>NZ_HE610976.1:0-24498 GCF_000285495.1 Oceanobacillus massiliensis str. N'diop
GGGATCTGCTTGCTTCCCGCGCTCGACTTGCATGTATTAGGCACGCCGCCAGCGTTCGTCCTGAGCCAAGATCAAACTCTCCATAAAAGTGTTTGAATAGAATCGACACCGGTCAATTCCATTTGTGTTCTTAGCTTCTTGCTTTCTCAATAAGTGAAACTTAATGAGTTATTTCAAAAAGAAAACGAGTTTCTTTTTGGTTGACATACTGGTTGTTTTGTTCAGTTTTCAAAGAGCAAATTTGTTAGCTGTTTAAAAACAGCAACTTAATTATCATACCACATTTTGAAAATGATTGTCAACAATTAATTTCACTTGCATTTTTACTTGTTGAATTCATTCGCTTACTGTGGGTATCCATTATAGCATCTATTATCAAAGCCTGTCAACAACAAATTGAAATTGTCGAATAAAAGTGAAATGCCATGTTAAGCCGCTCAATATCCGCCTTAACAGCAAAATTTATATTACACTTATTTCAAATTAAAAGCAACCATAAATCTATTAAGGTTATTTCCATTTTTTCCAGAAATAACCTTAATTATGGACTAGATGTCCGTATCGCCTTCCCAGTTCAGCATGCCGCCTTTCATATTCAGGACCTTGAATCCTTGTTCATCCATAAACATAGAGGCTTTCATACTTCTTGCACCGGATCGGCATACCATTATATATTCTTTATCTTTATCCAGTTCTGAAACAGCTTCTGGGATATTTCCTAATTTAATATGTTTGGCTTGCTTGATTTTTCCCTGTGCAACTTCCTCATCTTCCCTCACATCAATAACCACTATATTCTTCTGATTCATCATTTGTTCCACTTCATTTGGCGATATTTCTTTAATTTCAGCCATTTTATTCATCCTTTCTGCGCTGTGCTCTCCTTAATTTTACGGAGTTTATGCATAGGATGCAAACCGTAAGCACAATCTAACCTCTATAAAAACGATGTATAACCCTCGTACATCTATAGGAGTGATCCCATGAAATACTTATTTCTACTATTTATGGTTATCCCAACCCACACTTTTGCTGCAGAAGCCCCTGATGCAACTCTAATTGAAACCTATCAGGCAGATGTAACGGGAGATGGAGAAAATGAAACAATTCAATTAAAAGGAAAGCTTTTCTCACCAGATGCGAGTTATTATCAAGACATTTGGGCGGAAGTAACATCAAGTCATGATGATTCCTGGAGAATCAATTATGGCGGCGGATATGAACCAAAGCTGGAATTTATTGATCTGAACCATGATGGCATAATGGATATTTTTTACCAAAGTCCTACTGGTGGAAGTGGCGGATTATACACTTCAAATTTGCATACATTAGCTGGTGGCAAGTCAATCGAAATTGAGTTACCGGAACAAGCTTATATAACAGGTAGGTTTGAAGATGATTTTCTTGTCACTATTGAGATAATTCCTGATGGGAAGCCAATTGTAATGGATGTTGAGGATAGGAAGGAAGATTATATCCGTCTTGGGATTTATGATGAGAAAGGGAAGCTGCTTCAACCGACTCCCCTGATGATTGACCCGATTGCATTTTATGAGCCTGTATTGATTAGTAAATCTAAGGGGGCAGGGTTAAAAAGCTATCAACAGATCAGCGGGGCTTACCACGCAGATCAGCTTGGTACCGTTGAAACTCTTTGGTATTATGAAAATGGAAAGTGGATTATCCTGCAGACAGAGTGGGTACCAGCAGGGTAACTTTCTATATAGACTAATCTTCCCTCACGAACATAAGAATCAAAAAAGATCTCCTCCTAATTATTTGGAAGAGATCTTTTTGTTATTGATTAATTTGCAACGAAGTTAACAAGCTTTCCAGGGACAACTATCACTTTACGGATTGTTTTACCTTCCAGCCATTTTTTCATACCTTCATCAGCCTGTGCTGCCTTTTCCAAATCTTCTTTTGAAATGTCAGCAGGCACACTGATTTTGGAGCGTACTTTACCCATCACTTGAAGAACCACTTCCACTTCATCCTCAACCAATTTCGATTCATCATAGACAGGCCATGCTGCATAGGTGATTGACTCTGTATGACCAAGCTTTTCCCAGAGTTCTTCAGCAACGTGCGGCGCCACTGGAGAAAGGAGTTTTACAAAGCCTTCCACATAATTTTTCGGAATACGATTTGCTTTATAACCTTCATTAATGAAGACCATCATTTGGGAAATCCCTGTATTGAAATGAAGATTTTCAAAGTCTTCGGTTACCTTTTTCACTGTTTCATTATATACCTTATCCATGTCAGCCGCTTCATTTTCTACAACTTTTTCAGAAAGTCTACCGTCTTCTTCAATGAATAATCTCCATGTACGGTCAAGGAACCTGCGGGCACCGTCAAGCCCATTTGTTGACCATGCAACAGACGCATCGAGCGGCCCCATAAACATTTCGTATAGACGCAATGTATCTGCACCATGGGAAACAACAATATCATCTGGATTAACGACATTCCCTTTGGATTTGCTCATTTTTTCATTGCCTTCACCTAGAATCATTCCCTGATTGAACAGTTTCTGGAAGGGCTCTTTAGTAGAAACCACACCAATATCATAAAGGAATTTATGCCAAAAGCGCGCATACAGCAGGTGAAGGACGGCATGTTCCGCTCCGCCAATATATATATCAATTGGCAACCACTCTTTTAATGCTTCCGGATCTGCAAGCTGTTCGGTATTGTCCGGATCAATATAACGCAGGAAGTACCAGCAGCTGCCTGCCCATTGCGGCATGGTATTCGTTTCACGCCGGCCCTTCATTCCTGTTTTGGGATCTACTACATTTACCCAATCACTGTTGTTGGCAAGCGGGGATTCCCCTGTACCGGATGGCTTTATCTCTGACATAAATGGCAGTTCCAAAGGAAGCTCTTCTTCTGGGACTGTCGTCATGGATCCATCTTCCCAATGAATAATTGGAATTGGTTCCCCCCAATAGCGTTGTCTTGCAAATAGCCAATCGCGCAGACGGTAGGTTATTTTCTTTTCCCCTTTTCCTTCTGAAACGAGCCAGTCAATCATTTTAGAGATAGCCTCATCCTTACCAAGGCCGTTCAGGAATTCCGAATTCACATGTTCGCCATCTCCTGTGTATGCTTCTTTTGTTATATCTCCACCTGCGACCACTTCTTTTATAGGCAGATCAAATTTTTTCGCAAATTCGAAATCGCGTTCGTCATGAGCCGGTACTGCCATTATCGCTCCTGTTCCATAGCTCATAAGGACATAGTCAGCTGCCCAGATAGGCATCTTTTCATTTGTGACTGGATTGATTGCATATGCACCAGTGAAAATACCTGTTTTATCTTTCGCCAGATCCGTACGTTCCAGATCAGATTTTGTTTCCACTTCATTCAGATAGGCATCAACTGCATCTTTTTGTTCTGCAGTTGTTATCTTCTTAACGAATGGATGCTCGGGAGCAAGTACTGCGTATGTCGCACCAAATAATGTATCCGGACGTGTGGTGAAGACGGTAAAATCTTCGTCATGCCCATCAATAGTAAACGTTACTTCGGCACCTTCTGAACGGCCGATCCAATTGCGCTGCATTTCTTTCAGGCTGTCCGGCCAATCCAATTCATCCAGATCCTCCAGCAAACGGTCTGCATAAGCAGTGATTTTAAGCATCCATTGCTTCATTGGTTTGCGAATAACCGGATGTCCGCCGCGCTCACTCTTTCCATCGATTACTTCTTCATTCGCCAAAACGGTACCAAGCGCCGGACACCAGTTAACAGCAACTTCATCAATATAGGCAAGCCCTTTTTCATATAACTTGATGAAAATCCACTGAGTCCATTTATAATAGTTTGGATCCGTTGTATTTAACTCTCTATCCCAATCATAGGAAAATCCAAGTTCCTGAATTTGCCGTTTAAAGGTCGCAACATTCTTTGCCGTGAACTCCACGGGGCTATTTCCAGTATCGATGGCATATTGTTCCGCTGGAAGTCCAAATGCATCCCAACCAATCGGATGCAGTACTTCATATCCCTGCATTCGTTTCATTCGCGAAAGAATATCTGTAGCCGTATAGCCTTCTGGATGTCCGACATGCAATCCCACTCCAGACGGATATGGAAACATATCCAATGCGTAAAATTTATCTTTGTCAGAGAAAGTATCCGTTTTAAAGGTTTTATTCTCAAGCCAGTGCTGCTGCCATTTTTTCTCAATTTGCTGATGGTTAAAACTCATCTGATTTTCCCTTCCTTTCACTGTTCAACTCTTTTTGCTACATCGTTCGATTGCAAGTAAATGCTCTGAAAAGCTCCTGCTTTCACCAGATAATGAATCCAATTTGTTTCCAGTTATCTGTGTTGTTTAGAACACTAACCAAATAACATATAATCAACTTCTGCAGCCGATAATCCTGCTGCAAGCAGCTTAGTCTCACCCAGCGATATCATTATCGGCCCCACAATCGAGCCATTATCACTATTACTGCATAAAAAAAGCCACTCATCCCTATATAGGGACGAGAAGCTTTGTTTCCCGCGGTACCACCCAAATTAACGCAAAAGATTGCGTTCGCTTGTAATCCTTAACGCGGATGAAACGGCAGAAGCTACTTCTTTCGCTTTGCAACATTAAAGGTGAGTTCATAATTTTTTCCAACAGCAGTTTCCACCAGACACTGCCTCTCTATGCTTGAAAAAAGTTATTACTAGTCCTTATCAGAGTCGTTGAATTATTTAATCGAATTATAATGAAAACATGCGCCAATGTCAAGATGAGGTATTACTGCTATATTATGCACGAAGCTATTGTCTGCAACAACTATTATTGATTAATTTACCAATAAATATACATTTTATGGAAAAGGATTTCGTGATATTATAGTAGAAAGCAGTAAATTTATAATGAAGGAAAGTGCTTCGGTATGCTAAAAGGAATCCTGAACTATGCACATTACTTACTTGAAGGATCAGTTGAAAATGGTGAAAAGGTAGTTGACGCAACCTGCGGGAACGGAAATGATACCCTCTTTTTGAGCAGGGTTGTTGGCGAGAATGGCCATGTTTATGCATTTGATATTCAAGAACAGGCAATTGCCAACACGAGAAAAAAACTGATAAGCAATGAGAAAACAAATGTTTCGCTCATCCATGACAGCCACGAAAATATCTCTGACTATATTAAAAACCAGGAAATCGGCGGCGCAATCTTCAATTTAGGCTACCTGCCCAATAGTGACAAAACCGTCATCACGAAAGGTGGCTCAACGGTGACAGCTGTTGATAAGATTCTTAGCCTATTAAAAAAAGACGGATTGATTGTTCTTGTTGTATATCATGGACATGCTGGCGGAAAAGATGAAAAAGAATCTTTATTAAGATACCTGCTCCAACTCGATCAAAAAAAATATACTGTCTTACGCTATGGATTCATCAACCAAAAAAACGACCCGCCATTCATCCTCGCCATCCAAAAAAGATAAAGGTGCCTGTCACTTCCCGAATTTTGTCGAATGTATGTCCAGCTGGTTATTCGGGTACTTCGGGACTGGTGACGTCCAGGTTCCTCCATACGATAAGCATTTCCGGGTTCTGAATCCCAGTGCTCCCATTAATCCGACTGGTTCTTGCAGCCCCTTCCCTTCTCTTTACTTTCTCTCTTTACTTCTTCTGCGGCTGGCTTTTCCACTCATGTTGTACGCCCCGCCAGTTACAGCTCTCAGTTCTTTGTAAGTAACGGATTAGAAAGAAAGTCTAATCCGCTCTCTCCTCTGGCTGATTCCGATAAAAAATCAGCAGATCCGTCCATTTGCCGTCTTCATAGGAAAATTCATTTCTTGTACATTCATAAATAAACCCAGTGCTTTCTGCCAATCTGATAGAGGGTTCGTTATCTAAATTGATATGTAATTCGATTCTGTGGTAGTTTAATTGCTTGAAGAATAATTGCAGAGCAGCAAGCACACCTTCCTTTCCATAACCTTTTTTCCAGAACTGGTTATGGATATAGTACCCCATCATAGCCCAATGATAATCCTTTCGAAGGATCGTGTTTATTTCGATGTTGCCTAAATTCACACCATCTTCTTTTCGAAAAACCCCAAATATATAAAACTGATCACGTTCTGCCGCTTCGTATAGACCCCTAATCCAATGAATAAACCATTTTTCCGTAAACCTGGACATATCGTAATGTCCTTCATCATACTTGTGTTTGGATGGCAAACGGTTATCGAATTGTGTATACCAATTCCAATAATCTTCCTTTATATACGGACGGATAATCAGCCTGTCAGTTTCACAGAATAGGCCTGGTTCTTTCATTAGAATCACCGCTTTGAATTATTTTTTCATTCGGTAAACCTCATACCAATAACGAAAATGACATTCTCTCTGGAGCTTAGGTTAGAAAAAGCAACAGTAGCCAGCTTGTCATCTGTTTATTCCCAATAGCAAACCTGCAGTTTGTTGCCATCCGGATCGTAGAAATCAAAGAATGTATTCTGTCCGTCAAATTGTTTAGAACTAAGCTCAACTCCCTCTCTCTTAAGGACATTGTAAAGTTCATCAATATGTTGTGAAAAAAATATCGGATATGCCTGTTTATCATTTCCTTTCCTATCTGCCTGTTCAAGCGTTAAAGGAATTCCATTCTCACCGGCCTTCAGGATTCGGTAATCCCCTCCATTAAAGGATTCACTAAATCTCAGTTTATCCCGATACCAAATACTTGATGCCTCTAAGTCACTAACCGTAAGGCATATTGTATCAATTCGATCTATCAATCCCACAATGCAGCACCTCGCTCCCTTATACTTATTCAAATCTTCTATTCTCACAAAACCTGCCTTCTTTACACTAGCTGGCTTCCAGTCCCGTTTAGCGCATTTTCTCCAATATCCTATAATCTCGTGTTTTTGAAATTGGCAAATCTTTTGATTCTGCAAACTCCATTAAATGATCGTAGGCAGCCTTTGGTGTGAAACCTCTAATATGAAGGTTCATTCCCTTTTCCAATTGGACAACAGCGGCCTTTGTGCTCCAATTCACACGTTTAAAATGGATTTTCTTAATCTGTCCTGCACTTATTTCCTTTGCATAGACTGGAAAACGCATTAGAAGTACTTCATAACGCAATGTGTCTCGACCTATCGTTAGACGAAAACCAATAAAAAGTGCAACAAATAAAATGAACATTATCAGAACAGATGCCAGAAGAAATCCTGATATCTCTATAGGTTTAGACAGTAAATTCAAAAAATTTAAAACGAACAGGAATAAAATTGCACTTTTAGATTCTCGGGCATAGTAGCTATACATAACTCTCTCCTTACTCTACTATTATTCTTGCTTCTCTAAAATATTTACTTTTTTGTTTTTGAACCTTCAGGATTTCCTTTAGCGTTACACTAATATTCGTGAGACTGATTAATATGATACCGAGCATTATAAACGTTACAATTTCTCCCGTAAAAAAAGATAGTGTTCCGAGGGCAATGAAATACAAAGTATATAGCAAATTGTTCATTTTTAGCATCTCTCTCCTATTTAAAAATCTATTACCAAATCTTTTTCGCCCTTTCCATTTCTTCCAGCTTTACAGGAAGCTTCTGCATGGTAGGCGGACATGCACGATTATATTCTTTTATCTTTTTGTTGATTTTGCTAATGTCTTTTTCCGTTGCTGCTTCATGCACAAGAACTGCTATTTCCTTTTGCAGTTTCAGCCAATACGGCAGATAACCAGCATCCTTGGCTATTTTCTGGAAGTTTTGAAACACATCCCTTTCCATGTAGTCTTTTGGCAACGGTTTTCCTTTCCCTTTCAATTTAAAATTATCTTTTTCCCCTGATGCTTTCAGAATATCTCCAATCAGATCATTGTGTTGTTCATCCATACTGATTCCTCCATATAAATGAATTATGGTGCAACTAATTCCACTTTTATTCTGTCTGGATCTTCAAAATAAACCGCATAATGACTCGGTCCGCCTGCATAGGGATGCAAATCTTCATATAATATGCATAACCCCATCTCCTTCAGTTGCCTGGTGATGGCATCAACGTGGTGTCGTGAATCAGCATGGAACGCTAGATGATTAAGCCCAACCTGTTTTCGGTGATAGGACTTCTCCAGATAATTATCCTCCGTCTGAACAAAAACAATATAGCTGTCATCCAATTTCCAGCTTCTCCCCTTTTCCCACTCTTGGTACGACTGGTAGCCTAACTCCTCCAAGAACCAGCCCCAAAAGATGCTCGACTTATGTAAATTGGAAACATAAATTTCTATATGATGTATATGCCCCTTTGACATTAAATTCCCCCCATAATGAATTAAATTTCAACTCAAATATACTCCATGACAGCTCTAGGATGGCGGGACGATACGCTGCTCTTGATTATTCCGCGCTCTCCGCGTTTTTTCCGCGCTTCTCTCGATTATTCCGCGCTTCTACCGGGTTTTCCGCGCTCTCTTCGTTTATTCCGCGTTTCTCTCGATTATTCCGCGCTCTCTTCGTTTATTCCGCGCTTCTCCCGTTATTTCCGCGCTTTTCTCCGTTTTTCCGCGCTTATCTTAATTATTCCGCGCTTCTCTCGTTATTTCCGCGCTTCTCTCGATTATTCCGCGCTCTCCACGTTTATTCCGCGCTTTTCTTGATTATTCCGCGCTTTTTTCCGGTTTTTCCGCGCCCCACACGATTATTCAGCGCTTCTACCGGTTTTTCCGCGCTAACCACACTTTTCCCCGCACCTCGCGTCTTTCGCGTCCTCTCTTTATTAGTTGGAGGGATATTTCTTCTGTAAAAATTCGATTGACTGTTTGATTAATGCTCTTAAAATATCCTCGTTGATATCTGAGATTTTATTAATATAGATGCATGCTTTGCCGGCAGTATGTTTTCCGAAATCCTTAAGCAGTGCTTCTCGATGAGTATCGCCAGTAGCAAAATACAGGCTGTGCTTTGTTTTTCTTGGGGAAAATCCTACTAGGGGTGCATCACCTTCATGACCGGATTCATATTTATAATGATAGGAGCCAAAACCAATTATGCTCGGTCCCCACATTTTTCCCTGGTATCCAGTAGTTTCCGTAAAGATATCAAGGAGCTTATAGGCATCTTCGCGTTTCTTGGGATGATCGACTGATTCTATAAATTCCATAACACTGCCGCTGGTTTCTTTTGTTTTTAATTCATACATTGTTTTTCACTCCCTAACTTTCCATTCTGTAATAAAATTTTATCGTGAAATTAATGAATTTCGATGTGGCGCCGCTTGCTTTCATCAATGATTTGCACATATCCTCTGAACCTTCAATTCCGGCTACCTTCTCATCGGCCAAATAAAGACCAATCAGCCCTTGCTGGATCATTTCATGGAATTTCCGGTCCGGTAAGTTTCTGCTATGTTTTTTGGATTGCCGGATGAAGTAAATCAAACGCTTTTTCATATGATTGTTATCCATATAGAAGCTGCAGAAATTCAGGTCTCCCTCCTCCATGTCCTCCTGC
This sequence comes from Oceanobacillus massiliensis str. N'diop, assembly GCF_000285495.1. Classification (GTDB taxonomy): domain Bacteria; phylum Bacillota; class Bacilli; order Bacillales; family Amphibacillaceae; genus Oceanobacillus; species Oceanobacillus massiliensis. Next base: position 9,495 of record NZ_HE610976.1, read on the forward strand.
TGATCAATATAATAATCAAGCAAGATATGCAAGCCATGCATATAAGGGAAATAGCCACTATAGATATTTTGTGCGTTATTGCTGTCAATCTTCCCGCCAAGCATATAGGAGACGAGACAGAAAATGCCTAAAGTGGATCCCGCAGCAGCAGAGAATTCATACCAGGAGAGGTCGGACGCTTTCTCCCCATTCTCCTCATACCAACCGGTCAATCGTGGTATCCGTTCTTCTATCTTCACATGCTTATGTACCTGAAGATCTGCATACAGTCCCTCCAGCTGCCAAACCTGCTGTTCAATATACCTATATTCCTCCTGATTTTTCAGGACTCCCTGACAGGCAGCCACAAGTTCTGCAAGATATCCGCCGTCATCCTGTTCCTCACGAAGCCGGTAATAATTTATTATTTCATTTTCAGGAGTTAGAGCATCCTTCAATGCCTGATGCAATAGTCTAAAATCATCTGGATTAAGCGATGTACTTCGATCACAAAGATTATCCAGATAGTCACAAATTGTCTGGTAAGCTACGATAAATGTGATTGCTTCTCTATCCTTTGCTTCAGCGATCAATGCATAGATTCCTCCTCCTTTGCAATGGAAGCCTTTGGAATCAATACTTGAAGTTGCCTGCGTCCGTAATTCCACATTTGGAATCTGTTCTGCACGGCTCCTCCAATAATCAATCTCCTTATCCACCATCGGAATTATTTTCTGAAAGGCAGATCGTAGTAATAATATAGTGTTTCCTGGTACCCGGGACACAGTTTTTCCTCCATTCACCTTCGTTATTTTCTCGTTCGTTATTTCCAATGGAAATTTGCTATACTAAGTATAGCATCATAACTATCTCGAAAATACAAATACGAGCAGGAGGGGATACTCATGATTGACCACTATATGGATGTATATCCGAAAATTCATAAAACAGCATTTGTTGCAAAGGATGCGGTAATCAATGGGGATGTAACGATAGGAGAACAATCAAGCATTTGGTTCAAAACTGTCATTCGCGGGGATGTTGCACCCACACGTATTGGCAAAAGAGTCAGCATTCAGGATTTGTCAATGCTGCATCAAAGTCCAAATAAGCCGCTCATCATAGAAGACGATGTGACAGTCGGGCACCAGGCGACCCTTCACTCATCCATCATTCGAAAAAAAGCCCTGGTCGGAATGGGTTCCATTATTCTGGATGGGGCTGAAGTTGGCGAAAGTGCTTTTATCGGAGCAGGGAGTCTTGTCCCGCCAGGAAAAAAGATTCCTCCACATACATTGGTAATGGGAAGACCTGCCAAAGTTGTACGTGAACTTACTAAGGATGACTATGCAGAAATGGAAAGAGTCAGAAAATCCTATGTGGAAAAAGGACAGTATTATAAGGAACATACGGATATGGGCCTATAGCTGTTTTCACCTTGGTTTTTCACTAATGCGCTTGTTATTCAAGCGTTTTTTCTTTGTTCAAAATAGGAAGCTGCTTTCTATTAGAAGTCCCTGCCTATTGTCAGCACTTACAGACCATTAAGACATTCCCATCCGGATCTTTGAAATTAAACCAATGGCCATGCTCTATTGAGCTAATCAGTTCGACATCCTTGCTTTTCATATATTCATAAGCTTTATGTATATCTTTTGTATTGAAGTGAAATGCAGGCTTTATGAAGATGCTGTCTTCCGAATATAATTTACTGTCTAAAACAATCCCCGTACCGTTCATAGGGATTACAAATAGATGGCCGAACTGAACCTCTTCTTCTGTTGTCAATCCGAGAATATCACAGTACCAATCACGCGCTCTGCCAATATTGCTTACCGGAATAAAGACAGTGCCAACCTCATTTAGAATCGGGCTCATCATGATTACCTCCAATTAACCTGGTTACCTATGATACTATACAAAAAGATACTATACAAAAAGTCCAAGAAAATCTGACTTTATAATAACGATTACCATCGCGGTCATAAATATTATATTGCAGAGTGTCAATATATAATCATTTTGATCCTTCCTGTATTTCCATTCCATATACGCACGAAGCAATTCACCAGCAGCTGTGAAAAGCATCGAAACAAAAAATAAGAGCTGGGAAGCTTCTGAATAATGGAATCTGGAATAGTCAAATAGAAAAACTGATAATATGATGAAGAAAAATACGGAACCAATACGGATAGTACGATCATATCGTTTATGTGCATCATTTATATAATCAATTGAAAAGATTTTCTTACGTTTTACGTTTAGCAGCTTTCTCATAATCCAGCTGAAACTAAAAAAGAGTGATAAGATGATCACTAAAAAAATAGTCAGGTTGGAAAAGAATTGAGAATTTGCCCCAAAATAGTACACATTCTCCCCCCTCTCATCTTACAAAGCAGGATTTTTTACTAACAGCATTGTTTTGCCGCCCAATATTTTTCACTTTGCCTGAGCGAACAATTCAGCTTCCAAATAAAGTGAAACCGAGTCACTTACCTTTAAATCTCTGCCTGCTCATATATCAGGACTCTCCAATTACAATTTCTACATGAAAGCTCTCAATTCCTTTATTCTGTAGAAAAGTTTCCGTTATTTTCTTTACTCCATGCTGTACGTTCTCGAAATACCCTTTTGGACCGCCAATAGATATTGTAAATAGGGAATCTTCTATATGAATATCCATGACATCGGTATTATAGTTATGATTATGCAGCTCTTTATAGATCAACTCTTCCAAAGGGTTCCGATCAAATATGCTGGCAGCTATCGGATTATCAGAAACAAACAACAAAAGTCCTGGAGACAGATAGGCTGCCGTTCCCAGGCAGATACTAACGAAGGCTACTGCTGCTAATCCAATAGATATGATTTTCCCTTTCGCAATATTTTTCCTATTTGACACTTCCCGCTCAGCCTTTTTCATACCTAGCTTAATCTGATTATGTAAATCGTTTGGAATTTCGATTTTATTTATAAGGTCCTTAATCATATTGTCCATATAAATCCGCCCCTTCAGCTTGTTTCCTAAGCTTAATCAACGCACGGTAATAGACGGATTTTACTGTTCCATGCGGCATCTCGATCAGATTGGAGATTTCCCGGAAATTGTAGCCGGAATAAAATTTCAGGATGATAATTGTCTTTTCGTTCTCATGCAAATTATTCATCAATTCATGGATCGTCATATTCAGCGGAATGTCGTCATCAACATAGGAAATATCCTGAATTTGTTCTGGCTCGACATATGTTAATTTCTTTTGCCTCCGTAATAAATCCATCGCACAATTGATGGTGATGCGGGTTATCCAAGTTTTAAAAAACTCGGGATTTCTCAAGGAATGGAGGTTTTTTAAGGAGCGATATGCTGTCTCCTGCATTACATCCAATGCGTCATCTTTATTTTTTACATACACATAGGCTATGCGATACATCCTGTTTTCATAGGACTGAAATAACTTTAAAAATGCCTCCCCGCTTCCCCCTTGAGCCTGTCGCACCAATTCAATCATTGTTCCACCTTCTTCATCAAACCCGTCAAACTAAAGACGGTTGATTTTTCTTTTCGGATTATTTTTTAAATCAATCGATTATTTTTTTAAATCATATCATAGAGGCTTTCTGGGTTATTTTAAAAATAGATTCATTTCCGTTTTAAAAAAGACAAATTTCCGGAGAAAGATGTCGTTTTATGGAAATTTTTCCATTAGATATTACAAAGACACTTAAATTTTTCAGTAAAAAAGCGAAACTTGAAAAATGAATTGTATTGGTAAAATTTACTATTTATTCCTATAATAGGTCTAAGGGGGTATATAATGAGCAGGGAAATGGATATCGGACAAAAAATAAGACATCATCGACGCAGAATGAAAATGACACAATCGGAGCTTTCAAATGGAATAATATCTACATCTTATTTGTCTAAAATTGAAAATGGGGTCATTGAACCTCCCAATGATGTTCTGGAGCTCTTAAGTTCACGCTTGAACATTAAACCAAAAACCCTGAAAGATACGGATCATGACCTGTACCATACCTGGTTCCAAATTCTCTTTAAAGGGGAAAAGGAAGAGGCAATCAGTCTATTTAAACAAATTGATACTAGATTGGATGTACTGATAAGCGCAACATTAAGCAACTTAGTAGAAATACATAAACTGAGATACTTCCGGCTTGTCGCAGAAAAAGAGAAGGCAAAGGAACAATATGATTATCTTGAAAGGGTATCCAGTAAATTCAATGATAAAGAGAAATACTACTGGTTAAAGTTCAAAGGGGATTATCATTACAATAAGCTTAGCTATAACAAAGCACTTCTTTATTTCCAGCAAGCCGAAGAATTTACCAACACAGACTTATTTAATCAACAGGATGAGTTAAGCGATCTTTACTTTCGGATTGCATCATCAGCAAGCAAACTAAGGAATACCCATATTGCCTTACTGTATTCGAATAAAGCGCTTGAATACTTCCGGGACTCCTATCAATTAAAAAATTGCATAAAGTGCCATGTGCTGATAGGAATATCCTATCGGCGGATGGGGTATTTAAACAAATCCTATGATAGCCATCAATTGGCTGCCAAGATTGCAAAAATGCAAAATGATATTGATGCCCTTGCAGTTTGCTATCAAAACCTTGGAAATCTATATTCCTTGTGGGAGGACAGCAGTCAGGCAATCAGGAATTATACTAAAAGCTTTGAGCTCCGTACTGACAATGCAAACATCCTAAAGTTAATTCCGATAACCAGTATCATGAAGGAATACTATAATCATGGCGACTTGGAAAACGCTGAAAAGTGGCTCAATGAGGGACTAAGCCTTACGGAGAATTTGAATCCGACAGACTCTGTCTATGTATATAAATTGAGAGTCTATAGCCATTTGATCAAGGGAATCAATGGCTCATTCGAAAAACTGATTACAAAAGAAGTTGTTCCTTTTCTTGATGATAGACAACTGTATTATGAAAAATTTACATATTTGAAGATGCTTGCAGATTACTATTTTTCAGATAAGAAATATAAAAAGGCGGCAGTATATTATAGCGAAGCCAATACAGCATTGATGAATGTCAATAAGGAATAGCTATTTTAAGTTTATGCAGTATAGTTGACTAACCACGCAGCTGTCGGATCAGCACATCTCTCTATTATACTGTGCTTACGCTCTTCCTCAAGACAAGGAAGGCCGTGGCTGGCAAAAATAGCGGAAACATCTTTCTGAGCTTCTGCCTATAGTTTCACTGCAGCAAAAAAGCTGTACAGACTCCTTCTCGGTGTCTGTACAGCTTTCAATCTTAGTTTACTTATTTTGTCATCGCAATCAGTTCATCGACTTTGTCAATTTTTTCCCATGGGAACAGGATATCCGTTCTTCCGAAGTGTCCATATGCAGCAGTGTCCTTGAATATCGGTTTACGAAGGTCAAGCATACGGATGATTCCAGCTGGACGAAGGTCGAATAATTTACGTACCGCTTCAACGAGAGTCTCTTCACTCACTTTACCTGTATCAAATGTATTAATCGCAATGGAAACAGGTTCTGCTACCCCGATTGCATAAGCAAGCTGGACTTCACATGATTTTGCAAGGCCTGCAGCTACAATATTTTTGGCAACATAGCGTGCAGCGTAGGCAGCGGAACGATCTACTTTGGTAGCGTCCTTCCCGCTGAATGCTCCCCCACCATGACGGGCATAGCCACCATACGTATCGACGATAATCTTGCGTCCTGTCAATCCCACATCCCCCTGTGGTCCGCCAATTACAAAGCGACCGGTAGGATTGATGAAATATTTTGTTGCATCATCAAGCAATTCTTGCGGAACGACCGCACGGATAACATGCTCAATCAGATCTCTTTCAATTTGTTCATTGGTCACTTCCGGATGATGCTGGGTCGAAATGACAATCGTATCGATACGAACAGGATTATCATTTTCATCATACTCTACGGTAACCTGTGTTTTGCCATCCGGACGAAGATAATCCAGAATTTCTTCTTGGCGGACATCCGCAAGACGTTTAGATAGTTTATGGGAGAGTGAAATGGGAAGCGGCATATATTCTTTGGTTTCATCACAAGCAAATCCAAACATTAATCCCTGATCCCCTGCACCGATAGCATCGATTTCATCATCGCTCATTTTCCCCTGACGTGCTTCAAGCGCTGTATCCACACCACCTGCAATATCAGCAGATTGCTCATCAATTGCAGTCAGGACTGCACATGTTTCATAATCAAAACCATATTTAGCGCGTGTATAGCCTATTCCTTTTACCGTTTCGCGAACGATTGCCGGTATATCGACATATGTGCTTGTAGATATTTCTCCTGCCACCAATACGAGCCCGGTAGTAACGGTTGTTTCACAAGCGACTCTTGCATTTGGATCCTTCTTTAAAATTTCATCCAGAACGGCATCGGATATCTGATCTGCCATCTTATCCGGATGTCCCTCTGTAACGGATTCTGATGTAAATAAACGACGATTTGCAGCCATTTGGCTAAACTCTCCTTTGTTATGTGTTACGGAACTCCATTCAATTTTACTTCTATTAATATTCAAAGTACCTTCAAAAGGTAAAACAATTTTCTAAGGTGGCCAGTTTTATTATCCCTAAAAAACAAAAAAAGCCTTTCCTGCAAAGCATGAGGAAAGGAACTACCTGGCCTTTCGCTCTTATTGTTCAAGGAATCATCCTTGCATCAGGTTAGCACCTTTTCACCGAAGTGATGGTTGCTGGGTTTCATCGGGTCTGTCCCTCCACCAACTCTGAATAAGAGAGTATCCGTTCAAATTTTAGATTAACGAAACAGCCCGCCCCTGTCAACTGTTTTTAACGTTCGCTATGAGCTTCATATATTTTCTAAAAATTTATTCATGTAATAGTGTGGACTATTAAATCTAATGTGTTATACTAATAACCAACTTAAGATATACGCGTTATAATACCTTGATAAAGGCAGGAGATTACTATATGAAAACCGTGGAAAAATCATTAGTAAAAGAGCTTTATTCCCATCCAAACATCCATGAAAATTTACCAGTGGCACAGCTGGTTGAAAAGATTTTAAGCACTAATGAAGGGAGATTAACATCCACTGGTGCAGTTCAGGCCGTCACTGGTAAATATACCGGCCGCTCCCCAGAAGATAAATTCATTGTAAAGGACGAAGTTAGTGAGAATCTTATTGACTGGGGAAAGATAAACAGACCAATTCAGGAAGAAATATTTGATAATCTATATAGAAAAGTGATCGACTATCTAAATGAAAAGGATCAGATTTACCAATTTAAAGGATTTGCTGGTGCAGACGAAACGTACCGCCTGCCAATTCAAGTAATCAATGAGTATGCATGGCATAATCTATTTTCAAGGCAGTTATTCATTACACCAACGGAATCAGAATTAAAGAACCATCAAGCTGAATTTACGGTTATTTCTGCTCCGGGCTTTAAAGCAGAACCAGATGTAGATGGAACGAACTCAGAGACATTTATACTCGTTTCCTTCAAGAAACGTGTTGTATTAATCGGTGGTACAGAATATGCTGGTGAAATCAAAAAATCAATTTTTTCTGTTATGAACTATCTTCTTCCACAGCGTGATGTACTTTCCATGCATTGTTCTGCTAATGTCGGGGCAGAAGGTGATGTAGCATTGTTCTTTGGGCTTTCCGGTACGGGAAAAACTACTTTGTCAGCAGACCCTTACCGTCGCCTGATCGGTGATGATGAACATGGGTGGAGTCCGAACGGTGTCTTCAATATAGAAGGCGGATGCTATGCAAAATGTATTAACTTAACAAAAGATAAAGAACCACAAATCTTCAATGCAATCCGGTATGGTTCAGTACTGGAAAACGTTATTTTGGATGAAAGAACACGGATTGCAAACTATGAAGATACTTCTTTAACAGAAAATACCCGTGCTGCATATCCACTTGAAAATATTGATAATATCGTTTCACCAAGTGTGGCCGGACATCCGAACACAATCATCTTCCTTACAGCAGATGCGTCCGGTACATTGCCGCCAATCAGCAAATTGACGAAGGAACAGGCAATGTATCACTTCCTAAGTGGCTATACAAGTAAACTGGCAGGGACAGAGCGTGGTGTAACCGAGCCGCAAGCAACATTTTCTGCTTGCTTTGGTTCCCCGTTCCTGCCGCTTGCACCATCCAAATATGCAGAAATGCTTGGCGATAAAATTGATTTGTATAAGTCCAATGTCTTTTTAGTTAACACTGGATGGACCGGGGGCTCTTATGGTATCGGTAATCGGATGAAGCTTTCCTATACAAGGGCAATGGTACATTCTGCATTGGAAGGCGAACTGAATGCTGTAGAAACCATCAAGGATGAAATTTTTGGACTGGAGATTCCGATGCATGTGCCTGGTGTACCGGATGAAGTCCTGGTACCGAAATATACATGGGAAGACAAAGCTGCCTATCAGCTGGCTGCCCAATCACTTGCACTTAAGTTCCATGAGAACTTCGCTAAATTCAAACTGGCAAGTAATGAAATCAAGCAAGCAGGACCTTTATTTAAAGGTTAAACACACGTTTCCTCATCCCAAAAGGATTTAATATTTATATGAGTGAAAATTAAATCGGCCCATGTGCTGATAACCGGTCTCTGGATAGAGATCGGTTTTTTTTAGATTTCCGCAGAATCGCCTATCGGGGCTTAGCATCTTCGCTCTTTCCCGCAGGAATTGGGTTCCATTCGTGGAGCTTGAAGAGCCCGCCAAGGAAAGCTACTGCCCGGAACGGAAATCGGCAGTTGTTCCTGCTTCTCAGTTTCCATATAATCATCAGCAATCTTTTAGAAAACAGCCTTAAATATAGATGATGACCAATGACAGCAAATGGGCATTCACACATTTTTTGCACCCTGCATAAACTGTGTTAATCAATTATCACATTTTTTGAAAGGAACGAAACGTATGAGAAAAGTTAAATTCATTACTGTTTTATCAGTTGTTTTCCTCATTTTCCTTTCGGCTTGTAATGCTACTGGAACAACTAAAATAAGTCTGGCAGAGGTTACACGCTCCCTCTTTTATACACCACAATATGTAGCACTTGAAAAAGGATTTTTTGAAGAAGAAGGCCTTGAGGTTGATTTGCAGACGACATGGGGAGGAGATACGACAATGACAGCACTTCTTTCCGGAGGAGCAGATATTGCGCTTGTCGGATCAGAGACTTCCATTTACGTGTACGCCCAGGACTCAAAGGATTATGCTATTAATTTTGCCCAATTGACTCAGACGGATGGGACATTCCTGCTCGCAAGGGAACAAAATTCTGCATTTGCATGGGAAGACCTGAAAGGCAGCAGCTTTTTAGGGCAGCGAGTTGGAGGGATGCCGCAAATGGTTGGAGAGTTTGTACTTAAACAGCATGGTATCGATCCACATGCAGACTTGGATTTAGTTCAGAACATCGACTTTGCTAATATTCCTGGGGCATTTGCTTCCGGAGATTACGAATATGTTCAGCTGTTTGAACCGACTGCAAGTATTTTTGAAAAAGAAGGTCAAGGACATATCGTGGCCTCCTTTGGTGAAGAATCCGGCAAAGTTCCCTACACCGTTTTCATGACGAAGCAAAGCTTTATGGAAGAGAACGATGAGGCAGTTGCAGCCTTTACACGGGCAATCTACAAAGCCCAGCAATGGGTAGAGGAAAATAGTGCGGAGGAAATCGCCAAGGTAATCGAGCCATACTTTGAAGATACAGATTTGGATATACTTGCATCATCAATCGATCGCTATAAAAGCCAGGGGTCATTTGCCACCGATCCGATTCTCGATGAAGAAGAATGGAATAACCTCAAGGATATCATGGATGAGGCTGGAGAATTGCCCGCAGATGCACCTTATGAAGATTTGGTAAATACGGAATACGCAGAAGATGTCATTTCGGATAACTAAAAGGAGGTAATCTTGTGTCATTCTTGACCCTGGACCATGTCTCCCATCATTATTTTTCAAAAAACGGTTATACAAAGGCAGTAAATAATATTACATTATCCATTAAAGAAGGGGAATTTGTCGCGCTTCTGGGACCAAGCGGCTGCGGAAAGTCAACGCTCCTTTCCATCGTTGCTGGCATCATTCGCCAGACGGAAGGAAATGTCTTTCTGCAAGGGAAAAAAATTGACGAATCGGAAATGGAAATCGGCTATATGCTACAGCAGGATTACCTATTTCCTTGGAAGACTATCCTCGATAATGTCTTAATTGGTCCGAAATTAAATAATAAGATAACGAAAGAACTAAAAGAAAGGGCCATTGATTTGCTAGCGGAAGTCGGATTAAGCGATGTAGCAGAAAAATATCCAAATGAACTCTCCGGCGGTATGCGTCAGCGGGCAGCCTTGGTCCGGACACTCATTAACAATCCGAAAATCCTACTGCTGGATGAACCATTCTCTGCACTGGATTATCAAACGAAGCTGAATCTGGAGGATTTGGTGGCTAATCTGCTGGAAAGCTATCACAAGACTGCAATTCTGGTAACCCATGATATTGGGGAAGCAATCGCGATGAGTGATCGAATATTTATGATGGATGCTAATCCAGGTTCCATAGCAAAAATCTATGAAGTGCCATTAGAACTGCGGGACGAAGAGCCTTTTCTGGTAAGACGCCATCCGAAATATCAGCTCTTATTTGAAAAGATCTGGAATGAACTGGAAGCCCGCGAATCAGGAAAAAAGGCGGTGGAAATCCCAAATGAATGATCGCCAATTATTTGAAAAATATTTGAAGGGATTGAAAAAGGAGAAAAAAATTGTCCTTACCTGGCAGCTGAGTATCCTGATTGTGTTCTTTGTGCTTTGGGAAACTGCAAGCCGCTTGTACTGGATTGATCCACTGCTCTTCAGCTCCCCGAGTAAAGTTTTCAATCTGATTGTAACACGATTTGCAAATGGATCCATCTTCACACATCTGCAGATTACACTTTTTGAAACCATTATCGGATTCATCATTGGAACGGTCGGCGGGATCATTATTGCTACCATGCTCTGGTCATCTGCTCGATTTTCCAAAATCATGGATCCTTACCTTGTCGTACTGAATGCCATGCCAAAGGTTGCCCTTGGACCAATTCTGATTGTCGCTCTCGGACCCGGTTACCTGTCCATTATTGCAATGGGGTTCATTATATCGGTAATCGTTACCACACTTGTCGTCTATTCGGCCTTCAATGAAGTGGATCCTAATTATGAAAAAGTACTGCAGAGTTTTGGAGCCAACCGTTGGCAATGCTTCCGGGAAGCAATTTTCCCCGCTGCCATGCCCGCTATGATCTCTACATTAAAAGTAAATGTTGGTTTATCATGGGTCGGGGTTATCGTAGGAGAGTATCTTGTTTCCAAGCAAGGACTTGGATATTTAATCATCTATGGTTTTCAGGTATTTGATTTCACCCTCGTTATGGCAAGCCTCGTCATAATCGCCATCCTAGCGGCAATCATGTATAAGCTTGTTGAAAAATTGGAACGCTGGCTTATCCGGAATAGAAACATATAGCCTGCTTCAATCAGGCTATATGTTTCTGTTTTTTTATGTAATTTAGTTTATGGCTTGGGATTTGCAGGTATGGGAGCACTGCTGGTCTAACTGCTGTTTGAGTTTTTTTGCCCAGCTTCCCAAGTCCCAGGGTCTTTCTACCAAACTGCAGCCTCTCCAGTTATAATTGAATATTATTCTTTTTTAAGAATTTCATGCAATTTTCCAGAACTCCATCCTTCATCACAAAGCTATATTTCTTGATATATTTGACCTTTCCGGGAATATAATTAAGCAGTATCGGCCCATCTGTTTCAAAATATGTTTCCTGCTCGGTTAGTTTATCTACCTTGGCATAGTATACATTTTTGACAACCGTAGCTTTTCTGCCTTCCACTAGATACTGCCCAATATAGTCGATTTGCTGGATCGTTCCGCCAGTTTCTTCCATTACTTCACGGATGGCAGCCTCTTTTGCTGTTTCTCCGGACTCAACTTTGCCTCCTGGGAATTCCAAGCCGCGTTCCTTATGTTTTGTCAAAAGCCACTTCCCCTTATGCCGGCAAATCACCCATACATGTCTTGGATCTTTTGAAAAGGGATGGTCATCAAAGGAGAGCCTCACTTCATTGTTGTAATAGTCTCTGAATGTTATCATTTAATTCAACTGCCTTTTGTGTTACCGATCCGCCCAGCACTTTAATGTTCGGAGAAATTACTTATATGTTATATTCGTAATTTTCCACTCGGTATCATAAGTGAATTCAAACTCCACTGTATAGTTGCCATCAAGATCTGTGTAATTATCCTGAACAACTTTTACGGTAGAATCGTTCACTTTTATCATATCATAATCATTTGTCTCAAGGAACCATGGCGGTGTTTCTGTCGGTAAGATATAGAGGCCGTCAGCTTCTTCCATGTAAAAGAAATCAACAAATTCCTGCGCGATCTCCTTTGTTGTCACTGTTGAGAATTCATTCAGCAATTCTTCTTTCGTATCAAAATTGTTTACTTTATAGTTCGAATCGATATCCTGTACAAGAATATCCATAAATTTATTTGTCAGCAAAGTGATATCCTCATGTGTTAATTGCGGCTTTTCGGACGCAGTTATATTTTCCTTTAGGAATGCAGATGATAATACTTTTGTATGGTCACTTGCGAGTACTGTCTCTTTCCCCATCGTGTTTCCAGATACAATTAACACAGCGATCATACCTAGCGTGATGATCCATTTTAACGTTCTATGCTGTCCTCTCCTCATTTTATTTACCCCCTGGTTAATGTTAAAAGTGTTCTGTAGTTATCTATTCCTTTTTTACCAGGAGGCTAAACACTTTTTAAACATTTTTTACCATATTATATTCCATCATTTTCCTGATTATGATTGTCCGGCAAAATCCCCATGGATTCGATGTGATTTTTTGTTTGTTCATCCCCAAGTGCATAGAGCATTTGGAATGCCTCATTCATATTGGCATCATAGTCATCATTGGGTTGATCGACATGGTAAGGGATAGCAAGAATATGGGATCTTACGAATGAATCGAAGCTTGCGCCATGCATATTCTCCATTTTGGCACGCAATAGGGCTATTTCCTCTGTACTGGCATAGACGACATAATCATCGTTATTTTGATATCGCATTTGCGAAATCTCTCCTGTACCAATATTGACGTAATATTTTTCTTTTTCCATTACAGCACCTCCTTCCCTTAATTTGGCTCATTTTAAAAAAATAACCGAAAAGAGCATCTGCCTTTTTTTTTGACAGATGCCCCTCAGTTCCTCTTCAATTAAAAACAGCTATTCTTCGTGTGCATTTTGTTCAAGAGATGATTATCTCCAACGCACTACACCAGGTTAGCTAAAGCAGCTTGTTCCGAACCAGTTTGTTCGATGCGTTTCTAGGAAGTTCCTTGACAAAGCGAATTTCCTTTGGAAGTTTATACTTTCCAAGCCGTTTACTGGCATATTCGATAATTTCATCGGGGCTTATATCCATATTTTTCACGACAAATGCAATGGGCACCTGCCCCCACTCTTCGTCCTTCTTTCCCGCCACTCCAACTTCGCGTATCTGATTCATGCCGCTAAGGACCGCCTCTATTTCAGAAGGATAAATATTCTCTCCGCCAGAGATAATCAAGTCCTTGCGCCGATCAACAACATATAAAAAACCGTCGGCATCAACGTAACCTAAATCTCCCGTAGCGAGCCAGCCGCCTGCAAAAGATTTTTCATTTGCAGCTTCATTTTTATAATAGCCTATTGTTACCATTGGACCCTTGACATGTATTTCCCCTACATGCTCATTGGGCAACTGTACGATTTTTAATTGTGCTGGAAATAACGGTTTTCCGGCAGAGCCGATTCTTTCCAAGGCATCCTTTGGACTGAGCGTGACGATTTGAGAAGCAGTTTCTGTCATGCCATAGGATTGAAATACAGGAATGCCTTTCTCCTTTGCCTTCTCTAATAATGGCTTCGGTGCCGGCCCCCCGCCAAGGAGCATGCATCTAAGCGATTTTGGATAGTATTGTTCATCCAATTGCTCCAACAGCCGCTGCAACATTACCGTCACAACGGAGGCAATCGTTATTTCCTTTTTCATGATTGCCTGATGGACGGCTTTTGCATCAAACTTTTGCAAAAGATAGACTGGCATACCATAGATAACGCTTTTAATGCATGCAGAAAGTCCACTCACATGAAAGACTGGTAAGGGGATAAGCCATTTATCATGTTGATGTATCCCAAGGTTCAAAGCGGAACCCGTTGCACTCCACCAATGATTGCCATAGGTATGAATCACACCTTTTGGATGCCCGGTTGTTCCCGAGGTATAGATGATGGTAAATATATCGCTTAAGTCCAGCTCTGCTTTTAGATTTGTTTCTGCTTCATCAGCTGCTTCCACTTCTGAAAATGAGGCAGTTTGCTTTACTTTAATCGATTCAGCACCATCTATTAAATCATCAGCAGTGAGCAATAATGCAACCTCTGCATCGATTATCTGGTAATTGAGTTCTTCAGCTGAAAGTCGTGTATTCAGCAGGACTGCAACCGCTCCAAGATAGCTAAGGGCATGGATAGCTACAATCATAGGTATCTGATTAGTCGATAGAATCCCAACATGATCGCCCTCTATCACTCCAAGCCGGGCCAGCCTACCCGCAAACCTCTCACTCTTCTCTCTTAACTGACCAAATGTAATGCAACTGCCATCAGCCAATTCAATCGCAATTGCATGTGGTGCCAAATCAGCCTGTTTCGTTAACCAATGTGGTATGATTTCTGCCATTATCATAATGCTCCTTATTTAATATGTATCCAATTAAAAGGGGGACTGTTGCCAATCTGGGTACTTCCTGTCAGTCTCCATCTGGCAATTCTATTTGCAGTGCCGCATGGTAGAGATCAGCATTTCTGTATATTCTTTATCTCACATTCAGTATCGCCTTTCCCTTTCCTGCTAAAATC
>NZ_HE610976.1:26181-92180 GCF_000285495.1 Oceanobacillus massiliensis str. N'diop
TTTGGATATAACTCATTGATCATGGGAATCTTGGAAACTGCTTGAAGTCCGGCTTTCTTTTTTCTTTAAAAGCGTCTCGGCCTTCTTTTGCTTCTTCCGTTGTATAGTAAAGCAAAGTTGCATCTCCGCCAAGCTGCTGGAGACCAGCAAGTCCATCTGTATCCGCATTAAACGATGCTTTCAGGAAGCGGAGAGCAGTTGGGGATTTTTCCAGTATTTCACTACACCATTGCAAGGTTTCGTCCTCTAATTGGTCAAGGGGAACTACCTTATTGACCATGCCCATTTCATATGCCTCATCAGCATTATATTGACGACATAAATACCAGATTTCACGAGCTCGTTTATGTCCGACCATGCGTGCAAGATACCCTGCACCATAACCAGCATCAAAGCTTCCAACCTTTGGTCCGGTCTGTCCGAAGATGGCATTGTCTGCCGCTATTGTTAAGTCACATACAACATGCAGCACATGTCCGCCACCGATTGCATAACCGGAAACCATCGCAATGACTGGTTTAGGAATCTTGCGGATCAGGCTTTGTAAATCAAGTACATTCAAGCGTGGAATACTGTCAGATCCCACATATCCACCATGTCCCCGTACGGATTGGTCTCCACCGGAACAGAATGCTTTATCTCCAGCACCTGCAAGTACAATCACGCCGATTGAAGAGTCATCGCGTGCATCCGCAAATGCATCGATCATTTCCTGAACAGTCCGTGGGGTAAAAGCATTTCTTTTTTCTGGCCGGTTAATCGTTACTTTTGCGACTCCGTTATATTTTTCATAAATTATTTCTTCATAGTTCTTGGCGTTTTGCCATTCTACAGTCATATAAAATCCCTCCATATACATAATTATGTAATTGCATCCATTTATCTAAGCCTTGTTAGCCTCAATAAACCCACTAACTATCTTACCAAATACTGCAGGCTTTTCCACGTGAATTGCATGTCCTGCATCCTCACATATTATCAGATTACCTGATATTAGTTCATTTTGCATCTTTTTGTTGATGTGGATAAACTTGGAATCAAATTCACCGACTATTAGAAGGACCGGTTTATCGATAGTTGAGAGCACTTCCCAGCATGAAGGCTGTCTGCCGGTTCCCATTGTTCTAAGTGACTGTGCCAATCCTTGGGGAGATTGAGATAGCCTTTCTTGGCGAATTTTTTCCTGAACGTTTAACGGCAGCCTTCTTTGTGAATCAAACAAGGGAATATCCTCCCAGAAATCTACAAAGGATTCGATACCATCCCTTTCTAGGCGTGTTGCAAGGTGTTCATCTTTCTCAATCCGCTGCACTCGTTCTTCCTCCAAGGCAAGTCCTGGCGATGCACTCTCTAGCGTCAATGAAAGGATATGGTCCGGGTAAAGCCTTACAAACGATAATGCTGTCCGCCCACCCATGGAGTAACCGACCATATGAAAAGACTTCAGTTCGAGATACTGAAATAATTTATCCAGATCATTACAGCAATCATCCATTGTCGCAAGTGATGGTGTCCGGGTCTTTCCATGTCCTGGCAAATCTACCGTAATAAGCTGATAGTCTGAATCCCATTCATCCACCAAATCCTGCCATGTGGCCGTGCTGCCTGTAAAACCATGCAGCAGTACCACTGGAATTCCGTGTCCATGTATTTCGTACCAATAGGTTGCATCGCCTTTGGAAAAATACAAAATGATCAGTCCTTTTCCTGCAGGATTTCCTGCTCTATTTCATACCATTTTTGACGATGCCAGTCCACGTTTTCTGCCCGGTCTGTTTTCACTTCAATGACCGATAGTCCTTCATGCTGATAACCCGTTTGAAGGTGTTCTTCCAACTGTTCTTCTGTTTTGGCCAAGGCATATGTGCCGCCATACATGGATATGGCTTTTTCAAATTCAATATTTACCGGCGTCCCGAACAATGCTTCAAAATGCTTTTTGTCATTTGCCTGTGGTAAGAAGGAAAAGATGCCTCCTCCATTATTGTTTACAAGCAAGATGGTAATGTTAAGGCTGTAATGCTTCGCAGCGAGCAGACCGTTCATATCATGGAAAAAGGATAGATCGCCCAGCAGCAGTGTCACCGGTCTACCTGCAGCCGCAGCTCCAGCACCACTCGAAACCATGCCATCAATCCCGTTTGCACCACGATTGGCCAGTATGGAAACAGGCTTCTCTGTGGTCATCAGAAAGCTGTCCACATCTCGGATTGCCATACTATTGCCTACATAAAGTATACTGTGTTCCGGGATAACCTTACTTAATCCCCTAACAGCTTCTCCTTCTGTAATGGCAGCTTCCATACCGCCCATCAGATGTTTTTTGGAAATTCGATTCATTTCCTGCCACTTATTCAACCATTCCGTATCTGTTGCTGTTTCTCCTGACGCTGCCGCCAAATCATGACATAGCAATACTGGATCAGCAAAAATAAACTCCGTAACATTTCCGGTAGGTTCTCTGTATCCAGTATAATTTTCAACCACATACTGTTTTGCTGTATTAGATTCCTTCACGTAAAACAGATAAGCCTTCGATACCGGCATGGCCCCAAAGCGAATAATGTAATCGGGGCTAAGCTGCTCCCTGACATGCTTATTCCTTAAAAAGGCATCATATCCTTCAATCACCTGATCCTTACGGTGACTGCCTGTACGGACTTGTGATAAAGGATCTGCCAGAACGGGAATCCCCAGTTTACCAGCAAGCTCTGTTACTGCAGCGGCAAGCTTTGAATCATTTTGAGGTCCGCAAACAATCAGCCCTTTTCGACCATTGCCGAACTTTTCTGCGAGCTGCTTAATTTGTTCCTCTGCCAAACGTTTTTTCCCGTCCATAACAGGATTGACAGATTGTGTCTGAAGAGATTCGGAAGTTTCCCTATCACCCCAGATATCTTCTAATGAAAAGTCCGGAGTAAGAGGCTCTCTAAAAGGAAAATTAAGATGAACCGGACCAGGGTTGCCTTCCTGTGCCATATAGACAGATCTTGCAGCCTTATTCCGTGCATAGCTGAGCATTTGCGGGGATGCCTCAGGAAGGGCCATTTCATGAAACCACTTCGTGTAATCTCCATACAGCTTAAATTGCTCAATTGCCTGTGGTGCACCAACATCCCGAAGTTCATGCGGACGGTCTGCTGTCAGTACAATCAGTGGCACCCTGCTATAGTGCGCTTCCACTATCGCTGGAAAATAATTTGCTGCTGCCGTCCCGGAAGTACAAACAAGAGCAACAGGCCGGTTTGATTGTTTGGCTAGTCCTAATGCAAAAAATGCCGCTGAACGTTCATCGATAATGACCCATTCTTTGATTGATGGATGTTCTGTAAATGTCAGTGCAAGCGGAGTTGAGCGTGACCCTGGTGAAATAACAACATCGGTAATCCCGCTTTTCATCAATTCATCTACAAAGCTTGCCGTATATCTGGTCAATGTCTCTATATGATCCATTTATTGTTTGCCTCCTAAAACAGTTAACATCGGGAGAAGCTTGATTTTTGTCTCTTCATATTCTTTTTCCGGATCAGAATCCATTACAACCCCGCATCCCGCAAAAAGAGAAGCCTCATTCCCTTGGATGAGTGCTGAGCGGATTGCTACTGCAAACTCACCATTCTGATTGCTGTCGAGCCAGCCAATGGGTGCTCCATACCAGCCGCGATCAAGTAATTCATTGTCACGGATAAATGCCAAAGATTCCTTACGGGGAGTCCCGCCAAGCGCTGGCGTTGGATGAAGTTGCTTAATGATATCAAAGATACTGTGATCATCTTTCAACTTAGCTTCCACAGGTGTATATAAATGCTGCAGATTCTTCAGTGGGTAGATGACTGGTTCATCGGGGATATCCACTTCTGTACAATAATCTTTAATGGCGCGCTTAATCATTGTCACTACAAAAGCATGTTCCTGGCGATTCTTTTCATCATTCATCAGCTCATTGCAGATCCTGATGTCATCATCCTTCGTTTTTCCGCGTGGGGCAGTGCCAGCAAGACAAGTTGATAGCAGCTGTTTTCCTTCCAGTTTTACGAGTCTTTCAGGGGATGCACCTACAAAGCAATTATCCCCAATTTCATAAGCGAAAATAAAGCTGTTAGGCTGCGCGTTTATTAGATTAGATAAAATAATTGCAATATCTGCCTGCCGATTGAATTTTAAACGGACTTCGCGTGCCAATACTATTTTCTCGACTATTCCATTGCGGATTTCCTCTGTTGCTTCGCGCACACTATTTTTCCACTTTTCCGGTTCCACTTCCAACTGATCGGTGATGGTTAATGAATCGGAATGATTTACGCGGCCCAAAAGAAGTTTTGCTTCAATTGACTTAAGCTCGTCCGCCAACTGTATTGCATGATCATTCTTTTTAACGTAAATATTTATTGTCAGATAATGATCGTTTTTATATCGAGTCAATAAAAATGCAGGGATGGTAAATTGGCTAGGCCTAAATTCCTTCCACAACTCCGTCGGCTGCTTCTTTGGATCAAACGACATGCCGCCCAATGCAACAATTCCCGTTCCCGGAACCGTAAATGGATTATGAATGATCGCCTGATCCAATACGGCATTCCACTGCTTTTCCGTCTCCTCGAAACGGTCTATTTCGGCACTGAATTGATGTGCCTTCCCAGCTCCAGTAAGCCAGAGATTCTGTTTGGAGTCTGTCCAGAAAGTCCGGTTACCACCAAGCTGTTTTGCGGCCATAAAAAAATGCAGGGGATCCACTTTATCTATTTTTTTTGTTATACTGACAAGTCTGCATTCATCATCGGTTTGAAGCTCTTTTATTGCCTCTTCCAATACTGTTTCGACTTGTTTATCTTTCAAATCAATCATCTATATAAACCTCCGTCATATCATGTGTCACAGACGTCCTATCTTATTTTATTCTCTTTTTGCCAGTTTCTCAAGAAAAGCCTTTCGATTCAATAAAAATCACTGTTGCTGGATTGAAACCTGCACGACTCAATTATGTGGGTCGGCGTAGTGGATGGCAGCTGCTCTTCTGAAAATAGCAGCTGAAAATCCTCCAAAAATCCCTGCTAGAGATTCATGCCATAGACGATGGGAGTATAAGAATCGGAAGCCTTACAAACGAAATATTTGTGAAGCAACAGCAGCATTTAAAGCGGATCCCTTCATACTTCTATAAAAAAGACATTGACTTCTTTCAGAATGCATTGACACCCCCATTTTATTTCCCTAAAATTAATATGATATTAACAAGCCTAGTCAGGTGCAATTTTAATACTAATAGTTAGTTAAAAAGGGCTGTTTTCCAAAAAAATGTTGTTTGACAAACAGTATATAGACAGTAAATGATGCGCTTACTCCATACTGAAGAAATACGCGAATGCCAGGTTGTGGTTTCAATCCCATAGCATTCCTGTTAGCTTCCAGTACTGCAAGGATTAATTATTATCAACAATGCTTGCAAAAAGCCTAATAAATCAACCAGGGGGATACAGATACATGCAGTCGAAAGATAATTCAACAATGAAACAGGCACTCAATGAACGGGAGGGTTTTCACGTTTGGTGGCGACTATTAAGGCCACATACATTAACAGCCTCCTTTGTTCCGGTTTTTGTCGGAACGATGATCGCCTTTAATGAAGGCCCCATCAATTGGTGGTTATTTCTTGCAATGTTAATTGCATCCATACTCATTCAAGCTGCAACGAATATGTTTAATGAATATTACGATTTTGTCCGCGGATTGGATACCGATGAATCAGTCGGCATTGGCGGATCCATTGTCAGGGACGGAATAGCTCCAAAAAAAATCCGAAATCTGGCCTTTGCTTTCTATGGCATATCAGTCATTCTGGGAATCTATATTTGTATGGCTTCAAGCTGGTGGATTGCTGCTATTGGTTTAGTTTGTATGGCATTCGGTTATTTATATACTGGAGGGCCGCTTCCAATTTCCTATACCCCTTTTGGAGAATTGTTCTCCGGTGTATTGATGGGAACGGTAATTATCGGGATTACTTACTTTATCCAGACAGGTGTCCTTACAGCAGCTATGGTTTGGATTTCGATTCCCATCACGATTTTTATCGGCAGTATCAATTTATCCAATAATATCCGCGACCGCGACGGGGATGAATTGGGCGGCAGAAAGACAATTGCTGTGTTAATGGGCAGAGAAAGCTCGATAACTTTGCTCGCAGTTTTATTTATTATTGCATACGGTCTTACCGCAATCTTGATTATTCTTGGTATTTTGCCCATCTTGTCAATCATTACGTTTATCAGTGCTATAAAGGCACGGGAAGTGTTGAAGAAGTTCCGTGGGAAAACGGAAGCAATTGAAATGATGCCTGCCATGGCCGCAACTGCAAAAACAAATACTTTTTATGGTTTTCTATTAGGTATTTCACTGCTTATTGCAGAGCTGATATAAACTTTGATTAAGCTTGAGGCTAAATTACCACCTCCGGACAGAAAGGAAGGATGGAATGATGAGCAGCAAACTTAGCAATGAAAAGCTAGCCTATTTTAAAGAAAAACTTATACAATTGAAGAAAGAAACCGAACAGAGAATAGAATCGACCAACAATAACGGACCAAATGATTCTGTCCAAGAGCTCGCAGATTACGACAATCATCCTGCAGACATGGGCACCGAGCAATTCGAGCAGGAACGTGACGCCGGACTGGAACTCGTATGGCAGGACCAGCTTCAGGAAATCAAAGATGCACTCGCACGTATTGAAGATGGTTCATACGGCATCAGTGAAAAATCCGGAAAACCGATCCCGGAAGAAAGACTTGAAGTAATGCCTACTGCTAAGAATTTGGTCGGTGAAGAAGAATAGTGTTCACCCTTTGCTGTATGCAAAGGGTGATTTTATTTTGCCTGCCTTATGACATTGTTTTCCAGCATAATTTCATTCCACCTCTTTTAAATTACTGGTAAATTACTGGTAAGTTACTGGCGTTTGCCCACTTTCCCGCTCCCTGAATCCAAAATAAAAAGCCAACCTCCATCTGAAAATCCTCACAGGGAAATTTCAGATGACGGTCAGCTTTTCAGCTAAAGCTTATATAAATCTAGCTTGTTGTTTCTCAATCCAGCTGCGCATTTTGATAAATATCGGTACAAACAATAATGCAACGACAATTCCTTTAATAATATTAAATGGAAGTACACCTACAAATACAGATGTCCAAATAACCGCGTCAGTCATTTCCCAGCCCATAAACCAGCTATATGCAGGCAGGATAAAGAAATAATTCAGCACACTCATGCCAATTGCCATAATGATCGTCCCGGCAACCAATCCGGTAACAATACTTTTTACACCTTTAAATTTGTGATATAAAACGGAAACAGGTAAAACGAACATAACCCCAGCCAGAAAATTTGCCAAGACACCGATTGGATCTCCTGCACCCGATACTGCCAAATAAAGGATATTTTTGACACCAACCACTATAACACCTGCAAATGGCGAAAATATGAGCGCAGCCATCAATGCCGGAACATCACTGAAATCAATTTTCAAATAGGCAGGTAAAAACGGCAACGGAAAGTTTATGAAAAATAATACGAGGGAAATCGTCCCCAGTAAAGCTAAAATAATAAGTTTTAATAAACCTGATGATTGCTTGCTTGTATTTTGCATCATCATATTCCTCCTTCATCTCATCGATTCCGATCTCGTCATGAAGGATTGCTGGCCCTGCACTCACCGAAAAAAATCAGAAAAACCCTAAAGCAAAGGGGCTTTAGGGTTATAAATTCATCGGTAAATAATGATGCATCCAATAAATACGCATCAAAATCAGGTCGACATCTTCTCCCATCCAGACTGTAACTGTCGGTCCTGGAATCACACCAGGTCAACCGCACAGCAAGCTGCTATGCAGTTCGCGGACTTTAAGCAATCATGCACTTATCACCGCCGGTCGGGAATTTCACCCTGCCCCGAAGATTGGAATCGATTATTTAATTGTTAAAATCAATTATACAAGATATTTTGTTCATTGCAAGAGATAAATCTCAGATAAGACTGAGTAGGTTGGGGTTGGGGTTGGCTGGTTATTCCGCGGTTCTTCCTGTTATTCCGCGATTCTGCCGATTATTCCGCGGTTCTGGCGGTAATTCCGCGATTCTCTCCTTTATTCCGCGCTTCTGCCGATTATTCCGTGCTTCTCCCTGTTATTCCGCGTTTCCGGCGGTTATTCCGCGATTCCGGCGATTATTCCGCGGTTCTCTCCTTTATTCCGCGGCTCTGCCGATTATTCCGCGCTTCTACCTGTTATTCCGCGATTCTCTTCTTTATTCCGCGGCTCTGCTGGTTATTCCGCGGTTCTGGCGGTAATTCCGCGCTTCTTCCGATTATTCCGCGCTTCTTCCGATTATTCCACGCTTCTTCCGATTATTCCGCGCTTCTTCCGATTATTCCGCGCTTCTTCCGATTATTCCGCGCTTCTTCCGATTATTCCGCGCTTCTGGCGGTAATTCCGCGCTTCTCCCTGTTATTCCGCGGTTCTTCCTGTTATTCCGCGATTCTTTCCTTTATTCCGCGCTTCTGGCGGTAATTCCGCGGTTCTCCCTGTTATTCCGCGCTCCCAACAACAACTCCGCGCTCCCAACGACAATTACGCGGCCCGTGTTCTCCCGGCTGCAATCACCTTCGCGTATTTTCCCCCACAAAAAGATGCAGTGGTTTAGCACCACTGCATCTTTTGAATGGTTTAGGAGTTGAAATTAATTTTCCCCATTCCCTTTTCCATTGTTTTTCCCTTTAGCTTTTCCTTTTGAGCTGGTTTCATCTTCGTCTCCGATATATAATTTACCTTCCGCTTGTTCACGGGTTTCGTTTCCGAAGTCATCCACGGCTTTTACTTCAATTACGGCGCCGTCAGCTGCTGTATTTCTTGGTACTGTCCAATATCCTACATAGGTTCCGTCGGATGTTTCCATCATTGGAAGTTCTGTAGCATTGGAAACTCTTAGATTTGTAAGCGGCATATGGACCATAAAGGAAGCCTTCAATCCTGGTTCACTTTCAAATTCAATCTTGACACTTTGACCTGTTTCCAGATTTACATCTTCGGCAGGTGTTACGTTTGCAATCTCAGGTGCTGTGAAGTCTGCCGCAATGGTCAACGATTCAGTGGTTGAATTTCCTGCCAAGTCTGCTGCAGCCACTTCAATTGTATTTTCACCCTCATCCAGCAAAATACGTTTTGAGTAGCTTCCATCCTCTACAGGGGCTTCTTGACCATTTACCTCGACATAGTCAAGGTTTGCATCCTCAACAGTACCTTCGACGGTGACTGTTTCGCGTGTTGTTTTGTCTCCTTCTTCTGGTGAATCGATGGTAATTTCAGGTCCTTCTGTATCGAGTGTAACTGTCACTGATTCAGATTCACCAACCACTGCTTCGTCTATCAGCGTCACTGCCTGAAGTTCATTCTCACCTTCAGCGAGTTCTGCTGGTATGGCGAATGTTCCGTCGTCACCTACTTCTGCTGTATCAACTTCTTCTCCATTGTTCGTTAACTTAATGGTAGTTGTTGGAGAAGCAGATCCTTCAACTGTCAACTCTGTTTCATTTGTAATGAAATCCTCAGCAGGTGATGTAATGACAGGATTCTCTACTCCGTATGCTAAACGGGCCCGAATCATATAATTACCTTCTATTGCCGGAGCTGGTGACCAAGCTCCACCAACATATTGATAGCTGCGCTCGGCATTTGGTCCATTTTCATCTGTTGCCAGACCAGGTACATTTGGATTGGCCCCCGATTGAATGTATACCATATAGAAATCTCCATCTACTTGAATGGCGTGTTCGCTTAGATCAACAACTGTCCATTCATCCAAGCTTCTAATGGCAGTGGCATCGATTGGACCTGCAAGTCTTTGGCCCGGTGTACCATCTGGCCCAGAAGCATCCCAAACTTCCACTGCAAATTCAGTTCCACCTGGGGTTGGCCAATCTGTTCCGTGGAATTGGAATACACCGTCTGTTACAACAGCTGATTCCTCTCCTTCAGGTAAGGACATTTTTACTGCCCAGCCATTACCTGCATCATAGAATGCACGCGCATTTTCAGCGGTTCCATCATCATATCCGATTTCTCCGCCAGGAACAGTGTAGAATGGCTCAAGCGCAATATCAACTTCAGCATCCTGGCCTGCCAGGTCTACTTCAGCTTCCGTACCATGATATCCTCGTGCAACAACTTTCAATGTGTACGTTCCCTCATATACTGTCATGGAGAAATTGCCATCTGAATCTGTTTCAACAGGTTCAATGTTAGCATCTTCAACCAATAGAATAGTTGCTCCTTCAACAGCTTCACCCGTATTTTCGTCTGTAATCGTTCCTGAGACGGTATACTGGTCAATTTCTTCCAGTGTGAAATCGGCATTAGTTGAAGCATCGTTTTCAATTGTTACGGCTTGCTCCTCGGAATGGTAGCCGTATGCTTCAGCAATTACTGTAAATTCACCGGCAGCATGCATGAAGGTGTAACTTCCATCTGCAGGATTTGTATTTACCGACCGTCCGCTTTCAAGTACACTGACTTGTGCACCAAGCGGAAGCAGCATTGGATGAACTCCAGTATCGTCAGCTGCTGATTCAGATTGGGCCTTCTCCATGCTAGGCTGCAGCTTATCTGGGTTCACCTTTTCTTCTTTCTTCTTAGTTTCATTGGCACTGTTGCCATTGCCAATAATCCCCAAAGATGCCGCTGGCTCTTCTAAGCCTAATGATGTATTTGACAATGCTACATCATCAAGATACCAGCCATCCTTCAATACACTTCCATCCGTATTAAGATTGAAAGCAATATAGACACGCTCTCCACTATATTCTGAAAGGTCAACTTCCGTTTGCTCCCATCCATCAGAAGTATTGGTTAAACGTAATAGCTGGGTCCAATTCTCTTGGTCCGTTGATATAAAAACATGTCCGAAATCCCAGTTATTTTCAATGTTATACCATTGATTAAACTGCAGGTAGGATTCTCCTTCAGGTAAATCAATTGGAGGCATAACAAGGCTTGAGTCTTCATTATTCGCATATGTTCCTTCGGTGTTTGTAGCATAAACATATTCACCGGAGGCCGCTTCACCAGGTCCTGATGATGGTATACCATGGTTCCAGCTGTTATTATCTGTTCCCAATAGAGTCCATCCAGCCGGGTTCGTTTCAAAATCAACTGAATATCCTGTCGTGATGCCCGGGTGGACAGCAACCGTATAATCCTCACTGCTTACTTCATTGCCGCCAAAGTCATTGACTACAATATGGTAGCTGAATGAGTCTCCAGTTATTGCCTCACGTGGAATCGTTGCTGCATATTCACCAGATAGAAAGTCGCCTGTTATACGTTCAGCTTCAATGACTTCACCATCGCCATAGACTACTTCTACCGTATCGACACTGACATTGTCAGTTACATGAATAGTCAAGTCAAGTTTCATACCTTCATAGGTTTCCACTGGTGCCTCATGTTCAAATACAGGGGCTTCTGTATCTTCCCCTTCCATTGTCACTTGCCCTTCCAATGTTCCAAGACCGGATACAATGGATGAAATCGCATCATATGCATTAACCAAACCATAGCCGAATCCCATATTAGGAGACTCCGGATATTCATTGTCAGTTAGTGGCTGTGCTGTAGTTGTAAGGATTTCTTCCAATTCTTCAATCGAAAGGCTTGCATCTGCCTGAATCAGTAGCGCAGCAACACCCGAAACAGCAGGACCTGCCATGGACGTGCCGTTCCATCCCCCTTCATAATTGCCGCCTGGGACGGAAGAACGAATATTCACGCCAGGAGCAGATATATCCGGCTTGATATCCCCCTCATATGGTGAAGGTCCCTCCAAAGAAAAGGATGCTAGGTTATCATCGATATCTGTCGCACCGGTTGCAAAAGATTCCGGATAGTTTGCAGGGTTAGCAATCGATCCAGGCCCTCCTGGGTTAAATAGATCTGTATTACCGGCAGAAAATTCAGGGAAGATATCTGCCGCTCTCCATGCAATGACAACGTCGCGATACCATTCATCAAGACCTGGTCCGCCGCCCCATGAGTTATTTACAACATCTGGAGCCATCGAAGCATCACCGTTTGGAGCCAGAATCCATTCAGCCGCTTCCAGTAAATCAGCATCTGTTCCGCCCGCTGCAGTGAATGCTTTAACAGCAATCCATTTTGCGCCGGGAGCAACACCAACCTGGTTCGTTCCATCCGGCTCACTGCCGACCATTGTTCCTGTCACATGCGTTCCATGGCCTTGATCGTCATAGGGTGTTCCTTCGCCCGCAGTTGCATCAAACCAGCTATACGTATGATCAACTTCTCCTGTAGCTGCATCATACCCGCGATATTTTTCTGCAAGTGCTGGGTGATCATATTGAACACCGGTATCAATACTTGCTACAACGACACCTGAACCATCAAATCCCATATCCCAAGCTCCAGGTGCGCCAACACGATCAACGTTCCATTCCACATTAGCGATATCGGATTTTGGAGCTTCTGTGTCTTTGGATACTGTCGTATTGAGTTCACGCGTTTCATTCGGAAGGATTTTTTCTACATCGGCAAATGTAGCTATCTTTTCTGCTACTTCCTTTGTCGCAGTAACTGCCATACCATTGACAATATGGTAGGATTTGAGAGCTTCTGCATTCCCTTTTTCAATTTCTGTCTCCAAGTATGCCTTAACCTCCTGCTGTGATGTCAAGGCTGTTTCTTTCAGTTCTGAAATAACCGCAGACCGCTGAATATGTTCTGTCTTCTGTGCAGAAAGACTAGACTTTTTTGCACTCTCCTTTGCTGCAGCGACTGCCTTCTCTACATCAGCTGATTCTTTAAATTTAACAAGGAAAGTAACTTTTTTGTCGTCTTTAAATTTCGTCAGCAGGCGCTCACTAAGTTTAACTTCGGAAACCTTATTGGAATCATTTAGAGAATAGCTTGCCTTACTGTTTGATTCAGCTAGTGTGAGCCCTGGTGTAATTAGAGAAAATGTCATTAAAAATGATGCTGCAATACTAAAGGCTTTTACTTGGCGCTTTTTCTTCAGTCTCAATTTTTTTCCTCCCCTCAATTTTTGAAACCATGCTCCCTCACAAGCTCAAAATACGACATCTTTGCATACAAAAAACACCGTAACCTCCTTTTCAAAAAATCATGTCGATTTTCGAGCAATTGCGGTGTGTATGTAGAATCTCGTTGTTAAAACAATTATAGTTGAGTGTAATGAGTATTCATGTCGAACGGAGTCGAATAAAATCCGAATTTTCTAAATTGATAGATAAGTAGGAATTTTTCTGGATTGTGTTCAATCTCAAAATAGCCATTTTTCATGATTTATCAGGTCTTCTGGCTTGTTTACCTTCCTTTTGCGGAAGTGAAAAAGAAAAAATGCATCAAAATGACTAATGAAATCTTTTTTTGGGGGGAATCGTTTTCTGAAAAGAGGAAAAACAGGACTATTGACCGTAACCATTCAAGTCAGCAGCCATGATTAAGCGGGGTTAATGTACTAGATTGTGTATCACTGAATCTTTTTAACTAGATGTGTTTTTTGCATAAAAATACCTGCAATTCTCCGGACGGGAAATTGCAGGTCCTATTTCTAATCCTCGAGCGGATTTAAACTCTCCTTTCCGGTCATATCAGCAATCATTGTTACCATTAGTTCAATTTCTTCTTCAATATCATCAAGACTTGCTGTTTCCACTGGGGAATGCATATAACGTAATGGCAATGATACGAGGGAAACCGGCACTCCCTTGCCTGTCAGCCGCATTTTATCGGCATCTGTTCCTGTCATTCTTGGGGTCAGTTCATATTGAACGTCCATATTCAGCTTCTTGGCAGCTTGCTCCAGCAATTTATTGATCTTAATATTAATTGGTGCTCCTTTTGCAAGTACCGGCCCACCCTCAAGCGTGATATCTCCGTATTTATCTTTATTGACTCCCGGATAGTCTGTGGCAAAAGTCACATCACAGGCGATGGCCATGGTTGGTTCAATTCCTGCAGCTGCAAAGTACGCACCACCCAAATTGGTCTCTTCATTAACTGTGCTGGCAGCATATACACCGACATTGATGTCTGTTTCCGATAGGCGTTTTAGAACTTCCGCTACTATAAATGCACCGGTTCTGTTATCGAGTCCGCGTCCTGCGACATAGCGGTCCATAAGAATCTCCGGCTCCGTTTTGTAGACACATAAATCACCGATTTGTATATCTTGCACTGCTTCTTCTTTTGACTTATATCCACAATCGATAAAGAGGTCTTCCAAACCAAAATCGTTTTTTAGTCCCCCATGATGCTGTGCATTAACTCCTATGACCCCTGTCACTGTTTTACTGTACCCTAGCACGGTTACCATCATGCCTACTGCTGCTTTTGGATTAATTCCACCCATTTTATCAAAGTGCAGGTAACCACTCTCATCAATTCGGTTCACGACAAGCGCAATTTCATCACAATGCCCTGCAAGCAAAATTTTAAATGGAGCTTCAGGATTCAAAATGCCAATAGCATTTCCTGCATTATCCGTCCTGATTTCATCTGCAAAATCCTTCACATAATTCATCCACTTCTTTTGAATTTCCATTTCCATACTTGACGGTGATGGTGTTTTCAAGAGTTCCATTAAAAAGTTCTGGTTTACTTTTGACATGATACTTCCTCCTTATTTAGCTCCATCATAGCATGGAAGAGCAGTTTTGTTTACTCGTTACTAGATTATGGGTAAACTTTCAGTACAAGCTTTCTATCTTGCTGGAATGAGGAGTGTTTTTGATATGAATCTGAATGAATGGTTTGAAAAAGGTATGATTCCCGATCTTTACATTGAGTCATTGGAAAAGCATAAAGAGGATTTTCTCTATATTTATGACAACTTTACCATTCCGAATGATGAAGCATTTTTCGAGAAAATTAGAAATCAAAATCTCAGGGCAATAGTTCTCACTGAAGACTGGTGTGGAGATGCCATGCTGAACATCCCCATTCTATTAAGGATTTCAGAAGCGGCTGATATTCAAGTGAAAATGCTTTTACGGGATCAGAATCTCGAACTAATGGATCAATATCTAACAAACGGTAAATCTCGTTCCATTCCGATCTTTATTTTTATTGACGAAAACGGAAATGAAACAGCCAAATGGGGTCCACGTGCAGCCAGAGTCCAGGAATTTGTCGATCACTCCCGCAGCAAACTGCCTCCACAGGATGCAGAAGACTTCAAAGAAAAATCCAGTGAAGTCCATCTGTTCATGACTAAATCATATCGGGATCATACCGAGTTCTGGTCAGACGTTTACGGGAGCTTAAAGGAAGTATTGCAATAACAATCCAATTCAGCGATTGGAAGAGTATACTCCAACCGCTGATATCAAATTTCGGGAAGAAAACCGATCCGCTACTGCTTGTATGCAATCACAACTCTGTATACCTTTCCCCCACTTTCGCACATACTAATGAAAAATCCATTACACAGGTGAAGCTATGTACATTCGGTTACTGAAACATATCTATTTCCGTCTTCCAACCGCTGTTAAGCTGTTGATTACCATTTTCCTCCTCATGAGTTTCTTCGGACTACTGATCCATTTAACAGAACCTGCTCAGTTCCCATCTATATTCGATGGCATCTGGTGGGCTTTTGTGACCGGGGCAACAGTTGGATATGGCGATTATGTCCCATTGACCCCCACAGGAAGAATTGTCGGCATTCTGCTGATATTGTCTGGCGGAGGACTGCTTGCCTTCTATATTACATCTCTGTCAGCAGCTACGGTAAAGCGTGAGCAGGATCTTGAATATGGAAGACTTCCTTTCCGGGGAAGCAACCATTATATTTTCATCGGCTGGAATGAAAGAACAAGGCAATTGATCGATATTGTTGCACAAAAGTATCCCAGCATGCGTATGGTGCTAATTGATAGGACGCTGCGGCATATAAGTTTTACTGATTTTCCGGTCCATTTCATTCATGGAGATGCAACCGAGGACAGCGTTTTGGCTAAAGCTAATATCGCTTATGCCGCCCGTGTCCTGATTAGCGCCGATATAGCCAAGAATGAACGCCAGGCAGATAATTACACCATACTCGCAACAATTGCAGCACGGGGCAATAACAAAGATATACCAATCATTGCAGAGATCCTCTCTCGCATTCAGATTGAAAATGCTTTGCGGGCAGGAGCCTCGACAATCATCCGTTCCAATGACTTTATGAGCGGTTTATTTTTTCATGAACTCTCCCACAGCAAATCCGCTACACCATTTGAAGATGTGATTCAGATACTGGTCCAACAGCAGTTCTCACATATTACGCTTCCGGTCGAATGTGAGAATAAGACGTATCAGACGGCATTAAATCATCTATTGGCTAAAGGCAGACTGCTAATCGGAATCATTCGTGAAAATGAGCATTATATCCACCCAAAGGCAAACTTCCTTCTATTAAAAGGTGATATTCTTATATCATTAACGAAATGGTAAATTTACTTCTAGCTAGATTAAAGTTATTGTGCTATAATAATATATTGTGTATAAAGAATCGAATATTGGTATAGGAGTTGTTCAGCATGACTAACAAATTTGAAGCTGGTCAAATAATAGACGGAAAAGTTACAGGAATACAGCCATACGGAGCATTCGTTGCATTAGACGAAGAAAATCAAGGCTTGGTTCACATCTCAGAAATCACACACGGATATGTTAAAGATATCAACGAACATTTATCAGTTGGAGACGACGTTAAAGTAAAAGTGATGAATGTTGATGATGCAAGAAATAAAGTATCTCTTTCTATTCGCGCTACAGAAGAAGCACCGAAGAAACCTGCAGCAAAAGCTAAAAAATCACAACCTGCTTTCAAACAGGAAAATGATACAGCTGGTTTCAATACTTTGAAAGACAAGCTTCAAGAATGGATCGACCAATCTGAAAAGAAGTAAAAAGAACGAGGCATACCTGGTGAAATGACATACCAGAGTAGGCCTCTTTTTTTCTGTTTTTCCTCCCTTTTCCCAAACACCAAATCAACTATTTTCCCCGAAACTAGCATTGTTCTTGATATTACAATTCCAATAGCTTAAAGTAAAGTTGTATAATTACTGCAGCTACAAGGAGGATAACCATGACACATGTATCATTTAAATATGATAAAGCATTGAAATTTTTTAATAAACAGGAAGTCGAAAACCTGAGCCCATTCGTTGAAGCAGCTCATCATATGCTTCATGAAAAAACGGGTGCCGGCAATGATTTTCTTGGCTGGATTGATTTACCGGAAAACTATGATAAGGAAGAATATGCCCGAATCAAAAAGAGTGCAGAAAAAATCAAAGGCGATTCCGATATCCTGCTTGTAATCGGGATTGGCGGCTCCTATCTTGGTGCACGCGCAGCACTTGAAATGCTTAACCATTCATTCCAGAACCTGCTATCTAAAGAGGAACGCAAAGTGCCGCAAATCATTTTTGTCGGCCATCATTTAAGTTCCACTTATATCAGCGAGCTTTTTGACATACTGAAGAATCGTGATTTTTCCATTAATGTGATATCAAAAAGCGGAACAACAACAGAACCTGCTGTAGCTTTCCGCATCTTTAAAAAATACCTAGAAGAAAAATATGGTGCCCAAGAAGCTAAAGGCCGTATCTATGCAACGACCGACAAGGCAAAAGGCGCATTAAAAACCTCTGCAGATGAGGCAGGATATGAAACATTTGTCATTCCTGATGATGTCGGCGGCCGTTATTCCGTCCTGACCGCTGTTGGTCTGCTGCCAATTGCAGTGAGCGGGATTTCGATTGATGACATGATGCAAGGTGCAAAAGATGCCATGAATGATTTTGCCGAGCCATCCCTAGAAAAAAATCCGGCATATCAATATGCTGCAGTTAGAAATGTTCTGTACAACAAAGGGAAGGTAACCGAGCTGCTTATTAATTATGAGCCAAGCTTGCAATATTTCTCTGAATGGTGGAAACAGTTATTCGGCGAAAGCGAAGGAAAAGATCAGAAAGCTATCTATCCTTCTTCCGCTAATTTCACAACAGATCTTCATTCATTGGGACAATATATTCAGGAAGGCCGTCGCAATATCTTTGAAACAGTGCTTCATGTCAACAGTGCAAAAAAAGAATTGATATTGGAAGCTGAAGAAAATGATTCAGATGGCTTGAACTATCTTGCCGGAAAAACAATTCACGAGATAAATGATAAAGCATTCCAGGGTACAATGCTTGCCCACACGGATGGTGATGTACCAAATCTGATTGTGGAAGTACCTGCACTTGATGCCTATACATTCGGATATATGGTCTATTTCTTTGAAAAAGCTTGTGCAATCAGCGGATACTTGCTTGGAGTCAATCCATTTGACCAGCCAGGCGTGGAAGCATACAAGAAAAATATGTTTGCATTGCTAGGAAAACCTGGATTTGAAAAAGAAAAAGAAGAATTGGAAAAACGTTTGTAATAACGTTAATTGATTCTAAATCTCTCTTATAATTCTCTTTGTATGGAATAATAAATGAAAAAGTTCCATATTTATTAAAAAAGTAAAAAAGATTGTTTATATTATTTCGGACGGGGTAATACTATAATTGTAAGACTTTCTCGTATTCCCCCTGTAGGCAAAGCGTATCAGCGCTTTGCTTTTTTTTATGTATTTTCGCTATAATAGCAATAATGAACACGAGGAGGATGATGATGAGTATCTTTGAAGAAATCTTTGATCGAAGAAACACAAGATCTGTTAAATGGGATATGCTGAAGGAAATATTCCAGTCTGAGGATGTCCATCCAATGTGGGTTGCAGACATGGATTTTAAAGCACCGAAAGAAGTAAATGACGCCTTAATCAAACGTGCGGAGCATGGTATCTATGGTTATACCGTTATCGATGATGATGTATCTGGTTCCATTATTAATTGGCTTGAGAAAAGACATCAATGGTCCATAAATAAAACATGGCTTTCCTACAGTCCAGGTGTCGTAACAAGCTTACATATGGCTGTACAGGCTTTTACCGAACCAGGTGACAGGATACTAATCCAAACTCCTGTCTATAATCCGTTCTACAATGTTATTACAGAACACGACAGAATCGTTGTGAAGAATCCGCTCAAGAATGTGGACAACTATTATATGATAGATTTTGACGATTTTGAAGAGAAGTTAAAAACCGGTGTAAAGGCCTTTATTTTATGTTCACCGCACAATCCTGTCGGCAGGGTTTGGAAAAAGGAAGAGCTGCTGGAAATAGCAAGACTCTGCCTAAAATATAATGTTATCATTTTATCCGATGAGATACACAGCGATCTTATATTTCCGGGTCAGAAGCATTATCCAATAGCATCCCTTTCAGAGGAAATTGCGAACCAGACTATTACGTGTATGGCTCCCTCTAAAACCTTTAATCTGGCTGGGCTTGATGCATCGTATGTCATCACACCGAATAAGGACAATCGGGAAAAACTGGACAACATATTCAATAAGCAGGGATTCCATAATATGTTAAATACGATGGGCAACACAGCACTTGAAGCAGCCTATACGCATGGGGAAGCATGGCTTGACGAACTCGTTACAATACTTGATAGCCATGCAAGCTACGTAAAGGAGATGTTTGAAAAAAATACCAAACTTAAAGTCATCCATGCAGAGGGAACCTATTTACTATGGATTGATTGCAGTGCACTGGAGATGGATAGTAAGGAATTAAAAAAATTCATGATTGAAAAAGGCAGAGTTGGTCTAAATGCCGGTGTCGATTATGGAGAAGAAGGCGAGCATTTCATGCGAATTAATATTGCCTGCCCACGCGCAACACTTGAAGAGGGTGTAAACCGTATCATAAAAGCGGTAAATTCCATTTAAAATGCAGCAGCTTCGGCTGCTGCATTTTTATTTAGGCTGCTAGCGCATGGCCTTGCAGACACCTATTCTTCTTCCTGTTCTTCATTAAACTCTGTTGGGTCTGTTGGCGACTCTTCGGATGTGCCGCTATCATTATCTTTTTTAATCTCTCCGCAGAGAATTCTTACTCCCGACTCCCCGCTTGGCTGAGTGACCCCATCATCCTGTCCTTCATGTACAACCAATGATACGCCCTCCTCATTCAAAAGCGAATTTTTCCCGTCGAGCAGTGTCGCGCCTGCAAGCATCAGTTCTGCATTTGCAAGACCACCTGCATCTGCTTCGATATTAGGCAGATCTCCCAGATGGGGACCATCCGGATGCATTAATCCATGCTCCTTCCCTTCCGGATTGAAGTGATTGCCTGCACTTGTAAAATCAGGTCCTTCACATTTTGGAAATTCGTGTACATGTATCCCATGAAATCCAGGTGTAAGCCCCTCTAGTTTAAGTTCGATTCCTACCCCGTCATTCTGCTCATTCAAAGTTGC
Source organism: Oceanobacillus massiliensis str. N'diop (assembly GCF_000285495.1). GTDB lineage: Bacteria > Bacillota > Bacilli > Bacillales > Amphibacillaceae > Oceanobacillus > Oceanobacillus massiliensis. The sequence continues at coordinate 46,622 of NZ_HE610976.1, forward strand.
TGTTCCCACCATATCGCCGGAGGCATTGTACATTTCCACTTTTTGACTTGTTGGGCTGTCCGGCTGACACGCTGCCAATAAGGAAATGAGAATAAAAATAAGAAAACGCATATTGCCAGCTCCTTTTGCATTCTTTTTCTAAGTATCTGCAAATAAGAGATAAACTAACCAAAAAAGCCTCCCTATCTTTTAACAAAAATAAGGAGACTCGGCTTAATGATTCGATTTATTTGTGTCGTTGACTTGATCTAATTGCTGATTGTATTGCTGATTAAAATCCTGTTCATCTTTTCTGGATTTTTTTATCATAAAATATAAAGCCATCACAGCTAAAATCATAAAGATCGCAAGTGTTATCACAGCTGGAATATATTCCGATTTATCTTCCGGAAAATAAAGAAATGGCATCATAATAGCTTCACATCCTTCTATGTCCATTATAGCAAATTTCCCGATGCAACGTAAAAAGTTCGCCAATCTGTTGAATTTTTGGCACAATGTAGCAAAGGGGAGTGATATTTATGACAGAAGCCGCAATTGGAGAAATTGTAAAAGCACATTATCATTCAGGCACATATATCGGAGAAGTTAAAGAGGACCGCGGACAGAATTATCTGATTGAAGTACTTGCCGTTATTAAACATCCGCTGCAGGGTGATCTTCACAATTACGGCAAGCTGGAGGATGTCTTTTTCCATCAGCGTAAGGCCCTTGCATTCCACGAAAAGATGAATGTCAAAAAAGCTGCCGTTCATTCGTTTAACGAACAGATACCAGCATATGGAAGTTCCCTAAAGCAGGCAGTCGCAAGTTACAGGCAAAAGTTGGAAGCAGAGGAGAATGAATTTGGAGCAGCATCCCTGAAAAAATTGGATGGTCTGGAAAAGCAGTATTATCAAATGTATTATTAAAACTTCAGCATCAACTGTAAAGATGCCGCAAAAAATAAAAAAGCTAGAGAACATAATATGAACTCTAGCTTTCGTAAATTATTCACCTAAATGTTCTTTGATGACCTCTGCAATACCGTTCAATGCTTCTTCTTCGTCATTACCTTCAGCAATAACTTCGATTTCAGCACCTTTAGGAATTCCAAGTGACATAACACCCATGATTGATTTCAGGTTCACTTTTTTGCCTTTATAGGATACCTCTACCTCAGAATCATATTGTCCAGCCTTGTTAACCAACAAAGTTGCAGGTCTCGCATGAACCCCAGTTTCAGCTGTAATCGTAAATGTTTGTGCTTTCATTTTGTCTCATCCTTCCAAATCTATTCGCTATATTTGTTTATTCTTTAAACCATTCCTGTTAATTGGTTCACATAAACCTAAGTATATTATATACAATTTCAATCATTTATGAAACAAATATCTCTAAAAAATGACTGTTTTCTTAAAGATTACTGTTTTTGCCGAAGAAAATAGAACATACGGCGATAAATCTATAAACTGATGAAATTTGATGATAAGCTTCACCCACCTCTGAAAATACTCTGTGCTTTCAGCGGGCTCGCACTGAAATTCCATAAGAAGCCGGACTTGCTTCTGAGGAATGCGAAAGCGACCGGAGCGGAAAGCGGATGATTAAAGGGATAGTCGGCCGTTGCTGCTTTTTCCTGTGATACAAAACATTCCTAGTAAACAGTAAGAACATGAAATCTTAGCCGAGGAGGATAGTTGTCTTTAGGCAGTTGGTGTGGTAACTTTATTTTGAATAGTTACGTTTGATGAAACAAGGAGGAAGTACAATGAGTGTTCATATAGGTGCTAAACAAGGCGAAATTGCTGACAAGATTCTCTTGCCGGGAGATCCTCTCCGTGCAAAGTATATTGCTGAAACTTTTCTGGAGGATCCAACGCTGTACAATGAAGTACGGGGAATGTATGGTTACACCGGTACATATAAAGGAGAACGTGTCTCTGTACAAGGCACTGGGATGGGTGTCCCTTCCATTTCCATTTATGTTAATGAATTGATCCAAAGCTATGATGTAAAAAAATTGATTCGGGTTGGTACTTGTGGTGCCATTCAAAAAGATGTCAAAGTCCGCGATGTGATTTTGGCACAGGGAGCTACAACTGACTCCAAAATGAACCAATTGATTTTTAATGGCATGGACTATGCACCACTTGCCAATTTCGATTTACTTAAAAATGCCTATGACGCCGGAACAGAAAAAGGACTTCGTCTACGTGTCGGGAATGTCTTTACAAGTGATACATTCTACCGCGACAATGCTAAGGAAGTCAATGAACTGCTCGCTAAATATCAAGTGCTTGCAATCGAGATGGAATCAACTGCACTCTATACCTTGGCTGCAAAATACGGACGCCAGGCATTATCTGTGCTGACCGTATCTGACCATGTCATCACCGGAGAAGAAACTACGGCTGAAGAAAGACAGACAACTTTCAACGAAATGATGGAAATCGCGTTGGAAGCAATCATCAAATAATGAATTATGCCGGCAGACTGTCCAGAATTGGGCAGTCTGCTTTTGATTGTCACCCTATTTTTAAATTAGGTTGACATTATTCCCCTAACCGATTATTATCAAAAATAAAGGCTTTTTCTTAAGTATTGTGCATTCTGAACTTTGCATTTGATGGAAACTGCGATGTAACAGCAGAGGATAGATTTCCGCTCCGGGCAGTTGAATTCCGTGGGCAACGCTTCAGCTTCTTGGCTTCTACCAACCATCTCAAATTTTTTATGGATTTATTCTATAAAGAAAGCACTCAGTAAACCCGATAACTGCTCCGGTCGATTTCCGTTCCGGGCAGTCGCTTTCCGCGGGCAACGCTTCAGCTTCCTCGGAAGAAACCCACTTCCTGCGGGATCTTCAGCTGTTGCTTTTCCCGCTGGAGTCGACTGTCCCTGCACTACAATCAATCAGCTTAATAATGAATATCAGTTATTTGACTCAGAAAACCAAATCATAGCGGAGGAAATACACGGAGACTCCTTGAAATTGCATTCGCAATTTCTGCGTGCGGTGTTAAGCTGCCGTAGCCTTCCTTGTCCTGCGGGAAAGCGAAGACGCTAAGACCCCACTAGATGCACCTACGTCTTCCAGCAACGCTTCGAAGCAGGCTTCCTCGGTGCAAGGGAACAAGGAAGTAAACGCAAGTCGTACCCTGGCTTAGCGCGAGCCCGCGGAAAGCGCAGTGTATTTCCGGAGTGGGGAATACCACACTATAATTGCTATAAATAATTGACAGAGCATCATAGAATGAGGTAATTTACTTTGGCTTTTTTGTCTACAGAAAAAGCGAAGACGCTAAGCCCCCGCTAGATGCACCTGCGTCTATCAGTAACGCGGTTTATATCTTTAATGTAAAACAACAATCTATAAGAAAACAGCCAAAATAAAAAGGGGAAGAGAACATGAAGAAATTACGACCTATTGATTTAACATACGGTGCATTATTTGTATGTCTTATGGTCATTGGAGCAAATATTGCCGTCTGGTTTCCTTTTCTGACTATTCCAATCGGTGGAGCTACCGTACCAGTTTCACTGCAAACATTCTTTGCAGTATTAGCAGGAATGCTGCTCGGCAAAAGGCTGGGTGCCATTGCAATGATCGTCTATATGCTTATTGGTGCGGCAGGTGTACCTGTATTTGCTGGAATGAAGGGAGGATTCTTTGCCCTGATCAGCCCGACCGGCGGATTCATCATTTCCTTTATTTTTGTCGCATATGTGGTAGGATGGCTCACCGAAAGCCGCCCTGCCCTGTCAATCGCCTACTATACATGGACGACTATGATTGGTTTGTTTGTCAATTATCTGATTGGGGTATCCTACATGTATCTCGCCATGAACACATGGCTTGGACTCGATGTCACTTATATGATTGCGTGGGCAGGGATGGTCCCCTTTATTCTAAAAGATGCTGTATTATCGGTCTGTGCTGCGTTTTTTATGGTAAAACTGGTGAAAAGAATCCCTGCTACACTAAAAAATACAGGAGTTTAGTTTAAATTTCCAAGCAGTCTTAGACATCCGTTTACCTCCCCATAGTGGTATGGTAAAATAACACCAATACATGGAGATAAACCGTGCTTAGACGGTATTCAATCAGGATGAAGCAGCAGGAAGGATGTATTTTGCTTATGGCTTTGTTTTCCAATTTCCCCTTGTGGGCAGCATTAACGGCAATTATATTTGCACAGGTAGTTAAGATTCCCATCAAGTTGCTATTTACCAGAGAATTTCAACCTGGCCTAGCCTTCAGTACTGGAGGCATGCCAAGCAGTCATTCTGCTGCTGTAACAGCATTAGCAACTGCCATTGGAATTGTCGAAGGTGTTACATCAAGTGTCTTTGCATTAGCATGTATTTTCAGTGTCATTACGATGTTTGATGCATCTGGAGTACGAAGACAGGCCGGGGAACATGCTGCCGTTCTGAACCGCCTCATCAAGGACTTTCAATTTTTCACTGAAAGTGCGAAGGGATGGAATAAAAAGGAAGAATATGAGAAACGCCAGGAATTGAAAGAATTGCTCGGCCATCAGCCAATCGAAGTGTTTTTTGGCGGATTGACAGGTGTTCTTATAGCTTTTCTGCTCTTTCCGCTATTCCATTAAAAAATGGCCCCCATCTCTGGGAGCCATTTTTTCTTCACTGTTCTGGATTTTAGCTTTCATTGATTTGCTGTCTGAATACCTGCAGTGCTTCATTTTCATTCAGTTGCATTAATTGTTCTTCCGACAGGGTTCCATCGCCCATTTCCACGATATAGACCTCGAGCTCTTTTTTCCCCCATTTCGCATAGACATCATCAACTGTAGGGTAATATAAATCAAGTTTATTGCCATTGATGGCACTGCCCTTGTCTGCAACCACACCATAACCATATCCAGGCACCCACAGGATCGTTCCAATTGGAAAGACGTCCAAGTCTGCTGCAATAGTAGAATACAAGTCTCGTTTCACCTTCACACCTGAATATGTGATGCCATATTCCGGATGATCAGCTGTTTTGCCGGTCGATTCCACTCCGGCTGTATATCCTGTAGCTGAAACGGTTGCCGTTGGAAACTGCTGGAAATCGATTGCTTCTTCAATTGTTTTAGGTCCATCTATCTCGTCGCTTGAAATGTACTTTTGCTTTGTCTTGGCAATATTCAAGCCCTTTGCTTTTAATGCGCTTTGTCTGTACTCCGGTGTTTCCTTAGCGGTTAGTTTATCAAGCTGAACACTTGCTGCTGCAGCCTTTCTTTCGCTCCATTCCACGTTCTGGACGGATGTGGCTGCCTGAAAAAATAGAACCATAATCAGCGTCAGCATTCCGACATGCCAAATAAAATTTTTGATTTTCATAAATAACACCTCTTGGATGTCATCATTTCCAATCTATTAAAATTTTATTCATCAATCATTAAAACATTTGATATCCGCTCTTCCTCAAAAATTTAATGACGATACCAGAAACAATCGTTCCAATTAGACCAGAAGCTAAAATAAGGACGTCTGCAACTTCTAAACTAGTGATTTTTGCTCCCAATTGATTGAAAGATTCTCCAGTATTTGTAAAATATTCCAGTGTGGAGATATTATCAACGATTATGATTACAACAAATGGGTAAAGAAATGACATAAGCCATGTTTGCCTTAAAAGCATATTCAGAATAAAAGCTATTCCAAAAAATATAACCAAATAAAGCATAATGGATACGATTAACTGAATCATTGCGATAGCTCCTCTCGCTTTTTCTATGTAAAGTTACATCTGTAATTCTATAATAAAACAATGGAAAAGCAAAGGCAGTACGCCTGCCTTTGCTTTATTGTCCAAACTAAATATCAATAAAAGAAATTAAACTTACCTTTTCTCATCAAAAGACCAAGACCACCAAGCTTAAGAAGATAGCGGTTATCACTCATTTTCTTCATGACCGATGCCTTCCAGCCAAATAATCGGCGGCCTGAAACGACAGCAATTGCATCATCATTTCCTAGTGATGCAATTGTTCCGAGAGGGTTGGGCACAAATGTTTTCAGTTTCCAGCCTCTAACCTTTGCCTTTACATTATGTGCAACGATTTCTGCCTGCTGTATTGCAATTTGGGCAGTTGAAGGTAATGGTCTCCCGGTGTCATGGTCCAAGATGAGCGAACAATCACCAATCACGAAAACATCGTCAAAGTCTGGAGTAGACATGTCGCTTTGTACCTCCACTTTGCCGCTATTTGTCCTGAATCCTGATTTCTCCACAACTGTATTTGCACGAATTCCTGCAGCCCAAATGGTAGTCATCGTTGGAAGTTCCGTCCGTTTTCCGTCCTTTTCAAAAACAATGCTGTCACTGTTGCATTCTTGCAATAGTGCCTCATTAATGAATTCCACGCCTCTTGAAGCCAATGAGTTCATGGCATAGGCTACAAGCTTCTCATCAAATCCTGGAAGAACCGTTGATGCTCCTTCAAGGACAATTAAACGCACTTGGGTTTTCTCGATATCGTACTCCTTGCAAAGCTGAGGTATACGATTTGCCAATTCCCCGGCAAATTCGATTCCAGTAAATCCCCCTCCGCCGATTACAATATTAAGACGGGCAGCATTCTTCTCCGACTCATTATGATAACTGGCGAAATTATAATCAAGATGCTCCCTGATAGCACGGGCATTATTTATGTTTCCAATGCTAAATGAATTTTCTTCAAGTCCAGGAATTCCAAATGTTGCTGGTTCAAACCCCAATCCAATAACGAGATAATCATATGTCAGTTCCTGCTTCGCCAGCTTGACCAATTTCTCTTCTGGCTTAATACATATAACCTCATCCAATACCAACTCAATCTTTCTCGAATCAATGACATCCTTAATCTTAATTTTAGTGCGCTCATGATGAAGTGTTCCTGCAGCATTTTCATGCAGCCATGTCGTCTGGTAATGGTAATCATTGTTGTTAACGAGGGTAATGACTGCTTCATTTGCTTTCATGCTCTTTTGCAGTTTTGCAGCAGTCATCATCCCTCCATATCCCGCTCCCAGGATAACTATATGTGGTTTTTTCATATTTCTCACTACTCCATTTTCTGTTTCCATCATTCTCTTTCTCTGATGTCCTTATTTGCAAACAACCTATCAATATATTAAAAGTAACCAAATTATCATCTATTTGTAATCATTCTGTAAAATATACCTACCCATATTAGCCTTTCTGCATAAGTAATTCAACCCCAAAGCCCTCTTTTCCAATTTTAATTGTTTTCAAAATATAGGATCGGTCTTAAAAAAGTTTGCAATAATACCATGCTCTCAGGGTTTGTGGTACGATGGGAATGGAAAATTTATTGATAGAAATGAGGGTTTGCTATGTCTGAAAAAATATATGATATTACTATTATTGGTGCTGGTCCTACAGGATTATTCACTGCTTTTTATGGTGGAATGCGCCAGGCAAGTGTCAAAATTATTGAGAGCTTACCACATACAGGCGGACAATTGACTGCCCTGTATCCGGAAAAATATATTTATGATGTCGCAGGATTTCCAAAGGTCCGGGCGCAAGAACTCGTGGACAGGCTCGAGGAACAGGCAAGTATGTTCGATCCGGAAATTGTACTTGGACAGGCAGTGGACAAATTGGAACGCCTTGAAGATAATTCCTTTAAAATGACGTCCAGTACAGGAGAAGTTCATTATACAAAAACCATCATCATTACTGCCGGAAACGGTGCATTCCAGCCACGCCGGCTTAATCTCGGTGAAAGTGAAAGCTTTGAGGGCAAAAATCTGCATTATTATGTCAAAGACATGGACCAGTACAAAGACAAAAATGTCGTACTGCTAGGCGGCGGAGATTCTGCTGTTGACTGGGCTCTCATGCTGGAGAAGGTTGCAAAAAGTGTTAAACTCGTTCATCGCCGCGATCAATTCCGTGCCCATGAACATAGTGTGGAGCAATTAATGGCATCTTCTGTAGAGGTGCTGACACCATTTACACCTTCAGACATTATCATTTCCGATAAAATTGACAAGATCATCCTCGATGAAGTAAAGGGTGAAAGAAAACTGGAACTTGAAGTAGATGATATTATCTGCAACTATGGCTTTATTTCAAGTCTTGGTCCAATCAAGGAATGGGGAATTGACATTGAAAAAAACAGCATCCTTGTCAACACAAAAATGGAAACAAATATCCCAGGAATATACGCAGCAGGTGATATTTGCACCTATGAAGGAAAAGTCAAATTGATTGTAACGGGCTTCGGCGAAGGTCCAACAGCCATTAATAATGCCAAAAATTATATCGATCCAAAAGCACGTATTCAGCCAAAGCATTCTACAGCCATGTTTTAAGGGCTACAAATTTACTGGAGACAGACCTTTCAGCAGCCTCGGGCACTGGGAGGTCTTTTTTTTATCAGCTGCAAGTTAAAAAGAAAGAAAGAAAGAAAGGAATGAAAAGAACGAAAATTTGATAGAAGCAATAGTGCTGCAGCCGTTCCGTTTTTAATTCTCAATTTCTTTGCTATAAGAGAAGGATCTTGGAAGAGAAACAGCGAATCTTTATATAATTCATACATTGAGTGATACATTGTTTAATCAGAAAGATTATTCCTTTCCTTTTTCCATTCGTTAAAAAGAATCGCTACTGAGCAGACTGCCTCCCGACCATCCCGCACGTAATCGTATAGAAGAAGATCTCCGCATCGCTTATGCAGGTTATCATGGAGAACGGTCATTGCTTTACCACCTGAACTTCGTTGAACAGGATTATCATTTCTTTCATGATCTGCGCCTTCCATGGAAGAATGGCTATCACTTTCAGATCGATATTTTACTGTTGTCCCCAGCCTGAATTTCCTTGAATTCGGACAGTAAATCACTCAAGTGCGACAGTGATCAAAGCCTCGAATGCGCAAACCACCTTCAAAACAGCACACTCCGCCGAGCACACCACACGCTCCGCACCCAGCCCGAGCTACTGCATTCGTTTCGACCCACACTGACCACGGGCTTGCTTCCATACTTCTCCAGCAAAAAACCGGAGCGTATTCGTTACACTCCGGTTTCTATTAACAATCCCCTGGTGCGCCTACGTTTGTAGCCGTACGGAAGGATGATCCACAACCACATGATACGATAGCATTCGGGTTATCAATACTGAATCCCCCGCCCATCATGTTTTGCTTAAAATCAATTGTCGTTCCTTCTATGATCGGGATATCCTGGTTGAAAAGTACAACTGGTATTCCGTTTATTTCAGACGTTACATCCAGTTCATCGTTTATATCGTAATCAAAGCCCATTGAATAGGATAATCCGCTGCAGCCGCCGCCTTTGATACCAAAGCGAAAATGCACATTTTCTGATTCTTCCTTCATCATCTCTTTGATTTGGGTGCTGGCATTATCCGTAATATTAATGACCATTATGACGGACCTCCTCCTTTTATTACTACTCTAAGTATACAAATAGAAATCGTGTTATTCAACTATTTGATATTGGTAGACTCCCTCTGCAATCACATCTGCTCCACCAGTCATCCAGACATCCCCTTTTTCATCCCATTTAATGGTTAGATCTCCGCCGGCAAGATGGACAATCACATCCTCATCTCGGTTCACTTGTTGATTTAAAATGGCAGCGACAACAGATGCGCATGCACCTGTACCGCATGCCTGTGTTATACCGGATCCACGTTCCCATACGGCGAAATTTATTTCATTGGCTGACACCACTTCGATAAACTCAACATTGACTCCTTCCGGGAATCGCATATCCTTTTCAATTACAGGTCCCAGTTCATGCAATGGTGCATCATGAATATTATCCACAAAGAATACTGCATGAGGATTTCCCATAGACACAGCTGTCACTTCCAGCTTCTTGCCGTTCACGATAAATGGTTCAGATACCACCTGTGAATCATCATTACCCATCATCGGAATGTCCATACGGCGCAGCAGCGGTGCTCCCATATTGATTGTTATTTCCTGAACCTGACCATCTGCAAGCAGAACTTCCGACTCCACAATATTTGCTTTTGTTTCAATCGTGAATTTTTCTTTTGAAATGATACCATGTTCATAAGCGTATTTTGCGGTACAGCGTAACCCATTGCCGCAGCTTTTGCCTTCAGAGCCATCCTTATTGAATATCCTCATACCAAGATCTGCATGTTCACTGGGATGAATCAATATCATGCCATCTGATCCGATTCCTGTATTTACGTTTGACACCTTCTCTGCAATATTTGATAGCAGATTTTCATCCAATTGATGCTGAAATAAATCAATATATATATAATTATTACCAAGTCCATGCATTTTGATAAAAGGTATTTCCATTATCATTCCCTGCTTTCTTTTATACCTGTAGTCGGATGCCGTGTTTATCCAAGGATTTATAGATTGTCTTCAATTGAGGTATCCCTTCTGCGACCATTTCATCGTTGACAAAAACAATCGGGTAGAATAGATCCTCTTCCACTATCTGTTCGACGAATTGTTTGTGTTTTTCCTCATCGGGAGGCTGATTGATATCAATATATTCATATGTAATTGCATCATCAATATACTTTCTCCCAATTGCAGCCTGCAGCCATTCGTATGTATCCTTCGACCCGGGAGCTCCAACACAGCTGGCGCAAATCTGCTCTGCCCCATAGACAGTTATCATCACTTTTTCATTATCCACTTTCTGACCCCCTTCTGTAAACCGGTGAATACCGCTTCATTCAATGGTTCGATTTTTCACTTAAACGGTCCTGCCTTCATTTTTTTGTGTAGTTTCTTTTATTTTACAAAATCTTTATATAAAGATAAAATATAAATGACCGTATATGAATAAATAATTTCAGATAGATTTTTAATCGAATTCAATTTATAATGAAAGTATGGAAAGGAGTAGGTGGATCATGCAAGAGCAAGTACAGGAAGTATTGAATAAATTACGTCCATTCTTACTACGTGACGGTGGAGATGTGGAGTTAATCGATGTGGATGATGATGGTGTCGTTCTGCTTCGTCTCATGGGTGCATGCGGAAACTGCCCAAGTTCTACCATTACATTAAAAGCAGGAATCGAACGTGCCTTGATGGCAGAAGTTCCTGGAGTAAGAGAGATTGAACAGGTATTCTAAAGAACTTTATATATCAGAAGGCAGACAAATGTTATTGTCTGCCTTTTTTAATGGGCTATTTTACAGGTGTCTTCGCTCCATTTCCGCTGATAACACCATTTATATTTTCCAAGCAAAGCTTAATCATGGTTGTACGGGTGTCGACGCTTGCAGATCCAATATGCGGTAAACAGACAACGTTCTGAAGACCAACAAGAGGATTTTCTGAGCCAGCGGGTTCTTCACGGAACACATCAAGACCTGCCCCTTTAATTTCGCCACTTTTCAATGCCTCTAGCAATGCTGCTTCATCTACGACTGCTCCGCGTGATATATTAATAAAAATTGCACTTGATTTCATCATTTCAAAAGCCTTTTTATTAAAAATATTTGCTGTCTCTTCGGTTAATGGAACAACAGAAACAATAAAATCAGATTCTGTCAGCAGATCTTCAAAGCTAGAATAAACTGCCCCTAAATTCTTTTCCGCTTCCATCTTCCGTGAGCGGTTGTGATACCGAATGTTCATATTGAATCCCGCGGCCCGTCTGGCGATAGCTTCACCAATTCTTCCCATACCGAGAATTCCGATAGTCTGATGATGGATATCTGTGCCAGCAAGTAAATATGGTGCCCATTCTTTCCACTTATCTTTTTTTACAAACTCATTCGCCTCGACAATCCGTCTTGCTGTCGCCATTAAGAGTGCAAATCCAAGATCTGCGGTCGTCTCTGACAGCACGTCTGGGGTATTTGTAATAACAACCCCATGTTTATCGGCAGCAGACAAGTCAATATTGTCATACCCCACCGCCAAATTGGCGACAACCTTTAAATTGGCGGCATTTGTCAAAAGATCTTCATCAATCTGATCACTAAGCACTGTCAATAAACCATCAACAGATTCAGCCTCTTTTAATAAAATTCCTCTCGGTACCCTTTCATCCTCTTTCTCCCACATCTTGATTGAAAATTGATTTTCATACTTCGACAGCAAATCTTCCGGTACTTTCCTCGTAATATAAATGGCTGGTTTTCCCATATAATCGCCTCTTTTGACATCTTTTACAACCAGTTTACCACAGGAATCCCCCAGCGCGCAGTATCGACCCCTGAAAATTTATAAAAATCACGCAATTGCTTCTGATAGTCTGTCTGAATCTCAATCATTTGCTGCAATTCAGTTTCATTTGGCGAGTCAAATCCACGCTCAATAAAGTCAAAGATGTGAATTGGAAATAGTAACCGGGCGTATAGGAGGCGCCATCCGAATACTGAAAGTGGTGAGATGGTCTGATAATCATTCAGAAATCGGATAATCTTTTCATGGCGGTCATTTTTCAGGAAAACGGAACGTATATATTCAGCAATGTCTCTTGAAGGATGATCATACATCAGCTGATCTGCCCAAATAATCGTTTGATTGGCATTCCCATCATACCGGATAAAAGTCGTTGTTCCTTGATCCGACTGGAGGATACGCTGCTCCCGCTCACTTTCCTGAAGGTATTGGATAGCATTTTCGCTGATTCCGATCAAATATGGAAGGAAATCCATCAGCAGCCTATAATATTCTGATGGCGTTTCCCAAGCATTGCTTTCTATTCTACCTTCAAACGCGGTTATTTTTTCAATCCACAATTCTTTCCACTGTCCATAACTGGAAATTGATTTTGGCTCATAGTTAAAACTGGCACCAGTCTGATGTAATTCCGCTAACTGGATTCCTTTTGTTTTACCATTCTGTTTGGATAAATGCTGCACTTGCATGACCATCCAGCTATTGTCCGCAAAATTTGTGAACCATTCCCCTGCCGCGTTTGGGATTGGTACTGCCAGCATTTCAAGATCATTTTCCTTTAGATAATAAGAAAGAGCTGCCTGCTCCAACAGTATCGTTTCCCTGTTCTCTCCTGAAATGGTAAAATAGATGCTATCCCCCTGTCTATATCCTTCCTTATCGCCTAAAAATAATTTATCTTCCGTATGGATACGATAATGGATATTCAGCATCTCTCGTAAAGGCAAAGCAATCACCCCTTTTTTCTTCTTTAATACATGTGTATGAATAGATGAAAGATAATTTAACTAAAAAAACGAAAAGGTGATCTTATGGAGAAATATACAAATAAAAGCGAACTAGAGGTTAAGGCAAGACAGTTACTCACGCAGCGTGGTGTAGAGCTCGATGATATTGCTGAACTGGTCTATTATTTGCAGTCACAGTACCATGAGAATTTGACGATGCATGAATGCCGTCATAACGTGGACCGTGTTCTGTCAAAACGGGAAGTGCAAAATGCAATCTTAACAGGAATTGAATTGGATGTTCTCGCTGAACAGAAAAAACTTGCTCAGCCATTGCAAAAAACAATCGAGATTGATGAAGGCCTGTATGGTGTAGATGAGGTCATTGCCTTATCTATTGTGAATGTATATGGATCGATTGGCCTTACTAATTTTGGTTACATCGATAAACAAAAACCGGGAATCCTGAAAAAATTAAATGACAAATCCAGTGGAGAAATTCATACTTTCCTGGACGATATTGTTGGTGCGATAGCCGCTGCGGCCTCCAGCAGATTGGCGCACAGCGATGCAGAAGACCTGGATGAAGTGGATGCATGACATTTATCATCAAGATGAAATCGTCATTTTATAGCTTTTTCCAACACTAATATGAAATAAAAAACACACAGCACACTCCCAATGACTCCCCAAAACTGAATTTCATTATGAAGGATGTCATAAAGCTGCTGTGTGTTTTCTGTTATTGACGCTGAGTATTTCCAACAAAGAAGCAAAGATAATCCTGCCCCTTTCGATAATTCTTTTACATGCTCCCGATCCATTCTCTTAAATCATGAACATAATGTGTTGGCGGTATGCTCAATCTTTCCAGTTCTTCAAATGGGGTGACACCGGTAAATACCATTAGAGTATCCATACCTGCATGAATACCTGCCGTTATATCCGTATGATAGTTATCTCCAACCATCAAGGTTTCTTCTTTTGCTAGCCCTAAAATGGCAAGTGCCTCCTCCATGATGATTGCCTCGGGTTTACCAATAAAAGTTGGTGACTGCCCTGTGCTTACAGTAACAACAGATGTCAATGCCCCATTTCCCGGGAGCAGTCCCCTTTCTGTCGGAATAGCTATATCACTGTTTGTGGAAATAAACCGTGCACCATTTCGCACTTCCAGACAGGCCTTTGTAAATTTTTCATACGTCACTTGCCGATCGATTCCCGTCACGACGAAATCGCACTCCGATTCAGCAATTGTCATGCCGGCCGATTCCAGGGCCTGGACAAGCCCTTCTTCTCCAATAACAAAGCAGCGAGCATTTTCCTTTCTGGACCGGATATAGTTTGCCGTTGCCAGGCTCGTTGTCACCACTTGATCCGGCGATGCGGCAATTCCCATTGAATTTAATTTATTCGATACATCCTCCTGCGTCTTAGAGGAATTATTCGTAACAAACAAATATGGGATGCCTTTACCGGAAAGCTCATCCACAAATTCTGCTGCCCCCTCAATTGATTCCGTACCACGATACATTGTCCCGTCCAAATCAATTAAATAACCTTTATACTTCTTCATGTAAGACACTCCTCGAACCAAAAAGAAGATGATTTGCTCATCTTCCCGTGGAAATAGTTATTTTCAATCTTCTTTTTCACTAAACTTATATCATACCCTTCACTCATTAGAGAAGGCATTCACTACTTCAAGTTCGTTATCCAAGTATAGTCCAATATGGACACTGAAACGGTCCAGAACATCCAAATGTTCATTCATCTTATCAAGCAATACAGCATGATCGACTTCTGTATAGTTATTGATCAGCATTTTTCGAAGCCCGATAAATGATTTATATGCTGCTTCTTCTTCTTGCGGCAAGACTTTTTCATCAACAAGGATATCAATGATATCTTCAAAGCTGCCAGGGTCCCTCATGATAAATCCGTCTATCATCATGTTACCGACATCCAGTGTGGATTCAATCAGGACATGAACCATTCGCTCCAGGCTTAGTTTATCCTTAAACTCCGTATATGATGATTCTTTTTTCACTTCATTCAATATTTTTTTCATAAAGGATAGCACTTGTTCAATCTTGCTGCGATCTACAAAATACATACATATTACCCCCAATATCTGCCTATAATTTTATCATATCATAATCTTTATTGATTATAAGCTAAAACATGATATATTTAAAATTAACAATACGTTTAACGAGGGGTAGGAAATGGAAGCTAGATTGATCATAGACATGGATGCAACCAGTTTGGGAAATGCCATCCGAAATGGTGAACTGACGAGCGTGGATGTTGTTCATACATATATCGAACATATTATGAGAGTAAATCCGGAGATTAATGGAATGGTCGAGGAACGCTTCGATAAAGCATTGGAAGAAGCGAAGGAACTCGATGCCATGCTTGAAAAAAATCAGATAAAAGGACCGTTGCACGGTGTGCCAATCAGTATGAAAGAATCTTTAAATGTATTAGGCATGAAAACGACTGGCGGGCTCGAGCATCGGCAGGACCTGATTTCCAAAGAAGATGCAGAGGTTGTCAGCCTGCTTAAAAATGCCGGCGCTATTATATTGGGTAAAACAAATACACCTGCTCTATGTTTTTGTCAGGAAACAGATAATAAATTATACGGCAGAACAAATAACCCTTGGGATCTGGAGCGGACGGCCGGTGGCTCCAGTGGTGGTGAAGGTGCACTCCTGGCAGTCGGTGGAGCTGCTGCTGGCATTGGTTCTGATATTGGGGGATCTATCCGGTTTCCTTCTCATTTTAACGGGGTTATCGGATTCAGGCCGGGAATGTACAGTGTATCTTCTGCAGGCCATTTTCCGCAAGCTGTCAATCCCCTGCAGAGCCGAATGCTTTCCATCGGACCAATGGGAAAATCGGTACAGGATATGAAATTAATATATGGTATTCTCTCAGGTAAATCCTTAAAATCCAAGCCCTTGCAGCAATTTAGAATCGAAATCCTGCCTGGAAATACCGATTATCCATTATCCGAGAAAACGAAGGAATTATTGAATCAGTTGGAAACCTTTCTTGAAAAGACTTATTCAACAAAGCGTGCTATTCCTCCTTATTTCAAAAACAGTTCTTTAATCTGGCAGGAAATCTTGTCCGTTGAAGGTAGCGAGCTAATTGAAAAAGAGGCATACAACAATGATCGATCGAATGTTTACACTTCTTTCTTCAAGGAAAAATTAACCCAGCGGACCAAGGTACATCCATACCTTTCATGGGCTATCATCGGCGCAAAGATGTTCCGCCCCTCCAAAAAGCGGATCCGTGAAATTGAAGCAACATTGGAGCAGGGCGATGAATTATTGGCAGGCTACTTGAAAAATCGTTTGCTGATTTTTCCTGTCTACCATTCAGGTGCATCACTTCACGGTCAGGTATTTAAGGAAATCTTTTCGGTTCGAAAAACGTTTCTGCAGTTCATGCCATATGCAGCATATGCCAACGTATGGGGACTTCCAGCATTAACTGTTCCTATAGGACTAGATGAGAATAATATGCCAATCAGTGTTCAAATCATGAGCGCAAATGGCAATGAGGATGCCTTATTCCGTCTGGGCAAGCTGCTCGAGAAAAAATACAGAGGCTATGTACGCTGTGAAAAGTAACTTATAAATAACAATCAGAAAAAGCAGCCTTTCCATTGGATTGGCTGCTTTTTTGGAGCACTTACATTTTCACTTGGTTAGGGCTTCATAATACATTCCAATGCCGTACATACTATTACAGAATCATCCCTCCCTTTTGTGGAGAAAGGTGGCAAAACAAAGATGAAGGATGATAACAAGGAATTCTCAGATTTCAGTAATGTAGACAGGCAAAAAAATCAGTTAATACCCGAAGAGTTCCCAGAAGGTTCCTATGGCTCATCCATCCATAAAAAAGAAAAGGTTACTGGAAAGGACTCCCCGTGGTTAGAAGGCCAGTATCGCGACAGTGCATATGTCTTTCCGGATAAGAATCAGCATGATGGATTGCCTAGACAAGCCGAGGGTGCACATCCTCCTCATGATGAAGAAACGATGGAATAAAAATAAGGACTGGGTTCGATGTCGTGAATTCCAGTCCTTATTCTTATCTACTTTGGTACTTTCTTCAAAATAAAATATGCACAGCCGAAATTACAGTATTCCAGCAAGTAATCATCCAATGAGCCAATTTTAGAATCAATCGACGCCTTTGAATTTTTATCCTTGTAGAATCCCTTCAAACGGAGCTGATCATATCCCCAGTCCCCGACAATATAGTCGTATTTCGCCAGGATATCGGAATACCGAAGTTTTAAAGCTTCTTCCTGAAAACCATCTTTTATATCTTCTATGACTTCATAGTTCTTTCCATTCAATTCGATCAAGAAACTCACCCCACTTAGCCTATTTCCAGTTTACCACAGGAATTGATGCGTAAACCAGAAATATTGCATGCATTATTTTTTGCTTTTTAAAGAAACTAAAATAGTAACTAAAATGGAACAAAAATAAAAACTAAACAGGAACTTTAACGGAAAACTTTAATTTGTAGGAGGAAAAAAGATGAAATTTCTATATACACTAACACTATTTCTTACTGCTGCGATATTCCTTACAGGATGTGCCACGACAAATAATACAATGAATAAAAACGATCAGATTGCAGATGAACTGGATCCGGCAAGAAATTCCCCGGAACCGACTAATCAGGACATGAACTCACAGTTAGGCTATGTTCGATATACCAAGGATCAATTCCAAAACGATGATGAGAATAATGATAAGGCCATTTCAATCGATCGGAATGAAATGGCCGATATGATTACCAGGATCATTCTAAGAAGCGATGGCTTTGAAGAGGTTGCCACACTTGTTACAGATCAGGAAGTTCTCATTGCTTATGAGCGCTCAGAAGCTACAGATGAGCAAAAAGCTGCAGACATCACCAAAAAAACAGCCATGTCAATCATGCCTAGTTATTTTGATATTTACGTATCTGATAACGAAACATTAATGCAGGATATTCAAAGTCTGCATAATTCTTCATCAGAGAACCGAAATTATGATAATACGATTAATCTGATCATTAAAGAGATGCAAAAATCTTCTCAAGGCAGTCAAAATCAGGGAAATCCAGTACAATAATTTTCCAATTACGACTCGAACAAAAAATAAAATGTATATGGAGGTGAGATAAATGCCCTTTCGGGTACCCTTAGCATTATTTACTGTCCTGTTACTATTGCTGCCAGCTAAAATTCTTGCAGAAGAAACGATCTATGATCAACGCATGGCTCTCTTCCAAAAGACAGAGGCACTGACACAGATTCCCTGGTACTACTTTGCTGCTATTGATAACTATGAACGCAATGTTCAAAACAGCGATGATCCTGAGCAAGTCATTTCAATAAACATTCAGCCGGAAATTTGGTATGGACCAGGAAACAGTACTTTCTTAAAAGATGTCACTGTAATTGATACATTTAGCGGAAAAGGAAAAGACGGTAATGGTGACGGAGTTGCTGATCCAAGTAATGAAGAAGATGTTCTGTATACGATGGCAATGATACTGCTTGAATATGGTCCTGACAGGGATGATATCAAAATTGCACTTTGGCATCACTATAAACGCGATTTAACCGTTCAAACCATTATGAATACCTCTAAAGTATTTGAGACCTTTCAAGAAATCAATTTAACGGACAGGGATTTTCCGGTATCCACCGATTATAATTATAGCTTCCGCAGCACGTGGGGTGACAGGAGAGGCTTTGGCGGACTGCGCCAGCACGAAGGAACAGATATCTTCGCAGACCATGGTGTGCCTGTAAAATCAACTACCTATGGGGTGATAGAAATGATGGGCTGGAACTTGTATGGCGGGTGGCGTGTTGGAATTAGGGATATATTCAATATCTACCACTATTATGCACATATGACCGGATTCAGTGAGGATATAAAGGTCGGTCAGGTTGTGAAGCCGGGAGATGTACTTGGCAGTGTCGGGTCGACAGGATATGGACCACCTGGGACATCCGGAAAATTCCCCTCACACTTACATTACGGAATGTATAAGGATAATGGGTACAGTGAATGGTCATTTGACCCTTTTCCCTATCTGAAAAAGTGGGAACGGATCGCTAAACAAAAGGACCAATAAGAAGAGGGCTATACCAAAAGTCTTAAATCAACTTTCGGTACAGCCCTTTTATTTAAATCATTTTGTTCTTATAGCATTCCAAATACTTGCTGCAAGTCCACCCCATAAAATCAGCATTCCGAGGATCATCACAATAATTGCTCCAGCACTCATTTATTTTGCCTCCCCAGTCTTTTGGATTTCTTCTTCTATTGTTTCTGAAGTTTTCCATCTGCTGAATGAAATCAGGATACCTATTAGCAATGCCGCGGCAGCAACAGCCCATCCGCCAAAGAGGATAAATGTGTCTGAATAGCCTTCATAATTACCAGTATCGCCTGCAAATTCCCTCATGAGATTCTGTTTGAAAAGACCAAACATCATATATCCCAAAACAATTGGTGTTACAATGCTTATGCAGATGGTCCACCATGACCCTAATCGGATATCTGAGATTTCATTTGCATGGTTTTGAAGCCCCTTCAGCTCTCGCAATACCCAGGCAACCATGACGACTTCGACCAATCCAACCAATGCAACTCCGAATTGGTTAATAAAATAATCTGCTGCATCAAGGAAATACATTCCCCCTTGGGTCGCGAAAAGCAAAGATAAGATAGCTGCCAGGCCGCCACCAAATAATACAGCCTTCGTCCTTGAGATATTGAATTTATCCACTAGTCCGGCAACATATGTCTCTGTAATCGAAATTAATGAACTTAAACCAGCCAGTACCAGTGATGCAAAGAAAAGAAAACCAAAGAATTCATTAAATACTGGAAACTCATTAATGATGGCCGGAAAGACGACAAACGCCAGACCAACACCACCAGCCACTACATCTTCGACAGCGACTCCGGCTGATGTTGCCATAAAGCCTAAAATCGAAAAGACACCAATGCCTGCCAGCAACTCAAAGCTGGAATTACCGAAGCCAACGATAAACGCGTTGTTTGTGATATCGGATTTTTTCGGCAAATAGCTGGAGTACGTAATCATAATGGCAAATGCAATCGACAGGCTAAAGAATATCTGCCCATAAGCAGCTACCCACACATCCGCATCCGCTATCCTGCTGAAGTCTGGTGCAAAGAAAGCCTCAAGCCCAGTAAAGGCACCAGGAAGTGTTAATGCATAAATAACGATAATAAGAAAAATAATTACTAATGCAGGTATGAAAATTCGATTCGCGATTTCAATTCCCTTTTTGACTCCTTTAAATAAAATACCCAGTACAACAATCCAAACAAGGATTAACGGAATCAATACTCCAGGTACTAAGCTGCCCGTCTGTCCGGGATCGACCGATAAATTTAAGTACTCTCCAAATAGGAAGCCCTCTGTATCTGCACCCCAGCTCAAATTAACTGAAAAAACAGAATATGATATTGCCCAGGCAATGATGACAGAGTAATAAGTAGATATCACAAATGCTACTAAAACGCCCCACCATCCAAGCCACTCTGTTTTCTTATTCATACGTTTAAAAGATAATGGAGCAGAACCACGATACTTATGTCCCATTGTAAATTCCATAATCAGAATTGGTATTCCTGCTGTGAGCAGTGCAAATAAATATGGAATGAAAAACGCTCCTCCTCCATTTTCATATGCGACTGTAGGAAAACGCCAAATATTACCCAGCCCAACAGCCGATCCAACTGCTGCCAGAATAAAACCAGCTCTAGTCCCCCACTGAGAACGTGCTTCCATCGATATTCCTCCCCTTCTTCTCTAATATCCTATTTCAAAAATCAGAAACATAGAATGTTTCAATATTTTTATTTTTTCTGATTTTTATTGTATTATAACGGTACTTTTTAACTATGTCAAAATAATATTTACTGCTATTAGTTTGATAGAATAGAAAAATCCCCCATCAAGGCAATGGGAGATTATCTTTCAAGGTTTATGCTTTTTTTATTTTTCCATTTTTAACTGTATGAACGGTAAATCCGATGATCAGAACAAATCCAAGCGTAACGAGCAATGGGATAATCGTGGTATTTGTCAAGCCTATCAGGATATAGCCTATAATCGATACGCCAGCTGCAATTAATGCATATGGCAATTGTGTCAGCACATGGTCAATATGGTTCGCGCCGGCACCAGTTGAAGATAGAATTGTCGTATCGGAAATCGGTGTACAGTGATCCCCAAAAACAGACCCGGCAAGTACTGCTGCTAAAGATGGCAGCAGCATGTCGATGTCAGATACAATTGCAACTTCTGCGGCAATCGGCAGCATGATACCGAATGTTCCCCAAGATGTTCCAGTGGCAACTGCCATCAATCCAGCGATAACGAAGAAAAGAAGCGGGATCATGGACGCGCTGATTGACGCATTGGTTACAATCTGTGCTAAATAGGTACCCGTCTCAAGTGTTCCGATGATGGTTCCAATCATCCAAGCTAATAATAGAATATAGATAGCCGGAAGCATCGTTTTAATACCCTCAGCAAAAATTCTTCCTATATTCGCTTTTGGCTTGCCTAATTCGAGATGGAAAATAAGCGAAGTGAACACGGCTGCTGCCCCGCCAATAAATAAGGATAAATTAACATTTGTGTTTGCAAATATCGATAGAATATCTGCATTGCCATCACTAGCATTTGCACCTGTGATAATCATAGACAATACGGTGGCTGCAATCAATACGATGATTGGTGCAATCAAGTGATAGATCTTCCCGGATGGATGGGGATCGAATGTATCGCTTAAGTCCCCTGCTACGTTATCCTGTTCCGGATTCAATACAGCACCAGTTCGAATGGCGCGTTCCTCATGACGGCGCATCGGTCCGATATCCATTTTCAAATAGGCCACCATAAATACGAGCAATAAGGCCGAGAGTGCATATAAATTGAGCGGAATCATCTGGATGAATGCTTGCAATGGTTTCATATCCGTAATTCCATTGGCCGCAAACAGCCCACCTAGAATACCTATAATATAAGCACCCCAGCTCGAAATCGGCGAGATAACCGTTACCGGTGCCGATGTAGAATCAATAAAATAAGCAAGCTTTGCTCTTGAAATATTATGACGGTCTGTTAATGGTCTTGCTATTTGCCCAACAGCCAGGCTATTAAAGTAATCGTCGATAAATATGATTATTCCTAAAACACCTGTCATCACCTGTGCGCCGGTACGTGTCTTGACCCTTTGGATCATCCATTCCCCAAACGTTCTGCTCCCGCCTGAAGCTTGCAGGAATGCTGTCATTATACCTAACAATAATAGGAAACCAAGCAATAGCAGATTACCTGTATTCCAGGCTCCCTCCGAATAGAAAATCTGATAAAAAACAGTCCATATTTCTGTAATCGATTCTAAAATATTAAAATCATGAACCATTAACGCCCCAACAATAATTCCTGCACCTAATGAGAGTAATACTTTTCTTGTTAAGATTACAAGTATCAGCATTAGCAGTGCTGGAATAATCGAAAAAATTGTGCCTTCCATTGATGATTACCTCCACGAATTTTTTTGAATGTGCCGGGAATGAACGAATTGAGTACGAAATGCTTTTATAGGGCATACGTCTGATACTCTAAAAAAGAGCACAAAAAAACAACGACAGAAAATAACCCATCATTGCTTTTACAATATACGTTATCCTCCATTTCGATCAGTAGTTCTCCATGCACATTCGTTAGCATGACAGTGCATCCCCTGTTCAAAGATGTACCAGCAATAATAAGTCTGACCCTCATTACGCTTCGGCAAACAATCCTTTTATCAACCATCACAGTTGTCATTCTCCAGTTGACTACTCATATTGTCTGCGCCTCTACCTCACCGATCTGATAAGGTTTATAATTTAATTATAGCCTTACTATACAAGATTTTCATTCACTCTGCAAGTCATCTTTCGGAACTGCAATGGAAGGACCATCACCTTCCCCGCCATAAAAATCAGGTACTTTACCCATAATCGCTCCGCCATCAAGGTAAATTTCGGTGTGCACTGTCTTTACTTCTGATGTAAAGGGAATTACAATTTGAACATCTGCTTCCACATTAATATACAGTGATACCCATGCCCCATTTATTCCAAATTCCTCTTCCTCCCGTACGATATTTGTCCGCACGGCACCTACAATTTCCAGATTGATAGGTATTTTCGGGCCAAGATTAGCCAACACCGTATTATTAGTTACCTGTCCGAGCGGCACTTCCACCAATGTTGGGTCCTGTTCCGCGCGGCCTTCAGCTCCTTCCCCATAATTATAAGGATCATGGAGGGAGTAATCATAGGATATAGGGTCACCCCTGTTTACATTTAGGAAAAATTCTTCCACGCGATCTGTTGCCACACGATTAATTTCACTGATAACAGATGGATTCCAGTTATATGTAGTAAAATTACCTTCGTTATCATAGGAAATATTTAACATGTCTTCAAAGCTATATTCTTCTGCAAATCGGACAGCTGAATTGATTGCCCTGGTGGCAAACTCATCTGTTTTTCTTTCCGCTATATCCATCAATACCGGTTCAATCCGTTTATCGATAAACCATATGCTGAAGCTCACACTGCTTGCAAAAATCACTAACGTAAGCAACAAAATATAATTCCTTGGAGGCAATGAAAATTTTTTGTGAAAACGCCGCTTATGTCTCAAACCTAAAACCCCCTCAAAACAATTTATGCTTGTTTTAAGGGGGTTAGAATATTAAAAACCAAGTTGTCTTTTTAGTGGTTTGTTGCTTCGAGCAAGGGAATAGGTTAATCCGTCAAAACCGACGTTACTGTAAGATTAACGACTTTTCCTAGATTGCACTCATAGGTATCTGTCAGCTTCTTGCCATTTTCCTTTACAATTCTAAGGACTGGCCGGTCGCAAAGCTCCTTATTCTGTCTGATAACGATGCCTTGCCTGCCATCACTAAGCTCAAGAGACAAGCCTTCCGGATACACAGCAATACTCTTCTTGAATGCCTCGACCATCTCCTTGTCAAAAAGATTCATCGCACCAGCATAAAGAATTTCCAAGCCTTCATGCGGGAGCATAGCATCCCGATAGATTCGATTGCTTGTAACAGCATCAAAGACATCAGCAATACCAATAAGCTTGGCATACGGCAGCATATCTTTTTCTGAGATTCCACGCGGGTAGCCGGAGCCATCCAACCGTTCATGATGCTGATAGGCACAGTGCGCCACAACAGCAGAAAGATCTGATTGCTTCCTCAGATAATCATATCCAATCTGTGTATGACTTTTAATGATTTCAAATTCATTGTCTGTTAACTGTTCTGGTTTGTTCAAAATCTCCGGATCGATAAAAATCTTACCGACGTCATGCAGCATGGCTCCGACTCCGATTTCCACTAAGGATTTCCTTGAATAGTTCAATTTTACGCCAATCGCCAGGGAATAAATTGCTACATTAAGCGAATGCTGAAAGATATAGTCATCTGAAATAAATATATCCGAAAGAAGGGTTAAAGACTTTTCATTGTTTTGTATCTCAGCAAGGATCTGCTCCACGATATTGCCAAGATTCTTCTCATTTTTATTTAATATATAAGAGTTCCGAAGTGGTCCTTCTTGTTTGATTTGCTTAAAGGTACTCTTGAGTGACTCTGTAGCTTCTCTCCGCAGCCTATCCGGGATAACGGACTCTGGGTAGATATCATTCGTAAACTCATCTTCTACATATATGTATGTTATACCCTGATCCAATAGCCTAGTTATCATCTTGGCAGTTAAAGACATACCTTTCGCCAGCAGCACAACACTATTCTCATTATAAATAGACTGTGCAAGAATTGTTCCAGGCTTAATAGATTTCGTACTCGCAAGTTTCATAGTGATCCCCTAACGTCGACATGATTCAACAAAATGAGACTATAGTCTTATTAAATAGTATCAGAAAACATAGAGATTTGCCAAGAAAATATTAATGAATACACTTTCCATCGACTAAATTAAACTAAAAACAAGGCTCTTTTCGTAATTATTGTTGTTATTTCTAACTTTGTATTTGATGGATACTGTGACGTAACAGACTCTGCCGATTTCCGCTCCGAGCAGTCGCTTTCCGCGGGCACCGCTTCAGCTTCCTCGGAAGAAACCCACTTCCTGCGGGATCTTCAGCCGTTGCTTTTCCCGCTGGAGTCGACTGCCCTGCGCTACAATCAATTAGCCTTATAATCGAATATCAGCAATTTGATACAGAAAGCCAAATCACAACGGAGGAAATACACGGAGACTCCTGCGGGAAAGCGAAGACGCTAAGACCCCGCAGAGAGCGAACTTTGCGAGCGAGGAGGCTTAGTGCGAGCCCGCGGAAAGCGCAGTGTATTTCTGGAGTGGAGATAAAGCACATCATCAAGTTACTTCGCAATTTATATATTTTATGAAAAACAACAATCTTTGAGAAAACAGCCAAAAACAAAAATGTCTCCCGGCTGGAAGACATTCTTAACTACGATATTTTCAGCAGAGCCTCTTTTCCTGTCATACCGACTTCCCATCCATAGGCCTTTGAAGCATCTGTGATTTTTTCCAGCGGTGCATGCAGCAGCTGTTCAATCGTTCGTACCCCAACAGCTCGGCCTGCAACCACTTCACGTTCCTTTAATTTGGGAATCTCATTGAAAATATCCACGTCCAATGCAGCACACATAATATATCCGATGTCATTGGATATTGTTAACAGCGTCGTTTTTGGAAGTTCTACACTTACTGCAGTAAATATCATGCCATCGACTTCAAGCGGATTGATCGTAATCATAATTATGATGCCTCCTTCACATTTTACTTTATATAAATATGCAAATGGGAGGCATCGTGTCACAATCCTGACTGAAACGGGCTTGAATGACTGCTCCTAGCCGAATTTTTTGCGTAATGTATCGGCAAGCAAATCCCTTAAAAACTCCGGCACAAAATACTGCTTTGTATTCGATTTGGCAATTTCGGGTAAGAGTCTCCCGAATGTAAAGGTATCGGCTGTAGCGATATAATATGTCTTATCCGGATCGACAGGCTGACCATTGTCCAGCATCACCTGCTGGACATATTCATTACCGTCTTTGTGTAATCCCGTCACAACTTCAAGTCCGGAGAAAACCATCCTTCCAAGCATTTCACCCCTGAAACCAAATCCTTTTAATCTATACTCCATAAACTCCTTAGAAAGCGACGCACGGATCACTTCAATCAGTTCCGCCCCCTTAAGGTCGACAACAACGGGATTGATTGGATGCGGACAGATACGATGAACGTCTCTATAGGTGACGTTCCCCGCCGGCAAGCCATCCAGCAGCAGCCCGGAATTAAGCATGGCAGCATCTGCCTCTGTCCATTCCCTGATTGTATTTGTCAATTCCTCCATTACCTTTGTTTCGGTATACCAGCTGACTTCTAATGGCTTATCAAGATGCACCACTTTTTCACTTAGAAATGCTTCTGCTTTCAGTTGCATCTTGTGGATTTTCCGCTCTGTTTGCATGTCTTTCGCCACCTCTGTGATATCTGTGGCATATGCCTCTTTCTTCACGAGCTTTTTCTTCTCATGACTCCATGTTAGGACGACTTCTCCAATATAGGAACAATGCTTGCCCGCTGCGGTGATCACCGCATTATTTATATATTCACCGTCTTTTATCAGATGGTGGGTATGTCCACCGATAATTACGTCAATATCATCATATCTTCTTGCAATCTCCTGATCGACACTTATCCCTAGGTGCGACAATACAATAATGATATCGGCTGATGCTTTCAATTTGGCGATATGCTTATCAAGCGCATCAAATTCTGGTGTGACATGCCAATTCAGCAATTCATAAAATGCATTAAATGGTGCAGTCAAACCAATCATTCCTATTTTTATGCCATTGACTGTCTGCAGATTAATTGTTTGCTGCAGCCATGGTGGAACGATATCATCAAGGCTCGTCAAATTGGCACAGACAACCTGAAATTCTGCTTCATCATATAAATGATAGAGATCATCATGTGATAAAGTAATCCCTTCATTGTTCCCTATCGTTGCAAAATCATAGCCTGCATCATTAAGAAGCTGCACATTGGATTTACCCATAGAGGCTTCCGTTATCGGATGGGAACGATCAACATGATCACCAATATCAATGATCCAGTTCGATTCCCCATTACGCTGACGCAGATTTTTTTCGTTTTTAAAAATCCGGTCACTCTTGGCCACTGTTCAAAGTTACTATGTAAATCATTCGTATAATAAAAGTAAAGTTTCTCTTCCATTTATATAACCCCTCAGGATAAACATTCATAAACCATTATATCACAGTGCCTGTCACTCCCCGAAATTTGTCGAATGGATGGGTATTAACATGTAAACCATATTTGCCAGTTCGATTGGATAGATATTGGAATTCCAATTTTTTACCATTCGGACAGGTAAATGAGTCGTCTTCTTCTCTATATTCTCAATTGGCTAGGTTAAACGCGTTAACCTTATCTTTCTTTTTCTTTCCGATACATGCTACATGTAATCAGCGGAGTAAGTTTTCGGTTCTCGGTGGCATCTTTTTAATTCTGTTCACTTCCATAACTTGCATCAGCGACAAGATAATTGGGTAAATTTTTCTCGATGTGATCCAGAAAAAGAATAAATATGCGTGTGTCTGTCGGGTGTGGGAATACATTATATGCGAGCGCAGATGATAAGCAGGACAGTTTGAAGGGTCTTATTGAAGTAATAATGCTCCCGCTAGTGAAAAAAGTCTCCACATTGGTTTTACTAAACACCAAACTGTTTTAAATGATGGTCAAGATGCTTATAAATTCCTTTTCCCCATTGCTCGGAAGTAAGTTTACCGAAAAAAGGATGTGGATGATTTGTACACTTTTGAGGGCCATTATTTTGAAACATCATTATTTTATGTTTTAACTTTTCCTTTTCGGTTTGAAATTCTTTTTCATCTACAATTATAATGGCAGGGATTGTTGACATGTTTTGGGCTAGTGGCTTGTCATTATAAAAAATTGGTTTTACGAACTTTCCAATTAATATCCCTAACCAACCTCTCGAAGGAGAAGTGTTTCCCATTGCAATGTCTTGAAAGGATGAACAATGTGCCAGCATTTTGGCTACATCCATTTTACCCCATTGCGGTTTTGAATTTGGACTTAAATTGTCAATTCGGTTTAAAATTTCCTCTGCATGTGATTGATTAAAAATATTCTTCATTTTTGCACCCCCTTTGCATATTTGGTAACACATATCCCTAATTGTTTGTTAAATTACCTCTCCTGTTCGTTCAATAACAATTATTTCAAATAGTAAAACCTATTACAATAAAAAAAGCAGGTGTTAATGATAAAGGCACACATGGTATTAGACATACACACGCTGTACTGCTTCTCGAATCAGGTGTAAGCCTTATATATGTATCAAATCGCTTGGGGCATAAGTCCATAAAACAACGGCGGACACTTATCTGGATATTACTGAAAAAATAGAAGAAGACGAACTTAAAAAGTTCGCCTCCTACACTAAAAGATAAATTCAAATCGGCATAAAATCGGCACGCCGATAATTTCATACTTTATAAAAACCTCTCAAAGCCTTGTTATAAAAAGGCTATTTCTCTTTTAACCAATACTGCCTTCCATCTCGAATTTGATTAATCGATTCATTTCGACGGCATATTCCATTGGTAGTTCTTTCGTGAATGGTTCAATGAAGCCCATAACGATCATTTCTGTCGCTTCTTCTTCAGACAATCCTCTACTCATCAGGTAGAATAATTGCTCCTCAGACACTTTGGAAACTTTCGCTTCATGCTCCAGAGAAATGTTATCATTGTGAATTTCATTGTATGGAATAGTATCAGAAGTCGATTCATTATCCATGATTAACGTATCACATTCGATGTTCGCACGTGCTCCATCTGCTTTACGTCCAAAATGAACAAGGCCGCGATAAGATACTTTACCACCTTGCTTGGAAATAGATTTGGATACAATAGTCGACGACGTATTTGGCGCCAAGTGATGCATTTTAGCACCGGCATCCTGCAATTGGCCTTTACCAGCAATGGCAATGGACAACGTGTTACCACGTGCACCTTCACCTTTTAATAAGATTGCTGGATATTTCATGGTCAATTTGGACCCAATATTACCATCAATCCATTCCATTGTGGCATTGGCATCACACACTGCACGTTTTGTAACCAGGTTATAGACATTGTTTGCCCAGTTTTGAATCGTTGTATAACGGCAATACGCATCTTTTTTAACAATGATTTCAACAACCGCACTATGAAGTGAATTAGTTGTATAAACAGGCGCTGTACAGCCTTC
The DNA here is from genome assembly GCF_000285495.1 of Oceanobacillus massiliensis str. N'diop. Taxonomy (GTDB): domain Bacteria; phylum Bacillota; class Bacilli; order Bacillales; family Amphibacillaceae; genus Oceanobacillus; species Oceanobacillus massiliensis. The sequence continues at coordinate 76,196 of NZ_HE610976.1, forward strand.
CACATAGTGTACAGAAGCACCTTCATCCACAATGATCAGCGTTCTTTCAAATTGTCCCATGTTTTCTGAGTTAATTCGGAAGTATGCCTGCAGCGGTGTAGTAGTCTGTACGCCTTTTGGTACATAAATAAAGGATCCGCCAGACCATACTGCTGAGTTCAATGCAGCAAATTTATTGTCTGAATAAGGGATTACTTTACCAAAATATTCTTTGAAAAGATCCTCATTTTCCTTTAATGCTGTATCTGTATCTTTAAATACAATTCCGAGCTCCTGAAGGTCTTCTTTCAGGCTGTGATAGACAACCTCTGATTCATACTGTGCTGACACACCAGCCAAGTATTTTTGTTCCGCTTCAGGGATTCCCAATTTGTCAAAAGTCTGTTTGATTTCCTCTGGTACTTCATCCCAAGTCTTACCTTGCTTCTCAGATGGTTTTACATAATAGACAATCTCATCGAAATCCAGTCCGGAAAGATCTCCACCCCATTGCGGCATTGGGCGTTCGTAGAAATGCTCCAATGCTTTCAGACGATAATCCAGCATCCATTGAGGTTCTTCTTTCATTTTGGAGATTTCTTCAACGACTCTGCGTGTTAAGCCTCTTTCAGTACGGAAAATAGAGACGTCTTTATCATGAAATCCATATTTATATTCTTCCATTTCCGGCATTTTTTTAGCCATTCATAATACCTCCTCTTGGTATTTTAATACTACATACCTTAATCTTCGCGTACACCCTTTTCCATTGCCTTCCATGCCAAGGTTGCACACTTGATCCTTGCAGGGAACTTGGAGACACCTTGCAGTGCTTCAATATCTTCCAAATCAAATCCCTCTGTATCTACATCTTTTCCAAGCATCATTTCAGAGAATTCATGGGACATTCTTAGAGCGTCCTCCACTTTCTTCCCTTTTACCGCCTGGGTCATCATGGAAGCAGATGACATACTGATTGAACAGCCTTCCCCATCGAATTTGGCATTCTTCACGATACCATCTTCGACCTGCATTTGCAGTTGAATCCGGTCACCGCATGTGGGATTGTTCATATCGACTGTGATGGAATCACCATCAATATTTCCCCGGTTTCTCGGATTTTTATAATGATCCATAATAACTTGTCGGTAAAGTGTATCGAGGTTATTTAAAGACATTCCCAAAATACTCCTTTGTTTTTAACAGTCCATTCACAAGCAAGTCAATATCTTCTTCGGTATTATAGAGATAAAAGCTTGCGCGTGCAGTAGCTGAAACACTTAACCATTTCATCAATGGCTGTGCACAATGATGGCCGGCACGTACTGCGATACCTTCAGAATCAAGCACTGTTGCAGTATCATGCGGATGCACATCATCTAGATTAAATGTAACCAGTCCTGCGCGTTTTTCAGGACCATATATGGTAAGATCATCGATTGACCGCAATTGTTCCATTGCGTAATCTGCTAATTTCTGTTCATGTGCCAGAATATTTTCCTGGCCGACCTCTGTAATAAAATCTATTGCTGCACCAAGACCAATAGCACCTGCAATAATCGGTGTCCCGCCTTCAAACTTCCATGGAAGCTCTTTCCATGTGGAATCATAGAGATTGACAAAATCAATCATTTCACCGCCAAATTCTACTGGTTCCATGTTTTCCAAAAGTTCTCTCTTACCATACAATACCCCAATACCAGTTGGAGCACACATTTTATGTCCTGAGAAGGCATAGAAATCACAGTCCAAATCTGCAACATCCACTTTAATATGCGGAGCGCCCTGCGCACCGTCAATTAAGATCACTGCACCTTTTTCATGTGTTATCCTGGCAATTTCCTTAATCGGATTGATTGTGCCAAGTACATTGGAAACATGGGTAACAGCAACTAATTTAGTGTTTTCAGTAACCGTAGAACGGACATCATCCAATGAAATCGTACCATCACTTTGCAATGGAATGTATTTCAATGTTGCACCAGTTGCTTTTGCCGCTTGCTGCCAAGGAATGATATTGCTATGATGCTCCATTGGCGTAATCACAATTTCATCGCCTGCTTTTAGGTTGGCTCGTGCATAACTATATGCAACCGTGTTAATCGATGTAGTCGTTCCACGAGTGAAAATAATCTCTGCTGTACTCTCCGCATTGATAAATCCGCGAACCTTTTCACGGGCTCCCTCATATTTATCCGTTGCCCTTGTACCAAGGGTATGCACACCGCGGTGAACATTCGAGTTATCCTCACGGTAATATTGGTTGACTGCCTCGATGACAGATAATGGCTTTTGTGATGTTGCCGATGAGTCAAGATATACTAATGGATGTCCATTGACTTCCTGATTTAAGATAGGAAATTGGTCTTTAATGGCTTTAATATCCATTAATTAACTTTCCTTTCAATTACCTGTGTCAATTGCTTCCTTACAGATTCAATAGGAATTTGAGATACAACAGGTGCTAAGAAACCATGAATAACAAGACGTTCTGCCTCTTCCTGCTTCAATCCGCGGCTCATCAGATAATACATTTGAAGCGGGTCAACACGTCCTACAGATGCAGCATGGCCTGCAGTAACATCATCTTCATCAATCAGAAGAATTGGATTTGCATCTCCGCGTGCATTTTCACTTAACATAAGTACACGGGATTCCTGCTCGGAATTCGATTTCGATCCACCGTGCTCTATTTTACCAATCGCATTGAAGATTGTTGTTGCACTGCCTTTCATAACTCCACGCTGTAAGATATATGCATCTGTTTGCTTTCCATACTGACGGATGCTTGATGTGAAATTCTGTGTTTGTTTGCCGCGTCCTACCGAAACGGCTTTTGCTTCAGAAGTAGCATTATCACCGAGCAAATACGTAATATTTTCAGAAACTGTATTTCCGTCATTCATTTGTCCCAAAGCCCAGTCCAGTTTCGCATCACGCTCGGCGACTCCGCGACGGTTTACATATGTTGTCGTTCCAGCAGCAAAATTATCAACCGCTCCATATGCTACCTGTGCATTATCATGCGCGAATACTTCGGTTATTATATTTGCTACAGTTTCTTGTTCAGCATTTTGTGAAATATAATTTTCTACATAAGTAAGGGAACTGCCCTCTTCTGCTACAACCAATACGTGATTGAACAGTGCTGTTTCATGATCTTCCTGCCAGAAAATAGCCTGCAATGGTTCTTCAACCTGAACATTTTTCGGAATATAAACAAATATCCCACCGTTCATTAATGCTGCATGAAGTGCCGTTAAACGGTTCTGATCAACAGCTACAGCATCCTTCATGTAATATTTTTCCACCAGCTCACTGTATTCATTCAATGCAGTGAAAATATCCGTGAAGATGACACCTTTTGCTTTAAGCTCTTCATTTAATGTCGCATATGCTACAGAATGATTCCGCTGAATCAAAAGGTTCTCTGTAATATTTTCTCCGTCAAAATAGGCTTGCATCTCTGCAGGCAAATCCTTAATGGAGGATACCGCATCACCTGAAGTGAACTCATGTTTGAACTTGCTGAAATTCCATTTACCGATTTTTGTTTTATCAGGTTTTGGCATTTCAAGTGTTTCAGCTAGTTCTAATGCGTTCACGCGTAACGATTTCATCCATTTTGGCTCATTTCGTTCTTCGGAAAACTGGTTTATATATTCTTTATCAAATGGAAATTTTGTTTCAACAGTCATATTACCCCTCCTAACGTTACGCGTTTTGTTCCACTGTTTCGTCTTCGATACCAAGCTCTTCTTTAATCCACTCATAGCCTTCTTCTTCCAGGCGTTTCGCTAACTCAGGTCCACCAGATTTAACAACCCGGCCTTGCATCATAACGTGGACGAAATCCGGTGTAATATAGTTTAATAAGCGCTGATAGTGGGTAATGATTAAGCAACCAAAATTATCGTCGCGCATTTTATTGATTCCTTTTGATACAACTTTCAAGGCATCAATATCCAAACCGGAGTCAATCTCATCTAAAATTGCAATGGCAGGCTTCAACTGCATCAATTGAAGAATTTCATTACGTTTTTTCTCTCCGCCAGAGAAGCCTTCGTTTAAATAGCGTGTAGCCATGTTCTGATCAATTTCAAGGAAATCAAGATCTTTATCCAATTCTTTAATGAATTTCATCAATGATACTTCGTCGCCTTCTTCACGACGTGCATTGATTGCTGAACGAAGGAAATCTGAAGTAGTTACACCGCTGATTTCACTTGGGTATTGCATTGCAAGGAAAAGTCCGGCAAGTGCGCGCTCATCAACTTCCATTTCAAGTACGTCTTCACCATCCAGAAGAATGCTTCCTTCGGTAACTTCATATTTTGGATGACCCATGATTGCAGAGGCAAGTGTTGATTTACCTGTTCCGTTAGGTCCCATAATTGCGTGGAATTCTCCACCCTTTATTGTAAGGTTAACACCCTTTAATATCTCTTTGTCTTCAATGGATACATGAAGATTCTTAATTTCTAAAACTGATCCTGACATAACTTATACCTCCAAATACTGTATTTTCTAGATTTTAAATGGAATTACATCCATTCTTAATTTATTCTCATTATAATCTTAAAGCATTTCAAATTAATTATCAACTCTTTTAGATTAGCAGATTACGGGGATTTTTTCCCACTTTTCCAAGTTGGTCTAATTGAAAAATAGCATATCTTTAATGAGTACCGCCATGTCCCATTTCATATCTGCAATATGTACAGGATAAACCAAAAAATGCCGAAGCTCAAAAAATGAGCTTCGGCATTTCAGATCTTTACTTAGGTAGTTGGCTATCCATTTCAGCGGCAATCTTTTTGGCTTCTTTATATTCCTGTTCACGCTGTTTCTCAACCTCGATGCGCTTATCGAGTTTTCTGCCATATTCCTCATGTCCAATATGACGTGATTGAGCTAATCCCTTTTCCATTTCCGACGTATAATTTAAATCCATTCCGCTATTAATCGGGAACCATCCTTTCGATTTTGTTTCATCATTTCCAAAAGGACGATTCCCTATTCAACTTTGGTTTAAACCACATTTCATAAGACAGAAGAGCTGAAAGGAATCATACACTTTGCAACAACAGGAAACTGACGGCCAACTATTATTCAGCTGATTCGTTTTCGTCGCCGACCGGCACAACTGCGCCTTCGTAATTCTCAATCATGAAGTTCTGAATCTCTTCTGATTGTAAAACGTCAACCAGCTTATTTAATGCTTCATTGTCTTTGTCTTCAGATCTTACGGCAATAACATTGAAATACTCTGATTCTTCACCTTCAGTGAACAGCGCATCCTCAAGCAGACTTAATCCTGCTCCAATTGCATAGTTTGTATTGATTACAACTAAAGCATCTTCTTCTGATTCATAGAGCTCAGGCAAAAATGCCGGCTCGTAGTCTGGTGAGAAAGTCAGATTTTTTGGATTCTCCACGATATCATCTATTGTTGCAGCTGATTTTTCTACACTTTCATCCAAGGTGATTAATCCTTCTTGTTCAAACAAGGATAGAATGCGGCCATGTTCTGCAATGGAATTGCTTAGAATTACCTCTGTGCCTTCTGGAATATCCTCTGTGCTGGAGATATTCTTGGAATAGACACCCATAGGTTCCACATGGATATCGCCGATTGACTCAATCTCATACCCTGTATCTTCTACTGTTTGCTCCAGGTACGGAATATGCTGGAAGTAGTTTGCATCCAGTGTGCCGTTATCCAGATCGTCATTCGGTAATACATAATCCTGATACTCTTCTATATTTAACGTGATTCCTTCTTCTTCCAATAACGGTTTAGCCTCTTCCAGTATCTCCGCATGCGGAACACTTGATGCCCCTACCGTAATTTCATTTGACCCATCATCTGAGTCATTTCCTCCACAAGCAGCTAGGAATAGTACAAATGCTATAGCTAATAATACAAGAAACTTTTTCATGAACATTCTCTCCTTCTTCTGTACGTTGTATATATCTGAAATGGCCTTAGCCGATTTTCAATCAAAAAAACTTATCTCTTATCCAGCTTGTTTGTAATAAAGTCACCAATAAATTGGAAAATAAAAACGATGATTACAATCACGATGGTACAAAGGAAAACAACATCAAAATCCCGGCGCTGGAATCCGAAATAATATGCATAGTTACCAAGTCCCCCTGCACCAATAACTCCAGCCATTGCTGTATAGCCGATCAATGATATCGCCGTCACGGTTAAGCCCGAAACAAGAGCGGGCATGGATTCCGGTACAAGCACTTTAAAAATGATTGTGCTTGTTTTGGAGCCCATTGCTTTGGCAGCCTCAACGACTCCTTTATCCACTTCTTTAAGTGCAATTTCAACAAGTCTGCCGTAAAATGGCGCAGAACCGATAATCAATGCAGGAAGCGCTGCATTCGGTCCCCTTATTGTCCCTATCAGAAAATCTGTAAATGGGAAAAGCAGTAATATCAATATAATAAAGGGGATCGCCCGGAATATATTAACAAAGGCTGCCACAATTAAATTAATATATTTATTTTGCCAGATTCCATCTTTGGTTGTCAGATACAAAAGCAATCCTAAAACAAGACCTAAAATGCACGTTCCGATTAAGGCAAGAATCGTCATATAGAATGTCTCATAGATAGCAACCCAGAAATCCTCCATATCTATATTCGGAAATAAATTAGTCAACATTTGGGATAACCTCCACTTCTACCGAGGTTTCTTCCTGAACAAAGCGAACTGCCGTTTCGATTTCTTCATCTTCCCCTTTAACCTGGATGAATAGTGTTCCATACCCGCCAGCCTTTGTCTGGGTTATCTTCCCCTGTAAAATATTTATTTCTACATTGAATTTCTTCGCCACCTGGCTAATCAGAGCCTGGTTTGTTGTCTCTCCAATAAAGTGCAATCTTAGCAGCTTACCATCACTATAGGTGCTGATCAGTTCTGAAATATCATCATCCTGCTCACTCGCACCCATAATCTGTTCCACGAATTTCTTTGTCACCTGTTGCTTTGGATGGGTGAAAACATCAAGCACTTGCCCCTGTTCGACAATTTTCCCTTGCTCCATGACAGCAACCTTATTACAAATTTTACGAATGACATGCATTTCATGGGTAATGAGAATAATCGTCAACCCGAACTTCTGATTGATATCCATCAATAAATTGAGAATGGAGTTTGTCGTTTCTGGGTCCAATGCAGATGTCGCCTCATCACACAGCAATACCTTTGGATTATTCGCCAATGCCCGTGCAATGCCGACACGCTGTTTCTGCCCACCGCTCAGCTGGGAAGGATATGCCTTCTCTCGGCCGCTAAGTCCAACAAGATCAATCAGCTGCTGTACCCGTTCAGCGCGCTCTGCTTTAGGAATCCCCGCTATTTCAAGCGGAAATGCGATATTATCTGCAACCGTTCTCGACCAAAGCAGGTTAAAATGCTGAAAAATCATTCCAATGTCCTGTCTGGCCAGACGAAGCTGCTTTGTACTTAATCCTGTTATTTCCTGATTATCGATGGTTACCTTTCCGAATGAAGGTTCCTCCAATCGATTAAGCAGGCGTACGAACGTACTTTTACCCGCTCCGCTGTATCCAATCACTCCATATATCTCACCTTCTTCTATATGAAGGGTCAAATCATCTACAGCAGTTATTTTTTTCTTGTTTAACGCAAAAATTTTGCTTAGTCCCTCAATCGAAATCACTGTCTGTCCTCCTCTGTAAAAAAACGTACCCTGACTCAATACTGGTGGTCCGCTATTGCCTTAACAGATAGTAAAAGGAATGGAACCAAACCTTTATCTGCGTTAAGAACGAAGTTAGGGAGCCCAGCCTACTGATCGCCGGACAATCATTTGTTTATGTATCCATAGTATTTTACACAAATAATTCTGCATCCGTTGTTTTGTAAAAAAACAAAAAACGCCTAAATCTGCCCGAGAACAGAAAGACGTTATATTATCTAAGTCTTACGTTCCCTCATCTGTCAAAGTGTTACTTTGCAGGAATTGGCACCTTTCAAATTTAGAATTTGAAGGTTGCCGCGGTTTCATAGGGCCAGTCCCTCCACCGCTCAAGATAAGAGTTTGAAATTATTCATTTTTAAAATCAGTGACACCATAGTAGCATGTCCAGCAATCTCTGTCAATAGTAAATATGGATGGCCGGTGAGTGCCTATTCTCTATTTCTTAGCAAACAGTTCCGGCCGGTATTCCATTAGGTAACGATAGATATTCCCTGTAGATTGGAAGGCATAAATCTTTTCCTTTATTACATTCCCTTCCTTGATCAGCAGACAGGGGACACTCTCTATCCTATTTTCCAGCATGAAATCCGGATGCAGGGAAGCATTCATTTCATAGAAAATATGCTCCCTGTGCACGGATTCGATTTTTTCCAGCATCGCTCTGGCAACACTGCAAGTACCGCAAAATGGTGTATAAATATATAACAGCATTCTCTCCTGATTGAGTAATTCTTTACTAATTTGATGCACAAATACCACCCTAAGCTTTGTTAAAATAAGAATATGGGATGGACAGAAAAATGTTTGCTGAATAATGCATTTGCAAGGATTTTCTCCGGGGTAGCCGCTACTTCGCGATATTCGCTGCTAATATAAATGTGTTCGGCATGCGGAAGTTCACGGGCAAGCTGTTTCCTTAATTTCATCCCTGACTGATCCTCATCAACAAGTATAAAGACATCTTTCTCATCCAATTCGTATGTCTCCAATAATTCATCGAATCTTTCTACACCAAGTGTCCCATTCGTACAAACAATCGTAACATTGTCGTTGATAACCTTCTCGATTTGCCGTTTATCTGTCAGTCCTTCGACAATAATTACTTTCTCCGGTTCAGCAGTTATCATCACATAGCACTCCTTATGCAAGCAAGAAAGATGCTTATTTACATACATTATATGATAAAGATAGGGCTGACTATACACAATTGGGTGCGTTAGTCAGCCTATTAACTGTTATTCCTCTATTAATTCACCGTATTGTGCAGGTGAAAGCAATTCCTCAAGCTCTGATTCAGCAGCTGGTTCAATAACAACCATCCAAGCTTTTTCATATGGAGATTCATTTACAAACTCCGGGCTATCTTCCAGATTTTCATTAACTTCTACAACTTTCCCGCTAATTGGAGCATATAATTCAGAAACTGTTTTTACCGATTCAACACTACCGAATGGCTCATCTGCTGTCAGCACATCACCGATCTCCGGGAGTTCCACGAAAACGATGTCACCAAGCTCATCCTGGGCAAAATCAGTAATACCGATTCTTACGTTTCCATTCTCTTTCTTAACCCATTCATGTTCTTTCGAATACAATAAGTCCTGTGGTAAGCTCATTGTTATCCCCCTCCAATAATTTATTCCTATTTAACTATACATTTTAATGTCCTTTATTTCTAGTCCTGGTTTGGTTACTTCCAGTTTTCCTCGAAACTGTCTGCTTTGAAACCAACCGTAACTTTTTTGCCGTCTGTTACGATAGGACGCTTCAAAAGCATTCCATCAGTTGCCAGAATTGCTGCCATTTCCTCTGTGCCTGCATCTTTGATTTTCTCTTTGATGTTTAACTCCCGGTATTTCTTGCCGCTTGTGTTAAAGAATTTTTTGGCTGGAAGATCACTTTTTTCCATCAGGTCCACGATTTCCTCTTTACTTGGGGTTTCCTCTACAATATGTACACTCGTATAATCCTTATTATTTTCATCAAGCCATTTCTTGGCATTCTTGCATGTGCCGCAGTTTGGGTACCAATAAAATGTTAAGGACATAAGTTACACCTCCATCATTGTCATGTATCGTTATTCTAACATGGTTCAGTGAAAGATTTCATTAAAGATATCCGCTAAAAATAATCTATTGGTTTATAGGAACAAGCGGTCTGCCATGTTATACTTGTGTTACCAATAGATTGGCTTTAATGAGGGGTTACTACAGGCGCCCGTTTTGACCTTCAGGGATTCTATCCATGAAGGGAGGTGTTGCCAGTGGATATGGAAGGTGTATTAACGCTGGTATTTTCATTCGGTATGCTGATTGCCTTTATCATGTCCGAAAACAAAAAGTAATCCCTCATATGCTTTAGCCAGGTAATGAGGGATTACTCAGCACTGCTGTACCCTAATGTTGGAGTTGGTCTATTGCAACCACTTCATGTTGCCGCATGGGGTGGTTTTATTGGGTATTATTATACCATGAATCGTATGATTTTATAAACGATAGAAAAAGCACACAGATGGAATCTGTGTGCTTCCGAATATTACAGCCAATTGTATCTGTTATACATAATATTTTTCTTCTTTTATGATACCTGCAGCCGCCTCACGTTTTTTTGCGACTGTATTTATCGGTGTATGGCGAGTCAGCTTGCGCAAGGATGAAAGCATCGTACGCAGTGTATCTCCCTCTTCTACTGTAATCAATATTTCTTTTGCATCTGCTTCAATCCGATTGAAGGCTTCTTGAACGTAAATCTGCGTATAGAGCAGCTTTTGTTGGCTTTTCGCTTCTCCAGTTTTGCTGATTGCCTTTTCTGTCCGCAGTATGGCCGATTCCATATTGTAGACTTCTGCAGTCATATCGGCAAGATTAACTAGAATTTCCTGTTCGCTGTCCAGTTTCCTGCCATATTTCTGTGCGGCAAGACCTGCACCCAGAAGGACCATTTTCTTTGCATTGCGGAGCAAATATTTCTCCTGTTCCAATGGCTCTGTGCCAACTTCCTCTGGCATCATCATCAATAATTCTTCCTGTAATCCCTGTGCTTTTTGCAATAATGGCAATTCACCCTTCATTGCCTTCTTCAAAAGAGTTCCAGGCACAATCAGACGGTTTATCTCATTTGTTCCTTCAAAAATGCGGTTGATTCGGGAATCCCGATATATCCGTTCCACCTCATATTCCTGCATAAACCCATATCCGCCATGCAATTGCACAGCTTCATCAGCAGTATAGTCCAATAATTCTGTTGCCATATATTTATTCATCGAACATTCGATAGCATACTCTGCAATTGCCCTTGCCACTTCACGGCCATCATTTAACTGCTCATCCGTCAAGGAACCCATTCGCTGTTCAAATAAACCTACCGTCCGGTATACGGCACTTTCATTTGCATAGATTCCTGCGGCCATGGTGGCCAGTTTTTCCTGTGTTAATGAAAAACTGGATATTGGTGTGTTGAACTGTTTGCGGTCGTTCACATATTTCGCTGCGAGTTCAAGAGCGCGTTTAGATCCTCCAATACCGCCAACAGCAAGTTTATAACGGCCAACATTCAATATGTTGAACGCTATGATATGCCCCCGCCCTTTTTCACCTAAAAGATTTTCAACAGGGATCTCTGCATCCTCTAATATCAATGTACGTGTGGATGAACTCTTAATTCCCATCTTCTTCTCTTCAGCACCTGTTGAAACTCCAGGAAACTCACGTTCAACAATGAATGCCGAAAAATGCTCTCCATCGATCTTGGCATAGACGACGAAGACATCTGCAAAAGCTGAATTCGTAATCCATTGTTTTTCACCATTTAGGATGTAATGTGTGCCAGCATCGTTCAACTTGGCTGTCGTCTTCGCTCCAAGTGCATCGGATCCTGAACTTGGTTCTGTGAGTGCATATGCTGCCAGCCATTCTCCGGTAGCAAGCTTAGGCAAATATTTCTCCTTTTGTTCGTCATTGCCGAAGAATACGATTGGCAGTGATCCTATTCCCACATGGGCCCCGTGACTGATTGAAAAACCGCCTGCTCGGGAAAACTTTTCGGTAATTAATGATGAACTGATTTTATCCAGTGCGAGTCCACCATATTGCTCTGGCACATCTGCACCAAGCAATCCAAGTTCACCAGCTTTTTTCAAGAGCTCTACAGAGTGTTCGAATTCATGATTTTCCAGGCGGTCGATTAGCGGCAAGACTTCTCCAACAACAAATTCCTCGGTAGTCTTGGCAATCATTTTATGCTCATCTGTGAAATCTTCCGGCGTAATGATGTCCTCACCTTTTAAGTCCTCTACTAGAAAAGCGCCACCTTTGAATAATTTTTCCTTTGTCTCACTCATTTCATATCTCCCTTTCCTTTATAAGAATTTAGCTAATCCGTTTTACCATCCATATTTTATAAATTTCTTTGAAAATAGAAGTAACTATAGCAGTTCGAAAACTCCAGCCGCTCCCATCCCGCCTCCGATACACATGGTTACAATTCCGAATTGCTCGTTTCTCCGTTTCATTTCATGCAGCAATGTCAATGTTAATTTTGTTCCCGTGCACCCAAGCGGATGACCGAGTGCGATGGCTCCTCCATTGACATTGACCTTATCCATGTCCAGGTCCAATGCCTGGATAACTCTAAGGGACTGTGAAGCAAAAGCCTCATTCAGTTCAAATAAACCAATATCGGAAAGCTCCAGCCCGGCAATTTTCAATGCTTTTGGAATTGCCTCTACAGGACCCACCCCCATGATTTCCGGTTCCACACCTGCTACTGCAAATGAGCGGAATTTCAATAATGGCTTCATCCCTTCTGCCTCTGCCTTCTCACGGTCCATTAGCAGTACCGATGCTGCACCATCACTCATTTGTGAAGCATTCCCTGCAGTTACAGAACCTTTCACATGAAAAGCGGGCCGCAGTTTTGCGAGAATATCAGCCGTTGTTCCAGGACGGACCCCTTCATCCATTTCAAAGATTGAAGTTTTCTCTTCTATTTGGTTCTTTTTGCCAACTACACGCTCGGTAACTTCTACAGAAACGATTTCATCTACAAACTTCCCGCTTGCGATTGCTTTTGCTGCACGCTGATGACTTTGAACTGCAAATGCATCCTGATCCTCCCTGGATATCCCAAAACGATTGGCAACTTCTTCAGCGGTATGGCCCATCCCCATATAGTAGCCTGGTGCATCCTGTACAAGCTTCGGGTTCGGTTTTAAGACATGCCCGCCCATTGGCAGCATACTCATGGATTCAGCCCCGCCTGCAATGATTGCATCACTGGCCCCAACCATAATACGTTCAGCAGCAAAAGCGATGCTTTGCAATCCTGAAGAACAATAACGGTTAATGGTAATGCCCGGCACTTCATTCTTTAGCCCAGCCAAACCAGCCACATTTCGGGCCATATTCATACCCTGCTCTGCTTCAGGGGTTGCGCATCCTAAAATAAGATCGTCAATATTGCCGTCATAGTCTCCAGCACGCTTAAGTGTTTCCTTTACGGTGATTGCCGCCAAATCATCTGGTCTTGCGTTTGAGAGCGAACCTTTTAATGCCTTCCCAACTGGTGTTCTTGCTCCTGCAACGATAACTGCTTCCTTCACATCTTCTCCCCCTTTTTGATTAATTGCGTAATGGTTTTCCTTTAACGAGCATGTGCTGCATTCTGGCTTGTGTCAGCGGCTCAGCGATTAAGCTTAGAAACGCTTCCCGTTCCAGGTCAAGCATTACCTGTTCATCAATCAGCGTGCCTTCTTTGACGCGCCCTCCAGACAATACATAGGCTAATTTTTCAGCTATTTTAACATCATGTTCGGAAGCGTAACCACCGAACTGCAAGGATTTCGCTCCCATCAGCATAGCTGCATATCCCGCATCTCCGACGACCGGAATCATTTCCTGTCTCGGTTTTGTATAACCGGACTTCGCTAGCGAGAGCACCCTTTGTTTGGCATCAAATAACAAGTGGGCAGGATTGGTACTGATCAAATCCCTTTTGTTCAAAAATCCATGTTCCAATGCCTCAGCAGCGGAGGTCGATACGGCTGCAGTCGCTACTTTTTCAAAAACGTTATTTGCTATTTTCGTTAAATCGAAATCTATGCCCTGCGGCAGGTTGCGTAGTTGCTTTAAATAGAGCTCCTTTGTACCTCCGCCGCCCGGTATTAAACCGACACCAAATTCAACCAGCCCAATATATGTTTCTGGTGATGCTTGAATGGCAGCTGCCGGCAGAGAAACCTCTGCGCCACCACCAAGCGTCATATTAAATGCAGCAGCAACCACGGGCTTCTTGGAATATTTAATATTCATCGCCATGTTTTGAAACTGACGGATTACCATGTCCAGCTCGTAAAAGTTATCATCCTGCGCTTCCATCAGCATCATAGCCAGATTAGCACCGACACAGAAATTTTTACCTTGATTTCCGATAACTAGCCCTTCATAGTTTTTGGCTGTTTCGTCAATGGCGTAATTCACCATTTGAATGATATCAAGTCCGATTGCATTGCTCTTTGAGTGAAACTCCAATAAAGCAACGCCATCCCCCATATCTATTAAACTGGCACCTGTATTTTCTTTGATGACTCCATTAATTTCCTTCAGATTCTTTATATTAATTTCTTTCTTATTAAACTTCTGCAATACGTATTCACTGCCATTATAGAATTGAACTTTACCTGACCCTGTTTTGTAAAATTCCTCATTTCCATTATCAAGCATGGTGGTGATCCATTCTGGCAAGTTTTCTCCTTCTGCAAGCATCCGTTCTGCTGACTTGCGTACTCCGATGGCATCCCAAATTTCAAAAGGACCAAGTTCCCAGCCGAATCCCCATTTCATTGCCTGATCAATCGATACAATATCGTCTGCAATCTCGCCCAGCAGATCAGCCGAATACAGAAGCACGGGTTTGAGCACGGACCAGACAAAATCACCTGCTTTATCCCCTTCTGCATATACAAGCGCTTTCAATTTCCGGCGCGATCCTTTTTCCTGCCTTGCCATTTCCGTTGCAGGCGTTTTGAGCTGCTTTCGATCCTCATATTCCAATGTTTCTGGATTCAATTCATAAATAACGCGATTTCTTTTCACGAAAAATCCCTGCCCGCTTTTCGCTCCAAACCAGCCATTTTCCAGCATCTTTTTCATGAAATCTGGTATATCGAATATTTCCTTTTCCGATCCATCCACCTGATCATACACATTTTTTGCAACGTGGCTGAATGTATCCAGCCCAACTACGTCCAATGTGCGAAATGTAGCGCTCTTAGGACGGCCAATAAGTGGTCCTGTAACAGAATCCACTTCCCCTACACTGTATCCACCCCTTTGCATTTCCCTTACTGTTACAAGCAGCCCGTATGTACCGATCCGGTTTGCAATGAAGTTCGGTGTGTTCTTCGCCTCGACCACACCTTTTCCAAGCACGTCTTCACCAAACTGTTTCATGAAAGAAAGTACTTTCGGGTCCGTATGTGTTGTTGGAATGACCTCCAGCAATTTCAAATACCGCGGCGGATTGAAAAAATGGGTACCGAGAAAATGGCTTTTCATATTTTCGGAACAATCTTCAATCATTGCTTCTACCGATATACCTGAGGTGTTGGAACTCACAATCGTGTCTTTTTTACGATACTTATCTATAGTTGCAAAGACCTTTTTCTTCACTTCCAGATTTTCAACCACAACTTCCACAATCCAATCAACCTCTGTTAACTGTTCAAGATTGTCTTCCAAATTTCCTGTTGCTATCAGATCCAGACTCTTTTTCGTGGTAATTGGAGATGGCTTTTGCTTCAGAAGTGCTTTTTTACTTGCCTCAGCAATCCGGTTACGAACCGCCGGATGTTCCATTGTGAGTCCTTTCTGTTCTTCCTCCTTGGTCAGATTCCTTGGCACAATATCAAGCATGATTACAGGTATGCCTAAATTCGCCAGATGGGCCGCAATTCCTGACCCCATAACTCCAGATCCAAGTACAGCTGCACTGTTTATTGAATGCTTCATGATTTTCCTCCAATCGCATTTTGAATGAATACTCATTCATTTTACTTTAAAATAAAAAGCTCTTTCCCTAAGCATGTTGTTGTCTAATTAAAGCGGCTGAAACAAAAGCGGCGTCATTGAGGGTGCTATTAAGCTTTATCCCCTTCTCTGAAATGTACTTCCTTCTCTGTCAAGATGATGAAAGTCGCGTCAACTGAATAAATTAATCGAAACATCGTTAACTACCAACAATCATTTAGAAAACAGCCAAATTTT
>NZ_HE610976.1:92562-150962 GCF_000285495.1 Oceanobacillus massiliensis str. N'diop
TCGCGTCAACTGAATAAATTAATCGAAACATCGTTAACTACCAACAATCATTTAGAAAACAGCCAAATTTTAAAAGACGGTATCCATCTACCTTTTACTATAATCCAAATTCTGATATTTCGCAATAAATTTAATTAACATTTTTGTAAAGGCTTTCTTATCTAAGTCTATATTCGATTATTTCACTGGTTTTAAAAAACCGTAATCATTACTGTTTACAAATCGGAACCATTACGTTAAGATATTATACGATAAACATTGATAATATATATGAGAGGAATAAACAGATGCAAATCTATAAACATATAATTCTGGTATTATTAACATTCATTTTGCTTGCAGGATGTGCATCCGCTAATGAAACGGAGAGCGAAGGACTGGAAATCTATACTTCCGTCTATCCGATCGAGTATGCCGTTGAACGAATTGCCGGGGAAACCGCCACCGTTAAAACCGTTTACCCTCCTGGAGTAGATGCACATACCTATGAGCCTACTACAAAGGATATGACAGGAATTGCAGATAGTGATGCATTTATCTATATGGGTGCGGGAATGGAGGGTTTTGCAGAAACTGCTGCAGATGCGCTAGCTTCTCAAAATGTGAGTCTAATAGAACTCGGACAGCATGAGGAACTTTTCCATACAGATGGTGGCAGCGAGCACGCTCATGAGACTGAAAATAACCATCAAGAAAGTGAAGAAGTCGCTTCTCATGATGGACACAATCATGGCGATCATGATCCCCACATCTGGATTGATCCATTGCGCATGTCCCAAATGGCAGAAATCATCAAGGATGAACTTATCGAAATTAACCCTGAAGATGAAGCTCTTTATAATGAAAACTTTGCCGCACTGGAAGCTGAACTCCATGAATTGGACGAAAACTATACGGAAGTGCTTGAAGCGAAGGAAAATAAACATATCCTTGTATCACATGCTGCATATGGATATTGGGAAGAAAGATACGGAACCGAACAGATTTCCATCAACGGTCTTTCTTCGAGCAATGAAGCATCCCAAAAAGAGCTGACCGAAATAATTGATCAGGCTAAAGAATATGGACTGGAATATATCATCTTTGAACAAAACGGTTCAACTAATGTTTCTAAGATCATCCAGCAGGAAATTGGCGCCGAATCCTTAGTGATTCACAACCTATCTGTTTTAACGGAAGAAGATATTGATAATAATGAAGACTATATGTCTATCATGAATCAAAACTTGGAAATTCTGGATAAAGCTATGAAATAAGTTTCAGGAGGCATCTAACGTAGTGCAGATGCTTCCTTATTCTTTTCAAGTCGATATTAGAGTGAGGTGTTATGATGACAAAACCAGTTGTATCAATGGAAAACATAAGCTACAGCTATGAAAATAAAGACGTTCTGCATGCAATTAACTTTGAAGTTCCTCAAGGAGCTTTTATGGGGCTGGTCGGCCCTAACGGCGGTGGAAAGACAACCTTGATTAAATTGATTCTTGGACTATTGAAGCCAGATCAGGGTGCCATCCATATTTTTGATGAACCTGTTGATAAAATGAAAGACAGAAACAAGATCGGTTTTGTATCACAAAAAGCGAATTCCTTTAACAAGGGCTTTCCAGCAACCGTCTATGAGGTGGTTTCCTCAGGGCTGACTGCCAAGATAGGATACTTCAAGTTTTTTAATAAAACCCATAAGGAAAAAATACTCCAGGCACTTGATCAGGTTGGCATGCTGGAATATGCCTATGAGAATATTGGCAATCTATCCGGTGGACAGCAGCAGCGTATTTTCATTGCCCGTTCGCTGGTTAGCGACCCGGAATTAATTATTCTCGATGAGCCCACTGTCGGCATTGATTACGAGAACGTCAAACGATTTTATGAGCTCTTGCATCAATTGCATCGGGAGCAGAATAAGACACTGCTTCTTGTAACCCATGATACGGGAACAATGACGGAATATGCTACAGACATTGTTTGCCTGAATAAAACATTGCATTTTCATGGAAACCCTGAGGAATATACTTCCCTTACCGAAAGCGACCTGTCAAAATTTTATGGACATACCGTAAATATTGTCAGTCACCATCACTAATGTTGGAGGATCAACTATGCTAGCAGACTTTTTTCAATACGATTTCTTACGATATACATTTTTAACCGGATTGCTGATTGGCATCATCGCCCCCCTGCTTGGTACATTCATTGTGGTAAGGAGATTATCGCTGATTGCCGATGCACTTTCCCATGTAACCTTGGCCGGCATTGCCTTTGGATTAATGGCTGAGAAAAAGTTCGGTCTCATGATTGCTCCATTATACAGTGGCATGGTCTTTTCGGTTATTGGCTCCGTATTGATCGAAAAGCTAAGAACTGTTTATAAGGCCTATCAGGAGCTTGCCATCCCGATTATTTTATCATCAGGTGTTGGTTTGAGCGTAATTTTCATTTCCATTGCTGACGGCTTCAATACAGAGTTATTTAATTATCTGTTTGGTTCTGTTTCCGCAGTCAGCCTTAATGACTTTTATATGATTCTCGGTATATCCATATTCATCGTTCTCATAGTGGCAGTCTTCTATAAGGAGCTTTTTACCCTTTCATTTGATGAGGAACATGCAACCATTTCGGGATTGCATGCGAAACGGATTCATTTGCTTTTTATCATTCTGACAGCACTTGTGATTGCTGCTTCCATAAGGATTGTCGGTGTATTGCTTGTATCCGCGCTAATGACTCTCCCTGTTGCAGCCAGTATGCGCCTTGCCAAAGGCTTTAAGCAAATGATGTTCTTATCTATTCTCTTCGGTGAGCTGTCTGTTATAATTGGATTAGTATCGGGTTATTATTTAAGCATACCACCTGGAGGAACAATCGTAATGGTCTCTATTATCATTTTATTACTGGCCATATGTATTAAAAGACTTAGTTCTAAACCGAAGAAAGCGAGGGATTTGGCATGAATATAGATGAAGCCATCGACTTATTGAAGGACAAAGGATATAAAACAACCGGAAAACGAAAAGATATTCTTGCTTTTTTTGAAGGGGCTGACGGCTATCGTACTGCCAAGGATCTGATTCATTATCTGGATGAAAGCTATGATGGAATCAGTTTTGACACCATTTACCGTAATCTCCATTTATATCATGAAGTCGGCATTCTGGAGTCCACCGAATTAAATGGTGAAAAACATTTCCGGATGAACTGCACACACCATCACCACCACCACTTTATCTGTAATGTGTGCGGGAAGACAAAAGAGATTGAAGTTTGCCCAATGTCTGAGGTCCAGCGGTCACTTGCCAATTATGCAATTGAAGACCATAAATTTGAAATCTATGGTTTATGTCCTGCCTGTCAGGGAGCATGAGCAAGATGAACCCTTTTCTTGCAATTGGCTTTGGCGGTATGATCGGAGCTGGAGGACGATATGGCATTTCGTTATTTTTTGACAATGCAATCGTTTTTCCTTATCAGACGCTGATCGCCAATCTGGCCGGCTGCTTTCTATTGACTTACCTAATGAACCATTCCTTCATTAAGTCCAGGCTGTCACCCGAGACATTCACCGCCATAACAACAGGTATTATCGGATCATTTACCACGTTTTCAACCCTTGCCGTTGAAACGGTCCAGTTATGGACCACCAGTACTTTCGCCGCCATCAGCTATATAGTGATTACGTTTTGCGGCGGGTTATTATTCAGCTTTTTCGGCTATCGATTATCAAAGGGAAAGCAGGTTATCGAATGAGTGTCGTTCTTGTGGCCATTGGGGGTTTTATCGGCAGTATTACCAGATACAGCCTCTCATTAAAATTTCATAAGCGATTGCTTGCTACATGGATTGCCAATATTACAGGATCCATGTTTTTGGCATTTCTGTTCAATCTTTATTTGGAAGAATCGATCAATGATTCAGTCTGGCTGCTGCTCGGGGTTGGTTTCTGTGGTGCCTATACGACCTTCTCAACCTTCAGCAATGAAACCCTTTCCCTTCTGATGGAGAAAGATTACAGGCGTGCTGCTCTTTACGTCAGCAGCTCTTTTATCGTTAGTATTGGAGCCGTAATTGTCGTCTTTTTCCTATTCTGATACATTATCCCTACAAATTATAAATGTTTCGTGTATAATAACTGAGATACATTTTAAGGGGGGGCAAATAAATGAGTAGAAAAAAAGGAATGTTGTTAGGAGTTATTGCTACGGCAGGCTTTATATTATTAATTATTATTATTATGCAAAATGGCTTTACCAGCAGTCCTACAATTGCTCAAAAGGACTCAGAAACAGAAGCTGTACATAACATTGAAGAAACTGATTCACTGAAGGAAAAAACGGATGAGACGACGGAGGACGATGAAAAGGACAAGCCATCCTCCAAGGAGAAACTTGAAATAGATGATAAAGAAAATTCCGAATCAACGGAAACAGCGAAAAATTCGGCTGCAGAAGAAAAAACAGAACCTGTCACATTTTCCACTAAATATGTAGCCGTTTCTTCACTAAACATTCGTAAAGGACCGGGAGTTAACCATACTGTTATCGGTACAGTGGTAATCAACGAGGAAATAGAGGCAGCAGATCAGGCTACGGATGGCGGATGGGTTCAAATTAAAACAGATACACTTACTGGTTTTGTAAATTCCAAGTACATAGATGATGAAAAGATTGTTGGCCAAGAAGTTATTGCGTCCACACAACCTGAATCAAATAAATCAAATAGTAATGCTGGAGAAAAAGAAGAGGAGAATCAGATTAAGCCTGCTAAGGATGAGAAAAAAGAAACTGAACCTTCTCCACCTGCTGGGGAGCAAAATGATGCACAAAAGCTGAAAAGCATTGGAGGTAACAATCAGCTGATTTTAGTCACCGCCAATGGTTACAGCACCAGCTCGGCAAGGATTCAAACCTTCGAAAGAACTACAGAAGGAAACTGGAAGCAGTTAATGGATGTTTCTGGTTTTATCGGCAAAAATGGCTTCGCTGATAACAAAGTGGAGGGTGACGGAAAGTCTCCCGTCGGTAAATTCACAATCGGTCATGCTTTCGGCCGGGCAGGAAATCCTGGTACTAAACTATCCTACAAGGCAATAACAGCAGATGACGTATGGGTCGATGATTCCAATTCCACTCACTATAACAGCTGGCAATCAAAATCAGCAACAAACGGTCAATGGTCAAGTGCAGAGAATATGGATATTCCATTATATACGCATGGATTCGTCATCAACTACAATACAGCTCGTACCCCAGGAAAAGGTAGTGCAATCTTTTTCCATATTGCTAACGGGCATACATTAGGCTGTACCGGTACAGCAAAATCCAATGTCATTTCAATTATAAAATGGTTGGATCCAGCAAAGAACCCCATTATCATCCAGACCCCGACAAATGGTCTCGGAAACTATTAAATTGATAAAGAACTTGATTAGCTCCGCTTCTTTTCATTTTGATGCTATTTCATGTATACTACTTTTAGACATTTTTTTAGGAGAAGTGACAAATGAATAGAAATAAAGGAATTATAATTATTATTTTACTAGTATTAATAGTTGCCTTCATTGCTTTTGTAGCGGTCATGCAGTACAATTTCATGAATCGCGATTTCGATGATTCTATCCGCGCAAATACTATTGAGGAGACTATTCCAGAATCGGATGTGGAGACAGATGATTCAGATACAGACCTTACAGAATCTGAAAATAGCTTGGAAGAGCAGAACAGCAGCGGGCAGGAGGAAGCATCTGAGGAAGCCAAATTCTCAAGTCGTACGGTAACAGTAGATTCCCTCAACGTTAGAAGCGGCCCTGGAACAGAATATGATATTACTGGTGTTGTAACACTTAATCAGGTAGTAGAAGTGGAAGATGACGGCAGCGGGTGGGTAAAAATTACCACCCCGGATTTCACTGGCTATATAAATGATAAATATCTGAGTGATGATAACGAATAAGAGATAGGGATAGGCACGCTATTGTTGAGCGCACCTACCCCTATCTTTTTTAAGCTGCTTATGCCAATACTTCCTGCATCACCTTTGTTTCTTCGTGGTCTAGCATGTTTTTAGGAATAATGTCATCAACTTCTTTGTTCATTTGGTTTGTTAACACTTTGGCTGCAGGTGCTTCTCCAACGACATAGGTTTTTTTCCACTTATGGTCTTTTACCATTTTGTCCAATTTAGGAGCAATGCTTTTATACCATCTCTGTTGATTGGCTTCATATCTTGCATCAAAATAATCTTTCTGATTATTGTTATATGATCCTGCACCTACGGCAGCGCCGCCTTGCCGCGCTCCATGCAGTACTCTCCATGTTTCTTCTTCCACATCAAGCTCATAGGAAGTGGTTTTCTCCACATGGTTTAAATTACAATCAATTACCTTTATTTGATTTTGTTGTACGAGGATAATCCCTGTCTTTGGATATGTTTCTTTCAGCTTACGAAATTGATTTAGTTCAGGGGTTTCTTGCCAGTAAAACTCATCTTCCAGTCGCATTTGTACCTTATCTGCATACCAGACAACTTCATCTGCGGTTGCAAACACGATAATTCCTTTTAATAGCTGCAGTTCATTCTCTTTGATAAATTTCTTTACCTTGTTTTTCACCATTTGGAAGTTTTTCAACTCTTCCTTGTCATTTGATTCCTCTAAATAGCTTTCGAAATTCCGCATGCCGTTTTTGAAATGTATTTTCCATTGGCCACCCTGTTGATCTGGATCAGATGGATCGGTATTTAAGTACATGGTAAAGACTTTATTGTTTCCTTCCATGTTTACCTTCTCCAGCTCTTTCAGCTTTTCATGTATATCCATAGAGATAGGATCCCTCCCAAAAGAAATTGTTCTTGTACTTTATCCTATATTGCATGAACATAAACCTATTCTAGCGTTTATTTAAATCTAAATTCAGGCTAATATGCTCGATAAACAGCTTCGTCTGATTCCACTCCAGACGGTCATTTTCCGCTGGCCAGCTTTTTAGCCTCCTGATAAGCACAAACCGTCTGGCGCTGGATTCATTTAGGCTGATATACATAATGCAAAAGACGATTTTTGGGCAGCTATCCAAGCGCTGCTCCTCATGAAGGCAGACAAACATAAGAAAAAAAGGCAAGCCTTGTATGGCTTGCCTTCGTGGGAATATATTATATTTTTACAACTTTAATCCGCTTAATCTGATAGCCATCTTTCTCATCAAGAATAAATTCATGTCCATCGAATTCCATGGAAGCACCGACCTCGGCATCCAGATTGTTTGTAAAGAACCAACCGCCAATTGTATCCACTTCATCATCTGAAAGAAATATGCCAAGCCTCTGATTCACTTCTTCCAGATTTAGTTTACCTGACAAAAGAAGTGTTTTTTCATCAACCTCTTCAATATCAGGCACTTCATCTTCATCAAACTCGTCACGGATATCTCCAACAATCTCTTCCAATATATCTTCAACTGTTACCAAGCCGGCAGTCCCGCCATACTCATCGTTAACGATGGCCATATGAATCCGCTCTTTTTGCATTTTGAGCAAAAGCTGCTTAATCGGTGTTGCTTCAGATACATGTATGATAGGACGAATGAATTTCTCGATCGAATTCGGTTTATCATCATCCAATTGTCCAGTGAAAAACTCTTTAAGGTTTACCAGACCAATTATATTATCTTTGTCCTCATCGGCAACAGGATACCTTGTAAACTGTCCTTCCCGGATGATTTCAAGATTTGCCTCAAAGCTGTCCTCTTTTGAGAAATAAATCATCTCTGTACGAGGAACCATTATTTCCCTTGCAACACGTTCATCAAAATCAAAAATGTTATTAACATACATCATTTCTGATTGATTGATTTCACCACTCTTAAAACTATCCGCAAGAATTAGGCGCAATTCTTCTTCACTGTGTGATTCCTCATGGCCGCTCATTGGCTGTAAACCAACAGATCGTGATAAGAGTCGTGCTGAACCGTTCAGGAACCATATGAAAGGGAAGAGCAATTTATAGAATAACATAAGAGGACGTGCTACAAATAGTGTCACCTGTTCCGCCTTTTGGATAGCCAATGTCTTCGGTGCAAGCTCCCCTACAACCACGTGCAGGAATGTTGCAAATGCAAATGAAATAGCTATTGAAAGAGTCGTAACAAGGGCTTCACTGATTTCGAATGATCCGAAAAGCGGATGCAGCATTTTCTCAAATGTCGGCTCTGCTAAGCGACCGATACCGAGAGCGGTAATGGTAATCCCCAGTTGACAGGCAGATAAATATTCGTCCAGATGGGTAACCACTTGCTTAGCATGTATTGCTGATCTCCTGCCACTTTCAATATGTGGTTCCAGTTGTGTACTTCTGACCTTTACAATCGCAAACTCCGCCATTACGAAGAATGCAGTCATTGCAATAAGTACAGCAACTGCAAGTAAATTTATTATGGTAACTATGTCCAATTAAGATCCTTGTGCCAAAGACACAAGGATTTCACCTCCCGATTTTCTAAAAATTATACATGTTTATTTTGGTTCTTTTCACGACGGTGATTCAACAATTGAAGAATAAAATAAATGTTAGAGTCATTGCTGAATCGTCTATATAGTTTTACCTTCCCATCGAATCACCCACTTCCCTAATATGATTATAGTATATTTGAAAATATGAGTCTATATATAATGCCATTATTTAAGATTATTTGCCTGCTGTTCGATACTTGGAACACATTCAGCTGCCAAACGCTTCCCGGTTAGTAATAGTTAAAAAATGATAAATCTAAAAAGCAGCCAATAGCTGTACTATTGGCTGCTTAACAGAGTTCCTATTTACCTTTAAAATCTTTTTTGACTATTTTCATAAAGGATACAACCATTATAAGCAATATTATGGTGAATGGCAGTGCTGAGATTAAGGAAGCTGTTTGCAGTGCCTCGAGTCCGCCGGCAATCAATAACACAACTGCTATCGCCGTAATAAGAAAGCCCCAAATGATTTTCGTAATCAAGGAAGGGTTTAATGAACCCTTCGATGTCATGCTTCCTAAGATATATGTCGCAGAATCTGCTGATGTAACGAGGAAAGTGAAAATTAGCAGAATCGATAATACCGAAAAGATTTCCGTTAATGGCAGCACACCGAATGTTTCAAATAAGGCTACCGTTACATCTGCGTCCACAGCTTCAGCAATTGCTGTCCCATTGAATAAATCACTGTGCAAGGCCGTTCCGCCAAATGTCGCTATCCATAGACACGCTATCGCAGGTGGTACGACCAGTACACCAAAGACAAACTGACGGATCGTCCTCCCTCTTGATACACGAGCGACAAATGCACCTACAAATGGAGACCATGCAATTGCCCATGCCCAATAAAATATCGTCCATTCCTGTACCCATGTCCCGCCACTATAAGGAGTTAAACGGAGGCTGTACTGGATAAAGTTCATAAGATAATCACCCGTGGCTAGCACAAGTGTCTCTA
This sequence comes from Oceanobacillus massiliensis str. N'diop, assembly GCF_000285495.1. GTDB lineage: Bacteria > Bacillota > Bacilli > Bacillales > Amphibacillaceae > Oceanobacillus > Oceanobacillus massiliensis. Next base: position 102,026 of record NZ_HE610976.1, read on the forward strand.
GGATAAATACGGTTGGTCCAGCAAAAAATACAAACACCAACAATAATAGACAAAGCCCTAAATTGATATTACTGAGCCATTTGATCCCTTTATTCAATCCTGTACTTGAGGATAATAAATACGCAACTAGCATCACACCAGCAATTACTAATTGAATCCACATCGAATTTGGAATTCCAGCTACTGCCGTCAGTCCGCCATTCATTTGCAAAATCCCTAGCCCGAGAGAAGTTGCAACACCCATTACCGTTGCAATAACCGCCAGAGAATCAATCGTATTGGCAACGCCTCTATTTTTCCCGACTACAGGCTCTATTGCAATTGAAATTAATCCCTTTCTATTTTTTCTGAACTGGAAATACGCAATAACCAGGCCTACAATCGCAAAGACGGACCACTGACTGATCCCCCAGTGGAAAAATGAATATCCCATTGCTTCGCGTGCTGCTTCAGGAGTTTGGCCATCCAATTCCGGGAATGGTGTATTAAAGAAATGACTCATTGGTTCTGCTACACCCCAGAAAACAATCGAAATCCCAAAGCCGGCAGAGAAGAGCATCCCAATCCATGTAAAAAACGGAAATTCCGGGCGGGAATCGACTGGACCAAGCCTAATTTTCCCATACTTGCTGATCGACAGTCCAATCAAGAACAAGGTGATGATAAATACAGCTAATAAATAAAACCAGCCAAAATTAATTGTAGTGAAGCTGAATAGCCTCCCCGCCACATTGCCGAAAGCTCTTGGAGCAGCTGCTCCAAGGATAACCAATAGACTGACAATGATTGCTGATACAAAAAATACTGGATTAAGATATGACTTATTTTTCATGACATTTCCTTTCGTTTTTGTAATTGTATGTATTTATGTAAGAAGCTAGCTTATTATATATAACCGTTTTTCAGTATAGCAAAACCTAAAATGAAATCCAATTATAGCTTTGCAGATTATCATCTGCATTATTACCATAATTATCCCTCATCCGCGCACAAAAAAATCCACCCTGCTTAAGAGTGGATTATCTCGTAATCTAGTATTCTTTATTTCACACTGCGTACGTGACCGTTAAATTTACCTGCCCAGTATCCGCTTGACATATCAGCCACTGCCAAGCCTGTTGAATTTTGCGCTCCAATAAACTTCCCGCCGCCAAGGTAGATTCCAACATGTCCATTTGTTTTATATGTGTTGAAAAATACGATATCCCCTGGCTGCATATTGCTTGCAGATACCTTCGTTCCAAAACTTGATAGTTGAGAAGTGCTTGATGGGATGGAGATTCCCGCCTGAGCGAATGCCCATGATACGAATCCGGAACAATCAAAGCCAGATGGTGATTTTCCGGCCCATACATAAGGAGTTCCCAGATGTGAGAAACCAGCGTTTATTGCTGTACTGATATTTCCACTTGCTGCCGGTCTTGCTGAACTCGTTTTCTTGCTGAGTGCTTCAAGTTTTCCGCCCGATTCACTTGAATCTGCTTCTCCCACAGTTGCACTTGCAACCGCAACTGCTGGAGCTGGATCGATTGCAGCTCGTAAACTTGCTTTAACATCTTGTTCAAGACTTGCAAGCTGGCTATCTTCCAGCTGCAGATTTTCTTTTAATGCAATTATATCTTCCTGCTTCATTTCTAGTTCTTCTTTACGGCTTTCATTTTCAGCCTTTTGTTCATCGATAAGAGCTAGGACGCCTTCCAGTTCAACTTCCATATCTTTCAGCTCGTCCAGCTTGGAAATGACAGCCGTTTTCTTTTCCTCTACCGCTTTCTTATCCTCTTCCTGCTTTTTCATCAAATCTGCGTCAGATTCCGTAATCTTGTTTACAGCAGATACACGGCTGATAAAATCACCGAAGTTCTTCGATCCGAAGATAACTTCCAGATAACTGATTTCCCCGCCATTCTGCTGATAAGAGACAGCACGTTCCTTTAGAATCTCAAATCGTGCTTCAATCGCTTCTTCCAGTTTTACGATTTCTTCTTCAAGCGCATCTATTTCGGATTCTTTGTCCGCAATGGATGTTTTTATCTTATCCATCTGCTTTTGGTTTTCAACCATAGCAGCATCAAGCTCTTCAATTTTTTCATTTAATGTCTCAAGTTCTATTAATAAATCCGCCATTTGACCTTCTGCGTCTGTCAATTTAGCTAATAGCGCTTCACGATCCTGCTGGATTTCCGATTGCTTAGTTTTCAATTCCTGAACAGTTTCTGCATGGGTCGTTCCAGTGAATAAAGTACTACCTAAACCAACCACAGCTACTGTGGTTAATGTAATTAATGTCTTTTTCAACGTTCTTTTCCCCACTTCCCATATTTACTCCGCAATTTTTCTATGTATGTAGACTCATTTATTCTCGTAATTTGCAGATATGTAATTAGATAGTTTATTTCTTCTAGGCAATATGTAGTATAGCATTGTAAAATGTCACTTATATTATGGAAATGTTACAGTTATATTTCAAAAATGACATTAAACCTCTTTTTTCATTAAAAACTTGTCTGATTTTGTAAGATAAACAGTTTTTCAAGCAGGGTTTTGTCTAGTCCTGTAATATTTTTTGTCTTTATGATGCTTATTTAAGTAGCAATTGATTTTAGTTGGAGGGAAAAATACCTATTTTAACAGAGCTGAATTTCCTGATTTTCTTTTCCTCTCTAACTAACGTACGCTAACTTGATTCTATTCTCCCACTATCAGCCATGTAAAAGCATAGGCATCCCTGCCCATTTTTTTGAAGTGTTATTGCTGTTTTTCTATAAGCGCTGTCTTTCACTTCTGCTGTTACGCAGCTGTTTCCTCCCATAGTCAAAAGGACAGATGAGGGTTATAGTTAAACTTAAAGAATCGCGGCGTATGCTCAAGTACCTGGCTATTTTTAACATGCAGGCATTTTATAAATTGATTGAAATAGTTTAGGGTTAGTAAGAGAATGGAAAAGTAAGACACGGATTTTTTAGGGAATTGAGGTAGGATGAATTGAGAAAACACAATTTTTTAGGGAGAAGAGTAGTAAAAACAGGTGTAGCCGCCTTCTTTACAGCTTTAATATGCCAATGGATTGGCTGGCCGGTTGCTTTCGCCGTTATTACAGCAATTGTAACGATTGAACCAACTGTATCGGATTCAATTAAAAAAGGAATTATACGTTTCCCAGCTTCAGCTATAGGTTCGGCATATGCTGTTTTATTTATGTCTTTATTTGGCGACTCCCCCATCACATATGCCCTTGCAGCAGTATTCACAATCGCTACCTGCTTTAAATTAAAGCTTCATGCAGGATTGCTTGTTGCAACACTTACCTCAGTCGCTATGATTGATGTCATCCATGGACATTTCCTGATTGCCTTTTTCATCCGCTTAGGGACCACAACAATTGGAATTGGTGTATCGACTCTAGTAAATATGTTTGTATTGCCGCCCAAGTACCGCAATATCATAACCGGGAAAGTCAATCATATTAAGTTACGTACAGGTGCACAGATAGAAAAAATATCCAGATTGGTTTTAGAGGGTTCCGATGATAAAAAGAAGTTGATGCTTGATGAATTGACAAAGCTTGATGAGGAAATACATAAAACAGAGATATTATGCCGTTTTCAAAGAGAAGAGGTCAAATACCATCCATTGCTGGAATCGGAACAGCTCGCTTTCCAACAGTCACAAAAACAGCTGAATAACCTGCGATTGATCCATTATCATTTGAGCAATTTAATTTATAATCCGATTATCCATCTCTCCTGGACTGCTGATGAGAAAAAAATTATTCTTGATGCTGTCATTACAATGGCGAACAGTTTGAAAGACGAAGCATTATACAGTTCTGAAGCAAATATGAAGCAAATGGATTGTATAACGGAACTATTTTGGGAAGACAATGAAGAATTAACAAAGAATAATGCACACCATCCTACTAACTTTCCTCCAGAGCTGATTGTTTTGTATGAATTGGTTTCCATCTATGAACTCGTCAATAAATTCTACAGTGAAAAATAAGAAGAGCCACAGTGGCTCTTCTTATTTTTTGACAAGATTATTTTGGAATGCATAGATAACGGCCTGTGTCCGGTCCTGCACCTCTAATTTCCCCAGTATGTTACTTACATGGACCTTTACCGTCTTAAGCGCAATGAAGAGGTCATCTGCTATTTGCTGATTTGTTTTGCCTTGGGCAATCAAAAGCAAAATTTCTTTCTCACGATCTGTTAATTGTTCATGCAGTGGGGGCTCTTGGCTATGGCGCATCCGGGTCATTATTTTCCCGGTCACTTCTGGTTCCAGGATCGATTGGCCATTATATGTATCTCGAATAGCCTTTGCAATTTCACTTGCCTTCGACGTTTTCAGCATGTAGCTTGTGGCACCTGCCTCCAGTGCTGGATATACCTTTTCATCATCCAAAAAGCTTGTCACAATGATAATTTTCGCTTCCGGCCATTGTTCAATAATTTTCCTTGTTGCTTCAATTCCATCCATTTCCTTCATAACAAGATCCATTAAAATAATATCCGGACGCAATTGCAGTGCCTGCCCAACAGCAGGACCTCCATCATCCGCTTCTGCAATGACATCAATGTCAGGCTGGGCGGAAAGATATGCCGAAACGCCAATACGGACCATTTCATGATCATCTGCAAACAGGACACTAATCATTTTCCGGTTCCTCCTTTGTGAGAACTGGGACTTTAACTTCCAGACGGGTTCCTTCATTCGGCAGACTGATTACCTTAAAGGTTCCTCCAACTTCAAATGCACGCTCGCGCATATTTTGCATGCCATAGGAACTCGTTTTCACCTTCTCCATATCGAAACCGATTCCATTATCAGCGACTCGTAATATAATCGTATCATCCCGCTCAATCAGCAGGATGTTCATACTGGTAGCTTTAGCATGCCTTAATGTATTGGATATCGATTCCTGCAGAATACGGAACAATTGATCTTCAATTCCTTTGTCGACAGCAAATACTTCTATTTTTGATTCAATTTCCATAGGGACCTTCTGTATCAATTCCTGTAATAGCTCTTTGACACCTTCATGCAGCTTTTTCCCTTTCAGCGCAACAGGCCGGAGGTGCAATAATAATGCACGCATCTCAAGCTGGGATTGATGGATCATTTTTTCCACCATGGAAAGCTGCTTCCTAAAGACTGCATCCTCAGGCGGATTGTTTTCATTGATGGCAGACATCATCATCGATGCGGCGAATAGCTGTTGACTAACCGAGTCATGCAGCTCCCGCGCCAAGCGATTCCTCTCCTGGACAACGATTTCCTGCAGACTTTTTTCCCGTTCATGTGCACGTTCTGTTGAAAGGCGTTGGGCATGTTCAGCCTGTCTCCTTAGCTTTTCCTGCAATTGATCGATACGAAGATGGATACCAGCAAGCTCTCTATATGGCTCATCGCTTGTGGTCACCTTTTGTCCTTTGACGATTTGGTCAAGCTTTTTCTCTAATTGATGAAATCTCTGTTTCCAGTACCAACCAAGCGTCAAACCGGTTATTGTACCAATAGAAATTGCTATTCCGAAAACCCACACAACAAACGAAACATTGGCAAATTCCTGTGTCCAAACGTCAGACCAGTCAGCAGGAGGAAAGAACAGAAAGGTGGTACCAATTGCAAGAACAGCAAACAATAGACTGAAAACAATGGCAGTAAAGACATGACGGATCACGATAATCATATTCGCTTCACCTCTATGTCTCCAGAAAATAAAGAGGTAATGATTTTTACACGCGGATATTCCGAATCGTAATTCGCGGTTTGGTAAAAGAGCGAACGATTCATAAGCTTCCATTCATGTTTACCCAAAATATGTGCCCGGCCAAAAATCGAGCTGTGATGAATGCTTACCTCTACCTCATATGGTACATAAATTTCAATATTCCCGATGAAATGACGAATAGATATAACGGCTGTATCGTTTGGCAGTACCGTATTGCTCAAGTCAATGATACGATCGCCGAAAATCCCATATATATTGACATCCTTCCATTGATAGGCTGTATCCTCTGTTGCCTGATCCTCAAAAGTCTTTTGCTCAAATAGCGGTTTAATGTCTATTAATGTTTCATCCCTTATTTCTCCGCCGGGCAGAATCGGATCGTATTGCTTTGCTTCCTTCTTCGATTTCATATAGTCGATGATGAACAATACAACTGCAGCAATAATCAGGAAGCGAACTGCCAACAAATTCAAGATGGCAAAAATAAGACTGACCAGGGAAATCCAAAAGACGATTTTCCCCCATAATTTTCTAAAATACTTCCAGCCTACATAGGTGAATAGAGCTGAAAATAATGCTGGAATAATGGTTCCTCCAAAGAAGAAGACGATTTCAAATATAAAGAGGATCACGCCAATGATCAATATCCAGTTAAAATAATCTGTCGATAGCCGTTTGAACATAGGTGATCCTCCTTTAGCTTATGTAGCCGTACAGGCGCAAGTAAATTGCGCCTGTACAGTATATCATGATTTTTAATTTTTCGGCAGCTTCAATGGCCCCAGCCTTTAATTGTTCTGCTCATTCAATTCTTTTTCAAGCTTAGCGATTTTACTGTCAAAAGTACTTCTGTAATAGGAGCTGTTCACTTTATATTCCAGATTCTCAATATACTGCTCCATCTCAGCGAATTTCGAGAATGGTTTATCCGTGGTCTCCTCGACTACCCGATTGATCTGGTGGTTGGCCTTTGCGATATTCTCCCGGCCCATTAGTTCCATTCGCCGTAAATGCATGTCCTTTAATCGATGCTTCATGTTCTCATATTTCTGTTCCAGTGCTTCCAGCTGTTCCAATGCCTCTTCTCTGGAAGCCTTCATACGGTCTGCACGTACCTGGTATTCTTCATGTTCTTTTATCGCAAATTCATGCATGTCCTCTTCGCCGGCCTTATCTGCAATCGCTGCCTGTTTCAAACGCCTGTCGGCATGATCTTGCGCCTTTAGATATTCTCTGGAGAATTCCTCTTTCAATTTATACTGACGATCGATCAGCCTTCTTACCTTTTCCTTTTCCTGCTCACTTTGACGCAAATACTGATTCAATGCGGCAATCGGATTTTTCTGTTCCTTTTTATCAAGCATTGTATGAAGATCTGCTGAAACGCTATCTTTTATTCTTGTAAAAATATTCGTTGACATATCAAATTCTCCTTTATCCCGTTAATTTTACGATCGATTTAACTCTGCCCACTGGCGTTCAAAATTTGTAAATGGATCATCATCTTCCACAACCTCAACTGCAGGACTTTCATCCTCGTTCCAACCTTTATAGATGAGATAAAGCACATATGCGGCACCAATTCCGATTACGGCAAAGATATTCGAAAATGTGATGCTCAATACGATTAGACCGGCAAGTATCCAGCCGATTTTCCCAACGGTGGAATCGCTTTTGACAAACCTTTTAAAACACACATATAGCAACCATACACTTAAGGCCAGCAATACCATTGGACCAATATTGGCCAGCAAAATGAATAGTGCGACAAGCCCAGCAATAAACAACATAAACTTTTTCATTAACATTTCCTCCTTTCTTTATCCTGACTCCATCTTACAGGCTAAGCCAACACCCGGTAATGTACCTCAGCTATATTTCCAACTAAGCCCCCAGACCTATTTGGTGCCTGTCACTTCCCGAATTTTGTCGAATTCCGTGTTTCCTTTATCTCCTCCGGCTCAGTCCACCCGCTGCGCTTCTGTACGGAAGAAGGAACTTTTGTTTCGGCCAGTTCCTTCTTCCAGAAGCTGGGCGACTTCCTGTCCCTCCGTCCGATAAGTCAACATCGGTCCACTTACGTTCCCCGTGTTTCCTTTATCTCCTCCGAGAAAGTCCACTCGCTGCGCTTCTGTACGGAAGAAGGAACTTTTATTTCGGCCAGTTCCTTCTTCCAGAAGCTGGGCGACTTCCTGTCCCTCCGTCCGATAAGTCAACATCGGTCCACTTACGTTCCCCGTGTTTCCTTTATCTCCTCCGAGACAGTCCACTCGCTGCGCTTCTGAACGGAAGAAGGAAATTTTGTATATAAAAAAGAAAGTAATGTTTAAGCATTACTTTCTTAGTGTTATTGCTTCTTTTTTTCTTTTGAATATACCAGGCTATACTTATAGCGATACCGATTGCGATTGCCATGTAGGCAATACTGGAGTATACTTCCATAAACCCGAGGATGGAGGACCAGTTTTCTCCCAATATGGCTCCAATCGAGATTAGTACCAGATTCCAGATTAGCGTTCCTATCGCCGTAAAAATCAGGAATAACGAGAATTTCATATTGGACATTCCAGCAGGGATAGAGATCAGGCTTCGAATTAAGGGAATCATCCGGCAGAAAAGCACTGCCCAGTATCCGTATCGATCAAACCATGAATCTGCTTTATGGATATCATCCTTGGTAATTCGCAGGATATGACCCCAGCGATCCACAATATTATCCAGTCGTCTAACATCAAGCAATAGACCAATTCCATACAGAACGACTGCACCAATAATAGAACCGGCTGATGCCACAACTAGTACACCAGCAATCGTCAGCCCCGTATACGTTGTTAAAAACCCTCCGAATGGAAGGATAATCTCTGACGGAATCGGCGGGAAAACATTTTCCAAAGCCATCATCATGAATATCCCAAAATATCCGAACTGCTCCATTATATCTGTAACCCAGTTCTCCATAATTTCCTCCATTACAAATAACGTATCTATAAATATCTATTATAGCATGGCTACACTTATGAATTATTCAGGCTAGCTAACCACAAAAAAAGAAAAGCATAGCATTATGCCTTTCGATAAGCAATCAGCTCTTTTCATCGTCATTCAGTGTACCCTCACGTTCTTCTGCCAAGAAGGCCCTCACATCTTCGGGGTTTAGGCCAATCTTTTTTGCCGTCTGTATCAATACCATCCATTCCTGATCCAGCTGTGCCCCATTTTTTTTAATATTAATCATCCCCTATCCCAAATTTAGATACAGCACATCCCTTCCTATCTGCTGATTATGCCATTTAATATTAATCGGACAATTTCATTTGCCAGATTTCCCGGTTCTCTCATGCCAGTAAACAATTTAACGATCGTCAGACGCTCCATGATGCCTACCAAACTCTGTGCCACCGTATGCATATCAATATCAGGCTGAAAATATCCGTCTCTCTGCTCTTTCAGTAAATTTTCTTCGATTTGGGCTGCGATTTGCCCCTTTAATCTGCCTGCATCCTTTGAAATATAGAATCCGATTTTTGTAAGGTCTTGATTATTTTTAAAATATGTAAATATGGCCGTAAGTTTATACTCGATCTCCGCTTCCAATGAGTCCAATTTCAACCCTGATTCAAGCCTGCTCTGCTGAACAAGATCAGAGAGCGTGCTATGAAAGGAGCCCACCAACTCCTGAAATATCGCATCCTTGCTACTGAAATATAGATAGAAGGATGGCTGTGTCACATTTGCCCGCTTTACAATTGTACTTATTTTTGTTTCATGAAAACCACACTTTGCAAATTCCTCTGCAGCCTTTTCCAGTAATAAATTTCGGCTCTCCACTCCAATTGAGCCTCTTCTGCGACCTCTTTGCCCCATTTCTGCCAACTCCAAATCCGCTTTTATATTACTCATGAGTATTATCTATCATAGAGCAAATATAGTCAATTGAAATTTACTGAAAAATAAAAAAAGAATCTTTTTTGCTTTAAAAAAGATTCTTTCTTTATCATTCAAGGGATTCTTCCACCTTTCCCTATTCATTTAATTGAAATGCTTCTGCTAGTAATTGATAGGATTTCATTCTTGTCTGATAGTCATGTGTAATCGTAACAATCATAAATTCATCCACGCCATATGCCTTCTGTAATCCCTCAAGTTCCTTCCTTACAAACTCAGGATTTCCGATAATCTGATTGTTTTTCATCTTTTCCATCGTTCCACGCTCTTCATCGGTATAAGGATAGGTTTTTGCCTCTTGTAGTGCAGGTACACCATTTTTGCCCTCACCCTTTGATTGCTGGACCTGCCATAACAGATTGCTTTTGGCTATTTCCTCAGCTTCTTCGGTTGTTTCTGCACAAACGACAGATACTGTAACAAATGCTTGGGGATTTTGACGTTTAACATTATTGTAATAGCTTTTCATAATCTCCGGTCCATTTTGATCGCTCATAAAATGCCCGTAAACATACGGCAAACCCTTTTCGGCAGCCAGCAGAGCACTCTTCTCGCTAGTTCCTAACAGCCATGGTACAGGCGCCACCTCCGGGAACGGTGCAGCTGTAACTTTTGAAAAAAGATTGTCTTCCGGGAAATCATTGCGAAGAAAATGAACCAGTTCATCTAACCGTTCAGGCATTTCCCGCACCTTTTCCAAAAAGTTCCCCGCAAGTGCCATGGATACCTCCGCCGATCCCCCTGGTGCCCTTCCCAGCCCGAGATCAATTCTATTCGGATACATAGTTGCCAATAGATTATATCGTTCAGCAATATTGTATGGTTTATAATTCGGCAAAAGGACTGCTCCCGCCCCGATTCGGATTCTCTCTGTTTGTGAGCCGATAATCCCCAGCAGAATATCAGGAGCGGGACTGGCCAGCCCATCGAGATCATGATGCTCGGCAACCCAGTACCTCGTGTAGCCTATTTTATCGGCAATTTTCGCCAGCTGAATCGTGGCCTCGAGAGCTTCACGACTACTTCTTCCGGACGATACCGGTGCTTGGTCCAATATGCTAAGCTTCATACTTGTCCTCTCCTTTTTCCCCAATTTTATCAACCATCATTTCGGCCGCCCTCCTGTAATAATTACTCATACTCGAGAAGGTTGCCACAAGCAATAGCTGCTCCAAATATTCTTCATCTTCATTTTCCAGCTGTTCCACTTCACTTCTTACCGCTTCTATCTGTTCCTCTATATCCCTGGTGAACATGGCTGTGTTATTTTGCATAAGATCGAGGTAGGTTTGATACAGCTGTTTCAGGTCTATATTTCCTTCGGTGATACCGCTGTTCAATTGATTCAGTGTCTGCTTGACATCACTGATTGATAATGTGCTTTTCATTTGATAGATCATACTAATTAATATCATATGTTCTTTGGAATACTTTTTATCTTTGATCGGAAAAAACAATTTTCCTTTAGCGTAATTATTGACCATTGTTTTGGTTAGGACTTTTTCTTTCTCGTTTCGTTTAGAGGAAGCATATTTATTTTCAAACAGCTGGATGACCTGATCCATATATAGATCCAAATCAGGCATGTCCTCCAATGTCAATTGGTTATCCAAATGTATCGCTTCCATTAATTCCTTCTTATTTTTCATTGCAAAACCCCATTATTAAAAGTTATCTTCATTATACGCGACACATTTCAAAAATAAAAGTAATCGTTGACTACTTTGTGCCATAGGTATATCATGTTCATATAGTTTTAAAAACTACATATTGATATAAGGATGTGTGCTAATGAATAAATATATTCGTGAACCAGTAAATGCCTTCACCCATTTATTCGGGGCTATCATGGCAATTATTGGACTGATAGCATTAATTGAAAAAGCCTCTCAAACAAGTGAATCTTCGCTTTCGATTGTTGCTGTCTCTGTTTTTGGGATAAGCATGATTTTATTATATGCCGCCTCAGCGTCCTATCATACAGTGATTGCTAAGGATATCACCATTGCCTTATTTAGACGGATTGATCATGCCATGATATTTGTATTAATTGCCGGCACCTATATTCCTTTCTGTCTAATCAGTCTAAACGATACTACAGGCTGGATATTATTTTGGGTTATAAGCAGCATCGCAATAGCAGGAATTCTGTTTAAGCTGATCTGGTTCCATGCCCCAAGATGGCTATCCACTATCTTATATATCGCAATGGGCTGGATTGTAATCTTTTACAGCGGCGCATTAGCACCGGTGATTGGACCAAATGGAATGGGCTATCTGATAGCTGGCGGACTTTTTTACACGATTGGTGCATTCATCTATTGGCTGAAACCTGGATTTTTATCCTTTAAGCATATGGGGTTTCATGAGATCTTTCATATATTCATTCTGTTCGGCAGTCTGTGCCACTTTATCTGTATCTATCAATATGTATTATAAAAAAACGAACTTACCAATTTTCGGTAAGTTCGTTTAGTCTGTTTAGTAGGTTACTATATTGGACTGAATATAATGGTACAGCAATTTCTCTGTGTGGTTCAATGATTCTTCATGGGTTCTTTCAAATGCATGGGATGAATCTATCCCAGGTCCAATCAATCCATGAATGATGTCATGGCCGGCATGGATTGCGGCAGATGCATCAGAACTATAGTATGGATAGATATCGAGTTTATAGCCAATATTGTTTGCTTCGGCAAGTTCAACCAAGTGCTTGCGCAATCCCAAATGATATGGTCCGCTTCCATCCTTTACACAGATGGATACGGTATATTCATCTGTGGATTGCCCATCACCCATTGCTCCCATATCGACAGCCAGATATTCGACCGTTTCCGGTGTAATATTCGAATTGCCGCCGTAACCGATTTCTTCATTATTAGAGATAAGGAAATGGGTTGTATACGGGAGCATGATACCGTCTTCCTTTACACGTTTAATCAACTGCAGCAGAATGCCTACACTTGCTTTATCATCCAAATGACGGGATTTGATATAGCCATTATCTGTGATTTGTACTCGTGGATCGAAAGAAACAAAGTCTCCCACTTCAATACCTAGAGCCCGAATTTCTTCCTCATTCTCAGCCTTGGCATCGATTCGCACTTCCATATTGGTCTGATTCCGCTTTGCATCGCCTGCATCCCTGTACACATGTACAGATGTCTGGTGCATCAAAATGGTTCCTGTTAGGATAGCGCCTTTTGCAGTATGAATTTCACAGTATTCACCTTCAATGGAGTTATAACGGAAACCTCCGATTAAATCCAGCTTCAGGCGACCATTGCTTTTCACTTCTTTAACCATAGCTCCAAGCGTATCAACATGGGCCGTTAGCATTCTATGTTCTTTCGTATTCGCACCAGGTAAAGTGGCAATAAGGCCACCCTTGCGATTACGTGTTGTGTTTACATTTAAGTTCTGTAAGTAATTCTCAACAAATTCAATAACCTTTATCGTATTTCCTGATGGGCTTGGTATAGAGACTAATTGTTTAATAAGTTCTTTGGTTTCTGCGACATTTGGATATGTACTCATCCTAATCTTACTTCCCCCTTCTATTTATATCTATATCTTTATCTTACAGCTAATCACACAGGATGAAAAGGGTATCACTTTCAATAAAAATTAGTGTACTATTATCATGAGTCCGAATAAGTCATTAAATTGACAAATCGGCTGGCTCAATTACATTGTTTTCAGTACCTTTCTTTAGTAATCTATAAAGGTATGTTTAAAAAATAGGAGGGAATATTGATGAAGAAAATAGCATTAATCACGTTGATCTGTTTTTTTGCTTTTACTAACCAGGCATTAGCCCATACTAGCTTGGAGAGCTCTAATCCAGAAGATGGAAGTACCGTTTCCGAGCAACTAAAGGAAATCACATTGACTTATGAATCTACAATTGAGGATAGCAGTACATTTGAACTTCAAGACGAGAACGGGAATTCGATCCCGCTTGACAACATAACGGTTGCTGACAATCTAATGACCGGAAATCCAAATGAAGCTCTCGAAAACGGTCAGTACACAGTGCTTTGGAATATCATCGGTGTGGATGGACATCCGATTGAGGGTTCCTTCTCTTTCACCATTGATGCTCCTGAAGATGAGTCAGAATCAGAAGAAACGGCTGAAAATCAAACCGATGATGCAGTAGATCCCGAAATTATCAGGGCTGAAACTGAGGAAGCAACAGATGTAAAAGAAGAAGACAATTCGAATCTCTTACTTATCGGAATCCTAGTTATTGTTGTTCTTGCTGTTGGTAGTATCATTTGGTTAAGGAGGAAGAAATAAACGATGTTTTTTCTTTCTGTAATCAGTGAAGTGCTTCTCTATACCTGTTTTGCGCTTTTGATTGCATCGTATATTTTTCCCCTGGTTCCATCTAGTCACAAGCCGAATATTGAAGTGCCGACAAATCTCAAGCTGATTGCTGTTGCCGGTATTGCCCTGTTTTCTTTTATGCCGGTTTTACAGCTTGTCCTCTATTTATATCACGATTATGGTGCGGGACAGGCTCTTGAAACCGTGTTGATTTCGTTTAAAATTGGGAATTCATGGCTTTACACTTTCGGGCTCTCTCTAATATTCGGTTTTTACATCACACTGACCGACGAACGGGAACATCAAGTGTACACATGGGTCGGACTCGGGATGGTATTCCTGCTCGTTTTAGGATTAGGGTGGGCCAGTCATGCAAGTTCGATTATTCCAATAGCTGGCTTTGCTATCCATACATTGCATTTTCTGGCCGTTACAATATGGGTGGGACTACTGTTGATCGTCAGCTGGTTCTCGAAAGATATCAACCACTGGCTATCTTTTTTGAAATGGTTTCATCTTACTGCACTTTGCTGCTTCATTGTAACGATTATCAGCGGACTGATTCTGATGAATTTCAGCATGGATTGGAGCGATTACAATGATGCATGGACGGTACCATACGGACAAAGTCTGCTGATCAAACATCTGTTGATCATTCCACTTGTCGGTTATGCTGTAATCAACGGTGTCTTGATGAAAAAGAAAATGCAGCTTCATCCAGAATTTGACCCAAGACCTTGGACAAAAATTGAATGTCTCGTTATCCTGCTGATTTTTGCTGTTACAGGCGCATTGAGCCAGCAGTCGCCACCGAGCAATCTGGCAACCATTATAGATTATGAAGGACTTTCACCACTTTTCTCGCTCTTTTATAGGGCTCCTGGCCATTCAGATTTTACAGTCGAATGGATGGTAGGCGGCTCCAGTATCCTATTTACTGCAATGGCAATTATCTTTTTGGTAATAGGCATAGCTTCCTTTATAGAGAAAATGTCACCATTTTTTTCGTTTGTCATGGCTTTATTCTTTGTCTTATGCGGTTATTTAGCATTGATGAACAGCATTGTTGTCCTATAGTCATTATCTAAAGTTTCCTTCTTAAACATAGAAGGAAACTTTTTGCTTAAATCCTTTCTATCGCCGCTACCCTCTCTGCTCTAACTTCATCTAATACATCTTCCTTTTTCTCCAATTCCAGATCCAGCTTTCTGATGATTGTTTTAATAGTTGATTGCTGTTTCGTTGCTTGATCCAATGATTCTTCTATTCTCCCCTGAACCATCCAATCGGTGATAAATCCATCAAAGAAAAAGTCAGCAAATTTCAATAAACCAGAGATATCTATCGTAATGTCTACATTCTCTTCAATATCAAGTAATTCCTTTTGAAAATGCCGCATCTTGGTCTGGGCCTGATGAATTAAATCCGTTGCCTCATCAATATAGCTGTGTTTGGCTAAGCCGGAAATCATTCCCCCTCCAAACAAATCCATCGTACCCCAGCCTTGGGCACCCTCAAGTGACTCTATCGCTTTGGCGAGGGTCTGTATGACATGATTACCTGCCGCTATTGCTTCCTTAAGCTCGGTTAGGTATACTTCTGTATCCGCCTCCCGCTCACCCAATTCAAACAACCTCTTTGTGAAAGCAGAATCATCCACCAATATTTTCTTCTCTTTCAACGATATAAGGTAATGATAATCCTTTTCTGCATCTGCAGTCTTAACGAGATTATCCTCGATTTCATTTATGGAACGGTCGATTTCCTGCTTTGTTCCAGTTGCCTTTTTCAGTTGTAATTTTACTGTCGCCACTTCCTGTTTTTCCTTTGTCAGTTTCTCTTCTTTAGCTCCAAAAAACGTCTGGAATAGATTAGAGAAACTCATCTTTTCCAGTTTTTCTACGTCCTTCATCTCTGAAGTGAGCTGACTTTTATAGGAAGCAATCAAAGCTTCGATTTGCTCTCTTTCTTCTTTATAATCAGCGAGCTGCAATTCCCACTTTCTTTTTTTGTGCAATGCTTGTTTGACATGAATAATCTGATCGTTAATCTCTGAATACATGTAAATCCCCCCGCAAATGAATAGTTGTTATTCCATACGGTTCAATAGGATTAAAGTTTCATTTTTCTGACTATCAAAGAGTTAAAAAAATCATCCCATCTGAGTATCAATCCTCAGACGAGATGATTTATTGGTCTATGGCAGCTTTAATTAACGATTGTTACTTTAACGGTTCGTACTCCCCATTTTGCTGCTTCTGCTTTTGTTGGTACGAACACATCTATCTTATTGCCATTGATGGCTCCACCGGTATCACCGGCAATTGCATAACCATATCCTTCAACAAGTACAACACTTCCCAATGGAATAACACTTGGATCGACAGCAATTACTTTCGAATCCGGATTATCCTTTAAGTTTATGCCAGTAGCTGTAACACCAGAGCACCCTGCACAATCAGCTGTAAAGGCAGTCGACGTTACGGTAAAAGATTTACCCTCAGAGGTTTCTTCCTTTTCCTTCGGCTTCTCTTGTTTGTCTCCTGCTTGCTCTTGCTTAGCCGGCTTCGTGGAAGTTTTCTCTTTTTGCTCTGCCTGTTTGTCTGATTTTGTCTGTACAGAGGCTACTTTGGTTTTTGCAGGCTCTGCCTCTTTTGTTTCTCTTTCAGCTTCTTTTGCAGCTGCTTCTTTCTCGGCCTTTTCAGCTTCAGCTTTGGCGATTAGCTTCTGATTCACTTCTTTTTCAAGCAATGCCAGATCACTATCTTCCATCTCTAGCTCGTTTGCCAATGCCATTAATTCCTGATTCTTGTTTTCGAGCGCCGCTTTGCGCTGATCGTTTTGCTCTAATTGCTGACTGATCAAATCCTTTGTTTCTTCCTGGTCTGCTTTCAGTTCATTTAGATCATTCAGCTTGTCCATTACTTGATTTCGTTTATCTTCCAATTCCTGAATATCCGCTTCCTGTTTCTCAATCAATGCGGCATCCGAATTGGCGATTTGATTTACCGCAGTTACACGGCTTATAAAGTCATCAAAGCTTTTTGCACCAAATATAACTTCCAGATAACTGATTTTGCCGCCATTTTTCTGCGTGGAGACAATTCGATTTTTTAAGATTTCATATCTTTCTTCAATCGTTTTTTCCAGTTCTTTCATTTCTTTTTCCAGCTTTGATATATCGTCAAGTGTAACTTCTATATTATCCTCTGTGTCAGCAACGAGTTTCTCATTCTTGGCAAGCTCATCATGGGCCGCCGCTATTTCTTCATTTAGGTTATCCAAATCTGTTAAAATAGCTGCAATCTCTTTTTCAGATTCTGATAAGGTATCCCGAATTTCTTCTCGTTGATTATGAATATCGTCTAAATTGGCTTCTGCATACACTGGGACACTCATAAGTGAACCACCTAGACCGGCAATTAAAGCAATCGCCGATAACCTAGCTAAGATTTTCCTCAATTTTTTCCCCCTGCTTTCTGCCTCACATTTACCTTTTTCTGTATGATTACTAATTCTAGTTATCTGCAGTAAAGTGAACTATAATATTACTAAAATTATCCACCGTAAGTAAGGAGAGTGTAACATCTCCACATGTCACACATATTATAGGGATGTTACAATTGTATTTCATCCGGAGAAAATGGGGCAGTTAATTGCAAGTGATTGAGGTTACAATGCGTCATCCAATCTAGATGAATTGGGAATGAATTGAGATTAGCAATCCACTAAATGTATCTATTTTCCATCGAAGCTTTACTATAATCATAATAAACGAAATAATAGTACTATTTATTCAATGATTATATGATATAGTGATACTTAAGGAGATATATGAAAGATACCATAGATGGAAGGAAGGTATTGGGATGAAAAAGATGATTCCGGTCGCATTAGCTTGCTTTTCGATTTTACTTGTAAGTGGCTATCTATTCTTAGATACTGGATCTGCTGCCGAAGAAAGCGATGAAGTTAATTTTGAGAACGCAAAATTAATAGACAGCAAAGTGGATGAGAAATCCGGCGTACAGATAGATGTCTATACTTTAGAGGATAAACTGGCGGATTAATTCAGATGAAAATATGGCAGGAATAGCTGATTGATAAATGACAGTGCAATCACATCTGTCATCACCAAACGTTCAAGTCATGGTCATTACATATTCATAATCACTCCACTCCAGCCACAGAAAAAGAAGCCGTCCTCTCTATTAGACTAACCTAGTCAAATGGGACATAAAAAAACACCCTTCAGGTGGTACACTTAAACTAGTGTAAATTTGGAGGGTATTTTTTATGGAGAAAAACAGATATTCAGCTGAAACGAAATGGGCTGTGGTGAAAGTGAAAGATAAATTAAGTGGTCAGTTTACCAATCGACAAATCATGGAGAAATATAATATAAAGAATGTATCACAGATTAAAACATGGATGAAGTGGTATCGGGAAAATCAATTACATCGATTCGATCAGCCAATTGGGAAGCAATACAGCTTTGGTCACGGGCCTGACTACATATCCAAAGAAGAAAAGGTAAACAGGGAGATTGAAAACCTGAAAATGGAAAATGAAATTTTAAAAAAGTATTTGGAGATCAAAGAGGAGTTGAAAAAGAAGTAGTATTGCATTTAGTAGAGAAATTAAGAAAGAAATATACCGTAACATCTATCCTGAGCAGTTTACAGATTGCCAGGTCCACCTATTATCGATGGGTTTCTGAAGGAATCCAGCCAAAATCAGCTGAAGAAGAAGCAATCATTTCTCTTTGTACCGAAACATCATTCCGGTACGGACATCGAAAGATCCGAAGGCTGCTTCAGTGTCAATATGGTATCAAACGAAATCGAAATACTATACAGCGGATTATGCAGAAACACCACCTCCAATGCCGTGTTAAACGTAAAAGAAAGTGGAAATCACAGGGAGAATCCGTTATCATTGCCCCAAATCTATTGAATCGTGATTTTATCACAGCGCACCCGAACACAAAATGGGTGACCGATATCACTTATATACAGTACGGACCTAGAAAACTTTATTTATCGACCATTATGGACTTGTACAATAATGAAATTGTTGCCTATAGTCTGGATGACCATCAACAGACAGCTCTAGTATTAGATACACTCCTATCAGCTTTAAAGAACAGAAATCACCCCGAAAGTGGGATTGTACATTCTGATCAGGGAAGTGTATACAGTTCATATGCCTATCAAAAGGAACTGGAAGCAAAAAAACTTATCAGCAGTATGTCCAGACGAGGTAACTGTTGGGATAATGCCGTAATTGAATCCTTTCATTCCAGCTTAAAGTCAGAGGAGTTTATGTATACAAGATTTAACTCATTATCAGAAAAAGAAGTAAGGCAGCGGATTGACCGCTACATGAAGTATTATAATGAAGAGCGTATCCAAGAAAAATTAGGCTACCACGCACCAAAAGAGTTCGGTGGCATGGCAGCCTAATAAGGGTGTTTTGTTTGTGTCTCAAATCGCTATGTCAGTCTAATGATCTATAACTTGGTGGTTCAAACGATAAATAAAAAGCTATGACTTTTCTTGAAAATGCATCAACCATTAGAGATAAATATGGTCTACCAAGGTTTTTTCCAGTACTTGAGTATACCAGTTCTATGTCCAATTCAGTATGATCTAAATGACAAATGTTAAAAGGGAAATCCCCATGTCTGGGTGTAGTTCTATTCAATTCCCAGTAAAATGTTTTCTTCTGATATTCAGCCCTTGTACCTTTACGTTTTTTAACTTGCTCTTCGATTGGGCGCTTTTTAATATAAGAATAAAAGGTCACTCAACTCGGGGCAATATAACCCTTTTCTTCACATTTATTTTTAAAAGCACCATATACTTGGGCTACATTTTTTTGAACTATGGATTCATATTCATTTTGTATATGTTCATTCATAAGTTTCATCACTTCACTACTGAATCTATCCTGTTTATTCCCTTTATCCTTATCTTTTGGAAGTAAGCCAACATAGCCATTCCCAAATAAATTTTCTGCCTTTCTATACTTTCCTACCCAGTCACGTACCTTTCGTAAATTTGGTTCATCCTTTGTAGTAAATTCTTTAGATCCAAATTTTATATATTTTTTAACATGCTTCAGTCTGTAGTTTGCTTTTTTATAATCTTCTTCACTTGCTTCAGTAATAAGATCAATAAGAGGATCATGAAGTTCTTCTTTTCCCTGTCCAATAATTTTCCCTTCTCTTACTAATTTATCAAATAACTCTCTTGAGACTTCATTGTATTTGTCGTCAGAACTAAGTGAAACATTATTATCTCCAATATTAATAAGTGTCCAGATATAATTATCCCACAGAATCTTTGTACCAATATCAAAGGAAATCTTTAATGGGGAAGGCAAATCTTTTTCACATGAAATTAAATTAATATACATTTCTTCATGTTCTTTATGCAAGAAAACCTTTATTGAATCAGGTTCTGCTAAGGCACTTTCTTTTAAATCGACATATATATCACTGTTTATAATAGAAACATACACATCGTCTGCAGAAAAAGTACAATCATTAGAATGATTTATTAATTGATTAAGTGAAATTCCTGGATTCTGGAAAATTACTTGTCTAATTTCATCTAAAATAGATACATCAATTTCTAAATCCTTCCCTTTTCTCAGGTAATCATCAAGAACACAAAATTTCTATGCAAATTCCAATTGATAATTTTATTAGTACATACCTGGAATTCAAGGCCTAATTCCTTAGCAAACTCTTCTCCTGGGGGACATCTCCGATTCCCTTTGTCATCTCTGATATATTTCCATGGCTGCTTTTTTGACAATATTAATAGATCATCTTCATTTTTCCACTCTACCCATCCAGCGGTATTTTCCTTGATTACAAAGAAGTCTGGGGTATAGAGTGTCCAACTATTTTTCCCTTTATTGTTAACATAATTTAATTTTATCTTATTTGGTTGATCATAAAACTCTAACACCGTGTCATCATTCTCCATCATTAAAACAGCAGGTCCCTCGACCTTCTTACTTTCCCATTGAATATACACTCCCATTTTTTTCGATGGATATTTTCCAGAGGGACTTCTTCCGCCTCCTCCTACTGAACGTGCAGGTAGCGAGATACGAATGTTTTTATTGATATAGTCTTGCGTATCTTTTGATATTTTATTATTTTCACACCAGCTGAGAAATTCTATCTCATCTAAGATTATAATCGCCTCCAAAAATTCAAATATTATAGTCGGTTATTACATATTGTATTAATTCGGAAAATATAAAATACTATTCTTTATATTTTTCGACACTTCATTAAATTCCCCTTTAGTTTTGAGAAAAATGATGAAATATGCCTATTTAATACTTTTCCATTTTAAAGCTACTTTTCTTTCTCTAATTAAATATCGCCCACCGAGTAAAGTTTCAACTTTTCTTCTACTCGGATACGTATCACTATTAACTAATTTCTCTATTGCCACCTTCATTTCGATATCTACATTTTCTTCTCTTTTAGTTTTTTCCCTTTTTAAATACTTAGCATATATATCTACAATTTTTTTACTTTCTGTTGGGTACTTAATATATAACAAGCGTCTGTCACACCCAATTGAGGTGGCTATGCTTCTAAGAGATTTCGGAGAAGTGATTGATTCCTGTTGGATATACTTATTAATATAACTCTTTATATACACATGATCATATTTTTGTCTTACATCAGTTTTTGTCGGTGATGACACTGCATCAAGGATATTATTAAGTTCCAATACAGGAACTTTGTTAAAGAAATTAACTACTGAAATATCTAATCTCAAGCATATTGATACTAATGAATTAAGGGGAGGGATGGTACGCCCTTTGTACCAATCTCTAAACGTGGCATTAGCTACTTTAAAGTATTCTGCTGCTTTTTTTATGTTTCCTCCAAAAAGTTGCTCCACATAAAATTTTAAGCTTTCAGAAATTTGCTCTCTTCGATACATAGTATTTGAATTAGGAATCATCATTTGCAGAATTAGGATTGTCTTTTTAATATCCTCAGAATTATCATCTATCCTTGGAGTCCACCCTTTTTCTCCGAGCCATCTTTCACAGGTGGAACAGCTACCTGGCTTTCCATTTCTTGAAAGTACTGACATCTTTTTAGAACAATATGGACAATGTGTAGATAATTTAATTCTATGTATTGTACAAATGCTTACTATTTTTAGTGTCCACACTAATTGTTCGTAAATAGGCTCTTCATTATCTAAAGCAACTTGAAGGCACTCTGGACACCACGCTTTTTCTGTCCTCATCAACCCACGCGAAGGTAACACATGAGACCAGGAAATCATTGTCATGCCTTGTAAATAATTTCTCGTTGTTAATGATGATATAACCTCAATAAAATCTGTTGCTAAGGTTCCAATTCCATTTATTCCATTTGATGAATCATAAAAACCATTACCACCCTTTTTTGAGATATTCAGTAAATATTTCTTATCTAATAAGGGGGTAATGAGTTTTGCAAATTAGGTTCCATATTTAACATTGTGAGCATTTGCTAGTCTTAATACATAACTTGAGAGAGATTCTTTAAATTGAGTATTTATTCCTATGGGTTCTATATTATAGAGGACACTTCTTGATTCGTCTTGTGGAGAAATTGGATCCAACTTATTCACCCCAATTTATTTGAGGTTAGTTTCTTTCTCTAATTACTTTTTATGCAAAAGATATAAAAATTACTTAGAAACTTATTTGTTTTTAGATATTTAAGTAACTCCCTAACTGTAGCCAGAATTTACATTTTAATCTAATTATTCACTGCAATTAATAAAGTAGTAAAGCGGAATTTTCGTATTAAGACGGCCTCTTCTACTTTACTAACAGCACGGACGAGAACCTAGAAAACATCTACTTTCTTAAGCCATAAGGTGACTTATTCTAAAATAATAGCCTCTGCAAGGTTTCTTGACATTTTAACCTTATAATAGAAAATAATTTTAACAGAGGTGATTTAATGAAGTGTGAAACCATAACCTTATCAAATAAGCGGGATCAACTTACAAATACAGGCATCATTTGTAAGTTAAGTAAGAAGATGACAATCACCATACCGAAAAAAATCAGAAAAAGATTATCTTTAATGGCAGGAGATGAAGTTGCTATCTCCATGATTGCCAAATCAAATGAGTTGATAATTCGAAAAATCATTGAAGATACATTGGATAATAAGATGATTATAAACGAAAAAGGCGCAATTCGAATCCCTATAGAATTAAGAAGGTTCCTCTCCTTGGAAAACGGGGATTTGTTTCTCCTTAATTTAAAAGACCACGGTCCTTTTATCTCACTTAAAAAGCTCAGCAAATAATAATATTCTATCTAATAAGGACTGTCTTTTATTTGTAATTATTATTTATATATCCTAACTATTCACCCGATTTAGGTGTGTTATTACCAAATTCAAAACTAGAATATTAAGCTAGTATTACAAGTACTGCGTCTGCACATTTTCTCCATACTTTCTATTTAAAATTAGGCAGGTATTAACATTTGCAAAAGAGGAGTCATACCACCTATGAAGTTAAAGAACCTTATTGAAGAAATTAAAACGGTGAGTGAAATGAATTCTGAGACAGCGAACCTCATTGTTACAGGTATAGCAGATAGTTCAGATAGCGTGTCACAAGGCCATATTTTTGTTGCAATTAACGGGTTCAATCAAGATGGTCATCAATTTATTCAGGAAGCTATTGAAAAAGGTGCATGTTTAATAATAGGTGAATCAGAGATTACCGGTTTAACTGTACCTTACTTACAAGTTGATAGTAGTAGAAAAGCTTTGGGAATCCTTGCAAATAAATTTTATGGCACTCCTTCAAACCATAAGCTAATGATAGGGATTACAGGAACGAATGGCAAGACCACGACAAGCTATATCTTGAAACATATCTTAGAGAGTAATGGAAAATCGTGTTCTTTAATTGGAACAATACAAAATGTCATCAATGGCCAAGTTAAGAAGAGCACTAACACTACCCCAAGTTCATTAGATTTACATGGATTAATATCGGAAAGTAATGATGAGGTAGTCATAGTGGAAGTTCCCTCACACGGGTTATCTCAATATAGGGTACAGGGCATAACATTTGATCTTTGCATGTTTACGAACCTTGAACATGAACACTTGGATTACCATCCTACAATAGAAGATTATTTTCAAACAAAGATGCTATTGTTTGACCATTTAAAAGAAGGTGGACAAGCCATTGTTAACACTGATAATCATTGGGGGAAAAGACTCGTTAAAATCTTACAAGGCAGAGGAATTAACGTAAATTCGATTGGCCAATCTTCTAATAATAAATTTAAGATACTTGATTTTAACTTTAAAAACTCTAATCTTTCCGTTGAAGATGGAGATGAAGCAAACCTTATTTTTTCTCCTATGTATGGAATTCATAATATGTATAATACTTTGATGGCTTATGTTAGTGCTAGACTGGTGGGTCTTGGTGAAGATTCTATTATTGAATGCATTTCAAATTTCCGAGGTGTAGAGGGCCGATAACTGTCTAATGGCGCTATCATCGTAGTCGACTATGCCCATACATCAGAATCAATTTTACACTGTTTAACAACTGCAAAACAGTACGGTGCGAAGAGAGTAATCCATATATTCGGTTTTAGGGGAAATAGGGACCAAAGTAAAAGACAAGAAATGTTGACAGTAACCTCCGGCACAAGCGATCAATATATTTTGACCATGGATGATT
This sequence comes from Oceanobacillus massiliensis str. N'diop, assembly GCF_000285495.1. GTDB lineage: Bacteria > Bacillota > Bacilli > Bacillales > Amphibacillaceae > Oceanobacillus > Oceanobacillus massiliensis. The sequence goes on from NZ_HE610976.1 coordinate 126,797, forward strand.
TAAATTCTGTTCCTCAAAATGAAATGATAGAAACACTGAAAAGCCTAAACAACCTCTATGGAAATGAAAAAGGTCTCATCATTCCTGATCGAACCCTGGCTATAAAGTGGGCTATAGAACACAGTAATCCAGAAGATTGGATTATTATCACGGGAAAAGGACACGAAACATACCAGCAAAATTACCGTTTGCAAACTAATTCTGATAAAGAAACCGTTTTGTATTTTAGTAATAAGAAAAAATATTACCGGAGTAATTAAATATGAGGAAAATTATATTATTTATTACCACGATTGTCGCCGTAAATTCTTTGTTTGGTTCAAAAGCCTTTGGAGAACCCCATCCTTCTCCGCCTTCTCTGGAAAGTGAGGCTGCTATTTTACTAGAAAGAAATTCAGGACAGGTTCTTTTTGATAAAAACGCCAATTCTCAAATGTATCCTGCAAGTGTGACAAAAATTGCTACAGCAATCTATGCGATTGAAACAGGCAACCTTGATGATATTGTAACTATTAGCAGTAATGCCAGAGCCAAAAATGTGGAAGGTACCACCGTCTATTTGGAAGAGGGAGAAAAAGTAACATTGAAGGAGCTGATTCAAGGTTTATTAATCAATTCGGGTAATGATGCGGGTGTAGCAATTGCTGAGCACTTAAATGGCAGTGAAGAGCAGTTTTCTAAAGACATAAATACCTATCTTAAAAACGTTATTGGCGTCCAGGATACTAACTTTGAAAACCCACATGGTCTATTTAACTCAGAGCATCGTACAACCGCAGAAGATTTAGCAAGAATAACACGGTATGCCATGAAAAATGAAACCTTCAGGGAAATATTTGGAACAAAAGAATTAGAGTGGAATGGGCAAACGTGGGACACAACCATACTTAGCCACCACAAATTAGTTAAAGAGGAAATACCTTATAAAGGTGTAACAGGCGGGAAAAATGGCTATGTAAACCAATCCGGCTATACATTAGCGACAACAGCTGAGCGAGATGGTTTAAGCTTAATAGTAATCACCTTAAAAGGCAGCATGAAAAATGTTCCCTATGATGACACGATCAAGCTACTAGACTATGGATTTGAGAATTACAGAACATCCATTATCTCAAAGGGGACCAAATTTAAGGTAGAGGATCAAGAGTACACAGCCTCTGAGACAATAGCTTATACTCACCCAAAGAATGAGCAACTGAGTAAAGATATAAAAGAGGATGGAACCATGGAAATCATTGCTCAAGATGGAGAAGTAGCAGCTTCTTATCAGTTAGAGGAAGTTTCAAATAAAACAATTAATGTTAAAACTAAGTTGGAAAACACTACTACTAATAAAGTAAGATACGATACCATTTTTGATGAGCTGGATCCATATCTAGCATATTTTTCTATCGCCTTTCTCCTAAGCATGATTGGTATATTCTATCGTCAAAATATTTACTACTTGAGGAAGATAAAGTGAGTATACAATTTCAATAATTTAATGAATTGCACTTCATTTTATCTTTCCTTATAGAACAAAGGTTGGCATTTATATTTTGGGCCAGAATGAAAATTGATGATCAGAGAGATTCCGTAAAAAATAATAACTTCCTATGAATTTCCATAGTAATATCCTAGTTACTAAGCATTTATTTCTGTGCGCCCATCGTAAAGGTCGTTAAAAACCTCTGAGCGTTGATTAATAGTGTTACTTAATTCATTTTTATCGTTATCTATACCACCTATTTCAACTAAGATTGGCTTATTGGAAATATCCTGATTGTATACGCCACTACCTACGGTGGCCGATTTTAAGTAAACGCCTTTACTTAACCCAGTTTACCTCTCTTCATTTCTAACACCTGTTTAATCAATGAAAATTGAAGAAAAGACACCTGCTAGCTATGGAGATATGCATAAACAGCAGGTGTTGTCTTCAAAACTGTACATTTTCCTTTGATAGTTGTTGTGAAAAGATAATAGAAATAGATTCTGATACATTTTATTTATATAATATGGAGTTCCTGTTTTATATTTTCGATCCCAAACCGATCCACAAACCTATAAAAATTCTCTCTCTTTTTACCATTTTCTCTATATAGATGTAATACCCGTTCCACAAGCTCATATAATTCTTCAGGCTGGAGATTCGACTTGACTAATTTTCCGATCCTTGCATCTCTTCCAATTGATTTACCGCCAATATATAGTTCAAACGTATCTTTATCTTTCATGACACCTATATCATTGATTAATGGTTCGCCACAACCTATCGAACAGCCCGTATATGCAGGTTTTAATGTAAAGGGTACTTCCTGACCTGCAATACGGCGATTTAATTCCTTAGCGACAGGCATCCCCTCTTTTTCTTCACCTTTGCAAAAGTTTCAGGTTCTTAAATTCTTTACATACTTCCCCACCTTATAATATTGCAATCCGACTTTATCGAATGTTTTTTTAGCTTCTTTCCATTCAACTTCTGGAATTTGAACGATGAGTTGTTGAAAAGTGGTCAATTCTATATCCGTATCTTCGTCCAGATACGTACCTAATACTGCTAGTTGCTTCGGTTTAAGTTTTGCACCAAAACCTATACCGTCATTTACAGCTATTGGTATATACTTCTTTGACTTCATAGATATTCTTCCCCCTTCTTAAACTCCCTCAGATAGATTCAATTTACTCGTAAATGCTCGCTTATTCGCAGGATTTCAAACCACTTTTCAGTACAATAACGGATAAATGGAATGAGTGTTGATAAAAAAGGCTTCATGAAGGCATGCGGGAATAAAGGAGTCATAAACTCCGAATATTCTAAAAAGTATACTGCACGCATTCTCCACGCCGCCCCTGGAGGCTGTCCCTCCCATGTCTCAACGGGTCTAATGCCCTCTCATTCCTTCGTCATGCCTATCCAAGGGGTGGAGGCCGGTTTTGCTAACGGAATGGGTCTGTGCCCTTTTGTTTAAGTATTCCAGTACTCCGTGCTTTCTTTGAAATCCTACGAATAAGCCAACATTCACTGTAATGCAAATAGTAATTTCTAATTAATCTCAGTGTTAGAATAAGTAATTCAATAAATGGTTAGTTATGCTGCTACTGATGTTAAGGGCTGTACTTTTTCAGGACAATAGGGCTCATTATTTCGGGCAATTCCTACTAGTATTCTTGCAAATTTACCAATCAGTTTCATGATAGATTTCATTTTTTTCATCTTTTTCACTTGGACATTGTAGGCGTGTAATTCTTTAAACTCAGGGTTGTTTGCCACCAGACTCATTGTTGCTAAGTACAAGTAACGCCTTAGGCGAGATCTTCCACGCTTTGAGATGACAATTTGTCCTTTCCATTTACCTGAGCTAGCCTCTGCCAAGTTCAAACCTGCATGTCGTAATAAAGAGTTACCGTGGGCGAATTTACTTAAATCACCAGTTTCTCCTAAAATGCCTCCTAGCGTAATTTCAGTAATACCTTTCATGACAAGTATTTTATTAGCGAAAGTAATTTGTTTCAGTGCATTAGCTGCTTCTTTTTCAACCTTTTCAAGCTGGGTTGTAGCGAGATCAAACTCTTCAAGTAATTGTTCTAGATGTAGTTTATATGCATCAAGTGCTTGGGTGGTACCGACAGAATTCTTAGCTAATCGAATTAAAGATCGGGCTTTTTTTAAACCAGGTTGTCGTTTCATTAGCGTTTTCCAGCCTTTAATAATATCTTGGGGTTCCATCAAACGTAATTCGTTTGGTGTAGGAAATAGGCGAAGAGTAGCGATTGCACCTTTCCCTTTTACATCTTTAAACACTTCTCTAAGTTCGGGGAAGACAATATCTACCCAACGATTTATTTGATTGGTGGAACTGACAAGTCGTTTAACGATTACATCACGATTGGACATTAGAACTCTAAGTTTTTCGAACGCTTCTGATGTTGGGTGTATAATCGAATAGTATCCGTTCTTTATCATATCGGCGATTACGAGTGCGTCTTTTTTATCACTTTTGGATTGCGTATTATCTCGGTTTTCCTTATTCCTTTTAACGAGATGCGGGTTAACCGTTACGACATCAATACCTTGATCATACAGCCATTTGGATAAGTTTAACCAATAATGTCCGGTAGGTTCCATCCCAACAATTTCGGTACTATAACCTTTTGAATCTTTTAATTCGTTCATCCATTCTTGTAATCTAGCAAAGCCAACCTCATCATTTTCAAAAGTTAGAGGATCACCAATCACAATACCTCTGTAATTTACAGCACGAGCTACATGGAATTGTTGTGCAATATCAACTCCAACAACGAGATGTTGGTCTGATATTCTTTCTATAAGTTGATTTTGTTTGTCCTGCATTTTATACTTCATGTAGAGCTTCCTCCTAAGTTGATTTGTTTGTGTGTAAATTCATCTTATCGAGGAGCTCTATTTTTTTCAAACCTGAAATTTAACGTTCTACAGGAATGCTATAGAGGTATTGTTAACCTAAATATATAGCATACCCCTGTATAATATATGATATTTATATTTTATCTGAACACTTTTAATTAGGTTTTGGGGATTGATATCCACATGGGAAATTCAGTAAAAAGACTAAGCAGGAATTCTGCTTAGTCAATGAAAACCATTTTAGTTTAATCAATCTTCAACAATTGTGCATTAATTGCAACAATAATCGTACTCAATGACATCAGAACAGCTCCAATAGCTGGTGTTATCAGTATGCCTGCAAAATATAACACGCCCGCAGCCAAAGGAATGGCTATAATGTTGTAACCCGCAGCCCATGCCAGATTTTGAACCATTTTTTTGTAACTTGCTTTCGATAATTTGAAAATATTCAAGATATCTACCGGGTTACTGTTTACCAGCACAACATCCGCCGTCTCGATTGCAACGTCTGTACCTGCACCAATGGCAATACCTAAATCTGCCTCTGCCAGGGCGGGCGCATCATTGATCCCATCACCAATCATGGCAACCTTCCTGCCGCCTTCCTTAAGTCTTTTCACATTATCAGATTTTTCATGCGGCAGAACTTCCGCAATCACTTTTGACATTCCAAGTTTTTCCCCTACATAATTTGCAACGCGGTTATTGTCTCCAGTCATCATCACGGTTTCGATACCACGATTATTTAATTCCTCTATAACCTTATAGGATGATTCGCGGATGATATCAGCCAGCGCAATCATTCCTTGCAAGTCGTTATCCTTTAATACAAAAACAACCGTTTTACCTTGCTGGGCCAATTTCTCATATGTTTTAACATCAAATGATATATTATTAGCTTGCATGGCACCAGGACTGATAACTGCGATTTCTGTTCCGTTCACTTTAGCTGTTAGTCCTTTACCGGTTAAGTTTCTATAATCCGTTACCTCATAAAGTTCTAGTTCTAGTTCTTTTCCTTCTTTAACAATTCCTCTCGCAATTGGGTGATCAGACTGTGTCTCTACCGAATATGCCAGTTTCATTAAGTCTTCTTCAGTAACATCATTACTTGGGTGAATGTCTGTTACACCAAAGTTCCCTTCTGTCAGGGTTCCCGTTTTATCAAACACCACACGGTCTAGTTTCCAGGCGCTTTCAAATGGCGTACGGTTACGAATTAATAATCCCTTTTTGGCAGCAATTGAAGTAGATCTAGAAGTAACCAGGGGTGTTGCCAAACCGAGTGCGTGCGGACAGGCGATAATCAAAACGGTAACCATTCTCTCTAATGCAAATTCAAAGTCACCTGTTGTGGTCCAGTAAGCGATAGTTAAGATTCCCGAAACAACTGCCACATAAAATAACCATTTGGCTGCAATATCTGCAAATCCCTGTGCTTTCGATTTCGTTTTTTCTGCATCGCTTACCAACTTGATAACTTGGGATAAATAGGTATCATTACCGGTTTTGTTAACCTTAATTTTTAATACGCCTTCCTCATTGACGGCTCCACCAATTGCTTCCATTCCAGGAGCCTTTTCTACCGGAACTGATTCTCCAGTCAACATGGATTCATCGACTGTTGATTCCCCTTCAAAGATTTCACCATCAAGTGGTATCTTTTCCCCTGATTTCACTAGGATATGGTCTTCAGGCTGCAATTCTTCAACAGATACCTCTACAATATTTCCAGATGCATCAATCTTATGTGCCTCTTTTGGCATCAGCTTAATTAACTCTTCGAGCGCTTTTGAAGCCCCCATTAACGATTTCATCTCTAACCAGTGACCCACTAGCATAATGACAATCAAGGTGGCAAGCTCAAAGAAAAAGTCGCTACCTTCTATAAAGAAGGCTGTTAAAGAACTATAAACATAAGCAGTAACAATTGCTAGTGAAATTAACAGCATCATCCCTGGTGCTTTTGCTTTCAATTCATCCCAGGCACCAATTAAAAACGGTTTGCCTCCATACAAAAAGACAATAGTGGAAAGTAAGAATAACAACAGTGTATTACCTGTGAAATTTACTTCATATTCTAAAAGCATTCGAATCATCGGTGACAAGTAAGTTATGGGTATAGACAATACTAAGGAAATCCAAAAACGTTTTTTAAAATCTCCTACCATGAGCTCGTGATGACCGGGATGCCCTCCTCCATGTCCATGGTGATCATGTCCACTGTGGTCATGAGATGAGTGGATAGGGTGTTCATGACCTTCAAGTTCATTATGATGACCTTGTTTATTGTGCTCCGCTCCTCCCTGGTTACTGTCATTGGTTTTATGACTAGGATTTTCGTGCCCAGTGTGCTCACTGTGACTGTGTTTATTATCATGATGTGTCGCCATTGCTATCAATCCTCTCAATATATACTTATAAGTTGTGCAATAAGTGTTCTTGTTATTATAAACATATCATACGATACCCCTGTATGGTATATGGTAAACTAGGGATATTGTTAAGAAACTGTGCATTTTCTATGGAGTTATCAGAAATTAGTTTATTAGAGTGAAGAGTTGGAAATTGTATATCCGTAGGATAAACAATACAACTAATTCAGGAGGTTTTACAAAATGTCACACGAACAACATAAGGAACTAATCCAGTCGTTACATGAATGTGCCGCAGCTTGTAATTATTGTTACGATGCATGTCTGAAAGAGGAAGATGTCAAAATGATGGCCGAGTGCATCCGATTGGACAGAGAGTGTGCAGATATTTGCAGTTACTTAGAACATGCTCTCTCAAGAAACACACCCTTTGTTTCCGAATTAGCATCAGTTTGCGCTAAAATTTGTGAGGCATGTGGAAATGAATGCAAAAAGCATGACCAAGACCATTGTCAAAAATGTGCGGATGCCTGTTTTAAATGTGCCGAAGCACGCAAAAATGTTGCTTAAGAGCTTTCATTATGTAGTAAAAAATTTCTCGAGCAGGCAGGATACCTGCTTGAGAAATTTTTTATCAAATAAGTTAGTTCATCTGTTAATCCACTTATATCCGATTCCCCAAACCGTTTTAAAATACTCACCGATGGGAAAACCAACTTGACGAATCTTTTCCCGTACATTTCTAACATGTGAGTCTACTGTTCGTCCTTCTGTTTCTGAATTTATCCCCCATACCAAATCAATTAACTGATCCCTGGAAAAGACCCGCTCCGGATTTTTCATTAAAACTCCAATCATGGAAAATTCTTTTGGTGTTAATTTAATCGGTTCATTTTTATAAGAAAGCTCAAATCGATCTTCGTTCCATAACAATCCATTTACTTCAATCTGACTAGCTGGTTTTATTCTTCGCAACAGTGCATCCATTCTCGCTACTAATTCTTCCTCATTAAAAGGTTTCGTAATATAATCATCTGCACCCAGTTTCAGCCCTTTCACGATATCTTCCTTCTGTTCCCGCGCAGTGACCATAATAATCGGCACTTCAGAAAAACGCCTTATTTCCTTACAAAGCTCCCACCCGTTCATTTCCGGCATCATAATATCAAGCAGAATGACGTCAAACTTCTCTACTTTTATATAGGACAGAGCCTCTTTAGCTCCCAGCGCTTTTTGACACTGATAATGATGTGGCTTCAAATACAATGCCAATAAATCCAACATCCGTTTTTCATCATCGATTAATAACACTTTATTCATTACAATCACCTACCAACAGCTTTATGATAAAACTAGTCCCTTCGCCCAGTTTACTTCTAACCTCAATCGTACCACCATGGAACTCCACGATTTCTTTTGCAATCGTTAATCCCAGACCAGTTCCACCACTCAATCTTGATCTTGATTTTTCCACACGGTATAAACGTTCAAATATAAAAGGCAAGTCTTCTTCGGGGATCCCTTTGCCTTCATCCGAAATTATCGTTATAATTTCACGTTTATTTTGAGATACTTCTAATGAAATTCGCTTCCCTTGAGGGGTATGTTTTTTTGCATTATCCAATATATTCAATAGCACTTGTTGAATTCTTTCAGGATCAACATGTGCAATGATATGGCTTGGACAGCGAACGGAAAATGTAATGTTCTTTTCCTCAAATACGGGTCGGATACGTTCGGTAATCGTATGGATTAGTTTTCCAAACTCGATATCCTCTTTATTTATAGTGAACTTATTCTGATCCATTTTTGCCAGCTCCAATAAATTTTTAATTAGTATGGCCAATTGTTCGGTTTCTTCTCGAATGATTTCAATATACTCATTTCTCTCGTTATCTGATATGTCACCTCGGCTTATTATATCTGCATATCCTTTCAGATAGGTTAACGGAGTTCGGAGTTCATGCGAGATACTGGCCAGGAATTCATTCCTCTCTTTTTTTAATCGCTCCAAGTCATCCGATAACTTCGTAATCGAAGCTGCCAATTCTCCCAGTTCATCTCTACGATCAGTGTGTAGCTCCACCTTATGTCTACCTTTACTTAGTTGTTCCGTTGCTTCCTTCATTTTAACCAATGGTTTTGTAATCAGTCTGGAAAGGATAAAAACTGTAATAATTGTTAGAATAATTGTGACAAATCCTATAAATACAAATTGGTCACTTAAGTGATTAACAATTCTTTTAATATTATTGGTATCAGCGAACATAAATACGTGCCCTTGATGTTCCTCATTTATCGTAATGGGACTATCTGTAGCTATATATTTTTTTCCGGCCAACGTTCTTCCAATACTTTACCCTCATTAGGCATTTGGTTATAATCCGTGTGTTCTATAACATCCATCATTTCCTCTTCAATTGGATCCGAATTGATGATGACGTTTCCTGTGGCATCTGTAATCATGACAGCAAAATCTGATTCGGACTCCATTATAGCAACATGTTCTAATGTGGATTGGTTATAATTTTCCTCCAATATGGCACTATGTGTGTTGCCACGAGCCAATAGGTTATTCATTACTTCCTCAATCCGTTCGTTTGCCAGGTTTGTATATAGAACAAAATACAGGAAGGTCTCGATAATCAAGATAAATACAAAAAATAGAAGACCAATTTTCAAAGATAGTTTATTTAACATAAATGACCCCTTTATTATCACTAGGTTAGTGCATATAATATATCGATTATGAGAAGTATAGCGCCAGTGATTCTTTAGGTTATTGCACCAATTTTCCTGATTTTCATTAAAATTGATCACTTGCTCCAAAATACCAAATTTAAAAAATGACTACCAGCAACTGAAGCGACGACGTTCCTAAGCCAAATACAGGTGATAGAACAAAACCATTAGATGTTTCGAATACAGGCATCAAGGTAGATATAAACAACACAAATATGGTGGGAATGTGAAACTTATTCCCCTCAAATAGCTACCTAAGTAACTACCTTTTTAACTTATTAAAAAGAATTTTAAAAATTGACCAGGTTTTCTTCGAATCCCACCATTTATAGACCAATAAGAATAAGTAGCCGTCGATTGCTTTTCTTAAGATAGAGAACATCTGTGTTAATCTACTATATACTTCTTGTCCTATCAGCCAAATAATTATCCCAATTATATAAAAACACACCTATCTTGCCTAAAATAAACAAAAAACATGTAACCACGGAACCTTGTCCACTAACGATTTATCACCATATATGGTGATTGCACTTATATTAATGGTTCGGTGGTAGGGTGCAATGGCTCCAATTACTCCTAGGAAGAACGCAAACAGAAAGAGCAGATGTTCAAAGCCATATGCAATTTGTTGAAGTTGTCCACTTAATGTACTACTAATTAAATTAAATAGGCCAAACACAATTGGTTCAAGCACTATCTATTACCTCTTATTTAACTAGGCCACTCTCTAGAATTTGTACCCATGATTCAGAACCCTCTTCTGTTAAATAAGCGTTCCCTTTTTTGGTATAAATAGCTAAATGGTTTTCATCATTTGGATTTTGTGCAATATAGACCGGTCCATCTTCTATTAATTCTGGTAAATTTAATTTTTCTTCTTCTTCAATTTCGACATTATATTTTATAAGTTTTGGATTTAAACTATAGCTTGCATAATATAAACTTTCATTATTAAAGAATACAGCTGTCCCAACATTATTTCCATCTGTTAAGACTTGAAAATTCTCCCCACCGTCTTTTGATAGATAGATTCCAGTTGAACTGGCTGCTGCAATAAAACTTGAATTGGATGGATGAATCGCTACTGATAGAATCTCACCTAAAAAACCATTTGCGCTTACATTTTCCCTCGTCTCTCCTTCGTCAGAACTTCTGTAAAATCCCTGGTCTAATTCAGAGTTTTTTGCAGGGCTCATCAGAAAAATATCATGACTGTTATATCCTACTGCCATGGCATGAAAGTCGGTTTCACCCTCAAATTTAAGTTGCTCTAGTGTCCTGCCCCCATCGAAACTACGCTGAATACCGATTGGATTCGACAAATCGGAATCCTCTCCCGGATGTCCTGAAGTATAGAAGCCTTCGTCTACTGCATTAAAGCCCATATAGTCATTAAAATTTTTAGTTGTTTCATGCCATTTATCATCATCGAATATTTTCAAGCCAGTATGGGTAGCAAAATACAATCCTTTGTCTTTACCAGCATAGCCCATGCCATGAACATGATCTATACTTCCTTCAAAAGCGACTTCAAAAGCTTCCTCTTGATTACTACTGCAACCTGTTATAAATATACCTGTGATAATTGTTACAATAATTATTTTCTTTTTCATCATTATTAAATTTGTCCCCCAAAATCAGCAACTATAAAAATCTCCAAAATGAAGGTTAACTTTTCTATAGTTTAATAAAAAAGCACCTATTTTTTGGCAAATATTCTTTACCGGTATATACTCATTCTTAAAGAATTGATTTTAATCGTTCATATTCCTTCTCATCTATTTCCCCACGTACAAATCTTTCTTTTAAAACTTTTTTGACATTTCGCTGTCCATGATTTACGTTTTTTACTAAGAAACCACCCAGAATAATTAAACCCAGCCAAACAATGATCATACAAATCAAAGGCCAGACTGAACTATAACCATACATAAAATGCATTTTGTCACCTTCTTTTTCACAGCTAACAATAAGTATATAGGAAATTAATCAAGAAAGTTTGCAGAAGCTCACTCATAAATTACTCTTTGCTAATGACTTCTTCAAATAATTCTTCTCTTTGTAATGAAATCTGCAATTAAACTGCATACTTTTAGGGTAGAGTACTGATGAAATAAAAAGATGGAGGGTATTAAAAATGAAAAGAAATATAATTATAATAGGACTTGTTTCTATGATTACAGTATTTTTATTATCAGCTTGTACTGGTGAGACAGATGAAAACACGGATACAGAAACAGATTCCAACACACAAGAGGAAATGGATAAGGAAACAGAATCTGATTCAAATGAAGATATGGAAGGTATGGACCACTCAGGGATGAATATGTCTGGCAGTGGTGAAGTTCCTGAAGATTTAGAAGAAGCAACAAATCCTACTTATGAAGTTGGAAGTCAAGCAGTTATAGAATCGGACCATATGAAAGGTATGAAAGGTGCTGAAGCAACAATCGCTGGTGCATATGATACGACTGTCTACACCGTTTCATATACACCTACAAACGGGGGAGAAGAAGTGACTGATCACAAATGGGTCATACATGAAGAATTAGAAGGTACTGGTGAAGCTCCGTTAGAACCTGGTACGGAAGTAACCCTAAATGCAGATCATATGGAAGGAATGGATGGAGCTACAGCTGAAATTGATTCAGCTGAAAAAACAACAGTGTATATGGTTGATTTCGTCCCAACTACCGGGGGAGAAGAAGTGACAAACCATAAATGGGTAACAGAAAGTGAATTATCAACCGTTGAGTAAAATATCCAATAATTTAAAGAGCTTATTCAAAATTGAATAAGCTCTTTAAGCTTTAAATATAGTTAATTAACTCCTAAAGGCCGTATTGTTCAGTAAGTTCTTTTTACTACTTTTCCTACATACAATATTCTTATATTTTATCAAAGGAGAATGTGGATGTTTCAGTACAAAGTAAAGTGCTTATTTCCAAAAGATATTAACCCAAGTAAAGACATATATTTAGGAGAAACTTCAGTGCAGATTGAAGGGTTTCATGGATACCCAAGTATCCACCTTGTAAAATCGTATATGTTAGCCGATGGCCACGATATTGAACATGATACAGGAAGCTACTATCATATTTTCCATTTCAAAGCTGGAACTACCGCTATAAACTTTAATCAAAGAGAGTTCGACCAAGTTCACAAATTTATTCGGTTAAATAATCATTGGAATATATTTTATCAAGACCATAAAGGCGATATTCCTATACCTATTCCAAAAGAAAATTTCTTGAGCTCTCTATGAGTTCAATTCCAAAATCCCTTATCAAGTTACTTCTTTGATAGGTTGATTTATAAACCCAATTTCACAAAGTTCCTAAATTAATTTATCCAAGATTTTATCGCCAGCTAAGATATACAGCTAAAGACTCTACTCAGTAGTTCGCTTAAACTCTGAGAATTTTTTAAGCAAAAAACTGTCACTTTTATTTTTAAGCATAAGAATGTTAATGTGACAAACTTATGCTTAAAATCACACACTGATATATCACCACTTAACTTATGTAAGTGGAGACGGTGGGAATCGAACCCACGTCCAGAGATATCGGCACTCAGGCTTCTACACGCATAGTTGGTATATTATCATTCACTCGCACGTCAGCCTACCAACAGGCTTCAGTGGAGCTAGTCTGATTCGGTTCAACTGCTATCCTCAGACGGTGGATGTCAGTATAGCCCGCTTAAAGTTGAGACCCTTCGATCTGCCCCACGGGCGAGCGCAGGAAGGATCCTTTAGTGCTACTTACGCAGCTGCTAAAGAGTAATTGTTTTCTTTGCCAGTTATATTTAGGCGAGTAACGTTTTACGAGCCGTAACCTCGACGTGCAACCCGAGCTCAAACTATCCCTGTCGAATCCGTAACGTCCCCAGAAAAAAGGAGAAACGCTCCGTTAATTTGAGCATTATTAAATTACTTACATTTTCTATTATAACAGAAATCCATTAAATTTCAAGGCTTGGAAGGATGTACAAGCCCTCTATCTCATATGATCTTTAATGGCACGATCCACTTCACGCTTCATTTGTTTTTGTTTCAGGTCTTCGCGCTTATCGTATTTTTTCTTCCCTTTTCCTAATCCAATCAGCACTTTGGCATACCCATTCTTTATATAGATTTTCAATGGAACAAGTGCATAGCCCTGCTGTTGGGTCAGGCCAATTAGCTTATCGATTTCTTTACGATGCAGGAGGAGTTTGCGGGATCGGGTCGGATCATGATTGAAGCGATTCCCTTGCTCATATTCAGCAATATGCAAATTGATTAGCTGAACTTCCCCGCGTCTGTCTATTCTTGCATGGGAATCCTTCAAATTCACACGGCCATTTCTAAGAGACTTAATCTCTGTTCCCTGTAATACAATTCCTGCTTCAAATGTTTCTTCAATAAAGTAATCATGTGATGCTTTTTTATTCTGTGTAATGGTTTTACCATGTCCTTTTGGCATAACTGTTCCTCCTACTGCTTACCGTTACCATAGATATCTATTTTACCAAAGATTACGGCTCTTTCCAATCGATTAGGCCATGAGCAGTAAACTCAATGCCATGATGCCCATTCCGGTCATCACACCATAGATGGATAGATGTGCCTCATCATATCTTTTTGCTGCCGGCAGCAATTCATCCAATGAGATAAAAATCATAATTCCAGCGACCATAGCGAATATAATACCGAATAACGCATCACTGAGAAATGGCATTAAAATCAGGAAAGCAACGATTGCTCCAACAGGTTCAGCAAGCCCCGAAAGAAAGGAGAGCTTGAATGCTTTCTTTTTATCGCCTGTTGCGTAATAGATTGGAACCGATACAGCAATTCCTTCCGGGATATTGTGAATTGCCACCGCAATAGCGATTGCAAAGCCAATTGTTGGGTCTTGTAATGCCGATATAAAGGTTGCAATCCCTTCTGGAAAATTATGAATTGCCAGTGCGAGCGCTGTAAACATTCCCATCTTCATTAGTGCAGGATCATTAAGAGGCGTTTTCGGTTCCTCCATGTCCTCCACTTTTTTCACTTCATGCGGGTTGGTATATTTAGGGATGAATTTGTCAATCAAGCCAATCAGCACCATCCCGGCAAAAAAGCCAATCACGGTATACCAATAGCCTTGGGTCTCTCCCATCGAAGAACTCAGTGCATCTTTTGCCTTGAAAAATATTTCCACCATGGATACGTAAATCATCACTCCAGCAGATAGCCCTAAAGCAAATGACAGAAATTTAGTATTCGTTGTTTTCGCGAAAAAAGCCAGCAAACTGCCAACACCTGTTGCAAGCCCTGCAAATAAAGTCAACAGGAAAGCAAATAAAACATCATTCATTCAAATTCCTCCAAACATATTTTAATTTTTAACATTTTTATTTAACAGCCTGAAAGTAATTTATTATTACGATTATTTAATAAGTAGTTTATAGGACAATTAGTTAGATGTCAACAATAAGTTTTCCCTAGTGCAACTTTTTTATAAAATATATATATGCGCCCATATAAGATTTGATACCTAAAAAAACAAAAGTACTTCTTCCTAAGGGTTGTTGCTAATTCGTCTTACAATAAACAAAACCTGCGGCATAACTAAAAGTAATGGCGTGTTAAAACCTTCATTGCAAAAAAAATAAACCAATCAAAGTGATTGGTTTATTTTCTCGTTTTTTTCTTCTTCGATTTGCTTCGGTTCGGCTGGAAATCTTTCTTGGGCAGATTGTTTCTCCGTTTGTTCCTTGTCTTCGGAACGCCTGCCAATTCAAAGTCAACGGTATATTCATCGGTGTTAACACCGACTACCTTTACCTCTACTTCCTCACCAATCCGGTAGATATTGGCCGTACGCTCACCAATCAATGCATGGCTCCGTTCATCGAAATGGTAATAATCATCGGTTAAGTAACTTACGTGGACAAGACCTTCAATCGTGTTCTCCAGTTCAATAAACATACCGAAGTTGGTAACAGAACTGATGACACCTTTATATTCCTCTCCGATTTTATCCTTCATAAATTCTGCTTTTTTCAGATCATCGGTATCACGCTCAGCATCTACCGCCCTGCGCTCCCTTTCCGATGTATGCCGTGCTATCTCAGGAAGCTTATCTTTCCATTGGCCAGTCGTTTTCTTGTCGATTTGATTATTAATTAGATAGGTCCTAATCAGACGGTGGACAATTAGGTCAGGATACCTCCTGATCGGTGATGTGAAATGTGTATAAAACTCTGTTGCCAAACCAAAGTGACCGATGCCTTGCGGGTCATATTTCGCCTGTTTCATGGAGCGAAGCATGAGCTTGGAGACAATCATTTCCTCCGGTTCTCCCTTGATTGATTCCAAAACCTTTTGGAGTGCCTGTGGGTGCACTTCATTTGCTGTTCCTTTTACAGAAATGCCTAACCCCGCAAGAAAATCAAAGAATTTCTCAAGCTTTCCTTCGTCAGGATCTTCGTGAATGCGGTGAATAAATGGTACATCCATCCAATGGAAATGCTCTGCTACCGTCTCATTTGCCGCAAGCATAAACTCCTCAATCAAGCGCTCTGCAACTCCCCGTTCACGTACAACAACATCCGTCGGCTTACCTGTGTCGTCAACAAGGACTTTCGCTTCCTTGAAATCGAAATCAATCGCACCACGCCCGAAACGCTTGTTACGAAGAATTTCAGCAAGCTTTTCCATCTGTTCAAACATTGGCACCAGTGCCTTATATTTCTCAAGGACTTCTTCATCTTTATCCACTAAAATTTTATTAACGTCACTATATGTCATTCGTTCGGTTGTTTTGATCACACTTTGGAAGATTTCATGATTGACTACCTGTCCAGCTGGATTAATCTCCATCTCACATCCCAGTGTCAATCTGTCCACTTTAGGATTCAACGAACAGATGCCATTCGATAGGCGATGCGGAATCATTGGAATTACTCTGTCGACCAGGTAGACACTTGTTCCCCGCTCAAATGCCTCGTTATCGATTGGAGAACCTTCTTCCACATAATAACTGACATCAGCGATATAGACACCGAGCTTGTAATTACCATTATCAAGCTTTTTAACTGTGACCGCGTCATCGAGGTCTTTTGCATCGGCCCCGTCAATGGTAACGACTACTTCGTCACGTATATCGCGTCGTCCCTGCAGTTCTTCCTCTGCAATGGTCTCCGATACACTTGTTGCCTGCTGCAGTACATCCTCAGGAAAATCAATGGTTATGCCATGTTTATAGATAATCGAAAGGATATCAATTCCCGGATCATTTTTATGACCAAGAATATGGATGATTTCCCCTTCTGCACTCTTTCTTCCTTCTGGATATTTTGTAAGACGTGCAATTACTTTATGCCCGCTGACTGCTCCATGTGCAGCACCCTTTGGAATAAAGATATCATTAGGAATGCGCTTATCATCAGCGATGACAAAGCCAAACGAACGGTTATCCTCAAACGTACCAACAACTTGTATGACGGCACGCTCCAGTATTCGGATGACTTTTCCTTCTGGTCTGTTGCCATCCGCATCGGTTTTTTCAAGCCTGACAAGAACCTTATCATTATTCATTGCAGAAGCCAGGTCGTTTGCGTGTATATAAACATCCTTTGCTTCCGTATCATCGGGAATTAGAAAGGCAAATCCCTTCGCGTGCATCTGGACCTTTCCTTTAACAAGATTCATTTTATCAGGCAAACCAAAACGGTTTTTACGCGTCCGGACAAGCTCTCCCTCAAGTTCAAGATCGTTCAGTGCTTTAACAAGCTCCTTGAAATCCAATGCATCATCAATCTCAAATTCCTTTTCAATTTCGTCTACTGCAAGCGGTTTAGTTCCGCTTTCTTTAAAAAATTCAATTATTTTATCTTTCATATGCCCACCTCTTTCTTAATTATTCTTTGCCTTTTTGATTAAATATAATCATACCTTCCAGTCTAAACTCTCCAGAAAGCGATAAATATCTTCATATAATTGTTCTTTTTCTTTATCCAATGTAATGACATGGGTTGATTCTTCATACCATTTGATTTCTTTTACATCCGATTCAATGTTTTCGTAAATATATGTCGCGCTCTCCGTATTGATGATCTGGTCATTTCTGGCTTGTACAACAAATACCGGTGTATAAATCGTATCCACATTATCTTTCACATCTGTAATGGTTTTGCTTAATTCAACAAATAGCTCTTTGGAATTCTCATCAAGTGCCGCTACTTCCTCATTGATGGCGGACACATCTTTTTGTTCAAGCTGCTTGTATTCCTTTGCAAACTGTTTAAATGCTTTTTTCAGCTGGGTTTCGTTATCGAAAAACATCGGCGCACACATTGGTATCATTGCTTTAATATTCGCTGAGTAAGCGAGTTTCAATCCAAAAACGCCGCCAAGCGAAAGCCCTGCTACAGCAATTTCGTCGTAACCAAGCTCTTTCAAATACTGAAATCCTTGCTGTACATCTTCCCACCATTGATCAGGATTAGTCGAAATCAATTCTTCTGGCGGCAAGCCATGTCCTCTGTATATGGGAGCATGTGTCGTATACCCCTTTTTCTCCAGAAACCTTCCGAGCATCCGTACATCTGCAGAATGGCCGGTAAAGCCATGCAATAATAATACCGCACGTGGTCCTGCTTCAAAAGTAAATGGCTGTGGTTGTTTTATTTTCATTAGACTGCATCTCCTTACACGATCCTAATATTACTCTACCCCATATGTATAACTATACAACATATTATATTAAAAAACCCTTATCACAAAATCGTGATAAGGGATTAGTTTCTATTGTAATACATATGCACTTAGAAAAGCCAACACGAAAAACAGAATACCCGTAATAACCGTGCCACGGTGTAAGATCAAATCAGCCCCGCGCGCTTTTTGTTTTCCGAATAACTGTTCCGCACCACCGGAGATTGCTCCCGATAGTCCTGCACTCTTTCCTGACTGCAATAGCACAAAAGCTATCATAATAATTGCATCAATCACTAATAATACATGAACTAGACCTTCCATGTTCCACGATACCTCCTGTATCCGACAAATACCTACTAATTACTTTATCATAATTTGGTTTTGATTAGCAAGTTAAATCTTCATATTATTCTATCTTAGATTTGGAATAAGCCTGAAATAAGGTTTATTATATAGGAAGAGATTAAATTTCTGGGAGAGGTGCTGAATGGACAATACATTTTGGCTCACAACGTCTGATGATGTGGAAATCTTTGTAAAGAAATGGTACAGCATAACCAAGAAACCAAAGGCAATTATCCAGCTTGCACATGGAATGGCTGAACATATTGGCCGGTATGATACTTTCGCAAATTATTTGACTGAACAAGGATTCCTGGTGTTCGGCAATGATCATCGTGGTCACGGCAGGACTGGTGAAAGGCAGGGAATTCAAGGTTATTTTGCCGATGAAAATGGCTTCCATAAGACGGCAGAGGATCTATATGAAGTAACAAAGCATATCAGGCAGGATGACAGCGAAACTCCGATCTATATAATTGGCCATAGTATGGGATCTTTTTTAGTAAGAAACTATATCCAGGCCCATAGTGATATCATCAGCGGTGCTGTACTGTCGGGAACTGGCTTTTATCCAAAAGCAGTTTCATTGGCAGGAAAAGGAATTGCCTCCATGCTGCCACCGAAACAAGCATCAAAACTGATGAATCATCTTGCATTCAGCAGCAATAATCATAAAATAAAAGAACGCAAAAATGGGTTTGAATGGTTAACAAGGGATGAGTCCATTCTGGAAACATACATGAACGACCCTTTTACAGGCTTTATCCCGACAGGACGGTTTTTCTATGACCTGTTGACAGGGATTCTTACCATGCAGAGCAAAAAGCAGAACAAATACATACGAAAAGATCTTCCGCTGCTGCTGATTAGTGGTGATGCAGACCCAATAGGAAACTATGCCAAAGGTGTCTGGAAAACAGCCAACTTATATAAAAAGTCCGGTCTGCAGAACGTTTCCGTGATGCTTTATACCGATGGCCGGCATGAATTGCTGAATGAAATCAATCGGGAGGAAGTATTTGAATCGATCATTAAATGGATAAATCATCAATTACTTTAAGTGATTCACTTGCATGAAAGTATACATCTGTTTAGAATAAAGAAGTACAGACAAATAGGTAAATAACCCCCTCATAGAAAGGATGCCCTCAAGAAATGAAAAAAATAGAAGGAATTGCTGCATCAACTGGAATAGCTATTGCTAAAGTATATGAATTAAAAGCACCAGATTTATCATTTGAAAGTGTTACTATAGATAATCCTGACCAGGAAATTGCCCGTCTTGAAGAAGCCCTTAAGATTTCCAGACAGGAATTAGAAAAAATTAAAGAGCATACGAAAAAAGAAATCGGTGACGAACATGCCGAAATTTTTTCCGCTCACTTACTAGTACTTAGCGATCCAGAACTCATCAATCCGATGAAGGAAAAAATAAATAGCGAAAACGTGAATGCCGAGGCAGCGTTGGATGCGGTAGCAACCATGTTTATCGATATGTTTAAAAATATGGATAATGAATATATGCGCGAACGTGCTGCTGACATTCAGGATGTTACCAAAAGGGTAATGGCACATTTGCTTGGAGCACATTTCCCTGATCCGGCACTGATCAATGAACAAGTTATCGTAATTGCCAATGACCTTACTCCATCTGATACCGCGCAATTAAACCGCGAATTTGTGAAAGGGTTTGCGACCGATATCGGAGGACGTACATCGCACTCTGCAATCATGGCAAGATCACTGGAAATTCCTGCTGTTGTAGGGACAAAAGACATTACAGCTTCTGTTTCAGCAGATGATACCATCATCATAGACGGTCTGGAAGGAATTGTCATCGTCAATCCGACTGATGAGGAATTGGAATCCTATCACAAAAAGCAAGAGGCATTTGCTGCCCAGCAAGCTGAATGGGGAAAATTAAAGGATGAACCAACTTTTTCAAGTGATGGTGAACAGGTGGAGCTCGTTGCGAATATTGGAACACCGAATGATGTCGAAGGTGTGCTGAATAATGGCGGTGAAGGAATCGGTCTTTACCGTACTGAATTCCTGTATATGGGTAAATCAGAACTCCCAAGCGAAGAAGAGCAATATGAAGCATATAAATCCGTTCTTGAGCAAATGGGGGACAAACCTGTTGTGGTAAGAACATTGGATGTCGGTGGAGATAAAGAGCTTAGCTACTTGGATCTACCAAAAGAACTCAATCCGTTCCTAGGCTACCGCGCCATCCGTTTCTGTCTGGAAAATGAGCATGTATTCCGTCCGCAATTGCGTGCATTGTTACGTGCAAGTGCACACGGTAATTTAAAAATCATGTTCCCGATGATTGCAACATTAGAAGAATTCCGTCAGGCAAAAGCCCTTCTTATGGACGAAAAGGAAGCTTTGAAAGCCGATGGGGTGAAAGTATCCGATGATATCGAAGTTGGTATCATGGTGGAAATCCCTTCTACAGCGGTCATTGCAAGACAGTTCGCCAAGGAAGTTGACTTCTTCAGTATTGGTACGAACGATTTGATCCAATACACAATGGCGGCAGACAGAATGAATGAACAGGTTTCCTATCTATATCAACCATACCACCCAGCCATTTTAAACCTTGTCAATAACGTAATCGAAGCGGCACACAAGGAAGGAAAATGGGCAGGTATGTGTGGTGAAATGGCAGGAGATTCGATTGCCATCCCAATTCTGCTTGGACTTGGACTAGATGAGTTCAGCATGAGTGCAACATCCGTTTTACCGGCGAGAACACAAATTCTTGGCCTATCCAAAAAAGAAATGAGTTCCTTCAAGGAACAGCTTCTTTCCATGGGAACAGCAGAAGAAGTCGTCGCTTTCATTAAAGAAAAAACCGAATAATCATCATCAAAAAAGGCTCACAGTCCTCCTAGGACCGTGAGCCTTTTTAGGTGCCTGTCACTTCCCGAATTTTGTCGAATCCATTTATACAGCAGCCTCTCCTCCTCTTGCCTATCGTTACTATTTTCAGGATTTAATAATTTCCAGTTTCTCATCTATGGGTGTTCTGCCTTTATTCCGGGAAATTGCTTCAGGATAGCCGATTTGCAGTACGCCCACAATCTTCATCCTCTCTCCGTCCAATCCAATGTCTCTCAGGAATTCTGCATCATGCGTATATGGGGTGATTGTCCAAAGCATGCCTACTCCATATTCCCATGCGGCCAGCTGGCAATTCTGAATAAAGGCTGAAACAGAGGCATATTCTTCTTCGTAGCGAATTGGATCCTCCTCTCTTTCAAAATAAATGACTGCATGGTGAGGAATATTCATTAAAAATTCCTTCATAGATTTAATCATTTGCAATGTTTTAGGCTCGTTGTTATCTTTGACCATGCCAATTCTCTGATAGCTTGCCATAACTGCGTCTATAAAAAATTTCTTCCCGTCTTCCTGATACATTTTAATTCTCCACGATTCTTTCATATAATGGGTCGGGGCAAACGAACCATATGTAAATATTTGCTCTAGTATGTCATGATCTACTTCATGCTTCTTAAAACTATGAATTGATCGGCGTTCTCTAATTGTTTTCAGTATATCCATTAGTATCCAGCACCTCCACATGATTAAAGAGTACAGCTATATTATATATGCTCTACTCTTTATGTTCATCCTTATTCAAATCGATTTCCGGACATTACCGTCATGAACTTCATATAAAAATTCGAATAATCAAGTCCAAATGCTATCCGATGATTTTTTATATCCTGTTCTTCCTCTTCTTCCAGATTACTGAATGGCCGAATATCTGCAATACTCTGTCCTCGCTCTGTACCTGCTATTGCCTGAATGATAGTAACTGGCAAATTTTGATAAGTAAACATATTTTCATTCTCGACCGCCATAATGGTAAGGACATCATGCATGGGACTGCCAAGGATATTAGGATTTCTGTTTTTATAAAAATTATAATAATAATCGATCATCGGCTTTACAATATCCACGTTTCCTACCTGGTCAATATAATCGACCATTTCTGGTGTAACAATTGCCTGTTCCGTCACATTTAGCGGAATAATCGTTAAATTATTCGCTTGTGTCAATACAATTTGCGCTGCAACCGGATCACCGTGAAAATTAGCCTCCGAAACGGCTGTAATATTGCCAGGCACCCAAAATGCCCCACCCATGACATAGATACCCTGTACTCTGCTCATTAAATCCGGATAGAGCAGAAACATCGTTGCCAGCGATGTCAATCTGCCTACACTAACAATTATTACTTCTTCCTCGTTTTCCCTTATAATATTGACAATGTCAAAAAAATTCTCACTGACTCCATTCCCGCCATCCTCCGGCGGAATGATTGGACCCAGACCATATTCTCCGTGAATTTCGGGCACGGTTTCAGGAAATTCACTTGTCATGGGAATTTCTGCACCAGCTATAATCGGAACACTTAATTCATCATAATTGAGAACGTCGGCTAAATAATATATCGCCCGCAATGCATTTTCCCTTAAGAGGTTTCCATAATCAGCCACAATGCCGATAATTTCCACTTCTTCGCTTAACGATGCATAAATCAATGCAATAATATCGTCTATTCCGATGTCACCAAACAATAGTACCTTTTGAGCCAAGCAGTCGCCCTCCCCTAAACATTTTATGTTTCTATAACATATGGTCAGGACAGACCTGAGGTGCAGAAAGCTGTAATATCAGCTGCAGGCTTCTCTAATGGTAAACTCGGTACAATTTCACACTAAATCTATAACTGTTTATATATCTTTTTGATATTCATATATGGTAGCGCCCTTTTTAGTAAGAGAGGCTCTCTTATTAAGTATTGTTGTTTCTACAAAATGCATTTGATAGATT
This sequence comes from Oceanobacillus massiliensis str. N'diop, assembly GCF_000285495.1. GTDB lineage: Bacteria > Bacillota > Bacilli > Bacillales > Amphibacillaceae > Oceanobacillus > Oceanobacillus massiliensis. The sequence continues at coordinate 150,171 of NZ_HE610976.1, forward strand.
CTGCAACATAACAGCAACTGCCAATTTCCGCTCCGGGCAGTCGCTTTCCGCGGCGGGCGCTCACAGCTTCCTCAGAAGCAAGCCCGGCTTCTTGCGTTATCTTCAGCTGTTGCTTTTCCTCCTGTACTTCCTTGGCTTCTATCAGCCATCTCAAATTATTTATGGATTTATTCAATAAAGAAGGCAGTCAGTAAACCCGATAACTGCTTCGGCCGATTTCCGCTCCGGGCAGTCGCTTTCCGCGGCGGGCGCTCTCAGCTTCCTCGGAAGAAACCCACTTCCTGCGGGATCTTCAGCCGTTGCTTTTCCCGCTGGAGTCGACTGCCCTATGCTCCAATCAATCAGCTTCATAATCGAATATCAGTAATTTGATTCAGAAAACCAAATCTTAGCGGAGGAAATACACGAAGACTCCTGCGAGCCCGCGGAAAGCGCAGTTTATTTCCGGAGCGAGGATAAAGCATATCATCAACTTACATCGAATCGAATATCAGTAAATTGATTCAGAAAGCCAAATCTTAGCAGAGGAAATACACGGAGACTCCTTGAAATTGCATTCACAATTTCTGCGTGCGATGTCTTGCTGACGCTGACTTCCTTGTCCAGGGGGGAAAGTGAAATGTTATTCCGGAGCGGAGATAAAGCACATCATCAAATTACGTCATGATATATCTTTTATGTAAGAACAAAATCTTCGAAAAACTTCTCAATAAAAAGTCTTCTAGAATCTATTTGAGAACTAAAGACCATTCTATATAAGCTTTTGACAATAGTGCGAACTGCAACTAAAAA
>NZ_HE610976.1:152006-210546 GCF_000285495.1 Oceanobacillus massiliensis str. N'diop
ACTAAAAAAGATGATCCCTATATTATAGGGATCATCTTTTAATTTGCTTAATGTTTTTTATAGCGTCCCTGACACGGATGCCAGTTCATACGCTGTTCCTTTTAAAATAAATTGCTTATTTTTTAAGGTTATAGAATGCAGTAAGACCTGCATATTCACCCATACCAGCAAGTTCGTCTTCGATGCGAAGCAATTGGTTGTATTTTGCTACACGGTCGGTACGTGACGGTGCACCTGTTTTAATTTGTCCAGCATTAGTTGCTACGGCAATATCAGCAATTGTTGCATCTTCAGTTTCACCTGAACGGTGAGAGATTACAGCAGTATAACCTGCACGTTTTGCCATTTCAATTGCTTCGAAAGTTTCTGTAAGTGTACCAATTTGATTAACTTTGACAAGGATTGAGTTACCAATACCTTTTTCGATACCTTCAGAAAGTTTGGCAGTGTTTGTAACAAATAGGTCATCTCCTACAAGCTGTACACGATCACCAAGACGATCTGTCAATAGCTTAAAGCCTTCCCAGTCGTTTTCATCAAGACCATCTTCAATTGAAATGATTGGGTACTTGTTAATCATTTCTTCGTACCAGTCAACCATTTCTTCAGATGTACGGACAACACCCTCACCTTTTAGGTTGTATTTGCCATCATCATAAATTTCAGAGGCAGCTACGTCCATTGCAAGTTTAACTTCCTCACCTGGTTTATAGCCTGCTGCTTCAATAGCTTCAACAATCGTCTGGAGTGCTTCCTCATTGGAACCAAGGTTTGGAGCGAATCCGCCTTCATCACCAACAGCAGTGTTGTAGCCCTTTGATGCAAGTACTTTTTTCAATGAATGGAAAATTTCAGCACCTGTACGCAATGCTTCTTTAAATGTTGGTGCACCAACAGGCATAATCATGAATTCCTGAATATCCACATTGTTATCTGCATGCTCCCCACCATTTACAATGTTCATCATAGGTGTTGGCAATACCTTAGCATTGAATCCGCCAAGATAGTTATATAAAGGAACTTCCAGATAGTTAGCTGCTGCATGGGCTGCTGCTAAAGATACACCTAAAATAGCGTTTGCTCCAAGTTTTCCTTTGTTCTCTGTACCATCAAGATCGATCATCAATGCATCAATGATGTTTTGGCGTGTTACATCAAGACCGATAAGTTCTGGTGCGATGATGTCATTTACATTTTCAACAGCCTTTTGTACACCTTTACCAAGGTAACGGTCTTTATCTCCGTCACGAAGCTCAACTGCTTCATATTCACCAGTAGAGGCACCGCTTGGTACGATTGCAGAACCGAAAGCACCTGATTCTGTGAATATTTCTACCTCAATTGTTGGATTTCCGCGTGAATCTAAAACTTCTCTAGCGTAAACGTCTGTAATGTATGGCATGTAAAATCTCTCCTTTGTTTTCAATTTATAAGATTATCCATTACTATTTTTTAATGATTAATGATTCTCCAGTCATTTCTTCCGGTTTTGCTACATTCAATAAATCCAATAACGTTGGTGCAAGATCTGCTAAAATCCCGCCTTCACGCAAGGATATATCATCTTTTGTTACGATAACCGGTACCGGATTTGTCGTATGTGCTGTCATTGGATTTCCTTCCAAGGTTACGACTTCATCAGAGTTACCATGGTCAGCAGTAATGATTGCATGTCCGCCAAGCTCGGTAATCTTATCGACGATCTTACCAAGGCATTCATCAACGGCCTCAATTGCATCGATAGTCGGCTGCAGCATTCCAGAGTGTCCAACCATATCCGGATTGGCAAAGTTGAGGATGATGGCGTTCTGTTCGCCTCTATCCAATTCTGCTAGTAATGCATCTGTTACCTCATATGCACTCATTTCCGGTTGCAGATCATAGGTAGCAACTTTTGGCGAATCGATTAGAATTCTTGTTTCACCAGGAAATTCTTTCTCACGCCCGCCACTCATGAAAAATGTCACATGTGGATATTTTTCGGTTTCTGCGATTCGAAGCTGCTTCAGATTATTCTGTGCCAGTACTTCTCCAACGGTATTATCCAAATTAATCGGTTCATAGGCAACATACCCGTTGACTGTTTCACTGAAGTTCGTAAGCATGACGAAATCTAGATCTTTAGGAACGTTATCGCCTCTATCAAAATCACGGAAATCCGCATTGGCGAATGTTCTTGATATCTGGATAGCGCGATCCGGACGGAAGTTATAGAAAATGATGGAATCATTATCTTTAATTTGTCCGACAGGTTCACCATTTTCATCTGTTATTACGGATGGGATAACGAACTCGTCATAGATTCCATTCTCATAGTTGTCGCTGATGACATCCATGGCATTCCGATATGTTGGACCATGCCCGTTAACCATCGCATCATAGGACTTCTTCACACGATCCCAGCGCTTATCACGGTCCATGGAATAATAACGGCCAGAGATGGTTGCAAATTCACCGATACCAATCTCACGCATTTTTTCCTCTGTCATCTGAATATATTTACCTGCTGTCTGTGGGCCCACGTCACGTCCATCCAAGAATGCATGGACATATACTTTATCCAAGCCACTATCCTTTGCAAGCTGCAATAAGGCAAATAGGTGATTAATATGACTGTGAACTCCGCCATCTGACAATAATCCAAATAAATGGAGTGCCTTATCATTTGTCTTCGCATGATGGATTGTTTTGAGAAAAGCACCGACTTGATAGAAGTCCCCTTCTTCAATGGACAAATTCACGCGGGTAAGACTTTGATAAACAATTCGCCCTGCACCAATATTCAAATGCCCCACTTCGGAATTACCCATTTGGCCTTCTGGAAGCCCAACAGCTATTCCGCTTGCAGTCAATTGATTGTGTGCGTATTTATTCCAGTAACGGTCAAAATTCGGTGTTTTTGCTTGCTTGACTGCATTCCCCATTACCTCATCACGGATAGCAAAGCCATCCAGAATGATTAATGCAGCTAGTTTATCCTGATTCATTTTATACCTGCCTCCACTAATTGCAGAAATGATTCTGCTTCGAGACTTGCTCCACCAACCAAAGCACCATCAATATCCGATTGTGCCAAAAGTTCATCAACATTGGATGGCTTCACACTTCCACCATACTGAATCACTACTTTTTCTGCAATATCTTCAGATGTTACTTTTTTAATCACTTGTCTGATATGGGCACATACTTCATTTGCATCTTCACTTGAAGCAGTTTTACCTGTTCCAATTGCCCAGATTGGCTCATAAGCGATGATAGTATTGGTCACTTGCTCATCCGATAATCCGCGAAGTGCCTCTTCAACCTGTGAACCTACATGGCTCATTGTCTCATTTGCCTCACGCTGCTCCAGGGTTTCTCCAACACATACTATTGGTGTTAAGCCATGATTGAATGCTGCATGTGTTTTCTTATTAACCGTTTCGTCTGTCTCCGCAAAATATTCACGGCGTTCTGAATGCCCAAGAACTACATGGGAAACACCGATATCCTTCAGCATGACTGGACTTACTTCACCTGTGTAAGCTCCATTATCCTCAAAGTGCATATTCTGTGCAGCTATTTGCACTTTCGTACCTTTTGTTTTTTCAACTAAGGATGATAGATATAGAAATGGTGCGCATACTATCGCTTCTACCTGATCGCTATCCGGCACTTTTCCAACAACATCATCAACAAACTGAGCTGCTTCTGAGGAAACTTTATTCATTTTCCAGTTTCCGGCAATTACTTTTTTACGCATCGTCTCACCTCTCGAGTATTTTTTGGGAATTCCGATTTTATTTATCGTCCAAAGCAGCTACACCAGGTAAATCTTTACCCTCCATAAATTCAAGGGAAGCTCCTCCGCCTGTTGATACATGATCCATTTCAGCTGCAAGATCAAATTTTTCGACTGCTGCAGCAGAATCTCCGCCGCCAATGATAGAAAATCCTTTTGTCTCAGCCAATGCTTCTGCAACTGCCTTTGTCCCGCCGGCAAATGGATTCAGTTCAAAAACGCCCATTGGTCCGTTCCAAATAATCAGCTTGGAATCTGCTACAATTTTGCTGTAGCTTTCCCTTGTTTTAGGACCGATATCCAAAGCTTCCCAATCTGAAGGTATTTGATCAATACCGACAATTTTAGTGTTGGCAGCTTCTGAAAAATCGTCTGCCACGACAACATCAACTGGAAGGACAAAATTGACACCTTTATCCTCTGCCTTTTGCATGAATTGTTTTGCCAAATCCATTTTATCTTCTTCCAGTAATGATTTACCGATTTCGTGTCCCTTAGCCTTGATGAAAGTATACGCAAGACCACCGCCAATAATCAGGTTATCCACCTTATCCAACAGGTTGTCTATTACATTAATCTTATCTTTTACTTTCGCTCCGCCAATTATCGCTGTAAAAGGACGTTCTGGGTTATTCAGTGCACCGTCAAGTGCAGCGATTTCCTTTTCCATCAAATAACCCGCTGCTGCAGGCAGTTTTTCAGCAATGCCAGTTGTTGATGCATGGGCCCTATGTGCTGCACCGAAAGCATCGTTAACATACAAATCTGCCATATCCGCAAACGCCTGAACCAATTCAGGATCATTTTTCTCTTCTCCAGCTTCGAAACGAACATTTTCAATTAATAATATATCGCCATTGCCTAACCGCGAAATTGCTTCATTAACTTCATCACCGTAAACGGAATCTGTTTTCACAACTTCTTTTCCGATTAAATCACTTAAACGCTTGGCAACAGGGTCCAAACGCAGTTCGTCGCTTGCTTGTCCTTTTGGTCGTCCAAGATGGCTTGCCAAAATTACGATAGCTCCCTGTTCTGTTAAATAGTTGATTGTCGGCAATGCCGCTTTAATCCGTGTATCATCTGTAATGGTTCCTTCATTCAGTGGAACGTTGAAATCCACACGGCAAAATACCTTTTTTCCCTTAACATCAAGGTCTTGAAGTGTTTTTTTGTTCATGATAAACCCTCCTAATTTTGGCCTATGTAACATTGTGATGACTGTTATAGGTCTTCCCCGATTACTGTGTTCGTAACCATTATATACCATGTTTCATATATACGCTTATAACAGAATAAGAATAAATAGAAAACGGAAGAGGAATGGAATCCTCCTCCGCCTAAATTAGTTTTTATAATCCTTGTTTTTTCAAGAATGCTGCTAAGTCAACACAACGTGCAGAGTATCCCATTTCGTTGTCATACCATGATACAACTTTAACCATATTGTCTTCCATAATCATTGTAGATAGACCATCTACTACAGAAGAATGTGAATTTCCGACAATATCAGTAGAAACAAGTGGCTCTTCACTGTATTCCAGTACACCTTTCAGTGGACCTTCTGCTGCTTCTCTTAATGCATTGTTGACATCATCAACATTAACATTCTTATCTAATTCAGCTACTAAATCAACCAATGAACCATCTGGAGTTGGTACACGCACAGCCATACCATTTAATTTACCATTGATTTCAGGTAAAACTAATCCAACTGCTTTTGCTGCTCCAGTTGTAGTAGGAATGATGTTCTGCGCTGCAGCACGAGCACGACGATAGTCTTTGTGCGGCAAATCAAGGATTTGCTGATCGTTTGTATAGGAATGGATTGTAGTCATCAATCCACGCTTAATGCCAAAGTTGTCATGAAGAACTTTAGCAAATGGAGCTAAACAGTTTGTTGTACAAGATGCATTTGAGATAATGTTATGTTTAGCAGGATCGTATTGATCGTTATTAACACCCATTACGATTGTTAAATCTTCTCCGTTTGCAGGTGCAGAGATGATTACTTTCTTCGCTCCAGCATCAATGTGCTTCTGAGCATCTTCACCTTTTGTGAAGCGTCCTGTTGATTCAATAACTACTTCAACACCAAGATCTCCCCATCCAAGGTTAGCTGGGTCGCGTTCAGACAATACTTTGATTTCTTTTCCTCCAACTACAAGGTCAGATCCTTTAACAGAAATCTCTTCCTCTAATTGACCGTGTACGGAATCATATTTCAACAAATGTGCAAGCATGTTTGCATCTGTTAAATCATTTACCGCTACAACCTCAACTTCGTCATTCAATAAAGATTGACGGAATACGTTACGTCCTATTCTACCAAAACCATTAATACCAACTTTAACTGCCATTTTCTATTCCTCCTATTGGATCGTTTTAATATTGATATATTTAAAGAGGCTAACCTCTCAATATCCGTTCTGCTGCTCCCTGATCTGTTATGAGCAGGTCGCTTTTTCCTTGCTTATAATAGGAAGCAATTGCTTCTCCCTTTGATGTACCACCCGCAACGGTAATGACATGATCCACTGCTTCTAAATCTTCAAGCTGTATACCGACTGTCTTCACTTTATGAACAACATCGCCTGAATGATCGAAATAATAACCGAACGCTTCACTGGCTGCATTCTTTTCCTTCAATAAAGTGATAACCCGTTCGGATGTCCTGCGTCTGCCGGCCATTCTCAAGGCATCTCCAACACCATGAATAACGATATTTGAGCTCTTAATCTGCTCTAATATTTCGGTAATTGCAGGTTCCGTAATAATTGTCTCATAAGTGGAATCACTGATTGGATCAGGTACATAAAGCATTCGATATTCACCATGGGCTTTTCTTGCCATCTCAGCGACAATCCCGCTTGCCTGATTCTCCACCTTTTCACCAATTCCTCCCCTTGCAGGGACAAATAGGATTTCACTTTCGTCGTTGAGCGGAGTCATCACTTTGGCAACCACTGCCATCGTGCTTCCACCTGTAACAGCAATGGTGTTTTTCGGTTTAAGGATGGTTTTCAGATACCTTACGCATGCTTTTCCCATATCCTGTTTTACCCACTCATCCTCATCACTGTTACCAGGGACAATAATTACATTATCTACATGTAATGTTTCCTTAATTCGTTGTTCTAAAACATGCAAGCCGCTTATTTCACCAATAAAATCAGCAAGCTGTTCGAGAATTAATTTGCCCTCATTCGTAATATACATTCCTCTTGTAGTAACTTGGATCAATCCCTGCTCCTGCAGAAAATCAATTTCGCCTCTGACATGTCTTTCCGTCAGTTTGGCTGTCTCTGCAAGCGCCCTTCTGCCGATTGGCTGGTAGAGATCCACATTGTGCAATAAGGTGTACCTTTGCTTTATTACTTCCAAAAGTTCCGGAACGAGTTTTTTTTGAATATTAATCAAGGATTTCATGTACATGGTCTCCTTCATTGGGCCGCATAATGACCCATATGTTTACATTGTGTCCCGGCGACAAATTCATTATAACATATCCCAAAAGTTATACAAATAATAAGTACTTCTATTAATTCGTTTTAAAAATTGATCCGCTATCGCTATAGTTATTCCCACCCGATACGTTCGTAAACATAAAAAAACATACTAAGATTAGTGGCTGAGAACATCGACGGATGACTTTACCCACTATCTTTCTTTTTTAGAGGTTCTGGTAAAAGTGTTTTTACTTGGGGAGGTTTTCATAACCTACTATTAAGGATTGGGGTATTTCCTACAGCTCTGGAAATAGACTTCGCGAATCTTAGAGTGGCTGATGAGGCTCCTACGCTAGTTTGGTGAATTTGTTTTATTTCGTAGCATGTGTTTGTAACTGCGTGCAGCAGAAAATGTAACGGAGATAGCTTACCAATATTAAGCTGGTTGATTGAAGCGGAGGGAAGTCGACTAGTGCAGGAACAGCACGTGTCTGAAGACCCCACAGCGGCGATCTTCCGCGAGGAGGCCGAGGCGGTGCCCGTGGAAAGCGACTTCCCGCAGCGTAAATCAACAAAGCAGTAATTCGGAGCCTATATAAAAATCAACATGCAAGGCTTCCTTCCCTAAAATCATTCGTCTTTAGATTAGTGATTTTTAGAAATGTCTCAGCCCCATTTCTAGCTTTGCTTGAAAAGCCGTTCTATTGAATCATAGTTAATTTCATTACAGTTCAATTGCCTGCCCTTTAGTTCAATTACGGGTATTTCCAGCTGGTACGCTTCAAGCCATTTATCATTGGAATAAATATCCCTTTTCATAACTGTAAACGAATATTGGCTATTGAAAAGGGAAAGTAAGGCTTCCGCTTCATCGCACAAGGAACACCTATCTTTCGTGTAAAAAATCACGCTGTCCACGATTATCCTCCCTTTCTCCTTTTAACCGATGATGGTATTCCAAGCTGATCCCGATATTTCATAACTGTCCTTCGCGCTATATCGATATCGAATTCATCCTTCAGCTTCTTTTTTACTCCCTCATCCGATAACGGACGTTTTTTATCTTCATATAATATCATTTCCTGGATTAATTTCTTGATTACATAAGAAGCAGTACCGTTCCCATCTTCTGTTCTGACACCGCTCTGCAAAAAGAATTTGAGCGGGATTACACCTTGTACCGTCTGAATGTACTTCTGACTGATTGCCCTGCTCACCGTTGAAGTATGGAGGTTAAGTTCCTCTGCAATCTCCCTTAATGTCAATGGCTGAATCATATAGGAACCATGTTCAAAAAATAATGCCTGTTTTTCCAGGATAATTCGGATCACCCGCTCCAATGTATTCCCTCGGTAAACGATTGCCTGTTTTAAAGAGTCAATTTCTTTATATTTTTCCTTTAAATAGTCGGCAGCTTCCTTTTCGGGGTCTTTAAAATTTTCATACATTGGATTAAGGGTTATTTTGGGAGCCGACCATTTATAGAATGAGACCTTCCATTCTCCTTCTGCTTTATAGATGGAAGCTTCGGGAATAATATATTCTGGTTCAAGTACTGTCAGCAACTGGCCAGGTTTTGGATGACAGAGCCTGATGTGTTCAAGCAAGTCGGCAGCCTCTTCGGCCGATATTGGATAGGATGCACTAATTGAATCCACATCTCCTTCAGCAATCAGTTCCAAATGCTGTGTTAGCAGATCTTCTACGAAAGGTTTATAACCGCTGAATTGTTTGATTTGCAGCAAAATACATTCTTGGAGGTTTCTTGCACCAATTCCAGCAGGTTCCAGAGACTGAATTTTCGATAGGGCATATTCGACAGTTTCCAATGTCGTTTCACATGCTTCTGCCCATTCCTTTAAGTCAATATCCAGATAGCCATCCTCATTTAAGGAATCGATTCCGAACTCAATGATGGCTTTCAATTTGTCATCTCGAATAGTGAGCATAAAGATTTGCCCTTTTAACTGGTCATACATCGTCTTCTCATATGGGTTTATCTCACCTATTGCCTGCATATTGGAATGCTCTGGTCTGAATTGTTCCCAATCCATATCGGATTCCACTTCCTCAATCAACGGATTCTCGTTAGCAATCTCTTTAAGATATTCCATTAATTGACTGCTTGTCAGCTGAAGAATATTGATGGACTGGATTAGTGACTGATTCATTTTCCATTGTAATGATTGCTTCAATATAAGTCTCTGTTCCATAATCAACACTCCCAAAATCAAATCATTCTATCCTAATTCTGCCACTACTTTCCATAATTGTCATCAACGCGTTTACCATTGACACGGTTTAACAGTAGAAATATCATTAATATTATGGATAACAGCGGGTTATCCACGTTTTGAAGAAGAGGAGATGGTGAAATGCCAAAAAGTGTGCATAAACCTAAAGGTAATTATAAAAAAAGAGAAACGGCCGGTCACCTGATCATTCGCTATATCATGTTATTTATCGGTGCTACGCTGGCTGCACTGGCACTGGAATTATTCTTGGTTCCAAATGATATTATTGATGGCGGTATTATTGGCATCTCTCTGTTAATCAATCATTTAACAGGCATTGGCTTCGGTATATTAGTGCTTATCATAAACATTCCATTTCTGATTGCCGGATTGAAAAGGATGGGGAAGGATTTTCTGATATCTTCCATTTTTAGTATCGTTACCCTATCGGTTATGGAAAATGTTTTCCATCATATTGAGGTTGTCACTGCCGAACCTTTATTGGCAACTGTATTTGGCGGATTAATACTCGGTGCCGGGGTCGGGCTGGTTATCCGGAATGCGGGTGCACTTGATGGAACCGAAATTCTGGGAATTATCGTAACTAAAAAACTGCCTTTTTCTGTCGGCGAATTTGTGATGTTCGTGAACGTTTTTATCTTCGCATGGGCAGGTTTCATTCTCGGCTGGGAGCAGGCGATGCTGTCTATCCTAACCTATTATATTGCCTCGAAAACAATTGACGGGGTCGGACAGGGTATCATGAACGAAACCAAGGCTGCAATCATCGTCTCTGAAAAATCTGCGGAGATTGCAGATGACCTAGGGGATAAATTGAAGCGCGGGGTTACAAAACTATATGGACAAAACAGCTATCAGGAAAAGGATACACAGGTTCTTTACGTGGTCATTACCCGTCTGGAAGTAGCAAGTTTGAAACAGATCGTCATCGACAATGATCCAAAAGCATTTACAACAATCATGGATACACAGGAAGTACATGGCGGGAGATTCAAGTCTGCCGGCCACTAAGATGAATATAACGGACAACCTGCAGTTCAAAATGGTTGTCCGTTATTTATTTTCCAGCTTGTCAGAATACTAAAAATGACTGTTTGGATCTAGTATGATCTCACCGTATTTTCCATTCGGCCAATCCTTTCAATCTCTATCGTGACCCTGTCACCGTCTTTCAAAAACTGGGGCGGATCCATAGCAAACCCGACGCCATCCGGTGTGCCCGTCATAATAATATCACCAGGGTTCAAAGTAATTAAATCGGAAATGAATTCCATCAGAAACGGAATATTAAATATTAGATTACTTGTAGTGGAAGATTGTCTTTCTTCGCCATTTACATAGGATTTAATCGCGAGTGATGAAGCATCACCTAATTCATCCCCTGTGACAACACACGGACCTATCGGTGTGGAACGATCAAGCGACTTTCCCTGCAGCCATTGCGGTGTACGTTTTTGCAGATCTCTTGCAGACGTATCGTTCCCTATTGTATATCCCGCAATATAGTCTCCCGCATTCTCTTTTTTGACTTTTGAAGCCTGTTTTCCAATTACAATCACAAGTTCTGCCTCATAATCCAATTTCTCCGTTGATGGTGATTTTTCGATTGCATCTTCCGGTCCAATTAATGCATTCGTGAATTTAGCAAAAAGTACAGGATATTTCGGAATCTCACTTTGCATCTCTGCAACATGATCGGCATAATTTTTTCCGACACAGATAATTTTAGAGGGAGATGGCACCGGATTTCCAAGTGCAACCGTCTCTCTCTTTATAAAATGTGCTTCCATATTGTTTTCGACAATATGATCGTAAGCCCGATTTGCCTTTTCAATTAAATCAATGCCACTCAAGAAAAAGTCACTTGGGTTCGACGGGAAAACCTCATTAAGTGGCGGTAATGCTTCTTCACCGTTTTCTGATAGGAGCATTACCCTGTAGGATGCCTGTAAATCGATAACGCTATCTTGATGGATACACCCAATTCTCCAGTGGTCATCTCCATTTTTCTTCTTATAGCTTACTAACTTCATCTTTTTGCACCTCTTTCCAATATGCAGTAAAAAAAGCTAATCAATCATAATAAGACTACTATCGTTACACGGAGCCTCGTTTAACTAGCAGTTTTGGACTCTATTATACTATTATCTTTTTTGTTTTTCAGATAATTCAATGCAAAGATGCCAATCACAATGATCAATCCTATAATATCTGTTGTTGTCTCCGGAACAATCATCATAATAGAACCTACCCCCAGAATAATTCGGTAGATTACATTTAAATGGGTTTTAAAGTATCCTTCAAGTGCTGCTCCCAGTCCAATGATTCCAATAACCGAGGTCGTGATAATCATGGCTACTGCAAGAAGCGGAGGAAATGGAAATTCCGTTGCATTCACCGGGAGACCTGTTGTATCCACCAATAGCATTGCCGGATTATAGACAAACAGATACGGAATGATAAAACCCGCAAGAGCAAGCCTTAAAGCCGTAAAACCGGTACGCATTGGATCTCCTCCAGATATACCAGCACCAGCAAAAGCTGCAAGTGCAACAGGCGGCGTAATATTGGCGAAGATTCCGAAATAGAATACAAATAAATGGGCAACCAGTATAGGAATACCAAACTCGGCAAGGGCCGGCGCTGTCATTGTTGCTGTAATGATATATGCAGGAATTGATGGAAGACCCATTCCAAGAATAATAGAGGCAATCATTGTCAGGAACAACGTTAAGAATAATGAGCCATCCCCGATATTTGTAATTGCTGAAGTCATGACCGTTCCAAAGCTTGTAAGGTTGACAACACCGATAATGATTCCAACTACCGCACAGGCTATCATGACGGACAGCGACTGTCTTGCCCCATCTTCCATGGCACCCAGAATATCTTTAATCCCCATTCTGCTTGTTTTCCTGAATGCGGCCACAATGACGGTTAAGATAATCGTATAAAACGCTGAAAACCCAACTGGTATGCCCATATATAGCATTACGACCAGACCGGCAATCGGAAGCAGCAAATGTCCCCGTTCCTTCAAAACTTCTTTTACTCTCGGCAGGTCTGCTTTCGGTATCCCTTTCAGATTCCTTCTTCCGGCACGGAAATGCACCTGCATGATAACTCCAAGAAAATAAAGCACCGCTGGAATCAATGCAGCTAGGGCAATCGTTCCATATGCAATTCCAGTTGTTTCAGCCATAATAAAGGCACTAGCCCCCATAATAGGCGGTAAAATCTGGCCGCCAATCGATGCACTTGCTTCAACAGCACCAGCGAAATTCTTGGAATATCCAATCTTTTTCATCAATGGGATCGTAAAAGCCCCTGTTCCAACGACATTGGCTACCGCAGCTCCATTAATACTTCCCATAAACCCACTGGAGATGACTGCTACTTTAGCTGGTCCGCCTTGCTTGCTACCTGCAAGCGCCATCGCTAAATCATTAAATAACTGTCCCATCCCCGATCTCGTCAGAAACGCTCCAAATAAAATAAACAGGAAAATAAATTGTACCGATGCCCCAATTGCGGTAGAGAATAATCCTTCTGTTTTCAAATACAATTGTCCGAAAATGTCGCCTAAATCAAAGGGCCTCGTCATCAGCATCGTAGGCAGCCAGTCCATGTAGCTGATGAATGGATATGCCAGGAATATTAGCGCCAATACAGGAAGTATGAGCCCTGTAACACGCCGAGCCGCTTCTAGCACCAATAGAACGGTAAGGATAGCAAATAAAATATCGATTGCGTTTGGAATGCCTCCGCGTGTTGTTACAATGGCATTATATTCTACAATTAAGTATAAGGAGGATATGATGCTTAAAAGAAACAAAAACCAGTCATACACTGGGATTTTCGCTCTATCCTGCTTTTTGAATGTAGGAAAAATAAGAAATATGAGCGCCATCCCAACCGACATATGCACAGACCTTTGCAAGAGTGCCGGAATTGGATTATAGGTGACAAACAGGTGGAATGCTGAATAAAAAATAGCGATGATAGATATAAAAATAACGATATTCCTGCTTTTCAGCTGTCGTACTCTCGATTCGGCATCATACTTTTCCAAGATAACTTGAGTATCCACGTTATTATCTACTTCGGAAGCAGTATGTTTTCCGGTTTGGTCATTATGTTTTCTGGTCATAAAAATTCGCCTCCTATGTAATCCCAAATATGTAAAGATGCAACAGAAATATTTACAGTTTCATAATCGTCCGTTAATTTATATAAAGGAATCTCTGACTGATCGGTTATGATGGTTGTCATCACATTTTCAGAAACTGTAAGATTCATTTCACTTAATCGCTGATTGATTTTCATATGGATAAAACTATCATCGGATGCAATCACTTCTGCTCCCGAAGGTACTCCTGCACCAAATGTTTTGAAATATGTTTCTGTAAGAATGAGTTCTCCTTTATCCAATCGGTAAATCTCTGCCCATTCTTCCCTTTCCACAGAGTGAATCCAATGCAGCTCAAAGCGCTTTGTGTCTATATAATACGTCGCATGCCCAAAGTCCAATTGTACGACTTGAAGTCTAAAGAAAAGAGAAAAGAGGAGCACACTGACACATGTGCTCCATACAATCCATTTACTGTTCATTGTAATAGCGTTCTGCTCCTGGATGTAAAGGTGCTACAAGCCCTTGCTGGGCAGCCTCTAAAGAAATGTCGGCGGCTGCCTGATGAGAATTTACAAGACTATCAAGATTTTCAAAGAATGTCTTCGTCAGCTCATACACATCGTCCTCACTCATGTCAGCATGGACAATCAAGGCATTCATAATAGCTGCAGTCGGAATCGGTTCTTCATTTCCATAAGTCCCTTCCGGAATTTCCATTGAAACAAAGTAAGACTCATCCTGTGCTATTTCTTCAACATCTGCTGGGTCAACTGTTACCAATCGAATATCCAATGACTCCGAGAGTTCCAGCAGAGATGCATTCGGCAAACCGCTGGTGAGGAAAGCCGCATCGATTTGACCAGCACGTAACCCATCCGCCGCTTCAGCATACCCTAGATAATCTACCTCAATATCATCGTATGTAATACCGTGTCCGTTCAGAAGTGTCCGGGCATTTACTTCCACACCAGAATTTTGGTCGCCTACAGCAATACGTTTTCCTTTTAGATCCTGAAATGTTTCAATTCCTGAATCTGCTGTGGTAACAATCTGCACGAAATTCGGATACAGGGCGGCAATTTGATTTACCTTCTCAGCTGGCTCTTCAAAGCTAACCTCTCCAGCAATTGCCTGACTGACCACATCACTCATGGTGAAGGCCATCTCAATCTTATCCTGTTCCATTAGATTGACGTTTTCAACAGATGCACCGGTCGTCTGTGTACGGGAATTCACACCAAATTTGGAACTGTACTCCTCAGCCAATGTAGTACCAATAATATTATATGGCCCAGATGCCCCGCCAGTGGCAATCGTAACTATATTTGTATCTAAACCTTCCCCGTCTCCTTCTCCGCCTTCTGCAGTACCACTATCATTACTACCGCAAGCAGATAGAATAATGCCCACCAATAGAATTATAGAAAACAAAAAACTTTTTCTTTTCTTTTTCAAAGTAATTCCCCCTTTTGTTATATGACAGAATGATAATAAGAAAATAATATAAAACGCTTACATATTACATATTATTTGAATTTTTCAATAAAGTCAAGCTGGTTTTCAAGAATATTTCCATCCTAATCACAACTAAATAATGCGATAAAGCAGCTTTTTGGACTGTTTGTTCCTTTACCACAGGAATTTACTCCCCTCTTAGAAGCCGGCATATACCTGATGTATGACAGATTACGAAACTGGGGCCGACTCCCACAAAATTCACGTAACGTTCATTAACCTTAATAAACTAAAATGATATACTTGGTTTATATATTGCAAATTTCTAATACCAAGATGGAGGATCAATAATGCGAAGAAAATTTTGGATACTATTATGTATAACAATAGCAATCTTTGCTCTCGCTGCATGCGGAGATAAGGAAGCATCTACTGATGATGACAATGTCGAGGAGGAATTACCTGCACTCGATGTTCAATTTGATGTCCCGGAAACAGCAGACCTAAATGAAACCATTGAACTAAAGGCTACCGTAACCTATGACGATGAAATGGTTGCGGATGCCGATGAGGTCACTTTTGAAGTATGGGAGCAGGATCATGAAGATGACAGTACCATGATCGAATCAGAAAATAATGGGGATGGGACCTATACTGCAAAGACTAGCTTCGATAAAGACGGTATATACGAAATGTTCGCCCACACCACCGCAAGGGATCAGCATACCATGCCGATGAAAACCGTCATTGCCGGCGATGCCTCCGCCGAGGAAAGCAGCACAGAGAATGCAAGTGATGGACACCATCACTAAACTGTAAAAAGGTAATCCCATCAAATGGGGTTACCTTTTTTGACATATTCATTTATAATGATTGAAATATCAAGCAGAACCAATCGCGAACGGCAGGAGTGGTACAATCGATGATTATTGTCTATACAGACGGGGCATCCAGCGGCAATCCAGGGCCGAGCGGTGCAGGCATATATATAAAACAGGAAAATAGCACTTCTGAATTTTCCATTCCACTTGGCGTGTTATCCAATCATGAGGCGGAATTCCAAGCCATTATTAAAGCGCTCGAGATTTGCAAAGATTCTTTCCCGGATGAAATACTATCTTTTCGTTCCGATTCAAAGGTTGCGGTAGATGTTATCGAAAACGACTATACCAAAAATAAGGTCTTCCTTCCTTTACTTGAAAAAATCAGAAGAGAATCGGAAGGATTTCCTTACTTTTTTATTAAGTGGATACCTGAAAAGCAAAATCACCAGGCCGATATGCTGGCCAAGAAGGCAATCAGGAACCAATGAATCAACCGTGTCAGCGAGTGCAAAGAAACTATATTTAGCATATACTTATGTACAGAATAGAACTTACTAGGGGGATACGCATGAACGATGTTTCACTTCGGGAGCAAAGTATCGTGCTGATTGGCTTTATGGGTGTTGGCAAAACGACAATCGGCAGGGAAGTTGCCAAAAAACTATACAGGGATTTTATCGATATAGATGAAGAAATCGAAAAGAAATTCAATATGCCCACTTCAGAAATTTTTAATACATATGGAGAAAAGACTTTTCGGAAGGCTGAAAAGCAAATCATTATTGATTCATGCAGGCAAAGGTTGAAGATCATTTCAGTCGGCGGGGGCGCATTTATGCAAGAGGAGATTCGTGAAGTCTGTCTATCGGAATGCATTATCTTTTTCCTTGATCTGTCCTGGGATTCCTGGAAGGAACGAATTAGTTTGCTGATTGACAGCAGACCGGTCCTGCAAGGGAAAAATATCGAACAGATGAAAAAGCTTTTTTTTGACAGGCAGCCCATTTATGAAGGGCATCATTCAAAAGTAATAATAGATGATCTCCCGGCAGAAGAAGCAGCAGATTATATAGTTGATTCACTAAAGACGGCATGGGATATACATGAGCCAAACGGCAAATGAAAGACAGGGGAAGGATGATGAACAGCCTTCCCCTGTCTTTATTTAGTCCTTTTTTCTTTGATTTTGGTCGATACTTGAAAAACACAATTGAAGTCCTATCTATCAGGCTATAGGGCTTCGACTATCATTGCAATTCCCTGTCCCCCGCCGATGCAAAGAGATGCAACTCCATATCTCCCATTTCTTCTTTTCAATTCCTTCATAACACTATACAGTACTCTTGTCCCGCTAGCTCCAATCGGGTGTCCAAGGGCTATCGCACCTCCATTGACATTCACCTTTTCGCGGTCGAGCTTCAATTCTATTTCTACAGCCAAATACTGAGAAGCAAAGGCTTCATTAACCTCAAGCAGATCAATTTCTGTTAAGGACAGGCCTGCTTTTTCCAGAGCCTTCTTTATTGCCGGAACCGGACCGATCCCCATATAGGCGGGATCGACTCCAGCAACCGCATAGGAGATGATTCTTGCTGCTGGCTTTAAATTGTTTTTCTTAACATATTGCTCCCCTGCAACAATAACTGCTCCTGCCCCATCATTAATTCCGCTCGCATTGCCGCCTGTTACAGATCCGCCTTCTTTAAAAGAAGCTTTCAGTTTAGATAGCTTCTCTACGGTAGTCTCTTCCCGGATATGTTCATCCGTATCCACTACTGTTACGCCTTTTCTAGTCTTTACTTCAACGGGTACAATCTCATCTTCAAACTTACCGGCCTTCCTTGCAGCAGCTGCACGCTGATGACTGAGAAAGGCATATTCATCTTGTTCTTCCCGTGAGATGGAATACTTTTCTGCCAGGTTTTCTGCAGTGTTTCCCATTCCCGAACCAATATATTCATCCGTCAGGGCTGCCCATAGCATATCATCAACCTGTGGAGTCCTTAGTTTTGTGCCAAATCTGCTGCCACGTAATGCATATGGTGATTGGCTCATATTTTCCACACCGCCTGCCAATGCAACCTGTCCCTCTCCAAGCATAATGGACTGTGCTGCTGACACAACCGATTGCAGCCCGGATCCGCATAGACGATTGACCGTAAGCGCAGGACTTGATAAAGGTATTCCTGCTTTTATGGCGATATGCCTTGCCAGATATGGAGCATTCTTTCCCGAATGGATTACATTTCCCAGTACCGAAAAATCAATATCACGCGCTTCAATGCCACTGCGGCGAATTGCTTCTTTTGATGCTGTAATACCAAGCTCTGTAGGGTCCACATCCTTCAGGCTTCCTCCGAAAGTTCCAAAGGGTGTGCGAGCACCTTCCAAAATATAGATTGTTTCCATTATAATCATCCTTTTCAGTCATTATCTTATTGTGCAGTATATCCTCCATCCAGAACAACAGCCTGACCTGTAACACCCTTTGCTTTATCACTTGCAAGGAACATCGCGTAATCCGCTATTTCCTGAACATCCAACAGTCTCTTTTGCGGTACCAGTGGATAGAGGACTTCTTCAAGTACACTTTCCAACGGAACATTGCGATTCTTGGCCAGATCTTCGAATTGTCCGCGTACTAAAGGGGTATCCACATAGCCGGGACAGATAGCATTCACCGTAATTCCATCTGCCGCCCCTTCCAATGCTGCCACCTTCGTTAAACCAATTACACCGTGCTTGGCGCTGTTATATGCAGCCTTTCCGGAAAAACCAATCAAACCATTAATTGATGCCATATTGATCACACGTCCGAAGCCTTGTTTCTTCATAATTGGAAATACATGTTTCGTAGCCATAAAAGGAGCGACAAGCATTACTTTCAGCATAAATTCATATTTCTCCGTTGGGAAATCCTCGAGTGAAGCTACATGCTGTAATCCTGCATTATTGATCAACACATCCAATCTGCCAAAAGCTTCAACTGTATAATCCAAAGCATGCTTCAGCTCTTCCTCCTGTGTTACATCGCATTTAAGGGCAACGCACTCAAAGCCTTCCCCGCGCAGTTTCTCTGCACTGGCTTTTACCTTCGCTTCATTGATATCGGACAATACGACTTTTCCGCCTCCCCTGGCGAAAGCAACTCCCAGCTCATAACCAATCCCACTGGCCGCTCCAGTAATGAATACCACTTTCTTATCTATCATGAAGCTCTCCTCCCAGCAAAAGATTCTTTTTTTGTATGTATAAAATAAATATTTCGCCCACCCATCTGCTATGCAATGAACAGACTGTAATCCTTAGCGAAAAAGGCAAGAGAAATAGTGCATTCTCTTGCCTTCCTTTTCCGTTTAACGCGCCCGGAGGGATTCGAACCCCCGCAAAACCTGGTACCGGAAACCAGTGCTCTATCCGACTGAGCTACGGGCGCATATATGAATAAAAATTTGACACATTGACTATTATAACTCCCTTTTCTTATAGAAACAAGTCTTTTTTATCTGTGCATCATCCAAACGTTTATAAAGGGAAAAAAAGGGAATCATGGAAAAGTATATTTTTTTATAGAAAGACGATCCTTTTCGTTTGACCTTTATTGACCTTTAGGCTATTATGAAAATATATCCAAAATAAAAGACTTTAACGTTATTATCAGACGTTACTAAGGGAGGATTTTAAATGAATTTAGTACCTACAGTTATTGAACAAACCAACCGTGGAGAACGCGCCTATGATATTTACTCACGTTTACTTAAAGACCGTATCATTTTATTGGGAAGCGGAATCGATGATAATGTATCGAACTCTATCGTAGCGCAATTATTGTTCCTTGAAGCGGAAGATCCAGAAAAAGATATTTCCTTATACATCAATTCTCCAGGTGGATCAATTACAGCCGGTATGGCAATTTACGATACAATGAATTTCATTAAACCAGATGTATCAACCATTTGCATCGGTATGGCTGCATCAATGGGTGCCTTCCTTCTTACCGCAGGGCAAAAAGGAAAACGTTATGCATTGCCAAACAGTGAAATCATGATACACCAGCCTTTGGGTGGAACACAGGGTCAGGCAACCGATATCGAAATCCATGCAAGACGCATCATTGAAATCAAGAAAAGAATGAATGAAATCATGGCAGAAAAAACTGGTCAGCCACTGGAAGTTATTGAGCGTGATACTGAGCGTGATAACTTTATGACTGCACAAGCATCTGTTGAGTACGGCTTGATCGATCAAATTCTCGAGCGCAAAGAAGATAAATAAATCGTATAGACTCAATCCAAAATCGCCTATCCGTTTATTGTGGCTTACCAGCTTACAATAATAACGGATCGGGCGATTTTTTTAGTTCGACAACTTACACCTTGAATGCACTAAAAAAGGCTGCCAAAAAGTTGCTGGAAACCTTAAAGAGCAGCCTTTCCGTTTATTTACGGCTTCGCGACAAGCGAAACCAGATGATCTAACGCTAACTGCTCATCCGCACCTTCTGCAGTCAGTTTGATCAGCTCACCCTTTGTAATTGCCAGGCTCATCAATCCCATAATACTTTTTGCATTTACCTTTTTTCCATCTTTTTCAAGAAAAAGATGTGCAGAATATCGATTAGCCTCCTGAACAAACTGTGCTGCCGGTCTTGCCTGTAAACCCGTCTCCAATTCCACTTTTATTGACTTCTCAACCAACTCACTCATCCTCCCCCAAATAGAAAACGCTATCAATTCAATATACGACAGAATCTGCATATAACAACAGAACTGTCTATTTTTTTATTAAACGCTAATCCTTTGAATTATCAGTATTATACCATGAATTGTAAAGTAAAAGTAGTAGCAAATCAACTTATTAACTGTTTGGCACCGTTTCTCCACGTCTGATTTTATCTGCAAAATCATCAATTTTCTTCAAACGGTGGTTGACGCCAGACTTGGAGATTTTGCCGCTCGTCATTAATTCACCCAGCTCCTTCAAGGAAACATCCTCATGCTGAACCCGCAGCTTAGCAATTTCCTGCAGCTTATCCGGAAGCTGGTCGATACCTACTGTTTCCTCGATAAACTTGATGTTCTCAATTTGCCGGAATGCAGCACCGATTGTTTTATTTAAGTTTGCCGTTTCACAATTTACTAGACGGTTAACTGAGTTGCGCATATCTCTTACTATCCGAACATCCTCAAATTTAAACAAGGCATTATGGGCTCCGATAATACTTAAAAACTCAGTGATTTTCTCTGCCTCTTTAATGTAGACAATATAACCGTTTTTCCGTTCCAGCGTACGGGCACGCAAATCAAACGAATTGAGCAGCTCACACAGTGCATCGTTATGCTCCTGAAAGAAATTGGAGATTTCCAGATGATAGGATGACGTTTCCGGATTATTGATGGAGCCGCCCGCAAGAAAAGCTCCACGTAGATAGGCCCTTTTACAGCAAGGCTTATCCAGATATTTTTTTGAAATTGTTCGAACTACCGTAAATTGGTCCTGAATGATATCCAGGTCTTCAAGAAACTGCTGGACACCCTCTTTCATCCGAACAATATAAACATTATTTTTCTTTAATTTCATTTTTTACGGACAAGCAATTCAACAGGCAATGAATAGCTCGATTTAATTAATGTGTATATCCTTCTGGCAATCGCAGCATTTTCTGTCTGTACATCAAGAGAATACCGCTGCCTGGATAATGAAATTGCTCCATTCATGCGACTCAATGCAGCTAGTTCAGCAAGTCTGCAGCACTCATCAACTTCTATTGTTGTCAATTCCTTTTTTATTTCAGAAGCAAAGGACATATCAGGTTTCCCCCTTTACCATTTCTACAAGAGAATGTTCCAAAAGTCAGAGCCAAAAATATAGCCTTCGTAATTCCTAAGTACCTATTTTCTTTTAAGCTCTTCTTTGACCATCTTCTTAAGATAATCTATTTTTTGTCCATTAATGAATATAATAGGCTGGCAATTTTATTGTTATCATGACGCAAAGTAGGTTGTAAATGATTAATAATATCGCCTTCTATAATTTCCAGATCCATTTCCAGCAGTCGTTCCTTATCATATTTTACCGGTTCAGCCTTCTCTTCCGCATAAACGGCCCGAATGGTCTGATCGATCATTTCATTATGCACAATAATGGAATCGAGACAATCTTCACCAATATGATCACAGATTGCCTGTACATGATCGGATGCAGTAAAGCCGGTTGTTTCGCCCGATTGCGTCATCACATTGCAGACATAGACAACCTTTGCCTTTGTATCCCTAAGCGCCTCTTTCACCTGTGGAATGATGAGGTTTGGCATGATGCTGGTATAGAGGCTGCCTGGTGAAATAACTACCAGATCTGCTGCTTCTATGGCTCTGACTGCATGCGGCAGCGGCTTAACCGGCTGCGGCCTCAAAAAGACGCGCTTTATTTTCTTATTGGAAAGCGGAATGTTTGATTCTCCGGAGACAATCGTTCCATCTTCCATTTCCGCATGGAGAGACATATTCTCGTTTGAAATAGGGAAAATTTTTCCTTTAACGTTTAAAACGCGTGAAATTTCCTTAATTCCTGTATTGAAATTACCGGTAACAGATGTCATTGCAGCAAGCAGCAGATTACCCATTGCATGGCCCGACAATCCATTCCCTTCCGAAAAGCGGTGCTGAAATAATTCAAGCAGCATCGGTTCAGCATCAGATAATGCGGCAATCACGTTCCGTATATCTCCTGGTGCAGGAATCGCCATCTCACTCCTGATTCTCCCCGTGCTTCCTCCGTCATCAGCTACGGTAACAAGCGCCGTCAATTCGATCGGCAGATTTTTAAGTCCCCGCAGCAGTACAGGCATGCCTGTGCCACCGCCAATAACAACTATTCGCGGTCTTTTTTTCTTTCCCATATTAATGACCCTTTCTCTTGTCGATATCCCGGTGGCTCACATGCGTGATATAGTTGGAGCTAAGCTCCTTTGCAAAGTTCTCAGCTATTGCCACGGAACGGTGCTGCCCTCCTGTACATCCAATTGCCACTACAAGCTGGGATTTTCCCTCTTTTTTATATTGCGGAAGCATGAATTTCAGCAGATCAAGCACCTTTTCATTAAACTTATGTGTATCCGTCCATTTAAATACATACGATGCGACATCCTGATTTAAACCGGTCAGCGGCTGAAGGTTGGCAACATAATGGGGATTAGGGAGAAAGCGTACATCGAATACCAAGTCCGCATCGATAGGCAAGCCGTATTTAAAACCAAAGGAAAGAAAGTGGACGGAGAAAATCTCCTGTTTCTTTTCCGAATAGATTTTCAATATTTTTTCCCTCAATTCACGCGGCTTCAAAGAGGTTGTATCGATGATTCGCTGGGCACGTCCCCTTAGTTCATCAAGTATTTCCCTCTCCTGGGTAATCCCATTTAAAGGAAGCCCGCCGATTGAAAGCGGATGGGAGCGTCTTGTCTCCTTATATCTTGTTACCAGCGCTTCATTTTTAGCATCAAGAAACAGAATATGTTCCTCCAGCCATTCCACGGAACCAAGAACATCCAATGCCTCAAAAAGCGAGTCAAAAAATTCACGTCCCCGCAGGTCCATGACGAGTGCCACTTTACGGATATTATTTGCAGAATCCTTCATCAGATCCATAAATTTCGGTAATAATGCCGGGGGCAGGTTATCTACGCAATAGTATCCCAGATCCTCAAAACTTTGGACAGCAACTGTTTTGCCGGCACCAGACATGCCTGTTATAATAACCAATTTTGTTTCCTGCTCATTACTCATAATTGTATTCTCCCCTTCTAAAACCGTTACGAAGCATCTAAGACTCTGTTGCAAATGCTTATTGCTTATATTCAATAGGTATGCAGACAAGTGCTTTGCATACACTATTATAGTTACTTTTTCTCAATGATATTACCTTATATTATACTATGAACGAATCGCTTCCAACAAGGGAATGCGATAAAAAGTATGACTTCGACAAAAACGGACAAGCTTCCAGTCAAAAAAAAGACACAGGTGCAAGCACCTGTGCAATAAACTAATCTATCTATTAAAAGGGGGTCAATTAGTTATTTATAGTGTACCCCAAATATGTTTCGAACGTATTACAGCACGATTAAAAAGCAGTTACTAAAGGTAAATTTTATTACACATTATTTATTTATTTGCTGCTTTCATCTCTTCCGCCAGGTCTTCCACATATTTTATCGCTGCCTCTGCAGCAATACTTCCGTCACCTGTAGCTGTCACAATTTGTCGAAGTGCTTTCTCACGTATATCACCAGCTGCAAAAATTCCTGGAATACTTGTTTCCATTTGCTCGTTTGTCGGGATATATCCTTCTTCATTGGTGATACCTAGTGATTTAAATGGTTCGCTGAGCGGAACCATTCCAATATAAACGAAGACACCATCAGCGTCGAAATCATATTCTTCGCCTGTTTTATTATTTTTCAGGCTGACACTGCTAACTTTTCCTTCAGGTCCATTGATTTTATTTATTACAGTGTCCCAGATAAAATCAATTTTCTCATTATCAAATGCACGCTGCTGAATAATTTTTTGAGCGCGCAGCTGATCGCGACGGTGAACAATCGTTACTTTATCGGCGAAACGGGTTAAGTAAATACCCTCTTCAACCGCAGAGTCCCCGCCACCGATAACAACCAGGTTTTTCTGTTTGAAAAACGCTCCATCACATACCGCACAATAGGAAACACCACGGCCACCGAGTTCTTCCTCACCCTCGATGCCAAGTTTTTTATACTGCGCACCTGTTGTGATGATCAAGGATCTCGTATTAAATTCTTTACTGCCCGCAATTATCGTCTTATAATCGCCATGATCAATAACCTCTTTAATATCGCCATAGGCATACTCTGCACCAAACTTCTTGGCATGCTCAAACATCTTGTTCGATAAATCCGGTCCCAGGATACTATCAAATCCGGGATAGTTTTCAACATCTTCTGTATTAGCCATCTGTCCACCTGGAATGCCGCGTTCCAGCATGAGTGTATCTAAATTTGCACGGGAAGCATAAACGGCAGCAGTCATACCCGCTGGTCCTGCTCCTGCAATAATTACATCATACATACGTTCTTCGGACATTTAAATCGCCCCTTCAATTCTTATAGTTTGACCATTTCAAGTTTATAAAATCATTATTCGGCCGTCTATTTATTTGCTCACACGATATCCCATGGGCCTTCCTCTTTGGAAAGCTTTGGATGCTTTCTGCAGCCTTCTTCCCAAAGAGCCAAAGCTTTGCTTGGATCCCCATTTTGATATGCCGCTGCACTATACCATTTAAAGTAGGATAGGTGGCTCATTACTTTTTCTTTTGGCAGCATCCGAAAACGCGGATATGCTTCCTGGTATAGCCCTGTTCTTGCCAATGTTACCGCTATGCGCAGCTTTTGCTGGACATGGATTGGATATATATTTAGTAATGCCTGAATATGCTTTTCATATTCCTGTTCCATACCTATTTCATAATAATACAATGATAAATTAATATGGCTGTATAGAGAATTCGGATTTTCCGCTAATATATCCAGCTCCATATCAATTGCTTCCTGTTTACGGCCGGTAAAAAACAATGCTTGTGTATAATCATGTTTAGCCATCATATACTCGGGAAAGATAAGCATCATCTCTTCAATTATGGGTATTGCTTTTTCCCATTCCATATTTTCAATATGATAAAAGGCTGTTTCCTGATAGATTAATAATTCGTCCTCATCCTCCAGATTCCAGTCTTCATCATCTTCTTCCTCATCGATGTCAATCAATTCAAGCAGGCTTTTTGCCTCTTCCGTAAAATCTCCATCAGGCTCTTTTTCAAGATATGAATTTGCATATTTTTTGGCATCATTAAGTAAACCAAGATGCGCATAATTATTTGCTATCAAATAGTAGCAGTCAATATAATCACTCGATTGCAATACACTTGTCAGAAGCTGGTTGGCAGCGTGATATGCTCCAATTTCCGTATAGATAATCGACATCTGACATTTATATAAAGGTTCTTCCGGCTTCATTTCTGTAGCCTTTTTCATCCATTTTATTGCTATATCAAACTTTCTTTTTTGAAAAGCTTCTACACCTTTAGTAAAATAAAAATCACCTTCAGGAATAAAAGGGATAATGTTATCTATTTTGTCTTCCTTATCTTTTGCGTGCATGGATATCCCCCTAAATTCGCAACATACGTCAAAATTATACCATATATTCATAGCTATTAATATAGGCGTTATAAAGCAAGGGCCAATCTTCATTGTTAATGAAATGTGCACAGCACTGGTCTTATCAGAAACAAAAAAGCCAACCGCTATGTCAGCTGCTCCGAAAATTATCGCGAAACGCTTCATCTTCGGCTGCTGCACATAGGATTGGCTTATTTATTTGAAATGAAACCTATTTTCCAGGTGTTACCGCTTCATGAAGCAGCTGCTTCAATTCCGCTGCATAGCTTTCTTTTTGCGCTGCTTTCCAGCCGAATGTTTTCGCCAGATAATTGATGACATTTTCCTGATGTTTTTCGACCCAATGGATGTTGAAAAATAATGCCCCTGTTCTTCTGACAAAAAAGTCAACAGGTTTATATGCCAATTCGTATTCAATAGCATAATTTAACTGAGCGAAAACAACTGGATCAATGTTCTCTGTATTGGCTTCTTCTTTTTTATTTTGGAAGATCTCATACAGATCATCGACATTTGAACCATATTTGCTTACCAGCTGGGCTGCATCTGTCTCTTTTAATCCAAGTCCGATTCCCTTTTCAATCTTTTGCTTCTTAAATTTCTCGAATCCTTCTGAACCGCCGACATCCCCACCAGAAATA
Source organism: Oceanobacillus massiliensis str. N'diop (assembly GCF_000285495.1). Taxonomy (GTDB): domain Bacteria; phylum Bacillota; class Bacilli; order Bacillales; family Amphibacillaceae; genus Oceanobacillus; species Oceanobacillus massiliensis. The sequence goes on from NZ_HE610976.1 coordinate 178,754, forward strand.
GGCAGATGCTTTGTGTTACTTTTCGTATAAAGGATTCCTTTTTCTTCTTTTAGCTGTTTAACAATGGTGTCCACTGCCTGCTCAGCCATTTTGCGGTATCCAGTAAGCTTTCCGCCTGCCATGGATATCAATCCGGAATCGGATATGAAGATCTCATCTTTGCGTGAGATTTCGCTCGGACTGGATGCATTCTCTTCCGCAATCAATGGCCGCAATCCTGCCCAGCTTGATTCAATATCATCGGCAGAAATATTCAGGGAAGGGAACATATAATCAATTGCTTTTAATAAATAATCTCTGTCCGCTTCCTTCATCACCGGATGAGCAATGTCACCTTCATAAGTTGTATCGGTAGTTCCTACGTATGTCTTGCCATCACGCGGGATTGCAAAAATCATCCGTCCATCTGGTGTATCAAAGTAAATCGCCTGCTGCAGAGGAAATGCATCATTTGAGAATACTAAGTGAACACCTTTCGTCAAATGCAGCGATTTCCCATTTTTGGATCCATCCAATTCCCGTACTTCATCAACCCATGGACCACCTGCATTTATAATTTTGTCTGCATATATCTTATGGGATTCTCCACTGATTTGATCTTCTACCACAACACCAATTGCCTTATTGGTATTATCATAGATAAACTCAACAGCCTTTGCGTAGTTTACAGCATGTACACCCTGCTCTACGGCCTTTTTCATTACTTCAATTGTCAAGCGGGCATCATCTGTCTTATATTCGACATAGTAGCCGCCGCCTCTTAAATCTTTGCTTTTGATCAGCGGTTCTCTCTTCAATACTTCCTCTGGTTTAAACATGATTCGGCGTTCGCTTTTCTTCACCCCGGCAAGAAAATCATATACACGAAGACCGATATTGGAGGTCAATGGTCCCAATGTGCTGCCTTTATGAAATGGGAGCAGCATCCACTCAGGTGTGGTAACATGTGGACCATTCTCATACACAATCGCCCTTTCTTTACCAACTTCTGCTACCATTTTAACTTCAAACTGCTGTAAATAGCGAAGTCCACCATGGACAAGCTTCGTTGAACGGCTGGAGGTACCTGCAGCGAAATCCTGCATTTCAATTAATCCGGTCTTCATTCCTCTTCTTACAGCATCGAGTGAAATCCCAGCACCTGTAATTCCTCCACCAATCACCAAAACATCCAGTGAATTATTTTCCAATTGGTTAAAAATATCGGCTCTTTTGTAGCTCGAAAATTCTGTCATTGTCTACACTCCCTAAAATATCTATAGTCTATTCCTATCTATACCCTTTTTCATGGTAATCATGTGAAAAATGAAAAAACCGCAAACATACTAATACATTTATGCATCAGTAGCTTACGGTTTCTCCATTTCTCCGTCCAACCATATTAACTTACCTAAATTATAGCACAGCATATCAGTCGTGTACAGCGCTAATAATTCCGCTAAAATGATTTTTCCACAGCAGCACAAACTTCCTCCAGACCTTTATTCATGCCTGACTCTACTGCAGCAACATAAGCACCTTCGACTATTGGCGCTTCTATTAATCTGACATTCTGTGACTCGACCATTTCAATTGCAATTTCTGCATTCATCTTGGCACTGCCAATATCGTAAAATATAACGACACCTTTTCCCTGATCTGCGTTCTGAATGGCCGCTAGAATTTTATCAATGCTTGTACCTATCTCATTCTCTTCCGTACCACCTGCCAGTTGAATCGGGACGTCTGTTATAACCTGTCGAATCAAATCTTTGAGTCCTTCAACGATTTTAGGGCTATGGGAAATCAAGACAATACCGACATACTCCATTATTGTTCAGCCTCCTTCAAAACCTCTGCCAATGCATCAAACACATAGAATGATGACACGGATCCAGGATCGATATGGCCAATCGATTTTTCTTTGAAATATGCAGCCCTTCCCTTCGTAGCCATCATACCCTTTGTTTGTTCCATAGCTTTTTTGGCCGTTTCGGACAATCGATCCGTTTCAAAGCTGCCTTCACCTTGTTTCAGGTATGCCACAACAGATGACCAGACATCCACCATCGTCTTTTCGCCAGTTGTGGCCTTGCCGCGTCCCATCACTCCTTGCAGCCCTTCCTCAAGCCCGTTGGTCAACGCATCATAATCAACAGGTTCCTTACCTTTTACCGCCATAGAAAACTTTAAAAATGCCGTTCCGAACAATGGTCCGGAAGCTCCTCCAACTTTGGATATCAATGTCATTGCTGCATCTTTCATTACATCTGATACGGTCTCATAATCCTGTCCTGTCAATTTATTTACTGTTTCCTGAAAACCGCGGGCCATATTAATGCCATGATCACTATCTCCGATGGCCTGATCGAGTTCGGTCAGGTATTCTTTGTTTGCTTGGATTTTTTCATTGATTTTTTCAAACCATTGGACACTTTGCTCTGTTTGTATCTTCATTATGATTCTTCCTTTCTTATGAATGGAATGCAGGTGCCTCTGATTCAGCATCAAGCAATGATTTCAGTTGATCATCCAATTTCAATAATGTTAAAGAACATCCCGCCATTTCCAATGCAGTCATATACTCGCCAATGAATGTTTTGTAAATGCGGATTCCTTTTTCCGTCAACAGTTTATTTACTTTACTATTAACGATATATAGTTCCATTTCCGGTGTGGAGCCTAATCCATTGACCATTACAGCTACCTCGTCGTTCTGGGAAAGATCCATATCGCTAAGTATCTTATCTGTCAGCTCTTTAGCAATCTCATCAGCAGTGGAAATTGGCTTTCGTTCTATTCCCGCCTCCCCATGTATACCAATTCCGATCTCCATTTCATTCTCGTCCAGTTGAAAACTTGGCTTGCCGGCTGCAGGTACGGTGCAGGGCATCAGTGCCATCCCCATGGAACGAACGTTAGCAACCGTTTTTTCAGCGACATTTTTAACTTCTTCAAGCGAAGCTCCTTGTTCCGCCTTTGCCCCGGCAATCTTATGGACAAAGACAGTGCCCGCAATCCCTCTTCTCCCAGTTGTAAATGAACTGTCCTCTACCGCTACATCATCATTAACTATTACCTTGTCTACCTGAATACCATCCAGCTCTGCTAATTCAGCCGCCATGTCGAAGTTCAAGACATCTCCAGTATAGTTTTTGATAATCAGGAATACTCCTTTGCCGCCGTCTACTGCTTTAATGGCTTCGTAAATCTGATCAGGTGTCGGTGATGTAAATACCTCGCCCGCGACTGCCGCATCAAGCATCCCTTTCCCAACATACCCTGCATGGGCAGGTTCGTGCCCACTGCCGCCACCGCTGACAAGTCCGACTTTGCCAGCAACAGGGGCATCCTTTCTGGTAATTGCTGTTGTTCCAGTTAATGGTTTAATTTTTTCGGGATGGGCCGCAATCATTCCGCTAATCATATCCTGAACGACTTGATTTGGATCATTGATAATTTTCTTCATCTCATTCATCCTCCTGCTAATTAACTTTTACCCGATAATTCCCAAAAGAGATCAAATTTTAATAGAAATTTGATCTCTTTTTGTCACCCATTATTTAAACGTTCTAGTAGCTGCAACTGCTTTTTTCCATCCTCCGTATAGTTCCTCGCACTTTTCTTCATCCATTTTATTTTCAAAGGTATGATCATTCAGCCATTGTTTCGCAATTTCAGTTTTGTCTGCCCAGTAGCCAACAGCCAACCCTGCCAGATATGCTGCACCTAAAGCAGTTGTCTCTTGTACAACAGGCCGTTCAACCGGCACTCCAAGAATATCGCTTTGGAATTGCATCAGGAAGTCATTTTTCACTGCCCCGCCATCTACACGCAATGTTTTCAAGTCAATATCTGAATCTGCTATCATTGCATCGAGCACATCTTTTGTTTGATATGCAAGCGATTCCAATGTAGCGCGAATGAAATGTTCTTTTGTTGTTCCTCTTGTCAGTCCGAACATAGCACCTCTTGCATCGCTATCCCAATACGGTGTACCTAATCCGACAAAGGCTGGTACCATATAAACGCCATCTGTGGAGTCCACCTTTGCTGCAAACGCTTCACTTTCCGGTGCTGTTTCAATAAGCTTAAGTCCATCCCGCAGCCATTGGATTGCCGATCCAGCAACGAATATACTTCCTTCCAGTGCATACTCCACTTTCCCATCAACACCCCATGCCAATGTTGTCAGCAATCCATGTTCTGACTTAACTGCTTTGTCTCCGGTGTTCATCAGCATGAAACAACCAGTGCCATATGTGTTCTTCGCCATTCCTTTTTCAAAACACGCTTGGCCGAACAATGCCGCCTGCTGATCTCCTGCAATACCGGCAATAGGTATCTCATGTCCATAGAAATGATACCCAACTGTTGTCGCATAGACCTCAGAAGATTGTCGTACTTCCGGAAGCATACTCTTCGGAACGGTTAGAATATCCAATAATTCCTCATCCCACTTCAAGTCATAGATATTAAACATCAACGTTCTTGAAGCATTGGAATAATCAGTGATATGTGTCTTTCCGCCTGATAGCTTATAAACCAGCCAGCTGTCGATAGTACCGAATAACAGATTACCAGCTTCCGCTTCTTCTCTGGCACCATCCACATTATCAAGAATCCACTTCACTTTTGTTCCGGAAAAATACGGATCGATCAGCAATCCTGTTTTCTCTCTGAATAAGTCTTCATGGCCTTGCCCTTTCAACTCCTTGCAAATCCCTTCTGTTTGGCGGGATTGCCAGACAATTGCTTTGTATATCGGTTTACCGGTATTTTTGTCCCACACGACTGCTGTTTCCCGTTGATTCGTAATCCCGATTCCTTCAATCTGACTCGGATCTACGTCTGCTTTACGCAGCACATCCGCAATACATGCCAGAACAGATGTCCATATTTCGTTCGCATCATGTTCAACCCAGCCTGGTTTTGGGAAAAATTGTTCAAATTCCTTCTGTCCAGTTTCGACGATCTCACCTGCATGATTAAACAATATTGCTCTCGAACTTGTAGTCCCCTGATCCAATGATAAGATAAATTTTTCAGTCATCGTTAATTCCCCCTAAACTATTTTTTGACTAATCTGATCTGCAGGCGTCTCACCCTTTTTTAACTCTACATTCACCGCCCCAATGATTAATACCACAACGACAGCACTTAATATCCAAAACAATGCACTAAAGTTTCCTAGGAAAATAGCTTGATAGAATACTGCGCCATATAGACCGCCAATAACGGGGCCTACAATAGGAATCCATGCATAGCTCCAATCCGAACCGCCCTTACCCGGTATTGGAAGAAGTGCATGTGCAATTCTCGGTCCCAGATCACGAGCAGGATTGATTGCATAACCAGTTGCTCCTCCGAGGGACATTCCTATCGCAATAATTAGCGCACCCACTATTAAAGGGTTTAAACCATCCGTAAAATCATTTGCACCAATGAACATGAGACCCATCACCAATATAAACGTACCGATAATTTCACTGATTAAATTAGAAAAAGGACTTCTTACCGCCGGATCTGTTGCAAATACTCCCAGTTTTGCTCCTTGATCTTCTGTTTCTCTCCAATGCGGCAGATAATTAAGAAACACAATTACGCCGCCAATAATGGCACCAATAACCTGTGCACTGATATACATTGGAACCTTCGCCCAAGGGAATTCGCCAACAGCTGCAAATCCTAATGTTACAGCAGGATTAATATGTGCACCTGTAAAGCTGCCTACTGCGTAAACACCCATCGTAACCGCAAGCCCCCAGCCAATCGTAATAACTACCCAGCCGGATCCTTCCGCTTTTGATTTTTTCAGGACCACGCCACCGACAACACCACCCCCAAAGACAATTAGAATCATTGTACCAATAAGTTCGGCTAAAAATTCAGACATTGATAAAAACCTCCTTCAATATTTGCTTTAGTATTTGCGATACAGAAAAAGACCCACACCTCAATAAACATACTCTCTCATAAGTACGATTGAAATGCAGGTCTCCATATCTCCACCACAAATTAACTTGTTCATTTATCATAACTCTCATTGAAAGCGTTGTCAATAAGTTTTCAATAAATTCCCTAAAGTAATTGTCTGTTTTTTTAATTCAGCCATAACTCTCTATTCGAGGTGGATACTGCGATGGCGCCTGCCTCAATTGCTGCGCTTACATCCTCCTGTTGCCGAATCAGGCCGCCAGCGATTATCGGTATATTCGTTTGCTCATACACCTGCTGGATGATTGCCGGCATGAGACCAGGCAACAATTCAATACAATCGGGTTTAACCTTCTCAATCAATTTCAGATTATGATCCAGAGCAATACTATCCAGCAGAAAGACTCGCTGAATGGCTAGCAGGTTTTGCTTCTTTGCCAAATTAATAACGTTTCCCCTCGTAGAAAGTATCCCATCCGGCTTTACTTCGCGTATCAAAAATTCCATGCCGAACTCATCTGCCTTTAGTCCCTGAATCAAATCAAAATGGACGAGCACTTTCTTATTTGCTCTTCTCATATACTCCACAAGACTCTTAAGCTGAACAAGCCTTGATTCAAGAATGACAATAAATTCATGAGGGGTTTCCAATGCTTTGTCAAAATCCTTCATTTTTCTTATTGCGGGCAAAACACCTGACGGTAAATCCATTCCTATACACCTCCCCTAGAAATCATCACTATTCCGTTCTCCCATTTCTTCTTTCGTGTAGATCAGCCGCATTGGATTGCCTCCAACGAATGCACCTGAAGGAACATCCTTATGGACCAGTGTCCCAGCTGAAACAATGGCCCCATCTCCAATTTCAATACCGGGAAGGATGGTCGTATTTGCTCCAACCATCACTTCATCACCTATGATGACGTCACCGATCCGGTATTCCTTTATTAAGTATTCATGGGCGAGAATTGTTGTATTATAGCCAATGACACAATTGTTACCCACTTTGATTTTTTCCGGAAACATAATATCCGGCATAACCATTAAGGCAAAGGATGTTTCATGGCCTACCTTCATATGGAGAAAATTCCTGTAGAGCCCGTTTTTCATTGCCAGAAAGGGGGTATACCTGGCAATCTGAATAACGATGAAATTCTTGACTACTTTCCAAAACGGAACTGTCTGATAGATCTGCCATAGTGAATTGGACCTGTCCACCTTGTAACGCTGGGTACGTCGCATCATTACACCCCTGCAATTCTCAATAGGTCTGTCATTTCGTCGAGCATATAGGTTGGATGGTGATTCAATAGTCTCTCTTTCCCTTTCAAGGACCATGCTACTCCTGCAGTCAGGACACCGGCGTTCTTGCCGGATTCGATATCATGATGATTATCTCCAACCATCAATGTGGTGCTGGCATCTCCATTCAATTCTTCCATAGCCTTTAACACTGGTTCTGCATGCGGTTTGGGATGTGTAACATCATCGATGGTAACGATTGTATCGAAAAAACGGTCCAATCCAGTCAGGGCAAGCCCCATGTTGACAGTCGGTCTCATTTTGGTCGTGACAATACCCAGACTAATACCGTGCTGCTGCAGCTGTTCAATCGTTTCCAGAACCTTGGGGAATGCAATGACATAATGATCATGCTCGGCCATATTATGCTTCCTGTAAGTAGCAATCATCTCTTCTGCTTTTTCCGGATTTATCTTTTGAAAAGTATCAATCAATGGCGGTCCATTGAATTCGAGGATTTCCTCTGGAGTAAATGTTAATTTATAGTGTTCAAATGTATGTCTGAAGGAGGCATTGATCAACTCATTTGTATCGATCAATGTTCCATCCAGATCAAAGAGTATGGTACGAATGTTCATGTAATAATTCCTTTCTTCGCTTACTTTCTGCCCGGTTCCAGAAAAATGAAATCACCATGGTCAGAAGGATTGCCGTTGTCAAACGGATTACGAGCAATGGCCAAACTGGTATGCCCAGCGGAATGAACACGAGCGTATCCTCGACAAGCGCATGGCATGATACTAAAAAGATCAGTGCCAGGTACATGTCTTTTTTCGATACATTGTCCTCTTCTACCGCTTGTATCATCATGCCAGCCCCATATGCAAGGCCGATAGTCAGTCCAGCAACCATCGTCATAGAAGTATTTTTATCCATACCGAGCAATTTGATGAATGGAGCAAGTTTATTGGAAATGGCAGTCATCCAGCCAAGTTCCCGCATAAATTGCATGATTACCATGAGCGGTATGACGATTAAGGCCAACTGGAAAATGGCAAGCAAAGCTGTCTGTATGCCATGCAATGCTATTTGATTCCAGCCGTTCAATACCAATTCGGATGATGACACGAATCCATATTGGGCATGCTCAGCGCCGCCATGCCATACTAGGTTAATAATCACAGCAGCTGCCAGGGCCAGGGTAACCCTGACACCGATAATCACCCACCATTTGACCCCCACCTTAGTAGCCACTGCAGATTCCACCAGCAAATTATGCGAAAACGAAAGCATGATGGCCATTATAAATACCTCTTTAACAGTAAATTCAAAGGAAATGATCGCTGCAATCCCCGCGTATAAATTTAGTGTATTACCAAGCACTAATGGAACCGCAGCTTCCCCGGATAATCCAATCAGACCCATTACAGGTGTCAACAATTCAATAATCCATGGCAATACAGGTGTAAACTGTAAAATCGTCACAATCAATGTAATTGGAAAAATTACTTTTCCTAAGGTCCATGTTGTTTTTAAGCCCTGCTGTATACCTCGGTTTAAAATTCCTGACATCTTTCTAACTCTCCTTCACATGCATCCGAATCGAATTCCATTTATTACTTATTCTTTTTGCCTTTTTTCTTTTTCGTATTGATTTTTTTCTTTTCAGAAATCGGGACATCATTATATCTTACGGTTATTGTTTTACGGCGATAGATGATTAGAATAATGGAAATGACAATCAGGATGATAGAAATCAACTGTGCTGTCCGTATTTCTCCAATCACATATAGGCTGTCTGTACGCATTCCTTCAATAAAGTATCTTCCAATGGAGTAAAATATAGCATAGCTTAGGAATATTTCCCCACGCAATGGATTGTATTTCCTCATTAAAATCAGTGCAATGAACACTAAGATATTCCAGAAGGATTCATAAAGAAATGTAGGGTGGTACATGATGCCATCGATGGTCATCTGGTTCATGATAAAGTCCGGCAAATATTGATGAAAGCTTTCATATGTAGTTTGGGTAATTGGTCCTCCGTGTGCTTCCTGATTCATGAAATTTCCCCAACGGCCAATTGCCTGTCCAAGAATCAAACTTGGTGCTATGATATCCGCCAACTGCCAGAAGGCAATATCTCTTACCCTTGAAAATACGATTGCTGTTAGAACGCCACCGAGAATCGCTCCATGGATGGCGATTCCACCTTCCCAGATGGCAAACACATCCCACCATCTTCCACCGGCATATCGTTCCCATTCGAAAATAACATAATAGATGCGTGCACAGATAATGGCAATTGGAACAGCAAATACAATGAAATCAATCAGTATATCTTTCTCCAGACCAAGCCGATCTGCTTCTTTTGTTGCCAGGTAAACACCTAAAATGGCGCCAAACGCAATAATAAGTCCATACCAATAGATGGTTAAGGGTCCTAATTCCAGGAATACCCTGTCCAATGGTGCAGCACTATAGATCAACATAATCCCTCCTATTCTTCTAATTCATCCGGATATTTGTCATGTTCAATCATGGTCGTCAAGCGCTCGGAGAATTCCTCCGCTGCATTAACCCCCATTCGTTTCAATCGGTAATTCATGGCAGCCACCTCGATAATGACAGCAAGGTTTCGTCCAGGGCGGACAGGGATTGTTGCCTTTGGCAAATAGATATCCATTACCTTCATCGTATCTTCATCAAGTCCAAGACGGTCATACTGTTTCTTCTGATCCCAGTTTTCCAGATTGATGACCATGGAAATCCTTTTTTTACTTCGAACAGAGCCGGCACCGAACAATGTCATCACATTGATAATTCCCAATCCGCGAATTTCCAGCAGATGTTCAATTAGTGGTGGAGAGTTTCCAATAAGGCTATCATAATCTTCCTGTCGAATTTCCACACTATCATCCGCAACCAAGCGATGACCGCGTTTGACCAGTTCTAGGGCTGTCTCACTTTTACCAACTCCGCTTTGACCGATAATTAAGACGCCGACCCCATAAATATCTACGAGGACACCGTGGATGGCTGTAAACGGTGCAAATTTCGCTTCGAGATAATTGGTCAATCTGCTGATGACCCTCGTTGTTTTCCTCGGTGAGTGTAAAATCGGTACACCGGATTTATTCGATTCTTCAATCAGAATCTCTGGAACGTCCATTCCTCTGGATACGACAATTCCAGGAGTTATATCCGTACAGAGATTTCGTGCCCGATCCCTTTGCTGTTCAGCATTTAACTCAAGGAAATATGCCATTTCAGTTTTACCGATCAGTTGTAAACGCTCTTTTGGATAATATTTGAAATAACCAGTCATTTCAATGCCGGGACGGGAGATATCACTTGTGATAATTTCTCTGTTAATCCCATCCTGCCCGGAAACTAAAGTCAAATTAAAATTTTCCAGCAGGTCTTTCGTTCGGACAATTACTGCCATAATAAATGCTCCTCCTATCATTGGACACGCTAACTGATATACATTTTAGCATATGCAAAAGGAAAAACGTAGGTATGAGCCCCGCGTTTTTCCTTTTAGATATGTGTATGATTGGGTTTTCCAGACATTTTCCCGTATACATTTTTTATTTTAACGAATCCTTTATTAAACTGTTCAGCAGCATATTTATAACCGAAATCAAGATTGCAGCCAGGATTGCCATGCCAAAACCATCAATGGCAAACGCCGGACCGAATAGTGACTGGGTCATCATTAATGTAATTGCATTTATAACAATTAGGAATAGGCCGAGTGTCATAATGGTAATTGGCAAGGTCAACAAGATCAAGAATGGCTTAACCAGCACATTTAAGATTCCCAAAATAATGCTGGCCAGCAAGGCTGTGCCAAACCCCTCGATATAAAAGGATTCAAATAGCTGTGCAACGGCAATCAATGCTATCGCATTCAGAAATAATGTTATCATCCATCTTGCAAGCATCAGTAAATCTCCTCTTCCTTAGGGATGATCACTGCTGCAGCCAAATAGACAAGAACAACCGTCATAAAACTTGGAATCAGCAAGATTATAAAAATCAGCCGAAGCAGTGATGCATCTATCTTAAAATAATCTCCAAGACCTCCGAGTACACCAGCAGCCAGTCTATTTGAATTTGAACGATATAACTGTTTCACTGTATCATCTCCTTGTTGTAAAATAGTTCCACAAATTCTTTAACTCTATAAACATATATACGAAGAGCCCCTGCAAAAAGTTTCCTTAAAACAAAAACCCCTGCAGTATTTCTGCAGAGGCACTGGTTAATCATCGAAATTCCATGTGTAAAATTCCTCGGTACTGAATCTATTTTTAATATCCTCCTGGACTTCCGTTTCCAGTTTGTCGACATGCTTAAATTGGGAAAGCACACCTGAAGCCTGTGAATCATGACAGAAGATAGCCTCCATCTTTTTATCATAATAGTCACTAGTATCGTTTTTGATATCCGGTTTTCCAAGTACTTCATAATGATCGTTTGTAATTGCCTGTGCCCAGACGACTGGACGCTTTTCCGGTTCCATCAGGCGAACAGCTTCAATTGCGGCTGCTCCTAGCGCATTATGATCGGGATGTACTGCATGCTCTGGATAATGTGTTATGACAAGACTTGGTTCGAGTTCTTCCAATAATTCCTTTAAATGGGCTGCAACTTCTGACCTTTCCTCAAATTCCAAAGTTTTATCACGGTAACCAAGCATCTTAAGATCCATATCAAGAACCTTGCAGGCATTGATTAATTCGGATTTTCTTATTTCAGGTAATATTTCCCGATTGGCAAACGTTGGATTTCCCATATTTCTTCCCATTTCTCCCAAAGTTCCACAAAAATATGTAACGGGGATACCCTGTTCGCGGAATTTGGAAATCGATCCTGCTGCCCCAAATGACTCATCATCTGGGTGTGGATATATAACTACAACGTGCTTTTCCATTTCATTCACCTATTTCATTGTTTAGTTTAGTAATTAAACGGGCTTTCGCTGATTTGCAGGGAAACCATCAATCGGCCTTCCCGGTCATGACCAGCCATCAGCAGTTTGTCTTCCTCATGCATTACCCAGTCGGTTAAACCTTCAGCATATATCCAGCCAATATCCATTTTTAGTCCTGCACGATATGCACTCCCATTTCCAACCAATTTGGCTTGATTGAATTTCACTTTTGCATTTCGGATATAGGCACCTACCGTATAAGCCTTTTCATTTATATGGCTTGCATACGCCCCATTGGTAGTTTCCAAGTGAACATATACATCTTTATTGATAAATCCGTCCAGAATTTCCTGAACCTTGTCCAATTCAATTGGTTTCATGAATTCGTTCCTCCCAGCATACTTCTAATTTAAATGTACCTAACCCACACCGCTACGTCAAAAAATTTGTTCGCAATTAAAGGTTATACCCAAATTGCACTCTTTCAGGCGAATTGAATATCGATACCTTATCAGCTAAAATAGAATTACCATATTAATAGAAGGTGGGTACATACATTGACCGATTTCACTCATTTTAACATGCAAGGCCGGGCCAAGATGGTCGATATCTCAGATAAAAAAGAAACCGCCCGTAAAGCTATCGCACATTCAAGCATCATCATGAATAAAGAAGTATATGAAACAATCGTGCAGCAGAAAAATAAGAAAGGTGATGTTCTGGCTGTCGCACAAGTTGCCGGGATCATGGCAGCAAAACAAACCGCTTCTCTGATTCCTATGTGCCATCCGATACCAATTAGTGGTGTAAATCTATCATTCGGCTGGGAAACACTTGAAAACAGCAGATATGTGTTATCGATTGATGCTGAAGTCAAAACAGTTGGTAGCACCGGGGTGGAAATGGAAGCATTAACCGCAGCTTCCATTACGGCATTGACAATCTATGATATGTGCAAATCCATTGATAAAGCGTTGGTAATCGGTCAAACCTTCCTTAAGGAAAAGAGCGGTGGGAAAAGTGGCGATTTCAAACGGAGTTATTAGAAATCGATTAATTGAAGCTAAAAATCCATGAACTTCCCTTATCTATTTCCTCTTAATTGATTAATGAGCAGCAGCAGTATAAAGGAAAATCCTATGCTGATCAGCACATAAAGCCAGGCAATTTCTGTCCTTCCTGATTCAATAGCAAGATATATTGCCGTTGGAACCGTTTGTGTCTTTCCTGGGATATTCCCTGCAAACATAAGCGTTGCACCGAACTCGCCAAATGCCCTTGTAAAGCTCAATGCAAGCCCAGTCAGAATTGCTCGTCCGGATAAAGGCAGAATAATTCGGGTCAATAATTTCCAATCATTCGCACCGTCCACCTTGGCAGCTCCTAAAATATTTGAATCCACTGACTGAACCCCCGTCTTGATTGACTGGTACATGAGTGGATACGCCACTACAGCTGCTGCTATAACGGCAGCCGTAACAGTGAACAGCAAACTTCTTCCGGTGATGAGCTCCAATAGGTTACCTATAAAGCTATTACTTCCAAAAACGATAATCAGCATAAAACCAATCACAGTTGGCGGCAGCACGAGAGGCATGAAAAAAATCGTTTCGATTACAGCCCTCCCCTTAACATTCTTTACAACCAGCCAATAAACAGCAACAATAGACAGCAACAGGTTAACAACAAGGGAGGAAACTGCTACAATGACCGATAATTGAACAGGGAACCATGACCATTCCATTACTCCATCACCCGTTTATCTGTTTTAAAGCCATAACTCTCAAAAAGCTGCTGACTCGTTTCGTTCCGTGCATAATCATAAAAGAGACTCATTGCCTCTTCCTTTTCCTGACTTTGGTCGTTCTCACTTTGGATTGCCGCTAAATAATAATGAATCGACGGATGGATGGCGGGATCAATTCCTTCCAGGATAGAGGCATTATTTGAGTGGACAAGGTCGCTTGCATATACCATCCCCACTTCAACATCCCCGTTATCGACCAGTGTCAGCACCTGTTGAACATCATTTGTAAATATCAAACGATCCTGCAGTTGCTGCCAGACTCCCATTTTTTGAAGAACCTGTTTCGCATACGTCCCTGCCGGCACAACATCAGGAGTACCAATTGCCAGCTCCAAATCCAGCTTCAAAAAATCTTCAACAGATTGAAGTTCAGACTTCCCCGATTTAATAAACACCAATTCATTTTCAAATATTGCTGTACCCTGTTTAATCAAATCAGTTTCCTCTAAGAGCCTATAATCCTTTTCAGAAGCAGAAAAAAATAAATCAATTGGTGCGCCCTGTTCAATCTGTTTCCTTAAAGTACCTGAACCGCCAAAATTATAGTTAAGTTTGATTGCCGGATATTCTGCTTCAAAGGCCGACTTCAATTCCAATAAGCTTTCTGTCATGCTCGATGCTGCAGAGATGGTAAGCTCGACCATGTCCTGGTCTTCCCTCGTTGAGTTCGTACATCCAGATAATAATACGAGTACCAGAAAGAAACTAATCTTTATCCTAGTCACATTCTTCATCCCTTTGGTCAAGTTAAATCTTTCTTTATTTCCGTTACCATATGCACAAGTTCTGGTAAGATCAGTTTCTCCATTGCTAATGTAACCGCACCAGCAGATCCTGGCAATGCGAAGACAATCCGATTGTTCACTACCCCGCTGGCAGCACGCGACAGCATACTTGCAGTGCCTATATCCTGCTGATAGCTCAGATACCGGAACAACTCCCCAAATCCAGGCAGTTCCTTGTCGAACAGATGCTGAATGGATTCGATCGTTACATCCCGATTGGAAATGCCCGTTCCGCCATTGAGGATCACTGCTTCAATTTCTTTGCTATGAACTGCTTCCGCAACTGTCTGCTCGATCAACTCTGTTTCATCCGGGATTATCTTATATAAATTTACCTGATGATTGGAAGCATGCAGCTGTTCCACGATCAGTTTACCGCTCTTATCTGTATCTTTATCCCTTGTATCGCTAACCGTTATAACGGCACAAGCTACCCTTTTTAGATAATTGGAAGGTTGTGTATGCATGTTTAAGAATCTCCCCTCCTATTCAGTTTGACTGTTATCCCCCACTTACCGGCGGAATGAATGCGACCGTATCACCTGCCTGAACACTATCATCATTCACGGCATATTCTTCATTGATTGCCGTCATTGCATGTTCGAGGACAAGGCTATATCGCTGCTGAAGAAAATGCTTTAGATCTGCAACCGTAATTGTTTCTATTTTATCTGCTTTCATATTATCTGCTTTTAACCTTTCTATTTCGACCTCCAGTTTATCCCGGCCTGCCTGTTCTTGTAATTGGGCAAAAAGCAGAATTGTAATCATCTTAATCCTCCTTTGTCACTGACGCCCCGTCCGGAAACGAGACATTTTCCAACTGATCGCCAATCCACATTTCACCATTTTCCCAGTGTTCTTTTTTCCAAATAGGCACCATTTGCTTTATTCGTTCAATTGCATATTCATTTGCCTGATAGGCAGCCTTACGATGGGGGGAAGAAACTGCGATGACCACCGCAATGTCGGATATATCCAGGCGTCCGATACGATGGGAAATGGCAACTCTTGTGTCTGGCCATTTATGCTGGATTTCTTCGCCGATTTGTGTAAACATTTTAAGCGCCATCGGAACATATGCCTGATATTCCAAATAGATGGTGCGTCTTCCCTTTGTCCATTCCCTGACTGTACCGATAAAGGTTGTGATTGCCCCAGCTTCATTACGCATTACTTTTTGTACCAGCTTTTCTACCTCAATCGGTTCTTTTCCGATTTCAAATAAACGTTCATCCATTGGGAATAGTCCTTGTTTCGTTGACTTCACTATTAAAAGGCATGCCTTGCTGATCCTCCAGTATCATGACAGAAACCCTTTCTCCCGCATGATATCCAACTGTTCCACCAGGGAGAACAATCAGACCTGCTGCACCAGCGAGTGATGTGACCGCATGCGATTTGTCCAATCCAACCGGGTCGGCAAGAAGTTTTCCCTCTTTCACGATTAAGGAGGATCTTATAAACCTGTCAAACGGATTCGCTGTTGGATAACCCGTTCCAAGTTCTGCAGTTTCTATCCGTAATAAAGGGCATGCAGCATGCTGGAATGTCCGAATAACAGGACGTGAATACAATTCAAAACCTACGTAGCATGCAGATGGATTTCCCGACAAGCCAAATAAAAGTTTCCCGTCCTTTTCTGCTATGGTTGTGACACTGCCCGGCCGCATGGCGATTTTATTGAATAATACATGTGCACCCAACTTTTCATAGATTACCGGTAGCAGATCATAGTCACCAACAGATACTCCACCTGTAGTAATTAACATATCCACTCCTTCGAGCGCTTCTTTGACCTGACTGTAACAAGTTTCAATGTCATCACTGAACTGGCCGAAATAAATCGGTTCACCGCCTGCTCTAACAATTTGTGAAACGATCATATAGGCATTGCTGTTTCTGATTTTCCCTGGCTGCAGTGGCTGATCAAGTTCGAGCAGCTCACTTCCTGTGGCAATAATACCAACTTTGGGCTTTTTACCGACAGGGACATATTTATATCCAAATGTTGCGAGCAGTGCGACTGTCCCAGGATTGATAAACGTGCCCTTATCAAGTAAAACCTCCCCTTTTTGGATATCTTCTCCGGTAAATGAAATATTTTGACCCGCAGCACTATTTCGATCCAGTTGAATGTAGTTTTTCCCATCGATTTGCTGCTCATATACATGTTCAAACATGACCACCGCATCACAATCAAAAGGAATCTCCGCCCCCGTCATGATCCGGATTGCCTGATTTTCGTCTACTGATTCTCTGAATACACTTCCGGCGCCAATCTCACCGATAATCTCCAGCAATATGGGGTTTGTACGTGAGCATGATACAGTGTCCTTTGACCGGATAGCAAAACCGTCATATAGCGACCTGTCAAAATAGGGAACGGGATGATCGGCAATGATAGATTCACTGAGAAATCGGCCATAGCTTTGCTCGATGGAAATATGCTCAGTTTGGCCTTGGTGAGCGAACTCCATCACCTTTTCTATTGCTTCATTGACTTTTATAGGAAATCTTTGCTCAACCATTTTCCACACCTCTATCCTACTAATTGATAATAAATACGCTTTGCCTTTTCAATTGAATTGGTTCCATGGATCAGTGTCCTGCCGTCTGAAAAAAATACAATTCGGTAGGATTCATATTCGATCGATAACAAAAATTCATTTGTAACCATTGGTTTTAGATGGATTAATTTTTTCGATAGATCGTCTAAGGAAACTCCCCGGGCCGATCTGATCTGTACCGTATTCCGGCCACATAATATTTCCGTCTTCGTTCGTGAATCGCTGTTTAAAAATGGGTAACTTGGATCAATGCCGCATGTTGGACAGTCTCTTTTCCTTGCCCGTTCAACATCAATCATTTGATATTGATTATTCCATAAATCAAACATTACCAGCTTGGTTCGCATTGCCTTCCGATCCCCTACCAATATTTTCATCGCTTCTGTTGTCTGATGAGCCGCAGCCATCTGTACTGCCGGGGAAATGATTCCGGCAGCATCACACGTAGCGCCGGAGAATGTCAATGGTCCAAGCAGGCACTGCAGGCAAGGGGTTTCGTTCGGCATTATCGTATAACTCATGCCAGTACTACCAGCACATGAGCCAAAAATCCAGGCTATTTGTTGTTGATGGAGAAGGTCATTCAGCATAAACCGTGTGTCGAAATTATCAGTGGAATCGATGACCAGGTCGATATCCTTTAAGAAAGGGAGGAGGGTTATTGCTGTTGCGTCTATAACATGTGCTGCAATTACCGTATTTGAGTTGATCTTCTGTAATCTTGATTGAGCCGCTATTGCCTTTGGAGTCTGTTTCTCTGCATCTTCTTCTGAATAGAGCTGCTGTCTCTGCAGATTGCTTTCATCCACATAGTCCCTGTCGATAAGGGTTAGCTTTCCAATGCCGGCACGTGTCAGACTTTCCGCATTCGCAGAACCTAATGCACCACATCCTATAATCAGAACATGCTGCTCCATAAGCCTCTTTTGACCTTTTTCACCAATTGGCTTAAACCGCATCTGCCGGGAATAGCGTTCCTGCATGACATTATCTCCTTCCTATTGTATATCTTCCTTTAAGCTGTACACATGCGACTGAACTTAGCCGCCGATATAGGACATTTCTATCTTTTTCTTTTTTGCGGCAGACGCTTCGGTTCGTTCATCCGAATAACGGTCCGTTCTGTTATTCCATCTTGCTTCAATGCTTGATTTCAACGCTTCTTCACTTATGTCTGACCGCAAAAGCTGCCTGAGATCAAATCCCTCTGAAGCAAACAGGCACGTGTAGAGCTTTCCATCTGCAGCAATTCGGGCACGTGTACAGGATGCGCAAAAAGACTCCGACACGGACGTAATAAAACCAATCTCCGCATTTTCATCAGCATAACGGTAACGCCTGGCCACTTCACCTCTATAGGAAGGATCGATCGGCTCCAGCCTATAATGCTGATTGAGCAGCTGGAGAATTTCACCCTTTGTAATGACCTTTTGGTAATTCCATCCATTTGTCTGTCCAACATCCATAAACTCGATAAATCGCAGGGGAATCTCTTTTTCCTTAAAGTAAGCGGCCATTGGAATGATCTCTTGTACATTCATTCCTTTTTTTACTACCATGTTGACCTTCACTCCCAATCCCGCTTCCTTTGCCTTGTCTATGCTATTTAGGATTCTTGCGGGTCCAGTGTTGCTGTCATTGATTGTTTTGAATACGGTATCGTCCAAGGCATCCAGACTGACATTAACCCGCTTCAGTCCAGCATCCTTCAGCTTCTTTGCCATATTCCCAAGCATCATTCCATTGGTCGTCAATGCAATATCCTCCAAGCCATCGATGGCAGTCAGTTTCTCAATTAAAGTGGATATATCACGGCGTAAGAGAGGCTCCCCGCCGGTCAGCCTAATCTTCTTAACCCCTAATCCGACAAATATGACTGCCAGCCTTTCGATTTCCTCAAAGCTCAGAAGCTGATCTTTTGGCAAGAACGCGAAATCCCTGCCGAATATTTCCCTTGGCATACAATAGGTACATCTGAAGTTACAGCGATCGATGACCGAAATTCGAAGATCACGCAGAGGTCTTCCCAATTTATCCGTTATGTATGACAAGCAATCCACTCCTTCCCCAACAATAAAACTAAAGTTATTAGAAATATCACTATTATCTCATAACTTAGCGGTGCCTGTCACTACCCGAATTTTGTCGAAAAAAACAGTAGGCTGTATTTGCCTACTGTCTCTATGATTCTTATTTCGTACTGCTGACTTTTTCTTTTTCTGCTACCGATTCTTCCATTCGCTTTCGATCACGTTCCAGAATGGATTTTAAATATTTACCTGTATAGGATATATCGGCATTCTCTGCAATTTTTTCTGGTGTTCCGACGGCAACTATCTGTCCACCACGGTCACCGCCTTCTGGACCAAGATCGATAATGTGGTCTGCAGTTTTGATGACATCGAGATTGTGTTCGATAATCAATACGGAATCACCATTGTCTACAAGACGCTGCAGGACAGCGAGTAATCGCTTGATATCATCGGCATGGAGCCCTGTCGTCGGCTCATCCAGGATATAGAATGATTTTCCGTTGGAGCGTTTGTGAAGCTCACTTGCAAGCTTCACACGCTGCGCCTCACCGCCAGATAATGTTGTGGCAGGCTGTCCGAGCTTCACATAACCAAGTCCTACATCATAGATTGTTTGCAGCTTACGTTTGATTTTTGGAATAGCAGAGAAAAATTCCAGTGCTTCCTCAACTCTCATATCAAGAATATCCGAAATCGTTTTCCCTTTGTATTTTACCTCCAGTGTCTCCCGATTATATCGTTTCCCGTGACATACATCACAGGGAACATATACATCAGGAAGGAAGTGCATTTCAATTTTGATGATACCATCGCCACGGCAGGCTTCACAGCGCCCGCCTTTCACATTAAAGCTGAAACGTCCCTTTTTATAGCCTCTAATCTTTGCCTCATTTGTTTGAGCATAGACATCACGAATATCGTCAAAAACCCCAATATATGTTGCTGGATTAGACCTTGGCGTTCTTCCGATCGGGGACTGGTCAATATCGATGATTTTCTCGATATGCTCGATCCCCTTCACCGCCTTATGCTTACCCGGCTTATATTTACCGCGATACAATGCCTTTGCCAGGGACTGATAGATAACCGAATTTACCAAGGTGCTTTTCCCGGAACCGGAGACACCCGTTACGACCGTCATCAAACCAATTGGAATCTTAGCGGAGATATTCTTCAAATTGTTTTCTGACGCCCCAATGACTTCAATCTTACGCTTATCCGCTTTTCGGCGTTTAGATGGGAGCGGCACAAAATCTTTCCCCGACAAATATCTTCCTGTCAGTGAATTTTGGTTCTTCATCACCTTTTCGGGTGTGTCACTTGCGACGATTGTCCCGCCATGTTCACCTGCACCAGGACCAATATCAATCAGCCAATCGGCGGCAAGCATGGTGTCCTCATCATGTTCCACCACAATCAGTGAATTATCGAGATCCCGCATTTTCTTCAACGTATCAATCAAACGGTCATTATCACGCTGGTGCAGACCTATGGATGGCTCGTCCAATACATAGAGCACCCCGGTTAATGCTGAACCAATTTGTGTGGCAAGTCTGATTCGCTGCGCTTCTCCGCCCGATAATGTACCTGCAGCTCTTGAGAGGGTGAGATAATCCAGTCCAACATTATTTAGGAATTCCAGACGATTATCGATTTCCTTCAAAATCATTTTGGCAATCTGCTTTTCCTTATCGGTCAAATGCAAATGACTGAAGAAGTCAACTGCTTCTACAATTGAAAAATCAGTAACCTTACTGATATGCATACCATTAATCAAAACGGCCAATGCCTCTTCCTTCAATCTGTAGCCCTTACAAGTTGGACAGTTTTTCTGCGCCATGTATTTTTCCAATGTCTCTCGAATAAAGTCCGAGGACGTTTCCTTGTAACGACGGGCTACATTATGGACCACACCCTCAAATAAAATGTCATTACTCCGCGTACTCCCGAAATCATTTACATAATGGAAATGGATTTTTTCCTTGCCGCTGCCATAAAGGAGCTTATCCATTTTATCTTTTGGGAGGTCCTTGACAGGGATATTCATATCAATATCGAAATGTTTACAGACACTTTTCAGAAGCTGCGGATAATATTGGGAGCTAATTGGTTCCCAAGGTGCAATCGCATTTTCCTTCAAGGTTCTTTCCCAATCAGGAATCACAAGATCGACATCCACTTCCAGCTTCGTACCAAGCCCATCACACGTAGGACAGGCACCAAAGGGGCTGTTAAAAGAGAAAAGTCTCGGTTCCAGTTCATCAATTGAAAATCCGCAAATTGGGCAGGCGTGATGCTCACTGAAGGTCAGCTCTTCTTCACCGATGACGTCAACGATTATTTTACCTTCCCCAAGCCGCAGTGCCGTTTCAATGGAATCACTCAGACGGCCGGCTACACCTTCTTTTATTACGACACGATCGACAACAACTTCAATCGAATGCTTTTTATTTTTTTCAAGCTTTATTTCTTCACTGACCTCACGCATTTCCTTATCTACACGGATACGGACAAAGCCTTCCTGTTTAAGCTTTTCGAAAACCTTTGCATGCTCTCCTTTTCTTCCGCTTACGACTGGAGCCATAATTTGCAGTTTAGTCCGTTCTGGATATTCCATGATACGGTCCACCATTTGCTGAACCGTTTGGGAACTGATTTCAATTCCGTGTTTTGGACAAGTCGGGCGGCCAACGCGTGCATAAAGCAAACGAAGGTAATCATAAATTTCAGTTACGGTTCCAACCGTTGACCTTGGATTCTTGCTTGTCGTTTTCTGATCGATTGAAATTGCCGGTGACAGTCCTTCAATCACATCTACATCCGGCTTATCCATCTGGCCGAGAAATTGTCTTGCATAAGAAGACAGCGATTCAACATAGCGACGTTGTCCTTCTGCATAAATCGTATCAAATGCAAGTGAAGATTTCCCGGATCCGGATAATCCGGTAACAACCACCAGCTTATTTTTTGGTATATCGATGTCCACGTTTTTCAAGTTATGGGCACGTGCACCCCTTATTACAATTGATTTAGTAGGCATGAACAGCTCATCCTTCCGCTTTTAATTCAAATATGACATCACGAAGTTCTGCTGCCTTTTCAAAGTCAAGCGATTTTGCAGCTTCCTTCATTTCTTTTTCCATCTTTTGAAGTACTTTCTCTTTGTCCTTTTTCGTCAATTTCGAGAGGCTTCTTGCTTTACCTCCGTCAGATTCCTTATCCTCTGCTGCAACGGTCGCTTTAATTACATCACGTACATCTTTTCGAATTGTTTTCGGTGTGATGCCATGCTTTTCATTAAATTCCATTTGAATGGTCCGTCTTCTTGATGTCTCATCGATTGCCAGCTGCATGGAGTTAGTAATTTTGTCTGCATACATGATGACTTTGCCATTTTGATTACGTGCTGCCCTTCCCATTGTCTGGATGAGAGAACGTTCAGACCTCAAGAATCCCTCTTTATCGGCATCAAGGATTGCAACAAGGGATACCTCTGGAATATCCAGACCTTCACGCAGCAAATTAATCCCAATTAGAACATCATATTTACCAACACGCAAATCGCGGATGACTTCAATACGTTCCAAAGTTTTAATCTCTGAATGCAGGTAGGCAACTTTGATTCCAATTTCTTTCAGGTAATCCGTTAAATCCTCTGACATTTTTTTCGTAAGCGTTGTAACCAGAACACGTTCATTTTTATCTGAACGGATATTGATTTCTTCTATTAAATTATCAATCTGACCATCAATCGGGCGTATCTCAATCTCAGGATCCAGTAATCCTGTTGGCCGAATGATTTGTTCAGTCATTTCCGGATTATGCTCAAGCTCGTATGGGCCAGGAGTAGCAGACACATATACGAGCTGCTTAGTCTTTTGTTCGAATTCCGCAAACTTCAACGGCCGGTTATCCATTGCTGACGGAAGCCTGAATCCATGATCGACCAAGACCTGCTTTCTCGCCTGGTCCCCATTATACATCCCTCTGATTTGTGGAAGGGTAACATGTGACTCGTCAATTACGACAAGGAAATCTTCCGGAAAGAAATCGATTAACGTATATGGAGTCGCCCCAGCTTCCCTTAACGTTAAGTGGCGCGAATAATTCTCAATACCCGAACAGAAACCCATTTCACGCATCATTTCCAAATCGTAATTGGTCCGCTGCTCCAGTCGCTGTGCTTCCAAAAGCTTGTTGCCCTCACGTAGCTCTTTCAATCGCCCTTCCAGTTCTTTTTCGATATTTTTAATCGCTACTTTCATCTTTTCTTCACCTGTAACGAAGTGGGAAGCAGGAAAGATTGCAACATGCTCCCTGTCACCTATAATTTCACCCGTTAAGGCATCCACCTCACGAATCCGGTCAATCTCATCTCCGAAAAACTCTACACGTATACAATGCTCCTCTTTCGAAGCAGGGATAATCTCAACAGAATCCCCCCGTACGCGAAAAGTACCGCGCTGGAAATTTATATCATTTCGGGCATACTGGATATCGACAAGTTCACGCAGCAGCTTATCGCGGTCCTTTTCCATACCCATCCGGAGGGAAAGAACCTGATTGCGATATTCTTCCGGATTACCCAAACCATATATACACGACACACTGGCAACAATCAGGACATCATTTCGTTCGAACAAGGCTGATGTTGCCGAGTGACGCAGCTTATCGATTTCATCATTGATACTCGCATCTTTTTCGATAAATGTATCTGTTGATGGTACATATGCTTCCGGCTGGTAGTAATCATAATAGCTGACAAAGTATTCTACCGCATTGTTCGGGAAAAACTCTTTAAATTCACTATATAATTGACCCGCCAATGTTTTATTATGGGCGATTACCAGCGTTGGCCTGTTGATTTCCGTTATGACATTTGACATCGTAAAAGTCTTTCCAGTCCCGGTGGCGCCAAGCAATGTCTGATGACGCTGACCTTCAAGCACTTTCTCTGTAATCTCTTTTATCGCATTAGGCTGATCCCCTGCAGGCTGATATTTTGAAACCAATTCAAATTTGTCCTTCACAGATACATCCTCCGTTCCTTTCTTAATACCTCTAATTATATATATTAACATAAAAACGAACAAGTATTCGATTTTTTTGCTTCATGATCTTCTATTATAATACCCATATACCACGGCCGGAAATCATTTCGTCTTCCGCTTGCCTAAAATCAGACGAAAAATAGAGAGCTCCATACCGATGCGTTCAATGGGAATAAGGCGTTCTTGATGAACTAAGTCTTGTCGTCTTCCGGCAGTTATTCTGTGGGTTTGGGGGGAATTCCGCGGGTTTGGCATTTATTCCGCGATTTCTGCGGTTATTCCGCGAGTCTGGCGGTTATTCCGCGGGTCTGGCGATTATTCCGCGTTTTCAGCCATTATTCCGCGGGTCTACCAATTATTCCGCGTTTTCTGCAGTTATTCCGCGATTCTACCGATTATTCCGCGGGTCTACCGATTATTCCGCGGTTTCTGCGGTTATTCCGCGGTTCCTGCCATTATTCCGCGGTTCCTGCCATTATTCCGCGGGTTACCAATTATTCCGCGATTTCTGCCATTATTCCGCGGGTCTACCAATTATTCCACGATTTCACCGATTATTCCGCGGTTCTAGCACTTATTCCGCGGGTTTGGCAGTTATTCCGCGGGTTTGGGAGGAATTCCGCGGGTCTAGCGTGTTAATGGTGTTCCTCCTGCTTCCCCTCTTATTCTTCACAATATTTATACCGCCAATTGTGCAAAATCCGTCTCTTAACTCTGACAAAAAAGATTCCAGCTATCATTTTCGATAGCTGGAATCTTTTAACACGTTTAAGGTTTGGTATGTCCCAGCCCTCTATATCACCTTTAGGTTCCAAACTTACGTGCTTTTTTTTGGCGATATGGTGCGGATGGGAAGAGGAAACCAAGCTCATAATGATCCCCTTCATAAAAGGCTCCCTGTACAAAACGCACTTCGTTGTAATCATCAAGTACTTCCAGTTTGAAAAAGGCACCGCTTCCCTGTAATGCTTCATAAAATTGTGACTCACTGGAAACTTTTCTTCCATTGACCTTTGCAATGGTTTCCCCAACGAACACATCCAGTCTTGCTGCTGGTGTTCCCGGGATGACGCCTACAATCTTTAATCCGATTTCCTGCGGGCGGAAGAAAGGCCTTCTCAATCTGTCCCCAACGCGGTACTTGTAATTTAAATATTCCTTTCCGAGTATTGCCAATACGATTGCTGCAATAGATAGGTATGGAATAAAAATACTGCCTGCAGCGATCAGAACGATACCAATTCCCAACAGTACATTAAACTTTGCGATTTTTTTAGTTGCTTGTAGAGTGAAATGTCCTTTTGCCAAATAATCAAAACCAAATAGAAACGGAACTAGCGCCAGGCAATAACTGGTTTCTCCAATTGGAAAATATGGCCACCAGGGGGCAAAAGATGTGATTAGACCATCGGGCATCAGAACAAAAAATGGTACAAGACTCAGTTTCTTAATACGATGCTGACCAACCCATACTCCCCGGTCACTTAAGGCAATAGCAGGAAAAGTCTCATTCCTGTTCACCCTTGCAATCAAAACGGATTCAAAGATGATGAATATCCCAAGCAATAGTGCCAGTGCAGTATAGTTGGACTCCGTAAATAAATTTTCATTGAAGATTGATTGATTGTCCATTACGTATGGCAAGAACAATAACAATAAAAATGTTAAACCGATAGTATAGCTTGGTGAAAGCAGCGAAAATCTTAATGTTATACTCAATACGATTGTTACGGCTGCCAATAGAATAATCGTTTCTGGTGAAAGAACAATTCCAGATATAATCGTTATGATGGAAATCAGCAAACCGGCTATCAATGATACCAGCCATGTGTTTTTCCATTCTGAGAATATATCAAATACCTTTATCCCAAAATCAAGCCGTTCCCGCTTTATCCGGCGGTACCCGGCAAATAGTATTAATAATACGCTCCAGTACAGTAATGGATTTAAAAATAACCTACCGATACCTTTTGAAAATTCAATTAGCCATTCCTCTGCCAAAATATGTCACCCGCTTCTATGTCTAATAACTGTCTATTTACTATATTCGAGAGCTCACTGCTATTTTCCTGCCAAAGTGTATAGAAAACCCCAAATGCAAGCAGAAATATTGATGCCTCCCTACTAGCCTAAAACAAACTAAATGAAAATCCACAGCTTCTCACCGTGGATTCACATCACTTCCTCTATTCTTCAAGTCTATTGCCATTATTGATACAACTCATCAAGGGCAGTTCCCATCTGTTGATCATCTTCATTATCCCGGATTTTTTCGATTACTTGAGTCTCGATCAATCCAGCGGTTTCCTGATCAACTTCTCCGGTAGCATCCAATTCATTGTCAGCCTGAAAATCTTCTACAGCCTTCTCCGTTTCTTTACTGAAATAGCCATCCGTACGGCCAGTATCATAACCTAAGCCCGAGAGCATAATCTGCATGTTGGCAATCCCTTCATCTGTATGGTCATAGACAAAAGGTTCTTCAGCTTCAATCGGATAGGTGTAATAGTAATCGGGTTGTTTAGCCTCCACCGTTGGCTCAACACCCTTTTCATTAATCCATTCACCTTTTGGCGATAACCATTTATATGTTGTCAGTTTAATAGAGCTTCCATCGCCAAGCGGCACCGCCTGTTGTACGGTTCCCTTTCCATAGCTCGTCTCCCCAACCACATCATAGCCAAGCTCCTTCATCGCAACTGCAAGAATTTCTGAAGCAGAAGCACTGCCTTCATTGATTAGCACACTGATTGGATATCCTTTCTTTTCACCCAGCTGCGAATGGTATTCTTCCTTCTCGCCATTTCCGTCTTCAATTTGGATATACGGCATATCTTCTGGTACAAATAATGCCAGCATTTCCTCGACTACATTCAGCAGTCCACCGGGATTCCCTCGAACATCAATAACAAGCCCTTCAATTCCTTCTTTTTCCAGGGCATTTAATTGCTCTTCAAATTCCTTGGCAGTATTCTCGGAGAAATTGGTGACTTCCAGAATACCTGTCTGCTTTCCATCGATTGTTTCTGTGCTGCTGTATACTGTTTCAACAGGTATTTCATCTCGAGTAATGGTAACCTTGAACGGTTCTGTTACACCTGCACGCTGAATTTCCAGGACTACTTCAGAACCCTTTTCACCCCGAATTTTTGCAACTGCTTCATTTAGGTTCAATCCCTCAAGGCTTTCACCATCCACTGTTACTACTTGATCATTGGGACGCAATCCTACCTTTTCGGCAGGTGAATCCTTTATTGGAGCCACAATGGTAACCATCCCATTTGTCATGCTTACCTCAGCGCCAATTCCCTCAAAAGATGACTCAATCTGATTGTTGAACTGATCGACAGTTTCCACATCCATATAAGAAGTATGCGGATCCTCAAGTGTTGCAAGCATCCCTTCAATCGCACCTTCGACTAACTGTTTATCTTCTACATCTTCCAGGTAATTCTGTTTAATTAAGTCATATGCTTGTGTGATTTTATCTAAGTTTGCAGGTAGGTCCGATGTTTCGGTGTTCGACGAGCCTTTCGTGTTCTCGTCTCCAGCATCCGCCAATGACTTCGTGTTAGGTTCATCCGGTTGTGCCAGCTGAACACCGGCATATGCTCCCGCAAAACCGAGTACTAGTGCTGCAACCAGAATTAAAACAATCTGTGACTTCTTTAAATTCATTTTTCCACCTCTGTTTTCTATTGACACTATGTAATAGTATATGGCTCGCCCAATCGTTTTACGAATGGGAAATACCATTATTATCGGCATCCAAAAAGCTAAATAAAGCATACCATTTTATTCTTTTATTGACTAACTTTTTAACCAGCCTATGAAACTGTGATGAAGTCCCCAAATTTTGGAGTTTTATATTAAGCAGTTAATTGGTTGGTATGAATAGAGTATTGACCAGGTTCATGCCTGCCAATTTTTGCTTTATACGCTTGTTCTTTTAACGATTAATATAATCTTCAATTTTTTCTTTTTAATTCCTCTAAGATACATTTTCTTCTCCTAAAATATCTATGTTTAAATAGACCAAAGAAATTTTGCATTGATGAATTTTCTTGCAGTTTCCTTTTGTGAGTTATTACTGAAGAACCTGCTCCATAAATCTTCATGTATCCTGCATAAAATTAACAGAGTCACTTTCCTTTATTCCTCTTAATCCTTCAGCACCAAATTTATCATGAATTTTATCCAATATTAATCTTAACATACGGTTTCACTCCATGTTTTTGAACTGAAATTTATAACCAAGTTTTCCTTCTTAACTTTCTCTTACTGTCGCCAATTTAAACCTTCCACTTTATTTAGATATAAATGAATACAATAAATACCCCAAAAGTAAGATTTGTTACTCTAACTTTTGGGGTATAAAACATAGTCATTAATGCCTTATTGTTACTCGAATTTCCTATCAATACTATTTCAGGAAAGGCATTGGGTCAATTCCCGCACCTTGGTTCCATTGTCCTTCGTGTACTTCAAAATGTAAATGACTTCCAAATGAATGTCCTGTGTTACCCATCGCTCCAATATGTTGACCAGAACTTACAGAATCATTTAGGTTGACCGAACGTGCCGAAAGATGTGCATAAACCGTAGTTTTGTTATATTGCGGATGATAAATATAGATTACATTTCCATAACTGCTTGAATAAGCTGATCTTGTAACAGTTCCGGATGAAGCAGCATTAATCTCAGTACCAGTAGAGTTTGCAATATCTATACCTTTATGGTTTCCAAGACTTCTGATTCCATAATAAGAAGAAATTCTTCCTTGCGTTGGCCAGTCGAAAATTCCTTTGCTGTTTCCTGTAGAAGGAGTTGCAGATGCAGTCCCTGAGCCAGTATTGGAACTTGGAGCAGAAGATGATTTAGCTGCTTTTTTACGAGCTGCTTCTTCTTTTGCCAGTTGTTCCAATTCACCTTTTTGTGATTCATATTGCTGCATTGCAACTTTCACAGCAGCTGCCTGATCACTAAGTACCTTTTGTTCTTCTTCAACACCCATTTTATGTTCTTCCAAGTCACCATGCTCTTCTTCCAATTGAGCGAGCAATGTTTCTCTTTGAGCCATCTGATTATCCAACTGGCCTTTTAAGGCAACAAGATCTTGCTTTTGATTTTCAAGGGATTTCTTTTTATCTTCTACCGCAACTTTTTGTTTTTCCACTTCTACTTTGCTTGTTTCCACTTCTTCTTTGCTTGCCTGAAGCACTTTCTTATCTGCTGCCTGTTCTTCCATGATTGTTTTGTCGGAATCCATTATCGTGTTCACTGCTGTCGTCCTAGTGATGAAATCTCCAAAACTGTTTGAACCGAAGATAACAGCCAGGTATTTCATTTCCCCGCCATTTTGCTGTATGGCACGCAGACGGTCTTTCAGCAATGCATCGCGTTTAGCGATTCTGTCTTCCAATACCGTAATCTCTTCTTTTAATTCTTTGATTCTATCAGTCAATTCATTGATTTTATTGCCTAGTTTCTCTATTTGACTGTTTGTATCGGAAATCTCGTTTTCTTTCGTGCTTATCTTACTTTGTGTATCGGAAAGCTTTTCATCAATTGAATTGATTTCCTGTTCCACTGAACCCTGCTTTTTCTCGTTTTCTCCCAGTTTGCTTTCGGTCTCCTGTTTGGAACCTTCCAACTTACTCTTTTCACTATTTAATTGTGATTCTTCTTTTTCCAGATCATTTATCTTCTTTTCAAGTTCACTAACGGTTTCTGCTGAAACATGGCTTATCTGTGCAGGTAATACTGTTAAAAGTAATGCAGCGGTTAACGTAACTGAAGCTATCTTTTTCACTCGTATTTTCCCCTTTTCCTCTAAAAATTAAAAATGTCTTTTTATCTGCTGTTAAACCTTTAAGAATTTACGGACACTCATAACGCTTCCCCAAATACCAATAAGCGCACCAATCACTAATATCATCAGGGATAGTTGCCATGCAAATGGACTGAATGGCAGTATTTCCACAAAGCTGAATGATATCTGATCACTGAAGTTTGTATAGAGATAGTAGTAGCCACCAAGAATGACGGCAATCGGAATAATGGAGCCAAGAACTCCAAGCAGAAGTCCTTCAATGAAGAAAGGCCATCTAATAAATCCGTTTGTTGCTCCTACCAATTTCTGAATATTGATTTCACTGCTTCGTGCCATAATTGTAATTTTTATTGTATTGGAGATCAGGAAAATTGCTGTGAATACAAGTGCAATGATTAAAACAAGTCCAACGACTCTAGCATAGTTATTGAACTCAAATAGCTGTTCTACGACATCCTGACCAAATTCTACTTTATCGACAGAATCAAATTGTTCAATCTCATCTGCAATTCGTTCTGTATCCTCCGGTTCAGCCGCCGTTACTACGTAAACATGGTTTAATGGATTATCCTGTTCAAATAACTGCCAGGACTCGCCTTCCTCTCCCATGCTCTCAATCAGCTTCTGTAACTCATCATCATTGGATGAAAATGATACAGAGTCAATTCCTTCAACCTGTTCAATTTGATCACCGAGCGCGATGATTTGTTCTTCAGTAGCCGTCAAATCAATCATTGTATTGATTTGCACATCATCTTCTATATTATTTGCTATCTCATTCAGGTTAAGGACAAGCGCTAGGAAAACCCCAACCAGAATCAATGTCGTTGTAACCGCCCCGATCGAAGCGATTGTCATCCAGCCATTTCGGATTATATTTTTTGATCCTTCTCTTAAATGACGCAAAAATGTTCTAAATCTCATAGCCATAATCACCTCTGTGCTCATCTCTAACAATTAAACCGTCTTCGATAGCAATAACGCGCTTTTTAATCGCGTTAACAATTTCTTTACTATGAGTGGCCATAATAATTGTTGTACCGCTTGCGTTGATTTCTTCAAATGTTTTCATGATTCCCCATGATGTTTCGGGATCCAGGTTTCCGGTAGGCTCGTCTGCAATTACAATTTTGGGGTAATTTACGATGGCTCGTGCAATCGAAACACGCTGCTGTTCCCCTCCGGATAGTTCATTTGGAAGAAAACGGGCCTTATTCTTCAAGCCCACTTGTTCAAGTACTTCCATTACACGTTTGCGGATGTTTTTTGGAGATTCCTCTATAACTTCCAAAGCAAATGCGATATTTTCATAGACTGACATTTTTGGCAGCAGCTTAAAGTCCTGATAAACCACGCCAATATTTCTTCTAAGGTAAGGGACTCTACGTTCTTTTATTTTACTGAGATCTGTATCTCCAATAACAATTGTTCCACTTGAAGGTTTTACTTCTCTGAACATCAATTTAATGAATGTTGATTTCCCGGCACCGCTCGGACCAACAATATATACGAATTCACCTTGTTTTATATCGACGTTAACACCGTTAAGTGCCGTAACCCCGTTAGGGTACGTCTTATAAATATCTTTCATTACTATCATATTATTTATCACCT
>NZ_HE610976.1:210859-227914 GCF_000285495.1 Oceanobacillus massiliensis str. N'diop
ATTACTATCATATTATTTATCACCTTTTAATTATTGTCGTTCTTTGCTGTCGAATCCATCTTCTAAGCAAAGTTTTATTTCCCTTTACGATAATTCCTAACTTATTATAACATTTTTCAACATTATTTTTAGACCTAAAATTATTACATTTATATTTCAATAGATGTGTTTGTAGAAAAAGGACGATAAAAAGGCTCCTTGGAAGGGATTTCCCCTCCAAGGAGCCTAACTTAATCCATATAAATTTCTTACTTTTGTTCCGCTAACCACGTTGACAATGCATCAAGATCGTCACCAGTTACATTAACTGGCGGCATATTGCCTTTACCGTTTGTGACAATATCCGCTATTTCATCAGCGGAATACCTTGAACCTACCTGTGTCAGATCAGGACCCGCACCACCTGAAAGGTCTGCACCATGACACGCTGAGCAATTTGCCTGAAATACTTCTTCCCCGGCAGCAGAATCAACAGCACCATCATCAGCTGGCTCTTCTGTACCAGTGTCGGTGTCACCTGAACCCGTATCGTCTGTATCTCCACCGCCACAAGCTCCAAGTACGAATAATAATGATGCAAATAAAACGAACATTAACCACTTTTTCATTTCAAAAATCCCCCATTCATCAATAAAAATTGTGTCAAAGAATCTCACTGGTTATATTATAACCCTAATGTCGATTTTTGAAACGCATTTTTATCGGAGTCCTGATTGAATAGGACAGCTACATCACAACACTAGCAGCTTTTGACTATTTATGGCGTTTTTGTGAAAAAATGGTATTTGCTTATTTTAAGTGCATTCTGCAAAATATCCACAAAAAGAGGAGGACATACAACCAGATTCTAAAATGTCCTCCTCATGTTCCTTATTTTATTTGTGTTCGTAAATAGGCATCTATAAATGGATTGATGTCACCGTCCATTACAGCCTGTGTGTTTCCTGTTTCGGTATTTGTCCGATGGTCTTTTACCATAGAATATGGATGGAATACATAGGAGCGGATCTGGCTTCCCCATCCAATTTCCTTTTGTTCACCACGAATATCATCAAGTTCCCGCTGCTGACGTTCTATTTCGTATTGATATAACTTGGATTTCAGCATTTTCATTGCTGCTTCACGGTTTTTCAACTGTGATCTTTCGTTTTGGCAAGTCACGACCGTATTGGTCGGAAGGTGGGTAATCCGGACAGCAGAATCGGTTTTATTGACATGCTGACCACCGGCACCACTTGCCCTGTACGTATCAACTTTAATATCCTCTGCTCGAACTTCAATATCAACATCCTCAGTCATCTCCGGAGTGACATCACAGGAAACGAATGATGTATGCCGACGGCCAGAAGAATCAAATGGTGAAATACGAACTAAACGATGGACACCTTTTTCGGCTTTTAAATAACCATAGGCATTATGGCCTTTTATTAAGAGAGTTACACTTTTCACCCCTGCCTCATCACCTGGCAGATAGTCGAGTGTCTCTACTTTGAAATCACGATCTTCTCCCCAGCGCTGGTACATTCTAAGCAGCATGCTGGCCCAGTCCTGCGATTCAGTACCACCTGCTCCCGGATGAAGTTCAAGGATGGCATTATTTGCATCATACGGCTCGCTTAAAAGCATTTGCAGTTCAAAATCATTTACGTCCTTCATAAAGGTTTCCAGCTCTGACTGCAGGTCTTCAAATAATTCCGCATCATTCTCCTCTTTTACGAGTTCATAGGAGACGACAAGATTTTCAAGCTGTTCTTCTATAGCTTCAAAATTTTCCACATAACCTTTTAAGCCATTTGCCTCGTTTATCACCTTTTGTGCACTGTCCTGATCATTCCAGAATTCAGGGTCGGCCATGTGCATATCCAGCTCGGCAATCCGTGCCTTTTTGACATCTAAGTCAAAGAGACCCCCTAAAGTCTTCAACTCGTGCAGCCATTTTCTCTAATTCATGTTTGATTTCTACTAATTCCATATTATTCACCTCATATTTATTTCTTCATGTAAAACACTCCCCTTACAGGGAGTGCCTTCACTTATTTACCATGACAATTCTTATATTTTTTTCCACTGCCGCATGGGCATGGATCGTTACGGCCAACATCCTGCTTTTTCACGATCGGTTTGCGGGTTTTCTTCTTTTCATCCTGATTCCCTGCTACGGCCTGGGTATTTTTGACAACTTCCTGCCGCTGCAGATTATCACGAATTTGTGCTTTCATGATATATTTGGCAACTTCGTCTTCCATGCTGGCAACCATCTCTTCAAACATGGCATAGCCTTCCATC
The DNA here is from genome assembly GCF_000285495.1 of Oceanobacillus massiliensis str. N'diop. Classification (GTDB taxonomy): domain Bacteria; phylum Bacillota; class Bacilli; order Bacillales; family Amphibacillaceae; genus Oceanobacillus; species Oceanobacillus massiliensis. The sequence continues at coordinate 213,146 of NZ_HE610976.1, forward strand.
TGGTATTCACGCAATGGATCATTTTGTCCATATGCACGAAGATGAATACCCTGGCGAAGCTGGTCCATTTGGTCAATGTGATCCATCCATTTGGAGTCAACTGTACGCAGAAGAATCACTTTCTCAAACTCACGGAACTGTTCTGGAGCAAGTTCTGATTCTTTCCTGTCATAACGGGTGCGAACCTTATCCATGAGGAAATCGGAAATTTCTTCTGCTTCTTTCCCTTTCAGGTCTGCTTCGGAAATCTCATCCTGATCGAGCAGGTTGCCTTGCGCATATTCAGCAATCGCCTTCCGATCCCAGTTCTCTTCATCATCATCCTGTGTATGGGTAGTGACCACCCTATTAATGGAAGAAAGGATCATATTCTCGATAATTTCTCTTAAATTCTCATCCGAATCAATAACCTCAAACCGCTGTTTGTAAATGATTTCACGTTGTTCCCGCAGTACATCATCATAAGAAAGCACTGTTTTACGTGCATCGAAGTTATTTCCTTCTACCCGTTTTTGGGCAGATTCAACAGCTCTGGATACCATTTTGCTTTCTATCGGCTGATTATCATCCATTCCAAGTCTTTCCATCATGGCCTTCAGATTATCTGAACCGAAGCGACGCATTAATTCATCTTCCATCGATAAATAAAACTGGGTCACACCCGGATCACCTTGTCGTCCGGAACGTCCCCGAAGCTGGTTATCGATACGTCGGGATTCATGACGTTCTGTACCAACTACAGCAAGCCCGCCAAGCTCTTTGACGCCTTCGCCAAGTTTAATATCCGTTCCGCGACCAGCCATATTCGTCGCAATGGTGACCGCATTTTTTTGCCCGGCATTCTCAATGATTTCTGCCTCACGATAGTGGTTTTTAGCATTTAAAACTTCATGTCTGACTCCTGCCTTTTTCAGCAATTTGGATATAAGCTCAGAAGTTTCTACCGCCACCGTACCAACAAGAACAGGCTGTCCTGCAGCATGTCTTTCTTTAATATTCTCAACCACGGCTCGGAATTTCCCTTCCATGGATTTATAGATCAGGTCTGGCCGATCATCGCGGGTAATCGGTTTATTGGTTGGTATTGCGATAACATACATGTTGTATATATTTCTAAATTCTTCTTCTTCTGTTTTGGCTGTACCGGTCATACCCGAAAGCTTATTATACATCCGGAAGAAGTTCTGGAAGGTGATGGAGGCAAGCGTCATGCTTTCGTTTTGAATCTGCAGCCCTTCTTTTGCCTCGATTGCCTGGTGAAGACCATCACTGTAACGGCGTCCCTTCATTTTACGGCCAGTAAACTGGTCAATGATAATAACTTCTCCTTCTTCCACCATATAATCATCGTCTCGATGCATGGAAGCATGGGCCTTAAGTGCCTGATTGATATGGTGTGTTAAAGAAACATTGTTCAGATCAAATAAATTCTCGATGGAGAAATAGCGTTCTGCTTTGTTGATTCCTTCTTCTGTTAACTGAACACCTTTCGTTTTTTCATCATAGGTATAATCTGTTTGCTTATTGAGTGTTGCTACAAAACTGTCTGCCTGCTGATACAATGAGGCAGATTTTTTTGCAGATCCTGAGATAATGAGCGGTGTTCTTGCTTCATCAATCAGGATGGAGTCAACTTCATCTATGATTGCGAAATTTAGTGGGCGCTGTACCATTTGATTTTTATATAAGACCATATTGTCACGAAGATAGTCAAAACCAAATTCATTATTCGTACCATAGGTAATATCACAGTTATATGCTTCTCTTTTTTCTTCTTTTGATAATCCATTTCCATTCAATCCCACGGTCATACCGAGGAAATCATATAGCTTGCCCATTTCCTTCGCATCACGGTCTGCCAAATATTCATTGACTGTGATGATATGGACACCATTTCCGGATAAGGCATTTAAATATGCCGGCATGGTCGAGGCAAGGGTTTTTCCTTCCCCTGTTTTCATCTCAGCAATATTGCCTTCATGCAGTGCAATTGCTCCCATGATCTGTACTTGGAATGGACGCATTCCAAGTACCCTTTTGGATGCTTCACGAACTACTGCAAAAGCTTCGACGAGCATATCGTCTAGTTTTTCGCCATTTGCATAACGTTCCCGAAGCTCTTCCGTTTTATTTTGAAGCTCTTTATCTGTTAGTTTTTCGAGTTCAGGTTCAATAGCTTCTATCATATCAACCTGTTTTTGTAATCGATTGATTTGTTTCTGGTTTCCATCACCAAAAATCTTAGTTAATAATCCAGCCATTTATTTAACGCTCCTCAATTAAATCAATACTTGTTTACTATAATCCATTAATATCATACCACTTTCCAATAACGTCTGACAACTGGATGAGCACCTTGTTCCCTTCCAGTTGGCAGCAGGCAATGAAGAAAGAACAGACTGGGGATAGTCTGTTCTTCAAAATGGGGATTATAAGAGGTATCAATGGAGAGATATCCTTCGTTCAGGGCTAGGGCCAATAGAATCCCTTTTCTTCCATTTTCAGTGATATCTCAGCAATCTTTCTGTTAGTGGCTGCAAGTATTCCGAGGAGTTGTGTTATGGTGTCTTCTTGCTGTTTAACTTTAATCGTTAATTCGCTTAAAACTCTCCGGTCGTTTTCATTCACATACCCACCTCCCTAGTTCGATTGACTTATTTATATCACAAGAATAGTTCAATAGTCTAATGTCTGTTTTTGGATTTTGGTATCCAATTCGACATTTTTCTTGTGTGAAATCTGCTTTTCAGCTATATAGTCAGACATTTTAAAGCATTTTCTGCAATTATAACTGAATAAAATTTAAATTCGGCTTTTTGTTCTCCAAATTTCGACATCTCCGTAAATCAAGTGCAGTATTGCTTCTTTAAACGAAAAAGACGATTCCGTAATGGAATCGTCTTTTTTATATATGTTAAAATGTATTTGGTTCAATTAATCCATATCTTCCATCACGTCTGCGGTATACTACGTTCGTCTCACCGGATTCATCATTGGTGAATACAAAGAATTCATGTCCGAGCATATCCATTTGCAGGATGGCCTCTTCGGAATCCATAGGCTTTAAGTTGAATCGTTTTGTTCTTACTATTTCCAAATCATCTGTCTTATCTTCTACAGCAACAGTACTTGCCAGCTTTTCCATTTCGGCAAACATGTGTTTAGGAGATCCGTTTTGTTTGATTTTACGATTGATTTTTGTTTTATGCTTACGTATCTGTCTTTCCAGTTTGTCAACAGCTAAGTCAACAGCAGCATATAAATCAACATGTTGAACTTCACTTCGCAATAAAAGGTTTGTCATCGGAATTGTCACTTCAATCCGTTGCTCATCATTATAGACACTCAAATTAACATGTACATCTGACGCTGGAGCATTATCAAAATATCTCTCGAGCTTGCCGATCTTTTTTTCCACATAATCCTTGATAGCTCCGGTCACTTCGAGATTTTCACCGCGAATGTTAAAATTCATAAAAGTGTCCTCCTTTATCCTTTATACATTTATTATACTACTTTACCACCAACTTTTCCTGCATAAACATGGCGAAATTCCGTCTTGTAATTCCAATACTTCAAGCAAACCCTTGATGGACCAAGGGTTTGCCGGTTTACAATTCATTAATAATTTTTACAATTCGATAAAATCCACCAATAAAAAAACTTCTGGAGGAACCAGAAGCTTTTTCTACTTTTTGCTATCCATAAACATCCCATCCAACGTATGGACATGTTTATATGGGTTGGTATAGGACTGATTGGATTTCTTTTGTCTTTTCACTTGGATCATTTCCATCTTTAGGTCAGCAAAAAGAATGTGCATCTTTTTTTCGATTTCATTATTCAATAGGAGAACCTCATTGCCCAATTGCTTTTCTTCTGCTGTATAGGGAGAAACAAGAGATTCCATATGATGCCCTCTCTCATGAACCAATTCGTTTAATTTTTCTATGGCAGATTCTCGAGATTTGGCAGTGATTTCCTGGCTTAATAATGCCTGGATTTGCAGGGTAATATCGTAAACCGGCTTTGCCCTGTTCATTATACTTGTGCACCCTGTGCATACTGCTGTTTTCTGTTTTTAATCATTACTTGTTTCCATGTATCTCTAAATTCCGTCACAAATCCTAATACTTCCTCCAATTTCGTAACATCATTCTTGATGTTTGCCTCTTTAAGCTGGAACTGCATAAATTCATATAATGGAAGTATCTGCTTAGAGATTTCTATTTCAGGATCCAAGGTAATCATTAACTCCTGGATAATATTCTGTGCCTTTTGGATATTTTTGTTTTTTGCTTCGTAATTACTATCATTAATATCCTTGATTGCCTGCTTAATGAATTTCATACATCCATTGTACAGCATCAAGGTCAATTCCCCACCTGAAGCAGTGTTTACGGCATTGTTCTGGTAGGTTTGATAGGCTTTATTAGCCGGCATAAGCCTTTTCCTCCTTTATTTTCCCGATGACTATTGGGCGAAGTTTGACATTAGCATGGAAGATTGCTGGTTCATCATGGAGATTGCTTCTTCCATTGCACCGAACTGTCTCCAGTACCGATCCTCAATCTGAACAAGTCTGTCTTCAAATGCATCGATTCTGCTGTCCAGATCCTTCATTCGCTTCCCGAGTGTATAGTTTTCCAATGTATCGGTACCTTTTCCTGCACGCTGGTTGATCCGGTTCATAGTGCTCTCCACCGCATCCTCCAGTTTGTTTACTAAGCCCCGATCTGTACCCGTACTGCTATTGGAAAATAGTTTTTGGACACTTTCCGGGTCATCCTGTAAGGCTGCCTTCAGTTTTTCTTCGCTGACGATTAATTTACCGCCGTCCAGATAGTCGCTTGAGGTGGTAATGCCGATTTCAGTAAGAGAAGAGAAAGCCCCTCCTGAAGAGGATGTATCAACGGTAGAATACCAGCTTTGCCGCATATCAAACAATCCGCTGGAGATTGCGCTCTCCCCCTTGAGAAGGCCACTCTTTGCCTTTTCTTCCCAAAGCTTAATTTCGTCTTCAGACATGTCTGCTTTTTGAGCATCCGTGAGTGGTGGATAATCTCTATAGCGCTCTTCCTGCTGTGAGCCATTTAATTCTTCAACAACCTGATTATATTTGTCAACAAATGCCATTATCTTATCGAACGAGGCATCCGCATCATTATTAACCGTAAGCGTCGCATTCTGTCCACCCGTAGTATTATTGAATTGGAATGTGATGCCGTTTAAAGTATAATTGTTATCTTTTGATTCTACCGTGTAATTATTGTTATAGGTAAATTTTGCGTTTGTTCCGCCATTTTCATTTACTTGTGTCATCTTAATAGCCGCAAAGAAACCTGAAGCCTCATCAAATTCGATTTCGTTCGTACCTTCAGTATTGTATTTGCCAGTCCTCGTTGTCTCCATAAGTACTTTTTTGGTATTTTCATCATATGTCATGCGGACATTATTATCTGCAGTATTTATGGCAGATATGACATCCTTCAATGTGTCCCCTGGCTGAAGGTCATAACTGAAATCCTGTGGGTCTCCCTTATCATCATATGTTGTGAACTTGATTGGTCCTGTAATACCCTGTTCTGATAAAGATGTGTCCGGATCTAAACCGTCTATTTCAGAAGAACTCACATTTATCGCAGAAGTAGCCAGCGATTCCACATTAATATTATACGTACCGTTTGAAGAGCTTGCACTGCCTTGCGCGGTCACTGCACTCTCCATCGTAGAACTAACTGTTTTCGAGTTATACGTGCTGCTCATTTTCATATCAAGAAACATATTATCCAGTTCCAGAAGTTTCTTGTTGATATCCCTGAATGCATCCCGCTGCCATTCAAGCTTTGTTTTGTCCTGACTCATTTTATCCAATGGAATCCGTTCTGCGTTCATCAGATCCTTGATAATACTATCTGTGTCTATCCCGCTGGCTAGACCGCCAATTCTCATACTCATATTAACGCTCCTTTATATTTTCTGATCAATGAGGATCCCCATAAAATCAGCCATTTCTGCATACATATCCAGCATTTTTTTCGGTGGTATTTCTTTTATTACCTCTTTTGTATCTGAATCAATGACCGTTACATAGTATTTATCCAGCTTGTCATGCAGTTCAAATTTGAGATTTCTTCTTATAGGTTCAAAGAATTGATTGAGTTTCGTAACTGCTGCTGCGACATCTTCTTTTTTTATAGTAGTTTCTTCTTGCCCTTTTTCTCTATTTCCATTCATGCTTGCCCTGATTTCAGAACTTTCCTCTACCGGTGCCGGTTTCATGCTGTATTCACTGTTTCGTAAAGTTTGAGGGCTGGACACAATTCTATCCACTGTCATCCCAACACAACTCCTCAGCCATTTTATTCTTTATATCGGCTCTGAATAGGATTCACTGAAGTGTTTGGTCGGAATTTTTCTATTTTATTCTTTCGATTCTTTAAGTAGTGTGAGGACATCCAGAGATATATTCGCTGCTTCATTATTGCGCTGCTGTATATCCAGGTAGATTTCCTTCCGGTAGATATCAACGGACTTTGGCGCCTCGATGCCTAGCTTGATCTGATCGCCTTCTACAGCAAGGACTTTGATCTCAATTTCTTCACCTATTTGAATCGATTCATTCCGTTTTCTGGTCAATACAAGCATTATTTCACATTCCCTTCAGCAATCGGAGGAACAATCGACGCCTTGGAAGAATAGTCCTCGATATTCAGAATATATTGTTTGCCTAGTTTACGTTCAGAATTAAAAATAATAGGGGCTTTCAAGTTCAAAGTGCTAGTGCTGAAAGGATTTTTCAAGGTAACAATAGAAAGGACTGCAACTTCCCGTTCATTTGTTATTTGCAGACTGTCCAGCAGATTATCGTCCAATTGGAAGGTATAATCCTGATAGATTTGATATGGGTTTGTTACAATAAACGCAATATTGGCTGAGTTAATCGATTGCAGAATTTGAAAAATCGGGTTATCAGGCAGGTCCAATAGTACGAATTGCGTTTCATCAGCAAAACCTGGCAGACCAAATGGAAAGCGGATAATTTTACTATCTTCTATCTCAACCTCACTCAAATATTTCGTTTGTATTTTCATTTCCAATATTCATCCTTTCCTTACGCTAAAAGATTCGTGAAACTGATTTCCAGATCCTGACGCTGCTTGAGGCTTGTCTCCACTTTTCCTGGCTGATAACTGAATTGCGGTTTTCTGACCGATGCATCAATAATCGGTTTGTTCGCGTTTACATCAATCTTCACTTCTGCCGGCTGATAGCTGGTTCTGACCGAAAAATGGGAGGGGATAAATTTTATTCCAAGTGCCTTCTTGGAATCATGGCCGTTTTGGATAGCCTGATTGATAAGCGGGTTCCCGCCGTTTTCAATTTGCATTAACTCATTGCCCTGCCTTGCTCTCCTGGCTATTCCCTGCAGCAAAGCACTCTTACCTTCTTGGGCAAACTTTTCAATTCGTTTTGAAATATGCATCAAATTCATATCTTCCCATGCCTTTGACTGATCAATCTGCAGTTTTCCCGGGGTTGTCCGAATCGAAACCTCTGCTTTTGGCTGCTGAATGTTGAGTTCCGCCTGCGGTTGTGAAATCTGCTGTTTTGCAGCTGTTGTTTCTATCTGGATTTGCGCCAGCTGTGATTGCATTCTAATTTGTGGCAATTTCATCTTCCGGGCTCCCTTCTATTCCTTCCAGCTCTAATTCTCCTATAAAAAGGACAAACCCTAACCCCCGTTTCGGGTCAGGGTTTATCTAATGATTTATCTTAGGAAATCAACCAAGGATGGCTGAATGATCTTGGATCCTGCCGAAAGTGCTGCACGATGCAGACTTTCCTGTGTGATCAGCTGTGTAATTGCTTCCGCATAATCAATGTCTTCGTTCTGTGACATGGTTTGCGTTGCAATTACCTCCTGTTCGCCTAAGCGATTTTCAACAAGCTCCAGCCGGTTCATCCTTGCCCCAAGCTCCGCACGTGAATTAATGATGTTATTGATTCCAGTATCTAGTTCTTCAATGCTGGCATCAATGTCTTCATCAATAGCTTCATCCCCATCTAACTTTGCTGTAAATTTATCTATTACTTCAAAAATATCCGGGTCTCCGCCGAATACATCATCGCCATTAACATTTGCTTTTAGTGTCGTGCCGCTTGAAACTTCGATTTTAACTTCAGATGGGTCAAAAATCACATTTCCTTCTGCATCCACAGGTGCTGTATCGGTCTGTGAACCATTAAAGATATACTTATCATTCACATTGGTATTGGCAATATCAACCAGATGATCTTTCAGTTGTTTGACTTCTTCACTCATATTGACACGTTCTTCCTCGCTGTATGTTCCATTGCTTGCCTGAACAGCCAGCTCCCGGATACGCTGTAATGCAGAGGTCGCCTTGTCAAGAGCAGCATCTGTATTGTCCATCCAATTATGGACCTCATTCGTATTGCGCTGGAATTGCTCCACCTTCACAAGCTCTGTGCGATAGCCCATGCCTTTCATGGCGACGACAGGATCATCGGAAGGTCGGGTGATTTTTTTGCCGGTATTCAGCTGATCCATATATTTCCCCATTTTATCATTGCTGTTCATCAGATTGCGGAGCATATTATTGGATAGCATTCCTTGTGTTACGCGCATCGCTAATCGCCTACCTTCCCACTAATCCCATATTATTGATTATTTTATCGAGCAGTTCATCCATTGTTGTCATGCTTCTCGCTGCGGCACTGTATGCATGCTGGAATTTAATCATATTGGACATTTCCTCGTCCAAGGAAACAGCACTGACGGACAGTCGCTGATTTTCAACCTGTGCAAGCAATGTACCGGTATTGCTCGTCATTTTATTCGCATGTTCTGCAGTGACTCCGAGATCCCCGATGACAGATTCATAGAAACTTTTAACAGAAGCCCCATCCAGAACATCATTTTCTGCATTGAATACTGCTGCCAAAGCAAGTGCATTTTCACCATTTCCCGAACCGCCATCAGAACTGGCATTAATCTCGCTGCCTTCTGTAATCGCGACAGAGATGGATCCTGCTGCTCCAGTCTGCTCATCCACCTCAAAAAAAGGAGGATCCCCGTGTACCTCATTAAAGGCTGTAGCCATAGCATAGGCCATATCATCAAGCTTACTGATCATTTCCGGATAGTCTCCGGCTGCAGTGTCTTCACCGTCTGCATAGCCATACGCATCGATTAGACCCTTTAGCGAGCCTTCTGTTGCTCTGATGTCAACAGCCTCGCCCTCCAGCGTAATACCGCTGATCACTTCTAAACCATTTTCTTCTGTATAGTTTCCAGTCGTTTTTCCAGGTTCATCGAAATATTTGGCAGTGCCCGCCACACCGTCGATCAATTGTGTAAGCTCTGTACCGGATTCGTTCACGATATTGATCGATACTACTCCGTCACCAGTTTTGTTCGGCGGCATATGGCTTGTATCATAGTCAACATTTATGCTGACAATCTCTGATAGCTGGTCGATCATCATGTCTCTGCGGTCATATAGATCATTGGCCGAATAGCCATGTGTTTCCAGATGCTTAACCTGCTGATTAATCTCATTAATGCCGTCAATCAAGGTATTGGCATTCTTAACCGTTGTATCGATTTGCGATTTTAAATCAGTACGGATATTTGTCAATGATTCCGACATGTAATTGAAAGTTTCCGCCAAAGCCTGTCCACGCTGGAGTACAACGGAACGCGCACCGGAATTCTCAGGGTTTACGGCCAAATCCTGCAGTGATTGCCAGAACTGATCGACTGTTGTAGATAATCCGGATTCAGAAGGCTCATTTAAAATGTTTTCCATTCTGCTTAATGCTTCCGATCTTGTTGACCAGTAGCTTGAAGTACTGTTCTCACTTCGATATTGATTATCCAAGAATTGATCTCGTACACGCTGAACAGAGCCAGCTGTTACACCAGTACCCATTTGTCCCGGTATTTCAGGACGGTTCCTTGAGGCTGATGGGTAAGGTGACAATGTTTCAAAGTTAACGCGCTGTCTGCTATAGCCCTCGGTGTTTGCGTTGGCTATATTATGGCCGGTTGTATATAATGCTGATTGTTGTGTGGATAAGGCCTGTCTTGCCATCTCCAAACCGTGAAATGTACTCATTTGGCGTACTCCTTTTATTGATTAATCTATGCTTTCGAGTCAAAAACAGATCGAGTTGAAGAAATGTTCCCCTCTTTAACCCCATAGTTCATATTTTTTAATGTCGGACTCATTAGATCCAATGATAGCTGGACAAACTGCATGGACTGACTGATCAGCACCTGATTCAGCTGTTCCTGCTGTTTCAGCTTCGTGATAACCTCGGTAAGCCTGACCGCAGCCTGTTCCATTCTTACCTGTTCCGCCTTATTCTGCACACTATCAAGAATGTTTGTGATCGTTGCATCTTCTGCAGCAATCCGGTTTGCCTGACACCATTCTGCAACCTCTGTCTGTCTAGCATTCTCTGCCTGTTCGGAGAGACGGATTAATTTCCGTTCTATTACAAGCAGCTGCTGCAATTTATCAATGGAGCCTTCTTTAACGGTGTTTGTTTTATCTTTGGAAACCGCCAATAAGTCCTCATGGATCTTAACCAGTTCTTCCAGTGACTTTATTATTAAAACTGCGGACAAAATGGAGTCCTCCTTCTATAAATGACACTTGCTTATTTTGACCAGAAATCAATCATCTTTTGTGCTGTTTTTTCCGGATTCACTTTATACTCACCGGAATCCACTGCCTGTTTAATTTCCTGAAAGTATGCTGCACGCTTTTCACTTGCTTTGCCATTCTCCTGCAGCTGCTTGGCCTGATTTGAAATTTCAATTTGATCCTTTGTCTGGATGTCTTTCTTCACTTCTGTCTGTTTTTGGATTTGTTGCTTATATGGATTAAAGTTCGTATGTGCTGGACCATTAATTTTCATGTAAGCTTCACCTCTTTGTTCAAAATTTAATTCTGTCCTCTATATTTCAATCTATTATCTTACTTTTATTATCGGCATGGGATAGTAAATGTTTAATGTCTGTTTACTTCTTATGCTTGTCGATTGCATAGTAAGTATTCGTTGAAGTATCCATCGCGCTCATTTCTTCCCGTCTCTTTTCTGTTTCCTCGAATGCCGTCAAATCCTTTTTCAGTTCTGCCGTGCAGCTTACACAAAGCTTCCCGGAGATAATATCGGTTCCGCATCTTTCACAAGGATAAGCCAGATTGGGGAATTCAGTTGGACGGAGGCGCTTTTCCTTAACAAACTTCATGATGAGTTCCTCTTCCACGTTTGTTGCCTCGACAATCATCATTAATGTTGCTTCTCTATTTTTTCTTTCCCTTAAAAAATGATAAACAGTCTGGAAAGCCTCTTCCTCTTCCTTATAGCAACTTTGGCAAATAGTACGGATACCTTTTACAAAAACGGCATTACAACGGGGGCAATTTGCTAATTCAGCCATTGTTGTTTTCCCTCTTTTCAAGTAATTATAGCACATACTAAACTAACCGCGAATCAAAGTAAATGCATATATTTCAGGACATTCATGCTCTTTCAGCAGCCTTGCTGCATGACGCAATGTTGTTCCTGTCGTATATATATCATCGACAAGAATGACCGGATTGTTAATATGCTGATCAATAAAAAAAGGGTTCTCAGCAGATATTCTTTCCATCCGGGTTCTCTTAGACTGCTTAAGTCCATGTTTCCGGGTAAGAATATCTGCATGCTGCACCGGCAAAAATTCCGCAAGAACTTGCGCTTGATTAAAACCTCTTTCTTTCATCCGCTCTTCACTTAAGGGAATGGGTATGGCTACAAAATCTTTTTCGAGAAAAGCAAAACGAATCTTAAACGCTTCAATGACATAGGACTTAAAAATATTTCCGAGAATATAATCGCCTCGATACTTCCATTTGGTAATGATATCCTGCATCATTTTATTATAGGTAAATATGGAATGATTAAATTCAAGCAGATCGGTCGTTCCATTTCCCCAGCTGCGGCAATCCGCGCAGAGCTTTTCTGATGTCAAGCGCCCGCACCTTTGGCATTGGGGTCCCTCCAGCCTCTTCAATTCCCGTTCGCATTCTGTGCAAAACGGAATTTGACTTACCGGCTGGAACAAATTGGACCAGGTAATCTCAGGGATGATTTCCTCGTGGCACCAGAGGCAGTTCATTTCGTGAAACCTGCTCTCTTATTCATCAAACGAATCGCTTGAATTGCCTGGACCATTGCTTCTGTTTTGCCCTGATGGAAAAATATGACCTCGCCATCAGGATCATCCGGGCTACGTCCAGCTCTGCCGGCAATTTGCACAAGCGCTGCCTCGTCAAATACATCATGACCGGCATCCAGGATTGCAACATCAACAGAAGGAAAAGTCACCCCTCTCTCCAGAATCGTTGTCGTCAGTAAAATAAATATTTCTTTTTTCCTAAATTGGATTACTTTATTTTCTCTGTCCGGATCGGCAGCATGTACAGTCTGCAAATCCCCGTTTGAAGTAATCAATCCCATTCGCTGCAGCTGATGCGACAGTTTCTCTCTCATTTTCTCTGCCAGTATTACTGATGGAACAAAAATAAGTAATTGCCGCTGACTATTTTTCCGTAGCTTTAGCCAATTTATGAAGGGCGATGGAGGAGAATAGTTATTGAGATCACGTTTTAGGAAATAGCACATTATCTTTTGCGGTACTGGAAGTGGTTTTCCGTGAAAACGAACCGGAACAAATATATGAGGAAGTTTTTTACGATGAACCAAGGATTTCTGTTTGCTTAGGGGAGTAGCAGTCAGATAGATGGTCGTACTCTGCGCCTTTAATGCACGCTTGGCAGCAAAGTGTAAGGATTCATCCTTGTTATATGGAAAGGCATCGATTTCATCGATAATCATGACATCAAATGCTTGGCGGTATCGCAGCAGCTGATGTGTCGTAGCAATAATAAACTGGGCATTACCAGCCCTTTCATTGCTTCCGCCATATAGTCCTTGGATTTTCACATCTCTGAAAGCCTGCTTCAAGCGAGGTATCAATTCTCTTACAACGTCAGTCCTTGGTGTTGCAATGCAGATTCGTTTTCCTTGTTTTAGAGCACAGGCAATGCCAGGAAAAAGCATCTCCGTTTTTCCAGATCCGCAAACTGCCCAAACTAAGAGCTCATTCTGATTCTTATTTATTGTCATCTCGATCTTCTCAGCGGCTTTAAGTTGAACAGGGGTCAGTTCACCTTTCCATGAGCAAGGCTCTTCATGAGTTGGCCATTCTGCTTCCTTACCAGACCAGTAATAGAGAAGCTCACACTCGCTCACCCGTCCCATTTCAATACATTTACGGCAGTACAGATGGGTTTCGCCGCATATTTGGCATGGGAATTTCGCAAATAGGTAGTTTTTCTGATTACCGCAGCGCTGGCATTGGGAACTGAATCTTTTTTGGTTTATGGATTCCGTTGCCCTTAGCTGGTTTGTGGTAAGAAGTTGTTGAAAGGAGGGTTCATCAAGTGGGATTTCTCTTCGCAAAAGCAGTTTTCCGGAGTATTGAAGGGAGAGTTCATCGAGGGGGATGTTCTCAATTTCTGACATCGTGGCTCACTCGCTTTCATATATTTTTATAGCGCAGAAATAAAGTAATAGAATTTTCCGGTAATTTATTGCGAATAAAAACCTCCCTGTCGTTTACATCCATTCTATCACTATTCTGATTGAATATTAAATTAATTTGCCACCTATTATTTAAAGGCAGCAATATTTTAGTAAATAGCCTTTTGTTTAAGTAGCTATCAGCCTTATGCTGGACTAATAGCTACAAAATGAACGCTACTTCATATACCATCCAATACCGATAGCCCCTTCACCAAGATGGGTTCCGATAACGGGGCCGAAATAACTGATTGAAGTCTGCATGGCCGGATATTTCTTCTGGAAACTATCACGAAGTTCTGCAGCTGACGCTTCGTTGTTAGCATGAATAAAAACAACGTTCAATTCTTTCCCTTTTTCAGCATCTGCCTCAAGCATTCCCATCATTCGGCTGATCGCTTTTTTGCGAGTGCGGATTTTTTCAAATGGGACAATTAATCTATCTGAAAAATGCAGGATTGGCTTCACCTGCAGGAGACTTCCTACCAGTGCCTGTGCACCACTCAAACGTCCACCGCGCTGCAGGTTGGTGAGATCATCCACCATGAAGTATGCTCTCATGCTCGCTTTCATCTCATCCAGCCGCGCGATAATCTCTTGTGGTGATTTACCTTGTGCTGCCATTTCAGCAGCCTCCAAGGCATAAAATCCCTGGACCATACAGCTCATTTCTGAATCATAGGCATAAACATCAATGCCATCAACCATCGATCCTGCACTGATGACAGTCTGGTAGGTCCCGCTTATCCCACTTGATAAATGTACCGATATAACGGCATCGTATTCTTTGGAAAGCTCCTCCAGCTTTTCTGTCACATAACCGATGGATGGTTGAGAAGTGGTCGGCAGCTCTTTTGCTTCCCTTATTTTCTTGTAAAATTCCTCTGTCGTAATATCTATTTCTTCTTCATAGGTTATATCTTCAAAAGTAACACTAAGCGGCACCATATGGATATTGTGCCTATCCCTTAAATCTGCGGGTATGTATGCTGTGCTATCTGTCATTACAGCAAGCTTCATGTATGATCCTTCTCCCTATCGCTATTTGAACTATACGTCATCTCATTTTACATGAAACCTATGAAAAAATCATCTCTATTTATT
>NZ_HE610976.1:229437-293316 GCF_000285495.1 Oceanobacillus massiliensis str. N'diop
TATTTATTTAAATACACACAAAATACCCTGATGCACACAAGCATCAGGGCATTGGTTTCTTCATATATCCTACAGTCAGATTACTTCCACCCAACCTTTGCGGATGGCGGAAACTACTGCCTGTGTGCGATCATTTACATTCATTTTCTGTAAAATATTGCTGACATGGTTTTTAACTGTTTTTTCACTGATATACAATGTTTCTGCAACGGCACGATTGCTTTTGCCGTCTGCAAGAAGCTGAAGCACCTGACATTCCCGTTTCGTCAGCAGATGAAGCGGTTTGCGGTATTCAATCCCTTTATCAGCGATACTCGATGAGTTTTCCTTTGCTAGGCGACGGTATTCCTTCACCAAGTTATGCGTCACCTTTGGATGAAGGTAAGATCCGCCTTCACTGACCACTTTAATAGCTTCTATCAAGGAATCAGAATCCATTTCTTTCAGCAAATATCCCTGTGCCCCTGTTTTAAGTGCATGTGTCACATAGCTCTCATCATCATGGATGGAAAGAATGATAACTTTAGAATTTGGAAAATATCTAACTAGATCCGCGGTAGCCTGAACACCATTTATTTCTGGCATGTTGATGTCCATCAATACCACGTCGGGATTATTCTCTTTGACCAATTTCGAAGCAATCGCACCATCATCGCCCTCAGCAACGACGTTAAATGAAGGTTCGAATTCCAGGATTCGTTTTACACCCTCCCGAAATAATTTATGGTCATCTATTAGAACAATACGAATTTCTTTTTCTCTATTCATTTGATATTTTTCCTCCCGTATTCTTATTAGAAATTTTCCTATTACATGTATATGATAGATTCTTTTTTCTCTATAGTTTTCTCTATGTTTTTTTATCTATGATTTTTGTTTTTCTTATAGACTATTATATACTTATGACGCTGAATAGGGAACTTTTATTATAATTGATGTTCCCTTACCGACGCCAGACTGGATGATAAGCTGACCCTCCAGCATTTCGACTCTCTCCCTCATACCAATCAGTCCAAAGGATTTATCCTTTTTGACACTCTGATCGAATCCTTTACCATTATCTTTGATTAGCATGGTGAGACTATCTCTTCGAATTTCCAGTTTCACTTGGATGAGGTTGGCGCCGCTATGTTTGATGGCATTTTGAATAGATTCCTGCATCAGCCGGAAGAAAGCAATCTCATACTTTTGATTGAAACGCTTTTCTTCTCCAATAACAGTAAAGTCGACTGTTAAGTGATTATAATCCGAAATGTTTGCAACGTATTTTTTTATAGTAGGGACTAGTCCAAGGTCATCCAAAGCCATCGGCCGGAGGTCATAGATTATTCTTCTGACCTCATATAAAGAAGACCGAACCATTTCTCTGACACTTCTTATTTCGGCTATTGCCTGTTCTGCTGTCCCGTCCCGTACCGTGCGTTCCATCAGTTCGGATCGAAGCAGGATATTAGCAAGCATTTGTGCAGGTCCATCGTGAATTTCTCTCGATATCTTTCTGCGCTCATCCTCCTGTGCTTCGATTATTTTAAGGCCAAACTCCTGTTTTTCCTTTGCGTTTTCTATCATTTCGTTAACTTGCCTGAAATCATCTTGTAAGTAGGTAAGAATTACGGAAATTTTGCCGGCCAATCCTTCAGCCCGATCGATTGTATGTGATAAGGTCATTAGTCTTCTTTCCAATTCATCCCGCTTATTGCGCAATACTCTTTCTTCCTGACGAAGCATGGCAAGATTTGTCTGCATTAGATGGGTATTCTCATATACCTCTCGTATCTCTGCCTCTGTGTATCGCTCAAAGTATTTGCTCACTTCTGCCAATCGCTGCCGTGAAAATCGGACCCTTTCTTCAAGCTGATCCCCATTCTCAATATGCCGAAGCACCTTTTCTTTGGTTATTTTCAGCTCTTTAACAAGGTGTTCATGTTCCTTGCGTGCTTCTTCGCTGATATTGAAAATTTCGTCCTTGCTATTTTCAACGACGTCGATCATTTCATCAATGACATGGTCCAAAGCCTTTTCACTTATTTTAACCGCCATAGTTATCCACCAATCTATGATATAATTATTCGTATATCTTAACTTTTTTTGTAGGGTCTTTTCCCTATATTCAGGAAATATTATCCTTAAATGGTTATTTATTGCCTTCAAATAATTTATTTAACTATTTCTACCTTCTATAATGTGCGTTTAAGGAGAGAAAATCAAGATGCTGAAAAACTATTATACTGTAAAACGTGAAGGAAATGGTCAGCAAATCATACAAAAATCCCGATTCATCGGATATGTACGGCGTGTGGAGAGTGAAGAAGCTGCCCATGACTTTATTCAAGAGATAAAGAAAAAACACCATGATGCAACACATAACTGTTCAGCATATATTATCGGTGAGCATGACCAGATCCAAAAAGCCAATGATGATGGAGAGCCTAGCGGTACTGCAGGCGTACCGATTCTCGAAGTTCTGAAAAAGCAGCACTTAAAGGACACGGCCGTAGTGGTAACCAGATATTTTGGAGGCATTAAGCTTGGTGCCGGAGGGCTTATTCGTGCTTATGGCAGCACCACGTCTCATGCTATAAATGAAACTGGTGTTGTCGAAAGACAATTGATGCAAGGTTTCTCAATAAAGGTTGATTATGGGCTATTAGGAAAGCTGGAAAATGTGCTGCGAAATTCAGATCATATACTGGAAACGATTCATTATCTCGAAAAAGTGGAGTTTATCGTTTACGTTAAAGATCAAGAACAAGATGCGTTCAAAGATTGGCTCATTGACCTGACGAATGACCAAGCACAGATTAAAGCCACCGGAAATAAATATGTGGAAATCGATATCACGGCTACAGATATGAACTGAACAAAAAAAACTGCATTCTCACGGAGAGGATGCAGTTTCTATTTTACAAGCGATTGTGTATATTTTTCAAGATTCTTATTTCTTGCCAGTTCATTGACCAGCATTCTGATCATTTCTTCAGAGCTACGGATTTTACAATCTTCCGTTTCGCTGATCATACGTTTCAGCATATTTTTATACTGTTCTTGCTCAACCATTTCTTTTCCCGCCTTTTTACGAGTTTTCCACAAAACTATCTCTGCTAGTTTACTAGCTATCAGAACTATATCATATTCCTAGACAGGTTTGTGTCTTTTTTTGTCAATAAAAATAAAATTATCTCTAAATTCACAAAAACATTCGACACATTCAAACGTTTTTCTGTCCGTCTCGAAATTTATTCCAAAAAAAGATGAGAATCATAGCAAGTGCAGCACCCAAACTATCCAGCAATACATCTCCAGCATATGGGGTCCTATTAGGAGTCATACCCTGATGCCATTCATCTGAAACAGCAAAAAGTACAGTAAGCAGAAATGACCAAGCGAGTATTCGTGACAAATCCAGCTTTGTAGTCTTCTTTAAGGCGATGCAGAAAAAGCAGGCAAGCAGGAAAAACACTGTCACATGAGCGCCTTTTCTAATAAAGAATTCGATAAAACCATTAACACCGAGCTCGTCCACACTGATAATAGAATGATGATATGTAAATGAGATCCATTCCAGCACAGGCTCCATAAAATCCAGCTGAATAGAGCCAAGAAACGGTTTGATATCCTGTTTTTCATATGGCGTCGCAGAGGAATAGAAGATGACTCCCATCCAGCCGATCGGCAATAACCAATACAGAAGCTTTTTCACACTCATTTTCGATGCTTTCCTTTCTATGCTCCAAAAGAAACGTTACTATTGGAGCCTGAACCGCCCCGCTTTCGGAATTTTATTTCTTTTACCAGTATAGCTTTTTTTAAATATTTTTCCACCACCTAACTATTGCACACTATGCCAATTCCAGACTTCTATCCCGCCAAGGTAAAATTGGTGAAACGAATCCTCCTCGATTAGCTTTTCGACCTCCCGTACCGGCCCTGTAACCGTTGCTCCAAACACTTTCACACCATTTTCTTTCATATATTCGAGACGTTGTTTATCAAGGTCCCTATCCCGATAATTCCCGGTCTCGATCAGCCAATCCATATTTTCAATAAACTGATCTATTGCGTCATCCAGACTGTCACCTGTGGATAAGGAACCATCAGATGAAAAGGATCTGCTGTTCTCTCCAAATCTCAAAGCAGGAGTGAGCATGAGTGATGGTACAAATGTGAACTGGCCAGCTTTTCCGGATGGCGACTCCACTTCTGTTAACTCTCCGCCATAGACGGGCATTTGCTGGATATTCACATCGTAGTCTTCCAAAACTTCACGCATTCCTTCTGGTGACATGCTTTCCTTTGTGGAAAATTGAATCTGTGCAACGAAACCGTCTTCCACCATATTAAGCTGCTCCCGGATCTGATTTTTTGTTGTATCTCCTTGACTATCTACCAGCTTTTCCCCGAGCAAATCTGGAGAAACTGCGAAGGAATTGCCATTATCCAAGTTCAAATACTTCTGATTAAAATCGATTGTATATGACACTTTCCCAAACAGCATTTTCCTTGCTGTTACTTCACCGACGATCACTTCCCAATCACCAATCTTTTTGTAAATTGCAAGTGTTGTATGCTGGGTTAGCAAGGGATTAATCTCCGTATTGCCTACAGAAGATTTATCTACAGAAATGGCAGGGTGCCTCGTCTCCACCAAAGTTGTTACGAGCCGGTCAAATTCCGCCTCTTTTCCGGAAGCATGATAATAGATCGACACTGGTATGATATATAGAATATACAAGAACAAAATCACAAATAATGTCCTAAGCACCGTCAAACCTAGCGATAATCTGGTTCGCCATACGATACGGCGCGCAAATTTTTTATCCATTCCAGTTTCGTCATTCTTCCAGTCTTTCAGCACCTTATCTTCTTTCATCTTCATGTCCCAGTCTCCTTCCACTAAGCTTTAAGTCATATTGCCGGAACGTCTCTCTTGCTCTATGTAATATGATTTTGACCTGACCTTCCGAGAGATTCATGGCGGTCTGAAGCTCTTTGTATGTAAAACCTTGGATTTCCCTCAAGTAGAGGATTGTTCTCATTCGTTCGGGAAGCAATGCCATCACTTCCTCCAGTTCCTCCTGCCGTGTTTTTCTCTCCAGTTGTTCTTCCGGATTTCCAATATCACTGACGGGAATATGCCCCCGCTTCACTTCTTCCACCATACGCCGCTCTGACTTGGCTTTTCTCAGAGAATCGATATAAAGATTCCGCGCCACTTTGAACAGCCATGCCTTTGCCTGATACATATTTTTCACTTTCAACGATACCATTGCCCGGTAAAAAGTCTCCTGCAATAGTTCTTCGGCTGTTTCCCGATTCCTGCTCATTTGCATTAGATATCTATACAGCGGGAGCTGATACTGCTCAAACAATTCTTCAAATATGTATTTTTTCAATCAGCACCGCCCCCTTCAGTATGTTATAACGCAGCTGGAGCTAAAATGTTACATCTTTTCTTTCGTTTTTTTTCCACAACAAAAAACCGTTAAGCGGTCAGCTCGACGGTTTGAGGGCTAATTATCCTGATTCTGTCGCCATTTATTAAATTCCAGATATTCCTTGAACTGTTCTTTGGAAACTCCTGATTTCATTGCTTCCTGCACGATCTGCATCCACTCACTGTCAAGTTCAGCAATATCTTCAGAATTATAATCATTGATGATTTCATTTACCGAGACACCAAGTACACTACTGATTTTCTCAATAAACTGGATCGATGGATTGGATTGAAGATTTCTTTCGATTGAACTTAAGTATGATTTGGCCACTCCAGCTTTTTCAGCAAGCTCGGAAATGGACATTCGCTTTTCTTGCCGCAGTCTTTTTATTTTTTCACCGATCAAGCTCTCACCCACTTTCACTGCAGATTATATCATAATTACAGTGAATAGTTCTATATAAAGTACGGTATTTCTTGAAAATTATGCCTTTTGCCCTGCACCGAGCAGAAATTGTCGTATCTCCTCCATAGTCAAACCTAATCTCTTTGCATTCTTAATTAGCAATACCCACTCTTGATCAACTGCTACATTATCAATTGTTTTTTCCAAAATTAGTCCCCCATTTTTTTATCCAGACAATCCAGCCGTCATAGTTTAATACTTTAGACCCGTGACTTTGCGTCCCTATTTTTCAATAGGTTTGCCCTTTACTGAGGATTTCGATTATTTATATGACTATGATACTATAAATATGGCAATGTTTGTGTGACTTGTTTTGTCGTATACAGACTAGTTTTGTAAGGTCTAAGGGGCCAATTTAGTCGATTGGCAGATTAGGAACGATCCGTTACTCTTCTACGGTTTAATAATAAGATAAGAAATCCTATTACCAGGAAGATGCCTCCTAAAATAAGCACATTGAAAATGTTCGTTGCCGTTTCCGGTAATGATAATCCACCCGAAGAACCATCTCCACCGCTTACCGCACCTTCAACAATTTGTTCATCTTTGTCTGATGAATCCGCTTGTTCGGCACCTTCTGCCGTGAAAAGGAAAGCAAATGCCGAATTTGTTCCCTGAAATTCATTACCGAGATGTTCCGGAAATCGGATAGTTATCGTTAATTCTTCTTCTTTTCCAGCTTCAATATCCCTTATAGGCAATACATCAAATTCAGCCAGCTTACCATTATAAAGTTCTCCCTCCACATCTGTTATTTCCATCATCAGTTCATTGAACAACTTTTGGCTGCCATCATTGCGCAGTTCCATTTGGTATGAAAAGTCAAGGATTCCTGAATTTTGAACGATGATTGTCCGTGGCGCCCAGTCACCTGGCTTCATGTTGGTAATATCAAACAGCACATCACTTGGTGACAGGCTAATATCTATTTCAGAAGTTCTTGGTTGTTCTTCATTATCCTCGCCACCTTCATCAGCTAGAGAATGAATCGGTATAACAATGATTAGCAATAAGACTGCTGACATTATGATCGACATCCACTTATGCAAATAATCGCCCCCTTTAATGCAGAAAAACCAGATTTTTACTGCGCTGCACTCTTTTCTTTCCCATCATGTTCACTATTCTTGTTTGTCAATTCAATTTGCCGGATGGCCTGCCAGATTGTAAAGCCTGCATAGGCTATTAGTAGAATCCCAGGAATCAGGAGCATAAATGCCCCATTCTGAGTCTGTGCGAAATTAACAAGATAGCCGATATATGGTATGGTAAACCCGGTATACACTGCCACTACATTTTCCGAAAGCACTGGATCCATGTCCTCTGCATTGTTATTGTCACCTTTTGTACGGTACATCACATTTTCACCGCTTTGGACTACTTCTGTAACCCGGTGTGTGATCAGCTTATTGTCCTCTTCCATGAATGTGATGACATCATTCTCTTTGAATCTGCTCATGTCGCCACCCGGTTTGACTGCTATGATGGAACCGGTTTTAATGCCTGGCTCCATCGAACCGGAAAGGACCGTTTTCAATTGATAGCCGAATGCTTGCGGTTCCCCGCCAGAAACCTTAGATGACACGACCAGAAATAGCATGCCGATCATCAGGATAAATAGAATGGTTGTTGTTATGTTATTGAGCCACCTCAATACGATTCTTTTATTTAGTTTCTTCATTTATTGTATCCTCCCCTGTTTCTTCAGTTCCTTTTTCTGCCTTTACTGGCTCCGATTGTTTGGCTTCCGACTGTATAGAACTGCCTGAATTTCCTTCCGTATCCGCTTGTGTTTCAGCATTTTTTTCTGTATTTTCATTTTCCTTTTCCTGTTCTGAATCGTCATCCTTACTTATGGGCTCTTCAGGTTCTTCACTCTCTTCAGATTCCTTTGATTCTTTTTCAGCTTCTTCTGTTGTTTCTGATGTTTCCGGTTGTTCTTCAGATGGTTTCACTGTCTTTTCTTCAGTTTTCCCTTGTTCTTCTATCTTCTTATCCTCTGGTTTATGTTCTTTTTCATCTTTACATTTGACCTTTACTTTTTCACTCCATTCATCTTTACTTTTCCCCTCATAATCGGGCCTTTGAATAATCTTGAAAGTATAGAAGCCTTCCTGTCCGGCCATATGCTTTAGATCAGAAGTCTCTCCCTCTGCTAAAGCTGCAATCTTTCCTTCCGCCGCTAACTCTCCCTGCTTCTTCGGATTTCCGGTTTCTGCATAGTACACTTTATAAACAGTATCTCCTGCCATTGATTTTCCGATATTTTTTATCTCAACGGCTATTTCCGTTTCCGGGCAGGATTTGATATTTTGATTTCCCTTACCCGTAAATTTAAGTTCACTCCCGTCCCACCAGGTTCCGGCATTCAGGGTGAAATTTGTTTCCTTCGCCTTGTTATAATATGCAATAGTATTAGAGGATAAAAAGCTTAACGATAAAAAGGCTATGTAACAAATGGCCAACGTTTTCAGCAAAAGCCGGAACTTTTTGTTCGTTTGGAACTTTCGTATACGTCTCATGCGCAAATGGGTATCCTCCTTATTTACTTGGCTTTATTAAAAATTCAAATCCGGTTTGCAACCCTTAATAAAACAAAGAAAATAGAAAACCTGCAGTCACATCAGGAGAATCCGGAGAATCACTGGTAAAAAGAAGAGGGTAACCCTTCCCATTGTATTAATCCATAACTTCTCCGTCTTCCTGGCTTGCTTCAAATATCAGATTGAAGTCCAGACTATCTCCCATGAATACATTCTGATTTTCCCCGTTGTCTTGGAATTTAAAGTTTGTACGAAGTATATCTCTTTCTCCTGCCCCAAGGTTTTCAGATAATACCACATCATCCAGTTGGCTTAACGGTGTCCACTCTACTATTTTTTTATTCGTTTCAGTGTTCGTAATCTGAATCAGTATGTGATCGGCGAAATCTTCACCATTGTTATTATTATTCGTATCAGTTTCTGTGTAATCCACGTTTAGTTTCACATCTTTGAAATTTAGAGTCCCTTTATTATAGAGGCGGAATTGATGAACCTTCCAATCACCAGGCTTCAAATTCTCCAGGTTCACATCAACCACTTCCGAATCATCCTTTGATTTGAGAATCAAATCCAGCGTACCTGAAGTAAATCTGTTATGAGTCTCTTCCGTATCACTGAAGAAGGCAAATGTGCCACCGCCAATTAGACTGAATCCAAGCGCAGCAATTGCAAGTCCCATACCTAATTTCTTTTTGAAATTCATTTTTTACCTCCTTAACTCTTTGTATGTATATCACAGTATTAAAATATGATTTATTCAGAAAGGGGGATCCCCTCTCTGAATAAGAATCATTTTTTCTATTTAAATTATTTTAACTCGCCTTCCGTTTGGTGTGCAGTAAACGTCCATTCAAGCTCAAGAGCATCACCTTGGAATTCGTTTTGGTCTTCACCGTTATCAACAAATTCGAATGCTACATACATTTGGTCACTCGTCCCTGCATCCATACCGCTATCTTCACCGTTTAGCCCCAAGAACCAAGTGATCCAGCTTTGGAGATTCTCTGCCGCATCTGGTGTCATGTTCTGTAAATCATATAGAGTCGTCTCGGAAATGACATCATTATAATCCCCAATCACCCAGCCATCACCGGTCTTATCTGCGTTTTCAAGGAATAGCACCTTAATATGTTTACCAAAGTCTTCAACATTGTCACCTTTTGCATCGGTCACTGAATATGCAGTAGATAAATCTATTGTTGAAATATCTAAAGTACCGTTATTTTCTAAAACAAATTCGCGAACCATCGTGTCGCCAGGCTTTATGTTAGCAACGTCAATAATTGTTGTCGGATTGGCAGCTAAATCCAGCGTACCAGCTGCAAACGTACTATTTGTTGCTTCTACATCATTAAAGTATGCAAATGTCCCTCCACCGACCAAAGCTATTCCCAATGCCGCTGTTGCTGCACCCATACCTAATTTTTTCTTAATGCTCATTTGAACTCCTCCTGATAAATTATAATTTTTAATTACTCCCCATATTGCTTTTGATCTTCGCTGTTGGAAATGAATTGCTTCATTTTCCTATGTACGGATGCTGAAGATTGCCGTACAATTGGAGTAGTGCATCAACGGACAAGACTTGCCACAGCGATAATCCTCCTTTCTATGTATCTGGATAAATAACCGATTGTTCTTTTCAAAGTTCATTTTCGTTTCTTATAAAGAACAACTAACCGCAGTATAGGTTATATTTACCATAATGAAAACCCTTAAATTCGTTCGTTTTTTCTTGATTAAGAACAGTTTTCTTTAATTTACTAAGTTTATCTCCATCTATCTCATTTTTCGTTTTTTAATTATAAATTAATCCTTTATAATGAACATTGACGGTTGAGTTGTATAGGGGTACCTGCTGAAATTCCAATGAACTTCGCGGAATAAAATATATGCAGATTTGAGGAGATTGTCCCATGAATAAGTTATCTGTTCTTTTCATCATTATTGGATTGATTATTCTAGCCTATGGCGGATATTCCTTTTTTCAGATGGAATCCGCTCAGAAAGATACTATGGATAAGGCCATAGCATTATTGGAAGCAGAACCCTTCCAAGAGGTTGATGACGGGTCCGGCAAATCAGCAACATCTTTTTCACCACAGACAGGTGAAACAGTCGGCATCCTGCACATTCCGAAACTGGAATCCGATCTTCCCATTGTTGAGGGTACCGATGAAGATGAACTCGCCAAAGGTGTCGGACACTATGCAGGAACTGCCTATCCCGAGCAGAATGATCAAATTGTCTTATCCGGACACAGGGATACAGTTTTTCGGAGGATGGGAGAGCTGCTTATTGGCGATATCCTGACGATAAAGCTATCTTACGGAGAATTCAGCTATAAGATATCTGAAACAAAAATAGTTGATGCAGACGACCGCACTATCATTGTTCCCCATGATAAAGAAGTTCTGACGTTGACAACATGCTACCCCTTCTCATTTATTGGTAGTGCCCCTGAACGTTACATCATTACTGCTTTGCCAGTTTCACAGAAGGATGAATAATAGTGGTGCATTAACAAATACCCATCCCCCTTCTTAAGCAATTCCAGAAGCCTCTTTTCGTAAGTATTGTTGCTATTTCTTAATTTGTATTTGGTAGAAACTGCGACATAACAGACTCTGCCGATTTCCGCTCCGGGCAGTCGCTTTTCCGCGCTGGAGTCGAAAAAAGGAGATGCTATGCTGATTTCTTGCTTACCAATCTCATCCCATCTTAAATAAATGGATACTCTGCTCGATAACAGCATCCGTCGATTTCCGCTCCGGGCAGTCGCTTTCCGCGGGCAACGCTTCAGCTTCCTCAGAAGCAAGCCCGGCTTCTTGCGGGATCTTCAGCCGTTGCTTTTCCCGCTGGAGTCGACTGCCCTGCGCTCCAATCAATCAGCCTAATAATTGAATAACAGTAATTCGATTCAGAAAGCTAAATCTTAACGGAGGAAATACACGGAGACTCCTGCGGGAAAAGCGTAGACGCTAAGACCCCACAGAGAGCGAACTTTGCGAGCGAGGAGGCTTAGCGCGAGCCCGCGGAAAGCGTAGTGTATTTCCGGAGTGGGATAAAGCATATCATTAAATTACATCGAATCGAATATCAGTAATTTGATTCAGCAAGCTAAATCACAGCGCAGGAAATACACGGAGACTCCTTGAAATTGCATTCGCAATTTCTGCGTGCGATGTCTTGCTGCCGCAGCCTTCCTTGTCCTGCGGGAAAGCGAAGACGCTAAGACCCCACAGAGAGCGAACTTTGCGAGCGAGGAGGCTTAGTGCGAGCCCGCGGAAAGCGCAGTGTATTTCCGGAGTGGAGATAAGCTCATCATCAAATTACGTCGCAGTTTATATATTTTATGTAAAAACAACAATCTTTGAGAAAATAATCTTTCAGAATTTATGTATTGTTTTATCGAATTTGATAGACTTAATTCGCCATTTCAGCTATAATTTACCCAAGATTCGATACATTTTCTCATGAACTACTAGTCAAAAAGACTTATAATCCATCAAAATAAATGAACTTTAATAAAGAGGAGAATACGAGAGTGGTAACAAGAGCTGAAAAAAAGCAACATAAAAAAAGACGGAAATGGCCCTTATGGGTCGGCGGGATCATTTTGGCAATCATTCTTTTAGCTGGCGGCTATGGCTTATATGTATGGAACCAGGTCGGAGCTACCGTGGAAACAATGCACAATCCACTGGACAGGGATCCAGAGCGGGAGAAGGAAGTAGAAAATCTTTTTAAAGAGAAGGATTCCATCAATGTACTACTGCTCGGAGTTGATGAACGTTCCGGAGACAAAGGCCGTTCAGATACCATGATACTTATGTCCATCAATCCCAAAACCGATTCGATGATCATGCTGAGCATCCCAAGAGACACGTACGTAAATATTCCAGACCGTGGGATGGATAAAATAAACCACGCCTATGCTTTCGGCGGTACAGAGCTGTCTGTCCAGACTGTCGAAGAAGCTTTTGACCTGCCTGTTCATGCATATGCACGTGTGAATATGGAAGGCTTCCAACAGGGAATCGATGCACTTGGTGGCGTTACCGTGACCAATAGTACTGCTTTTTCAAGCGGCGGAGACAATTTCCAGGAAGGACAAATTACACTAAATGGCGAAGAAGCATTGAGCTATATCCGGATGCGCAAGGAAGATCCTCGCGGAGATATGGGACGTAACGAGCGCCAAAGGGATGTCATTACAGCGGCTATGAACGAAGCGGCCAGCTTTTCCAGCATAACAAAAGTAGGAGAAATTTTGACCATACTGGGTGACAATGTTCAAACAGATCTCGATATGAAGAGGTTAACGACCATCTTTAATAACTATGCTGGTGCCAGAAAGAATGTAACTACAATGGAAATCAGCGGTTCTGGTCAAACAATCGGCAATATTTGGTACTATATTGTACCTGATTCCGAATTCAGTCGAATCACAACCGAAATCAATAACCATATGAATGCAAACTAACTTGTACAAACAAAGTCACCTGTGAATCCTGCAGTGTGACTTTTTTGTTCTCCATACAAATTTTTGTACCGGATATTTGCTATACTATAGATAGAATATTAATGGGGGTTTTTTCTATAATGAAACGATTAGTTATTTTATTTACTGTTCTGTTGTTTACAGCAGCTTGTTCCAATGATGATCAGGTCACACCGAATGAGCGGTTCGGAGATTATGTCAAGCTTTGGAACGAAGGGAACTATGAGGAAATGTATGGGCTGTTCTCTTCCAGCGCAAAAGAAGCCTATCCCGAAGATCAATCGGCATTGCGTACAGAGAAAATATTCAATGACCTTGGTGTCTCTGACCTGAAGATAGATTATAAGAAATTAAGTGAAGAAGAACTGGAAACAGCCATGGAGGAAGGTAGTGCAACACTGCCTTTCAGTGTGTCTATGGAAACACTCGCCGGTCCGGTTACTTATGATTATGAAGCTACACTTGTACAGGAGGGCGATGATGAGGAGGAACCCAATTGGTATGTAGAATGGGATCCAGGCTATATTTTCCCTGACTTGAAAGATGGCGGGGAGATCGATATCCAGTCAACAGCACCAAAGCGCGGCGAAATCCTCGACCGTAACCAAATGCCACTCGCAATCAATGACATTATTTATGAAGTTGGCGTTGTCCCGGGTGAAATGACTAACCCGGATCAGGCAAAAGCGCAGATTGCCGACCTGCTTGGGATGAGTACAGAGGCAATTGATAATGCTTTAAGCGCAGGCTGGGTTGAAGATAATCTGTTCGTTCCGCTTAAAAATGTCATGCCAACAGAAGAGGAACTGCTTTCCGATCTGATGGCAATTGAAGGGGTACAGCGCAGAGAAATTACCGGGCGTATCTATCCTGCCGGTGAAGCTGCCGCACATCTGGTTGGCTATATTCGTGATATTACTGCCGAAGACCTGGAAGAACTAGATTCTTCTCAATACAGTGCAAATGACAAAATCGGTTCACGTGGACTTGAGCAATTATATGAGGAACAACTCAAAGGAAAAAAAGGGGCCAAAATTGTTATCAATAAAGATGGCCAGGAAGAAATCGTTCTTGCTGAGACTCCTGTTGAAGATGGAGAAACCATCACAGTAACGATTGATATTAACGTACAGGAGAAATTGTTTGACTCATTCGATGAAGATGCTGGAACAGCTGCCGCCATTCATCCGAAAACAGGTGAAACACTGGCACTGGTAAGCAGCCCTTCCTTTGATCCAAATGAAGCGCTCTACGGTACATCCGGGAATTTCTGGGAACAACTGGAAAACGACGAACAGACTCCGTTGCTCAATCGTTTCTCCTCCACCTTCGCACCTGGCTCAGTCATTAAACCAGTAACAGGAGCGATCGGGTTGAAAAATGGCAGCATTAAATGGGGCGAGGGAAATGAAATCGAAGGCCTTACCTGGAGTAATGGAGAGGGATGGGGGAATTATGAAGTGACAAGGGTCTCCACTTCCAACGGGCCGGTAGACTTGGAAAATGCGCTGATCAGATCGGATAATATCTATTTTGCACAAAGATCCGTCGAGATGGGTGCAGATGCTTTGGCAGCTGGATTGAAGGAATTTGGTATTGGTGAGGAATTCCCTTACGAATATCCGGTAACCCAGTCGACCATCTCAGCAAGCGGTGAACTGAATGATGAAGTTCTTGCTGCTAATACTAGCTACGGACAAGGTGAACTGGAAATGACTGCCCTTCACCTGGCAACAACGTATACCACTTTCCTGAATGGTGGCAACATGATCAAACCAACCTTCCTTACCAGTGAAGAAGCTTCCCAGGTATGGAAAGAAGGATTGATTACAGCTGATCAGGCAACAAAGATCAAGGATACGCTCCGAAAAGTCGTTACGGAGGGAACTGGTAAATATGCTCAGGACGCAGGTTTCCCCGTTTCCGGTAAGACAGGAACGGCTGAACTGAAGCTCACCCCAGAAGAGTCAGGTGATGAGAACAGATGGTTTGTTGCCTATCCAACTGAAGACCAGGATATTCTTATTGCCATGATGGTTGAGAAAGCACAGGGCAGAGATCCAAATCCAGCCGTGGTCAACGTTACCAATGTACTGAAACAACTTAAATAAACAGAATCCTTTTAGACTCCAATAAAAAATCCGGGCGAATTCAAATTCTAACTGAAGAATTTTGAATCATAGCCTGGATTTTTTGGTTAAACCAAGAATACGCACTCTTTTATAATTGTTTTGATAGAGCGTAAAATGATTTCTTATCCCGAAGGTCAAGCGCTCTATCTATCAATCTTTTCAAGTTATCTTTTTCAAGATCATCAATCAGAAGGGCAATTGCTTTCTCCTGTTCTGTCTTACTTAATTCAGATTCATTTTGGTAATACGATTCAGCAATTGAATGGAGCTGCTGCAAGAAATCAGGGATGGAGATGAGCTTGGACATTGGCACATTTACAATATCTTTACCATTTTGAAAGGCAAAAACTGCTTCGGTATTTTCAACCTTTTTCGTCTTTCGATTAATCCGTATTTCATTGGACTCAACCGGGATGAACTGATAAACCTTTTTGTTGATCATGACAGAAAAATATTGATATGCCAATATGACCCGAATAGATTCCTGTTCTGTTTTGACATAATAGGGCTTTAGCATTTTAACAGTTACCATCGATTCCACCTCCCAATTTATCGTGCGTATTACCAATCTAAATTTTCAGTTAATTTATTCTACATGAATTCACATATAATTACAAGAGCGATTTTTTTAAGCGCTGCACTCATTTAAATTCTTATTAGAGAAATCTTCAAATCTCAGCATACAATCAGATTTGTATGGATAGAATTTGTTTACCATGATTGACATACTCGAAATATAATCTAAATATAGAAATTTTCATTCTATATCATCCGCTTTTAATTCCTCTTCCGTAAATACACGTGACCTTGTCAGAAACCGCTTCCCCTCCGGACCTTCCAGGGAGAACATCCCGCCTCTCCCCTTTACTGCATCGATAATCAGCTGTGTATGTTTCCAATACTCATATTGATCTTTGGAAATATAAAACGGAGTTCCCCCTATTTCTCCAAGCAGTATGTCTGATTCACCGGTCCGAAATTCATCTCTTGGGTAGCACATTGGTGAGCTGCCGTCACAGCAGCCACCAGACTGATGAAACATTAGCGGCCCATGCGCTGCCTTCAAGTTCTCTATTAATGTCAGTGCCGCTTCAGTCGCCTTCACACGTTCAGCCATTTGTCACACCCTTTCTTAGAACAATCCTGCTGCTCCCTCGCTATAGCTAATCAGCAGATTCTTTGTCTGCTGATAATGACCAAGCATCATCAAATGATTTTCTCTGCCAATACCAGACTTCTTATAGCCGCCGAATGCTGCATGTGCCGGATATTGATGATAGCAGTTGGTCCATACACGGCCAGCCTGGATTCCCCTTCCGAATCGGTAAGCCGTGTTGATATTACGAGTCCAGATTCCTGCACCTAGACCATATAGGGTGTCATTTGCAATTTCCATTGCTTCCTCTTTATCTTTAAACGTTGTTACAGAAAGGACTGGACCAAAGATTTCTTCTTGGAAAATGCGCATCTTATTATCGCCTTTAAAGATTGTCGGCTCTACATAATAGCCACTTTCCAGCTCATCCTCCAGTTTATTGACATTACCGCCGACTATTACTTCGGCACCCTCCTGTTTGCCGATATCCAAATAGGATTTGATTTTTTCCATTTGTTCCTCGGAAGCTTGAGCCCCCATCATTGTTTCTGTATCAAGCGGATGGCCAATTTTGATTTGATTGACACGCTCGATTGCCTTATCCATAAATTTGTCGTAAATCGATTCATGGACAAGGGCACGGGACGGACAGGTACAAACTTCCCCTTGATTGAGAGCGAACATAACCATTCCTTCAATTGCTTTGTCCAGGAATCCGTCCTCTTCATCCATTACATCTTCAAAAAAGATATTTGGCGATTTTCCTCCAAGCTCTAATGTCACTGGTATGATATTTTCCGAGGCATATTGCATGATTAAACGTCCGGTCGTTGTTTCACCCGTAAAGGCAATTTTCGAAATCCGGCTGTTTGATGCAAGGGGCTTACCAGCTTCCACACCAAAGCCATTTACAATATTGATTACTCCTGGAGGAAGCAAGTCTTTTATTTGTTCTATCAGGACATGGATCGAGGCTGGTGTCTGTTCTGCTGGTTTCAGTACCACACAGTTACCCGCAGCAAGAGCCGGCGCCAATTTCCATACAGCCATTAAAATAGGGAAATTCCACGGTATTATTTGCCCTACAACCCCAAGCGGTTCATGAAAGTGGTAGGCAACCGTATCATGGTCGATCTGGCTGATTCCACCTTCTTGTGCCCGAATAACTCCCGCAAAATATCGAAAATGATCAACCGCCAATGGCATATCCGCAGCCAATGTTTCTCTGACAGCTTTTCCATTATCCCAGGTCTCTGCAACGGCCAGCATCTCCAGGTTCTCTTCCAGACGGTCAGCTATTTTATTCAATATGACTGACCTTTCTGTGACAGATGTTTTGCCCCACTCCTCCTTAGCTGCATGCGCTGCATCCAGGGCAGCCTCGACATCCTCCTTGGTAGACCTGGCAACTTCACAGAAAACCTTGCCTGTTACAGGGCTGACATTTTCAAAGTATTTTCCATTTGCAGGGGGGCGATATTCACCACCAATAAAATTATCATATCTTTCTTTAAAGTGTACTAGTGCTCCTTCAGTATTTGGGTTGGCATACCTCATTAAATAAATTCCTCCTCTTTATTGTAAGCGATTACAATTAATTGATGAAGAACTTGGTGTCCGTCACTCTAGTTTTAGAGTATAACAAAATAAGTTTAATTATTCCAATAATTAAAACACAACAAATGAAGGTTTGGAGGATTAGTCGAGAGCCTTGCCATGCAGTAAATGCTTCAAAACATATTTAAAAACCCCTGACCAAAATCGGCTCAGAGGTTTTTTAAGCTGAAGCTATAAGAAAAAACGCTGGATTCCCAACGTTCGAATACTTGCATGTATTGTACTATGATTTCATAAGAATAGCTTCAGCTTTTTAGAGATACTATTTCTACTTCATCTCCGGAATAACTCGAACTTCTCGTTCCATCGTTGAATTGCATAATGGACATGCAGGCTCTTCGTTGAAGCTGTATGATTCCCTCATCCAGCCCTGGCAATCATCACTCGTACATGACCATACATTGGTTTCCACTTCAGGAACCGGTTCCTTTGGTCCTCTAGAAAATGACATAATAGCATCCCCTTTCCTTCTACACTTTTTATTATACTCCTTTTTCAGCGACAATGTAAGGGCATGCCGCCCTGATTTATCATATCTGCTTCACGAGGTTTTCAAAAACATCCAATGCCTTTGGGTGGAATTCATGGTAGTTTTTGATAATAGAAAATTTTCGCTGAATTGGTGTGCCATCGACCGAAAGCTTTTGGATTCTTCCTAGTTCGATCTCCTTTGCAAATGTAAGGCTAGAAAGCAAGCTAATGCCCAATCCGGACTCAACGCCCTCTTTAATCGTCTGCGTACTTCCAAATGTCAGCATTCGTTTTGGCTTTATATGATGCATGTCCAGAAAGTCCTCGACTACTTTGCGGGTTCCCGAGCCTTCCTCACGTATAATCCAGGTTTCTTTCTCCAAATCTTCTATCGATGCTTGCCCATCTATCTGTAAGGATGTACCTTCCCCTGCAATAATATACATTTGATCGGATGCAAACTGCTCCTCTGAAAATTGATGATGAGAGTAGTTACCTTCAATAAGTCCAATATCAATTTCATGGTGCAATAGCTTTGTACCAATTTCATCCGTATTGCCGATGGTTATTTCCGGTACGATTTGCGGGTATCTTTCCTGTAGTCTAGCTAGTATTTTTGGGAGAAGATATTCTCCGATTGTATAGCTTGCACCTATTTTCAGTTCACCACTTGGGTCATTTTTTAAATCCGATACAAGTATTTGCATTTGATCATAATTCCTTAGTATCTCCTGAGCATACTTATAAACGATTTCACCCGCTTTGTTCATCTCTACGAATTTATTGCTTCGCTCGAGAAGACGGACACCGAGCTCCTTTTCTAAAGATGCAATATACTGACTGACTGCCGGCTGTGACATATGCAATGCCTCTGCCGTTCGCGAAAAGCTCTTACGCTCAGCCACTTCCCTAAACACAACAAGATGCTGATCCATCCCTATCCCCCCTGGTGCCTGTCACTTCCCGAATTTTGTCGAATAATTTTATGAGCTATTCAAGCTTTGCTGGCGTTTTATGTTGGTTTCTGTTGCCTGAAGCCAGCTGTTCCCGGCTTCCATATACCATCAGTAAACTGCACTATCCTTGGTGCTATTATCTTCTACTGTACTGGAATGTTTGAGTCCAAACACGCTTAGCAAAAGTCTTTATACTTTCGTTAATAAGATTATCTTATCATAACTATTATAATAATTTATTTTTCTTATGGCAAAACTGAACTTATACTAAGTTATAGACTTTTAAAGAGGAGAATTATATATGAGCGTGTTGAGCGTGTTGACTAAAAGACTCGACGATTGGAAAAAGCAGTTAGCTGGCATTGGCTTCACCTTTGTTTTTTCACTGCTGGGATACGTACTATCATGTCTTCCCGGCCTAAGTCATATCGGGCCGCTTGCCTGTGCTATTTTGCTTGCTGTCGCCTACCGGCAGCTGTTTGGATATCCTGAGTTTTTCCGCAAGGGGATTGAATTCTCATCGAAATACTTATTACGATTCGCTATTATTTTATATGGATTGAAGCTTAATATCGATGTCATCTTCCAGGATGGGATCGGTCTGCTGTTAAAGAGTGCTGTAACAATTGCTGTTGCCATCCTATTGACAATCTATTTGTCCAAATTGTTTAAAGCAAACTCTCAAATCGCTTTGCTTCTAGGGATTGGAACAGGTGTATGCGGTGCAGCAGCAATCGCAGCAGTTGCACCAATTGTAAAGGCAAAAGACGATGATACTGCTATAAGTGTTGGAATCATCGCGCTAGCAGGGACAATTTTCTCCATTATCTATGCGCTGCTATTTCCTTTTTTACCAATAACAGATATTCAGTACGGCATATGGTCTGGACTCAGTCTGCATGAACTTGCACATGTTGCACTGGCTGCAGAGCCGGCTGGAGAAGAGGCGTTGGCGATGGCGCTGCTCGCCAAGCTAGGTCGCGTGTTTTTGCTTGTACCATTATGTTTTATCTTAATCTACTGGATGAGGAATCGGAAGTCTGTAGATGAAGCAGGTAATACGAACGTGAAATTCCCAATGTTTCTGCTTGGATTTATTGCGATGAGCTTATTCGGCAGCTATATATTGGGAGACATGATACCTGTAACGGATGGAGTTATGGAGATAATTAGCTTTAAAACTACCTTTATCCTTACCTCTGCCATGGTCGGACTAGGACTGAATGTCAGTATGAAGGACATGAAGGATAAAGCGCTGCGGCCACTGTTTGCCATGCTGCTTGCATCGGTATTTGTTTCTGTCTTCATGTATTGGATTTCAGGCATATAAATAATGACAGATACATTACTGAAAAAAGCTATCAAGTTGGCACCGAATCCGTATTGCGGTTTGCTAAAGCATACTTTCGACAAAATACAACAAAAACCGGGAAGTGACAGGCACCTATCACTTTCCGGTTTTTGCTGGTTATAGGACGTATTTTTCGATTGCCTTTGCTACACCATCATTATTGTTGGTCTCTGTTGTATGATCGGCAACCTGCTTGATTGCTTCCTGGGCATTGCCCATTGCTACACCTATTCCTGCCTCTTGAATCATTTTAATATCATTAAGGCTATCCCCGACGGCCATGACATTTTCCATCGTTATTCCAATTTTGTCGCATAGGAACTTCAATGCTTTAGCCTTGCTTACCCCTTTTGGGTTGGCCTCAACATTAGTTGGCAGGGAGTTGGTGAGTTCCAGCTCTTTATAGCGTGAAAGCTCTTTAACCATAATATCAAGTTTTTGTTCATCTGTTGATTCACATCCGAATTTCAACCATTCATAGTCGTAAAAATTCTCGGGAATATCATCGCGGAATACACCACTTGTTGAAATCATCCACATATTGACACCTACCTGGGTACCAAGGTTATATAGTTTTTCAATCAATGCCGTTTCTAGTAAATGCTGATCCAGCAATTCTTTTTCGACAGTCCAAATTTGACCGCCATTCGCCGTAACGAGATAGGATTGTAATTTCAATTCCTCTGCATAAGGATAACAGGTCCGGAAGTCACGTCCTGTACTTAAAACTACATGTATCCCCTTCGCTAGCGACTGCTCAATCGCCTGCTGTGTACGCACCGTTACCTCATGCGCACTTGTCAATAATGTCCCATCCATATCGAGTGCAATAAGCTTAACATTATGTTCTGTCATACGTATGCTCCTTTTCCATATGTATTTGTTTTTCCTTGACCACCTGTCTGTCATAAACCTTTGTCGTTATAAACGGAATCACCAGGATGATCAACAGGATGATAAATAGCAGATCCATATTATAAAAGTCCACGATAAACCCGCCAAGTACCGGGCCAATCATTCTGCCAACGGAAGCAATGCTGTTTACAATTCCTTGATAAAAGCCAACCCGGCCGCGCGGAGCCAGTTCATTTGCCAGTGTAGGAATCGCTGGCCACACGAGAATTTCTCCTAACGTAAGAATTACCATCGATGCAGCAAACATTGTAAAATTCTCTGCAAACATCCCTATGGCAAAAGAGATCATCAGAATTACCATTCCAATATAGATATGCTGTTTCGGTGAAGCAACTCTATCTGTAAACCATTTTAACAAAGGTTGGGCCAGAAAGATAAGAAAACCATTTATCGCCCATAAAGAACTATACTGTTCCAATGGAATTCCAATGGTCTGCGTATGGGAAGCAATCGTAGATCCCCATTGACTATAGGCACACCAAATCAATAGAAAACCACTGCACAGAATAAGCAATGCCTTGAATGCAGATTTGTTTTGAATCTTCGCTCTTTGTCCGACAACAGAAGTGACCATTTGAAGATCCTGTGCCTTGTCCATGTCCTTAAATGTCAATAATACAATAAGGAAGAAGATAACAAAAACAGCTGCATTTGCAGCAAAAATGTAATCAAAGGATAAACTTGCTATATATCCCCCCATTGATGCTCCAATCGCAACCCCTAAATTCTGTGCCACGTATACTGCATTATATGCCCTACGTCCTCCCTCAGGCCACAATGAACCAGCCATAGCGAACATGATTGGCCATGTTATTCCGTTCCCGAATCCAATAATTATAAGCAAAATGGAATAGGCGACAATCCCATGATTAAAGGCAAGGACAATTGCAGCACTCATCGCAATAAAAGTACCTGCCAGAATTGTCTTATAGGCACTGTATTTATCAAAAAGGGCACCTCCAAGCAGATTACCGACAATGGATGCACCTTGGTTAAACATTAAAATAAACCCGGCGAAAGCAAGGCTCTTTCCAAGTTCATTATGAATAAAAATTGTATTTAAAGGCCATAAAAAAGAGCCGCCAGTAACCGTAATCGCCGTTGCAATTACAAGCAGCCAAATTTGTCTGGGCATTATTATCAACTCACTTCATCTATAATCAACTAGGTAATTTTACTCGATTTATCTATCGAAAGCAATTATTCAAACTTGTTCCAATCTTTCTTGGTTTAAGGTTTATCATCCTACCCTAAAAGATTAGAGGAATGATGGCTAACATGATCAATGGAATAGGTATTTGTTTTAGGAAAAAGATAATCAGTTCAATGAATAAGGATTAAACATACTTTTTTCGCCAAATAAAAAATCCGGTTTACCATTCAACATTCTTTAATCAGAATTCGAATTAGTCCAGATTTTTCTTTATATAACTTCCATATTCTACAATTATTTCCCACAGATTTGAACATTTTGCCGATGTCATAGCCTATATTATTACATGCTTTTTCTTCTCAATCGTTTCTGTATGACGACAACAATGCTTACATAAATCACAGGCAAGATTGTTGCCAATAGCACAACTCCATTCCATCCTGTCTTATTCCATAGCGGCCCTGCTGCTGAACTTCCTAATGTGACACCAACATAATACGCAACTAAATATAAGCTGGATGCACTGCCTTTATGGTGTGTTGCCTGTTCCGTCACAGATGTTGCGGTTAATGAATGGGTAGTAAAAAAGCCAAGGCACATGATACATAACCCGGTAATAATCACTTCGATTGATTGGCTGAATGTAAGTAATATTCCGAGGGACATCACCACAATCCCCGCCATACGGACTTGCTTCAATCCTAAATTACCTGCCAGCCATCCCGCAAAAGGAGCACCGACTACACCTAGTCCATAGGCAAGGAAAGTATAGGAAACCGCCTCAAGCGACATGGAAAAAGGCTCTGCCTCAAGATGGAACGGTAAATAGGTCCAAATGGATGTAAATGAATACTGCAGCACAACTCCAATGCCAATAATAATAAGAATGATGGGATCCTTTATATGGAATAGCATCCCTTCCATATCCTTCTTGAAAGGCTGCCTGCTTGCTTCAAAGCAGCTGGACTTCGGCAACGATAAATAGACAACTATTAAAATACCTAATCCAATGGCTGCAAAGACATAGAAAGCCGTTTCCCATGAAAAGTGGTCGGCTAGATAGCCAGTAATCACCCTTCCCGCCATGCCACCAAGAGCATTGCTGGATATGTATAAGGCTGTTGCAACGCCAACACTACGATGATCGATTTCTTCATTCAAATAAGCTAGCGAAGCAGCTGGCAGACCTGCCAATGCAAATCCTTGAATAAAACGCAGCAGGACAATCAGATAAAACGAATCACTGATTGGGATAACGAAAAAAGGGATAACGGATCCAATCAGCGAAAATTTAATGAAAAATGTTCTGCCAATCCGATCTGAAAGAAAGCCAAGAGTAATTAGCCCGACAATCAGTCCAATAATTGTAACCGATAATGTAAGCGTCGATTCAGATACCGTTATATCAAATTCATTTACGAATACCGGCAGAAGCGGCTGTACAACATACATGCTCGCAAAGACAAAAAAAGAAGCAAATGCTAAGCTTAATGTTATCTTCCAAAAAGCCAAATCCTTCATACCATATTTTTTGTGCTGCCCCATTACATGACACTTCCCATAATAAACTTAAATCGAAATCGTCTACTCTTCCACTATAGCATACTATTTCCGACAGCTCGGAAAAGAGAAAAACCAGATTCTCAAATAACTTGTTTCAGCGAACTAGACATTATTATCCAGCATTTACTGAAATTCTACATTATTTCCCAGGAAATATGACATCTATTGACTCGTATGACCCTGCAGTAAATGAAGATTTCCAAAAAACGTTGTCTCATTAATCCATTTACTTTCAACTAAAAAAGCAGAATCCAGCCGCATGCCTTTCAACAAAATGATTTTTTATCGCGGTTGTGAACTCGATTTTCATACAAAGAAAAGAGCTTCCCAAAAGTCATTTAAGACATTGGAAAAGCCCTTCAAGTTATACCGCTCAATCCTCTAATACTACTTCCCGTAATTCATTGGTCTCTTCTAAATCAACGATTCGGTCCAAATCCAATAAGACCAAGAGATTATCGTCCATTTTGGCAACACCTCTCAGGAAGGTTTCTCGAACCCCTCCTATCAATTTAGGTGCAGGCTGTATCATATCATGGTCAATATCCTTTACTTCTGTTGCCGCATCAACAATCAGACCAACTTGCATATCCTGTACAAATACAACTAATATCCGGCTATCCTCTGTAATTTCCGTCCCATCAATCAACAGACGTTCCTTTAAATCGATAATTGGCGTTGTTTCGCCCCGCAGCTCCGTCACCCCTTTAATAAATTCGGATGTTCTGGGAACTTCGGTAATCTTTTGCAATCGTTCAATTGAAATGACCTGCTGTACTTCAACTCCAAACGATTGATCCTTCAATTTGAATACAATAAATTTCGTCACTTCTGCCATGTTAGAACCTCCAATTCTATTTAATCAGTGCATTGGGATCGATAATTAAGGCAACCTCTCCATCGCCTAAGATTGTCGCACCTGAGATGGCGAACACATCTCCAAGATAATTGCCCAATGATTTAAGGACAACCTCTTTCTGTCCTATAAAAGAATCAACAATCAGCCCGGTGAGCTTATCCCCTTTTTTGACAATGATTACAGAATACTCATTTCCTTCATGTGCCTCTGCTTCCGGAATATCAAAGACGGCTGCTAAAGAAACAATTGGCACCACTTTACCTCTGAAGTCCATTACCTTTTTGCCATGTGCATACATGATCTGCTCTTTATTCAGTATCACGGTTTCAATGATAGAAGATAATGGTACGGCATAGGTTTCCTTCTGTACTTTAACAAGCAATGTTGCGATAATGGATAACGTTAGAGGTAGCTGTATGGAAAAAATACTTCCCTTACCCGCTTTCGTTTCAATCGATATTTGACCACCAAGTGATTCAATTTTGTTTTTCACCACATCCAGCCCAACTCCGCGGCCAGATATATCTGAAACCTTATCTGCAGTACTGAATCCAGATGACATGATAAAGCCTGCTATCTGATCATCGGTCAGAACTTCCGCTTCATCCCTGGATATAATTCCATTCTCAATTGCTTTTTCCTGAACCTTCTCCCGGTTAATTCCTGCTCCATCATCCTCAATTTCTATAAAAACATGATTCCCGCTGTGGAATGCCCTTAAAATCAATCGGCCTTCCGCCTGCTTTCCAGATTGTTGACGTACTTCCGGCAGTTCAATACCATGATCGACAGAGTTACGGATGAGATGGACCAGCGGATCTCCAATTTCATCAATAACCGTACGGTCGAGTTCCGTATCAGCTCCGTAGATTTCAAGGCTTATTTGCTTATTCAAGTCTCTAGCAAGCCCTCTTATCATGCGTGGGAACCGATTAAATACTTGTTCGATTGGCACCATTCGCATCGCTAGAATCAGGCTTTGCATATCGGTGGAGACCCGGCTCATATGCTCGACGGTTTCTGTCAGATCATGGCTGCTGATGTTTTCTGCTATAACTTCCAATCTGCTGCGATCAATAACAACTTCTTCAAAGAGATTCAGCAAATCATCAATCTTCTCGAGATTAACACGAATCGTTTTCGATCCGCTGCTTTTCACCGATGTCTGGCTCGATTGTTCCGTTGTAGCTGCCGTTTCTTCTTTTGCGGCAGTTTCAGCAATATTCTCCACACTTTCATGCTCTGCTGGATTTATTGCATTGGAGATTGTGACCAGATTGCCGATTTGAACTTGTTTTACTTCAGATACTTTTTCGATAATGGTTTTTATTTCTGTCGATTCTTTTCCAGACAGGAAAATCATGGAGAAGCTTTGCGCAAAATTTCCTTCTTCGATCTCTTCGACAGATGGGTTAGTGCGGATAACTTCACCATAGTCTTCAAGAGCCTCAAAAACCATGTAGGCACGTGCACCTTTTAAAATACAATCATCGGTCAACTCTACAGTTATTTGAAATGGGAAAAAACCCTGTTCCTTCGCTTGTTCCACAATCGTAATCTGGAATTCATCAAGACCAAGATCATCGGAATTAACCACTTGATCCTGTGCATCAATCCTGGTTTCAGTACTGTCTTGAACTGGATTTCCTTTCTCGATTTGATCCAATCGCTGCACTAGTCCCGATACATCTTTCTTCCCGTCATTTCCTTCACTGATTGAATTGACCATATCTTCCAAATACTCGATAGCTAAAAAGATAACGTCGATAATCTCAGTGGAAACTTTCAATTTATGATTACGCATCAAATCAAGGACATTCTCCATTTTATGTGTCAACGAAGCAATATCTTCATATCCCATCGTTGCGGCCATGCCTTTTAAGGTATGGGCTGAACGAAAAATTTCATTTACCAGATTCAGATCTTCAGGCTGCTTTTCCAATTCCAGAATGTTATCGTTCACTGCCTGTAAATGCTCACGGCTTTCATCTAAAAACACTTCTAAGTACTGATCCGTCTCCATAGGGCATTTCCTTTCTCGATTCCATTTTATTCTTTTTATGGCTATTTTTACAATAGCTGATTTACTCCCACTGCACAATTAGTCTTCTATATTTTTATAGGTTAAAATCCCTAATTTATATATCGGCAATCCAATAGGTATTTTAAAGGATTAACTCCAATTACATGCAATTCCACCAAAAAACAGGAAACTGAATCACATTCGGTCTCCTGTCAAAAACTCATATATTCACTACTCAATCGATTAAAAGGTATATATCAAGGTTTCCAGACTTCTCGAAACTTGCAGTCAAGTGAATCGCCTTATCATATCCAGATAAAGTAGTATCCCCATTCATGATGGTTGGTGCAGTGATATCTGTCATGATGCCGTTTTGTACAATATTGGTAGAAAGATTCCCAGCCAGCATGTTCCCAAGTTCTCCACTGAAGGATGCCAGCATCTCCCCTTCGATCGCCATGCCAAACATCGCTTGTCCAATCGCTCCAAAAACGTCCAATTCTCCAGATAAAATCAATTTGCCTTTGAGGTCTCCTGTAAACCCGATTAATACACCAAATTGAATATTCAACGGCTTGGCAAGCAGTCCAGGTTTTGACAATTGGTAGTCAAGAGGAATAATTGACTTTAATGATTCATTTGTGCCATTCAGCAGGGATGTAACCGAACGATTCCGTTGTTCTGTTGTTAATGGCAATAAAAAACCTCCCTATTAAGGATATATTATATTAGTCCTAGGCCTTGCAAAAGTATGTATGGTATCTATATCGGTCATATTTAGTTGAAATGAAGGAAAATGATGAAATCTTACAACAATTCGGTTATTCCATTGACAACGATCGTAGCTTATCAGGTAAAAACGGAGAGCTGGTCAGAAACCAGTCTCTCTCATTCTCCTATAATTTAAATCTGCGAATTAATACATTCAGCTCTTCTGCTGTTTTTACCAGATGTTCGGAGCTTGATGCAACTTCATCCATCGAGCTGCTGGTTTGTTCGGTTGATGCGGCAATTTCCTGTACGCCAGCCGCAGCTTCCTCTGAAACAGAAGCAATTTCTTCAACAGAGCTGTTCATGTCTCTTGTACTATCCGAAATATCAAGCAGGTTATCGGAAACGCTATTAATATCCCGAACCATGTTTGTAACAGAATTCCTTACTTCTTCAAGCATTTCAGCTGTTGACTGAATTTGATAGGTTCCCTGTTCGACTTCTTTATATCCACCTTCAAGGGAGCCGGTAACATCGCTTGTTTCTGCCTGAATCGTATCTACAATTCCAGTAATATCACTTACAGAGTCTGTTACTTGTTCCGCTAGTTTTCTAACTTCATCCGCTACAACAGCAAACCCTTTTCCATGTTCTCCAGCTCTTGCTGCTTCGATGGCCGCATTAAGTGCAAGCAGGTTCGTCTGTGCTGCAATCTCTTGGATTACAGATATGATTTTAGAGATTTCCTGTGACTGCGCATCAAGTCCGATCACTTTTTCAACAGATGTTTTTACTAATTGATTAATCTTTTTCATCTGAACATTGGATTTTTCCATTAATTCACTGCCGACCCCGATTTTTTCGAGGACTTCATTAGAATTATTCTGGACATTTTCACCTTTTTTGTTTGCCTCCTGAACCTTAACCGAGAATGATCCCATAATCGATGCGAGTTCACTTGCGCTATTCGCCTGTGTTTCAGAACCTGTTGCCAGTTCTTCCATCGTAATGGCTACTTGATCAGCTCCTGCCTTCACTTCATTTGCAGAGCTGGTAATCTCTTCACCTTGACTGGAAAGAAGCTCAGCCACTTCATTGATTTTCGATACAACATCCGTTAAATTATGGCTTACGAGATTCGTTGAGTCAATCAGCTGCCCAGTTTCATCCTTGCTATTGGTCTTTAAGGGTTCAAGACCGATGTTTCCATCTGCAACCAGCTTCATTCTATCGACTGCTGCTTTAATTGGCTTCGAGATATTGCGTGCGGTTGTAATTCCGAAAATAAGTGAAACAAGAATGATAATCGCACCGATTATAATTGTGTTCAAAAATTGTGCATTACCATTTTCAATTATATTTTCGCCTAATTCGGTAATAATCGCTTCCCGCTCTGCTGAAGATGCTGCCATTGTATCGATCAGTTCATCCGTTAATGGACTCACTTCGTTTTTCATTAGCTCGCGTGCTTGATCCTGATCTCCACTCTCATACAGAGCTATGACTTCGTCTGTCAGTGTACCCCACTCGATTTTCTTATTGACAAGTTCCTGACTTTCGCTGCTATTATCCACTGCTAGAAGTCTTTCTTCCAGTTCGATGGATTCGCCAAGGGAATCATTAAATCTATCTTTTTCTTTTTCGTCATCAAAAAGCAAATAGCCGCGCAAATAGGCTTCCCGGATAGCCATATTGCTCTCCAGTTTATCATTGACAATCAAAAGCGAGAGCTGGGAATCCATGATTTCTTCCGTCTGTTTATTCGTAGAGTGGATCGTATAGATATTGAATCCGACA
Source organism: Oceanobacillus massiliensis str. N'diop (assembly GCF_000285495.1). Taxonomy (GTDB): domain Bacteria; phylum Bacillota; class Bacilli; order Bacillales; family Amphibacillaceae; genus Oceanobacillus; species Oceanobacillus massiliensis. The sequence goes on from NZ_HE610976.1 coordinate 259,029, forward strand.
AATAGTAATACTAGAAATATAACAATTGCAAAGATAAATAAGATCTTTGCTTGAATGCTTCTCAAGCTTAATAGTTTTTTCATCGATGTCCTCTTCTTTCAATTAATTTCCTCTGTTTTAGTGAATCCATTATATTTTTTACGTTACTGCGTTCCATAGTTCGAATCGGAATTGGGACTCCATCTTTATTGTTCCGATGTATCTATTTCATAGTTGGGAAGAATAAGCACTTCGACACGTCTGTTTTTCGCCCGGTTTTCATCGCTCGTGTTCGGCACTAATGGTTTGTATTCTCCATAGCCTTTTGCACTAAAAAGCGTCGGATCAAGCTCATCGTTTTCCAGAACAAGACTCATAAAGTTTAAAGCACGCTTCACACTGAGTTCCCAGTTGGAAGCGAATTCTGACGTCCCGATCGGAACATCATCCGCATGGCCGCTGATTACGATTTGATGCGGCGGCTCCGTATGCAGCAAACTGGATACGTCTCCGGCCACTTCACGACCTTCCGATTTGACTTCTGCACTTCCAGAGTCGAAAAACACATCATTTACAATCGTAATCAGCAGACCTTCATCCGTTAATTCTGTTCCGAACTTATCGGACAGATCATTTTCGTAGATGTAATTCTGTATCATCGATTGTATATTTTCAAGCCTTAGAAGCTCACCTTCTGCTGCTTCTGTGCTTTTATCTTTTTGCTCGTCCTCATCTTCTTCAGCTGCCTCTTCCTGTTCGCTCTCTTCCTGATCTACGGGGGGCTGCACTGGGTTCTCATTCTGATCCAGTATTCCCTCGCCTCCAGAAAATTCACTGCGGAAAATGACCGCAAGCTGCTCATACTTCTGTACGTTAATATCACTCATCGCAAATAGTACAATAAATAGAGCCACTAGAAGTGTCAGCAAATCAGAATACGGGAGCAGCCATGACTCGTCAATATGTGATTGCTTTTTCTTCTTCCTTCTACTCATCTAAATCCACCATTTTTAATGCTGCCATCTCTTTGCTGGATAGTAATGAACCTAATTTTTCTCTTACTATCATTTTGGAATCACCCGTTGTTATAGAAAGAATTCCTTCTACCATAATTTCCTTTTGAAGGATTTCCCTTTTAGACTTTTCCCGCAGCTTATTGGCAAATGGATGCCAGAGTACATACCCAGTAAAAATCCCAAGTAAAGTAGCAACGAATGCCGCTGAGATGGCATGCCCCAGCGCGTCTGCATCCGACATATCAGCAAGTGCCGCTATCAGACCTATTACTGCACCCAGTACTCCAAGGGTAGGAGCATAAGTCCCGGCCTGTGTGAAAATGGCAGCCCCCTCTTCATGCCTCTGCTCCATCGCATCAATCTTTTCCAGCATGATATCTTTAATAAAGTCCGGAGATTGGCCGTCAATCGCAAGCTGAAGTCCGGATGATAAAAACGGATCATCCACTTCTCCCACTCTTTGTTCCAGCGACAGAATACCTTCTTTCCGTGTCTGATCAGCCCAGTTACTGAACATATTAATCAGTTCCTTTGTATCTGTCTGATTGGATTCTGTAAAAATAATCTTAAATAATGCAGGCACTTTTTTAAGTGAACTGCCTGGAAAAGCAATTGTCACTGCAGCAACCGTTCCTAACAGTATGATTAAAATTGCAGCCGGATTTACAAGCGCCATCACACTTACGCCTTTAAGCACCATCCCGACCCCAACAGCAATTAGCCCTAATATCAACCCAATCAACGATGTCTTATCCATAGGTAACCTCCTAATGAGTAATTTAGAAATGCCACTTTTCTATGTAGCCATAATCTATATATCGGTAAAATTAACAAAGAGTGAAAGAGTTTTTTAAAACAAATAATTTAGATTATTAAATCAAAAGTGGAGGCGACCGTTTAGAAGCGCAGCGACTGGACTGCACCGCAGGAGATACAGGAAACACGGGGAACGGCAGAGAGCCGATGTTGACTTATCGTACGGAGGTGACAGGAAGTCTGCAAGCTTCTGGGAGCCGGAACTAGACGATCAAAAGTGGAGGCGACCGTTTAGAAGCGCAGCGACTGGACTGCACCGCAGGAGATATAGGAAACACGGTGAACGACAGTGAGCCGATGTTGACTTATCGATATCAATTCGACAAAATTCGGGAAGTGACAGGCACCTATGGTTTATAATAGTTGGAAAGGAGAGGGGTTATGTTATGTTAAATACTTTTCAGCTGGATACCGTTCATCACTCAGAAATGATTGATATTACCGCGAACATTGAGGCATGGATCCATCAAAAGGGAATTAAAAATGGCATTGTTGTCGTGTCTTCCCTTCATACCACAGCAGGAATTACAGTAAATGAAAACGCAGACCCAGACGTCAAGAGGGATATGCTCATGAGATTGGATGAAGTATATCCGTGGGAGCATCCAAAGGACAGGCATATGGAAGGGAATACCGCTTCCCATTTAAAGGTAAGTACGGTCGGGCATCAACAGACACTGATCATTTCAAACGGCAAGCTGCAGCTTGGAACTTGGCAAGGAGTCTATTTTTGTGAATTTGATGGACCCAGAAGGAACAGGAAATATATTGTAAAGATTATCGAAGGCTAATTTGATATGGATAGAATGCAGTCATTCCCCTTCTAAATGGCTGCATTTTCTATTCTTTAGCCTTGAAAATCAGTTTCGCAAAATTTATTTCAAAATATTTCTCATAGTATCAAAAGCATGGTTACTTTGACATGATTTCTTACCTTTTAAAGCGTTTATTCAGCTAATGATTTTCCCCTTCTTTCAAACTAGTATATATAGCACAGTCAATGTTTCCCATCTGTCATATAAAGGCAGCTAAATATCCCGAAACACAACCTCTTTCATAAAATGATTGAATATAAATTATATAGAAATTATTGTAAAAATTTACTATAATATTGGAAACGGATGTTCTTTAAGGTTGTGCAGAAATCTATACGAATGCCTTTATATAATAAGAAGGGAGGAAAATTAGGATGAATAAAGATAAAATTCCTGATGGTGAACAAAGCGAATACTCATGGGCAAAAAAGTTTATTGAAGAGAATGAGTTAATGTTCCGTAATGGCCTGCTGCAATCGTTTCTGCATACGAAAGAAAATTGGTTTCTGCTGGATCAGTCCATCCGCTATTCGACCTCTGATGCGAAAAGAGCATTGGACATGGCTTTTCGGGAACATCTTGCTGAAATAAGGCTAATCAGTCAGCTATCGAATGATTTAAGAAGATTTGCCATCCGTTTTGATCAGAAATTAAATCGTGACAGACAAAGGCAATTGCTAATTTTGGATAAGCCGATACATGACGAAGAGCATACTAGCATATCAAGAGTGGATCTTATTGCAGACTGTCATGCACGAACTGTAGACCAGGCAGTGATTGAAAATGAAAGTCTATTAGAAGATAAAATTGAAAACCCGGCACTGTATAACGCTATTCGCTCCCTCACACCCAGACAGAAATATATACTGGAGGCATCCTATTTATTCAATATGACAGATACAGAGATTGCAGCCAGAGATGGCGTCTCCCAACAGTCCATTTCAAAGACGAGGAATAAAGCTTTAGCCAACATAAAAAAACAGCTTTTAGAAGAGGAGGATTCGTATGACTGATATTCCAGCTCTCTCTTTTACCCTTAAACTTTTGGAAGATGTCGGCTTTCCTGTATTGGTTACCATGTTTTTATTAATCCGCTACGAAGTAAGAATGGAACGTCTGGAACAGCATTCAAAGTGCTTAACAGATACGATCAAAGAATTAAGGAGGGATATATTATGACTAGACTTATTGACTTAACAAGAAAAGTCCAACAGTATAACGATATCGAATCCTTAGAGATTGTCCTTAGCTTGTTTGAACCTAAAATAAAAGTTTCCCTAAAAGAGACTTCCCCCCAGGAACAGGAAGACCTGTATCAGGAATTGAAAATCAAGACGATCGAAATTGTTCGGCAGTACGATTTCAGTAAAACGTTTGGCTTCTGGGAATTTACAAATAAGCTGAAGGAACAGCATCCTTTCGACTATGCAGAAGCAGAGTAATACCGATACTTTCCATCACGTTAGAGTTGTATATGGAGGAGCAGCGTCGATTATCAATTATGCGCATTAATCGTTGACCTTGTGTATAGATAGTCTTACCTCCAGCATTTCCGTTCTCTTATCATAATGGAGAACGGCTACATAACGCCGGAAATGACGAGTATTAGCCCGTGATGCATCCCCCGCTCTTTAAAAGCGGGGGCAGAGACCCATATTAATACTCCTTTAACTCCTTACCCCCATTCTCCAAACAAATGGTTTATGACGCCTTCCACTCAAGCAGCCATCGAGAAAAATGTACAAGCTTACCCACCAGTATTCTTTCCAGCCATAGCAAAAGGGAGAACCAAATTTGGTTCTCCCTTTGATAATGTTTTGCATCTAGACGCTCTCTGATGCTGCTTTAGCAGTCTGCACTGCATAATACTTATTTGCCATTTCGACGGCATCACCAGCTTCAATGTACCCCCATAAATCATTAAGTGTTGGATGGGAAGTCGCCATTAATATGCTTTTCACATCATTAGGACTTAAATCCGGATTAGCTTCCAGCAATAAGGCAATTACACCTGCACAAATGGGGGTTGCCATGGATGTACCGGATAGTTGAATATAGTTGTTTTCGACAATCAGCTCTGGTAATTGGCTCTCTATCGCTGATCCTGGAGCCAAAAGCGAGATAATATTAGAACCTGGTGCATAGATATCCGGTTTCACCAGGGAGTCAATGGTTGGTCCCCGGCTTGAATAGTCAGCAATAATATCATCACTTCGCTCTAGTGTATCCTGATCATCTGCAGAACCAACCGTTATAATGAATGGATCAATGGCCGGTGTACTGATTGTCGATGCACTTGGACCACTGTTGCCGGCTGCTGCACATACGACTATACCTGAATGCCAAGCCTCTTGGGCAGCCAGTGATAAAGGATCATCCCGGAAAGATTCATAGGCTGGTGCACCAAGGGATAGTGAAATGATGCGAATATTATGTTCATCCTTATGGGTCATGCACCATTCTATTCCTTCGATTATTGTTGATAACCTGCCGCTTCCTTGATCATCGAGTACCTTTATTCCGATTATCGAAGCATCTGGTGCTGGGCCATGATACCTCCCATTTGAAAGATAACCGTTTCCAGCAGCATCCCCTGCACAATGGGTTCCATGTCCATTATCATCATATGGCTCCTCAAGATCCTTTACAAAATCCTTAAAAGCTATAATTCTGTTTGATGGTTTTATCAGATCCTCATGGGGATGGACTCCCGTGTCGATTACAGCTATCGTTACGTCTTTACCGGTTAAATTATATTGGTTCTGGACATTAACTGCTCCGATTTGTTCACTGGCAATGTCCAGATATGCGGATACAATCCGATCATAAAAGATTCGATCCACCGCATCGTGATCCTTAATTTGTTTAATCTTTTCAGGTGTTAGATGGCCCTTTACACCATTAATGCTATGCAGTTCTTTATCTAATTTATTATGGGTGTCAAAGTTGCAGGCTTTAAGGAGGTCGTCTTTTTTGTTCTTGTCACAGTTTCTTTTCAAATAAACGATAATAGGGATTTCAGTTCCGCTGTTTTCTTCGGGGTCGATTTTACGGTTATTCCACAATTGCTCTACTAATCCAGGGTCCAGCTTTCGATCGCTTTCTTCAAACCATATTCGTTTCCTGTCACTCATTTTACTCCTCCTTTTTGTAATAAGGCGCTTTTTTCATAAGCATTGTTGTTTATCAATCTTATTAGAAAAACAGCCCTTAATAAAAAATCCTACAGCTCAAGGTTATCAGTGGCTATACAAGAAAACAATCGGACAACTTGACTATTTTTGGAAAATTCACATTAAATTTTACTAGTTTTGCCTGGATTTCCGCTCTCTAGTTCTGAATGGTAAATAGATTCACATGGCAATTTTTAGTTTATGTATCATAACAACGCATGCTTTCAATACAAAGACAACATAAAACAGAAAATCCTTAGCCCATTTTACATGAACGAAGTATTTCTCATGAACCGGTTTTACCGGAAAAAGCACATAAAAAAAAGCCTGCCTTGGCAGCCTTAGCTAATTACTTTATAACTATCTATCTGTTCTTTAGCTCTGCTCATGACACATTCAAGTACCTGAGAAAGTCTGTCATTCAACGTTTGGGCATTCTGTTCCAAGCCATGGATGTTTATCTCCACATCATTTACCTGCGATTCAAGCTGATCCATTAACTGATCCATTTGATAACTATTTTCCTGTATATCCTTTAAATCGTCCAGTAGCAATGTGATGGCTTCCAGCAGTTCATCAATAGTTTCTTGGGTCAACACGTCCCCTCCTATACTAACATGATAGTTTACACGTGCATCATTTCACAAGTGTAAATAGTACGAAATTAAAATGGACATATAGGACTAAATATCTGATTTTTTCAAAGATAAGACGTATTAAAAAAGGAAAATCGTCTACCCGGCCCAGAATAGACGATAACCTCTTTCGACAATTAACCTATTTCGATTCCTCAATCATACGATTCAGATTTTCAGCTGTTTCGGTAATCGTCAACGTCGAATGTTCAATACCGTGGATTGCCTGTCCAACTATTTGCAGGTCATCCTGAATGTTTTCATTGCTTGTTTTTGTTTTTTCCATCGTTCCGTTAATTTCCCGGAAAACAACCTCCGTATTAGCCATCTGCTCTTTAACATCTGTTAAGAATTCCTGAACCTTTTCCAAGGAGGAAGAGCTATTGAATATCTGCTCATTTGTTTGATTTACTAGATTGGTTACATTTGTTACCGAGTCACCAGTCTGTTCCGCCAGCTTCCGTACTTCCTCGGCAACTACTGCAAAACCGCGGCCATGTTCGCCTGCCCTTGCAGCTTCAATAGAAGCGTTTAAGGCTAATAGATTCGTTTGGTCTGCAATCGATTTCACCATACCTACAATCTCTTTTATCTCTGTGGACATACTTTCCAAACGGGACATATCATCATTTACTTTTGTCGTACTTAACTGCATATTATCCAATGTACGATTCATGCCATCGAGTTGCGTTTTTCCCTGCTCTGCAGCCTTATTGGCAACCTCGGCAAGATCGATTCCTTTTTGGGAATTCATTGTAATGGTATCCATTTGTGCAATCATCTCTTCTATGGAAGCGTTGGTATCTTCCGCTAATCTTGCCAATTCTACAGAAGTTTGTTCCAATGAATGAATAATGGTAACTTTTCCTTCTGTTTCCTGTTTTCTCAGTTTGGCAACATTTTCATCATATGCCTCCAGTACAATCTGCTGTTCCAAATTCAATAATTTATTAACAACCTTAACTGCCTGTACAAAATCTTCCGGTTTAGAGAAATTCTTCTCGATAATATCAACAAGGCCGTCAAATATTTTTTGGAAGGATGCGATATACCATTTTTGCGTTAAACCGATCTTTACATGAACATGAGCAATTATTTTTCTTCTTTCGATGAAAGCCTCGTTCATCTCGCCAGAGAACATTTCAACGACATGCTTTTTTAAGGTCTTTTTCAAGCTCTCTACGGAACTATGCTTTTCAATAATGGCAATCAAATCAGAATTGAATTCCAAGTTTTTATAAAACCCATCAATGATAGGTGCACTGTTTGCTTCCACAAAAGGCTTTAAAACCTGGGCAATTGCTAAATCCTGCATGGTCAAATCAAGCATTTTCAACTGTTTGTCCAGCTCCGATTCCGGATCAATCTGAACGCTCGGTTTCATCTGGTCACTCAATTCACGCAAGGTGACTCCATTTTTTTGTTTTTTATTGTAAACAATTCTATTCCCCCATAAATAATCACATATGCTATTATTATCGGTATTTTCCAGGAATTGTTTAACATTTTCCAGGACTAAAAAGACAAGCATGATCCTTCTGCAGGAATTGTAAAACCACAGCAAAACCGCTCCCCATAATGAGAAGCGGTCAGGCTCCCTGTTATATCTTTTCTCCTAAAATCTTTCCTGCAAGTGCATACAATACCGCATACGTAACAAAGTGGGAAGAGTTATCATTTGTATCCTGCTGCGGGTAGACTTCTACATAGTCTATTCCCCGAATCCCAAGCCTTGCAAATTCATGGATAAGTTCCAGTAATTCATAGGATGTAACGCCATTTCCGTCAACAGGACCACCCGGATTGAAGGCAAAATCAAGTACATCACTGCAAATACTTAAATAAACTGCCTCTGTTCCTTCGCTTGCAATCGAATAGGCCTTACTGGCAAGCTCAGTCAGATTCGTTCCGGCCCTTCTGATTTCTCTGACCGAAATGGTTGTCGCTCCGACCTCTTCTGCATATTTACCAGTCTCCGGCTGATTTCGCGGACCGTGAATTCCCATATGCACAATGCTTTCATTCCGCACACTTTCACTTTCATATATGCGGTGAAATGGTGTACTTCGTGCATAAAGGTCACCCTCATAGTCAGGATGATTATCATAATGGGCATCCAAATGAATAATCCCAACTTTGCCTTGAATTTCTTCGCTTAATGCCTTTACAATCGGATAGGTAATTCCATGATCACCGCCAAAGGCCACTGGAAACTTCCCAGTCTTCCAAACGCCCAATGCAAATTTTTCGATGCGGTCCATGGTTTCCGGAGTATCCGCCGGGACAACATCCACATCACCCAAATCACCAATCGTATAATGACTTAACACGTCCAAATGATCTAGTTCAGGCAAATATCCGGAATATCGAGCTGCGTTTAAGCGGATAACCTTCGGACCAAGCTCACAACCAGTATAGTCTCCCCAGGTAACAGACCCTTCCCAAGGCACTCCATAGACTAGTACGTCTCTGTCGTTATAGTTGCCATCCTTTAGGCTGACCTTCTTCCCTCCTAAATAGCAAGGTGTATTCCCATAAATTTTTTCTTCCATTCATAATCGCTCCCAACTATTTAACTCCAGTAACTTTATCGTATTCTTCAAGCATTTCTGCTGTTGGACCATTGCCAATGTAACTAAATCCTATAATAGCGATACTGGATAAAATAAATCCCGGAACCATCTCATATAGCTCTGAACCGGTCAATGGCCAAAGGAATATCGTTATCCCTCCTAGAACAATACCCGCCAGCACACCATTTCGAGTTGTCTTTCTCCAGAAGATTGAAAACAAGATTGCAGGACCAAATGTTGCGCCAAACCCGGCCCATGCATAAGATACAAGATCCAACACAGAACTGTTCTCATTCCAGGCAAGCATTAATGCAACAAGAGCTATGACCAGCACAGAAATTCTTCCAACCCATACGAGCTCTGTATCTCCTGCATTCTTCCTTAAATATCGCCGGTAAAAATCCTCCGAAAGTGCACTCGATGATACAAGCAACTGGGAGTCTACGGTACTCATGATGGCAGCTAATACTGCTGCAAGCAAAAACCCTGCTACCCAAGGATTATAGACTACCTGAACAAGCTGAATAAAAACCTGTTCCGGGTCTGCCAGCGGTTGGTCAAATGTCAGAATTCCGAGCATCCCGACAATTAAAGCCCCGTAAAGCGGAATGACCAGACCCAAAGAAACACTGATCAGGCGAGCCTTCCGAACTTCTTTATGTGATTTAATCGCCATAAAGCGGGCCAGAATATGCGGCTGGCCGAAATAACCCAATCCCCATGCAAGTGCAGAGATAATTCCGATTGCACCAATAGAACCCGCCGATTCCCAGTAAACTCCATCTGCCTCATTATAGGAAGTAGCAGCAAAGCCATCTATTAAACTTGTACTGATGGAACCAAGCTGATTAAACAGTTCCCCAAATCCGCCAATTTGAATCAGGCCATAAATTGAAGTAAAAATTAATGCTGCAGACATTAAAACACCCTGTATGAAATCTGTATAGCTTACTGCCAAAAATCCTCCCAAAAACGTATATGCTACGATGATAATTGCACCTGCGACCAATGCCAGGTGGTAGTTTATCTCGAAAGTTCCCTGAAATAATTTTGCCCCTGCCACAAGTCCTGACGCTGTATAAAAGAGGAAAAAAGTCAAAATAAATAATGCAGATATAACCCTTAACAAATGGGAATGATCCCTAAAACGGTTCTCGAAAAACTGCGGGAGTGTAATCGAGTCATTTGTATACTCGGTATAGATTCTCAACCGCTTTGCAACATATTGCCAGTTAACCATCGCACCGACTGCCAAACCAATTGCAATCCATAAACTCCATTGGCCCAGGCCGGCAGCATAGGCAGCACCCGGCAGACCTATTAACAGCCATCCGCTAAAATCACTTGCTGATGCAGAGAAGGCTGTCACCCAGCTATTCAATTTCCGGCCTCCGAGAACATAATCAGATAGCGTATTTGTCATTTGATATGTAATAATTCCGATAGCTATCATTACTACTAAATAAACTGCGAATGTTATGAACGTGGGATTCATGCATCATCACTCTCCTTTTCTGTTAAGAAAGTAATTACTGCCCAAACCACCAAAAGCGGCATCGGTACTGCAAACCAAAAAAGTGTCCAGCCATCTACAATGAACCCCTCCATCAAATTCCTCCCGTTTTATTATTTGACTCTTCTCATGTTTATGAACTTCGCAATTGATGAAAACTGCGACACAACAGCAACGGCCGATTTCCGCTCCGGGCAGTCGCTTTCCGCGGGCAACGCTTCAGCTTCCTCGGAAGAAACCCACTTCCTGCAGGATCTTCAGCTGTTGATTTTCCCGCCAGACCTCCTTGGCTTCTAACAACCATCTGAAATTATTTATGACGTTATTCTATAAAGAAGGCAGTCAGTAAATACGATAACTGCTTCGGCCGATTTCCGCTCCAGGCAGTCGCTTTCCGCGGGCACCGCTTCAGCTTCCTCAGAAGCAAACCCGGCTTCTTGCGGGATCTTCAGCTGCTGCTTTTCCCGCTGGAGTCGACTACCCTGCGCTCCAATCAATCAGCTTAACAATTGAATATCAGTAAATCGATTCAGGATTCAGAAGCCAAATCATAGCGGAGGAAATACACGAAGACTCCTGCGGGAAAGCGAAGACGCTAAGACCCCACAGGGAGCGAACTTTGCGAGCGAGGAGGCTTAGCGCGAGCCCGCGGAAAGCGCAGTGTATTTCCGGAGCGGCAATTACCACACCATAATTTCAATAAACAATTGACAGAGCAGCATAGAATTTTTGTCTTTAGAAAATGCGATTCGCTAACGCTTCGAAGTATGCTTCCTCTGTGCAAGGGAACAAGGAAGCAATCGCAAGTAGTACCCTGGCTTAGCGCGAGCCCGCGGAAAGCGTAGTGTATTTCCGGAGTGGAGATAAGCTCATCATCAAGTTAGCTTGTAGTTTATATAAAACCAACAATCCTATAGAGAAAAGCCTGCCATTCAAAAACCATCCTTTCTTTCCTAATACCCAGGTTCCGCAATCATCAAACCCGAATATTTCATTTTGTTTAAATATTCAGCTTATTGTACAACATATGATATTCGTTTCCATATTATCACTAATATCATTTCTTCTAGTGAAGCTGTTATGTCAGCCACTATTGCTTTATACCCAGTCCATTTATGCTAGAAATATAAAATTATATTTCACAATTTAGTTAGTTAGAGTGATAGACAATTTTAATAGAGTCCTATACTTTTATAGTAAAGAAGAAATTATTTCCAGGGGGAATTATCAGAATTCTGAGAATAAACAAAAAGGAGGAGAGCCATGCAATTTCGTTTAATAGTTGTTTTGATTGCCAGCATCATTTTTTTCGCAATAATAAGTTCAACAAGTACGACTGTAATGGCAAAAAAAGAATCGCAACCTAAATTTTCATGGGGGCATCCAGGTCCAACTTCACCAGTATTGCACCCCGGATCTGCGAAAGGGGCTGGCATGTACAATGAACCATTAACGAAAATTGACCCGTTAATGGAATCCATGATTGAAGATGGCGCATTTCCAGGAGCTGTTACTTTCGTTGCTCGCAAAGGGCATATTGTTCAGCACGAGGCATACGGGAATGCCTATCTCTACGAAGATGACCAGGGCAGCATAACCGATGAACCAATCAGGATGAGGGAAGATACGATATTTGATCTTGCCTCCATTAGTAAGATTTTCACTTCAACAGCAGCTATGATTCTATATGAACAGGGTCTTTTCGAGCTTGATGATCCTGTTGCAGATTACATTCCGGAATTCGCCGAAAATGGAAAAGGGAATGTAACCATTAAACAACTTATGACCCACACATCAGGATTTACCTCATGGATACCGCTTTATACCATTGGAGAAAATCGCGAAGACAGACTCCAATATGTATTTCAGTACCCTCTTGACAACTCACCAGGATCTACATACACATACAGTGATTTAAATATGATCACATTGGGAGCTTTGGTTGAACGGCTATCCGGACAACGGCTTGATGAATTTGTCTATAACAATATTACCAAACCACTAAAAATGAAAGATACAATGTACAACCCGCCAGAATCAATTAAGCACCGGATTGCCGCAACTGAATATCAGCCTTCAACAAACAGAGGTCTTGTCTGGGGCGAGGTGCATGATGAGGGGGCGTGGTCCCTTGATGGAGTTGCAGGTCATGCCGGTGTATTCTCTACGGCAAAGGACCTTGGAAAGCTCGCACATCTGTTTATTAACGAAGGGCGTTATGGCGGCAAACAAATTCTAAAACCGGAAACCGTGAAATTATTGGTAGAAAATCAGATTCCCGACTTCCCCGGAAATGACCATGGCTTAGGATGGGAGCTTTCACAGGCATGGTATATGGATGGTCTCTCTGGTGCTGATTCGATTGGGCACACAGGTTATACCGGAACATCCCTTGTCGTGAATTTGGAGAATGATACCATCGCCATACTGCTAACCAATCGTGTCCATCCCTCCCGTGAAACTGTATCGACGAATGGAGCCAGAAGACAGCTGGCAAGACTTGTTGCCAGCGCAATCCCTGTAGCTATTCCAAATGGAGAGCATGCTTGGTATGCCGGGTATGGTGATAATTTAGAAGACCGGACATTAACATTGGAAGTCGACTTAAAACAAGATGCGACATTCTCCTTTCACACTTGGTACCGCATTGAAAGTTACTGGGACTTCGGATTTCTGGAGGTATCAAGTGATGGAGAAAGATGGAATACTGTAAAGGAGACTTATTCCGGAAGCAGCGGGGACTGGCTGCATGAGCAAGTCACTATTCCCAAAGAAATCACACACATCCGCTTCCGGTACGATACCGATACTGCCGGAAATGAACGAGGCTGGTATGTTACTGATTTGAAACTAAAAGATGAAGCAAACAAGCTAATTCCCTATGACATACAAAGTGAAGGATGGGTTGAACGTAACGACTAACCAAATTAGAGGAGGAAAATAATGAGATTTTTTCGCAGAGCACCATTCATCATAGCAGCCATTATCACGCTACTGATTAGTCCCTTCAGTTTCTTGGGAGGGACCACAGCAACAGCAGCAAGCAGCTTAAAGGATTTAATCATCCTGCAGAATATGCCCGAAGCAAAAATAGAAGTGAAAGACAATCAAATAGAACTGACAGCCATGACTACTTATAATGACGGGCATTTCAAGACAGTTTCAGAAGGACTTGCATGGCGTTCGAAAAACAAAAATGTAGCAACTGTCGATGAGAATGGGGTCGTTACTTTTACCGGACAAAACGGACGATCCTTCATAACCGTATCTGACGGAACTTCGATGGACCGGATTGCTGTTCACCATAAACCTTCAGGAGAAACTGTTATTAAAGAAACAGGCAAGCGCTACAACGTGATAGAGAATGCCATTGCCGGTATGACAATCAATGAAAAAATCGGGCAGATGCTCATGCCTGATTTCCGAAATTGGGACGGAGAAAATGTAACTGAAATGCTGCCCGAAATCGAGCAGCTTGTTAAAGATTATCATCTTGGCGGTGTTATCTTATTCGCAGAAAATGTTGTTGCAACCGAACAGACAGCTCGATTGGTCGCTGATTATCAAGAAGCAAGTGAAAAATATGGACTGTTAATGACAATCGACCAGGAAGGCGGAATCGTCACCCGGTTGCAATCAGGGACACATATGCCCGGCAATATGGCACTTGGTGCAGCTCGTTCACCTGAAACTGCACAGGATGTCGGACAAGTCATTGGGGAAGAATTAAATGCTTTGGGGATTAATATGAATCTTGCTCCAGTATTGGATGTCAATAATAACCCTGATAACCCGGTCATTGGGGTACGTTCATTCGGTGAATCGCCAGAACTTGTAGCAGACATTGGAACGGCCTATATTCAAGGATTGCAAAGCACTGGGGTGGCAGCGACCGCAAAACATTTCCCTGGACATGGCGATACAGCCGTTGATTCCCACCTTGGACTGCCCGAAGTCGGTCATGATAAGGAACGCTTACTTGCCGTAGAACTCTACCCTTTCCAGCAGGCGATGCAAGAGGAAATTGATGCCATTATGACTGCCCACGTCACATTTCCGAAAATCGATGATACAAAGGTTATCTCCAAAAAAGACGGGACTGAGATTTCTTTACCAGCCACGCTCTCGCACAAAGTACTGACCGGATTAATGCGTGAGGAAATGGGTTTTGACGGCGTCATTATAACAGATGCATTGAATATGGGTGCAATTGCGGATCATTTTGGTACAGTAGAGGCCGCTATCCGTTCCGTAAAAGCTGGTACCGATATCGTATTAATGCCAGTGGGTCTTGAAGAGGTTGCAGATGGTCTGCTTGAAGCTGTCGAAACTGGTGAGATTACAGAAGAACGCATCGAACAATCCGTCAGACGGATCCTTACGCTGAAAGTCGAACGCGGGATTATCAAATCCGAAAATCCTCAATCAATCGAAGATATAATTGCTAATGCAGAATCGGTTGTCGGTTCAGAGGCACATAAACAAGTAGAGAAAGAAGCCGCCAGCCAGTCCATCACCCTTGTTAAAAACAACCAGGTCCTGCCATTTGATTATCATGGCGATGAAAAAATTGTTGTTATCGGCAACACATATATTGATAGTCTGTACGAGTCGGTTCGGGAATACCATTCCAATACAGAGCTTATGGCAGCATCAGGACCACTTGATGATGACCAGCTAGCTCAGCTTGAGGATGCAAACGCAGTAGTCGTCGGATCATACACCTACAATGTAAGCGGCCGATCTCCTGACAGCGCACAAATGCAATTGATCAATCAGCTTATTGAACATGTCGAAGCTCCTGTAGTCGGTATTGGCATCCGTAATCCTTACGATGTTATGGCATTTCCTGAAATAGACGCATACCTGGCTCAATACGGTTTTAGACCAGCCAGTTTCCAAGCCACTGCAGCAAGTCTTTTCGGCGAAAACAATCCAACCGGTCTCTTGCCAGTGACGATTCCTGGTCAAAACGGTGATGTATTATTTGAATACGGTTTTGGACTATCTTACTAAAAGAAGGAGTGTTAAACAATGAAAAAAACGATTGGAATGCTACTGACAGTAATTCTGGTTCTCAGCTCCTTATCTGCGGTTTTCGCAGATAAGGGAGGCCACCACCCCGGTAAAGGAAAAGGCAAACAAGAGGAATTGGAGCTTGGTGTTGATGTACTGCTCGGTGAACAGAAAGATTTAATCGAGGGAAAACGTGTTGGATTGATTACAAACCCAACCGGAGTGGACCAGGAGCTAAATAGTATTGTTGATTTATTGCATCATGACCCTGATATCAATCTCACCACCCTCTATGGTCCAGAGCATGGTGTTCGCGGTGATGCACAGGCTGGAGAATATGTGGAATTCTATGTTGACGAGACAACCGGGCTGCCTGTCTATAGTCTCTACGGACAGACAAGAAAGCCGACACCGGAAATGCTTGAAAATGTGGACGTTCTAATTTTTGATATTCAGGATGTAGGAACACGCTTTTATACCTACATTTATACGATGGCATATGCAATGGAAGCAGCAAAGGAAAACGGAAAGGAATTTATTGTTTTGGATCGCCCTAACCCATTAGGTGGCCATAAAGTAGAAGGTCCTGTTTTGGAAACCGAATATGCATCCTTTATTGGCAACTATCCGATTCCATTGCGCCATGGCATGACAGTAGGAGAATTAGCGAAACTTTTCAACGAAGAATTTGATATCGGTGCAGATCTGACCGTTGTTGAAATGGATGGCTGGAAACGTGATATGTATTATGATGATACAGAGTTGACGTTTGTTCTGCCATCTCCAAACATGCCAACATTTGACACGGCACTTGCCTATCCAGGCGCTGCATTGATTGAAGGAACGAATCTATCAGAAGGTCGCGGAACGACAAAACCATTTGAAATGATTGGCGCTCCCTTTGTGAACAGTACGGAGTTTGCAGCAGAATTAAATAACTTGGAATTGCCAGGCGTCAGATTTCGGGCAGCCTCCTTTACGCCCTCTATCTCGAAACACGCTGGAACCTTGAGCCATGGGGTACAGATTCATATCACGAACAAGAAATCTTTTAAACCAGTTGAAACAGGCTTGCATATAGTAAAAACACTGCACGATATGTATCCGGAAGACTTTGAATTCCGCGCAGAAAGCAGTGACGGTATCTCGTTCTTTGATAATCTGATTGGAAATGGCTGGATTCGTGAAGCAATCGAAAATGGAGATTCCATTAAATCAATGGAAAAGAAATGGAAAAAAGAATTAAAGGAATTTAACAAGATTCGTAAGGAATACCTGATTTACTAACCTTATAAAGAAAGTGCAGCAGACCGTTTTAAATGTAATGTATCCTAAAAGACAGCGTCCCAATCGCTCGTTACAGTAATTGGGATGCTGTCTTAAATTCTATCTTTAAAAAAGATATTTCTACTCAGTAAAAAAACAATTTTTTAATGGTTACAATCTTTCAGCACCATTCCACAATCGTGTTCTATCCTTTTATGGCCCCTTCCGTCATCCCCTGTGAGATTCTCCTCTGGAAGATCGCATACAGAATAATCACCGGAAGAATGGCGATAACCAGGCTTGCGAACAGCGTTCCCCATGCATTCGTATACTGGGCTTCACTGCTTATAAAATCAATAGCTAAGGCGAGCGTGTAATTCTCACTCGACTGAAGAAAGATTAGAGCCATGAAATATTCGTTCCAGAACTGAATAGCATTCATAATCGTTACCGTTATAATCCCCGACATGCTTAATGGGGCAACTATCTTCCAAAGCACACCATATGGGGAAAGCCCATCGATTGCTGCTGCTTCTTCCAGCGACCTTGGTATTGTACTCATAAAGCTTGTCAAAACAAAGATGGTAAACGGCAGCTGACTGGCTGCATAGACAAGCGACAATCCATAGATATTATCCAATAAATTTAAATCCGATAATAGGAAGAATAAAGGAATCCAGCCTAATACCATCGGAATCATCATTGCTGATACATATAAAGTGAACAATAGCTTGCTTCCCCGAAAATTAATCCGCTCGATTGCATATGCAGTAGGGATGGAGAGCAGCAAGGTTACGATTGAACCAATCACCGTTACAATTAAACTATTGAAAACACTTGTATCAATACTATAATTTGTCCATGCATCCGCAAAATTTTGCCAATTGAAGGTTTCCGGGAAGCCCCATGGATTCCGGTAAATCTCTGCATTTGATTTAAATGAACCAAGGAACATCCAAAAGATTGGATATAGCACGGCTATTGTCCATAATATCAGAGGAATCCGTATTCCTGCCTTACCTAAAATCTGACCGATACTGCGCTTCACTTTTGTTCCTCCTCCACCTTTTCCTCTTTAATTGTTCTAGTATTCTATTTTGTCCCTGCGCAACATAAATTGTAAAATCAGGATAGTGATCAGTGAGAGTGCCAGTATCATAACCCCAATTGCTGCCCCATAGCCAAAGTTGAATTGCACGAACGCCTGCTGATAGAGATAGGACCCCATGACGTGTGTCGAATTATTTGGTCCGCCCGCTGTCATTACCTGTACAATAACAAAAGAGCCATTCAGTGTCGTCATGACGATGTAGAGAACAGAGATTTTCACTTGCGGCCAGACTAGCGGCAAGGTCACCTTCCAGAACTGCTGCCATTGATTTGCCCCATCCATTTCAGCCGCCTCATAATAGCTTTTTGACACATTCGCTATACCGCCCATAAGCATCAGCATAAATAAACCAATCCCAGCCCAGATCGATGGCAGAACCAAACTTGGCAATGCCCATGTTTCGCTTCCCAGCCATGGTCTGGCCCAATTTCCCAGTCCAATAAACTCCAATCCCGAATTAATCAGTCCCATACTCGGATTGTAAATAAATGTCCAAAGAATCCCGATTACGACAACTGACATTATATTGGGAAAGAAAAAACAACGCGGTAAAATGGCGCCTCTTTGATTTTCAGCTGTGTTAATGCCACCGCGAAAAACATCGCTAAAATCATGATGCCAATCACCTTGGTTACCACGAGGAAATAATCATGGATGATTGTATTGGGGATGATTGCATCACTAAACAGTTGTATGTAATTATCAAATCCAATAAATTCCTTGTTTTGCGCGGATCCCGACCAATCAAAAAATGAATAGTACAGACCGCTGAACAAAGGATATAATGTAAAAACAGCAAACATTAGGAATGTAGGGACCAAACAAATTGCCAGAAATATATATTTCTGTTTTTTAGACTGTACCATCCAATCACTCTTTCATCTAAAATAGATGTATGGAACATAAGGGCTTAACTATTGCCCTTTATGTTCCATACCATCTTTTTCACTTAATTACGATAGGCAGCTGCAGCTTTTTCCGCTTCCTCCACAAACTCTTCTGCTGTCATGTTTCCAAGCATCAAGGACATCAAGGCATTTCCGATTGGCGTTTCCAAATCAGCACTCATCGGGTGAGGCTTTTCATAGATTTGGACTTGCTCCGGATCGTTAATCATTGCATTTGCTTCCGTTAAGTAACTTGGTACATTCTCATTTTGTGTCAAGTCTACTTCTGTGATGTTCATAATAGCTCCAGTATGTTCAGAGAATGACATGGCATAATCTCTTGTGAAGGCAAATTCCACAAAAGCTTTTGCCGCCTCAGGATTCTCTGCATTTTCGGCAATTGCCAATGGTCGTAAATCCGGTACGATTGCAAATGGCTCACCAGCATCCTGCATAGGCGATGGGATAAAGCCAAAGTCAAAGCCTTCCGGGATATCATTTGCCATTTCATTCGGCAGCCAGAATCCTACTGGGATGAATGCATTATCATGCAGCAGGAAGTTCATTTGCGATTGCGTATGATTTAAAGCCCCTAAACCGGAATCAAACATTCCCTCCTGTTGCATTTTTTCAACCTTTTTCATTGTTTCCAACACAACATCACTGGTCCAGGCACCCTCTGCACCTGTAATCAGATCAGTCAGTAATTCATCTCCACCTGCTGCACCAAAGGCTGGGTAGAGCATTCCACGAAGGAAGTAATATGGATGCTGACCACTTGTTACAAGCGGATCGATTCCTTCTCCTTCTTTAATCTCTTCCATTGAACTCATAAAACTGTCAAAATCGGTTGGCACCTCATATCCTTTTTCTTCAAATAAAGCTCTGTCATACCATGTTCCCCATGTATCAAATACTAATGGGAGTGAATAAATATCACCATCATAGGTGGCCGGGTCTACGATAAAGCTTTCAACCAATTTATCTCCACCTTCGAGCTCAATTCCTTCCACCCATTCGGTAAGATTCATCAATTGTCCATCCTCGACCATTTGTGTTTCACTTGATCCTGCCCCATCAATGTATACGACATCAGGTGGATCATTTGAAACCCAGCGGGAGCGCATTTCTTCATTAATATTCGGTCCGGCATGCTCAATCACATTTACATCCGGATATGCCTCACTAAAATCTGCGATAACTTCTTTCCACCATGAATCACCATATCCACCAACAAAATATTGGATTTCAAGATCCCCAGACACTTCCCCCTCTGCACCGGTGCTTGGTGCTCCGCTTGTTTCTTCCGCATCATCTGAAGAACATGCCGCAGCAAGTGCTACCATTAATAAAACAGCTATGAGTAAAAAACGACGTCCTTTAAGTAACTTGTTCAACTTTTAAAACCCCCTTTTTATTTTTCATGCTATGTGAAACACATAAATTGCTTAGGCAATTCATGGAGTTCCCGAATCCCGCTATAGTAAGGAATCGATTGCATCCCTTACAAAACCGCTACTTTTTTCAAGAGCTTTCTTAGCCTCCTCCAAACTAACTCCCGCCTTGATCATGACAATTGCCGGTTTGACTTTATGATTTGTTTCATTCAAAACATTTTCTGCTATATCATAGGAAACATTGGTTATCTCCATAATATTCTGCTTTGCACGTTCCTTAAGTTTATAGTTGCTGGCATGTACATCAATCATCAGATTCTCATATACTTTTCCTAGCTTTATCATGGTTGCAGTACTAATCATATTTAAAATCATCTTATGGGATGTCGCTGCCTTCATCCTTGTTGAACCTGTCAGAACTTCTGGCCCTACGACAACTTCAATCCTGCAATCAGCAATCTCGCTAATCTTGGAATCCTTATTACATGTAAGCGATACGGTATACGCTCCAAGCTCTCGGGCATATTTCAACGCGCCTATTGGATAAGGTGTTCTTCCACTGGCTGTAATCCCAATGACGACATCCTTTTCTGATATTCCCCTTGCTTTCAGGTCTTCCCTGCCCTGTGCCTCGTCATCCTCAGTTCCTTCTGCAGCCTGGAAAAACGCAGCATTTCCTCCTGCCATTACCGTTTGCACCATCTCTTTGGAGGTCATAAAGGTTGGCGGACATTCAGATGCATCCACAACACCCAATCTGCCGCTTGTACCAGCTCCGACATAAAAGAGACGACCGCCTTGGCCAAGGGCCGAAGCTATTTGATCAACCGCCGTTTCCACCTGTGGCAAAACAGCTTTCACAGCACCCGCTACTTTTTTGTCTTCCTCATTAATAATGGTAAGTATTTCATATGTAGACGACCGATCAAGGTTCATACTATTCTGATTTCTCTTCTCAGTGGTAAGGTTCGTTAGTTCCATATGCATGCGGTTCTCCCTTATGATTAGATTTACAATCATCGCTAAAATATTAAAAACAATAATTTTCTTAATATTTATTATAGTTTCACTGAATTATTTTGTCAATAAACCTTTAGATTATAGTAATAATATTTCAGCGATGATATATAAATACAGATTTTTAACGTTCTAAGAATGAAATAGCTTCTCTCGTTTCGTCTAAATGCTGCACCGTCTCATTATATTGCACCGAAGCAAGGCACATAAACAATATATCAATAACCTGTAATTGGGCGATGCGCGAGGATGTTGCACCACTGCGAAGCATTGCTTCCTTTGCAGCAGATGTATGCAGCTGAATGTCAGAATGATTCGATACTGATGAATTTCCGTATTTGGTAATACTGATCGTTGTTGTATGTTTGCGCTTCGCCAATTTGAGCAGCTTGGCTACTTCTTCTGTTTCTCCTGAAAAAGAAATGCCCACTACGACATCGCCAGGACCCTTATTCGCAATAGAGGTGGCTGCCATATGTACGTCTGAAAAGGAGTATGCATTCTTATTTATCCGCAGAAATTTTTGCTCTGCATCCTTTGCGGCAATATAGGAAGCTCCCACGCCAATAAATATAATGGATGCTGCCTTCGCTAATTCCTGAACCGCCTGTTTCAGATTATTTTCGCTTAATATATCTGCAGTCTCTTTTAGCGTTTGTATCGTATTGGTTGTGACCTTGTCAATTATGTTCTTAAATCCTTCATTCGGTTCAATATCCCGGTATTCCGTTACAGATTGCTTCTGCAAATCCCCAGCAACCCGAATCTTTAATTCCTGAAATCCACTAAAGCCAAGTGATTTGCATAAACGGATAACTGCTGCACTGCTGGTCTTGCTTCTTTCACCAAGCATTAAAGCTGTTAAAAGTATGGATTCCTCTGGATTTTCCAAAATATATTCTGCTATCTTTCTTTCAGATGGCGGCAGGCTGTTAACCATTTCCTTCAGAATCACAAGGCCGCCCTTGGTATGTGACATTGTCTTCACCCTCTTCATTTATTGGATTGTTCGTATTATGTTGTTGATCTGTTCTTCCTCCAGATTCTCTCCGGACAATTGAAATGCTCCAATTAAAGAACCGCCGACCGGAGGCATTTTCGGCAAAACAATCGTCAGTTCCGCATGATTGCGCAACTTATCCTGCAGTTTTTCCAGTACTGCCCTCTCGCCGAAAACACCACCACATAAAACAATGGCCGCTTGTTCATTCGCAGCAAACAGTTTAATATATAATGTCTGTATACTCCAAACTATTTCCCTGACAGCAGCATCCACAATGGCCTGTGCCTGGGAATCACCTTGCAGATATGCTTTCATTACAATTCTTGACAATGCGGAAATTTCATTCTTGGGTGCTGGTGCTGCATATATTTTTTTGATTAAATCTTGGGGATCATCTACTGCAAATTGACCATACAGCATCTCCAATAAGATTGTTGCCGGGCCTCGTCCATCATATGCCTTTAACGCTGCTATAACCCCCTGTCTTCCTATATCATATCCACTGCCTTCATCCCCCAGCAGATAGCCCCAGCCGCCAACGCGATTCTGTTGTTGCCTGCTATTTATTCCATAGGTGATGGAACCCGTACCAGATATGTGGACAATCCCCGGCTTTCCATATGTACCCGAATATAAGGCATTCATTGTATCGGATTCCACACAAATCACTGCCTCCGACGGAAGGAACGATTTAATTATATCTTCAATACATTGCTTATTTTTTTCGTTACCTGCTCCGGCAATCCCCGCAAAGGTATAGGAAATCTGTGCCAAACTGCCCGGCAATTGGCTTTCTAATGCACTGAACAAATCCTTAAAGACAACCTTGAGCTGTTCTACTGTAGACGAATTCAGATTCGTCGCCCCAGCCTGACAACGTGCAGCAATTTCACCCTGGCGATTCATAATCGCGGCCTGCGTTTTCGTACCACCACCATCAATACCCAAAACGAACTCCACTTCACACCCTCCTTAACTTTTCCTATGCACTAACAATATATAACTTTATCTAATGCCTGTCACTTCCCAAATTTTTGACGGAGCAAGTTTGGCGCATGGGGGGCGGGGTGGCGCGGAATCATACTCCTGAAACGCGGAATTAACTTCCGAAACGCGGAATTATCCCCTAAACCGCGGAATTATCCCCTAAACCGTGGAATTAGCTCCCGAAACGCGGAATTAGCTCCCGAACCGCGGAATTATCCCACAAACCGCGGAATCACGCTCCCAAACCGCAGAATCACGCTCCCAATATCGCAGAATTACCTCCAAATATCAAAACAGGAATCGTGAGCATCAGCCCATGACTCCTGTAGCAATTTCATTCTATTTTACACGATATACTCTTGCTTCATAGGCCCGCAATCTATTCTCTTCCTCATCCTTATAGTTGCTGAGTACTAATTCTCTCTCCGTAATTGTTTCTGGAAGTTCAAATATTGCCGCTTCCTTAAATAGATTCACCATGATAACGTACTGCTCATCTTTTCCTGTTCGTGTATATGCATAGATTTGATCGTGGTCATCGAGAATCAGATCATAGTTCCCATAAATAAGAGCTTTTGAGGATTTGCGCAGCTCAATCAGCTTTTGGTAATAGTGATAAATGGAATCAGGATTCTGCATGTCATTTTCAACGTTAATCTCTCTGTAGTTGGAATTAACCTTTAGCCAGCTTTCTCCGGTGGTAAATCCTGCATTCTCCTCAGCGTTCCATTGCATGGGCGTTCTGGAATTATCACGGCCGGTCTGCCAGATGATTTCCATTATTTCCTGTTCGGGTACGCCTTCTCCTGTTAATTCGCAGTACAGGTTCTTTGCATCAACATCGTCATAATCATCAATGGATGGATATTGGACATTTGTCATGCCAATTTCCTGTCCCTGATAAATAAATGGCGTACCTTGCATGAGGAAATACATGGAAGCCAGTCCCTTAGCTGATTCAACTCGATACTGTCCACTGTCGCCCCAGGTCGAAAGGGATCTTGGCTGATCATGATTTTCCAGGAACAAGGCATTCCAGCCCTTTCCTTCAAGCCCTTTCTGCCACTTGCTGAGTGTTTCTTTCAAAGCATGGATATCGAGTCCCTTGTCCGTATTCTTTCCCCAGAGGTCGAGATGTTCAAATTGGAAAATCATATTAAATTTGCCATTTTTCTCGCCGACCCATTCATCTGCCTGTTCTAATTTAACACCATTCGCTTCGCCGACAGTCATGACATCATAATTGGCAAGGGTCTTCTGTTTGAACTCTTCCAGAAATTCCTGTATACCTTCCCGGTTCATGTGACCTTCAAACGAAGGAACAAATTTCTTTTTCTTCGGATTGGGCATATCCGGAAATCCAGCGACTTTCTTAATATGGGATATTGCATCGACACGGAAACCGTCTATTCCCTTTTCAAGCCACCAATTGACCATTTCATATAATGCCCCGCGCACCGCTGGATTTTCCCAGTTTAAATCAGGCTGTCTCTCCGAGAAAACATGCAGAAAATATTCCTTCGTTCTCTCGTCATATTTCCATGCGGAACCGCCAAAGATAGACGCCCAGTTATTCGGCTCCTTTCCGTCTTTTCCCGGATGCCAAATATAATAATCACGGTATGGGTTATCTTTGGCAGAACGGGATTCAATAAACCATGGATGTTCATCAGACGTATGATTGATTACCAGGTCCATAATCAGTTTCATGCCCCGGCCATGCACTTCAGTCAATAACTGATCGAAATCATCCATCGTACCGAATTCTTCCATAATATCCTGATAGTCACTGATATCATAACCATTATCATCGTTCGGTGACTTATAGACCGGGCTTATCCAGATGACATCAATTCCAAGCTCTTTTAAATAGTCCAGTTTTGATATGACCCCTTGGATATCACCAATCCCATCCCCATTCGAATCCTTAAAGCTGCGCGGATATACTTGATATGCAACCGCTTCTTTCCACCATTTTTGCTGCATGTTAAATCCTCCCTTCCTTCATTGAGCTGCATTAATTTATGAATTCCCAGTAGTTAATTTCAGATACAATCGATAAAATGCCGAAAATGAAATAAAGGCAAGTATTGACCATGAAAAGAATGGCATTAGAAACCAAACACGGCTGCTCATCAGAAAAATAATGCCACTGCCAATCATTACTGTGATGAATAATAAAGGACTGCCGATTGTAATCAACAGTGTGTTTTTTAAAATTGCCCGCAGACTCATATTATAATGGGCGATTACTGAGAAAAAATTTATGGTATAAACAAACAGAACGACCCCAATAATCACAAAGGCAAACATGAGAATGATATTTTTCTCACTAAAGTAATAGTAATCTACTGCCCAGACACCCCATACTGCCGTTAGGAATAATCCGCCAAGCAGACCTTTTTTATAATTTTCTCTATAATAAGTCCAATACGATATAATAAGTCCTGTCTTTTCTTTGGCCATCACCCAGTCCCTGACAGAAGCGAACATGGCAGCTGTTGCAGGGAAAAATAAAACCGGCAGCAACAGGATGAATAGCGGTAGCAATATGTACAGATAGCTTAACTGATCGGCAAAAAACATACTTGCTGCAATGAACAGAATAGGTAAGTTGAAAAAGAGCCATAGGAGATTGATTACCGAAAAACGCATCACCCACTCACTTACCATATACATACCATTTATAAATCCGGAATTTTTCAATGTTGTATCCTCCCAGGACGTAAAAGCTATATTCATTGTATGCCGAAACAGAGACCCCCTTCAAGTTTAATTAAAGAAGTAAAAAAACTTGAAAGGGGCTTTCTTATTTCCTTATGCCCACCACATGTCGGCAGGCCGCTCATCGATATTGACCGCCTTCAGATTCTTGACTGCTGCTTTAAAACCTTCATCAATCGACATGATCGGATCTTCATGTTCAATACTAATCACATAATCATATCCATATGTCCTCAGTGCACTTACAATATTGGACCACTCCTGTATGCTATGACCATATCCGACAGACCGGAAGCTCCATGCGCGGGACTGGACGGATGCATATGGCTGCATATCTGTCAGGCCATACATGTTGACATTGTCCTGATCAATATAGGTATCCTTCGCATGGAAATGATGGATTGCATTCTCTTTGCCCAAAATCTTGATTGCCGCCACAGGATCAATCCCCTGCCACCAGAGATGGCTCGGATCCAGATTGGCACCGATTGCATCATTGGTTGCTTCCCTCAGTTTCAGCAATGTATAAGGAGTATGCACCAGAAATCCTGCATGCAGTTCCAGGCCAACCTTTACACCGTGATCCTTCGCAAATTGACCCTGTTCCTTCCAGTATGGAATGAGCTTTTCTTCCCATTGCCATTTTAAAATATCGGAGTATTCCGTCGGCCATGGAGTGACTGGCCAGTTAGGATATTTGGAATCCTCATTTGACCCAGGTGTACCAGAGAATGTGTTCACTACTGGTACATCAAGTAATTCGGCGAGTTGTACAGTCTTTGTGAATGCATCATGAGAAGATTTCGCATGCTGCTTGTTTGGAGAAATTGGATTATCATGACAGCTGAATGCACTTATTGTCAAACCGCGCGACTCAACTTTATCCAGAAATTCTTTTCTTTTGTCTTCACTTGCGAGCAGCTCATCGACATTACAGTGTGCCGTTCCCGGATTGCCTCCAGTTCCAATCTCTACTGCCTTTAATCCTGCATCTTTTACATAATCAAGCATTTCTTCCAGTGGCTTTTCTGCAAATAAAACGGTAAATACGCCAAGTTTCATCGATATCCCTCACTTTAAGAAAATTTTATACTTGAAGCAGTCTCACTGCTGCTATAAATAGCTTCTATGATTTGGGTTACTTTTAACGTTTCTTGCGGCTTACATATTAATTCAGCCTCACCAAGGCAGCTTTCTACAAAATTCTGTGCCTGAAGGAGCCCAACCTGCGCTGAATCTTCTTCGATAGTTACTGCGTTGGTCATAAATGTGCCATATTTCGGCTGATGGATTTCTAAAGGAAATACATTCACTCCGCCATCAACGCCTGAGATACTGACATGGGTCGTATCTTCTTTGATATTTGCCGCCCATGAGCACTCAAAAATCATCGAACTTCCGTCTTCAAACCGGATATATGCCGATACATGGTCATCAACATCAAATGTTTCATGATTGAATGCTCCCCAATCATTCAGCTGATCCGGGGTCTTGCTCAATCGGTTGTAAGTCGATCCCATTACTTCTACAGGCTTTGGCCCATCGAGCAGCCATAGTGATAAATCAAGAAAGTGGCATCCCCAGTCGATCAGGCTGCCGCCGCCCTGGAGATCCTTATTCGTAAATACTCCCCAGCCCGGAACCTTCCGGCGGCGAAGTGCCTGCACTCTCGTGACAAGCGGATCACCGATATCTTCCATGGCCAGTTTGGCAACCCTGGAGGCCTCCATAAATCGATAATGATAAGCAATAGACAGTAGTTTCCCTGCCTTGTCGGAAGCCTCCAGCATTCGTTCACATTCCGCTACAGTGATTGCCATCGGCTTCTCGCAAAATACATGTACACCAGCTTCCAGGGCTGCAATGGATATTTCTGCATGGAACTTGTTTGGTGTACAGATGGTTACGGCATCAACAACTTTAAAAAGATCGTGGTAGTCACCATAAACTTGCGGGATATTGAATTTTGCTGCTGCTTCTTCTGCACGAGCCTGATTCAGATCCTGCACAGCAACAATCTCTACCTTTTCGGGCATACTGAGATATGCTGGAATATGCCGGCTTTGCGCAATTCCCCCAACACCAATGAACCCCATCCTTAATTTAGACATATTATTCACTTCTCCAAACGACAAATACGATTTGTTTTAACAGATTCCAGAGCCCCCAGAATGACTTCCAAGGATTTCTTTCCTTCTTCTCCATTAATCAAAGGTTCTGCGTCTTGCAAAATAGCTTCCACAAAATGATCGATTACATGTGTTGTTGTCTGACCACCCTCATCATTGGATTGTATTCCTCCTAATTCATAGTTAACAACTTCACCATTTTTATATTGAACTACCAAGGAATATCTTGGATCATCTTCCAATCTCAGAATTGCTTTTTCTCCATATATTATCGTAGAGTTATCTTCTTCGGCCGTATATGCCCAGCTCGCTGCGAGTGTACCAATAACACCCTTTTCCGTTTTCAGGATTAATGTGGCATTATCATCAACATCCGTATTTTCTTTCGCACTTGTCTCCACAAATGCTCCAACCTCTACAAATTCCTCATCTAAGATATAGCGGAGCAGGTCTGCCTTGTGTACACCAAGGTCTCCCATTGCCCCAATAAATGCCTGATCCTTTTTAAAGAACCAGCTGTCTTCTCCATCGGCACTCCAGCCTTCCGGACCGCCATGTCCAAAGGTTGTTCGGAAGCTATAGATCCTTCCGGCCTCGCCCTGCTCGATTAACTTCCGAGCCCTTTGATGAGAGGAGACAAATCGCTGATTATGGCCAATCATCAACTTTTTATTATTCGCTTTCGCTGCACGAATCATATCCTCAGCCTCTTCCTTTGAAGTGGCCATCGGCTTTTCACATAGGACATGGCATCCTGCATTTAATGCCGCTATGCTGACTGGGGCATGGAGATAGTTAGGCAGGCAGACACTTACGGCATCAATATTCTCACTGTCCAGCAATGCTTCAAAGCTTGTATATGCTTTTGCATCATAGATTTCAGCTGCTTCCTGTGCTCTTGATTCTACAATATCGCAAACCGCTGCTATCTCCACTTCCGGGTTATTCGCATATTCTACTAAATGGCGATGTCTCGCAATACTTCCACATCCAATAACTGCTACTTTTAGTTTGGACATAAAAATTCCTCCCTTTATCTATCTATTTATCAGAAATATTCTCCAAAGGTTTTGCATTACCATAAACGTGGGCAGGTGTATTATCATTGTTCACCCATTTGACGGCATTTTTTATTACCTGCTGGACATCCTTGTTGTAGTATGTAGGATAGGTTTCATGTCCAGGCCGGAAATAGAAGATCTTGCCCTTGCCCCGTTTAAATGTAGCTCCGCTTCTAAAAACCTCTCCGCCTTCAAACCAGCTGACAAAGATTAATTCATCCGGAGTTGGAATATCAAAATGTTCCCCATACATCTCTTCCTGTTCCAGTTCAAAATATTGTCCAAGCCCTTCGGTTATCGGATGGGTCGGATCGATTGCCCAGAGCCTTTCCTTTTCTCCCGCTTCCCGCCATTTCAGATCGCATGAAGTCCCCATAAGGCTTTTGAAAATTTTCGAGAAGTGTCCTGAATGTAATACAATCAAGCCCATTCCGTCCAGAACGCGCTGCTTTACCTTTGCTACGACTTCATCCTGCACTTCATCGTGAGCTACATGCCCCCACCAGATCAAGACATCCGTTTCTTCAAGAACATCATCTGTTAATCCATGATGCTCTTCCTCTAATGTTGCTGTCTTTACTTGAATATCATCTTCCTGCAGGAATTCCGCTATCGCACCATGGATTCCTTTTGGATAGATCTGCGCAACAACGTTATTCGTTTTTTCGTGACGATTCTCATTCCATACCGTTACTTTCATGACAAAGCTCTCCTTTTTATGCAATTTTTAGGCAATCGTTTGCATGTTATGCTAAATTAAATTATCCAGTTCGTTCAGCTTCTTACTTAATGTCTGCGATGATTCTCTAATCTTAATGGCGGTCGGAATAATGACACTTCGTTTAAACATCTCCGGGTCATCAATCAGTTCAATCACACATCTTGATGCTTCATAACCCAGTTGATAGGTCTGCGTATCGATGGAAGTCATCGGCGGACTCGATAACTGCGAAACAATCGTATTATTGAACGTAATCAAACTCATATTCTCCGGAACTTGAATATGTCTATCTCTCAATTGCTTGATCACTACCAATGCATTTACATCCGTAGAAATAACCATTGCTGTTGGACGTTCTGGCAGATCCAACAATTTATCTATAACCGGCAAGCCATTCGATGTGCCATATTCAAAGTTTTGAATGTAGGCCTCATTTTCTTCAATGCCATAAGCTCTCAATGCTTCCCGATAGCCTGTAATTCTGTCCTGTATGACCTGAAATGCAGGATCCTCGCCTATAAAGCTTATATGCCGGTGGCCGTGTTCTATCAAATATTCAGTCGCTTCTCTCGCTGCCTGTATATTATCATTATCGACGTACATTATCCTGTTTGATTCGCTTACCGGCTTTCCGATTACTACAAATGGAATATTCTGTTTCAACAAATAAGGTACCACCTTATCGTCTTTCTTTGAGTAGAGAACAATCACACCATCGACCCGTTTCCCTTGCACCATTTTTACCACTTCATTATAAATGGATTCTTCCGATTCGCCAGTTGTCAATGATATGCTGTAGTCCTTCTTATTACAGTATGCACTGATTCCTTTCAATACCTCAGGAAAAAAGGGATTATGCAAGGAATGGCTGGCAGAATGCTTCATCACAATTCCAATCGTCTGGGTTGATTTCTGAACGAGAACACGGGCATTTAAATTGATATGGTAACCCATTTCCTCCATAATTTTACGTACTTTCCGTTTGGTTCTGTCACTTATCTTACTGCTGTCGGACAATACCCGGGACACCGTTGACGGTGATACGTTAGCACGTTTGGCTACATCTTTAATGGTTACTGACAATTATTTGCCCCCCTCTCGGCACCTGAGCAAGGAAGGTTGCTTCGTTAAACTATTATTTAACTGCCCCTTCTGTAACACCTTCGATAATATGTTTTTGTGCAAAAAAGTAGATAATGATTACCGGTATAATCGCTAGAGTCAATCCTGCCAGCGCTAAATGCCATTGCTTAGTATACTGCCCAAAGAAGAAAAACATCTTTAATGGAAGTGTCGCAGTATCCGAACTTAATACAAGGGATGGAAGCAAGTAGTCATTCCATATCCAAATAAGATTCAAAATCATAACGGTTACTGAGATTGGTTTTAACATTGGGAAGACAATTCTCCAGAACACCTGCCATTTATTTGCCCCATCAATCGTTGCTGCCTCATCAAGTGATATCGGTATACTTTTCATTGCACCATGGTAAAGGAAGATAGAAAGACTTGCTCCAAATCCCAGGTACATGAAGATCAGACCATAAATATTCAACATATTAACTTCCCCGAATAAAGAGACTAAGGGAATCATCACGGATTGAAATGGAATCAGCATCGCTGCAACAAAGAGCAGAAAGATAGCTCCGCTTAATTTGCTTTTATTTCTTGATAGCGAATATCCCGCCATCGATGAAAACAGGATAATGATTACCACACTGCCAAGTGATACAATGATGGAGTTGGTTAAGGAACTTAAGAAATTCAAATCAATGAACGCCTGCTGAAAGTTTTCGAAGGTCCAGCTTTCTGGAATACCGAGTATGTTGGAAAAAATACCATTCTTCGTTTTAAAAGAATTGACAATCATTAAATAAAACGGGGACAGCCATAAAAGGGCCAAAAGGATACCGAGAATCTCTATTATGAATTTATTTCTCCTTTTCTCCTTCATTATAAGTCTACCTCCCGTTTCTTATTGTAATATACTTGTGTCAATGCAACTGCTGCGACAAGAATGAAGAATATAACAGCCTTTGATTGCGCATAGGCCATATCAAAATCGCTAAATGCCGTATTATATATCTCCATTGCAAGCATCTGTGTAGAATTATATGGACCTCCATTGGTTAGTGCCAAGTTCTGGTCGTATAATTTAAATGCATTGGATAACGTTAGGAATAAACTGATTGTGAATGCAGGTGCAACGAGCGGAAATTTCACTTTCCAAAAGCGCTGGAATCCATTTGCCCCATCAATTTCAGCAGCCTCAATCAGCTCTTTAGGAACACTTTCCAAATAGGCAATATAGATAATCATAATATAGCCTGCATACTGCCACGTGTTGAGGATAACCAATCCCCAGAAGCCGGTTCCTGTTGTAGAAAGCCAGCCCTGCAGAGCCTCAATGCCTAACAAACTCCCCATTGCATCAAATCCGCTCACAAAGATGAACTGCCAAATAAATCCTAAAATCAGACCACCAATAAGATTTGGCATAAAGAATACCGTTCGAAGCAAGTTACTCGATTTCATTTTTTGTGTAACCAGCAATGCCAATCCCAGTCCAATAATATTTACCAGAATGATAGAAACAACCGCAAACATGATGGTAAATACAATTGCATCGAGAAACTCACCATCTTGGAAAGCCTCCAGATAATTGGCTAATCCGACGAATTCAGATGCCGTTAAACCATTCCAGTCTGTAAACGAAAAAATAAATCCATATATAAATGGAAAAAAGACAACAAGTGTCAACGCCAGCAAGGTTGGCGTAAGGAATAACCAAAATGACACACTCCTATTTTTCATCCGAGAGCACCTCCCATTTCATTCTCTATCTCGTAATTTAAAAATAAAAACAGCCAACAAAAGAAAATCGATTTATTTTGTTGGCTGTGATAACTTATTTTCATCTCTTACTGTCTGGACTTTTCCCATTGCTCTTTTGCATCATCGAGCACTTCCTGCCATTCCATATCACCGCTTAAATAGCGTTGGAAGTTAGATGCAAGGACATCTTCATTCCAGCCAACAGGAGTTGACATAAACGTCCATCCAATTGTCTTCGCATCGGAAGAGTAATCATATACTATTTTTGAAAGTGGATCTGCTATCTTATCTGAATCATAACCATCATATGCAGGTACAAATTTGAATTCATTCAAAACGAAATCCTTACCAGCATCGGAAGTATACATCCAATCAAGGAAATCCTTTGCAGCTTGCTGTTGTTCTTCACTAGCATTCTTGTTGACTACCCAATACTGCGGAACACCAACAGGCAAGTGATCACTCAATTCGCCTTCAAATGGCATTGGGATCATGCCGACATTATTTTCGGCAAATTCGGCATCCATTTGTTCAATTGTTGGGTATACCCAGTTACCTTGCTGAATCATGGCAACCTTGCCAAGTGAGAATAGCTGCTCCACTTGTTGGGAATAATCCAGGCTCAATACAGGCTGTACCGAATATTCATTTTGCAGATCAAGCATTTTCTGCATTTGATCACCATACTCAAAATCGATTGTTTCCGCTTCATAAGCAGTCATGATATCGGTGTCAAATTCCGGTGCGATATAGTTGTTTGCCAAGTGGTTACCCATTACCCATAATTCCTTAGCAGGCAATGCAAAAGCTGCTTCCAATCCAAGCTCTTCTTTTTGACTGTCAATCGTTTCCAAAGCCTCTTCAAGAGCAGCGAATGTTGTCAGCTCTTCAGCATTGATACCCGCTTTTTCAAAGACTTCCTTGTTATAGATCAAACCATAACCTTCCTGTGCGAAAGGAAGCCCCCATACTTTTCCATCTTCTTCAATACCATTCAAAGTTCCTTCAAGGGCCGTTGAAGCCGCCTCTGTATCAGACAAATCAGTTAAGTATTCTCGATACTCTTCCACCTCGGTCGGTCCGCCGATATTGAAGATAACAGGCTCTTTTCCAGAAGCCATCTGTGATTTCAAGGACGCAGCATAATCATTTCCGCCGCCTACAGTTTGTACGGACATCTGAACGTCAGGATTCTCTTCTTCATATAAACTAATGATTTCTTCAAACTGATCTTTGAATTCTACTTTAAATTGAAAGATATCCACAGGAATCTTACCATCGGCAGTTTCCCCTCCAGCTCCAGACTCAGAATTTGAAGTCGAACAACCCGCCGCGATTAAAATACCCGAAAGGACAATCGCCATAAAAATTTTTGAAAGGAACCTTTTGTTTCCCATCTTTTACCCCACCCCTATATTTTATTTTTCTCCCAAGATGAAATCGATTACACTTTTATTTGAATTTTCATTTTATAAGCGCTTTCAATTTCATTTCTTAAAAAATGGCGTATGAAAATAGATTCATAGCCACCAATGCAATCGTTGGGAAACCGTTTGCATGAATTAACTAAATACTATCATACAGAAATTGAAAGAGCAATAGATTTCATAATTT
>NZ_HE610976.1:293566-324121 GCF_000285495.1 Oceanobacillus massiliensis str. N'diop
TGGCGTATGAAAATAGATTCATAGCCACCAATGCAATCGTTGGGAAACCGTTTGCATGAATTAACTAAATACTATCATACAGAAATTGAAAGAGCAATAGATTTTCATAATTTTCTTAAGCGCTTTCATTTTTATCTTAGCAAAAGACCGTGATTCATTTATTCCTTTTATATCGTTATATTTTTATGTAATTTATTTTCTATCCAAACAAATGAAAAATTCCTATTTCCCCCTCGTTTTTTCTGCCTGTAAAGGAATATCGTTTGCATAAGATTTCCCCGAATGAAAAATGGCCGCATAAATTTGCAGTATTTATTTTATAAGCAGATCAAATTCTTCATGTTTTCAAACATTCTAATCGGGTAAATTTAACATGTAGACAAAAATAAGCCTGTAGGAGGAATTCTAATGGCAAATGATAATAATCAGCAGAATGAGTATTTCGAAGACAGGGCTGGTTCAGAAGATGCAAGATTTCATGTCGTGCCGCATGACGACAAAGGTTGGGCTGTAAAAAGAGAGGGAGAAGACGACCCCGAGCTGACAACAGGATCGAAGGAAGATGCCGTAAGCAAGGCAAAGGAATTGGCAAAGGATGCTTCAACAATGGCTATCATCCATGATGATGACGGCAAAATTGAGGATCAGCTAAATTTTGAATCATAGTAAAAATTCCAATTGAAGAATGGAATTCGGGCGGTGGTATTTTACCACCGCTTTTTATGCATATCTGTCTAAATGCTTTCATGTCTATATAATCCATAACTAGGCAAGGTGTTTTTTACAATCCGATTAGGGTATGATAATACAAAAACAATTCAGTTAAGGTGGTACCTGCAGTGACAAATGATAATACCAATAGATTAATACATGAAAAGTCCCCATATCTCCTACAGCATGCCCGTAATCCAGTTAACTGGTATCCATGGGGAAAGGAAGCCTTTGAACGGGCAAAGCTGGAAAATAAACCAATCTTTCTGTCGATCGGCTACTCGACTTGCCATTGGTGTCATGTAATGGCCCATGAATCGTTTGAAGATCCAGAAGTTGCGGAATTATTGAATGCACATTATATCTCCATCAAAGTCGATCGGGAAGAACGTCCGGATATTGATTCGGTTTATATGAAGGTTTGCCAGATGATGACCGGACATGGCGGATGGCCGCTAACCATCATGATGACTCCAGATAAGGTTCCCTTTTACGCCGGAACCTATTTCCCGAAAGAAAGCAAACATGGAATGCCGGGAATTTTGGAGGCACTCTCCCAGCTTCATAAAAAATACACGAAGGATCCAGATCATATTGCGGAGGTAACGGAAAGCGTGACTGCAGCACTCCAAAAATCGGTAACAGAAAAGAGCGAAAATCGGCTCACAAGTGAAAGCACAGAAAAGGCTTATCGGCAGCTTGCTAAGAATTTTGATTTCAGTTATGGCGGATTTGGTCCAGCACCGAAGTTTCCCCAGCCCCAGAATTTATTTTTCCTATTGAAACATTATCATTTCACCGGAAACACCTCAGCACTCAAAATGGTGGAGAGTACGTTGCAGTCAATGGCTTCAGGCGGTATATGGGATCATATTGGCTACGGTTTTTCCCGCTATTCCACCGATGAGAAATGGCTTGTCCCGCATTTTGAAAAGATGCTCTATGACAACGCCTTGCTGCTCATGGTATATACCGAGTGCTACCAGATTACGAAAAATCCTTTTTACAGGCAGATCAGCGAACAGATTATAGCTTTTGTCAGCCGTGAGATGACCAGCTCAGATGGTGCATTCTATTCTGCCATCGACGCTGACTCAGAAGGTATTGAGGGAAAATACTACGTATGGAGAAATGAGGAAATTTACGATGTGCTCGGTGAAGAACTCGGAGAATTGTACAGCGATATTTATGGCATCACTCCCTTTGGAAATTTTGAAGGTAAAAATATTCCCAATTTGATCAATACCAGTTTGGAAAAGACAGCAAAGGACAATGGAATGTCCCTTGCAAATCTCCATTCTCACTTGGAAACAGCCAGATCAAAGCTGCTGCTTGCCAGAGAAAAGAGAACCTATCCACATGTTGATGATAAAGTCCTGACAGCGTGGAATGGACTGATGGTTGCTGCCCTTGCAAAAGCTGGAAAGGCATTGGCCAATGATACCTATATAGAGAAAGCAAATAGGGCAATACAGTTTATAGAGAAAAAACTCTATCAAGGGAATCGATTGATGGCCCGCTTCCGGGATGGTGAAGCAAAATTTAAAGCTTATATCGATGATTACGCCTTTTTGCTTTGGGGATATATTGAATTATATGAAGCGACCTATTCAACGGAGTACCTTCAAAAAGCTATGGCGCTAATTGAACAAATGACAGAACTGTTCTGGGACGAAGCGAATGGAGGCTTCTATTTCAACGGAAAGGACAGCGAGGAATTAATTTCAAAGGAGAAAGAAATCTATGATGGGGCGATTCCATCCGGCAACAGTACAGCTGCCTTGATGCTGACAAGAATGGCTTATCTGACTGGAGAAACAGCCTATCTGGATAAGACAGAAGAAATGTACTTTACTTTTTATGAAGACACACACCAGTATGCATCGGCAAGTGCATTTTTTATGCAAAGTTTATTCGTAACGGAAAATCCGGCAAAGGAAGTAGTTATACTTGGGAGAAGCGATGATCCCGCAAGACAGAAGTTATTGGCTAAACTTCAAGAAGCCTATATTCCGAATGTTACGGTACTGGCGGCAGATCATCCTAGTGCGTTTGCAGTGGTCGCACCCTTTGCCGCTGAGTATAAACAACTCAACGATTCAACAACAATTTATGTATGTGAGAATTTTACCTGTCAGCAGCCAACAACAGATATCGATTCTGCACTGAAAAATATCTTAAAATAAGAACAAAAGATAGTGACCGTTCCATCGACAGCCGCTATCTTTACTGGCAAGCTCGTTATCCTGACCGCTGTCAACAGTTTAGAGCGAGCCTAAAAGCTGGATCATCGCAGGTCCCAATAAAACGATAAACAAAGTAGGGAATATAAACAAGACAAGGGGGAACATCATTTTGATTGGTGCCTTCATTGCTGTTTCCTCTGCCTTTTGTCTGCGGTATTCACGAATTTCCTCGGTTTGCACGCGCAAGACCGAAACCATGCCCACTCCCAATTTTTCAGCTTGGATAATATTATAGATCAATCCCTTTAGTTCACTTGAGGAGAGCCTGTCATTAATAGAATTCAAGGCTTCTTTTCTCGTTTGTCCCAAGCGCATTTCTTCCAGGGCAATCTTGAACTCCTTGATGACCTCACCTTGTTTCTTGCTGACCACCTTGCTTAGAGCGGCATCAAATCCCAATCCCGCCTCTAGACTAATCGTCAACAAATCCAGAATATCCGGCAGTTCTTTGCCCGCGATCTGGCTTCTTTTCTGGATTTTCTTTTTCAAGAATAGCTTCGGATAAATGACTGCCGCCCCTAAGGACAGAAATGTAATCAATAGAATTAGCTTGATGCTCAATCCTGAAAGCAGAGCGATACCAGCACCCATCAATGGCAGCAATCCAGTCAATAATATCTGTGCCATTTTAAATTCCACAGGACTGAATCCAAACGGCTGTCCCGCCTGCAGCAGCATATATTCAAGCTTGGATGCCTTTTCTTTACCCAGTCTTTTGGTATATTTACGCTTCAATGCGACCGAGAATGGCTTGAGTACACGTTGATAAAATGAACGTTCCTCTTCAGGATCAGCTGGTTGATGCGGCGATGTGTTTGTGACAAAGTAGGCATGTATTCTCTTTTGTATGTGACCTTTCCTTTCTGCTCTCATTCCAACCAGACCATATGTCAGCAGACAGATAGACAGGAAAAAACTAATATAGAATGCCATCCTTCACACCTCGATTGTCGTAATTTTACGTATTAATATAAAGCCGATAACTCCACCTATAGCACCGGCAATCAGCATTACTATTCCAATTGCATTCGTAAAGAGAGCACCAATATATGCGGGGTTCATTATATATATAATAAAACCAAGTGCTAAAGGCAATAAACTGATGATCATTCCTGATAATCTCCCTTGGGCAGTAAGTGTCTTAATCTGATTTTGAATTTTTGACCTTTCCCTGATTGTTTCCACAATCTTATTCAATAGGAAAGCCAGATTT
This sequence comes from Oceanobacillus massiliensis str. N'diop, assembly GCF_000285495.1. GTDB lineage: Bacteria > Bacillota > Bacilli > Bacillales > Amphibacillaceae > Oceanobacillus > Oceanobacillus massiliensis. The sequence goes on from NZ_HE610976.1 coordinate 297,737, forward strand.
CCCCCTACTTGCCGCTGGATGATAATTGCTTCTACCATCAGTTCCAGATCCTCACTTGGTATTCTATCCTTCCATTCCATCAAGGCATCTTCAAGGGAAGTTCCATAGCGCATCTTTTTCAATACAAGTTCTGCTTCTTCTTTTATCGGCGAATAGGATTCTTCAGCCACCATTTGCAGCGACTGCGGCAAGCTGAACCCAGCGCGCAATGAACCAATCATCGATGTAATCATACCAGGCAAACCCATATTGAATTCCTTCACGCGCTTCTTTTCCTTCGATTTCAACCATAAGGAGGAAAATTGAAAACCAATTAGTGCACCTATGACGGAAACCAGGATATTGCCTGAAAACAGCTGAAAAATCCCGCCGGCAAATAAGGCACCCAGCCATTGAAAAGCAATAAATTCCTCAGGTCTCACAGGCAGACCCGCTACACTGAGCCGCCTTTCCAGTTTCAGTTTTTTCTTGCTCTGTTTTTGTTTTTCATTAAAAGTATCGTAAGCTTCTGGTTGAGGTCCTTGAGCAATTCTTTAATCGACGTTTTCTTTTGCTTTTCTACCTTTTGAGAAGACTGTTTGGAGTTTCTTAGGAGACTTATGGCGCTAAGCAATGAAAAAATCGTTATAAAAACAGAAATGATAAAGATGATTTGCATATTAACTCTCCACCTTCTCCGTAAATATTGCGGCGGGTAAGTGTATCCCTTCGTTTTCCATTCGTTCATAGAATTTTGGGCGAATTCCTGTTGGAACCAGCCTTCCAACTATTTTGCCGTTCTGATCCACACCAGATTGCTTAAATGTAAAGATGTCCTGAAGCACAATGATGTCTCCTTCCAATCCCTGCACCTCCGTAATATTGGTGATTCGACGTGTTCCATCCTTTAACCTCGATTGCTGGATAATCAGATCCAATGCCCCTGCTATCTGTTCACGGATCGCCTTCACCGGTAACTCCATTCCAGCCATCAGGACCATCGTTTCCAGTCTGGCTACCATATCCCTCGGGCTATTGGAGTGACCTGTTGCCAGGGACCCATCATGCCCAGTATTCATCGCCTGCAGCATATCAAGTGCTTCCCCGCCACGTACCTCACCGATAACGATACGGTCAGGTCGCATACGCAGGGAGTTTCTCACAAGGTCACGAATCGAGATTGCCCCTTTTCCCTCGATATTCGGCGGCCGAGTTTCCAGTGAGACAACGTGATCCTGTCCAAGCTGCAGCTCTGCAGCATCTTCTATCGTTACGATCCGGTCCTGATTGGATATAAATGATGATAATACATTCAGTGTAGTGGTCTTACCGGAACCTGTTCCACCACTTACAAAAATATTTAATTTTGCTTCTACACTCGCCTTGATAAAATCTGCCATTTCCTCGGTTAATGTTCCAAATCGGATTAAGTCATGGATAGTGAATGGGTCCTTAGAGAATTTCCGGATGGTGATGGTTGGTCCATTCAGCGCAAGCGGTGGAATGATTGCATTGACCCTTGATCCGTCCATTAAGCGGGCATCCACCATTGGACTGCTCTCATCAATTCTTCTGCCAAGCGGGGCAACAATTTTCTCCAGTACCGCCATTACATGTTCATCATCACGGAACTGAATCTTGGTCAGCCCTAATTTTCCATTCCGCTCAGCATAGACCTGTTTTGGTCCATTCACCATAACCTCTGTCACATTCTCATCAAGCAGCAGTGGATTGATCGGTCCATAGCCTGTCAAATCATTTTTGATTTCCTCTTTAAGATTCTTCCAGTCACTTATATCCTTAATGGCTTCATTTTCATTTAATATTTCCGTAATGATGGAATCAAGATCTGCAACAATTTCCTCAACTTCCTCGTCATTTCGTTCTTTTAAAATGTACCTGAATATGAGATTCTTCAGTTCTACATCGTCATCGGAAAGTTCTGGAGTGTAGGCTGATTCGTTTTCTGCAGAAGTGGCTTCAACTGATACTGTTATTTCTTCCTCTGGTAGTAATGGCTGGACATTCGTCGACTTATCAGCAGTTTGTTCCTGGACGTTTTCCAGACTCTTTGATTGAATTCTCGCTAATAGGCTCATGCATTATCCCCCTTGACCCGCTTCCCTGATTCGCAGTTGATGTAAAAATCCTGACTTTTCCTTCGTCTTGGTTTTCTTAGGATTATATAAATGGAGCATACCTGCAGCCTTTTCCAGATCTTTGGTAAATTCCGTTTTCGGATGGCTGATTATAAACGGTATTCCAGTATCCAGGGACTGATCCATCAGTCTATCAGCAAACGATAGAAATATTGCCTTATCGCTATTGGTCAGTTCCGCCATATCCTTTGGTCTAATGGCAGTCTGGGCAGTAAATTTATTGATAACTAAACGAACCATATGTTTCAGACCAAGTGAATCCAGGGTTTCAATCATCAGCTTTGTATTCTTTAAAGAAGCCATTGCCGGTGTGCTCACCACTAGAATAAGGTCTGCATTTTCCATCAGCTGAATATTCATATCATGTAATCCCGACTGGGTTTCAATCAATAGATATTCCGTATTCCCTTCCAATTTGTCGGCAATATTGCTTAAAAATTCCGGAGATATCAGCTCCGCAAATTCAGGACGGTCTGGTGCAGGCAAAACTTTTACTCCTGAATGATGCTCCAGCATATAGAAATTAATATTTTCAATATCTTTACGCCCAGCTGCATCCTTTATCGTTCGAGAAGGCTGGAGGTCCAATGCCAGGGCGATATCGCCAAATTGCAAATCTGCATCAACAACACTGACTTTTATATTTTGATTTGCCAGAAGTGCTGCAAGGTTGACTGTCACAGACGTTCTTCCAACACCGCCCACAGCACTGCAAATGACGATTCGTTTAATAGCCTCTATCCCATCCATGCATATCCCTCCGTGAATTTATTCCTGTTCCCCTTTGATGATTCTGCTGCTGACCCAGCCTTTTGCTTTAGACTCCGTCTCGATCTCCAGCCAAATACGCCCGTCTCCATCCGTTTTCTGCTCGCCTAAAAGGGACAGTGTCGTTTCTTGTTCCACAATTTCTATTGGCTGTGCCAAAAGGCTCGGGGAGCTGCGAATAACAGACTCAGCTGGGAGCGTTACGACCTTGCCGCTGGTTTGAGAGGTTTCGTCCTTTGTCTGTTCTTCATCTTCTGCCTTCTCTGTTTCCAAATCCGATTTACTGTAGAGGGCAAGCTGTAGTTCGCCGTGGGCACTTGACTCAATCAGTTTGACCGTATCTGCTTGGTTCAGTTCCAGTGTGACCGATTGGTACAGGACCGGCTCCGCACCCTCCTCAGTCTTTTCAGTCATTCTTTCGCCTACTGCCAGTACACGTATCTTCTCAAGGACAATCTCCGTTTTGAGTGTTTCCGCAGGAGTTACCGTCACATCTACATAATCTTCCGGCTGAATCAGGTTTGAGACACCATTGACATAGCTTACTTCTGCTGAAACCGCCCGATAGCCTTTGTTAATTTTCCTGGATACTACTGACTTTTCCTCTTCTTTTGTCTGGATGCGATGGTTCATGAAGATTTCACCCTGTTTAATATCTGCTGTTGTGTATTTATTTAGTGCAGCATTCATATCCTGTATCATTTCCGGATGCGCCTGTTCAGCAGGAATTTCTTTAATCGTTACCTGATCGGCCTGAACCTGTTGAAATTCCGGTATATCCTCAGTCGCTATGACCACACTTGTCATCTCTGCCGGTTGTTGCTCGGAAGCGTCCGTAGCTGCAGTATTATTTATGAATATATAAAATAGGACCGTCGTCATAATCCCCGACAGGACTGCAAGCAGCAGTACTTTTTTTGGCTTCATACCGAAACACCTACTTCTCAAGTTTTATTGCATATGCCCCGCGATCAAGCGGATTCCCCTCGCCATTCATACCGGGACCTGTCCGTTTGATGAATATCCCTTTCACCGATGCATCATTTTGACCCATCTGCTGGGTGACATAAAAATAAGCGAAGCCTGTCACTTCTACGCTGTTCATTTTATTGTTTTTCGTCTCATGCGGCTTATATACGATGACAAGCATGATTCTCTCGCAGTCCCGCTGTTCATAATCTCCATTCGGATTCGGGCAATTGGCGATGCGATAATTGATCCCATCTCTAGTAGGACCGGCAATGTTTCCTGTTTGGGTATTGATGATGTCACCGACATTCAGGTTCTCATCAAATCCATATGTCAGTGTCTCTCTGTATGCCTTGGCACCAGGGCCATCCAGTGCGAGGACACCGAAGTTCCCGCTGACCGAATCACCTGCATCGACTTTCAGTTCATAGGTCTGGCCATAGACCAGCTGGACAGATTCATGAATGCCAAGTGGGACAGCACCTTTTGCCTCCCCTATTGGGACAAGGCCTGCCTTCGCATTTACCGTAATCGGTATGGACTCAACACCAAACAATGAAGCGAAAAATAGCGGAATATCCTTTGTAAGCTCGATATGCAATTTATTATTTCCTTCGATGCTCGCCTGTGAAAGACTCTCCAGCTCATGATGGCTATCCAATATCTCGTTAACTACCTCGTCAACTGCTGCTTGCGAATTTACGATTTCCTGTGCCCCTGACAGGGCAGCCGCATTTGCCGTTTTCTGCAGATGACTTTGGGAAACAAATAAATTGCCTCCATCAATCACAAGACCAATCATGGCAAGCATGGCTCCCATCGCCAGTGCAACCAGGATGATTGCATTTCCATCTTCATTTTTGCCAAGCATTCTTCTATATGACAATCTCATCTGTCCCCTCATTCAACCCGAATCGTGGAATCGGTACTTACGGTGTAGGGAATCGATGCACCGCCAAGTACATCCATGAATGCTTCCGGGTAGTTCATCGTTACTGTAACGTAATCACCTGAATTTCGAATCTGATCTCCTGGTGTGATATCTATTTGAAGCTTCGTGTCGTCCCCATTGAACTGACTGAACGCATAACTCCTGATAGCAGCATCACTTTGTCCCAGTCCGCCCATCCGTACCGATTCCTGTGCAACCATTTCCAACTGCAGATGTGTATAAAGAATTCTTCCAAAGTCAAATACCCCGACCAGCAGCAATAGTAAAATGGGCAGAACCAACGCGAATTCTACCAATGATTGTCCGTCTTGTTTCCGTATCATAGAAGACCCATGCCTTGCAGCACCAACCCGGCAATCGCTCCACCGGCAATCGCTACCCCATATGGATAGGTTGAAGTCAATGCCCCTTTTGCTATAGTGCCCTGGACCTTGCTCCCGCCTTTGATTCTCGAAAAATAGTAACCGAGAGATCTAAACATGTTGCCACGGAATACGATGATAAAGACTGCAATCAGTCCGCCAATAAGGGCCGTATATAAAAACGACTGGAATACAAAGGCGCCACCTTTCATCGCACCGATCAGTGCAAGCAGCTTCACATCTCCAGCGCCCATGCCCCCCATGAAATAAGGGATTAGCAGTAATGAAAAACCTATCAAAAAACCAATGAAAGAATGGCTAAGTGCTTCCCATCCGCCTGCTGCAAGCTGGTAGATGAATGTGACCAGAAGGGCCGGGTAGATCACCTTGTTGTAAATCATTCTGTTTTTAATATCTGTCGCCAGGCATATGAATAAGACAATCACAAGGAATATATCTAGCATGCATTCCATCCTTTCATTCGTTGTTTGATTAGAGATTGATAGAAAAGACCCTATTGAAATAGGGTCTTCCTTTATTTCCATTTAAATACTAGTTTGTTCCAGTTGCCTCTGATGAGTCGATACCGCTCAACTGATCTTTTACATCGGTAAATATAGCACCTATTTGATCACCCATTAACCCCAATACTACAATAACTGCTACTGCGATTAATCCTAGAATCAAACCATATTCCGTCATTCCCTGACCCTTTTCTTCGATAAATAATCCTTTGATTTTGTTTAACATTCAAAATCTCTCCTTTAATCTATAATTAAATTTTTTAGTTGACTTTCTCATCATTCCTGGCCTACGATGGCTACCTTCTGTCCAATAATGGTAGAGGTGCTTTGAATCATACCGGCTGGAAGCTCGATCACTGATTTGACGTTCATAAATTTCTTACCTATTTTTCCCGGCTCCATATCTTCCTCGATCCCCACGATCTCTTTTTCTTTATTAAGATAGATAATATCAATGCGGTATTTCATAAAAAATGTATGAATCGCTGTACAAGGATATATATGAAGGGCTCCATTTTTCGGCATGCTTTCTGTCAGCATCAATCCTTTAAAACGAGACCAGAATGTATAAGCTCCTTTTACACGTTCAGCAATTACTTCTTCGGTATCTATATTTACCAGTTTGATTTTCAGCACCTCCTGTCCGTTTATGGAATGTGGTGTAACCTGCTGACCAACTTACAATCCCTATTATGCATCGCTTGAAGCATTAAAAATATCCCCCACCATTCCTGTTATTCATAGGCTTGAATCAATAGGAACAGATTCCTATCCCAATTGTTTTTCTCTCTTTTATGTCCATCACGCAAAATAAAAAACCTCCCATTAATGAGAGGTCTAGCTGGAGTGATATTTTAACTGATAGACTTTGGAGATAGCGTGCGCCCTGTCCGGCACCTCCAGCTTTTGGAAGATCTTTGTCACATGGTTTTTGACCGTATGTCCGCTGATATAGAGTTCCTGGGCGATTTCCTTATTATTCAATCCCTGAATCACCAGATCCAATACCTCCTGTTCTCTTGGGGAGAGATCCATTTCCTTGATGGTACTCGTTACAGAATCAATCCCTTTTGCAGCAGCCGTCTCATCATCCAAATCCAGCTGCTGTTCGACGACCTGACTTTCCATAATGAATGCTATAAACCCTTTTACAATTTCCTTATTCCGGATCTGTTCCGGGATTGCTTCTGTCGACTGTGTCTCTGCGTACCGTTTCACCAATGCAAATACCTGTCCACCCGCACCTGCTTCATCCCATGCCAATGCATTGTTTTCCATTAATTCCTTACCTTCTTTTACAATAAAACTGATTCGCTTATCAGGGAATAATTCTTGGATAAACTCCGGCTCATAGGTGGATAGATAGCATGCGTGCACGATTTCCTTTATGAAGGCTGCATCAAGTCCGAGTCTCATAGCGAAGAGACCCGCAAGATTTGCTGCTTCACCGTTTTCCTTATAGGATTCCGGATCAAATTGACCGATTGCCCGGTAAAGCGCATTCGCCTGATTTTCTTCATAGTTCTCCTCACCAGTTCGTGCCAGCTGCAGCGATACACCACCAATAATCGATAATGTGCCTAAGAAATTTAGGTGTTCCTGGATTTGCGCCTCCGTATTATTAGCTATTCCGACAGAGAGTACCCCATGTGTATACCCATTTGTAAAGAGCGGACATTCAATTACCTGTTCACCTTCAGCAGTTTCATGTATCTGAGGAGACATGATTTTAATCCCGTTTCCATCTGTCAGATAGCGTTTTACAACATCCTTAGCATACATAGCTATGTCACCCGAAGCATTTCCGCGGGATACAAGCTTTATCTTATTATTGGTTTCTTTCAGAATAAGGCAGGAGAAGGTTCCCTCTACTAGATTGAGGCCAATATCCACTAATATATAGGCAATTTTTTTGATATCAGGAACGGAGACCATTAATTTGCATATTTCGATTAAGGATCCTAATCGGCGCAGCTGCTCATCATTTTCGTGCTGCAGGCTGTTAACAGCTAAATGGGATTCAAGCATTATTCCCAATGTCCTGCCAATTTCCAAATCCCTTTTGGAAAACATCGCATGATTGCCATTTCCACAAAATAAGAGTTTCGTCGATTGATTATCCTGCCTGATCGGATAACAAAGAAGTGATTTGGGCTTAAACTGATGGCGCTTAAAAAAGATGGAGCGGGGATCCCTTTCAATATTTTCCCAATGATCAATTTCCCCTGTCAGAAGAGCTCTGCCTAAAAAGCCCTCCCCTTGTGAGAATTGTGCACCTTCAAGTGCAGCTATTCCTTCTCCCATGACATGTGTGACGGTATATTGGCCATCCATTTCCTCTGCAAGCCCCATAAATTCGAAGACCCTATTCCCCTCAAAAAATTCTTGCAGATGCTTTACGATTCCTTTGTCCCTGTCACGGATGCTGCGAAGGAATAAATCATTCTGTAAAGCCAAGGAAGGAGTTTCTTCATGTTTCGCAAGGATGAGGGAGGCAAACTCCCCTGTTGTCTTCATCCAGGAAAACCACTCTTTTTTTTCAGCAGCTGTAATAACTGGGGTGTCAGCTAAAATGGATTCCCAATCCGTATCATTTCCATATGTGCTTTTAAGACTATGCTGGATTGGCTGCTGGGTATCTTCTTCAATCATGAACCCTGCCCAAAGGTAGTACTTTTTCCCATTCGCGGCTTCGATTGAGTTTCCAATCAGGTAAATACCCGGAAAAAGATCATAAAGGGCTGGGGCCGTAGTTGCCCATGACTTCTGGATACCTTGTTTGACCATCGTAAGTATAGCAGACTGATCCTTCTCGAATAACGTACTGCATAAATCATTCTTTCCTTGCGGTTCTAATAATAGCTCGCCAAATTCGTCGGTTATCCATATCGTAAATCCATATCGGCCAGAATAGACATTCTGCAATTCCTTCAGTAGGTACAGATTCTGAATCATATTCTTTCCACTTCCCCTGTCAAATCAATTTCCTGTATGACATCCGGTTCACGATAGCGATACAGCGGGGATGCTTCTTCACCAAGCAATTGAAGGATTCCCTGTTTGAGCAGCTGTTCGATAACAGGAAAGATATCTTTTGGTTTTCTGCCTAATCTGACGCCAATACCTTCCGGTGATTCAATCATATAAGGATTGGATTGAAATAGCATCGTACACTCCATCCGGAGAGGAATTCGTTCTTTGTTGTCCATTCTTTTCTAACCTCCTTTTAAATCAATCTTATATATGGGAATTCTTCGCTGTTTTCGAGCAGATATGGCTTTGAGATATCACCATTTGACGCTTTTGTTATCTGGAGATATTGATACGACCCATCGACCCAGGTTTTCAGCACGCCATTGCATGACCGTTCCAAAAACGATGCGACATTTATACCAACTTCCTTGAAATTGCAAAGAACCAATACGGTCATTCCCATAGATCTGGCATAGGCTGTTTCAGATGCAAAATTCCTTAATACATAATCGGTTCCGCGTTCATTGATAATCGCATTCAGATCATAATAAACAAACCAGTTTCGATTATGTTTCAAATCATTTTTAATACGAGGATAGAGCTCATATCTCAGAAAATGATTATATTTGTCATTTTCCAAATCGTTCACATGGAAAACCGCACTTCCCCAATCGGCAGGCGCCGGACGATTATAATGTTCAATAAAGTATACTTTCTTATCTTTTACCGCCCCATCCAGATCGGCATGATGTAGCTTCAGTAGTTCTGCCAGCTCCTCAAGTGATTGAATGCTGGACAGAACGGACAGCAGTTGATCGCCAGCTTTTATCCGCTCGGCTAAGATCGATGTGATGATATTGCGGTAATTCGCCTTGCTGTTCGTATCAAGCATATAGATGTTTCCTCTATCCAGTCCCCCGCCTAAGATATCGTCCAGTGAGGCGATTCCTGTTTTCAAACGATTATCTGATTTGACATCCTGAATATCTGCAGCCGTTTTACTAGCCAATAACAGGTAAATGCCATCTTCCACTATCCGATAAATATGTTCTCCTTCAAGAATATTGCTCCCTCTCATCTTCAGTACCTCAAGCGTGCGCTGCCGGAATAATTGCAAATGTTCTTTTAACGATAAACGTATAAGGCCATCGAAGATATAATGCTCAAAAGGTACATAATCTGAATTCAGATTCGATTGCTCCTGAATAAGCAGGGAGGTCAGTTTGAATTTACGCAAAACATTGCGAAGTGTATATAATATCCTTCGTCCCTTAACCTCATCGTCCATATTCAAAAATCGCAACAGACTGATACTGTCAATCACGATTCTTCTGCAGCCGATCTCTTCCACCATTTGCTCAAACAGACCATTCGCCGTCAGCATCTGGTCGATCAAGGTCTCAGGTGAAATAGATACAATACGCAGCTTATTCTGGCGCTCCAATGCTTGAAGATCCCAGCCAAATTTGTTCATATCCATATATATCTGGTCTGGGAATTCTTCAAAGGTGATAAATATCCCATGTTCATCATGTTGCTGGATTCCGTTGTAAAGGAATTGGATACCAAGTGTCGTCTTCCCAGTTCCAGGGGCACCTTCAACGATAATTGCCGAACCTTTTGGGAATCCACCTCCCAAAATTTTGTCCAAGCCTGTAATTCCTGAAGCTGATATTTCCAAGTGATATCTCCCCTTATCGTTTAAATATTCTAGTTTGTAAAGGATAAAGGATGATATAATCTATCATATACTAGGAATCACCGATTAATATATCCCCTACTATTCCCATTTTGATTTAAAAAATCTATTACTTCTCTCATACCCCTGCAAGTAGGATTGTAACCAGATTATTTATGCGCTTCAGTTAATTAGTGATTTCTAACTATGCTATAATGGAGACGAAATTACCTTCATAAGGAGCAGATCTATGATTAAAGTCAGAATGAATGTACAAACCGCCTATCACGGCGATTTACTGCGGGCAGGAAAAGTCTATGAAATTGATGAGACAACGGCAAAGCGCTGGATTAAAAGCAAATTGGCAGAAGAGGTAAAGGAAGAAGCCTAACAGCAGGAAAATATCGTTTTACCTTGCCATACATAAATGAAGAAGAAACAGCCACTATACGGAAAAAGGCTGCCTTAGAATTTAAACTAAGGCAGCCTTTTGCATGTATGACTCTATTTATTTCCGAAAAACGCTTCTGCTTCTTCCAGATATTTTTCCTGGGCAGGTGTTATATCATATTCTTCCTCTATAGCAGAAACCGGACAAACCGCCTTACACGCCCCGCAGTCAATACAGATATCGGGATCTATGTAAAATTGGTCCGGACCTTCCTCTATACAATCAACAGGGCAGACACTGACACATTCTCCTGCCTTTTCCCCTCTGCAGGGATCTAAGATTACAAAAGCCATCTATTGTTACCTCCTTAAATGCTAAAGCATGTCCCCTAAATGATAATGCTTTCGCAATTGGAAGTAAACCATTTGACTCAAATTTCCCCTGATTTTACAGATGAACACTTACACCTGGCCCAAACGGAATTCCAAGGAAATAGAATAGCAGTAACATGATCGTAAAGGAAATCAAGAAGAAAATGGTATATGGCAGCATCAATGCAATCAGTGTACCTATTCCTGCCTTCTTGTCATACTGTTTTACAAATCCTAAAACGATAATCAAGTAAGGATTCATCGGTGTAATGACGTTCGTCGAAGAGTCAGCAATACGATATGCAGCCTGTACAAATGCCGGGCTGTATCCGAGATAGTAGAACATTGGGATGAATATCGGTGCCTCGAGTGCCCATTGTGCGGAACCACTGAAAATAAACAGGTTCAATATTGCTGTGAAAATGACAAATCCCAAAATAACCGTGATGCCTGTCAATCCAATAGATTCAAGAATACCAGCACCGCTGATGGCAATCCATGCTCCCATGTTTGTCCAGCTGAAATAGGAAATGAATTGTGATGCAGCAAATACAAGAACGATAAATCCGGACATGTCCTTCATTGCCTCACCCATATAGGAACCAATATCCTTGGAACTGGTAACCTTCTTGACTGTCATTCCATATGCGGTTCCCGCCAGAACAAACAGGATCAGAATAAGCGGTACAATTCCTGTTAGGAAAGGTGAAGGTACGAGTCCTCCATCCTCATTGGCCAGCGGCGAATTTGGAATCAATATAACCGCAACAAGTACGGCAATATAAAGCAGACTAACAATCACAGCATTTCGCAAACCTTTTAATTCAAGTGATGTTGTTTCCTTAACGACTTCTCCTGCAGCACCCTCATATTTTCCAAGTCGAGGTTCCACAATTTTTTCTGTGACCAGACCACCAACCGCTGTCAATAAGACTACACATGCCATCATAAAGAACCAGTTATCTACTGCAGTAACATACAAATCAGGATTCACTGTCTGAATCACTTCTGTAGATATTCCGGATAGTAATGCATCTGTTCCTGTGACCATAAAGTTTGCGGTAAACCCGGCACCAACACCACCAAAACCAGCAGCAAGTCCAGCCAATGGATGACGGCCAATATTATAGAAGACCATCGCCGCGAGTGGCGGTATAATAACAAATGCTGCATCTGAAGCGATATTACCCAGAATTCCAGTAAAGACAACCGCATAAGTAACGACCGATTTTGGTGCTTTCAATATCGTACTTTTAATTGCCGTTTCCAGCAGGCCCACTTTATCGGCAAGTCCAATCCCAAGCATCATTGCCAAGACAATGCCAAGCGGAGCAAAGCCAACAAAGTTATCAAGCATCGATGTCAGAATATATTGGAGGCCTTCAGTCGATACGAGGCTTTTGATCGCCAATTCTTCCCCTTCACCAGGAACGGTGAACGTAACATCAAACAGCGAGATGATCCAAGAAGCGACGATGATGATTCCTGCAAGTAGAATAAATAGCATAAATGGATCTGGAAGCTTATTTCCAACCGTTTCAATTCCGTTCAGAAATCGTGTCATTAATGTCTTTTTTTCATTTGTTTTTGCTGTCATTATTATCATCCTTTCCTTTTTCCCATATTAGCTAGCTGTCTTTGAAACAGAATACTCGGCGCGGTCTCCCCCGGTCCCCGGATTGAATTTCACCGCATTGTTCGAGGATTCCTGCCTTTTCCAATAGTGTCACAATCCTTCGTCCATTACGTTCTGTGCTTTGCAGCCAGCGCGAGATATCATTTGATGTGAATTCAGAACGGTTGTATTGCCTTGCATACGCTGCAATTTTGGAAATTGCCCCAGGACTAACCCCACTATCCTGAATTTTTGTCTTCCAGTCCTCCCCCATCTCCATTGTTTGATATGAAATAGTTTCATTACAGGCAGTTTTGGTAGTAATGGTCTGATCTTCATCGATAATGATAATCGATGGCATCTCTGCTTCATCTTGATTATGAAACCCTTTCCTTACATGCTGTTCGGCCTGTGATACGGTTTCGCCAAAACCAATTGCTGTCGTCAGCTGAATATTTTCCTGTGCCTTAACAGCATAAATCATTGAAAATATATCAAAATCGAACTGGGCGTCGATTTCACCCCGAGTAGTGAATATATAAAACAATCCATCACCCATCTGCATTAGTGAGCCATTTACTTTTTCAGTTAAATAAAGTAACGACCGCCTTAATTCCAGTTCCCTATGCTGAGCCTTAAAGGAGTACATATCCTCTTCACTTGAACTAGTAAAACCTACCTTGCAGCCAATCACGGCCATCTGAGCATTTTTATAGCGGCTCGATAATGCTCTCTGAATCAAAAGCGTCAATGATTGCTCAATAGATAGATAGGATGGGATAACTCGATAGACGGGTATTCCAAGCTTTTTCAGGGCCTTGTATGTTGCTCTAATAAACGTTACTGCAATTTCAGATTTTCCCTGGTTGTACAGTTCCCTGTGAAAAGCTACTTGTTCCTCAATGTCCGAATAGCTTTGAAAAGGACGATTCTGATAGGTTATGCCATCCAGCTTATAATAGGATAATATTTTCTCAACTTCTTCATTTGTAATAGTGTCGAGACTGATATTTTTATAAACGGTATTGCCTGCCAGCTGCGCCTCCAGCAGTGTTCCGAAGAATGTTGATCCATTCATATTCGGATAGATGGCGCGTTCCTTGGGAATAAGCTTGTTTTCCATCGCATAGGAATAATTCATGATTCCTGAGAAAAACCATTGATCATACTTAAATGAATTCTCCTTTAAGATATCCCCTACTTCCTCAAGCTGTTCATAGACAAAGGAAGCTATATCGATGTCATCAAATTCTTTGGAGACAGACATAATCTGTTCGATGGAATCTGCAGGACCTATTACTCCAATCCTGACTTTCATCAATTATTCCCCGCTTCCATCCGCAAAAATGCTGTCATTACATTCGTTCCTTTTTCAAGGTCTTCGATGGAAGCATGCTCTGAAGGATGATGACTCACACCATTCTTACAAGGGATGAAAATCAGCCCAGATGGCCAGCGCTCCGCCATATTCATGACATCATGGCCTGCACCACTGTTCATCGAGATTGTCTCATGACCTGCTGCTTTACTTGCACGCAGCAATTTTTCATGCATGTCTTCATTCAGCATTACAGAGTCATTATCCACTAATGTGGTGACCTCAATAGTTACTCCGTCCTTGCCGCTGATTTCTCCACAATACTTCCTGATTTTATTGGCAAAAGCCCTTTTTAGTCTGTCATCCACACTGCGAATATCGATGCCAAGTTCAACCTCTCCCGGAATCACGTTCATCGCATTTGGCTTCAGGATCACTGTACTTACTGTCGCCACAAGCGGTTGTCCACTTTGTTCATTTGCCTTTAAAGCCTCACTTTGTACAAATGCAACAAGCGGGGCAATTGCGGCAAATGCGTCGCTTCGTCTGTCCATCGGGGTTGTCCCTGTATGGTTCGCCATCCCAATTGCGGTTATCTTCAATCTGACAGGGCAGGCTATACCTTTGATAATACCGATCGATGCACCTGCAGTTTCCAATTCGATTCCCTGTTCAATATGCAGTTCAACAAAACTTTCAAGCCTGTCTGCTGGTAGTGCTGCCTGATCAATGGATTGAAAATCAATGCCATAGTCCACCACGGCCTGTTTTATAGAAATTCCATCTCGATCTTTAATCTTTTCCAGTTCCTGTTTATTTAATTTACCGGCAATAGCTTTGCTTCCAATAGTGGAAACCCCAAAGCGTGCGGATTCCTCTGATATGAAGCAAATGATAGCGATATTTTTGGCAGGCTTGAAGTTGCTGTCTTTTAACGTTTTTATGGCTGCAAGGGCTGTAACCATTCCGGCCGCTCCATCATACCCGCCTCCTGCATCCACCGTATCCAAATGGGAGCCAAGTGCAATGGTAGGAGCTACTGGATCCACTTCCCAAATCGCCCAGCTGTTCCCCGCACCGTCCTGATGAACCGAGAGGCCAAGTCCTCTGGCAATATTTTGAAATTCATGATGTGCATGCTTCTCTTTTTTGGTAAAACTCAGCCTGCTAAAGCCTTCCGGTACGTCCATGGTATCCGTCAGATTCAAGGCCAGCAGCTTTTCTTCGAGCCACGAACCGAGACTAAACATTTTCAGCTCTCCCCTCGATGATTTTCACAAAGCTTTCGACAGCTACTGCAAGGACTTCTTCCTGAAAATCGAAGGATGGATGGTGATGCGGGTATTTAAGCTCTGTACCGAACAGCATATATGTCGCTTTTCCGCCATGTTCCTGTACCCGGTTCATCATAAAACTCGCATCTTCAGAACCCGAGACATTCGCCACCGGAAGAACTTCCTTCACATATACACTGGATTTACATGCCTGCTGGATAAACGGAATCAGTTCTTCACTGCAGACCATTTCTTCCGTTACACCAACAGGGGTAATGGTACAGGTAACATGGTGCATATCTGCGGCTGCTTTTATGATGCGTGTCGCTTCCTGCAGCATATAGGCACTGATTTCCTGTGTTTGCCCGCGCGTTTCCACCTCGAGATAGGCTTCTCCTGGTATAATGTTTCTCCCGCTTCCAGCGACCATTTTCCCTACATTGACACGGGTGATTCCATCACTATGCCGTGGTATTGCATAAAGGTTTGTTGCAGCTGCAGCGGCCGCCAGCAAGGCATTTCTTCCCAATTCAGGATGCATACCTGCATGGGAAGAGACACCGGTAAAGCTTGCATTTATTTTGGAGGACGCGAGGAATCCCTTTGTTGTTGCAGCTATAGTACCAACGGGCAGTGATTGAATTCCGATATGTCCGCTGTAAAAATAATCAACATCATCCAGCCATCCCTTTTCCGTCATTGCCCTTGCCCCTCTTCCCCCCTCTTCGGCAGGTTGGAATAATAAGGTGTATTTCCCTGTCAATGTGGATTGGCGGGCCGCAATGTATGCTGCGACTCCCAAACCTATCGTCATATGACCATCGTGTCCGCAAGCATGCATCTTTCCCTCATTTTCCGATAAAAATGATTTCGCTGCCGGGATATGCGATCCGTCTTCAGTCTCCTTGATTGGCAGTGCATCGATATCAAAGCGGAATGCTGCATGGTCGCCATCTTTCCCTGTGTCCCAAACTGCAGCCAATCCGGTAAGACCGCCGCGCATTTTGGCAAGCCAGTCTTCCGCTACACCTGCTTCTGCAGCCTCCTGCTCGTGTGCAGCCAAGTCTTTCCCCTCAGGAATTCCCAGCCGTGCACTCGCCTTCAGTGCATCTTTGCCAATGTGGACAGTAAACCCGAGCTTTTCCAGTTCTTTTCCAAGCCGATAAGTCGTTACATACTCCATAAATCCTAGCTCCGGATAGTGATGAAAGGATCGGCGCCAAGAAATCAGTTTCGGGATAATTTCCTTCATAAAATCACTCATGTTCCCACTCCCTGTTTAGTTCTTCCAGAGCATCAATTGCAATTTGAACCAATAGCCTTGTACCGTCTGGTAATGCACGTTCATTGAGCTTGAAATTCCCATCATGCAATGGTGCCTGCTGTTCCTTATCATCAATTTGTGTACCGAGCCATACAAATGCACCCGGGTATTTTTGGAGAAAACGGCCAAAGTCTTCTCCGGCAAGAGATGGTTTATATGCAGGTACTGCATCAGTCCCAACTACTTTTTGGGCAGCTTTCCTTGCAACCCGAGCCCATTTAGGTGTATTGATTGTTGCAGGATACCCATCCATATAATCTATTGCTGCTGTTGCTTCAAAAGCGCCTGCTATTTGATTGGTCAGCTGAAAGAAACGCTCCTTCAATCTTTCTCTGATTTCTGAATTGTACGTTCGAATCGATCCTTCCAGTGTAACCTCTTTGGGAATGATATTGGCTACACTTCCTGCCTGGATGACACCAATTGTTACAACGGAAGCTTCCATTGGATCGAGATTTCTGCTGACAATGGTCTGAAGTGCTGTAATCAAATGTCCCGCCGCTACTACCGCATCACTTGTCTGATGCGGCATACTCGCATGGCCGCCCCTGCCCGTCAAAGTGACTTTAAAGCGATCGGAACTGCCCATCACTTCTTTATCATGAACGCCTACTGTACCGGCAGGAATGTATGGCCAGACATGCTGGGCAAATATAGCATCAGGTTTATAGACATCGAATACACCATCCTCCATCATCAATCCCGCACCGCCAACCGGGGCATCTTCTTCTGCAGGCTGAAATAAAAGCAATACCGTTCCTAGAATCTCTTCCTGCATTTGCTGCAGAATATATCCTGCAGCAAGCAGCATTGCTGTATGGGCATCATGTCCACAGGCATGCATGACGTTTGGGTAGTCAGAAGCAAAATCTAGCTCATTCAGTTCTTGAATTGGCAACGCATCTATATCCGCCCTTAATGCTACGGTCTTGCCTGGCTTATGTCCGTTGATGATTCCCAATACGCCATTTGCTGCATATCCCGTTTCGAAATTTATGCCATATTCAGTTAATTTATGCTGAATAAAAGCCGAAGTTGCCCTCTCTTGATTGCTTAACTCAGGGTGCTGATGCAAGTAACGTCTAATAGAAACCACTTCATCTTTTATTTGATCAATATATTTATCCAGCTCCTGTACCATGTAAAACCCTCCAAAAAGTAACTACAGATAATAACGGAAATATTCCTAAAATAGTCCTTTAAAAGGATTATACATAAAAATTTGAACCTTGTATATGACTTTTTAGAAAATTATCATTAGATGGAGTAATGGGAATTTATCCCATGTTTATGGGCCTTGGATTACGGGAACCCGATATATATATTATCTAAATGAATAAAGGGGCATTAAATAATGAAAACATACAGTGTTACACCCAATGTCGATGTATCAGCATGGTTCGTGAAGCTTGAGGATGTTGCACCAGAGGAAGTTTATGACTCAAAGGACGAAGCGATTGAAGCAGCGGAACAAATGGCCAAAGAAAACACACCCAGCTTAGTTGAAATACTTGATAAAGATCATAACGTCATCGAAGAAAGACGATTTAAAGGCTTATAGAATTGTCCCGTTTAAGGCAATATACGAAAAATCCACGAAGCATCTTGATAAGCCTCGTGGATTTTCTGTTTAAGCAGCCTGTTAAATGTTCCTCTTAGACTGTCCAATTATTTCTTAAGCTTCGCCAACGCCTCTATATAAATAGAGATAGTTAGTTAATGGATCACCAACCAACCTTTACTGAGTTCAATCCTATACAAATTTGACTTAGAACCTAAATTTACGAACAAGACCATTCAGTTCTTCTGCTAATCTTGCAAGTTCATCCGAACTGTCGGATACTTCTTCCATTGAACTACTCGCTTGTTGTGCTGATGCAGAAGTTTGCTCCACACCCGCTGCGGATTCTTCTGAAACAGAAGCGATTTCCTCAACAGAAGCACTCATATCTTGACTACTAGAGGAGATCGCGGTTAAATTGTCCGTAATCGTTTGAATTTTACTAACCATTTCCTTTACAGCATTGGTAATACCATTAAAGGTCTCTCCCGTGGTCTTTATTTGACCAGTTCCTTTTTCTACTTCTTGATACCCTCCTTGCAGAGATTCCGCAACGCCTGTTGATTCTGCTTGGATATTTTGCACGATTCCAGTAATGTCAGTAACCGACACACCAACTTGTTCAGCAAGTTTACGTACTTCATCAGCTACAACTGCAAATCCTTTGCCATGTTCTCCAGCACGTGCAGCTTCAATTGCAGCGTTTAATGCTAGAAGGTTTGTTTGGTCCGCTATATCTTTAATAACTGAAACTAATTTTGAAATTTCTTGAGATTGAATATCTAATCCTTTGACCTTCTGTACTGCATCCTGCACGATTTGGTCAATCATTGCCATTTGATTGACAGATACATCCATCAACTTTGAACCTTCTGTTGTCATACCAAGAACATCATTAGAAGAGTTATAGATATCCTCCCCATTGGCGTTCATTTCTTGCACTTTAGCTGAGAATGTCTCCATTACAGAGGCAAGGTCGCTCGCATAATTTGCTTGAGATTCGGAACCTGATGCCAATTCTTGCATTGTTGTCGCTATTTGCTGTGAACCTGACTTCACTTCACTAGCTGATTGAGTTAACTCTTCACTCTGACTACTTACTGTTTCTGCGGTTTGAGAAACTTGTTGAATAAGGTTGCTTAAGCTGTCTTTCATTTTATTAAAGTTTTGAGATAATTGGCCAAATTCATCTCCAGATCTGTCATTAAGAGTTGTTGTAAAGTCACCCTCACCAGCTTTTTCCATTGCTTTATTAACTGAATTCAATCGTTTTTTTATTTTTGTGGTAAACCATAAAAAAATAGCAATTGCCAGTGCGGCCACAATTGACATAACCACTACCAAGCTAGTCGTTATATTAGAAACAATTCCATCTATAAAACTTTTTGACACACCTACATACCACATTCCAATCGTACTACCTTGTTCATCTTTAATCGGTTTATAAGCTGTTTGTGTTGGAACTCCAGCAACATCAGCCTCCCCATAAAAGTTTTGGTCTTGGTTAAGTACCGTTTCGATTACCTGACCTGATGCTTTGGTTTCAATAGCCCGTTGACCATTATCAAGCTTAACATTAGTCGTAATCCTTGTATCATCTTGAAATATAGTTACAGTGCCCCCTGTTAAGTCACCAATTACATCTACCATTTCAAAATTGTTGTTAACTAGTAGGTCTCCCTTGTATAACTGTCCATCAGTGATTTCCCATCCACCCGGGTATTTTTGGTCCAGTGTGTGAAGCCCTAATTCAAGATCCGATTTTGCTTTTTCAAGAGCCACTTCTTCTACTCCTTCGGTCACTTGGTTTTTTACAACTAAGCCAACTGCGATGGAAAAGAATAACAAAATCCCAAGGACAAGAATGTTTATTTTCGTTGCGAATTTTAAGTTATTTATATATTTCATTAATTATTACCTCCAAATTTTTATGCTCTTTCTAATGATACACTTATAAAACTTTAGTCAAAGCTTCCTGTATTCTATCTGACGTAATAGGCTTAACAATAAAAACTCTTGCCTCTGTCTTTTAACTGAGTATGCATTAAATAAACGCTTCGTCATCTGTAACTCTTGCCATCCAGTATTAATTTCTCCTCCGAATTTCTAGACTTATCAATACTTAGCATTAGGGAATACATTTTTATAGATTAAAACCGTTCCATTTCTTTTAATTTTGATAAATCAACTACTTATTAACAATTTGACCAATTGTAAGCTTCGATATGTATGCAATGGCCCGTTTTATAAAAAAGCGCATTAAAAAGACTATCCTCACATATTTGAGGATAGACAACTAAGTTAATAGTTATCAAAATTAACCAGCACTTTAAGACTCTGAGCCTGAAGTTTATCTCTCTAATTACAACAGAATTCGACAATCCCACCTGATTTTAAAAGCACATCCCGGCTAACACAGGATGTAGGTAGGTCTTACATATAGCTTCAGACCCTGTAATTTTGCCTTCTATTTATATCGGCGCTTTTAAGACGAATCTAAAGAACAATTTTATCCTTACATGGATATTAAAAATTATCTTCTACTCTTCTTGTCCTGATTTCATTGAAAATCTCCATTCACTTGTGCTTACTATCCGATTCGTTAAGCAATAAGCCAATAATTTCCTTATTGCCTTTTTTATTCTAATCAATAAAAAACTGAACTGTGTAAGTAAGGGCCGTATCCCTCTCACTTACACAGTTCAGTTTCCACTCCCGAATTGGAACCACCCCTCTAAAAATATCAAACAGTAATCTTTTGGGATAGCCTTATTTCATTAAAAATATTTAATTAAATCACTTCAGCCTTAACTTTTCTAGTGCATCAGCTAAAGCGTTATTTTTAAATTCGTCATCTTGTTTCTTTAAATATTTGTTTACATCTTTCTTAGAAACTTTATTCTTTTGTTCACGCTTCTTCCGTTCATTGAACGTGGATAGCTTCTCCCGGTGGCCGCATTTGCATGTAAACATTTGTCCTTCCCCTTCGCCGCGAAGTTCCATTCGCTTATGGCAGTTTGGACAGCGTGCATTTGTTTGCTTAGCGATATTCTTCTTTGTGCCGCAGGATCTATCCTGACAAACAAGTTTACGGCCATGCTTATTTTTGATTTCCAGCATCAGCTTGCCACAGGTCGGACATTTCGTTCCAGTCATATTATCATGCTTGAATTTTTCATCACTGTTCTTGATCTCGTTAACTGCCTGTTTCGTATAATCCTTTATTTCTGCAATAAATTTACTCTTTTTCAGTCTGCCTTCCGCGATCATTGCGAGTTTCTGCTCCCATTCAGCAGTTAATGCCGGTGACCGCAAATCTTCAGGAACAAGGTCCAGCAGCTGACGGCCGGTAGCAGTCAAATGGATATACTTGCCCTTTTGTTCCATGTACATATTATTAAACAGCTTTTCAATAATATCAGCGCGCGTTGCCACTGTACCTATTCCGCCTGTTTTACTGATGGTGCTTACCAGATGTTTCTCATCTGAATTCATATAGCGTGCCGGATTTTCCATCGCCTGCAGCAGTGCCCCTTCTGTAAAACGTTCCGGTGGTTTCGTTTCACCCTCTGTTAGCGAAATACGGATTCCAGTGAGTGTGTCACCTTTATGGATGACAGGAAGGCGCTGGTCATCGCTGTCCTCATCATCTGTATGCTGATTATAAATTTCCTTCCAGCCCTGTTTTTGAATCACCTTTCCCTTTGCAGCAAACCTTTCCGAACAGATTTCAGCAGTAATTGTTGTCTGCTCGAATTCAAATGGGTCCGATAGCACAGCAAGGAACCGTTTTATAACGAGGTCATAAATTTTCCGTTCCCTATCATCCAGGTCAGCAAGAATGACAGGCTGCTCTGTTGGAATGATGGCATGATGGTCGGAAACCTTGGCATTATCGACAACTGCCTTAGAGAGTTTTAATTCTTTCCTTAGAATCTTTGCGGAGATTTTTGCATATTCGTCCACACCGCATGCTTTCACCCGATCCTTTAAGGTAGGTACAATATCCGTTGAGATCACACGGGAATCCGTTCTTGGATAGGTCAGAACTTTATGCTGTTCATACAGCTTTTGCATAATCGACAAGGTCTGCTTGCCGGATAAATTAAAGATTCGGTTTGCGTCCCGTTGTAATTCGGTCAAATCATATAATTGCGGCGCAAATTTTTTCTTATGCTGCTTATCGACCTGAATAATATTGGCAGGTTTATTTTTCAATTGCTCCTGCAGCTGAGCTGCCTTTTCTCTGGAGAAAATCCGGGAGTTATTTTTCGAATCCCGCCAAAAGAGCTTAAAGCCTTTATCTGTTTTCGCTTCCATCCCATAAAACTTTCTTGGTTTGAATCCCTTGATTTCCTGTTCCCTCGCTGCAATCATGGCAAGTGTCGGTGTTTGTACCCGGCCACTGGACAGCTGGGCATTATGCTTTGTCGTTAGAGCTCGAGTTGCATTGAGCCCTACATACCAATCCGCTTCTGAACGTGCAACTGCTGATTCATACAGATGAACATAGTTTCCGCCAGGCTTTAGGTTTTTGAACCCATCCCGAATCGCCCTGTCCGTTACGGATGAGATCCATAACCGTTTTACCGTTTTTTTAACACGGGCCTTTTCCAGGATCCAGCGGGCGACAAGCTCCCCTTCCCTTCCGGCATCTGTTGCGATGATAATTTCACTGACATCGCTGCGATTCAGCTGTGCTTTAACAGCCGCAAACTGTCTGCCCGTCTTTTTAATTACCACCAACCGCAAATCAGGAGGCAGCATCGGCAGGTCTTCCATACGCCATGTTTTATATTTTTCATCATAGGTTTCCGGATCTGCAAGTGTGACAAGGTGCCCAAGTGCCCATGTCACGATATATTTGGAACCTTCCAAGTAACCATTTCCTTTTTTGGTGCAGCCAAGCACCCTTGCGATATCACGGCCGACGGAAGGTTTCTCAGCCAAAACTGCTATTTTGCTCATATCATAAAATCCTCTCTTCAAATACTCTAACTGTACTTTATCATATATGCTCTTCTCCGTGCAGTATTCGGTTCTTCATTCACCCTGGCCATTCCAATTCCATACTATAATCTAGAAACTTTTGAAGAGGATGTTCAACATGCTTTTTTATACAGGTTTGCTTTTGCTTGTTACAGCCGTCAGCCTCGATGGATTTGGTGTTGGCATTACCTATGGAATGAGGAAAATAAGAGTACCGATTGCAGCATTGCTGATCATTATGCTCTGCTCCGGCATTATCGTGTATACATCCATGATGGTAGGCGATTTAATTAGCCATTTCATTTCACAGAAAACCGCAAAATTGCTTGGCGGGTCCATTTTGATTACATTGGGAATATTTTCTCTTGCCAGCACTATACGTTCCAGACTGAAACCATCATCGAATGACTCCGCTGAAATGGAAGCTACTACTAAAATAAAGGACTTTACAACAGTGATGGCAGCTCCAGACTATGCTGATTTGGATAAGTCTGGAACAATTTCCGTTGGGGAGGCCATTTTCTTAGGTGTTGCTCTTGCATTGGACGCATTTGGAGCAGGTATCGGTGCTTCTATGCTCGGTTACTCGGCATTGCTGACAGCTTTTTTGACAGCCGTCATGAGCGGTTTCTTCTTATACTTTGGAATCAGGATAGGGACATTTCTCTCACAGCACGAAAAACTGCAGCAGTTAACTCTCTTACCACCTGCATTACTGATTGGAATAGGGATAGTTAACCTAATCTAATCTATCTGATTCAGCTATGTAAAATATAGGAAACAGGCCGCTTTTGCAGCCTGTTTCTTTATAATGCCTTCACCTGGCCACCATCTACTATAAGCGACTGGCCGGTTATATACGTATTCGCTCCGGATGCCAAGAATACAATTGCTTTGGCAAATTCTTCCGGCTGTCCAAAGCGTTTCATCGGGATAGCCTGTTCCGCCTCTTCAATCACGCTTTCCACTGTAACACCCTGTTTTTCTGCCCGTGCCTTGTTTAGTTCCAGGATACGCCCCGTCTCAATCGTTCCCGGGCCTACCGTATTGACTAAAATGTTATCGGCACTCAGTTCCTGTGCCAATGTTTTCGCAAGACCTACAATTCCTGGGCGCATTGTATTGGAAAGAATTAATTGATCCAGACTTTGTTTGATCGATGAAGAAGCAAGATTGACGATATGCCCTCTATTCTGCTGCTGCATGATCGGAACGACTGCCCTAATCGTGCGCACAAAGCTAAGAAGATTCAATTCAAAGGCATGATACCAGTCATCATCGGTCATATCCATAAAGCTGCCGGCGGGCGGGCCACCAGCATTGTTGATCAATACATCGACCGTACCGTTCCAAGCTGATGCTTTCTCTACCAACTGCTTAATCTCTTCAGCGTTTTTCATGTCACAAACAGCATACTGGACTTGTTCATTACCTGTTTCTTGTTTGATTTCCTCTGCCGTATCATGTAATGCTGCAGCATCTCTGCTGCTGATCAATACATGGGCACCTTCCTTGGCGAACTCTGTTGCAATCGCCCTGCCTAACCCCTTACTTGCTGCCGTTACAATGACTGATTTTCCTTTCAGTTCCAATTCCATCTGCGCTCCCCCACTTTTTTCAATATTTTCATTAATTATAACAAAAAACCGGGAACCCTTCCTTAAGCGGATTCCCAGTGCGCCATCAATAAATCTTCTTTTTCCTGTTTCTGTACTCTTTGAGCAAATTTTTCAAAAAGAATGTGCTTAATAACAACGTTACAACAATTCCGCTAATAATCACAAAGAACGAGAACCATTCAAAAATGGAATAGCCCGCCATTGCAGACCACTGAATCTGTCCCTTCCAATCCTCAATAACGAGGTTCATCCCAAAAATACCCGAAATAACCATATAGCCAGTTAATATCTGCAATAGATAATTCACTCTTTTGTCTGTTAGCTTTTCCTGGTTTTGATAAAGCGTTTTTAGTGTATCTTTTACATCATCATATATTTTTTCAAGTCGGAAAACCTGCTTCAGATGTCCTGAAATTTCCGTCCCTGATTCTGTGCTATTGATTGCCGGAAAATAATATTTCGATGAGAACTCTGTAATCATCACTATCAGCAGCTCTGTACTGAACTGATCTTTGATTACATCAACCTTGGCATAGTCATGGGAGAGCTTCAGAAGGACGATTTTATAGTAAAGCAATAGAAATATCGAATAATAATGTTCTCCATACATTTGACTTGCAAGCTTCCGTTCTATTTTTCCTGTTTCTCTTGTTATACACGAAAAATGATATTCGCTCATCACATAATAGGTCAGATCGCTCCACCTGTCATACACTTTATCCTCACAATATTTTGCAATATATTCCTGGTTAGTCGCTCCGACAAATCTTTCGCCATCCGGTCCATATCCATTCAGCTTTCCTGCTCGGTACAGGTCGGTTTCAGACAGTGCCTCCCCACGATAGTTAATATAGCTGATTACATACATCCGCTCATCAACAAAAAACGGCAGGCTGCCAAAGTACGATTCTTTAAATTGTGATTGATTATCAGCATATTCTTCAATAGACGGAACAAGCTCATTAAATATGTAATCCTTTACTTTGAGATACTTTTTTTCTCCGCATCCGACCACCGTCAACTCTTCATCTTCTGAAATCCGCTCCATCACCCGAAACAGATCCCCAAAATAAAGCACATCATCATAAGTGAGATCTTCAGGGAGCGTGATTCTTAGATTGATAAAACCAATATGAAAGGGGCAGACGAACACATCGACCGATTCTAAAATAAACGTAGTATTCAGACATGGCGCCTGCAGACTGCATTCCTTATCCACTTTTTTTGAAAATCTTCGGATACCTGCTTCATCCTCCGGCGAATTCGGGAACAATATGGATTCAATATTCGGCATAAAATAACGTTCCAATGACCGATGGGAAACTTGATCCTTTCCATAGAACATATTCTGCTGCTTTCCATCACTTAGATCGAAGAAGACAAACCCGTCGCTCAGCAGACGATTGCCGAAGGATTCTATTTTATCTTCCCGGAGTAAAAAAGGAAATAGATACTGCTGTACCGATCGGTCTACCATAATCTGCTTTTCGGTCTCTTTCGGATTTCCCATTATTTACACTCCCATACAGAAAATATTGATGGATTTATTCTATAAAGAA
>NZ_HE610976.1:325255-554479 GCF_000285495.1 Oceanobacillus massiliensis str. N'diop
CGGCCGATTTCCGCTCCGGACAGTCGCTTTCCGCGGGCAACGCTTCAGCTTCCTCAGAAGCAAAACCGGCTTCTTGCGGGATCTTCACCTGTTGCTTTTCCCGCTGGAGTCGACTGCCCTGCGCTCCAATCCATCAGCTTAATAATTGAATATAAAAATTGATTCAGAAAAACCCAATCATAGCGGAGGGAATACACGGAGACTCCTTGAAATTGCATCCGCAATTTCTGCGTGCGATGTCTTGCTGACGCAGCCTTCCTTGTCCTGCGGGAAAGCGAAGACGATGAGACCCCACAGGGAGCGTTCTTTGCGAGTGAGGAGGCTCATCGCGAGCCCGCTGAAAGCGCAGTGTATTTCCGGAGTGGCAATTACCACACCATAATTTCTATAAACAATTGACAGAGCAGCATAAATAATGAGGAAATTCACTTTGGCTATTTTGTCTTTAGAAAATACGAAGGCGCTAAGACCCCACTAGATGCACCTGCGTCTGCCAGTAACGCTTCGAAGCTGGCTTCCTCGGTGGAAGGGAACAAGGAAGCAATCGCAAGTACTAACGCGAGCCCGCGGAAAGCGCAGTATTTCCGGAGTACGGATAAAGCACCAATGATTTCTAATTATGTCGCAGTTTTTATCAAATACAGAGTTAGACATAACAACAATACTTACGAAAAGAGCCTATAAAAATAACGTTAGTTATATGTGCTCCTTTTATTTAAATTAATGAAAGTATAAATCCAATCACTACAATTGCACCGATAATCATTAAAATTGTACGAACCATGTTATTCATCCTTTCCTGCTGCAGAATATTTTCGTCTGATATTTCTATGGTACCCGAATTACCAGCACTAAAAACATTCGTCTAGGAAAGCAGATTCAACAGAATTGTTAATGTGACAATACTAGTTACAGTAGAAATAAACGTAATACTGGAAACCAGCTCCGGCTCTGTATCAAATTCGATGGCGTACATCGTCGTTGTTGCAGCGGTCGGCATTGCCGAGATAATAATAAGCACAGTAGCAATAATAGGATCCATATCAATCATCAGAACAAATAAAAATGCTATGAGCGGTGCAACGATCATTTTCAAAGTGACGGCAGATAGGACAACCTGCCAATTAAGTTTCAAACCGGTAATCGAACCCAGCTGCATACCAAGCATTATCATCATGACCGGGATAGCCGCGTTCCCAACCATCGATAGCGTTGAATGCACCGATTCCGGCACACCTATGGAGAAGTATTGAAAAACAAAAGCCAGTATTGCTGCATAGGTTGTTGGCATTTTCAGGATATTTTCAATTGCACGTCTCATGCCATTTGTACTCCTGGAAGCATAGTAAATGCCGAAAAAGTTATTCTGCAATGCTTGGACAACCATAATAAATATCGCATATGGCAACGCTGCATTTCCTACACTGTACAGAACGACAGGCAGACCATAGTTACCGGAGTTCATAAATCCTGTTGCCAGAATGGAAGCACTCTCCGTATTTGGCCCCCATTTGAAAATTTTGGCCAGAATCTTGTTCAATAGGACCATGATATAGAATAATACGAACATATAGACCAGAATAATCACAAATCCGCTATCAAACTCTGCCTCATATAATGTCACAAACACTAATGCAGGAGACAATATGTACAGTGAAACGGCTGAAACGGATTTCACATCAAGCACTCGAATGCGCTGCAGCACAAAACCGGAAGCGAAGACCGCCATGAGAGGTATGATTACATTTAAAAATAGGCTCATTCCCAACATCTCCAAACCAATAAATTATCATTAGTTTAACATATGGCATCAATCATCAGGAATTTATATTTTCAGACAGGATATGACGATTCGGAATATAACTTGACAATAATTATCGGATATGAGATTATAGACTAGTTAATAAAGTAACATTAAGTGATCTGGCATTCTACAGTGTTTTTGAAGATGCTTATTCACACTGGCGCGACTAAGGGGTCGCAAGGACGTAAGAGCAGGTAGGGCTTGCGTTGCTTAAGTTTAGAAAACAAGGAAAAGCTTCAAGCTAATTTAGCGATCAACAGACTGAAATATGACCGAAGCAATATCGGGCGCCGGCAAAGGATGTCTCAGAAGTCGCAATTGCTAAAAAGCTTTCAACCAGTGGAACATGTACCGCGGTTAAGTGAAATTTAAATGCTAAAATTTCCCACCCGATTCAATCGGGGTTAATAAAAAATAAAATATCTTATGTGTTACTTTTAAAACAAAGGGGTACTCTTTTAAGTAGGGGTGCCCCTTTTCCAATTACATATCAGCAAGGGCGCGACATATCGCAGCCACTTGCATTGCTCTTTGAGAAAACAGCCTAAAATAATGAATGAAGCTACTGTTTTACTTCAATATGAAAGAAGGAAAAAACATGAACACACTTGTTACAGGAACAATCCAGACCATGACAGTCAATCGCAAAATCGATACAGGCTACGTACTAGAGGCGGATGGGCAAGAAGCCTTATTGCACCACAATGAAACAGAGAACGAACTGGAGGTTGAACAGCAGATTGAGGTATTCCTTTACAATGACAAAAAAGGAAATATCGTTGCAACTGCAGCCCTTCCAGAGATCGTGATGGATGAATATGGCTGGGCAGAGGTGGTGGAAGTCATACCGCGTCTTGGAGCATTTGTATCGATCGGCACATCAAAGGATATGCTCGTCTCCAAAGATGACCTGCCCCTTTTCGAAAGTGTTTGGCCACGGCCTGGTGATAAACTGTTCGTTACCCTTGGAAGAGATCAAAAAGGGAAACTTCTCGCAATCCCGGCAACAGAAGGTATCGTCGCCAGAGAAGTAGAAGCGGCACCGGAAGAACTGCTGAAACAGAACATAAGCGGAACCATCTATTATACCGATAGGGAAGGCTCTGCAATGATTACAACAAATAATTACCGCGGTTTCATTCACCAGTCTGAGCGTAAAGCAGAACCAAGAATTGGTGAATTCGTTGAAGGCAGAGTAATTGCCGTAAAGGACGATGGTTCCATTAATGTTTCGCTTCTTCCATTAAAGCAGGACAGCATGAATGCCGATGCAGAAGCAATCCTAAATCACCTGGAGGCAAATGGCGGTGTCATTCCTTTTAGTGATAAAAGTGATCCAGAAGAAATCCGCGGTACCTTCCAAATAAGCAAGGCCGCCTTCAAGCGTGCGTTAGGAAGATTATTAAAGGAAGGCAAAATCGAACAACGTGATGGGAATACCTATCTAAAATAAAGTCGTCATCCACAAAATAAAAAAACGCAGAATCTGATTAAAGATACTGCGTTTTTTTACATCCTGTTATGCCAGGCAGTCACTTGCCTGATTATGCATTCACATTTTTATAAGAATCTAATATGGATGTGATGACAAATCCGATTGCCGCTGCAAACAAAGCTGCAATCCCCCAGCCGCCAAATCCGGCACCAAGCAAATCAACTTTTGGAGCTAGTGAAGCAACCAATACGAGCAATAGGCCAACGATAGCTAAAAAGAAGCTTGGATAATAGGAAGACTGTGATTCTTTTGAACTTTTGTTAACAAGAACAATATTTACAACAACGTTAATTGCCGTCAAAATTGCCCCGATAGTCAATACTGCCTCTATCATGGAATTCACCTCTATAATAATAAATTACACTACTTATAGTCTACAATTGAAAGGTTCCAAAGTCAATCTGATAATTGTATTTCCCCTGGTATAAACGTTCAGCAGCATGCCATTTCATCCTGTTGCTACTTTGCAGCTATTCTGCCGACTTGCCCATCTTCCAGACGAACCTTTATTCCATGTGGATGAAATTCAGATTTAGTGAGTAAATCTTTTACAATTCCGCTAGTAGTTATTCCTGTTCGCTGGTCTTTCTTCAATATGATGTCGACCTCCAGACCAGGGTGAACATTCTTTCTATATCTTCCATCAACTGCCATTATTCTATCTCCAATCCATTTAATTATTCCTTTGACTGACTATCTAATCATACCATTCAGCATATAAATCTCAACTTGTCTTACGAATATTACTGAAAAAAGTTTTATCATATTAAAAGGAATATACGATCGTTAGTCGAATTAGTTAAAGTGCACTACATATATCAAGGGGGATTATGATGTTAAAATTTGAAGATTATCCATATGCAAGACCAGAACTAAAGACAGAACAAGAGAGATTCCAAATTCTTTTAAAGAAATTTACCGATTCGCAATCGGCTGTAGAAGCAACGGAAGCAATCAAGGAAATAAACGTGTTCCGCAGCAGGCTGGATACCTTATTTAACCTTGTCTATATCCGTGCCTCGATTGATACAAAAGATGAATACTATCAACAGGAACGCGATTACTTTGATGATATAGAGCCTGAGATTAAGGCCATGAACACCGAATTCTATAAAGAACTCGTAAAATCATCTTATCGCGAAGAACTCGAAAGGCAATTCAATTCCCAACTATTCCAGATTGCTGATTTCGAGATCAAATCCTTCTCACCGGAAATCATCAGCCTGCTGCAAAAAGAGAATAAATTATCTTCCGAGTATTCCAAGCTGGTCGCCTCAGCCGAGGTTGAATTCCAAGGCAAAACATATACATTGGCACAGCTTGCTCCATTTGCACAGAGCGAAGACAGAGAGACTCGGAAACAGGCAGTTACCGCCAGTGCGGGGTTCTTCGAAGACAATGGCGATACATTTGACTCCATTTATGACCAACTCGTAAAGACACGTCATGAAATTGCCCTGAAACTTGGCTATAAGAATTTTGTAGAGGTAGGCTATCTGCGGATGCTGCGAATCGATTACAATGCAGAGATGGTCGATGTATTCCGGAAACAAGTCCGGGACTATGTAGTTCCTCTTGCTACAAAGCTGTATGAAAAACAAGCGGAACGTATTGGTGTTGACTCCTTCAAATTCTATGATGAAAACTTTAAATTTAAAAGCGGTAATGCCAAGCCTAAAGGATCACCGGATTGGATTATCGATAATGGCAAAAAAATGTATGAAGAGCTATCAGATGAAACCAATGCATTTTTCCATTTTATGCTTGAACGGAATCTACTGGATCTTGAAGCGAAAAAAGGAAAAGAAGCTGGTGGTTACTGCACATTTATCGGTGACTATGAAGCACCATTTATTTTTGCGAACTTTAATGGCACCTCTGGTGATGTAGATGTACTGACACATGAAGCCGGTCATGCATTCCAGGCATATTCCAGCCGTCATATCGGAATACCGGAATATATATTTCCAACAAGTGAATCCGCAGAAATCCATTCCATGAGCATGGAATTTTTCACATGGCCATGGATGGAGCTCTTCTTTACGGATGATGCCGATAAATACAAGTACTCCCATCTGGCTGATGGCCTGCAGTTTCTGCCATATGGTGTTGCAGTAGATGAATTCCAGCACTTGATTTATGAAAATCCGGATTGGACGCCAAAAGAGCGCAAGGACGCTTGGAAAAGGCTTGAGGAAATCTACTTGCCGCACAGGGACTATGATGGCAACGAATATCTGGAATCCGGAGCATACTGGCAGCGTCAGGGCCACATATTTGATGCGCCTTTCTATTATATCGATTACACGCTTGCCCAGATCTGCGCCTTTCAGTTTTGGAAAAAATCACGTGAAGATCACCAGACAGCATGGGAAGACTATCTAAATCTGTGTAAATTAGGAGGATCAAGACCGTTCCTCGGCCTTGTAGAAGCAGCCGGCCTCCGCTCGCCATTTGAAGAAGGTACCGTCGAGTCCGTTATCGCAACCATTGAAGACTGGCTCGAATCGGTGGATGATAAATCACTGTAAATCAGCTAGGGCAGCTATTCCAATTGGAGAGCTGCTCTTTGTTTATGGAAGCGCCTATTCGCACAACCATAAATACTTATGCTAGAATGGGTTTAAACTACATAACAAAGGAGATTGTCATGTCATACAAAGTACTTTTTTTGGATATAGATGGAACGATACTGAAACCGGATCATACATATACGGCATCAACCAAGGAAGCTATCCAGCAGGTGAAGGATAATGGAGTGGAAGTCTTTATTGCAACCGGCAGACCGCTTATCGAGGTAAAGGAACTTGCCAAGGAGCTAAATGTAGAATCGTTTATTGGCTATAATGGTGCATATGCCGTCTATCAGGAGAAAACGGTTATCGACGAACCGATTGGCGAAAGTCCTGTAAGGGAATTTCTGAACATAGCGAATGAAAATGGCAATGAGTTGGTACTTTATACGAAAGACAGGAATTACTATACATCTTTGGAGCATCCATTTGTGAAGAACTTCAATCAGCTTTTTCAATTGAAGCAGAATTCCTTGTACAAGGATGATGTTGCCGACCAGATCATTGGAGCGACTGCACTGAATCTTGAACCGGCACAGGTTCCTTTATATGAGATCAACGAAGACATCCGAATGTCACAGGTGAATATTGAAGGAGCGACAATGGCCTATGATATCATCCGAAAAAGCGTGAATAAAGGAGAAGCCGTAACGAAAATCCTCAAAAGGTTAAATATCCCTAAGGAACAGGCAATTGCCTTCGGTGATGGGATGAATGATAAAGAAATGCTGCAGGCCGTTGGAGAAAGTTTTGCAATGGGCAATGCCAGTCCGGAATTGTTCCAATTTGCCAAACATCGAACAACATCTGTATCCGACTCCGGGATTTTTAATGGCCTAAAGAAGCTTGGAATGGTGGATTAGTTATCCCGACTTCATCAAAGCAGCTAAAAAGCAAAGCCTTCACGAGTTGTACCCTGAATGTCAGCGTTAAAATCTGACTTATCAGGGGTACACCATGGCTTTGCTTTTTTTCATAAGATTTCCGGATTCGAATTATAGAAAGAACCCCCCGATAAGCAATGCACCAGCAATGACAAAAGCGGGATGGACTTTCCACCTCTCAATCAATAGATAGCTGAGCACTACAATCAGAGCAGTCCTCCAAAGACCAATGCCTTGGTAGGATTCGCTGAAAAAATTCCAGGTCATAACGCCTAGCAAGATAGCAATGACCGGCTGAACGAATAGGGTAAGCCGCTTCACTTTTGGAGATTTCTTGTATTTTATTAAAATACCGCCAAGCAGGATCATGAGAATCAAAGACGGGGCAACAGTTGCAAAAATACCTGTTATTGACCCAAGTATCCCCCCCATTTCGTAACCAATATAGCCAGCCATTTTTGTGGCGATTGGTCCTGGAAGCGAATTTCCAAGGGCTAACACCTCTCCAAATTCCTGCACCGTCATCCATCCGTATCTCTTAACGACTTCATTTTCAACAAGGGGGATAGATGCTGGACCCCCGCCATATCCCAAGACTCCAGGTATAAAGAAGGCTAAAAATATCTGCAGATAGATCATAATCTATTACCTTCCTTACTGTCGGACTTAGCATCGGACACTTTTCCCGGAAGTATCAGCGCAATGGTCAGCAATACAGCAATCACAATTCCAGGATGAATGTTTAACAATTGCAGGAAAATGAACAGAATGACAATCATAAGCAGTGCCTTTGTCCAGCCAAGGCCTTTTCCGGCTTTTGCAATAAATTGCCATGTAAGAACAGCCATCATCATTCCAACAACCGGCACAACAGCTGCTGTCATTCCCTGCACCCAATCAAACTCACGGATACCGGAAAGCGAGGTCAATAGAACGATCATTAAAATAATGGTAGGGAACATGGATGCAAGCAAAGCATTAATCATCCCAACAATACCTGCAATACGATACCCGACATACCCTGCCAATTTGGTAGCAATCGGTCCTGGCAATGTATTGCCGATCGCCAGCATATCACCGAACTCCTCATTGTCCATCCATTTGTAGTTATCGACAACTTCTTTTTGAATAAGGGGTATGGATGCTGGCCCTCCACCGAAGCCCAGCATTCCAACCCTAAAAAATGCTATAAAAATATTCCATTGAGTTTTCATTTTTTTCCTTCTCATCTTTTTTTCTTTTTTTACCAAGCAGCAACGACACCATCCGCTCTCGCTTCAGAGCCTCCTGCCAGTACTCCGTTTTCGGGATTTCGCAAAATAATCTGCCCCTTGCCGAAGCTGTTCGGTTCCAGCTGGATGCGGATATCATGGCCTCTTTGGGAAAGGCCTTGTGCAATGTGATGCTGAAATCTATCTTCTACTTCTACCGTTTTTTCCTTCATCCATTGCCATCTCGGCGCATCCAATGCGGCCTGGGGATGTAAACCGAAATCAATCGTATTCATAACTACCTGGATATGTCCTTGAGGCTGCATGAAACCGCCCATAACTCCGAATGGGCCAATCGCCTCTTCCCCTTTAGTCAGGAACCCCGGAATAATCGTGTGATACGTTCGTTTTCCGCCTTGTAATGCGTTTACATGTTGAGGGTCCATTGAGAAATTATGCCCGCGATTTTGTAGAGCTATCCCCGTTCCAGGCACAACCAGCCCTGAACCGAATCCCATATAGTTACTCTGAATAAATGATACCATATTTCCTTCACTGTCTGCCGCGGCCAAATAGACCGTTCCACTGGAAGCAGGTTCACCAGCTTCAGGAAGAATAGCCTCTTCCTTGATAAGAGCTCTTCTTTTATCAGCGTATGCCTGACTAAGAATTTCCTCGGTAGAATATTTCATGAATTTCTCTTCGGTAACATGCTCTTTAGCATCTGCATAGGCGAGCTTGAGTGCCTCAATTTGTTTATGATATGTATCGACGGTCTCCTTATTGTCAAAATTGAATCCCTTTAGGATATTCAATGCCTGCAGGGCAACAATGCCTTGGCCATTCGGCGGGATTTCCCATACATCATGTCCTCGGTAATTTATCTTAATCGGATCGACCCATTCCGGTTTAAATGATGCTAAATCATCTTCCGTCAAAAATCCGTCAAACGCTTTGGAAAAGGCAGCTATCTTCTTAGCTAGAGTCCCTCTGTAAAATGATTCTGCATTCGTATCCGCAATTTCCTGCAATGTATGTGCATGATCCGGTGAAGACCAAATCTCGCCAACTTTTGGGGCCCGATTATTTGGTGTAAATGTTTTAAACCAGTTGTCGAATTCCGGAGCTGTCAATTTTTCCTTATAGGCAACATATGCTTTATTCCAATACTTCCCCAGTGTTGCTGAGACTGGAAATCCTTCTTTGGCATATGTAATTGCCGGTTTCAACACTTCTGCCAATGGTAATTTCCCGAACCTTTCCGATAATTCAGCCCATGTTCCTGGAGCCCCCGGAACGGTGACGGGGATCCAGCCATGAGCAGGTATCTTCTCATAACCTCTTTCCTTCACTGCTTCAATCGAAGCTGCTGCTGGTGATTTGCCGCTTCCATTCAAACCATAAAGCTTACCCTTCGTCCATATTAAGGCAAATGCGTCGCTTCCGATACCATTTGATGTAGGTTCCACTACGGTCAAACATGCCGCTGTAGCGATTGCCGCATCGATTGCATTTCCGCCCTTCTTAAGAATATCCAGGCCCGCTTGCGATGCAAGTGGCTGAGATGTTGTAACCATCCCTTTTCTGGCATATACCGAATTCCTCGCAACTGAGTACGGATTCGACTGATGGTTCATTTAAAACACTCCTCGTAAAAATCTGTGATTTTTTTCGTTATGCTGTTTCGATAAAGAAATCCCCATTCCCTTTGTTGGCGATAGATTGGGCGCAAACAGTCAACTCCCAGAAAAAGGGATACTTTAAACAGAATAAAACATGCACTTTTTAAATCATTCAGTTTATTTTTAATTTTATCATAAATGAAGATGCACACACTAACCTTTGCAATAACACTACAGCAATAAAACTGGTATCAGACAAAGTGGCATGCCACGTTATGCTTTTCCTCAACTTCCCGGAATTCCGGTTTCTTTGTTTTACAGATATCCTGTGCCAATGGACAACGGGTGTGGAAACGGCAGCCAGTAGGGATATTTAATGGACTCGGTACATCCCCTTTCAATATAACCCGCTCTTTTTTCCCTTGGACGGCAACATCGGGTATTGCCGAGAACAGTGCCTGTGTATAAGGATGCTGCGGATTATTATAGATCCTATGCTTATCCGTCACTTCAATCAGTTCGCCTAAATACATAACTCCGACACGATCGCTAATATGCTTAACAACCGATAAGTCATGAGAAATAAAAATATAGGTCAACTGATATTGCGCTTTTAGCCTTTGCAGTAAATTCAGGACCTGCGCCTGGACTGACACATCCAAAGCAGATACCGCTTCATCACAGATGATGAGCTTAGGCTTGACCGCCAGCGCTCTTGCAATGCTAATACGCTGCCTCTGCCCTCCGCTGAATTCATGGGGATAGCGTGAATAATGATCCGGATTTAAGCCCACATCACCCAACAGCTTCTTCACATACGTCACTTCTTCTTTCCTTGGGACAATTTTATGAATACGGACAATTTCGCTTAGCATAGCTCCAACAGACATCCGCTGGTTAAGCGAACCAAAAGGGTCCTGGAAAATAATCTGAATATCTTTGCGTAATTCCCTTAATTGCCTTTTGCTATATTTACTGATGTCCTTCCCTTCAAACCATACTTCACCTTCTGTAGGTTCGAGTAAGTGCATGACAGCTCGCCCCATCGTTGATTTGCCGCACCCCGATTCACCGACTATCCCTAATGTTTCTCCCTTCTTCACTGTAAAGGAAACACCATCAACGGCTTTGACATCAATCCGATTTTTATTTAATACTCCACCAGAAGCAGAAAAATATTTCTTCAACGACTTAACTTCCAGTAGCTGCTGGTAATTCGTAACTTCCGCTATCGTCATTTAATTTTTCCTCCTTTGCTATGGAATCCCATTGGTCGGTATATTGCCAACAGCTAACATAATGGTTGTCGCCATTTTCAACAGATGGCGGGGCATCCTTTAAGCATGTGCTTCTTGCAAATGGACATCTTGTAGCAAAACGGCAGCCCTGCGGCATTTGATTCGGGTCCGGTACAGAGCCTTGGATAACCGGTAATTCCATCTGGTCTTCATTCAATTTGGGAATCGATTCCAATAATCCGATTGTATAGGGATGAAGCGGCTTATCAAATAGTGAACGCATCTCACTATACTCCACAATCTTTCCGGCATACATGACAATTACTTTATCGGCTATTTCAGAAACAACACCGAGGTCATGTGTAATCATCACGATTGACATATCCATCTCCTGCTTCAGGCTGGCCATCAGTTCCAATATTTGCGCCTGGATTGTAACATCCAGTGCTGTTGTCGGCTCATCAGCTATCAGAAGTTTTGGGTCACAGGAAAGCGCCATCGCAATCATGACACGCTGTCTCATTCCTCCGCTTAATTCGTGGGGATAGTTGTGGATCCGCTGCTCAGGTGATGGAATCCCGACCAATCTTAACATTTCAATTGCTTTTGTCTCTGCTTCTTTCTTCCCCAGTTTCCGATGCAGACGAACAGATTCAGAGACCTGCCTGCCAATTGTATGGACCGGATTAAGTGAAGTCATCGGCTCCTGAAAAATCATGGATATCTCATTACCGCGTATTTTGCTCAATTGCTTTTGATTCTTTTTGGTTAGATCTTCCCCATTGAATATGATCTCACCTTCGCCAATATTCCCTTTTTCCGGCAGCAGCCCCATGATCGATAAAGATGTTAGGCTTTTCCCGCAGCCGGATTCTCCAACGATACAAAGTGTTTCGCCCTTTTCTACTGAAAAATCAACACCATTCAATATGGTTGTATAGTTTTTCTTATTTTGAAATCCAACCTTCAGTTCCTTCACTTCCAATAGTTTTTCACGCACGCTTTCCACCCGCTCCTTTTAGATATATTGGCTGAAACGGAATCCATAAACATCTATAAGTGTATGGATTCATAGCTACTTCATTTTAGGATCCAGCATATCTCGTACTCCATCACCGAATAAATTGATTGAAATAACGGTCAGGAAGATGAATATTCCTGGGAAAATCGCAATCCATGGCGCCTCTGCAAGATACCCCTGTCCTGCCGAGAGCATTGCTCCCCAGCTTGGGGTCGGCGGCTGTGTTCCAAGTCCCAGGTAGCTTAATGACGCTTCTGAAATAATGGCAGATGCGATTGCAAGCGTAGCCTGTACCATGATTGGCGCCAGGGTGTTTGGGAAAATATGAAACATGATAATCCGCCAGTCTCTTAATCCTGAAGCCTTTGCAGCCTCGACATATTCCCGTTCCCGATGGGCCAGTACCTCTGCCCGTATTAGTCTGATAAAGTTCGGTGTCATTACAATCCCAATTGCGATCATTGCATTTCCAAGTCCCGCACCCAACACGGCAGCTAGTGCAAGAGCAAGCACCAATGATGGGAAAGAAAGCATGGCATCTGTAAAGCGCATGATCACATATTCATCCAGAAAACCGCGATAATAGCCGGATATCAAACCAATTGGAACACCGATTACGAGTGCAATCCCAACAGAAATCAGACCTGCCTGCAATGAAACCTGGGCACCATGAATGACTCTGCTCAATATATCCCTGCCTATTTCATCGGTACCAAACCAATGGGCACTGCTTGGTCCTTGAAGCGTATCTGCATAATTTTGTTCGGTTGGGTCATACGGAGACAAGGTACCTGCAAAGACAGCAAGAATGATTAACAGCAGGATAAATACTCCCGCTGCAGCGGCAAGCTTGTTTTCCAGCAATTTTCGAAGCATGGATTTATATCTGGCAGTCCGAGGGCTATTGATTTTATTATTTTTCGGAGCATCTATCGTTGGCAGTTGTTCCATTATTTAGTCCCCCCAGACATCTTGATTCTTGGATCTAAGAATGTGTAAAGAATATCAACTGCAAAATTAATCAGGATAACAGCAAGTGCCATAAACATAACGGCTGATTGAACGACAGGGAAATCTCTTGTAAGAATGGAATTCACTACAAGCTGCCCCAATCCCGGCACCGCAAAAATCGTTTCTGTAATCACGGCTCCCCCTAAAAAGGAACCAACCTGCAGCCCACTTACGGTTATTACAGGAATCAGCGCATTTCGTAAGGCATGTCCATAAATGACACCCTTCTCCCGCAATCCCTTGGCATAGCCGGTTCGGATATAGTCCGATTGCAAAACTTCAAGCAGACTTGACCTCAGCATTCTCGTTAACTCTGCAGACAATCTGATCCCAACTGTTATAGCCGGCAATATCATAAGCATCATATTTCTCATTGGATTTTCACTGAAAGGGACATATCCTGATGGCGGCAGCCAGCTTAATGTAATCGAGAAAATAAAAATGAGCAGTATTCCTAAGAAGAACGGTGGTATGGATACACCGGAAAGCGCAAAAAGTGTACTTGAATAATCCCATCCCGTCCCTTTCCTGCTGGCACTAATAATCCCCGTCGGCAATGCGATCAATATAGCAATTGCAAATGAAAATACAGTCAGTTCCAGGGTTACCGGGATTTTTTGCATTAGAATCGTCGTTACTTCTGTATTATCCCTGAATGAATTACCAAGATCTCCCTGCAGGACATCTGTTATCCAACTGAAATATTGAACGTATAAAGGCTGATTTAACCCCATTTCTTCCCGGAGCGCTTCCAGCTGTTCTGTTGTTGCTTCCTGTCCAAGAATGAGCTGGGCAGGATCTCCTGGCAATACGTTAACTAAGGAGAAGATAATCAAACTTACGATAAATAGAACCAATATCATTAAACCAAGTCTCCGTACAATAAATGCAAACAATGCCGCACCTCCCGTATTTATGAAGAACGAAGACAAACAGTTGATTATTTATCTTCGTTCTTTTTAAAATTCAGTTATTCAAAATAGATGGATTCTGTTCTGATCATGGTATCTGGTATATGGTTGAATCCTTTCACATAGCTTTTCATAGCTTTGTAGTCTTTTTCATGATATAAGAAGATGTATGGTGCGTCTTCCCATAGAATATCTGTTATTTGACTGTAGATGTCTGCCCTTTCCGCTTGTTCTCCTATCTCTCTTCCTTCATCAAGCAGTTCGTCCATTTCAGGATTAGAATAGTTTGTATAGTTATTTGAAGCATCTGAATAGAAGAATCGATACGTATTGCCATCAGGATCGATACGGCCGCTCCATCCATTACGTGCTGCCTCAAAATCACCTGATGCCATTTGATCAAGCAGTGTACCAAATTCCACCATTTCGATTTCTACGGTAATGCCTATTTCACTCAACATGGATTGAATCATTTGGGCAGTCTGCTCATCCTCTGGAGATGGACTGATTTTTAACGTAAAGCTAATGTCACTCAAGCCAGCCCCATCCAATATAGCCTTCGCTTCTTCTACATCCGCATTTGGGAATTCAAAATCTGGAGCTGCCCAGCTTGAAGGTGGGAATGGACTTACACTAGGTGTTGCCCCTCCATGGAACACAACATTGGTTATAGCTTCCCGGTCAATTGCCAGATTGATAGCTTGTCTTACTGCTTTATTGTTAAATGGTTCAACTTCGGTATTTAAATGAATCCCCTGGAATCCCAAGGAGTCTTTTTCCTGCAAGGTAATGGCAGGATTATTGCCTAATGATTCAATATCCTTATAGGCGATCTTATTCAATAAATCCAATTCGCCTGAAACCAAGTTCGTTACCCGAACATTCGAATCTGAGTAAGGCAGGATTTCGATATTGGCTATGGCAGGTGCCCCTCTCCAATAATCATCATTACGTGTTAATGAAATATGACTCTGTGCCACACGCTCTTCAAATTTGTAAGGACCGGTACCAACCGGTTTATTTGCAAAATCATCACCAAGTTCTTCTACGGCAGCTGGTGATACCATCATCCCCGCTCTATCCGTCAGTGCCGACAGGAAAGGCGCAGATGGTTCTGACAGTACAATTTCTACCTGAAACTCATCAAGCACATTTACTTCAGAAATCATATTTATTTCCGAAAAACGAGGGGAACTCATTTCTGGATCGAGCATTCTTTCAAAATTAAATTTAACCGCTTCTGCATTAAACGGAGTCCCATCATGGAAAAGAACATCCTCCTGAAGATTGAAGGTATATACCAGCCCATCGTCTGAAACCTTCCAGTCCGTTGCTAATTCCGGAATGAACTCCAAATCTTCATTGATATCGATCAGCTTATTATAGATACTTTGAAATGTTTGACGATCTACCGCAGCCGATGATAGATGCGGATCCAATTGAGGCGGATCAGCATCTAAGCCAATCACTAACGTATCTTTTGAACCTGCACTTGCGCTTTCTCCTGAAGCCTCATTTGAAGCTTCTCCCCCATCACCAGAAGAGCAAGCAGCCAAAACTAAAGCGAAAACAAGAGAAATGAAAATCAGTAAAACTTTTTTCATACTTATTACCTCCCAGTGTTTTTATGTAAAGCTTCGATTGAAGGCAAGGTTTGATAGGATTTCGATATAAACCTAGCACCAGAAGCTATACTCCATTATCAAATCTTAACTATACCCGTGTTTTTTGTTCTGGATGATTCAGATATTCAAATCTTCTTGTAACATCAAGAAGATGCTCTTTCATTTTTAGTTTTGCTCCCTCCTCATCCTTGTTTTTGATTGCTTCATATATTTGTAAATGGAACTCCAGGCTCTTATTCTTGCTTTCAACCTTTAATAAATCCTGTTTAAATGATTCAATAAGTTCTGTTATAGATTCATAGACTTTAATCAGTACATTGTTCCTCGTTGCCAGCACGATCGACTTATGAAACAAATTATCCGCTTCGATTGACGGCAGCTTCCGGTCGATTGCCTCTTTGTGCATTTCAATTGCCTCTTCCATCAGCAGAAGTTCTTTCTCAGTTGCCAGCAGTGCAGCCCTTCCTGCATTTTCCACCTCAAGTATCAATCTGAAATCCAGCAGCTCTTTTGCCGTTTTGGTATCCAGCAACGCTGAGATTACATAGGCATCCGCAAGATTATTGACATTCGATTTTTTAACAAAAACACCAATCCCCATTCTTTTTTCTAAAACACCCATATCAGACAATGTATTTAATGATTCTCTGATGGAGGACCTGCCTACATTGACAATCTCCATCAGCTCCCGCTCGGAAGGAAGCTTGTCCCCCGGCATATATTTGCCGCGTTTAATTTCTTTTACAATAAATTCTGTCACAATGGTGCTGATTTTCTTTGCTATTCTAATCACCTTTTCCTTATCTTACCTGTCTGACAGGTGAAGACTTTTGACATCGCTTTTCATTAAAAATCGATTCTCTCATTAATCCTCCTAACTATTAGGGAATGTCCTATCTTACCTGTCTGATAAGCAATAAAAATAAATTATTGATGTAACGTTAGCTGACATCAATAATTGTTTAAATAATCATACAATTAATAGTGTGAAAAATCAATAGATTTCGGGACAATTTTTTGTTTATTCATAAAATAAGAACTTTGTAACAATTAGTTTCCATTTAATTGGATATTTCCTGATGCTATTTACGGGTACTCAAGATTTAATAAGATTTTCTACTGTTTCTATTGCGGAGGGGGCTAATTTAATAGCGTTTGCTTCATACGCGATAACCACGCAGCCAGTTTACGCTCCAGAAACTCACTTTCCCGGCTTGCTCAGAAGAATGATAAACTGGTCCGGAATTCCAAAGTCGATTTCACGAAATTGAGGAGGATATATTGGATTTTGGGGTGGATATTTTATTTCCGGGTCAGATATATCGGATTTGGGGAGATATATCAAATGGGAGGATGATATCTTTAATGAAAGACGATAGGCAGATATATACAATTGGGAAGCATTAGCAACGAGATTAGCCTCGCTTTTCCTTTCTATCATGCATAAAAAAACTTCGATGGAATGAATGCCTTTTCCATAGCACCCATTCCATCGAAGTCTTTATTTTTCAGATATTAAATCAGATAACCCATTTATTCACGTCGACATTTCCCCCGGAAAGGACGCAAGCAATATTTTTGTCTCTGCTGTTCAATTTATCAAACATCGCTGCTGCCACTGTAACCGCACTTGAGGGCTCAATAAGCTGTTTCATTCTTTCAAGTACAAAGGTTTGTGCCTGGAGAATCTCTTCCTCTGATACTAGGATTAGGTCATCCACATATTTTTGCAAAATCGGAAAGGTTACGTCACCTGGCTGGCTTGTCCTGAGACCATCTGCAATGGTTTGGGTTCCAGCAATCGGCACAATCTCTCCCTGTCTCAGGGATAGAAAGGTATCGTTGGCCGTATCTGGCTCAACACCGATTACCTTTACAGACGGTTTCTTTTCCTTTATTGCCGTCAATATCCCTGAGATAAGCCCACCGCCGCCTACCGGAACGACTACCATATCCACATGATCAATCTGTTCGAGTATCTCCAGGCCAATTGTCCCTTGACCTGCAATAATCAATGGATCATCATAAGGCG
This sequence comes from Oceanobacillus massiliensis str. N'diop, assembly GCF_000285495.1. GTDB lineage: Bacteria > Bacillota > Bacilli > Bacillales > Amphibacillaceae > Oceanobacillus > Oceanobacillus massiliensis. Next base: position 342,683 of record NZ_HE610976.1, read on the forward strand.
GTATGAATACACCACCTCTTTCCTCTGCAAGCTGCCTCGCCCTTGGCAAACGTTCTGCAGAAGTGGTGCCGCATTTTTCAATTTCACCTTGATATGCTCTAATCGCATTCAGTTTACTGGCATTTGCATCCTCTGGTACAACGATGGTAGCTTCCACACCAAGCGTTTGTGCAATATAGGCAACCGCCTGCCCGTGATTTCCCGATGAAGCTGCGGTCACATACTTTGCCCCACCTGCAACCTCCTGCTTTACCTTATTTGCTGCTCCCCTAATTTTGAATGAACCCGTTTTCTGCAGATGCTCTGACTTGAAAAAAAGATTATTTCCGGCCAAGTTCGAGATTTGCTTTGAGTCAAATACAGGTGTCAGATGAATATAATCTGCAATTCGTTCCCGCGCCTCATAAATATGCTGCAAGGTAACCATAACCCATCCCCCTACTCTTATTTAAAAACCCTTGTAGCTTCGACAGCTTTTTGCCAGCCTGCATAAAGACTATCACGTTTTTCTTTATCCATTTCTGGGTCAAAGGTTTTCTCGTTTCTCCATTGTTCCGCTATTTCTTCCTTATCTTTCCAATAGCCAACAGCAAGACCTGCCAAATATGCGGACCCTAAGGCCGTTGTTTCTTGAATGTCAGGTCTTTGAACAGGCACAGACAGAATGTCACTTTGAAATTGCATCAGCAGATTATTTTTCACAACTCCGCCATCCACACGAAGCGTTTTCAATTCAATTCCTGAATCGGCAATCATCGCATCGAGAACATCCTTTGTCTGATATGCCAGCGCTTCAAGGGTTGCCCGGATAAAATGATTCTTTGTTGTCCCGCGGGTTAGGCCGAATACAGCCCCTCTGGCATCACTATCCCAATATGGTGTCCCCAGACCGACAAAGGCCGGCACCAAATACACTCCATCGGTCGAATCTACTTTTGAAGCAAATTCCTCTGCCTGTGGACCGTCTTCAATCATTTTCAGCCCATCACGCAACCATTGGACAGCAGAACCAGCAACAAAAATACTGCCTTCCAAAGCATATTCAACTTTTCCATCCAATCCCCAGGCCAATGTAGTCAATAGTCCGTTTTCCGAAACGACACCCTGATCACCAGTATTCATTAACATAAAACAACCTGTACCATAGGTGTTCTTTGCCATTCCTTTTTCAAAGCAGGCTTGTCCAAATAATGCCGCCTGCTGATCGCCAGCAATGCCGGAAATCGGAACCTCATGACCGAAGAAATGGTAAGACTTCGTGCTCGCATACACTTCTGATGAATCACGGACTTCAGGAAGCATACTCTCTGGTATCCCCAAAATCTGAAGCAGCTCTTTATCCCATTTCAGTTCATAAATATTAAACATCAATGTCCGTGAGGCATTTGAATAATCTGTAATATGGGCTTTGCCACCGGATAATTTATAAACGAGCCAGGAATCTATCGTTCCAAAAAGGAGATCGCCGCGCTCCGCTTTTTCCCGTGCCCCTTCAACATGGTCCAATATCCATTTTACCTTAGTACCGGAAAAGTATGGATCGATAAGAAGACCCGTTTTCTCACGGAATAGCGCTTCATGTCCACCTTCTCTTAAGTCCCTGCATATATCCTCTGTCTGACGAGATTGCCAGACGATAGCTTTATAGATTGGTTTTCCCGTCGTTTTATCCCAAACCACCGTTGTTTCGCGCTGATTTGTAATTCCAATTCCCGCTATCTGATCCGGATTGATGTCCGACTTCCTTAATACTTCGGCGACGCAAGCAAGGACAGAATTCCATATTTCATTCGCATCATGCTCTACCCAGCCAGGATGGGGGAAAAATTGTTCAAATTCACGCTGGGCCGTTTCCACAATCATGCCCTCTTGATTTACGATAATTGCCCTGGAACTTGTAGTCCCCTGGTCAATTGATAATATATATTTCTTCATACATTCGCTCCTTTAACAGTTATACGTTTCCATTATACGTTATTTGTCGTTAATATTTAATTATTCCGCTATTAACGTTATCTTTATTTAGATTAAATTCAATCCTTAAAGAATATTACCATGAATTTCGATGTGTGATAATAGAAAGGACTCAGATTTGATATCAGTGCCTGCAGCTATAAAACTATGTATCGCAGTATAGCATTATATAAGGAAAGACCATCCAAGCATTCAGACAGTCTTTTCGATCTGTTCCTATTTTTCAGTTTTCGCAGGCATAACGGCATTTGTCGTCATTACCCACTCATGAATGTCATACCCTCTTGCACCTTGAATAACATATGGATCATGTTTAACAATTTCTTCCGCTTCTTCAAAGTTCTCAGCAATATAAATTACCATTCCGCCAGTACCATCTGTAAATCGGCCCTTAGCGAAAACCTTGCCTTCTTTCTCCTTTTCTTCCAAATATGCCAAATGGTCTGAGCGATAGCTCTGGCTCTTTCCTTCATCCAGCATAGGTGAAAGCGCAGCAAAATACTTCATATGTTAACTCCACCTCCAGCTCCATTATACCTTCCCGAATAGGTGCCTGTCACTTCCCGAATTTTGTCGAATGAGCAGAGGGTTTGGCGGCTGTTCGTTTGCCGTTTATACAGACGGTTGTCCCACGTCAGCTCCGTCCAGCCAGGATCCATTGCCACGCACCTCGCTCGCATTAGCTTACCAGACAAAATCCGACTTCACGATTCTGCATAGCTCCGCCCATCTCGCCATATCATCATATATTTACAGCTGGCACGACGATTCTTCTTCCTGCTCTGCCCGTACGCAAAAAAGCTCTGCCTATTCTCTCTGGCAGAGCTTTTTCTTATTCCATTATTCGCTGACTTTCACATCATATTTCCGCAGCCAATAATCGATCTGGCATAGGTGGGCTATCAGTTGTGGTCCCCTCATCAGCTGACCATACCATGGATCCTTAAATTCTTTTCCTTCACTCTTGACAATTGCTTCCACTTTTTCCCGTTTCATAAATTCAAAAAGCCGGGCATCCGGATCAGCAAGAATCTCTTCCATCCATTTGACTACATTGGCCGTATATTCTGGCTGGAATGTTCTTGGATACGGACTTTTCTTACGGTATAAAACCTCATCAGGCAAGATTCCTTCCAATGCCTTACGCAAAATTCCCTTTTCCCGGCCTTCCAGTATCTTGATATCCCACGGAATATTCCAGACATATTCCACCAAACGGTGATCGGCATATGGCACACGAACTTCAAGGCTTGCTCCCATGCTCATCCTGTCTTTACGATCCAATAATTGAGCCATGAACCATTGCATATTTAAATAGAATAGCTCTCTGCGCCTTGCATCTTCTTCCTTCTCCCCGTCAAGTCTTGGCGTTTCAGCAATTGTTTCCCTATATCGCCTATCTACATAAGCCTTTAAATCGAGTTTCTTCTGCCATTCCGGATGTAATAAATCAATCCTTGAATCCAGAGAGCGCATCCAAGGGAAGCCCTCACCCGCTGCAGCAGGATCATGAAACCATGGATAGCCACCGAATATTTCATCAGCACATTCCCCTGATAGCGCAACTGTGGTATGGTCCTTTATCCTTCTGCAGAACCATAATAAAGAAGAATCAATATCCGCTTGCCCAGGCTGATCGCGCACATCAACGGCTTCTTTCAATAATCCGGCCAGTTCATTGCCAGAAATGATTTCATCATGGTGATCGGTGGAAAGTTCTTTAACCATCTTTTCAATCCAAGGTCTATCACTGGAAGGCTGGAATTTGCTCGATTGGAAATTCTCATCATTACCTTCATAATCAATGGAGAAAGTCGATAATGCACCCTTGCCTTTTTCCTTATAATAATTGGCAGCAACAGCTGTTATCGCACTGGAATCAACTCCGCCCGAAAGAAACGTGGATACGGGAACATCCGCAACCAGTTGGCGCTGTACTGCGTCAACAAACAATTCCTTTACTTTTCTCGCAGTCTCCTCTACTGAATCAACATGCTTCTCACTGACCATATTCCAATAGCGCCAGACCTTCAAGCCATTTTTGGAGAATATCAAAGAATGTCCGCCACGCAATTCATTTATACCTTTAAATAAACCATGTCCAGGAGTCCTGGAAGGGCCAAGACCGAAAATCTCCGATAAACCATCACGGTCCACTTCAGCCTGCACATCTGTGTGTGCAAGTATTGCTTTCAGCTCTGAGCCAAATATAAACTGCCCGCCTTTTTCGTGATAAAATAACGGCTTTACACCAAGGCGATCTCGAGACATGAATAATTGATCCTTTTTCTCATCCCAAATGCCAAAAGCATAAATTCCGTTAAAATGGTCTACACAGTCTTCCTTCCATTCAATATACGATGTCAGCAATACCTCAGTATCTGATGTCGTACTGAATTGGTATCCCCTTTGTAAAAGAGCCTGGCGCAATTCTTCCGTATTATAAAGTTCTCCATTATAGACCAGTGTATAAGTAAACCCATCTTTTTCCTTACTCATCGGTTGTTTCCCACCCGTTAAATCTACAACCGAAAGGCGTTTATGTCCGAAGCCAGTCTGTCCCTCTATCCAATACTGTGTCGCATCGGGTCCACGCAATGCCAATGTTTCCGTCATCTTCTCCAATGCTGGCTTTTGCGCACTTGCTAATTGATTCCAATCAACAAAACCAGTTATTCCGCACAATGATATCACCCTTCCTGACGCATTCTGGTTCTACTTCACCATCCTATGCGAAAAAAGCGGATAAAGTGATTGGGCAAACAGTCAGCAAATCCTAAACGGCTTTATTTTTTTGAATAACCTTTATTTCCTTCCCATTGCCCACAAGGATTTTATCTGCCATCCCGATAAATAACCCAGTTTCAACAACCCCAATTATTCTTCTTATTTCTTCATTCAATCTAGCGGGATCGCTGATAGCATCAAAAGGACAGTCGAGTATGTAATTGCCATTATCCGTAATTAGATTTCCCCCATCCTTTTTGCGGATGTTAGGTACACAGCCAAGCATGGATATTTCGTTTGCAGTGCGCTCCCATCCAAACGGAAGGACTTCTACCGGCAATGGGTACTTACCTAAATTCGTTACCATTTTCGAGGAATCTACTATAATAATAAGTTCGTTGGCAGCCTGTGCGATTATTTTTTCCCTAAACAGGGCGGCACCGCCACCTTTGATCAAGTGCAGATTCTCATCCACCTCATCGGCACCGTCTATTGTGATATCCAACTCTTTTACCCTTGAAAAGTCAGTCAACGGCACTCCGAATTCCTTTGCCCATTGTTCCGTTTGTGCGGATGATGGTATTCCTTCTATATTCAATCCTGACTTTACTCGTTCTCCAAGCCTTCGAATCAGCCAATAAGCTGTGGAACCTGTACCCAATCCAATTTTCATACCATCTTTCACATATGCCGCTGCCTCTTCTCCAACCGCTCTTTTCATCTGATCCATTTCACTTAACATTTCGTAATCCCCCTTCTTCATCTACTACGTATTATAACGTAAGAGTATCGTTGAATAAATAAGTGAAGAGTCCAGGTGCCGGAAAACAGCTAAGTAGACTGATATGTAAAATGGATTCATCAAAAAAGCCCCTGCAATGGGATACTCTCCAAAAGTCTGAATCTTGACTTGCGGAGACATTTCCCATTGCGGGACTTTTTGAAGCGGATATTATTCAGCTAACACGGGTTCTTCCTGCGTTAATCCAATTTCATGCCATCCATTCCAGGACCACTGGATGGAGAAGTCTGTCACTCGTTCATTTGCAGGAACGAGTACTGCACGGTAAAGTGTTGGGAATACAGGAATATCATCAACCATCAATTGCTGCCATTCTTTGTAGACATCTTTGCGGTACTCAATGTCCATCGAATCTTCAGAAGCACCTGCAGCCAGCAATTCATCATTCTTTTCACTCGTATAACGAGAGTAGTTGTAAGCAGCTGTACGACCGTATAAACCATTCTGGTCTACGTCTGAACCAGTGCCCCACGCACCTTGGTAAATATCGATACCAGGGTCATCAGCTTCCACTCGGTCATAAAAGCTATTAAATTCTAATAAACCGCCGTCTACCAGCTGAACATTCAGTCCTACCTGAGCCCATGCCTGCATATAGTACTGTGCGATTGGTTCAGCTGTGTCTCCACCTGACATGGAAGCAAAGTTAATGACAAGTTCTTCGCCATTTAGGTCTTCACGAACTCCATCACCATCGACATCTTCATATCCAGCTTCATCCAGAATCTTATTTGCTTCATCAGGATCATAGGTTGGAACTTCGATAGTAGAATCGTGATAATCCGGGAACGATGGGACAATTAAAGTCGTACCCGCCCAGCGAAGTCCTTTATAGAACTGTTCCCCTAAAGCATCATTATCAACTGCATGCCACATCGCACGACGGAGATTCACATCCGCCATCTTAGCATCTGGGTCTGTTACATTTTCACCGGCTTCTGCGTCATAATGACCTAGTTTAAAGCCAATATAGGTGTAAGCTAAATCAGTCTGACCCAAAAATTCCACATTATTTAGGGTTTCGGCCACATCAGGGTATTGATCTGCCGGGAAGGCATCAACCATATCAACCTCTCCGGTTTCTAAAGCCTGTGCTACTGTTTGAGGAGCGATAACTTTTAAGGTAATACCATCCAATTTCGGAGTGCCTTGCCAATAATCTTCAAAAGCAGTATACGTTACGGACTCACCAGGAACAATCGTATCGACTACAAATGGGCCGAAACCGATTGGATTTTTTCGAACTTCATCAGATTCAGCCATCTCTGCTACAGGAATATCCTGGAAGATATGCTTTGGCATTGGCGAATCCCAAATTCCGCTTGCTAATAAGGAAGGGTTTGGTTCTTTAAACGTCAGTTTGATTGTCTTTTCATCCACGACTTCAACACCGGAAATTTTTTCTGCCTCTCCAGCAGTATACTCATCAATACCAACCACATTTTCAACTGCATAATATCGTACACCTGTATATTCAGGGTCACCAATTACTTCATAAGCGAATTCCAAGTCTTCAGCCTTAACCGGTTCACCATCATGCCAGTTCACATTATCACCAATTGTAATGGTAAACGTTGTACCTGCTTCATCCACTTCCCATGTCGCAGCACCATCCTGTGTATAGTTGAAATTGTTGTCAATCCCAAGTAAACTTTCTTCAAAAAATTTCATAACCTGAAAATCCGGGTCACCTTCATAGAAGGCCATGTTCAGTACACCTTCAAAAACAGTATCCGATACCAAACCATAGTTCAGTGTCCCGCCTTCAATTGCTTCTCCAGCATTTGTTTTATCTACACTAAAGTCTTCAATGGAATATAACCCATCATCTGCTGCTTCTGCTTCTGCTTCTTCCTCACCTTCACCACTCTCTTCTTCTGAGGATTCTGTGTCTTCAGGTTCACCTGTTTGCTCTTCAGAACCTCCATTACATGCTGCCAGTACTACTAATAATACTAGCATCAAGGCTAAATACCACTTACTGAAACTTGCTTTCTCCATCTTGCAACCTCCCTTTTTTTAAGCTCTTTTTTGGGCCATCAAGCACTTATACTTGAACGGCAATATACTAAACATCAATATAGAACTATACCAATGTAAGTAACTTCGCTAATAACTCCATTAATCAGGAATAGGACTTAGCCTCTTCGCTGCCGGGAATCAGTGGCACGTCGCAAGGCCTCGCCTACATTGCGGATGGCGAGCATCATAATCAGAATCAATATTGCTGCCGGAACCCAGATCCACCAGCGGAATTCCAATGTCTGCGGATTTGTCGCATAGCTTAAAAGCGTACCAAGACTTGGTGTACTTTCCGGAAATCCAAAACCAAGGAAAGAAAGTCCTGACTCAATTCCAATATTTGCGGCAAGGTTTAATGTCATGGTTACAATAATAAGTGAGCTTATGTTTGGCATGATTTCCCTGAATATGATTTTCGTATTTGATGTGCCTAATGTTTTCGATGCTTGTGCATAGTCCAGCTCTTTTTCTTGCAGTGCCTTGGACCTTATCAGCCTGGCAATCCCCATCCAGCTAAAAGCTGCCATTATCAGCGAAAAGGCCCAAGTACTGTAGTTTGGCACGATGGATACAAATACAATAACCAGCATCGTAAATGGGAGGACTTGAAAGAAATCCAGCACACGCATCATTGAATTATCTGTCTGCCCGCCGAAGTAACCGGCAATCAATCCAAAAGCGATTCCGATTAGACCGCTAATCACCGTTACCATTATTCCGATTGACAGTGAATTGCGTGTACCGATAATTAACTGTCCAAATACGTCACGGCCACCATAATCTGTCCCTAAAATAAATTCTTCTGATGGCGGTTCATGGATGGAAAAAAGATCGACAGCTACAATCTGATCCTTATCTAAAAATAACGAAACCCCATATACGAATGCCATAATAAGTATGATAAATATTAACGATATTAAGGCTAGTTTATCCCTGACAATTTCTTTCCAGAGGATGCCCATACCTGATGGGCTTTTAGTCAGATCCTTTGTTTCATTCGTCATTTTCATATCATTCATTTCCATTTTAATCACTCCAGAGTCTAGCTTGATTCTTATTTGATACGGATACGCGGATCCACAATGCTTAAGATAATGTCAGATAATAAGGTCCCTAAGATAGCTGCAACTCCAAACAATAGAACGATAGAGTTTACAACGCTATAATCCCGTAAATTAATGGACTCAATAAAAAGTTGTCCCATACCCGGAAAACCGAATATCATTTCTACAAAAATGGTTCCGCCTATCAGAAAGGTGATTTCATACCCGAAGAATGCAGCAATTGGCAATAAGGAGTTCCTTAAAATATGCTTGTTATAGACCCTGGACTCTGAAGCCCCTTTTGCCCTTGCAGTTAAAATGAACTCTTTTTGCTTTGTATCTACAATTTCACTTCGCAAATACTGAACGGTTGAGACAGTTTGTATCAATGCCATTGAGATGGCCGGCAGCAATAGGTGATTCACTTTGCTCAATACGTAATCAATTGAGCCTGGAGCAATTCCGGGAGCTACACTTCCACTTGTCGGAAACCATTGCAATTGATATCCGAATATCCATAGCATCACAAGCGCAAAAATAAATAATGGTGTCCCAAATCCCAGATATGTATAGCCGGTAATGGATGAGTCAAGCAGTGAATCATTATATCTGCCACTCAGTATCCCTAAAGGAACGGCTATAATATATGTAAATAACAATGTTGCCAATGCCAGCCAGAAGGTATTATTCATCCGCTGTTCAATTAATTCGGATACTGGCATTTTAAATCGGAAGGATTGTCCAAAATCGCCTTGCAGAATTCCCGTTGCCCACTCACCATATTTGACATACCAAGGGTCATTCAACCCAAGTTTTTCCCGTAATTCCTCTTTCTGTTCCAAACTGACATTCGGATCCATCATGCCTGATAAAGCATCTCCAGGCATGAACTGAGCCAAAACAAAAATCAGAATACTGAGCAGCACCAATTGAGGGGCAGTAATCAAAAGTCTTCTAACAATAAATTTCCACATATACGAATCAACCTTTCCCCGGCAGTGCAACGAGATGGGTATTTGAAACAGGTTTCAAGCCATAGGCCAGCCCCTCGCTGTCAAAGTAATCATTGTACGATTGCTCATACTCTTGCTGTACTGCTTGACGGAACTTGAATTGATCTGTACGATTTCTTGGATTGATGTCAGGAATAGCTGCAATCAGACGTTTTGTATAAATATGCTGAGGATGGTGGAAAATATCTGCTTTTGTTCCCTGTTCAACATATCTCCCTTTATACATAATCGCCATGTCATCACACATGTGTTTTACAATCCCCAGATCATGACTGATTAACAAATAAGTCAGATTCAATTCCTTTTGAATTTCCTGCATGAAGTTCAATACCTGTGCTTGTACAGAAACATCCAATGCGGAAACAGGTTCATCGGCAATGATTAGTTTTGGCTTTAGCGCTATTGCCCTGGCAACTCCGATACGCTGTCTCTGCCCCCCTGAAAATTCATGCGGATATTTCAAAATGCTCTCAGGGCTTAAGCCAACCAGTTCCAATAGCTCCTGTACGCGCTCTTTTTCTTCCTTCTTCGTAAGGTTTTCAAAATTTCGCAGTGGCTCTGCGATGACATCCAATACACGTTTTCTCGGATTTAGTGAGGAGTATGGGTCCTGGAAAATCATCTGAATATCTTTCCTTAGCTGCTTTGTTTTACTTTTACTCGAAGTAATATCAGTACCTTCAAAAATAATTTGACCGGATGTTACCTCCTCGAGACCGATAATCGCTCTTCCTGTAGTTGTTTTACCCGAACCGGATTCGCCGACAAGCCCGTATGTCTTGCCCTGTTCCAGTGTAAAGGACACACTATCGACTGCCTTTACATAGCCGACATTCCGATTGAATATCCCGCCCTTAATGGGAAAATATACTTGTAAATCCTTTACTTCAAGTAACCCCATTGGTCAATTCCTCCTTGCTTTTATCCGGAAAGTAAAAATGCCTATGGCAAGTGCATCGCACAAAGTGACCTGGTACGATTTCATGTAAAGCGGGGTTCTCCTCATGGACGGAATCATCTATCCAAGGTATTCTTGCAGCAAATCGGCAGCCATGACGCGGCAGGTTCTGCAATGCCGGAACAATCCCCTGTATGACATGCAGCTTGTCCTGTCCTTCAGCAGGAACCGAGTTCAATAACGACCGTGTATACGGGTGTAAGGGATTCTCAAACAAACGATGCACTTCTGCTATCTCTACAATTTGTCCTGCATACATTACCGCCACCCGATCTGCCATCTCTGCCACTACCCCAAGATCATGGGTAATCAGGATAATACCAGCATGGATGTCATCCTTCAGCTTTCTGATCAGATCCAGAATCTGAGCCTGGATTGTAACATCGAGCGCTGTTGTGGGCTCATCTGCAATCAATAATTCGGGATTATTTGCTATCGCAATAGCTATGACAACCCGTTGTCTCATTCCCCCTGATAATTCATGCGGAAACTGTTCATATACATATTCCGGACGCGGAATTCCAACCATATTCAAAAGTTCCAAAACCCGTCCCTTGCGCTGTCTTTGAGACATATTTTGCCTATGCAGCACGATAGTCTCTGCAATTTGATCACCAACATGCATCAGCGGATTTAACGCCGTCAATGGATCTTGGAAAATCATTGCCATATCATCACCGCGCAGTTTATTCATCTTGGACGGAGATAAGCGGGCAATATCGCGATCATTAAGTAATATTTCCCCTTCAATCTTCGCATGATTATGTAATCCCATTACCGAAAATGCCAGTGCACTTTTCCCCGAGCCCGACTCTCCAACAATCCCGAGTACTTCATTCTTATTCAATGTCAATGTCACATCATCGACTGCTGCATAGTATTCATCAGCAATCCTGAATGATGTTGATAGGTTTTTGATTTCCAGCAATTCCTTCCCCAAATTAATCCTCCTTTTTTATTTGAAGTCATCACACTGTAATTGGCGTTAATATTTCAAGTATTCACCTAATCAGAAGATTGTGATAATTTCTTACAAAAAAATATGCTTTCACTGATTCCTTTAAAAATGGATTAATACTTTTTTCAAACATTATCTTTAAAAAAACCGCTTTCTCAGAGTTTCTCAGCCTTTACTAACGAGGTACTCTATCTTTAAAGAAAACGAAATTATTTTTTCAATTATATGTTATATTATTTTAAAAAGCAACAATTTTCAGTTAAAAAGTTTTTACCAATTTTTAAATTTGTCGTAAAATCTAATTTGAAGCTCTAGAGAATTAACCCCCAATTAATGGCCTTCTACTAAATTTCGACTGTTTTAGCAAGGTCTAATTTCAGCACTTTTCATGGTACTGATTTAGCCTTTGGAATTAGGAATCAGAAAGATAGCTAAAAAACCTCCCAATCTTATATTGGGAGGTTACGTCTCTTATAGAGCTATAGAAGCTTTTGGTTTCATATGGTTTATTTGTTCAGCAAGCTGCTGAATATTGGACATGGTTCCAATATCCAGATTTCCACCACTGACAATGACACCGCAATGTCTTGATTTTATCTTATCATTATGGGTAAATAAGGCGGCCAGTGCTGCGGCTCCGGCACCCTCCATCAATGTCTTGTTCCGCTCCAGCATATAAACGATGGCTGAAGCAATTTCCTTATCATTCACCGTGACAATATCATCTACATAGTCCTTTATAATCGGAAAGGTTAATTTCCCAGGCTCCTTTACGGCAATTCCCTCTGCAATCGTGGATACCTTAGACAGGTTTTGAATCGTATCCGTATGGTAGCTATCATATATGGCAGGGGCTCCTTCTGCCTGCACACCAATGATTTTAATGTTTCTGTTGATATGTTTGGCCGCAACAGCAATACCGCTAATGAGCCCGCCCCCACCGATAGGAACGAGTATCGTATCTATCCGGTCCTCTTGGCGCAGCAGTTCAAAAGCGATCGTTCCTTGACCGGCCATAATATCATAATCATCAAATGGATGTACGTAGACTGCTCCAGATAACGATTGATGCTCTAATGATGCATGGTAGGCTTCCTGAAAGCTTTCCCCGGTAAGTACCACCTCTGCACCATAATTACGGGTTGCATTCACTTTCGCAAGCGGGGTCCCTTCCGCCATAAATATAGTTGCTTTTACGCCCAGTTTCGCTGCGGCATGGGCAACACCCTGTGCATGATTACCTGCTGATGCTGTAATTACGCCTCTTGAAAGCTCTTCCTTCGATAATTGCATTAGCTTGAAGCTTGCTCCCCTAAATTTAAATGCTCCTGTTTTTTGCTGGTTTTCCATTTTACAATAAACTTGTTTCCCTACTATGCTATCCGTCGTATGTGATGTGACGATCGGTGTCCGATGAATAATGGGCGTCAGCTGTTTATATGCATGGTATACCCTTTCACCCGTTAAGCAATCCCCAAGACAATTCACTCTCCTTTAAAGCAATAAAAACTAATTTCTGCTATTTTCATATTCCAATATTTTATCTTCCTGCAACAGTGTCAATGCAATATCATCCCAGCCATTCAATAGCTTTTCCTTATGATATTCTGGTATATTAAAGTCAATTACCTTTCCTTCATCATCTGTTATCTGCTGGTGTTTTAAATCGACCCATAGGACAAATATTGTATCTTTCGCCTTTTGCATCCATTCATTAATTTGGCTTTCTTCCATTTTAATAGGAACGATGCCATTTTTTAATGCATTATTATAGAAGATATCGGCAAAACTCGGTGCAATTACCACTTTAAATCCGAAGTCAGATAATGCCCAGGGAGCATGTTCCCTGGAAGAGCCGCAGCCGAAATTCTCACCTGCTAACAGGATTGAGGCATTTTGATATTTTGGCTGATTTAGCGGAAATTCTTCCTTTAGTTTTCCGTCATTATCAAAACGCCAATTAAAAAAAGAAACTGTCCAAAGCCGGTACGCTCAATCCGTTTTAAAAATTGCTTTGGTATAATTTGGTCTGTATCGACATTTGTCCGGTCCAATGGATAGACGAGACCTTTGTGTTCTTGAATTGCCTCCATATGACCTGCCTCCCTAGTTTAATACTCCTGCAAATTTACGTACATCAACGAAATGGCCTTCAATAGCTGCTGCTGCTGCCATCTCCGGACTTACGAGATGTGTTCGTGCCCCATTTCCCTGCCTTCCTTCAAAATTCCGGTTGGACGTTGAAGCACAGCGCCCGCCTGGAGGAACGATGTCATCATTCATCCCCAAGCACATACTGCATCCGGAATCCCGCCATTCGAATCCCGCTTCCATAAACACCTTATCCAATCCTTCCTCCTCAGCCTGAAGCTTTACACTGAATGAACCTGGAACGACAATCGCTTTTACATTTTCCTTTACTTTTCTGCCTTGAATGATAGAAGCTGCTTTTTGCAAATCGCTTAATCTTGAATTGGTACATGAACCAATGAATACATGATCTATTTCAATAGAAGTAATTGGCTGATTTTCTTTCAGCCCCATGTAGTCAAGTGCGTGTTTGATATCTTCCATATGTTCCGCATCTGCCAGGTTAGGAGTAGTTCCTCCCACAGGCACACACATGCCAGGATTTGTTCCCCATGTGACCTGGGGCTCAATCTCATCAGCAAGGATGACGACAGTTCGGTCGTAAACTGCACCTTCATCCGTTGCCAGCTCCAGCCATTCAGCAGTGGCGTTAGTAAAATCTTCTCCGCTTGGAACATATTCTCTGCCTTCCAAATAGTCGATAGTGGTCTGGTCAGGACTGATCAATCCTGCCCTTGCCCCGGCCTCAATCGACATATTGCAAATCGTCATACGGCCTTCCATGGGCAGGTTTTGGATTGCCTCACCTGTATATTCCATGACATATCCTGTACCGAAACGAACACCGAATTTCCCAATAATCGCCAGTATCAGATCTTTCGCTGTCACACCCGGTCCAAGTTTCCCTTCCACTTTAACATTCAGTGTTTTCGGTCTTTCCTGCCAGATTGTCTGGGTTGCCAGAACATGTTCCACCTCGCTCGTTCCAATCCCAAATGCCAATGCACCAAATGCACCGTGTGTTGATGTATGGCTATCACCGCATACAATCGTTTTACCCGGCTGCGTCAATCCGAGCTGCGGCCCAATCACATGCACAATCCCCTGATCCGGGTGGAACATATCGGCAAGCTTAATGCCGAAATCCTGACAATTTTTCCTTAATGTCTCCATTTGCTTTTTGGAAATTTCATCTTTAATAACTTGCCTGTTTTTTGTTGGAACATTATGATCCATTGTGGCATAGGTCAAATCCGGGCGTCTTACCTTCCTGTTTGCGAGCCGCAGCCCTTCAAATGCTTGCGGAGATGTCACTTCATGAACCAGGTGCTGATCAATATACAGTAAATCAGGCTTCCCCTTTTCCTCATGTACCACATGCCTATTCCAAATTTTCTCGATAATGGTTTCCGGTTTCCCCATCTTTTCACCTCACGATTTAGACATACATATTACAAATAGAATCTGAAATACCCTTCGTGGTTAAATTCTCCAATACAATTTCTGTGATTTTTTTCGTACCGACTTGGGTACCCTCTCTGATCTTCAAGTCTGGTGTGTGAAAGCCCTGTTCCAGGCATTCATCTACCGATCTTTCTATTTCAGCTGCTTCTTCCTCCAAACCAAATGAATAACGTAGCATTAGTGCAGCAGATAGGATCATCCCCAGTGGGTTTGCAATACCTTTTGCTGCAATATCTGGAGCAGAGCCATGTACAGGTTCATACAGCCCTACACCATCTGAACGAATACTTGCTGAAGGAAGCATTCCCAATGACCCGGTCAGCACGGATGCTTCATCGCTTAAAATATCACCAAACAGATTCTCTGTTACAATGACATCAAATTGGTTTGGCTGCGTAATTAATTTCATCGCCGCAGCATCTACCAGAAGATGTTCTACCTTTACATCCTGATAATCCTTGGCTTTTTCTTCTACTATTTCACGCCACATCCGGCTCGATTCCAGGACATTGGCTTTATCGACTGAAGTAAGATGCTTTTTACGGATTCTGGCGGTTTCAAATCCCTTTTCTATAATGCGTTCCATTTCAGATCTCCGATAATAAAGTGTATCGACTACAGCATTTCCATTTTCCCTTCGCTCACTCGGCTGGCCAAAATAAAGCCCGCCTGTCAATTCACGGACAATCATAATATCACTGTCTTTTACTATTTCTTCCTTTAAAGGAGATGCATGGATCAAGGCTGCAAATTCCTTAACAGGACGTAAATTGGCAAAAAGTCCGAGTGATTTACGAATGCCCAGCAGTCCCTTTTCCGGCCTTAGGTGGGCTGGAACGGTATCCCATTCGGGACCTCCGACTGCACCAAGCAAAACAGCATCCGCCTCTTGACATGCATGAATCGTTTCTTCAGGTAATGGCACACCATAATGATCAATAGCATCTCCACCAATTGCGTGTTCATGGAAAGTAAACTTATGGCCGTATTCAGATGCTATAGTTGTTAAAACAAGTCTTGCAGATTCCATAATTTCCCTTCCAATTCCATCGCCTGGAAGTAGAATGATTTGCTTATCCATAGCCGGAGTCCCTCCAATGTTTTTCTCATCTAGTCTTGCCATCAACAAGCCTTGGCATATTCTTGCTGCTGAAAAGGCTTTTGATTTTATCACTCGTTGACGAGCATTTTTTTCCCCGCTGTACTTCTCTTAATGATGTAGCGATTGACTGCATTGATAAATGCATTGGCGGACGCCTGCAATACATCCTGTGCCGACCCTCTGCCATTGACAGCTTCCCCATCAATGATCAATTGGACATGGGATTCAGCTAAAGCATCTTTTCCGCCACCAACAGAATTCAACTGATAGTCCACCAGCTTGATAGTTTCTTCAATTATATTATCGATCGTTTTGTAAAGGGCTTCGACGCTCCCCTGACCAGGACATGATTTCTTTGCAATCTTTCCGTCCGGTGTTTTCAATATCACGGTTGCAGTCGGTACGTTTTCTGTCGAATATTGCACTTGAAAGTTTTCCAGATGGTATTTGCCGACAGTAGAAGAATCTGTTTTAATCTCCATTACGATCGTGTACAGATCATCATCGGTTACTTCCTTCTTGTGATCGGTTAATGTTTTAAATTGATCAAAGGCATTTTTCACTTCATCATCCGTAAGTTCCACTCCAAATTCCTTTATTTTGTCCTTGAATGCATGACGGCCGGAATGTTTGCCTAAAAATAATGTGTTGGATGTAACGCCAACCATTTCCGGAGTAATAATCTCATAGGTTTCCGCATTCTTCAGAACACCGTCCTGATGGATCCCCGATTCATGTGCAAAGGCATTCCGCCCAATGATTGCCTTATTCGCTTGGACGTACATTCCAGTCAGTTTCGATACAAGATCACTGGTACGTTTGATTTCATCTAATTTGAGTCCTGTCTCAAATGGATAGTAATCGGATCTAATCTTCAATGCTACCGCAACCTCTTCCAGCGCTGCATTTCCGGCACGTTCACCGATTCCATTGATAGTTCCCTCTACCTGTGTGGCTCCATTTTCAACTGCTGCAATCGAATTGGCTACCGCCATACCAAGGTCATCATGGCAATGGCAGGAAAGTGCCACCCGATTGATATTTGGGACATTTTCTTTGATATAGCGGAATAATTTCCCGTATTCTGCCGGTGTTGTGTAGCCAACTGTATCCGGCAGATTAATGACCGTTGCCCCTGCGTCAATTACCTTTTCTATAATTTGGGCAAGGAAATCCCAGTCGGATCTTGTAGCATCTTCAGCAGACCATTCAATATCGTTGAATTTTTGTTTTGCATATGAAACCATCCTGACTGCCGTCTCCACCACTTCTTCCGGAGTCTTTTTCAGTTTATAAGTCATATGAATTGGAGATGTTGCCACAAAAATGTGAATGGCTGGTTTTTCCGCTCCTTTTAATGCATCCCATGCAATATCGATATCTGACTTGATTGTTCTTGCCAAACCAATGACTGACGTGTTTTTAACCGTATCGGCAATTGCCTTTACCGATTCAAAATCACCCCTCGAGGAGGCAGGAAATCCCGCTTCCATCCGATCAACTCCGAACCGTTCCAGTTGTCTTGCGATTTCCAGCTTTTCCTGTTTATTCAGGTTAACTCCCGGTGATTGCTCTCCATCACGCAGTGTTGTGTCAAATATCTTAATTTGGGACATGGACTTTCACTTCCTTCTGTTTTGAATTAACTGGCTGTTTAACAAAAGGCATTAACTCCCTGAGCTCCCTTCCAACAGTTTCAATCTGATGTTTATTTTCCTTATTATTGATTGCATTGAATTGCGGGCGGCCTGCCTGGTTTTCGAGAATCCATCCTTTAGCAAATTTCCCATCTTGGATATCCGTTAGTATCTCTTTCATTCTTGCCTTTGTATCTTCATTTACGACACGCGGTCCCGAGACAAAATCTCCCCACTGTGCTGTATCTGAAATGGAATAGCGCATGTTTTCCAATCCGCCTTCATAGAGGAGGTCAACGATCAGCTTCATTTCATGCATACATTCAAAATAGGCAACTTCAGGCTGATATCCTGCTTCTGTCAATGTTTCAAATCCTGATTTGATCAAACTTGTTACCCCGCCGCAAAGCACTGCCTGTTCTCCAAACAAGTCCGTTTCCGTTTCCTCCTGGAATGACGTTTCCAGTACACCCGCTCTTGCGGCGCCAATACCCTGCGCATATGCCAGCGCCAGCTCTTTCGCAGTTCCCGTTACATCCTGAAAAACACCATATAATGCCGGGACACCTGCACCTTCTTCAAATGTCCTTCTTACCAAATGTCCTGGACCTTTAGGTGCTACAAGGAAAACATCCACATCTGAAGGTGGGACAATCTGATTGAAATGGATGTTGAATCCATGGGCAAAAACGAGTGCATTGCCTGCTTGCAGATTTTGCTCAATACTTTCTTTATAGACTCTAGGCTGCAATTCATCCGGTAAAAGAATCATGACAACGTCAGCCTGTTTAACAGCGTCTGCCACCTGTTGGACTTCAAATCCGTCTGCTTCTGCTTTTTGCTGGGATTTACCTGGTCTTAATCCAACCACAACATCATAACCGCTTTCGCGAAGATTCAATGCATGTGCATGACCCTGTGATCCATATCCCACTACTGCAACTTTCTTATTTTGCAATACCTCTTTTTGAATATCCTGTTCATAAAGTACTTTAGCCATTTAAAATCTTCCTCTCCATTTTGTTTTTTAGTTGATCATTGTATTTATCTCAGATACCTGTTCCGGCTGCTGTCCCCTGAGGAATGCTGTAACACCGGTTTTGGTCAGTTCCTTAATTCCATATGGCCGAAGGAGGGCAATCATCGCATCGACCTTATCGGGACGGCCCGTCACCTGTATCGTCATACTATCTTTGCTTACGTCAATAACGGAAGCGCGAAAAGGTGTAATGATACCTTGTATTTCTGCGCGAGTGTGGCCGGTTCCAACTACCTTAATTAAGGCGAGCTCCCTTGCTACCATTGCTTTGTCTGTGATATCAGATACCTTCAGTACATCAATTTGCTTGTTCAGCTGCTTCGTCAATTGCTCCAATTTCTGACTATCGCTGATTTCCACAACAAATGTCATCTTAGAAATACCTTCTGTCTCAGAAGCGCCAACCGAAATACTGTCAATATTGAATTGCCGTTTATGAAGCATCCCCGTAATCCGGTTCAGCACTCCCCCGCGATCTTGAACTGTAGCCGTTATGATTCGTTTCATTTCTTCACCCCTACCATTTCATGAATCCCCTTCCCTGGTGCAATCATTGGCAGGACGGATGTTAACCTTACTACCCGAAAATCGGCTACAACTGGTCCGTCATAAGCGAAAATTTCTTCCAGTGTCTTCCTGACATCTGCCTCTTGATCCACCTTGACTCCGCGCACACCATAGCTTTCTGCCAATTTAACGAAATCGGGATTGTCGGAAAATAACGATTCTGAATATCGCTCTTCATAAAAACTTTCCTGCCACTGTCTAACCATCCCGAGTGCTTCGTTATTGACAATGATCACTTTCACCGGAAGATTTCTTGCTTTGACAACGGATAATTCCTGTAGAGTCATCTGAAAACCGCCATCTCCGACAAGCGCGATCACCAGATCATCCGGTCTTCCAAGCTGTGCTCCAACTGCTGCCGGAAAGCCGAAGCCCATTGTTCCAAGTCCGCCTGATGTGACCCAATTATTCGGCTTATCAAATGTGTAAAACTGTGCTGCCCACATTTGATGCTGACCAACATCAGTAGTTACGACTGCTTCCCCTCTTGATATGTTATAAATCTGCTCAATGAGCCATTGGGGAGATATTGGGCTCTCATTCCGCTGATACCACAATGGAAAATCCCTTTTATTTTGCTGCAGCTGCTCCATCCATTCTTCCTTTTCCTGCATTTCTAGTTTTGCATTCAACAGGGCAGCCAGTGCCTTCTTTGCATCTGCAACAACCGGTATATGGGTTTGGATATTTTTACCGATTTCCGCCGGATCAATGTCAATATGCGCAACAACAGCATTTGGGGCAAAGTGTTCAATATTTCCTGTCAGCCGATCATCAAAACGGGCTCCGATATTCAGTAACAGATCACATTCATAAATTGCCATGTTCGCTGCATATGTCCCATGCATTCCTGCCATCCCCAGAGAAAGCTCATTGGATCCCGGGAAACTTCCAAGTCCGAGTAATGTGGTAGTGACAGGCAATTGAAAGGATTCGGCAAACTGCTTCAGTTCTTCCGTTGCATCGGCAAACAATGTTCCTGCCCCTACTAGGAGCAACGGTTTCTTTGCATTGCTTAAAGCATCTGCAAGTTTAATAATCTGTAAAGGATTCGGATTGATCGTTGGCTGGTATCCCGGTAAATAAAAGTCATCTTCATAATCATCCAGCGTAATATTTGCAGAGATATTTTTTGGTATATCAATGACAACTGGACCTGGTCGGCCGGTAGTGGCAATATGGAATGCCTCCTTTACAATTCGCGGCAAATCCCCAATCTCGCTCACCTGGTAGTTATACTTCGTAATTGGAGTCGTTATCCCCATCACATCGGCTTCCTGAAAAGCATCTGTGCCAATTACATTTTTAGCCACCTGACCGGTAAAGATGACGAGTGGCAATGAATCCATCATCGCATCGGTAATTCCAGTGACCAGGTTCGTTGCACCAGGACCTGATGTAGCGATAACTACTCCCGGCTTGCCAGTAACACGTGCATATCCTTCCGCTGCATGAATGGATCCCTGTTCGTGTCTGGAAAGTATGTGTTCAAAAGGGGTCTCATTTCGATACAGTGCATCATAGATTGGCAATACTGCCCCGCCCGGATAACCGAATACGGTGTCCACTTCAGCTTCAATCAGCGTTTTAATCAATAGATCGGCACCAGTTATCAAATTTTGTTTCAGTTCCATTTCATGACTAGCATCTACCTTCACAACTGCAACCTCCTTGAATCTAAGTTAAAATCAAGCAACATTTTGCCAAAATAAAAAAAGACCCTTCTCTCCCCATAATCTGCATTACATCAGAATTATTGGGGAGAAAAGAATCTTCTTTTCACGGTACCACCCAGGTTCATAGCATCCTCGCGAATACTACCTTAGCAGGCTGACAACAGTCTGCATGGATAACAGGTACAAAGTAATGCACCCGGCCAAATCTAGTGAGAGTCACCATCAAAATGCGGCAGCTCCGTTCAAAGCGGCACTCAGAGAAGATGTCGGAACAATATGTACTTCTGGGCTTCCAGCAACCCCAGCTCTCTGTTAGTACATGTAACATGTTCCTTTTTTCCCGTCATCGAGTTAAACTATATAATTTTGCTTTTTTATAATGTTAAAGTTGTTTTCAGAAAAATACGTTTAGTTAATCATTTCTGATATTGCGGTCAATCATATAACGTTTTTAGTTATAGAGTCAATAGGCTTTTTGAAGTTTTTTGATAATTCCATTTAGTCAGATTTTATGAATGCGTTTACATTGCTGTCCTAATAATGATTACGATTATATAAATTTTTCGTAAACAAACGAAAATAAAATGTTTTTTGTTCACAATCCGCTTCTCGATCTTCGCTTTGCAATCATAAAAATACAGCTTCAGTTTTATAGACTGAAGCTGCATTAAAACTAGGTTGCTTTCTCAAATATTTATAGAGATAGCGTGGTCAATCTCACTCCAGAAATACACTTCGCTTTCCCCGGGCTCGCGCTAAGCCAGGGTACTACTTGCGTTTACTTCTGTGCTCCCTTGCACCGAGGAACCCTGCTCCGAAGAGAAACTGGCAGACGCAGGTGCATCTAGTGGGGTCTTAGCGTCTTCGCTTTCCCGCTGGAGTCTCCATGTATTTCCTCCGTTGTGATTTGGCTTCTGAATCAAATTGCTGATATTCAATTATTAAGCTTATTGATTGGAGCGCAGGGCAGTCGACTCCAGCGGGAATAGCAACAGCTGAAGATCCCACAGGAAGTGGGTTTCTTCCGAGGAAGCTGAAGCGGTGCCCGCGGAAAGCGACTGCCCGGAGCGGAAATCGGCCGAAGCAAGTTATCGGGTTTACTAACTGCCTTCTTTATTGAATAAATTCATAAATAATTTTAGACGGCTGATAGAAACCAGGGAAGTACAGCAAGAAAAGCAACAGCTAAAGACCCCATAGGAAGCGGGTTTCTTCCGAGGAAGCTGAAGCGGTGCCCGCGGAAATCGGTTATTGCTGTTACATCGCAGATTAACAAGTGCGATGTAACAGCAATAACGTAAAGAGCCCATTTATTTAGTTAAATAATCGGTAACAGCACCTTTTGAAGAGCAGGAGACATTATGGGCATATTTCCCCAGGACACCTTTTGTGTACAGGGGTGGTGCCTGCCAACCTTTCCGTCTATTATCTAATTCTTCCTCGGAGACTTCCATCGAGATTTCTCTTTTCTCAGAATCAATGGTAACAAGGTCGCCTTCCTCAAGAAACGCAATCGGACCACCCGACTGTGCCTCTGGTGAAATATGTCCAACAACCAGGCCATGGGTACCACCAGAGAATCTTCCATCAGTCAGCAATGCGACAGATTCATCCATCCCTTTTCCGACTAGTATTCCTGAGATAGAAAGCATTTCCGGCATCCCCGGTCCGCCCTTTGGACCGACATAACGGATCACAATTACATCGCCCTCATTAATCTTATTCTCCATGACCGCTGCAGTAGCATCCGCTTCATTATTGAACACTCGTGCAGGTCCGGTATGATGTTTGACTTTGACTCCAGAAAGCTTGGCCACTGCACCTGTTGGAGAAAGGTTACCTTTCAGTACAATCAGCGGACCATCCTGACGCTTTGGATTATCTAATGGCATGATAACCTGTTGATCCTCCTTCAAATCTGGAGATGCAGCCAGGTTTTCAGCAATCGTTTTCCCTGTTACGGTTAAACAATCTCCATGCAAGTAACCATTTTCATACAGAAGCTTCATTACAGCCTGGACACCGCCAGCTCGATGCAAGTCCTGCATGACAAATCTTCCGCTCGGCTTTAAATCAGCAAGATGCGGCACCTTTTTCTGTATACGGTTAAAGTCATCAATAGACAGATCTACTTCTATTGCATGTGCAATTGCTAGCAGATGAAGAATTGCATTTGTCGAACCGCCGAGTGCCATTACCACCGTAATGGCATTCTCAAATGCTTCTTTTGTCATAATATCCTTCGGGTAAATTCCCTTTTCGAGCAAGCTGTACACCGCTTCGCCAGCCACTTTGACATCCTCCGCCTTTTCAGCGGATTCCGCTGGGTTTGAGGAACTTCCAGGCAAACTCATCCCTAATGCCTCTGCAGCAGAAGCCATTGTGTTCGCTGTATACATACCGCCACATGCACCTGCACCAGGGCATGCACTACATTCAATTGCTCTAAGTTCCCCGTCATCAATTGATCCAGCATTATGCTGTCCAACACCCTCAAATACAGAAACAATATCGATATCCCTGCCTCTGTGTAATCCAGGAGCAATCGTTCCACCATAGACAAACACCGCTGGGACACCAGCATTAGCAATGGCAATCATACAGCCGGGAATGTTTTTATCACATGCACCGATTGCGACAAGTCCGTCCAGGTTCTCCGCTCCGACAACCATTTCAATCGAATCCGCTATTAAATCACGGCTTGGGAGAGAATACCTCATCCCTTCCGTCCCCATGGAAATTCCATCCGAGACCGTGATTGTATTGAAAATCAGCGGGACACCTCCTGCCTCTCTTACACCGCCCTTCACACTGACAGCCAGATCATTAATATGTATGTTGCAAGGCGTGACTTCAGCCCATGTACTGGCTACGCCGATCATTGGCTTTGTGAAATCCTCATCCGTTACACCAACAGCACGTAACATTGCACGGTTTGGCGCCCTCATAGCTCCGTCAAACGCTTTACTTTTTATTCGTAAATCTTTACCCATCCAAAAAACCACCTTTCTTTCGGACTATTATATGACTAATTTTTTAATACTTCAATTAATTTTTTAAAATTAAAATTATAAGTCTATTGGAACGTCAATAGAATAAAAGTAAATAGTCTAATATTTTGATAAACTTCTGAAATTTATTGACATCAGAAAGATAATTGCTATATTGAATAACAAATAAAGGGTTACAGTGAGGAGGCAATAAAAGATGACATATAAGGTTTTGATCAGCGATCCATTGAGTGAAGATGGAATCCAACCATTACGGGCTGCAGGTAATATCACAACTGTGATGGAAACCAACTTAAGCCCGGAAGAACTTGGTGAACGAATCGGAGAGTACGATGCCCTTCTCGTCCGGAGTCAAACACAGGTAACCCGCGAATTGATCGATAAGGCAAACAACCTAAAAATTATAGGCCGCGCAGGAGTCGGTGTTGATAATATAGACCTGGAAGCGGCTACTGAAAAGGGGATTATCGTAGTCAATGCACCGAATGGGAATACAAATTCAGCTGCAGAACACACAATGGCGATGATCATGGCATTATCCAGAAACATCCCCCAAGCCTTTCACGCCTTAAAAAATGGGCAATGGGATCGAAAAAAATATGTCGGGATAGAAATAAAAAATAAACTGCTTGGCATTGTCGGGCTTGGAAGAATCGGTGCGGAGGTGGCCGCTCGTGCTAAAGGTCAGCGGATGGATGTAATTGCATATGATCCGTTTCTGACTAAGGAAAAGGCAGAGCAAATGGGGATTGGTTATGGAACGCTGGAAGATGTCCTGCAGAAGGCTGACTTCATTACCGTACATACCCCCTTGATGAAGGAAACGAGACATTTACTCAATACCCAGGCATTCGAAATGATGAAGCATGGTGTACAAATCATTAACTGTGCCCGCGGCGGAATCATTGATGAAGATGCATTATATCATGCAATCACAACCGGCAAAGTTGCGGGTGCAGCATTGGATGTATTTGAAGAAGAACCGTTTACCGACCATAAACTGCTGGAACTTCCCGAAGTGGTAGCCACACCCCATTTGGGGGCAAGCACGGTAGAAGCGCAGGAAATTGTAGCAATCGATGTAAGTCAAGATGTGATCCGGTTTCTGAATGGAGATGCAGTCAAAAATCCGGTAAATCTCCCTTCTGTCCCGAATGAAATCCTGCATCAGATCGAACCCTATTTCCATCTTGCTGAGAAGCTTGGTACCTTCCTGATCGATTTGATGAAAGAAGTGGCCTTAGAGATTAGCATTACCTATTCCGGTGAGCTTTCGGAAATCGAAGTGGCCCCATTGACAAGGAATACGGTAAAAGGGATTCTTAAGCGGCATCTTGGCAGCGGAGTCAACGATGTAAACGCACTGTATCTTGCCGATAAAAAGGGAATAAGTGTAAAAGAAAGTAAAACTTCCTCAAAGAAGGGATTTACAAATCTAATCACAGTTGAGGTAAAAAGTAAGTCCAGAACCAGAAAAGTAGCCGGAACATTATTGAATGGATTTGGACCACGTCTTGTGAAAGTGGATGAATACAGTGTGGATGTGAATCCTGAAGGACATATGGTGGTCATTCAGCATGTGGATCAGCCAGGGGTTATCGGCCGGATGGGCAGTACAATTGCAAAGCATAATATTAACATTGCAACCATGCAGGTCGACCGCTCCGATATGGGCGGGAATGCCATCATGATACTGACCATCGATAAACATCTGGAAACAGAAGCACTGGAACAGTTAAAGAGCTTAGATGAAATAAAAGAAATTACAGCGATAGACCTTTAATTGCCATTAGCACACAGTCGGCAAGCAACAGACTGTGTGCTTCTACATTTACAGATACTTTTCGATAATCGGCAACAGGTAGTTCAGCCCGGAGATTTCCCATGTCGGGACAACCTTATCCTTTACCTTCTGATGGCGATTGATCCATACCGAGTCAATTCCAGCCCGCTCTGCACCAAGTATGTCGGTGTTAAGATTATCCCCAACCATGATGACTTCATCATTTTTGAGAGCCATCCGTTCAAGTGCATGTTCAAAAATTGCTGGATCTGGCTTCCCTTTTCCAAACTCGCCCGAAATTAGAATCTGGTCAAAGTACGGAAGCAGTTCCGGTGTCAGATCCATCTTTGTATTCTGCAGGCTGGGAGATCCATTAGTAAGCAGCAGCAGACGATAGTTCCCCTTCAGCTCCTCAAGCACCTCGATGGCATCTTCAAATAACAATGCAGTTTTCTTCCGTTCTCTAGGAAAAGCCTCTGCCAATTCCCTTCCCAATTGGTTATCCACAATGCCCAAATCAGCCAGGCCCCTTGTCCAGCTCTCTTTCCGATAGGCTGGCGCAATCTCCTTTAGTTTGGCGAATTCCTCCCCTTCGTCAAGAAATTCTGCCCATAGTCCCTCAAATGGATTGATTCCGATTAATTTTGTGAAATCGTATGTATCATATGCTTCATATAGCTCCCGAGCGTTTTTTCTCACACTCATTTCCAGTTCATCTGGGTCGATGCCATATTTTCCTGCCGCTATTTGGCACGTGTTTTCAAAGGCATCTTTTACGCTTTTCTCATCCCAAAGCAATGTATCATCCAAGTCAAAAAAAACTGCTTTAATCATTTCTCCAGCTCCCCCACACATAATTTTCCTTTTTAGCATACTATTGTAATATTAATTTAACAAAATTAATCAAAAATTAAGTCTTGCGCTAATTTAAAATATCCCTTATGATAAATAGAAAATTTATTAACATAACAAGGAGATAATTGATATGGCTGAACAAACTATTCGCGTACAACTGAGTGAAACAAAAAAAGAAAAACCTAAATCGGATCAGCTCATTTTTGGCAGAGCATTTACAGATCACATGTTTGTAATGGATTATTCTGATCCTTTAGGGTGGCATAATGCGAGCATTGTACCATATCAACCTCTATCGATCGATCCATCTGCTATGGTATTCCATTATGGTCAATCCGTATTTGAAGGGTTAAAAGCATTTCGCACGAAGGATGGAGATATTCAGTTATTCAGACCGCGAAAAAATTTCGAACGCCTGAACCTTTCCAATGACCGTCTATGCATCCCTCCGGTTGATGAGGCATTTGCTTTAAAAGCAATCAAGAAACTCGTTTCCATTGATAAGGAATGGGTGCCTGATGCAGAAGGAACATCCTTGTATATTCGACCGTTTATCATTTCCACTGAACCGTATCTTGGTGTTGCACCAGCAAGCCATTATAAATTCATTGTTATTCTATCACCTGTTGGAGCGTATTACAAAGAGGGAATCAATCCCATAAAAATTGCTGTTGAAAATCATTATGTACGAACCGTTAAAGGCGGAACTGGTGAAGCGAAAACTGGCGGCAACTACGCAGCAAGCCTGAAAGCACAGGAACTGGTTTCAAAAGATGGATTTGCACAAGTACTATGGCTAGACGGGGTTGAAAAGAAATATATTGAAGAGGTTGGAAGCATGAACGTATTCTTCAAAATCAATGGCGAGGTTGTCACCCCTGAGCTTAACGGCAGTATTCTTGCAGGTGTGACAAGAGATTCGGTTATCGAACTCTTGAGACATTGGAACATTCCTGTATCCGAGCGAAGAATCTCGATGGAAGAATTGCGCGAAGCATATTTGGACGGAACACTGGAAGAAGCCTTTGGTTCAGGAACCGCTGCAGTTATCTCCCCAATCGGACAACTGACATGGGAAGGTAAGGATATGGTTATTAACGAAGGGAAAACTGGAGAAATTTCACAAAAAGTTTACGATACAATAACCGGCATCCAATATGGAACTTCGGAAGATCCATTTGGCTGGGTAGAAGAAGTAGAAGCGAAAACAACTGTAAAATAAAAAAGATGGCATTTTAGTATAAGATTTTGTCAAAAAGTGGCTTGGTTTCCCCCAAGTCACTTTTCTTTTATTTTTCCTGAAAATTCTCCCGGATGTCCGCTAACTTTGTGTGAAAACAATCCATTAATCTTGGCATTAGGTGTGGATACCGTGACATTCTCCTGTCACTCAAGTCTAAATATCATTTTTCTATTCAATAAAGATACCTTTCAGAAAAACAAATCTGAAAGGTATCCTCACTGTTTTCTAATGCTTGTTATTGCCTGTCATGCCTTCTTCAGCGTATTTAATCATTCGTTTGACCATTTCGCCGCCCACCGATCCGTTTTCCCTTGCAGTTGTGTCAGCCCCAAGTTCGACATTGAATTCATTGGCGATTTCTTCTTTCATCTTGTTGACTGCATTTTCCGCACCAGGCACTAACAATTGATTACGATTGTTATCAGCCATCCAGATCACTCCTCGGTGTAGTTGAACAGAATTGAATCTGTTCAGACTTAGGCTCTGTAATATTACTGTTTTTATTCGTTGGCAGTTGTTCTAAAATTGTTTCCGGACTCATATGTTAACCTTGTGCTTATTTAGCTGCATACATAAGGGGGTACAAAAAATGGCACATAGTATTCATCAAATGGAACTCGACATTCCGATCAATATCATCTGGAAATTTATCAGCGATATCAACAATTGGGCGATTCTTGTTCCGGGATATGCCGATCACAAACTTATAAATGATCGAAAGTCCATCTGGAAACTGCGGGGGGATTTTGGAATCATGCAAAGAACCGTTAAATTGGAAGTAAATATTACGGAATCCAGGAAGCCTTCCAATATCCAATTCCATCTTAGCGGGCTCAATCAGACCTGTACAGGAGAAGGTTACTTTCAGGCAACAGAGATTTCAAAGACAAAGACAACTATCACAGGCAGCTTGGCCATTACCGTTAAAGGAAGGATGGGACCGGTGATTAATCCCTTTTTAAAGACAGTTGTACCAAAGATGACGAAAGACCTGACAGAAAAGGTTGCCTCAAGAATTGTCGAAACAGAAACGGTGAGGGCAACCGTATAACGATATACATCATAAGACTGTTGTTTTACATAAATTTCTAACTTTGTATTTGATGGAAATTATGACGTAACAGCAGCGGATAGATTTCCGCTCCGGGCGCTCTCAGCTTCCTCAGAAGCAAGCCCGCCTTCTTGCAGGATCGCAGCTGTTTCTTTTCCCTCTGTACCTCTTTGGCTTCGACCAACCATCTCAAATTATTTATGGATTTATTCTAATACAATCGAATAAGAATAAAACTCAATAAATACGATAACTGCTTCGGCCGATTTCCGCTCTGGGCAGTCGCTTTCCGCGGCGGGCGCTTTTAGCTTCCTCGGAAGAAACCCACTTCCTGCGGGATCTTCAGCTGTTGCTTTTCCCGCTGGAGTCGACTGCCCTGCGCTCCAATCCATCAGCTTAATAATTGAATATAAAAATTGATTCAGAAAACCAAATCTCAGCGGAGGAAATACACGGAGACTCCTTGAAATTGCATCCGCATTTTCTGCGTGCGATGTCTTGCTGACGCAGCCTTCCTTGTCCTGCGGGAAAGCGAAGACGATGAGACCCACAGGGAGCGTTCTTTGCGAGTAAGGAGGCTCATCGCGAGCCCGCGGAAAGCGTAGTGTATTCCCAGAGCGGTGATTTCCCCATCATAATTTCTATAAATGGACATAGCAGCATAGAAATGAGGAAATTACTTTGGCTTTTTTGTCTTCAGAAAAACCGAAGACGCTAAGAACCCGATAGATACACCTGCGTCTTCCACAGCGCTTCGCAGTAAGCTTTCTCGGTGCAAGGGAACAAAGAAGCAATCGCAAGTCGTACCCTGGCTTAGTGCGAGCCCGCAGAAGCGTAGTGTATTTCCGAAGCGAGGATAAAGCACATCATCAAATTACATCGAATCGAATATCAGTTATTTGATTCAGAAAGCCAAATCTTAGCGGAGGAAATACACGGAGACTCCTGCGGGAAAAGCGAAGACGCTAAGACCCCACAGAGAGCGAACTTTGCGAGCGAGGAGGCTTAGTGCGAGCCCGCGGAAAGCGAAGTGTACTTCCGGAGCGGGGATAAAGCATATCATCAAATTACATCGAATCGAATATCAGCAATTTGATTCAGAAAGCCAAATCAGAGCGGAGATAAAGCTATTCATCAAATTTCGTCGCAGTTTATATATATAACAACAATACTTACGAAAAGAGCCATTTCAAAAGAAGTATTCGAATTACCTGCTATTTACTCCCTTCCTCCTCAATGATAAAGTATAAGAGGCATCTTAACATGGAAGGGAAACACATAATGAACAAACTAAAGCATAATAAAACGTTATCCGAATACTTCTATATTATTTTCGGCGCGACACTTGTCGGTTTATCCTATAATATATTTTTCCTGCCTTCCCGGCTAGCAGCAGGCGGAATTTCTGGAATTAGCACGATTTTATTTGAACTTTATGAACTAAGCCCAGCCCTGACCCAGTCGATTATTAATATTCCAATATTTTTTATCGGCTGGATTGCTCTAGGAAAGGATTTCAGCTTAAAAACTTTGGTCGGTACGTTTTGGGTGCCTTTCGTCATCTTTCTCTCAGCCGACATACCACTTACCGTCACCAATCCGCTCCTTGGCGCCCTATACGGCGGGATTATGCTTGGAGTCGGGCTTGGCATCGTTTATAAAGGAAACGGATCTACAGGGGGAACGGCAGCGATTGCGCAGATTGTGAAGAAATTTACCGGCATATCTAGCGGCTACTCGCAATTTATTGTAGATGGAATTGTCGTAACCGCATCTCTGATAGTCTTCAATCTTGAGCTTACACTATTTGCACTTACAGCGATTTACATTTCCGGAAAAGCAATTGATTTCGTCCAATTGAGGACCTCTGCTACAAAGCTGATCTTGATTATTACGGAGGAAGAGGAAAAGATTCAATCACTGATCCATAACGGAATAGACCGCGGACTAACAAAGGTTCGTTCGGTTGGAGGCTACAGCAATCTTGATAAGACGATGATTCTTTGTGTCACTTCCCAATCTGAGGCTGTCCAGCTGAAAAAGATTCTGCAGAAAGAAACCCCTACCTCCTTTGTTATTTTTATCAATGCTTCTGAAATTTTAGGAAGAGGATTCTCTTTGGACAGGTACTATGGTCAAAAATTGTAGGGGAAAAGCTGGCGATTCTTTTCGAATAGCCAGCTTTTTTAATGGGAATGCCCTGTACTATGATTCGCTTTTACCAAAGACGTTTCCGATTTCGTATGGTCATGAAGATCACAGTAATAAACAATTGTTTTCATTTCGTGGGTAACATGACATGTCCGGGTTTTCCTCATAAAGTTTTTCCAGTATGTAAAGTCATGCGAGCCAGCTTCAATCACACTATGATCTATATGGTATACTTTCCAATTATGCTGAAATTCAGCAATTTCCCCATCGGTTTCCAGTGCCGCTGCATCTGTCTCTTGTATTTCCACGGCTATAAAACTAAGATACATAAGAGAAAGTACAGTCGCTATTTTTCTGATCATCGTCATCAACCCATTCACCTATTTTATTAAAAATTTCATACATCCGTTAATATAGGTTAATTACGGGAAAAATATACACCATTAAAGAACTGGAAGATGATCAAGAAAATTCTGGCGGGCAAATCCCCTTACTTCATCCTCCGAATAGAATTTAAGCAGTTCATTGATCAGATTTTGATAGTCGGATGCATTTTCCAGATTGCTGATAAAGCTGCTGATGCCATCAAAATCCGAGCCAAATCCAATCTGTTTCACTCCACCCAATGAACAAATATGCTCAATATGCTTCATGAAATCGGATATGGAAGCCGTCTCGCTATCTTCATTAATAAAGGGAGGATTAAATACGACATGAATCAGACCATTTTTAGCCAACATGGCTTTTATTTGGTCATCATACAGATTCCGAGGATGCTCACATATTGCACGCGCATTGGAATGGCTTGCTATCGGATAATCCGAAAGCTCTATTATATCCCAGAAACCATTTACCGTAGAATGGGAAACATCGGTAAAAACTCCATGCTGATTATTCAGTTTCACTACCTCTTTACCGAGCAGCGTCAATCCGCCTCCACGGGGCTCTCCTGCCCCATCAGCACAAAGGTTGGCATTATTCCAAGTTAAGCCGATTGAAAGTACGCCGAGACGGTATAGCTGTCGCAGCTTCATCAGGTCATTCCCGAACGCATCCGCCCCCTCAAGCGTTAATACCGCTCCGATTTCGCCATCGGTCAGTCCATTCAGATCCTGCCAGCTTCGAATATGCTTCATTTCAGGATTCTTTCCGATAACCTCTGTATAAAATAAATCAATCTGTTCCAATGCATGCTGCCATTTCTCATCAGATGGCACATCCGGATCGATAAAAATAGCAAAAAACTGTGTCATGACATTCCCCTGCTTTAACCGTTCCAGATTTGTATCAAGAGCTTCCGCGTTCCTGAAATGCATTGGCAGCTTATACCCATACTGCCCTCTTTTAGCAAACTGCAATTTCATAAGTCCGTCACAATGTGTATCAATTATTTTCATTCTGACCGCTCCCCTTTTTCTATAGTTTACCATGCATGATAAAATTTTCCCATAAACCTCCTGCAGGCATTCAATATAAAGCAAAAAAAGCGAAGAGAACTTTTGTCACTCTTCGCCTTCTTCTTTACTTATTTAAATTCGCTTCACGTTGCCTCAGTTCGATCCGGCGAATCTTCCCGGATGATGTCTTCGGCAGTTCATCGATAAACTCAATCTTACGGGGATACTTATATGGTGCCGTAAGCTTTTTGGCATGGTTTTGCAGTTCTTTCACTAAGTCTGGATTGTTTGCTTCGGCGTTGCTCTGCAATACGATATATGCTTTTACAACATTGCCGCGAACGTCATCAGGAGATGCTACGACGGCGCATTCCTTTACAGCAGGGTGCTTTACTAATGCATCCTCCACTTCGAAAGGTCCAATCGTATATCCGGAGCTGACAATAATATCATCATTTCTCCCCTCAAACCAGAAATAACCTTCTTCATCCATTGAAGCCTGGTCACCGGTAACATAGAAGTCCCCTCTTTGCGACTTCTGTGTCCGCTCCGGATCCTTATAATAGGCTTTGAACAATGCAGGGGTATCCAGCGGAATCGCAATGTCGCCGACCTTTCCAGCCGGAACTGGATTGCAGTCCTCATCAATCAATTGTACATTGTTGCCTGGTGTTGGTTTTCCCATCGATCCTGGTTTTACCTTCATTCCTTTTAAGAATCCGAGCAGCAATGTATTTTCTGTTTGACCATAACCATCCCTAACCGTTACATCAAAGTATTTTTCAAATTGATCAATCACTTCACGGTTTAATGGCTCACCGGCAGATACAGCACTATGCAATTCCGGCAAATGATAGTCCGATAGATTATCCAGCTTCGCCATCAGACGATATTCGGTCGGCGTACAGCAGAAGACATTCACCTTATTATCCTGCAATAAGCTTAGATATTTTTTCGGATCGAATCTTCCATTATAGACAAATCCGGTAGCTCCTGAGCCAAGTACGGAAAGAAAAGGACTCCACACCCATTTCTGCCATCCGGGAGCGGCAGTCGCCCAAACTGCATCTCCCTCACGAATGCTTAACCAGTTTGCCGGTGCTGTCCTCATATGGGCATATCCCCAGCCATGTGTATGCATAACAGCCTTCGGATTCCCAGTCGTCCCGGAAGTATATGGCAAGAAGGCGATATCGTCCCGTTTTGTGGAGACGATATCAAGCTGATCGGATGCAGATTGCTTCAGTTTATCCAGCTGATTCCAGCCGTCGGTCATTCCGCCAACAGAGAATTTGACCAAGTCATCATACTCTTTAATCCCTTCGAACTGTTCGGTATAGTCACCGTAGCTAACAACTCCATTAACTTCCCCATGTGTGATACGATATTGCAAATCCTTTGTACGGAACATTTCTGAACAGGGGATGATGACGATTCCTGTTTTCAGAGCAGCCAGGTACACTTCGTAGGTTTCTATAAGGCGAGGCATCATGACGAGTAATTTGTCGCCGCGTTTCAGCCCCTTTTCTATAAATAAATTACCAATCTGATTAGCATTTTTTATGAGTCTTTCATATGTGACTTCTTTCCTGTTTCCGGATTCATCTTCCCAAATAACGGCATGTCTGTCCACATCTTTGGCATACTTTTCAATTTCCATGACTATATTGTATTCCTCTGGAGCGATTAAAGCCTCTCTATTCATTTGATTCATCCTCCCATTTAGTACCAGGTTCTATATTTAGATAATTATATCAGATATCAATAAATTGACAAACATCTTAGCTCGGTTAATTTTTTTATGTTATGATATATATATTAACAAGGAGGAATTTATGATGAAAAGAAATCAATTCCAAATCCAAGCAGATAAGAAGAACCTTCTTTTGACAGCCGAACAGCTTGTTTTCTACAAACAAAGCAAAGTTCTTGAAGCAACCGATAAGAACGGTAGCTACTACTATTTGATTTTTTATAAGAATGATTTTATCAATGGCATAAAAAGAAACCAGATTAAAATAAATTCCCACATCCACCATGCTTTTACAAAAGGAATCCACTTCGACGGCGATCATCCGATTGCCAGAAAACTGCTGCAGAATCAGAAAACTTTTCATCTCATTTCCATTAATCAGCTTTATAAAAGCATTCAAAAATCCTATTCCAAGTTAGAAACTGCTTTGCTCCTTTCCTACTTCGATTCATTTACCAAAACAGGATCCATCCAAAAATTATTTAAACGCACCTTTTACGAATACCGCAGAAACGGTCAAAACTTTATCGCTTACCAACTATTAAAGACCTATAGCAATACACATCACGAAACTAAATTTATCCATAATATGATGAATGACCTACAGCTTCAAAATTATAAAGCGTTATATCAAGACATAGAAAAAGTATACGAGAAAGATCCGATTTATTTTGAAGCTTCAGCCTCTGACCAATCCTATAAAGGTAAATATAGTGAACTCCTATATCAACTGTACCAAGAACAGAATCGCACCCTCGATGAACTTGCCATCAGAACAGTACGGCTTAATCGAAAGTTTTCCAAATCAAATTTTGACGCTATCCTCTCTATATTGAATGACTTCCAATTGGAAGATCAAATCCAATATTTACAGCAAATAAAGCAAAATACGGACGTCACTGAACATGTAATGAAGCTGCTTGTGGCATCAGAACGCGCCAATGATATCGCTAAATTTATAATGGCAACCGACTATATTCCCAGCGGAGATCAGATGGAACTGGTCACGAAAAGCTTTGAAGATGCGGATGCCAATGTCATATCTTCCTATTTTGATGAATCCGCTCAGAGACTATTGCAGCTATCCGAAAAAAATGCCGTTCTATTGGAGAAGCTTGTTACTCCATTTGTTTCCGCGTTCCTGCAGGATTATGAGCTCCGTAATATTCTAGAGTGGCTGAAGCCTTTCCGCACAGCCGGAGTCAGCCTTCCAATTGAAAGAAAACTATTGAAGATGAAAGCAATGACAGATGATCCCGATCAGCAATTCGCACTCGGGGAAATGTATGTTCAATTCGACCAGCTGGAAAAATCAATTGACTGCTTTAAGTGGGAAATGGAATTGCATCCGGAAGACCGCAATCCAGTAACCTATTTATCCAAGATTTATCAGCAGCTCGGGGACAAAGATGAAGCATCTGCATACCAGCAGCTGTTGATACAGATGAGCAGGTAACCTTGCATTGGAGCTCCCATTTAATCGGGAGCAGGTTTCACTATATGGGTATGATAAAAACCGTTTGCAGCTAGGTAAATTTACCAGCATACGAACGGCTTTTCTTTTCTTTTCCTATTCTATTACTTATCCCATTTCTGTTTTCAGCTGTTCTTGAGACAATACCTCATTCATACTTCCTGTACGATATCCCTTTAAGTCAAGTGATACATAATCAAAGCCAAGTTTGATCAGAAAAAGCTCTGTCATTTACCTGATTAACCTTCTCACGATCAATTTTAGTTCCATAAAGGAATCTCGATGCCAGGCCACTCCTCCAGAGAAGGCTATTAGCACACGTCCCATATCAGATAAAATTTCCCCGAGCTTTTCATTTTTCGCATTTAATTCCATGGATTTCTACTCACTTTTTTATGTCTATTTCACGAACAGCAAAACAACTTACTGACTTTTCAAATGATTACTTCTTATTATTAAGGGAACGGTCCAACTAAATAGCTGTCAATTATAAAACTGTTTTTTCCAAAAGGTTGACAAATCATGATAATCGTACATAATATAATTTATATTAATCCCATTAAATAACTAGGATTAAATCCAGGTATATAAACATACTTATCTATATTAACATTCAGGGAGGTGAATTCATTGTTTCTTAAGATGGATAATGTAGGAAAATACTTTCACAATGAAGAAAAACAAAGCACATTTGAAGTGTTTTCCGGTATTGATATTTCGGTTGAGGAGAATCAATTCGTATCGATACTCGGACCATCCGGCTGCGGGAAGTCAACTCTACTTTCAATGGTAGCGGGACTCGAGCCAGCTTCCGAGGGTGAGATGATACTTGAAGGGAAAGAAATAAAACAGCCCGGTCCGGACCGAGGCATGGTTTTCCAGCAGCCCGCCCT
Organism: Oceanobacillus massiliensis str. N'diop; assembly: GCF_000285495.1. GTDB lineage: Bacteria > Bacillota > Bacilli > Bacillales > Amphibacillaceae > Oceanobacillus > Oceanobacillus massiliensis. Next base: position 379,367 of record NZ_HE610976.1, read on the forward strand.
CTTTCCATGGCTCAATGTTCGCGATAATGTTACGTTTCCATTAAAGGGAAAAATGAGCAGGACCGAGGCAAACAAACAGGCTGATCACTATTTGAAAATGGTCCAGCTCAGCAGGTTTAAAGAAAATTATATTTACGAATTATCCGGCGGCATGCAGCAGCGTGTGGCAATTGCCCGTGCTCTGGCAATGGATCCGAAAATATTGCTGATGGATGAGCCATTTGGCGCTCTCGATGAGCAAACAAGATATATCATGCATGATGAATTGATGAAAATCTGGCAGGAAACAAAGAAAACCATTCTGTTTGTGACACACAGCATCCAGGAAGCTATCAAACTATCAGACCGGATTATCGTTATGGGAACACGGCCCGGACGTATCATTGCAGATATAACAGTAGATATAGCCAGACCTAGGAAACGCGGAATCCTGGAAGCAATCGAACTGGAAGAACGAATTATGGGACTGCTTGAAGGGGAAATAAATAAAGTCTTAAAGGAAGAGTTGACTAATGAAGTGGAATTTACTCGTTAAACGAACCATCTTTTTAATCGCAATGGTTGGAATATGGCAGCTGATTTATTCGTTAAATATTTTTGCAGCAATCATTTTTCCATCGCCGACTAAAGTATTCGGTGCTTTATATGAAGGATTTGCAAGTGGCGATTTCCTGATTGCCCTGGGTGCAAGCTTTAAGCATTTATTCAGCGGGCTTTTGCTAGCGATTCTGATTGGGACACTTATCGGAGTTATCCTTGGTAAATCCAGGCAGGCTGACGAAACAGCAGGCATGTATCTCATTGCCCTGCAAAGTATCCCGAGTATTGTATGGGTGCCTTTGGCAATCATGATTTTCGGTTTCTCAGAGATGGCTGTCGTATCTGTCATTGTACTCGGCGGTACATTCGTTATGGCATTGAATGTCAGAACAGCAATTCGGAATGTCCCCCCACAATTGGTGCGTGCCGCAAAAACGATGGGTACAAGAGGATTTGCGTTATTCTTCCGAGTGGAAGTGCCTGCAAGCATCCCATATTTCATGTCCGGACTTCGGCTTGCCTGGGCATTCAGCTGGCGCGCATTGATGGCAGGTGAATTGCTTAGCAACGGCCCCGGATTAGGATACACCTTAAGCTATGCTCAGGATTATGCCCGGATGGATCAGGTTATTGCAATCATTATTATTATTGGTGTCATTGGGGCAGTTGTCGATCATCTCGTATTCTCAAAACTAGAAAAAACCGTCATGAAAAGATGGGGCTATTAATGAGGTGCCTGTCACTTCCCGAATTTTGTCGAATTATATTCGTATTTCATAACTAGAAAGGATGTTAAAGACATGAGAAAAACAATCTTATTTATAGCTTTTGCTGCAATTGCCCTAGTGCTTGCAGCCTGTGGTGGAGCAAATGAAGGATCTAATTCAGACGGGGGTACCCCTGATGAAATCACAATCGGTTACTTCCCTAATATAAATCACGTTGCGGGAATGGTCGCTGAAGAAAAAGATTTATATTCGGAAAACTTCCCTGACGGAACAACCGTAAACTATCAATATTTCCCTGATGGATCATCATTCATGACCGCCCTTGCAGCAGGTGAGATCGAAGGAGGGCTTGTCGGACCAGGACCAGCCATGAACCATTTTACAAGTGGGTCTAAAGTTAATGTAGTTGCTGGCGGGTCAACTGGGGGAACCGTAATCATGGCCAATAGTGATTCCGATATTGAAACACCGGAAGATTTGGCCGGCAAGACATTCATCTCACCTAAAGTGGGATGTACACATGATGTCCAATTTGAAACATTGATGAGCGAAGAATACAATATGACTTCTGACCGTACTGGCGGGGAAATGAAACACGTAACCGGTGAACCAGCTACCTACCATAGCATGTTTGAATCCGGAAAAGTAGATGCAGCAACCGTTCCTGAACCATGGGCATCAGTCATTGAAGAAGAAGGAAGCGGGAAAGTGCTGATCGATTCACCTGATGTGGCCTACGGCGAGACACTGCCGGCAGCTGTTTTCGTAACATCGCAGGACCTTGTCGATACGAACCCGGAACTGGTTCAGAAAATTGTTGACGGCCATAAACAGGCAACTGAATTCATTGAAGAGAATCCAGAAGAGGCAAAAACGATTGCCAGTGAAAAAATTGAAGAAATCACCGGCCAGGCACTTTCTGCATCCGTCATCGACCGGGCCTGGGAACGTATAAATTTCACTTATGAAGTAGATAGCAGCGTTTTACAGGACTTTGCTGATTCTTCGTTTGAATTGGAATTTTTGAAAGAAAAACCAAATCTTGATGGATTGGTCAACTCCAGTTTTATTGAGAGTGAAGTAGCTGAGGCAAGTGTAAGCAAGTAAGATTGTACAGCCGGAACAATAGGTTTCTTTTAATCGAAAAATCCACGGAGCATGTTCAGATGTCTCGTGGATTTTTTGCTTTTCATAAAAGGAGCGCCACCAGTCAATTTCACGCCTAGAGCGTGTCTCTCTTTTAGTTTAGTTATGAAAACTGGTGTAAAGCATCCTATATTTGGTAATATATAGAACAAGGAGTGTGGTTGTCTTGGCAAATAAAAACAGACAGGAATTCAATGAGCAGGATTTCGAGAAAGCATACGACCAAGAAACAAGCAGAATTAATGCACAACTGGATGAAGAAATTTTATTTGCTATGATCGGCGACGTCAATACCGGTAAATCTTCAACAATTAATAAACTTATTGGCGATGAGGTTGCCATGGTAGGGGCAAAACCGGGTGAAACCACTGGGATTGACCGCTATATATATCGGGATAAAATCATTTTTGCAGATACACCTGGTCTGGATGATATTAATAATCGGAACTCCCAGGAAACCATGAAGTTTTATAAAAATGCAGACGTTATTTTATTTTTCCTGAATGCGGCCGGTACCGTTTTTTCAGAAGGGGAAAAGAAGTCATTTGAAATTATCTCGAAAGAAAATAAAAATATCCTGTTTGTATTAAACAAAATTGATGCAGCAGATGACATACAAAGTCTCGTCAATTATGTAAAACAAAATACAGAAAATAAATACAATGTCATTCCAATTTCGTCACGAACTGGCGAGAATATTGATAAACTGCGAAATGAGATTTTGGACATCCTAAAAAAAAGAATAAGGAAATCCAATTTGCCAGGCTCATGAAGGCAAAATCTTCTACAGCCAATAAGTGGATCATAGCAGCTTCCGGTTCAGCAACAGCAGTTGGGGCTGCGCCATTGCCAGGCTCGGACTTTATTCCGCTTACAGGGATTCAGGTTGGATTGATGGTCAAGCTGGCAGCATTATATGAAAAACCGCTTTCCAAAGAAAGGGCAAGGGAATTGACCATCGCGACGATCACTGGCAATATTGGTAAAACCTTGTTTCGTCAGGTTGTTAAATTCATTCCCGGAGCTGGATCCGTTGCCGGCGGAAGCATTGCAGGAGGAATGACATTAGCGCTCGGCTATGCCATCAAATACGCCTATGAAAATAACATTGAGCTTGATGCCAATTCATTAAAATCCCTGTACGACTACTTCAGAAAAAAAGACAAATAAGATAACAATCGAGGTGCCTGTCACTTCCCGAATTTTGTCGAATAATATTTGCTGCGGAGAACAGCAATTACTGCCGGTTTTCGGCAGCAAAAGAGCTTGGTTAAATTGTAACCGTACCTCCGTTGAAAAAAGTTAGATACTGAAAGGACATAACATATTTTATATGACCAATATGTTATGTCCTTTCTAATCCAATAATCATATTCTGATAGTTAAGTTGATTTTATTACAAACTTGTTCTTTTCCTCATCTTTTATAGACTTTGCAATTGATTCGCATTTTTTTATAGCCCATATGTAATGATTAGACGTGTTTGCTGCAAAATAGCTGTATAAGTTACTTGTCTTAGTCCATTTATAGTACTTTTTTGTCATGATTTCTTCATTGGTATGTGATTTAATTAGATTCATTACTCTTTCATGACTCAACTTCAACTTTTTTATAGCCTGATTCAATGTTACATCTTGATGGTTTTCCCAAATCTGCATATTAAGTAGCTTGATAGTTCTCCATTTAAAACCGGGTGCTGGCATAAAAGGAATATCTCCATCCATCCCCTCTCTATACCACCTTTCAAGCATCGCGTGCCACTCATACAGATGCATGAATACATCACGAAAATTCTTATCTCTTTCTTGAGTTTCAATAGAAATAGTCCTTTTTCTGTTGGGTACTGATTCAATTATTTCAAGTAAAGATTTAAAATTACTGTCGCTATGTAATAATAGATTTTCTTTTTCACTTTTCGCAATCATTAAAATTCCCCCTTTTCCTATATTTTATCATAGGAATGCACATCCTTTTAAAAGGCCTTTAGAAAATTCAAACTAAAGCTAAGTGTATAGGGGCTTTTCCTGTCCTTCAGCCTATGCAACCATATGTTTCTGCAGGATGTATACATATTAAACTATAAATAACGAATCTAGTCGTATAAGAAAAGAGGATATTAAGCTCATACATTGAGCTTAATATCCTCTTATTAGTTTAATCTATTTAATTGTTTCCCAAGCTCTTTTGTTTAACTGTCATCCTACTGCTCAAATGGCATTTCCGCTGCCTTGATATTCTTCCAGCAAAATAGAATATACGTTTAGTTTAAATCAACATGCTTTTGTTTAATCTTCATCGCTTTTCTTAAGGTACCCTACATATCAGGCGACTTGTTCATCCGATCTATAGGAAAACATTTCTTCTACATCATCTGGTCCGATTTTTCCGAGTAAAATTCTTTCAATTATAGGTGCCTGTCACTCCCCGAATTTTGTCGAATAGATTGCTGTTTTTGTCTGTTTGACTGGTATATCGATTATCCCGTGCCCTTTAACTCATATACTCCGTTTTGACATATCTTTCCCGTCATAGGAGAAGACTGTCTCTTTTCCTTCAATGGTCGTTTCCATATGGACCGTTCTTCCCCAGAGCTGATGGATATACGGAAGGACGTGCTCCAAATAGCGGATATCCAGTTCAATTCCCTCATAGCCATGAACAAGGTATAGTTCGCCATTACGAAGATAGTCACCGTTTTCAACGACAATATAGGGAAAACCGCCATTGACACGCATCGAGATTAGCTGATCTCTCACCTGTTCGTAATCCTTTTCTGTGATTCTGTAATCTCTACCTTTTTTTTCAAACAAGTACATGTCTTCCTGCTCCACTAATTCCTTTGTCAAATAATTACGAATGAACGAAATGTCTGACTCAATTTCGCGTACTTCGAAGATTTTCTCCCTGCCGGAATTTGGTTTATAGCCAAGCTGCTGCATCTCATCGGTAGGATTGTTATAGCGGTACTCGATATCTTCAAAAATCTTCAATCCCAAATAATAGGGATTGATGGTTGTTCGCGATGGCTGGACTACCCCTGCATTCAGCTTGGAAAATTCAATCGTATCATTCGTAGTAAGATCCATTTCTCTCAGGATCCGCTGATGCCAATACGAGGCCCAGCCTTCGTTCATGATTTTTGTTTCCAGCTGTGGCCAGAAATACAGCATCTCCCCACGCATCATGGTTAAAATGTCGCGCTGCCAATCTTCCAATTCGCGGCTATGCTCTTCAATAAATAATAGGATATCCTTCTCCGGACGCGGCGGCAGCTTCTTTGTTTTTCTTCTTGTAGTCGGCCTTTTTTCAGCCTGCAGTTCATCGATACCCCATAAATCAGCATACTCGCTTTTTTTAACCGGTTCAACCGCTTCTTCCTCATCTTCCGCTACCGGCAGCTTGGAGCGCACGATGGATGGGTCAATATGCTCCTGGATTGACAGTATGGCATCCAGAAAATTTTCTACTTCTTCTTTCCCATAGATCATCTCATAGTCAGCAATACGTTCAGCCGTAGCCGTCATACTTTCAACCATATCTCTCCTCGTATTCGAGAAACGAACATTATTTTTGAAAAAATCACAATGGGCCAGCACATGTGCGATTATGAGTTTGTTCTGAATCAGGCTGTTCGTATTAAGCAGGAATGCATAACAGGGATCGGAGTTGATGACAAGCTCATAAATTTGGCTCAGACCAAGGTCATATTGCAGCTTCATCTTATGAAATTGCTTTCCAAAACTCCAATGGGTAAATCTTGTAGGCATGCCATAGGCACCAAACGTATATATAATATCTGCTGGACAAATCTCGTAGCGCATCGGATAAAAATCAAGTCCAAACCCCGATGCAATTTCGGTAATCTCTTCAATAGCACGAGTCAGTTCTTTTGTATGTTCCAATTTTATCCCTCCTGAAGTGCTTTTTATAGTTTATGAATCGAACCTTAAATAATGTCCCACAAAAAATCGGTTCAGGTGTATGATGCAGAAAATGAGGGTAATCTAAAAGCAGGAGGGATTCATGTGGGACAACAATCTTTATCTATTGAAGAATTTAACGAAAAACTAAAATCCTGGACTGGAAAAAATATCAAAATCACAAAGAAAGAAATCAATGACCTTGATGAGACGGTAATGGCATTAACATCTGTTTCGTATACAAATAACACAAGAAGAATTGATGATTATGTACCAGAACATTCCTTAATGCTTAATGGTGAAGGTGAAATTGAAAATGAAGATGACGAGATGGAACCATTACCAGCTCCCATCTATGAAATACCACTAAATGATGAAGCAGAATACAGCTTCAATGGTACATCTTTTTCACTGAAGACGGATCGTGGAACATACTCCATTGAACAGGAATAATCGAAATCCCCTTGCACAAGCAGGGGATTTCATATTTATCCAATTAGAAATAGCCGTTCCCATAAGCTGCTTACCACAAGGCAATGTAATCGCTATACTGCGGCCGTATCCTTATGGAAAAAGCTCTTCATTGCATGATAGACGTCGCCTTTTTCCTTTAAAATATAATGGCGGAATTTAGGATCATCGATCTTTTTATAGGCATTCATCAATGTCGAATAACGATTGTATCCATTGACCTCACCATATCCGAACATGTTGGAGCAGTCCATGATTTCATTGACAAGCTCAATACATTTTGTATTGTCGGAAGTAATGTTCTCCCCGTCTGAAAAATGAAATGGATAAATATTATAGCGTGACGGACTGAATTTCTCATTAATCACTTCAAGTGCCTTCATATAAGCAGAGGAACAAATCGTTCCGCCACTTTCTCCTTTTGAAAAAAATGCTTCTTCTGTTACAACCTTTGCTTCTGTATGATGGGCAATAAATTCAAATTCGACTGTTTCATATTTCGTACGCAAAAACCGGTTCATCCAGAAGAAGAAGCTCCTTGCCATATATTTTTCAAATGTTCCCATTGAGGCGCTTGTATCCATCATGGCAATTACCACTGCTTTAGATTCCCGTTTGATAACTTCATTCCAAGTCTTGAACCGCAAATCATCATTATGGATTGGCGTGATAGCTGCGTTACCGTCTCTGGCATTTCTTTTTAATGCGGTCAAAATGGTTCGCTTCTTATCTACATTGCCCATTAGTCCTTTTTTGCGAACATCATTGAATTCAACTTTCTCGGTTGTTATTTCAGCCGGCTCTTTCCGCTTTAAATTAGGCAGCTCCAGCTCACGAAAAAGAGCATCTTCAATCTCTGCAATGGAAACCTCTGTTTCATAATAATCATTTCCAGGTTTATCTCCAGCCTTTTTGCCGCTTCCTGCTCCATTTTGCCCCTGTTTGGCGTTCGGATCGCGTGCAATAACATCGCCAATTTCTGAATCTCCATTTCCCTGACCTACATGTTTTGACTTTTCGTAATTATAACGGATCTTATACTCATCCAATGAACGTATTGGAATTTTAATGACATCACGTCCATTGGACATGATTATATTTTCTTCACTGATTAGATCAGGCAAATTATTTTTAATGGCATCTTTTACTTTATCAATGTGTCGTTGCTGATCCTGATAACCTTTCCGATGGAGAGACCAGTTTTCCTGGGAGACAACAAAGTTATGTTCCTGCTCTTCTTGCATTATACCCTCTCCTAATTGTTAGTTTCAGTTTTCAATCGTCAAGATAGACTTTCTTTATACTATGCAGCCTGATACAAGTTATTTCCAAAATTCTATATTTCATATGAAAAAAGGACTAACTTTAGTCGTTAGTCCTGCAATGAAGATAATCCTTAACGATTCAGCAGACTTCCTACATAGCGAAGCAATTCATTTGCTGAAACGGAATTATAGCCATGCTCATCTATTAGACGTGCAATCACTTCATTCACCTTTTTCAGCTGGGATTCGTCAGGTGTTTTAGATGATGTCGTTATTTTCACAACATCTTTTAAATCGGCAAATAATTTCTTTTGGATGGCCTCCCTTAAACGCTCATGTGAATTGTAGTCAAACCGCTTGCCCTTTCTGGCGTAAGCGGAAAGCCGGATAAGAATTTCCTCACGAAATGCTTTCTTAGCATTCTCTGAAATCCCAATCTGCTCCTCTATCGAACGCATCAGCTTTTCATCCGGATTCATCTCTTCGCCCGTGAGCGGGTCACGCAGCTTATTTTTATTGCAATAGGCCTCCACATTATCCAGATAGTTATCCATCAATGTTTTGGCAGACTCTTCATAGGAATATACAAACGCTTTCTGTACTTCCTTCTTGGCAATTTCATCATATTCTCTTCTGGCCACAGCAATATAATTCATATATTTTTCCAGATCATCCTTTGAAATCGATGGATGCTGATCAAGTCCATCCTTTAAGGATCGCAATACATCCAAGGCGTTTATGGATGGGACTTCCTTGCGAATGATGGTGGAAGAAATACGATTAATCACATATCGGGGATCAATCCCTTCCATTCCCTCATCCTGAAATTCCTTTCGCAGTTCTTCTGCATCAATCTGGTTAAACCCTTCCACACTCTCTCCATCATAAAGTCTCATCTTCTTCAAGAGGTCAATTCCCTGTTTCTTTGATTCTTTCAGTCTCGTCAGAATAGAAAATATTGCTGCTACTCGTAAAGCATGCGGCGCCATATGGACATTTGAAATATCACTTTCATTAATCATCTTTTCGTAGATTCTTTCTTCCTGGCTCACCCTGAGATTATAGGGGATGGGCATGACAATCATCCGGGAATGCAGTGCTTCATTTTTCTTATTTGCAATAAACGAGCGGTATTCCGATTCATTCGTATGAGCCACAATGAGCTCATCGGCAGATATCAAGGCAAATCTGCCAGCTTTAAAATTACCTTCCTGGGTAAGGGATAATAGATGCCACAGAAATTTTTCATCGCTTTTTAAAATTTCCTGGAATTCCATCATTCCGCGATTGGCCTTGTTGAGTTCCCCATCAAAACGGTAGGCACGCGGATCAGATTCCGATCCATATTCGGCAATGGTCGAAAAATCAATACTGCCTGTCAAATCGGCAATATCCTGTGATTTCGGATCAGATGGACTGAACGTACCGATTCCAACACGCTTATCCTCCGAGAAAAAAATCCTTTCCACCTGGACATCCTCAATACGTCCGCCATATTCCTTGTCAAGCTTCATCGTATTCAATGGGGACAGGCTGCCTTCGATACGGATTCCATATTCATCAAAGAAATCTTCACGCAAATGCTGCGGAATCAAATGCAGCGGATCTTCATGCATCGGACAGCCTTTGATGGCGTAGACTGCTCCCTCATCCGTACGTGAATAATGCTCGAGACCGCGTTTTAGCATACTGACAATTGTAGATTTACCGCCGCTGACAGGTCCCATCAAGAGTAAGATACGCTTCCGGACATCCAGCCTTTTGGCAGCGGGATGAAAGTACTCCTCCACCAAACGCTCAATAGCCGTTTCCAGCCCAAATATTCCCTGACCAAAGAACTCAAACATCTTCTTCCCGTCTCTTTCTGTTACACCAGCACTCTTGATCATATTATATACACGTGAATGTGCAGTTTGGGCAACTTCTGGGCGTTCTCTTAAGATTTCCAAATACTCTGCAAAGGTCCCTTCCCACATTAGACGCTTTTCTTCTTCCCTATAATTTCTCACCTTGTTTAATATACTCATGTATTACTCCCTCCATCTATGCAGCGGTTTATATATCCTATGCACGGACAAATGGATTCATGCCTTGTCTGAAAGGTTTGCCCTCCTTAGGATAAGGGAAACGGAAAATAGATATATTACCCGGGAAATATTTTATCGAATTCTGTCAAAATCAAGAGATACCCGGACTTATGGCTTACATTTTCCGGCCTTAATGTCCATATGGTATACTTCTAATAATCAAAACAGAAATTGGTGATCTAAATGCTAAAAAGCTACTATGGCATCATTGATATCGGTTCCAATACAATGCGGCTGGTGATCTACTCCCAAGAGAAATCCGGACGTCTTCATGAAGTGGAGAATGTTAAGGCTGTTGCACGTCTTCGAAACTTCCTTAATCACGATAACCTGCTCAATGAAGAAGGAATCGGCAAACTCCTCACAACCTTAAAAAGCTTCAAAAATGTAGTGGATACCTATGAATTGACTGCCTTTGCCTGCATTGCGACAGCGACCATTCGCCAATCCCATAATAAAGAGCTAATCAGAGAGATTATTCAACAGGAAATTGGCTGGGATATTCGTGTATTATCCGAAAGAGAAGAGGCATTTTACGGTTACCTTTCTGTCGTCAACTCCACTTCCATTACTGAGGGAGTTACGATTGATATTGGTGGCGGAAGTACAGAAATCACTTATTTCAAAGATCGAATTCTAAAGCACTATCACAGTTTTCCTTTTGGTGCTTTGACATTGAAAGAATTTTTCGCTGACAATCAATCTAAGGAAACAGCACTAACAGAACTTCAATATTTTCTTCAAGACCAGTTCAGCACCTTAGACTGGATTCAGGATATGAATGTGCCTCTAATCGGTATCGGGGGCAGTGCACGTAACCTGGCCCAGATCGACCAGACGCTGCAATCCTATCCACTCGCTGGGCTTCATCAATATCAAATGACTGATCGTGATATCGCTCACATTGTAGCTTTGCTAGCATCTTTGGAAAAAGTGGAATTGGAGAAAGTAGAAGGGCTCTCCAAAGACCGGGCCGATACAATCCTTCCTGCCTCTTGTGTATTCCTTACCCTCTATAAGGCAATCGAGGCAAATGGCTTTATCTTGAGCAGAAAAGGATTGCGTGATGGTGTTTTTTATGAATACTTATCTGAAAACACCAAATCAAATTTGTATCCGAACGTGCTGGAAGATAGTATTGTGGAGCTGATTTATGAATACAACCTGGATATTGATAAAATACATCATATACAGTATTTGACTGCAAAGCTTTTCAGAGGACTTCAGGACAATGGGATAGCAGATCTAACCCAAGATGACTGGGTCCTTTTGGAACGTGCTTGCTTTGTCTACAACCTCGGGGCGTATATTGATTCCGAATCAAGCCCACAGCATACCTTCTATCTGATCGCCAATCGGACCATCGACGGATTGATGCATGCTGACAGGCTGAAAACGGCCTTAATCGCTTCCTATAAAAATAAAACCTTGTTTAAACAGTTCATTGCTCCATTTAAACATTGGTTTCTAAAGAAAGAAAGGAATAAACTGAACCTGCTTGGAACACTGCTGAAATTCACTTACAGCCTTGATACCACCAACAGACAGGTAATTGAGGACTTTGATATGGATATTAATGAAGAAAGTCTTACGCTGAAACTATATTGCAGCAAGGATTATAAACCAGAGCAATACCAGGCTGAAAAGCAAAAGAAACATTTTGAAAAAGCACTTGGCAAAAGTATAGAGCTCCATTTCCTATAACCATTCCATTATTAGAAGTCGCAAGCGTCTCCACCCTTAACGGATTTCAAAACTTTTCAAAAACTTATCATTTTCCTGCTGGTAATTATTATATAATAATGATAGATAAGATTTATTTGAGGGTGATTATGGTGACAATTTCTCCTAATGCAATTGATTTGGATAATCCAATCTTTTATAACAATAGGGAACTCAGCTGGCTTGCCTTTAATAAAAGAGTTCTCGAAGAAGCGTTCGACAAAAACAATCCGCTACTGGAACGGTTTAAATTTGTGGCTATTTTTTCATCAAATCTTGATGAGTTCTTTATGGTGCGTGTCGCTGGGTTGAAAGACCAGGTGAAGGCTGGATTCAATAAACCGGAAAACAAAGCCGGCCTAACACCTAAACAGCAATTGGACCAAATAGCAAAAGAGAACCATGCAATTGTAGACAACCAATATTTAATTTATCGTGATCTTTTGACGGAATCGGAACTGGAACATATCTCTGTTATTGCAGCTGAGGATTTGACATCCGAACAGGAAATACGGCTTGAGAAATACTTTGACGAGCATATTTTTCCTGTATTAACACCAATGGCAATTGATGCTTATCATCCTTTTCCAATGCTCTCCAATAAATCGATCAATATGGCTGTTGTCCTTGAGGATGCGCTTGACAAGGAATTCACAACAACAAAAAATGCAATCGTCCAGGTACCGGCACTATTGGACCGTTTTGTAAAAGTTTCCGAAACAGGACAGTATATCTTAATAGAAGATATTATCTCCCATTACATCCATAAATTGTTCAAAGGCTATAACGTTCGTTCCGTTACAGAATTTCGCATTACGCGTAATGCCGATATGACGATTCACGAAGAGGGTGCGCGCGATCTTTTGAAGGAGATAGAAAAGGAGTTAAAAAAGCGCAAATGGGGAGCCGCTGTCCGTCTTGAAGTAAGGTCGGATAAATGCGATGACACCGTAGTGAGCTTTCTGCTTTATGTTCTTGAAATCCATCAAAAAGACATGTATATCGTGAAGGGTCCGCTCGACCTCACCTATCTATTTGGGTTCTATAAAGAGGTACAGCGGGAAAAGGAGCACCTTATCTATGAAACATTAATACCACAGCCGCCACAGGATATCGGGCAGGATGAGACTGTATTTGATGCTGCCGAAATACGGGATATTTTTCTGCATCATCCATACGAATCGTTTGAGCCTGTCGTTGATTTTATCGAAGATGCTGCAGATGATCCGGATGTTCTTGCCATTAAACAGACACTGTACCGCGTTAGTGGAAATTCCCCGATAATAAAGGGTCTGAAGCAGGCAGCCGAAAATGGGAAGCAGGTTACCGTACTCGTTGAATTAAAGGCAAGATTCGATGAAGAACAGAATGTACACTGGGCAAAGGAACTGGAAAAGGCAGGCTGCCATGTTATTTACGGAATGAATTCACTTAAAACCCACAGTAAGATTACATTGATCGTCCGTAAACGTGAAAAGAAGATAGAACGATTTGTCCATCTGGGCACCGGAAACTATAATGATTCCACCGCGAATCTATACACAGATATGGGGATTATTACGACTGATAAAGAATTTGGCATTGACGCAACCAACTTCTTTAACTATCTAAGCGGATTCACCGAAAAGCCGGAATTCAATCATATTTCCATGGCCCCTTTCGATATACAGGAGGATTTCATCCGCTATATAGAAGAAGAAATCCACTGGCATAGAGAAAACGGGAATGGAAGAATAATAGCTAAAATGAACTCCTTGACGGATAAGGAACTGATTAAGAAATTTTATGAAGCATCACAGGCCGGCATTAAAATCGATTTGATCGTTCGCGGCATATGCTGTCTGAAACCCGGCATTGATGGAGTAAGTGAAAATATCAGAATCAAAAGCATTGTTGGCCGTTTCCTGGAACATAGCAGAATCTTTTATTTTTACAGCAACGGAGAAGAGCGGGTGCTGCTGTCTTCTGCAGACATGATGACAAGAAACATGAAAAAAAGAGTGGAACTCCTCTTCCCAATCTATGATATAGCGGTCAAAAATCGAATCAAAGAAATATTGTCCCTTTCCTTAAAAGACAATGTCAAGGCAAGAGAACAGCACAGTGACGGCTCCTATCATTATGTGCAGCGAAAGCTGGATGAAAAGGAATTCGATAGCCAAATGATACTGTTTGAAAAAGCCTATCACGTCTTAGATGACGAAGAGTAGCCAACAGTACTTTTGAAAGAGCAAAAAAAAGAAATCGGCTTGCTGACCGATTTCTTTTTCTGTCTTAGTGATGGTGTCCAAGCCCTTTGGAAGGGTTGGTGATAACAAAGCCTTGATTATCAACAAAGAAATATTGAATCCAGATACCATCAAGAAACTCTTGGCGTGTATCGAGAAGGATATCTATATCTTTGTCTGTTTTTACGATCTCATCATGTTCCGTTGGTGTGTCAAAAGAAATTCCATAATGTGCGTGGTCTCCGTGCATGTGAGAGATATAGACACGCACCATTTTGCCTTCTGCTTCTTCAGTAGTCAGCATTTCCTTTAGAACTTTAGCTGCATTGCGATTAATTTTGCATTTCATCATTTAGAATCTCCAATCATTTGATATTTTTTATTATCCCATGAAATTGGAGAAAATCCAAAAATATGCTCATAAAGCAAAAATCACGAATGAATATTAGCACTGCTGAAATTTATTGCATATTATTTCTTCCAGGATTCATAATCCAGGTGTTTATATTTATCCAATAAACGAGTAGGCATTTGTAACGCATCCCTGCGAAAAGGAGGGGCAAGCTGTGTTCCATCCACATAAATGTTGAGCACAGCAGGTTTACGCTGAGCAAGGACCTCTTTTACTACACCTTCGATTTCATTTACATTTTCAATCGTATAGCCAAGAGCACCCATGGATTTAGCAACCTCAGCAAACTCAGGGGCTTCAATATCAGAACCAACGAAGCGATTATCATAGTAATCCACTTGATTTTTCTTCTCCGCAGCCCATGACTTATTATTGAAAACACATGCAATAACTGGAATGTTTTGCTCAACAGCTGTACTTACTTCATGCAAGCTCATTCCCCAAGCTCCGTCACCAATGATTGCCACAACAGGAGTATTTGGTTCTGCAAGCTGGGCACCAAGTGCTGCTGGATATGCAAACCCTGTATTTCCGAATGTTAATGCAGCAATATGCCTTCTCGATTGATTGAACTTCAAATAGGCATTGGCAGTTGATGACACATTTCCAATATCTGTTGAAATAATTGTATTTTCAGGTAGCGCCTTTGTTAATTCTAGTAGAGCTCTGCGGGGATTAATAGGATTGCCATCCACCATGGCAAGATCCACTAATTCCTGATCCCACTCCCGTTTAAGTCTGCTGACTTCTTCCAATCGTGTTTGATTCCTTTCAGGATCCGGTTGTACCTTTGTTAATTGCTTATAGATTTCATCACTTGTTAATTTGGCATCACCTATAATTCCCACTGCCACTGGATGTGTACGTGCTATATTTCTAGGATTAATATCAATTTGGATTATCTTGGCTGTCTTTGGAAAATAATCAATATCATAACATGGTAAAGTACCAAAGACTGATAATCTTGTTCCAATCGCCAAGACGACATCAGCATCCCGCAATGAATACATGGCCGCCTTTGACCCCATATATCCAATTGGTCCAACAGCAAGTGGATGGTCTGCGGGGAACGCATCATTATGCATATAGGAAACAGCTGCCGGTGCTGTCAAATGTTCTGCAATTTTACTAACTACATTAACGCCATCACTATCTACTGTACCACGTCCTGAGATGATTACTGGATTCGCAGCTTCTTTTAGCAGTTCAACAGCTTTTTCAATAGAAGCTGGATCTCCACTGCCTCTTGAGTCGATGCGATATTGATGGGGTTCTAGTATATAGTCCTCTAATTCGCCATAAAATAGATCCCTAGGAATATCATATAATACAGGCCCTCTCTCAGCATAGGCTATTCGAAATGCCGTTCTTAAACATTCAGCAACACGTGTTTTATGAGTAACGCGTACCGTTTCTTTCGTTATATCTTCAAATATGGAAACTTGATTGGCCTCTTGGAACCCATCCCATCCAATAGTCGGCGTACCCGCAGAAGGTGAGATAACAACCATTGGCGTATGTGCCTGATTGGCTGCTGCAACTGATGTGACCATATTTGTAATTCCTGGTCCATTTTGTCCGATTACAACCCCTGCTATCCCTGAAACACGTGTATACGCATCAGCCATATGGGCAGCACTTTGCTCATGTCTTACAGGCAGAAAGCGAATTCCAGCGGTTGGAAATAAATCCAGCATATCCATGAAGGCTGAACCGACAATACCATACACTTCTTTAACATTTTCTGCCGCTAATGTTTCTACGATTGCTTCACTCGGTGTCATTTTCATCTTCTGATTAATATGATTTTTTACCTCTGTTTGCTGTTTTGCCATTATAATTCCTCCTAAAAGTTATTTATAAAGCTGTATTTCTAAATCATGAATAAAAGCTTCAGCAGTTGCTTTCATTACCTGTTCCTTTCGGTAAACCATATAGAAATTCCTGGTAAATGAGAGATCCATAATCTTGTAATAACTTAACAACCCTAATTGTCTTTCCTTCTTGATAGCATATTCAGATATAAGAGAGACACCAAGTCCCGATTCCACCGCAGATTTAATTGCTTCTGTGCTATCCAGTTCCATGATTATATTTAGTTCTTCCATCGAAATCCCTGCTTGCTGCAGATGGATACTGACAACTTCCCTAGTGCCAGATCCTTTTTCCCGTAAAATAAATGGAAGCTTTTTTAATTGTTTTAAGGAAACCGCATCTCCATATTCAGTGAAATGATCTGGTGCTGTAATTAGAAAAAGTTCATCTTCCAATAAAGGTTGCATGATGACACTATCATCACTGATTGGTACTTCAATCAGTCCAACATCAAATATATGATCTTTTAAGCCATCGATAATATTAGAAGAGTTGGTGATTTTAACTCTAATTTGAATTAATGGATACATATCTATAAATCTTTTCAGGTACCGAGGAAGAATATATTCCCCGATTGTCAGACTACAACCAATACTTAGATCTCCGTGTATAGTTTCTTCAATTTCAACTATTTTCTTTTGAGCAGATTCACTAAGACGTACGATCTCCTTTGCATAAGTCAGCAAGATTTCCGCTGACTGAGTTAATTCGATACGTTTTGTAGTCCGTTCAAATAATTTTGTTTGAAGTTCTTCTTCTAATAATTTAATTTGTCCTGTGATAGTCGGTTGTGTAACATGAAGAATTTTTGCTGCATCAGAGAAGCTCTTCTTCTCAGTTACCGTGATGAATGTTTTTAACCTTTCATAATTCATTTACAATACCTGCCTATCATTCTTTTTTCATCAAGCTGCATCGTCGTAACGTCCGTACCAGTTGTTATATTGGATAAATTAGAATACTTTATTCATGGCTGTCTCTGTCAGCTTTTTCAATAAGGAATGATAGATATTTTCAATGTCACTTTTCTGTGGAACTTTAGGGTTGGTTATGATTCCATTTCCATTCAGGGCATCATTCACGAGCAATGGTATATTCTCTCTGAAATCCTCGATATCAATATACTTTAAGCCATCTTCCCAGATTTGAAATTGATCATTATAGTAATCTAGCTTTGTACGCGTTTTTTGTGCTAACTGTTTCGGATTATCTTTTTCCTCTTCACCGAATTCTATTGCAATTTCTGCATACCTTTCTTCTGCTTCTTCCAATCCAAGATCAACAACAAACGGTAACAGCAAAGCAATACTCAATCCATGCGGAATATGGAATCTAGCCCCCAATGGTCTTCCGGCTGCATGCGCAAGATTTGTAGATGCATTGGAAAAAGCTATTCCTGCATAACAACTGGCGAGCAGCATCTGCTCTCTTGCCTTGATATCTGAACCATTCTTATATGCGTTTGGCAGTGCCTTTCCAATCAAGCGGATAGCATTAAGCGCATAGCTATCTGTAGTATCACAAGCCAAGGTTGAAACATATGCCTCCATCGCGTGTGCCAATGCATCCAGTCCAGTATATGCAGTGAAATGCTTTGGCAGACTTGTTGTTAGTTCCGGATCTAAAATAGCGACATCCGGAACCAAATCCTTATGGCCTGGATTCATCTTAATATCTGTTTTCATATCCTTTATAACCATTACTTTTGTCGCTTCAGAACCAGTACCTGCTGTTGTAGGTATGGCGATTAGCGGCAGCCTTTTCAAGCGATTCTTGGAAGTAATCTCATCCCAGGCTAAATCGATATTGAGAGCAAATAGAGAAACCGCTTTTGCAATATCAATTGCACTTCCCCCACCTATTGCCACTACACAGTCAGCTTGGGAAGTGTGTAATAGATTTAACGCAGACTCTAAATGATCCGTTGTAGGTTCTCCCTGATAATCTGAGAAGAAGGTAACCTCTAATCCTTCCTTCTGCAGAATATGACCTATACGCTTATCTAATTGAATATCAGAGGTTACTAGAAATCCATCAATCACAACAAATAGTTTCGATGCATCATTTCCAATTGCAATTTCCCCTAATTGCTCAAGACTATTTGGTCCCACAGCAATTTGTCTTGGTAAATAAGTTGATGACATCTTCTTACCTCCTTTATATAAATATATAATGGAAACAAATGAAATTTCCTAAATTGAATCACTCCTTTCAGGCCAGATATTTTATTTCAGCCCGTTATTTCATAAAGCTTACTAGCCACAAGCTGATAGTAGGTATATAGGTCACCAACAGCAATATAACAATCATTGTCACAAGCAATGGTCTTATTCCCTTTATAACATCCTCAATCCTCAGCTTTGCTACCCCCGCCGCTACAAAGAGATTGACTCCAACCGGCGGCGTAATGAATCCAATTGCAAGGTTAAATATCATGATCAAACCGAAGTGTACAGGGTCAACTCCTATTGCAACTGCCATAGGAAGTAATATCGGAGTCAGGATCACTATCGCAGCAAGCGCTTCCATTACAAGACCAACAAGTAACAGGAATGCGTTCAGCAATAGTAGGATAACCCATTTGTTTTCACTGATAGCCAATACTGCATTCGCAACTGTTTCTGCCACTTTTTCCAGCGTTATCAGACGGCCAAATATACTAGCCATAACAATCAGCAAAATAATTACTGCGGAAGTGACACCCGCTTTGGACAGGTTCCTGTAAAGACCCCTTATATCCATATCCTTATATACAAACATTCCTATCACAATCCCATATGCGGCAGCAACTGCTGCTGCCTCTGTCGGTGTCATAAATCCCCCGTAGATTCCACCTAATATAAATATAGGGACTAACAGTGCAAGTTTTGCATCCCATGCCGCTATAAGTGTATTTTTCATGCTAAATGTTGTCTTATCACCCTGCCAGCCATTCCTTTTAGCAATAAAATAAGTAACAACAATTAATGCCAAACCTGTTATTACACCCGGGATTATCCCTGCAATAAATAACTGCGAAATGGATTGTTGAGAAACCACCCCATAGATTACTAGAGGATTACTTGGAGGTATGATAACACCAATAGTCCCTGCTGCCGCTACAATGGCTGTAGCAAATCCTGGCGAATACCCTTGTTTAATCATAGCTGGTATAAGTAAAGTCCCAATGGCAGCAACGGTAGCTGGTCCTGACCCGCTGATAGCAGAGAAGAACATACTGGTTACAATTGCTACAAGTGCCAACCCCCCTGGCAAAAATCCTAATAATTCATCTGAAAGCCTCAGGAGCTTTTTTATGATGAATCCTCCACCCATGATGATTCCGGCGGCAACAAAGAAAGGAACAGCCATGATTGGAAAGTTGTCTATACTGGTAAAAGCTGTCTGCGGCAAAAAATCCATAGGTATAGCATTTGTTGCTAGTACAGTAGCCAAAGTACTGACTCCTAGTGCAAACGCTATTGGCATACCGATAATAATGAATAATACAAAATAACCAAAAAGCAGCAATGTAATATCTGCTTCTCCCATTACTATTACAGGCAGTATAAGCAGTAAGGCAATGAAAATACCGATTAATCCATCTTTAATTTCCATTTCTCTTGTGTCTTCCAGTAGATTTTGAACCAAGCGAATTGCAATTAGCAGAAAGCCTATTGGCACTGCACTATACGGTATTGCCATAGGAATAGATAGGGCTGGGGTTGACTGTGCAGTTTCAAACTGGAACATGATTAGATTGAATCCATTTGTTACGATCATATAGCTGAAATAGAGCATAAAAATGGTGTTGGCAATTTGGATTGATTTCTGCATCCCTATCGGAAATTTATCCACCAAAGCTGTAACCTGAATGGAATCCCGATTTTTAATTGCTAAACTGGCACCGAGAAAGGAAACGAAAATGAAAATATAGCGGGATACCTCTTCCGTCCAAGTCGTTATATTAGCAATCTCAATAAACGGGAGAACATACCTGTTCAATACTTGCAAATTGATTAGGAGAATAAATGTTAACATGCCAATTACAATCAAAATCTCTTCAAAATGCTGATCAATGAATTTTATCGTCCTTAGAAATCTGCTTTCTTTTCTAAACATAGGTGCATTCTGATTATCCAGCTGCTCCACTGGGCTTAATTCCTGACTCACATAAGTTCAGCTCCTTAATCCCAACCATCATCTAATCGGGATAATTTTTCAGACCCAAATATTATTCAAAAATAGTTTCTTTGGTCTTCCCAAGAGTTTCTAAAATTATATCCACATACTCTGGCTCGGCTTCTCCTTCTCGGACAAAATCATCCCATACAGCTTTGACTGATTGCTTCCATATTTTCATTTCCTCAGGAGTAGGTTCATAGATTTCTATACCATAATCAACAAATTGCTGCTTCGCTTCTTCTTCCCTTTGATTAGCAAGTTCACGTTGCCAAATTGTCGCTTCTGCTCCAGCTTCCATTATGATGTCCCGATATTCTTCTGGCAGGGAATCAAAAGTTTCTTTGTTCATTACGACTATGTCGGAACTATAGTTATAATTCACTTCCGTTGCATAGTTTAAGACTTCCTGGTGTTTGGAGTCCCATAGAAGCGAATAACTGTTTCCTTCTCCTTCAACCGTTCCTTGCTGCAAAGCGGTAAATACTTCGGACCAGGCAACTGGCGTTGGACTAGCACCAAATTGATCGAAATCGGCCTGTTCAATTTTTGAATTCGTAGTCCGGATTTTTAATCCTTTTAGATCTTCTGGAAGTTTAATTGGTCTGACATTGTTCACTACTTGGCGGAATCCATAATCTGGGAAGAAAATCACTTTGAAACCGGAATGTTCCATTTCATCCCTGATGATCTGTCCAGGCTTGCCATCAACTGCTTTATATACTTCATCTTTATTTTCAAAAATGTACGGTAAATCCCAGGCTGTAAAATAATTGGTAAAGCTGGTCATATTAGGTGTTGAAGAACTCGCAAGCTCAAGACTGCCCCGTTGTGCACTTTCAATAACTTCCCTGTCACTGCCTAGTAAAGAATCATGGAATGTCTCAACTATAATTTTCCCTTCCGATTTTCCTTCTACCAGTTCAGCAAATTTATCAATCCCTTGGGATACTGGATGATTTGCTGCTTTTGATTGCCCTAATCTTAATGTGATTTCTCCTGTTTCAGCATTAACATTCTTATTAAGTGCATCCTGTCCGATAAAAACGATACTAATAAAAGTAAGAATTACTAGAATTAAAATTGCATTGGGCTTCATTTTCCCCATCTATTTCAACCCCTTTCCAGTTTGATAACGCTTTCATAAAATTTCTATTTAAACTTTCGCTTTGTCTTAATACGGAAAATATACATATCAGGACGATATAGACCCTCGTAAAATTCAACGACTTTTCCGTACCGGCCATATATCTTTCTCTCTGCGCTAAGCACATTTGAAGAGGATGTAATCCCTAAATTTACCGAGTCCTTCTCATTTATAAGCACAGATGAAATGGACTGCTCTGCCTCTAAAAGGCTAATATGCAATTCATTCTCAAGCAAATCATAAATTGTAGCTGTATTCAAATCAAAATTTGCCAGCTTTTCACCAATTTCCACCGGGTAATAATGTCTTTCGATTGCTACGGGGAGACGATTGGCAAAACGTAGTCTTTCAATAAGAAAAATTTCATTATATTGTTCATATACATCCAAGCGGTTCACCGTTCGCCCAGAAAATAAAAGTTTACTACTTGGCATCATTCCCATCTTTTTGACGGTATCCGTAAAACTATTTAATGAGGTTAGCCATTCCTGAATAGGTGCCTGCTTCGAAATAAATGTACCTTTCCCATGAACTTTTTGAAGTTTTCCTTCATTCACCAAATTTGCTACCGCTTCCCTAACAGTCGTTCTGCTAACCGAAAACATATCCATCAATTCTCTTTCACTAGGTATTTTCTCTTCATATGCCCCCTTTTGAATATCCTTTTCAAGTAAATTACTTATTTGCACATGCAAAGGGATAGGTAAGTCAGAGTTAATCATTTTTATGCTCCTTTTTTCTAAGAGAGGTAATGATGTTGCTACCAGTTTGGACATTAATCTTATCTGATGTTAGGTTAATTAAAACAGTTGATTTTTGATAAGTCAATACTTTCAGTAAATTCAAATTATCGAAGATTCTAATGATGATTATAAGATATAGTTATAAACTAAATCTACATAAAACAAATGGAACAGCTGGCTATAGCTGCTCCATTTTCATATATGTTTCTACCTCGTCAATTCCACCAAAAACATACTGATCTGCGGGATATATGTTATCAGGAACAAAATTGCCAGCATCGTTATCAGCAATGGAATGACCCCTTTAATGACTTCCTCTATCTTAAGTTTCATGACACCTGCCGATACAAAGAGATTAACGCCCACTGGTGGTGTAATCAATCCGATAGCAAGGTTCATGATCATGATGATGCCAAAATGGATTGGATCAACTCCAATCTCCATAGCCATCGGCAGCAGAATCGGGGTTAAAATTACGATGGCCGCCAATGCCTCCAGCACCAGACCTACAAGTAAGAGGAATACATTTAATAATAACAGGATGATTAACTTATTTTCACTGATCGATAACACAAAATCAGCAACTGTTTCTGCAACCTGCTCTAATGTTATCAGACGCCCAAAGATATTTGCCATGACAATCAGCAGGATAATAACCGCTGACGTGATACCTGCAGAAGCAAGGCTTTTATATACTCCCTTCAGATTAAGGTCTTTATAAACGAACAAGCCAATAATCAATCCATATGCAGCGGCGACTGCAGCTGCCTCAGTCGGAGTCATAATGCCCCCATAGATGCCTCCTAGAATAATAACGGGAACAAGCAGGGCGAATTTGGCATCCCAAACGGCCTTTAATGTTCCTTTCATGCTAAAGGAATCCCTGTCACCGCTCCACCCTTTTCTCTTAGATATAAAATAAGTGACCACCATCAGCCCTAATCCAGTCAGTACACCTGGGATGATTCCTGCCATAAATAGTTCTGTAATGGACTGCTGGCCGACAACCCCGTAGATGACCAGTGGATTACTCGGCGGGATTATGATTCCGATTGTACCCGCAGCAGCCACAACTGCGGCAGAGAAACCAGGATGATATCCCTGTTTGATCATGGCCGGGATTAACAGCGTACCGATTGCTGCCACTGTTGCAGGACCGGACCCACTGATTGCTGAGAAAAACATGCTCGTAACTACTGCCACAAGTGCCAGACCTCCGGGGAGGAAGCCGAGTAATTCATCAGAAAGTTTCAATAGTTTTTCGATAATACTGCTGTTCCCCATAATAATCCCAGCAGCAATAAAGAAAGGAACCGCCATAATTGGGAAACTGTCAATACTTGTAAAAGCGGTTTGCGGAAAGAAATCGACAGGTATTGCATCGGTCGCCATGACGGTTGCCAGGGTGCTGACACCTAATGCAAAGGCAATTTGCATACCTAAAATGATAAACAAGACAAAATAACCAAATAAAAGCAATGTTATATTGCCATCCTTAAACACGATTGCAGGTAAGATGAATAAAACGGATATTCCTGCCGTCAGCAGCCCATCCCTCACAGACATCCCTTTAATATCTTCAATCAATGCCTGGATTAATCGAAAGCCCATAAACAGAAATCCCATCGGCACGGCACTATATGCTAAAGCCATAGGAATCCCAAGTGCTGGTGTGACCTGATTTGTTTCCAGTTGAAACTGAATCAGATTGAAGCCGTACATTACCATCAAATAACAGAAATAAAGCATAAAAATACTGTTCGCTGCATCAATTGCATATCGTATATGCTCCGGAATGCGATCTATTAAAATACCTACTCGAATATTTTCCCGCTTTTTGATCGCCAGACTCGCTCCAAGGAAAGAAACAAATATAAAAATATACCGGGCAATCTCTTCTGTCCAGGTCGTAATGTTCCCAATTTCAATAAAGGTTAATACATAGCGATTCACAACTTGAAGGTTGATTAAAATGATGAAAACAGCAAACCCTGCAACAATGAGGATTTCTTCAAATCGATTATCTATCATTGCCCAGGTACGCTGCAACCCGCTCCTATCCTGCATAGGCGGTTTATCATGATGGGGATTTTCCCCAGTAATCACAGTATCCCGTGTCATTTATTCAGCCCCTAATCTTAGAATCTGTTTATATTAATCATTCATTCAAAAATATCTTCCTTTGTCTTTCCAAGTGTTTCTAGAATAACTTCTACATATTCCGGATCCGATAATCCTTCAACTACAAACTGATCCCAGACAGGTTCTACCGCCTGTTTCCATTGTTTCATTTCTTCCTCTGTCGGTTCATAGATTTCAATGCCATAATCTATGAATTGCTGTTTGGCCTCTGCTTCACGTTCGTTCGCCACTTCACGCTGCCATTTTGTTGCCTCTTCTCCAGCTTCCATAATAATTTTCTGATGGTACTCTGATAGTCCTTCATATCTATCCAAATTCATGACGACAATGTCCGAGCTGTAATTATAATTGACTTCTGTCGCATAATCCAAAACCTCCTGGTGCTTCGAATCCCAGAGCAATGAATAACTATTGCCTTCCCCTTCTACTGTTCCTTGCTGAAGGGCGGTGAACACTTCCGACCACGCTACAGGTGTAGGATTTGCCCCATACATATTAAAGTCTGCCTGCTCTATCCTGGAATTCGTTGTTCTTACTTTCATGCCTGCAAGATCTTCAGGCACCTCTACAGGACGCACATTGTTTACTATCTGACGGTATCCATAATCCGGAAAAAATATTACTTTGAATCCATATTCCTCCATTTCTTTACGTACTATCTCACCCGGTTCACCATCAATCGCGGTATAAACCTCTTCCTTATTTTCGAAAATATATGGCAGGTCCCAAGCTGTAAAATAGTTCGTGAAACTGGTCATATTAGGTGTTGATGAACTGGCCATCGCAAGGCTGCCCATTTGAGCACTCTCAATGACTTCACGGTCATTTCCAATTAATCCATCATGAAAGGTTTCGACTACAATTTCACCATTTGACTTCTCCTTCACTAATTTCGCAAACCTATCGATTCCTTGGGATACGGGATGTGTTGCAGCTTTTGCCTGTCCAAGACGCAGCTGGACCGTACCCGATTCCTTATTTCCAGCATTCGAACTTAAAGTCATATTGCCTAACAGGATTAAGCTGACAAAAATGATTGCCATTATAATTGGCGTAAAAATCTTTTTTAAGGTCATATCAGTTCTCCCTTTTCTTTGATTTCAACGCATTTTAACTGAATATTCAGATTTTAAATTCCGTATAATATTAGCTAAATTCGGCTAAATACAGCAAATTTCCATGGTTGAAAATGTCTATTCATTTTTTGAGTGGGTACTTTTTGTATGCTGTGGGTTACAAAACGGATCTATTGCCTGCAGGTATAAAATAGAATCTCATGTTAGGTTTACATAATAAAACAGTTAAACAAAGATGTCAAACATTTGCGTCAATATTGAGAATAATTCATTAACAGTACTTATATCCAATCTTTTTTATTTTCTCTATTTCAATCACTTTAGAATCTGTTCATTGTATGTATCAATGTCCATCTCTTCTCCTTCCACTATCACATATCTATGGTTTTCTTTTTTGACGATCCAGACCTTGATGAACGTCTCGCCAGTTTGTCCGGCTACCATATTCCATTCACCATCATATCTAGTATTAAATTTCTCCACAATCTCTTGGCGCAATTGACCTTCCTTAATTTCCTTCATATTCATCAGCTTTACACCTTCACTATTTCGAACATCTTCCGCCAGTCCATCAGACAATCCCTCCAATGAACGTTCTTCCATGAAATCATCAGAGAAATAGGTGCCAACCAGTTCATCATTTTCCACCAATGCCGCTTCATGGGCAGCCTCGACGATAGATACCACTGTAGGATTAAGGCATCCCGCTAAAAGAAAGAAGGGAATAATAATGGCTGCATGAATCAATCGTTTCACGATAACAGGACTCCTTATCATTTCATTTTCTTTTAAATTGTAAGGGATATTCTCATAAACTTCAAAAATAAAAGTGGTGCAGGATTAGATATCCTGCACCACTTACTCTATTCATCCAAATTGGCGATAATTTCACTGATATATGCTGCTACATCATCTATCTCCTGTTCGGTAAGGGTTCCTTCAAAGGATGGCATCGATTCTCCGCCTTCTTTAACCCTTTTCATTACAGCATCTTTATCTGGAGCAATGCTGCTTGTTTGGAGATTAGGTCCATTATGGCCATTTGCCCCTTCTGTACCATGGCATGCAAGACAATTAGCCTCATAGATAGCAGATCCGCTTTCCGTTTGACCTTCAGATGAGGATACAGCGTCATTTTCCTCATCGTCCAATGTTTCATCACTTCCGCCTTCTTCCCCGGTTTCTCCATCTTCAACGGCGGCATCGGCAGGCTTTACCACATCATCGACTGACTCAATTTCTCCATCTAAAGAGAATGTCCAGACTGAATCTCCATGTTTACTGCCAGCCAATGAGTTCCCCGCTGCAAAGACGGTAATATATTGCTTCCCATCAATTTCATAGGTAATAGGAGGCGCATTCACTCCAGCATCTGTCATAAATTCCCATAACTGGTCACCGGTAGTTGCATCATAGGCTATGAATCTGCCATCATTATGACCGACAAATAGCAGATTTCCTTTCGTCGTCATTGCACCGCTATAGGCCATCGAATCCCAGACTTGCTGCCATACAACGGTATTCGTCTTAACATCCATTGCAGTTATTGTCCCTCTAACCGGTGCATCGGTTACAGGTGCCATAATGCTTCCAACCCATGCATGCCCCTCTTCAATCTCATCTGGATTGAATTCTTCGTCACTGCGGGTATATGCCATATACTGATCTGTTCCAAGTACATAGAAATATTCCGTATTTGGGTTATATGCTGATGGCGGCCAGTTCGCTCCACCGAACGGAGATGGTTTTAAGGTAAGCGGTTCTTCCCAGAACGGAGTGAAAATCCCGCCGTATTCCCCTTCAAACGCATCTGACATATCCCTTTCAATATCCTCAGGAGTTATATCCTGTGGTACGAAAGAGTCACCCTTTGGAATCGGCTGAGTAGGTGATGTTTTCTGCCTTTCTTCCTGTGGAACTGGCGTTTCTTCAATACCAATTAGTGGCTCACCATTGGTCCGGTCAAGAAAATAAATCCATCCGGTTTTCCCTGCCTGCCCAAGTCCCTTGCGTGGTTCTCCATCAATCTCCACATCAAACAGGATAATCGGATTGGGTGAATCTAAATCCCATATATCATGATGCACCTGCTGAAAATGCCATTTATACTCCCCGGTTTCCGGATCTAAAGCAATAACAGAATCTGAATAGAGGTTATCCCCTTCCCGGCTGCTGCCATCAAGGTCTGGAGCCGTATTTCCAGTTGAAAAATACATTAGCCCTAATTCCGGATCAACGGCCGGGGTCTGCCAGACAGGCGCTCCACCGGACATCCACGCCTTATTATCCGATGGCCATGTCTCATGTCCCTTCTCACCAGGACCCGGAATAGTATTGAAGCGCCATAATTCACGTCCCATTTCTGCATCAAATGCTGTCAGACGCCCGCGGATTCCATACTCTCCGCCAGAAACACCGGTATACACCTTTCCATTGTAATACAATGGCGCATTCGTGATAGTATAGCCCTTTCTCCAATCATCAACAACAGTCTCCCAAACTACTTCTCCTGTCGTCTGATCCAGAGCTACCAATCTCGCATCCAATAGTCCAACGAACACCAGCCCTTCACCGACAGCTACACCTCTGCTGGTCCAGCCGCAGCATACTGTAGTCAGTTTGTCAGTAATATGGGGTCTATATTCCCAAATTGTTTCCCCTGTAACAGCATCGAGTGCGAGCACATCATTGGCACCAGTAATTACATACATAACACCATCATAAACGACCGGAGATGCTTCACCCGAATATTTAAAATCAAATCCCGATCCAAGATTGGCAACCCATTCTCCTTTTAAATCTCCAACATTAGATGTGTTTATCTGATCCAAAGGCGAGTAGCGCTGATTGGAAAGATTCCCTCCATTTGTTAGCCAATCACTCTTTGGAAGCGCTGTCAATTCGTCAGCCGTAAAAGCAGGCGCAACTTTAAATTCATAGGGCTTATGCTGTTTTACGACAGCTTCCACTTCTGCATCACCAGCAGCCGGTTCTTCTGTTTCCTCCTGTTCACCCGTTTCTACCGCTCCTTCAGGCTCTTCAGCTTCCGGTTCTTCTGTCTCTACATCCGGTTTTGCTACCTCTGGTTCTTCCGTATTCTTACCAACTTGCGCAAATATGATAAAGACAATGACTAAAAAAGAGAAAGCAGCAACACTCCAGACTATTTTGTGGCCATTACTCATAAAAACACCCCCTGTTTATTAAATACGTGTAAAAATACAAGCAGCCAAGTCCCCCTTTCAAGTAAATATTGAAACTAATACATTATATGCACCTTCTCTTTTTAGTAGTCTTTTCCCGTGCAACTTTTTTACTAGAATAAGTGAAATATAGTTAATTTTAAGCATAAAAAATGACACCCAGTCAGCGGGCGCCATTTTGTTTTAGGTTATGGAATTGTGGCAGGTCTTATGGTTTTAAAATTACTTTGATGCAATTATCTGCCTGCGCATTAAATACCTCATACGCATGTGCGGCATTGGTCAAGCTCTCTCTATGCGTAATAATATCTGTAGGATTGAATACACCTTCCTCCACCATATTATATAATTCCGGCATATAATGGATGACAGGTGCCTGTCCGGTTTTTACGGTGACATTTCGTGAAAAGATGGATTGCAATGGATATGCAGTTGCTGGGGAACCATACACACCCGTCAATTGAATCGTACCGAATTTCTTGACTGAATGTGCAGCAGTAATAATCGGATCAATCGAGCCAATCTGCCCAGTCAGGGTTTTCAGATGCTCTTTTACTGTTACATCTCCATCCATCCCGACACAGTCAATAACTGCTTCAGCTCCACCTTTTGTAATCTCATGAAGATGCTTACCGATATCATCAAATTCTTTAAAATTATACGTCTCTACTTTATTTGTCTTTGCAGCATGCGCTAAGCGGAATTCATTGTGATCAACGGCGATTACCCGTTTTGCCCCTTTTAGCCAAGCAAATTTCTGAGTCATCAATCCAATCGGTCCGGATCCAAGGACGATTACCGTATCCCCTTCCTTTACCCCGCTATTTTCAATACTCCAATACGCTGTTGGAACAACATCGGACAGAAAGAGCAAATTTTCGTCATCAAGCTCACTGCTTTCTGGAACGACAAATGATGAAAAATCGGCATATGGAACACGAAGGTATTCAGCCTGTCCACCCGGATAATCTCCAAACATTTCCGAATAGCCAAAGTAGGCACCAGTATCCTGATGTGGATTGGAATTATCACATTGGCTCTCCATTTGATTTTGGCAAAAGTGACATTCCCCGCAGCTTACATTAAATGGAATAACTACCCGGTCACCCTTTTTAACCTTTTTCACACCGGGACCGACTTCTTCAACGATCCCCATCGGCTCATGTCCAATCACATAATCCTTGCTCAGCGGTATCGTGTTTCTATACAGATGCAGATCTGATCCGCAGATAGCTGTAGTTGTGATTTTGACAATCATATCCGTGTCCTTTTGAATCTTCGGGGCTTCTACATCTTTCACTTCGACCTTGTTCTTTCCCTGGTTTGTTACTGCTAGCATATTGGTCACTTCCTTAACAGTTTTATTTTTCTTTGCCCTGATTAAGGAAAATGTAAACATATTATTTACTAGTGCTATTGAGAACCGAAGAAAAGCCGGACTGTTCAGCCCGGCTCTGCAAACATCATATTCGATCATTATTCCTGATCGAAACTGTCTGGATTCTTACCTGATCGGTCATTGATATTCAAGCGATTGATTTTTTCCATATCCTCTTCCGTCAGCGAAAAATCAAAAATATCAGCGTTCGCAATGATCCGTTCCTTTGTAACTGATTTGGGAATTGTAATTACATTATTCTGTATGTCCCAGCGTAAGATTACCTGCGCAGCAGATTTTCCGTGTTTCTCAGCAATCTCGGTCAATATTGGTTCATTCAGCAGTTGGCCACGCTTTAACGGTGACCATGCTTCAAGCTGAATATGTTCCTTCTCGCAGAAATCCCGAAGCTCTAGCTGTGCAAGATGCGGATGATATTCGACCTGATTAATTGCAGGCTTCACTTGACTATCCCTCATCAAATCCTCTAGATGATGGGGGTGAAAATTACTTACACCAATTGCCCGCACTTTACCTTCTGCATACAATTTTTCCAGGGCACGCCAGGTCTCCTTATATTTTCCCCTTACCGGCCAATGGACCAGGTAGAGATCCAGGTAATCCATTTTCAGCTTCTTAAGACTGCGGTCAAATGCTTCCAATGTGCTTTCGTATCCCTGTTCATCATTCCATACCTTTGATGTCACAAAAATGTCCTCTCTAGCAATTCCCGATTCTCTAATGCCCTGTCCGACACCCTCTTCATTGTCATAATATGAAGCTGTATCGATGCTCCGGTACCCATTTTGGATAGCAAATTTGACTGCATTAACAACCGTTTCATCATTAGCTGCCTTATACACACCCAGCCCAAAACCAGGCATCATCACTCCATTGTTTAATGTAACCGTATCTTGCAGATGCGTTATCATATCGGACCTCCTAATTATTTATCTAGTACTATCATATAATATTTGGCTGTTTTTAGAAATGATTGAGGTTTAGTGAAATTCAAAGGCTGCGAGAGGCGCGGGGGTTGAGGGCGTGGGTGGCACGGGGCGCGCGGCGCGGACTGTATTTGGCTGGGCGGGCGCGGACTTCCGCACTTGCTCTGTATTTCGCCGGGCGGACAGTATTTGGGTGCATTTGGACAGTATTCCATCCGATTTGGACAGTATTTACCCGTATTCGGACAGTATTTGGCTGGAATCGGACAGTATTTTGCCAAGACCGGACAGTATTCTGGCGAGCAGGAAGTGGCATCCCGCAATTGCTCTGCATTCGGCCACTCGACATTACCTGAACCCAGATAGAAGGTGCTGCCCGTTTCCTGTGAGGTATAGTTAGTTAACTTTTTTTGTTCCTTTCCAGAACATTTCGCGCAGGCGATATTTCTGCAGCTTGCCTGTAGCTGTCTTTGGGAGCTCTTCCACAAATTCAACGGTTTTTGGCGCTTTAAAATGTGCCATATTTTCACGGCAATAGAGGATTATTTCTTCTTCTGTCGGCCGGGCTTCCGGCTGCAGGACAATAATGGCAAGTGGTACCTCTCCCCATTTCTCATCAGGGATTGCAATCACTGCAACTTCTAAAATATCGGGATGTTTATATAATATCCCTTCTACTTCTGTCGAAGAGATATTTTCTCCACCCGATATAATTAAATCTTTAGCACGATCCCGTATTTCTATAAAGCCATCTGGATATGTGACTGCGAGATCGCCTGTATGGAACCAGCCATCCTTGATAGCTGCATTTGTCTTCTCCGGATCCTTATAATATCCTTTCATCACTACATTTCCACGAGTGACAATTTCACCTAGTTCTTCGCCGTTCCACTGTACTTCTTCCCCGTCCTGATGGATAACCTTGGTTTCTCCATTGAAGGCGAGTTAGTTCTATCCCCTGTCTCGCCTTGATTGCTGCCTGCTCATCGGGAGATTTGGTATTGAATTCTTTCTTCCATTCGCAATAAAGAATAAATGGGGATGTTTCGGTTAATCCATAAACATGAATCATGTTCAGTCCTAATATATCCTGTGCCTTATGAATAAGTGCCGCTGCAGGCGGTGAACCGGCCGTTCCCATTCTCGGATTTGTTGCCATCGTCACTTCCCTTGCCCTCGGGTCATTCACAAGCATATTCACCACAGTCGGTGCTCCGCATAATAATGTAATTTTCCTTGTTTCGAACAGATCCAGTATGAAGGAAGAATCCACCTTCCGTAAACAGACATGTGTGCCTCCTGCTGCTGTTATAGCCCAGACACCGCCCCAGCCATTGGCATGGAACATTGGTAATGTATGAAGGTATACATCATCATGCTCCACTCGCATATGATGCATGAAGTTCGCTGCATTAAAGTAATTGCTTCGATGTGTGAGCATAACACCTTTAGGATTCGAGGTTGTTCCACTCGTGTAATTTAGGGTCAAAAGCCGATTCTCATCGATTTGCACCTCCGGAAGCTTAACGTCAGCAGGAGCCTTGGTCAAAAAACCCTCATAATCGATTGCTGTTAAGGAAGTCTTCTGGCCCTCCACCGACACCACAATTATCTCTTCCAATGAGAGGCGATCCCCAATCTCTTCAATCGGCCGAGCGAATTCCTCATCAACAATCAGCATTTTCGCATCACTATGATTGATGATATATTCAAGTTCCTTCCCACTGAGCCGATAATTCAGCGGCACCATTACTGCCCCTAGCTGACAGATGCCATAAAAGCATTCCAGCATATAGTGGGTATTAGGGAGCATGACCGCAACATGATCACCTTCTGTAATGCCCGCTTCCATCAATGATGCCGATAGCCTGTCTGCACGGTTGCCAAATTCCTTATACGTAAATTCCTTTTCCCCATCAATCACCGCCGTTTTATTTGGATAGTATTTTACGGCACGGCGTTTCCAGTCCAGTGGTGTCAAGGGTGAAAACATGTGAACAGCTCCTTCCTATACAATTTATTTCTATTTGCCACCAAAAATTGGCTTTCTTTTTTCAAAAAATGCCTGAATTCCTTCCTTATTGTCTTCCGATTGCAGAAGCAATGTCTGAACGGCCATTTCCTGCATATCATTCGTATCAAAGGTAAGTTCATTCGAGTGATTGACCAGCTGTTTGACAAACCGGTTGGCAAGTGGCGGACCTTCCACAATAAATCTGGCAAATTCTGCTGCCTCTTCTAAGAGATTGCCATCTGCAACCCTATTGACAATCCCTTTCTCATACGCCTCCTGGACAGAAACGGGTTTGCCGGAGGAAATCCACTCTTTCGCTACTGCTGAGGGAAGCTTATCCGACAAAGCCTTAAGAAGTCCAAGATCAGGTATTATCCCTACATTTGTAAAGCTGCTGACGAATTTCGCATTTGTATCTGCCACAATAAAATCTGCTGCAATGGCCAAACTGAACCCTGCCCCTGCTGCAAACCCATGTACAGCGCTTATAACGTATTTATCCAGCTGGCGGATGGTTTGGATAACTGCTAATGCCTGCTTCATATATGTGATAATTTCTGCAGTATTGTTTAGACTGTCTAATGTTTCCAAATCGCCTCCAGAAGAAAAAGCTTTCCCTTCTCCTGTAAAAATAATGGCTCTTATCTCTTCATCCCGGTCCGCATCATGAAATGCATCCAATAATTGATTTGCCATATCTACCGACAATGCATTACGTTTTTCCGGTCTGTTCATCGATATATATGCTATTTTGTTTTGATTCCTTACGTTAACAACTTCTGACATGCCGACACCTCTTTTCCTTTTTCTTTCATTAGCGGGTTGCGAAGTCCTTTTTACCCTTGATTACTTTTTCCTTTGCATGGTTATACTGTTCCAGCAATTCTTCCGTAATTTCAGCGACAGACTGGACTCTTTTGACCCCGCCAACTCCTTGACCCGCTCCCCAGATATCCTTCCATGCACGAATTTCGGGATGTCCAAGCTCAGAAAAATCAATCTTTCCTTTCTCGGGGAGCTGATTTGGGTTGAGCCCTGATTTTACAATGCTTGGAATCAAGTAATTGGCAGGTATGCCGCTGAAAGCAGATGTATAGACAATATCATCAACAGATGAATTGATTGCCGTCATCACATATTCCTCACTGGCATTACTTTCCTTTGCAGTAATGAAATGGGTACCCATATAGGCAAGGTCTGCACCCAATATCTGTGCCGCCAAAATATCCTCTCCCTTGGACATTGCCCCGCCAAGTACTATCGGCCCGTTAAAGAAGCTGCGGATTTCATGGACAAATGCAAATGGATTAAGCGTTCCTCCATGTCCGCCAGCACCGTTAGCAACAAGAATTAAACCATCGCTGCCTTTCTCCAGTGCCTTTTTGGCAAACTTGGTATTGATAACATCAGACAATACGATGCCGCCATAAGCGTGGACAGCTTGAACCACGTAACTGGGATCACCAAGTGACGTAATCACAATCGGTGGTTGATGCTTTTCAATTAATTCCAGATCTTCCTGGAATCGCTTATTGGATTTATGGCTAATGAAATTAATGGCCCATGGTGCGATTCTAGCTTCCGGATTTTCCTTTTGCTTTTGTTTGAGTACCGAATTAATTTCTTCCATCCATTCGTCCAAGATTTCCTTTGTACGGGCATTGAGCGCCGGAAAAGAGCCAATTATCCCAGACTCACAGGCACTGATTACCATATTGGGATTGGATATTAAGAACATCGGTGCCATAATGACAGGTAATTTCATTTGCTGTTTTAAACCGTTTAGCTGCATTTTAGCTTATCTCCTTTTCAAAAATTCGTCTGATAGTTTTCAATCTGATAGTTTTCAAGAAGTATTCATAAAAGACTTCTTTCCATAATCAACCGTGGATGAATCTATTGATCTTTACTCGTGAACTCATTTTTAGAATAATCAGATATGATATGATAAATGAAAACACCGATCACTTTTTCAACCTCAATTGAGCGCAAAATCTCTCCAGATTCCCCATCAAAGAGTCAATCCAGTCTTTCTATTATCGTTGCATTTGCCATTCCATGTCCCTCACACATCGTCTGTAACCCATAGCGCTTACCTGTTCGCTCCAACTCATACAGCATAGTGACCATCAGTCTTGCACCGCTGGCACCGAGCGGGTGACCAAGGGCAATCGCTCCACCATTTGGGTTAAGTTTATTCGGATTGGCTCCAGTTTCCTTCAGCCAGGCAATCGGTACAGATGCAAATGCTTCATTCACCTCAAAAATATCGATAGCATCCATGCTCAATCCAGCTTTTTTCAATACCTTTTCTGTAGCGGCAATTGGCCCTGTCAGCATCAGTGTCGGATCTGAACCTATTACAACTCTGGCCAAAATTTTAAATTTAGGTTTATATCCCAGCTCTTCCGCCTTCTCACGCGACATGATAAGGATTGCCGCTGCACCATCACTGATTTGGCTTGAATTGCCTGCTGTAATTCTTCCATTCTTTAGGAATGCCGGCTTCAGCCCCGCCATTTTTTCCATGGACGAGCCCTCACGCGGCCCTTCATCCTGATTAATTACTGTTTGCGTACCATCAGCACGTATCACTTTTAAGGGAATGATCTCTTTATTAAAGTAGCCTTTCTTCATTGCATGGATGGCTTTCTCATGGCTTTCAATAGAAAAAGCGTCCATTTCTTCACGGCTGATTTCCCATTTTCCGGCGATTCTCTCTGCCGAAATTCCCTGATTGATTATTTCATATTTGGAGGTTAGTTTCTCACTGGGCTTGACCCCTTGCTGATTGGACCCCATCGGCACTCGGGACATATTTTCAATTCCTGCTGCGACAACAATATCCATATCCCCGCTAATAATCGCTTGTGCGGCAAAATGGACGGCCTGCTGACTCGATCCGCATTGTCTATCAATCGTTGTGCCGGGTACCTCGACAGGATAACCCGCAATCAGAGCCGCTTGCCTGCCGATATCAAACGACTGCTCCCCCGTTTGTGTAACACAACCCATAATGACATCCTCGACCAGATTTGCTGCAATTCCAGAACGGTGGATGACTTCTTCTAAAGCCATCGCAGCTAAATCTTCAGCCCGTATTTCACTCAAGGCCCCATTTCTTTTTCCGACCGGCGTCCTTACCGCTTCAACTATGACTGCTTCCCTCATATCTCTTTTCCTCCTATTTACTTAGGATGCATCCGAATCGCTCCGTCCAGCCGAATGGTTTCTCCATTCAGCATCGTATTTTTAATTATACTTTGAACCAATTGGGCATATTCATCCGGCTTACCGGATCTTGATAGAAACGGAGTAATGTTCCCAAGCTCAGCTCTAAACTTTTTTCCAGTTCATAAATACACCCCAACCTTAGTCTATTTTGGTTCCGATATAAGAATGCGCATTAAATAAGCTATGTCCAGCATTGGTTATGCTGGTTCCTTGGCCCATTTTATGGACTGAGTTTAGACCGGCTTATTCATGCCTTCTTCCTATTCGGATAGTCAAAGAAGGTTTACATAAAATAAATCAATAGATTTCTCAAACTGTCTTTTTAGTTTCATAGCTTACTGAAAAGATAAAGCTGATTGCTTTTTATGGGTAGATCCTGCTGATGGATACTTGCTATATTTTGCTGATTTTAAAGTGATGCTATTAATCGAACACGAGGATTTTCAAGGTGATGTTAATGAACTCTTTTTTTCTTAACAGCCTATTTAATGGAGGGACAGATCAATTTCTGCAAGAATATTTTGAAATCGTTTACATTTATTTTAAATAGTAGGAAATGCAATGTCAAGCAGGAATGTGGCAGTTGAGCTTTGATAAGGGAATGCCGCTTCTTTTCACACTTCATCCAAGTTTAATAGATTCTTGCCATTCCAAAAAAATGCAGAGGTTATCCCCTGCATCGGCTTGGCTCATACACATATCCGTTATTTTACCATCCCATATAAACCCTGACCTGAACATAGCCCATTACCATTAAATAAATGACGACTCCGAATTTCCAGTTGAAACCGATCCCATTCTTAAATCCGCTAAGCCCATTTTCACCGCTAAGCATAATGATTGGCATGATCATCGGCGAAAGAAGTATGGAAATGGAACTACCCAAAGTAACTGCCAGCACAATAAGCTCCGGCGGATACGGGAGATATATGGATTCCAGAATTCCGGCAACCAATACCATTACAGTAAGCGGCCCAAGCCCAAAAAATCCCAGAATAATCACCATAAATGGGAGAAAGTACAGGACATTCAAGAACGGGAGTACCTCTTGCAAGGAATAGATACCATCAACTATTAAACTTGCAAACTCAGTATGGCTCAATGCAAAAATAAGAATCCCAGCACCAAGCATGACACATAGCTGATAGGATTGATGAGCCATATCCTTCTGCACATATTTCTTTGCTAAATCAAATAGTTTATTGAGTCGGCGTTTACTGACATAATAGGTTAAAATCCAGACCATAACAACTAAAGGTATCAGAATTAACAATTCGATCTCGACGAAAGAACTCAGGATAAAAATCGACCCGAACAGGGAGACAAAGAGAATCATAAATTCCAAAACTATCCGGTTCATTTGCTTCTTATCTGCAGTGTGGCTGAGCAGTTCTTCTATTTCCGTCTTGAGTCCCGCGGTCAAATCCACCCCATAGCTTTTTTCTTCAAATTTTGAAAAAAGGAGCGCGACCATGATTCCAGCGATAGAGACAAACATTCCTTGGATAATGGAGACGCCAAGCGAGGCACCCATCGATTCCACAACATATGCAAAACTCGGAATGCTCACCACCCACATGACAGAAAGCGAGAATCCCCGAAGGAGAGCCGTCCCTTTAAAATGCTCCCATGCCTCGCCGCTTTCATCTTTTAAAATCATATCCACAAATTGGTACATCATCGATATGGATCCGAATAAGAGGAAATATGCAATAATCTGGGTAAACGAAATCATACCGAAATAAAATTTCCTGCTAGTGTTCAGAAAACGATGCCCAAATCCCATAATTGCTTCGAGAAAGGGCTCTTCCCGCAACACCCAGCTGATCATCGGTACAGTGACAAGCAAACCAATCATATTGCGCATTTCCCGAAAACCATCCATCAGTCCCTCCATAAGATGGGAATCGGAAAAAGTGATGATTAACAGACCGGCAATAAAAAGACCGAATGGCATTTTTATTTTCGGCGGTGTATATAAAATGACTGCAAATAACAAAATCCCCATTCCGCTTATGGACAGGAGATCAAGTAAAAATTCATTTCCGTTAAAGTAGGTAACAAAATGCAATACTGTAAAGGTAATGATCGAGATAGGCAAGCCCCATTGGACGACTTTCTTCATGATAATAGCTCCTAAACGATGTTTTATTTCTTATTTTTTCACAAAATTCACTTCAAGTCTATAGCCATTTCGTTGACATGGGCAAAATGAAAGAAACAGAAAACCGCTTATCGAAGAGGTTCCATAACCTGCATAGATAAACAGTAAACTCCAAAGCCAAAACTTATCTCAAGCTGGGCATGATCATACACTAAAACCGGGAATAGATGATTTTTGCCAGTATAGAACAGTGTCTGCCCCTGGTTTACTGCCTTTAACAGGCAGGAGCAGAGGCAGACACTTCTAACATCACGTTCTTCTTAATCAACCAGCAGAAGGCTAAACACAGGCATAAAGGAGATGATCAATAAGCTGATGACCATCACCAGGACAAATGGGATAATCGCCCTTATCACATGTTCAATCTTGGTATTCGATATGTTTGAAGCAACAAACAGGTTCACACCAACGGGCGGAGTGATAAACCCAATTGCAAGGTTGACAATCATGATGATACCAAAATGGATCAGATCAATTCCGAGCGCAGCTGCAATCGGTGCGAGGATGGGTGTCATTATAATAATTGCTGCAGACGTTTCGATAAACGTACCAATGATCAGCAATAATAAGTTGATGATCAATAACGCGATAATCCAATTATCCGTGATTCCGAGCATAAATTCCGCCAGTTCGCGCGGCACTCTTTCCCTTGTCAAGTAATACCCGAAAACAGATGCCCCAGCAATAATGAACATAATTACCGCACTTGTTACAACCGAGGAAGAAAATATATCCGGGAAATCTTTGATGCTGATTTCCCGGTAAATAAAGATCCCTACGATTAAACCGTAGACTACAGCTACCACAGCAGCCTCTGTAGGAGTGAATACACCACCATATATCCCTCCTAAAATTATGACTGGCATGAGGATAGCTAAGATCGCATCAGCAAAAGCCTTTAGAAGGTCCTTAAAACTAAATATTTCTCCCCCGCCATAGCCCTGTTTAAGAGAGATGATGTAGACCAGAATCATCAGAGAAATTGTCACCATTAATCCTGGAATGATTCCGGCGATAAATAAATCACTGATTGATACGCCTGCAGTCACCCCGTACAGCACAAGCGGAACACTCGGCGGAATCATAACCCCAATTGTCCCCCCTGCTGCCTGTACCGCAGTAGAGAAGCTTTTATCGTAACCTTTTTTCACCATTGCCGGAATAAGGATCGATCCAACGGCTGCCGTTGTCGCTGCTGCCGATCCGGAAATCGCCGCAAAAAAAGCACAGGCTGCAATGGATACGATGGCAAGTCCTCCATTGACCCTTCCGAATATAACATTGGCAAAATGAATCAGCCTTCTTGATATTCCACCACTTTCCATCAGCTTACCTGCAAGGATAAAAAATGGAATAGCGAGCAGCGGGAAGGAGTCGACTGAATTAAACATTCGCTGCATAATGACAACCAATGACACATCACCCTGAATCAGAAAAATAATCGAAGCAGCCATCGCAAGTGCAATTGCAATCGGTACATTTATAAAAAACAGAAGGATCATGATACTAAACAATAGAATCGTCATGCCCGCTGCCTCCCTTCATAGCTTCCAGGAAGTTAGCAAGATGATTAACCGCCAGCAGGAAACCACTAAGCGGAATGACCATATACAGAATCCCCATTGGTATACGAAGAACGGGGGATAGTTGGTTCATCGCACTGTCTGCCAGGTTTAACCCCTGAACAATCATCAGCAGATAAAACAGCAAACATATTAGAAATGCGATTGTCTGCAATCCTTTCTTTCCGGTTGCAGGAAATTTATCTACTATAAATTCTATCCCGATGTGCTGCTTTAATGACATCGCATAGGCTGCCCCAAGGAACGTCAGGACAATCAAACAATAGCGTGCCAATTCCTCTGTCCATGCAAGAGGGTTATGAAGAAAAAATCGGTAGATGACTTGCATAAACGTAGAAGCTACCAAAACAGCCATAATCAGATTAAGAATATGTTTCATACCAAAATTTATGTAATTTACTATACGTAGCACTGTTTCCCACTCCCTATCAAGAATAGAGAAACAGGAGAAAATAACTCTCTCCTGTTTCTCCCTAACTGTAAAACATAATTTTATTTTTGAGCATCCAATATCCTATTTAATAGATCCTGATATTCAACCAGATCATATACCGGTGCTACAGCTTCCTGGAATGGTGCCACATCAACGTCTTCAATAATTTCCATCCCTTGCTCTTTCAATGTTCCAATCGATTCCTTCTCCATCTCAATAATCATGTCACGTTCAACCGCACCCATCCGCTGCCCTTCTTCCAGGACAATTTCCTGCAAATCTTCTGGAAGTTCATCATATGTCTGTTTGCTCATCATAAAGATTGCAACGGAATATACATGACCTGTTAAGCTCATATATTTTTGATTGGCTTCAAACAGACTATATTGGTCTGCAACAATGGCCGGATTTTCCTGGGCATCCACAACCCCCTGCTGAAGGGCTGTCAGTGCTTCAGTCCAGGCCATTGGAGTAGGCTGGGCCCCCAGCTCTTCAAAAGCTGCCAAGTGTATTTCGTTTTCCTGCGTACGAATCTTTACACCATTTAGATCTTCAGGTTTTTCTATTGGATGCGTACTGTTTGTAATGTGCCGGTACCCATTCTCCCCCCACGACATGCCCAAAATCCCTTGTTCTTCCAGTGCACCGAAGAGTTCATCGCCAATTTCACCTTCAAGGATTTTAACAGCGGATTCACGATCATTAAATATAAACGGGGCGTCCAATACAGCCAATTCCGGTACAAAGTTCGTTACAGGTGCAGTAGACGATACAACGATATCCACTGTACCCAATGTCATACCCTCTGTTAATTCGCGCTCTGCCCCAAGCTCACTGTAAGGAAATACTTCAATCTTCACTCTTCCATCGGTTCTTTCTTCCACATTTTCAGCCATTTCCAGCAATGCTAGCTGATAGGGATGATCATCCGGCAATGAGTGCCCTGCCTGTAATGTATATACTTCTTCACCATCTGCATCAGATTCACCGCCACATGCTGCCAAAAGCGAAATTACAGTCAACAGGATAAACAGCATAGCCAATCTCTTTTTCAAATAAATTACCTCCCCATTACCATCTGATTATATAGTTCAGCCAAGTACGCCCATTTTAGATCTTTCCTAAACTATTACTTTAAAATAGCCTAGAGATCCTTACGAAGAATAGCTGCGCTTAGGCAGGCTGCAGCCGACTTCTATTTCACTCAAAT
The DNA here is from genome assembly GCF_000285495.1 of Oceanobacillus massiliensis str. N'diop. Taxonomy (GTDB): domain Bacteria; phylum Bacillota; class Bacilli; order Bacillales; family Amphibacillaceae; genus Oceanobacillus; species Oceanobacillus massiliensis. Next base: position 421,196 of record NZ_HE610976.1, read on the forward strand.
AAACCTTTGCTATCCTTCTTTACGATATACATCCGTAAGAAAAGAAAAGCACACAAAATATGATAGCGATTTCAACCTCTCATTTGTTTAAAACATATATTACCTAATATAAAATTGTTTGTAAACAAAATTCTCAGAAAAATTTATTATTTCCGTCAAATAACTTCTATGTTAGATTCTCTTACAAGATTCGGTAGGGGAATATGAGATTATCTCCATCCAAATCGACATTTTTCTACAAAAACCGGGAAGTGACAGGCACCTTAATTTTTAGTATAATGCAAAAATATAGATTGTTTAGAGATTGTACTATTTGAGGAGGGTTGCTGATGCGTATTTCCGAACTGCTGCAAATGCCATTGCTTGAGGATGCCAAATTGGTTACTGGGGATGTTGATAGAACCATCCAAAATGTAAAAATGATGGATGCCCCGGATATCAGTGAATTTCTGCAGAAAAATGACTTGCTGATCACTACTGCCTACCATTTTAAAGACGATATTTCTCTTCTCCTGGAGCTGATCCAGTATATGTCGACGATTGGCTGTGCCGGGATTGGCATTAAGTCAAAGCGATTCCTCAACGAAATCCCTGACGATGCCATTCATCTTGCAAGGGAATATAATTTTCCCCTTATAGATCTGCCAAGCGAAGTCAGTTTAAGTGATGTCGCCAATCAAACACTTAGCATCATTCTCAATATCAGGAACAATGAACTGAGTCATGCCATCCAATCCCATCAGAAGTTCACACAGCATATAATGACAGGGAAAGGAATGAAGCGATTGTTGCAGGAGATTTCAAAAATGGTTTCATACCCTGTGATTTTGCTGGATCCTCATGCAAAGCTTATCAGTGCATCCCATGAGGCTGAAGATATACATCACAAAATGGAATTGCTTCTATTAAACGGTTACCATTTATTTTTACCGAAATCCGAATCCACCTATTTTTCGATCATCCCTAAAGAGAAGCATGACCAATATCAGACCCTGGCTGTTTTCCCTATTTACATGACAGAAAAAAAACGCAGTTTCCTGATCATTTGCGGGAACATGCTGAATGCTGATACTGGCGTTGCTCTGTCCATTAAACAGGCAACCAATGTGATTGCCTTCGAGCTAATAAAGGAAACGGCATTGAAGCAGCAAAAGCAACGGGCAAAAAATGACTTTTTTATCAATTATCTCAATGGGAATTTTTCATCCAGTACAGAGGTTCAAAGCCGTGCAAAGGAGTTTGGCCTTGCCAATGAACAAGCCTATGTATGTGTCGCCGGAAGGATTGATAATGATCTGAAATCACTCAGCTTTGCCAGTCACCAAAGAGAGATGGACACAATATTTGAATTTATTGAGGGGAATTTATTGGATTTGCCTTTTCCATCACATATGTTAAGCAATGACGACATTGTCATTATCTTGCTGGAAGTAAGTGAGGGTACTTCAAAAATATACCCGGCCATTCTTGCAGCATTGACAAGCATGCAGAAAAAGATCTACACACATTTTCAGAAGCATATTTCGTTCGGGGTCAGCAGTGCTGCACCGCATTTTATGGATGTGGAACATGCGTATACAGAAGCATCGGACACATTGCAAAGTGGGATTATTTCTGGGAAATCCGGATTTATCCAAACCTATCAAACCAAAGATGTGACAGATCTGCTGCGTATCATTCCTGTTGAGGAATTAAAGAGGTTTTACGCGTCCACCTTAAAAAACCTTACTGGACCAGCTTCTCATAATGAAAGTTTATTACATACATTATTTGTCTACCTGGAAAACCATTCAAGTATCTCTGAAACCGCCAAGCGGCTGTATATCCATCGAAATACTGTTATTTACCGATTGGAAAAATGTGAAAAATTACTTGAGGGGGAAAGTCTGAGCGACCCGGAAACAACATTTCGTCTCCGGCTTGCACTACGGATCCAGCATAATTTGCAGGGACATATTTAGCTAAACAAATCATGCGGACACTTGCCTCCCCCTCAAGTACACAGGGGAGCCTCCATCTGAAAACCCGAATTCATAACAGATGAGATGGAGGAAATCACCCGTTATAAGGTCAAATGACAATCTGTTTGCCAAGTACGATGAGTGAATGTTGCAGCTAGCAGCTACTGCCATCGTACGCTAACTCCCGCGATAAACCTGATATCCCCACGGAGAAGCAAGCAGCGGAACATGATAATTTGCTGCAGGGTCACTAATACCAAAACGGACAGGCACCTTATCTAAAAAGAGAGGTTCGATCAGGTCAGGGTTTTTCCTGCGAAAATAATCTCCGATATAAAAGATAAGTTCATATACTGCCGCTTCTACATCCGGCTCCATTAAAAGCGGTATATCAAGACGACCATCATGATTTGTCAGACTCGTTTTCAATAATTCCTTTTCAGCAGAGGTCTCCCTCAATATAAATAAATCAACACGAACATCCACTGCCGGAATTCCCTCTGCCAGGTCCAATATATGTGTCGTTAATGCCAAACATATCCCTCTTCCTATTTACTGATTTGCTCTTCCAGACTATCTATATCCTGTAATGCATCCTCCTGTGTTACGGTGAAAATCTGAAAGCCGTATGGCGGTCTTGGCTCAGTATATACCTTACCCTCTGAACCCTCAATGTCTTCCACTACTGTCTCCCACGTACGATTCTGCGATTCAAAGGTAATATCCTTCAGTTGCGGAAAACGATGCAGGATCCGACAGCCAATTTTATAGATAAGATGCTGAATCGAGGCAGTTTCCAGTTCATGGAATACAGAGGCTGCAATATCCTTTATCTGTTCAGCCGCAGCATACAAATTCGGGTCTTCTCCATATGCCTGTTCCGCGTCCGCATATCGCCAGTATATATTTAAGTAAATGAATAATGGCCTGTTGCCGTCTTCCGGCAATGTTGTATATTCATCACGGACAAACCCAACAAAAGAATTCCCTTTCACTTTAATCAGCTGAAGTCCAGTAATGCCGCTTTTTTGATCTCTCATTTCGATTGTTTCTCCATAGCGTTTCATTGCAACAGATGCCTCTGCACACTCGTTTCTCGAATGGTCAAAAACAAGCGGGCTTTCCTTCAATCCTTGTTCTGTTATAGCTTTCACCGATTTAAAAGGCACTTCCTTCCCAGTCATTTGAATACTCTCAAAGTGGGGATATCTTTCCAGAAAAGATTTGGACACATAGGAAACGAAACCCTCTATGGTTGATCCATCATAACTGCCAAGATGCCTTTGAATAAAGTTTTTCATCGAGTCCGTCGCCACGACCTTTGAATTGTCTCCCTCAGCAAAGGATGGAAGAAGCTCTTCGCCGCCGACCGAGACACTGACATTGATTCCAAAAATAATATTATTTCTCCCGGCAAAATCCGATTCTGGTATTTTCCTTATACCTGAAAGCGGCTTTAAATAGGTTCGATATGCAAAGACATCTTTTTTTCCATAAAACATTGCTCTTTCATTTGTATGATTGATCATAAGTATTCTCCTCCCTGATTTTATCCTGCAAACGGTAGAAAGCTATTTGATGAATTTCCAGAAGAGCCGTTTCAAATTCTTCAGTTGATGAATGCCTGATACGCTTTTCCATCGCCTGATAGATTGTATTTTTATCTTTTCCTTTTACAGCGATTATGAATGGGAAATCAAATTGGTCCATATAAAGTTGATTCATAGCCCTGAACTTCTCCAATTCTTCTGGAGAAAGATCATTCAATCCAGCACCTTGCTGCTCTTCCTGAGATTTCACACTCATTTCCATGGAATCCCCCAGATTGGGATGTGCTCGTATCAGTTCTAGCTTTTTCCCTTTTGTTTCGCCTTGGACTACTTTAGCCATTGACTGATGAAGCGAATCAATCGACTTAAATGGCCTAGAATCAGCTGCCCCTGCAGCAACCCATGCTGCGCGCTCATAAATCTCACCAAGTGTATCAATAAAATCCTGTTCGCTCATTTGATTTAATAATTGCAAATTCACCAAGCAAGCATACCCCCTTCACTTGATGTTAAGTTACCTTACATTATATGATAAACACAACCCTTTTAATTGTCATTATTCAAAATATACAAATTTTTAAATGCGCATTGGGTAAGTTATCTAAGGAATGTAGTTAGTTTCGTTGATGAATTGGTTGTTTTGTACAAATATTTCCATAAAAAACTACATTTTAAACAATGTCATCCAGCCATTGATTTAGTACTATAAAGGATATTCATTATTTTTAAAATTGAAAATAAATGACTTCCTTGGGAGGTATATTTAATGAGTATGGATTTTTCACCATTCCCTAACACTCTTGAGATGGTCCAATGGCTAAGCAAATTTGGGCAGACAAAGAACGACGGGGTTACACGCTTACTTTACACTTCCTCCTGGCTGGAGGCACAGGAAGCATTGAAAACTTTCATGGAAAAATCCGGGTTCCAAGCCTATTATGATAATGTGGGGAATTTATTCGGACGGGTAGAAGGCAAGGATAAAACGGCTCCCATTATATTAACAGGATCCCATGTGGATACCGTGGTGGATGGCGGCAAATTCGATGGCGCCTATGGTGTGATTGCGAGCCTGATTGCAGTACAAAGATTATTCAAAAAGTACGGCGAACCCAAGCATACAATGGAAGTAGTTTCCTTATGCGAAGAAGAAGGCAGCAGATTTCCGATTTCCTACTGGGGATCTCGGAATATAACGGGTGAATACACGTTGGATGACGCCGCTGCAGTCAGAGATGAAGATGGGGTCTCCTTATTGGAGGCAATGAAAATTTCCGGATTTAGCCCAGAGCATTACAAGCCTACTTCCAGAACAGACATTGGCTGCTTTGTTGAAATACACATTGAACAAGGCAGCATTCTCGAAAAAGCCGCAAAATCAATTGGGCTTGTCAGCCATATAGTTGGACAGAAACGTTTCACAATCACAGTACAAGGGGAGAGCAATCACGCGGGTACAACCCCCATGCATGACCGGAAAGATGCATTGTCGATTGCAGCAGGACTAATTGCACATATTACCGAGAAGGCAGGAAAGGCAGATCCCGGCCTCCGTGCAACCGTTGGCAGTATTACAGCCAGTCCAAATGTATCGAACGTTATCGCCGGAAAAACCGAATTTTCACTGGACGTCCGCCACCATGATACAGCATACTTGGAACAATTCTGCGATGAGCTGTTCCGCTATTTCAAGGACATAGCTGGCAAGTCAGGAACAATGATAAATGTAAGACAATGGTTTCAAGCTGATTCGGTAAAAATGGATGAGAATCTATTGAATATAGCCCGACTCACTGCCAGCGAAAAAGGTATCTCCCATCATGAATTAACTAGCGGTGCCGGCCATGATTCCCAAGTTTTTGGAAGCTTCTGTCCAACCGCTCTCTTGTTTGTTCCAAGTGTGGATGGCATCAGTCATTCACCACTGGAACAGACACTTAACAAGGATTTGGAAAAAGGTGTTGAATTGCTGACTGCATTTCTATATAAGCTAGCCTATCAGGGAGGAGAGATATGATGACCTATAGAGAACTAAGTACACCGAGCCGAACAATCATGACACCCGGCCCAGTAGAAGTGGACCCGCGAGTTCTCCGGGCTATGGGAACACCTATACTTGGGCAATTTGATCCAGCCTTCACAACCATTATGGACCGGGTCATGCAGATGCTTCGAAAGGTATTCCAAACGAAGAATGATTGGGCATTCCCGGTCGATGGCACGTCAAGATCGGGAGTGGAAGCACTGCTTTGCAGCATTATTGAACCGGGAGATAAAGTACTCATTCCCATTTACGGCAGATTCGGTCATTTGCTCCTGGAAATCTGTGAAAGATATGGTGCGGACGTGCATACGATGGAATGCCCCTGGGGGGAGGTATTCTCCCCTTCTGACATCATTCAGGAAATGAAAAAGATTTCACCAAAAATCACAGCCATTGTCCACGGTGAAACCTCAACCGGCCAGATGCAGTCCCTCGAGGAAATCGGCAGGGCATGCCGGGAACAGGATATATTATTTATTGTTGATGCCGTCGCTTCCATTGGCGGCACTCCTGTCAGAGCTGATGAATGGTACCTTGATGGCGTTGTCGGGGGCACTCAGAAATGTTTGTCCGTTCCATCCGGTATGGCGCCGATAACTTATAATAACAGGATTGAAAAAGTCATTGCCGCGAGAAAAAAAGTGGAGAAAGGAATTGAGACGGAAGCAGATCGCAGACAGACTGGCCGCAGACCTTTCATTAAGAGCAATTACTTTGATATTAGTATGCTGCAGGATTATTGGGGGCCTAGAAGGCTCAACCACCATACAGAAGCAACCACGATGCTCTATGCACTCCATGAAGGCTTGCGGATTGTACTGGAAGAAGGGCTGGAGGAACGGTTCTTGCGCCATAAGCGGCATGAACAGGCACTGATTTCCGGAATTAAAGCAATGGGTTTATCGATCTTCGGAAACGAGGCTTCCAAGCTGCCGACAGTCACCTGTGTACTAATCCCCCCCGGAGTGGATGGGGAATCTGTCAGAAAGATGCTGCTTAATGAATTTGGAATTGAAATCGCCAGTTCATTTGGCCCGCTTCAGGGGAAAATTTGGCGAATCGGAACAATGGGATACAGCTGCCGAAAAGAAAATATCTTGTTTGCATTAGCTGCACTTGAGGCCGTATTAATCAGGCATCATGTACCCGTAAAGATCGGCAAGGCACTCCAGGCAGCAATGGATGAATACGAGGCACAGGAAAAAGAGGCCCTAGTAAACTAATCATAGAAAGGAAAGGAAAGGAAAGGAAAGGAGAGATGATTGATGGAACATTTTGATACCATTATTAAAAATGGAAATGTTGTGCTGCCAACCGGTGTCAGAAAGCTGGATATCGGGGTCACCAATGGAAAATTTTCAGCAGTGGAAAAAGATTTGCAAAACAAGGCAGATCGCGTCATCCATGCCGATAATCATTACATCTTTCCAGGTGCCATTGATATCCATGTCCATTTCAATGAACCGGGACATGAAGACTGGGAAGGGTTCCATACCGGATCGGCGATGTTGGGTGCCGGCGGCTGCACCACTTACTTCGATATGCCGCTTAATGGTATACCTTCCACTGTTACAGTCGATGCATTGAAACAAAAGGCAGAAATAGCAGAAAATAAATCATTAATCGACTTCGGGCTCTGGGGAGGGCTTGTCCCAGGAAATCTGGAGGAGATTCACCATCTTGCCCAAAAAGGTGTTATCGGCTTTAAAGCCTTTCTCTCTCCAAGCGGAAATGAAGCGTTTGAACATGTGGATGATGCCATATTGCTGAAAGGCATGAAGCGGATTGCAGAAACTGGAAAAATTCTTGCACTACATTCTGAAAGCACTGCAATCATAAAATTTTTGGAAGGGGAAATCACGGGAGATGATGCCGCTTCTTTCGCCGCTACCAGACCAATAGAAGCAGAAGCAGAAGCTGTGCAGCGTGCACTCTCCTTTGCCAAGATAACCAATTGCCCACTTCACTTTGTACATATCAGCAGTGCTCAATCTGTCCAGATCATTACAAAAGCAAAACAGCAGGGAATGGATGTTACACTCGAAACCTGCCCCCATTATTTGCTATGTACCATGTCAGATCTGGAAACAAAAGGAGCAGCAGCAAAATGCGCCCCGCCATTGCGCGATGAACGAGAAAACAGGAGACTGATAGAATCACTACTGGAAGACAAAATCGATATGATTACTTCCGACCACTCACCATGTCCGCCAGAACTGAAAGACCCAGCTAATTTCAGCTTAAGGAAAGCCTGGGGAGGAATCAATGGCGGACAATTCACGTTATTGTCCATGATTGAATTGGCGATAAAACATGATATTCCTTTTGAACGTATTGCAAAGTGGACCGCATCTAATCCGGCAAAACGGTTTCATTTAGCTGATAAAGGAGAGATACGTGTCGGGATGGATGCAGATTTAGCCATTATCTCCTTGGATCAAGCACATACTGTAACTGCAGAAAACCTATTTTCCAGACATAAACAAAGCCTTTACATGGATCATACATTTCCCTGCAGGATAATTGGAACAATAAACCGTGGAACACCCATCTATCAAGCTGACAAAGATACCAAAAATACAGGAAAAGGAAAATGGCTGCGAGGATAGAATGGCAGATACTCTAACAACAAGGCTCAGGCAATCTATTATTGCTTGAGCCTCTGATGCCTTACTTCACTTCTTTGCAGCGATTGTCTCAAATATCTTCTCGACCAGCATCAATAAACGTCGATCCTGATTACGGTTAGCGATTATCGACAGTCCGACTGGCATTCCATCGATTTCAGCAGCCGGGATGGTTACTTGCGGTAATCCGGCCAATCCGGCAATACAAGTAAGCTGCATAGTCTTATTTCGGCGTTCCTCCAGCTCTTTGCTTGCCAAATTCAATTTTGGTGCAGTTCCAGGAGTAGTTGGGATGACAAAGACACCATTGTTTCCCAATTCCTCTGCAAGCGTCTTCCAGAGTTCTTTCCTTAATTCGAATTCCTTCTCAGCGCCATCCTTATTCAATGTACTCGCCCATTCAAAACGGGCGGCAATATCCGGACCAAACGCAGGTCGTGTCTGCCTGATCCACTTGCCGTGCTCCTGCCAGATTTCTATTCCTTGTATATATCTGAATGCATTCGCCCAATCACTTAAACTCGCAGATGCTATCGATTTACTTCCAAGCTTTTCAAAAATCGGTGTAAATGCCGATAATACGTTACTTGTATCTTCATCCAAAAACTCCCATGCCTGCTTCAAGAAAATAAATTCGGTTTTCCCCGCATCATTTTGATCCGCTTCATCAAGGAGTGCATTGCCAACTTTGCGCATAATGGCTGGACTGCGGGCCATCCAGCCAATCGTATCAAAGCTTTGTGCCAGAGGAATTACTCCTTCCATTGACATTGCACCATGTGTTGGCCGGAAACCGAAGATACCGCAATAGGCGGAAGGGATCCGAACTGAACCGCCTGTATCTGTACCTAAAGCAAAATCAACCGATCCACCTGATACCGCTACAGCTGAACCACTTGATGAGCCGCCAGGAATCCGGTCCGGCGCTTTCGGATTTACTGGTGTCCCGTAATGATAATTTTCACCATTTAAGCTATACATAATCTCGTCGGTATGTGTGACACCATGCAGCCTCGCACCATGCTGCAGAAGCCTCTCAATCACTGGTGCATGGCGGCCAGCCTCGTCATGTGATGCCAGCCAATCCGGATTGCCGGCACCATTGGTATGCCCCTTTATTGCGATAACATCTTTCACAGAAAAAGTTAACCCATCCAACAGGGAATGCCCACTTGGATCAACTGTAAGGTCTTTGTTTACATATGCATGGTAAAGGTCCTTCATTTACACCCTCCTAATAGTTAATCAATATACCGATCATTTTAACCAATGAATAAATCCCTATATCTGCTTCCGATTAATTTTCTGGCAGGAACTCTGTTGTAAATATTTCATTCGGGTCAAATTCCTCATCCAGCATTTCCAGTTCCAGCAGCTGGTCAATCAACAGCTGCCAGCGTTCTTCAGTCATATAGCCAACACCATTCTGTTCGGCTTCTCCTCCAAAGATAAATTCACGCTGGGTCTCCTCTTCAAATTCCAATGCTTCCAGTTCAATCTCTGGATTAGCTTCATTAATGACTTCATGAATCGTATCCGGTGAATCCTGGTAGCTATACCAACCATCCAAATAGGAATCGACAAAACGTTTAACCGTTTCCTCATTTTCTTCGATATATTCTTTTGTTGTAAATAGAACAATATTGTATGGGTCATAACCGGACTCAGAGATTAACAGTGTTTCCGTTGCTATACCTTCAAGCTCCATGAAATACGGTTCAGAGGTAACAAACGATTGGCTGACAACTTCCGGATCCTGCATAAAGATAGAATATTCACCGCTATAGGACAGCTCTTCAACCCCGCTTAAATCATAGCTGTTTTTTAAATATTGCCAGTACGGGATACCGGGTTGTATGAAAGCCTGTCTTCCATTTAAATCACTGAAATCCTCCACTCCATGACCTTCATGGAACATTAGGGCCTGGGGACTGCCTTGCATTGTCGCCGCCACAGAAACAAGTTCGATTCCCTCGTTTCTTGCCATTACCAATTGATCTGCGTGCGCAAGGCCAAACTCTGCTTTTCCAGAAGCAACGATTTGGATAGGCGAAACTTGCGGACCACCAGGCTCCAACGTTACATCAAGACCATTCTCCTCATAGATCCCATTTTCCTGTGCTGCATATGCACCACCATGCTGACTTTTAGGAAACCAGTTTAAAACCAATTTAACGGAATCATTGAATTCACCGTCTTCAGTTGCGCCATTGCTTTCCTGCCCACTGCATGCTCCAAGTAATACAACTATGGTTAAACAGAGGCATATGATTTTCGCTTTAACATTCGAATGCCCTAACATTTTTCAACCTCCAAATTTTTATTTTTCTTGTTTCATAGCTGATTCATGCCAGGACTTGAGCATGAGATGCGAAAATAGACTTATAAGCAGATAGAATCCTATCCCTAATATGGCAGCAGCAATTCCACAAGCGAATAAATATGGAGTTTTTACCTGAATGGCGGCAACCGTTATAGAATATCCCAATCCACCCCTTCCACCGCCGATCCCTGCAACATATTCACCAACAATCGCACCGATAATCGATAATGTACAGGATACCTTTAACCCGGCCATGATGAACGGCATTGCTGCCGGGATTCTCAGCTTCCACATCTTTTGCCATTTGGAAGCATTATATAAAGTAAATAACTCATCCATATTTTTATCGACTGAATTTAATCCCATTAAGGTATTGGAAATGATCGGAAAAAATCCGACGAGAAAAGACAGGATGACAATGGAATTCAATCCCGCTCCAAACCAAATGACTACAATCGGAGCTACGGCAACAACAGGAATCGTTTGTAAAACGATCGCATATGGATAAATGCTCTTTTCCAGAACTTTTGAGCTCGCTAAAAGGATGGTAATACCAATTCCCAGAACAGCACTCAGGAAAAATCCAATTACAGATTCCAATATCGTTATTTGAACGGCAGGCCATAGCAATGCCCAATCTTCAACCGCTGCATTCACAACGTCTATAGGCGTGGGCAGAATATAGTGTTCCAGCCCAAGCACAGTCGGAAGGATTTGCCATATAGCAATGAAAAGGATAAAAGCAATGATAGGACCAAGAAGGTTCCCTTTGAAAATAAGCCATAATCGATTCTGCTCCTTCTCAACGTCGTTAACTACAGTTGTTTGCTTGGTCACTTCCGCTGTTTGCATCGTCATTTATCCCAGCTCCCTTCCGATTGATCCATTTTCCAGATGATTTGATGCTGTTTCAACATATTTCATAAACTCGTTCGAAGTTCGGATACTCAATTCACGAGGCCGCGGAAGATCGACGTCTATCAACGCCGACAATCTGCCTGGGCCAGCAGTCATAACAGCGATGCGCGATGAAAGCAATGCCGCTTCATAGACATTATGTGTTACAAAAAGGATAGTTGTTTTCTCCCTTTCCCATATATGCAGAAGATCCATTTGCAAGGTTTGTCTTGTCATTTCATCCAACGCTCCAAAAGGTTCATCCATAAGCAGCATTTTAGGCTTGGCAGCCAAGGCACGTGCAATCGATACTCTCATCTTCATCCCGCCCGACAGCTGCCTTGGATAGGACTTCAGATGGCCCTTCAATCCCACCTTTTCAAGGACATCAATCGCTTTATCTCTGCTTTCCTGTTTATTTTCTCCCCTCAGCTCAAGCGGAAGGACGACATTGTCCAAAACATTTCGCCATGGCAGCAAGTTAGCATCCTGGAAAACAAAAGCAACATCATTCGTATTGCTTATTACCTCTTTCGGCTGTTCATTAAAGACCTGCACTTCACCTTCAGACGCCTTCTCAAGACCGGCAACCATGCGTAATGCTGTCGATTTTCCGCATCCGGAAGGGCCAAGAAAACTGATAAACTCACCATCTTTCACTTCCAGATCAAAATTCTGCAATGCCATTATCTTCTTGTTGAAGATTTTGCTGACACGTCTAAATGAAACGACTGTTTCTTCGGTTGTATGCATCGTTATCTTCCTTTCCAGAACAATTTTAAAACCGTTAGCTGCATGCTTGTAAAACTTCATCACGCAATAATTCAGATTATTTTTATTTTTATCCATACTAATTTATAAGCTCACAAATGTCATTAGTTAATATCGATGAACTTCTAATGGCAATTTGTACAAAATATATAATCAGATGTTAGTAATCTTCACATAAGAAGATTCGTTATGTTTATCATACGGTTACTAGCTTTCGTGCGGGACCGCCTTGCCTTATGTTGCAGGTGATTATGTGCGAGAGCTGTCTCTTCACTTAATTAATTAGCGTTATCCTGCGAAAAAATGATTATTATTTTAAAAAGCACAAAAGAAAAAGTGAAACCAATTTTGATTTCACTTTTTCTGCTGCATTCTTTTTTATATGCTGTTTCTAAAAGATTGCTGTTCATGACATATAGCATATAAATTTTGAGATAACGGCCGATTTCCGCTCCTGAAATATACTTCGCTTTCCACGGGCTCGTGCTAAGCCAGGGCACTACTTGCGATTACTCCTGTGCTCCCTTGCACCGAGGAAGCCAGCTTCGAAGCATTACTGGTAGACGCAGGTACATCAAGTGGGGTCTTAGCGTCACCGTATATTCTAAAGACAAAATAGCCAAAGTGAATTTCCCCATCTCTATGCTGCTCTGTCAATTATTTATAGAAATTATGGTGTGGTAATCCCCACTCCGGAAATACACTGTGCTTTTCGCGGGCTCGCGCTAAGCCAGGGTACTACTTGCGATTGCTTCTATGTTTCCTTGCACCGAGAAAGCATACTGCGAAGATGCAGGTGCATCTAGTGGGGTCTTAGCGTCTTCGCTTTTTTCTGAAGACAAAAAAGCCAAAGTGAATTTCCTCATTTCTATGCTGTTCTGTCAATTGTTTATAGAAATTATATTGTGGTAATCTCCACTCCGGAAATACACTGCGCTTTCCGCGGGCTCGCGCTAAGCCTCCTCGCTCGCAAAGTTCGCTCTCTGTGGGGTCTTATCGTCTTCGCTTTCCCGCAGGAGTCTCCGTGTATTTCCTCCGCTAAGATTTAGTTTTCTGAATCAAATTACTGATTCGATTATGAAGCTGATGGATTGGAGCGTAGGGCAGTCGACTCCAGCGGGAAAAGCAACAGGTGAAGATCCCGCAAGAAGCCGGTTTTGCTTCTGAGGAAGCTGAAGCGTTGCCCGCGGAAAGCTACTGCCCGGAGTGGAAATCGGCCTAAGCAGTTATCGTATTTATTGAGTTTTTTTATATTCGATTGTATTTTAATAAATCCTTAAATAATTTGAAATGATTGGTAGAAACCAAGGAGGTAGGGAAAAGCAACAGCTGAAGATCCCGCAGGAAGTGGGTTTCTTACGAGGAAGCTGAAGCGTTGCCCGCGGAAAGCGACTGCCCGGAGCGGAAATCGGCCGTTGCTGTTATCGGGTTTACTAACTGCTTTCTTTATTGAATAAATTCATAAATAATTATAGGCCGCTGATAGAAACCAGGGAAGTACAGCAAGAAAAGCAACAGCTGAAGATCCCGCAGGAAGTGGGGTTCTTCCGAGGAAGCTGAAGCGCCCGCCACGGAAAGCGACTGCCCGGAGCGGAAATCGGCCGTTGCTGTTATCTCTCAATTTTTTCACATGCGAAGTTCAGAGAAAGAGCAATACTAACGAAGAGAGTCTTATTGTATAACCTTTGCATCTATCTTTTCTTCTACAAACAGGGACACCTTTTCAAAACCTGCATCTGTTATACGTACCAGTCCAGTATCCGACAGGCGAATTTCCGGAATCACGACAAGTGCTAATAACGATAATGTCATAAAGGCATAATTCATGGTGCAGCCAGCTGCCGCCAAAGCCTGACTGATTGCCTTTGATCCTGCCGCCACCTCTTCAAATGGAGCTTCCGACATTAAACCGGCAACCGGAAGCGGGAGCGTAGTAATACCGGAATCGCTCACGACTGCTATGCCGCCCTGCATTTCCACTACAGCATTTGCCGCTTCGGCCATTCGGGCATCATTACTTCCAATTACCATCAGATTATGGCTGTCATGTGCCACAGTTGTCGCTATTGCTGCAGGTTCGTTAAAACCAATTCCCGATACAAGCCCAAGCCCTGTATTCCCATTGATGCCATGACGTTCCAATACCGCCATTTTACAAAGACCGTCTAAAGAACTTACCTCTCCGTTAGAGCAAGTGACGGGAATATGTCTTTCGAATGTGCCAACCTGGTTTTCACGGACCTCGATTGCTCTTACCTCTAATCTGCCTTCTTGAACTGGTGATTCGATAACGAATTCTCCTGGAGTGATTTTACGGTCAATATGAACAGATTGCAGAGCGGAAACAGGATAGCTGAAATCTGGAAGCTCGGCAACTATTTGATTATTTTCAGCGACAACCTGGCCGGCAGCTATCGTCATTGCAACATTTACATCTGTTAAGGCACCGTCCAGCAGCACCATATCGGCAAAGCGACCCGGCGCAATTATTCCAATATCATTGGACAGTCCAAACCGTTCCGCTGTATTGATTGTCGCCATTTGAATGGCAATAACCGGCGGTACTCCCTGTGCAATGGCATGCCTGATGACGAAATCCATATGTCCCTCGTCCACAAGCGATTCAGGACTGCGATCATCCGTTACAAGCATCATTCGCCTTGTATCCAAACCTTTCTCTGTGTATGCCTTGATGGTTTCCGCAACATCATGCCAGGCAGAGCCACGGCGCATTTTTGCATATTGTCCAAGCCGAATCCTTGCAATGACATCCTCTGACGTCGTACATTCATGATCGCCACTGATTCCTGTTGCAGCATAGGCAGACAGTTTCCTATCATCCCTGGGCGACCATGTGTAATGCCCGTCAACGATGCGATTCGCCTTTAATGCCTGTTCAATTTCTCCCAGCATACGCTCATCACCATACACTACACCAGGAAAATTCATCACTTCTCCAAGACCAATCATATCTTTTCCCCATGTAAATGCTTCTGCCACTTCATCCGGGCCGATGGAGGCTCCATTCGTTTCATAATCACTACTCGTTGAAGGAACACAGGAAGCGACCTGCATATAGGATGCCATCGGCGTTTGCCTTGCTTCCTGGAACATCAGCTTCAATCCTTCCAGGCCAAGTACATTTGTTATCTCATGCGCATCAAAAAATCCCCCAGTCGTCCCTTTCGGCAGTACAGCACGTGCAAATTGGGTTGGAGTAATCTGACTGCTTTCGATATGACAATGTCCATCAAGAAATCCCGGCGCCAAGTAACGTCCATCTGCTTCAATGATTTTGGTGCTGCCGTCGATTGTATGTCCCGCATCTTTACCCACATAGGCAATACGGCTTCCTTGTACAGCAACATCCATTTCAGGTAAAATTTCACCTGAAACCACATTTACCAGCTTGGCATTTTGTATTACGAGTGAGGCAGCACTGTCGCCGCGCGCCGTAGCATTCAATTCTTTTATACAATCCGCCTGTTCTGGACGTGGAAACAAACTTTTCTCCATTTTTCATTTCTCCCTTCTTTCAATCATCACTATTCGGGATTTTCACATTCCCTCAGCCTGTATGTTCTTCTGCATACCGCTGGATAGCACGTACGATTCCTCCATAGCCGGTACACCTGCACAGATTACCAGACAGCGCCTCTTTAATTTGCTCTTCTGTCGGATTCGGTGTCTGCTTAAGCATGGAGGCAACTGCCATGATCATGCCTGGTGTACAGTAACCGCATTGGAATCCTCCTTCTTCAAGGAATAGCTGCTGTATCGATTGCACCTTCCCGTCTTTATTCAATCCTTCAATCGTTGTGAGTGTTCTCCCATCCAACTGATATGCCAGCAACAGGCACGCATTCATTAGCTTTCCATCAACCAAAACGGAGCATGCACCACATCTGCCTATGCCACAGGAAATTTTCGTACCCGTTAAATGAAGCTGATCTCTTAGCAGATCGACAAGCCGAAGCAAAGGATCAACCTCCAGCTGCAGATGTTCACCATTCAGCACCAGTGAAATCGGGATACGCTCAGCAGAAACAGAATGTGCGCTGCCTTTTTCCCTTAATAAATTTCGTTCATCCAATGCGATGCCCCCTTTTCCATAACATAATCCAAGATAACCTCTGATGAGATAGGTAAACGGGCTGCCCAATATCCGATTGCATCGTGGATTCCCTTTGTGATGGCAGGTGCGACTGCTACCGTACCTATCTCTCCCACTCCCCTTGGACCAAACGGATCACCAGGAACTAAATCCTCGATAGCTTCCACTTTCATGCTAAACGGAACATCTGCGATACCTGGTATGAGGTATGTATCAAAGTTATCTGTCATATATTCACTTTTCAGCATGGCTGCTTCTTCCATTAATGTATAGCCGACTGCCATTATTCCTCCACCTTCAATTTGTCCAGTATAGCCAATGCGGTTGACGATCGGTCCGGCAGAAACTGTCTGTTCGATATCAATTAAGGAAACTTTACCAGTTAGAAGGTCGACCTCCACTTCAGTTAAAACTCCAACAAATGTGTAAAGGAAATGACCGGAATCAATTTTGTCAGGTGTAGTCGGAAAATCAAATTCTGTAGAAACTGCGATTTTATTACCTTCCTCAGTCGTTTTGGAAAGTTCCTGATAGCTAAGAAGCAATGTCTTCGGCGCATCCTTGGTTGTGTCGATGTATACCCCGCCATGGCCCAGTTCCAAAAGATCGGCAGCAATTCCTGATGCTGTCGATGCAGCCTGCAAAAGCTGTATGCGAAATTCATTTTCCAGTCGCTTGATTGCATGCCATACCATACTTGTTCCTCTTGAAGCGGTTGTCGATCCAGATGAAGGAACAAGGGCCGTGTCGCCTATTACAATATCCAAATCTTCTTTTGAGCAGCCGAGTACATCTGTAACAATCGTTTCAATGACCGCGATAATTCCTTGACCCGCTTCTTCAAATCCAAAGGCGGCTTCTATTTTGCCATTGCTGTTCAGCGATAATCTGCCTCCAGCAGGGTCCAATCTCCCATATCCGAGGCCTCCTCCATGCATTGCAATCGACATACCGATCCCTCTGCGCTTCCATTTCGATTGCCGATTGAATGATTCGGCTTCCTTTTTCCGGTTATCGGCTTTCAAAGCAACTGCTTCCAATACATCGGATGCTCCATCCGTCTCTGCTATTCGCTGCCCAAGCGGACCGGGGTCATTTGATTTCCGTAGATTACACCGTCTCAATTCAATTGGATCCATTTGCAGTTTTTCGGCAAGACGGTCCATTTGTCCTTCAAGTGCAAACGTCACCTGATTACCGCCAAAACCTCTGAATTCACCAGCTACTCCATTATTTGTAAAGACTGCCAGACCTTCAACCTCTACATTAGGAATAAGGTAAGGACCTGTTGCATGTTCTGTTGCAAAATCAAGAATGGCCGGTCCAAGTGTCGAATAGGCACCAGTATCTGCAATGATATATTCCTGATGTGCCATGATTTTCCCATGCTTATCCACACCTGTTTTGGCAGTGATTTTCATTGGATGTCTTTTTATCCCTGAAATGACGGATTCCTTTCTCGATTGATGAATCTTTACTGGATAGCCGCTCTTAAGGGCAAGGATTGCTGCATATGGCTGAATATTTAATTCATCCTTACCACCAAACGATCCTCCAATCGGACTTGAAACAATCCGGATCTTTTCCTCTTCCATACCAAGCAGCCTGCTCAGCTGAAACCGATCTTTATAGCCATGCTGTGTTCCAACATAGACGGTTATTCCGCCATTTTTTTCTGGTACAATGACACCACCCTCTGTTTCCATATAGGCATGCATTTGTCTTGGTACATGATAGGTTTCCTCCATAATATGAAGACTTTCTGCAAATCCTTGTTTAATATTTCCTTTTTTGTTGGATGTGCGATGGAGAATGTTCCCTTCAGGATGCAGCTTAGGAGCCATAGATTCCATTGCCTTTTCAGGACTGTCCAGAAAGGGGAGAGGCTCATAAATCACTTCAATAAGTTCTAATGCTTTTGCTGCGATTTCTGGTGTCTCAGCCGCTACTGCTGCAACCGCATCCCCAACGTAACGGACAACATCCTCACATAAAACCGGCTGGTCCGGCATGACGATTCCAAATCCATTCAATCCAGGAACATCCTTGTATGTAATCACGGCTTTGACACCAGGAAGGTTTTCTGCATGCTCAGTATCAATGGATATGATTTTGGCATGCGGGTAAATGCTCCTTAGAATCTTGCCATAAAGCATATCGGGAAATGAAAGATCGGTTAAATAATTCAGCTTACCTGTAACTTTTGCAAAGCCATCCGGCCTAATACTAGATTTTTCTTTCTCTTGCCGCAAGCTGCCTCCTCCTTTCAAACTATGAATCCAGGTAACTGGCTAATTCTGCAATAATCAGATTTGCCGCCATCATCTTCCGGTAGTGAGCCGTGGCAAAGAAGTCATCATCCGGCTGATATTCCTCGATAATTTTCTCATGCAGATTCTTTAATGCATGCTTTGAAAGTATGGTACCCGCCAGCAGCTGTTCGCTAGCCATTAGACGATGCGGCCGATAAGTCCCTCCCCCGGCAGCAAGTCGGATTTCTTCTATTCTATTAACCCGGTTTAAATCGACAGAGACTGCCACCGTAACAAGGGAAGGGATAAACTCCTCCCTGCGCCCAACCTTGCGATAATACCGAATAGAATTAGAATTCTCTGGCGTTGTTCTTTTCGGTATTAAAATAGATGTAAAAATGGCATCCTTCTGCGGTCCTCTCCTATTCAAATAGTTTTCCAGCTTATCCGTTTGCGTTTTTTCCCCGTCATACCAGGTTGCTTCGGCATCCATTGCAATTAATGCAGGCAGTGTATCGCCGACAGCATAACAGATATTCCCGCCAATCGTCGCACGGTTCCTTACGGCAGGCGATGCTACCTGCCCTGCAGCGTCTGCAAGCAGCAGATAGCTTTCATTTACGATTGGGTGCAGCTGGATTGCTGATAAGGCAGCCAGCGAACCTATCCGGAGATACTCCTTGGAATTCACTTTGATTTCATTGATACCGTTCATAGAATCTATCCATTCCAGGCTGATTAGATGAGCTGGCATTGCTGTACCTTGCTCCCTTTGCAGTTGGATAAGCGTACCACCTGCAATGAACATAGTGTCAGCTCCCAGCTGCTGTTTCAGCTCCCACGCCCGATCAATACCATTCGGTCTCCATAGCTTGGTTAGCGATTCTGATTTAGGCATACATTTAGTTCCTCCGCTTTCCTATAATCATCCATTGTATCAACATCAAAAAAATATCTTCTGTCCTCATAATCAACGCAGATTCCATTTTGTTTAAAACGCTCATCTCTTAATATAGATCTGGCCCCCTGATCACCATCAAGCTTCAAAAGCGCCGGGAACAGGGTACGCGAAATCAATATGGGGGGCTGGATGACCCCAGCAAGCCTGGATGCTATATAGTCGAGACTCTCCCCTGCAATCAGATGGTCATCATAGGAATGGATTAAATCATTTACCATTTCCACTTGTAAAAAAGGCTGATCTGCAAGCATGATCAGCACTGCATCCGCTCCTATCTGCCTGGCGCATTCAATGCCTCGTCTCAGGGAAAAAGCCTGGCCCTTCATTGACTCTGAACTCGATACAGATGACCATTTCGCCTTGTTTTCAAGCTTCCATAACTTAGTGTCAATCCAATCCAGTGAATCCGATTCTTTACTAACAATCAATGTATGATTGAGTTCTGAAGAGACCGCCTTTTCAAAAACCGAGCTGCCGATTGTCGTCCCTCCTATTTGAAGGGGGAGTTTATCTTTGCCCATCCGGCTGCTGTTTCCTGCAGCAAGGCAGATTCCTATGACTTTAACGGACATTACTTGATTCAACTTCTTTCTCAAGTCTTTGTTTGGAGCACTTTATTAGCTCAGCAGCAATACTGACCGCTATCTCCTCCGGCCCCTCTGCTGAAATAGAAAGACCAACAGGGGTTCGAATGAAGTCCGGAACCGACAGCGATTCTGATTCAAACAGACGTTTTGTACGACTGCCAGATCCTAAAACACCCAAATACTTTAACTGTTTATTCATAAGGATGGATAAAAGCTCTCTATCTTTTTTAAAATTATGGGTAAGTAAAATAACATAGTCTCCGGAAGAAATTCTTATCTCCTGTTCCACCAGTTTTGCAGATGGGAAGCCAATAATCAGTCTATCTGCAGCAGGGAAATATTTTGCCTCACATAAACCAGCCCTCCAATCGGAAACAGTTACCGAAAAACCGACTGTCGACATCAGCGATACAAGCGGGATTGCATCCTTACCCGCCCCAAAAACTATTAACCGCGGCCTTGGTTCATAATGATGTACATACACTTCTTTGGATAATTCCGGGAGATAGTATTTGCCATTTTTATTATATTGGGCACCCCTTATCAGTTCCGTTATACCGGCCGGCAATCTCCCCTGCCAGGTTCCAAAACGCTGATTCGTTTCAGTCATATAAACATATTCAGCCGGCTGATTCCCTAATCCGGAAGGCACTACCTTTACCAATGTCACGCCAATTCCACTCTTCAAATTGTCCCTCAATTCAAGAAGGTGCTCCCTATAATCTGCGTCCACCCGTTCAGCCAGCACATGTATAACACCATTGCATCCCGAACCTTCGCCCCATGACAAATCATCATAACCACTCATATCGTAAATAATTACTTCCGATTCACTGATCATTCCCTGCTCCACCCGGGCTATTAAATCTTCTTCCAGACAGCCGGCACTTATCAAACCAGCTGCACTCCCCTCTTTATCAAGAAACATGGCCGCCCCTTCTTTCTTATAGGCTGAACCATCCACCTGTATAACGGTTGCCAGCACTCCATCTGAATCACTGGAAGCAATTACCTCAAGAATAGAATGCATATCTTCCATTACCAATTCCTCCCTAATTTAAAAAGGCCAAAAGATAATTAATTTAAATAATCTGAAATTATATTATTTATATAATGACGATAAATCACCTGACACTCAAGTAGTTTGTTAGATTTTATTACAACAAACTGGAAAACTTACATATTATTCTTTATGATGATAAATACTATTTAATTGAAATTTCAGATTTATAAGCCAGATTTGGCGAGATGCAGGGCGAAGGTGCCGCGGTGGTGTGGGGGTTGTTGCAGTGGTTCGGAGGGGTGTGCGGTGGTGCGTTGATTTTGCGATGTTGCGGTTTTCCACTGTGCTGGCGCTTTTTTCCGCGATGCTGGCGCTTTTTTCCGCGGTGCTGGCGCTCTTTTCCGCGGTGCTGGCGCTTTTTTCCGCGATTCTGGCGGTTTTTCCGCGGTGCTAACGCTTTTTCCGCGATTCTCAGTTTTTTTCCGCGATTCTGCACTTTTTTCCGCGGTGCTCAGTTTTTTTCCGCGGTGCTGGCGGTTTTTCCGCGATTCTGGCACTTTTTCCGCGATTCTGCGCTTTTTTCCGCGGTGCTGGCGTTTTTTCCGCGATTCTGCACTTTTTTCCGCGGTGCTCAGTTTTTTTCCGCGGTGCCGGCGGTTTTTCCGCGATTCTCAGTTTTTTTCCGCGATTATGGCGCTTTTTCCGCGGTAGATTTTTTATAAGGGGGATTTATATGCACGAATATTTTTTATCAAAAACAATAGATTTAGCTGTTGAAAGTTTGGAAAATGGCGGTGGTCCATTTGCTGCGATTGTTGTGGATAAAGATTCAAACATTATCGGGACTGGTACAAATGGGGTGACAAAAAATAATGATCCCACAGCACATGCGGAAGTATTGGCAATACGGGATGCCTGCAGTAAATTGGAGGATTTTCAGTTAAAGGATTGTATTCTTTATACGAGCTGTGAGCCTTGTCCGATGTGCCTCGGAGCAATTTATTGGGCGCGGGTTAAAAAGGTTTATTATGCAGCCGATCAGCAGATTGCCGCAATGGGCGGATTTGATGACGCGTTTATTTATGATGAAATTGCCAAGGAGCATGTAAACAGAAAAATACCCTTTCAATCCATTTCATTGGAAAATAGGAGTCTTCCTTTTGAAAAATGGCTCGAGCATGAGGCAAAGATTTCTTACTAGCTGGAAAGAGTATCTCCTAGCCCTGACTGAGTCAAATGATGCGGATATCCCATACGCTTTTTGCAGGACCGTGCGCAGCCAAATCCAGCGAACGCCTAAAGGATTTGATTGCTCGCTTTCCCGGATACTGTCAAACTTAGATAAAATAATCTAATTAATCCGGCTAAAAATAACGAGTCAGGGTTTCGAACTCCTGACTCGTTATCTGTATAACTGGCTTTTCTATATTACCGCGTATTCCTCATCTTTCACATCGGTTATAAACATATGGCCGGGTGCATGTGTGATCACGAGCTCTGGTTTGCTTGCCATGACAGCCGCTTGCGGTGTTACACCACATCCCCAAAATACAGGGACTTCTCCTTCATGGATTGTGACTGGATCGCCGAAATCGGGTTTATTAATATCAGCTATTCCAATTGCAGCTGGATTCCCTATATGTACGGGTGCTCCATGTACCGATGGGAATCTTGATGTAATTTGTGTTGCCCGAATTGCCTCTGATGGTTTCATCGGCCTCATGCTGACTACCATCGGACCACTGAAAATACCGGCAGATTCTGAAGGAATATTCGTGCTGTACATAGAAACATTGCGCCCCTCCTCGATATAACGAATCGGAATACCATTGTCAAGAAGCGGTTTTTCAAATGTAAAACTGCAGCCGATCAGAAAGGAAACAAAATCATCCTGCCAATAAGAAGATATATCGGATGTTTCCTCCACCAATTCCCCATGACGATAGACACGATACTGGGGGATATCTGTTCTCAAATCAGCTCCAGGCGCCGTCTGTTTCGGCTCAGGGGAACCAGCATCGGTTACTTCTATGAGTGGGCAGGTTTTTGGATTCCGCATACAAAAAAGTAAAAAATCATAGGCATACTTTTTCGATAAAATCACTAGATTAGCCTGTGTATATCCTGGTGCTAGTCCAGTTGTCGGCTTTGCCCAATCCCCAACTCTAATTGCAGCGCCAATTTCATTTGTCTTTTTCTTCCCGTCCATGAAAAAACCCCCTCAAATAAATTTTTACCGATTTAAATGTTATCGTTTATTTTGAATATGAATATTAAAAGAATGAATATCCATAGTTTTGGAGTGAATTATTTTTTTGACAGATAGCTATTTATATAACAGTCGCTCGATCCTTATTGAGGTATCAGCATTTCTCTT
This sequence comes from Oceanobacillus massiliensis str. N'diop, assembly GCF_000285495.1. Lineage (GTDB taxonomy): Bacteria > Bacillota > Bacilli > Bacillales > Amphibacillaceae > Oceanobacillus > Oceanobacillus massiliensis. The sequence goes on from NZ_HE610976.1 coordinate 444,663, forward strand.
GTGCTGTGGTATTTCTTCGCATGAATATTAAAGCATGAAATATATAAATAGTCAGTTTTTTTAAATGTTACTTTTTTCCCTTTTCTTTATATGTTTGCAAAGAATTTGCTAACCAAAAAAGTATTGTAAAGCATAGAATTGTAAACATATTCATTAGGTCTGTTTCTATATTAAAATAAACACTATATAAGCATGTGAAAGCATAAAACATAATTGCACTATTAATATTATAACTTTTAAAAAGTCTATTAATTTTTTTCAATTTTATTTCCCCTTTAAAATTATATAATTAATAGAAATATTTTTTGAATCTTTATAATAAAGTTATTTTAATAGATTATAACTTATGAAAATTTAGTTTGCTTTATAGCAAAATGTTATTGGGTGCTATGAACATCAGCTTTTTTCTTGTGAACATCAGCTTTTTCTCTGTGAACTTCAGCTTTTTTCCTGTGAACTTCAGCTTTTTCTCTGTGAACATCAGCATTTTCTCTGTGAACTTCAGCTTTTCCTGTTGTGACGCGGCTTTCTACCGGAAACTTCAGCTTTCTCTCTTGTACCGCGGCATTTCACTGTGAACTTCAGCTTTTCCTGTTGTGACACGGCTTTCTACCGGAAACTTCAGCTTTCTCTCTTGTACCGCGGCATTTCACTGTGAACTTCAGCTTTTTTCTTGTGAACTTCAGCATTTCCTCTGTGAACATCAGCTTTTTTCCTGTGAACATCAGCATTTCCCCAGTGAACTTCAGCTTTTCCTGTCGTGACGCGGCATTCCCCAGTGAACTTCAGCATTTCCTGTCGTACCGCGGCATTCCCCAGTGAACTTCGGCGCTTCTCCCGCAAACCTGGATTCTTTCAACATATTCACTCGTGCGACAACATTTGCCGTCCGGTGATTCTTTATGGCTATGCCCCTGGGTACACTCCTGCTCTTAGGCTCAGCTTCTGCAATAACAGTTCGCGCTCTGTGTACAATTGCTGTGCTTGTTCTACACTTACCGCTTCAAATTGCAATTTGCTTCCGGATAATTTCTGGACAACCAGTGGCAGATCAACGGAAATAACGGTGGCGATTCTTGTATAGCCGCCGGTCGTTTGTCTGTCTGCCAATAGAATGATAGGCTGGCCATTTGCAGGAACCTGGATTGTTCCCGGCAAAATGGCATCTGAGATGATATCTGCTCCATGGAGATGAGAAAGTACCGGGCCATCCAAACGGTAGCCCATCCGATCAGATTGTGCTGTCATTTTATATGTTGATGAGCAGAATGCATCCATCGCATTTGTGGTGAATGCATGCTTGTCTGGTCCTAATACTACACGGATTTTTCGGTGCGGATCATAACTTGGCACAGCTGTTTCAGTGAGCCCTCTTCCAGTAAGATACCTTAGTGGCACATGCTCTCCACCTGATGCCAGCTGATCCCCTTTTTGGAGGAATTTGCCATTAAATCCGCCAATCCCAGCTTTGGTATAAGTGGATTTGCTTCCCATAACTTCCGGAATGTCTATCCCGCCAGCAATGGCAATATATGCATAACTTCCGTTATTGGGCTGACCGAATGTGAGTCTTTGCCCTTTCTTCGCTGCAAAAGATTTCCAGCCTGAAACAGGCTTACCATCCAGTTTGGGCGATAAATCGGCACCACATATTGCCAGGACCGTATCTTCCATCATCCGAAGCTCCGGCCCCATTATCACTACCTCGATTCCTGCTTCCATGCGCGAATTACCAACAAGTAGATTCGCTACCTGGAGGGCAAAACTATCCATCGCTCCAGATACGACTACACCGTATTGCTGGAATCCTATCCGTCCAAGGTCCTGAACGGAGGTTGCCAATCCTGGTTTTATGACTTCAATTATTTTGCCCATTTAATTCCCTGCTTTTTCAATTGAAATATCCTGTAAAGTGAGCTCTTTATGTAGCCTTTTGGCGAATTCAAGCGATTTTGGTCCATCACCGTGGATACAGACGGTGTCTGCCTGAATCGCAATATCCGTTCCATCGGCCGCTTCCACTCTGCCTTCTTTTATCATGCGGATGACCCGGCTGGATGCCAGATCGGGATCCTCGATCATGGCACCTGCCGTTGTTCGTGGTGTCAGCGTTCCATCTGGCTGGTACGTTCTGTCCGCAAAAACTTCTTCTGCGACAGTAAGTCCGGCTTTTCTTCCTGCTTTTACAAGATCACTTCCTGCAAGGCCGAAAAGAATTAGCTTCGGATTGATGGCATAGACAGCTTCCGCAATCGCGTGGGAAATTTCTGTATCTTTGGCGGCCATGTTGTATAGCGCACCATGAGGCTTCACATGATTCAGTTTATTTCGATTAATTTTTGCAAATGTATCGATTGCCCCAATCTGATATACGACGAGGTTGTATACTTCTTCAGGGGAGACTTTCATCGGGCGGCGCCCAAATCCGATTAAATCCTGCAGGCCTGGATGTGCTCCCAAGCCGACATTTTTTTCCGTTGCTTTCTTAACAGTATGCTGAATTACATTATGATCTCCGGCATGATAACCGCATGCGATATTGGCAGAAGATATGTAGTCCATCACTAAATCATCCTGACCGATTGTATATGCACCAAAGCTTTCCCCTAGATCACTGTTCAAGTCGACATGATATGTCACTGTATCCTCTCCCATCTTAGACTGTATATTTTTCAATTTGCGGATTATAATTCCCTGCTTCAACTTCTGCTTGAATCGATTCAAATTCTTCCGCATCGATTGCGTTAAAACGAATATAATTGCCAGCCTGCAGTAAAATCGGCGGCTGTCGTGCTGCATCATATGTTTTTACTGGTGTTTGGCCAATAATCTGCCATCCCCCCGGTGACTTCAATGGATAAATCCCGGTTTGCTCACCCGCAATTCCAACCGAACCAGCCGGAATTTCCGATCTCGGTTTAGACAATCGTGGAGCTGCAATCCTTTTGGACATACCACCAAGATATGGGAATCCGGGGATAAATCCCATCATGTAGATTAAGTAATCGGTCCCCGAGTGAATGGCGATCACTTCTTCCTCCGTCATTCCATTAAGTGATGCAACTGCAGTTAATTCCGGTCCGCTTTCCCCGCCATACAGAACTGGAATGTGTACAATATCCGCCACAGGCAGATCGATTTGGCCAAGCTTATGCTCTATTGCTTCGACTCGTTTTTTAATGCATCGTATAAAATGATAGATGGATCATAGATAATCGTAACCGCTGTATAAGCAGGAATCCATTCGATGATACCATGTATGTTTACCTCTTCCAGATACAAACAGAAACTGCGGATCTTTTCATTTATTTCTATAGAAATTTTCTCTCCAAATTGAATCCGCATGCCTGCATCGCCATAAGTATTTATTTGAAACATTCGTATCCCACCTAAAAAGAATAGGAGCACAGGGAAAACCTGCTGTCCTCCCTGTGACGCCTGTAGTGTCTGTATTGCATGCGGTACTTTTTTGTAACGATTTTAGAACAATTGCGGCAATGTCTGTATCAGCGTTCTTATGCCGAGATATGCCGTTAAGAGAACAACTATCGTCCCGAACACCGTCAGCCAGATTGGGTGTTTGTAATCTCCAATTATTCTTGGATTATGTGCTGCCAGCAGAATCGAACCAAGTGTCAGCGGCAAGATCAGTCCGTTAACTGCACCTGCGAGAACAAGCAGCGCAACGGCTTGGCCAATAAATACAAAAACTGTGGTCGAAAAGACGATAAAGCCTATAATCCAGTATCTGTAATATTGGTCAATTTTTGGATGAAAGGATCGCAGGAATGATACTGATGTGTAAGCTGCACCAATCACGGAAGTAACACCTGCCACCCATAAAACAATACCAAACATACGGTAGCCAAATTGGCCGGCAGCATATTCAAATACTGTTGCAGCTGGATTGTCCGGATTGAGACTCACCCCAGCATAAACTACTCCCAGAACCGCGAGAAAAAGCATAATGCGAATAAAGGATGCAACCAGAATTCCCATCACCGAGGTCCTTGTTACCTCTGGAATGCTTTCCTTCCCCGAAATTCCTGCATCCAAGAGCCGGTGGCCGCCTGAGAATGTGATGTATCCGCCTACCGTACCGCCGACAATTGTGATGATTGCATAAAAATCAAGCTCTAACGGCATAATGGAATGCTGTATCGCTTCGCCGACCGGTGGCTGACTCACAAACATAACATAAGCAATTAGAATGATCAGAAGGGCGCCAAGCCATTTTACAATTTGGTCCATTGCCGCTCCTGCTTCTTTCGACATAAAAATAAAGATTGCAATTACAGCGGTTATTACCGCCCCTACTCTCGTATCAAATCCGAGCATGGCATTCACACCAAGTCCTGCACCGCCAATATTCCCGATGTTAAACGCAAGTCCGCCAATGACAATGAATATCGCCACCACAAAACCGAGACCCGGAAGGACCGCATTTGCGATTTCCTGCCCGCGTTTTCTGGATACTGCGATAATCCGCCAGACATTCAGCTGAGCACCGATATCCAGGAATATGGAAGCCAGAATGACGAATCCAAAGCTGGTCAGCAGCGATTCGGTAAATACGGCAGTTTGTGTCAGAAAACCTGGACCTACCGCTGAAGTAGCCATTAAAAATGCAGCACCGATTAATGAATTTCTTCTGCTTTTCTTATCTTTTTCCGATAAAATCTGTGGTTCTTTTTCAGACATGATGTATTCTCCTTTTTTACGTTGTCTAGTACGATGATGCCCTGTTATGAATTTTATAGTATTGATACTTGAGATGATTTTAATTAAGGAGCATTGTTGATAACGGAATTTGGGTTTGATTAGCTATGTAAAACGGCAGATGGACTTCATGATTTTCTGGCGGCTATATGCGGTTGAATATTTTTATTATTATATCATAAAAATTGATTTTTTATAAAGATGAGGAAAGGAGATGGGTCCCAACGCTTTAATGGGGTTGGTGTTGGGTTGGGTTGGGAAGCCGGGTGGCGTGGAATCGGAGCAAAGGATGGCGGTTGGTAATGGCATTTGGCTGCGAGTGGGCTTGTGGGATTGGTACCTAACTTGTATGGTTGGATGGTTGGTGCTCGCTGTCAGGCAAAAATGGATGCAAAAACCACCAGCTTTTAGGATTATACATAAAAGCTGGCAGTAGTTGTACATGCTATTCAAAACATTATTCGACAAATTTCGGGAAGTGACAGGCACCTTAGCGGAATTCTAGTAGTTTTTGTTTTAGTGTTTCTTCCATTCCGAGCAGTTCCTTTTCTGCTTCGTTTCTTTTTTGCCTTCCTTCCGTTTGAATGTTTATCGTTTCTTCTATTGTTGAAACGAGGTGTTCCTGCGTTTGTTTTAGCGTCTCAATATCAATAAGACCGCGCTCATTTTCTTTCGCTGTTTCAATCGTATTGGTTTTCAGCATTTCTGCATTCTTCAGCAGCAAATCATTCGTAGTCTTGGATACTTGTTTTTGGGCTTCTACCGCAGTTCGCTGCCGGAGCAATGTCAGCGCTATTGCCACTTGATTTTTCCATAGTGGAATGGCAGTCAGGATTGAGGATTGGATTTTTTCAACCAATGCCTGATTCGTATTCTGTATGAGCCGGATTTGCGGTGCACTTTGCATGGTTATTTGTCTGCTGAGCATTAAATCATGGGTACGCTTTTCCAATCGATCTGCGAATTGCACCATGTCGTTGACCGCCTGGAAGTCCATTTGACTTTGACTTAGCTCGGCCTTGCGCTTCAGATCGGGAATGACTTGCTTTTCCAGTTCCTCCTGCTTTACTTCACCTGCTGCAATGTAAATATTCAAGGCCTCATAGTATTCCCTGTTTTTTTCAAACAGCTGCTCCAGCATACTGTTATCAGACATTAAAACATCCTTGCTGCGGTCAAGCTTCACGCTGATTCGATCAATTTGTGCGCCGGTTTTCTGATACTTTGAAAGAATTTCATTTACGGAACCGGAAATTTTACCGAATACCCTTGATAACAAGCCGCGTTTTTCTGCCTTAAGCTCATCTGGATTCACTTGCTCAAGCTTTTTCATTAAATCACCAAGAATCGAACCAATCTCCCCTACATCCTGGTTTTGAACATGCTCCAGCATTCCATGCGAAAAATTTAAAAGCTTCGACTGGGCTTCTGTACCGTATTGGGCAATCGACTGATTGTTTTGGGGATCGATTTGTGCAGCGAGCTGCATTGCGCGATCACGGCTTTCCTGAGGCAGTTTATTAATCAGTTTCTCAGACTTGTCCTTCTGATCTGCAATAGCTTCTGATGACGAATCATCACTTTTCAGCATTCCAAATGGGTCTGCCAGCAAGTCATCGATGTCCTGAGATTGTTTTCTAACGCTTTCTTCACTCATCAGTATTTCCTCCTTTTATCTCTATTTCACTCGATTGATCGATTTTTTGGCTACATCAAGCTCAAACTGCAGTGTGTCAATATCATCATCAAGCATGATATACAAATCTTTCTTTATCGTTTCACCAAGTGTGATAACGGTCTGCCTGGTCTCTTCCAAAGAATGGACCATGTCCTTGTTTTTGGCGGGCTGGGAAGACAGGTATGCATACTTTTCCGCCAATTCCACCAGGGAGTCGAGATGATTGTAGAAAAAGCCTTCCGCCTGATAAAACCGTCTTGGTTCTTTTTTTGCGTTGGCATATATTTTCTGGGCGGTTCGGGCAATTTCCAGGTTTTGCTTGGCCTGTTGTATGGACCTCACCCGGAAAAGGGACTTCTGCAGGCGTGAAATTTTATGCTTTGCTTCTTTAAGATTGTTCTCGATAAATCTATATTCTCTTCTCGTAAGCCCATTGCTTCGTACAAACCGGTAATCCATAATCTGCTTCGATCCCAGATAAATTGCAGTCCCGCCAGCGATCGCGAATAGGCTTGAAACTATCAAAGTTTGACTGAAAGCAAAAAAACTTATCAGCCATATGGAGGTGATACCGAAAAAACCTGACACTGACTGAATCATAAATTGAAAAACAGCCCTCACAATCAACCACTCCTATATAAAAAATTCCGTAGTAAACGTCTTCCTGCTATATCTACTATTACGACAACAGCCCGCAAAAGGTTTCAACTTTTTCAGGTGCCTGTCACTTCCCGAATTTTGTCGAATACTTTATCGTGGGTTAAGATTAAATAGAAGGAAAAATAGTTTTGGACGGGGGACGAAGGCATGAAAAAAATCGGAATTGATGCGGGCGGTACACTCACAAAAGTTGCCTATGAAGAACGTGGCCGACTCCATGTGAAAACATACCCCAATCATGATATGGAGAAACTTCTTCGATGGCTGGCAGTACTTTCGCCTGATGCTGTACTCCATATAACTGGTGGAAAGAGCAGTCATATATCGTCAGCAGCCCATAAAATTCACCATGTGGATGAATTCAGGCAATCGCTTCCGGTACACGTTACTTGATGCTTGAGGAAAATCACAAGCGCAGCAGTGACTATATCCTTGTTAGCATCGGTACAGGTTCTTCCATTTTCCACGTGACAGCGGCGGATTCAGAGCGCATAGCCGGAAGTGGAATCGGCGGTGGGACGTTAATGGGCCTTGGCAGCCTAATTGCAGGTAATAAAGATTTCGCTGCCCTGACTCAGCTCGCATCGAAGGGAAACCATGAGCATAGCGATTTATTGGTTAAGGATATTTACGCACCAAACGAACCGCCAGTTCCTGGAAGCTTAACTGCAGCTAATTTTGGAAAGGCACATGTAAATAGCTCGGCAACCGTTGAGGATCATCTGGCTGCACTTATGCAGCTGATTGGTGAAACAATCCTCTCATTGGCATGGCAGGCCGCGGTATCAAAACAGATCCGGCAAATTATTTTTGTTGGCAGTACGCTAACAGGAAATACTCCCCTCAAAAATGTATTGGGCAGTTTTCAGGAGACCCTGCTGTATGAGCCTCTTTTCCCTCAAAAAGGTGCCTATGCTGGGGCAATCGGAGCCATGCTTTTATAGCTTAAATTTGATCGTTTTGATTTGATTGTTTTAAATAGAAATATCAAGGTGGAGGAATCCCGATTTTGCAAAGGGACAATATAACACTTCCATTCTAAAGAGAGCAGCCTAACCAAATTGCCCATCAACCTTAGAGACGTCCATTAGACCGGCAGCTTATCTCAAGAAAAATCCGATCCACGTCAAGTTCAGCGTAAAGACTTGAATCATGGATCGGTTTCTGTTTTTACGCTGTCAGCGGTGCAAAAGGATAAGAGAATTCCATTGCAATTTGGGTTTCCTGCAGCTTATTTGAACTTTTAAATTGAAGCTCCCTGTAAAGTGAATTCTCTCGATTATCCCTCAAATAGTGAGTAGTCTGGCAGTTCTATTCCTGTTTTTTCCAAGTAATTTTCGATATAGTTTACCGTACTTTTAAGTACTTTAACCCTAGCATAGCGTTTATTATCCCCTTCGACAATAACCCACGGAGCATAGTCCCGATCCGTCCGTTGGAGCATTTCTTTTGCTGCTTTCTCGTTTTCTTCCCATTTTTCACGATTGCGCCAATCTTCTTCCGTGATTTTCCAGCTCTTGAGTGGATCATTTTGCCGTTTTTCAAAGCGCTCCAATTGTTCTTCCTTGGAAATCTGAATCCAAAACTTCAATAAAATATAATGATCGTCCGTCAGCGTTTTTTCAAATTGATTGATTTCATTATAAGCACGCTCCCATTCTTCATTGGTGGCAAACCCTTCAAGTCGCTCGACAAGGACCCTTCCATACCAAGACCGGTCAAAGATGCCAATTTGTCCGTATTGAGGGATTTTCCGCCAAAAACGCTGCAAATAATGATATCGCTTCTCATGTGGTTTCGGGGCAGAAATGGGGTAGACCATAAGCCCTCTTGGATCAAGTTCGGCTGTAAGGCGTTTGATTGCCCCGCCCTTTCCTGCCGCATCCACTCCTTCAAATGCAATAATTACCCCAATATTTTCTTCGACTATTTTACGCTGCAGACTCAATAATCGATTCTGGTATTTGGCGAGCTCTTTTTTGTAGGTTGCTTTATCAAGCTTATGATTTTGTTTCAGTTCATTTAAATTAATTTCCATTCTCATGTGACTCTCCTTATCAATCTGTCTCCGATGTTTGAGAATCTGTGCATATTGCTAGTTCAATCAGATAAAGCGGTGATAATGACCGTTCCTTTGCTTTTTTCACCAAGTAGGCTGCATTTGTCCCATCATTCAAATATGTCTTCAATCCTTCCATATAGCTGTAATATCTGCTAATTGATTGGAAAGACGAGCCAAAAATTCGGTTACTGGCATTCCGGTCAAACATCGGGAATAGTTCCGGAAACATAAAATGGAGCAGTTTCACTAATGCCGGCAATTGTGTATCCAGGTTTTCTTTATCAAAAATTAACGCAGATATCGGAAGTAAAAATTCATTCAAGCTGTGCTGCTTCTTTTTAAAACCAATTATTTTGTCATTTTCCGTCTCGATAAACTTAATTTTCTTCAGCTTTACATGCTGAAAGTCTTTTTCCAATTCGATAAAGTTCTTGTCTATTTCATTCGGTTTCGCATGCCTTGGAATACTCTGCAGCCAGGAATAGGTAAAGGCAATCCGCTTCACCCAGCTCTTTTTGGAATGCTTTCCGGCTGCATTCGCGAAATAATTTATGATAACCGGATAGGACACCTGCTGCCACTTATTGGCTTGTTCCCCGTTTAGAGCCGCATCAATCACTTCTTTCGTCAAATGACGATCTATCTTTGCAAATACGTTTTCCGAATCCACCATTCTAAACCGCTCCCTCCTCTAACCACTTTATATAGATATTCGCTGCAAATAAAGAATCTCCTGCTTCTTAGGTGCCTGTCACTTCCCGGTTTTTGTCGTAATATGTCGAACGGTTATTGCTATTCACTGCCTTGATTCAATATAATATTTTCATCTGTTTTGTTGATAAACTCCTGATACTTCGTCCTCTGATGGTGGACATTTCCCGGAAAGCTTTCCAGAATATCACTGGTACACAGCAGTGTTGTCGATGTATTGTACATGTAATGATGATAGCTGCTCCACTTGTAGCTTTCGGCATTGGTAACGATACCCGCTTTGACAGGATTCAAATGAATGTAGCGGCTGATTTCCAATAATCCGTAAGGTGTTCCTATTGGTTTATCAAAATATCTCTTCTCAAAAACATGCCCGGTCACATTATTTTTTGTATTGAAATAATCAGCATATCGCTTATTAAGCAGAGACATTACTTTCGAAATTGGCTGTTCGGTTGTACAGATCAGTAAATGATAGTGGTTTGACATCAAACAATAGGAAGCAAGCTTAAAAGGATTATTTTTGTGGATGTGATGGAGGATTGAAAAAAAGACGTCATAATCCCTATCTTCTTTAAACAAAATATCTCTGCGATTCCCTCGGGAGGAAACATGATAATAAGTATCCGGAATCCATAATCGTTTATTTCTGGCCATAATGGATAACACTCCAATCTTAATTATTTTTCGACAAAATTCGGGGAGTGACAGGCACCTGGATGATTAGGTAGGTGTTCTCTTTGGTGGTTGGCGGGAGTATTGATGTTGGCAGGTATATTTCTTCTGCTGACTCTTCTATTAGGACAACGGCCATTTCGTTTTCAAATCGATCAATGAATCCGATAATCTCTTTCTCAGGTTCATTTCCCTCTGTAAATACAGGAACAATAAAAATGATATAGATCAAGTAAGCTGCCACTGCGAGATACACAAATCCTGCTATTCTTCTCTTCAAGGCTTCCGCACTCCTTCTAATATTTTCTTCATTATGCCAATATCCAAAAAATCTTTCATCCTCGTAAAATGGGAACTCCCCTGTAAAATACATTTTGCAAATAGAATTTTCCCCTTATATAAAATAGAATAGTAGAGCATAGCGCTAGCACAGAACTGGAATTTTCACTAGAATTTTCTGGATTGCCTAAGAGAATTTTTTCGAGGTTTTTTAATAGCCCCCCTTTAAATCAAATAGCTTTCACCGTTCTTTTTTGGTAATCTTAGGATGAAAGTAGATACTGGGGGAATATAATTGAATACTAGATTTTTGCTCACCATGTTTTTAACAATATTTTTAGTTGCTTGCGGTCAAGACAGTCCTGAAACACTAGGGGAAAATAGTGCTGGAAACCATAAAGAGGTTACTGTGGAAGAATGGGAAAAAACCGCAATGAATATAGAATCAGTAGAATCAGAAGAATCAGATTCGGCGACGGAAAGCGTTGCCGAAGAAGACCAAGCAGAGGAAAAAGCTACGAAGACTGGGGATTCTCCACCGGATCAATCATTATCTGACTTAAAAGTCCACTATATTGATGTTGGCCAGGCCGATGCTGCACTTTTTGAGTACAATGATGGAAATCAACCCTATACCATCCTCTTTGATACTGGAGACTGGCAGGGAAACGAAGTCGCTACCTATCTAAAATCACAAGATGTTTCCGATATTGATCTTGTTGTCGTCAGCCATCCTGATGCCGATCATATTGGCCAGCTGGATGATGTCATGCAGACATTTGAAGTTGGGGAGGTTTGGCTGTCCGGGAACGAAAGCTCATCCGAAGTATTCCAGCGAGGGATGGAAGCTGTAATAAACAGCGGGGCAGATTTTCACGAACCACGCACTGGAGAAGAATTCGAAATAGGACCGCTTGAAATTGATGTACTTTATCCGGATAATATTTCCGGAAAATCCAATGAAGAATCTGTCTCATTGCTGTTCACATACGGCAGCACAAAATTTTTATTCACTGGTGATGCCGATCGAAGTGCTGAATTGGAAATGATGGAGAGCGGAATGGATATAAAGGCAGATATTATTCAACTTGGGCACCATGGCTCGGATACCTCAAGCGATCCCGCCTTTATCAGCGCCGTTCATCCATCAGTCGCTATTTATAGTGCCGGGGCAGGCAATAGTTATGGGCATCCTGGCGAACGGGTTGTTTCACTGATCAAGAAGTCAGGAATTGAGCTTTATGGAACCGATGTAAATGGGTCGATTGTTGTCACTACAGATGGGGAAAACTACCATATAGCAACGAATAAAGATGGAACAGTCAGTCCGGGAAATACGGGGAATTCGCAAAGTTCAGGGAAAAAGACTAGTGAGAACCTTCCTGCCGAAACCGAACCTGCCCCGCCAAAAGATGCTCCCGCCAATAGTTCCTGCATCAATATCAATAGCGCTTCAGTTGAAGCTGTACAGGGAATTATCCATATTGGACCGGCAAGAGCCCAGGATTTAATTGACTTGAGACCTTTTAACTCAGTCGATGATTTAAGCCGGATTAGCGGGATTGGACCAGCAAGGATCGCCGATATAAAAAGTGAAGGACTAGCCTGCACATAAGGAAGTATTTTTTATTTGGTAGGTTTGGGGTTTCGGGGTTTCGGGGTTTCGGGGTTTCGGGGTTTCGGGGTTTCGGGGTTTCGGGGTTTCGGGGTTTCGGGGTTTCGGGGTGTGCTAAATTTTTCTTCATTTCGGACGAAAAGCGGATAGAAACCATGGGCAGCGATTGTCCATAATAATTGATTTTCAGCTATGGGCAGAAAATTATAGAACGAGGAGGCGGTAAAATGGAAGGTATACTCGATCGATTTGAAGGAGAAACGGCTGTCATTCTAATAGATAAAAATAAAACAGAGCTAATTATAGATAAAAGTAAATTGCCTGCAGGAAGCAAAATCGGGACTGTTTTTCATGTTGAGAAGGAAGGTGGGGAATTCAAACCGGTTTCCATAAATGTTGAAAAAACGCAGATGGAAGCAGAAAAATCATCCGATTTAATGGAGAAACTAAGATCTAAAAGCAAGGGAAGCAAATTCCTCAAAAAGTAAGACACGATGGTGCCTGTCACTTCCCGGTTTTTGTCAAATATTGTCGAATTATTGGTTAGCTTTGGTACGTGTGGATTCACAACCTCAGCTAACCATTTGTTTGCTTCAAAAGTTCAGTCTGCCTGCCACAACTACAACTTAACTTTATTTTTTAAATAATGAGCTGGAATGGAAATCCGAATAATTTTTCCTCTCAATTCTCGTTTCGCTTCATTGCCCCAATACTTTATGTTTTCAACCGGCACCCCCTCCAATTCCGCAATTTCCTTTATCGGCAAGTTCTGTTGTACATATTGATAAAACCATTTGAAATGGATAGAGGTTTGTACTGATTTACTGCGCTGCAGCATGCTAGGATCGATGGGTCCATATGTATAACTTGATGTTCCTGCCTCTTCGTGGAGAATAATTTTATCATATTGAAGTTTTGTCGGTTCAAGCTGCAGTAAATCGAATAATCGGTTCCGAATGATGTGGTTAAAATAGGTGGGCAAAATACCTTGATCTGGCTGAAAGATATAATACGTATTACAATCCGCTTCAAGACTGTTATAATCGAATCTAATATAATGCGAGTACATGTCATATATCCCCAGTTTATGTATCTGGTAATGTATTCTCCTCTCGTTTTCTTCCACAATATCATAAAATAACCCTATTGATTCTTTTCCCATCTACTCTCCCCATTCCCTCATCATTATTTAATTACAAAGATAGCAGCGACATATTTTGTTATAGTTTAAATTTTCTATATTTTGTAATCAATATCTATTATAGGAAAAAAGTAGCATAAAAACAATGAATTTTAGAAAATAATTGAGAAAGTTGTTGATCCGCTGTCGATATGGTGCCTGTCACTTCCCGGTTTATGTCTAAATTTGTCGACAGAAAATGCCACTGCATTCAACAGTGGCATTAATTCAAAATAGTTTCATCTATGGCATAGCATAGGACTACAGAATTTTACTACTTTAGTTCTATCTTTAGGACTTCTATCTTAAGTGTCCTAAGAATCATTTTGAAAGTATTCATTTTAACATTACATTTTCGACAAAATTCGGGGAGTGACAGGCACCTCCTTAGGCACCTCCCGCGGTAAGTTCCGTGCGGTTACCATTTCTGTAAATAACTCTAAGAAACGGATGTCCGTTGTTAGCTCCGGATGGAAAGATGAGACCACCAGATTTCCTTGGCGGGCTGCAACAATTTTCTCATTGTAAACAGCTAATACTTCCACATCCGCTTTCCCTGCTGCTTCGATATATGGAGCTCGAATAAAAACGGATGGAAATGGATGTTGTAAACCCTTCACATCCAAAGCGACTTCAAAGCTGTCACGCTGACGGCCGAATGCATTCCGTTTTACTTTGATATCCATTAGCCCTAGATGGACTTCTTCCGATTCTGAGATTTCCTTTGCAAGCAATACCATTCCGGCACAGGTACCGAGAATAGGCTTGCCGGTCTGTGAAAAATTCTTTATCGGTTCCATAAAGCCGTATCTGGTCATCAGATTTTTGATAGCAGTACTCTCCCCGCCCGGAATAATCAGCCCATCGATTAAATCGAACTGATCAGGATTTTTCACATTAATTCCCTTGAATCCAAGATTTTCAATTTGCTTTAAATGTTCCTGAACTGCACCTTGCAGCCCGAGAACACCAATTGCAGCTTTTTCGTCACCCATATGAACCCAGCCCCTTTCCTTTTCCATTCGACAAAATTCGGGAAGTGACAGGCACCTCACCGGGTACCTCATGGTGAGGGCACCGGTCTTGTTTATTTATCTATAGTGAAGGTTACCAGCCGCGTTCCTGCATTCTTTCTTCGGCAGCCAATTTAGAGATGTCGATTCCTTTCATGGCACTGCCCAGTTCTTTTGATAATTTTCCAATCAACTCATAATCATTATAATAGGTTGTTGCCTGCACAATCGCACTGGCGAATTTCGAAGGATTTTCCGATTTAAAGATTCCTGACCCTACAAAGACTCCATCTGCTCCAAGTTCCATCATAAGCGCAGCATCTGCTGGGGTTGCCACTCCTCCAGCCGCAAAGTTAACAACCGGAAGTTTCCCTTCAGCCCTTATCTGCTTCAATACCTCATATGGTGCTCCAAGCAATTTAGCTTCCGTCATCAATTCATCGTCATTCATATGGACAACTTTTCGTACCTGTGCCTGGACCTTGCGCATGTGACGTACAGCCTCTACAATATTTCCTGTTCCCGGTTCTCCTTTTGTACGAAGCATTGCTGCGCCCTCTCCAATGCGACGGGCGGCCTCCCCTAAATCACGGCAGCCACAGACAAATGGTACGGTATAATCACTCTTTAAAATATGGTACTCCTCATCGGCTGGAGTTAAGACTTCACTTTCATCGATATAATCAACGCCCATTGCCTCAAGCACCCTTGCTTCCAAGATATGTCCAATACGTGCTTTGGCCATAACCGGAATGGATACAGCGTTCAGTACTTCCTCCACAATTAGCGGATCTGCCATTCTTGCCACTCCACCAGCAGCACGAATATCTGAAGGTACCCTCTCCAGTGCCATTACAGCGACTGCACCTGATGCTTCAGCAATTTTTGCCTGCTCGGCATTGATGACATCCATGATAACGCCACCTTTTTGCATTTGCGCCATTCCCCTTTTAACTGTTTCGCTGCCTAAGATCTTTTCCATACTTATCGACTCCATCCTGATTTTAGTTTGTAATTTTCTAATATGTCATTTATTATAAGACTAAGTGATACTATTGAAAGAGTCAGTTTTCATAAAAATAACCAGGTCAGATATATTGGAGGCAGCAAATGGAGATGTTATCCTGCCATTTAAATAGAGAAATTGATATTCCCTTGTATGAGCAGCTTTATCTATTTATAAAAAAAGAAGTTACGGAAGGCCGCCTGGCATACGGGACTAAACTGCCTTCCAAACGCAAGCTTGCTGAATTTCTAAGCATTAGCCAGAACACGGTGGAGACCGCCTATGATCAGTTAATTGCCGAGGGATATGTTGAATCGCTTCCCCGCAGAGGCTATTTTGTGATGGCAAGCGGGGATCTGGAATACATCCAGCCTAATGATAAAGAAATGAAAAAACCGGCTGAAAAACATTCAGAAATGCAGTATAATTTCCACCCTAGCCTCGTTGACACCAAAAGCTTCCCATTTGCACAGTGGAGAAAGCACGCCAAAAATACGATAGATAAGGAACACCATGACTTGCTTTTGCTTGGGGATGCCAAAGGAGAGCCAGAACTCCGTCAAGAAATAGCGCATTATTTATATCATGCACGCGGAATTCAGTGTGCTCCGGAAAATATTATCGTTGGAGCAGGAAGCGAAATTTTGATGCAGCAGCTTGTTCTTCTATTAGGAAAAGATATTGTCTACGGAGTGGAAAATCCCGGATACCATCTGATTTTGCGTATATTAAAGGGCTATCCGAACGTGGTTTATCCGCTGGAGGTTGATGAAGAGGGAATTCAAATTGAACCGTTTGAAAAGACAAAACCGGATGTAGTCTATGTAACGCCTTCCCATCATTTCCCATATGGTACAGTCCTTTCTGTCAATCGGCGGACAAAACTTTTAAACTGGGCATCTATTGATGAAAACCGTTATGTTATAGAAGATGATTACGATAGCGAATTCCGTTACAGCGGCAAATCCATTCCTTCGCTGAAAAGTATGGATCAGGCAGACAAGGTCATTTATCTGGGATCTTTTTCCAAATCGCTGATTCCCTCACTGCGTATAAGTTATATGGTTTTGCCTAATCCACTACTTATTCGGTATAATAAGGAATTAGAGTTCTACCATTCTTCTGTTTCACGAATTGACCAGCATATTCTTTCCCAATTCATGCGAGAAGGAGATTTCGAAAGACATTTAAACCGGATGAGAAAAATCTATCGCCGCAAACTCGAAAAAATAATGGAACTTCTGACACCGTATGAAGATACTGTTTCCGTAATTGGTGAACAGTCCGGCCTGCATATCGTACTTTCCGTAAAAAACGGTATGACAGAGCAAGGACTTATCAAACGGGCAGCTGAGAAAGGCATAAGGGTCTATCCCCTCTCCGCCTACTCTATGGGTAAGAATTATGAATCTCCGCCAAAAATCATCCTCGGATTCGCCGGTATCGCTGAGGACCAATTGGAAGGCGCAATAGAAACCCTCATCAACAGCTGGACTACGGCTAAGGTGCCTGTCACTTCCCGAATTTTGTCGAAAAATGATCGTAAGGTGGCTTTAACTGATGAATAAAAGGGAATTGCTAAATAAGCTGCTTCGGATTTTTGTACTCACTCTCGCCGTTGCTT
Organism: Oceanobacillus massiliensis str. N'diop; assembly: GCF_000285495.1. Taxonomy (GTDB): domain Bacteria; phylum Bacillota; class Bacilli; order Bacillales; family Amphibacillaceae; genus Oceanobacillus; species Oceanobacillus massiliensis. The sequence goes on from NZ_HE610976.1 coordinate 461,885, forward strand.
GCGCTGGAATATATTTCGGTCAATTCGTTCCACAGTCTTTCATGCTGCCACTGATGATATTGGAAGTGGTTATGCTCATCACAGCTGCCATACTAAGAAGGAGAAGAAAGATTGGCTATTCATTTCTGTTTCTGTTTGTAGCGGTATCGGGGCTCACGATGTATCCGGCAATCTATTACTACCTTAGTGAAGTTGGGGCAGAAATAGTACTGCTGGCATTTATCCTTGCACTCATCATTTTTGTCTTATTAGGGATATTCGGATGGATAATAAAAAAAGATTTATCGTTCATCGGCTCCATTCTGTTCATCATATTAATTGGCCTTATCGCTTTTAGCCTATTTAATTTCTTCGTACCGCAGTCAGATACTACAATCTTGCTTGTAACCATTATTTCAGCAGTCCTATTTTCGGTTTATATTGTTTATGATTTTAATCAGATCAAGCACAGGCATCTTTCAGAGAAGGATATCCCAAGGCTTGCATTGAATCTTTATCTGGATTTCATTAATCTGTTTATGGACCTGTTAAGGATTCTGAGTCACTTTTCCCAGCGCCGCAACTAGGCTAGACCAGCTGACAGATTTCGACAAAAACCGGGAAGTGACAGGCACTTATGGTTTTAGGGTATGGACTACTATATATTATTTAAGGAGTGTTTCGGATGGAATTTTTACAAGAGGTCATTGGAAATATAAATGATTATTTATGGGGATACATTTTAATAATCGCTTTAATTGGGTTGGGTCTTTACTACACCATCAGAACGCGATTTGTGCAATTCAGGACGATCCCTGAGATGTTTCGGGTTATTACGGATAAACAGGCATTTGATTCTTCCGGGAAAAAGGGAATAAGCTCATTTCAGGCATTTGCAATCAGTGCTGCTTCGCGGGTTGGAACCGGAAATATGGCAGGGGTTGCTTCAGCAGTGGCACTTGGCGGACCTGGAGCATTATTCTGGATGTGGATGATTGCACTTCTGGGTGCCGCATCAGGATTTATCGAGAGCACACTCGCCCAGATTTATAAAGTCAGGGATGGCAATCAGTACCGTGGAGGTCCTGCTTATTATATTGAAAAGGGATTGAAGAATCGCTGGCTTGGTATAGCATTTGCTGTAATTATCACATTTACATATGGACTTGTCTTTAATTCTGTTCAGTCCAATACCATTAGCCTGGCCTTTGCTGGACAGTATTCTTTAAGCCCCACACTGATTGCTGTAGTACTGACAATTTTGACAGCGCTCGTGATTTTTGGTGGATTAAAAAGCATCGCTAATGTTTCTCAGATAATCGTTCCGTTTATGGCAGTACTGTATATCATTCTGGCCGTGATTATCTTAGTAATGAATGTTTCGGCAATTCCAGATATGTTTTCGCTTATTTTCGCAAACGCATTTGGCATTCAGCAGGTTGCTGGTGGTGGATTTGGTGCTGCCATTATGATGGGTATCAAACGGGGACTCTTTTCAAACGAAGCCGGAATGGGTGCAGCTCCCAACGCAGCAGCTACGGCTGAAGTGAGCCATCCGGTTAAACAAGGTCTCATTCAGGCGCTGGGAGTATTCTTTGATACTATCCTTGTCTGTACGGCAACAGGATTTGTAATCCTTACTGCTGGCGGATTTGCCGGCAGTGAAGATAATGGTATTCAGATAACACAAACGGCTTTCAATCAGACACTTGGTGATTGGTCGGGAATCTTTATCGCGATTGCAATCTTCCTTTTTGCCTTCAGTTCTATTTTAGGAAACTATTACTATGGAGAAAGCAATATCGCATATATTAAAAATAGCAAGCTGGGACTGTTTCTCTACCGGATTGCAGTGCTTGCCATGGTAGTTTTTGGTACGTTTGCTACATTCGATATCGTATGGGCGCTGGCCGATTTGACAATGGCTATAATGGCACTCATAAACTTATATGCGATTACCAGGCTCTTCAAGATCGCAAACCATTCGCTTAAGGATTATATGCAGCAGCGTAAGGCAGGAAAAGATCCCGTCTTTTACAGAGATATCCTCGATGATCAGGACGGTATCGAATGCTGGGAACGCAGCAGTTCAACAGAAACTGACAAATAAATAAATTGTACAAACTGCAGGCACCACACCGGATTCGACAAAATTCGGGTGGTGCCTGTTACTGTTCGGTTTTCGACAAATTTCGGGAAGTGACAGGCACCTGCCGTTTATTGTACAATTAGGGCGAAAGTAGGTCAGATGTGATGATGAATTTTCTAGATATGGTTGAACCTTTTATTGTAAGTGATGATAAACATGTTAGGGACTTTGCGCTGGAAGCAATTGAACGGTCTTATACCGGATCTGAGAAGACCTTTTTGCTTGCTTTACAAGCGATGGGCAAGGTTCGCCCAGACTTCAGAGCAAACCCGATTATACATTATACAAGAAATCTTCCGGTAACGGAGAAGGTGCTTTTAGAGGTTTTAAACCGTCTGGATAGAAAGGATGGCCATTACAAATGGTATCTTACTATCTTAGATTATTGCCCGACAGAGCTTTTCTCTGCTTATGAAGAGAGACTGAGACCATATATCAGCAAAACCAAGATGGACAAGATATTGAAATTACTGGATTTGGACTCTGAGCAGCTTTATACGGCAGCTGGAGAATTGATGAATAGCCTCGATCACAGCTTTGATGCTGACAGCTTTTTATATGGTAAGCGGATTTTCCAGGAATTGATCAAGCGTGGTGAATATGCTGAAGATGGCATAGAGCAGATTCGTCTGGCCATCAAAGAAAAAGCAGATGAAGATTTCTTGTATATGAATGGAGTCTATCATATTTATGCTGCAGGAGAACTAAGAGCAGTTCCTCTTATACCCGATTTGGCGACACTTCTGGTGCAGTCAGAAGATGATCTTTTGGTTGAGGAAGTTGTTGCAGCTTTAATCAAAATCGGTACCGAGGAAGTACTCGATGCTGTGGAAAAATATATTGAACATGAGGATACCGCAATTGCGGCACTCGATATTTTCGCCAGTCTCAAACATCCGAAAGCAGAAGAAACATTGCTCCGCCATCTTGATCAAGAGAAAGATATAACGAGTAAAACATTAATTGCCGAGTCACTTTGCCTCCAGCTTTCAACAAAAGCAATTCCAAAGATCGTACAGATGCTCGAAGACGGATATGATGCGGCAATGGTGGATTTGACAGAAGTACTCTATCCCAACTGCATGATTAACGGAATAGATCACCCACAACTTCTGGAATGGAAGCGGGAGATTGCAGAGACCGACAGACACTGGGAACACGAACAGAAAAAAATGATTCAGGAAGAAGCTAAAAGCAAAGGAATCGGAAGAAATGATCCATGCATCTGCGGCAGCGGAAAGAAATTTAAAAAATGCTGTGGTGCACAATAGCTTTCGACAAATTTCGGGAAGTGACAGGCACTTAAGCGTCCGTGCTTCCCGCTTTTTCTGCAGGCAGCACAGGAGGTTAAGGTAATGGAAGTAACAATGCAGATCACCGAAGAAGCACATAAGTTTATCACACAGTATTATCATGAAACCGGCAAATCCCTAGATGGCTTAAAAAACAGATGGAAAGAAATCGATGATCAGATTCACGCCACAGGCGCTTACCAGCATACATATGATGAGCTGGTATATGGTGCCAAGGTTGCCTGGCGTAATTCCAACCGCTGTATTGGGCGATTATTTTGGGAGCGTATGGAAGTCATTGATGCTCGGGATGCCGAATCTAGCGAGGATGTTTTTCAGTATTTGTTCAACCATATAAAAACTGCGACTAATAATGGGAAAGTTAAGCCCTTGATTACCATCTTCCGACCGGAAACCAATAACCAGAAAAAGGTCAAAATATGGAATCATCAACTGCTGCGATATGCTGGTTACCGTACCGAAGAGGGTGTGACAGGCGATCCAGATTCTGCTGACTTTACCGAGCAATGCCTTCAATTAGGATGGAAAGGAAAAGGAACCGCCTTTGATCTATTGCCTTTAGTCGTGCAGATTGATAATAATCCTCCAGAGTTCAGGAATATCCCCGCATCTATTACTACTGAAATATCGATTGAACATCGTGATTTCCCAGCCATTTCAGAGCTGAATTTAAAATGGTACAGTGTGCCGATTATCTCGGATATGCGTCTGGAAATTGGCGGAATAAATTATGTAACTGCCCCATTCAACGGGTGGTATATGGGCACTGAAATCGGAGCCAGGAATCTTGCCGACGAAAAGCGGTATAACTTGCTGCCCGCTTTTGCTGAGAAAATGGGACTTGATACGAAACGGGAAAGTTCATTATGGCGTGATCGTGCACTTGTGGAAATGAATGCAGCGGTACTTGACTCGTTTAAAAAATACGGTGTAACCATTGTCGACCATCATACTGCGGCGAAACAATTCCAGGCGTTTGAGGAACAGGAAGAAAAGGCCGGAAGAGATGTAACCGGAAAATGGTCATGGCTGATTCCGCCGTTATCTCCAGCCACAACCCATATGTGGCACAAGCCCTATAACAATACCGTCCAAAAGCCGAATTATTTTTATCAGGATAATTATTATACTGTAACACCGGAAGAGTGACATTCGTCTCTCTTCCTTTTTTATGGAGCAAACGCTTTGCCTCTGCAAATAAAATAAAACCAACACCGCCATTCGACAAATTTCGGGAAGTGACAGGCACCAGCCCAGACTGCGCAGATTCGACAAATTTCGGGAAGTGACAGGCACTCAAATACGTCACAGTTGAATATTCTAAATTTTATGTTTTATAATTATTTCTAAAGGGTATAGTGTTTACGAATGTAGGGTATACTCAAAACAATCAGGAAAAATCAATTTTTAAGGGGGTTGTAACAATGCCAGAAGAAAAAAACAAAGTGGATTTATCGCGGCGTAAATTTTTGAGAAGCTCAGGATATGTGGCTGGCGGTGTTGTTGGGGGAAGTATTTTAGGTTCCTTACTTGGTGGCAATTTAGGTACGGAAACAGAGCAAACAGCCCCTGAAACCGGCCAACAGACTGAGCAGCAGAATTTCCAGCAGGCTCGAATGTTCTTTAAAAGACAGAAAGATTTTGATGTTTTGAGCGCAGCAACAGAACGAATTTTCCCAGAAGACGACAATGGGCCTGGAGCCATTCAATTAGCAGTACCTTATTTCATTGACCATCAAATGGCAAGCGGATACGGAAATAATGAGAGGGAATATATGCAGGGACCTTTCTATCCGGGTACAGACTATCAAGGTTATCAGACTCGTTTAAGAAGAAATGAGGTTTTCCTCCAAGGTGTCCGTGCACTCGATCGCGAAAGCCAGAATCAATTCGATGCATCTTTCACAGAGATTGAAGGAGATCAGCAGGATGAAATTCTAACAAAATTTCAAAACGAGGAAGTCCAAATGAAAGGGGTTACTTCCAATACCTTCTTCAGCCTGCTGCGTTCTGCTACCCTTGCCGGTGTTTATTCAGACCCAATGTATGGCGGGAATAACAATATGGAAGGCTGGCAGATGAAAGAATATCCCGGCAGTATCATGAGCTATATAAACGAAATTGAAAGTGAAGATTTTGTTGAAATGGATCCGCAATCATTAAGTAATCACTAGTACGGGTAGAAACGGAAATAGTTTCACCCAGTTTTTGCGTATATTTTTTTGCGAAAGTTACATTCTGAAAATGATTCAATAAAACTATATTAGGAGGCTTACATATTCATGGCAACAAAATTGGATAAAGTACCCGTTGTTATTGTAGGAGTAGGCTGGGGAGGCGGCATCATCGCTGCTGAACTGGCAAAAGCAGGAATTAAGGTCGTTGGTTTAGAGCGAGGCGAGGACCGTTCAACAGCAGACTTCCAGCAGGTGCATGATGAATACCGCTATGCAATCCGACTAGATTTGATGCAGGACGCTTCGAAAGAAACCGTTACTGCACGCAATTCACTGGAAGAAAAAGCGCTGCCAATGCGCCAATGGGGGTCTTTCCTTCCTGGCGAAGGTGTTGGAGGAGCAGGAGTTCACTGGAATGGACAGACATGGCGTTTTCTCCCCTACGACTTTGAAATTAAAACAATGACCGATGAAAAATATGGACCGGACAAGCTTGGTCCTGATTATACATTGCAGGACTGGGGCATTACCTATGACGAAATGGAGCCCTACTTTTATAAGTATGAGCAAACTGCAGGTATTAGTGGTGAAGAAATGCCATTAGGACCTCCAAGATCTGAACCGTATCCAACCCCACCTATGATAAGCACACCAATCCTGGACCGGTTTAAGGAGGCTGCTACCAATCTCGACCTCCATCCGTTCATGATGCCGTCCGCCAATTTATCGGAGGCGTATGAAAATCCGGATGGCCAAACAATTAATGCTTGCCAATATTGCGGGTACTGTGAACGTTTCGGCTGCGAATACGGAGCAAAAACATCTCCGAATGTCACTGTAATTCCTACTGCACAGAATACGGGTAATTTTGAACTGCGGACAGATGCCAATGTTCTGGAAATCCTTCATGATGATAGCGGCACTGCAACAGGCGTTCGTTATGTTGACGTCAAAAGCGGTGAAGAATTCGAACAGCCAGCAGATGTTGTCGTACTGACAAGCTATGTAATGAATAACACACGTTTACTGTTGCAATCAAAACTTGGACGTCCCTACAATCCGGAAACTGGTGAAGGCGTCATCGGCAAAAACTATTGCTATCAGATTTTGGGCGGTGCAACCGGTTATTTTGAGGATGAGAAATTCAATACTTTCATGGGGGCCGGTGCATTAGGTGCAACCGTCGATGATTTTAATGGGGATAACTTCGATCATTCCGATCTTGATTTTATCCATGGCGGATCGCTTTCCATTACCCAGACAGGGAGACGGCCTATTGCCAATAATCCAGTTCCAAGCGGGACACCAAGCTGGGGAAGTGAATTTAAACAAACGTCGCTCCAGTACTTTAACCGTTCCCTTTCAGTAGGTGCTCAAGGCGCTTCAATCCCGCATAAAAACAATTACATGGATCTTGATCCCGAATATACCGATAGCTATGGAAATCCATTGCTTCGTTTAACCTATGATTTCACTGATCAGGATAGAGGACTATATGAATATCTATCAAAACGCGGGGCAGAGATATTAAAGGAAATGGGAGCCAACACAGTTGAAGAAAGAACCATTTCAGATCACTGGGATGTCGTTCCATATCAAACTACCCATAATACTGGTGGTGTGATCATGGGAGCCGATCCAGAAACCTCGGCAGTCAATAACTACTTACAGATGTGGGATGTCGACAACGTATTTGTCGTAGGTGCTTCAGCATTTGTCCATAATGGCGGCTATAACCCTACAGGTACTGTCGGCGCACTAGCCTATAGAGCAGCAGAAGGGATTCAGCAGTTCATCGAAAATGGCGGCCAGCTTGTAAAAGCAGAGAAGAAAAATCAGTCTGTCGTATAACAGTTACAAGCAGGTATAATGAACCGGCAGTGGCTTATGATAACCCTTTCCGGCTGCAAATAATAATGAAAGAACGATTCAATAAGGAGCCAGCTCTTGCATCCAGCATGAGCTGGCTTTTCTTACTATTATCCGACAAAATTCGGGAAGTGACAGGCACCTTCCAAAATAGTACAATTGATTCAACTATACATTTAAAGGAGATTCGGGAATGCCTATCACCATTTTTTGGTTCATTATTTCTTTATTGCTGAATACATCGAATCCAGTCCCCGAGATTGAAAAACTAGTAGACACTTTCAAGCCTGCTGAACAGCAGGAGCAGAATCAGGATAATATCCATTTTGCCTCCACTGTGGTTGATGGTCATATCGACACGATGATGAATGTCATTAACCAAGAAACCTGGCTGCCTGAGGTTAATATTGGTGAGGACACTTCCCTTCACATCGACATAGAGAAGCTTCAGAAAGGCGGATTGGATGCTGGATTTTTTGCCGCTTATACTACTGATTATTACGGCAATACACCACGTAATATCAGTCGAACATTGGCATTGCTTCATGCTCTCTATTGGACAGAAGAAAACAACACAGAGAATTTTAAAATTGCCTCGACCTCACTGGATGTTTTGAATACAGTCCGTGAAGGGAAAACTGCTGCCATTCCATCGATCGAAGGCGGATACTCGTTTGATGAGACCAACGCTATTGGACTGCTGCATCAATATTATGACCTCGGAGTAAAAGCTGTTGGATTCAACTGGAATTATTCCAATGCACTAAGCGAAGGTGCAAACGAGGTATACAACGATCCTGCAAAAACACCTTCCCACGGCGGCTTAACAGAGCTTGGGGAACAAGTAGCTGCAGAAATGAATAAATTGGGGATGATTATTGATGTTTCCCACATGGCTGAGTCTGCATTCTGGGATGTCATCGAAACTACTGAAGCCCCTATCATGGCGACACACTCTGGTGTCAAATCCCTGCATGATCATCAGCGCAACCTATCCGACGAGCAGCTGAAAGCCCTTGCCGAAAACGGCGGTGTGGTCGGAATTGTCTTTTATCCGGAATTTTTAACCGGGACAGGACAGGCCAATGTAAAGGATGTTGTCGATCATATCGACTATGCGGTCAACCTGATCGGTGTCGATCATGTCGCTCTCGGTTCTGACTTTGACGGTTCTGGTATGCCTGCCGATATCAAGGATGTTACGGATCTCCCAAAAATCACAAATGAACTGATTGACAGGGGATATTCCAATGAGGATATAGAAAAAATACTAGGCAAAAACACTCTCCGGCTGCTCATGGACGTTGAACAGGCGGCAGAGGTTAATCCCTATAGCGGGACTGGCAATGAACTGGTAATCCAACCCGATTTGGAGATGGGAGAAAAAGTGGACAGTAAAACACCTTCGCTCTCAGCAGCTATCAATGCCGAATCCGGTTCTAAAATTGATCCAGACAGCCTTAGAATTATTGTTGATGGCATTTCTTACAATGCACAATATGATTCGGAAAAATCCATCTCAAGTATTCAGTTGAAGGAGCCCCTGCAGGAAAAATTTCATGTGGTAACATTTGAGGCGGCAACAGAAAAAGGGGAAATCAATAGAGAGACAAGAATATTTTATATAGAAACCCGCTAATACGGTAAGAAATTGATTAAATGCTTCGATATGTAACTACTCGAGATTGCTGGAGAAAAATGAGAAGTGGAAGTGACAGCAGGAGGCCGGGACTAGAGTTGGAGCTGGAGCTCAGTTCAGGCCACGGACAGAGTCGGGCCATGGCTGGGCTTGGATCTGGAGCTCAGGCGCGCCTCGGACAGAGCTTGGTCGCTGCGGCAAACTGAGGTCGAGCCTTGTCTGGAACTGGGCTGGAGCTCGTGCCGGATTGCGCCTCAGATAGAGCCCGGCCATGGTTGAACCGGAGCTCAGGCCGCGCCTCGGCTGTCACTTCCGTTATCACTCCTCACCATCTCTTAGCCGCTGAAAATATCTCTCATCATCATCCATATATCCTATATTCGAGCGATCATGGCGCGGGTCATACGTTTCCAGTTCTCCTGTCACAATTTGCCGCTCATGTTCCCTGCTTCCCATATCGAGCCACATTGCAGCTTCAGCGGATAATGGCATTGCTGGATAGGCTGTACTCCGATTAACTGTATTCTGCCGGATTTTTTTATCCTGATTCCTGTCTTCTTTATGCTGATTTCTGTTTTTTCCCATTACCGATTTCATATGAATTTGCAGATTTCTAATTTGCTCATCGCGTGTCCGCAGTTCCCCGCTTAATACGCGAACCTTTTCTTCCAGCTTTGCGATCTTTTCGTTCAGCTGTGAAATCTGACTAACTGCGATTTCTTCTCTCTGTCGTGTTTCCTCAGCCAGCCTCTGCTGTTTCAATTGATTCTCAGCCATTATTTCCTGTCTCGCCTTCGATGTGAGAGCGAACAGATTAGGGGCAACCTCGATAATTAATTGCTGCTGCTTCAATGAAACAATCGTCTGATTGAGTGTATAGTGATCAAGATTGAGCTTCTGCTGTAACTCTATCTTTTGCGTAGCACCATTTCTGTTTATAAAGCCAATGATTCTATCAATTTAATAATTCCTTCTCCTTTTTAATCATTCAATAAAAGCTGGGCATGCTGGTCTGTTTGGCCGAGAGTCAGGTCGATTCCTAAAACACCAACAGTAATCCCCTCTTCTATAATCGGAAAGGATAGCGTCAAACATAAATTTTTTGTTAGTGCAGAAGTATATATTTCCGATACATAGACCTTTCCATTTACTGCCTCTATAAACCATGGCCGTGCTTTTGCATTAACCAATGCAGCAGGGGGATTAGAATAAACAAACGTACCATCCAATTGATTTGACCAGATTGCTTCCAGCTGCGGATTTGCTAGTAAAAATTCGTCCAGAACAGCATTGTGAATGGACGGATCCATAGCTGTTAATTTTTTTGCATCCAACAACCGTTTCATATCATGCTTCATCTTTTCGATTAAAGCACGGTCAAATTGTTCCATTCCCGTTACAGAGAGATCTTTTTTAATGAGGCTTTGCAGCTCATCTGAAGTTGTTGTAAGTGACTGGTTAATGCCAATGATCTGCTCCACATTTCTAAGCTGCTCATCTAAATCCTCTGTCACCCGATAGGCATAGTCCTTATTGTGAATGGACATTTGTGAGATTTGGTTCAGCAGCCCCGCTATTTCCTGTACACTCTCTGATTGCCCTTCGACTGATAATGTTGATTTGGTTACCAGCTTCGTGATATGACTAAGGTCCGTTTCAAATGTGTGCATATAATCCAGTACATGCCCTAATTCCTTTGATCCTTCATCCACTTGGCTCATTTCGCTTTCAACCATGTTGGTCGATACATTGACCTCTTCCTGTATAAGCTGGATATGCTGACTCGTTTCCTCAACTGCTTTAGAAGTTTGATTCGCTAATTCTCCGACTTCATGCGCAACAATGGAAAATCCCCTGCCATGTTCTCCTGCCCGAGCCGCTTCTATGGAGGCATTCAATGCGAGTATTCTTGTCTTTTTGGAAATTGCTCCAATCAAGTGTACGACATCGAATATATTCTTAGAATGATGGACTAAATGGTTCATTTGTTCAAGCAGCTGTGTATGGCTCTTACTGATTTCATTAAATCTTTCTTGCAATTCGATAAGGGACTTCAAGGAGATACTTAAATCATCATGGGAATTTTGACTATTGGACAGGATTTCCTGCGATGATGCTGAAATGTTAATGGCAGAAGCTTCGATTGCTTCCATCCTTTCTGAAACCTGAGACGTATAGGACACCGTCTTTTCACTATGAGACATTAACTTGTCCATGCTTTCCTTACTGGAGACAGAAGTTTCGTCAAGCTTTCCTGCTGCATTCTTCATTTGCTCCACAACGCCCTTTAACTGATCGACAGCAACTTGTACCTGCCGATCAATATATTGCTCTTTATTTCCGGCATCCTGATTGCCATTTTCTATTTTTTGAGATATGGATATGGATTTAGATTTGGTAAATAACAATAGAAGGCCCCCTCGAATTTTGTCTATAGAATCATTATAATATATCTGCGCAAAAGATGTCGCAATATTTCTATAATATTATCTGTTCGACAAAATAGGACAAAAACCGGGAAGTGACAGGCACCTTAAAATTAGACTTCTTTCTACAAAATGGTAAAATCTTTTTATATTCTTATTTACTGAATGGAGGAGAATGTTTTGGGGGATATTGCGTTGCTCAGTATCGTAATTGTCATCATATTAGGGATTTTCTCCCAATGGCTTGCTTGGAGAATCCAATGGCCATCTATCGTCATTATGTCCGTTGCCGGATTGCTGATTGGACCGATTCTTGGGCTTGTGAATCCCGAACAGGCACTTGGCAATATTTATAGTCCGCTGATATCTCTTGCGGTAGCAGTGATTTTGTTTGAAGGAAGCTCAAGCTTAGATGTCCGCGAGATTAAAGGCGTCTCCAAATCTGTTATGCGGATTATCACGATTGGTGTATTTATATCCTGGATTGGCGGATCGCTTGCTGCCCATTTCTTTGCTGGACTTAGCATTGAGGTTGCCTTCATGATCGGCGGTTTATTCGTTGTGACTGGACCGACAGTCATTATCCCGCTTCTTAGACAGGCAAAATTAAAACCAAGAGTATCCGCCATTTTAAAGTGGGAGGGCATAATTGTCGACCCTATTGGCCCATTACTTGCACTTTTTTCTTATGAAATCTTTAAGGTCATCAGCAGTGATGCACTGACATTATTCGATTTATTCCAGTTTTTCCTTGGTGGAATACTGGCAGCGATTGCGGGATATATTATTGGATTGGTTGTAAGCATTATGGTAAGCAAAGGACTATTTCCGGAATATCTTAAATCGGCAATTATCCTTTCCTTTGTACTGCTTAGTTTTACAATTGCTGAAGCGATCATGCATGAGACGGGAATGCTTGCTGTTACGGTCATGGGACTTACCGTTGCCCGGATAAAAAAACATGTATCATCGATTGGCAGCATTGGGCATTTTGTTGAAAACATATCGGTCATTTTGACTTCTACGGTTTTTATTTTATTGACCGCGTCTCTAACCAGAGAAACCCTTACCGATATATTCACTTGGCCAATTATCAGTTTTGTTCTGATCATGCTGTTCCTGGTACGTCCGCTATCCATTTGGATATCTACAATCGGAACCGAATTGACATTTGCGGAAAAAACGCTGATTGGATGGATTGCACCACGGGGAATCGTGGCACTAACCGTTGCAGGATATTTTTCATCGATGCTAATGGAAGAAGGCTATGAGGAAGCTTCTATCCTCACCGCGCTGACATTTGCCCTTGTCTTCATTACAGTGTGTGCCCATGGTTTTTCATTGGGACCACTTGCGAAGAAAACGGGACTGGCAAATAACGATGCGCCCGGGATTTTAATCGTTGGCGCAAGCAGCTTTTCTATAGCCTTTTCCCAACATTTAAAAGAGATGGGAACTCCGGCACTCGTCAGCGATACATCTAGCGCCCGTTTATTGAAGGCGAGGCAAAATGGAATAGATATCTATCACGGAGAAATCCTGGCAGAACATGCAGAATTCGATATTGACTTTACACCCTATAATAAAATTTTAGCAATGACAGGCGATGCTTCTTACAACGCACTTGTCTGCCAATCCTATGTGCCTGAATTTGGATATAACGACACCTTCGCATTACGGGTCAGATCTGAGGGTGGAGTGGATTACAAGCATTTGCCGGAATCCTTGAAATCAAACTTGCTATTTAATGAGGAAGATGTTTTTGAAGAACTGAACCGCAAAATTAACACAGGGTATCAGCTTGAAACCATTCAAGTCCAAACAAAGACAGACATTAAAAAAGAGGATATGGAAATGAATGGAGTCCCGCTCTGTATCCGGAAAAAGAATGGAAACGTTGAAATGATCACACTCCGCGGAAAATTTCTGGCAGATGAAGGTGATCAGATCGTTGTTTTGAAAAAATAAGAAGGATTGCTTTTAATGTTAAAAGAAGCTAGCTCCGGATGGGTGCTAGCTTCTTTCATTCGCTCTGTATGTTCTATACCAGTGCCAAAAGAGCGACCCTTCCCCATTCGACAAATTTCGGGAAGTGACAGGCACCTATCTGTTAATTTCGATGATGTCTTTTTCTTGAGATTCTACATTGCCATGTTTGTTAATGACGATTGTTTCGCTTTCACTCAGGTTGGTGAAGACAATTGGCGTGATGGTTGATTTGGCGTGTTTTTCAATGTAGGACAGGTCCGCTTTTAATAAAGGCTGTCCCGCTTTGATTTCCTGTCCCTCTTCAATCAGTAATTCAAATCCTTCCCCTTTTAGATGAACTGTATCGAGTCCAACATGGATCATAATTTCTATCCCTCCTTCAGATTGGATACCAAGAGCATGCTTCGTTGGAAAGGCATTGATTACTTTCCCGTTAACTGGTGAGACAACAAGTCCATCTGCAGGCATAATCGCAAAACCATCTCCCATCATTTTCCCTGCAAATACTTCGTCGGGAACCTCGGTGATTAGTACAATTTCCCCTTTTAGAGGTGATACGATGTCTTCAGCTATCTTTTCATTTTGCAATGCGTTCGGGTTTACTTCTTCAATCTGCTGACTTACCGCATCCGACTGCTGATCTATCTCTGCAGCTGGACGAGGTTTTTTACCAGAGATAATGTCCTGCATCTGTCCTTTAATAATCTCAGAGCGCGGTCCGAATATCGCCTGGATGTTGTCTCCCACTTCCAAGACCCCTGCCGCCCCCAATTTTTTCAGCTTGTTCTTATCAACATCGCTAATCGAATTTACAGAAACACGCAAACGGGTGATGCAAGCATCCAGATGGGCAATATTCCCTTCTCCGCCCATCGCCTCAAGTACGTTATAAGCAAGATTTCCAGCGAAAGCCTTCGAATCAGAATCAGCATCTTCATCTGCTTCACGCCCCGGTGTCATCAGGTTGAATTTCTTGATGAAATATCTGAAAACGAAATAGTAGAGAACTGCGAATACCAGACCTACTGCAATAGCAATCCACCATGGTTCTTTACCCGGCAGAATCCCGAATAGCAGAAAGTCGATCGCCCCACCCGAGAAGGTATAGCCGATATTGACGCCAAGGAATGTCATCAGGACAAATGATAGACCATCCAATATGGCGTGAATAAAGAATAGTAACGGTGATACGAATAAGAACGAAAACTCGAGTGGTTCCGTAATACCTGTCAGGAAAGATGTCAGTGCTGCTGAACCGAGCAAACCTGCAACAAGTTTTTTCTTTTCCGGCCGTGCAGTGTGGTACATTGCAAGTGCCGCTGCTGGCAGACCAAACATCATGATTGGAAATTCCCCCGCCATGAAATTCCCGGTTGTTATGTCAACTCCATCTTTTAATTGCTGGAAGAAAATCGTCATATCACCACGAACCAATTCTCCGGCAGTACTTGTATAAACCCCGAACTCATACCAGAACGGCGCATGGAAAATATGATGCAATCCAAACGGGATCAGTAGACGTTTGATGAAACCAAACATAAATACAGCAATATAGGTTCCTTCTTCAATCAGCCAATAAGAAGCTGCGTTCATTGCTTCCTGTATTGGCGGCCATACAATCATCAGCAATAGACCTGCTGCAAAAGAAAATGCTGCTGTAGCAATTGGTACAAAACGTTTTCCTGCAAAGAAGCCAAGGAATGATGGCATTTCGATATCATGGAATCTATTAAAACTGTATGCTGCAATCAAACCAGCAATAATCCCTCCAAACACACCTGTCTGCAGTGTCGGAATGCCAAGTACACTTGCAAAACCTGGATCATCTGCAATCAGATCGGGTGTTACTCCCATCCAGGATCCCATCACCTGATTTAATACAAGGTATCCGACCAGCGCTGCGAGTCCAGCTGCACCATCAGCGGCAACGCCAATTGCAACCCCGACTGCGAAAATCAGCGGCAGGTTGTTAAAGATAATGCCGCCCGCATCTTCCATCACCGTTGCCATGAGCTGGATCCAGTCCGTTTGCAAAAATGGCAGATAACCGATCATTGTTTCTTGCTGGGCAGCGTTTCCAAATCCTAGCAAAAGACCTGCTGCAGGTAAAAGCGCTACTGGCAGCATCAATGCTTTGCCGACTTTTTGCAGTACCCCAAAAGTCTTTTTAAACATAATCATTCTCTCCCTTTATAATGATAGTGCAGCAATTTTAAAAATGAAAAAGGCATGGCAGAAACAACGAAAAAGGATACAGAGCATACTTGCTTACCCTGCCATCACATTTTCATGTTCCTACTCATGCCTAATCGAATCAGTTACACGTAAGAATATATCAACGCTATTCATTTTTTATTGTGTGATTACTTTTTCAGTCAAACGCTGCAAATGCATCGTCAAATAGACGGCCTCAGCATCATAAACTTGCTTTTTCAATGTCTGCTGCATGATTTTGACAAGTTTCCACGAGAGATTATAACATGTTGGATATTCGTTTTTCAATAGGTCCCTGATTTTTTTTGGTTCCTCCAGTTTTTCACCGTTCTGTACTCGTTCAACGGTATAACGCAGATGACGGATCAGCCTTATGTAATCGATGCTTTTGGGATCTATCGTAATCTGGAATTGTTTCTCTATTACCCGGATTAATGTCGTAACAAGCTGAGAATAGCGATTGATTTCCGATATGGTTTTATCTGTGATTGCGCTATGGACGTGGAGTGCGATAAATCCAATTTCCCCTTCAGGCAAATCAATATCCAAGGATTGATTGATATAATTGACCACTTCTGCCGCAATCTCATATTCTCCAGGGTAAAGCGCTTTCGTTTCGGTTAAAAATGGATTTCGTATAACTCCGCCTTTCAGCAAGCGACTTATCGCAATTACGATATGGTCTGTCAAGGCAACATGCACATTTTCATTCAGCATCGAATTAGATCTATTTTTAATAATCTCAATAGCAGAGACAATTGCATTTAATGTATGATCATCTATTTCCTGCAGAAGTTTTTTATAATTTTCCTGCTCATCCTCATTGCGGAGAACGAATAGCTTCTCAACAGTTTCTTCTGCGATCGTGTCATTCTTTTTCCTGTTAAAACCGAGACCTTTTCCAATAAGCACAACTTCATTTCCTTGGAGGTCCGCAGCAATGAGCACATTGTTATTCAGTATTTTTGTTACCGAAAAAGAGTTCATGCTTCCCATCCCCTCATACCTTATGGGAATATTATACCATCGATAACAGCAATAAAAAACCCCGCCCTCCCTATCGACAAATTTCGGGGAGTGGCAGGCACCACAGCTTGCGGCTGCCGGGTGAAGGCAGCCGGGCAGTGGGGACAGCTGGGGGGGCGGCAAATATTATTCGACAAATTTCGGGAAGTGACAGGCACCTTATTGGGGGTGTCACTTCAATTTTAATTTAGTTCCCGTATTGTCTGAATTTGAGTTCGAGTGCTTCCAGCGAGATTCCTTTTGTTTCCGGAAGAAATTTGACCACGAATAGAATTGCGAACAATCCGATAAAGGAGAACAGGAAGAACGTCGATGATAATCCGATTCCACTAAGTAATATTGGGAACAAGAAACTAATCAGAAAGTTTGTTATCCAGAGGCAGAACACACTGACACCCATGCCGATCCCACGTAGTTTCAACGGGAAAATCTCTGCAAGCATCAGCCATGTCACCGGTGATATCGCCCCCTGCTGGAAAGCGAGGAATGTTACCGTCAATGTAATGACCAGGTACGGTAAAATGGCAGTACCTTCAAATAAAAATGAGCATATACCAATCAATAGCAGCGCAGAGGCTGTTCCTATTAAACCGGTTATTAGCATTGGCCGGCGTCCTACTTTTCCAAGCAGCCAGATTCCGACAAATGTTGCCAGAACGGAAATGACACCATTGGCAATATTGGCGACCAATGCTGCTTCGGTCCCGAATCCAGCTGTTCGCAATATTTCTGTTCCATAATACATGATCGAGTTGACCCCAGTTATTTGCTGGACAATCCCTATACCAATTCCCAGAAGAACCAGTCGCCGTATCCACGGTATAGCCAGATCTTTTATGGAGGCGCGATCAATTTGCTTTTCTGCTTTCAGCGCCGTTCGAATCTCTACCACTTCTTTTTCTGCCCGATTGCCAAAGCGAATCTGTTTCATAACATCCAATGCTTCTTTATACCTTCCTTGCGTGATAAGCCAGCGTGGACTTTGAGGCACTAACAGCATTCCAAACCATAGCAGGACTGCCGGAATGGTTGCAATTAAAATCATATAACGCCAAACATTTGCATCCTGAGCTCCAACCGTTGCACCAAGAATCGCATTGGATACATAGGCAAGCAATTGGCCACTGACAATCATCAATTCATTTTGTGTTACCATTCGGCCGCGTTTCTCAGTTGGCGACATTTCAGCCAGGAAGCTCGGTACAATGACAGATGCTCCCCCGACTGCTAGACCAAGTAAAATTCTGGCAGTAACCATGATTGGAACATCGGGCGCAAAGGCACAGCCCAAAGTTGCGATAAAAAAGAGAACGGCCAGATACATGATAACCTTTTTACGGCCTAGCCTGTCGGAAAGCTGTCCACCAAAAATGGCACCAAAAGCGGCACCAAAAATCAGGGAACTCGTTACAATCCCCTGTGTAGTTGCATTTAAATTCAATTGATCCGGCTGTGCCATAAAAGGCAATGCCCCATTGATAACACCCGTATCATAACCAAAGAGCAGCCCGCCAAAGGTAGAAACAGATGCAATCAATCGAAGCTTTTTTCTTGCCCTCTTCTCAGCAGGCTGATCCTCACTGTTCACATCAGATATTCGCTCTTCCATTTTCCTTCACCTCATTAGTTTTTTCTTAATAATGGTTCATTCCTATATTGCATTTATTAAAGAATAAGCAACAGCCTGTCCAATATTTAAGCTAACCCTTATGTGTTCCAGAGATGAAATAACCTATGCCTCTTTCTGCTGTACTAATTTAATTCCTGAAACTAAAAAGATATTAGACGTGAAGGGCAGAGAACCCATCACATCTTTTCATACTGATAATGCTATTTCCTAAATTGTTCTGACATGTCTTTGCTAAAACTGCTCCTCGGCAAAGGTTGTGTCATTAGCTGTAGTAGGTGCAGCGGAATGTTCATATTTGATTTCAAAATATTTATTTGTATTCCATCTGCTGCAGCCCTCCAGATGGCCATAGCTGAAATTATTTTTCCATGCCACGTAATTAAAGCTTAACTGATCCCTGCGGCTGTGTGTTTTGACTTCCTGCCACCATTGATCCATTACTTTCTTTACTTCCGGCGTATGTTTTCGCATAATAACATTACTTTCAATTAAGCCATTCTTTTCCGGCATGCCTTCAGCACGGTATTTTGCCATTTGATCCCGTACTCTTCTGTCACCATACCCGATTTCAATCCCTTTCTTATTTTCAATGACACCTTCTGCCTCCACATAGATGCAGTCTCTCCATGGATGATCAAATGAAAGAAATCCTGGACCCGGCTGATCGAAATGCTTTTCAATTAATTCATCAATATCTGCCGTAATCTCGATATTCCCATCCACCCAAATGCTGTATTGATACTCCGGCAAAAAGACATGCGGCTGTATTTTCACCTGTCTGCATTTTCTTATTTGATCCAGTCCCTGATCCTCATTCGGAAAAGGTCTGACATCCCACGGTCCGCCATGGAGCGATGGATCATCGGTAAAACAAACGTAATCACATCTGTCTGAAACACTATATGGTATTTTTAAATCATCATATCCCTTTGAAATGGCTGTATAGATCACGACATCTTTTTTCATACTTCCTCATCCTTTCACGAATGATATATTAGACTGCCGGCTTGATTGCCGCAGCTTCTTCTAAAAGATTTAACACAACAGGATATATCCACTTTAGAATGCTTCTCCAATTCCATTGGCAGCACTTGCCAATCTCCCATCATGAAAATTCGTTTATCCCGATCTTTTATTGGCGTCCTTTGAATAGTGGCTGATCATTCGCTATGCTTTTTCACTTTCAATGCTTCACAATCTGTTTCACGGTCGGCCACCACCTCATTCTGTATGAATCAGCACTTCTTCATTTTGGTAGACGGAAGGACGTCCGACCGAATGATATTCGATGCCGTTTGCCTTCATCGTTTCCAAATCAAAGCAGTTTCTGCCGTCAAGAACAATCGGTGTCTTCATGGTTTGGAATGCATGGAGATCGATATTCTTTATTTCATCCCACTCTGTCAGAATCAGTGCAACATCACTATGCTTAATCGCATCCTCAACACTATCAGCATAGGTCATTTTGCTGCTTAAAAGCCTTTTGGCGTTATTCGTAGCGATAGGATCATAGCCGATAACTTCTGCGCCCTGCTCGATTAATTTTTCAGTGACAATCAAAGAAGCTGCCTCTCGCATATCATCTGTGTTCGGTTTAAAAGCAAGCCCCAGTACCGCCACTCGTTTGCCTTTTATAGAAGGGAAACGATCATAGAGCTTATCGATTAGGAGTGCCTGCTGTTTCTTATTGACATGTACAACGCCTTTTAGTAACTCAAAATCATAGTTTACGTTTCCCGCAATCTTGATCAATGCCTTGGTATCCTTTGGAAAGCATGACCCGCCATAGCCTATTCCCGCCTTCAGGAACTTGTCGCCGATTCGCTGATCCATCCCTACCCCTTCTGCCACTTGATCTACATTGGCATCAACCAATTCACAGATATTGGCTATCTCGTTGATAAAGCTAATTTTGGTTGCCAGGAATGCATTGGAAGCATATTTGATCATTTCAGCGCTTCGGATATCTGTTTTATATACGGAAACACCGAAAGGCTTATTGATTTCTTCGATGACATTTGCCGCCTTCTCATTATCGGCACCAACGACAATTCGATCTCCATTAAAAGAATCATAGATTGCCGACCCCTCTTTAAGAAACTCAGGGTTTGAAACAATATCGACATGGACGTCGTTTACGAGATTAAGCATAATAGTCTGCTTGATTTTTTCATTGGTTCCAACCGGCACGGTACTTTTGGTTACTACAATCGCATCTTTTCTGATATGTGCCGCAATATCCTCAGCAGCCTTCATCACATAAGAGAGATCTGCAGCACCCTCCGCATTTTCCGGGGTTCCGACTGCGATATAAATAACATCCGCATTTTCAAAACCGGTTTTATGATCTGTTGTGAAGTATAACCGGCCCTCTTGGATGTTTTGTTTCATTAATTCATCCAAACCCGGTTCATAAATAGATGATTGCCCTTGGCTCATTTTCTCTACTTTTGCCTCGTCTATATCTATGCACGTTACTGTATGTCCTATTTCTGAGAGACTTACCCCAGTTACCAGTCCTACGTAGCCCGTACCAACAACTGAAATATTCATCCATTTCCCCTCCATATTGTGAACCTGTTCACAATGCTTATTTTAAAAAATAGATTTCCTCAAAAATCCCCTTGAACGGTACCACCATCTTGAATGGTGCCTGTCACTTCCCGAATTTTGTCGAATACTGTCAGACCCGTTAAGGTATCCATGTAATTCCCAAAATCGAGAAGTGATAAACCCTGTTATGATATTTACTCCTTCACAACCTCTTTGCCCAGCACAATCTCTTTTAGCATTTCCAAAACCTGATCACCCATTTCCTCGTTGTTCAGCGCAAACTCAACCGTGGTGCGGATAAATCCAAGTTTTTCACCAACGTCATAGCGTTTGCCTTCAAAGTCATAGGCATAGACCTTCTGAAGTTCATTTAATTTTTGGATCGCATCGGTCAGCTGGATTTCTCCTCCTGCACCCGTTTCCTGCTTATCCAGAAAATCAAAAATCTCGGGCGTCAGTATATAGCGGCCCATGATAGCAAGATTGGATGGTGCTGTGCCTTGCTTCGGCTTTTCAACAAAGTTGCTTACCTGGTAGCGTCTGCCTTCGATTGTTTTCGGATCAATGATCCCATAACGGTATGTCTCTTCCTCCGGAACCTGCTGTACGCCAATGACGGATGACTGGGTCTCATCATATTGTTCCATAAGCTGCTTCAGGCATGGCTTTTCAGCTTGGACTATATCATCTCCCAATAACACTGCGAATGGATCATTTCCAATGAACTTCCTTGCGCACCAAACTGCATGTCCTAATCCTTTTGCTTCTTTCTGCCTTATGTAGTGAATCTCTACATTGGCAGATTTATTGATTTTTTCCAGCAGATTAAATTTCCCTTTTTTAATGAGATTCTCTTCCAGTTCAAAGTTATTATCAAAATGATCCTCAATGGCCCGTTTACCTTTACCAGTGACGATAATAATGTCTTCTATGCCGGACTCGATTGCCTCTTCTACGACATACTCAATTGTCGGCCTATCGACAATTGGCAGCATTTCCTTAGGCATTGCCTTTGTTGCCGGCAAAAATCTTGTTCCCATACCTGCAGCAGGGATAATCGCTTTTTTAACCTTTCCCATATGATCTCCTCCAAATTCAGCTTAGAGAGCAACCTCCAAAGCTCGATTTATTTATATAAATCTGTATGTTTACGTTTAATTGCTTATTAATACCCTTCTATAAATCCTATTAAACAAAAATTCATAAAATGGTAAAAATTGCTTATCAGGACATTCGACTCATTTTCATAGGATAAACCGCGAATTCTCCTTGTTTTTCGATAGGAAATCAAGTTTCAGCGTTTCCGACAAAATTCGGGAAGTGACAGGCACCTATTTGGCACCTATTTTCCCATTCTTCTTTGGGCGTAGGATGATAGCCAGATGCTGAGTACTGAGAATAATAGTAGCGGAACCATCAATGTTAATGCTAATGCATCAAGCATCGGCTGCGGCTGGCTCCCGGAACTTCTCAGGACACTGAATACCATTACCGGCAATGTTTGTGTGGTCGGTCCGGCAATCAATAGAATCAATGTAAACGCCCCAAACATACGGACAAATATATTGATGGCTGCTGCAGTGATTCCCGGTACGAGCTGCGGCACAATGATTTTCGTAAAGAGCTTAAATTTATTCGCTCCGAGAGAATAGGCAGCGAATTCCAGTCTCGGGTCAAGCGACTCAATGAATGGAATAAGGATGAATACGGAAAATGGCACACCAATAATCAGGTACACCAAGACGAGACCCGGTATAGTTTCGGCCAGTCCCATCGAATAAAAGATAGACGCAATCGGAATAGCATAAACCAGTTCAGGTAAGGTGAACGGCAATTGAAAGAAGGACACCAAAAGATTTTTGAACGGAAAATCCTTCCTTGCCAATATGTAGGCAGTAGGAATACTCAGCACCAAGGAAATAATCGTAGCCGTAAACAGTACCTGCACGGTCACCAGGAAAAATTGGCCGACATCGTAGGAAAGCCAAGCCCGCTTGAACCATTCCAATGTAATGCCGCCAAATAGACCATCAGATTCCTTTCCAAATGCACTAAGAAATACAACGAACATCATCCCAAACACAAGTCCCAGAAAACCAATAATCAAAAACCAGAATGGTATTTTTTTGACGAAGGGTCCTATCTTTTTATTAGAATAGCTTTTATCTTGTACGACTTGCTGATTATCTGCAGGCATTTGCATATTCTCCCCACCTTATTTGAACGTAGATGCCGAACCTGTATATCCCCTTTTTTTCAGCCAGAAGACAATCATCAATACGGATATCTGCGTGACCGCCATCACAATAGCGACCGTATTTGCCATACTGTAATTGAAATTGCGCATCGCCTCTTCAAAGGCAACAACTGCGAATGTCCTCGTCTCGGATGCCGGATTCCCGACGACAACTGCAGAACTGTATACACCAATCTGCATGATGATATTGAGGCCGAATACGGTTAGGACATTGTTGCGGATGAGCGGATAGAATACGCGTTTAAATGTTGTCCATTCACTTGCCCCCAATGACCGGGAGGCAATCTCCAGATTCGGATCAATCGAATCCATCATGCCGATGAAATTGGATGCAAGAAAAGCAACCCCAAGAATAAAAATGGCAATGAATGCTCCCCAATAGTTGTATACAAGCTGGATTGGTTCACTAATCAAACCAATCGACATCAGCATTTCATTAAACCAGCCGGATGGTCTGAAAAAAGTGATGATTCCCATGTCGATAATCAGAGAGCCCAGGGTCAAGGGAAAAATAATCATTGCTCCAATAATCCCTTTCCCTCTCATTTTCCCCCGGATAAAAAAGCAGATGGTAAATGCTACAAATAATTCGGCGATGGAAGCGGGTATTACCAGCATCACTGTCCGGAAAATCGTATCGAAATAGTCCTTCTCGGTAAAAAAGGTAATATAGTTTTGCAAGGTAAAGGCCCCGTCATCTGTTGTTTGTACCGTCAATAATACTCCTTTAATCAGTGGATACACGAATAGGAATAGTATAGGAAGTATTGCAGGGAGCAATAAAAGGTAATCTGCCTTTTTGGTAGCTGTTTCTGGATTCAAGGAAATCACCCCTTATTTAATATGAGAATACTGGCAGGATTCAAATATAGCTTTATATCCGTGTTCAGAGGATATGGCTCAAGCCCCAATACATTTATCCTGATAATTTCCCCTTGCGTTGTCAGCACTTCATAGCTGGTCGTGCTTCCGACATAATCACTCGTCAGAACCCTTCCGCTCATATAATTGATGCTATCTTTAATCAATTCACCAGCCACTTTGACATTTTCCGGTTTAATCGTCAGAAGAACTTCCTGCCCAATCTTAATATCCGGATTCTTTTTCACAAGCAATGGGTAGCCATGCTCGGACCGGAAAACAAAATGCTCCCCCTGTTCTGCCTCCACTTTACCTTCCAGAAAATTACTGTACCCGATAAAATTGGCTACAAATTTATTTCTCGGATTCATAAAAATCTCTCTTGGAGTTCCGATCTGCTGGACGATACCTCTGGACATGACAGCAACCTTCGTGGACAGTGATAGTGCTTCTTCCTGGTCATGTGTCACATAAATGGTCGTAATGTTCAGTTCATCGTGCAGTCGTTTCAATTGGATCCGCATATCCTTGCGAAGCTTTGCATCAAGATTACTCAACGGTTCATCCAGCAGCAGTACTTTCGGCCGAATGACGAGGGCTCGGGCCAGCGCTACCCTCTGCTGCTGCCCACCACTCAATTCTTTCGGAAATCGCTTGCTGAATTCTGCCAGCTGGACCATCTCCAGTGCTTCTGCGACTCTTTTCTGTTTTTCCTGCTTTGACGTTTTTCGCATGTCCAGTCCAAATGCGACATTTTGTGCTACGGTCATATGCGGAAAGAGGGCATAGTTTTGAAATACCATGCCGATATCCCGTTTATTCATCGGAATGCCGTTGATGACCTCCCCATTAAAGAGAATCCCGCCAGATGTTGGATCATGGATTCCCAGAATCATGGATAGAATGGTTGTTTTCCCGCAGCCGCTTGGACCGAGCAATGTCATGAATTCACCGCTGTCAATATCAAGGTTGACATCCCAGGGCCGTTGTTTTGCCGAATTTTTTAACCAGGTTCCTTAACTCCACCTTCGCACTTGCCTGCTTCATAATCTTCTTCTCTGCTTCAGCCTTTTTATCTGCTGGTGCAGGGTTGACTTCCTCCATTACCTGAGACATCCTATTCATCTCCTTTTTATGTCCACACAATGATGGCTTCTATTTTTGCGATTGAATCCTATCTTCCCATTCCGTATAGTAACCATTCAGCACATCCGTATTGGGGAAAAGTATCCAATCATCCTCAGGTACATATGCATCTCCATCCTGCTGGAATTCCGGCATCAGAATATCGAGATATGTCTGATACGAATCCTGATAGTCCGGCAGTATCATATCAGAAGTTGCCTCTTTATTGGCTGGAACACGACCTACTTGATACTGCTGTGCCTGTGCTTCAGCAGACATTGCAAATTCGATGAACTCCAATGCTGCTTCCTTTCGCTCTTCCGGAAGATCCTTGACCATGACATAGAATTGGGCATCAATAATTTGCTTGGTACCTTCCAGTCTCACAGCTTCGATATTATCAGGCACTTGCCCCTGGGCTTTATCGTATGCATACCAGAATGGCATATGTGGTGCTATATCAATCGTTCCATCATATAAAAGATTGAATACATCAGAGCTTTTAGACGGGTAAAAATCAATATCCTCTCCAATTGTTTCAAGGTATTCCCACGTCTTCGTCAAATCTGCCCCGCTTTGGAAATCCTCTCCCATCATTTGGGCAATTCCAAAGAAGAACCCTCTTGCCGGCCCACTGACCGAAAGCGGTGCATAGCTGAATTTCTTTGGATTTTCCTCAATCCAAGCAGTTAGTTCCTCAAAGGTTGTCGGCGGATCGGAAACCGTATCCTCATTGTAGACAATGATAGGACCGCCCGATTCACCATTCATTGCTACGCCATAGTTATCATATGCCTCAATATATGCTTTCGCTGAATCCGTTAAATTGTTATAATTCAGTTCCTCTTCATACTCCGGGAAAAGCTCTTCCCATACACCTTCTTCAACACCTAATGGCATGCCGTCAATTCCTGTTGCCACAATATCTATGTTTCCATTAGTCCCTTGTGCCTTAATTTTGCTAATGATCTCCTGCGGGGTGCCGCGAGCATATTCAACCTTATACTTGCCCCCAGTCTCCTCCTCAAACATCGGGATAAGAATGTCATTGTAGTAATTGTCTCCACCACCAACACTATAAAAGGTAATGGTCTGTACATCCTCCCCACTTCCCGTGGAGCTGCCGCCACTGCAGCCAACGAGGAAAATCCCTAAAAATAAGCTAAAAAAAAGAATACAACTAAACTTCTTCATAAAATTTCCCCCTTTTATATATCCAATTATTTTAAATAATACCCTTTTTCTCACTTTTAACACTATTTTATACAATAATTTTAAACCGTTTTCATTAAAGTGAGTATGTTTACCTATTCACAAACTTCTTATATAAAAAAGCCAATCCTGCCTCTGCCGCTAAATTAACTCATGCAATACCTAATTTGACTAACTATTATGATAATTCTATAATTAATTTCGCTATTTGTAAAGTCTAAAAGCCGACTGAATAGGTGCCTGTCACTTCCCGAATTTTGTCGAATCGGTGTAGCACAAAGGTTGCTTTATCATTTCAGCAGTCTGTGAAGCTGGGTTTATGTATATATTGGACAGGGTTTATTCTTTTTTGGGGATGGGACTAGCGACAGTATGATTGCATTGTTGCTGGGGGCCATCTAAGAGCATTCCTCTTCCATTTTATTCATCTTGCGGTTTCTGTTATCGTTGAAAGGCAGAACACAACGAAACGCCATCCCCCAGTAATGGCAGATGGCGTTTTATTGTCCTGTTATCGATGGTCCTGTTATTGATGAATTTTGTAGCCGTATCCTAAAATAAATGCAATCTAAAAGACGGTGGCATAGCGAGTATCACTGAATTTAAAATACGATGGTCTTGTTGCGATGCACAATAATCCGGTCATCAAGGTGCCATTTGACCGCCCGGGCCAGAACACTCCGTTCAATCGACTGACCAATCTTTTTCATAGCTTCCTCATTATCGCGATGGTCAACGCGTCCGATATTCTGCTCGATAATCGGTCCTTCATCAAGGTCGCTTGTTACATAATGGGACGTTGCTCCGATCATTTTCACCCCGCGCTGATAGGCACGTTCATACGGTTTTGCTCCAATAAACGCCGGCAGGAAAGAGTGGTGGATGTTGATAATGCGATTCTCATAGCCTTTCACAAAATCATTTGTGAGAATCTGCATATAGCGGGCCAGTACGATAATATCCACGTCATATTGCTCCAGCAGCTGCTTTTGCTGCTCTTCTACCTGTTTGCGAATCTCCTTGCTTGCCGGGATATAATAAAATGGTATTCCTAGTGACTCCACCATTTCCCTTGCTGTTTCATGGTTACTGATGACAAGCGCTATATTAGCCATTAGATCGCCGCTTTGCCATTCCCATAAAAGTTCGAGCAGGCAATGAGGTTCTTTGGAGACAAAGATGGCCATGTTCTTAAGTTCACTAACATACATCATCTTCCACTCCATTTGGAACCCGCTCGCCAACGGAAGAAACTCGAGCTCAATCCTCTCTGCATTTTCTTTTAAATCCGGACAATCGAACTCAACTCGCATGAAGAATTCTCCGCCCTCCGGATCCATTGTATACTGGTTCGATGCGACGATGTTTGCCTCATGGTCATAGAGGAATTTTGATACAGCAGCCACAATTCCCGGCTGATCAGGACATTTAATCAGCAAACGGGCCCGATTTTCATTTTTATCTTTATATGCTTGTAATTTTCCTTGAGAGTACGTATTCATCAGCTTCTACCTCGTTCATTGTTTTTCATTCTACTCTATGCTACTCAAGGGATTGGGTCAAGAAATCCTGTTATTTTTTGAATAAGTTTCGATAAGTTGTCACAGTGCATCTCCAAGCCCGGAAGTTATTATATTGACAAAAATATACGCACCGCATAAAATAAAATAAACCAATCAAATTACTATGATTTAATTCAGATAAAGGGGAGACGGCCCGTGAAAAAGTACTCGCTGTATTTCATGCTCGGTTTTATGGTTCTTTCATGGATTATCGGTATCTATTATTTACTTGTATATTACACCCCGATAACCGTTATTCCTATGTTTAATAATTTTTACTGGACTTCTACATTTTCTGCCATGCTTGGACTGACAGTAGCTGTTACACTCACATCTCTCGCAGTATTGCTTGTCATCCAATATTATAAAAAAATGAAGCGCTGGTATGTCTTCCACGGTTTTGGACTCTTCCTCTGGATGCTTACCATCTCCTTCCAATTGAAAGTCGCAGCATTCAACCTGGAAATCTGCCACTAACTTTCGGAGATACTTGGGTGCCTGTCACTCCCCGGTTTTTGTCGTATTTTGTCGATTAAATCGAGCAAAAAAGCTGCTAAATCTATCGTTTAAAATGGATTAGCAGCTTTTTTTATTCGACATATTTCGGGAAGTGACAGGCACCTCGATGGCACCTCGGCAACTCCTCGGCAGCACCTCGGTGTTGGCACTTCCGCGTTTCTAGTTAAACAGTGCGGTGATCCAGTTTGCTAGTGTGGTGAATAGTTTTCCGATGGCTTCAAACAATCTAGTGAACATATTCCCCTCTTCGCTGTTTTGGTCCGGCTCTTCTGTATCTTTTGGTTTTTCTTCAGCTTTCTCTTGATTTCCTGCTGCCGTTTCATAGGATTTGTTGTTGTCAGATGGATCAGCTATATCGCTGCTGTCGCTACGTTCTGCTGATTCCGAGCTTCCCTCCGTTTTTGCTGAATCAGGGCTCCCGCCGATTGAGGACTGCACATCATTCGCCGGCTCCCCATTCTTTGCAGCCGATTGACTCTCGCCGGATGCTACGGATGGGTTCTCGATAGAATCATCCTTGTCTTTAGGCAAGGCAGCAGTTACTTTTTTATTAAGGTCAGCATTTACTTCCTGATGCTTCCCGGTGCTTCCGGCATTATTTTGCCCGGATTGTTCAGCTTCTTCTGCAGCCTTATCACTTACTTGAGAAGCAGCATCATTATGGCTTTCCTTCCCAGATTCAGCTGCTTTACCATCGTTCAATTCATCTGAGTCCGCGTCGTTTTTCTCATCGACAACGACTGATTCATCATCCGGATCAGATTGCACTGCAGCAGTTTTCGCCGTATAGCTCACTCCTTCAGACAGGTTTCCTACCTTATCCTCGGTATATAAAGTAATCGTATATTCGGTGTCAGCGGCCAATTCAGTGAGCGTATAAACAGATGCATCCGCTCCATTAATTGTTGTAATTAAGGAATCATCCATGTAAACATGAACTCTAGCAAAATCTGCATCTACCGGATTCCCCCAGCCAACGGATAGTGAATCCGTACTGGATTTCGTCTGTTTTAGATTTTTGACGGTGCCTGGGGCGGTCTGGTCATCTGGTACATATGTGATGAATCCATAGCCATAGAAGGAATCTCTACCCGCTTCACCTAGGTCTTGGACATGCTTGATCAATTCTGCCCGCAAGTCACTATTTGCCATTTCGGGATGCTTTTGCTTCAGTAAAGCAAGCAGGCCTGTAACATGAGGCGAGGCCTGAGAAGTTCCACTTCCTTCACCGTAAGAATCATGGAGGTACGTACTTACGATGTTCAGCCCTGGTGCGGAAAACTCCACCTCATCTCCTGTAGAAGAGAAACCGGTTATATTCAAACGCCCATCAACGGCGGATACTCCAATAACACTTTCATATTTGGCAGGATATGTAACATTTTCTCCGTCATTCCCACTCGCACCTACAATCAGCATTCCTTCTTCATAGGCCTTGTCCATCATATCTTTTAATGCGAGACTATTTTCTTCCGTACTCAGGGAAAAATTTAGAATGTCCATATCATTTTCAATCGCCCATTCCATTGCTTCCAGTAAATCTGTCAATGTCCCTTCTCCATTAGCATCAAGGGCCTTTACAGCATACAGATTGGATTCCGGTGCAACTCCGACTACCCCGGTGTCATTCCTTTTTGAACCGATTATCCCAGCTACATGGGTCCCATGACCATTATCATCCAGCCATTCTTTCGTATAATCGACCGTTGAGAATCCTCCCGAAATGGTCAAATCTGAATGCGGGAATATACCAGTGTCAATGATTGCTATATTAATACCGTTGCCAGTAGCACCCTCTTCCCATGCATAGGGAGCACCGATGGACTGAATGTTCCACTGTTCCATCTCTCCCATTTCGACTTCCGATATTTCTGTAATATTTTGGACATTATTGGATAATGCCACCGCAGCGTTCTGATCGATGTAGCTAATATTTTCACTATCATCGATTTCCTCTAAAACATCTTCATCAATTGTTACCGCAAGCGCAGCTATCCTATTAAAATGATGATTAATATTATTGCTATTTTCTATAATGAATTGCTTGCCCAGCTCATTTTCATAGCCAATGATGGCCTCAACTTGACTGCCATCCATTCCATATGTGCCTCTTGGACAAAAAGAAATAAGTACAGAAACAGAAAAAATAATGCACAGCACACGACCTAGCTTAAAATTCGACAATGAACAAATCTCCTTATCTATCACTCTTATAATAGATTCTATCACCTAAGTCGAAACTTGTCTGTAGGAAAAAAGGTGCCAAATAGGTGCCTGTCACTTCCCGGTTTTTGTCGTAATTTGTCGATTATAATTACACAAAAAAATGCTGCAGTTTTAAAAGCCTGCAGCATTTTTTCGTTCCCACGTTTTCAAAGCGATATAGTATAGTACTGCTGTAACAATAAGTAATGCAATGCTCACTGGCCAAAACCACCCTGAGACACTCCCGTTTGCATAGGCTAAGCCGATTGGCGAGAACAAGATGTACGTAAATAGCATCAGGCCAAACAGAATAATGGATACCGGAACTGCATACTTCCATGGGGTTGAATCCACTTTAGGATCTGCCTTGAATACAAAATCCTCTCGCAATGGTCTCACTTTTCCAGCCACTAGCATGGTACCGACCTCTACAAAGAATAGGATTCCCGCTATATGAATATAGTTGATTGGAATTTCTATATTAAAGAATGCCGGAAGCCCCCAAAGCAACATATAATACGTGATAACATGAAAGATAATGACAATCTTCGGTCCGATTGGAGGTACTCTTTTGGCAAAGATACCAACCAGAACTATCGCTACGATGGGAATATTAAAGAAGCCTGTAAATTGCCTTATAATATTCCATAAACCATCCGGTGCTCTCAGCAGCAACGGAGCAATGAAAAATGTAACAAGAGCCAATATTGTTCCGAACCACTGGCTGACACGAATCATTTGCTTATCGGTTGCTCCCTTGTTGATTGCCGCTTTGTAAATGTCATAGGCAAACATGGTTGAAGCACTATTCAATAAGGAATTGAAACTGGACAATACTGCACCGAGCAAAACAGCCAGAAAGAATCCAGTCAAAATGGTTGGGAAGAGATCATTTATTAATGTTGGATAAGCAAGATCCATGGTCGCTAAGGATGGACCATAAAGATGAAAGGCGATGACACCTGGAATCATCATCATAAACGGGACCAGAATTTTAAGGAAACCTGTCAATAACACACCCTTTTGGCCCGCTGCCAGACTTTTCGCGCCAAGTGTCCGCTGAATAACATACTGATTCGTTCCCCAGTAGAACAGATTCATGAAGAGCATCCCTGAAAAAATCGTTCCAAATGGTACCGAGTCATCTCGGGAACCAATTGCATTCAATTTCTCCGGATTATCGGTTGAGATGGTTTTCATTCCTTCCATTATGCTTCCATCCCCAAGCGCGATAAATCCGAGAATCGGAACTAGGATACCGACAATCAATAATCCAATTCCATTCAGAGTGTCTGATATCGCTACAGCACGAAGGCCACCAAAGATTGCGTAGGCTGCACCAATAATCCCTATAATCCAGACGACAATCCAAAGCGCCTGTTCAAGTGAAATCCCGAGCAAGCCAGGCACATCAAAAAGCTGTAAAACAGCCAGTGCGCCCGAATAGAGTACAGATGGAATCGTAACGAAAGCATAACCAAGCATAAATAAAATAACGACATATGTACGGGTTCCATGATCAAACCTGGTACTTAAAAACTGCGGAAGCGTCGTAAATGCTCCCCCCAAGTAGCGCGGCAATAAGATGAGAGCTAAAATCGTGACCGATATCCCTGCCGTTACTTCCCATGACATATTGGACAGATTGGAATTATATGCCTGTCCGTTCAACCCTACCAATTGTTCTGCGGACAGATTTGTCAGTACAAGTGACCCGGCAATAAATCCTCCAGTCAGTCCGCGCCCCGCCAAAAAATACCCCTCCGAGTCACTCACCGTATTCTTCGTCTTCATATACGAATACCATGCAACTATTCCCATAAAAAAGCACAGGAAATGATTGTAAATGCCATAATCTCTCCCCCATCTTCTATATTGTTTTTTTCTTTTGTAAGTAAAACAGGCTGACTTGCTAAAATATACCCCGTTTGCTCACTTATTAAACAGGTCAAACTATTCAAGACAAAAGGCCTACTCAGAATTGAAGAACCAACCTAACCCAAATATTTTTCGACAAAAACCGGGAAGTGACAGGCACCGTTCGGGTACTGTTCGAGCAATTCAGGTTGGGATGACGTTGGGTGATGTTGGGTTGACGTTGGGTTGATGTTGGGTTGATGTTGGGTTGTCGTTGGGTTTGCATAACTCTGCCCAGTTCTTGTTTGCCAACCGTGCATGCCATGCTCATAAACTCATTTTTCCTCACTTCAGCTTTAAGTGTGGCCAACAAGTCATTCCGCATGAGCTATATGTATCGCCCGACGATTACTTTATAGAAATTTGTTGCAGCAACATTGTTATTGTTTAAAAATAAAAGGAGAATACCCCTAATTCTAAATTCTTGTTATACTTATCTTGGAGTCACGACATACTTCGACAGAAATCGGGGAGTGACAGGCACCCCTATTGGAGATGGTTATGATTATTGCTTTATATTTTTTAATCGGTTTTCTTGCTTCCTTGCTGGGATCTATGGCTGGTTTAGGCGGGGGCATCATTATTAAACCCTTGTTGGACTTCTTCGGTCATTATGATTTACCGACGATCGGCTTATTGTCCGCTTCTACCGTACTGGCGATGTCAACGATGTCTTTGATAGAAGTCAAAAGAATGAACCACAACTTCGATAGAAGCATTGGTTTACTGATTGCATGCGGATCTATTCTGGGTGGATTTATTGGAAAAGGTCTATTTAACCATTTGGTGAGCGACCAAAGTTTGACATATTTTATTAGTATTTTTCAATCGGCTTTATTAGCACTTATTTTAATCATAATTTTCCTCTATATGAGATATAAGAATGCCCTCAGAGCATACAGGCTGACTAATAAATGGATTATCTTAGCAGTCGGCATTGCGTTGGGAATGCTTTCATCGTTCCTCGGTATAGGTGGCGGTCCTCTGAATGTCGCTGTATTATATTTACTATTTTCGATGAACGCAAAAAATGCCGTAATAAGTTCTACGTTTATCATTTTCTTTTCACAGTTGTCTGCGCTCGCTTTGATAGCTGTTACCACTGGGTTCAGCGGATATGATTTATCCATGATTGGCTATATGATTGGCGGGGGGATTCTGGGTGGCTGGATAGGCAGCAGAATGGTCAGCAAGCTATCCAATAAGCGGATAGAGACGGTGTTTAACCTAACCATACTGCTGATTATTATTATAAATATTTATAATCTGTTTTTTTATTAAAAAAAGGTTCCCCTGATTTTGCTTCGAGGAACCTTCCTTTAACTATTGACATATTTCGACAAAAACCGGGAAGTGACAGGCACTTCTTTCGGGCAACTCTTCCTCATCCTCTTCCGCTGAACAGCTATTTCTGTACAAGAACCTGGTGCGGGTATGGGATTTCAATCTTCTGCTTGTCAAATTCTTCTTTAATCCTTTTCTTCAGATCCCGTTCACATTCAAATTGGAGCCCATTTTCCGTTTGACCTACAACGCGAAGAACCACATCAGAAGTACCCAGGCTCTGCACTCCAATCGCATTTGGGCCGTCCTTGAATCGTTCATCCAGTTGAAACTCCATACATATCGTTTCGAGAACTTTGATTGCCTGGTCGATATCTTCGTCGTAGCTGATTCCAATGTCCACCATTGCCCGCATATTTCCGCGAGAGTGATTCGCTACCCCTTCTATATAACGATTCGGCACATAATTCAAAGTTCCATCAAAGCTTCTTATTTTGGTTGTCCGAAGACCGATTTCTTCGACAACGCCGTCATAACCAGCCGTTGTTACATAGTCATCAACCTCGAGTTGTCTTTCCAATAACACGAAGAACCCTGTTACGATATCACTGACAAGTCCTTGTGCACCGAAGGCAATTGCCAGACCAACTACACCTGCTCCGGCAATCAATGGTCCAATTTCAATTCCAATGGCCGTTAAGATCATAACAATCAGAATAAAAATCATCGCATATGAAAACAAATTAATGAGCAGTTTTTCCAGGGTCTTCATACGGCCGGGAGATGCATTCTGCCTTGCCGAAGCCTTATTCAACGCCCTTTCAATCAGCTTTTTCCCGATAGGTGCCACAATCGCATATAAAATCAGCAATAAAATGATTTGCACAACAACTGGGACCACTACTCCAGCCACTTCTGCAAGATCTATATTCATTCCAAGTATGTCCATTACAATTTTAACTCCTTTTCCACAAATTCTTATATAATATCGTATCGAATTTTGGAGATGAGTTCAATTGATAGAATCATATAATTGACAGAAACCGACAAAAACCGGGAAGTGACAGGCACCTCGGACACCTCTGCCCCGGAATCTGCGCCCAGGAAGTGCGACTCCTCTGCACCAGCACCTCTCTATCAAGTCGCCTGTTACCAACTCGCCAGCATCACCTCCAGCATCGAGTGAAATAAAAAAAGCCCCCTCCGCACCAATCACGCGTGCAGAGAAAGCTCTTGCTAATCTAATGTCAAAAATTGCTGGATTCGACAAATTTCGGGAAGTGACAGGCACCCCAATGGGCGGCTTCTATAAATATTTATTTAGGTTTAAATAATCTTTTAATGCGTGGTAAAATTCTATTCCTTGATATGAGAGTACAGAAATTGCGGTCAGCGAAAGCATTCCTATAATTACAAAACGAAACCATATCATTTGGTCCTTCCTCCCTCCATCGAAAAAGATTAAAGCATTCTACTTTTTCAATGGAGAGAAGCCACGTAGTTTGATTGGTAAAAAATCGGTGTCAGTAATATAAGTCTTCTAATGAGCTGGATAAAGCAGTTAAAGAAGATTATCAGATTTAATGCAGCAAACAACAAGATCTCATGGTTGGTGCTTGCTGCCTTTTTATTGTTGTCAACATCGATTGGCTGAAAATCACTTGAAACGGAGCTGCTTATCGTTGGATTATCTTCAAGAACGAAGGTGCCATTATGATGGAAATCGCTATCCATGAAGTAATAGGAGTAGCCTATTATGGTAAACAAAATAAAAAAACGGAGTATTTCCGCATATGAGCCCCCCTTTCGAAGATTAAGACAATTATACAACCAATATGTGCATAAGGAAACTATAATTTCACTGCGACAATCAACACCCCCAGCCAAAGACCTGGAAAAGAATCCTTACATGCAGGAGAAATCCCTTTTCCATGCTGTTAAAAAGGATGCCAAAACCTGGAAGGCCACTTACCTATTACACATAATAATATAAGCATCGCCGCAATAATATGTCACTATTTTATTCGGTCATGCTCAACCAACTAGTCAGGTGCACTAAATTAAAAACATGGGAACTGCTCTCGCGAGTAAGCGAAGCCCCCATGTTTCCATCCATCATTCAATCAATCAGCGTCAAATGATATTCCGCCGTCTTTTCTTGCTGATTCCAGAACTCCCACAACCGACTTCGTATAATCAAGCAAATCGTAGCACCGCTGGAAATCTCTCATTTGAAAAATCTTTTGAAATTCTGCGACTTCATAATAAAGGCGATTGGATTTCAATTGGGCATTCATCGTTATTTCCCTGTCCCCATTTGTAATGACCACTTCCTGGCAGCCGTTTGCTCCGCCTACTACCTTTAGATATCCCTTTTCTCCTTGGATCATCGCAAAGTTCATGCTCTGTGTATCTTTTGCTCCAACACATTCCGCAATATAATTTGGATATTTCATCACAGCCACACCTGATGTATCAATTCCATTTGCGTGCTTGTTTGCCATATAGCTGACCCTCTCTGGCACTCCAAAAAGATTCATCACAAAATGCATATTGTAAATGTTGATATCCGCGAGTGCTCCACCAGAGAATTTCGGATTAAAAACATTCGGTGTCTCGCCATTCATCAATTTTTCATATCTGCTTGAAAACTGACTGTAGTTGCACTGAATGAATTTGATTGGCCCGAGGCTATCAAGGTGATTTCGAATCAATTTATAGTTCGGCATATGAATGGTCGATATTGCCTCAAATAACATCAGCTGTTTTTCTTTCGCAAGCTCAATCAATTGTTCTGCCTCGCGTGAGGTCGATGTAAATGGCTTTTCAACGATTACATGTTTACCATGCTGAAGAGCAAGATATGCCTGTTCAAAATGCAGACTGTTTGGCGAAGCTATGTAAATACAGTCGATTGCTTCGTTTTGCAGCATCTCAGCCAGATCGGTATAAATTGCAGAGATGTCGAATTGATCTGCTAAACGTTCTGCAGTCTCCTCTTTACGTGAATAGACCGCCAGACATTGCGCACCGTCAACCTCTTCAACCGCTGAAAGAAACAGTTCCACAATACTCCCTGTACCAATAGTTGCTATGTTCATTTCATTCACCCCTATGTTAAGTTCTTTAACCCTATCTTAACATGAAAAACCCTCTCCGGGGGATTCGACAAAATTCGGGAAGTGACAGGCACTCTTAAGTGAATATTTTTTTTGAGAGTTTGGGGGCGAGCTGGAATAGGGTGACGCCTATGATGGCAGATAGCAATATATAAATGCTGCCAAATACGCTTACAGTTCCGGATGTGATTCCCACAATAATGATGGAAAACTCGCCACGCTGCGTCAGGGATAGTCCTGCCCTTAATGATACTTTATTGGAAAGGCCATACCATTTGCCGCCAAAATATCCTGTAATGATTTTTGCAACGATGGACCAAAGCAGTACAACAATCAATAAATGAATCATCGGTACACCTTTATCTAATGTGATGGTGGTACCAAAGTATAGAAAGAATACTGGCATTAGTAAATCCCTGCTGTATATTACCATCTCTTCCAGTTCATCGGATTTGCGTACCTCGGCAATCATGATTCCGGCAAGAAACGCTCCAAGCACTTCAGACAAGTTCAGATACACAGCCAGTCCGCCATATGTAAGGGCCATTCCGATAATAAATAATATGAAAATATCATCATTCATATATTTCTCAAAAAACGGTCCAAGCCTGCGGAAGATGAATTTCCCCATCAGAACGGCGCCTGCAATCATCACTATTACCGTTAAGATGAGTCCTCCCATCGAGGTGAAAGTCACTTCAGAGCCAGAGGACATTCCAAGCAGTATAGCCACAACAATAGGTGCAATAATGTCCTCAAAAATGAGCAGCCCAAGCATGTATTCGGATTCCGGATTTGCCATTCGTTTCGTGTTTTCAAGCATTTTCGCTGTAATGGTTGAACTTGTAGCGTACACTACACCGCCAATGACAAGGGATGTGGTAAAGCCTAATCCCATCAGCATACAAATAATGGTTGTGACCCCTAAGTTCAAAGCCAAATCCAGTAGTCCTGATGCCAATACTTTTTTTGCCATCGATAAAAGCTGCGTGATTGGAAACTCCATCCCCATCATAAAGAAGAGAAGGACAATGCCTACTTCTCCTGCAAATTCAAGCAGATGTGTATCTGATAGGAACCCACCTACAATAATTCCAGCTATAATAAACAAAATAATCCCAGGGGTTTTAAATTTCATACCAGTAATTCCAGCAACAAACAGGATGAGGATGAGGATGCCTGCGCTCAGTAATTCAGGAATTTCCATTATCGGATGTCCCCTTTACATTGCTCAGCAAACTCGGAAACCTTTTCCCTTTTTCCAACAATCAAAATCGTGTCATCTGCTTCTATTCTGGAGTCTTCCTCCAATTCCACTGTAAACTCGTCATCCCGAATAATGCCAATAAAAGAAGCACCCAAAGGAATCAACTGATTGATTTCCCCTATTTCCATGCCGGTTATTTTCATCTTATTGGTTACTTTAATCCAATCCAATATGATCTGTTTTCCGGCTATTTTCATTTTCTGCATTTCCCCATTATCGAATGAAGCAGCGCTGCCCAGCAGCTGAGTACCAAGCTGTTTTGTCTCATCGGAAGACATGGCGAAAGAAGAAACGGACTCATCATCATCCTTATTTTCAAAAAAATATAATTCTCTTCTCCCTGAATGGTGGGTAACCAAGACAAGCATTTGGTCATTTCCATTAATAAATGATATTTTCTTCCCCACACCTGGCAGCTCATTAATATTTATTTTCATAGTGTGCTCCTTCTTTTCAGTTACGTTTTTCCCTTTATATACCCTAAATAATGAAAACCTAACTTAGGAGCGTCTACCTATCGAGTTGGTATGTTGGTAAGTCTCTTCTGGATCCCTGCACAATCTTCACTGTCGAGTACAGCTTCACGTCCGCGGGGGGGGAAGTTGCGTGGGGATTGTGTGGAGTTGCTATGGCGGGGAGTTGCGTGGGGATTGGGTGGGATTGCTCTGGCGGGGAGTTGCGCGAAAATTGGGTGGAGTTGCGCGATATTGGGGCGGAGTCGCGCGATACTGGGGTGGAGTTGCGCGATACTGGGGTGGAGTTGCGCGAAACCGGGGTGGAGTCGCGCGAAACTGGGGCGGGTGTTGCGCGAAACTGGGGCGGGTGTTGCGCGAAACTGGGCGGGTGTTGCGCGAAACTGCGGGGGAGTCGCGCGAAACTGGGGGAGTTGCGCGAAACTGGGGTGGAGTCGCGCGAAACTGGGAGAGGATTGCGCGAAACAGGGGCGTGTCGCGCGATACTGGGTTGGAGCTGCTCGAATTCTGCTATATAGTAGAACTTTATGTCAAATTGTCTCCTCACAGGAATCCCCATTTCTGCAATCCCTCTACTAATTAGGCATATTTCACTACTTCCCCTGCAAAAATTGAAATATTTTCTAAAAATATAAATAATTTGGTCGATATATAAAATATACATATTATTCAAAATACAGTTTAGAGGGAGTAAGGTATTTATGAAAAAAGATAAATCGAAGGGTAAAAGACCGAGTAAACTGCAGCATCAGATACTGATACCGTTTCTGGCATTAATCATTATTGCCGGGACCATTATTGCCATTACCAGTTACACACTCAGTAAAAATTCACTGCTTACCGAGAAAGAAAATGCCATCCAGATGCAGATGAAGAGCCTAGATGATACCTTTAATACATTTTTTACGAATAAGGAAAATATATTGGAACGTTTTGCGCAAAATGATATTATTTTAAATTTTGACAGGAATGAAGATTATAATGAAGTAATGGGTCTCTTTGAGGCTACTGCGGAGGCGGATGAGGATATTATCAATCTTTATACAGTGGAAAGCCCGGATGGGAATACGACGATCTATCCGGATGCGGATTTGGGAGATTTCGATGGGACGACTAGAGATTGGTATACAGCGGCTGTGGAGGCAGAGGGAGAAGTCGTCTGGACGGAGCCTTATGTTGATGTCGCTACCGGCAATATGGTCATCACTGCTACACAGGCCATTTATGATAATGGCAACCTGATTGGGGCCAATGGGGCGGATATTCTGGTTGACACCTTACTGGAAATGGCGAATAACACAAATTCGAGTGAATCAGGATATACGATGATTATCAGCCCCAACGGCAACTATATATCACATCCGGATGAAGAACTGCTTGGCGAAAGTGCTGCGGACGGGGTTGTTTACGATAAAATTCAGGAGAGCGGCGACAGTGGTCTCGTAGACTATCAAGAGGATGGAGATAACAAACTGCTTGGCTATGCGACAAACGGCATTACGGGCTGGGTATTGGCCGAGACTGTCTTTGAGAGTGAATTTGAGAGTATTGCAACAAAGACGCTGCTGCCGATACTGCTGACACTCGGCGGTATTATTATCCTTGCTTTTATCATCGCTTTTTGGATTTCGAAACGAATTACGAAGCCGATTAACGCGTTGCAGGACACCATGCTGGAGGTGGAAGAGGGAAATCTGTCAGCCCGGACGAATATTGCATCCACCAATGAGATTGGCCAGCTCTCGGCAAGCTTTGAAAAAATGCTGCGCAGGATACAGCAGATGATGGTTAACATTAATGATATATCCTTTAAAGTATCGGAGGCATCACAGACATTAGTGGCAAGCTCTGAGGAGAATGCTGCCGCATCCAATGAAGTTGCAACAACTATGGAGCAGATCTCGGGCGGGGCTGGTGACCAATCGGAATTGATGGAAAAGAATGCCGCCGCAATCGAACACTTATCCACCTATATTAAACAGGTGGAAGACTATAACAATAACATCCATCAAGAATCCATGGTCATGAATGATTTTTCCGCAAAGGGTACGGAGACGGTCCAATTGCTGCGCAGACAATCCAAGAATACCGGTGAAATCACCATTAAAGTGACCAAGGCGATTCAATCATTAGATGAAAAATCGACCAACATCAATGACATCGTTTCTAAAATTGCAGCCATTTCCAGCCAGACGAATCTGCTCGCATTAAACGCAGCGATCGAAGCGGCACGGGCGGGCGAAAATGGACGTGGTTTTGCAGTAGTAGCTGACGAGGTGCGAAAGCTTGCCGAACAATCAGAGAGTGCCCTAGGGGATATTTCAATCTTGATTGAAGAAATGCAAGCCGAAACAAAGCAATCCGTCCTATTAATCGGCGAGACAAATGACGTCATACAAACACAAGCGAAATCCGTCAATGATACGGAGCAGGCTTTTACCGACATTCAATCAGCCATCCATACAAACAACCAATTAATCATTGAAGCGATGGACGTCATGAAAACGATGGTTGAACAGGAGCAAATCATCTCCTCCAATACACAGAATATCGCAGCGGTCAGCGAAGAAACGGCAGCAGGGACCGAGCAAGTATCAGCATCGATTGAGGAACAGACGGCATCGATGGAGCAGCTGAACCATCTGGCTGGTGAATTGGAGAATTATGCGACTGAAATGCAGGAACAGGTCAGGAAATTTAGAATAGCGGATTAAGTTGCTTGACCAAGAAGGTTACCGCTTGAACTGGTGGTAACCTTCTTTAATGGTCAATGCTTATAAGAAGAGCTACTCTTATCCATATTGCAAGTTCTGGAACCATAATCGATCCAGACACATCTTCACAGCCTCTCAAAATTTCCGATTGCCATAAAATGTGTGGCGCAAAACAAGAAACTGTTCTGATCCGACTTCCGGAAATTTTCCTTTCAAATAGCATTGTATTATAATAACTACGGCACTTAAAACATTCACTTTTAAAAGGAGGAAGCCTATGATTCGGCTTGCCACTATGAAGGATTTAGAGGTAATTGTCAGCATTGCAGGCAGAGCCGTTAAGGTCATGAATGCAGAGGGCAGTGACCAGTGGGATGAAACATATCCAGTGATTGGTCATTTCAGGGAGGACATTCTCCATTCTTCCCTATTCGTTTATGAGGAAGCTGGTAAAATTGCGGGATTCATTACGGCAGACCAAAACTTTACGAAGGACTACCAAAAAGTAGAATGGACATTTCCCATTGATGGTTGCGGAACCTTTCACCGTTTGACGGTTGATCCGGATCAGCGCCAGTCAAATGTCGCTTCAGCTCTGATCACATTTGTGGAGGAATTCTTTCAGAAGCTCGGATTATCCGGTATGAAGATTGATACCTATTCCATTAACGAGAAGGCGCAGCGTCTATTTGCCCGGCTCGGTTATAAAAAGGCTGGGGCGTATTATACGGCTGAAAGGGATTTGGCATTCTTCGGATTCGAGAAGCGGTTTTAAATGGGACAAGGAGTCAGGCATAGGCCTGTACTCCGATTACCATTCCCTTGATGAAACAGGCAAAAATAATTTAATTCCACGCTTATTGACTGGCAGCAGCTTGCTGTCGGCAATCAAATGACTGATGTATCCGATGAGACAGGCATAGTAAACCCCATTCATCCCAAGTGAAATCTCTAATTTGGAAGCAATAAATCCGAAAAAAATAACCCCCAATATCGAATGGGTATAGCTTCGGTGTGAAACGTAGGATGCAACCAAAATAAATACACCAAGCAGGATAAGCCATGCTTCCTGTAAGAATATCCCGCCGGCGACAACTCCGATTCCCGTAATCATCAGCATATGCTTTTGCTTGATCAGAGAAGATAGGATCAGCATCACCGCACCGATTCCAACCCCGGAATATTGATTCCCAGCACTTCCCTCATAAATGCTATAGATGATCATCAGTAGCCCGATCAATTGTGCGACCGATTGGATGACCTTATGGGAAAAGGTGATTCGATTGCGAAGCTTGCCATCAACATCCAAGTCAGGCATCAATCCGGATACACCGCCGAGCCCTACTAAAACCAATGTCTCGGTTGGAGTGGAATTGAATTGATTGGCGACGATAAACCCGGTTGCTGCGCCTATGGCAACATGTGCTGTTCCATTCATGATGAACGCCACCTTTATATGAAAGTATGTTTATAAAAACACCGCATTTTATTTTACAGGAAAATGGGTGAAATTAGAAATTAATGGGACATTGCATCTCAACGAAGTTTATCGTTTCTTAACCCTATCAGCATCCTGCATTCAACTGAGTAAAGAATGAAGTACTTTAATTGTGATTTAGATATATTTAAATAGATTAGCAATTAAATTATAAGAATTATGTTATAATAGAAACACATGTTCCCATTGAGGTGAATAGCAGTGGATAGTCTTATTGATCTAGAGCCAGTACAAAGGAATATACTAATTGCAAGTATTCTTGGTGATGGTGAAATTACTAAGATTTATAAGAACAGCAGGAGAAAGAATAATAGTTATCGTGAACACTACGGTATTCAACAGCTGGAATATCGAAAGTGGAAGGAAGGCTATATGAATGGTCTATTTTACCTCACATCAAAGAGCAGCACA
This sequence comes from Oceanobacillus massiliensis str. N'diop, assembly GCF_000285495.1. Taxonomy (GTDB): domain Bacteria; phylum Bacillota; class Bacilli; order Bacillales; family Amphibacillaceae; genus Oceanobacillus; species Oceanobacillus massiliensis. The sequence continues at coordinate 505,273 of NZ_HE610976.1, forward strand.
CTACGTTCGAAGTCCTCACCGCTTTTCACAGAATTATATCCCCTTTTCTATAGCACGGATGGTAAAAAGCAGATACCTGCCAAGCTATTAGAACACTGTACATTGCCTCATTTCCTGGCAATACTTTATATGGATGATGGTTCACTATGCATCACACCGAGAATAAATCCGCATAAAAAAAGAATTTACCTCACCCCACATATATATCTCTATTTGCAGAATTACCACCTCGAAGACCTACATATCCTAAATACACATATATCAACCACTTTCAATATCACTTTAAAGATAGGTAAGAAGAAAGGATGGTTATGGTTATATATTGAGGACAACATCCGTTGAATAGACATTTATGTATCTGAATACTATTTCCGCAGTCACTTTTACTTGCCCTACTATGTATTACAAAACTAATTGGGAATATCGGTTTAAAACAGAAGCTGAAAAATTAAAAAAAGTGTATCCTGACTATCAAGTTATAGCAAGCGATTCCAGCAGAACAAGGACTTATTCTTCAAATGAAGTCCAATGATAATTTCATTAAAATCAGAAGGGAAGACGGACAAGGAAATAGCTGCACAAGTCAATAGGAGCTATTGGTCAATAGTTTATAAATTATCAGAGCTTAGAAAGAGCGGTAAAATCCCATAAAAAAGAAACTCTAGCAGTTGATAAGCTAGAGTTTCTTCTATAGTGATTATTGTAATAATTGTAATACACCTTGTGGTTGTTGGTTGGCTTGCTTTGCCGCTACGTCTTTCGATCGTAGAATAGACTATATCTTCACCCTTATTCTCATAAGGGGCTGGGCACTTCGAATGATGAAAACTATCATCACCCTACGAATCTCATTGCCATGGTTTTCACTTTAGGCAGTGCATTCTAGTCGTTGAACCTTCGCCAGGCTTTCGCCACAGGCGCTTGGCTGCTGATTATCCATTGTATTATTGTTTTGTTTTTCTAACCTTCACGTCTGCCGTTTCCAGCTCCGCAGTGGTACAAAACACTTTAGGAAGTTCCAGCAATTCACCCAGTGATCCTCTAATCCGTTACCAGATTAGACGCCCTTCAAATCAATTACTGAAGAAGTTGTAATACTCCCTGTGGCATTTGATTTGATTGAGCCAGCATAGATTGTGCTGCTTGTGAAAGGATATTGTTCTTTGTGAACTCCATCATTTCTTTAGCCATGTCAACATCACGAATACGTGATTCCGCAGCAGTTAAGTTTTCTGCAGAAGTTCCTAAGTTGTTGATAGTGTGATCTAAACGGTTTTGAACAGCACCTAGTTTAGAACGTTCTGCTGAAACTGTGTCAATAGCTGATTGGATAGTTGTGATTGCATCATCAGCTGATTCTTGAGAAGAAATATTGATACCAGTTTGCACTGCATCACCTGCTGAGTGAGTTTCAGTTTCAGAAGCAATTACTAATTTATCTTCATGATTATAGTAACCTGCTTCTGAACCTTCGCCAGCTGCAATGTCAGCAGTTGCATCTGCATCTAATTGAGGTCCTCCAAGTACTAATTGATTATTAGTATTGTAATAACCATCTGTATCAAAAGTTGCAGTTTGTGTATTACCTTCAGTATCTGTATAAGAAATTGTTGAGCCATCAGTAGAATCAGCTGTAACCTCTTGAGCATCGTAACCAGCAGTTTCAGCTTGGAAATAGATATCGCCTTCTGCTGTTGCGGAAGCTGCATCAGCAACTACTGTGTAATCTTCAGTAACTCCTAGTTTCTCTGCACCCATATTACCAATTTCAATTGATAAATTTTGTCCTTCGTTAGCTCCAACATGGAAAGTTCCTTTAAATTGACCATTTAATAGGTTCTTTGTATTGAATTCCGTGTCTTCAGAAATATCAGTTAAAGCATTTGCTAACTGATCTACTTCTTTTTGAAGTTCAGCACGGTCAGAATCAGTATTCGTATCATTTCCACTTTGTACAGCTAGCTCCCGCATACGCTGAAGAATTGAATGGGTCTCATTCAATGCACCTTCAGCGGTTTGAATTAAAGAAATACCGTCTTGAGCATTACTTTGAGCTTGCTCTAATCCACGAATCTGTCCACGCATTTTTTCAGAGATAGCAAGACCTGCTGCGTCATCTCCAGCTTTGTTGATTCCTAGTCCTGAAGAAAGTTTTTCTAAAGAACTTTGTGTTGAACTTTGGTTTGCTCCTAATTGGCGATGTGCGTTAAGAGCTGAAATATTGTGATTGATAATCATGTTTTCCTTACCTCCATGTAAGTGTATTTGTTTTTTTGCGGGTCACATCCTTATGTCCCGCGTTATATATCAACCCTTATTCGGGGTTAATACCAGAATTGGTATGCAGCTCTCCTCTGAGAACTTTGAAATCTTTTGGAGCATTCACTCGTAATCGTATATAATCCTCAGGCTTGTTGCGATCGCCTTTGACGACCTCAATTTCTATTTCCTCGCCATTTGGACTGATGATGTAGAGCTTTTCTCCGGGTTGTCTCCCTAACGTTAAGGCCATGCTAATCATCCTCCCTGATGATCTATTATATATATCGGCACATTTCGATAATGTTTAACTTTTTTAGAAAAAAATTTTAATATTAGTTTAAGGACCTATTTTTCCTTCATTCATTAATCATACACAGCACTCTTTAAGTCTCACTCTTTATTCCAACCACACACAAAAAAGCGAACAGCTCCCACACTGTTCGCCATCAAATCCACTATTAAACCCTGCTACTTCTCTAGCGGTAATTCCTTATCCGCTGTCCATTCCACCATTGAACCATCATAGACTGCCACGTTTTTCTGGCCCAGCTTATTCAGAAGGAGTGCATTCCAAGTAGCTGCTATCCCTCCACCGCAATAGGTAATGACTTTTTTGTTCGGGTCGAGTGCGCCAACTTTTTCGAATGCTTCCTTTAATTTTTCTTCGTCATAAAGTCCTTTTGTCTCTGGATTGGAGTGACTGATAAAGGGAACATTGCAGCTGCCTGGAATCCGTCCGCTATTAAAATCCGCTTCCCCCAGGCTATTAAGCAGAATCACATTGTCATTATCCAGCGCTGCCTTTACGTCCTCTTTATTCACGAATAGTTCCGGTCGGCGTTTTCCTGTAAATACTGCTTTAGGATAGGCTGTGACTTCAGTGGAAACAGGCCGATTCTCTTCGGACCACTTTGCGAATCCTCCGTCAAGTACCGCTACATTATCAAGCCCTTCATAGCGTAGCTGCCAGGCGAGGCGGGATGCCCAGTCCGATGCAATGGCGTCTGAACCAACGTTTGCGTAGGTTTGATCATATACGACAGTGAATGTATCCTCATCGCCGACACCAAGCTGTTCTATTTTCTCAATGAACTGTTCGCGCGATGGAGCAGTAAATCCGAAATCTGCCTCCGGATCCGAGAAATCATTCATTAGATCAGCGAAAACAGCGCCAGGTATATGGCCTTTTAAAAAGGTCTCTCTTCCCGGCCATAGCTTCACTTCCCCATTCTCTGTTTGCATATAGGTTGTTGCATCGATCAATCTCAACTTGGAATCATCCAGTCTTTCTTCCAGCCATTCTGTTGTAACGACCAACGGGATCGTGTTCATCACTTTCTCCTCCTCTTATTTTCCAGCATATATTATTATTCTCATGTTTTTACTATGAATTATAATTATAGTAGCACCCCGATTTTCAAATTCAATTTAATTGCCTATCCGAATATGTAAGGAAAATTATATAAGGAAACGAATTTCTCCCATAAAAAAAGGAACACAGCAAAAGCTCCATGTCCCCTCACTTAGTCGATAATAAATCGAATGGATATACAGAAACAAAGACTTCTCCCCGAATCGCGTCACGAGCGATTGTTCCAACATCCGGGCTCCTGCTGTCCAGACTCTCGCCCGGGGTTCTATTGTCCCCCATCAAAAAATAGGAATCCTCTGACACGGTGATTTTCGCCATGTCATTGGGTGCTCCTGCGATATAGTCCTCGTTCAGCGGATTTCCATTAATCAGCACCACACCGTTCTTTATCTCCACTGTATCGTTTGGCAGTCCAATGACGCGTTTAATGACATCAAATCCATTTTCATTATGGAATATAATGATGTCGTTCGCTTCCGGTGTATAAAAGATATTGCTGGAAACCAAAAAGTCGCCATCCTCAAGGCTAGGTGACATTGAATTGCCACTGACAACGGTTATTCCAATCACAAAGCGAAACGTGAAAAATACGACGGCTAGTATCACGGCAAAAACAATCCAGCTGCCGATATTTGTTATATCCTTCTCCTTTTTTTCTTTGATTACTGCAGGTTCATTCATTTCATACAGGTTTGATTCCACTTATTCGTCCCCCTGTTCGTTTAAAATTTTGTTGCTACCGCCTTCTTGTTCTTCAGTGTTTTCTTTTTCATCCATCGCTTCTGGTTGCATCTCATTTCCGGATTCTTCATCAAATGCTTGGTCGGCTGTTTCAGATTCCGCATCATCGTTTGTCGAGGAGGCTTCACTCTCTTTGGCCTTTTCCTTACTGATTACTTCCTTATTCCGAATCTCATCGTCTTTTTCTTTTTCTGCATGATCCTCTTGTGAGGCATCCGCATCCGGTATGTAAACTTGCTGCATCTTGGTTTCGGCATCCGATAAAATGGATTCCAATTGACTCTTTAATTGGCTCTTTTCTTCTGTATTATCGATTTCCATGCCACTTATCAATTGATCAGCATATTGTTTCAGTGAGGCCGTTATTTTCTGTTTTTCTTTATCTTTAAAATTGTCCATTTCTATTTCAGATTTTTTTATCTCTTCCTGCATGGCTGATTTCAAGCGTTTCATTTGCTCTGCCTTTTCTTTCTCAACAGCAAGATCGATGTCTGAAATTGCACTTGCTTCCTTATTGTTAAACCAGTTAAGCAATACCGATTCGAGATCCTGGTCGGCAAATACAATGCCTATACTTCCGGAAATGACGATAACGGACAATATGCTTCCCATCATTATTTTTAAACTTATTGAGCGGGAGCGCCCGCCAATTCTTTTATGCTTTTCTTTTCGTGCAAACATATTCAAAACCTCCTTCATATAGAGAAAGGGCCTCGATTAGAGACCCTTCTGCAAAATTACTCACCCATACCTGCTACAACATCATCCAGTGCATCTATTGCATCTCCTTCAAGCTCGGCAGCCGCATCTGCAATGATTACCTGCTGTTCTTCAACAAGTTCATCCAAGAGTTCCTCTAACGTTGCTCGGACATAATCAATTGCCCAGTCAACTTGGTTTTTCAGATTACGTGTCACAATTTCTTCTTGATTATCGATTTCTGCTTCAAGCTCACCAATTGCTGCTGCAATTGCTGCTTCTAAGTCGGAAACGGCATCACTTTTGGCCTGTTCCAAATCATCGGTAACTTTTGCTACAGCTTCATTGCCTTTGGCATCTGTATATGCTGTTAGCTCATTCGTAGCATATGTTTCAGCTTGTCCAGCTAAATTCTGTATCTGGAAATACCCCTCCAAGAAAACTTCATCATTAAATTGTCTTTGAATATCTGCTAATATTTCCTCTTTCGTACCTTCTAATGCAGCTAGATGACTATCCTTAGCATTGGTGATGGATGTTTGGGCATCGCCAATTTCACTGTCTGCTGTTGTGTTAATTGCTGTCCCTGCATCTGCTTTCATCCCATTATATTCATTATATAATCCTGGGAGTAAGCCTTCACCATAGTCCGTTACTTCATCGACAATGGCCGTTTTTGTTTCGCCAAAAGCAGCATCGTACCAAGCTTGCAATTGTGCACCTGCATCTGTATTGGCTAGCGCAAATCCTCCGCCTACTACTAAGCTTGCTGCTGCAGTTCCTGCAATCAATTTCCCTTTTACCGTTCCTAATAATAATTTCATATCAAATCTCCCTTTCGTTTTCTTATTTTTTTATTTGTTAATGAAAGAATTGCTTCTATTCGCCTAAAAGCTCTGATAACAGCTGTTTCGCTTCTTCGTTGACTTCCCGGTTGATCGCTTGTGCCTTACTTTCGTTGTATTCGTCCAAATTTTCTTTTGTCAGTTCACTCTTTACTTCATCTAATTGCGACAAATATGTTTTGCTGTGATTCGCCACTTCTTCCTCAGAGCTGCTGATGCAAGCAAGAAGAAAATTTTCCAGAAAACTTTCAAATGAGGTTTTGCTTTCCTTTACCAGCAATTTTGTTGAAACTTCTTCTATAGATCCAAAACGTTCAAGCAATTCCTCTTTACTGAACTGTGATACTTTTTCATACCAGTTTGGGACCCTTAACTCTGGATATGTATCGGCATTCACGGAAACGTAAAAAGAGAGACAGGCTACCACCGCCAATAGAGATACAACTAACTTTTTCCCAATAATCTCACCCCCTGATAGATATCGATGTTCCGTTCATTTTAAAGACGTTTTGTATCTTATAACGAACAACTTGTTCATAGTATAGAATACCTAATACATTTCGTAAAACGGCAAAAATCATGATTATTCCATTATAACGAACGTTTTACTCGTATTTCCTCATATTTACTTAAATTATCTAAGTTTATTGATTTTTTATTTTATATAATGAACATCCTTGTACTTCCCTCACATCTCAAAAAAATAATAAAGTGGCTCTATTTATATTGTTTTTCTTGAATAAAGTGCCGTGATAGAGGAAGACTATCAGCAAAGCTGGTAATGGTGCACTGAAAGATAGGGGCGGATTGTCAAATGTCTCTTCACTAAGGGCTTGGAATGTAAGCTCCAGATTCCCCCCGTCGAAGGGTAATAACAAGGGTTTTTTAAAAATAGTTTAGAAACAAACAATTTAGGTAATACAAATAGTACATCACAGATAAGAAGGAGTGGAACATAACATGGGATTTATTTGGAGTTTAATTATAGGTGGTATTTTAGGTTGGTTAGCTAGCCTTATCGTAGGAAGAGATGTACCAGGAGGAATTATTGGTAACATTATTGCAGGTTTTATCGGTGCCTGGTTAGGTTCAGCACTATTAGGAAGCTGGGGACCAGAGGTTGGCGGATTTTTCATTATACCAGCATTAATCGGTGCTATCGTACTGATTTTCATCGTCAGTCTGATTATGAGAGCTATGCGTAAGAATGCATAACCAACCAGCAAGGAAGGGAATTTCCATTGTGAAATTCCCTTCCTTTTTTTATGTGGATAGCACACACTAAAATCAGGTGCCTTCTTTTTGACATAATCCCTCCAACAATCATCCTCATCACAAACTCGCCAATAAAATCGTTATACGCACAGGGCATAGCTCCTCTTAAATCCCCGCCTTTGTCCGCCGTCCCGAATTGACATTATTTCTTTTATCAACCTATAATAAAGTGTTACATAATGGTAGTTTTTTGGAGTGATCATAGTGCATGAAAAGGAACCATTTTTTATAAGTGATTCTAAGCGTAAGTGCAAAGAGCTGGGCATGGATCCAAATGTGATAGCCCGGCCGAGAACGTTTTTGAATGCGGACGAATTAGAGGAAAAGAGGATTTCCTATCGTGAAATCCTATCTGTCGTCAGCTTTTTCTCGAATAAATTATTGGATTCATTAAAGGGAACACCTATATTGGTGGGCGTTTCTGATGCGGATGGTTATCTGCTGGATATTGCAGGAGATGATTCGATCAAATCAACCATTGAGCATTTCGGGATTAAGATAGGCAGCCGGTTTGTTGAGGAAGATACTGGAACGAATGTCATTAGCCTATCCTTGCAGCAGAGGCGTCCGATAAGCTTAATAGGTAAAAATCATTATCATTCCTTCCTGCATGAAATAGCCTGTTATGGAGCAGCCTTTCATTATACGGATGAGGATAGTCTTCTTGGAAGCGTTTCTCTGATGATGCCACTGCCATTTCAGAATCCACTGTTCCTTACGATGCTGTCCCAGACAGTTGATTCCATTGAACGGGAATTATTGCTCAGAAAGCAAAACAGAAAACTGAACATCATGAACCAAATTATGCTGAGCAGTACCAATAATGGAATCGTCGTAACGGACAAAATTGGAATTACCACAGGATTCAATACAGCTGCAGAACAAATTTCCGGGAAAAGCAGGGAAGTAGCGCTAGGAGAGAATATGATCGATTCTCCGCTGACAGGCGACTATTTCAAAAGGGTCATTGAACATGAGGAAATTTTTAACAATGAAGTTCTTCAGTTTGACAATTATAAAGGCGAACGAGTTGATTGCCTGTTTGATGCGCAACCAATCTATGAAGATCAGCAAATGGTTGGCGCATTCGGTCAGTTCAGGGATATATCGGAAAGGAATTTATTGGAAAAATATAACTATATGGCTTTCCATGATGACCTCACCAATCTTCCTAACCGTCGGCATATCAAGAAAGAAATGGAACAGTTAATCGAAGACGCAAGCGTCGGAAATAAGCGGAAATGGGCAATGCTCTTCTTGGACCTGGATCGATTTAAGGTGATTAATGATAATTTTGGGCATTCCCATGGGGATATCCTTCTGACAGAGGTTAGCAAGCGGCTTGCCAAATACCTCGGCGAAAATGATGTTGTTGCCAGAATGGGCGGCGATGAATTCGTGTTACTGCTAAAGGACTTCAAAGACAGAGATGCGCTCATTCAAAAAACAGAACATATTATGAACCTGTTTCAGGAGCCTTTTCAAGTTGGTGCAAATGAGCTGTCGACAACTGTCAGCATCGGTATTGCCATATATCCTGACTATCCGATTACGTCAGAGCAGCTCATGATCTATGCGGATAATGCCATGTATCAAGCTAAAAAGCAGGGAAGAAATCGTTATGTTGTCCACACGAATGAATTGCATGCCAACATGATTGACGAATTGCAGCTCGAATGGGATTTGAAAAGAGCAATTGAAAACAATGAATTCACCCTGCATTACCAGCCACAGGTGGATAATGAAACCTTTGAACTGGTTGGAATGGAAGCATTGATAAGATGGCATCATCCGAAGCTCGGCATGCTCCTTCCAGAAAAGTTCATTAAACTGGCTGAGGACACTGGCATGATTGCACAGATTGGCGAATGGGTGATCAACGAGGCCTGCACCCAAAACAAAAGATGGCAGGATGCCGGCATGCTCCCTATCAAAATTGCCGTCAATCTATCGACACAGCAGTTCCTTACACAGGATCTTGTGAAATTTGTCGAGAATGTTCTTGAGCGGACGGGACTAAATCCTGAATATCTGGTCGTTGAAATAACGGAATATATGGCCATGGACATTGATTACTCCCTTCATATTCTGGAGCAGTTGAAGGCACTTGGCATCTGTATCAGCATCGATGACTTTGGAACAGGATACAGTTCGTTAAAATATCTCAAAGATTTCCCAATCGACTACATAAAAATCGATAAATCCTTTATCAGTGAAATAACAGAGGATCAGAATGACACCATTATTGTTAAAGCGATCATTTCCTTGGCACACAGCCTTCAAATGAAGGTTATTGCAGAAGGTGTCGAAACAAAAGAACAGCTCGATTTCCTAAAACAGCATAAATGCGACATCACCCAAGGCTATTTTTACAGCAAGCCCGTTCCAGCTGAGAAAATTGAAGCAAGATATATGATATTGAATTGAAACCAGGTTAATATCCCGAATGAAGACTAATGATATTTGCGCTAAGGATTATAGAACGATGTTTCGAAAACAGGGGGAAATCGCCCTCCTGTTTTTTTGAAGAAAAATGTGTTCCCCTTTTGCTTTTCTAGTTTGCTTTTCGAACATCTGCTTACCTACCCAATTATCCAAAAAAAGAAGCAGCATAATCTGCCGCTCCCTAAATTTCTTCTATTCCTAAAAACTCATAGCCTAAAACTCATGACCAGCAAGTGCATTCCCAATCGCATCTTCTATGGCAGTCACATTCCCACTTGATCCAAGATAGTTGTTTACCATTATTGAGAAGACGACTTCTTTGCCATCTTTTGTGGTAACATATCCGGAAAGACTTGAGACACCTGATAACGAGCCTGTCTTAGCAGTCACGTTTCCTTTGGCCGGTTCTTCCGTCATTCGGTAACGCAGTGTCCCGCCTACAAACCGCTCCGCTTCGCCTGCAATTGGTAACGATTCCTTAAACGAACTAAACCAGCTCTTATCCTGAATTTCAACTAACATTTGCGATAGTTCATTTGCCGGAATCATGGTCTTATGTGACATTCCGGATCCGTCCCTAAGCTGGATTGTATCAGGATTCACCCCGAACCCGGCAACAGCGTCCTCTATAACTTCAAGCCCTTTATCCCAGCTTCCCTCCTGATGGACGACTTTTCCCATCTCCTTTGTCAATACCTCTCCATGACCATTGTTGCTTAATTTCATAAAGGGTATCAGCAATTCCTTAAGCGGCATCGATTCCTTGTATGTAAGGAGACTGGCATTTTCTGGGACTGCTTCCATTTTTTCAGCTGAATTTCCGATGAACTGGATTCCCTGCTCCTGCAAAGCTTTCTTAAATACATCCATTGCATATCCAGTAGGTTCCCAAACTGATACCCATGAGCGTGAATTCGTGCCGCCAACCGGCATGGTCCCTTCAATTACAATCGTATTGGATCCATGTTCTCTTTCAATAGAAATATCCTTCCCCTCACCAGAAGCCACCATCTCCGTTTTATTTTCGATCGTGACGTAATCTGTTTCCGGACTTACTGTTACATTAGCTTTCCCGCCATCTTTCTCTGCCGGACTGACCTGCACAATGACGGTTCCGGCATCATAGTCCGTATTAGGTGAAAGGGTTAACGCAGACACCTGGGCCCCGGTATAGAACGGTTCATCCGACCAATTGAGATCCTGTGACAACCGAACATCATCGTACCATGTGTCATCCCCGATAAGGTCTCCCTTAATTTTCCGAATTCCTTTTCCCTTCAAATCCTTGGCAAATTGCGTAAAGTCATCCTCCAAAAGTGTAGGGTCCCCTTTTCCTTTCAAGTACAGATTGCCATGCAATACACTTCCTCTGACGTTTCCATCGGTTAGCACCTCGGTACGAAAACGGTAATCCTCCCCAAGCGTCTCAAGCGCTGCCGCAGCTGTCAGCAATTTCATATTGGAGGCTGGATGCAGGCGGATATCTCCGTTCTGCGCGAAAAGTAATTCACCAGAATCAGCAGCTTTAACACTAACCCCCGTTACCCCTCCGTCTAAATGTTCATTGTCTAGAATAAGTGCCAGTTTCTCCTCTAAAGTGGCATTTTCATCAATTTCATCTGTGCTAATTTCTTCGGATGCATTAACATGTATTGTCTCCTCCTGAGCCCAAAAAGGAAATACTGCCATACCGGCAAACAGCACGAAAAGCAAGCTCAACTTAAGATTAATCTTCCATTTCAAGGCATGTCCACATCCTTTATTAAAGTTAGAATATTTTAATTATACAGTAAAAAATGACGAATTCTAGCAATATTGGCAGAAAAGCAACTATTTGCCCAGCGGTACGTCGGTTTATAGGAAATAGGATACATGGATTAGACCCTGAGCATCTTTTCTTAGGTGTGAAGCCTTTCATGCTGGCTTGGATTCTAATCTCGGATTTTGTGGATACATCTGCTTTGGGATGTTTTATGGATTATCGGCTTTTTTGTTATATATCAGCATTTTCGCATGATATATCAGCTTTTTTTGCGATATATCAGCATTTTTGCATGTTATATCAGCTTTTTTTGGCGATATATCAGCAATTTTCTCAGAATATCAGCTTTTTCACTATATATCAGCAGCTCCCCTAATCGCCTGTTTCTATCTCGAATTATCAGCTATTTTCTGCTTTTAAACGATTAGCGAGGCATTAAATACACATCAATAACAGCTGTTCCTCCACAATTTCCTTCGTTATTCAACATATTCCCGCAAACCGTAGGCTACTCCATCATCATTATGGTCCTTGGTAACATATGTAGCTCTCTCTTTCACGATTTCTTCTGCATTTTCCATTGCAATACTGGTTCCGGCTTTTTCAAACATTGAGAGATCATTCAAATTATCGCCTATTGCAACTGTATTCTTGAGTGGCACGGCGAAATGCTCAGCAATAAATTGGAGTGCGTTTCCTTTGCTTGAACGAGGATTGCCGATCTCCAGCTTCTGTGCACCAGATGTAGTAAGGGATATATCTTTTCTGTCAGCTAAATGGTCCCGAAGCTGTGCGAGAGCCTCCAAGTCAAAGGAAAGAACAAATACCTTATATATTTCCAATGGCCTATAGTCCAGCTCTTTATAATTTGACACTAATGTAATCCCATTCTGTTCGTATTGAATCTCCACAATCCGATTGGCGGCCTCAACCTCAAATGCAGCGTCCAGCTTGCTTATCTTCTGTATCTCTCTATCCAAAAACTTCCTGCCATTTTCTTCAACATAGACACCCTTATTTGTATAGAGTTCATAATAGAGACCATAGCTTTCAACAGTTTCTATTAGTTCCTGAATCACTTCTGCTTCCAAAAACAAATTCTGAAGTATCTCATCGGAATAAAATGCAACTGCACCATTTCCAGTTATAATCGGACAGACTAGCTCAGCATCCAGCAAAATCTGTTTGGTATCATGCAGCGAACGTCCGGAAGAAATCACAACAATATCCCCCCGGCTCTGTTTCTCTCGTATAGCCTTTCGATTTTCATTGCTTATCGTTCCGTCTTCTGATAAAAGCGTCCCATCCAAATCAATTGCAATTAATTTCATTTTATTTTCCCCTAACTAGTAGAAATATTTTCGGTAACTCTAATGTACCAGTAAAAGCAATAATATTTTACTAAAACCTCTTTCTATCCAAATAATAAACACTTCCTTCAAAATATTTAGATAAATTTATAAAAAGACTTATAATGGAGAGGAATTTACTGTAATTATATAGAGGAGATGGAAAAGTGCATCCAATTATAAACATGCAAAACATAATATATAAAAGGGAAAACAAGACCATTCTGTCAGACATCAATTGGACAGTGTCAAAGGGTGAGCATTGGGCCGTGCTCGGCTTGAATGGATCAGGCAAAACTTCCTTGCTTAATATGGTCAACGGATATATCTGGCCCACAAAGGGGGAAATCCGTGTGCTGGACAGGCTGTTCGGGAAGACCGACATTAGAGAGCTAAGAAAATCCATCGGCTGGGTCAGTTCCTCGCTTCAAGAAAGAATGAAGGGCACTGAATATACCGAAGCAGTAGTTGTCAGCGGAAAATATGCCTCCATAGGGGGACTCTATGAAAATCCAACAGATGCAGACTTTAAAAAAGCTTTACATATAATGGAGTCTCTAGGCTGCAGTGAATTGGCCGGCCGGACCTATCAAACCTGCTCGCAAGGCGAAAAGCAGAAAATCCTTATTGCAAGAGGATTGATGGCATCGCCAGACCTGTTAATCCTCGATGAACCTAGCAACGGCCTTGACTTCATTTCCCGCGAGGAATTGATGACTACTATAACTAACCTGGCAACACAGGAAAATGCACCAACGATTATCTTTGTCACCCACCACATTGAAGAAATACTGCCTACCTTCACCCATACGCTGCTATTGCGCGAAGGGAAAGTCTTCGATCAAGGAGATACCCGGAATGTCTTGACCAGCGAACGATTATCCTCATTTTTCAACAAAAATGTTTTAGTGGAATGGCATAGAGAACGGCCATGGATGACAATCCGTGACTGATATTTGAGTAAGCGCTGCTTTGGATTGCGAGAAAAGCGATTGTTGGGGTGTTGGCTGGGGAGGGCGGAAAGAGCGCTAAGGCAAGGGATTATTAATTATTGCGCGGGCGGGCCGCGGAAAAAAGGTGCGCGGGCGCGGAATAATGCTCCGAAACGCGGAATTATCCGATTTTGCGCGGAATTATGCTCTGGAACGCGGAATTATCCGTTTTTTCACGGAATAATGCTCTGTACCGCGGAATTATCCGGATTCGCGCGGAATTATGCTCCGAAACGCGGAATTATCCGCTTTTGCGCGGAATTATGCTCCGAAACGCGGAATTATCCGACTTTTCGCGGAATAATGCTCTGTACCGCGGAATTATTCGCTTTTGCGCGGAATTATGCTCTGTACCGCGGAATTATCCGCTTTTGCGCGGAATTATGCTCCGAACCGCGGAATTATCCGCTTTTGCGCGGAATCACTGTCCAAGACCGCGGAATTATCAGCCTCTATCCATATCAAAAGCAAAAAAGAAGCAAGAGACTTCCTCTCTTACTTCCTATTTTCATTTTGCAAATAATTCAACTGGAAATAGTACTATTTCCGGAACATAGGTGATTAAAATTAATACCAGAAGTAATACCGCTATTTGCGGGATTAGGTATTTAAACATTTTTGGTACGGTTATTTTAGCAATTGATGATGTTACAAATAAGCATACTCCAAGTGGCGGGGTTACCATACCAATTGTTAAGTTAACTGCTAGAATAATCCCAAAGTGGATCGGATCGATACCTCCTGCAAGGACTAACGGTAAAAATAATGGTGTGAAAATGGATACTGCGCTGATTGTATCAATAAATGTTCCAGCTATTAATAGAATAATATTTATGATCAATAATAATAAGAAGGGATTGTCTGCCACTCCGCCCATCATATCTATCAATTGGTTTGGAATCTGGTTGAATGATAGAAACCAAATAAATAAGGATGCTGTTCCAATCAGGAAAATGATTGCTGAAGAGGTTTTTGCTGTCGCGAGTAGGATTGTCCATAGATCTTTAAAAGCAATTTCCTTATAGACAAACATACCAATTATAATGGCGTATACTACAGCAATTACCCCTGATTCCGTTGCTGTAAATATTCCGCTGACAATCCCACCAATAATGATTAGCGGCATGATGAGCGCAAGCAAGGCATCCTTGGCTCCAACAGCAATCTCTTTAAATGTAGCTATATGGTCACTTGAGCGATAATTCATTTTCTTTCCGACAAAGAAACTGTAAATCATTAGGCTCAGCCCCATTAGAAGCCCTGGTATCACTCCCGCAATAAACAAATCTCCGATAGATACGCTTGCCATTACACCAAATAAGATCAAGACAATACTTGGCGGAATTATTGGACCGATGGTGGACGACGTAGCAACAATACTGGCAGAAAAACGAATGTCATATCCTTCTTTTTTCATTGCCGGAATCATCATCCCACCGATTGCAGCAGCTGCCGCTATTGCTGTTCCGGTCAATGCAGAGAAAAACATACTCGCCAATATGACTACAATAGCTAGCCCACCTGGTAATGGACCGACAATAGTCTTAGAGAAATCAATCAACCTTTTAGAAATTCCACCCTTGGTCATAATTTCGCCAGCAAGAATAAATAACGGGACGGCAACCAAAGTGAAATTATTGATTCCGCTAAATATCCTCCTCGGAACATTGATCAGTAAGCCTGGGTCAGAGAGCATAATACCGAAAATAGACACGAAGCCTAATCCAAAAGCAATGGGAACCCCCAGCAATATAAGGATAAATAACAGACCAATTAACCAAATCATTTGAACACCTTCTTAACATGATAATACGTCATGAACAATGCACTGATTGGAACTGCCAGATACACGTAAGCCATTTTAATAGGGAGTATCCCGACGATTTGTCCCGACTGAAGATTGCTTGCCACCAATAGACATCCATAATAGAAGACAACGACGATGACGATTCCTACAATAATAAACTCTATTACATTAAAAATTCTTCTGATACTTGATGGTAGGTTTTCAAATAAATCAACACTTAAATGATCGTTATTTTTTATAGCTAAGGCTGCTCCAAAAAGCACACTATACACAAAACTGATCATTAGCACTTCCTGTGACCAGGTAAGGGACTGCTGAAATATGTATCTGAATAAGACTTGTGCGAAGGTAACTACCACGACTGCCCCCAGGCAGACAGTAATAATCACTTCAAGCAATTTTCCAAGAAAAGCATCCAGTTTTTTCAAAACCATCGTGCTACATCCTTTCCTTAAATTAAAAATCCGCTGGAGGGGAAGCCCCTCCCGGATTTCGTCATCAGTTGTTTTCAATTCTTTCGATCAGATCTGCAGGAACTTCCTTCACTTCGTTCTTCACATCTTTCGTTGCTTCTCTAAATGCCTCACGGTCCGGCTCAGTGATGATGACATCATTTTCTTCTAACGTCTTCAATATTTCCTCTTCTTTTTCTGCCAGTGCTTCTCTATGATATGTGGTTGTTTCGTCGACCGCTTCTTGTACCGCTGTCTGCTGTTCCTCATCCAGACCATTCCAAACATCATTATTCATAACAACAATAGCTGGACTGTAAGTATGGGAAGTTAAAGAAACGTATTTTTGCACTTCGTAAAATTTCATGGAATCTATGGTAGGAAGAGGATTTTCCTGCCCATCAACAACACCTTGATCCATCGCAGAATATAATTCATTGAAATCAACAGGGGTTGGACTTGCACCGATTGCCTTCATATGGCTTTCCCACACCGGTGAAGGCTGTACGCGGATTTGTAGTCCTTTCACATCTTCAGGGGTGGTGATTTCTTTCGTACTGTTTGTAATATGTCTAAATCCCACTTCCCAGTATCCTAGGCCTTTCATGTTTTGTGATTCCGTCAGATCCAATAACTCCTGACCGATGTCACCATCCAATGTACGATAGACGTGATCTCTGTCTTCAAATAAATATGGCAGTCCGAAAACGTTCATTTCAGGAACAGTATTTGCAAAAGAGCTGTCAGCAGAGACGGTCGTCATTTCAATCGAACCATCCATCACCTGTTCAACAGCACTTGCTTCACTACCGAGCGTTGAGTTACCGTGAATTTCCACTTCTATAGAGCCATCCGTTTTTTCTTCAACCAATTCTTTAAATTTTTCAGCCGCAATCTGATATTGATGTGTTTCCGAACCTGTATGTGCTAATTTTAGTGTGACAGTATCTCCAGCAGCACCGCCTGAATCAGTTCCGGAACAAGCTGCCAATACTAGTAACAATAAAGCCATTCCACTTGCCATAACTATTCTATTTATTTTCATTTTGCTAAACTCCTTGTATTTTTATTTGTTTAAGTTCTCATTAATTGTATAAATTGGGAACTCTGCTGCTGAAAATAGGCACTTCCTCTCTGACCTGTTTTACTTTTTCCAAATCTAAAGAACACGAGAGCGTTTCTTCTTGATTGGTTGAACCTTGCTCAATAACATCTCCCCACGGATCAATCAGCATGGATGAACCGGCATACTCCACCCCGTCAAATGTTCCAATAGTATTCGAAGAAACGACATACATTTGATTTTCTATAGCTCTGGCAATCTGCAAGGAAGTCCAATGCCTCTCCCGGACAGACGGCCACTCGGCAACAACAAACAGCACTTGAGCACCCTCCAATGCGAGTGAGCGGGCAAGTTCTGGAAATCGTAGATCGTAGCAAATGATGATTCCCATCTTGATACCATCCAGTTCAAAGGTTTCCACCTTTTTGGTGCCGCCAGTTAAATATTTCGGCTCGTCTAGCATTGGAACCAAGTGAATTTTGCTGTACTCATAAACCAATTCACCAGACGCATTAAACACAAAACTCGTATTAAATATCTGATCATCCACTTTATTAGCTACCGATCCTCCAATAATATTAACGTTGTGTCGAATTGCCATGTCCCTTAAGAAGGACTTTGTCGGCTCGCCCGCCACATCTGCCAGTTCATCTAAATGGGTCAATTTGTAGGAGGTTGTCCACATTTCCGGTAATACAATTGAATCTGACCGTTCTTCTTTTACTACCTTTTCAATCCACTTTTCTACTTTTTTCCGATTTCGATCAGGCTCACCTGGGATAATTTCCATTTGATAGACTGAGAATTTCATTATCATTTTCTCCTTTCGATATTATTAATTTCATAGATTGCTATAATCTCATCCTGATGAACAGGATCGGTAAAAACCATCTTGAATTTTGTACCATATTTGAACCCATCCATTAATGGGACTGTCCCGGAAAAAAAATACTGTTCGGCAGTGCTATTTCCTTTTTATTCAAGTATTCTTTGATCGACTCAAATGGTAAGATTGCTGAGATTTTATCACTCTGATATTTCACCCATTGTCCATCCAGATAGATTTCAGACGAAAGCTCCAATAAATCCCAATGATCAATAACAGATTCGAGCTTCCACGCCTTTGCAGCAAAGGGCTTATCGCACACTTGCTTCGATTTATTGATATCGGTTTCTTCCAGGGCACGATCCGTATGATCACTTCCCACAGTTACATAAACTTCACCCTCATTGTCACCGAAAATCAATACAATTTCGGCCTCACCACTTGTTTTAGTGCCAATCACTTCCAGAGGCTGTTCCTGAATTAAACTGCTTATCCTTACCGGATAGAGCATAGGTACTTCTTCCGGCTCCGGTATACCAATCTCTGAGAGTTCTCTGATATGCTCCATTGTTTTTCAACATTTCTTCCCGTGTAACCGATACAATAAGCACTAGTTATCTGAAGGCTCTTTTCAACTCCATCTACTTCCAGTTTGTAATTAGCAATCATTAGAATATCCCCCAATTTGATTAATCATCTTTCACTTGCTTTACAATTTCTCCCGTAATCATTAAGTGATTTTTCATATATTCAGATGCCTTAAGGTCATCTTTTTCCTCTAATGCACGAACAATATTTTTATGTTCCTCTATGACATCTTCCATTCTTCCTTCTTTCGTTATTGCAGCATGGCCAATAAGCCGAGTTAGATTGTATAGCTCTTTATGAATCTGCTCCAATAGATTTTGATGAGAGGCCCTTAAAATCTTCCTATGAAAAAGTTGATCCAACTCAATATATTCAATCCTATTATTGCTTTTTATTGCTTCCTCCTGCTGAGATATAATATGATTCAAGACCTTTACATCCTCATCGGTTATCGTACTGGCTAATAATGTAACTCCTTTGATTTCAATAGAAGTCCTTAAATAAATAATCTGGTCCATTTCATGCTCTGTAATTTCCCTTACCCGAAACCCTCTTCTCGGAATATGGGTAAGCAACCCTTCTTTAACCAGGTCCGAAACAGCCTCCCTAATCGGAGTTCGCGAAGTATCCAGTGAATCAGCCAGATAAGTCTCCGTGAGCACCTCTTTATGTTCAATATCACCATGCAGGATAGCATCTTTTAAACGTTCATAAACGATTTCCTTTGTAGTCTTTCTTTTCTCAATCGGCTTCATTATATTTTCACTCCAAAAGAATATGTATGTTGTATTATGTATACACTATACATCACTATTTTTTAAATTGTCAATAAACATTTAATATTTTATTAATTTTATGTTAGGTTTTCTGACATATTAGAATGGGATAGGTAGAGAAACGAAGATTTTACGCAATTTAGCGGAATTAATACGATAAACTGCGGGATTCTTGCCGCGCTTCTGCAACGCTCCCCTTTTTTCGGCGAAACGCGGAATTAGTTGCTGTTTCCGCGGAATTATCTCGAAAAGCGCGGAATTATGCGCAATTTCGCGGAATTATTCTATTTAGCGCGGAATTAATGCGATAAACCGCGGAATCCCCGCCAGCGCTCCTGCAGCGCACCCCTTTTTTCGGCGAAACGCGGAATTAGTTGCTGTTTTCGCGGAATTATCCGTAAAAGCGCGGAATTATCTCAAAAACCGCGGATTTATTCTGTTTAGCGCGGAATTATCTCGAAAAACCGCGGAATCCCTGCCAGCGCGCCTGCAACGCTCTCCTTTTTTCGGCGAAACGCGGAATTAGTTGCTGTTTCCGCGGAATTATCTCGAAAAGCGCGGAATTGTGCGCAATTTCGCGGAATTATTCTATTTAGCACGGAATTAATGCGATAAACCGCGGAATCCCTGCTGTACTACTGCAACGTGCCCCTGCGCCGCTCTCTTGCAATGCGCCTCCGCCCCGCTCTCGCAACGCGCTCCCGCCCCGATCCTGCAGTATCCACCCGTTTTCGACTTCAGCCCGCGGCCGGGACCTCTCCTCTACTCTCACAAATCAATATAATTTGCCTTTATCCATAATAGTTAGGTACTATTGATTTATTAGAAGTATTTCTTTCGTTGTTAAATGTATGCGGCTACATTCAATCATTCATACTAAAAAAGGGAGCGTTATATCAATGAAATATACGGGGTATATTGGCACTTATACGAAGAAGGATAGCAAAGGGATTTATTCATTTTCACTTGATACCGATGAGGCGAAGCTAACAGATGTAAAACTTGCGGCGGAGATTGGCGGTCCAACTTATTTGAAAATTACAGATGATAAGAAGTACCTCTATTCTATTGCAAAGGACGAAGGTCAGGGTGGGGTGGCTTCTTATGCCATTGATCAGAATACAGGAGGGCTTACATTTTTAAATCAGCAATTGGCGGATGGCCCGAATCCTTGCCATGTCAACACGGATTCAGCGCGTCGATTCTTATTCAGTGCAAATTACCATAAGGGGACGGTCGATTCCTATCTGTTAAATGAAGAAGATGGGACAATCAGCCCGGCTGTTTCCACGATCCAGCATACCGGAAGCGGCCCAGATCATAGGCAGGAGAAAGCACATGTCCATTATGCCGGCATGACACCAGATGAGAAATATTTGATTACTGTAGATTTGGGCAGCGATTTGCTGGTTACCTATACTGTCAGCGAGCAAGGGGAATTAGCGGAGGCCCATCGTTTGGAGATCCCAGGTGGCAGCGGGCCGAGACATCTGACTTTCCATCCAAAGCGTGAAAATATTGCCTATATTATGACTGAATTCAGCTCTGAGATCATCGTTTTAAATTATGATAGTAGTAATGGAAGCTTTTCCATCATGCAATCAATTGGAGCTATTCCTGATGATTTTACAGAAAATAACCAGGGCAGCGCAATTCACATCACTTCCGACGGCAAATTTGTATATGCGGGTAATCGCGGTCACAATAGTATTGCTGTCTTTCGAGTAGATGATGAAAGCGGAAAACTTACATTTGTTGAGAACACTTCTACAGAAGGCGATTGGCCGCGGGATTTCGTTTTAGATCCTTCAGAGAAATTTCTCATTGCGGCAAATCAGGAGACCAATAATCTTGTGCTTTTTTCAAGAGATGCTGAGACTGGAAAATTGAAGCTATTGCAAAGCGATATAAATGCTCCAGAACCTATTTGTCTTAAATTCTTATAAACCCTAACTATCTCATACGTAAAAATTGCCCCTGATTCAATTTTGGAATCAGGGGCAAAAATTTGAATACCTATATATTTTGCCACAACATCCCATGCCCTGACTCTTTCTCTTCCATATACACATAACCTTTTATCTCTCTTTCCTCCACCGCCGACATACTCATAGCTTTACATCTCTTCCCTCCACCGCCCGGCATGCTCTCAAGCCTTCTCTTCCACTTCCATATCCAAATCTCCAGTCCCTCCTAACACCCATTCACCGCCCAGGCTAATTCCTTCCTTGCCCCTTTCAGCTTATACAACCAAATTTTTGCCCAGTAAAACTAATTCCCCCAGCCCCCCAACAAAACCATTTCTCCTCGATTGCAATATTCTCCATCTCTTCCCTTATTAGATTTATAAAACTTGTCTTCCATTATTTCACCTTCCATATATAACGATGAGAACGGATATAGGACTCTCAGTAAGGATTAAAGCCATATATCTTCCGATGTTACCGCTTACTTTAACTATTTGAGCCATATACACCCGACTTATGTAAAAACACTTGAACTATAAATTGAGAGTGTTACCCTAGTAGACGGCTTAAGAAAACGGAAATCAAAAATTAGGAGTGTATTTCATTTTGAATAACAAACGGATTGCATTTTTGGGCGCAGGTAATATGGCAGAGGCAATTATTTCAGGATTTGTCCAATCAGGAAAATTGAATGCTGAGCAAATTACCGTTACAAACCGAAGCAATATTGAGCGTTTGAGTGAATTAAAAGACAAATATGGCATTGAAGCCGTGACAAAGGATCAACTAGATTATAAGACAATAGATATATTTATTTTGGCGATGAAACCGAAAGACATTGATGGTGTATTGGAAGACTTGCATGAGAAAATCACCGCCGATCAATTACTCATTTCTGTGTTGGCAGGCATCTCAACATCGTACATGGAAGATGGCCTGAACGACCGCCAGCGGGTAATTCGGGTCATGCCGAACACTTCCAGCATGATTCAAGAATCGGCTACTGCAGTTTCCCCGGGGAAATTTGTGGATATGGACCAGCTGAAAATGGCGAAAGAATTGATGAATTGCATTGGGGAAGCGTATCTCATTGACGAAGACATGATGGATATATACACGGGTATAGCAGGCAGTGGCCCGGCTTATTTTTACAAGCTAATGGAGCATATGGAAGAAGCTGGCCATGAAGCTGGAATGGAACGGGAATTGGCACGTAAAATTGGCGCGCAAACACTGTATGGCGCCGCGAAGATGATTATAGATCAAGAAGAGACACCGGCGGAACTCAGAAGAAATATTACGTCTCCAAACGGTACAACAGCTGCTGGACTCGATGCTCTCGACAAGTTTGGTGGCGGGAAAGCCATTGAAGAGGCAGTAAAAAGCGCTGCTTCCCGCTCGAAGGAATTAAGTAAATTAAGTAAGGAACCAGTAAAATTATAAATGCACAGAAATATACAGCCAACAATCAGGATGACAATAAATTAGGAGTGATAAAGTGACACCTGACACCGAGGAAAAACGGATCGTAATTAAGATTGGAAGTAGTTCGCTGACAAGCAAGAATGGAGAAGTTAGCAGGAGAAAATTGGAAAAATTGGTAGCAGAGGTTGTCCGATTAAAAGATGATGGCCATAAGGTATTGCTCGTTTCATCAGGAGCAGTTGCAGCTGGTTATCGCAAGCTTGGCTGCCTGACCCGACCGAAAACCTTATCCGAAAAGCAAGCTGCCGCATCCATTGGTCAGGGACTGCTGATTGAAACATATTCGGATATTTTCATGTCACACGGATATGTCGCATCCCAAATTTTAATTACACGCAGTGATTTTTCCGATGAAAACCGCTACAACAATGCCCGCAATACAATTAATGTTCTGCTTGATCGCGGCATTGTGCCAATCGTTAATGAGAATGATACCATTACGATGGACTTCCTGCGGTTCGGGGATAATGATACCCTTTCTGCAAAAGTAGCCGGACTTATTAACGCGGATCAGCTCATCATCCTGTCTGACATCGATGGATTATATGACAGTGATCCGCGCAAAAATAAAGGTGCAAAGCTTTTAACCAAGGTGAATGAAATCACTCCGGAAATAGAAGCATCAGCTGGGGAACCTGGCAGCGCTGTCGGAACTGGCGGAATGAAATCCAAAATTGACGCAGTGAAAATTGCGATGGCATCCGGGATTTCTTCCTTTTTAGGAAAATCAAGCACGATCGGCATTATTTATGATGCCGTTTATAAGAATGCTCTCGGAACATATTTCAATCCTCAGGAAAACATGGAAAATTTAAATCAGAAAAAGCAGTGGATTGCCTTTAACTCTGGACCAGAGGGGGAATTGACCATCAATCATGCTGCCAAAGAGGCAATCATCAAGAACCAAACCAATCTTAATCCATCAGACATACACAGTGTCACGGGACGTTTTAGACAAGGTGCTGTTGTAAAGATCTTTGATGTGACCGGTGAAGAAATTGGTCTTGGTGTCGTGAATTATTCTTCTAAGGCATTGGATCAATTTATCAACCATACAGCTGCCGACAACGAAAACTTTAGCAATGCCGCAATTGAAAGCGAACAGCTCGTCTGCCGGCTCGACACCGCTGTACTTGCAGGTGTTTAATACTATTTGAGGAGGAGTTTGATGACAGTCATTCATAAAGTGAACGTCGAAGAACAGGCAATTTTGGCCAAGAAGGCTGCCAAGACTTTATCATTACTGACCACCGAAGAAAAGAATGAAGCACTGCATACCATAGCCGATGTGCTGGATGCTGAATATGCAACAATCATTGCTGCGAATAAGGAAGACCTTGCTCAAGGCATAGAAAAAGGCTATAACAATGCCTATATGGACCGATTGAGCCTCACAAAAGAACGGATTCAGGACTTTGCACAAGGCCTGCGCGAGGTAGCGGATCTTGAAGACCCAACTGGAATCGTGGATTCTGATTGGACCTTGGATAACGGACTGAATGTACAAAAGATTACCGTTCCCCTCGGAGTTATCGGCATGATTTACGAAGCACGTCCAAATGTAACCGTTGATGCAACAGGGCTTGCCTTGAAATCTGGAAACGCAATTGTACTAAAAGGTGGATCTTCTGCAATCCATTCAAACCAGAAAATCGTAGAAGTCATCCACCGCGGACTCGAACAGACAAAAATACCAAAAGATGCCGTACAATTTATCGCAAGTACCGACCGGGAAGCAACACAGCAATTATTCACCATGAAACAGCATATCGATGTGCTGATTCCCCGTGGTGGCGGTTCACTCATTCAGGCAGTTGTTGACAATGCCACTGTACCAGTTCTGGAAACCGGAGTAGGGAACTGCCATATTTACATTGATGCAGATGCAGATGTAAATAAAGCCCTGGCAATTCTGGTCAATGCCAAAACAGACCGCCCCGCTGTCTGTAACGCGGCAGAAACCGCAATTATTCATAAAAACTGGTTCGAAAAAAATAAAGATGCCCTTGTATCGACTTTGTCAGAAAATAACATTGCCGTCCATGGCGACGAAACCGCCATGCAAGCTATTCCTGGCGCAATTCCTGCCGGAGAAGAAGACTGGGCCAATGAATATCTAAGTACAGATATTGCCATCAAAATAGTAAGCAGTGCCGATGAAGCCATTGAACATATTGATGAATACGGAACAAAGCACTCTGAAGCAATTATCACAGAAAACAAAGAGGTCGCTGTCAAATTCATGAAGCTGGTCGATGCAGCCGCATTGTATCATAATGCCTCCACCCGCTTCACCGACGGAAGTGCACTGGGATTCGGTGCTGAAATTGGGATTTCGACCCAAAAGCTGCATGCACGCGGCCCAATGGGACTGCCTGCATTGACAACAATTAAATATTTAATGAATGGAAATGGGCAAGTTAGGTAGACTGTTCATTATTAGATATATGGCGCATGTCCTCCGGCTATTTAGCGGCTGGGGGACTGCGCTTTTTATTTTTACTGAGTTATTTTTATTAGGCTCTTTTCGTAAGTATTGTTGTTATCTCTAACATTGTATTTGATAGAAACAGCGATGTAACAGGAAATGATTGGTGTCTTATCCCCACTGCGGAAATACACTGCGCTTTCCGCGGGCTCGCGATGAGCCAGGGTACTACTTGCGTTTACTTCTTTGTTCCCTTGCACCGAGGAAGCATACTACAGAGCGTTACTGGCAGACGCAGGTGCATCTAGTGGGGTCTTAGCGTCTTCAGTTTTTCTTAAGACAAAAAAGTCAAAGTGAATTTCCTCATTTCTATGCTGTTCTGTCAATTATTTATAGAAATTATATTGTGGTAATCTCCGCTCCGGAAATACACTGCGCTTTCCGCGGGCTCGCGCTAAGCCTCCTCGCTCGCAAAGTTCGCTCTCTGTGGGGTCTTAGCGTCTTCGCTTTTCCCGCAGGAGTCTCCGTGTATTTCCTCCGCTAAGATTAAGCTTTCTGAATCAAATTGCTGATATTCGATTATTAAGCTGATTATTGGAGCGCAGGGCAGTCGACTCCTGCGGGAAAAGCAACAGGTGAAGATCCCGCAAGAAGCCGGGCTTGCTTCTGAGGAAGCTGAAGCGGTGCCCGCGAAAAGCGACTGCCCGGAGCGGAAATCGGGCATTGCTGTTACGTCGCAGTTTATATATTTTATGTAAAAACAACAATCTTTGAGAAAACAGCCTTTTATTAAAAAAGAATCAGAGAATAGAGCTCTGATTCCTTCTTCAACACAATGGTCCCTTCTTACCCTTCCATCATGTCTTCAATAAACGCCTTCAATACATGTACCGTCTGAATGCAATCATTCAGACTCGACCATTCCTCTGGTGTATGGCTAATCCCGTCTTTGCTTCTTGTAAAAATCATCGCGACTGGGAGCTCCTCGCCAAGTATCATAGAATCATGTCCGGCACCGCTTGGTATGTAGGTTGGGTTGATATCGAACTTTTTCATTGCGGTTGCCAATCTTTCCTGCATGGTCTTTGCAATCGGTAATGGTTTTATTCTCGTATTGATATTCCATGTTACCTCAATTCCTCTATTTGCAGCGATTTCTTCGGCCTTTTGGCAAATCTGATCCAAGAGACTGTCGCGGGATTCTTCGGTGATGTCCCGGATATCCACCATAATATTAACCTCTTGTGCAATGACATTTACACCATTTGGGATGACATCCAATTTACCGACTGTTGCGACGGCAGTTTGACTGACTTGTCTTGGCAAAGTTTCAATTTCCTGTACAAACATACCAGCTGCGATAACCGGATCTTTCCTGCCTTCCATAGGCGTATTGCCTGCATGTCCTGCTTTTCCCTTGAATGAAACTTCCAGCCAGGATGGTCCTGCAATGCCACTTACAATTCCTGCCGGTTCGTCTTGCTTTTCCAATATCAGCCCTTGTTCGATATGAACCTCGACAAACATCTGAATAGCCCTTGTTCTATAATGGGGATCTAAGAAAGCTTGTCGATTACTTCCATAGTCCTTAATAATTTCATCAAAGGTTTGTCCGCCTTTATCGATCAGTTGATCCAATTCCGCACTTGTGATTTTGCCAACAAAAGAGCGGCTTCCCGTTAGCCCTGCCTTAAATCTGGATCCCTCTTCGTCTGTAAAAATGGCTACTTCATATGGAATGGGTGGTATGTAACGTGTATCATTCCAGGCTTCGACAATCTCAAGCGCTGCGAGCACCCCTAATGGGCCATCAAAATTTCCGCCATTTGGCACACTATCAAGATGGGAGCCTGACATGACAGCAGGGGCCTCCTGCTTACCTTCCAATCTACCGAAAACATTACCGGCCCCATCTATCGTAATAGAAAGACCCGCTTCCTTCATCCAGCCGATGACCAGTTCCTTCGCTTGTTTTTCTTCTATCGAATAGCCAAGCCTTGTTACGCCACCGTTTTCTGCAGCGCCAATTTTCGAGAGTGCGTCTAATCTGGCGGCAAGTCTCTCACCGTTTACCCCGGAATGGCTTAAGCTAACGTCATACCCATCCAGTAAGTTTTTTAGAAATATTGTAGATTCCATAATAGTCCCCTTTCGATGAAAAATTCGGATGTCTTTCCTGATTAATTTCAAAAATGATATAATTCTTATTTTATAGGAATGGACTTGTTTTAAAAAGGATAAGTTTTCTTTATATCCATATGGACTTCCACATTTCTGATTCAGCAAAAAACCTGCACTCTATTCCCAAGTGCAGGTTGTCTATTTTTCTATTTCTTTATTACGAATCCATTTCTGCAATCATCTCATGTACCTTGGCAAGCTCTTCGTCAGGTACCTGATAGTAATAGATTCCATCAATTGTTGTTCCGCTGCCTTGCAGCATATAATTTGAAGAATTCCTTCGTACATTTGCATAATTTAACAGTAGATCCTTCATATCGTCAAAGTCCATATTGGTAGCCATATTATTGCCGAGCACATCTATGACACTGTTGATCTTTCCTACAGATGCTACGCTTGCTCCCTTATCAATAATTGCCCCGATAACCTTGCGCTGACGCTCTGTACGTCCGAAATCTCCTTGAGGATCTTTATGTCGCATACGGACAAAGCCCATCGTTTGAGCTCCATCCATAGTAAGTTCACCTTCTGCGTAATGATAGCCTTCTTGGTAAAATCCTTCATCAATCCAATCAATCTCATTCTGCACTGTAATCTCTCCAAGTGAATCAATGAGATCTGCCAAACCTTCCATATTCATCTCAACATAATAATCGAGTTCGATATCAAGTAAATCTTCTACTGTGGAAATGGACATATCTGTTCCACCAAATGCATAAGCATGGTTGATTTTGTCCTCAAAGCCTTTGCCGACAATCATCGTCCTCGTATCACGCGGTATGCTTACGAGCTGCATTTTTTCATTCTTCTGATCCAAGGAAAGGACCATTAATGCATCCGACCGCCCACCATCACTCCCGCGCTTATCTACGCCAAGCAATAAGATGTTTAAGGATTCCTTTTCCTCAATTTTTTGCTTGCCTACTTTTTCATCAATTGCAGTTACCTTTTGATGCATCTGCTCATTGACAGCGCCTTTTGCATTGTCATAAATAGAATAGGCATAAATTCCAACACCCAAAACTAAAACTAACAGCACGGATAAAGTTATTTTTAACCAAAGGCGTCTTGGTTTTCTACGCTTGCCAGCTCTCTTTTCCCCTGCCATCTTCATCTTCCTTTACTTTAATGTCTGTTGATTTCTTCTTTAACTCGGTCCATGACAGCATTTTGCAGCTCTTGAACCACTTTTTCACTTGCTTCCAGCGATTCTTCCTTTACACCGAAATAAAACTTGATTTTCGGCTCCGTTCCCGATGGTCTTAGACAGAACCAAGCTCCATCTTCCAATTTATATTTTAATACATTTGATTTCGGTAAATGTATTTGTTCTTCCCGGTTTCCTGCCATACGCTTACTTGCCTGATAATCCTCTATTGCCAAGACAGCCTTTCCAATCATTTCAACTGGAGGATTCTCGCGGAAAGCCGCTAAAATGGCATTTATCTGCTCAACACCATCTTTCCCTTTTAATGTCAATGACTCAAGCGTCTCTTTATAGTAGCCATACTTTTCGAAAATAGATAACAGGCCTTCATACAATGTCATATTCTTCGACTTATAGTAGGCACCAACTTCAGCGATCAATAGGCATGCCTGCACCGCATCTTTGTCACGGACAAAATCACCGATTAAATAGCCATAGCTTTCTTCATAACCAAACAAGAAACGTTTCTCGCCAGTCTCCTCAAACTCTTTGATTTTCTCACCAATGAATTTAAATCCTGTTAACGTATCGATTGTTTCCAATTCATGTGCTGCAGCAATGTCCCGTCCAATCTCAGAAGTTACAATCGTTTTTAAGACCGTGGCATGTTTAGGAAGTTCGTTTAGCTTCTGTTTTTCTGTAATCAGGTAATTTAAAAGGAGAGCACCTACCTGATTTCCCGTCAATACTTCAAAAACGCCCTTGCTATTTCGAACCGCTACCCCTACGCGATCTGTATCAGGATCTGTCCCAAGTAGCATATCAGCATTGCTTTCTTCACCGTACTGAATCGCCAATTCAAATGCTGCATGCTCCTCCGGGTTTGGGGATTGAACTGTTGAAAAACTTGAATCCGGAAGCTCCTGTTCATTCACCACTTGGACATGCTTGAATCCGATTCCTTCCAACCCTCTGCGTACTGGTATATTACCGGTTCCATGTAAAGGTGTATAGACAATTTTGAAGTCATCCGCAACCTCTTTAATAATATCCTTATTCACGTTAATCGTCTGAAGCTGTTTCAAGTAGGCTTGATCCACAGTTTCTCCAATCATTGTAATAAGACCTTCCGTTTTCAGGTCCTCTACGTTACCAACCGCTACTGTTAATTCATCTTCCACTTCATTAACTTTTACAATAACTTCATCGGCAGCTGCAGGCGGGAGTTGTGCTCCATCTTTTCCGTACACTTTAAATCCATTATATTCAGGTGGATTGTGGCTTGCAGTAATGACGATCCCACAATAGGCATGCAAATATCTTACGGCAAATGACAATTCCGGAGTAGAACGCAGCGATTCAAATACATATGCCTGTATTCCGTGCTGTCCCAGGGTTCGAGCAGCTTCCATAGCAAATTCTGGTGACTTGAAGCGTGAATCATAGGCGATAGCAACTCCACGCATTTTTGCTTCTTCACCATATTGTTCTATGTAACGAGCTAATCCCTCTGAAGCCTTTCGTATCGTATAGATATTCATACGATTTGTCCCGGGACCCAGTTCTCCGCGGATTCCTCCAGTACCAAACTCAAGGGTTTTATAGAAACTGTCTTCAAGTTGTTTGTTGTCACTTTCAAGTTCTTCAAGCTTCTCTTTTAATTGACGATCCAACGCCGCAAATTGTTTCCATTTTTTATAATTTATTTTCCAATCCAATTGATTACCTCCATAATGTAAAACTATTCTCCTTAAAACTATGACTATTATACTATATTTGGAAAGCATTTTGTTTTTATTTTACAGATTCTTCGACATTCCTCGCTTACTGATTATTATTTAAAATTGCCCAGAAGTTATTCTCTCCAAAGGCGTCCCCATTACATTCAGGTTTTTAGGATTCCATCTGCCGCACAGGTATATTTTTATCGAAACAAAGCGAGCGATACCTATCCCTTTATTAAATATTACCATATTTCCATATCTCCAATTCTTATCTCTTCTTAAAGGTTATAACCATACTATTCTATAAGTAAGACCCCGCTCACGAATGGACGGGGTCTTACTTAATTGTTCATAAAACGGATCCTATCTATTATGCATGTTCACTTTCCAATTCCACTGTCTCAGCCACTCGCTTATCCAATCTCGGTCCGATTTTCAAAAGCAATAGAACACCGGCAAATCCAATTCCCGCGATGACCAATGATGTGCCTGCACTTGAGATATATGCACTGATCATGACGGTGAAAGAACAAATCAGCTGGGCGAGATTATATCCCATTCCGCTGATGGCTAAGTAGGAGCTGCGCTTATCTTCCGGCGGCAGGCTTGCAATATAATTCTGCTCGACCGGTACGCGCATGACTTCCGCTAGTGAAGCAAACAGCATGGCGATGAACAGGAACCACAGGTTATTGGAATAGGAAACAATTGCATAGCCTGCCACAAATATAAATGAGCTTAAAACCATAACATGGCGGTCCTTAAAACGGGATACCATGCTTGCCGCAAACAGTGCCAGCAAAGCGACAATTACGGTATTTTCCGTTCTTAGCAGACCAGCTACTTCAATCCCGCCAACCTGCCACCAGAGCAGTGTCTGTTCCGACAATTGTTCGGCAAGCCGGATTCCGACATAGTTCCCCAGCTGGAACTCCATCTGCATCACCAATACAATTGCCAGTGCATATAAAATGAACAGATTATCCCGGAATACATCTCGGTAGCTCCCTATCATAAGGGATGCATGCCTGATAAGCTTCTCCTTCTTCCTCACTTTAGGTACAAAGCTTTCACCAATAAAGAACACAATCAGGAATACAGTAATCAACGATACGATCGATAATGCAATGAAGAGTTCAAATAAGTGATCTTTAAAGAGGAATCCTCCAATCGTTCCTCCGATTGCAACAGATATATTACTGGACCAGTACATAATGGAGAACATATACTTCCGCTCGACCGGCTTACTTACATCAATCAGCATAGCCTGGTTTGCGGGACCAGCAAGCGCCCAGCAGATTGTATTGACCGTCATCATAAAATAAGTGATCAACGGCAATGTAATCCACGGAGAATTACAAATCATCATCACGGTAAATGCGATAAATCGCATGACCTCTGCAAATACTATGATTTTCTTTCGGCCAAAGTTATCGGAAAAGTATCCGCCGAAAAAGGATAATGCAATGCCAATAAATACATTAATCAATAATAGAATTCCAGTGATTTTAAGTCCAAAGTAGGCGGATAAATAGATTGCCATAAATGGAAAAATCATATTACCGATTGCAGAACTCAAGAAAGATTCTACAATTCGAATCTTGATGGTTGGATGAAACTGCGAAAATTTCATACTGCTCCCTCCATTCTCTCTGAATTTGCCAGGCGGTAAAGAGCAGTAAAAACAAGCGAGTCCACAAACACTTTCTCAACTAATAAACTGTTATGTTTTCTATCTTTATCAATGGCTAGTTAATAGACTTAGAGCAATTTTCAGTATATAGGGAAAAGCGAGATTAGACAATATATTTTTCAGGTAAATCGAATCATATAAAATAAAAAGGGAGAGTGCTTGTCAGCAGCCTCTCCCGATCTTTATGGGGGGGTTGTGTATTTTGGGGCGGAGTTGCGAGGGGAGGGGAAGTAGGGAATGGGGCTGGCGATATTTGGAGTGGTTTGCCGGGAGTCCGGCAGAGTCGCGCGATTTTCTGGCCACATTGCGCGATTTCCTGGTCGTATTGCGCGTTTTTCACCCCTTATTGCGCGATTTTCTGGCTCTATTGCGCAATTCCCACACCATATCGCGCGTTTCTCACCCTGTATTGCGCGATTCCCCCGGCTGTCATCACAACATCTTTGCTATAATAATTGTATACAAAGCGGGGAGTTGAAAACATGGATGTTATAGGCAAAATTTTAAAGGATCAATGGAAGTTATTCCAATTAACAAACGATAACGGAATGATAGTAGAGATTCTCAACTACGGTGGAATCATCACAAAAATTGCCGTACCCGATAAAAATGGGACGGTTGAAAATGTCGTCTTAGGTTATAAAAATTATGAAGACTATTCGGTTGACTCGAACTTCTTTGGCGCTATTGTGGGAAGGGTTGCCGGGAGAATTGAAGGGGCTTCATTTGAGCTTGACGGAAATACATATACATTAGAGGCAAATGAAGGGGAAAATCATCTCCATAGCGGGGAAAGTGGTTTCCATAAAGTGGTTTGGGATGCAGAAGCTTTTCATGTCGATGATAAGGTTGGTGTCAAGCTCCAGCATACCAGCCCTGATGGGGAAGGTGGATATCCAGGCAATATAACAGCTTCCGTTACCTATACGCTGACAAATGATAATCAGCTGGCAATCGATTACAATGCAGCAACGGATAAGACTACCCCGCTTACTTTGACCAATCATACCTATTTCAACTTGAGCGGCAATTTAAAAGATACCGTTCATCGTCATACAGTGAAAATGGATAGCAACCATTTCTTGGAATTAGATTCCTCTCTTATTCCTACCGGTAGAGTTGAGGACGTGACCGGCACAACTTTCGATTTCCGCGAGGGCAGAAAGCTGGAAGCAGGTATTAACTCGGACTCCCAGCAGAATACGATAGTCGGCAATGGCTATGACCATTACTTTATCTTAGATGGGAAAAGTAATATAGCTGTGGAAGAGGAAACGAGCGGCCGTGTGCTCACAATTGAAACCGATCAGCCAGGATTGGTTATGTATTCTTCCACGAACCTGACAAAAGGAGTGGAGTTAGCGGAAGGCCCATCAAAAAAATATTTAGGGGTGTGCTTCGAGACGCAAGCGCCGCCTTCTTCACTAAATCATGAAGACCTTGCTTCTGTCATTTTAAAAGCAGATGAGGTATATCGAAAGAAGACCGTCTTTACATTTCAGACTCTGGATAAGTAGCCACTGTCTTTTAGCAGCATCATGATTTTTAAAAAGCAAAGGAGCAGCGTAATTGATAATACGTTGCTCCTTTTAGCACATGGTACTAAGTATTTGGTTCTAAGCTCCAATCAATATGCCCCGCGGATATGCTCCTTTACATTATCTTCATAAAATCTTTCTAACCGTTTCTTTTCGTCTGTCGAAAAATCCCTTACATGCAGTGCCCCTAAGTTGTCTTCCACCTGTTTCACATTTCGAAATCCTGGGATGACGCTTGTAACTGCCTTTTGCTCGACAATCCATTTCAGAGCGGCCTTTGTCATATTCTCTCTGCCCTCTGCAATCCATTCAAGCTGGCGGCTCAGTTCAACCCCTTTTTCAAATTCGAGCCCTGCGAAAGTCTCTCCCACATTGAATGCTTGCCCGTCTCTATTAAAGTGACGGTGGTCCTCTTCGTCGAAGGTTGTATCTTTATTAAACTTTCCTGTCAGCAATCCGCTGGCTAAAGGTACTCGCGCCAGGATTCCAACGCCTTTTTCCATTGCTGCCGGGAATAATGCTTCTAGTGGCTTCTGACGGAATAGATTAAAGATTACCTGTAAGGAGCTTGCCTTGGAGTGTTCCAGACAAAACATGCCTTCCTCTACCGTCTCTACGCTGACACCATAATAGCGGATTTTCCCTTCCTTTTTTAAGGCTTCAAGCACGTCAAACACTTGGCCATCCTGTAAGATTTCAAGTGGCGGACAGTGGATTTGATATAAATCAAGCTGCTCGCGTCCCAGCCGTTTCAGGGTGTTTTCACAGTACTCTCTGACCTTGTCCATCGAGTAGTTTTGCGGATCATAGATATCTCCCGCACGGCAAAATTTGCTGGCTATATGAATTTCTGATTCCTTTCCTTTTGTTGCTTTTGCCAGAAGCTCCTCAGCATGGCCGTCTCCATAGACGTCTGCTGTATCAAAGAAATTCACCCCTAGATCCATTGCACGCTCTAATCCTTTTAATGCCTCGGAATCATTTGTCTTCCCCCATGCACCACCAATTGCCCATGTGCCAAAGCTTAATTCACTGATTTTTAAATCTGTCTTTCCTAATTGATTGTAATTCATCGACACACTCCTTCCGTTCAATATTTTCCTGATTAAAGCATTCTGCAGAACAAGTTCTCTCCAAGGGATCTTCTATTATTCCATTAACTTTTATTTAACCTGCCACCACAAGGCTAAACCTCTTTTTAAGTACAGCACAACCATTTGTTTCCCAGAATCATATTAGATTATAAGCAAAATCCAGAGAAAGAATCGAATAGCTGCCTGTATTCTTTTCATCCTGCAGAACTATCCGATATCAGAAAATGGACAGGGTTTATTACCCTAGTCCATTCCCTTTCTTTATGATTCACCCGAATATTTACTTCGCTATCTTCGTAACTTCTTCGGTTTTCGGTTTCCAAATTTCTTCTAATTGTTCAAGCGTTTTACCTTTTGTTTCAGGAACCAATTTCCATACAAAGATGGCCGAGAGAATACTCATCAATCCATAGAATCCATAGGTTAAGCCTCCGCTGAACTCCATCATGGATGGGTAGGTTGATGAGATGAAGAAGTTTGCGGCCCATTGCGCGGCAACTGCAATCGCCATTGCCTGACCGCGGATTTTGTTAGGGAAGATTTCAGAAAGCAATACCCAGCAAATCGGACCCCAGGACATCATAAAGGATGCTGTATATAAGATGATAAATAGTAATGTGCCTATCCCGATAATATCAAGGAATGCCAGCATAGCTACTCCAAACATCCCTACTGCCATTCCGATTGAACCTATCATCAGAAGTGGCTTTCTTCCCCATTTATCCACCGTTTGAATCGCGATAATAGTGAATACAACATTAACGATTCCCATGACGACCGTTTGAACCATAGATGCACTCTGGCCGGCACCCATACTTTCAAATATTCGCGGTGCATAATATAATGCCACGTTTATTCCAACGAATTGCTGGAATATCGAAAGCAATACACCGACTACGATAACCAATTTTCCATAGGAGAATAATTTTCCGGATGTTTTATTCGTATTTAGTGACTCATGGATATCTTTTAGAATCCCTTTCGCCTTTTCTTTCGAGCTGTTCACTTTCTCTAAGACATTCAATGCCTCGTCACCTTTATTTTTGGATACGAGGTAACGCGGTGTTTCAGGCACGAAAAACAGAAGAACCAAGAATAACAGGGCTGGTATTGTTTCCGATGCGAACATATACCTCCAGCCTACATCATTAATCCATTCACTTGTTTGACCGTTCGCAATTCCCCAGTTTACGAAATAAACAACAAGCATCCCAAAGATAACCGCAAATTGATACCATGTCACTAACTTGCCGCGTATTTGCGCTGGAGCAGTTTCCCCAATATAGGTTGGTGAAATGGCAGATGCCAGACCAACGCCAATACCACCGATAATCCGGTAAAAAATAAACATATTCAGTAAGCCAATTGTAGGATCACCTACATTAAAAAAGAAAACTTCCGGATATGCTGAACCCAGCGCAGAGACCAAGAAAAGAACCGCCGCAACGATTAACGCATTTTTTCTTCCCAAATTGTTCGAAAGGAATCCAGAGATCAGCCCTCCGATAATACAACCGATTAGAGCACTTGATACTGTTAATCCATGTACGAGTGAACTTAACCCTAGACTATCTGTAAGGTACGTTTGCAATGCCTGCTCTGCTCCGGAGATAACAGCCGTATCATATCCAAAGAGCAGCCCCCCTAATGTAGCAATCAATGTTATCGAAACAATATAGAAATTATTTTTATTTTTCATTATTGCGCCAGAGTAAGAACCCACTCAGAACTTACTCTGTACCTCCTCCCATTTTGATCGTTAATCACGATGAGTGAATCCGCTTTCTTTCTGAAAAATATGTTCCCCTTAAATGATGGAATCCCGCCAGACCTCTTCGGTCCTAATTGAAGCATATGAATATAAAGAAAAGCACTCCACTTCTGCTGTATCGCTGAAATTGGAGTGCTTTCTACTTAATGGTAAGAAAACATGGAAATGAATCGTTTTCTGACACACCAACTAAAGACTGTTATTCTTTTTATATTGCTCAGGATTCTACTGCCTGTAATCCATCAAACGTTCATTTAACGAACTCGTATTATGATAAACTTCCTTATAGATCGTAAATAATCTGCTATATTTTTCTACGTTTTCTGATATCGGTGTGTAGACTTTATCCTCTTTCAAGAATTCGCCGGCACATTCATTCAATGATTCAAACCAGCCACAGCCATATGCTGCTAGCATTGCAGCTCCCATGCCAGGTCCTTGCTCACTGCTCAGTTTTACGATTGTTGCATCGAAAATGTCTGCCTGCATCTGAAGCCATGTTTCATTTTTGGCACCGCCGCCAATAGAGACGATTGTATCAATTCTTTTACCGTTTTCACGGAAGATCTCGACCGATTCATTTAGCGAGAATGTAATCCCTTCCAATACTGCCCGGGCGAAATGCTTGATTCCATGGGAGGCATCCATGCCAATAAAGCTTGCACGGATATTGGCATCGACATGCGGTGTCCTCTCCCCGACAATATAAGGGGTGAAAATAAGACCATTCGATCCTACCGGTACGGTATTTACTTCTGCCAGCAATTGGTCAAAATCGATATCCTTTGCAAATACATCTTTGAACCAGGACAGGCTATATCCTGCAGCAAGTGTAACTCCCATTGTATAGAATGCATCTGGGGCGCTATGGTTAAAGTAATGGACCTTTCCATTGAAGTCTTTATCACCACTGGCTTCATAGGAGAGGACAACACCAGACGTTCCTATGCTAGCTAATGTTTTTCCCTCTTCCAGAATCCCGGAACCTATCGCACCACAGGCATTATCCGCTCCACCCGCAAATACACGGGTAGCTGGATGCAGCCCTGTTGCTTTGGCAATTTCTCCGGTAATCGTTCCTACTTCATCATGTGAATCGATTAATGGCGGGAAAATTTTCGGGTCGAGATCCAATAACTCCCCGACTTGCTCACTCCATCTTTTCTTCTTCACATCCAATAGTAATGTACCCGCTGCATCTGAGTATTCCATGTGCAATTTGCCTGTCAGCATATAACGCACATAATCCTTCGGTAAGACAAACGTATTTATTTGACGATAAATTTCCGGCTCATTGTTTTTCACCCATAATAGTTTCGGTAAAGTAAAACCTTCTAATGCTCGGTTTTTGGCAACGTCCAATAATTGCTCTTCGCCAACACGTTCATAAATTTCCTGACACTCCCGTGTGGTACGGGTATCATTCCATAGAATTGCATTTCGTAAGATCTTATTATGGTCATCCAGAAGCACCAGACCATGCATCTGACCAGAGAAACTGATTCCCTCTATCTCTTCTGGATTACCATCGAATTTTTTCAGTAGGTCCGTTAATCCTTCAATCGTCTGTTCTACCCATTCGTTTGGGTCCTGCTCGCTATAGCCGGTCTGTTTCCGGATCAATGGATAGGATTTGGATACTTCTTCCGTCACTTCACCATGTTGATTGACTAACAGAATCTTAACGGAGCTGGTTCCTAAATCTACCCCAACAACATATTTCATTGCAGCCACCCCTGTATCGTCAGAAATTATTCACCTGCATAGGCTCTTAATAGATATTGATTAATGCTTGCTTTGATACGTTCTAGTTTCCCTGATTCGTTTTTGATTTCGGTTAATCCAAGTGCATGCTCTTCTAATTTATGGAAGTCCGTATTTCCATTTACAATGTCGAGACCGATACCATCTTCAAAGCTCTTATAGCGATCTTCCACCAGACCATCAAGAACATTATCATCTATTAGTTTCTGTGCTACTTTCAGACCTACGGCGAAACTATCCATTCCAGCGATGTGTGCATGGAAAAGATCTTCCGGTTCGAATGATCCCCGACGAACTTTCGCATCAAAGTTAAGTCCTCCGCGACCAAGTCCACCATCATTTTTCAAGATTTCATACATTGCTAATGTTGTAGAATAAATATCTGTCGGGAACTCATCCGTATCCCATCCCAGTAATGGATGGCCTTGATTGGCATCAACAGATCCCAGCATTCCATGGATTCTGGCATAGCGAAGTTCATGTTCAAATGTATGGCCGGCGAGCGTTGCATGGTTTGCTTCAATATTAAATTTAAATACATCCTGCAAATCATAGTTTTGTAAGAAAGCGAACCCGCTTGCCACGTCAAAGTCATATTGATGGGTTGTTGGCTCTTTTGGCTTTGGTTCAATTAGGAACTGTGCATCAAAGCCGATTTCATTTGCATAATCTTTCGCCATATGGAAGAAACGGCCAAGATTATCCATTTCCAGCTTCATATCTGTATTGAGCAACGTTTCATATCCTTCACGTCCGCCCCAGAATACATAACTCTCTGCACCAAGTTCTTTTCCGACTTCCAATCCCTTTTTCACTTTTGCTGCTGCATATGCAAACACATCTGCATTGTTGGAAGAGCCAGCACCATGAACAAAACGCGGATGGGTAAAATTATTCACCGTATTCCATAGTAATTTCGTTTTGCTATCTTTCATGTATTCTTTAATCATTGCTACAATCGTATCCTGATTTTTATTGGACTCGCTAAGTGTCGATCCTTCTGGAGCAATGTCCACATCATGGAAACAGAAATACGGAACGTTCAGTTTTTCAAAGAATTCAAATGCTGCTTCTACTCGTGCTTTCGCAAGGTCCATCCCTTGAAATTTATCCCAAGGACGGATTGCAGATCCAACACCGAATGGGTCTGATAAATCTTCTGTAAATGTATGCCAGTAAGCTACACCGAAACGCAGAATTTCCTCCATTGTCTTTCCGTTTATTTTTTCCTCTGGATTATAGAATTTGAACGCAAATGGGTTGGTTGATGATGCACCTTCGAATTTAATGTTGGAAATGTTATTAAAATAAGCCATTCGTTTTCCTCCTAGAATTAGTATTTTAAATTTCTCTTCTCTAATGTAAATGCTTTCAAAAAATAGTATAACACTTCATTCTTAGTTCGTCTATTAGATAAACAAAGTTTATTTCATGTGGACTTTCTAGTATAGTAAAGGTGATACATTGACGTATAATGGCATTATATCGCCCACCCCCAATGATAAAGGAGGTCATATTTTTGAACGTTTTTAACAGTGCTATTTATAACATTTTAGAATGGATCAGCCGATTCGCTTATGTCAACATCTTATGGACTCTTTTCACATTTGCTGGCGGCATCATTCTCGGTTTCTATCCATCTAGTATTGCCATGTTTGCCATGGTTCGGGACTGGCTCCGAGGAAATACAGATAAACCTATGTTCAACACCTTTTGGAAATATTACAGGCAGGAATTTGTCAAAAGCAATCTGTTAGGATTGGTCCTTAACGTAATGCTGATTCTGATTGCCTTTGATATTTATTATATTCAAATGAATATCAATGAAAATCTGACATGGACCCATATCCCATTATTCGCATTCATGCTGCTCATTGCCTTATTCTTGTACTATATTTTTCCAAGCTTTGTGCACTTTAGATTGAACGTGTTCCAATTGATTAGGAATGCCTTTTTGGTTATGCTGATCAGCCCGATACATAGCTTTTTAATTACGGTGTCCCTTATTTCCAGCTATTTTATCTTCCGGGGTATTCCTGCTTTATTCTTTATTTTTGGTGGACCTGCATATGCATTTATAACGACATGGATATGCTTGCATGCTTTCGATAGAATACAAAAAAGGCAGCAAATAGGCTAATCCTGTGTGATTAGGATATTATTAAAAAAATCACCAATCCAAACGGAATAATGTTAATTTTTGCAAGTGAGTTACTATCTAAAAGCTGGGATGAGTGAGTGCTTCGTTGATTTCCGTTCCGAAAGTCGCACACCTTAGGGCACGGCTTCAGCCTCCTCGCGGAAAACCACCGCTGCGGGGTCTTCAGACACGTGCTTTTCCCGCAGGAGTCGACTTCCCTCCACTTCAATCAACCAGCTTATTAGCGGGAAGCTATCTCCATTTGGGTTTGGCATATTCGCCTTCGCATACTAGGAAGCAAAATTACCAATCTAGCGCAGGAAAATACGAAGATTCCGGCGGGAGACTCAGCAGTCATCTAAGGTGCGAAATGTGAATTCCCGGAGCTGTAATAAATACGCCTTCCATTAATGGTTCATTACGAAAACATCCCAAAGTAAAATCCCAAACTGATTTGCATCGTTCTGATTTTACTTTGACTTAAATATTTTCCCCGCTTTTTTTCTTTATCCTTTTACAGCACTTGCCGAAATTCCTTCCATAATCTTATTGCTGAAGAAGAAGAAAGCAATGATTATTGGCAGTACACTTATGACCAATGTCGCTCCAATTGCTCCCCAATCTGTCATATACTGTCCGATAAAGTTTTGGATTCCTACTGTCAGGGTTTTATATTTATCAGAGCTGATAAATGTATTCACAAAGACAAACTCATTCCAGTTATAGATCATGTTGATAATTACGGTTGTTGACATGATAGGTGCTGATATCGGAAGAATAATCCGGAAAAATAAACGATGGATCGAACTTCCATCAATAATCGCAGCCTCTTCAATTTCGCGTGGAATCGTTGTATAAAATCCAAGCAATATCATAACCGTTATCGGCAGATTATATGTTGTATAGGTGAGGACGATTGACAATGGATTATCGATTAAATTTACATTCAAAAACATATTGTATAACGGAATCAATGCGGAATGGATAGGAATCATTAGACCTACCATGATGATGCCCAATACTAGATTGCTATATTTCCACTTCATTCTCGTAATAGCGAAGGTTGCCATACTTGCAATAAGAATGGTCAGTATGGTAGCGGCAGCCGTTATCCAAATGCTATTCCAGAAATAAGTGCCAATTCCACCTTCAAATACTTTTAGATAATTTCCCCATTTTGGATCTGTCGGCAATCCAAATGGATTCCCAGCAAAGATCTCCTGATTATTTTTTAAGGAGAACATAAACAGCCAGATAATTGGGAAGACCTGAAACACAGCGACAAGACCTAAACAAACATACAGTATAAAATAACCGATTCGTCCCATTATACAGACCTCCCTTTAATATTGAATTTCCTCTTTGGTAGCTGTTGCTTTTCGAATAATCACGGTAACAATCAGTGTTATAATCAATAGCAGGAAGCCTATTGCACTTCCATAACCAAAGTCATAACTTGAAAATGCCAATTTATACATATAGGATGCCATAACTTCACTGGCACCGTTTGGCCCGCCGCCTGTCATGACATAAATCAGATCGAAATATTTCAAAGAACCAACAATGGCTAGAACAATGGTTACTTTAAAAACACTCATAATCAATGGAAATTTGATCTTTAAAGCAATCTGCATTGGTGTTGCTCCATCAATTTTCGCTGCTTCTATTAATGATTCCGGTATGTTCTTCAGTGCAGCATAATAAATCAGGATATAGAACCCGGCATATTGCCATATAATCGGAACAAATATGGAATAAAGGACAATCGATGGATCTGCCAGCCATGAGGGAGGATTATCAATACCCAGTCCCATTAAGATACTATTCAGCATCCCATTTGAAGGGTTATAAATCTTAATCCAAAGCTGGGCAATTGCCACGGAAGATAATAGCATAGGAATTAAGTATATTTTCCTCAAAAAGTTTGCTCCTTTTATTTTCGAAGCCAATATCAAAGCCACTGCTAGATACAGAATTAAGCTCAGTGCAGAAAACAGCGCTAGTAAAAAGGAATGCAATGTACTATCCCAAAACTTAGCGTCCTGAAGTGCATTTGTATAATTCTCCAATCCGATAAACTCCATCGCACCGATTCCATCCCAATTCATTAACCCGAAGTATCCTGATAGAATTAAAGGAATACCAATGAGAATAAGTATTAGCAGCAGTGCAGGAAGCGTATATAATGCAATAATCCATTTATTGGACATTACTCTATTCATAGCATTCAACCCCATCGTTTTATTTAAAATGAGAAAAGGACAACCCAGATTCCAGGATATGTCCTTTTCGAAGTAACTGGATAATTTGTTTAATCGTTATTCTGCTGCAAGTGCGTCCTCATGCTGCTTGGCAAATTCCTCAGGTGTTATATCATTTCCTAATAATGCCTGAATCATATCCAAGTGCACTTGTGCAGTACCCGCGCTCATTTGTACATCGGCATATAATGTAATATTTGTTGCTGTATTAAGATCTTCTAAAACATCTACATACATTTGCGGAAGATCCAAAGAGGCTGCATCTACCTTCGTTGCAGGAATAATCCCTACATCAGTAACGGCCCTTTCTCCCCATTGCTCCACAAAGTAGGAAGAAAATGCTTTTGCCTCTTCCTTGACATCGGAATTTTCAGAAACAAATAACCCTACTCCAGGACCACCGACATAACTATTCGTATCTCCATTCCCATCAACAGTCGGGAATTGGAAGTACCCTACTGAATCTCTAAATTCCTGCGGTATATCTTCATTTGTTGTGAAATTCGGAAGATCCCACGTCGCAATTAAGTACATTGCGGCCTGTTCACTCATAAACATGCTTTTTGCTTCTTCATCAGCAAGACCGTTAAATCCATTAACAAATGAGTCTGAATTAACCATTCCTTGTAATTCTTCGGCTGCAGCCACTAAAGCAGGGTCTTCAAAGGAACCGCTGCGATCGATTGCTTTCGTCAACACATCAGCACCGCCGATTCTATCTGCTAGATACATATACCACATTGAACCTGTCCAAGCATCTTTATTTCCAAGTGCAATTGGTTCTACACCATTATCTTTCAATGTTTGGATAACATTCTCTAATTCTTCCATTGTTTGTGGTTCTTCCAAACCATATTCGTTAAAGATTGCTTTATTGTAGAAGATGGTGGAAATGTTCAGTTCCAGCGGCAGGCCATACGTTTGACCATCAATTGCAAAGGCTTCCGTTGTTCCTGCTACAAAACTATCCGATAAACCGCTTTCAATTGTGTCATCCAAAGGAGCGAACATCTTCCCATCAACATACGGCTCCAGATATCCCGCCGCCCATGTCATACCGACATCCGGTAATTCATCCGAAGTGGATAATACTTTAATCTTGTCTTTGTACTGTTCGTTGCTTAATACTTCAACATCTACTTTAATATCTTCATTTTCCTCTTCAAAATCGGCAATGATTTCGTTTACAATTTTATAATGCTGTGCAGAACTTCCTTCAGGCCATAGATGCATGAATTTTACTGTCTTACCATCCCCGCTTGCAGAGCTGGAATCACTGGAACCACTGCATGCCGCAAGTACTAATACAGAAATCAAGACAATAAACGACAATGTAACCGCTTTCTTTGTTTTCATTGTTTAACCCCCTGGTTTTTTTACTTATAACTTATAAGCTATCATCATAATAACAAAGGTCACATCGTTTGTCTAGTGGATGAACAAAGTTTATAATGAAAGAATAACATGCTATACTTGCTAAAAATATTGCGAAAGAGTTGAACATCTATGAAAGAAAACAAAACATGGAACCAGCATGTTGTTAAGAAGGAAAATAAATCTTTAGTCCTGGAAAAGATTATGGAAAACTCCCCTATCTCCAGAGCAGCCATCGCGAATTTGACCGGTTTGAATAAAGGCACGGTATCTTCTTTAGTCAATGAGTTACTAGATGAGCATTTTATTACAGAGTCTGGTCCAGGTAAATCAAACGGCGGAAGAAGACCTGTCATTCTGGAATTCAATCAATTAGCTGGATATTCCATTGGTATTGATTTGGGAGTTAATTATATATTGGGGGTGTTAACTGACCTAAAGGGGAATATTTGCCATGAAGAAACGGTAACGATCAACGAGTTGAATTTTGAAGAGATTAACAAAGAAATCATTAACATTATCGACACTCTTACGAAATCAGCTCCGCCAAGTGCTTACGGTATTGTCGGAATCGGTGTCGGGGTACCTGGGGTTGTCAACAAGGAGGGCAAAATCCTACTTGCCCCGAACCTTGATTGGAGAAATGTCGAACTAAAAGAGCTTCTTGAGAAACAATTCCATGTCCCTGTACTCATTGAGAACGAGGCAAATGCAGGAGCCTATGGTGAGAGGAAGTTCGGTGTCGGCAAAGATTATAACAACATCATCTATGTGAGTGTAGGAATTGGCATTGGGGTTGGACTGATTTTAAACGGTGAACTCTATAAAGGCAATA
The DNA here is from genome assembly GCF_000285495.1 of Oceanobacillus massiliensis str. N'diop. Taxonomy (GTDB): domain Bacteria; phylum Bacillota; class Bacilli; order Bacillales; family Amphibacillaceae; genus Oceanobacillus; species Oceanobacillus massiliensis. The sequence continues at coordinate 549,929 of NZ_HE610976.1, forward strand.
ATGGATTTTCTGGTGAATTTGGGCACATGACCATCGAACTTGACGGTCCAAAATGCCGTTGCGGAAATGTTGGTTGCTGGGAATTGTATGCGTCTGAGAAGGCTCTGCTGGAAAATGCAAAGCGCAATGGAGTAAAACTGCCAAAAAACGAAGCTATTTCGCTGGACTCCCTCATTGACCTTGCCAAAGAAGGAGATGCTGCAACCGGCCGTTTATTAGAAGACATAGGGAAATATTTAGGTGTTGGACTGAATAACATCATAAATATTTTCAACCCAGAGCAAGTCATAATCGGGAACCGTATGGCTGCGGCAGAATATTGGTTAAAGGAGCCATTGGATAATTGGATCTACGACCAAACACTTTGGTTCAGCCAAAAAGATTTGCAAATTGACTTTTCGGCACTGCGGACCCATTCAACTGCTTTAGGAGTTGCTGCCTTTTCCGTAGAAAAGTTTTTGACTAATGGCCCGAATCATGCGATTACAGTAATGAACAAATAGTCAGCCATAGCTGACAGCATCGAAATATTTAAGGTCTATAAATCCGGCAGCAGATAGCTTCTGGTTTTATAGTCTTAAAACAAAAAGAAAACGCTTTCTATCCTTATGGTTTCTTAAAAAATATTACAATGAGGTGGATTTAAAATGACAAAAATTCAAAACCCTATCCTGACTGGATTTCACCCTGACCCATGTATTTGCCGTGCTGTGGAAGATTACTATATAGCCGTATCTACATTCGAATGGTTTCCAGGTGTTGGCATCTACCATTCGAAGGATTTAAAAAATTGGCGGCTAATATCCAGACCATTAAATCGGCTGAGCCAGCTAAACATGCTGGGAAACCCCGATTCAGGCGGCATTTGGGCACCTGCCCTGTCCTATAGTGACGGAAAGTTTTGGCTGATTTATACAGATGTCAAGGTTACGGATGGTCAATGGAAGGACAGTCATAATTATCTGGTTACATGTGACACGATTGATGGTGATTGGTCTGAGCCGATTCATATGAATAGCTCTGGATTCGATCCTTCCCTATTCCATGACACAGATGGGAAAAAATACTTTTTGAATATGCTTTGGGACCACCGCGTCGGGAATCATAATTTTAATGGGATTGTTTTACAGGAGTATCATGCTGAAAGTCAAAAACTTGTCGGCAAGAAAGAGATTATTTTCAAGGGAACTGACATTAAGCTTACAGAAGCACCACATCTCTATAAAATAAATGGCTATTACTATCTGCTGACTGCAGAGGGCGGCACCGTATATGATCACCAGGCAACCATCGCCCGGTCTAAAGATATCTGGGGCCCATATGAAGTGCATCCTGAAAACCCATTAATAAGTTCCATGCAGCATCCAAGAAATCCATTGCAAAAAGCCGGTCATGCCTCAATCGTACATACGCATACCGATGAATGGTTTTTGATGCATTTAGTTGGACGTCCCTTACCAAAAGAAAATCAGCCATTGCTTGATCCAAGAGGATATTGCCCTCTAGGAAGAGAAACTGCCATTCAACGATTGGAATGGAGAAACGATTGGCCATTTGTCGCAGGTGGAAATCAGCCTTCACTTGAAATAGAAGGGCCCGATATGGAAGAAGTAAGATGGGAAAAGGATTATGATGAAAAGGATGATTTCGATTCCGAAACATTGAATCCCCATTTTCAGACGTTACGTATTCCATTAGGTGAAGAAACCATATCGTTAAAAGATAATCCAGGCCATTTACGAATTTACGGTAAGGAATCCCTTACCTCTAAATTCACGCAAGCATTTGCAGCAAGAAGATGGCAGCATTTTAATTTTACAGCAGAGACAAAGGTAGCATTCCGACCAGATTCATTCCAGCAGGCAGCCGGACTAGTAAACTATTATAATACACAAAACTGGACTGCCCTGCATATCACTTGGGATGAAGAAAAAGGGAGAATACTTGATTTGACAACCTGTGATAATTTTACATTTGACCGCCCGCTTAAAGGTAAGGAAATTGAAATTCCAGATGATGTGGAATATGTTCACCTGCGCGTAGAGGTTAAAACAAATATCTATCAGTATTCTTACTCATTCGATGGCCAAATCTGGGAATTGATTCCGGTTGATTTATATGCTTATAAACTTTCGGATGACTATATTCAAGGAGGCGGATTCTTTACAGGGGCATTTGTAGGAATGCAGTGCCAGGATACTTCCGGTGAGCATCTGCACGCTGATTTTGACTATTTTCTTTATCAGCCAGCGGGAGAATAGACGGGCATAGCTTAGGGTTAGCCAGTTTCAGGCACTCGTATCAAGGCAGAGAAAAGCGCTAAAAAATTGAAAAGAGAAAAGACTAAAAATCGAAAAAAGAAAAGACCTAAAAATCCAAGGTCCTGCAGCAAGACTTTATGAATCCAACTAAAAAAGTAACCTATCCTGAACTTTTGTCAGTGGGACGGTTACTTTTTTGCTGCTTGCAATAATATACGCAACTGGTTCAGTCCAAGACTGGTCTTCCAATGAAGAAATCTTTGGCTAGCTGCTTGACATATCCAATCTATAAAACCACCAATGACATTGCGCCCCTAACCCCCTGAGCATCACCGAGCTCAGGCGCCACAATAAACTTGTCCACTTCCCCTACATCAATATAGCCATTCATCATTTCCACTAAATGACGGCGAATCAATGGATATAGTCCTTCCTGCTTCAACACTCCGCCACCTACGATAATTCGTTCGGGATATAGGGTGACCGTATAATTCATGATTGCCTGCGCAAGATAATACGCTTCCATTTCCCACACATTCTCATTATCCACCAATAATGCACCCTTCGTTCCATAACGTGCTTCGATTGCCGGTCCTGAAGCTAGGCCTTCCAAGCAATTTCGATGATATGGACAGCCACCTTCAAAAGGATCATCCGGATGCTGCCTTACAAAAATATGCCCCATTTCGGAATGATTTTTCCCTTGGAAAATCCTCCCGTCCTGTACTAAGCCTGCACCAATTCCCGTACCTACAGTTATATATAAACAGCTGCCCACATCTCTTCCGGCACCATATTTATATTCAGCTGAGCAGGCTGCATTTACATCGGTATCAATAAAGATAGGAATATCAAAATCCTTCTTTAAGCTGCCTAGCAGATTATAATTCTTCCATTTTATTTTAGGAGTATTTAAGATCATGCCGTATGAAGTGCTGTCTTTATTCAAGTCTATCGGTCCGAAGCTCCCCACTCCCAGAGCTTCAATTGGATGATGGTTAAAAAATTCTTTCACGTCATTTAGAGTTTCCTCCGGGTTCCGCGTAGGAAAGCTAACTTTTTCGATTATATTTCCTTTTTCATCTCCGACCGCACAAACAAATTTTGTCCCTCCAGCTTCGATGCCGCCTAGTAACATGGTATCCATCCTCCAATCACTTTTTTGGAAAGTCTTTCATTTCATTAGAGTTCTAACACGTTTCTATTTACCTTGCACAAAGGTTATCACATTATCGATGGGATTCAGTCAGCAGGCTGTCCAATAGCATTTGTGTTTTCAAGCCCTCTTCCCCATCCAATTCTGGCTGAAGATCATGATTTATACACTGGATAAAATGGTCTACTGCATTTTCAAACCCGCGCTGCTTAAGGATACTATCCCAAGATGAAGGCTCTATGCTTGTTCTCCCTTGCTGCTGTTCAATCTCTGTTAACCGCATATTTTTAATGCGAATGGTAGCACCATCCGTTTGCATTTCCAGTTGTTCCAGGTTACTTCCTGCATGACGATGCATAGCTGTATGCAGCACCGTACCATCAGGCGCTTCAAAGATATGCTGTGCCCTGGTTAGGTGGTTATCTTGATTCACCTTTATTTCTGAATATTTTACTAGCAGTTCACTATCAGCTAGCCAGCGAGCCGTATCCACCACGTGAATATAATCATCAAGCAGCGTAAACTGGTAGGATCCTGGACCGATTGAACGTGCTCTATGTTTTTCAAACCTTATCCATGATGTATCTTTAGCTTGTTTCTTGGCCTCAACATACATGGGCGAGAAGCGGCGATTAAACCCTACCATGAGTTTTCTGCCCTTGTTTTTGCTAAGCGTGACCAATTTTTCAGCCTCTGCTACTGTCGATGCCAGTGGCTTATCAACATAAACGTCAATACCTTTATTCAAAAGTTCTGCCACTACTTCAAAATGAGACGCTGTCGAACTATGAACAAAAATAGCATCACAGTCACTAGCAAGTGCCGGCAAATTGGAATATTCCTGCATTCGATACTGGCTGCATATTTGCTTTCTCTTCTCCACACCTGGTGAAAACGCCCCCATTAACTGCCAATCTTTCTCTTTTGAGAGGATTGGCAAATATGCTTTCTGCGCAATTCCTCCCAGTCCTACTATACCTACACGTGGCTTTCTCATCATTTCTGTACCTCCCTAATTGGAAAAAGAATAAGATCCGCGAGATGAGCTTCCGGGCCGCGGAATTAGCGCGAAAATCGCGGAATTAAATCCCGGACCGCGGAATTAGTTCGAAAACTGCGGAATTAGCTCCCGGG
>NZ_HE610976.1:555114-564798 GCF_000285495.1 Oceanobacillus massiliensis str. N'diop
CCGAAAACCGCGGAATTATCTCCCAGACCGCGGAATTATCTCGAAAATCGCGGAATTATCTCCCGGACCGCGGAATTATCCCGAAAAGCGCGGAATTATCTCCCTGGCCGCGGAATTATTCCGAAAAGCGCGGAATTATCTCCCGGACCGCGGAATTATCTCGAAAATCGCGGAATTATCTCCCTGGCCGCGGAATTATCGCGAAAATCGCGGAATTAAATCCCGGGCCGCGGAATTATTGCAAAAATCGCGGAATTAAATCCCGGGCCGCGGAACCCCGCCAGGCAGCGGCCTCCTATTCCCGCGATTCAACCGCGAAATACCTTCATAAATTCCTCGTACGTTCCTGCTTTCACTAATTGTTCCACTACGGTACTGCTATCGATAATTTGGCCGAACCGATCATACATGTTCTGCAGATCTTCTTGGCTGTCTTTCTTCACGCAGAGCAAGCCTACAAATTGTACTGACTTCTCTCCCCATTGTATCGGCTTCTCAAGTGTACATATTGCAATAAAAGTGCGGGCAGACTTTGGCGTGATGGGGTGGGGAACAGCTACGAGATTTCCAAATGCGGTCGGAGCTATTTTTTCTCTTTCATATACTGCCTCAAGCAAGTCATCATCTACCAGGTCTTTTTTGAGAAGCTCTTCGTTCAGAAATTCCAATACGGCTTCTTTCGTTGTGAAGTTTTTCTGTAAAAATACAAGGTCCTTTTGCAGATAGCTGTAAACGAGCTGTTTATTTTTCATAATTCTGTTTTCTATTTTCAGCAGATCACTGTTTCTTAAAATTGCATTCACTTCAATAACAGGCACTGGAATATTGATTGAAATAGGAATGGAGCTGACTATGAAATCAATATCCTCGAAGTTATATTGACTTAACGTATAGTATTCTGTAGTCCCTACTATATCTAAAAACTGTCCAAATTGGGCATTTAATTTATAGTAGATAAGCTTGGCAGTTCCCATCCCCGAGCCGCAGACAATCAAGCATCGCTTTGGTCCTAATGTTAATTTTTTCCGTTCAATTGCTGCTCCAAGGTGGATGGCAAGATAACCTACTTCACCTTCATCAATCTTGATGGATGTATGCTCTTCAATTGCTATTCCGGCAATAATCCCTGCTTCAAATGCTAATGGATAATTCTTTTTGATATCTTCAAGCATTGGATTGCGAAGATTCATATCATATCTGAATCGATTAATCGCAGGCTTTAAATGCAGACACAGAGCGAAAACTAATTCTTTATCATCTTTGAGCTCCAAATTCAACTTTTCTTCAACCTTTTCCAGCGCAATGGTGACCAATTCCATTATTTCTGGGTCCATCACCTGTTCGACCACGCTATCGGATTGGGAAGCGATTTTTGTTCCAAGCAGATGAATCGCTATGTATGCAATTTCTGTTGATGGGAAATTGACTTGAAAGTGATGCTCCACTTCCTTTACAATTTCTTTTGCCACCTCATATTCATACTGATCCGTAATTTCCTTTAGATCTTCTTGTTGTAATGATACATGATATCCGCTTTCAATTCGATTATATGCAATTGCAATATGAATAAGCAGATTATTCATTGCGATATCCGACAGTGTTATTTGATGAACTTTTATCTTCCTCATGATAATTTGGGAAATTTCTTCTATGTCTGCCTGTGAAATAGAATCTAAATATGGCTCAATAATTGGCTCATTTCGGTCAAAGATATACTCCGCCATACAGAAACGCAGCTTTACTTCATTGCCTTTTACTTTCAGCCCATAATTCGGACGAGATTCTAACGTGATTTTATATCTCGCAAGCTTTTTCCTTATCTCTTTGATATCATTTTGGATGGTTGACTTACTGATATACAATTCTTCTGCCAAATCATCCAGCTTTAAAAATCCCTCACTTAGCAGAAGGCGTTTTATTAAATAATTAATCCGCTCTTCTGGCGTTCTAGGGATTTCCTGGTTGCCCTTGTCTGAATCATGCAATGTTTCCTTAAGAAAATCACGAAATAATTTATCGTGATTGATTCCGAGCCGATATCCTTTCCCCATGACAGATTCTATGAGAGCGCCGGATCCAGACAATATTCCGTTAAGATCTTTTATATCCTGTCTTGCTGTTCGAGAAGAAACTTGATTTAGATTAGCTAAGTAGTTGCTGGAAATCGGAGCTTCTGCAGTCATTAATTCACGTAAGATTATTTTCATTCGAGAGTTTAACATTGCCCTCTCTCCTTATCAAATCAGATGTGGCAAAAAGGCTCCAGCTCAATCTAAGAACTAGAACCTTCCGTGCCTATCCTTACTATTCTATCTTTAGAACCCATTATTATCTGAAACTTTTCTAAACCAATGTGCGCTTTTTTTCAAGGAGCGCGATTGATCTTCAAGATTGATGGACACAAATCCGTAGCGGTTTTTGTAAGCATTGGACCATGACCAGTTGTCCATGAATGTCCACATATGATAGCCTTTAGCATTGCTTCCTTCTTGAATCGCTTTGTTGAGCCACTTCAAGTGCTCCCGGATAAATTCAATGCGATAATCATCCTGAATTTCCCCGTCTTTCAGGAATCGCTCCTCATTCTGAACACCCATGCCATTTTCTGAAATGAATGATTCAATATTTCCATAGTTATCCCGAAGATTAATCATAATATCATAGAGGCCTTTTTCATAGATTTCCCAGCCCCGGTAAATATTCATTTTCCGACCAGGCATCTCATAGTTATCAAAGAACCAATCCGGCAGAAAAGGGCTATCTGGATTCGGTTGATGCTCCTTCGCTTTCACACGGCGAGGCTGGTAATAATTCACCCCTAAAATATCAACCGTGTTTGCCTTTAATAGCGCCCGATCGCCTTCTTCGGTTTTCGGCAGCTGTTCGTACTCTTTTAAAATATCAATTAAGTCTTGTGGATATTCCCCTAAAACAGCCGGATCCAAAAAACTGCGATTGAAGAATAGGTCTGCAACGTGTGATGCCTTCAAATCGGCAGGATTTTGACTTCTGGGATACGAGGGGGTCAAGTTTAAGACAATCCCGATTTTACCATCTTTAATATCGAATTCCCGGAAGGCCTCTACTGCTTTTGCACTGGCGATCATCGTATGATATGCCACTTGGGCTGCACGCTTTGCATCCACAACATTTGGATAGTGGAAGTCATATAAATAGCCGCCTTCAACTGGTACAATCGGTTCATTGAAGGTAAACCATTTCGCTACACGATCACCGAATAATTGAAATGCTTCTTTTGCATAATCTACATATGCATCAACCACTTCCCTGCTTTCCCATCCACCTTCATGCTGTAATTCAATGGGCATATCAAAGTGGAACAGATTTACAAATGGTTCAATATCATTAGCGAGTAATTCATCAATGACATCATTATAAAACTGTACGGCTTCCTGATTAACTTCCCCGCGACCGCCCGGAATCAATCTTGACCAGGAAATAGACATTCGAAATGAATTATGCCCAACTTCTTTCATCAGTTGAATATCTTCTTTATAGCGATGATAGAAATCAGAAGTTATTTCAGGGCCGATATTTTCAAAGAAACGATTCGGTTCTTGTTCATACCAGTAATCCCAAATGTTTTGCCCCCTATTTCCCTCATTGGCAGCACCTTCTATCTGCGTTGCCGATGTTGCACTACCCCACCAAAAGCCTTCTGGAAATTTATAATTTAAAGTCATGGTATTGCCTCCAATCACTTATTTCTTTTACTTATTACGGTAGATTTCAATAATCTCAATGGCTAAATCCCTTACTGTCATTGCCGTCATGAGGTGATCCTGTGAATGTACTAGAATGACATTAACAGATGTTCCCTCTCCTTTAGCTTCTTCTTGCAATAGCTTTGTTTGATAATTATGCGCCTTCCCCAGTTCTTCCCCTGCTTCCTCAATCAAACGGTCAGCCTCTTCAAAATTACCTTCTTTCGCTTCTTGGATGCCTTCCATTGCACTGGATCTGCCATTTCCAGCATATAAAATAATCTGAAACGCAATTTCTGATATGTTGTCCATAAATCTCTCTCCTTGGTTGTATTGGAATGAAGGGAAATTGGCCCCTTATCGAAACAGGAGCCATGTCTTTGCTTGTTAGCTCGCCTTTTCATTTGTGTCTTTGCTCGCCTTTTGTTCACTTTCGTAATAGTTTTTGTCCATTATTTTCAAGAATGGCCACCAGATGATGCTGACAACCAGGAGATTAAAGGCCTGTAACACTGCCCCTTGCCACGCATTGCCTGTTGCCAGGAATCCACTGATAAGCGGTGGCGTTGTCCATGGTACGATAATTCCTGCAGGCGGTGGAACTAAGCCTGTTGACATCGCAAAGTACGTAATGAAAGTGATAACCACTGGTGCCAATAACCAAGGAATAATAACTAATGGATTCATGATTATCGGAAGCCCAAAAATGATAGGTTCGTTTACATTAAAGATACCAGCCGGCGCTCCTAATTTCCCCAATTCTTTCAGCTGTCTGCTTCGCCCTATCATAAAAATCAGGATTATGACTGCTAAGGTCATGCCAGAGCCACCCATACCAACTAAAAATGTATCAATAAATTGCTTTGTTACAATGTTCGGTAACTCTGTACCTGCTTGAAAGGCATGTAAGTTTTCATCATTTAACGCGTACCAGATCGGATCAAATACGGAGTTGATTACAATCTGCCCGTGTAATCCAAAGAACCAGAACAACTGGATCAATAGTACTGCGATAACAGTTGCCGGGAGCCCGCTTCCCAATGCAGTCAATGGCTCTTGAATAATCGTATAGATAAAGTTCTGTACCGTGTCAAAATGTGTATAGCTGAAAATGATGCGTATTAATAAAAAGACCGATAATGTCAGTGAAATAGGAATTAATGCACTAAATGACTTCGATACCGCATCAGGTACCCCGTCCGGCATTTTAATGGTCCAATTTTTTTGGACAAAGAATCGGTAAAGCTCTGCAGATATGAATGCAGTGAATATCCCTAGGAACATCCCTTGAGCACCCAAGCTTGAAGTTGGGATGACACCAGATACCCCTTCCAAAATCTGTGGCGTCAAAATCAGAAAAGCAGCAAAGGCTACTACACCACCATAAATTGCTTCCAATCCGTAATGTTCTGTAAGCTTATAGCCTATACCGATGATAACAAATGTCCCCATAATACTTAATGTAGCTGCAGATGCCGGTCCAAGGGCATTTTGATATGCTGTAAATGCATCTTCACTGAGCAGCCTATCTAAAAATGGAAAGTTTGCAATAACGACAAAAATAGAACCAAAGATAATTAATGGTAAAGCTACCATAAATCCATCACGCAATGCACTCAAGTAACGATTGTTATTTAACTTATCTGCAATAGGCAGCAAAAATTTCTCTAAAAACTCCATGAATTTATTCATGCTAAGCTCCTCCTGTTCAATTCCTTAATCACCCATAAGCTCCAATGCTTTTTCCAATACTGCCTTGCCATCCACTCTCCCGTAAGAAACCGGATCAATAACATCTAAAGGAATTCCAACCTTCTCTGCTACGACTGCAAATTTCTTTTTCATAAAACGCATTTGAGGTCCAATCAATAGAACATCGGCCTTTTCCATTTCCTGTGGAGCCTTGTCCTGTGCTACAGCCCAAATGGTAGTCTCAATCCCTTTTGCCTCAGCAGCCTCCTTCATTTTAGAAACTAATAAACTCGTAGACATTCCTGATGAACATGCCAATAATATATTTTTCATGATGAGTCCTCCTTGAATGTTTCTTTATATTTTTGTATCTAATTACATTTTAATTTAAAAGCGCTTTCATCTGAACACATCGTTTTTCCGTTAGGTAGAGGAAATTATTAAGCGCTTTCATTTAAAGGCTGAAAAAAAGCAAGGGAATATGAAATCCCTTGCTCCCACACATCATCCGATTCTATATTAAGTATGTGACACAATGAATTCACCTGTACCGATAAGTTCGAAGCTTTCTAAGCCAAAAGGCAAAATAAAGTGACTGCCTTTTTCAATCGGATAGCTTTCTCCATGGACCTTTACCACAGCATTGCCCTCTACCATACTAACCTGCAGAAAATCATGGTCTAACTTTTGAGCTGCTTTCCCATTGAGCTGCCAGTGGGAAACCGTAAAATATTGCTCTTCAACGAGCGTTTTAACGGTCAGATCATCAACAGTCTTTTTGCTTGGGCTCACTTCTGCATCCCGATGCGGGACAGTAGTTACCTCTTTTGAACGCTCCAGATGCAAGTCACGCTTATTGCCGGCTGCATCTGTCCGGTCGTAATCATATACCCGGTATGTAATATCCGAGCTCTGCTGCGTCTCCAGAATAACAATTCCTTTGCCGATTGCATGTACCGTACCGCTTGGAACATAAACAAAATCCCCAGCCTGCACTTTGATCCGTTTCAGCAGGCTATCCCATTCGCCGTTATCCATCATTCGCTCTAATTCTTCACGAGTGGACGCGTTATGGCCAAGAACGAGTTCCGCATCCGCTTCTGCGCTTAACACATACCAGCACTCGGTTTTCCCATAAGGTACACCCTCTACTTCACGGGCAAATTGATCATTAGGATGTACTTGAACGGATAAGTCATCCGCTGCATCAAGAATTTTTACCAATAACGGATATTCCTCACTATTATTCTCGTTTTTATTGAAAAGTTCACCATGACGTTCCCAGGCATCGGCAAGTGTCTTGCCAGCAAGAGGTCCATTTTCGATAATACTGGGACCATTTGGATGTGCCGAAATCACCCATGCCTCACCAGTCTGCTCAAAAGGAATATCATAATTGAATTCTGTATGTAATTTTTTTCCGCCCCAGATTCGTTCCTGAAATACGGGTTTAAGAAAGATTGGTTCTTTGTACATTTGTTTCCCTCCTGGATTTATTTCCGACCGATTTGGATTATTGGCTTGGAAAGATTGCTTTACAAAGTTCATGTCCAAGCCACCTAACCGAAAAGCTTCCAATAAATCTATTCTATCATAATAACCATCCCTAAATAGAGAAAAGAGATACCCTGTCTGCAATAAGATTTGATCCGCTAATAAAATTTATTTTTGGCCCCTTTTGGACAAAAAAGACCTTTAACAGCCCGTTTAATCAGTGGGAATATATCCTTGTAACCCATCTTTTATAAAAAAATATTTCATATAGGCTATCTTTTCTGCTATTAAGTGTTATAATAAGATTAACTTATTGATGTTCGGTTTAGCAAAACAAGATATTTGTAATAACTATCTAGTGATTATCATCGTCTTGAATTATTATCTTGAACCCAAAAGTAATAATCGTGCTTTAAAGCACATGGAGGAATTTTCTTATGAGTAACGGTACAGTAAAATGGTTTAACGCAGACAAAGGTTTCGGTTTTATCGAGGTTGAAGGTGGAGAAGATGTATTCGTACATTTCTCAGCAATTCAAGGCGACGGTTTCAAATCATTAGATGAAGGCCAAGCAGTTTCTTTTGACATTGAAGAAGGCAACCGTGGTCCACAAGCAGCAAATGTAGAAAAATTATAATTAAACATTAAAAAGCTCTTCTCATATGAGAAGGGCTTTTTTACTTTAGGCGAAACGGTTCCCATTTGTTTCCGTTAGTACGGAATTTCCTCTATCGAATGATTGATTTAAGTAATAACAGGAACAAAAAATAATTCTTCAGCAACGTCGCGATTAAGCTTGTTTATCTATTACTCGTGAAGTAATTGTATGTAAGTGCTTGGTCCGGATGTAAAAGCAATCCATAAGGCAATAATAAAATTAGATAGTATGCAGAGCTTATTGAATAATTGATGCGAAAAGGAGTTAGCGGCAGATGAAATATTATACATCTCACATGAAAAAACTAGTTATGGACAATGAGGATTTACAAAAAGAGTTAAAAAGAATAATGAAAGAACATGATCTTGAGAAAAGCTATGCGCTTAAGGCTTTATACCATGCTGAGGTTTCATCAGGCGGGAAATATCAGGAAGCATACCGGGAACTTGACTTGCCCAATAGCTAGGTCATTTTTATTTATAATTGCTGTATCATACGGTCCAAGGGATTCGTTTGTGGGAGGTAATAAGATTTACAGTCTTTAAGGAGCTCTCCACGAGTTTATTAGGATATAGTCAAGCTCATAATAATAAAAAAGAAATCAAGGGTAAATTATTTGCTTCAACAAGGTTAGTATTTAATTCAATATATAAAAATCCCTTATTAGGAAAATATAAAGTAGACTATTTAGTATATGACCACGAAAGGAAAATAAATGTTGAAGGTAATAATATTGATATATATACGAAGGATTTTTTGAAATCTTCCGATCCGAGTAAATTCGATGTTATAGAGGCACCTTATCTTTTAAAACATATTTCAAAGGTTGAAAAAAATAGAAAGTATCTTGATAACGAAATGTTATCAGTTTTTATAAAAAAGAAATTATTTAAATTAAGACTCACAGCAAATGAAAGATTATTGATTAGTGAAATTCAAAATGGAATAAAAAATCGGTTTAAAGTTAATAATCTAAGTTTTTATGAAGATATTACGAATTATATTGAAAGCTTTTTATATAAATACCAATATCACAAAAAGTTATTACAAAAAAGAAAGCCAAGAGCAATATATGTAGTTGTTTCATATGGTAAATTGCCTATAATTGCAGCTGCAAAGGAATTAGGCATACAAGTAATCGAATTCCAACATGGAGTGATAACTGCTTATCACTTTGCTTATAATTTTGGTGACCCAACAAAAAAAATAAAATACTTTCCAGATAAATTATTGACATTCGGGAATTACTGGGCTAACACTCCGAGATTTCCGAAACAAACAGAAATAGAAATTTATGGTTTCCCGTATCTAAACCAACAAATAGAAAAATACAAGAAAAAACCCAAAAAAGATAAACAGGTCCTTTTTGTCTCTCAAGGTACTATTGGTAAGGAACTATCTATACATGCTAAAGAGATCGCAGAAAAAATGCCAGACTACCATTTTATTTATAAACTTCATCCAGGAGAATACGACCGATGGAGAAAAGCATATCCTAGTCTAGTAGAAGCATCTCATCTCGGGAATATAGAGATTATAGATAACAATAAAAAAAATCTATATAATTTATTCGCTGAATCAGAATTTCAAATAGGTGTTTATTCAACGGCTATTTTTGAGGGTCTAACACTTAATTGCAAAACAATTCTTTTTAATATAATGGGTATAGAATATATGAACGACATAATAAATAAAAGTATTGTTGAAGTTGCATCAAATGCAGATGAAGCGATATCACACATTAAAAATTATAAGTTAAAAGAGTTTGCGAGAGATTATTTTTTTAAGGAATAAATACAGGTGATTCAAAGATTACAAAAAGTAGGAAGTAATGTTAATGAATAAGCTTTTATCAATTATTAAAGGTAATAAATTCTTGTCAAATTCATTTTTATATATTATAGGTTCCATGATGACGCCGGCTATAGGCCTAGTAATGATGCCTATATACACAAATTACCTTAGTCCAGAAGAATATGGAATAATGACTACGGTACAAACGCTAGCTGGAATGTTTCAACTTATTTTTACTTTTATCATTACATGGTGCAATTACTAGATTTTTTTATGATTACTTAAATGATAAAGATAAACAAAAAAAGTATCTTGGAAGT
>NZ_HE610976.1:565140-574265 GCF_000285495.1 Oceanobacillus massiliensis str. N'diop
TAGTGGGTTTATCTTGGACTTCTTCGTTATTTGCTTTACCATTAGCTTTATGGAGAGCACAAGAAAAAGCTGGTTTATTCGTAATAGCTAACATCAGTAAATCAATACTAATAATGTTGGTAGCATCATTTCTAATAATAGTTCTAGGTTTAGGTGCAGAAGGAGTACTGTTATCACATTTTATTATAAGTGTTATTTTTGTGATTATTTCCTTTGCAGTTTCTAGGAGATCGATCAATATTAATTTGAATAGAACTTATATAATAAATAGCCTTATTTTTAGTATTCCATTATTACCACATGTTGCTAGTAGCTGGATTATAAAGTCTTCTGATAGAGTTATTTTAGAAAAATTTGTAGATTTAGGTGAGTTGGGACTTTATAGTTTAGGTGCTCAAATTGCTACAGTATTATCTTTATTTTATACAGGTGTAAACAATGCTCTTGTGCCAAGGTATACAAGGTTGAGAAAGGATGGGAATAGTACAGAAGCAAAACAGCTATTAAGGATATTTGGAATAATTATCATATTGACAGGGATTATTTCCATTCCAATTGCAATTTTTGCAGTGAGCTTGTTAACTTCTTCCAATTATAGCGGTGCTATCGCCTTCATACCTGTACTTATAATAGGTGAGATAATAAAAGGTTTCTATTTTATACCCGTCGCAAAATTATTTTATACTAAATCAACAAAAAGTATTGCTACAAGTAGTATTATCGCTGCAATAGCTAATATTATAATTAACTTTTTGCTAATACCATATATCGGTGCATATGGGGCAGCAGTTTCTACTATTTTCGCAGAGCTGATTAGATTTACCTTAATATTTTTAGCTAGTAAGAAAAGTAAGCAACTGAAAGTGATGAATTTAACTAAAGAAGG
Source organism: Oceanobacillus massiliensis str. N'diop (assembly GCF_000285495.1). Taxonomy (GTDB): domain Bacteria; phylum Bacillota; class Bacilli; order Bacillales; family Amphibacillaceae; genus Oceanobacillus; species Oceanobacillus massiliensis. The sequence continues at coordinate 566,027 of NZ_HE610976.1, forward strand.
GAATTGAAAGTTATGTCAAAAATCTTAGTTACTGGTGCAGATGGATTTATTGGATCCCATCTAACAGAAGAATTGGTAAAAGCAGGGCACGATGTAAAAGCATTTGTGTATTACAATTCATTTAATTCATGGGGCTGGTTAGATACATTCCCAAAAGAGATTCTTAATGAAATAGAGGTTTTTGCAGGGGATGTCCGGGATCCTAATGGAGTGAAAGAGTCAATGAAAGATGTAGATGAGGTTTATCATTTGGCAGCTTTAATAGCAATTCCATTTAGTTACCATTCCCCAGATTCTTATGTGGACACAAACATAAAGGGTACATTAAATGTCTTACAAGCTGCTCGTGAATTAGAAACAAAGAGATTATTAGTAACTTCGACTTCTGAGGTATATGGAACAGCACAATATGTACCAATTGACGAAAAACATCCATTTCAAGGCCAATCACCTTATTCCGCTACAAAGATTGGCGCCGATAGAATAGCTGAATCATTTTATAGAAGTTTTAACTCACCATTAACTATTGTTAGACCATTTAATACATATGGCCCAAGACAATCAGCAAGAGCAGTTATACCAACTATTATTACACAGCTTTTGGCAGGCAAAGAAGAAATAGAATTAGGAGCATTGACACCAACAAGAGATTTTAACTATGTGAAAGATACTGTGCAAGGATTTATAGAGATTGCTAAGACAGATAATACGATTGGTGAAGAAGTTAATATCGCCACACAGCAGGAAATATCGATCGGTCAATTGGCTCAGGAGTTAATTAAACAAATTAACCCAAATGCAAAAATAATTACTGAAGAAGAAAGAATGCGACCAGTAAACAGTGAAGTAAATAGACTATTGGGTGCAAACGAAAAAATCCAAAAGTTAACGGATTGGAAACCGAAGTACACTTTAGAAACTGGGTTAGCTGAGACGATAGAATTCTTAAAAAATAATTTAGATAAATACAAAACAGATATTTATAACATTTAAGGGAGAATTAAATATGATACCTTTGTCTGTGCCGAATTTAAAGGGAAATGAATTAAAATATGTAACAGAAGCAGTAGAAGCCGAGTGGGTTTCTACGGGAGGCAGTTTTATTAATAAGTTCGAAAATGATATAGCAAATTACTTAAAAGTGGAGCAAGCAGTAGCAACGCAGAGCGGGACAGCAGGACTCCATCTTGCTCTTAACCTTGCTGAAGTTGAAAGAGGGGATGAGGTCATTGTTCCTACATTGACCTTTATAGCTACTGTTAACCCAGTCAAGTATATTGGCGCTGAGCCTATATTCATGGATTGTGATGAAACATTAAATATGGATATAGACAAATTGGAGAAATTCTGTGAAACAGAGTGTTATTTAAGTGATAACGGCTTAGTGAATAAAAAGACCAATAAGGTAATAAGAGCGGTTGTAATTGTTCATGTGTTTGGTAATATGGCTAATATGGAAAAGTTAATGGAAGTCGCAACAAAATATAATCTGAAAGTTGTGGAAGATGCAACCGAGGCATTAGGCACATACTATACGTCTGGTAAGTATGTAAATAAATTTTCAGGTACGATCGGGGACTTCGGTATATATTCTTTTAATGGTAATAAGATTATAACCACTGGTGGTGGAGGAATGCTAGTGGCTAAAGATAAAAGTTTAGCCGAGAAAGCAAGATATCTTTCAACTCAAGCAAAAGATGATAGTTTATATTATATTCATAATGAAGTGGGATATAACTACCGAATGACTAATGTCCAAGCTGCTATTGGAGTGGCTCAATTGGAAAAACTAGAAGAATTTATTCATATTAAAAAGACAAATTATGAATTGTATAAAAAAAGTATTGATGAAATTCAAGGATTATCTTTACTAAATTTTAATAAAGGTACGAGAGCAAATTATTGGTTCTACTCTTTACTGATTGAAAATGATAATTATGGCATAGACATGGATTCTTTACTATTGAATTTAAATGAAAATAGTGTTCAAACTAGACCTATCTGGGGTTTGATACACAAACAGTCTCCATATTTATCCAATCAGAATTTTGAAATTGAAAAAGCAACAAAATATATTGATAATGTATTGAATTTACCATGTAGCTCTAATCTAACTCGAGAAGAAGTTTTAAGAGTTACAGATATTTTAAAGAATCTTAAATCATGAAAAGAGGGATTTTATGAGCCTGAATGATTTATTTATTAATGAGCATATTTCTATAAAAGAGGCTATAAAAAAGTTAGACGACACTGCTAAGAGAATATTGCTTGTAACTACTAATGAAGATACTTTATTAGGAATTGTAACAGATGGTGACGTGAGAAGGTGGATACTGAAAAATGGTGATATGTCAGAAAATGTATCATTAATAATGAACAAAGAACCAAAGTTTATTTATGAAAAAGATATAATTCACGCCAAGGAAATCTTAAAAGAAAAAATGATTGAAGCAATCCCTGTATTAAATGGTAATAAGCAGGTAATCGATATTGTATTTTGGAATGATAAGTTTAATAGAAAATTAAATTACTTTGAAAAATTAGAAAATCCAGTTGTGATTATGGCTGGGGGGAAAGGTACTAGGTTAGAACCATATACCAAGATTCTTCCTAAACCTTTAATTCCAATAGGTGAGACTCCAATTGTGGAGAGAATTATTAATAGGTTCAATGAATATGGTTGTAGTAATTATTATATGACGGTAAATTATAAAAAGAATATGATTAAAGCGCATTTTAATGATATAGCTAGAAGTTATTCTGTAGGTTATGTTGAAGAAGATAATCCACTAGGTACGGCAGGTAGTCTCTACTTACTAAAAGACAAATTACAGGATACATTTTTTTGTTAGTAATTGCGATATTTTAATCGATGGTAATTACTCTGATATGATGAAGTATCATAAAGAAAATAATAATAAAATTACCTTAATAAGCTCATTAAAACATTATACAATACCATATGGTGTTATAGAGATTGATGATGTTACTAGCGGTGCAAAAAAATGGTGGAAAAGCCAGAATATGATTATTTAGTAAATACTGGAATGTATATTTTAGAACCCGATTGTTTAAAAGATATACCAGAAAATACCTCTTATCATATAACTGAATTAATAAATCAGTATATAGAAAATGGCGAGAAAATTGGAGTATATCCTGTAAGTGAAAATTCTTGGCTAGACATGGGACAATTTACAGAAATGGAAAATATGTTAGAAAAACTGGGAGTTAAATAATGGAAGATATTATATTACTTGGTGGCGGGGGACATGCCAAAAGTATTATAGATTCATTAAAAAGTAACGCTGAATATAAAATAATTGGTATTTTAGATATGAAAAACAAAATTGGTAAGATAGTTAATGGCGTTGAAGTTATTGGACAAGATAGTGATCTAGCTTATTTTTATGAACAAGGGATAAAGCATGCATTTGTTACAGTAGGAGCCTTAGGAGATAACAGCATAAGAATAAAATTATTTAGGTTAGCTAAAAGCATTGGTTATAATTTTCCTGCAATTATAGACAAAACAGCGATAGTCTCGGAAACAGCACAGATTCGAGAAGGTACATTTATAGGAAAAGGCGCTATAATCAACACCAATGTAACAGTTGGAGAAAATTGTATTATTAATACAGGGGTAATAATTGATCATGATTGTTTCATAAATTCTTCTGTGCATTTAGCCCCTGGAACAACTTTAAGTGGTGAAGTACATATAGGAAATGGATCTCATCTTGGAACTAATTCTACTGTAATTCAAGATATAACAATAGGTTCTAACACAATTATTGGAGCAGGAAGTGTTGTGGTTAAGAATATCGAGAGTAATAAAAAGGCATATGGTAATCCTTGTAGGGTGGTGTAGAAATGACAAACGTATTTATTATTGCAGAAGCCGGAGTCAATCATAATGGAAGTATAGAACTTGCAAAGAAGCTTATTGATGAAGCAAGTAATGCTGGAGCAGATGCGGTAAAGTTCCAAAGTTTTAAAGCAGATAATTTAGTTACTAAAAATGCTCAAAAAGCTGATTATCAAAAAGAAGCAACTGAAAAAAGTGAAAACCAGTTTTCAATGATAAGGAAATTAGAATTGGATTACGAAAAGCATCAGGAGTTAATTGATTATTGTAATTCTAAAGGAATAATGTTTCTGTCTTCACCTTTTGATTTAGAGAGTATTGACTTATTATCAAATTTAGGGTTAGAGATATTTAAAGTCCCTTCTGGTGAAATAAATAATGTCCCTTATTTACGAAAAATAGGTTCATTAAAAAAGGATGTAATCGTATCTACTGGAATGGCAACAATGGGAGAAATTGAATTCGCTCTATCTATTTTAAAAGAAAGTGGAACAGGTAAAATAACAGTTCTCCATTGTAATACTGAGTACCCAACTCCGATGAGAGATGTTAATCTCTCAGCAATGAATACTGTTAAAGATGGATTAAAAGTAGAAGTTGGATATTCTGATCATACATTAGGTATAGAAATTCCTATAGCTGCTGTAGCACTAGGTGCAAAAGTAATTGAGAAACATTTCACTTTAGATAAACAGATGGAAGGTCCTGATCATAGAGCAAGTCTTGAACCAAAAGAGTTAAAGGCTATGGTACAAGCAATAAGAAATATTGAAAAGGCAATAGGGAACGGGGTTAAAACACCGTCGTATTCAGAAAGTAAAAACATTAAGATTGCAAGGAAAAGTATTGTTGCAAGTTGTGATATTAAAAAAGGTCAATTATTCTCAGAGGGAAATATTGATATTAAAAGACCAGGTGATGGTCTCTCTCCAGTTTTTTGGGACCAGCTAATTGGTAAAGAGGCTAAAAGGGATTATACAAAAGACGAGTTGATTGAGTTATGAAGAAAGTATGTATTATTACTGGAACAAGAGCTGAATATGGTTTATTAAAACCTCTAATCATTAAAGTAGAGAAAGATGAAGATTTAGAGTTACAATTAATTGCTACAGGAATGCATCTGTCACCAGAGTTTGGTTTAACCTATAAGGAAATAGAAGAAGATGGTTTTAGTGTACATGAAAAAATTGAGATTCTACTTAGCTCTGATTCTTCTATTGGGATTTCAAAGTCGATGGGTTTGGCAATGGTTAGTTTTGCTGAATGTTTCGGTCGTATTAAACCAGATTTGGTAATTATTTTAGGGGATCGTTTTGAAATATTTTCTGCTGTTAGCGCAGCCTCTGTAATGCAAATACCAGTTGCTCACTTACATGGTGGTGAGACAACTGAGGGGGCATTCGATGAGGCGTTCCGCCATTCGATTACTAAAATGAGTTTCTTACACTTTACTAGTACTGAAGAATATAGAAACAGAGTTATTCAACTTGGAGAAGATCCTTCAAGAGTTTTTAATGTTGGTGCAATTGGGATTGAAAGTATTAAAACCCTAAATTTGCTTTCTAGAAAGGAACTGGAAGAAAGAATTGGTTTCCAATTGGATAGTAAATATGCTTTAGTTACCTTTCATCCAGTTACATTAGAAAGTAACACATCCCAAAGTCAGTTTAAAAGCCTTTTATCAGCTATAGATCGAACTAAAAATCTAAAAGTTATCTTCACTAAAGCAAATTCAGATACTGATGGTAGAATTATTAATCAGATGATAGATGATTATGTTAAGAATAATAGAAACAAGGCAATTGCATTCAAATCAATGGGCCAATTAAGATATTTGAGTGCTATGAAATATGCTGCTGCTATAATTGGGAACTCATCTAGTGGTATTTTAGAAGCACCTTCCTTCGGTGTGCCTACAGTAAACATTGGTGACAGACAAAAAGGTAGGATTCAAGCAGATTCAGTTTATAATTGTGAACCAATTGAAGAAAATATTTATAATACAATTAATAGAGCCATAAGAAATTCATTTAAAGACAATATTAATACTCCATACGGCGATGGAAGTGTATCTAGGAAAATATTAAAAAACATAAAAGAGTTATTAAATGGCCCTATTAGTATGAAGAAATCATTTTATGACCTGTAAAGAGAGGTGATTTTATTCTCATGATTAAACAGAAGAAGATTTTAGCTGTCATACCCGCACGTAGTGGTTCCAAAGGACTTAAAGATAAAAATATTAAAGATTTAAATGGCAAGCCGATGATAGCTTATACAATCGAAGCTGCTATACAAAGTGGTGTTTTTACTGATATTATTGTTTCAACAGATTCAATAAAATATGCTAATATTGCTAAGGAATATGGGGCAACAGTTCCTTTCTTAAGGCCCGAGGAGTTGGCTACAGATCGTTCTAGTAGCATAGATATGATAGACTATACAATTTCTGAATTAAATAATAGAGGTTTAAGGTACGAAAATTTTATGTTATTACAACCTACTTCACCGTTGAGAAAAGCTAGTGATATAATAAATGCATTTAATTTATTTAATGAGAAAAAAGCTAACTCTGTTGTTAGTGTGTGCGAAACTGAGCATTCACCTAAATTAATGAATACATTAAACAGTACGTTACGTATGGATAGTTTTTTAGAAATAGAATCCAATAGAAGAAGGCAAGAATTACCTACATACTATAGATTGAATGGAGCAATCTATTTAAGTAACATAGACTATTTCCTTAGATACAAGCATTTTTATAAAGATAAATGTTATGCATATATTATGGAACAGAAAAATTCAATAGATATTGATTCAGAAGTTGAATTTGAATTAGTAAAAGTATTGATGAATAAACATGGTATTAGTTGAGGTATTAAGGTAATTCTTTGGTTATAAATTAATCTATGTTTTAATGTTCAAAACATGTTTATAGAACTAGAACTAGCTATTAATGAATGTTCAGTTACCTTTGTTTCAACAGATTGCCTATTAAGATGTTAGATTTAAAAAAGGAATATTTCAAAAAAAGGATCATAGAGTTTTTAAAATTGAATGTTGACTATTTTTAAAGATTATTTGAATATAGCCTACCACAATTGAATTATCTTAATAATGGGAGTGAGTTTCGTGAAAATATCGGTAGCAGGTACCGGATACGTCGGACTATCCAATGCCGTGCTTTTAGCACAAAATAATGAAGTAATTGCACTTGATATTAACCAGGAAAAAGTAGATATGATTAATAATAAGAAATCTCCGATTGATGATGAAGAGATTCATACGTTTTTAGAAAAAAAGAACTAAATTTAGAAGCTACTTTGGATCCAAAAGCAGCTTTTAAAAATGCTGAATATGTAATCATTTCGACTCCTACAAATTATGATCCAGAGAAGAATTACTTTAATACAAGCTCGGTTGAATCAGTAATCGAAACAGTTATTGATGTGAACCCGAATGCTGTCATGATTATCAAATCAACCATCCCAGTAGGATATACAAAGTCAGTACGTGAGAAATTTGAGACTGATAACATTATTTTCTCTCCAGAATTTCTAAGAGAAGGTAGAGCACTATATGATAATTTATATCCATCACGAATTATTGTCGGCGAGCAGTCAGAACGTGCGAAAAAGTTTGCTGAATTATTAGCAGAAGGTGCGAATAAGAAAGATATTCCTGTGTTATTTACGGATTCTACCGAAGCAGAGGCAATTAAATTGTTTGCTAATACTTACTTAGCTAATAGAGTTGCATTTTTTAACGAGTTAGATTCCTATGCAGAAGTTAGAGGGTTAGATTCAAAACAAATTATTGAAGGTATTGGACTGGATCCGCGTATAGGTAGTCACTATAACAATCCTTCTTTTGGCTATGGAGGATATTGTCTACCAAAGGATACAAAACAGTTATTAGCTAATTATGCAGATGTTCCAAATAATATTATGACTGCTATTGTAGATGCAAACAGAACAAGGAAAGATCATGTTGCCGAAATGATTATAAAAAGAGATCCTAAAGTTGTGGGTATATACAGACTTACTATGAAAACAGACTCAGATAACTTTAGACAGTCAGCAATCCAAGGTGTGATGAAAAGAATTAAAGCCGAGGGAATTGAAGTTATTGTGTATGAGCCAGCTTTTCTAGAAGAAACATTCTACAACTCTAAGGTAGTTAATGATTTAGAAAAGTTTAAAAGAATTTCTGATGTAATAGTAGCCAACCGTTTGTCAGATGTTTTACGTGAGGTTAAGGATAAGGTATATACGAGGGATTTGTTTAGTAGGGATTAAAAAAATTCAGCCCGTTCTGTCTTAATTTAACTTAGCGGGCTTTTATTAGCAGAAGAAAAAAATGTCAGCCATC
>NZ_HE610976.1:575505-582726 GCF_000285495.1 Oceanobacillus massiliensis str. N'diop
AGCCATCTCTAAATTAAGGATTAATTAAGAGATTTTTAATGTATCCAATATAACCAATTATTACAACCTCACTCAATAACTATATTACTCAATAACTATATTACTCTATTACTCTATTACTTAGACTCCATATTTATTTAAATTAAAATTTTTTCCCAAAAAACATTAAACATTTCTAAACTACTACCGATATAATTAATAGATCATCAAGGAGGATGAGAGCCATGGCCCTAACGTTAGGAAGAAAGCCCGGTGAAAAGGTCTATTTAATAGACGAGCAGGGACGAAAGATTGAAATTGAAGTAGTAAAAAGGGAAGAAAAGCTAAGTAACTATACACAGTTACGTATTAGCGCTCCACGAGAATTTCAAATTGTACGTGGAGAGATTTATAACGGTAGTGATTCCAATTAAATGGAATTATTATAAATCAGCAAGCCAAATGGACGTGACTTGCTAGAAAACATAACACGGAGGTAATAAATTATGATTATCAATCACAACATTTCTGCTCTTAACGCACATCGCCAATTAGGAGCAAACCAAGGTGCTACACAAAATTCATTGGAGAAACTATCTTCAGGACTTCAGATCAACAAAGCTGGAGATGATGCTGCTGGTCTTGCAATCTCTGAGAAAATGCGTGGTCAAATTCGCGGATTAGAAATGGCTTCTAAGAACGCTCAAGACGGTATTTCATTAATTCAAACTGCTGAGGGAGCCTTGAATGAAACTCATTCAATTCTTCAACGTATGCGTGAATTGGCTGTTCAAAGTTCGAATGATACGAACACTACTTCTGACCGCGAACAATTACAAGCAGAAGTGAATCAACTAGCAGGTGCATTGAATGATATCTCTAGTGATACAGAATTTAACACAAAAAAATTATTAGATGGTTCTTTAAGTGGTTCTGGTTCTGCCTTAACTTTCCACGTTGGTGCTAATAAAGATCAGAATATTACTATAGAAATTTCTGCAATGGATGCAGAAGCTTTATCGGTATCTGGTACATCAGGTGGAATTAATATCTCTACACAAACTGCTGCTAATACTGCGATTTCAGGTATCCAGACAGCGATTGACAAAGTTTCTGAAGAACGTTCTAAACTTGGTGCTGTTCAAAACCGCTTAGATCACACAATTAATAATTTAGGAACTTCGGCAGAAAATATTACTGCTGCAGAATCACGTATCCGTGATGTTGATATGGCAAAAGAAATGATGGAATTCACTAAGAATAATATCCTTTCTCAAGCAGCTCAATCTATGTTGGCTCAAGCTAACCAACAGCCGCAAGGTGTTCTACAATTACTTCAATAATTAAAATAGAAAACGCGTTCCGAATAATTCTCGGAGCGCGTTTTCTTAATAGTTAATTTTTCTCATCATTGTATTACCTTTTTATAAAACTGATCCAATTTAACATGTTTCCAATTATTGATATAAGCACCACCTTCTGTACAGTTATAAAGCTCTAAATTTGTATGAACTAAAGCATAGTATTCAAACCATTTTCGATAAATTGTTAAATTCTTTGCAGTTGTTACGTAACCGTTACGGTGATAATTTATTGTTTTGTAACCAAAATTTACTTCTCCGATATTTCTTTGAGCATGTGTATGCTGTGCGTGACTTAAATTATCAGTAAACGCTAAATCTTGCCCAACTAATGCTAATTTTCCTGCCCCTAAATAAACCATAAGATCCAGTAATGCAGTCGCAACCGACCCACCTGTTTGAATGATCGGATCACTCATTTTTACCGCTAATTTTTCAGCACCTTCAAACCCTTTCTGCCAAATGATTTTTCTTGGCCCTTTGTGAAGCATTATTGTTTCATGATAAGCTGTACTCAAATAAAATAATATTGTTTCTGGCAAATATGTATCTTTAAGCTGATTTAATGTTTCAGGATTGGGATCGATGATGGAAAAGAAGTCAGGAATAATGTTATTTTTTATTAGAGGCTTAATTGCTGTTCCGACTGCGCCTAATATTATTTTGTTTTCATAATGTATCTTTTTTAAAAGGTCTAGTTGTTTATCTAGTGAAGGACCAGCAGAAATAAGTATCATAGGCTTTCCAAGATATTTATTCTTAAGATTTCCAATTCCTTTATCATTTAAAGCTACATTTTTAAAGAAGTTCGATTTCATATTTTCAATTTGATTATTAATGGATTTTTTTTGGAACTGTATATCTTCTAAAATTTCCTTAACTTGCATATACTCAGTCGGCATAATATCCAATCCGTTCTTATGGATTAATAAATTAGTAGATGGAATGGTAGAGAAGATATTTAGCCTTTGCTCTTTTGAAATATTACCAAAATGTTTCACCGTGACGTTGTTCATTTCTTTGATTTTTACTGAGAAAGGGCTCTTTTTGAACCATTTATAAAAAATTTCATTAAACTCAATTACAGTTATATTTTTGCCAGGTAGTGCCTCTGCAAGCTGTATAATGTGATATCCAGCAGCTAGCCCGATAATAACTATTTCCTCTAGTGGTTTTATTTCTTCTAGAGCATTTTTACACCATGCATTCACTTCACGCATCGGGTCATATTTGCTGTGGAAGATTAGATTATTCTGATGATTTTCTATCTTTATGGTAGGTACAGTTCGTGTTTCAAAAATTGAAATTTTCATGTTCTCCTCCTTATCGCTAGAATGAAATCTATATCAAATGATAACATAATTATAGCAATCTTCCCTTGAAAATTGCTTTCTTTAAACCGATAATAAAAGTGACGTTCAGCTAAAAATTCAAAGATTTATGGAGGAAAAAATGCAAATAATATATGATAACGATCAATTGAATATAGATAATAATATTGGAGTAATAAATGAAATCTTTAATAAAGTTAATATGGCCATAGAAAATAAAAATATTGTCTTCAGCCACTTGGTCATAGATGGTGTGGATGTTTATGAAAATCATGTAGCTTATATTGAAGAGCGTATGGACTCCATTACAAAAATTGAGATAATAACCCGGAATATGAAAGAAATGATTTGGGAAACAATGGATTCTATTCATGTTTATTTGAAACGTGCAATTCCAGCTTTGAATGAGCTAGTCGATGAAAGCTATGAGAATTTCTCAAGAAATTCTTGGGATGGAATCGATCAATTAGCAGAGGGTATGCAGTGGATTTTGCAGTTTATGACTTTTACAAAAACCGCTCACCAGCAACCACCTAACTGGCAAGAAATTAAAAAGAGTCTGCTACAGTGTGAGACTAGCTTTGCGCAATTACTTGAAGCTGTAGAAGCGAAAGATACGATATTAATTACTGATATTCTATCGTATGAAGTAACTCCTGCATATGAATCTTTAGCAAACCACTTAGCGATTGCCTTAGATGATAAGGAGTTTTTGAAAAATGTTAATTGATAATACGTTATTCTTAAGAGAGAGATTTCCAAAGGTTCGCCAATATTTTCAGGAATATGAAAATGAAATCAACAGAGATAAAGTAACTATGCTAAATTCGAAAACTAAGGTAGAAACAATTCGTATCGATACTGAGGATAATCAGCAATTAATGGTCCATAGTAAATATGATCCATTGCGCGAAGCAGAGCGGATAGTATCTTCCCATAAGGAAGAGATAGATGGTGACACACATGTCTTTTTTTATGGAGTAGGAATGGGTTACCATATAGAGAAATTTAAGGAAATGTTTCCGAATAATAGTTATTCTATTTATGAGCCAATTCCTGAGGTATTTCTATCGATGGCAGAAGTTAGAACTTTAGATTGTTTCATTTCAAACAACACAAAAAATATTTTCATAGATAAACATGACACTGAATCGATAACATATTTACAAGAGTTTAATTCAAGTAACAAAAATATTCATATCATTGTTTTACCAAGCTATGAAAATATTATAAGAGATAAATTTATTCATTTTCAAGAAAACGTAAAGAAAATAATTCGTAGTCGCCGTAACAGCTTATATACTAATTATAACTTTCAAAAGCATTGGGTGAACAACAGTCTAATAAATTTCAATAAGGTACTAGATACTCCGAATATATTAAAGGATATCGAGCATAAACACTTTAGGGGGAAACCAGCAATAATTGTGTCTGCTGGTCCGTCTCTATCGGATGATATGGAGAACATTAGGTATATTAAAGATAACAAACTGGCATATATCTTTTCAGTAGGGTCAGCAATTAATAGTTTAATTGAATATGGCATATTACCAGATGCTGTATGTACATATGATCCGGGTGAAAAAAACCAAATGGTATTTAAAAAGATGATTGACTCGAATATTGACTCTGTTCCAATGGTATTTGGTTCAAGTGTGGGATACGAGACATTAACAAAATATAATGGACCGAAAACCCATTTTATAACTACGCAAGATAGAACATCTTTATATTTCTTAAATGACCAATTAAATCTTGAAGAGGATTTAATTATTGATTCACCATCTATTGCAGTAATGACATTCCAGTTATTAAATAAATTAGGAGCTAATCCAATCATTTTTGCTGGCCAAAACTTAGGGTATCTATATGAACGAAGATACTCTGAAGGAATAGAGTATGAATTTATTCAATCTACAGTTGCTGAAGATGAGTTAAAAAATGCGATTACTACTAAAGATGTATATGGAAATGAAATTAAAACAAATACCGGATTAAATAGTATGCGGGAGAGTCTAGAGCTCTTTGCCAGCAAATTCACCGATAGAGATTTTATTAATACCACAAAAGGTGGGGCATTGATAAAAGGTATTCCTTTTCAGCCAATTGAAGAGGTAATTGAAGAGAAACTTTTCAAGCCAATAGAAAAAGTTAACTGGTGGGAAACCAGTAGTAATTATGAAAAAAGTTTAATTGGGAAGAGAGTCAAGTATTTAGAGTCAAGTAAGAGAGAATATCAGGGACTCTTAGAACTCTTCGAAAAATTAATGGATACTATTAGAAGTAATACTAAATTAAGACATAAAACTGGACTTGAACACTCATTGACTCAGTTTGACACTTTATATAATAAATTACAGGAAAACGCATATTATAAAAATTTTCTATCATTCTATATTCGTATACATGTTAATTATTTTGGGAATGAGATAAAGCGATTGAATCAAGAAAGGGATCCATTTATTAAAGGTGAAGAGATTGTACAAAGTTTCTCTAAATTGTTGAAGCAATGTAAACGTGGCGATACCGAATTAAATAGCAATATTAACGAAAGTTTAGCAAGGTTATCGGTGAATTAGTGTACAAGAGTTCAGGACCCATAGATAATAGAACTGTCCTAGTAACAGTTTTTGAACACTAATCTAATATTGACAGTATAGCCTGTTAGTAAAGTTAGATTTTTTCCAATCCAGCTGCATCTACTCTTCTGGATCTGTGTTATACCGTGGGGAATGACTTTCTATAGAGAACTTTCAATAGGACGGATTAATTCTTTGAGAATAGTTTTATCCCCGGTGTACTCCTAAATCAAGAACCTTTGATGCTTCATGAAGGCGCTTTGCATTCATCTCAACTAGAACGGTAGAATGATTATACACATATTTTTATGGAAGAACACGACATTCAAACCAATGATGTCGTTTTTGTTATGTTCACTTCCGGTTTAAAGTACCTTCTACTCCAACTTCAATCGTTATTGGATATAAAAAGTAGCTTAGTGACTAAGCGCAAATGTGAATATCTCACTCATATTCAATAGAATTATCTTCCAGGCTAGACATTTCTCTCTAATCTCTTTAGCATATTATCATTCTTGATAAGTTTTAAGAATGATTTATAAATTCTATATTGACAAACAACACCCCTCCATTTACAATCAAAATGTAATCGATTACATTTGTGAACTTAAATCGAAAGTAGGAAGCACGATGGCAAATATTCAGCAGATTGCTTGATTACAGTCACTGAAATGTACCAACTCTGCCATATTATTTACCACCAAATGCCATCAATTTTACCACAGAGTGCCAGACTGTTTACCACATCAAACCTCCTATATAATTAGTGAGCACACTTATTGTGTGACACTTTTTGTATAGGAGGTTTTTTGTTTGATTCATTATCGGAAGATTTTGGAGTTAGACCATGAGAAGATCAGTCGAAGAGGTATTTCCTCAATTACGGGAAATTCTCGACAAAAGGTTTCTGAAATTATTGAGTTGGCTGAAAAGAAAGGATTAAGATGCCCCTTGGAGGAGGAGATGACAGATCAATGGATTGAGGAATTTCTCTTCCCTGAAAAGTCTATGGAGGGGTCTGGAAGACAACCTTTGAACTTTGTTTATATTCACGAAGAGTTAGCGAAGCCCAATGTAACACTTTCGCTCCTTCACCATGAATATGAGGCTGAATGTCGTACGAACAAACGGATCCCGTATTCCTATCGTAGTTTTGCGCGGCACTACAGTAAGTATGCTGATAAATATAAAGCTACCTTACGTATTCGAAGAAAGCCAGGTGAAATTATGGAAGTAGATTGGGCTGGTTCCACAGCTTTCATCATTGATAGAGATACTGGAGAAAAAATCAAAGCTTATGTTTTCGTAGCGACATTGCCATGTAGCCAATTATCCTATGCGGAAGCCACCTTATCAATGGATTTACACTCATGGATTACTGCCCATAATCATGCATACACGTATATTGGCGGTGCAACACAAATTATTGTGCCAGACAATCTTAAAACGAGTGTAACAAAACATACTGCACGAGAATTGGTTCTCAATCCTACTTATAGAGAAATGGCAGATTACTATAACACCGTCGTAATGCCTGCACGAGTCCGTGCACCAAAAGATAAACCAAGTGTTGAAGGGTCAGTGGGGATTATTTCTACATGGATTATCGCAGCGTTAAGAAATAAGCAATGCTTCAGTATTGAAGAATTAAATAAAGAAGTTGAGATGAAATTAGAAGAATTTAACCAACGACCATTTACCCGCAAAAAAGGATGTCGTTTATCGGCCTTTGAAGAAGAGGAGAAATTTGCCCTTTCCCCTCTTCCAATTATACCTTACAAAATGTCTGAGTGGAGAACGCTGAAAGTACGCCCAGATTATCATGTATCTGTAGAAAGTATGTTTTACTCGGTCCCATACGAATACATCAATCGACAAGTTGAAGTAAGGCTTTCAGATGACCTAGTTGAGGTCTATTTTAATCATATGCGAATAACTTCTCACAAACGATTATATGGGAAGTATGGTCAA
>NZ_HE610976.1:584705-629913 GCF_000285495.1 Oceanobacillus massiliensis str. N'diop
TACAGTCAATTATCCACTATTCGTGATCATATGCCAGATAATCATAAATTATTTATAGATCAAACCCCTGAAGCCGCAATTGAATGGGGAGAGAGTATTGGCTCGTCAACATTGAACGTTGTTCAATATATTCTAGATACTTCTCAAACTGAGAAACTAGCATTACAATCTATATTTTCATTGAAAAAGTCTGAAAGACGCTATTCAAAGTATGAAATTGAACGAGCATGTAAGATGGTCTTTTCTATGACCAAGCGACCAACCGTTAAAAGTATTCAAACGATATTAAAGAACAATAAAAAGAATGACGCTGAGCAAGATCTCAAACGCAAAACAGAAATAAATGAAAATAACTATGGTTTCACACGTGGGGCTGCATATTATGGAGGTACGAAAAAATGATGAATGAACAAACGTTAACAAAATTACACGAAATGAAATTAGGCGGTATGGCAGAAGCATATAAAGAGCAAGCTTTGAACAGGGAATTGTAACCGTCAAGTAGTTTTGAACACTTTTTGCTAATTAATTTTGAACACTTTTCTCTTCGAAAATTGTGTTTCGGTGTTTCATTCTATAGCTGTCTTCATTTAGGTGAATAACTTCTACCCGATGGAGAATTCGGTCTAATATAGCTGTTGTTATGCCTTGATCGCCCATCAATTCACCCCATTGCTTTGGGCCCTTGTTGGATGTCAAGATGATTGAGCTTCGTTCGTACAGATGGTTAATCAGGTGAAAAAACAAGTTGGCTTCTCGCTGATCCATTGCCAGATACATCAGGTCATCAATGATAACAAGATCTGATTCCCGGATTCTTTTTAGCTGGGTTTTGGATTTTGACAGGTACTCCTCTGTCTTGAGCAGTCGGACAAGTTCTCCCATGGTTAAAAAGGTCACCTTGAATCCTTTATAGATGGCCTCGAGGCCGAGACCAATCGCAATATGGGTTTTGCCCACCCCTGGTGGACCAAGCAGAATCAGGTTATATTGCTGCTCGAGCCAATTCAGCTCCCTTAACTGATTGATTTGACGACTACTGATGGATTGCTGTTCGTCAATACGAAATTCATCCAGTGTTTTTTGATAAGGGAATTTTGCCCACTTCAGCCTCCTTTCTACATTTTTTTCTTCTCTCCGCTTTAATTCAAAAGTTAAGAGTTCCTCCAGAAATTCATGATACGTCCAAGAAGATTGTTCGGCTTTTCTCAACAGATGAGGCAATCCATTGGCTGTCTCTGCCATCCGAAGATGGCGGAAGTGATCTTGAAGTTCATTAACTGTGCTGTTCATTGTCCAACGCCTCCAAGTATCTTGATATAATCGTCCATTTCTCTGATCGATGCAGTGGCTTGTCGTGTGACAGGATCGTTTTGTGGGTTCTCCGTATGACGAGGTGCTTGTCGTTCCTCTGTTTCTTTTTGGCTGGCGAGATGTTGGGAAACATCTCGAAGATCATTTGCACTCCAAAGTTGGTCTTTTATACAGATACCCAGGGCTTTTTCAATTTCCTGACGGAAATGATGCAAGGTATACTGAACGATTTGAAGCTGATCTCGAACATATCTCGGATACCGGGTACTCAATTCTTGAATGAATAATGCGGCTTGTTCGCCGTCATTGAATTGACGGATAACGGTCTCCTTATAGCCTTGAATCCCTTTTGAACGATCGCGAGCATGCTGCCTGTTTTTGATGAGTTTTCCTTTCTCCATACTTAGGGTGTGCCGGGCCAGAACTTCACCCTGTGATTGTTTTTTGATGATCAATTCATTTTCTTTGGTTTCGATAAAAACTCTATTATCACCATTACGCCGGTACGTTCCCAGGGGAACAGAATAACGATTGGATTTATATTTGATGACATTGTCTGGACAGACGGTTCTTGTTATACTGGAACTATAATCGTTCGCAATGGCGAGCAGGGTGGAGACTGGTTTCAAGTGCTGCTTTTCGAGGGCGTGCACTTCAACGGGTCTCTTTTTTGTTGTGTTATGGACATTATAGTTTCCAGTCCGATCTAACCAGGCGATGCACTTTTCATTCCAAGCATCGATGTTCGTAAAGTCCCTGTTCCTGGCAAAATTGTTTTTCACAAACTTTACAACGTTTTCTATTTTCCCCTTACTTTGTGGATCCGCTTTTCTACATAAATGTAAACGGAATTTCCGTTGCTCTTTATAGACCTGGAATTCACTGGTTAGAATAATGTCACCCGCATTTTCACTGACAGTAATCAGGTGATCCTGGTCATAAACTAATTCCTCTGGCATACCACCGAAATAAGCAAATGCTTTTTCATGACAGCGAATCGTGTCTGTTGTGGTAAATGGCCTCCCTAACCATTCGACATATTTATATCGGGAATGGGAGAGAACGAATGTGATGAAGTAAAGTTTCACCTCTTTTTTATCCGTGTTTTTAAGCCTTATTTCTCCCCAGTCCACCTGAATCTGCTGGCCCATGGGCAGTTCATCAATTGCTTCATGGTCACGCACATATACTTCTTTTGGAATGTGATGAATTTCTCTCAAGTCTTTAATGAATAATCTGACTGTGCTCCCCCCAATGGTGATACCGGGATATTTTTCTTTCAGCCAATCCTCAATTTGTGCGGAAGATAGATCAGGGTGTTCTTTTAACCACCTTATAATTTGATCCCGATAGGGATCGAGCTTCTTCCTCCTTTGCCTGAGGGAATTTGCCCAATCACTTGCTTCCTCGAAGGACATAGTCAAATATTTATAGACCGTATTCCTTGAAATGCCTAATTTCCTGGCGATTTTCGCCACTTTGAATCCTTGTTCACTCAATTGATGAACCTGTAAATACAAGAGTAATTTTTCCACCTTTCAGATCCTCCAGACAAACTATGTTTAAAAGACAATCATAACTTATCTGGATTGATATTGGGTGAAAAGTGTTCATTTCTATTTAGCAGAATCTGTTGATTTTAGTTTAGCAGTTACAGGAATTTCAAAAGATGAGTTTTGAAGATCGCTTTTCTTTACTTGTGGATGTTGAACAATCTCGTCGTCAAACGAATAAACTTCAACGTCTAATAAAGTCAGCTACTTTCTTAAATTCAAAAGCTTCTATCGAGGATATAGAATATCATGAAGATCGTAAACTGGAGAAAGCTTTGATATTGAAGTTAGCTAGTTGTAGCTATATCCATGATAGTCATAATATTATATTGAAAGGACCGACAGGTTCTGGAAAAACATTCTTAGCTACTGCATTCGGAGTTTCAGCTTGTCGTCAACACTACAAGGTGAAGTATATTCGTTTACCAGAGTTACTAGATGAGTTATCCCTAGCCAAACTAGCAGCAAACGGAAGTTACAGGAAGTGTATTAAGAAATACACGAAAGTTGATTTACTAATACTTGATGAATGGTTACTCACCGATTTAACAACAGATGAGGCAGCAATTCTATTAGAAATTACGGAAGCACGCCATAAAGTAGCTTCGACAGTTTTCTGTTCACAAATCGATCCTAATGGTTGGCATTTAAAATTAGGTAACGAAACAATCGCAGAAGCGATTTTAGATCGTATTATCCACGATTCCTATCAAATTATGATAGATGGAGAAGTTTCTATGCGAGAACGTCATGGCCTAAACGGTGAGATCTGATATGACAATCATGACAAGGAAAGACCTAAAAAAAATAGAGGAATACTATTATTGGGTAGGCTACAAACAATGTTATCCTTTTCCTAAAGAATTACGGCTAAAACTTTTAAGGATATATGGTCAGGAACCTTGTCCATACAGTTGGACCGAACAAGATATTCATGAAGGTTCTAGAAAAATAATCTTCGATTATTTTGAAATGAACTAACCCGTTACAAAAACCCTACAGACAGCTCAATAGATAGGTGTCTGTAGGGTTTACATATTTATCGGTAACCAAGATGGCAACGAGTGGTTAATTTCTTGGCATTCAGTGGTAAATAACATGGCAAGGGTGGCAAGATCTAATGGCAGTAATCACTCTAGGAGGGTTCAAATTTAAGGGGCAGACTAAAATAGATGAATTGCTGACAGCAAAGTTAAAGATGATAACCGATAGTACAGCGACGTACTCCAGTTCAACCTAATTGCTTTTCCTACACACGCAATAGATAATAATGATTGTTGTGATCTTCTACCATCATGTTCTCCAGATTAATAAATATTCCACTAACACACTCCAAACAGAATCTGGAGTAATCCACTTTAAAACAATGAGCAACTTATGATGAATGTATCTCCCTATATGTTAAAGAAGCAAATGCAGCGAACATTGGAATGTATTTACAGTTTTTCGCCGGAGTACGCTACCTGAGTATTGCGGGCAGATTGAGCCAGTAAGTACGGATAAAAGAGCCACTAAAACAGATGTCTGTTCTAGTGGCTACTTTAGTTTATCCGAATCTTTTATTCTCTAATTCCTTATCAATAATCTCAATTGTCCTGCACAAGTTCATTGTGATCTAAATAATCATCATATGCCAAGCCTTAATAGCTTAGCGGGTACTTTATTTAGTCTTTGAGCTTGTAATACTCCACATACCAATCTGCAAATTGCTGGAGTCCTTCTTCAATTGAAGTCTCTGGTTTAAAGCCTATAGCTTTCTGTAATTGATCTGTTGAGGCATAAGTTGCAGGAACATCACCTGGTTTAATTGGTTCAAAGATTTTTTCAAATTGTACGTCTTTGCCAACGGCATTACTTATAGCCTTCTCTAACGTTTCAATAAACACCATCAATTTTACAGGACTGTTGTTCCCGATGTTGTAAACTTTATGTTGACCTTCATCTTTAGGCGGATTACTTAATAGTCGTTCAATTCCTTCAACGATGTCATCAATATAAGTAAAGTCTCGATATAGATCATTCTCAAAATCACCATTATTGAAAATCTTTATAGGCTCACCATTAAAATACTTATCTGCAAAACCAAAATAGGCCATATCCGGTCGACCCATAGGGCCGTAAACCGTAAAGAAGCGGAGTCCCGTAGCCGGGATCTTGTAAAGGTGGCTATACGTATGAGCCATCAATTCATTTGATTTCTTAGTAGAAGCATAAAGTGAAACTGGATTGTCAACAAAGTCCGTTTCTTCAAATGGTACTTTTTTATTAGATCCATAAACAGAGCTTGATGAAGCATAAACAAGGTGATCGACTGGATTATGCCTGCATGCTTCAAGAATATTATAGAAGCCGATGATATTACTTTGAATATACACATCTGGATTCTCTATGGAATACCTTACTCCTGCTTGAGCAGCTAAGTTTACTACGATGTTAGGCTTGTATTCTTTAAAAATCTGCATTACCATGTCCTTGTCTGATATGTCCCCTTTAATAAAAGTAAACTTCTCATATGGATCCAAATTTCCTAAACGAGTATGTTTAAGGTTCACATCATAGTAGTCATTGACATTGTCAACACCAATTACCTGGCAACCATGTTCTAATAGTTTTCTAGATAAGTAGTATCCGATAAAACCAGCTACTCCAGTGATTAGGTATGTTTTACTAGGATCAAGAGTTGTGAAATTCAAGGTTCTTCGACTCCTTTATGTCTTCTCTGGTCACTGACTTTCTTCCAACGGAGTAATATTCTATCTCCGCCTCTTTCATGTCATTGGTATCATATATATTTCTGCCGTCATATACTAAAGGTGTTCTCATCAATTGTTTATATCTCATTGGAGTTATTGCTTTCACTTCTCCCCATTCGGTAAAAATAAAGCAAACATTAGCATCTTCAATTGCATGTTCTATATTAGATACATATGTGATAGTGCCTTTACCGTTATTACCTTCTGGATATAATTTCGCAAAGTTCTCAGCACCAACAGGATCATATGCATAAATATCTGCACCCTGTTCCAATAATAAAGGCACATTTTCAAGGGATGGTGCTTCCCTTAAATCGTCAGTTCCAGGTTTGAAAGTTAATCCCAGCACAGCTACCTTAAGCCCACTAAAAGTTATAAGTCTCTTACTAGCCTGTTTATATAGTTTTGTCTTCTGATCTTCATTAATATCAATAGCTGCCTTCACAGTTTTAAGTTCATAACCATTTTGTGCTGCAATACTTTCCAATGCCTTCGTATCTTTAGGGAAACATGATCCCCCATAACCGATACCAGCGTTTAAGAATTTACTTCCAATACGTTCATCGAAACTCATCCCTTTAGCAACATCCTGTATGTCAGCTCCAACTAACTCACAAAGATTGGCAATATCATTCATATAGGAAATTTTTAAAGCGAGGAAATCATTTGATGCATATTTAATCATTTCAGCAGATCTTCTATTAACAGATACAATTGGTAAATTAAATGGTTCATACAAAGACATTAATACGTCCTCAGCCCATTTACTTTCCGTTCCAATAATAATTCTTGCCGCTTGCAGCGTATCCTTCACTGCAGAGCCTTGTGCCAAAAATTCTGGATTCGATGCTACCTCTACCTTAACATCATTAATCAGGAAGTCATTAATAAACTGTTCTACTTTATCATTTGTACCAACAGGTACAGTAGACTTTACAACAACTAGACAATCCTTTTCGATAGATTCGGCAATTTGTCTAGCAACCGTAGCAATATATGATAAATTTGCAGATCCATCAGGTTGTTCTGGAGTACCTACCCCGATAAAAATTGCATCTGCATCTTTATATGCCGATTTATAGTCTGTTGTATAATCAATCCTACCTGCAGCATAATTTTTCTGCATTAAATCTTCCAATCCTTTTTCATAGATTGGGGAAATACCTTGCTTCATCGTTTTTACTTTATTTTCATCTATATCAACACAGGTTACTTGGTGGCCAACCTCTGCAAAGCATACTCCGGCAACTAGGCCAACATATCCTGTTCCTGCTACTGCTATTTTATACATATTTATGCCTTCCCTCTTATATTTTATTAGTAGAATCAAAAGTTTTATTCTTTTTCAGAAAGTTCCAAATACCTACCATTCTCTTGAATTCAAGATAATAGTAGACACTGTACCAAAGTCCGTAATTTATTATATTTAACTACTTGAACCATCAATAACTTTTAACACATCTTTTGTGTTACGTCTTGGTGAATCAGTAACATAAAAACTTTCCGGGAAATTTCCTAAGGCTACCATCATTAAAGCAACCTCTGATTTAGGTATTTTAGCATCCTCTTTTAGTTTTTCCTCATCTCTATAATCTAGCGATAAGTTTAAAGCACAAGTTCCTACATTCAAGGAATGTAAAGCATATATTATAGACATTGAAAATAATCCACCATCTATATATGCCTGATTTCTCTCTTTAGGTCCCCTAAAATCTTTAAGATTTGCAGTAATTATTAGAACTTTATCAGCGTCTTTTCCAAATCCAGAATTTCCATTTTGATGTTTTAATATTGCATCTTTTCTATATTTATCAAAGACGTAGACTTTACATGATTGGCGATTACAAACTGACGGTGTCTTTTGTGCTATTTCTACTGATTCTCTTATTTTCGACAGAGGAATTTCCCCTGGGAGAAAGGCTCTTAAGCTGTATCTAGAGTTAGCAAAGTCTTTAAAATTTATTCTAGCACTCTCAATATCTTTCAAATTAATATTTGTAACTCCTCCTACCGTTGTATTATTAGTTGAGATTTTTTTTAATTCCTCTAATTCAATATATAAATCCTTTAAATCTAAATTATGATCCTTATTAAACTTGTAATATGCAAAAAGAGTATTTAAAGATACCTGCGCTGTCTTATCCCAACCAAACCTATTGTAATAAACCTTCACTAATTCTAATAGATGATAAACTTTTTTTTCACCAAAACCAACTCTAGGATTGGGTAGAGAGAGACCCTTTTCTATCTTATGGTAGAAAAAAATTAAATTCGACTCCAAATGCCTTTGAGTCTTATTTTTAGTTAATTCAAATGAATACTTCGAGTATCTTCTCATTTCGTTAAAATAATTTTTATTTAACTTAATCAAATTCAACAGCCGTTTTAATCTTTCAAATACAAAATGAGGTATTATCTTTTTTATAATTTTTTTCATTCTTTTTACTCCCTATTATAATGTAATAGATAAAACTAGTTGTAATTTTTCTCATATATTTATTTTTTGTTTTTTTATAATCGATTTAAAGAGATTTTTTTCATAATCGTTTAGGACAAAAATCCATGATACTGCTAGGAAAACTAATGTAAAAATCACAATTCTAATTAAAAGTATTATAATATGACTTGAATCAAAAAAGAATCTATCGATTCCAAAAACTATAGTTGTTAATATAATTACTGCTATAGTTATTTGTAAAATATTCTTCCAGTATAGAATCATATTGATTTTAATTTTAGTATGATAATATATGTTCATAAGAATTATATGACCAATAATTAATGATAGAGTTGTAGCTATAGCTATTCCTATTCCCCCATAATTAATAGCTAAAGGTATGCTTATTATAATATTAATAATAGCGATTATTAAATAAGTAATAGCACGGAATCCTTGTATATTCTTCGCCTGTAAAACGGCTATCCCAAAATTTTGAGATAAAGGAATAGTCAATGGAAACATAATTATTAGGACGATAAAATATGCCGTCTTATAACTTTCACCAGCCCAAGTGATTATAAATTGATATCCAAATACAGAGAACCCTGATAAAATAAAAATTAAAATTAAGTACTGAATCCTACCGTACTTGACCATTAATTTTGATAATTCTAGATCACTTGCATTATTAGCTACAAGTTTTGATGTCTTAGGTAAAAACAAATTACTAATAGAAGTCGAAAACATTTTATACATCATGATGAATTGCATAGCAATAGCATAAACTGCTACTATATCAGTTCCTGATGTAATACCCAAAATAAATTGATCAGTATTCCAGTAAATTAAATCAACAATTACATTTAAAAAAATAAAAAAAGAAAAACCGAAGATTTCTTTGATAAATTCACGTTCAAATTTCCCAAAACTAAAATGAATATCTAATTTAGTTAATGCAACCCAACCACTATATATCAATACAGAAATATTAACCACCGTAGTAATTACTAACATTGTTACTGCTCCGTGTTCCAAAAGCAAAAAGGGGATTGTAACTATTGGTATCAATAAGGCACGGAAAATTGCGACCATTTTCACAAATACAAATCTTTCATATGCCTGTAAAATAGAACTAAAAATTGATAACGGAAAAGAAAGAGCAAAATTAAATATTAAAATAATTATCATTAATTTCGCTTTTTCTAATTCGGTTGTTGTAAGGCTGTTGCCAAAAATCACTTCAATATTAAGCCAAACAATTATTCCCACAATTGCAGCTAATAATCCAATATAAGCATATATTTTTAAAAAAAAACCATTTAATTCTGATTCTATTTTTTTGGTTCCAATTGCTTTGTTTCTAGCAATGTAACGAATAATAGTATTTCCTAAACCTAAATCCATTATACTAAAATAAGCTGCCATTGATCCAATCAGTGCATAAAGGCCATATTCGTTTTGACCGATTAAACGTATCAATATTGGTGTATATACTAATGCTATAATGCCAGTAACAAATAGCGATAGGTAAGAAAGTATTGCTCCAGCTTTCATTTGACTCATGTTAATACCACTTTCTATTTATCAATATTATTTTAATGATTCCTTTAAGTATGTGTATGATTTATCACGCTCAGATGATAGAATTTCATCAACATGTGAGTAGTCAATATTATATATTTGGTTAATGGAAGTTATATTTTTTGCGACTCTCGAACTGAATTTGAATTTAGATAATAATGTTTCTATTCGTGAATTCATGGATGGCAATTTCCCTTGGCGTTCAAAAACAATAAAAGGTGTTTCTAGCAATATCGAAAATACTACACCATGAAAAGAATCTGTACAGAAAACATCCGCAGAGTCTATAAAATCTATAAATTCTCCTGGATCAGCAGAATAATACTTAGTGTCTTTCAAACTAGCTAAATTTACAATCTTCAATTTCCTTTCATTAGCAATTTCTTCAATTCTAGTTAAAGTATCCTGAGGAACATTTCCAAGGAAATATGTTAGTAAATAAGGTATCTTTGGTTTTTCATTCGATGCTTTAGAGATTTCTCTCCAATTTTCTCGAGTTAGAAGCATTGTTGGATCAAGTACTACTTGCGCATTTCTACTTGTAATATCCTTAATTATTTTTGCACCTTGTTCTTCTCTTACTGACAAATAATTCATTTCAGACAAATATTTTTTATAGCTTGCTTTATAAATATCTGGAATGCTAGAGATACCGAAGCTTGCTGCATATGAAATCCTTTTTTCTTTTATAGCAAAGGTTAGAAAATATAGAGAGGATCCATTTATATAGAATGGATTCCAAACTTGGTCACTTCCAGTAACAAATGCCTTGAATTTTGATATATCCTCTGCATGTATGTTTTCCTTTGAAATTTTATACTTCGTTTCATAAATATATTTCGCAGAAAACTCTTTAAATTTATTCTCCCTTTCCTCATGATGTTTTTATTTTTAATATTAATTAATTTCCTCGTAACCTTTTTAATTAAATTAATATCAAAAAAGCTTAATGATTTTTTGTCATTCGAAGAAATCGCTTTTGGGTCAACTACAATCGTTTCTACATTAAAGCCAATTGCCTTAATAGCTTCTTGAAGAGCGTAATTTTGGAGCCTATTACCATAATTTTTATAACCATTTAGTGTGATAATACCAACTTTATTCATAATTTCTCCTTAAAAATTTATTTCAAGTACAAATGCTAATTTAACTATATAAATAAAATTATTTTAATATCAAGCATAAGATTAATATGAAATAACTCTGCTAATTATTTTATTATTTTTTTTCAATTTCCATTTAGCACTTTCCATATATTTATAATTCACTCTTAAAAGAATCAAAAAGAAAAAGATATAATTTCTAAGCTTCAATGGTTTATTATATATACTTTTTATTATATATAGTAGAGCTTTTAAATAATTTCTTTTTTTCCAGTATCCTCTTGCAATTGCTGAATATACTCTTGAATATACGTTTTTCTTATAATTTGATAAAAAAGGAAACTTTTTTACGCTTTTTAAAATAAAGGGCTCATTCATTTTAAAAATTTTTTCTACATTAAGTGAGTTACTCATACTTTTTGTACTCACCCTTCTATTTACTAACAGCTCTTTAAAATGAAATATTTCATACTTGTGTGTCATCATCATTAAGAAAAAATGATCTTCTCTCAGAGGTAATTCTTCATCAAAACCACCAACGTTAAGGAGTGAATCTCTTTTCACTACAATTGTTGGAGTATTCATTGTTATTTCCCCCAAAAAGAATTTCATAATAATTTCTTTTTTTCCTATAGGGACTCGGTTAAAATGAGAATATAAATGTTCTCCTTTCTCATTTATGAGATTTACATTTGAAAATACCAATTGAACATTTTTATTTTTTTCTAGATAACCAACTTGTAAAGATAACTTGTTATCTTCCCAAACATCATCCGAATCTAAAAAAGCGATATATTTCCCTCTAGCTTTTTTCGCACCTAGATTTCTTGCAGCTGAAGGTCCCTTGTTTTTTTGATAATAATATAGTATTTCATCACTATAATTTAATACTATCTCTTTTGTATTATCCGTCGATCCGTCATCTATAACTATTACTTCAATGTTGGGGTAAGTTTGGTCAAAAACGCTTGATAATGTCTCTCCCATCCATTCTCCACTGTTAAAACATGGTATTATAACTGATACTAAAGGGAATTCCTTCAAAATGTCTCCTCCTAAAAGAATAGGTTTATATCACATTCCACTAAATTAATCTTAACAATTAATCGACCGATTAAGTAGTTGTATTTTTTCTTATATCTTTTCTTTTGGTATTATCTAACAACAAGTAAATTGTCAATGGTATTATAATAACCGTTACATAACGCGGTACTGAAATAGTCCCCATAAGAAGAAGTAGAATCACAACACCAAATATTGTTGGGACATCTCTTTTTTCTTTGAATTTTTTAAATACTAGAATACAACCGATTAAATTAAATAAAGTTAGAGGGGTACTGATTGGACTAAATGGTAAGTAAAACGGTATTAAACTACGCAAAATATTTCCTGCAATAGTTTCAAAATAGGTATAAGAAGTAATAAATTGCAAGAATCCCAGTTGAGCTGTTTGAATTGCTGCACTATCATATATCTTATCACTTTCACCATATCTCCTTGATAGAAAGCTCAACTTTAGTGCTTCTGAGTTTGGCATATTTAAATATAAGATTATAGCTATTATTGTTATACTTAATAATAGATACAATAACATTTTAGATTTTTTCCAAAGAAACACAACTATTTCAGCAAATATAATAGCTATAGCAACCTCAAACCTAACAAATAAGGCTAAAATCAGAGCTATTATTTTTAAAGGCTTATTTCTACGATGATAAGAAATAAGATACATTGAAATACTAAGAACTGTCATACCTTCTTTTAGTATAAAGAAGGACCAATAACTACCTAGCGCTGCAATCATACTAACATAGATAAATTTTATTGTATTTATGCTAGAATTATTATTTAACCGTACATGAATTAATTCCGTTGTTAACCATAATAACCCAAAGGTGTAGCTAAATACATTAATAAATCTTACAGCTAAGGTAGACCCTAAACTAACAATTAACTTAACGATATCTCCATAGAAACCTGTTGATTCACCAAAAAGATAAGTCAATTCATCTGGAAATATAAAAGTATTATTATTTCCACCATAGCTAATAACAAAGAAATACCAGAATATTACTCCTACAAAATAAACAGCTATAGTTAATAAAAAAATGATACTGTAACTTGTTAATTTCCTATAAAGTAAAGTAACTATAATAAATGCTAAAGGAAAAGCCATAGGAATAATAAAAATCTCTAACAATAACTCCATCTCCAATAGTTTATAAAATCATAAATAATGTTATTTAAATTAACATTCTATGTTTTTCTTAAATTCTTTAAAGAACTTCGTTCTTCGTGCCTCAATAATTTTCTTATCATACTTTTTTGCTTCTTCAAAATTTCTAACGGCTTGTATTGTTAAAGCTTTTGTGTTCATTTCTCTTAAAATAGAACATATTTCTCTAATGTTATTTCTAGTATTACTAAAAATATAATCTTCTTCTAAGAGTTCTGGAATACCCGCAGTATTTGCCCCGAAAGATGGTAGAGCCATACTCATAGCCTCAATCAACGCACGTGGTAAACCTTCTTGTCTGCTAGGCTGAGCATATATATCAATGGTCTTTAACCATTCAAATATTTCATTATGAGGCAGGACTCCTAAAAATTTCACTTCATTAATAACATTATATTTATTAGCAATAGATTCTAAATATGTTCGCTCTCCGTTACCCACAAGTTGATATTCAAAGTTTGTAATACCTTGTTTTTTTAATTCTCCCAATGCTTTAATAATAAACTGTTGTCCTTTATATTTAACATTGAGTGCTGCAGTAGTCCCAATAATAATTTTCTTGTTATTGTTGTGACATATTTTTTCTAATCTATTATTAAGTATCGAACCATCATAATCTTTTAATGCCACATTAGAGCAATTTACAACATTCCCACTTGTTGGATATCTTTGTTGTAAAAATTTATTTGTCACATACAAAACATGATTTGCATTCTTCACTAGTCTTTTTGTAGAAAAGAAAGAGAATGGCGCAACCAATTTCCCTTTTATGCTATGATTCCATAAAGCATCCCACGGACAAGCAACGAGTTCTATTATATATGGTTTTTTAATTCTCTTAGCGCATGACATTGCAATTCCACCAATAGAACTGGGTAACCTAGCTATTAATGCGTCGCAATTTTTTATTTGATAATTAATTATATTTTTGGCTTTTAATATTTTATAACTATTAACTATCGATTTAAAATCAGGTACTTCTACAAATTTCACTTTATCAGTTGATGCAAGCGTTAAATTATCATCGAATGTATCTATTTTTCTTTTTCTACTGATGACTACTACTTCATCAAATACTCTAGTATATCTTTCTAACATTTCTTTCGAAAGTCCACCTGTACTATAAACTTGATTTTCATATTCGTAAAAAATATGATCATGAGCAAAAACCAATTTCATAAACTAATTCCTTTCTTTGATTACTTTTGCGGGGACACCACCTACAATAACGTTATTAGGAATTTCATTTTTCACAACTGCTCCAGCTGCTATAATGCTCCCTGAACGAATTATGGTACCTCCTAATATTCTACTACCCGCACCTATCCAAACGTTATCCTCAATTAAAGTTCTTTTATACTCAACACCTTGATCTTTTATATTTTTTTTATATTTGAATATATGTGTTCTTCGGACATTAATGTGCTATTATGTGCTATTGAAACATCGTTTCCGATTTCTATTCCTCCTGAGGATTCAATATAGCAGAATGGGTGTATACTTACGTTATCACCAATTTTTAACTTTTGAATGTTAAAAAAATACACGTTTGAGAAAACAACTACATTGTTACCGCAACTTTCTGCACAGTTTTTTAGACATAGATATCTTAAAAATATAGCTAAGTAATTATCGTGACTCCTTATTAACTTTAATAACTTTAAATAAAATTTATTTGGGAAAAATCTTGATATTTTAATGATAAAATTAATAAAAAAGGAATATTTTTCAATCAATTCTCTTTTTCTTCGCATAAAAAATCTCCTTTGTTATATATCTCTAAACCAAATTAAATATTATTTATTTCATTCATATATTTATCAACCACTACTTTCCGATCAAATTCCCTTTTTACCTTATCTCTTCCAGATAAACCCATCTGTTTTTTTTCTTCAAAACTCAGGTTTATAAATTTCTCTATTTTTTCAATAAGATCTTGACTATTTTTTTCTTTATTAAATATCCATTTATACCATCATCAACTATTTCCCTACATCCACTACGATTTGTAGTTATAATTGGACGAGCGCTTGCTGCGCTTTCTAATAAAACATTAGACATGCCCTCCGGATAATATGTGGGGTGAACTGAACAATGAGTATTTTTTAAGAAATTCCTAATATCTCTTTGCATACCATGATAAATTATTATTTCTTCTCTTTCTAATCTTCTTAATTCATCTTCATAATCCCCTTCACAAAAACCCAATATATGGAATTTTGTATTTGGATACTTTTCCCTTATATATTTTGCTGCCTCTATATATTGATCTATTCCTTTTTCTTTCATAATTCTTGAAATAAAAATAAATTCTAGGGTATCAACATATGGATATTCTAATGGTGAAAAGTGCTCTAAATTAACACCCGATCCCGGAATTAATTTGTGCTTACCAATAGCTATCTTTTTATCAATAAAGAATTGTTGATTTTCTTGGTTTTGAAAGAAAACAGTATGTGCTTTTCTAAACGCAAATTTGTAAAGCGTGACTGTTATTCTTTGCATTAACCCTTTATTTTCAACTGCAGTACCTAACCCAGTAATGTTTGCTATAATTGGTTTATTTAAATTACTAGCGGCAATTGCTCCATAAATATTGGGCTTTATTGTATAGGAAAGAACTACATTAGGATTTACATGCTTAATAATTTGCTTATAAGTTTGAATTAGTTTTAATTCTTGTAACACATTCAATCCATGCCGTTCAATTTTTGTTTCAATAAATTCACAACCGATTTTCACAAGTTCGTCTATTCTTTCACCAAAGGGAGAAGATATGTAAACTTTGTAGCCATCTTCAATTAAACGTACCACTAATTCTTTTCTAAAGTTATATATTACAACGTCATGATTAACTAATATTAATACTTTTTTCATAACTTTTTTCTCTCCAGCTCTGTATCTACAATTGTTTCTTTTAAATCTTTTATTCGATAATCCACTTTATATTCACTTATTTTTTTGTCATAAATCAAATTTCCAAACACCTTGTCAATTATACCTACTTTCCCACTAAGAAAGTTCAATATAGGGTTAAATACTTTAACCAACCTTATTTTTTTCCATGCACCTCGGCAATGTACTTCACCATTTCACTTGTTTTTACAAATTCTCTATTTTGCGGGAAAAATAACCCACGTTCTTTATTATCTACCATTAAGCGAATAAACTCAGATAAATTATCAATGTGTAGCATACTCCGTTCATTTTGTACATAAGGGAAAACAGGGAGTTTTTGCGCTGCTTTTGCTAATTTAGGATAATTACCTTTTGAGTCCCTTCCATAAATCATTGGAGGTCGAATTAAAACAATTTTAAAATTATCACTCTCTAAGTTTTTAATTCCTTCTTCCGCTTGAAGCTTACTGTTTCCATAAAAATTACTAGGTTTTGGCACAGTATTTCTATCAATAACTTTCCTATCACTGGTGGAGTCCCCATAGACAATAATACTACTCATAAAGATAAATTGTTTAGCACCTTCAATTTTTGCCTTTTTGGCTACCTCTACAGTTAAATCTCTATTAACTTTATAATACAATTCTTCCTTATTCGGATCAGAAGAAACATGAGCAATCCCCGCCACATGCAAAATAACATCATAAGAAGAAAAATTTTTTTCTTTCCAAGAGTTATCTCTAAGACTTAGTTTATCAATCGAATATTCCCCTGGATAATTATCCAACCACTTCTCAAAGGAGTTTCCAACATAACTATTTTTACCAGTGATAAGTATTCTTTTCATTTAGAAGATATCTCCTTATTATTACTACTCGCATTTTCGTTATTTGTTTTAGCTCTAGTTTTACCTTCAACAATGCCATCACTTTTTAGAACACTGATTACCGTACCAAAAAAACAAATAATATCCAGTCTAAAGCTTAGGTTTTTTACATATTCTCCATCCATTTTGGATTTAACATCAATTGGAAGTTCATCCCTTCCATTAATCTGTGCCCATCCTGTTAAACCAGGTTTCACATCATTAGCCCCGTATTTATCTCTTTCTTTGATGAGATCATATTGATTCCACAATGCAGGACGTGGTCCAATAAGGCTCATCTGTCCAACAAATATATTCCATATTTGTGGTAGTTCATCTAGTGAGGTTTTTCTTAAAAAATTCCCCACCCTAGTGATATATTGTTCGGGATTACTAAGAAGATGTGTTGGAGTATTTTTTGGTGTATCTACCCTCATAGTACGGAATTTAAGAATGTTAAAATGACTCTTATTGATTCCAATTCGCTTCTGTTTGAATAAAACAGGACCTTTTGAATCTAGTTTAATTGCTAATACTAGAATAAAAAAACTGGCGATATAACGATCATCCCTAAAAAAGAAAGAATTAAATCTAATACTCTTTTGAGTTTTAAATAAACCATTTGTTCTGAAACCTCCACCAAGCTATACTGTACTCACTTTTCCTTCTTTGATTATTTGTACTAAGTATTTATACAATTCATCTTTAATCTCTTCATTCTCCAAAGCCAAATCAACCGTAGTCTTCACAAACCCCAACTTCTCTCCAACATCATAACGCTTGCCTTCAAAGTCATAAGCATATACTTTTTGAATTTCATTCAACATCTGAATCGCATCCGTCAGTTGAATTTCACCACCTGCACCGATCTGCTGCTTATCAAGAAATTGGAAGATTTCCGGAGTAAATACATAACGTCCCATAATAGCCAGATTAGAAGGAGCAGTACCTTGCATTGGTTTCTCAACAAAATTATTCACTTGATAACGTCTGCCTTCAATCGTACTCGGATCTACAATTCCATAACGATTTGTTTCATTGTCTGGTACTTGTTGAACACCAACAACTGAACTTTGTGTTTCCTCGTATTGCTGAATTAATTGTTTTAGCCCAGGTGTTTCAGCTCTTACAATATCATCGCCTAACAAGACCGCGAACGGTTCATTACCAATAAATTTGCGTGCACACCATACAGCATGGCCAAGACCCTTTGGTTCTTTTTGGCGAATATAATGAATATCAACCTTCGATGCTTGATTTACTTTATCCAGAAGATCAAACTTCTCTTTCTTCAATAAATTATCTTCTAATTCAAAGTTATGATCAAAGTGATCTTCAATCGCGCGTTTCCCCTTACCAGTGACAATAATAATGTCTTCTATACCAGACTCTATTGCTTCCTCAACAATATATTCAATTGTTGGCCGATCAACTATCGGCAGCATTTCCTTGGGCATTGCTTTTGTTGCAGGCAGGAATCTAGTTCCCAGACCAGCCGCTGGGATGATTGCTTTTTTTATTGTTTTCAAAATAAATACCTCCGTTATAAAAATTCAGATTACACTTTCGTCATCAATCTCCGTTCAGTAAATACAATGCTCATCAGTTCGTCTTTTAGTTGTACAGCATTATAATTGTCGAATCTATTAATAAGATTCAGTAGGAGCTGCGAATCAACCTCAACCGTCCGTCCAACATAAATCTTCTCATAGACCGCGTCCGGATGAACTTCATCCTCACCAAGCAATTCCTCATACATCTTCTCCCCAGGTCGAATTCCGGCAAATTCAATCGGAATTTCATCTTCTGTATACCCTGATAGCTTAATAAGGTTTCGAGCCAAATCAACAATTTTCACAGGCTCACCCATATCCAGGACAAAGATTTCTCCACCATTTGCAAGTGTCCCAGCTTGAATCACAAGTCTGGATGCTTCCGGTATCGTCATGAAGTAACGTGTCATTTCAGGATGCGTTACAGTTACTGGGCCTCCGTTTTCGATTTGTTTTTTAAATAAAGGAATAACACTGCCACGGCTTCCCAGTACATTTCCAAATCGTACAGCAACAAATTTCGTCTTGCTTCGCTGCGCTAGGTCCTGTACGATCATTTCTGCTACACGTTTCGTTGCACCCATGACGTTCGTTGGGTTTACCGCTTTATCCGTCGAAACCATCACAAATTTATTCACTCCAAATGCATCGGCTGCTTCAGCGACATTCTTCGTACCGATAATGTTGTTTTTCACAGCTTCGTGGGGATTATATTCCATTAATGGGACATGCTTGTGTGCTGCTGCATGGTAAATGATTTCAGGCTGGTGATGTTCTACAATGTCGAAAATCCGCTCACGATCCTGTACATCTCCAATAATAGGGACAATTTCTATTTCCCTATCTCCATAAATTCTTTTTAGTTCCATGTCAATCGAGTAAATACTAAATTCTCCATGACCAACCAGCAATAGCTTCTTTGGAATAAAGCGCATCAGCTGTCGACAAATTTCTGAACCGATTGAGCCTCCAGCACCGGTTACCATAACCGTATTGCCTGTAACATATTCTGAAATCGCATCAATATCCAGTTTCACAGGCTCACGCCCCAGCAAATCCTCTACTTCAACATTTTTCAGATGACTGACAGATACTTTTCCTGTCATAAGATCCTCGATTTTTGGAATCATCTGTACTTTAGCATTGGTTTTATTACATTGTTCAACAATTTTCTCAAGTTCGCCATTACGAAGCGACGGAATGGCAATGACAATGTGTTCTATCTCCAGTTTTGCAGCTATTTCTTCAATATCTGATGTCGTTCCTGCTACAGGTAAGTTATATACTTGCATTCTTTGCTTATTAATGTCGTCGTCAACAAATGCAACAGGGATTAAATCGGTGTTGCTATGTTCATTTCTCAGTTGCCGTGCAATCATTGCACCAGCGGCTCCTGCACCGACAATTAAAGTGCGTTTTTGATTAGTATCTTTTATAATGTAACGATTACGGACAATTCGCCATACAAAACGCGAACCACCTATTAAGATGATATGAAGCATCCAGGTAATGAGCAATGCTCTTCTATATATTGTGCCATTCACTATCAACTGAATTCCAGCCACCGAAACAATAGAAAAAGTTATAGCCTTCACGATAGTAACTAGTTCGCCTATACTGGCATAGGCCCATACCTTATTGTATAATTTATTGATAAAAGCAAAAACATGATGAAAAATTAGTAAAGCCACCGCACTTATATATAATTCCTTTGTAAGTAATAAATTGGGATAAGAAGGATATACTACCCAGAAGGCAATAAAAATTGCTGTACTAACGATTAGCGAATCCAGAATAACTAACAATGCAAGTCTTTTGCGATATGACATTATCTATCCTCCATTTTCATTTTACAATAGCTGACCTCTTGGTAACATTTTTCGACATAATCCTATTAAGATATTCTATCACATTTTTTCTGCCTTTTACGTTTATTTTTCGATAAATATTACTGATATGCACTTTAACGGTACCCTCTGTAATTAACAGATACTCAGCTATTTCCCTATTTTTTAAATTCCGCCTTAAGTAATAGGCTACCTCTGCTTCCTTCACAGATAAATAAAGTTCATTTTCGTAGAGCCTTTTATTAAAGAGATCATAATTATCTTGTCTCAGTTCATCTAATCGATCAACTAACCGCCCCATAAAACTGAATGGCACATTAAAATAAGCATTCTGCGTGACAGATAGTATGGAATCTACTATCTTTTCAGTAAGATTAGAATACTCATCTATTATACTGTCACATCCCGACTCGATTAACTGGAAATAATAGGTAGGATCCGAGTTGTTTACTAAGGTGATAATCTTCACCTTTGGCAGATTCCTTTTAAGTTGTTTCAACAATTCAGCAGATTCACGTCTTGCTATCAATTGTGTGTCTACTATGATTACATCGGGGTCCAGCTCTGCAGCAATTGAAACGGTGTCATTGCCACAGTGAACACTCCCCTTTAACTCTATCGCTTTATGCTTATTTATAACTTGTATAAAATTATCGTAGAGAGGATTCTTGTTTATGGTTAAAATCGTAATCATTAAACTTAACCGCCTATTTGTTCTTTTGAAAATCTTCTTAGCTAGTAAAAAAGCAACATTTACATAGTACTATATAGGCGGTCATTTTATTAGTGACTTTCGAAAAATAAAAGTCATAATTAAACATCTTTATCCTATTGCTCTGGTATAATCTTCTGGAAAAATTTTACCGCTCGAACTCTATTGTGGATATTTAGCTTATTATAGATCTCACTGATGTAATTTTTCACCGTACCTTCTCCAAGATATAATTTACTTGCAATCTGGTTATTTGTATAGTTTTCCATTAATAAGTAGGCAATATCAATCTCGCGTTTCGTAAAATTGTAACCAAGCTTCTCTAATCCCATCGCAAATAACTGTTTTTTATTCAAGGTAATTTCCCGTATACGTTTCGCCAAAATTCGTGCTACCTCACCAGAAACCACTGTTTGCCCTTGATATGCCATACGAATGCATTCAATTAGTCTATCAGCATACAAAGCCTTCACCAGAAATCCATCAGCTCCAATATTTATCCCTGATATAACCAAATCATCATCCGCTTTGGTTGTTAGCAAAACCACCTTAACATCGGAATAGTTTTCTTTAATATATCGCGTTGTTTGTATTCCATCCATAAATGGCATATGGATATCCATCACTACAACCTCTGGTCTATCTTTCTCCATATATTCAAGCGCCATTACACCGTTATCAGCTGTTCCGATTACTTCTATATCGTCTATTGGTTCGATAATAGCTTCAATACCATCACGAAATAACTGCTGATCTTCTACTAAGAGAACTTTAATCAACTGAATTGCCCCTTTTACTTGTATTTCACTATTCTCCCTAAATGATTCTATATCTATTTTAAATAAAAGGCTGCACAAAAAGATGTGTATCTTTAAAATTTAGTTTCATATATATTCATTTTCCTTTAAAACAATCCAAGAAACTTTTTCCTTTTCACGGGAACAGGTTCCATACGATTCACATTCATGTTATCAACCAAAAGTTGGCTGTTTTCCATAAACAAATAAAAATAATCACTTCCATATGCATTTTTTACTTCCCGAAAGGCCTCATCCATACAGAAACCTCGTGTAGTGGTATTGTGTGCATCAGATGCGATAAAGTGGGTAAGATTTGCTTCGACTAATTGATTAGTGAACTTTTGGATGTTTTTACCGAATTTGCCTACGAGGCTTGCAGCAGTGATTTGAGTCAGTGCTCCCTTTTTTACAAAGTCATACAGCCTTGATGGATGTTCAATCAGCTCCTGATTTCTCTCCGGATGGACGATGATTGGAGTATAGCCTGCAACCTGAATATCAAAAAGCATTTGACTGGAGTATCTTGGTACGTGGGCTGACGGAAATTCAACAAAAAGATATTTGGTTGAATTCAAGGATAATAATTTTCCATCTTTTATATCTTCTATCATTTCCCCGTTTATACGGGTTTCCTGACCGCTTATTACGGAGAGAGGGATATTCTCCTTCTCAAATAATTCACTTAAGATTTTTACGTTTTTTAAGATGGCGTCTTTCTCATTCTCATACTTTCCATTCTTGTTATGAGGGGTTGCGAAAATTGTTGTAATTCCTTGTGATACTGCTTCCCTAGCCATCGCTAAACTATCTTCTTCATTCTTCGCCCCATCGTCGACCCCTGGTAAAATATGCGAATGTATATCTATCATTTGTATAAACCGCCTCTCGTGGTAAGTTTTCCAAAAATTTCGTTTTTAGGATTATCTATCATTATAATATCAACTTTCCCTCATTACAATTATACATGTAATCTATTTAATATATAGGTAAAAACTCCTATATATTAATAATACCATATTTTAACAAAATTTTACATTTTTATTAGATGATTGAAATAAAAAAACTCTCTGCGATTTATCACAGAGAGTCCATACTATTTAATTTGTTCCATAATAGTAATAATTGGAAGCTTTCTTTTCACGGCCATTTAAAACCGTACCAAGCAATTTTGCTTTAGCTGGTTCCAAAGCTTCTTTAGCCTTTGTCGCTGCTTCAATATTCGTCTGTCCACTTCTCACAACCAATAACGACCCATCTACTATATTAGCCATAATTTGTGCATCCGTTACAGCTAATACCGGTGGTGTATCGAAAATAACTATATCGTATGCATCTGTTGCCTCCCTTAAGAAGGCATCCATTTTCCTTGAGGCCAATAATTCAGAAGGATTTGGAGGGATCGGTCCACAAGAAATAACATCTAGGTTCTCCACATCTGTTCTATTAACGGAATCATTCAGAGTTGTTTCTCCAACCAGAATATTGCTTAACCCTCTCAAATTATCAAGGCGGAATGTATAATGAACAGTTGGTTTCCGGAGATCCGCGTCAATTAAAAGAACTTTCTTACCAGTCTGCGCATAAACCACCGCCAGGTTTGCAATTGTAGTAGATTTACCCTCACCTGGTCCTGATGATGTCACAAGCAGAGATTTAATCGTTTCATCCACAGAAGCATATTGGATATTTGTACGAATTGTTCGGTATTGTTCTGAAATAGGAGATTTAGGATTTAATTTGGTGATGAGATTTCTCATCTTATTGTTTGGTCTAGAATGATTTTTCCTGCGCGCCATCAAAGCCACTCCTTTTTTTTCTATTTGGCTCAAGCATGAACTGATTAGATCGAATATCATCTTCACTAACAAAAGAGATAACTCCCAGCACTGGCAATCCCAGTTTCTTTTCAACATCATCCTCCGTAGTGATAGAGTTATCCAGATATTCAATCAAGAATGCAATTCCTATTCCAACCATTGCTCCTAATACGATTGCAATTGCGATATTTAACAATGGGTTTGGTGCAACCGGTTTAGGATTCGGGCTTAATTGCGCCTCGTTTAGAACACTGACATTATCAACGCTCATAATCTCCGGTATTTCATTTTGAAAGATTCCTACAGTAGCGTTTGCTATTTCCACAGCCATTGCAGGGTCTTCATCTGTTGCAATAACAGTAACTACCTGTGAGCTATCCGCGCTGGAGACTTCAATTTTTTCTCCTAGCACAGAAGAAGAATAAGGTAAGTCTAATTCACTCACAACCTCATCTAGAATGGCAGGACTTTTTATTATAATATTGTAAGTATTTATCATTTGAACGTTTGTTTGTATGTTATTTGTATTGTACTGCGTTGGATCCTGAAGTTCCTGATTAACAATAAACTGTGAACTTGATTGATACGTAGGTGTTAAGACAAAGTAGCTAATAATTGCAGCAACAAGCGCAGCGCCAAACACAAATGTCAATATCATTAAGAAGCGCTTTTTCAAAACCCCGAATATTTCTTTCAGGGAGATAGTTTCTTCCATTTTGGTACCCCCAGGTAATTTTTGTTTGTCTATGTTTGTAGAATTTATGATAAATTTCTCTACTTCTCGACATTACAATATGAAATTATATCATACTAAATTAGTATATAGAATATTTTTTTGAAAACTTTAGGGAGAATTTAAGTTTTATGGGGGTTGTAGGGAGATTTTTTTGTTATATATATTACAATAACATTACAAATGTCCTTTCAATCTATAATTATTTTGCTAAAAAATATATAATATTGTTAGTTTCTGTTAGATATTGGTTATACAGAGATAGATTACCAAGCAGGCAAATTGTTGGACACATATATAGGCGGGCGGTGCAGAACCGTTATCGTTTATAAAGAATGTCTCCAGTAATGGCCGAAGCTGGTTAACAGGGGGAAAATAAATTGGCGAATAAGAAAATATTCATGTCGGTTACTGCAACAGCAGCATTAGCGTCCGTTCTTTTTGGAGCAGAGCAGGCAGATGCAGCGTCACATAAAGTACAGAGCGGAGAGTCACTTTGGTCGATTGCACAGCAATATAGTACAAGTGTTAATTCATTAAAGTCTATCAATAAATTGTCATCAGATATCATCTATCCAAATCAGGTGATTGAAACATCAAGCGCAAAATCAAGTTCATCATCAAACTCTAAACCTACTACATCTACTACTAAATCTACTACGTATACAGTAAAAAGTGGTGACACATTAAGTGGCATCGCCTCGAAACATGGCATTTCCCTATCAAACTTGATGAAATGGAATAACCTGGATACAACTCTTATCTATCCTGGGAATAAACTTGTTGTCAGCAAAAGCAGCACTAATTCTTCTGCTAGCTCATCCAACAGCACATCTAGCAGCAGTGGTAAGGTTGCTTCGTCCAGTGTTTATGTTGTTAAATCTGGTGATACTTTATCAGGAATCGCTTCTCGCAATGGTGTAACAGTAGCCAACCTGAAGAAATGGAACAGTCTTAAATCTGACTTGATTCTGATCGGTCAAAAATTGAACATTGGAGAAAGTTCATCTGATTCAAAGGTAGTCAGCAGCAGTTCCAGCAATACTCCAACAGCTGATGTTGATTATAATGTTAATAAATTAATCAGCACAGCGAAAAGCCTAAACGGTACAAAATATGTATGGGGCGGCGCTACAACAAGCGGCTTCGACTGCAGCGGATTCATCTATTATGTATACAAGCAGGCAGGCATGAACATCAGCCGTACATCAGCTGCAGGATACTTTGATCGTTCATTCTACGTAAACTCTCCGCAAAAAGGAGATCTCGTATTCTTTGAAGGCACTTATAAAACTGGCATTTCCCACATGGGAATCTATATTGGTGATAACCAGTTCATCCATGCTTCATCAAGCGGCGTCCAGATTACGAGCCTAAGCAATTCATACTGGAAGAGCCACTTCGACAGTTATAAGCGTTTTTATTAATCTTTAACTTTTATATACCACTAGCTGATGAGTTTGAAACGTGAATTTTAAAGTTTTTTCAGATTTATGTTGATTGAATAAGAGAACGGCTTTTGGTTTGTGATAAAAATTCGGTAAAGGAAGAACTCCAGCTGGTCTGGAGTTCTTTTTTGATAGGATGGTTTTATTATAAGGTATTCTAATTATTTGAAGTTTCAACAAGTGAAAGCCTGAATTGAATTGCAGCAGAAAAAACTAACATTTTTCCAGAAGAATATAGTAAAACAAAATTATTGAGTCATCAAAACCCAAAAAAAATCTATTGAATGTATTTCTGGTGGATTTTCATTTGTGCATTTGTCTTAAAAATTCACTCTGGAAATTTGATAAATCTGGGGTATTCATTATACTGTTATTAAGAAAATTGAAAGGAGTATCGACAATAGTGAAAAACCGTGAGAAACCTCTCGTTTTACGGAAATACGAAGCTATCTTTGCCAGGCTCCCCAAGAACTCCCCTAAGCGACCCGAAATTCAATATGAAATCGCCAAGTATCATAAAGGCTATATTGGAGAGAAGAAAGTAGACTATTATCTCTCACATCTACCACAGAGATATATCCTCCTCCGCGATGTTTAACTGCTCAACAACGGCCAATCCTTCCAGATCGACAATCTCATTATCACACCTCACGCCATCTATATTATTGAAGTCAAAAATTACAATGGCAAGATAATATTTGACACCATTCTCAACCAATTTACACGGGATGACGGCGAGAAAGAAACAGGCTTTAACCACCCCATCACACAGGCTGAATTACAACAGATAAAATTCCAAAACTGGCTTCAGAAATCCGGCTATCCGCCAATCCCGATCCACTATTTCATAGCAATCAGTGAACCAGCCACCAAAATTGAAGTGATCGGTGATAAGGAAGCAATCGCCAGCGTCGTTGCACGTGGTGAACATATTCCAAAGAAGATCATTGACATGGAAAATACTTTATCCCACAATCCAACCATCCAACAACAAAAAATTGGACATGCCATAAGGAGAGTATGCAGATAATTTGATTTTGATGTCATGGCCAAGCACGAATTGACGATTGACAATCTCTTGCCAGGAGTAGAGTGTCCAGGCTGCGGAAAATTAGGTATGGAGCGGACTCACGGATTCTGGTTATGCACACATTGCAACAAAAGCAGCAAAAACGCTCACCAAAAAGCGATATCCGATTACCTATTATGCTCAGGCAACTTCATAACTAATAAAGAATGTGTACGCTTCTTGAAAATCCACTCGAGAAGCCTAGCCACAAGAATCCTGCAAGCCAGTAACCTAACCTTTCAGAAAGAACATAAAAGATGGGTAC
The DNA here is from genome assembly GCF_000285495.1 of Oceanobacillus massiliensis str. N'diop. Classification (GTDB taxonomy): domain Bacteria; phylum Bacillota; class Bacilli; order Bacillales; family Amphibacillaceae; genus Oceanobacillus; species Oceanobacillus massiliensis. Next base: position 611,693 of record NZ_HE610976.1, read on the forward strand.
AAGAGCGGCCGCGGTGACGAACCGCTCTTTGTAGTGGTGGGGCTGGGGAGTTCCTGTCGGGCGAGGGTAGAGGTACTCTTTTAAGGGGATATAGGTGGGTCTGGGGGGGCTGGCTTCCGTCATGATGGGGCGCTGTAATGCTGGTGGCCGTTTGGGCAACTTCGGTGTATTTTCGTGCGACTCCACCCCTTTTTCGCGCGACCCCACCCACTTTTCGCGCAACTACACCCCATTTTCGCGCAACTCCCATCCCTTTTCGCGCGACTCCATCCACTTTTCGCGCGACTCCACCCCTTTTTCGCGCAACTACAATCCATTTTCGCGCGACTCCACCCCTTTCCCGCGCAACTCCACTCCCCTTTCCGCGCGACGAGCCACAGACTGCTCCGCCCTAGCCACAACAAAAAAAGCTACCTAAACCGATAATTCAGTTCAGATAGCTCCTCTTAGCACATAATCTATAACTTATCCCAGTCCAACAGAAGATCCTTTTGCCATTGCGCCTGTTGTTGTGGTTGTTGGCTCTTTGCCGATTTCCGGATAAAACAATACTTTGACTGCGTCTATTTCTCTGTTGATGATTTGCTTGAATGTTTCTGGGCCTTGGCTTAGTTCCAAGGTGTGGGATATCATTGGTTTTACATTAATTTGACCTGTGCTCATGTAGTGTACGGTTGATTCCCATTCTTTTCCTGGAAATGGTGCTGAGAGTGCGTTCCATGATCCATAGATGGATAGTTCGTTGCGGACGATTTTCTCGAAATAGAATCGTTCGATTGTAATGTCTGCATAGGGGATTCCCATAAATACGACTTCTCCGCCTTTTTTGGGCAGGGCGAATACTTGTGCAGATGTAATGGGTGATCCTGCCGATTCGACTGCGAGGTCTACTCCGCGGCCATGGTTGAGTTCCAATAGCTGTTCATGTGGAGGTTTCTCCAATGAATTGATGACTTCGTCTGCTCCGAGTTCCTTTGCCGTTTTTAGCTTGTTATCATCAATGTCGATGGCATATACCTTTTTTGCGCCAAAGATTTTGGCCCATTGGACGGCAAGCAGGCCGATACTGCCGCAGCCTACGATAGCGACTTCGGCACCTGGCTTGATGTTTGTTCGGTAGAAGCCATGTGCTACAACGGAAGAAGGTTCGATTAATGCAGCCGTGTCATAGTCTACATTATCTGGAAGGACTATAATATGTTCAGAAGGTAATTTCACGTATTCAGCATAGGCACCTGGATGGCGGGCGCCGATGACGGTTAGTTTTTCACACTGTGATGGCTCGCCCTTTCTGCAGCTTTCGCATTTACCGCATGCATAGGTCGGACAGGCTGCAACACGGTCGCCAACTTTGATTCCTGTCACACCGGAACCGATTTCTGCTACTTCGCCGGCAAATTCATGGCCAAATGTCATTCCCTCGACATAGGGTCCGAGCTTTTTAAATCTGGAAATATCAGAACCGCATATTCCAACTGCTTTTACTTTGATGATGACGTCGTCTTCTTTTTCGATTACTGGTTCTGGAGTCTCCTCAAATCGGATATCCTGCACTCCATAAAGATTTAGGGCTTTCACTTCTATCATCCCTTCAATTTTCTATTTTAAGAATTGGGTGATTCATTCTTATCTTCTATTAGAAATAAACCGGCAATTTTAATATTTATTTACGAGTTGGGTGATTCATTCTTTCTTTTACTCATGACAACCTTATAGAATGCCAATACCACAATAATTGGGTTGAAAATATATTGGTATTCAAAGTAAAACTCACTTATTCCTCTCATCGGTCCAAGCATAAAATCCAATAATGCATCTACCATTTTCCACCCTCATTTCCATCAATAGCGTTGAACGGTTAGGCAGGTTTACCTAATCCTAATCATCCAACGCCTGACTATGTTTAACCTGATTATGTTTAATAAGAAGAGTTCGAAACCCCGCCGCTGATGATCGCGATTGCACCACTTGCCCCGATGCGGTCTGCTCCCGCTTCAATGATGCGGATAGCATCTTCGTAGGTTTTCACTCCACCGGCAGCTTTGACGCCGATTTTGTCTCCGGCAATAGAACGGAGTAATTGAACATCCTCAATCGTTGCACCGCCACCGTTAAATCCTGTTGCAGTCTTTACGAAATCTGCTCCAGCATCTATAATGCATTCGGTAACCTTGATTTTCTCCTCATCGGTAAGTAATGCCGTTTCGATAATCACCTTTGTTGTCAATCCTTGCGCGGCTTTGACAACTTCGGCAATATCTTGTGTTACAACATCATATTCCTTTGATTTGACAGCACCGAGGTTGACGAGCATATCAATCTCTTCTGCCCCATTTCTGATTGCTTCTTTTGTTTCTTCTACCTTTACATGTGTCGTTGCCCCGCCTAGCGAAAATCCGATTGGCACACCAACCTTGATGCCATGCGGTGATAAAAGAGAATGGGCATAGGCAACATAGTATGGGTTTACGAAGACGGTTTTAAATCCGTATTCGATTGTTTCCTCACAAAAGGTCTTTATTTCTGCTTTGCTTGCAGTTGGAGTTAAAAATGTATAATCAATCATTGATATTAGCTTTTGTTTATCCACTTTCTCCACATCCCTTGAATTATTGAACTGGTGTCAGCAGCACTTTGATTGCTTCCCCGCTTTTGATTGCCTGGTATGCTTCATCCCATTTGGTAATATCGAATTCGTGGGTTACTAAGGCCTTGGCATTTACTTTTCCTTCATTCATCAAGGCAAGGGATGGTTCCCAATCAGCAGGTTTTTGACTTCTGCTTCCAACAACTCGGATTTCCTTTTGAATGATTTTCTCAAGATCAAATGGCACTTCAGCGTTTGCGAAGAGGCCAACCTGACCATACTGTCCTTTTTTGCGCAGCAGATCAAGTCCCTGCTTTGCTGCCGGAACAGCACCTGAGCATTCAAATACGACATCTGCCCCATAGCCATCTGTCAGGCTGTTTACGAGTTCCTTGATATCTTCCTCCTGCGTGTTGACGGTATAGTCGATACCAAGTTCCTTTGCTTTGTCCAAACGGATTCTGTCATTTGTCAAACCGGTGATAATGACTGTTGCACCGCGGCTTTTCGCCACTTGTGCGGTTAACAGTCCAATCGGTCCCGGACCAATGACAACAACGATGTCCCCTTCGTTAATCTCCGTTTTGGACACGGCATGGTGTGTACAAGCTAACGGCTCCGTCATGGAGGCTGATTGATAATCAACATTTTCCGGAAGCTTGTGTACGCTTTCTTTTCTTGCGATTAGATACTTGGTGAATCCGCCATCCTGTTGTGTCCCTAACCCTTTACGATGATTGCAAAGGTTATAGTCACCGGATTTGCAGTATTCACATTCACCGCAAATGTAGAATGTTGTTTCTGATGTAACACGATCTCCAATACTAAACTCAGTCACACCTTCACCAAGCTCTACAATTTCACCTGCAAATTCATGCCCTAATGTGACAGGTGCTGCAACCTTATAATGACCTTCATACGTATGAATATCGGAACCGCAGATACCAGCGTATTTCACTTCAATTTTTACTTGATCTTTGCCTGCTTTCGGTTCCTCTCTGTCTTGAACCTCGAGGTTTCCAAAACCAAGTTCTGTTTTCACGAGTGCTTTCATTACTGACTCCTCCAATTTTTAAGGTGTTAGATTTCTGTATCTAGATTGGCAGAGGAAATAGCTTAGTTAAAAATCCCGAATATCTTCCAGAGAATCCAGTTAACAAGGTTACCACCCTGGTCAATACTTGATACCATTGCTGATCCTTCAGGCAAGTTAATCTCTGCTTCTGTGGCCATTTGTGTAAATATCGGTGCAATGTCTGTTGCCATATAAAGTGAGAACGCAATCATAATTGTTCCTACAATCAGTGAATGGATAATGTTCCCTCTAGCTGCACCGACAACAAAGGCGATGACAAATGGAATCGTTGCCAAATCACCGAATGGAAGGACTGCGTTACCTGGTAAGATAACAGCGAGCAATACAGTGATTGGAGTCAGGATCAGTGCAGTTGCAATTACGGATGGATGTCCAAGCAATACTGCTGCATCAAGACCGATGTATATTTCTCTATCTCCGAAATGCTTGTTGAGCCATTCGCGTGCTTTCTCTGAGATTGGCATCAGGCCCTCCATCAGAATCTTAACCATACGCGGCATCAAAACCATTACAGCGGCCATGGAAATACCGATATTGATGACTTCGCCAACACCATATCCGGCAAGGGCACCAATTGCCGCTCCCAAGATAAGTCCGATTACCATGGAGTCTCCAAAGACACCGAAACGCTTCTGGATCGTATCTGGATCTGCATTCAGATTTTTAAGTCCAGGAATCTTTTGAACTAATTTTACAAGATAGATAAATGGTGCATATGAGATCGTACTACCTGTAGCAACCGATACGCCTGGCAATTCATAGAATTCACTAACCATCGGCTGTGTCCAGTCAGCTACTTTCAGACAGACGATCTGGAATAGCACGGCTGCAATCAGACCTTGAATGATGCTTCCTGAAATGGCATAGACAACGGCTGCCATAAATGTATAGTGCCAGTAGTTCCAAATATCAACGTTCATGGTCTTCGTTGTTTTCGTGACAAGCATGATTACGTTTACAACTAATCCCAGCGGAATGATAAACGCAGCAACAACTGATGCCCAAGCAATGGAAGATGTTGCCGGCCAGCCTACATCAATAACATTTAGCTCAACACCTAGTCGATCAACCATGCCCTGTGCTGCTGGACCTAAGTTAAGCGTTAACAAATCAATAACTAGGAAAATACCAACAAATGCTACCCCAATAGTCAAACCGGAACGGAATGCTTTACCAGGCTTTTGACCAAACAGCAATCCCAGCAGGAAGATGGCTACCGGTAATATAACGGTTGCACCTAAATCAAGGAAATCTTGAATAAAATTAACAAATGCTTGCATGTTTTTTGCCCCCTAACATAATATGGCTAATCTCGATTTCAGCTTTTTCAGAGAAACCGAGATTCCATTATTCTATTTTTTTAGCGCTTCCAAAATTTGTTTCCTTGTATCTTCCACACCAATTCCAGTAAGGAAAGAACGTGCATTGATTACCGGGAATGGATATTCTTTTTTCGTCATTGCTGTTGTTACCAATAGATCGGCTGTGTCCTCATAAGAACCAACTTCAGCAATCTTAATTTGTTTCAAGTCAATTTTAAGGTTGTTTTCTTTTGCCATTTCTTCGATAGCACTGTTAACAACTGTAGATGTAGCAATACCTGCTCCACATGCCACTAATACTTGCTTCGCCATTATCTTTCACCTCCTTCAAGTGCAACAAAATCCAATTTTTCTTCCATCAGATTTTTTATTGCTGTTTTATCTGTTTGACTTGCCAATTCTTTCAATACTTCTTCATTCTGGAAAACCTGCATCAAACGCTGCAGCAAGGAAAGCTGTGAATGCGGTTCATCCATTGCCAGCATAAAGACAATCTGAACTGGCGTAGTCTCGCTGTCATCACCCATAATGACAAAATCAACTGGGTCCTTCAGCACAGCAATACTGATCGTCTTCTGGTTGACATGCTCTACATCTGTATGTGGGATGGCTACAGAGACACCTGCTGTTGGCAGTCCTGTTGCAAATTCACCTTCCCTGTTGATGATGGCCTGGATAAAGCTTGGTTTTACAAGTCCCTTATCAACCAGATTGCTGCTGACCGTCTCCAGTACTTCTTCCTTGGTAGTGCCTTCCAAATTTAGCAGAATGACAGATTCATCAAAAAACAATTCACTCATTTTACTCCACTCCTTCTATTTCTCTTCGTTGTATTTAGTCAATCGGCAGAATATAATTTGATAATTTCATAGATTTCTTCCACTGAATTGGCGTTGATCATTCGATTGCGATCTTTCTCGGAGCTCGCAAGTCTCATCAATTGCATCAATGCATGAATATGCTGCTGCTTATCCACCGCAGCGATGACTACAATCAATTTGATGCTAAATTCATTCGAATACCTTACGCCCTCTTTCACCCGCAGTAAGCTCATGCCAACCTCATTCACACCATCCTCCGGTGCAGCGTGCGGAATCGCAATATTCGGACCGATTACAATGTAAGAATCCTGTTCACTGTATTGAATCATCCGATTGACATATTCCTCTTCAATTGAACCGCTTTCAATTAATGGATGGGCACCCTTTTGAATGGCATCCTCCCAGTAACTTACCGAGTCTTCCAGAGTGATGTTCTGCGGAGTGATCAATTGATCCAGATTTAATTCCTGTTTATCAACATTCTTTTTGACTACTGCAGCATCCTCGTCACGGTTGATATAATTCTCCAGACTGTCGATCAAATCCTTTTCGCTGTCAATCGTCGCATGCTGTTTGATGATTTCCATCAGATAATTCACATCAATATCATTAGGAATATAGCCATGGACCTCAAGCATAACCTGTTTCCTTAAGCGGTATTTCTCTTCCTGGCCGAGAAACACTTTGGTCACAAACAGCTTTTTCGTCGTTTCAAGGTGTACTGGTGAGAATACGACATCATAATGCAATGGATAGTCGAGGAACTCTCTTATCGACAGGGAATCCAGAAAGACAAACTCGGGAAATAATTCGCTTATTTCATTGAACATGAGTCTGGAAACAGAAACCCCCTGCGGACAGACAACGATTGCTTTAATTTTCTTATCGATACTCTCACCCTGTCTGGACATCCAGCCTCCAATCAGCATCGTAATATAGGTTGATTCACTGTCTGGAATGTCACTGCCAATCAAGTCTGCGAGTGGCCGGATCGAGCGTTTGACAAGATGATGTATTTCTTTGAACTCTTTGCTTAAAGAACCTTGAAAATGAACCGTATCGGTAAGCTGGTATTTAATCCGGTAATAGGCAGGCTGGATATGCTGCAATAATTTATCGCGAAGTATATCCCTGTCCTGCAGATAGATACAGGCATTTTTTTCAAAATAACGAAGCATCGTATCAATTGCCGGAATCAGGTTCGGTATTGCCTCTTCATTCAAAATTTCAGATGAGTGGACATTCGTTGTCAAAAGATGCAGCGTAATGAACAATCGTTCTTCAACCGGAAGATTTTCAAAGTCATATAAAAGTTCTTCGGTTGCCTGATATTCCTTCGTATTTGATAATTCCTCATATTCGATGGAAAAGGCATTGATATGATGGCCTTTTTCAATTCTTCTAAGGACCAAAATAAGGATATACGGCATTGTCAGTAGTTTTTCATCGGTAAATTTCAAATTCAGCGTATTCTCTATTCTCTCGATACGATGATTAAATTCATTTAATTGCACTTCATTGATTGTCGTTAATTCTTTTAATCTCGTTTCTCCATTACTCATTTGCAGTATCTGATAGGTTACATTGATGAGCAGTTTGCGAATCTGAAATTCTTTTCCTTCTATTAAATAACCATTCTTTCTTGAATATCGGATCGTCAGCTCGTATTCATCCAGGCGCCTTTGCACTTCTTTCAGGTCACTGAGAATCGTATTTTTACTAACATTCAATTCCAGTGTGAAATGGTTTAAGGAAAGTTCCTCTTCTGAGCTTACAAGCATCATCATAATCAGATAGACACGCTGATCTTCTGTGAGGATATTGGTTTTCGCTAACGTATTCTCATTATTGCTGCTGAATTTGGAAAAGACAGCCTGATCAATCACAAAATGACCATTTCTTGTTCTCTCTATTGCAGGAAGGTTATTGCTTACAAGCCAGTCATTAATCTTCTGGATGCTATAGCCAAGCTGCCTGCGAGTCAGGTCATATTTCTTCTCTAAATCCATACTTATAATACTAGGATAGCTGATTAATTCCTTCAGGATGTTTTTGTTTCGATCGCTGAGCACCAACTTGTAACCTCCTTTGATTAAATCTTAACACTATTTTAACAGAAAATGAATACGTTTTCATCACAATTTGTAGAACATTTAATGTACAATATTGTGACTTACATAGAAAAACCAAGTTTATACATAGATAATTCACAATTAATGTACAAAAACTAGTTGTTATTGTAAGCGTTTCATTATAGAATGAACATGTGAAAAATATAACAATTTTCTTAAAAGGAGATATTACGATGGCAAATCTAGTTGAATTACAATCCGTAAACACTATCCGCACACTATCTATTGATGCAATTGAAAAAGCCAATTCCGGTCATCCAGGACTTCCAATGGGTGCCGCACCGATGGCCTATACGCTATGGACAGATTTTATGAATCATAACCCAAAGAATTCTAAATGGTTTAACCGTGATCGATTCGTCCTTTCGGCAGGACATGGTTCCATGCTTTTGTATAGCTTGCTTCATTTATCCGGATATGACGTAACAATAGAAGATTTGAAAGCGTTTCGCCAATGGAACTCAAGAACTCCAGGTCACCCGGAAGTCCATCATACCGATGGCGTTGAAGCAACTACCGGCCCCCTTGGACAAGGTATTGCCATGTCAGTAGGTATGGCAATGGCTGAAGCACATCTTGCAGCAAAATATAATAAAGAAAACCATGCCATTGTCGATCACTACACGTACGCTCTTGTCAGTGATGGCGATTTAATGGAAGGAATCTCTCATGAAGCTGCTTCTCTTGCCGGGCATCTCGGGCTTGGCAAACTGATTGCACTCTATGATTCAAATGATATTTCACTCGATGGAGAATTGAATCTATCTTTCTCCGAAAATACCGAACAGCGTTTCCAGGCCTATGGCTGGCAAGTTATTACCGTAGAAGACGGGAACGATCTGGAAGCAATCCGGAATGCCATAAAGGAAGCACAGGAAAATACCGCACAGCCTACATTAATTGAGATTAAAACAATTATCGGATACGGTTCACCGAACAAATCTGCTTCAAGCTCTTCTCACGGTGCACCACTTGGTGTCGATGAAGTTGTCCTGACAAAGGAATTTTACAAATGGACACACGAAGATTTCCATGTACCGGAAGAAGTCTATCATGATTTCAATGACAAAATCGGCAAAAATGGCGAAGTGAAAGAAAGCGAATGGAATCAATTGCTAGCTTCCTATAAGGAAAACTATCCAGAACTGGCTCAAGAACTGGAGCTTGCCATCACTGGTGAACTTCCTGTTGATTGGGAAAATGAGCTTCCGCAATTTACGGCCGGACAAGATACCCTTGCAACTCGGGCATCCTCTGGTAAGGTGCTGAATGCAATTGCAAAAGCTGTACCGAACTTCTTTGGCGGCAGTGCCGACCTTGCCGGATCCAATAAAACAATGATCAGCAATGCAGGCGACTTTTCACGCAAGGACTATGCCGGAAGAAATATCTGGTTCGGTGTACGTGAACATGCAATGGGGGCAGCACTGAATGGGATGGCATTACATGGCGGGTTAAAGGTATTCGCCGGCACATTCTTTGTATTCAGTGATTACTTACGACCTTCGATTCGTTTGGCATCGATTATGAAGGCACCTGTAACCTATGTATTTACCCATGACTCTATCGCAGTCGGTGAAGATGGGCCGACACATGAGCCGGTTGAACAATTGGCTGCATTGCGTGCCATTCCTGACCTATCACTGATTCGTCCTGCCGATGCCAACGAAACAAAAGCAGCCTGGAGACTTGCAGTTGAATCAACGAATCAGCCAACAGCCCTTGTATTGACCAGGCAAAACCTCCCAACACTTGAAGGCACAGATGAAGCTGCCTATGAAGGGGTTAAAAAAGGTGCCTATATTGTCAGTGAATCGGAAAAGGAAACACCTGATGCACTAGTATTGGCAACCGGATCAGAGGTCCAATTGGCTGTTGCTGCACAAAAGACATTACGCGAAAAAGGCATTGATGTACGCGTAGTAAGCATGCCATCATGGGATCGTTTCAACGAACAGGACCAAGCCTATAAAGATGTTGTACTATCACCACAGATCAAAGCCCGTGTTGCGATTGAAATGGGAACTTCATTCGGATGGGAACGCTATGTCGGAGATCACGGAAAGATACTGGGAATCGACCGATTCGGCGCATCCGCACCAGGAGAAAAGGTTATGGAAGAGTACGGATTTACTGTTGAAAATGTCGTGAAGTATGTAGAATCTGTGATTAAATAATCAGCCAAGGCAACAAATCCGGAGTGCGAAAGCTGATCCGCATTCCGGATATTTGATGCAGCATTTTAAATTCTATGGAACAGAGGTGCCTAATGAATACAATAGATGAATCCAAAAAATTAGTCGGAGAGGCAGCCGTTGAATATGTAACAGATGGTATGAAAATCGGGATTGGCTCAGGTTCGACCGTATACTGGATGGTTAAAAAACTTGGTGAAAGGGTCCAGCAAGGTCTCCAAGTCGTTGGAGTCCCTACATCTAACACGACCGCACAGTGGGCCGAGCAATTCGGTGTCCCGCTAACTGATTTTGCCACCGTACAAGAACTTGATTTGGCCATCGATGGTGCAGATGAGGTAGACGAGGGACTGAATCTAATTAAGGGCGGTGGCGGAGCATTGCTTCGGGAAAAGATTGTTGCCGCATCCGCCAAAAAATTCATCATCATAGCCGACCACTCAAAAATGGTTTCCCAATTGGGCCGCTTTCCGTTGGCTGTCGAGGTAACGCCATTTGGCTGGGAAGTGACTGCCAAGAAAATCGCTGCCCATGGCTGCACTCCTGTTTTAAGGAAAGAAAAGAACGAAGTCTTCATTACAGATAATGACAATTATATTTTGGATTGCAATTTTGAACAAATTCCGGATCCAAAGAAACTGCATTCCGATCTAATTTCACTAGTCGGTGTAGTGGAGACTGGCCTATTTACAGACATGGCAACTAAGGTACTTGTTGGACATGAAGGCAAAGTGGAAATCGTAGAGAAATAGAATATTGAAAGACCTGCATCCCTTGAAGCTGGGGTGCAGGTCTTATTTTATGTGTTGGGGCGGATGTAGGGACTCCCTTGCCTAAGTATATTTTGGACAGCATGGCTGGCGTTGGGTAGCGTTTCTAGCTGAAGCATGTTTTTGGACAGCATGGCTAGCGTGGGTTAGCGTTTCTAGCTGAAGCATGTTTTTGGATAGCTTGGCTGGCGTTGGCTAGCGTTTCTAGCTGAAGCATGCTTGCGGGCAGCATGGCTAGCGTATTGAATTAAAATGTTCTGTCGCTATGCATATGTGAAGCCTTGCTCTGGTTTGGCGGTTTAAAGCTTTTTCTTACTGCTCCCCTTATAATTGACAGCAATAATCCCAATCGCAACCAGCGCAATGGAACCGACAATAAAGAGATTCAATTCCTCACCGGGAATGAACATCGCTGATAATACTGTTCCCGAAACCGGCACAATGAACTTATACATGCTGATTTCACCGGCCTTATTGTATTTTAAAATGGAATACCAAAGGCCAAAAGCCAATGCTGAAAGCACGGCTGAATAAATCAATAGCCCTGTTCCAAGCGGATTGAAAATGATGGCGTCCGCCTCTATTTGCGGCAGGCCAACTGCAAGTAAAACCGCAGCACCTATTGTCAGCTGCCAGCCTGTCAGGGCAAATGGATGGATTCCAGTTGCAAGCTCTTTAGCCATAATCGTGCCAATTGCCCCCGTCAATGCCGCTAATATCATATATCCCTCACCAGTCAATTGAAAGCTCAGCTCGAATTCCTGCCCCCAGTTCGCGACAATAATTCCAGCAAATCCAGTAATGAGACCAATTGTCTTATTCCAATTCATCCGATCATTATTATAAAAGAAATGAGCTAGTAACACTGTAAAGAAGGTTGCACTGGAAGAGAGGATGGATCCTTGCATCCCCGAAACCTTTGCCAGTCCATTATAAAAGAAAAAATATTGCAGCGAAGTCTGAACAATACCTAATATGATCAATGTTCTGATTTGACGCCTTGTAACAAGAATATTCCTGGGATTTGTCAGCAACACCCCAACAAGTACGATCAGTCCAGCCAATAAAAAGCGAATACCGGCAAAGACAATTTTAGCAATCGTATCATCCGGCGCCATCTGCAGCTCCTCATAACTGATTTTAAGTACCGGAAACGCACTCCCCCATAAAACGGAGCAAAAAATTGCTATACCAATAACGGACCATTTATTTTGAAATATATTATTCATCGATGTCATCTCCTATGTAATGCAAACAGTAATATCGTATTAGATGGCGAATGATTAAGCAACTAATGCGACTTGAAACGACTCTGGCCTTGGTTCGCGCGACTCCGGCCCTTTTTCGCGCGACTACTTACTCTTTTCGCGCGACTCCTCTCCCTTTCCGCGCGACTCCTCTCCCTTTTCGCGCGACTCCTCTCCCTTTTCGCGCGACTCCCCTTTTCGCGCGACTCCTCTCCTTTTTCGCGCAACTCTGGCCATGGTTCGCGCGACTCCTTCCCTTTTTCGCGCAACTCCGCCCCTTTTTCGCGCGACTCCGCCCCTTTTTCGCGCGACTCCTGCCTCTTTTCGCGCGACTCTGCCCCTTTTCCGCACGACTACCGTCACCGCACCGCGCCACATCCATCAAACAAAAAAACAAGCCAATGCTCCTCGCATTGGCTTGCCTTCCCAAACTGTAATTATCCTTTTAAGGTTTTAATCTGTTCTAGTTCTTTCATTACCGTAGTAATCAGTGGATGATCTGCTTTTAGTTCAGATACTTCCTGCAATGTTTTTTCGTATCCTTTTTCGGATATGATTTGTTGCAGTTTTGCTGCTTCTTCGTCCTGGTCATTTTTGTATTCCAGTACGGCTGCGATGGTTTTGGCTAGGTAGCTTGGCTCGTTGCTTGTTACATCAATATACATGCTTGCTGGGCGGACGAGTCTGTCGCGGGCTCCTAGTTTGCGGATAGGGCCGCGGGCAACGCGGGTGACTTCGTCTGAGATGTATGGGTTCTTAAAGCGCTTGATGATTTTGTTGATGTATTCTTGATGTGCTTCCCGTTCAAAGTCATATGTCTGGATGAGTGCCTCGCCGGATTCGGTTAAGGCTCCTTTGATGATTTCCTGCACATTTTCATCGTTCATTGCTCCATTGATTGTTTCATAGCCCATGTATCTTCCCAGGTATGCTGGTACAGCATGCCCGGTGTTTACGGTAAACAGTTTGCGCTCGATATATGGTGTCAGATCGCTAACATAAGTGACACCGTCGATTTGTGGCTTGTCGCCTTTAATTGCTGTTTCTTCGACAACCCATTCGTAATACGGTTCAACCGATACTAAGAGCGGATCCTCGTTTACTTGATTCGGCACGATTCGGTCTACTGCTGCATTTGGGAAGCCGTAAAGCTGATCGAATACAGTTTTTTCTTCTTCTGTAATATGCTCATAAATCTTTTCTTTAAGCAGTGCGCTGCCTCCGACCATGTTTTCGCATGCAATCAGATTCAGTTGTTTCTTGTTTGTTTTAGCGCGTTCGCTTAATCCTTCTGCAATCAATTTGGAGATGATGGCAAGGATATTCGGTCCTACTGCCGTTGTGATAATATCAGCATTGGCAATTGCTTGGATAACATCTTCAGGATTTGTCATGCTGTTAATGCCGGAAACATCCTTAACAGTTAATGTTTCGCTATTTTCAGCGGCCAATACGACATTATACTGCTGTTTGCTGTTGATTTCATCGATTATTTTGCCATTAACATCCACAAATGTTGTATGATAATTTGCCTGGTAGAGCAGGGCGCCGATGAATCCCCGGCCGATATTCCCTGCACCAAAATGTACTGCTTGCATTTAGTTCACCTCATTGAAAAGGTTTAGGATTTCGTCTTTTGATCCAGCGTTAACGATTTTTTCAACATTTTCCTGTTCTGAACAGATGATTGCGATTTGAGATAGGATTTCCAAATGCTCATCACCTTTACCAGCGATGCCGATTAGTACTTTAACGATATTTCCACCGCCAAAATCTACGCCATCAGGAACGGTAACGACAGCTAATCCTGTTTCCAATACATTTTTCTTTGCGTCCTCAGTACCATGTGGAATGGCGAGGTTGTTACCCATATATGTTGATGTCAGTTCTTCTCTTTCTAACATTTTTTCAATATAAGTTTCTTCTACATAGCCGTTTTCAAAAAGGATTTTCCCAGTATAGCGGATTGCTTCCTCTTTGGAATTCAGTTTTACCTGCAGTTGAATATTGTCTTTGCTTAAGATCTCTTTTGTCATCGATTATGCACTCCTAGACTAGATTTTTTTCTTTTAGAAATTGATGAAACTGTTTGGAAAGGAATTTTTTAATGTCTGTTTCGCTTCCTGACTCAAACAGATCAATGCTTTCTTGCCCCTGTATAATTACTCCGCTCAAGTAGCTTAAAACATCCAATACTTCCGGAAGGGCTACTTCAGGGGCAAGCATTAGCAGAATTCTTCTGATGGACATATCCTCGCCGTCCATCCCTTTGACGACAACAGGCTGCTTCAGTGAGTAGATGGTGAAACTCGGACTTTGTATACCAGCCGAACGTGTATGGTACAAAGCGAGATTTGTATTTGGTATGCCAAGTCCACCTGTTGTTTCTCTTGATAGCAGTTTGTTTAAAACATTTTCACTGTTTGTTATTATTTTCCTTTGTTCCAATTCCATGCAGATGGATTCAAGCAAAGTCTGGATAGAGCGCTGGTTGGACTCTTCCATTTGATTTACCTGAAAGACTTTCAATAGATCCAGTACTGCCTTCGAATAGTTCTGCATCGATTCCAGCTGGATTAGGAAATCCTTGTCCTCGCTAACTTCCGTGTGTGCCACTGAGGCTTTCGGTGCGGAGGTGAGTCTCTTTTTCCTGATTTCCTTCTGAATACGTTTTATCTCCGTTTCCGTCAACATAGGCGACGTCAGGATATATTCTCTGTCCAGTCCTTCTAACGGAATCGTTGAAACAATCAGTTCATAACGATCCAGTGCCGAATCCTTCAAATCAAAGAACGATTTATTCTCAACCTGCTTGATTTCGGGAAATTTTTGCATGAGTTTAGTGGCAAGTATTTTAGAAGTACCAATTCCACTTGAACAGATTACCAAAACATTTATATCCGAGCTTTTTTCGGATTGCAGCATTGTCGCTGCAAAATGCAGGACGAGATAGCCAATTTCATCATCCGGAAAACGGATATCAGGAAAGATATCGATAGCACCTCTCTCGAGAATTTGAAAAAACTCATGATAATCCCGTTTGATTTCCTTGATCATCGGATTGGAAATATTCATTCTCTGCTTCAGCCTATAGACCGCCGGCTTCAAATGCGCGGTTAAATCATTCAGTAATTTATTATTTTGGGTCAGATTTGTATTCATCTCATCGCTCACATAACGAATCAATTTTTTTGCTTTAAAAGCAATATCAATACTGGAATCCTCAATCAGATAATCCTGATTCGTACGCAGCTTAGCTCCCATCAGGTGCATCGTTATATAGCCAATCTCATCGTCCGGGATTTCCATTGCAAAGGATGCCTCCAGCTCCCTGATAATTGTTTTAGCAATCTCGTATTCCCTTGTCCCTTCAATCTGTCTTAAATAGGCCTGATCAAATTGAATCGTGTCACCCTTTTGCAGGCGCTCAATCGCTAAAGCGAGATGGACTACCAATCCAATATAGCCGCTATCCGCCAGTTCATATGGCAATTTATCCCTTGCATCTTCCACTCTTTGTTCAATAATGCTCAATTTCTCAGGATTCACGAGGCCGAGCAGCCTGGTGGAAATGGTATCAGCCTGCCTGTCCGACTTATGCTGAATGCTTTCCTTTAAACGGGCAACAAACTCGAAAGGGTCGATATTCCGAGTGATTAGATTGCTGAGTGCGGCACGTTTATGTGCCTCGTCCCCTTCAATTTCAACCCCATAACCCTTCTTCCGAATCAACTTAAGGTCAAAGGCTGTTAACTCCTCTTCCAGCTGATCCAGGTCATGACTGATAGCGGCGATAGTTACATTCAATTCATTTGCCAGGGTAAACATTTTCACCGGTTCATTCATCTCAAGCAAGGTGGAAATAAGGATTGCCTTTCTTTCCTCTGGTGTAAGATCTGCCGTCGTGATTGTCGTGATCGCTGATTGAAGCTTTTGCTTATCTTGTTCCTCACCCTGTATGCTTATTCCAATGCCAGCCTGCTTAAAAAGATTTAAGCGAAAATCAGATGCGATTTTCGCTAAGTCTTTGATATCACGGTGAATGGTCCGTACACTAACGCCAAGCTCTGCTGCTATCTCCTTGACCGTTACGGCACCTTGAGCCTGCAGCAATAGATTTAAAATTGTCCTTTGCCTGCCGGATACATACAAACCATTCACCCCTTGCTATCATTTATTTTTTTAGACGTTCCACTAGCTCATCATATTTAGGACTGTTCAAGAAATTGTCTACTGAAATATGTTCTGCATTCGGAACCTTGGCTTTAGCACGATCCGTTAATTCTTTTTGGGTAATAACGATATCGACATCGCCTGGAAGATCATTGATCGCTTTGTTCGTTACATCGATATTGATCTCACTCTTCTTGAATTTATTCTTCAGTAAGGATGCACCCATCGCACTGGATCCCATACCAGCATCACAGGCAAATATGATCTTATCAACCTTTTCAGCCTTATGATCTTCAGCAACCTCTGCCGCTGGTCTGTTTGCTTCCACTTGATCCTGGTTCAGAACACCGGAAACGGTACTCTTCTTACCTTTCATTTCTTCCATTTTACCAGCTGCAGCAGATAAATCCTCATCTTCTGCTTTGCTTGTTTTCAAGATTACTGCTGCTATCGCAAAGGAAACCGCTGCAGCAACAAGTACACCTAGAATGACTCCAAAGTGATTTCCGCCCTGCGGTACCATTGCCAGTACTGCAAAAATACTACCTGGTGAAGCTGCTGCAACTAAGCCTGATCCAAAGAGCTGGAATGTGAATACTCCACTCACTCCACCACCAATTACTGCAAGTAGCAACATTGGCTTCATTAATACATACGGGAAGTAAATTTCGTGAATACCACCAAGGAACTGGATAATCGCTGCACCTGGAGCAGAGGCTTTTGATGCACCTTTTCCAAATATGGCAAATGCCAGAAGGATACCTAATCCTGGGCCAGGGTTTGCTTCTAATAGGAAGAGGATAGATTTCCCTGCCTCAGCTGCCTGGTCTACACCAATCGGGCTCAAAATCCCGTGGTTAATTGCATTGTTTAGGAATAAAATCTTCGCCGGCTCAATGATAATATTGGCCAGTGGTAATAGTCCAGCATTTATAATTGCTTCTACCCCTGATGCAAGGAGATTATTCAAGCCCTCAACAACCGGTCCAATTCCTTTAACTGCAGCTATTGCTAGAATAGCCCCGAGGATACCAGATGAGAAGTTATTATAAAGCATTTCAAAGCCTTGACGAATTTTCGCTTGGAATAACCCGTCGAATTTTTTCATTAAGTAACCTGCAAGTGGACCCATAATCATGGCTCCGAGGAACATCGGAATATCTGCTCCGACAATTACCCCCATGGTTGCAATCGCACCTACGACACCACCACGTAAATCATAGACCATTCGGCCACCTGTAAAACCAATCAATAACGGTAACAGGTATTTGATCATTGGATCTACCAATATTGCTAAATCTGCATTTGGCAACCAGCCGTCCGGAATGAATAATGCCGTAATGATACCCCATGCGATAAACGCACCGATATTAGGCATGACCATGCCGCTCAGATAGCTGCCGAAACGTTGAATCTTGGCGCGCGCGCCTTTATTTTCAGCCATTTAAAGCTCTCCCTTCAAATAAAAAGATAATTCCTTATACCTACATTGTAATGCGCTTTCATTACTATTTTCAACACAATCTAAATGCAACTTTGGCAAAACAGTTGTTGCCAAATTTAAAAAAGATAAGAGACATAATACCTACTGTCACACACGAAGACTCTGAGGAGCGGTGCCGTATGGAAGTGTGCTAGCTGGAAGACTGGCGGGGGGTTCGGGCTTGAGTGGCGCGGACGCGGTGTGGAGAGTTCGTGCGGTGCTGGCCTGGTTTCGCGCGGTCCTGTCTCGGTTCGCGCAGTTCTGGCATGGTTTCGCGCGGTTCCAGCCTCGGTTCGCGCAGTTCTGGCATGGTTTCGCGCGGTCCCGCCTCATTTTCGCGCAGTTCTGGCCTGGTTTCGCGCGGTTCCAGCCTCGGTTCGCGCAGTTCTGGCATG
>NZ_HE610976.1:630254-644924 GCF_000285495.1 Oceanobacillus massiliensis str. N'diop
CGGTTCCAGCCTCGGTTCGCGCAGTTCTGGCATGGTTTCGCGCGGTCCCGCCTCATTTTCGCGCAGTTCTGGCCTGGTTTCGCGCGGTTCTGGTACATTTTTGCGCAGTTCTAGCCTGGTTTCGCGCGGTTCTGCCTCATTTCCGCGCAGTTCTAGCCTGGTTTTGCGCGGTTCTGCCTCATTTCCGCGCAGTTCTAGCCTGGTTTCGCGCGATTACCGTCTATTTTCGCGCGACTCCTGCACCGTTTCGCGCGGTATCCGCCTCGTTTCGCGCAATCCCTGCCGCGTTTCGCGCGATGCGACATCCGCCCGCTGCCGCTATGCTCCACTCCCAATAAAAACTAATGCCGTCCCAAGACAATATTAGTAGTAATATTCCCTCCCAAATTAAAATATACTCTAGAAACAAGCTTTATCTGGAGGGATAGGAATGAATGCAGAAAACTTGCTAATAACGGAGGAAATGTTGGCACGATATTATGACCTCAATAAGATGAAGAAGGAAATAGAAGCGGAGATGAATCAGCTGAAAAGTAATTTTCATGCATATATGAATCAATATGCTGGGCCGAATAAAAAAGGGGAAATTGAAGAGGGCAGCTACAAATTACTCCGCCAGATCAGGAAATCCGAGAAGTTTAATGAAAAAGATACAGTAGCACGGCTGGAGGAAATGCAATTGCATGACCTTATTCAAGTGATCAAAAAACCGAATGAGGGAAAGGTTAATGCGGCCATTGAACTCGGATTGCTGGGAGAGCAGGATCTGGAAGGATGTAAAACCACAAACTATTCTGCAGCGATTGCTGTTAAGAAGCTATAACAAAGGGGATGAGCACTGCAGCAACAGTGCCATCCCCTATCCTTTCAAACTTTATCCATTCAAGGCTTCCCAATCCGCAATGATCGTAACGCGCTCATGCCGCTTCAATATGGAAGCTGGAAATTCCTCTGTGATTTCACTCTCATCATTCAGCAGCCTGGCAAGTGCCCTGCCTTTCTCAGCTCCAGAAACGAGCAATAGTATTTCCTTGCTATCCATGATTGTCTCAATTCCCATTGTAATTGCTTGCGTGGGCACATCATCAATCGAATCGAAATATCGTGCATTCGCTTTTCTGGTCGATTCCTCCAAATCAACGATATGTGTCCTGCTGAAAAAGGACGTCCCTGGCTCATTGAATCCAATATGTCCATTGACACCGATACCCAATACCTGAATATCAACTTGGCCGGCGTCGACCATTCTTTTTTCATATTCCTCACATTGAAGCTGAAGATCCTCTGCCATTCCACTTGGCACATTCACACGATCCATCGAGATATCAATATGCTGAAAGAATTTATCCTTCATATAATAGTGGTAGCTGTGAGGGTCGTCCTTTGCAACTCCGACATATTCATCCAGGTTGAATGTAGAAACCTTCTCAAAAGATACTTTCCGATCGTTATATTTTTCAATCAAACGTTTGTACAAACCTTCTGGCGTACTCCCGGTTGCAAGCCCCAAAACCGGATCCTGCAGCCTCTCTATCTTCTCAATTAGAAAGGAGCATGCCATATCGCTCATTTCATCATAATCTTTCACCTTAACAACCTTCAAATTATTCAACCTCCTAAGCATACAATTCGACAAATTTCGGGAAGTGACAGGCACCTTGGTAGCTGGCACCTTATTATCACCTTAATGGCACCTTGGTACTTTATTGGTGTGCGATGGTGCCTTGGCAGATGGTGTATTTTATGTTGAGCTGATTGTCGACCAGCAGTACATCTGCGTCCTTGCCTACTTCGATACTTCCTTTTCTATCATAAACATTTAACTGTTTCGCAGGATTTATAGATGCCATTTCGATTATTTCCTCGATTCCGGTTCCGTCTAGCTTGAGCAGCTGCTGTGCACCTTCGTTCATTTTAAGAATGCTTCCGGCCAACGTCCCATCCTTCAGTATTGCCCTGCCATTATCCACGATAACCGGCTGGCCTCCTAATTCATAGTCTCCTGCTGGCAATCCCTTGGCCCGCATTGAATCGGTAATCAGAATCAACCGTCCGCTGCCCATATTACTGTAAATCAATTGGAGCATTTCCGGAGCGACATGAACCCCGTCCGCTATAATTTCCCCGCGCAGCTCTTCCAATTGAAAGGCAGCACCGACCACGCCAATATCACGGTGGTGAATCCCGGACATGGCATTACATAAATGTGTTACTTGCTGTACACCATAATCTACAGCTTGTCTCATCCCGGCGAAGTCCGTAGCAGTATGCCCTGCTGACACATTAACCCCTTCTTCGGCCAATTGACGGATAAAAGCTCCATCCTGATCATGCTCAGGTGCCATCGTGATTGTTTTTATTTTACCGCCTGACAGCTTCTGCCATTCGCTAAACTTCTCCACGTCCGGTTCCATAATATATTGCTCAGGCTGCGCTCCGGCTTTTGATTTTTCGACAAAAGGGCCTTCCAGATGCACACCGATAAGTTCTGTTTGCCCCGCCTTATTTTCATAAGCTGCAATATTTTCCAGAGCCTTAGCAATATTCTCCGGCGACTGCGTAATTGTCGTTGCCAGAAAGCTTGTTGTACCCTCGCTTGCAAGGTTCTTAGCCATTGTATCAAGCGCTGCTTCGGTAGCATCCATGACATCTGCACCGTATGCACCATGGATATGGCCATCGATGAAACCAGGTATCAGATTCAGTCCCTTTCCATCAATGATTTGGGCATCAGCAGGGAGAACTGGTACTTCTTCCCCTTCTGCAATCGATTGAATTCGCCCTTTTTCTATATAAATCCCTCCAACGGGGATAACCTTTTCTTCCAAATATACTTTTGCATGCTTGATAAAAATTGGTTTGTCCATGTTTGCATGTTCCTTTCCGCGTATATTAACAGTCTTATGTCCACTAAACAAGCATACCTTAAACAGAAAAGCCATGTACAGAGAGGACAAATCAAGATTCCAAAATAATCCTTGATTCATTCTCCATGCAATGGCAAAAGATCTCTATTTTCTATACTATATCATTAATTTCATTTACAAATTTTATTGTGATGTCTCTTGGTCTCGTGATTGCCCCGCCAACAACTGCTGAGTATACACCTAATTCGAAAACGCGTTTCAGCATTTGCGGAGTTGCGACGTTCCCTTCAGCAATTACTGGCTTGTTGACAGCGTTCATTACTTCTTTAAGAAATGCAAAATCATTGCTATACATTTTCTTACCCGCTGTGCTGCTAGTGTAACCATGTAATGTTGTTCCGATATAATCAAATCCAAGCTGTTCTGCGATTCTCGCTTCTTCAACAGTGGATATGTCTGCCATCAATTCAATATTCGGAGCTTTCTCCCGTACATAGCGAACCAATTCCTCCAGTGATTCTTCCGGTCTTCGGTTCATTGTCGCATCCATTGCGATTACTTCACATCCGCTTTCAATCAGCTCATCGACTTCCCGGGACGTTGCCGTAATAAACACTTCCGAATTTGGATAATTCCTTTTGACAATGCCGATCACTGGAAGATTTACTTCTTTTTTGATCTCTAAGATGTCTTCTTTAGAATTTGCACGAATCCCTTTGGCTCCGCCTTGATAGGCTGCCAGTGCCATCTTGCTCATGATGAACGAGGAATGGAGCGGCTCACTCTCAAGAGCCTGACAGGATACGATTAAATTTTTTGGTAAATGCACAGTTTTCAACTCCTAATTGTCTTCTAAAACTTCTTCAATTTCATTTTTGATAACCGAAACCTGAGGTCCATAAACGACCTGAACCCCGTCTCCTTTAACGATAACTCCCTTGCTTCCCGTTCCCTGCAAAGCTTCCTTGTCAATCTTGCCGCCGTCTTTGACGGTAACTCGCAGACGGGTTGCACAGTTGTCTACATCCATCAGATTTCCTTTGCCGCCAAGCGCTTCGATGATGGCATATGGGCGTCCTTCTTTAGTCAATTCGGCAGTCTTGGCACCAGCCTCATCGTCTGCATTGGCATCCATTACCTTCTCATCTTCACGGCCTGGTGTTTTGAAATTAAACTTTTTGATCAGGAAACTGAAGGTAAAGAAATACAGGAAGAACCAGATAACACCGATTGGAATGACATATAACCAATTGGTAAGCTCCTGCCCTTGCAATATCCCGAACAGGATGAAATCAATAAACCCGCCCGAGAAGGTCTGACCGATTGTAATTTGGAAAATATGCGCAAACATAAATGCAAGTCCATCAAAGATAGCATGCACAACGTACAATAAGGGTGCGACAAACAAGAATGAGAATTCCAATGGTTCTGTAATACCTGTTAAGAAAGAAGTCAATGCAGCGGATAGCATTAAACCGCCGACGACCTTCTTATGTTTAGGCTTTGCCGTACGATAGATTGCATAAGCGGCACCTAGCAATCCGAACATCATAGTGATAAAGCGCCCGGACATGAAACGGGATGTACCTTCAAAGAATTTCTCTGTACCAGGGTCTCCCAATTGGGCAAAGAAGATATTCTGTGTCCCCTGCACCAATTGTCCGCCAATTTCCAGCGCACCGCCCAGGCCTGTTTGCCAAAATGGCAGATAGAAAATATGGTGCAAGCCAAAGGGTCCAAGCATTCTTAAAATAAATCCATAGAAAAATGTACCGATATAACCGGTTGCATTAACAATATCCCCTATGTTGAAAATAAGGCTTTGGAAAATCGGCCAGATATAATACATTGCCACTCCAAGAATAATAGCGGAAAACGATGTGATAATCGGTACGAAACGAGAACCACCAAAGAATCCCAAAAACTGGGGTAATTCGATCTTATTGAAACGATTATGTAGTAGTCCCGCCATAATTCCGACAACGATACCACCGAATACACCGGCTTCCAGCGTCTGTATTCCAAGAGCGGTACCTTGCCCGACTGCTGAAAGATTTTCAGTGGCTAAATTGCCGGTAATGATTAGTATGGCATTAATGGTTGCATTCATAACCAGATAGCCAATTAAAGCTGCTAAACCAGCAGTACCCTTATCAGACTTCGCCAAACCAATCGCAACTCCAACGGCAAAAATAACCGGCAAGTTGGCAAACACAATGTTACCGGCCGAGCTCATCACCGTAAATATAGCCTGCAGCCAGACAAAATCCAATATCGGATAGGCAGCAACCGTATTGGGATTGGAAAGTGCCCCACCGATTCCTAACAAGAGACCAGCTGCAGGTAAAATTGCGATAGGCAGCATAAATGACTTACCAAACTGCTGTGCCTTACTGAAAAAACTTTTCATATTAAGCCCCCTAATCTGAAAATAATTTCATTATTATGATATCAAACGAAAACAAGTCAGTCAATGGATTGTTTTCGATTATCTTTTTAACATGTTATGATAAAAGAACACGAAGCATGATGAACATACAGATGTTCTACAATATATACTCAAAATCTCACCCTATGCTTCGGCGAGAAAGGACAATTTATCTGATGAATTTTGAGAATCGAATCCAGAAATATAACTCCATACTAACTACGAATGACCGGAAAATCATCCGCCATTTGGCAGCAAACAAAGAAACCGTAGTCAGCAAAACAATTACCGAACTATCCGATGAAATTCACGTATCCCCTGCGAGCATCACGAGGTTCTGCAAAAAGCTTGGCTTTGATTCGTTTCAACAGATGAAATATTCCATAGAACAAAGCGCTATAGATACAATCAAAACAGATAAAACCTTCGATATCATCTATAATTATTATCATTCGATCCTTACATCGACTCAACAGTTCATATCAGAAGAACAGACTACCAGAATCGTTGATTTAATATTGAGTGCCGGCAAAATACTATTTTGCGGAATCGGGAATTCCGGCCTGATTTCCAATGAATTCAACAGCAGAATCCAGCGCATGGGCATCTCCTCCGAATCGATAACAGATGCTCACGGAATGCTCATGAAAAGTGCACTATTAAATGAAAACGATATAATCATCTGTTTCTCCAATTCTGGCATGACAAAATCGGTTGTCAGCGCAGCAAAGCTGGCAAAAGAAAACAAAGCAACCACCATTGCAATAACAAACTATGCGGAAACCCCGCTGACCAAACTGGCCGATGAAGTGGTTTTGATTACAAGCTATAAATACATAGAAGATGAAAAATTTATAAATACACAACTTCCAGGATTATTTTTATTAGATTTGCTGACCTATAAGCTGCTGAAGAATGAAAAACTAATGGAGAATCGACAGAAGACACTGAAGGCTATTAGCGAACACGGCTAGAGACTGTTTAGGAGCGGGATAGGTTGTGGCGGGAAGGGCGGCGGTTGCGCAAATTTAGCCTGGGATCGCGCGATTTTCGGTGGTTATTGCGCGAATTCGGCCTGGGATCGCGCGTTTTTCGGGAGGTATTGCGCGAATTCGGCGTGGGATCGCGCGTTTTTCCGGAGGGATTGCGCGATATTCAATGGCTATTGCGCGAATCCGGCCTGGGATCGCGCGTTTTTCGATGGTTATTGCGCGAATTCCAATTAAACTACAACACCCGACCAAAGATTAGCCGGGCGCTGCATGGGCGCCGTACTGAGGAATGCTCTCAGCAGATCGCTTATTTAATCAAAATTATATTTTCTTCACCTTTATCTACATTGCCTTGTTTTTCAAGCGTTACGGTTTCGCCTTCATTAAGATTGGTAAATACAATTGGAGTAACGGTTGATGCGGCCTTGGCTGCGATAAGCTCAAAATCGGCTTTCATTAACGGTTGCCCAGCCTGTACATGGTCATTCTCCTTAACGAGGCTCTCAAAGCCTTCACCATTTAATTCAACTGTATCAATCCCGATATGTATTAAAACTTCTCTGCCGCTCTCAGATAGGAGACCGATTGCATGCTTTGTCGGAAAGATATTTACGACTTTACCGTCAATCGGGGAAACGATTGTGCTATCCTTAGGGACAATTGCAAAACCATCTCCCATCATCTTTCCGGAAAATACTTCATCCGGTACTTCTGTGATCGGAATGATTTCACCTGTCATTGGTGCAGCAAATTTCTCCTGTTCCTTCTTGCCAAATAACTTCTTAAACATAAGATTCCCTCCAACTTTTCAACAAATTTCGATATTCAGCCTTTTTGGCACATTAATTTATCATAAAATGTTTAATTTTAATAGTAATACTTTAAGTAATAACAGGTCAAGCAGGAGACGAGATTGGCTTGACTGTTCCACCACCATCCTGAATTAGTCTCATAATCAGTTCAATCGATTCTGGCCATCTATCCAAAAGGCCAGCACTCCACGTGGAGCACCAGCCTGCTAATTGAGAACAATCTATTGTTTACGGATTTTCCTCACTTCTTCTGCAACCGCCTGTACCTGTGTCCCTACTATGACTTGGATGTTGTGCTTGCCGACAATATTAATACCAGGAACACCAGTTGCTTTTAGCCCCTTTTGATCTACCTTATCCATGTCTTTCACTTCTACTCTTAGTCTAGTTGCACAATTATCAACAGAGGATACATTATCATCCCCACCGAGACCAGCATAAATTTGTGCAGCCATAACAGCAAACCTGTCTCCTGTTTTTGCGGTAGTCTCTGTTGCTGCCGTTTCCGAATCTTCTTCCTCGCGGCCTGGTGTCTTAAAGTTGAATTTGACAATAAGGAAGCGGAATAAGAAGTAATAAATTACTGCGAATGCCAGTCCTTGTACGAGCAGCATATATGGCTCATTGGCCATAGGAAGCTGCGAGCTCAAGACAAAGTCCACCAATCCAGCACTGAAGCTAAATCCGGCAGTCCAGTCAAAGGCTGCTGCGATTGCCAAGGAAATCCCTGTCAGTACAGCGTGCACGAAATAAAGTGCTGGTGCCAAGAACATGAATGAGAATTCAAGTGGTTCTGTTACACCGGTAAAGAAGGAAGCAAAAGCAGTAGCCATGAGTAGCGATGCGGCTTGCTTTTTGCGCTTTGTTTTTGCGGTATGGTACATCGCAAGTGCTGCTGCCGGAAGACCGAACATCATGATTGGGAAGAACCCGGCCTGGTACATTCCAGTTACTCCTTTTACACCATTACCATCCCAAAAATTACCGATATCATTGATGCCCGCAACATCAAACCAGAAAACATTATTCAATGCATGGTGCAGTCCTGTTGGTATCAGAATACGATTGAAAAATCCATATAACCCAGCTCCAACCGCTCCCAGATTACTGAATGCCGTACCAAAGGATATTAATCCAGAGTATAGAACCGGCCATACAAACAACATAACGATAGATACGATAAGCATCGCAACTGCCGTTAGGATTGGCACGAGCCGTTTTCCACTAAAGAAAGCAAATGCATCCGGCAAAGTTACATTGCTATACCTGTTGTATATAGCTGCTGAAATTAACCCGGAGATAATTCCAATAAAAACATTTTCGATGGAACCAAAAGCCATGTTTACATTTTCCGGATCTATTTGCTGCAGGTTAGCAACATTATCCGTAGAAAGAACAGTTGTAATCACGAGATAGCCGACCAACCCACTGAGTGCGGCTGGACCATCCTTTGCCTTTGTCATCCCGATGGCTACACCGACCGCAAAAAGGATTGGTATGTAATCTAAAATGGCACTACCAGCACTTATTAGAAATGCCGCAGCCACATTTCCTGAACCCCAGCCATCCGGGTCGATCCAATACCCGATTCCCATTAGGATAGCAGCCGCCGGCAAGACAGCTACCGGGAGCATCAGGGACTTACCTAGATTTTGAAAATAATTCATCATATGAGAAACCTCCTGTTGTTAGAATGCATGTGAAGATGATAGTTGATTATCGTTTTAAATAAGAATGAGAAAAATTCCTCCTGTCCTAAAACTTGTAAAAGTAAAGCATTAGGACACCCAGAAATTATACTACCGCTGAAGAAGAATTTCATCGTTTTTTTGTAAAAGTTGACAGAATGTATTCATTTTGTCTTATTCCATTTTATTAATTAGCCCTTTCCTTTCTAATCTTATTCTCTATATTGTCGATATTTCCCGGGAAATTGAACTTTTTTTCGATAAATGTCTAAAAGAGGAGAAAGTGTTTTATTCCATTGATTATCATTTAATCTCATTAGCCTATGTCAGTTTTACGTAATAAATCGAACAGTTTACTTTTTATAATCCTTCATTCAACAAATAAAGCCAATGGTGTTTGTACTGTTCACAAATACCATTGGCTCTTATTGATATTCTATTTGTCGAAATAACTTACGATCGCATCCCCAATTCTGCGTGATGCTTCTCCGTCCCCGTAAGGATTGGATGCCTTAGCCATTTTATCATGTGCTTCTTCATCAGAGAGCAATTCATTAGCTAGATTGAAGATTGTATCTTCATCCGTGCCCGCTAATTTCAGTGTCCCTGCATCTATTCCCTCCGGCCGTTCTGTTGTATCTCGCAGCACTAAGACAGGTACTCCCAATGAAGGGGCCTCTTCCTGCACGCCACCAGAATCAGTCAGGATTAGATAGGAACGTGATGCGAAGTTATGAAAATCGACAACTCCTAGAGGTTCGATCAATTGAATCCGGTCATCATTACCAAGAATTTCGTTTGCAGTTTGTTGAACGAGCGGATTTAAATGAACTGGGTAGATCACTTGGATGTCATCATGTGCTTTAACAAGCCGCTTAATTGCTCTAAACATTTGCTCCATGTTATTGCCAAGATTTTCTCTGCGATGGGCCGTCATTAAGACAAGTCTTTTATCACCCAATTGGTTCAGAATAGGACTGGAATAGTTATCATCTACAGTTGTTTTCAGTGCATCAATTGCAGTGTTCCCAGTAACCACGATACTTTCAGCACGTTTGTTTTCATTCAGTAAATTTTGCTTTGATTTTTCAGTCGGCGAGAAATGCAAATCTGCCATAACACCAGTAAGCTGGCGGTTCATTTCTTCCGGATAGGGGGAATATTTATCCCATGTACGAAGGCCCGCTTCCACATGCCCGACAGCGATCTGATTGTAGTATGCAGCCAGTGAGGCCGCAAACGTTGTTGTTGTATCACCATGTACGAGAACAATATCCGGCTTGGTTTCCTTCATAACCTCATCAAGTCCCTCAAGGGCGCGCGTCGTAATCTGTGCAAGAGACTGCTGTTTTTTCATAATGTTCAAGTCAAAATCTGGGGTGATGTCAAAAATCTCCAGAACCTGATCGAGCATTTCCCTGTGCTGTGCGGTAACTGTTACGATCGATTCAAATTCCTCGTCACGTTTGTTTAATTCAAGGACAAGCGGTGCCATTTTGATTGCTTCAGGTCTTGTCCCGAAGATAGTCATTACTCGAATGCGTTTAGTCATTGATATTGTCACCCCGTTATGTTTTATATGTTATATTTATTCTAACATCATTATTGGCTATTTTTATTATTAATGAAATTAATTTTATGTAAAGATTGCATGGTGCGATAATTGATATCTTCTTAAACATTTGGGAATCGCATAAAAACTGCTAGTCAGTTTTCAACCAAGGAATGAGGAGTTGTTCTATTTCTTTAAAATCACTCGAAACATAAATTCAAATACCTTAATTATCCGTTTATATCTAAAGGGCTGTTTCAATAGGCGATATAGCCACTCTAAGTTGAGGTTAATCCACTGTTTCGGCGCACGCTTCACTTCTCCTGCCAAAACATCAAAGCTCCCCCCCACTCCCATAAAAAGTCCCTTGGAAAACTTGTCCTTATGTTTCGCTATCCATTGCTCCTGTTTCGGAAACCCTAAAGCCACAAGAACAATGTCAGGATTGGAATTTGCTACCTCATCAGCAATTACAGAATCGTCAATTTCAAAGAATCCATGATGATATCCAGCAATCTTTAAATTTGGAAACTGTTTTTCTGCTTGTAAAACCGCTTTTTCATTTATATACTCCTTCGCTCCAAGAAAATAGCAGCTTAGTCCTTGAATCTCTGCAAATTTTAATAAATCGATCATTAAATCATAGCCGGGAATTTTTTCCTGAAGTGGCTGCTTTATATAATTTGCTGCCATTATTATCCCGCTGCCATCAGGTATAACATAGTCTGCCGATTGGATTATTTGCTTATATGTATCATCTTCTCTTGCCTTCATCACTATTTCAGGATTAGCTGTTACAACAAAACACTGTTGTCCGGTGTTAAGCTTCGGAAAAAGATGATAATGCAATAAGTCCTTTTTTGTTGTGTTTATAAAGCTTATATCCATAATTTTTACTGTTTCTATAGAATTCTTCATTTTTTAGCAACCTTTCAAGATACATAGACGTCTAATCTATTGAATAATATAAATGTAATAAAATTTGTATTTACGAATAGGTATATTCATAGTAAAATTGATGTTAGTGTTTTCTTAACGCAATTCCTATATGAAATGTGATATTATTAAAAGTTATATTTTTATTCTATATCATTTTAAGTAATTTTGGTAGCAACTGAATATACTCCAGCAGTTAAATAAAAGGGAGATTTAATATATGTCTAAATACAATTCAAAAGAAACGCGTATTGTCAAAAGAAAGAAACGCAAACTCCGGAAACGAGTTTATTTTATTTTACTTCCAGTTGTTATAGCCTTTGTAGCTATTCTATCCTATGCCTCCTATTTATATATCAAAGCAGATACAGTTTTGTCAGAGTCCTACGAAAAGGATGGCCGGGAAAAATCTGAACTCAGGGATGCTGCAGTTGATCCCAACATTGATAATGTATCTGTATTAATTATGGGTGTGGATGCAAGCAATGTGCGTAATAATGCTGAGAATTCAAGAACAGACACACTCATGCTTGCCACATTGAATAAAGATGATAAAAGCGTAAAATTAGTGAGTATTCCGCGCGATTCCTTAGTTTATATCCCAGAAGTGGGTTACGAGACGAAAATTAATCATGCCCATGCATATGGCGGGACAGAGGCAACTATTGAAACAGTTGAGAATTTATTGGATATTCCAGTAGACTATTATGTCAAGCTTAACTTCGAAGCATTTATCGATGTCGTTGATGCGGTTGATGGCATTGAGGTTGATGTTCCTTATGAATTAAATGAACAGAATTCCAAGGACATGGCGGGCGCTATCCATCTTATGCCGGGATTGCAGGACCTCGATGGTGAAGAAGCACTTGCACTGGCACGAACCAGAAAGCTTGATAACGATATTGAGCGTGGTAAAAGGCAGCAAGAAATCATTAAAGCCGTCATTAATAAGGCTGTTTCAGTGAACTCGCTATTGAAATATGATGATATCTTAGAGGCTGTTGGAAGCAATATGACAACAAACATGACCTTTAGCGAAATGAAGAGCTTTATCTCTTATGGAACTAAAGGAACTAACCTAGACTTTGAAACCATTTCCTTAGAGGGTTATGATTCGCAGCCCGGAAGCACCTATTACTGGGTACTTGATGAAGTTGCTTTAAATGAAACCAAACAATTGCTACAAGATCATTTGGAAGTAAAATCTGCTGACACAACGGCAAGTGATTCGGAAACTACTATAAACAACGATACATCACCATATTAAATAAAAACTGCTGAGCTCTATAGGCTCAGCAGTTTTTTTCTACCTTAATAAAAGTGATTATGATTTATGTCTCAATGCTTTTTTAAATAAATTCGTTAGCGGTTTATAATCACTGTTTATCATTTCCAGATTTTCAATCAGCGCTTGTATTACACACATTGCTACTATAAAAATTAGGATGGATCCCCATATTGTTGTCATGGAAAATAATACCGCTGCTAAACTGAACATTGCGCTTAGTACATAAATTAGTAAAACCGCCTGTTTATGGGTAAACCCCAATCTAATAAAACGATGATGCATATGGGAACTGTCCGGGCTTGATACTGGTTGCTTATTGATGAACCTTCTAATCATTGCTATTAGTGTATCCGATATCGGAACGGCTAAAATGAATATAGGAACTATAAAAGAGATAAACGTAACGTTCTTAAAGCCAAGCAAAGCTAATACGGAAATCATAAATCCTAAAAACAAAGCCCCCGTATCGCCCATAAATATTTTTGCAGGGAAAAAATTATAGCGTAAAAATCCGACCGTGCTGAAAAATAGAACCAGAGCCATCGTAGTTACATATACATCTCCCATACTCATCGCCATACCTGCAATAGTCAATAATGCAATAGATGATACCCCTGCCGCTAGCCCGTCCAATCCATCAATAAAATTAATCGCATTGGTAACTCCGACAATCCAGAAGATAGTAATAAGCGGACTCAATATCCCGAACTCAAATCGACCGCCAAATGGTAAATTAATAAAATCAACCTGTAAACCGCCCCAATAGACAACTAAAGCGGCTGCTGCAATTTGGGTTAGCATCTTTACTCTTGGCGACAAGTCTTTCAGGTCATCAATAATTCCCAATGCCACTATTAAAAATGCCGCACATATAATTGCTAAATGAAATTCACTAACCGGATTCTGTATAAGTAAACCGATGATAAAGCTCAAAAAAATAGCCAGGCCACCGAGGGTCGGTACAGGCGCTTTATGTACCTTTCGCTGATTTGGTTTATCAGTCAAATGAAGCTTCTTTGAATATTTAATTACTATTGGCGTAATTAGTAATGAAATTAACATGGATATAGCAGACAAAACCACTATGTTAATCACATAGCCACCTCTTTTTTCTATAAAGACTTTTCTCTTGGTTAAGTATACCTTATAAATATTATCTATGGGAGCTTTACTGTACATCATTAAATTAAACTTTTACGATAACGTTAACATACCCTTCCTATTTAATTTTAATGCTTTTCTCTTTTCACTTGTATTTAGTGTTTATTTTCATCTATCATTTAATTAAGGAGTGATTTTATGACTTTAAATTTTGCTCATCGCGGTTCATTAACGGAAGCACCCGAGAATACAATCCCCGCTTTTCAAAAAGCGATTGATTCTGGAGCAAGAGCGATTGAATTGGATATCCAGCTAACAAAAGACAACGAGTTGATTGTCTGTCATGACCATAAATTCAGCCGTTTTAATAAAGAAGTAAAAGGCCAAATTAAAGATTACACTTTGGAAGAAATCAAAAAAATTGATATTGGAGCTTCTTTTAGTACGGATTCTAAAGGTATTACACTACCTACACTTAATGAGGTATTAGCTATCTGCCCGAAGAATTTAATTATAAATATCGAAATTAAGAATATCCCTGTGATATATGATGGGATTGAAGAAATTCTGCTACATTGCCTCTGGGACAATGAACGTTTTTATAATGTTTTTATCTCTTCCTTTGATCATATCGCTTTGAAGCACATCCAGGAACTGACAACTAAAATACCCTTAGGTATGTTGTTTCATTATCGGCTATTAAATACTTGGGAATATGTGAAAAATAGCGGTCTAAACATAACAAGCATTCATCCAAATCATGTTTATGTGGATAGGAGTTTTGTGAAGAGTTGTAAGGAATATGGCTTTGAGGTTTATCCATATACAGTAAATTCTATAGAAAGGTATGAGGAGTTAGTTGATTTTGGAGTAGATGGGGTGTTTTCAAATAATCCAAGGATATTTGTATAGAGGTAAAATGTTCTAAATAGTTTTAGATGTACTCTAAGATAAGTGCCACCCTTGGTATGAAAGTAGTTGTACATATAAAAAAGCCAACATTTTA
>NZ_HE610976.1:646055-690469 GCF_000285495.1 Oceanobacillus massiliensis str. N'diop
ACATTCATGTTGGCATAGTTAAATATATTTCCAGGTTATATAATCATTACTTTCATTTCATTGTGTAATTAATGCACTTTCTTGCCGAGCAAGACCTGCATTTCTATATTCTTTTCGTTCTTTCTTAGTCATCTTTTTCCAACGATCTAGAAATTCTTCATATTTAGGAATTACTTCATCCGTTAAACCGAAATCTTTCACCATACCATATTCAAGCCATAAAATTTTCTCACAAAATTCTTTCATTTGTCCCAGGGAATGACTAACAAAAATCATTGTCTTCCCCTTCTCTTTAAATTCCTTCATTTTATTTAAACTTTTTTCAGCAAAAGCTTTATCCCCAACAGAGAGTGCTTCATCAATTATAAGTATATCGGGATCGACATTAACTGATATTGCAAACCCCAAGCGTGACTTCATACCACTTGAATAGGACTTAACCGGTTGGTCAATGAATTTTTCGAGTTCAGCGAACTCTATAATTTCCGATTCGAGTTTATGAATTTGATTTTTCGTAAATCCTAGCATCAACAATTTAAGTTCAATATTATCTCTACCTGAAAGCTCTCCTTTTAACCCTGACGAAACTGCTATTAAAGCAGCTTGTCCATTAATTGTAACCGTTCCAGAGGTTTCAGGGACTATACCAGCAACAATATTGGATAATGTTGATTTACCAGATCCATTTATACCAATAAATCCAATAATATCTCCTTTTTCAGCTTCAAAACTGACATTCGCAAGCGCATAAAAATCTTCTCCGTAGCTTTTTGGAGTGATTAGGTCCAGTATCCGCTCTTTTGTTCCTTTATATAATTTGTATTTTTTTGTAATATTATTAGCTACAATTGCTTTTCCCATAATTTTCACAAACCTTTACAAGTAGTCAATAAAATGTCTTCTAAACTTCGTATGCAACATAGATCCAAATAGTAATAGCACTATTACTACGGCCCAGAAATAGAGTGTATATTCCCAATTTGAGACGAAATACCACTCATTGCTGAAGAATGCTGCCCGATACCCTTCTATTAAATATAACAAAGGATTCAGCTTCATTAGATTCATAACTGCAGGCATATCTGCTAATAAAGTTATTGGCCATAATACTCCTGATAAATATAACATCATACGTAAAGTTGCATTTAATAACATGTGTACATCTCTTATTATTGTTGAAAGCGTTGAAGTAATAAGTGATATTGCAAAAATTAAACAGAACGCTCCAAACATAAAATAAATCAGCTGTACATAATATATATTGACATAGTACCCATTAAATTGAAAAATAATAATTGAAATTACTACCATAAATATATGAGCGTAAAATTGAGAAAATATTACATAGCTTGGGATGATACTCATCGGAAAATTCATTTTCGACAACATTCTAAGTCTTGAATAAATGGATTTTGAACCTTGAATAGTTGCTTGATAAAAGAAAATCCACAAGAAGAATGCAGCTAGCAGCCAACTAAAGAAAGGTATTTCTTCTCCAGCCACTACTACTGGAGCTTTCTCACGAAGAGTACCGAATACAAACCAATAGATAAGAATTTGTATAGTTGGGTTTATTATTTCCCAAGCCATTCCTAAATAATTGTTTTTATTTTTGCTTTTTAATTCGTATAATGAAAGCCTACGTATTAAATAAAAATGATCTATTTGCTCTTTTATAACTTTTATCGCAGATTTCATAAGTATTTCCTTTCAAAATTCTACATTTAATCTTTACAATCATGTTATTGAATTATACTAGCAACAGACGTAAAAAACAATAACTAATCGGGCCTGTATAAACAAGCCCAAATACAGTATTTAATAATTAATTATGAAATACTTCTTCTACTACTCTTTTACTGGCGTTTCCGTCTTCCAAATAGCAAAATTTATTATAGAAAGCTTCGGTTATTTCTATAGGATGGAATCCTTGATTGTCAATTTCTTTAACAGTACTAATTATTTCGTCTGTTGTTTTAACTAATGGACCTGGTGCTTTGGATTCAAAGTCAAAATAAAAACCACGCAGATTGTCTCTGTAATCCTCTATATCATATACATAGAAAAGCATTGGGCGTTTTAAATTAGCATAATCGAAGAATACTGATGAATAATCTGTAATTAATAAATCAGCGATTAGATAAAGTTCCCTAATATCCTCATGGAAAGAAAAATCATAAACAAATCCTTCAAAACCCGTTAGATCTAAATTTTCTGCCACTAGATAGTGAAGTCTTAATACTATAATATATTCTTCCCCTAATTCTTCCCTCATTCGTTCAATATCCATTTGAAGATCAAACTTATACTTACCTTTCGCATAAAATTGATTATCACGCCAAGTAGGAGCGTATAAAATCACTTTCTTATCCAAAGGAAGATTCGACAATTTTTTTATATCATTTATCATCTTCTCCTTATTGGAGTTAATTAGAAAATCATTTCTCGGATATCCAGACTCAATTATTTTTCGATCAAATTCAAATGCTCTTTTGAAAATTTCAGTAGAATATGCATTTGGAGAAACTAGATAGTCCCACTTACTTGCTTCCTTTAAAAAGTTTTTCTTGTATTTAACAGTATTAGTCCCTGGCATATGAACTTCATCCATATCTGCAGCAAGACGTTTCAATGGCGTACCATGCCAAGTCTGTACATAGGTAGTATGTTTCGGTTTTGGAATCCACAATGGCAGCCTACTGTTTGTAACCCAGTATTCTGCTCTTGCCATTAGGAGTAACCATTTTATCGAGAACCTTCTTATCGTCTTTACA
Organism: Oceanobacillus massiliensis str. N'diop; assembly: GCF_000285495.1. Lineage (GTDB taxonomy): Bacteria > Bacillota > Bacilli > Bacillales > Amphibacillaceae > Oceanobacillus > Oceanobacillus massiliensis. The sequence continues at coordinate 648,830 of NZ_HE610976.1, forward strand.
TCCTTGCTTTTGAAGTGTTTTATATGTCGTCTATCAACACTCCAATACATATCATATCCTAATGGATTGTCTAACATATATTCATATATAGCCCGAGGACTGTCACTATACTGTTTTCCCAGAAAACTCTCAAATATAACTGACCTTTTTCTGACAGGAAGCTTGCCCAAAAGGTAAAAGGCAGCTTTATAAGCCTTTTTCAGTGTTTTCCCTCTTCGGATTCTAACCCATTTAGTTCTAGCTCTTTTAATAACTTCATTCTTAAAATTGTATTTTGCCAATTGAAAAGATAAGTATTTAGATTCTTTAGTCGGCTTTATTACTAACTTTGCTTTTTCACCTTGGTAATTAAAAATATTTTTTATAGGATATTCACCAAAATGGCTAACCCTAATCCTAGCACTTCTCATTGTCAGATGCTTATTATTCTCAGTGTAAGTCATCTCTAAATAAAATTTTAAGAAAACCCTTTTTTCAAGATTTAACTGTTGCGGGACTATAAAGTTACCCTTAATTCCACATTGTAATAAATTTTCATTACCTTCATATTTTTCATCTAAATCTTCTCTTTTAAATTGTTCCACTGGAACTTCAATTTCTTCTTCACTTGTATTTGTTTTAATAATTAACTTCAGGTTATTTATTTCATAATCATTTGTTTTATATAGCGGCGGAAAATTAAAATAGCCTGAGAAGTGCACTTCTTGTTCAGTTAAACTCACTGTTTCAAATTGCGTGTATAAGAAATAATGATTCATTCTAAAGGAAATTTTCCCTTTTTTGGTTGTATACGGATAAAACATCTTCTTTCGATCTGAAAGAACAATGGTTTGAAAACGATTGTTATCGTAGTTACTATTTATTCTTCTCTTCATTAAATCTTCTTCTTTTACCCGATTGATATATAAATCCCAAATTTCGTTTTCCAAAAAGGACTGGATATGATCATTAAATGAGAAAGTTAAATTATATATATTAAAGTCTTCTAAAGTTTTTAATAAAGAAGAATGTAATCTTATTTCGTTATTAGAATATCTCTCCTTTAGGGTAAAGTAAAACTCGTCTATATCCTGTAAAAAACTCTGTTTTACAGGTAATGTTATTATATAATTATTATTTTCTAAATTTATATCCATTATTTTAATGTTTTTTATATTATCTAAAATCATATTGAGAATAAATCTCCTCTCATTTCTCATTATCAATTACAAGACATATTATAACTATATACATTGTTATTTTCAATTTTAGTATCAAACTTGATATAGTCATCTATTTATTATAAGTTTAACATATAAGGAGTGAGCGCAATGTCTGAAGAATTATTACAAAAGAAAATTGCTTTCGAAAAAGAAAATAATATCCAATATAATAAGGATGGTTATTATATTAAAAATAAAAGTATATTTTCAAAAAAGGCAAAAATTACAGTAGTTACACCTGTTTACAATGCCGAAGATTATATAAAGAAGACGATTGACTCTGTAATTAATCAATCATTTGAATTCTCCCAAATTGAGTACATACTTGTTGATGATGGTTCTACGGATTCCTCAAGGGAAATTTTATTAGATTATGCTAATAAACACAAAAATATTATTGTTGTATTTCTAAAAGAAAACACAGGAACTCCCTCCCAACCAAGGAATTTAGGTATTCAACTATCAACTTCCAAATATATAACCTTTTTGGATGCTGATGATTGGTTAGCTCAAAATGGTCTATTAACAATGTTTAATATCCTAGAGGAAACTAATGACGATTATATTGTAGGTAAGACGATTCAAGTCGGATCGGAAAAAGCTAAAATTGTTGGTGAGTATGAATCTTATATCGAGAGAAGAAACATCTCTCCATTTACCATACCCCATATATTTCATCATTTAGGTCCACGAGCTAGAATGATGAAAACATCACTCATTAAGAAAAATAACATTAAATTTCCAGAGATGAAATTTGCTGAAGACAAACAATTTTTCATAGATGTCCTAATTAACTGTAAAAGTATTTCTACTACTAAAGAAGTAATATACTATCTTAATCGCCTGGATGATAATAATTCTTCACTAACCAAGCAAACCGATGTTATGGAAAAAATGGATAGTAATATAAAAGTTATTAACTATGTACAGAGTAAAAATTTAGATTCCCAAAAAGAAAAGATGATTTTGAACCGACTTTATGAATTTGATTCGATAACCAGATTATTTAACAGGCAGCATTACATTAAAAGTAAGCAGAAGAATCTATATTACGAAAAATTTAATGAAGTATTAGAAACCACAAGAAGGTTAAATTACGATATTTCAGAATGTTTCTTTCACCCCAATCAACAAGGTTGCTTATCAGCTTTTTTTAGAAGGTAATTATAAAGACATAACAGAGCTCTTTAAGTGGGATAAAAAAGAAAAAGTTAAAAATTTTATTATTAAAGAGGGTCTTCCATATATAATTTCTCCTTTTTCTGAAGAAAAATACAAGTATATTAGAATTCCTATGCTTGCAATTTATAAAAATAGGTATGTAGAAAATAAGAAACATTATATAGAACTATCCATTTACGGTGATTATATTAATGAAGTAAATGATTTATTAATTAGAGATAGAAACGATGTACTTAGAGAATATTCTTTCGCTATTAAAATCAACTCTAATGGTGAAGGAGTTGCAGTAATAGATGAAAGTAAGTTAAATGATATCCCACCTTCCAGTTATGCTATATTCTTGAGATATAAAGGTTATAACAGAATTAATATTAGGAAGAAAGACATATCATTTTATACAACAATAAATTCGAACTTAGGTTTAAAAATACAATAGCAATTGAAAAACCATAGGAAATTCTCTTTCCTATGGTTTTTTGTAAAATTAAACTTTAGATTGATTTATATTTTTGGTGATTTCTTTTAGATAATCCTCCAGAGGTCCTCTTAGATCTTCTCTATTTAACCCAAACTCAATTGTTGTTTGAATAAACCCTAGCTTTTCCCCAACGTCATAACGTTTGCCAGTAAACTCGTATGCAAATACCCTTTGAAATTGGTTAAGCTGTTCTATTGCATCTGTTAATTGAACCTCTCCACCAGCTCCAATTTGTTGTTTGTCTAAAAAATCGAATATTTCAGGAGTCAGTATATATCTCCCAATTATCGCTAAGTTAGAAGGGGCAGTTCCTTTTTCTGGCTTCTCCACAAAATTTTTAACTTGATACCTTCGGTCACTTTTCTCTAGTGGATCAATAATACCATACCTATGAGTATCCTCATCCGGCACTCTTTGTACACCTATAATAGAAGAATTAGTTTCTTCAAATTGGTCAATTAGTTGTCGTAAGCAAGGCTTTTCGCTTTTTACAATATCATCACCCAATAAGACGGCAAAAGGTTCATTCCCTATAAATTTCCTTGCACACCATATTGCATGCCCAAGACCTTTTGGCTGTTTTTGCCTTATATAGTGAATTTCCACATTCGCTGATTTTTTGATCTTATCCAATAAATCGAATTTTTCCTTCTTCACAAGATTTTCTTCCAGTTCCAAGGAATAGTCAAAGTGATCTTCAATAGCCCTTTTGCCTTTCCCCGTCACTATAATTATATCTTCAATTCCTGAATTAACTGCTTCTTCTACAATGTACTCAATTGTTGGTCTATCAACAATAGGTAACATCTCTTTTGGCATTGCTTTTGTAGCAGGTAAAAATCTTGTTCCAAGTCCTGCCGCTGGTATAATAGCCTTTTTTATTTTAGTCATTTTTTTCCTCCTCATACAAATCCTTGTCTGACCAATTTTTAGTATAAATAAATAGACAACGTTATTCAACCTTACATACACATAAGCTCAAGAATATTGTCTCTTACTTACGTCAATTTAAGTATTCCAAACTTCATTCACTATTATTATCAAATTTGTTATAGTTAAATTATTGATTCACTGATTATATTTTATGGATAAAGGAGTAACATTATGTCAAATAGTAATGCCATTTCAGTTTTTATAGATAATTTTAACATAGAGAATGGTCTTTTAACTATAAGAGGCTACTTAGAGGGGGAAAATCTTACTGAAATTAAAAATAAACTGAAATTAAAAATTCAAAAGAGAAAAACTGAGATCTTCTATCAGTTTCCCATACGAATAGAAGAAAACAGATGGGAAGCAACCATAGACTATAATCAAAATGACTATCCAAGAGGTTATTGGGATTATTACTTAGTATACAATCAAGATATAAAGTATCGCATAAAAATAAAAGATAACTCTATAACTAAAGCTAATTACATCTTACTCTTTAAGAATAAAAACGTTAGCAAAGAAATGCACTGTTATACTACAAAAAAAGGATCCTTTTCAACAATAAGCAAGACAACGGTTATTAGTATCAGTGACTTATCAGGAGTATTTATATCTGAGCATGAAATAAAAATCACAGGTAATTTAAAGCTTAATGAACTTATAAGTAAAAAGAATTTAATTGAAGCAAAATTTATTGTAAAAGATAGAAAATCTAATCATAAATCTGAGGAAGAAATAATATTCAATGAAATAAATGATAGCGAAGTTGAATTAGAAGTGAATATTAATTATGATAAAATAATTTTGAATAAACCAGAAAAAAAGCGATGGGATATCTATATTAAAATACCTATAAATGGCGTAGATTTTTTATTCAGAATGCAGATTACGGCTTCTGAAAATTTAGAAACTGATACTCTTCATGAGTTTAAAAGAGATAAAACTATTTATCAAATATATCTTTATCCAACAGTCAACAACAACTTATCGATAGTTTTAACTGATTTAAAAATCATAAGAGATGTGGTCTCTTATTCATTTACGAAAAAAGAGTTAAGGTTTAAAGGGTACGCGTATTTTGATTTAGTTAATTTTGATAGACCAGACAACGTCAATCGTTCAATTATAATAAGAAAAAGAAAATCTAATATAGAGTTAGAATTTCAAATTAAAAACATAGAACTTTCAAATCCGTTAAATGGAAAGTATATGTATTCCGGTTTCGATTTTACTATTCCTCTAAAGAAAATATCATCCATGAATAGTAACTTTTTAGAGATTTATGATTTTTATATTAAATTGGAATATAAGGGTTCAGTGAAAGAGAAAAAGTTAGGGTCTGAAGAATACGATTATTTTACTGATAATGCTCTTCAAACAAACTCATTAATTTATAAAGGGAAGAATATAAGAAACTATCTTCTATATACACCTGGAGGCAACTTCAAAATAGAATCGTATTCATATTCTTTTAACAAAAAGTGGTATTTGCAAATTGGTCAAATTATCGACAGGAAATTAAATTCTAATAAAGATATTTGGTTAATAGGAGAAAGGCCAGATACTGCTCAAGATACTGGATATCATTTCTTTAAGTACTGTAGAGAAAAATATCCCGAAAAAGATATCTATTATGTTATTAACATTGATTCACCTGATTATAAAAATATTTATTATTTAGGAAATGTTGTAACTTTTGGCTCCCTAAAGCATTTTAGAATAGCGGCAGTTGCTAATACATTTATCGGGTCTCATGATTTAGAATATATTTTACCTACACGCAGTGTTGATTGGACCAACTATCAGAAAAATAATCGTGTATTTCTTCAGCATGGAGTGATAGGGCGAAAAAAAGTGGACTACTTTAAGAAATATTATAAATTTCCATTTACTTTATTCTGTGTAAGTTCAGATTCTGAGTTTGATCTTGTTACAAAAACTATGGGTTACTCAACAAGTGAGGTAGAAATAACTGGATTATCCCGATTTGACCACCTGTTAGCGAAAAAAAGAGAGGATAATTGTATTACCATTATTCCCACGTGGAGAGATTGGATTAAAAACGACAAAGATTTTTCTAGTTCAAACTATTATTATAAATACAAAGAATTATTGGAAAGTGAAAGTCTCAAAATTATTCTTAATAAATATAATGTAAAGGTAAAATTTTATCCGCATTATAGAATGCAAGAGTATATACACTTTTTCAAAAAACTTGAATCAGAAAATATCAAAGTTATAGAGTTTGGACAAATCAGTGTACAAGAGTTGCTAAAAAGTAGTAAGTTATTGATTACAGACTACTCCTCCGTATCCTTCGACTATAATTACATGGGGAAACCAGTGTTATTTTATCATTTTGATTTTAACGAATTCTTCAAGAATGGTATACTGCGTCCAACTGAAGAAACCTTTCTTGGTGAAATATTTGAGAGTAAAGAAATGCTAATAGATGCTATTAAAGAATATATAACTAATAATTTTAGAGAATCGCCGGAAATCAGTGATAAAAAAGACTTATTATTTTCAAATGTTGATAAAAAAAACAACGAAAGAATTTTCAATGCGATTAATTCACTAAATAAAAAAAAGCTTTAGTCAGCCTCATAAAGATGATAGAATTCTAAATTAAACAATTGGCAAGTGTAACTGGGATATTAGACCAAACAATCACTTGCCAATGTTTACTTTAGACTATAGTTATTATAATCGATATACTTTTTCGCTTAAGTGTTATATCGCAGTTGTTGTCCTTCACTATGTTCGCCCTATTATCAATTTAATCCCCTCAATATATTTAACCATGGATTAGGCATACGCCGGTATAGTCAGACGTTTTAATTTCTCCAGGTCTCTAATTATCCACAGATTAATTGCTAAACATTATAAACTCTAATTATTACTAGCCGGATGAAATGTTACTGTTTACTTATAATCTTTAAAATCTAAAGTATACTATGCTCAGTCTATTTTCCTTTCAAAATTTTTAAAATTAATACCAATAGTGATTATCATCCATTGCAGTATAGCTATTGAGTAATTATTTTGGAATAATGTCATTTCAAAATTCTCATACACTAAAATCCCTAAAAAGAAGCAAGCAGACCATACCGCCACACTACTATCCAACCGCTTAATCAATAATTTCCAAATTGAGTATAATAAAAATATGAAAATTACGAATCCTACCATTCCTACTTCAATTATTATTTGCAAAAACTGATTATGAGCTGTGTAGTTTGTTACTATAAGATCTTTTGCATTTGTCCCTAGACCGTAGCCAAACAGCGGGTTTTCGGAGATTTTCTGAAACAGTTGCTCCCATATTACGCTTCTACCTGAATCGTGATAAAGTGGTTTCCCAAAAAAATGAAGACTTAAATCATTTAAGTACACTCCAACATGTGAATTTTGTATTTTAGTATAAATGAATAAAAATAATAAATTTAGAATAATAACCATGTGAAAAACATAAGGGAAAAATTTCGAGTAATATTGTAACACTACTCTTGATACGACTATTACTCCAATCGCTACCAAGACAGATCGAGCATTAGTTGCGAAAATTAAAATTAAATTTATAAAAATTAAAAATGCAATATAAACTTTTTCCATGCTACTACTATATTTAAATGCAATAATTTTAAAGTATAGAACACAAAATAATAATACAGCTAAATAATTTGGATTACGGAATATGCTTTTAAACCCATCAAATGAAAGACCGGAAGCTATCCAGTGAATAAACAAGAAAACTACTGTAATCCCCATTATATAGCCTACTAACTTAATATTCATTATTCCCATGTTCATTCTTGTAGATTCCAGAATGAAAATGAAAAGCAAAATTAATTGAATATAATAAAAAGCATCAACTTGAAGTGTTGTAATGTAGCTAATACTATAAACAATCATATATAAAAACAATGCTAGGTAAATCCTGTTTAAGTTTAAATCAAACTGCCTTTTATCTATAATTCCTTTTACTAAAAATATGAGCATAAGAATAAATGTTAAATTTGTACTTATAGTTCCTATGCTCACTAGCACGTCGTATTGTGTGCGTACCATCGTATTTAGAATTAATAAGATTAATATTTGCACTAAGTATACCGACGAATTTCCATAAAATTTATTATTACTTCTCATATGATACTCCCTCTACCTTCCACTATTACAAAACATAAAATTATATTATCAAATAAACAAGAGATTAGATACCCTTACAACAAGATGTTAATATACAATAAAATGACAAAATAGAGAAATATTTCGACATAATATATAGTTTTTTTATAGAAAGACTTAACATTTCATATGATTCTTGCGATAATAGGTATATCCTTCAATTAATTAAGATAGGAGTGAATAGAAATATTATTAACAGCGTAAGGATATATCAAAAGCAAGAGAGGGGAAAACAATTAATTGAGAAAAGGTCAACAATGTAAATTCGTCGTTGTTAGTTGCTTCCTTGCACTAGTATTTACACTAATAATAATTCCAACTAGCACAAGCGGTAAAGTTTTTGCTGCGGAAATTTATCAAGGCGTTGCATTGAAAGATTCTACTAATGTATATGATAGCACTTCAAGAAGCAACGTTTTAAAGTCTTATAGCAAAGGTTCTATTCTACTATATACATCACATTCAGGAGAATGGTATAGTGCTATAGTTTATGTAAATGGAAAAAAACATAACGGTTATATCCATAAATCGGATGTTGACACTTCCGTTTCCGATCAAGAAACTTTAAAAGGTATTGGGCTTAAAAATTCTACAGCCGTTTATTCTAAGGCTTCTACTAGTTCTAGTAAACTTAAAACTTATGATCAGGGTCATATCCTCTACTATGAAACGTTTACTAGTGAGTGGTATGAAGCATTCGTTTATATTAATGGCAGAAAAACTACAGGTTACATCAATAAATCAGATGTTGAACAAATTTCAGAAAATCAACAATCTTTGACTGGTATAGGTTTAAAAAAACCAACTGCTGTATACTCTAAGGCTTCTACTAATTCTAGTAAACTGAAAACTTATGATCAGGGCCATATCCTCTACTATGAAACTTTTACTAGTGGATGGTACGAAGCATTCGTTTATATTAATGGCAAAAAAACCTCTGGCTATATTCATATCGATGATGTTGAAAACATACAAGATACACAAGAATCCTTACAAGGACGCGCGTCAAAAAATCCAACAAATATATACTCAAAGGCTTCTAGAGACTCCAGTGTATTAAAAAATTATAAAAGTGGCAGTAATCTATTATTTAAAACATTCTCTAAGAACTGGTATGAAGCTTTAGTCTATGTAGATGGAAAGCCTAAAACTGGTTATATCCATTATGATGATGTAACTACTGGTGATGTTTATGTTGAAACTGACTACGAGAGCGATTACTATGAAGTTGTCGATACTCAGATGGAAAAAGCACCACAAGTATGGAAAGATGGTGGATTTGTAAATGCTTCCAGTGAGCAAGTGGCATATTATGTGAATTCCTCCAACTTTCATAAAGGTGATAGCGAGTTTTTCCAATTTCTTGATCTAGCTGAAACAGCTGGAGTAAATGCCAATGAAATCAACGAAAAGATATTGAAGGGCAAAGGAATACTTGCCGGTACAGCGCAATCATTTATAAATGGCGGTAAAAAGTATAGTATAAATGAGATTTATCTAATGTCTCACGCTCTACATGAAACTGGTAATGGCACTTCAAGTTTGTCTATCGGTGTTCCTGTAGATAAAAATGGAAATGTAGTAAGTAAAAGTAATGCAGCATATACTGTATATAATATGTATGGAATTGGCGCTAAAGATGCTTGCCCTTTAGAATGCGGGGCAAAGTATGCATTCGATCATGGTTGGTTTACCCCAGAAGATGCAATAGTTGGTGGAGCTGCATTTATAGGAAATAACTATATTAACTCTGGACAAAACACATTGTATAAAATGCGTTGGAATCCTGATGCACCTGGGAGCCATCAATATGCAACAGACGTTGCATGGGCTGTTGCACAAACCAAAAACATTAGTAATCTTTACAATTTGATAGAGGATTATATTTTGGTTTTTGATATCCCTAAATATGAAAATCAACCTGACTCGTCAGGAAATCCGAATTCAAGCGAATCTTCGGAGGCAGTTAAAACAGCCTATCCAAATAATGTATATGGTATTGTTGATGCCGATCCTTCGTTGAACATTAGAAGTACTCCTAATGGTTCTAAAATAGGAAGTCTTGCCGATGGTACTTCAATTAAAGTACAAGGTACCAATAATAACAATTGGTACAAGGTTACATCTGGCGGCAAAACCGGATGGGTACACAGTGATTATGTAAATCTAATAAATCTACTTGAGGTCACTGCAACTAATCTAAATGTACGTGAAACACCTAATGGTACTAAAGTGGGCAGTGTGAGCAATGAATTATTGGCTGCAGTACTGGATTCTAACAATAAGATAGTTAGACAAAATGAATGGTATAAAATTTATTATAATGGAAAACAAGCTTGGGTAAGCGGCGGAACTAATGGTACCCAATATATTAGAATTAAATAAAAAGTAAATTTTGTTAAAAAGAACCATATGCTATTAACTTAGCATATGGTTCTTTTTTTGAAAAAATTACTATTTCAATTAGAAGTGAATGATAGTATAATAACTTGTAGTGAAATTGTTAAGTAGATGTAAAGTCATTATTAAATTAACGTAAAAATATGTTATAATACTATATAAGAAACTCAACGGAGGTTGTTAAAATGAAAAAGTAATCACATATGGAACATTCGATTTACTCCATACTGGTCATATAAATTTACTACGTCGAGCTAAAGAATACGGTGACTATCTGATCGTTGCCATTTCATCTGATGAATTTAACGCCCTTAAAGATAAAAAAGCTTATTATACTTTCGAACAGCGTAAAGCTATTCTGGAAGCTATTCGATATGTTGATGAAGTAATTCCTGAGAATACGTGGGAGCAAAAAGTAGAAGATGTACAAAATCACACTGTTGATGTCTTTGTAATGGGAGACGACTGGAAAGGCGAATTTGACTTCTTGAAGGAACATTGTGAAGTTGTTTATTTACCGCGAACAGTAGGTATCTCCACTACTAAGATCAAGTCAGATTTAAACCTAGCAAACAATGGTTAGAGAGTTAGCAATATCTCTCTACCTTTTTGTTTTCCGTATACTCTTTAATACTTTTAAACTATTTCCCCAAAAGAACAAAACCGTTGGTGTTGCTTCGTTTGGGGATAATGTTTTTTTCACTGCCAAATCTTTAACAAAGCTATCAGATGAAGAGATAGTGATTTTGAAAGACAGTTCCTGCAAATATAATTTCGATGACTCTATTGCTAATATTATCTCATTCAATATGAAGCATCCAATTGATTATTTAAAATCCATCTACCATTTGGCTACCGCTACTACGGTATTGGTAGATACCTATTTTGGTTTTTTAGCAGTTACAAACTTTAGACCGGGTACAACGTGTATACAGCTTTGGCATGCTGCAGGAGCGATTAAACATTTCGGCCTTCAGGACCCTTCCAATGAGACGAGGAGCCAAAGAGCGATTGATCGTTTCCAACAGGTTTATGATCGCTTTGATTATACAGTGGTTGGTTCCGAAAAAATGGCCGATACCTTTCGGGAAAGCTTTGGAATTACCAATAATCGCATTTTGCGTACGGGAGTTCCACGTTCAGATATCTTATTTAACCAAGAGAAAAAACAGCAAATATATCATTATATCCATTCTAAATATCCTTTAATAGGTGACAAGAAGATTATCTTATATACACCGACATTCCGTGAAGATCAGTTCACCGATTATCAATTGGAATTGGATATTCCTCAGATGTATAGAGAGCTTTCAGATGAATATGTGCTGTTCATTAAGCTCCACCCTGCTGTTTCCAACTATGTTATAAGCGAAGAGTTTGATGATTTTGTATATGACGTATCCGATTACAAGGACACTAACGAGCTATTGCTCATTACTGACTTGTTGATTAGCGACTATTCCTCCATTCCTTTTGAGTACGCAATATTGGAGAAGCCGATGATATTTTTCGCCTATGATATGGAACAATATAAAATTACCAGCGGACTTATTAATGATTATGGAAATCAAATGCCTGGGCCAGTAGTCTCAACGACTTACGAAATTATATATTCTATCAGAGAAAAGGCCTTTGATATGAATCAGATACAATCATTTAAAGAGCAATGGAATGAATATTCCACTGGAAATTCCAGTATCAATTTAGCTCGATTTTTGGCTGGAGTAGAAGAAAAAGAGGAAACAAAAGAAAAGGTATTTATATGAGAAGTCTCTTACTCGGAAGGAAAGCTTTCAAGTAAGGGGCTTCTTTTTCTATTTATAAATTTTTAGTAAATAATGTTAATTATCTGTAAAACGTAATGCATTTCATAGTTTAATGTACTAATATTGGTCATGTAATTTCAACAGCACTATCTATTATTCTAGTTTTGAAAATCAATTTGCAAAACTTATTTGCATGATGATTAGAATAGTAGATGAAAGGAGAGGATCTTACATAAAGACAAGAAGACTCCCGATTTATGTCGTTTTATTGGCCATGGTACTATCATTATTTGCCCCGCGAGCTTTTGCTTCAGATGATATAAGTGGTCATTATTTCGAAAATGATATGAGAGCATTAATAGAAAAAGGGGTAATCGTCGGATACAGTGACGGAACTTATAAACCAAACCGGCATGTAACTCGTGCTGAATTCACTATTTTCCTTGTAAGGAGCTTGGAAATATCCCAAGCCTCTCAATCCGTAGCATTTAACGATGTGGATAAGAGTGATTGGTATTATTCTGCAATTGCATCAGCAACCGCTCATGATTTAATTAATGGGTACCCAGATGGTTCATTTAAGCCGAATGAAAATATTTCCAGACAAGAAATGGCGGCTATGGTACAAAGGGCTCTAGCCATAGCTGGAATTAGCGCTGGAGAAGCACCGCTGGATTTCGTAGATACACCAGATATTAATCCAATCTATTATTCTGCAATACAGCAATTGCTGTATTTGGACATAATGGTCGGAAAGATCGATAAAAATGGAAATACTTCTTTTCATCCAATGGCTTCAACTACTCGCGGAGAAGCAGCTGCAATTCTGAATCGACTGCTCAGCATCAGTGAAACAGGAAAAGAAATTGTGACGACTACACATTATGACTTAGATTTTAATGAAATGGTCAACATCCAAATGACTAAGACACCAAAAGTGGATGGATCTGGTATCTACCTGGCCAGTGAAGAACTGGTATCCTATTATGCTAATCCAAATAATTACTCCAAGGGATCAAGTGACTATTTGCAATTTCTCATTCTATCTCAAAATGCTGGATTAAATGCACAGGAGATAAACGAAAAGGTTCTTAAGGGAAAAGGAATTCTTGAAGGCCAGGGACAAGCATTCATCGATGCAGGAAAGAAGTATAACGTCAATGAGGTCTATTTGATCGCACATGCACTTCATGAAACAGGGAATGGTACTTCCCAGCTTGCTAAAGGTATCCTTGTTTCTACAGTGGATGGTAAAAGTGTATATCCAAAAAAGACATATAATATGTATGGAATAAGAGCATATGATAGTAATCCCTTAAGGCTGGGTTCTGAGCATGCATATAAAGAGGGCTGGTTCACTCCGAGGGACGCCATAATAGGTGGTGCTGCATTTATCGCTGATGGGTATATAAACAGTGGACAGGATACACTCTATAAGATGAGATGGAATCCAAGCAGTCCAGGATATCCTCAATATGCCACCCATGTCAGCTGGGCAGTATTGCAGACAACCCGTATCCAGGAAATATATAATCTGTTGGATTCATATGTTTTAAAATATGATGTTCCAACGTTTAACCACCAGCCAGGGAAGACATCTAAACCATCTGGCGAATTACAGTATCATGTTGATCTTACACAGAACGGAAAAATTGGTGTAACAACCGCAAACCTAAATCTAAGAAAAGGTCCTACTACAAGCTTTAACATTATTCATACACTTGGTACAGACATTCCCGTAACTCTTATTGGTGAAAATGGCGGCTGGTATAAAGTTAATGCAAATGGAACAACTGGATGGGTCTCCAGTGCTTATATTCGGTTGAATCGGGATTTAAGGAGTCTCTCTAGCGACGATTCAGCAATCGGACGTGATGCTGAGAGAACAGATTCGACGGAGGAAAGAGATACTGGAGTTATTCCGGAAGAGGAAGCCTCACCAGATTCTCTAAACGAAGATAATCCCGAAATTGATCAAACATTTGATCAATATCCAGTTAAACTTATGGGAAAGACTAATGGCGACAATGTTCACTTAAGAACAGAGCCAGATAGCTCAAATCCAGAGACTATCATTACCAAGATTCCCATCGCTGCAGAGGTTCAGATTAAAGGTAAAAATGAGAAGGGCTGGTATTTGGTCGTCTATGGTGAACAAGAGGGTTGGATTCTCAGTAAGTTTATTGACATTAATAACCTTCTGCAAATCGTGGGTACGGAAACTAGGTTAAATGTGAGAAGTGAATCCAATGATACGAGTGAAATCATCGGTAAAATTGTTAATGGTGACCATGTTTTTGGAATAGCAGATGAAAATGGAGAGCTGGTTCACAAAGATAATTGGGTACAAATTATTTTTGAAGATCAACTTGCTTGGATATATGGAGATTTTGTCAAACCAGAAAATTGAGGACGTATAATGAGCGGGTTTCAGGAGGGAATATTTCCTCCTGAAATCTTATCATTTCAAAGGAGTTCGATGAGGAATGAAACAAGTAAAGATTTTGGGGGTCCCCTTTTTACATACTGATCAGAAATCTTTTGTTTCGCTGTTGGATCAACGTATCCAACAAAATGAAAAGACATTTGTTATTACTGCCAATCCCGAAATTGTTATGAAAGCAAATGAGGATGTCAATCTTATGAATTGTATTCATAAGGCAACATATATAACCGCTGATGGAATAGGTGTAGTAAAAGCAGCTCAACTACTGCGCTCCCCCCTGCCTGAACGTGTTACAGGATACGATACGATGATGCAATTATTAGAAGTGGCGAATAGAAATGCCTATAGGATATTTCTCCTTGGCGCAAAGAATGAGACTTTGCGTAAAACAATAACTGCTATTTCCTCCACTTATCCAGCTATTCATATAGCTGGTTCTCATGATGGTTACTTTGACTGGCAGGATAATGTCCTTACGGAAAAGATTGGGACATCAAAACCGGACATTATATTTGTTGCATTAGGTGCACCTCGTCAGGAAGAATGGATTGCAGAAAACCTTGATAAGTTTGAAACAGGTGTATTTATCGGTGTTGGCGGGTCTTTTGATGTCATAGCCGGTACGGTCAAACGGGCACCCGTTTTCTGGCAGAAAGTGAACTTAGAATGGTTCTACCGTTTATTGAAACAACCGACCCGTTGGAGACGAATGATGGCACTTCCGCAGTTCGCTATCCATATTCTCAAACAGAAAGCGAAGGAGCTTACTTCATGACCCAATCTGTATTTATAAAGAGCACCTTTATATTAACGATTGCTACATTGCTTTCTAAGGTGTTGGGAAGCATCTTTCGAATCCCACTGCAGAATATTGCAGGTGATGAGGTGCTCGGTATATTCAGCTTAGTTTATCCGGTCTATATGGTTGCACTCATACTGTCGGTTGCGGGTATTCCACTTGCAATTTCTAAATTGATAGCTGAAGCAAGAGCTAACAATGAAGCTTCCGCTATCAAAGAAATACATATGACGGCAAGTATTCTCGGCCTATTATTTGGGGTTGTGAGTTTCACTATCATATACAGTTTCTTATCCCCAATTGCTAATCTGTTAGGAGGCCCAACTACTGAATTAGCACTTATCACAGTAGCTGCAACATTGCTCGTGGCTCCATATATGGCAGTTTACAGGGGTTTTTTTCAAGGTTTTGGTAACATGGGGCCCACCGCTGTTTCTCAAGTGATTGAACAAGTAGTCCGTGTTGGGTTAATTCTTGTTGCCGCCTATATCTTCGTCATGAAAAATTATTCAGATGAAATCATTGCCGGCGGTATTATGATAGGTTCTGTTATTGGCGCACTTTCATCACTTCTCTACTTAAGGAGGAAATATAAGAGGACCAATTTCAATTTACCTATAGCAAAGAAATTCTCTTTCCGAATCTTTAAAGGTTGGAGCATAAAAATTTTAAAGGTCTCAATCCCAATTGCGATCGGTTCCATTACCATGGCTCTTTTAAATTTTGTTGATTCCTTTACCGTTTCCTATGGTCTTCGTTCAGCGGGGGCAGAAACGAGTGATGTGAATTACTTATATGGAATTTATGGGCGGGGACTTTCCTTAGTTCAAATTGCAACTGTGTTTGCCACTTCGATTGTACTTCCATTAGTGCCCTTGATTTCAGCAAAGCTGGCAGCAAGAGACATAAATGGAACCAGAACAGTTCTTGAAAAGACTCATTGGCTGACACATCTGATATCCTGGCCTGCTGCTTTTGGACTTCTTGGTTTAACCCTCCCATTGAACCTTGCTTTATTCACCAATTTAGAAGGCAGCACAATGCTTGCAATCATCGGGTTTAGTTCTGTGTTTACTTCATTAACAGTTCTCAGTACAGGTATCCTTCAGGGCATTAATTCAGCTACGACTGGAGCCGTTATTATTTTATGTGGTGTTGTAATAAAAACAGTGATGAATATTTATTTCATTCGATTATATGGTTTAGACGGAGCTGCTTTTTCCACTTTGCTTGTATATATTGTCTTATTTGTGATGAATACTTTGTATATATACAAACAAATACAGTTTACAATTATCAATTCTGAAACATTTAAAATGATCTTCTCTTCCATTATTATGGGTGCAATCATTGGCTTACCAACGATTTATTTCAATATTGATGACTGGAACAGGACTCAATCATTCTCTTATGTAATAGCGGCAATTGTATTTGGAGCCATTCTATATTTGGTTCAATTATACTTCTTTAAAGTTATCAAGAAAGATACGGTTAAAGATATTCCATTTTTAAATAAAGTAATGAAGTGATATCAGTCTGGCGAACAGTAAAGGAGCATATGTAATGGGAAAAAACATTTGGATATGGATAGTATTAGTTGTCTTGTTACTGGTCTCATCATCGGGGACACTCAATCGATGGAAAGCAGAAGCAGAAAATAAAACATATGAACTTGCTGCTCCTTTTGAGGAGATCAATGACAAAACGATAGATGACTCCATGACAATCGATGAGGTACTCTCTTCCTTTAGAGAATCTGGATTAACAACGGTGAGTTTAAATCCTTTTAATATATACGATTTGGAAGCAGAAGGCATTGTTAGTATTTACAATGAGTCTGAACTATACGATATCCTTAGATTCACTAATAGTGAAAACGTTGATTTAAGCAAAACCGGGTATTACATCACAAAATCAGAATCCGCCTATTACAATGACTTACTAGTAGAAACATTCAACCCTGAAGAGTTAACCATATCCGGGGAATCCTTTTATTTCATTCCGGAAGATTCAGATATAAAGCTTTCAACAGGACTTGGTTATGATGAAAGGTCAATCAAACAAATTGAGAAACATGGGCTTAATTATATTCTAAGGGTTATAAATGATACGAGTGATTCAGCACAGGCTATTAATAATAGCACAGTAGATTCATTACTCGATTTAAAAACTGAAAAGAACTCAAATCTTTTATTTTCCGGTCAGGAGGTCATTGGCTATCCCGAGATACAGAATATGAATAAAATAGCTGAAAAACTCCATCAGTCTGGATTCCGGTTTTATTCAATCGAGTTCACACGACAATTGGGATTACAGTCTGTAGCAAGAGAGACGGATTATAGCATAGTCCGTTTGCATAGTATTAGTTTGGACAATAAGACTTTGGAGGAAAACATTGACCAAGCAGTAAGAGCTGTAAAGGAGCGTAATATTCGCTCTGTTTTCGTACATTTACAAACAGGTGATTCTCAAGAGAGTTTGGAAAATGCACAAAGTTTTATTGCCGGTGTGCATGATCGTTTGCCTGACTCGTTCCATTCAGGTACTCCCAATCCATTTAAACAGATAAATACACCGTTATGGATAGAGATTACCCTTGTTATAGCAGGCGTAATGTTTAGCTTCTTAGCATCCAGTATTTTGAAAAACAGATGGCTACGGATATCTGCAGTGTTTTTTATGTGCCTATTAGCTTTATCGTATTTCCTATTACAAAAACTTTTATTGCTCCAGGCTTTCGCCTTAATTATTGCCGTTATCACACCAATATTTGCTGTTCTCTCCACTGGTGCAATTGGGACAGACAGAATTAGTAAAATTACGATCCAATATATCAAAGCCGTTTTTATTAGCTTCCTTGGCATATTTATCGTAATTGGATTATTGAATGGGAATGCATTTATTACCGGATTTGAAATATTTAGAGGTGTGAAACTGGTTTACATACTTCCTATTCTTTTTGTTGCTGGATACTTATTTATTAAGCCAGGAACGATACTTCTTAAGAATCATGGAATTAATTTACTTAAAGCAGAAGTAAAATATTGGCATCTCATCATTTTTATCATAATAGGAGCAATGGGGATCTATTATATTAGTCGCACGGGTAATACTGGAACTGTCAGTGAAATTGAATTGATGATTCGAAACACATTGGAGGAAGTCTTATATGTCCGACCAAGGACGAAAGAATTTTTGATTGGCTTCCCTTTATATATCCTTTCGCTTTATGTATTGAGCAAACACTATAATCTTGGGAAATTGCTACTAATCCCCGGCACGATAGGATTTTTGTCGATCATGAATACTTTTACACATTTTCATATACCTTTGCATATATCCTTTTTAAGAACAGCTTATAGTATTGTCATTGGATATATTATCGGGCTTCTGCTTATTTACTTATACAAAATCTGTACACCTTATATTGGCAAAGTATATAAAAGGATGTGGTCATAATGCACGTTGTAATATCAGGCTATTATGGGTTTGACAATGTAGGCGATGAAGCAATCTTGTTTTCTATCATTCTTGCCCTGAAAAATATCCAACCAGACATCCAAATAACTGTGCTTTCGAACAATCCTGATGCTACGAAAGAAACCTATAAGGTCAATGCTGTAAATCGTTTAAAAATACATGAAGTAAGCCGTGCCATAAGAAATTCCGATGGTTTGATCAGTGGTGGAGGAAGTCTCCTCCAGGATGCAACAGGGATAAAATCTATTCCATACTACACCGGCATCATTAAAATTGCCAAATGGCATAGGAAGCCTGTCTTCATTTATGCGCAAGGTATTGGACCGATTCGAAGGAAACTATGTAAATGGATTGTGAGAAACACTTTGCAAGGGGTTGAAGGAATTACAGTTAGGGATAAAGATTCTCAATCCCTGCTGTTGAATCTTGGAGTTAAACAGCAGTCTTCAATTGTACCTGATCCTGTAATGATTCTTAAGGAACGTAACTATGTAAGCCAGTGGCTGCAATCCCAGAATTGGAATAAACCATTTATTTCAGTAAGTGTAAGAAATTGGTCTTCCGATACGGGCTTTAAAAGGAAATTAGCAATCTGTCTAGATCGTTTAGCCCTTCGTGGATATACAATCGTATTTGTCCCAATGCACGGAAAACATGATGAAAGGGCATCGAGAGAAACGGCATCATTCATGAGCGCACAAAGCTACATATCACCTGGGGATTCAACAATCAATGAAAAGATAGCTATCATAGGTATGTCCAAACTATTAATTGGCATGAGACTGCATTCCCTTATCTTTTCGGCAATAAATTATATTCCTTTTATCGCGATTTCATATGATCCAAAAATCGACTCCTTTGCTGAGATTTGTGAGCAGACTATCGTTGGACATGTAGAAAAGAAGGATTGGGATGAAGATAAGCTTTATAAGGCGGTAATCAGCACCTTAGCTAATGAAAGTGATGTAAAGGAAATCTTAAAAAATAATGTAAATCCATATAAAGAGATGGCATTTCAAACTGCAGAAAAAGCACTGCAAACATTTTCGCTTCATATTGAATCAAAAAAGGGTGATAAAAAGTGGGAAAGAAGCAAATTCTATTCATAATAGCAGCATTCGTAATAATAGGTATACTGACAATTATTGCTATAAATCCAGGAGGAATCCTAAATAAAACTGAACAGGCAGTTAAAGAGATAGCCACTGATTCCGTGAATTATTCAAAGGATATTGTATATAATGGCAATCATTTTAAAGCAGATCACGCACCATATAACGATCAAGGCCATTTATATCTCTCGCTTTCCGACCTTGAAGAAATTACTGATTTAGATACTCAACTAGATGGGCAATCTTTGATTCTGAACTATCAAGACAGTACCTTAACCTATCAGGAAAAGGTCGTACAAAACAGTAATTTGAAAGAAGATGAAATTAACGAATATCAAGTCAAAGGAGATACTATATTTATACCTGATAGGCATATTGAAAAGTTTTTAGGAATCCAAGTTGATTATTACCTTGATAAGCAAACAAATACAATCTCACTTTTAAGCCCTGCAGAGCAACAAAAGGAGAATTATGATCAGGAGATTGGTTCTACTATATTTCTACATAGACAAAATGTTCCTTTAGCCAAATATGAGCCAAGGAATGGCATCTATTTAGGTGGTTACGTCATTCAAGATGAATATATTGATACAAGTATGAATAAATTTAATCAACTTACCGGTAAAGAACATGCATCTTATTTCAGATATGTAGGATATGGAAAGCCTTTCCCTACTGAGTGGGTTAATGAAGTAATTGCAGCAGGCGGATTCCCTCAGATTGCATGGGAACCAAATAACGGCCTTGAAGAAGTACAAGACGACGAATATCTTCGTCAATTTGCAAAGGATGCCGCTTCAGCAGGAGTTCCAGTATTACTGCGCTATGCAAGCGAAATGAATGGAACATGGACAGCCTATTCCGGAAATCAGGAATTGTATATTCAAAAATGGAAGCTGGTTCATAATGTTATGGAAGAAGAGGCCCCTAATGTCATGATGCTTTGGAATGTATTTACAATGCCTGAAGGAACTATAGAGGACTTTTATCCAGGCGATGACTACGTTGATTATGTCGGAGTCAATATTTATAATGTGGTTTATCACAACGATAGCCTGGAAGGAAAATCAGATTTTGAGGATCCGTTAAGATTATTGGACTACGTATATAATACGTACAGCGATACAAAGCCTATCGTTATCGGCGAATTCGGAGCTACAAATTATACAGTCACCGACGGATTATTTCACATTGACTTCGCAACGGAAAAGATTACCCGAATGTATAAGCATCTCCCTGATTTGTATCCGAGAGTAAAATTTATTTACTACTTCGATGTAAATAATTTGGTGAATGCACCTGAAGGAAGAAAAATAAACAATTATGCCATTACAGAAAATGAACGCATTACAAATGCTTATGCCTCAAGCATTAAACATGATAACTATTTATCCGGTGTCCAAGAAAACGCTATGAACGAGGAAACCTTTTCCTATCGGGATTTTCTTTTTAAATATAAAAGCGAGCTATTTGTAGATGTTCAGTTTGCAGAAGAATATCTAGGTGTAGAAATCAAGGAAATAGATGATGGAACATATGAAGCCTCTTATGAAGGCAAGAAGTTTACAATCAAAAGAGAAGATTTAACGATAGATAAAGCTGCTTTCTTTGAAAAGAGAGAGATCCATGGGGTCCCTATTGAAGAAGTTCTGGACAAACTTGAATTCGAATATCGCTATGAAAACGGCGACCTCCATATATACCAATAATGAAAGCCCCTTCTCATACGAAGGGGCTTTCATTATTGATGCTTTTGATTTAATCGTTCTTTTGAATAGGCAACAGAAAACCATTAGGAGAACAGCTAGGTTGCTGTGATAGTAGTTTTTCAATAAGACTTGGCAGGACAGATTCTATTTTACTTTCTTACTTTACTTCCTTCAAACAGTCTTAATATTGGACGATAGTTTTCACTTACTAAACCTGTTATCTCAACCATTATTTCAACGAGTATAGCTAAGGAAATAATTATCGTTGTCGCTCCCCATAGCGTCGATTTTGTAAAAATCACGGCTGCAATACTGAACAAACTGCTCATTGCATAGATCATGATTACTGTCTGCCGGTGGGAAAACCCCAGTCTTATTATACAGTGATGCAGATGAAATTTATCCGGTGCAGATATTGGGTTATTATGAACGATGCGGCGGACTATCGCAAATGCTGTATCCAGAATCGGGATAGCCAATATAATAATTGGAACGATAAGGGAAAACAGTGTTACATTCTTATATAATCCCGTAACAGAAAGTACGCTGATCATATAGCCCAGAAAGAGAGAACCAGTGTCTCCCATGAAAATCTTGGCCGGATAAAAATTGTAGACTAAGAAACCTAGTGTACTTCCAAGCAGTATCAATCCTATCAATGCACTGGTAGAGTCTCCCATTGAAATCGCCAACAGCGATATGGTAATAAGTGCTATTGATGACACTCCAGCAGCAAGTCCATCCAGTCCATCAATTAAGTTGATAGCATTTGTTACTGCTATAATCCATAAAATTGTAACTGGAATGACAAAAAGTTCAAATTCTATTCTATCACCAAATGGCAGTGTTATAAATTCGATGCGGATTCCACCAAGAACGGTTACAACTGCTGCCCCTACTTGTCCGATAAGCTTGATCTTCGGTGACAATTGCAATATATCATCCAGCAATCCCGTCATGATAATGATGAATGATCCTGCTATTATTGGTCCTATTACATCTGAATCCGGAAAAAAGAAAAATAGCCCGATTAGGAAACTAGTATATATGGCTAGTCCACCTATTCTGGGCATTGGTTTACTATGAACCTTTCTCTTATCCGGCTGATCTACAGCACCTATCTTAAATGCGATTTTTTTACGAAAGGGGTTACGATAATAGCCGTTAAAAAGCAAACGACTAAAGCTATATAACTCATATAAATCCTCCTACTAGATGAAGCCAGTTGTCAGGTTGGCAACGTCTTAGATAATGACCTGCTCCATCTCCAAATGAATATCTTTTTGGAAACACTCTTTATACTTCTCTAATTCATCCGTCGTTCCCAATATGGATGGATTCCGTTTAATGTATTGCATGTGTTCTAATGTATTCACTTTCCACGCTACAAGCTGGATGCCCATTTCCTTGCATCTTTTTATATGCTTTTCCTTTAATCCATCGTATCGGACTGCAAAATACTTGGCATTTAGTTTCTCAATGAGCCGATAATTCGAAGATCTTATTTTATTTACCAAAGGACCTAGTTCAAGTTCCTTTGATAACCCTCGCAGTTTTGCCAGCGATTTATGGTTGAAAGAGATAATATAGACCTGATCCACTACTCCTAATTTTTGAATAACATCATATACTATTTTTTCTACCCCTCGATATAGTTCTGTATTCTTCAATTCTATGGAAACAATGATTCTATCTTTTGCCATTTTAAGTACTTCTTCCAATGATGGAATTCTTTCATTTTCCGCTACTTTAAAATGCTGTAATTCCTCAAATGTATACATACGGATTTCCCCGCTTCCATCTGTCATTCTGTCAATCGTATGATCATGCATAACAACTGGAATACCGTCTTTACTAAGGTGAACATCGAGCTCCATATGTGAAAACCCTAAATCTATAGCTGCCTGAAATGAAGATATTGTGTTTTCTGGATACTTTACAGGATAACCTCTGTGAGCTATGCCTCTTATACTCATCATCATTCTCCTTTTCTGGTAAGTTGTACTTTCTTAAGGGAATAGATTCCGTTTCCTTATTTTTAATTATAAAGATAGAATGTTAATCACGTATTAACCAAGAGTGAATTGTTTGTAAATTTAAAATGAAGTCATGATTGTTATATAAAAAAAGGCCTTCATCCGCATTTAAGCTAAACGGAATGATCGCCTCTTATAGTTATGATTTAAGTTGTTTTTTTCTTAAAACAAGAATTTTTTTGTTCGTAAAGGAATAGCTTTTCAGATGCTGTATTCCCATATACATAAGATATGCAAAAATAAATACTACCGGAGTAAATAAAAGTTTCCATCCTAAAGAATCTTGAATGTAGTTTAGTTCCAATCTTGTCATTATGATTCGAATGAATTCCATAACAAATACATGTGATACATATATCCCTACTGACTGAGAACCAATCTTAGATATTAATGAATTCCTTCCGATATTCCTGTGCTTCATTACAGTAAGAAATAATACGATACTCAAAGGAATTGTCATTAAAAAATAGTCCTGTGCATTCCCTTGATTTATCTTTAGTGTTATATATGCTTCAATTACTTGTAGAAAACCAAGCGAGATAATCATTAGTACTAACAAGACAGATGGTATCTTAGCAACAGCTGCTGTTACTTTATGTGCATACATGCCCAGCATTCCACCAAGCGTTGTATAAAACAATCCAAAAAACAATGGATCCCTTGTAT
Source organism: Oceanobacillus massiliensis str. N'diop (assembly GCF_000285495.1). Classification (GTDB taxonomy): domain Bacteria; phylum Bacillota; class Bacilli; order Bacillales; family Amphibacillaceae; genus Oceanobacillus; species Oceanobacillus massiliensis. Next base: position 673,227 of record NZ_HE610976.1, read on the forward strand.
TCATTGTTACCTCATAAAGGAAAGAATAGGACTGGCCAAACACTCCATAGATATTAAACCCAAAACTTATAATAACCAGCAAGGGCAGCAGCTTCCATTTATAAAATATGAATAAGATAAATACAGACCATATGAGTGCTAATAGAAACCATAAATGGTATTGTGAGTGACCCGCACCATAATAAAATAGATCCAATGTAAAGACATTTGAGACTAAGTCTAAAAACATTGCTTTTAATGCTTCGATATTCTTTTCCGTCTCTATATATCTAATTGCTAAATCAAACATAAAATAAAATAAAAACCATGCTGCCCAAAGTTTTATCAGTTTAAGCGAATAATTTTTGAAATAGGAAATCTGAATTTTTGTGGCATTAGCAGAAGCGTTTTTTACTTCAATACCTTTCATTTTCTGTAAAAATAAATATCCTGATGTTACAAAGAAAAAAGGCACTGCGAATCTAGCTAAGATATCAATAATAAAATCAATGTCATCTCCGTTTATATTACCGATAAGTGTTCCTCTTAATGTGCCTGTATGAATACATACTACTGCAAATATGGCAAAAAATTTCACAAAATCAATACTATAATTACGTTCCATTGTCTGCACATCTCCTATCGCTGCTTTAGAGTTCTATAAAAGAGTTTAATTTCGCTATTTTTTGGTACCATCTAACATAAAATTCGTTTATGTTTATCTTTTTAGGGCTCAATTTATGTTTCATTTATGTATCATGTTATTCACGAATTCATTAGCTCCTCTTGAAAATTTGCAAAAAAAGAAGGCCATCATTAGTCGATAGCCTTCCATAACATACTCTCTATTATCCAAAAAAGCTCCATAAGGCGGTAAGCAGGTAACGGATTTTATCTACGAAGTATCCGATTGCTTCACCAATGTCTTCCTTATCCTTATCTTTGCCTCTGTCTTTTTGCTTCTCAATGACGACTTTTTCAATCGTTTCGTGTCCGCCAAGATCGACAACCTTAAATTCAAATACATTCTTGCCTTCCTCTAAATCCAGTTCCATTTCAATCTTGTCATTGAATTTATTATCGCCATATGGTTCGGAAAGTTCATTCGCGTAAACATGATTTCCATTGACATATAGACTGATCTCATCAAATTCATCTTTTACATGGGCTGTTACATTAATCGTATCTTCCTTCGTCTTCTTCTTCGCTTTAACAGACAGATCTGCTTTTTCTGTATCAACAAAGTATCTGCGGCCGATTTCTGTTTCGTTGCCAGCATTGTCAACTGCTTTTATCTGGTTGAAATAGTAGCCATCTTTTTTCTGTTTGACCGTCAAGGAGAAGTCATAGCGGTCTTCCGCCTCATTATAGACGAGTTTTGCCTGCTTGCCGTCAACAGTAACTTCCTTCACACCGGATTCATCCGTAACATATCCTGTGAATTCTACTTTTTTGCTTGTTTCAACACCTAAGAACTCTGGTGTTAATAAGTGAAGGTCTGGCACCGTAACATCCTCCGCTACAGGTTCTTCCGCCTCTTCTTCCACTGAATTACCGGCATAATCAACTGCTACAACGCTGACTATCTGATCATCCTCAAGGTTCTCTAATTGATGTTCCGTTTCATCGGCAACATATGGTGCGTCCAAAACAGATTCGCCATCAACGAGGACATCCCATGATGCTAGTCCACTGCCTTCTTCATTATCCGCTGCTTCTACTGTAACAATATCTGTATCCGGATCAATAGTTGCTTCCAGTTCAGGTGCCGTTACATCAAGCAGAACTGGTAACTCAAGTGACTGCCATTCGGCACCTTCATAGTCAATTACTGCATCGACGGATAGATAATATTGTCCTTCTTCAGCCGCTTTTCCATTTATTTCCCCGTCCCATGCACGTGCTGGATCCAGTGAATAATAGGAGGCCAGTCCACTGTCGTAGTAGTCCTTTCTTATTTCCGATTCCAGTCTGATTGTACGGACCACTTTTCCATCTTCATCCAATACATTGAATTTCGCTTCCTTCGCATTCCTCAGGAACGATAGAATAAGCAATGCATCATCCTGCACACCATCCCCGTTTGGCGAGAATGCGATTTTTTCAGGGTCATATTCTCCTGTTGCTAAATCTTCACCAAGGAATCCATAATTGTCTTCACCTAAGGACGTTCCGATTCCAGTCATGCCATAAAATGTCAGAGGATCCCACATTGGCGTATCAAAGATTGGTGCTGCATCCCAATTCCCTTTGAAGCCAACATATGGAACAGTCAGTTTAGGGTTTGTGTCGGTTGGATCTGTTAACGTGACGAATCCTTCCAGCCAGTACCCGTTCGTGAATGTACTGTTTAGCTCCGCATCCACTTCACTTACATCAATCGTTACCTCAAATGAAGCAGTTCCATTCGCTGGCACCTCTACTGTGCTAACTGCTTCTCCATTGATTGTTGCGATGTCACCGAGATCTGTTGCCCCGAATAAATTAGGTGCGCTTACCATCACACCGCCCCCATCAGCTGGGGTATCTGTTTGGGCATTCGCCTGTACTTCATAAACAGCTGCCTCATCAGAGAAGTTCTCTGCAGTCAGCTCAAATGTAACTTCATTTTCTGTGATTTCCTTCAATGCCACTTTGGCTTCATTTGTTGATGATTCTGTAACGACAACCGGCGTAGATAATGCTGCATGGAGCTGCATCAGTCCTGCACCTTGACGACGCGGTGATACAAGTGCCCCATCAAATTCCACTTGTTCCGATGTGTTCATTAATAGTTTCTTCGTGAGGTTCACGCGCTCAGAACCTTCATAGCCAAACTCTTCATCAACCCGCTGCATAACCAGGGCACCGCCACCTGATACATGCGGAGCGGCCATCGAAGTACCACTCATTAACCCATATTGGTTATCATTCAGTGTGGAAAGAATTTGTCCACCCGGTGCTGTTATTTCCGGTTTGAAATCAAGATTTGGTGTCAATCCCCATGAAGAGAATGCACTCATTTTACCTGCATCCGGATTATTTATAGTTGTTTTTTCTCCATTAAATTCTAATGTAACGGACTGACCGTTTCGGATGGACTCTGCCAGTGCGTCCCCATCGCTTTTCAGCATAAATAGCTGTGGAATGGTTATGGCTGCTTCTGTCGCCATATTTACGATACCATCCGTATTATTATAGATAATCACACCTGCTGCTCCTGCGTTCTGTGCGTTTAATGCTTTTTCTGTAAAGGCGATGCCGCCACGCTGGATCAGAACATACTTGCCTGTTGCATCTTCCCCTTCAAAATCTTCCGGATAACCTTCGCCCGCTTCAATGACATCAAAGGATTTCTGTTCGACATCATTCGGATGGGTGCTGCTTGCTGATAAATATGCCGCTATATCTGCTTCTCCATCAATCGTATATTCAACTGCATCCACTTCCATATACGTATTTTCAAAGGAAGCAACCTGCAGGGAGTCATAAGAAACTCCTGGAGAACCACTCACACCATAATCCGGATTGGATGCATATGGATAGAAATAGCCATCACCAAACATTGCAGAGTTTCCAGCCGAGATGGACATGAGCACACCGTTATCGACTGCATTTGCCACTGCCGTCTGCTCCGGTGACTCCGGATCGACGAATCCAGCTGCTGAACCAAGACTCATGTTCAATACATCTGCCCCTAATTTAATAGCATCTTCAATCGCTTTGATATAGATGTCTCCATACGTTGACTGCATTTCTGGATCATTTCCGAAAACTTTTAATGCAAGCAGCTGTGCTTCTGGTGCAATTCCGAGAATTCCCCCATTCTCTTCATCACCATTTGCACCAACTGTACCTGCAACGTGCATACCATGATAGGATGCTTCTGAATGGATTTCGCGAATCTCATCGTTTCCATCCATGTAGTTATATCCATATGGTACCTTTTCGGAATAAAATTGACCCGGCAATGCATCTTGACTGATGATTTGGTTGGCATCTTCTTCAGTCAGTTCAGCTGTTTCAGCATCTCTTAGAACCATATCGCGATGGCTTGGGTCAATTCCTGTATCGATAATACCGACAATCATACCCTCGCCCTTATATCCGTAATCGCGCCATGCTTCCTGGGCTTGTACCAATTCTTTACTATATTTCATATCTGGTTCAGCTATCGGGCGTTCATATTCATTAACAATATAAACACCTTTTACATCCGTGATTGATTTGATTTCTTCAATGTCGCCTTGTTTTACTTCAGCGCTAAATGCGTTAACTACTGCTGTAAATTCATTTATGTACTCAGCATCGATGCGCTTGTCCTTTATTTTGTCCTTAACTGTTTTTTGCTTTGCTTTTGCGGCCTTCTCCAGGCTTTTCTTTTCGGATTTTGCTAATTTATCATACTTTACGCCTTTTTTTGTTGCCTTTTTTATCGGAGCTTCATCTTCCATCTCCACCAGAACCCTTACTTCATCATTCGGATCTACGGTTTCCTTTACATCCTCTGAAGACAGGTCCTCCTTTTTTTGTAGCTTTGGCGTTGCCGATGAGGCACTTACTGCTGAAAAATTACTAAATACCAATAAAATGACTAATAATAATGTTCCGACTCTTTTCAGCATAATTTTCTCCCTTCGTATATAATAAAATGCTAGATTTCTGATTATATCGGTCCCATCGTTTGAAATTTAAGAGACTTAATATTCAGATATATCTATCATATAGAAATTCTATCACCCCAAACAGTGTAAAAAGACATAGTCCCAAAGTTGTGCATGGGTGCCATATGGGTGCCTGTCACTCCCCGGTTTTTGTCGAATATCGAACAGTGACTGTCACTCCCCGGTTTTTGTCGGGGTTTGTCGCAAAAAAATAAGGCTCCCTGTATTGGGAGCCTTGGTTATTATCGCGATCGTTTCTGTATTTTTCGAAGTATTTTCCGAAGTAAACTAACTACTGGGCGTTTGCCACCCATAACTAATCCGGCAAGTTCGGCAAAGATATGCAGGAGAAAAACGACGAACAACGTTATAATAAGCGATACGCTTAAACTTGCATTAGAGAAAAATATGCCCAACAAACCGAAAAGAGCACTAAAGGTATAAATAATAAGTACAGTTTTTCTGTGGCTGTAACCCGCTTCTATCAATTGATAATGAATATGTTTGTTATCGGCAGCCATAATGCTCTCTTTATTATATGCTCTGCGCACCATCGCGACGAGTGTATCAAAGATTGGTACTGCAAGTATGATAACTGGGATAATAAAACTAAAAAACGTGATATTTTTGAACAAGCCTAGCATCGATATTGCTGCAATCATATATCCAAGAAGGTTCGAACCAGTATCTCCCATATAGATTTTTGCAGGATAAAAATTATGATAAAGGAATCCTAGATTAGCACCTATTAAGGTTATACATAAAAAAGCAACGATAACCTGATAATCGATAATAGCCATGATAAAAATACTTGTCATGGCAATCGTTGTGACCCCAGTTGCCAAGCCGTCTAGACCGTCAATCAGATTAATTGCGTTGGTAATTCCTACAACCCAAAGTATGGTAATGAATACACTGAAAAACTCCAGTTCAACCACACCGAAAATTGGTAGTGTTATCCGTTCTATGATCAATCCTGCATTTATTAATAATGAGGCGGCAAGCAACTGCCCTGTCAATTTAGCGATAGGTTTAATAGTGAATTTGTCATCTATAGCCCCAGTTAGGACGATTACAATTGCTCCAACTAGTATTTCGGGTAATTCTCCGTGATGCGGCTGCAAATAAAGCATTCCTAGAAGAGCACCGAAAAATATTGCCAGACCACCTAGTCTAGGTGTCGTTTTTTTATGGATTTTACGACTTTCAGGCTTATCCATAGCGCCAATTTTGGTAGCGAACATTTTTACAGGATAAGTGATCAGCCAAGATGATACTGCGGCTATTAGAAATGCGATAAATAAATCAACATAGTTAAACATAGAATTCTCCTACTGTGCTTTGATGACAGTTATTTATGGATTGAAATTGAAATTGAAATTATATCCCTTCACTGTATGTATGCGACTTAAATTATAACTAAAGATAGGAAGGTTTAGCAAATCTTACCTAGCTGAACCATTTATCTGCTATATATAACTTCCTCCCACCCTGCTGACACCCCTTCCAATCTATGCTACGATAGGCATGATTCTCAATTATCTGAGCAATAGGAGGAGAATTATTTGGCACCCTATATATTTGCTGCTGCGGCAGTAATTGCAGTTATTGGTATTATCATTGTTTTTAAAATTAACCTGGATAAGATTAAAGAAAATCCTAATTTGATGGAAAAAGCGCAGACAAATTTCTTTATTGGTGTGGCGATAAGCGAAAGCCTTCCATTAATTCTGATTATCTACGCATTCATCAATATTCAGGAAGAGCCTGTACCGGTTGATGAGCTGTATATTCCTGCTCTGATTGTGATTATGATGATGGTATTTGCAGCATTTTTTATTTTTTTGCAGCAGAAAGTGGATGTCGAGGAAGGCCAGAAGCAACAGGTAATCAGCTTTTCAATGATTGCTCTGGCACTTGCGAATTCCATACCGATCATTGCCTTGGTTATGATGTTCATGAATATTGCCTAATACGTTTGAATGCTCCTGTTGGCAGGAGCATTTTTTCTTTCTTTCCTGTGGTCCTTTACTTATAATGAAGATTAAATGATTTTCGAGAGCTGGTGTTACGGATGAAAGAACGGATTACTATTGAAAAGGTGTGTATGATGGCAGGGAAAATCATGCTTGTCAGCGGGGCGGAGACGCATCGCGTGGAGGATACGATGAATCGTATTGCTACCAATTTCGGCATTGAGAACCCACAAAGCTATGCGACACCTACGGGAATTAATTTTTCAGTGGACGTTGCCACAATGACGAATTCGCTTCGGATTAGCAAACGGTCCACCGATTTAAATAAAATAGCGGATGTAAATAGCGTGTCACGCAAGATTACAGCAGGAGAAATGTCGATTACAGAGGCATATGAGCAGCTGCGGGTGATTGACCATGAGAAAGTTGCCTATAATCCTTGGGTGCAGATTATCGCTGCCGCATTTGCAAGTGGCTGCTTTACCATTATGTTTGGCGGTTCATGGCCTGACTTCCTTCCAACGATTATAGCCGGGGCGATTGGTTTTACTGGGATGCTAGGCTTTGAACGCCTTATTGAAATCAGATTCCTCGCAGAGCTTTTCGGATCTTTTCTGGTTGGCATATCGGCATACGTATTTGTAAGGGCAGGATTTGGGCTTTCACTTGATATGGTCATTATCGGGGCCGTCATGCCGCTTGTGCCCGGCTTGCATATTACCAATGCCATCCGCGACCTGATGTCTGGTCATTTGGTTTCCGGTGTCTCTAAAGGTGTGGAGGCATTGTTGACCTCATTTGCCATCGGTGCGGGGGTTGCCTTAATATTTACGTTTGTATAGGTTTCTGGATTAGGAGGTAAATTATGATTGTCACACAACTTATAACAAGCTTTTTCGCATCTGCTGGATTCGGCGTGTTGTTTAACGCTCCAAAAAAATCACTCATTCAATGCGGTCTTGTCGGCATGTTCGGCTGGATTGTATACTACATACTTTCGGAACGGGGCATGGATATCGTTCCGGCAACGATTTTCGCTGCAATGCTTGTTGCCGTTCTCAGCCATCTCTGTGCCAGATATTATAAAATGCCGATCATTATCTTTAACGTATCCGGTATTATCCCCCTTGTCCCCGGAGGAATCGCTTATAATGCAATGCGCAGCTTCGTCCAGAATGACTATAATACCGCTGTCCAGCTCTCTGCCCAGGTCATGCTGCTTGCCGGTGGAATTGCACTTGGATTGATGTTTTCTGAAGTAGTGAATCAGATTGTAAAGAAAATTGAATCGATGGAAAGAGAGTAGCGAAATATGACCTTGATCATAGGATGTAATTCGGGAATGGCGCGCTTGACTCACCCATTTCCGTTCATTTCATTATCATTTTAGCCCTTTACAATCCCATCGTTTGATTAATAATTTTTTTCCTATAAAATAGAACTATATTTTGATAAGAATTGAGGGAATCAATCATGAGTAATGTGCTACAACCTAAAGTAGTTATCGTAATATTTGGAGCAACAGGAGACTTAGCTAAGCGAAAATTGTTCCCTTCCATCTACCGCCTCTATCAAAACGGCAAATTAAGTAAGAACTTTGCTGTTGTTGGTTTGGCACGCCGGGGTTGGACAGATGAAGTATTGCGTGAAAATGTCGCAAAATCAATTGGTGATGCTATTTCTCCCAATGAGGATCTTGAAGAATTCATCTCCCATTTCTATTACCAATCTTTCGATGTGACGGATGAATCCTCCTATAGCGGATTAAATATATTGATAAATGATTTAGAGGGTACCTACCAAACGGAAGGGAACCGTGTCTTTTACCTGGCAATGGCTCCTGAATTCTTTGGTACAATAGCCAATAAACTTCAGGAAAATGGCTTGAAGGATTCTGAAGGCTGGTCACGTCTTGTAATTGAAAAGCCTTTCGGACGCGATTTGGAATCAGCGAAAAAGCTGAATAAAGAATTGCGCGCTGCATTTGATGAAAAGCAGATTTACAGAATCGATCATTATCTAGGGAAGGAAATGGTCCAGAATATCGAGGTTATTCGATTTGCCAATGGTATCTTTGAACATCTCTGGAATAACCGTTTCATCTCAAATATCCAGATCACTTCGAGCGAAACACTTGGGGTTGAAGAACGCGCCCGTTATTATGACCATTCTGGTGCCGCCAGAGATATGGTGCAAAACCATATGCTTCAGATGGTTGCATTACTTGCGATGGAGCCGCCTATCAGTCTGACAACCGAGGAGATTCGTTCCGAGAAAATCAAGGTGCTGCGTGCACTGCGAAACATGGATTCCGATAAAGTCAGCCAATATTTTGTTCGTGGACAATATGATAGTGGAGAAATAAAAGGGGAAGCTGTATCCGCCTACCGTGATGAAGCCGATGAGCTTGCTGATTCCAATACAGAAACGTTCGTAGCCGGAAAACTGCTTATCGATAATTACCGTTGGTCAGGTGTTCCGATTTACATACGAACCGGAAAACATATGGCAGAAAAATCAACTAAGATTGTCATTGAGTTCAAAGATATTCCGATGAATTTATATTATAAGAGAGATAAAGACAAGCGTCCGAATCTGCTCTCTATTAATATTCAGCCAAACCAAGGGATTACGCTATGCCTAAACGCACAAAAATCCGGTTCCGGCTCACTTGCCCAGCCCATTCAGCTGGCCTACAATCACAATGCTGTTTCAGGCATCAACACTCCAGAAGCCTATGAAAAGCTGCTATATGATTGTATGATTGGTGATGCAACTAATTTCACCCATTGGGATGAAGTTGCCCTTTCCTGGAAATTCGTTGATACCATTTTGGATGTATGGTCCAAGAATGAAGCAAATTTCCCTAATTATAAATCCGGATCCATGGGGCCAGACGCAGCAAACGAGCTGCTTGAAAAAGATGGCTTCCATTGGTGGGATATTTAATTTAATCAACGCCACTGCACAAGAAAATGCAGTGGCGTTTTTTTGTAGGCTTGATGGCCTGCTGTGTTGGGATTTTAGTACGGTAGCTTTCTGGCGATATATCCTCTCCACGGATGATATATTCGCTGATCGGCTTATTCCTCCCCTCGCTCGGAAGAAATCCTCTGCCAGGATAAAATATCCAGCATCGTAGCTTATCTCCCCATTGCCCAAAGCCACCAGTCATAACTGCTAAGTAGCCGCTCCCCCAAAAAGCCATCTGCCTCTATACAAATTGCTTTCTCTCCGGTCTCATAGCAGAAAGAAGCAGAACGATTGCTGTGATAATATGCATGATCATCCCTATAATTGGAATCCATCCGATGATGGAGGTAATGACTCCGAGAATGCTTCCTGCTTGGGATCCATTGTCTTTTGCAGTAAGGACCCATGTGATGATATGCAATACCAGCATGACGAAAAGCGGTGACCATCCATTAGCAATGATATAAAAGCCGCCGAGAATCGGAATACCTAGAAGTGCTTCAAAGATCCCCGTTATCCATTTAAAAATTCGTGATGTCGACAAATTGCCCGCCTCCTACTTTCATTTAACTTCTTCTAATATTCCCTGTTTTTCCGGATCTGACACATTCTAAAATGGAAGCTCTCCATTGGTGGAGAGCTTCCATTTTATTTTTTCTTCCTTTTGACTTTTGCACTGAGGTCGTCAAAAAATGTGTAGATGACTGGCACAAAGAACAGGGTGAAGATACTTGAAACACTAAGGCCGAAGATGATTGTGACTGCAAGCGGCTGCTGCATTTCAGCCCCTTCTCCAAGTCCCATACCCAGTGGAATCATAGCCAAGACGGTAGTCAACGTTGTCATCAGGATGGGGCGCAGTCTGCTTCGTCCCGCTTCCGTGATGGCCTCGTACCGCTCTACCCCTCTATCACGCAGGATATTGATGTAATCCACCAGCACGATGGAGTTATTTACAACAATTCCGGCGAGCATAATGAGCCCGATGAATCCAGGTATACTGATGGAAAGATTCGTAATAAACAATCCTCCGAGTACCCCAACGATACTTGTTGGCAGTGCAAACATAATAATGAATGGCTGCAGGAAGTTCTCAAATTGTACTGCCATAACGGCATAGACAAGGAAGATCGAGAAGATTAGCGCGATGGCAAGATCTGTAAAGGAATCGGCCATATCCTCTGCCTGGCCGCCAATAGTAATACTGTAACCTTCCGGAAGACTCATGGTATCGAGCTTCGCCTCTACATCCGCTGCAACACTGGCAAGATCACGATCAATTATTTCACTCGTTACATTCATTTGTGGTTGTTGATTTTCCCTCAGTAATGATACAGGTCCTTGGATTTCTTCAAAGTCGGCAACTTGCTCAAGCGCGAGGCTCTCCCCTGTCGGCAGCTGTACTTTCATGTCTTCCATGTCATTGATGGTACTGCGCTCATCTACTGGATAGAGCAGGGTAACATCCATTTCCTGGCCATTTTCCCGATACTTTGTTGCTGTCTGGCCGGTAAACTGCAATTGAATTTGTCCGGAAATCTGCTCCTCTGTCAGGCCATAGGTTGCTGCTTTCTCTTCGTCTATTGAAATAGTCATCTGCGGTATTCCTTCAGATGCTGCTGAGGTTGGGTTAAATACACCCTCCACGGATGAGATTTCCGTAACAATCTGATTGGATATTTCACGCAGTACTTCATGCTCTGGACCGTTAATCTGTATGGAAATGGGGTCTCCCATATTCATTCCACCATCGAGTGCGGTAGCCGTAATTTCTGCCCCGGCAATGTGCTGTAGTTCTTCATCCATTTCTTTAACGATTTCCTGTGTCGATCTTTCTCTGTCTGATGATGGTGTCAGCTGCACGGTATATGTCGCCTGATTACCGGAACCTCCAGTCAACCCGGTTCCCCCGATTGTTACATAGCTAATCTCGATGACATCATCATATTTATTTATTGTTTCACTTACTTGTTCTGCAATTCCTTCCGTATATTCCAGACTGCTGCCCGAAGCTGTTTCTATAACTATCTGTGCCTGCCCTTGGTCAGATGCCGGTATTAGTTCAGCACCGATGAGCGGTATTAAACCAAGACTGCCAATGATTGCCAGCACTGTCACAAACACAGTGGTTTTACGAAATTTCAATACGCGTTTCAGTCCGCCTTTGTATTTATCCCGCAGCCAGTCGAGGAAACGGTCAAACCAATATCTCCGCCCATTGTTCTCAAATGTTTTGGAAAGAAGCTTTGACGAAAGCATCGGTACGAGTGTTACTGCGACCACTAGGGATGCAATCAGCGAGAAGGATACGGCCAGGGCAAGTGGTGTGAATAGATCGGATGCCAAGCCTTCTACAAATACAATCGGCAAAAACACAACCAGGCTTGTGGTTGTCGATGCAATTACCGCTGGCGCAAGTTCTGAGGCACCTTTTGTTGCTGATTCAAACAGATTATAGCCTTTTTTCCGATAGGAGTAGATGTTCTCCAGAATGACAATAGAGCTGTCCACCATCATCCCTATCCCCAGAGCAAGTCCTCCAAGTGTAAGCACATTTAGCGTCTGACCGGTAAAATAGATAAGAGCAAATGTGGAGATAAGTGCAATCGGAATGGATAGTCCGATCACAATGGTTGCACGAATGCTCTTCAAAAATAAAAGCAAAATGATAACGGCAATCGCTCCACCAATCAGGATATTGAATATGATGGAATCGATTGACACCTGAATGAATTCAGATGTATCAATAATCGTTTCCAGATTTACCTCTTCCGGTAAGTCTGCTGTCAACTCTTCCACACTTTCTTGAATATTCCCCGCGACTTCCACAGTGTTGGCGTCTGTCTGCTTCATAATCGATAAGACAATCGATGGCTCTCCATTAACCAAGGTTGTGGAAGAAGAATCCTTAAAAGCCTCCCTGACATCCGCTATATCTTCAACAAGCAGTGTTGCTCCTGCTTCTGTTTGAATAATGGTCTCTCTGATATCGTCTAATGATTCGAATTCTCCCGTCACACGCAATTGGAGATCCTGATCGCCTTTTTCAACCGTACCAACAGATGCAGAGCTATTGGTACTGCTGAGGGACTGCATAACTCCCTGGGCGGTGACACTATACTGCTTCATTTTGGCCTGGTCCAGCTCTACCTGTATCTCCCGAACCTTGCTTCCTTCCACAGTAACGGATGCCACTCCACCTTGACGTTCAAAATACGGTACAATTTGTTCATTGGCAATCTCGGTTAATACTTCCGGTTCATCCCCGGTTAAACCGAGATATACAACAGGCAATGCATCTGGGCTAAATCGCAAGATAGTCGGTTCGGCTGCTTGTTCAGGCAAGAAGTCTTTTACCTGATCCACTTTCTCCCGCACATCAAGTAGCGCCTGATCCAGATTTGTCCCGTTTTTGAACATCATCATAACGAGCGAGGATCCTGACTGTGATTGGGATTGTACGGTATCAATTCCTTCTACGGAGCTGACTGAGGATTCGATCGGACGACTGATTAAGTTCTCCACATCTTCCGGTGCTCCGTCCTGATAGTTTGTTGCGACGACGGCAATTGGCAGATCAATTTTTGGGAAAAGGTCTACCGCCAGACTTCTTACAGATACAACTCCTAGCGCTATGATGGCAAGAACAATCATGATGACCCCAACTGGTCGTTTAACAGATGTGTTTACTAGCTTCAAGACTTATTCCCCTTTCGCTGCTGCATCTACTTTTTCACCATCAGATAGTGTAAGCTGACCTGTAATGACAATAGGATCGCCAGCCTCGATGTCACCTTCGATTGCCGTTTGATCGGATTGTGTTTCAAGTACCTGCACTTCAACCTTTTGGGCAGTATTGTCGTTTACAACATAAACAAAGGACCGATCATCTTCTTGTACAACTGCTGTGGTCGGAACAAGAACCGCATCACTGATGGTTGTTTCCGGGATCTGCAGTTCCGAAATAAGTCCAGTCAGCATCTCTGATCCATCATTTTCTATTGTTGCTTCAATAGGATATAGGCCTGTATCATCCGGCATGGCGCTTACTTCCGTAATAGTAGCTTCATATTCTTTTCCGCCTAGCAGCGATGTATAGTTATCGTCTACAGCTATAAGAGATAGTACGTTTGCAGTAACAGATAATTGCAGCTTCATTGGGTTCATATCCGCAATCATTGCAAAAGGTTCCTCGTTTGTTGCCATCTCCCCTTCTGAAGCTTGCAGCTGGACGATTTCACCGCTCCTTGAAGCACGGATATTCTGCTTGCCGGCTGCAGTAGAGATTGTTGCAATCAAGTCCTCTTCTTCTACCTCTTCACCATTTTCTATTTCAATCGAATCTACTTCTCCCGGTGCCTGCAGCATAACCGGTGTCATACTGCTAGGTGCTGTACGGCCATAAAGAACCTTTTCGATGACAAAATCTCCTTTCTCGGCTTCGGCCGTCTCGACTGGTACGACACGAGCTTCTTCCTCCTCATCCGCGTTATCCTCTGTACACGCAGCAAGCAGTCCTATCAGCAGTAATAATGTAATTCCCTGCAGTATCTTCTTCACAATCGCTTCCCCCCAAATACCTTTTGTATTTCGATTTCATATTGACTCTATGTACATTCAAAATGGTACTCCAATTATGTTGTCTAACCGATTTCGCTTTTTTAGTTTGCCCTGACATATGAAATCTGACCAGTTACTTCTAATACGATAGTTCGTTTTAAATGGTTTCATCTTTCTAGACGTTGGTTTCGTTTTTCTAGGCACTTTTACTTTTCTGAAGCTTTCTATCTTCTGGATTTATCGAAAAAAAGGTAACTCCAGACAGCGGGAAATTGCCTGTCGTTACCATACACCAGTACCGAACAGCATTCTTCTGTTGTAATGAACGATTACCTGGCTTGCCCTTTTGTATTGACTGTCAACGGTTTTTTCTGATGCATTCACTGTAACACCCGTTTCGTCATAAAATCCTATGTATGTTTGACTTCCCCTCTGTTCATAAAATTTTATATGATGAAATGCTAACCAAATACAATCCTTCTTTTTTATCGATGCTGTCGGGAACATGAATATCCCTCGAGCCGGGGCAATGGGGATGGGCAATTTAGAGGTTGAATTCAGGATGTTCTTTACTGCCGTTTTTCTTCCTTTGAGATCTGCTCCATGAAGTATACAGCTATTATCAATTATCTGTTCCGGCCAATGTATGGAAAGCTTCTCTTCACTTCCTTCCAGCACCTTCGTACGGTAGTAGGAAGAATCAGCAATCATTAATGCCTTTGTTTCTTTCGCAATAAGATAGAGTATTCCTATCATCTCCATTAAATAAAAAGTATTTCCCGCAAAACGTACATCTCCATATTATACCAATTTACATGAATTTTCATTAAATTTACTTTGATTTGCAAATTTTCTCTTTATTGCGGTTTGTTTTTAATTCCTAAAGTCAGGGTAAAGTATAAATATAGAATAATTTTCTAATCTCAAGGGAGGCATTACAAATGGCTGAAAAGGAAAAAGATAAAAATATACAGCAGGATCAAAAAGATACGGAAAAAGGATCACAGCTGCAATCCAACGAAATGGAGAAAGCACAGGGAAATAAAAAGGAAACGAAGGATGAGGACGAATAAATTTCCAACTGTAAGTAAGACTGGGACCAAATATTTAAGTCAAAGTTAAGTCTGACCGCTGCAAAACAGGTCGAATTTTACCTTAGGGATGTTATCACGAACGATTGATGGTTGGTGTATTTACTACGCTTGTTTGGTGATTTTGATTCCTGGCATGTGAATGTGGGTATGCTATTTCTAAATGGAGATAGCTTCCTGCTATTAAGCTGGTTGATTGAAGTGCAGAAGGTCGGCTTCCTGCGGGAACAGCACGATTAGGTTTGCAATCGAGTCATGGAACATTTTATCATTTCCGTTCAAAAAAATTAGTATTTCTTTTTTGAAAATGGTTAAGCTAATTGCGATAGCGAACATCAAAAGGAGGAAAATTATGATGAAAAGTAAATTGCTCATAAAATTAGGTGCGCCTGTATTGGCAATATCCCTAATCGCAGCCTGTGGAACTGCCGATGAACAAGATCCAGCTAATGAACAAGATCCCACTAATGAACAAGACCCTGCCAACGAATCAGGTCCTACAGAAGAAGAAGCTCCATTAAATCAGGAAGACCAGATTCCTGATGAAGGAGACGGCACCGATGGCGGAGACATGGAAGACGGCGGCGCAATGGAAGAAGAAAACGGTACAAATGGCGGGACAGAGGGAACGCCTAATGATGATTTAGAAGACCAAGAGTAAATGTTAAAAGACAAAAAAAGCAGAACAGCCCCATCAAGAGGTGTTCTGCTTTTGTATGAAAGTGAGAAACCTATAATTTTATATCGATGCTATTTCCTAGTGTCGGGTGAGCTGCTGCCGGCTCCTGCAGCATTTCCAATAGTTGAAGACCTTGCTGCTCCGATACATCCATGACATTGTCCATTACGGCGAGACTTGCTTCCGAACGAACCTGACTGCTTGCCATAGCTACTGACATTGCGGCTATATCCATATTATCCCCTCCCATATTTATCCACTTGTTAAGGACAGTATAACATATCGAATAAGATGCCCCGCATTTAAAAGTAAGACTGGGACATTACAAAAAATCACCTATCTAAAGATGAACGATTTTATTAAAGAAAGCTAATTTTTGACGGTTGAGTGCTTAATATATATGATATAAACTCCTAAGTAACTGCTTCGTTGATTTCAGCTTCGGGAAGTCGCTTTCCTTGGACACAGCTTCAGCCTTCTCGCGGAAAATCATCGCTGTGGAGTTTTCAGAAGCTCTGCTTACATCCTTATTTGATTGCAAACGTAATCTCTGCTTCACACGCAAGCTGACCATCTACTGTTGCGATACCCTTTCCTTTTCCGATTGGCCCCTTCATACGCAGAATCTCGACCTCTAATTTTAATTGATCTCCAGGCTTTACCTGGCGCTTGAAGCGGCATTTATCCACACCTGCAAGAAAGCCGATTTTCCCTTTGTTAGCTTCCATATCCAATACAGCAATTGCGCCAACCTGTGCAAGTGCTTCAAGAATCAATACGCCAGGCATTACCGGATATTCCGGAAAATGCCCTTGGAAAAATGGTTCGTTAATGGTTACATTCTTAATTCCCGCTACCCGCTTTCCTTCTTCCATTTCCGTTACCTTGTCCACCAATAAAAAGGGATAACGATGCGGTATAATCTCTTTAATCTGTTCAATTTCCAGCATAGGTCTGTTCTCCTTTAGTCATTAAAATATTTAAATGGGCTATCTGATTCAAAAGCGGAACATGTTGCATGTTCCGCCTTATTTCCGGCGATCACGCTCTGGTTCCTTTCCATTATATCGAAAGAAATGTTTCAGAAAAAGCAATATGAGGTATTTATTAACCAAAAGGCAGTAATCATTATTCATTGTTTCGCAATTATTTTGCAAGAAAAGGAGGCATTACGATGCTCTGGACAATTTTAGTCATCTTGCTCGTTTTATGGGCACTTGGTTTCGCATTTGAAGTTGGTGGAGGTATCATTCACCTGTTACTTGTAATTGCGGTGGTTATCTTAATTATTCGTCTTGTGACCGGCCGCAAAGTACCTTAACAAACAAGATATATAAAAAAG
>NZ_HE610976.1:690827-735290 GCF_000285495.1 Oceanobacillus massiliensis str. N'diop
CTTTTTTACAGCTTTTCGTATTTGGGTTGATTATTCAACCTTTGTAACGATATCGATAATATGCTGCCACGTTTCTTTTTTTAGAGCATCTGTTGGAACACCGTCACCTATAACTCCATAGCCAATCATTAATCCAGCAACCAGGGCAGCGGCAGCAATAATTAAAACAATTATAATACGCAGCCAGATTGGAAAAATACGAAGTCTTGGTATTTTATTTTTCCTTTTTTCTTCATTCTGTTTTGTTTTTTGCTGCTTACGTGTCTGTTTGTCCTTTTTTTCTGCTTCTGCTTTGTTGGAAGACATGGAAGCTGCAGCATCCTTTTCTTCCTTCAAAGCTCTTCTTGATTGTTTTTCTGATTGGTTTGTAGCCATTTTGTTGCTCCCTTACAAGTAACTCTTCATAGAGATTATTCGAATTTTATTTCATCTATCATAACATGATTAGGATCTTAATTGATTTACGAGGCCCATCATTTGATCTCCCATGGAAATCGTTCTTGAATTAAACTGATACGAGCGCTGTGCAATTGTTAAGTCCGTCATTTGTTGAGCAATATCTACATTGGATTGCTCTAGTGTACCGCTTTCCAGAACTTTGGCATTTGGATTGGTCGCTTGAAGAATCTCAGCTTCATCAAACCCAAGCGTTTCAGTGTCAGGGAGGCGGAACATATTTTGACCGGTTGCTTCCAATAATCTAGGCCGAACTGCTTCCACAACAGAAAGCTGTGCTTCAACAGCTGTTTGTCCACCACGTGACACGGCAATCTCACCATTTTCACGAATATCGATGGCATCAAACCCTTCTGCAATGACAATCGGACCGTTTTGACCAAGGACAGGATTCCCATCACTTGTAGTCAGCATAAGGTCCTGATTATTGTTAACAGGACTGAGATAAAAGGAACCGTCTCTTGTATATCGTGTTTCTTCTTGGCCATTTTCGCTCACCAGGATTTCAAATAGATGATTATCCTCAAGTAAAGCGGCATCTAGCGTCCGTCCTGTTTCAACAAGCGAGCCGAGACTCAGATCAATATTTGTTGAGCCTAATCGTGCTCCTGATCCGACACGAATGCCGTCAGGAGTCAGGCGCCCGTCCGCATTCGCTGGATCATTTAAATTCGCTACCTGCTGAACAAGCAGAGAGGAGAAATCAGCTTGACGGGTTTTATATCCGGTTGTTTGGCTGTTCGCCATATTATTCCCGATCAAATCGAGTTTTTGCTGCAGCTGGTTCATGGTAACTGCTGCCTGCATCATCATCTGAGACATAAGTGTCCCTCCTTAAGTTAAGGTATTACTGTAAAACGAGGCAATTGGGGCAATTGTTCTGGACCTACGCAGCTTCCGTCTGATAAAGAATAAAACCTATCAACCCGATACCCTGTCAATGGTCAGCTACGTCCGCTGCCTTCCATCCAGCTGGTTCCGAATGGATTAGCCGATTCGTCCAATTTCAGAAACGGCTTTGCCAAGACTTTCATCATATGCTCTTAATACACGCTGATTTGTTTCAAACAAACGGTAAGAACTCATCATATCTGTCATTGTCTGCATTGTGTTCACATTTGATTGCTCCAAGGTCCCCTGTTGGATGGAAAAAGTCGTCCCAGCCGGTATAGCATCAGCCTCACCTGCAAAGATATCGTTCCCCTCTTTAGTCAGGTCATTTACATTTTCCATATAGGAGATTCCAAGCTGTGTTGCCTGATCCATTGTCTGCAGTGTTCCTTCAGGAGTTACCGTGAATTCCATTCCATCTGTTTGGATTGGATTACCCGCCTGATCAAGTACATAGTAACCCTGATTTGTAACAAGGAAACCTTCTCCATCAACCGTAAAATTCCCATTACGAGTGTATCTGACTTCTCCCGCTTCGTTTTGTACATTAAAAAATAAAAAGCCGGATTCATCTGGTATTGTGCCATTTATAATTGCCAGGTCTGTAGAGATATTGGTTTCTCTTACATCCCCTTGTTTAAAGTTCGGTACTGTTTCCTGAACATAGGCACCTGTGTTGATGGAGCCCACTGTATTCTGAACAGGGAGATTGAGTCCCCCCTGGGTTGTTGGAATGGTTTTTTCTGAACCCATTTCACTCAACAGCAGTTCCGGAAAGGCGCGTATTGTTGTCTGGTCGGCTTTATATCCTGGAGTATTCGCATTGGCAATATTATTGGAAAGTGCTTCCGTCTGGCGCTGCTGCGTAATCATTCCGCTTGCGGCTGTATAAAAACCTCTTAACAAGTCATTCTCCTCCTTTATCCGGTAAAACTTTTTCTAATAGTAGGTTTACATGATAATCAATCCGGGTATATCAATTATGAAAATGGTTTAACAAGTCCCAAAGCATCAGCTGGGGGACCTGTTATGTATTTAGCCTATTTTTCTGCGTTCGATTTTATCAATATTCTCGAGCATGATACCAGTTCCTTTTGCCACACAATCCATAGGATCTTCGGCAATAAATACAGGGACTTTCAGTTCTTCAGCCAAGAGCTGGTCGATACCGTGCAGCAAAGCGCCGCCGCCTGTTAGAATAACGCCTCGATCAATGATGTCAGCAGATAATTCTGGTGGTGTACGTTCGAGGACGGATTTAGCTGCCTGTACAATTAATGCAACAGATTCACTTAATGCGATCTCGATTTCGCCAGATTCAACTGTAATCGTTCTTGGAAGTCCAGTTACCATGTCACGTCCGCGGATATCCATTGTTTCTTTACGGGAATCTTTAAAGACAGTAGCGACATTAATCTTAATCTCTTCGGCTGTTCGTTCACCAATCAAAAGCTTGTACTTTTTCTTGATGTATTGAAGAATTTCAATATCAAATTTGTCTCCAGCCATCTTGATCGATTCGGAGGTCACAATGCCACCCATGGAAAGAACTGCGACATCTGTAGTCCCTCCACCGATGTCAACGACCATGTTTCCGCTCGGCTGATAGATTTCCATTCCAGCCCCAATTGCAGCCACTTTCGGTTCTTCTTCCAAATAAACCTTCTTGCCGCCGGATTTTTCTGCCGCTTCCTTAATTGCCTTTTGTTCGACCTTTGTAATATTAGTCGGACAGCAAATAAGCATTCTCGGCTTAGAAATAATCCCTTTTACATTAATTTTATTTATAAAATGCTTTAGCATAGCTTCTGTTACATCGAAGTCAGCGATAACTCCATCCTTTAACGGGCGGATTGCTTCAATATTTCCTGGTGTACGTCCAACCATACGGCGTGCTTCTTCTCCAACCTCAAGCACCTTGCCTGTGTTTCGGTCCATTGCGACGACTGATGGTTCATTTAATACAATTCCTTTACCTTTTACGTGAATCAAAACGTTGGCAGTTCCAAGGTCGATTCCAATATCTCTAGAAAACATGTATCTAGATCCTCCTAGCGTTACTATCTTGCACCGTCAATTTGACAAAATGCTACTATTATAATATTTTACCACAAATTACAACAATTAACTGCAGATTTGGAAAAAATTCGAAGTAAAATGGATGAATATTTTCTCCATTGACTGGAGAGAGGCAATCTATAACACGATTTTTGTCGGAATTCCTTGCTCTTGCAGTGTTTTAACTTAAGGTGACTTACCTGGGGAAGGACGAAAAAATACAGCAGGCACATCCAGTTATGCTGGATAATTATCCCTGCTGATTTTATCATATCGGTTTGTTTCATTGATTTTATGGATATTTTCTTTATCTGTGTGAATTCCTAATTCGCATTTCCTATCTTTTTATCCGAGGTCGACCTTTTTTCTCTCATTGTGCTTTTTCATTATTTTTGATAGGTTGCATATTCCTTGAACCAATCACTAGATATTCAATTATTAATCTGATTGATTGGAGCGCAGGGCAATCGACTCCAGCGGGAAAAGCAACAGCTGAAGATCCCGCAAGAAGCCGGTATTGCTTCTGAGGAAGCTGAAGCGGTGCCCGCGGAAAGCGACTGCCCGGAGCGGAAATCGGATGTCGCCGTTACGTCAGTTTCTATCATATGCACATATGCAAAAATCTGGAATTAACATTACTTACAAATTGGGCCTTCTTTCATAACTGAATCAAATGTTTTTTGATTTTCTTCGTTCAGTCAATCAAAATCGGTTTATTTATACTTGCATCACAAACTGATTATTTGGCATAAGCTTCTCAGCCTGCTGGTTTTTCCTGCGCTTCCTTTTGACCGTCGATTTTATATTTTTGCCTTGTCGCTTCGCCTCCCCTTAAATGACGGATTGCTTTATGGTATTCGAGAATTTCCTTCACCTGATTTGCCAGGTCTGGATTTATTTCTGGTAAGCGTTCTGTCAAATCCTTATGAACTGTGCTTTTGGAGACACCAAATTCTTTCGCTATCGTTCGGACCGTTTTTCTCGTCTCCACGACATGCCTTCCTATCCTGATCGTTCTCTCTTTGATGTAATCATGCACACCGTTCGCCTCCCTAAGTTGATTAATTCCGAGGTGCTGGTCGAGACTGGTGTTACTTTGTGTATAAGATTTTAGTGAACAGCGCTGCAAAGAAGAATATTGGGTATGTATCACCTGTTTAACAAATGACAAAAACGGCTGTGGGGTAAATATTCCATGTGGAGCATGCAGTATGAAGAAGCCTATAACGTTACACGAGCTCTCACCTCAGACAATTCGATTGCATGGTTTGTAACATCTTATTAGAGTAGATCATGCTTTATGATTAAATTTGTACAATTCATGGAGGGGACAAGATGTATTTTGATTTTCTTTATAGATTCCGTTGATTTAGGCAAAGTACAGGGGATTTTTGTACAAACAAAAAAGCCACTGTACTGTCACTTTAAATCATGACAATTACAGCAGCCTTTTTGCAGGAACCATTCTACATTTCCTTGAAAGCGTTTATCGGTAGTCTGCAGAAGAAATAATCACTTCTCTTCTCAATAAAATGATTATATGATTTTATCAATAGGGACTTGTCCTCTTTTGCCTTGCCTAAATAGTAAAGCTGAAAGGCATCTTTTTCCGGTAAATGGTCCAGTATTTCGATTACCTTTGCATGATTTCCCTTAGCAAGCTCTATATGGGCCTGCTCCCCTCTATCCTTTGTCGTAATGTTATCTACTTTTTTAAAATGTGCCGAAAGAAATGGAATATAAAAATTCTTTAGACTCTCTGTTAAATAATTCAATTTAACTTCTTTAGCAAGCTCAAACGATTTCTTTAAATGATACATTCCCTTTTCATATGTATCGAATGTGTAGGATATTCCCAGCAGAAGATGGATACCGGCATGGATAAGCGGACTATCAAGTGAGTTCAGCACTCGGTAAGCATATTTTCTTGCCATGATCAGTTCATTTCGCATCAAATGGTAGATGACATTTATTTTGTATACTCTGATCTTGAAATAACTCACCATGCTTCTATCCTCCATCAAAGCGAAATATTGCTGGTGTGTTACCATAATCTTGCCGATCCTATCATATTGGGGCATTTGATAATAGGCATTTTCGCGGATTAAGTCGATCAGGAATAATAATTCAGGCTCTTTTGTCGAATAGCGCTCTCTAAAATGCTGCAAAAGCTGAATTGTCTTGTGTGGACTTATCTCTCTTAGGGTCTGTCGAATCATTATATGGTAGATAGTTCCCCAAAGCCTGTTGGATGGGTCATCCGATTGCCGGTTCTTCTGAATCAATTGTTTCAGTTCTGGAAAATATCCATGCATATATAAGTATTCCATTCCTTTTTTCTGGATATCTTTTGAGGGGGAATCGAGACAGTTTTCTACCATCATATCCTGTGCGGCTTCTGGACCATATTCGGCACATAACATGTTGATCAAATCTGTGATTGTTCGATGTGAACAGGGTGGCATTTGTTTTATAATCATTTTTTATAAACCTCCTTTTCCTTCTGAAGGAAAATTCCCTCTATTTTAAAAACAATATTATCTTACCATAATTTTCTAGCAGAAAAATTAGTTATCGTTCGACAATTTATGCATGAAGGCGTATTCATTTTTTTCTGATTAAAGAAAAATACCCCGGTACCATTAAGGTATCGGGATATTTTATTACGCATTATCATTCTCAGTAGAATCGTCTGTTTCTTCCTCAGGATCTTCTTCTGTTTCATCTTCGCCAGATTCTGGGGACTCTTCTTCCGAATCATTTGTTGCATCTGATTCTTCGTTTGCTTCTGAATCTTCTTCTGTAGCATTGGTTTCTTCATTTGCTTCTGCATCTTCAGCGGCATCACTTTCTTCATTTACAGCTGAATCACCTTCAGCTTCCTCAGATACACTTTCAAGACTGCTTACCGGCTGATTGAAATAAGTTTCCGGGTTCATTTCTTTTCCGTCTTTTCTGATTTCAAAATGTACGTGTGTTCCATTGTCCTTACCAAAAAGGTTCTTGCCTGCTGTACCTACCTTGTCACCCTGCTTCAAATCGGATCCTGCAGTAACACTGACCTCATCCAGACTAGCATAATAGGTTTTCACTTCATCTGCATGTGATAGAATAACAACATTACCTAACAACGGATCCTCTTTCACTTCTTCCACTGTTCCACTAAGTGCTGCAACTACATCGAATACTTCTGCGTTTGCTGCTGCGATGTCAACCCCTGTGCTTTGATAGAATCTGTTATTGTAGAGTACCAAAGCATTCTCACGGTCTTCTTGTTCTGCGTTGTAGTCAAAAAATTTAGTTACGATTTCTGCTTCATCCAGATTAACTACCGGCATTTGTATTAATTCTTGCTGATCTAGTACCGTTTGCGCCTCATCATCATTCAGGACTGGGCTGTAATCGCCTGACTGTTCCTGATCGTCTGTAGCATCGGGGACTTGATTATCCATGTTTTGATACCACACCACAACCGATAGTAAAAGTGCTGCAATCGTCAAGTAGACAGCTGGGAAAAACCATTTCTTGCGGTAAATGCGGCTCCATTTATTTTTTGGCCCGCCTTTGAATTCTTCACTCATAATTAATCACCTCTGCAACCATTGTGAGCAGAAAAATCAAAATATATACATCTGGATAAAAAAATTTATTAAATTTATGGATTTTTTTATTCGTTTGGGGGAAGGTAAGGGGTTACCGGAGACAGAAATTCCCTGATGAAATGCCTTGATATGGCGGCAGTTTGCTAAAGGCAGCAGAAACCCCCGCCTACTTAGCGACGAGGGTTGGGGCTGTTTCATTGATTGTACTGATTTTTACATCCTTATAAAAGTAGTGAACGATTTCTTCATATGTTTTTCCTTCTTTAGCCATTCCATTGGCACCATACTGACTCATGCCTATCCCATGTCCAAAGCCTTCCGTTGTGAAAATCAAATGGCCGTTATTCTGTTTGATGGTGAAATCGCTGGATTTAAGATCAAGCTTTTCCCTGATATCTCTTCCTGTGAACGAATATTCTTCGATTCCAAGTTCACTGACGCGGCCGCTTTCTGTTCTTTCCAGTTCGATAAGCAGCGGGGCATCCTTCGGCAATTCAACTTCCAGTGCCGATTCAATTTGCGTGATTGTGAATGTCTGCTGTCCCAGAAATTTAGGGGACTCTTCATCCCACGGACTTTCAACACTCCTTAAATAGGATACTTCATTCTCCCAATAATCCTCGGAATTCTCGGTGTATCCATTACTTGTGGAAAAAAATGCTGCGGTAATCGGTGCATCATTATAGGTTAGTATCTGCCCTTTTGTGGCATTTACTGCTTCTTTTATCTTATTCATCTTTGCTGTATATTCACTGCCCCAATCCTTTTGCAGTTCCTGTTCGCTTTTATATACCTGATGCTGAACGGTATCCGTCAGATCGTACTTGGCAGCATTTTCTCCATGGAGCAAATGATTTACGGTAAACGTACGGGCTGCAAGTGCTTGTGCCTTTAGTGCCTCAAGTTCAAATTCGGCTGGCATTTCGGAAGCCACAACTCCTGCAACGTAAGTCTCGAGCGGAATATCTTCTACATTTTCAACGTTTGACCGCATGACGGCTACTGAAAATGGAGATGATCCAATCTCGACGGCAGCGTCCGTCTCTTTTTCCAATGAAGCAATTTCATTCTGCTTGTTCTCCCCAAAGAAGGCAACAATCATGGATGGGAATGCCAGAATAAATAGGAGCAAGACAGCTAGTATGATTGAGGTCGTCAATTTCCACGGGCGGTGTCTTCTTGGATTAAAGTACCTTGTCTTTCTGTTTTTTAAAGGTATAATCTTCCGGACCGGAGTAACCTGTTCATTTTTATAGGATAATTTTTTTGCTGGCTTTTCATTATTTGTTTCTTTAACGACGATTTCTTTTTCTTCCATGCTTTTGGCACTGCGTGGTGTCTTTTCACAGCTTTCCCCCTTTGCAATGTATGGATTGGTCCAGCTATTCTAGCTTCCCTACTAATCAATTTATACAGTGAGGAAGAAAAATAGACCTCCATTTTTCACAAAGTCTAAAGGGGGAGACTGCCCTATTATAGTGGCGCTATCTCCGGCTGATCTCTGAGCGGGGTTTTGTCTTTTAATGATTTATCATATAGATGACAGGCAACAAAATGCTTCTGTTCTACTTCCTGCCATACTGGCCTGACCTGAGAGCAGACCTCCATTGCCATAGGACAACGTGTGCGGAAAACACATCCGCTTGGTGGGTTGATCGGGCTTGGCAATTCCCCTTGTAAGATTATTCTTTCTCTCTTTTCCTCGATATCCGGGTCCGGAATGGGAATGGCCGAGAGCAGTGCCTGTGTATACGGATGTAGTGGTTTCTCATAGAGTTCACTGCTTTCCGTCAGCTCCACCAGATTCCCTAGATACATGACGCCGATTCGGTCCGAGAATTGCTTTACCATGGAAAGGTCATGTGCAATAAATAAAAATGTCAGTCCTTTATCTTCTTTCAATTGCTTCATCAGATTTACAACCTGTGCCTGGACAGATACGTCCAAAGCCGAAATCGGTTCATCCGCAATGATAAAATCCGGGTTCAGCGCCAATGCACGTGCAATCCCTATCCGCTGCCGCTGCCCGCCACTGAACTCATGCGGATAGCGGTTTGCATGGTCACGGTTCAGACCGACTTCCTTCAGCAGCTCATATACCCGATTCAGCAATTCTTTTTTAGTTTTATATAAGCCATGGATTTCCATTGGTTCTGATATAACTTCCCTGACGGTTGATCTTGGATTAAGTGATGCATATGGATCCTGGAAAATCATTTGCATTTTCTGATGGAATTCAAATTGTTCCTTTTTCTTCAGCTCATGGACATTTTCATTATCAAAAATGACCTCTCCGTCCGTTTTATGATAAAGCCCCATAATCGTCCGCCCAATCGTTGACTTGCCGCATCCTGATTCGCCAACCAGACCAAACGTCTCGCCCCTATTCACATGGAAGCTTACATCATTGACCGCTTGAAGCGTACTGTCTTTCCCCATATTGAAGTATTTTTTCAGGCCCTTTACTTCCAGTATTTTATCTTCCATCACTAATTCTCCTTTGCTTCTTGCCAGTATCGTCTTGCTGCACAAAGTTCCTTTTCATATTTTGTTCCTGCAAGTCTTGTAATTTCTATCCCCTTCCCCGTTTGCGGAGAATGGAGCATTTTCCCATTGCCATAATATATTCCAACGTGATGAAGCCTTCCCCGGCCTTCTTCATAAGCGAAAAAAAGCAAATCTCCGGGTTCAAGCTGATTGAATTCCACTTCTTTTCCTGAAGCAGCCTGGTCTCCGGCATCACGGGCAATCTGATAGCCATTCGCTTTATGTGCTGCATAGGCAAGTCCCGAGCAATCGTAGCCAAATGAACTCATTCCACCCCAAAAGTAATCAAGACTCAGATAGGCTTCACCTGCTTTTACAATATCCATTCCACTTCCATTTTTCATTCCCTCTTCTGCAGAGAAAATATATACATCCTCTGCTGGCAGAAAATGGTCGCCATGTGGTGTACCCACTTTAATGCGGGAAGTGCCGGTTTCTTTAACAGGCAAGATGCTCAAATAGCTAATCTTCATCAATTTTTCACTGCCTGCTGTTTCGAGCCATGTCTTGTCTTTTATGACAGCAGCATATTCAGATGCAATCCACTCCTCTTTCGGCAGTTTCTTCAGTTGCTGGATAGGTACCCATCCCGGATAGCCACGTACATCTTTACTCGAGGGCTGTGAAGGTATCACCACATGTGCCCAGTCTTCTTTTACTTCTGTAACAAGGACTGGCTCCCCATATAAAATTTGTGTCTGCACCCTATTTTCATTACATAATGCTAGACTTGCTGCATAGTCCAGATGAGCGATCCAACTATCAATATCGGTTGGATTTGCGGTGCCATCTTTGTCTATCTTTCTGGCAGAGGAAGGTTCCGTCCAAACAGTCGCTACCTGTACCGCGGTTATCCATAGATCTTCCGGAAATTGATCAAACGTTTGATTAATCATTTTCTTTCCCCTTTCTCGCTTGGAGTGTTGTTTAGGAGTTTTCATTTTTTCCTGTCTCTTGCCTTTGGTGGTTCTCACTGATCAGAGGTCTTTCAATCTTATCTATTTCTTCCAAAGGATATAAAGGCCAAAGGTTTAATCCATATCGAGATTTTTTGCGAATACTGGAATATTGGTGACATTACTGCACTTTTCGGGAATTGATCAAACGTTTGTTTTATTTTTTCTTTCTCCCTTTGGAATGGATGCATGATGCAGATTTTTTTATTTCCAGAAAGACGGGAAAATGTTGACAGACAGCCTTTTTAGGTATTGATCAAACGTTTGTTTTATTTTATTGGAAGGCTGACAAGCTTTGTCTGGGATTTCTTTCATTTCGGCAATACTGTACCCTTTTAAAGGACGAACAGTATTGCTCAGACCAATTGTGAATTCCTATTTTTCAGCACTGTCCACCATTTTCCTTATTTTATTATTTACCTATCCTTCCAGGAAGGAAGTGTTTACTGACTTAACACCCAATCCTGGTTCATTGCCTAATTCAATATTGCTCCCTTTATATACAATGCCGCCAGTCGCCAAATCGCCAGTCAGCATTAATGGTGCATCAAAATCATAGCGGGTGATGTTCGGTTGACTGGCTGCAAAGTGTGCTGCAGCAGTGATACCAATCTTTGTTTCGATCATACTTCCAACCATGCACTCTATTCCATAATTGTGGGCAAGCTTTGCTATTTTCATAGCTTGGTGAATGCCTCCTGCTTTCATTAATTTAATATTGATCATATCTGCTGCACGCATTTCCAATATTCGCCTTGCATCGATTGGCGAGAATACACTTTCGTCGGCCATGATTGGTGTATCAGTATGATCGGTGACATACTTCAGACCATCAAAGTCATGTGCTTTTACCGGTTGTTCAATTAACTCGATATCAAGTCCCAAGTCCTCCATTTGGCGAATTGCCCTGACAGCTTCCTTTGCCTTCCAGCCTTGGTTGGCATCCAATCGAATTAATACGTCAGTTCCGATTTCTTTCCTGATCGCCTGAATCCGCTTTACGTCTTCTGCAATTTCATCCTTACCAACTTTAATTTTCAATACATGGAAGCCATCATTGACATATCTCCTTGCATCAGCTGCCATTTCTTCCGCTCTATTGACACTCACCGTATAATCGGTCTCAAGTCTTTCATGATCCCCCCCGAGAAACTGGTAAAGCGGCATCTTTGCAAGCTTTGCTATACAATCATGCAGGGCAATATCGATTGCCGCCTTTGCACTGGTATTGTGGACCATGCTTGCTTCTATCTTTTCGAATAGAGCCTCCCGCCTGTAGAGAGATTCACCAACGAGCAGCGGCTTAAATATAGAGTTAATCGCGTACTCAATCCCGGAAAGGCTGTCTCCTGTGATTACATGTGTTGGTGGTGCTTCTCCCCAGCCGACTGTACCGTCATCACAGGTTACTTTCACAATTAAGGTTTCTGCGATTGTTACCGTTCTTAAAGCTGTTTTGAAGGGTGTATGTAACGGAATTGCTCCCCGAAAGGTTTCAATTGAGGCTATTTTCAAGCTGCTTACCTCCTGCCTATTTTGTAATCCATCGCTTGCCATTAAATAGTAATTAGATTCGTAATTACGAAGTAGGAATCTGCGTCTATTTCACGCCTGGCCCTATTAGCAATGTTTTTCGGATTGTTGAAAGTTCTCCAGTCGTTCCGAGCGGGATGGCGAAATGTGGAAGGCAGTGCCCTATTTTAAACCCTCCCATTACAGGACCATGGAAATCTGAAAAGTAATCTTCAAACACTTGCTGTAATGTTGATGTAGGCTCTGCTTGTGAGTGCGAATCTGCAAAATCGCCAATCACTATTCCCGCTGCAGCTGAGATTTTCCCAGCTAGTCTTAGTTGGTTTAACATACTATCGACTCGATATGATTCTTCTCCAACGTCTTCCAAGAGAAGAATTTTATCTTTCGTATCAATCTCATAGGCCGTGCCAAGCGTGCTAATCATTAATGATAGATTCCCGCCAACCAATTGGCCTTGCACATTCCCTTGGGTATATACCTCCAGAGGTGCAATCTTCTCAGAATAACTCAGTTCAGTTGGTTCAAATAGCTGATGAAACATATGAGCGGAAAATTTATCAAAGTCGTTCTTTCCTATATCAGAAGCAAGCATCGGTCCATGAAATGTAATTAAATCTGCCTGCTGCCGTATTGCTGTGTGTAAAAAGGTAATATCACTGTAACCCCAAATGATTTTGGGATTTTCTTTAATTAAATGGTAATTAATTTTATCGGCGATCCGTGCCGATCCATATCCACCACTGGCAAAAAAGATGCCTTTAACTTTTCTATCGGCAATCATGTCATGAAAATCTTCCAATCGTTCTTCATCCGTACCTGCCAAATATCCGCGAACCGACTCGATGTTCCTGCCCAGCTTCACACGCAGGCCCATTTCCTCAAAAAACGGAATGGCCTTGTTCAGATTTTCTATATTAGGTGGACCTGCCGGGGCAACAACCCCTATCGTATCCCCTTTTTTCAATCGAGCTGGATGTATCATCTGCAACCCTGCTTCCCAATAATTATGTAGGATATAGACTAAATCATATGTAGATAAAAAGGGAGTGGCCCACATACATATTGTAAATGAGCCATACCCAAATTCATTCTGTTATTTTAATAACCCCTGCTCGCCCCTAAGCGACCGAACTCGCTTTAGTTCTTATCCGCGTATTTTAGGTCGAAGTAGCCTACTGGGTGGCGGAGGATGCCTTCTACCCCATCCGCTTCGAGAACTACTGTGTTGTAGTAGCGGATTGGCATTGCCGGCATTTCTTCAGCCAATAATTTTTCAGCTTCGTATAGATATTCATAACGTTTTTCATCATCTGTTTCTGATTTTCCCTTGGCAATCAGATCATCATATTCTGCATTGGACCAGCCAGTACGGTTCATATAGGAATCTGTGATAAAGCTTTCCAAGAAGTTTACTGGATCACTGTAATCATTGATAAATGAGCTGCGGGAGAATTGCAGTTCCAGATTTTGCTGAGCTTCAGCAAATACATTCCATTCTTGGTTTTCCAGAGTTACATCAACACCAAGGTTCTCGCTTAACATGCTCTGGATTGTTTCAGCAACAGCTTTATTGGTATCACTTGTGTTATAGGATAATACAACCGGCGGAAGCTCATCATACCCTTCCTCTGCCATACCTTCTTCAAGCAGCTGCTTTGCTGATTCTGCGTCATATGGCACAAGTTCTCCGTTTACCTCACGGAAGTCCTCACCAGTTGGCGTAGTGAATCCAGGAGATACGAATCCATATGCTGGTTCAACACCATTTTTCACAACATAGTCTGCGATATCCTGTTTGTTGACGGCATAAGCGAATGCCTGTCTGATTTTCTTATTTTGGAAAGGTTCCATAGTTGTATTGAAGCGGAAAAATTCCAA
The DNA here is from genome assembly GCF_000285495.1 of Oceanobacillus massiliensis str. N'diop. GTDB lineage: Bacteria > Bacillota > Bacilli > Bacillales > Amphibacillaceae > Oceanobacillus > Oceanobacillus massiliensis. The sequence continues at coordinate 704,752 of NZ_HE610976.1, forward strand.
ACCGCCATAATCGCCAATATATACATTGTCACCATCAATTAAATCATCCGATAATTCTGGAGGAATACTTGCTGTATCAAGGTCACCTGTTTCAAACATTTGGTATTGTGTATTTGTATCGTTTACCATAGCCCAGTGGACCTTATCCAGCTTCACTGTATCCGCATCCCAATACTCTGGGTTTTTAGCAAATACCATTTCCTGTTCATGCTCCCATGATTCAAGCGTGAATGGACCATTCGATACAAAGCTTTCTGCTTCAGCAAACCATTCTGGATTTTCTTCTGCCACGGCATGGTTAACTGGGAAAAATGCAGGATTTGTCAAAACATCCAAGAAGAATCCAGTTGGTGCCTCCAGTACTACTTCCAACGTCTTCTCGTCAATCGCTGATACACCTACATCGTCTGCAGAGCCTTCCCCTAAGTTGAAGGCTTCTCCACCTTTTATAAAGTAACCGAGGAATGCCGCTGCGGAAGCTGTCTCTGGATCAAGCATATATTTCCATGCATAGACAAAATCCTCTGCTACAACTGGGTCACCATTGGACCAGTTTGCATCCTCGCGAATATGGAATGTATAGGTTAATCCATCTTCCGAGATATCCCAGTCCTCCGCTGCTCCAGGTCCTGCAACTGATTCCTGATCAAGACGTGTCAAACCTTCCATCAGGTTGTTTAATGGATCCCAGGAAACTGCGTCGAAGCCAATGGATGGATCAAGTGAAGTGGGCTCCACACCATTGTTCAAGCGAAGCACCTTTTCACCACCTTCTTCGGCTCCTTCTGTTTCTTCTGCTCCCTCTGATTCAGCACCTTCTGCCGGCTCTTCTTGGCCTGCATCTTCATTTGCGGTACAGGCTGCAAGGAAACCTACCGTTAGTAGTGCGAGTAATAATAGCAGTAATTTCTTCATTGCTTTTCCCCCTTTTTTTATTTAACAGCTATCAATTGTTTAGCCCGATCATCCTGAAGCCAGCAATTCACTCGGTGTGAACCTGTCAGCTCCGTCTTTGCGGGATAAACTTTATCACACACCTCCATCACATATGGACATCTGGCAGCAAATGGGCATGCGTCCGGAGGTGAGAATAAATCTGGTGGAGTTCCGTCAATCGGAGTCAAACGTTCTTCAGCCAAATCCAATCTTGGTACTGAATTCAGCAAACCTTGTGTGTATGGATGCTGAGGGTTATAAAATATCTCACGTTTTGTCCCTGTTTCGATAATTTTCCCGGCGTACATGACAGCAATGCGGTCAGCAATTTTTGCAACGACCCCCAAATCATGGGTTATCAGAATGATAGAAACCCCTGTGGTACCCTGAATTTTTTCAAATAGCTCGAGTATCTGTGCCTGAATGGTTACATCCAAGGCGGTTGTCGGTTCATCAGCGATCAATAAATCCGGTTCACAAATCAATGCGATGGCAATCACGATACGCTGACGCATACCTCCGCTGAACTGATGCGGATATTGCTTCAGCCTTTCTTCAGGATTTGGGATTCCTACCAGATCCATCATCTCGATGGCTTTCTTTCTCGCCTCTTTACCAGACACATTCCGATGTTCCTGAAGGCCCTCCATCAGCTGTGTGCCAATGGTTAGCGTAGGATTCAGCGCAGTCATTGGATCTTGAAAGATCATCGATATATCGACACCGCGAATGGAACGCATCTTCTTCTCCGAAAATGCAGCTAGGTTTTCCCCTTTAAAAAGAATTGTTCCGTTTGTGATCTTGCCGGGCGGATCTGGAATCAATCTCATGATTGCATTGGAGGTTACACTTTTCCCACAGCCGGACTCTCCTACGATTGCCAGCGTTTCCCCTTCATTCAGATGAAAATCGACACCCCGGACAGCCTTTACGGTTCCGCCATATGTCGTAAACGTAACGTGGAGATTTTCCACTTCCAGAATTTTTTCCATGTTGTCACCTACTTCCTTAATTTCGGATCAAGCGCATCCTGCAGTCCATCACCAAGGACGTTGAAAGCAAACATCGTAAAGGAGATAAAGAATGCAGGGAAGAATAATGTCCACCAATTCCCCGATATAATGCCGCCTAATGCATCATTTGCCATGACACCCCAACTGGCATATGGCGCCTGGATTCCAAGTCCAATGAAGCTTAAAAATGCTTCAGCAAAAATTGCCGATGGAACGGTCAATGTCATTTGGACAATGATTGGGCCCATTGTGTTTGGAAGTAAATTTTTCCTGATAATCCGTGACGACTTGGCACCAAATGACCTGGACGCGAGAACATGTTCGTAGTTTTTTATCTGCAGTACCTGCCCCCGCACAATTCGGGCCATTCCGACCCACCCCGTAACGGTCAGTGCAATAATGATTGTCGATAAACTTGGCCCGAGCACAACTAACAGTAAAATAACGACGAGCAAATACGGAAGGCCATATAATATCTCAATAATTCGCATCATGACATTATCTGTCCGGCCGCCTTTATAGCCGGAGATGCCGCCCCAGATGATTCCAACCGTTACGTCAATAATGGCGGCCATCAATCCGACAAAGAGCGATATCCTGGCACCATACCATGTTCTGGTAAAGACATCTCTGCCTGCATTATCCGTTCCAAACCAATTCTCTGCAGATGGGGGCTGATATTGGCTTGGCAGGTCCTGCTTGTTTACCTCATAAGGAGATAGAATAGGACCGAAAATAGCCATGAAGGTCAGAAGCACCAAAAATATCAGACCAAGCATTGCCATTTTATTTTTCACAAGCCGCTTCCATGCGTCCTGCCAATAGGAAAGCGATGGTCTGGATACTGCTTCGGCTTCTCTTGAATCTTTATCCTTGCGATTGAACCATTCATCCGGTATTTGGGATGGAGAATGTGCTGCTTTCATCTCGTTAGCGGGTTTCATTATTATTCCCCTCCCTTTTTATGAAGCTGGATTCTCGGATCCAGCAGCCCATAAGCAATGTCGACCAGAAACAGCATGATGATCAGGAAGGCACTGTAAAAAACGGTCGTGCCCATAATTACAGGATAATCACGCTGATTAATACTCTCAACGAAGTATTTTCCCATTCCTGGAATGGCAAAGATCTGTTCGATAACGAATGTCCCTGTCAAGATACTGGCAAGCAAAGTCCCCATTATGGTAATTACCGGCATCAATGCATTTCTAAGTGCATGTTTAAAGATGATTTTCCATGGGGACAGCCCTTTTGCACGGGCCATTTTTATGTAGTCCTGTGTCAGCACTTCCAGCATCGTGGACCTGGTCAACCTTGCTATAATTGCCATTGGCCCTGTAGCAAGTGCTGTGATCGGAAGAATCATATGCTTCGGACTGGACCATGTCGCTGGAGGCAAGAGTTCCAGGTTTACTGCCAATTGCTGGATCAGCAATGTAGCTAGAATGAAGTTCGGTATTGATATACCCAGCACCGCAACTCCCATTGATAGATAATCGATGAATCCGTTATGTTTCAATGCTGCGATGATTCCTAGTATGATTCCTGATATTACGGCAACGAAAATGGTAATGATACCAAGCTCAAATGAAATCGGAAATCCTCTGGAGAGTAAGTCATTTACAGATTGATTCGGCTGTTTAATAGAGGGGCCAAAATCAAATGTGACGATTGACTTGAGGTATAGCAAATATTGAACATGGTATGGCTCGTCGAGATTATAATGTGCTTCAAGATTGGCCTGTATCGCCTCATTTGACGATTGTTCACTATTGAATGGAGATCCTGGTATACTAACCATCAAAATAAAGGTTAACGTAATAATGATCCATAGCGTCAGCAGCATAATCAAAAAACGTTTCAATATGTATTTCAGCATGTTTTTCCACCCCCGAAGTTACCTGCTTATGTTATCTATATCCAGCTGTCTCTCTTATGAAAATGCTGTGTGCATGGCGAGTTCCGTCATAACAAGCATTGCTTTATATGCCTCTAATATGTCTGCTGCCTCATATCTGACAATGGTAGTGCCAGGTATAATCTCTGTTTTCGGCATCAGATTTGCCCATTCTGCCTGTCCATGATTATTGAATTCAATTTTTAATACCGGCTCAGAAGGTGGAATAAGCGGTTTGACACGTTGCCTATTTTCCAATGCTTCAGAAGCCTTTCCTGTCAGCAATTCACCTGCCTTTACTGGTGACATGCTCTTGACAGCGGACCTGGAAATGGTTTCTTTGACTACGGCTGTTGTCACATTGGGAATCAGCTCCTCTGCCTCTCGACCTGCATGATCATCTCCTGCCACCAATAGGACGGGAACACCGAAATAACCAGCAACATAGGCATTAAATCCCATTTCCCCGATTACGTGGTCATTAATATAAAAGTTGCGAACGGCATGAATCATGGAATGCGATAGGACACCAGGCTGTCCAGCACGGGCGTGATATCCGATAAACATAACCCCAGCATAGCTGCCATCGAGCCCCTGCATCATGGATAGTGGCTTAACATCCCCAGTAATCAACGCCGCATCTGGATGAAGTTCATCTATCAGGATATTATTCATTTTTGAATGGCTGTCATTAACGAGTATCTCTTTACAGCCGAATTGATATGCCGCATCAATTACATAATTCGTTTCCTCTGTCATGATCCTTCTCGCCCGGTCGTAGTTATGCTGACTCGAATCGATATATGTATAGTCTGGAATTCCTGTGATTCCTTCCATGTCCACAGATAAGTAAAGCTTCATGCTGTCATCACCTACAGTTCATTTCATTTTGTTAACTTATTGTTTAATTAGTAATTTTCTATTAATATTATCATAGATTAAACAATTTGAGAAGTTTAATTTTTACTATTAATCAGAATATTTAAGTTGAAGAGGCTACATGAATAGATGAGAATCTGTGGCTGGATTCCGTTCAGGGCTGTCGCATTCCTGGGCGGCTCTTTCAAAAACGAAACACTATAAGGTTTAAAAAAAGTCTACTACACATATTGTGGATATGTTTTGACTCAGCCGAATTTATGCAGATGTGGATAACTTTGATGCAAACAAGCATTTCCAAACAAACAAAAAAACAGGTAGCCCTCAAGAATAAGGCTCACCTGTTTTCGCTTATTTTATTAAATTAATTACTGTATGAATTATAGCTCAGCTGCTAGCTTAACATTCTTATATTCAACTTCGACTGCTGGCATTAATGGTTGTACGACATCTCCATTTTCATCTACACGCTCGATATCGGCACCTAAAGATGCCAGCTTACCAACGATGTCAACATATCCGCGGTCAAGATGCTTCAGTTCTGTTACACGTGTATATCCATTACCGACAAGTCCTGCCAAGATTAATGCTGCCGCTGCACGGAGATCTGTTGCTGCAACCTCTGCACCCTGCAAATCAGATAATCCTTCAATGATTACGCTGCGTCCTTCAATCTTGATATTTGCATTCATACGTCTGAATTCTTCAACATGCATGAATCGGTTTTCAAAAACAGTTTCTGTAATCACACCTGTTCCTTTAGAACGGAGCATTAAAGCCATCATTTGAGATTGCATATCTGTTGGGAATCCTGGATGCGGCAATGTTTTTATATCAGTCGACTTCAGTTCATTTGGTCCAATGATACGCACGCCGTTATCTTCTTCTTTGACTGTTACATTCATTTCTTCCAATTTAGATATTACAGAACGTAAATGCTCACTGACTGCATTTTCAATTAGAACATTTCCTCCAGTTATAGCTGCTGCCACCATAAACGTACCTGCTTCAATACGGTCAGGTATAATGGCATGCTCTGTTCCATGAAGCTTTTCCACTCCATGAATGCGAATTGTTTCTGTACCGGCACCGATAATTTTGGCACCCATTTTATTCAGGTAATTGGCTAAGTCTACAATTTCTGGCTCTTTTGCAGCATTTTCAATGACAGTTTTCCCATCTGCAAGTGCTGCGGCCATCATAATGTTTTCAGTAGCCCCTACACTTGGCATATCCAAATAAATTTTTGCGCCCTTAAGTCTGCCATCCACTCTGGCTTCAACAAAACCGTTGCCAACATGAATATCAGCACCCATTGCTTCGAAGCCTTTTAGATGTAAATCGATTGGACGGGAACCAATTGCACATCCACCCGGCATTGCTACCTTTGCGTGTCCATAACGGGCCAATAATGGTCCCAAAACAAGAACAGAAGCACGCATTTTACGAACATATTCAAATGGAGCCTCTGTTTCCAACTGATTGGAAGCATCCACATATACTGTATTGCTCTCTGCGTTAAATTCCACATCAGCATTTAAATTTCTTAATACTTCATTGATTGTATAAACGTCTGCTAAAACCGGTACCTCTTTGATTACGCTTTTCCCTTCGCTTGCGATAAGACTCGCAGCGAGAACTGGAAGTACTGCATTTTTGGCACCTTCAAGCCGCACGGTGCCATTCAATTGGTGTCCGCCTCTTACGATGATTTTTTCCATGTTTTTAAATCTCCTTCAGATCCAATTTCATTATATTAATATTCATTTATTAGGATAGGTGTTCCTATCGTGTATGTCAGATTCTTGTCGTCGTCAGTTACTACAGCTAATTGTAAATTCATTTGGGTACCCTGTATGATAAAATTTTGCTTCCATAAGTCTGTATACCCGTATATTACTTTTTCATGCGATGAATTTGCAATTGTGTCATTCTGTGTCACAATATGTTCTAAATTGAAATAATTTGTGATTCTTTCCACAAAATCATCAGCCTTCATTATACCACCAATTCCAGTTTTCAGACAAGCAAATATTTTTAAGGATTCAGTAAAGAATTCTTCCTTGATCAAACGTTTGATTGACAAGTATTCACCCTCTATTTGACTGCTCCATTGTGATCCTTCTATTACTGCAATCATCTCTGCTTGGTATGGGTCGGCCTTTGCAATTACAACACTATAGGTTACGTCTATCGCTGCTTCTTTATGAACGTCCCTAAGAAGATATTTTATTACATTCTCATCCTCTGTCATAGTGACTAATCTACTATTTTTCATATCTTCTACGATTTGGTTTATCTTTTCTATATCCAATGTTTCCTTTAAAGTTACTTGCCAATGATCGATCGCTACTCCCTGCTCCTGCGTAAAGGTTGCCAAGTCAATCATTTCATCCCTTTCCATTCCGTTAACCATTGGTTTTGCTGTAAGTAAGATAAGTAATATGTATATCACTGCAGTTTTTTTCATCAAAAGATCCCCCTGTCCGAAACTATTAATTATAGTTTTGACAGGGGGATCACGTTACATACTATACAAATTACGACAATCCAATAGATTGAGAGATTTACAAAAGCTATCAGATTAAATATATTAGAATAAATATATAAGGTCACCTGACCATCTCAAAATTTCAAGGAAAAATCTGCTGACACCACTTCCTATTACGATTGCAAGGAACAGCAGGAACATCCTGCCCTCTTTGGTGCGGCCTTTTTTAATGATTGGTTCGAAATTCATTGCAAGCACCAGTCGCCAGGTGACATAAATGAAAATGATATGCGAAATCATACTAATAAGCGCTGTTTGTCCAATTGAAAACATAAGTACCACCTTTTTTAAAGTTCTATTATTACTCTGTCATTGCTGCATATATATGTCAATGTCATGTATTTTAGCAATTTAAACGTCAGTTCATGTTATTATTTCTACCATCTTCTCTCCATTTCCCGGGAAATATCGACAAGGACTGAGGAATTTAACAAGAACAGAAGATATCATTTCAAACCATTTAAAAAAACTCTTACAACATGAAGTTATAAGAGTTTTTATATCATTTGAATTGGACATGATGTCGATCATTTATCTACCGAGACATCCATATCCAACTCTAGTCCCCATTGCATATTATGCTAACCAACACACCGCGTAGCCAAGTGAAAGGCAGTCTGGCCGTAATAGCCGCAGATATCTGCAATCTAAAGACCTGCTGCCTTTCTGCCACGGATTCGTTAAGTATGACTATTGCTGGGGACTTTTGCTTTTATTGATTGCCTACATTCAGGCGATTCATTGCGCGTTTGAGTGCTAATTCAGCCCGGGTTTTGTCAATATTGTCTTGATTTGCTTGCAGACGACGTTCCGCACGCTCTTTTGCTTCTTGCGCGCGCTCTACATCGATTTCTGAAGCCTTTTCTGCCGATTGAGCAAGAATCGTCACTTTATCTGGCTGTACTTCCATAAAGCCGCCATTAATCGCCAGTTTCTGCGTCTCATTACCGTTTTTCAGACGAACTGCGCTGATTTGCAATGGAGCTACAAGAGGAATATGGCCAGGTAAAATACCGATTTCACCGGTTTCAGCCTTACAAACAATCATGTCAAAACTGTCTTCCAAAACCGGACCGCCAGGAGTAACAACACTCACATCCAGTGTTTTCAATGTAACCCCTCCTAAGACTGGCAAGAAGGAATCCTCGATGAACTAATCAAATAGATCCATCCGAGCATTATTCAGAGATATATCCCTGACCTTCCACCTTCAGTCTATTATTCCATACCTTTTGCTTTTTCTAATACTTCTTCAATACGTCCAACTAGACGGAAAGCATCCTCTGGCAGGTCATCGTATTTCCCTTCAAGTATCTCTTTGAATCCGGCAACTGTTTCAGCTACAGGAACATAAGAACCTTTTTGCCCTGTAAATTGCTCAGCAACGTGGAAGTTTTGAGATAGGAAGAATTGAATGCGACGTGCACGTGAAACGACTAATTTATCTTCATCGCCAAGTTCGTCCATACCAAGAATTGCAATAATATCCTGTAACTCTCTATATTTTTGCAGTGTGCGCTGTACTTCAGTTGCCACTCTATAATGCTCTTCACCAACGATTTCCGGATCTAATGCACGTGAAGTGGAGGCTAGTGGATCCACTGCAGGATAGATACCTTGCTCAGAAAGTTTACGATCTAAGTTTGTCGTTGCATCCAAGTGAGCAAATGTTGTAGCTGGAGCCGGGTCAGTATAGTCATCGGCAGGTACATAGATAGCCTGGATTGACGTTACAGAACCTTTATCCGTAGATGTAATACGTTCCTGTAACTGTCCCATTTCCGTAGCAAGTGTCGGCTGGTAACCAACGGCAGATGGCATACGGCCAAGTAGTGCCGAAACCTCTGAACCTGCTTGTGTAAAGCGGAAAATATTATCGATAAAGAGCAATACATCCTGCCCTTGCTCATCACGGAAATACTCAGCCATTGTAAGTCCTGTTAATGCTACACGCATACGTGCACCAGGCGGCTCGTTCATTTGTCCGAATACCATCGCTGTTTTAGCTATAACACCGGAATCTTTCATTTCATAGTAAAGGTCATTACCTTCACGAGTACGTTCACCAACACCGGCGAATACGGAGATACCGCCATGTTCTTGAGCGATGTTGTTGATCAGTTCCTGGATTAATACGGTTTTACCTACACCCGCACCACCGAAGAGGCCGATTTTACCACCTTTAATATATGGTGCCAGCAAGTCAACCACTTTAATACCTGTTTCCAAAATTTCTGTTTCTGTAGAAAGATTTTCAAAATCAGGTGCCTGACGGTGGATTGGATCCAAACGTGTTCCTTCTGGAAGTGCCTCATCCAAGTCAATCTTTTCGCCAAGTACGTTAAATACTCGTCCTAGTGTAACATCACCTACAGGGACGGAGATAGGTCTTCCAAGGTTTTCTACTGCTGCTCCACGTTTTACACCGTCTGTTGAAGACATTGCAATTGTACGAACACTATGATCACCAAGATGAAGAGCTACTTCCAATGTAAGATCAGAACCTTCACTGTTTTCATTACGGACAACTAAAGCGTTATATACCGCTGGAAGCTCGCCGTCTTCGAATTTTACGTCAACGACCGGCCCCATTACTTGTGTAACGTGTCCTTTGCTCATCGTTTTCCCTCCTAACTTACTTTCAACATGGCCAGGGTGCTATTCAAGCGCTGCTACCCCACCAACAATTTCTGTGATTTCCTGTGTAATAGCTGCTTGACGCGCACGGTTATATGTCAATGACAAGTCATCGATAAGGTCTGATGCATTATCTGTTGCACTTCTCATTGCTGTCATACTGGCGGCATGCTCACTTGCTTTTCCATCCAGCAATGCACCGAAGATTAAGCTTTCGGCATACTGTGGTAAAAGAACTTCCAATATCTGTTCCTGGTTCGGATCATATTCATAATCATTATTTACTGCACCATGCTCATGAAGATTCTCGATAGGAAGCAGTTTTTTTGCTGTAACCTGTTGAGAAATAGCACTCACATAGTGATTATAAATAATGTTTAATTCATCAATCTCCCCATCACTGTACATTTGGACTGTCTCAGAAGCAAGATCCTTAATGTCAGCAAATGTTGGATGGTCTGCCATACCAATGATACTATTGGAAACAGGCAGATTTCGTTTTTTGCAATAATCATAGCCCTTGCGTCCAACTACAATTATCGTATATTCATCTGTACTTTGATGACGTTTTTGAATGGTATTCATCAGGTTTTTTAATACATGACTGTTGTAAGCACCAACTAATCCACGGTCAGAAGTGATCACCAGGTATCCTGTCTTCTTCACTTCGCGCTTTGTCAGCATAGGATGCTGAACATCCGTATTGCTGTTCGCAATACTTGCTACAACTTCCTGAATCTTATCTGCATATGGCACAAAACCCTTTGCGTTTTGCTCTGCTTTACTCATTTTAGAAGCAGATACCATTTGCATTGCACCAGTAATTTGCTTTGTCTTTTTTGTTGAATCTATTCGACCCTTCAAATCTCTAAGTGATGCCAAGCTTTTTCACCACACTTTCCTGTCAGAGGCTGAGGCCGGAAATAAAGCTAACATTAACTTGAATCCCGGTCCTTTATTCTCTTTTCGAAATCTATATTGAAGATAATCATCTATATATAGAGATGCATCATTCATTCATTAATTATTTGTTGGTAAAAATGTTTTCTTGAAAGCCTCAATAGCAGATCTCATTTCACCATCATCCGGAAGTTTGCCTGTTTCACGGATAGTTGTGAATAATTCATTGCGATTGCTTTCAACCCATACATTCAATTCGCTCTCGAAACGAAGTACATCTTCCACTGGAATATCATCCAGGTATCCTTTTGTTAATGCAAAAAGAATCATAACCTGTTTTTCAACTACCATTGGCTTATGCAACCCTTGTTTAAGAACTTCTACCGTACGCTGACCACGGTTCAATTTAGCCTGTGTTGATTTATCAAGATCGGAGCCAAATTGGGAGAATGCTTCCAGTTCACGGAATGATGCCAAGTCAAGACGCAATGTTCCCGCTACTTTCTTCATCGCTTTAATCTGAGCCGATCCACCTACACGGGATACGGATAATCCGGCGTTAATCGCTGGACGCACACCAGAGAAGAATAAATCAGACTGCAGGAAGATCTGTCCATCCGTGATGGATATAACGTTTGTTGGAATATATGCTGCAATATCACCAGCCTGTGTTTCAACGAATGGCAGTGCAGTTAAGGAACCGCCACCCAATGCGTCACTAAGTTTGGCAGCACGTTCTAATAGACGTGAATGCAAGTAGAATACATCCCCTGGGAATGCTTCACGGCCTGGAGGACGACGAAGTAATAGGGAAAGTTCACGGTATGCTACCGCCTGTTTAGATAAATCATCATAAACAACCAATACATGTTTACCGTTGTACATAAATTCTTCACCCATTGCAACACCTGTATATGGAGCAAGGTATAATAATGGAGCAGGATCAGATGCACCAGCAGTAACGACGATTGTATAATCCAGTGCGCCATATTTACGGAAAGTTTCAACTGTGTTTCGAACAGTAGATTCTTTCTGGCCGATAGCTACATATATACAAATCATATCCTGATCTTTTTGGTTTAGAATGGTATCTACAGCAACAGTAGTTTTACCAGTCTGACGGTCACCAATGATAAGCTCACGCTGACCACGGCCGATCGGTACCAATGCATCAATTGCTTTGATTCCTGTCTGTAATGGTTCATCAACAGATTTACGATCCATTACTCCTGGCGCAGCTGCTTCAATTGGACGAGATTTAGCCGTTTCGATTGCACCTTTACCGTCAATTGCTTGACCTAAAGGATTCACAACGCGACCTAATAATTCCTCACCAACAGGCACTTGCATGATACGTCCTGTACGGCGGACTTCATCGCCTTCTTTAATACCAGTGTAAGGTCCGAGAATAACGATACCAACGTTACTTTCTTCCAGATTCTGAGCTAGTCCCATTACACCATTTGAAAATTCAAGTAGTTCCCCAGCCATTGCATTATCAAGTCCGTGTGCTCTCGCAATACCGTCCCCGATTTCAATAACTGTGCCGACATCATTAACTTCGATATCTGCATCAAAGTTTTCGATTTGCTGTTTAATTAGTGTACTGATTTCTTCAGCATTTATGCTCATACCATTTCACCCCTATCATCAATTGTTACATTCTAGAAATGTAAAAAAATATCGCTCTCAAGTTGTCTTTCTTAGTTTGCAGACACTATTTTTCGAGAAATACGATTTAGTTTTCCGCTTACTGTTCCATCATAGATGGTGTTTCCAACACGGATTTTCACTCCGCCGATAACAGACGGATCTACTACGTTCAGCAGGTTAATTGAAGTCTTACCCAATCTTTTGGAGAAGGATAATTGCAATTGCTGCTTTTCCGAATCTGATAATTCACGAACTGAATATACAGTAGCTTCTGCTATTCCTTTTGCATCATTCACCAATTGGATGAAATGATTGATAATGGAGGGAATGGCGTCTGTGCGATGTCGTTCGACAACCAATTTGATTGTATTGACAACATCGATATGAACGCCTTGAAACACTTCAGAAATAAACTGTTTCTTCTTCACATTATCTATTTTAGGATGTTTCAGGATTGTAACGAGTTGTTTGTTATTCTTGAAGACTTCACGAACCACGCGGAATTCATCTGCATATTGTTCCAATGAGTTCTTTTCTTTTCCGAGTTGAAAAAGAGCATCTGCATAACGTTTGGCAACTATTGCTTCACTCATCGCTCTTCTCCTACCTCTTTGATATAATCATTGATCAATTGCTCCTGATCCTGTGCACTGATTTCTTTCTCAATAACTTTGCTTGCTATTAGTACAGACAAGGAAGCGACTTTATCCTGAAGCGCTTGGATTGCTCTTTCTTTCTCACTTTGAATATCAGCTTGTGCAGCCTGAATAATCCGATCAGCTTCTTTTTTGGCTGAATCTATAATATCCTGCTCCTGCTTGATACCAGCAGTCTTCGCATCTTCAATCAATTTCTGTGCTTCTTGTTTTACTTGGTTCAATTGTGCAGCTGCTTCTTTTGAAGCTTGCTCAGCCTCCAAACGGCTTTTTTCTGCAGATTCAATTTCTCCAGCCACATATTCCTCACGTTCTTGCATCTTGCTCATGAGTGGACCCCAAGCGAATTTCTTCAACAATGCCAATAAGATTAGGAAGCAGATTAATTGCACGAGCATATCTCCAACTCTTAATCCACCAACACTAGCTCCGATTGTCATAAAATCCATATATGAATGCACTGATTTCACTCCTTTCACCGTGACTTCACATCTATGTTATTTCTATTTTACCGCCTTAAAGTTACATAAAGGAATGGCGAAGATTCTGTAGTAATGAACTTCGCCATTATATTTCTGATAAAAATGCGATTTACATAAAGATAGCCATAAATGCGATAACCGCTGCGATGATCGGAATCGCCTCTACTAGTGCTACCCCGATAAACATTGTACCTTGTAATGCGCCTCTTAATTCTGGCTGACGTGCGATACCCTCTACTGTTTTACTAACGATCATACCGTTACCAAGACCAGCACCTAATGCTGCTAATCCGATTGCTATTGCTGCTGCTAAAGCTTCCATTGAATATTTCCTCCTTTTATAGTAAACCTAAATAATTTTTTTATTTAATGGTCAGTGCTCACTTTGTGAGACATATATACCATTGTTAACATAACGAATACATATGACTGGATGGCACCAATAAATAAACTAAATCCTTGCCAAACAATCATCGGCAATGCTGCACCAAAGAAACCAAGTACTGAAGATGTTCCCAGTCCTACAAGCAATGCCAGCAGAACTTCACCCGCATAGATGTTACCAAAGAGACGAAGACCCAATGTAAGGGTATTGGTGAATTCCTCAATTATTTTAAAAGGCAACATTAATGGCACCGGGCTTACATAGTCTTTAAAATACGCTTTTGTTCCCCGTACTTTAATACCATAGAAATGTGTTAATACTACAACCATTGCTGACAGTGTCAACGTCAACGTGGCGTCGGCCGTTGGTGATTTCCACCATAGATCATGTTCTATTACTCCGACAGTCATCACACCCGCAAGGTTACTCACAAGGATATAAAAAATGAGTGTCAATCCAAATGGTAAAAATACTTTACCTGTCTTCCAATCCATTGTGTCGTTGACAATTCCTTTAACGAACTCAACAGCCCATTCCATGAAATTCTGCATCCCTCTTGGTTTCATTTGCAGTTTCCGGCTTGCGAGCACGCAAAATATAAAAACAATCAGCGATACCACGAAGACCATGAAAACGTTGGACAGATTGAAATCCAGCCAGGAGATGCCAAGGACGTCTTCAACTATTGGAGCTGTATGATCCAAATTTATCACCCCTTTACACTAATTGAATAAGAGAATGTTCAATGCTTGGGTTAATCCTTCAGATTGAACATCATCTATAGAAGCCGTTCATACTTTACCCCGCCAATGGTTTAATTGTGATTTTTTCTGTTTGCGATGATTCGAGAAGCAACATCCAGGCATATCACGATGTAAGAAGAGATGAGACCAAAAACTACGGCAATAATATGAAAGGTTTCATTAAAACGAAGTGCGATCAGCACAGTCAGCATTGTTGCAGCGAGTCTTGAGAAAGTCCCAAGTCCTCCGCGCACTTTACCAGTTTCAACAACTGCTTTCCCTAGTGCTTTTGTTTTGTGCTGAAGCAGCCAAAGATTATAGAAGCTTACTGCACTGCCTAATAAGAGACTATTAAATATTTCTTGGTACGATGAAAAACCGGATCCTATTACCATAATCGCAATCAGATAGAGCATCCATTTACGTTGCCGGGTAATCATTTGATCATATTCAGTAATCATTTACACTACTCCCCTGCACCGTAACAAAGACACATGCTTTTGCTTGCAATTATTCGAAATCCCGTCAACCTGTTCATGCATCCGTTTCCAATACCAACGAATCCACTAGTACCAATCCATACTTCCCAGTATTATTATACTTCATTCTGCAGCTGGAAGCACGGTCAAACCATGACAGCACTTTATGTAACAGAAGTCATTTAAAATAACAAATGCTACTGTAATGCGGAGGCGAATTTTAAGATCTAAAAGTTCGACAATCTATTAAAATAATTGCAGTAAAAACGCAATGCATTTCACCCCACATTAAGCAAGTTTACAATAGCCTGACCACTGTTGTCAATTGGAATCCAAGATAAATAACATTTAATTAACAATGCCTATTTTCCAAGGGAAAACTGCATTTTCCAAAAATATTCTTCGATTCCAGAATAAAATGGTTGACTATTGCACACAAAGTATGTCTCATGGGTTTGACCCAAACTTCATTATAAATGAAATTCGGGTCTTAAAACATGACATTTTTGTGAACGAAGGCTTTTTTTCGCTAAAATGTTACAATATCTATTCTATATAGATTAAGGACTGATTGGTTTCATAGGAACCGTCTTCCAGGTAGACCGTTACAATAGCTAGATAGTAGCCACTTTTTCCGGCTTCTTTTTTTGTGATTTCCCCTTCATGAAGGCCTGTCTCCAATTCTTCCGATTCCAATAATTTCCGCTCAAATTGAAGGCTTTCCGGGTTATATAGATCGACTTCCATACGTCTCGCTGGTTCCGTAGTATAAATACTGTAATGGTATACATCATCAGAAAAGCCTTTTAATGTGAATTCAAATCCTGCTGTTTTCGGCTGGTCTGCATGCTGGTTCACGAATATATATGGCAGATGGTATTTCTGCCCTTCTTGATTTAAGGTCAGCCAGTCCTGATGAACCCCCTCCTCAAGCCTCGTAGTTGTTACATTCAAGGTAATTGGTATGCTCCTTTTCTCATTCGCTTCAAGCGTGAAGGAAGCAGGTATATCCCAAGATAATCCCTTTTTCTTCTTCGGATAGGTAAAGGAATAGGTTTGGCTTTCACCTGTCATGTTCTCAATTTCAAGCTCATACCGGAGCTCTTCCCGGTAGTTATCGACCATGCCAAGATTCAGTTGTGGATTATGGATAATGGTAGCTGTGTCGATGGCTGCTTTAGGCTGAATTTCTCCCATTCCTTGAATGGTTGGGATGGATGCATCCTGCTCTTTCAAATGATCGGCAGTCGTCTTCAGAGCACCGATTATCTGCTCCCTTGTCCATTCCGGATGAGCCTCTTTAATGAGAGCGACCGCACCCGTGACATGTGGTGCCGCCATACTCGTTCCATCCATCTGCTGATACCCTCCAGGTACCGTACTCCATATTGCAGTGCCGGGCGCAAGCACATCAGGCTTGATATTCCAATTTACGGTGACCGGTCCTCGCGAGCTAAAGGGTGCTGTTGTACTGCCCTGATCGAGATAGCTGGTTTCTATGTAAAATGGCTGCTTCGATGCTTGTGTTTTCAGCCATTCACCATCTTCTTTCGAAACAGTCGCCACTGGAATATTCAACGGATCCTTCTCATTATCTACAGATCCTTGAAATGGACCATCTTCATTATTATAGATAACTGCAGCAATTGCACCTTTCTCTTCTGCTGTTTTTGCCAATTCATAAAATGGAATCCTCCCTCGCTGAATCAATGCAATCTTGCCGCTTAGAGAAACATCGGTGCCAGCTTCGGCCTCGATAAGCTGATTGGATCTGATGATTTCCCATGGGGGAGATCCGATCATCTCACTTAATTGGATCGATTTATCCTCCAATGTGTCGTACAAAAAAGGCACTTGCATAGGCATGGTGGAAGCACCTACTGACAATGCCTGATCTGCTGTCGCCGGAGAACCTACTGTCCAATCATCCGGTCCACTGTTGCCATTCGCAATTACAACCGTTATCCCCATTTCAGAAGCTCGGTTTACCGCCATACTCGTCGGGTAATCCGGTACATTGACATTATTCCCCAATGAAAGGTTAATCACATCTACCTCATCTTCAATCGCCTTCTCCATTGCTGCTATCACCTGTACAGAAGTCCCCGCACCCCCTGGTCCGAGTGCCCGATAGGAATAGATTTGCGCATCGGGGGCAACCCCCTTTATATCCCCATCTGCTGCAATAATGCCTGCAACATGGGTGCCGTGTGATGTCGGGACACCCTGCTCTGGCAAGCTCTCCATCGGATCATCATCCAAATCGACGAGGTCGTATCCAGATTGATAATTATTTTTAAGGTCGGGATGCTCATAATCAATCCCGGTATCAATGACCCCAACTTTTACTCCCTTTCCTGTATATTGGGTCGTATTGATGTCGTTTGGCTGAATAGCCTGCTCGATTTCCGAATTTGCGCTGTTCCAGCTGAAGGATCCATAACGCTGGGTTGCACTGCTCCATTCAAGCGCTTCATACTGCTGAACAGTATGGATGCTTTTGATAAATTCCAGCGATTCCATTTTTTCAAGATTAGCTGGACTTCCTTGTAATGCCAATCCATTGAATAACGTATCATAGACCGCAACTACCTCTATAAATGGATGATACGCTTCGATGTATTCTTTATGCTCGCTTGGGTCCCCTTCTACTTCTATGATAATCGACTGGAGATCTTCTTCTGCATGGATGGCCGATGGGATGATTAATAGCAGGATTAAAGTTATGATGAATTTTCGCACAGGTGGCAGCCTCCTTTTAGCTATAGGATTTGTGAAGGCGGGCTGGATTATGCATGGAAGATGACGGGGTTGGGGTTCGGTTGGGGTTGGGTGCGGGGGTGCAAGGGGTGGAGTGCGTGTGCGGGGATGCGGATAGGGCCGGAGCGGCCGGAGTGCGTGTGCGGGGATGCGGATAGGGCCGGAGCAGGCCAGAGTGCGCGTGCGGGGATGCGGGATAGGGGCGGAGCGGACGCAATTCCGCGGTAATTTGAATTATTCCGCGCTTTTGGATGGTAATTCCGCGGTTTTGCTCGTTTTTCCGCGGTTTCGCCGATTATTCCGCGGTTCTCTCCGTTTTTCCGCGGTTCTGCCATTTATTCCGCGGTTCTCTCCGGTTATTCCGCGCTTCCTCCGGTTATTCCGCGCTTTCCACCTCAATTCCGCGTTTCTAGTTTAAACTTACTAAACTAAAAATAAGGCAGCTGTCATCTCCTATAAGATAACAGCTGCCTTACTTATACTATTCGACAAAATTCGGGAAGTGACAGGCACCTTTGTGGCACCTCTTTTATTTTGTGCCGAAGAGGCGGTCGCCGGCGTCGCCGAGTCCTGGGATGATGTAGCCATGGTCGTCCAATTTCTCATCTAATGCTGCGAGGTAGATATCAACATCAGGGTGTTCTTTTTTGATTACTTCTACCCCTTCAGGTGCTGCAATCAGGCACATGAGTCGAATGTTTTTTGCGCCGCGCTTTTTGAGGGAGGCGATAGCGTCACTTGCTGAACCGCCAGTTGCAAGCATTGGATCGATAACGATGAGTTCACGTTCATGGATATCAGACGGTAATTTAATGTAGTATTCCACTGGCTTTAAAGTCTCGGGATCACGGTATAATCCGACATGTCCAACCTTTGCAGCCGGGATAAGCTTGCGGACACCGTCAACCATCCCAAGTCCTGCACGCAGGATTGGAACGAGGCCGATTTTCTTGCCGGCCAATTCTTTCGATTTTGCGATTGTTACCGGTGTTTCAACGTCCACTTCTTTTACCGGCAAATCCCTGGTAATCTCAAAGGCCATTAACATGGCTACTTCATCAACCAGCTCGCGGAATTCCTTTGTTCCTGTATTTTTATCTCTTATGTACGTTAATTTATGCTGAATTAACGGATGATCAAATACGAAAACATTACTCATTGTCAGATCACTCCTTCAAAATTGTTATATCTTTAAGAATTGTACTTAAAAATAGACAAGCTTTCAAGTTTAGGTAGCATCTTGTTAGAAAAACATAACAAGGATGCCCCGAAAAATCGTGGCATCCTCATCAATTTATGCATATAATGGAAATTTCCCAGTCAGTGCAATCACTCGTTTTGCTGCCTCTTCCAATTTAGCTTCATCATCATGGTTCTTCAATGTAAGCGAGATAACCGAGGCAATTTCCTTCATTTCCTTTTCACCAAATCCGCGGGTAGTAACTGCCGCTGTTCCGATACGGATTCCACTTGTTACAAATGGACTTTCCTGATCAAACGGAATTGTATTTTTATTTGTCGTTATTCCGATATCATCTAGTGCCTTTTCTGCAACTTTTCCTGTCAGGTTAAGTGGTGTCACATCCAATAGGAGCAGGTGGTTGTCCGTTCCGCCGGATACAATACGGATTCCTTCCTTCGTCAATGCCTCTCCAAGTACTTTGGCATTGTTGACAATGTTTTCGGCATATGTCTTGAAATCTCCGGATAGAGCTTCTTTAAAGGACACTGCTTTAGCGGCGATAACGTGCATTAATGGGCCGCCCTGAATGCCAGGGAAAATGGATTTGTCGATTTGCTTTGCATATTCCTCTTTGCAAAGAATCATGCCGCCGCGCGGACCTCGTAATGTTTTGTGTGTAGTTGTTGTAACAAAATCAGCATATGGTACAGGGTTTGGATGCATACCTGTTGCGACAAGTCCTGCAATATGTGCCATATCCACCATTAAATAAGCATTTACTGCATCAGCGATTTCACGGAATTTGGCAAAATTGATGGTTCTTGAATATGCGCTTGCGCCTGCAACAATCAATTTCGGCTTTACTTCTTTTGCTTTCTCTAAAATTGCATCGTAGTCAAGCTGTTCTGTCTCCTTGTCGACACCATAATCGACAAAGTTATATAGCTTACCACTAAAGTTGACAGGGCTTCCGTGTGTCAGATGCCCACCATGGTTCAGGTTCATACCGAGGACCGTATCACCGGGTTCAAGTACGGAAAAATAAACAGCCATATTCGCCTGTGCTCCTGAGTGGGGCTGTACATTGGCATGATCTGCTTCAAAAAGCTCTTTTGCACGATCGCGGGCCAGGTCTTCTACTACATCAACATGTTCACAACCGCCGTAATATCTTTTTCCAGGATATCCTTCTGCGTATTTATTCGTTAAAATGGATCCCATTGCCTGCATCACTGCCTGGGAGACAAAATTTTCGGATGCAATCAGTTCGATTTTATCCTGCTGGCGCTTTTTTTCTGCCTGCATTGCTTCGAATAATTCCATATCTGCTTGTTGTACATGTTCCATTAGAAAGCCCCCTATGTATTATAAAAAATATATGATAAGAGGCAGATTTCGCCCCTAAATCATTTAGTTGCAAGTATCATTCAAACGCGTGTCTTCATAGTTGGCGCGACTGCCGCCAATCAGTTTAGGACGGGTGCGTGCCGCTCTTACCCTTGCATTTCCGATATTCCTTTGCTCAAACCGCAGCGGTACAGCAACATGCTTCAAGTGCATCCCTATCATTGTTTCTCCGATATCCATTCCTGCATCTGCCTTGATCGATTCAACGACCACCGGGTCTTTCATATGCTTATATGCATGGGATGCCATAGAGCCGCCTGCATGTCGGACTGGAACAACCGAAACCTGTTCCAGCATGTATCTTGCCGCAGTTTCCCGCTCGACCACTAATGCACGATTGAGATGTTCACAGCATTGAAAAGCAAGCAGTACTCCTGTTCTTTTCTGCAATAGTTTCATTTCATCGAACAGGACCTCTGCAATCTGCTCACTGCCCGAGGTTCCAATATCCTTGCCTGTCACTTCACTTGTGGAACAGCCTAGTACAAACAGCTCTCCTTCACGTAAATAATCACTTGTAATCCATTCTTCTATAATCGATTTTAAATCCGCTTGTATCTTTTCATATGCCATTATTCTTTCACCTATCCTTGTATGATGTCAAGCTTCTTTATACCTATCAGCTTGAATGTGACACGTTACAAAATAGACTTTCTCGAATTAGACTTTGAATCGATTGATCTGTTTATTTAGGGTATGTGCCTGTTCTTCCATTGTATGTGCAAGCTTGTCCACCCGTTCCATTGTTGCCACTTGCTCCTGGATGGCCGCATTTACTTCTTCTGTTCCTGCAGATGTCTCCTCTGCAATTGCTGCAACCTCCTGCGACATTCTGACCGTATCCTGAATGGACTGCAGCTGCTGGTCTACTAGACTTGTTATCATTGCAATCTCAGATGCTACAACATTAACCGATCCGGACATCTGCTCAATCGTAGCATTAGTAGTTGCACCTTTTGCTGCCTCTTTCTTGGCATATGTGACATTGTCATTAATCTTCTCCACCACAAGATTCACATCTTCCTGAATCGCTTCAATCAAACCGGAGATTCGCTGCACAGCCTGAGCACTCTGATCGGCCAATTTCCGAATTTCCTCGGCTACAACGGCAAAACCTCTGCCATGTTCCCCAGCACGCGCCGCTTCAATAGACGCATTCAATGCCAGCAAGTTCGTCTGCTCGGCAATCTCGCCAACAAGGGTAATGATGGTCTCCACCTGTAAGGCATTTTGCTTGAGATGATCAACATCCTTCAGGGAATGCTCCTGATCATCCGCCAATTTCTGAATCCCTTGGACTAGCTGATAAACAACCTTTTTGCTCTCGTCTAACGTACCAAGCATCTCTGTTGATCTTTCCTTCGATTGCTCTGCCTTGTCTTGAACCTTTCTTGCCAGTCCTGTTGCAACTTCAACAGCCTCTGCTGTACTCTGAATTGCCTCTGCGGAACTCTCTGCACCCTTTGAGATTTCATTGATCGACCCGCCAATTAAGGTTGAATGCTGGGTCGCTGCATGGGAAGCTTCCTTCATCTGGATGACCGTTTCATTTGTACTCTCAAAATGCCTATCAATATTATGTACCATTTTATTTAGATTCTGCAGCATCGTACTTACAGCTATAGCAAGAGATCGTATCTCATCATCCGATTTCGGAATATCCACTTCTTGTTTTAAATTGCCGTTTGCTGCTTCCGATGCAATTTTTTCCAGTGTTTCCATTGGTTTTGTAATGACACCTGCTGCCAGGAACGCAAGAACACCAGACCAAAATATACCAAATAGCAAAATCAGGATGATATACCATTCCAGCTGGATTACCCAGAAATTCTGTACATAATCATATAGTACATAAATGAATAGAGCACTGAAAGTATAGGTGATGATTGCCAAAATTGTCGTGAAGATCATTAATTTAAAGCGCAAACCAAACCGATATTTCTTATCCATATCTGCTTCCCCCGGCTACTTCTTTATTTTTTTATTAACAGGTCTATATTTTCATCCAATTCGTCCAATGTTGCTTGATAGGTTTCGAGATTCCCTCCAAATGGATCGGGAATATCGTAGCTGATCAGTCTTGATTCAAGCATTACAATTTGCGTGATATCCTCATTCAAATAATCCTGAAGCTGCTGTTCCAATTGGGCATGGTTCATGTTGGATTGATTATTCCGAATAAAATCCATCCGTTTTTCTTCATAATCTGCATAGGCCTTTTTTAATTCATTCCATACTTTTTTATCGGCTTCTGAGACATATTCCTTAAAGGTATAATATTTATCCTGGTATTCCGGAAAATCCATTATCATGGATTGCTTATGCTTCGCCGTCATAGTCAGGACAATATCAGACCACTGCAGGAGACTGTCTGTGACCGGCTGCGATTGGTGATTCAACTGGATTCCGCGTTCCTGCATCGCTTCTACCGCTTTATTATTTGCGCGGCTATCTCTGCCTGCAAAAATCCCAGCTGACTGTACATTGGCCTCAGGCATTTTTTCTTTCAGCAAAGCTTCTGCCATTGGACTCCTGCACGTATTCCCGGTACAAACAAATAATATATTCATTACGAAACCCCCGTTTATTGACTCTATGACAAATATATCATATTTCACAGTAAAGAAAAGAAGGAGATTTCCAAATTATATTGAAAATCTCCTTCATATCGTAAAGCCCGCTGGAACGCAGATATAGTCTGCGTTGTGCTGGCTGCAGATAGCCAGTACAGTACATTAACATCAAGGAATGTGATAAGGGGGAACACTGTGACAAGGGACTTTGTCATTAAGTGGATAGCAATGATTCTGATTCTGTTGCCGGTGGTCCATTTTCCAACTATCAGCCAGGATTACTCATCCAAACAAGACATATAATCCAAAGCCGCAAAGGATACTGCCTCCCAATAATTCACTGTATGTACCAAGATAGCCATGCACTTTCCGTCCAAGGAGCATGCCTAGCCAGGAGAGGCAGCAACTTGCCGCACCGAATAAAATTAACGTCAAGACCACTTTGACTCCGGTTATTCCAAGTCCCAGACCGACTGAGAAGCTATCTATGCTGACACTCAACGCGATAAGCAAAATTCCTGCTCCGACAGGCCGGAAGCCACTTACAGACTGGTGATTAAAGGCAGAAAAAAACATTTGCGCACCAATGACAAACAGCAATGCTCCACCCGCTAATGCAGTCAGCTCACCGATTTGATTTGATATTGCTTTTCCGAGCAGAATCCCGGTAAGCGGCATAAAAATATGAAAAATCCCTATTGCCAATCCAATCAATGCTATGCGCTTCAACCGCAGCTGCTGCATCCCGATACCGAGACTTACGGAAAATGCATCCATACCGAGAGCAATTGAAAGTACTATCATTGATAGGATTTCATGAGAAAAAAACATTCCTTATTCCCCCTTGGACATGCTTGTTAAGTCTATGCATGTAAGATGGGACATATGAATGTCTTTTGCCTTAATTGCTTATTGGCAGCTGTGCTTGTGCTTAGCCAAATCTTGGATTTTGATTTTCCTCATACTTCGAGGTTTGCCATCCTGCTATTGGATATATTCCGTTGCCGCCTTTTTCAGTCGGTTCATGACCGCCTGTCCGATGCCATCCTCCGAAAATGCTTCGCAAATGATAATATCGACATCACCCTGCTTAAATTTCCTTAAGCCATCATATAGATGGGCGGCAATTTCTGTGATGTCTGTACCGAGAGATATGATTTCATCGGCTTGGATTAATCCGGCGGTCCGCTCGCTTGCAAGAATACCTAATCGATTTCCCCTCGTTTTCTCTTTATTAATGATGGTCTGTATATGTTCTGGTTTCCCTCCCACTAGCCATAAAGGTACTTCAGGTGAATAGTGCCTATATTTCATTCCAGGCGATTTTGGTTTTTCTTTCTCATTGGCAAGTCCGGGATCTGTCATAACCGTCCCAACGACTTCCTCGAGCTGTTCCTTTGTAACTCCACCAGGTCTTAATATAATCGGAATTTCCTGTGTACAGTCAATAACCGTAGATTCCAATCCAACACCTGTTGGACCGCCATCCAGCAAGCCGTCAATCCTGCCATGAAGATCAGCCCACACATGGTCAGCCAAAGTAGGACTTGGTTTCCCTGAAAGATTGGCACTCGGCGCAGCAACGGGGACATCTGCCCTTTCCAAGAGTGCCTGTGCAACCGGATGGTCCGGAATACGCACACCAATGGTAGTTTGCCCAGCCGTTACATTGTCTGCGCAGGTTCCATTATTCGGTAATATGTATGTTAATGGGCCAGGAGAAAAAGCTTCCATCAACTGTACCGCATATACAGGAATGTCATCCACAAGCCTTCTAAGCTGTTCTACTGTTGCAACATGGGCAATCAGCGGGTTATCCTGCGGTCTGCCTTTTGCTTTAAAAATTTTTGCCACTGCTGCTTCATTTGTTGCATCTGCCCCAAGCCCATAAACCGTTTCAGTCGGAAACGCAATGGTTTTCCCTGCCTTTAAACGTTCTGCCGCATCTTCAATGGCCTGATGATTATATGTTTTGTCATTTTTTATATTCCAGCGCTTTGTTTCTATCATAATTGCTACCTCATTTCTACGTTATATTTTATCGGATAGAAACGGTTTACGCAAAATGTGGATAACATTGATTTATCAGTGAAATTATTCACAGTATAATCAACGTTATCCACAGAAGTCTGATTTTATTAACATATTTTCAGCACCTATACACAGTTACCTGTGTATAATGTGTGTAACTTCTAAGAAACATTGTATGCCCACCAGCTCCCTTTATTGGTTGGATATTTATCCTCAAACATATGCTCTTTTTGTGGATGAAATTGCAATGCCTCCAGTAAAATATCCACAACTGGCTGATGACTGTGCACATAGACACTTTTTGCGTTCTGCTGTTTGGCAAGGGTCAGAATCGACTCCAATAAGAATGGAAGCCGTCCAGCCTCGGTCTGGGTAATATACAGCTGCTTAAGCCAGTAGATATTCTCTTCCACTTGTTCCAGAACGAAACATCCCTCAATCTTCTGCTTTATCTCAACAACATACCCTTTCTCATAAACTTGCTTCTTATTAACATTTACATTTTTCTCAAAAAACGCTTCTAACTGAACATAGGACGCATCTTTGGCAGGTATTATCTTCAAAGCTTTCACCTCTATACATATATTTGATAGAAATAGGCTGTTCCTTTTGTTCTATACTATGCATTTACTAGAGCAACTATGACCACCCAAACCATTCAAAGAGAAAAAATTTAATCTCTGTTTCTTCTTCCTCTTCCTCTGGAGCTTCTATATCCGCTGCTTCAGTCTCTGCTTCCGCTACGGTTGTACCATTGAAGAAATCAAGAAAACATAATGGCGGAAATAGTACACACCACCAATTCGCACCTTTTCCCTCACCAAGGGTAATCAATACTGCCTCATACTCACCTGCTGGGTACAGGAAAGATCCATATAGCTTCGCTGGGAAAGTAACTTGATCTCCATATTCCACTGTGAATGGGTTATCCTTGCCAGATTCTTCTATTGTATTTGCTACAATCATCTCCAGTTCCGGAAGACGCGATTCTATCAAAGCCCTTGCTTCCTCAATATCTGTGATATGCTGTACCCAATCCGTAATCTGCTCGTTTACCCGATCACGAACAAGTCGCTTTAGTGCCTGATCTTCATCCGTATCGCTATTTGCAAGGATTCTCAGACGAATTGCCTCATCCGGAATAACCTGATAATCCAGCTTGTTAGATTCCTGCTTACCAACTCCATTTGCTGGCAGAGCCAAGAAAAAAATTGAAAATATAAGTGCGATAAATATAAGCCTTCTCATTTAGAAATCCCCTCTCCAACTGTATAATTGCCAGTATGGACAGGGGATTTCCTTTTTAAACTAGTATTCTATTATTTTTTTGGTATTCCTATGCTGCAGAAAGATAGATTGCTGGCTATAGAACGTTTTCGGTTCTGCGTTTGATGTTAGGACTCTGGCTCTATTACCGCTGATACGATTCGGTCCTTTTTATTAATGTCTTGAATGGTCGTTACGGCACTTCCTGGAAATGTTCCCTTGATAAGGGCACGCACAGCCCGGCCTTGCTTATGACCGATTTCAAAAGCAATCAGCGCGTCGGCATTAACCGCTTCCGGCGCCTGCATAATGATTTTCTGATAGGCTGCCAATCCGTTCTTCTCAGCAAAAAGCGCAAGTTCCGGATCAAAGTTTTTTACCGTGTCCGACAATAATGGCGCTTCTTCCCTAGCAATGTAAGGAGGATTGGAGACAATTATATCTGCCTTGATTTGTTCATCAATGATTGGCTCTAGAAAATCCCCCTGCAGGAAGGTTACATCCGCTCCCAGCCGTTTTGCATTCTGTCTAGCTATTGCGAGCGCATCCTTCGATATATCGGATGCATAAACCTTTGCCTCTGGCAGCTCTAATGCAAGAGTAATGGCAATAATCCCGCTCCCTGTTCCGATATCAACGATAGTCAGTGGCTGATTGCTGTTTGCAGGCTGACCAGCAGAATCAATGATATGCAGGACGAGCTCTTCGGTTTCTGGCCTCGGGATCAATACATGTTCATTGACTGTAAAATCTCTCCCGTAAAAGCTCTCATACCCCGTCAGATGCTGGACAGGTATGCCAGTTTCGGCATGTTTTACAATCTGCGCCTTGAACATCTCTGCTATTTCACCTGATACAGGCTCTTGCATCAGCATGTAAAACTGTGACCTCGTTACATTTAAATGATGCTGCAAAAGGATTTCTGCAACACGTGGCTCACGATCATACTTTTCTAAAAAAAGAGAAGCCCAACGAAGGACTTCGAATTGTTTTAATGATTTTGTCATCTTATTCACCGATATTTTCCAATCTCTTTGCTTGCTCTTCCATAATCAAGGCATCGATAAATTCATCAAGTTTCCCCTGCATGATCTGGTCCAGCTTTTGAATCGTCAGCCCAATGCGGTGATCGGTCACACGATTCTGAGGAAAATTATAAGTTCGGATACGCTCAGAGCGATCTCCGGTACCTACAGCAGATTTCCTGTTTTCATCATATTCAGCCTGCGCTTCCCGTTGGAACTTATCATACACACGTGCGCGCAGTACCTTCATCGCCTTCTCTTTATTCTTGATTTGCGATTTCTCATCCTGAATAGACACAACAGTACCAGTTGGCTCATGTGTCAGCCGAACTGCAGACATTGTCGTGTTAACACTTTGCCCACCAGGTCCACTGGAAGCAAAGGTATCGACACGGATATCCTTATCATGAATCTCCACCTCAACCTCTTCTGCTTCAGGTAAAACAGCAACAGTTGCCGTCGATGTATGGATTCGTCCGCCTGATTCCGTCTCAGGAACGCGCTGTACGCGATGTGCACCATTTTCATATTTAAGTTTGGAATATACATCTTTACCGTTTATCATAAAAATGATTTCCTTATATCCGCCAACACCTGTGGAACTTGCTTCCATCACTTCAATCTTCCAGCCCTGTGCTTCAGCATATCTCGAATACATACGATATAAATCTCCAGCAAACAACGCAGCTTCATCTCCGCCCGCTGCACCGCGGATCTCCATAAATACGTTCTTGTCATCATTCGGATCTTTTGGAAGCAGAAGAATTTTCATTCTCTCTTCAAGTTCTTGTTTAGAATCGGTCAGCTCATCGATTTCAAGCTTCACCATTTCCTGCATATCCGCATCCATTTTATCCTCAAGCATTTCCTTAGCATCATTCAATTGACCCGTAACATCTTTATATTCACGATAAGCCTGAACAACATCCTCCAAGCCAGACTGCTCCTTGGAGTATTCACGCAACTTTTTAGTATCACTAATTACTTCCGGATCACTTAACATCTCATTCAATTTATTATAACGATCTTCCAACGTTTGTAGACGGTCTAACATCACGGACACCTCTTTTTCTGATTAACATTCTAATTATAGTATATGCGAGTGCAAGTGGTCAATTGCTGCGGGGGGTGCTGGAGTTGTGAGCACTGTTGAGGCTGGGATTAGTGGGGGCTTGGTCGGGGTGGGGGCTGGTAATTCCGCGCTTTTTGGTGATAATTCCGCGCTTCTGGCGTTTTTTCCGCGATTTCGCTTGTAATTCCGCGGTTCTCCTGATTATTCCGCGGTTCT
The DNA here is from genome assembly GCF_000285495.1 of Oceanobacillus massiliensis str. N'diop. Classification (GTDB taxonomy): domain Bacteria; phylum Bacillota; class Bacilli; order Bacillales; family Amphibacillaceae; genus Oceanobacillus; species Oceanobacillus massiliensis. The sequence continues at coordinate 733,496 of NZ_HE610976.1, forward strand.
GGCTCTTTTTCCGCGGTTTCGCTGATTATTCCGCGCTTTTCCTGATTATTCCGCGCTTTCTCCGATTTTTCCGCGCTTTTGCTGATAATTCCGCGGCTCTGACGTTTTTTCCGCGCTTTTCCTGATAATTCCGCGCTCCTGCCATTTTTTCCGCGCTCCTGCCATTTTTTCCGCGCTTTCGTTGATAATTCCGCGGCTCTGACGTTTTTTCCACGGTTCCCCTGATATTTCCGCGCATCCGGTTCTTTTTCTTCGCTACTCCGATTTTTCCGTTTTGCTCATTCTTTCCATTGATAAGTTGATCCCTTTGTTTTGCCGAACTTAATTAACTTCTCTTTCAATAGTAAGCGTCTTGTCACATCCGGGGATTCGATCAATAAAAATTCTCTGCCTGATAGGTTTGTAATGGTATTTCCTATTATCCTTCTATAGTCTTCCAAGGCGCGAATGTGTGCATTAGAAGAAAATGCCCCGCAGTCCGTACAGTGCCACTTGTTTTGTCTTCGTATCATTGGAATGGCATTGCATACAGGACAGAATACACCTTTGACTAAATCTGATTTATTCAATTTATATTTTTGGAGAAGATTGTCATTTGTCGGGGTATGATGATTTACTAAAGCGAGAGAAATCTCCTTTAGGGTTTCCATGCTTGCGGTCATTTTACGATATTTTTTCTCTAACTCTTTGATTTTGAAGTAGAGTTGATTATTCAGGATTACCTGTTCAGGGATTTTAACAGTGGGATTGGCGGGTTTTATTATGGTGCTGGAAAAGCTGATTACTACGAAAGCTTCAATTTTCATATCGGGGAATTGAAGTTGTCTGAGCCATTTTTGAAGGCGAAACATCTGGACTTTCACTTGTGGAATAGGGCTTGGGAAACCTTCTTCCTCCTGATTATTGCGTTTGCGTATAACCTGGCCGTTCTCATCAAATATTACTGTGCCTTGCCAATTCTTCGCTTCAAGTATCAAGATGTACTTTTTAGAAAGAATCAGTGTGTCAATTTGGAAAAAACCACTTTCATCCTGTAAACGGATGTTATGAAGGATAAGAAATTTGCTATCATCCAGGAACCGAAGTGGATAATCCAACTCCTTTTCACCAGCGATTTCCGATCTCTTTATTTTCCAATCACTGAACACTTTTTCCTTTATAGGGTGATAATCCGGAATTCTCCTGTTCAAGGCCTCTAGCGCAAAGACTTCATTTAATTTGTCATGTTGCTTTATATACATAAATAAATATCACTCCTTTTCTATAATTATTATAATTCTACAAAAAATGCATATTTCCTCTTTTCATTTTAATGTTTTTACTCGGTATGGTTTTTATTGCAGTACGAGGGCTTTTTAGGAAGAGAATATTTCCGCCGGGATGCTGGCTTTCACGCGTTTTATGATATTTCCGCGTTTCTGGCGTTTTTTCCGCTTTTTCTCCGATATTTCAGCGCTACTGCCGTTTTTTTCCGCGCTTTCTTCGATAATTCCGCGGTTCGGCTGCTTTTTCCGCGCTTTCTCCGATATTTCCGCGCTACTGCCGTTTTTTCCGCGCTTTCTTCGATATTTCCGCGCTACTGCCGTTTTTTCCGCGCCTTCTCCGATATTTCCGCGGTCCTGGCATTTTTTTCCGCGCTTTCTCCGATATTTCAGCGCTACTGCCGTTTTTTCCGCGATTTTTTCGATATTTCCGTGCTCCCGCCGTTTTTTTCCGCGCTTTCTCCGATATTTCCGCGCTACTGCCGTTTTTTCCGCGCTTTCTCCGATATTTCCGCGCTCCCGCCATTTTTTCC
>NZ_HE610976.1:736571-765787 GCF_000285495.1 Oceanobacillus massiliensis str. N'diop
TTTTTTCCGCGCTTTCTCCGATATTTCCGCGCTCCTGCCATTTTTTCCGCGCTTTCTTCGATATTTCCGCGGTTCTGACGTTTTTTCCGCGCTTTCTTCGATATTTCCGCGGTTCTGACGTTTTTTCCGCGCTTTCTTCGATATTTCCGCGCTCCCGCTGTTTTTTCCGCGCCAACCACGATATTTCCGCGCTCCCGCTGTTTTTTTCCGCGCCAACCACGATATTTCCGCGCTCCCGCTGCTTTTTCCGCGCCAACTATTGGTTTTCCTGCGCCCAATTGAGTTTTCCGCGGATTCCATTCTCTTTCCCCGTAAAAAAGCACCCTGGTTTCGTGCGTTCCAAAGTCAGCTGACTGGGGTGCGCATGATGCTAGGGTGTTTCGTTTATTATCTCTATTTTACAGCGTTGATTAGGTTGTTAATCTTATTGCTGGTCGGTTTGTTTGGTACATCGTGATGATGGCGGCATCTTGGTTCGTAGGATTCGGATGCGCCAACTAGGATGATCGGGTCGTCGTAGGATGCGGGTTTGCCGTTGATGAGTCTTTGGGTACGGCTTGCAGGTGAGCCGCATACCGGGCAAATGGCATTTAGTTTTGTTACGGATTCGCTGAGAGACATCAATTTAGGTACGGGGCCGAATGGCTCACCGCGAAAATCTGTATCAAGGCCCGCTGCGATTACGCGTATGCCTCTGTTTGCTAGCTCTTCTGCGATTTCTACGACGTTTTCATCAAAAAATTGTACTTCGTCAATTCCGACAATGTCGACATTGCTATCAATATGGTCAAGGATTTCAATTGATTTATCTATTGGACGGGCAATAGTGGATGTGCCGTTGTGAGAGACGACGGCTGTTTCCTCGTAGCGGTCATCGATTGCCGGCTTAAATACGCGCACAGATAAATGTGCATAGGTTGCTCTGCGTACCCGGCGGATCAGTTCCTCCGATTTACCGGAGAACATACTCCCGCATATTACTTCCACCCAGCCGCTTTGTTTCATTACATACATGTTGTGAACCCCTCTCGTCACGGTTAATTAATCTTTATGTACAGTGATTAGTTTACCACTAATTACGACAAGATTAACATGTTTTTTTATATCAAATTTGGATTTTTAAAGTAAAAAAACAGGCAAAATATAGACATTTTGCCTGTCCTTAATAGGGCTGAAAATCAGCCCGCCTGGCAACCGCAGCCGCTCAAGCTTTTTTTATAGTCCGGCGTCGACTCCTAAAAGCAGAGGTCATAAACGATTCACAAGAAAGAGCCAGCTATTGGCCCTTTATTGTGTGGTGCTTATGCTGTCGCTTCAAATCATCGCGTTTAGCCTTCTTATTTCATATTATATTTTTTCTTGAATCGGTCTACACGGCCGCCGACTTTGTCTGCTTTTTGTTTACCTGTGTAGAATGGGTGTGAATCAGAGCTGATCTCAACTTTGATCAATGGGTATGTGTTGCCATCTTCCCACTCGATTGTTTCGTTAGATCCGCGTGTTGATCCGCTCAAGAATTTGTAATCTGAACTAGTATCAAGAAAAACTACTTTTCTGTACTCTGGATGAATATCCTTTTTCATGTTCTTCCACTCCTTTTTGCCCTGAGTCATTTCGAAACAGAGTTATTGTAAGAGCCGTCATAGGTGACTTACACCTTATCTAAACTCACATAGAAAGATTATACCAGTCTGATGTTGCGAATGCAATAGGGATAACTTATTTTCCCCGTTGCACAGGCAAACATTCACGGCTCTTCTTATTTGGTCATTCCTTTACGCTTCATTTCATCTTCCATGGCCTGCAGGAAGTTCTCGTTGCTTTTTGATGCTTTCAAACGTTTCAGGAAGCGTTCAAGGAAGTCATGGGAATCCTGCATGGTTTTGCGGATTGTCCACATCTTATCAAGGTGGCCTTTTTCGACGAGCAGCTCTTCTTTACGTGTTCCTGAACGCAGGATATCAATTGCAGGGAAGATTCTTCGCTCGGCCAGCTGGCGGTCGAGATGGAGTTCCATATTACCCGTACCCTTAAATTCCTCGTAAATAACATCATCCATACGCGATCCTGTTTCAACCAATGCAGTTGCCAAAATCGTAAAGCTTCCGCCTTCTTCAATATTTCGGGCTGCACCGAAGAATCGTTTTGGACGGTGGAATGCTGCAGGATCAATACCACCGGAAAGCGTACGGCCGCTCGGTGGAATTACCAGGTTATAGGCACGTGCCAAACGTGTAATACTATCCATAAGCACTATTACATCGCGCTTATGTTCCACAAGACGCATGGCGCGCTCCAGCACAAGCTCGGACACCTTGATATGGCTCTCCGGTACCTCATCGAATGTTGAACTGACAACATCCACATCAGGTGCTACGGAACGCTCGATGTCTGTAACTTCTTCCGGGCGTTCGTCAACAAGCAGGATGATCAGCTTTGCTTCCGGATGGTTGACAGAAATGCTGTTTGCTATTTCTTTAATAAGCATTGTTTTACCGGCCTTTGGAGGTGCAACAATAAGTCCGCGCTGCCCAAATCCGACTGGTGTCATCAGGTCCATAATTCTTGTAGAAAGTTTATGGGGTTCGGTTTCCAGCTTAATGGCGCGATCTGGATAAAGAGCTGTCAATGCCGGGAAATGCACGCGCTCTTTGGATGAATCCGGGTCCTCGTCGTTCACGGCATCGACATGCAGTAAACCGTAGTAGCGTTCATTTTCTTTTGGAGGACGAACTTTGCCGGATACTTTATCCCCATTTCGCAAATCAAAACGGCGGATTTGGGAAGCGGAAATGTATATGTCTTCAGCACTTGGAGAATAGTTGATGGGTCTCAGGAAACCGAAGCCCTCAGAAGGGATAATCTCCAATACTCCATCCATAAACAGAAAACCATCTTTCTCAGCCTGTGCTTTTAAAATTGAAAAGATTAGTTCTTTTTTGGTCAGCTTTGCATAATAGGATACTTTATATTCCCTGGCCAAAGCATATATTTCTTTTAATGTCATTGTCTCCAAACTGGAGATTGTTAATGTGTCCACTCAATCACCACGCCTATTCCTTTATCTTCTTGGAAAAGATTTAATTTTCTACGGAAAAATGCTGTGCGGGCTGCTTGTTTCCGTGTTATGGTACAAATTTTTGCTGTTTTATCAATTTTTTGATAGATCCACTTCTTAGGAAGGAAGTCCTCGAAGAAATGCAGAGTTTAAAAGAAGCTTTTACAGAAGTACATTCATCAAGATTCTTTTTTTGTTAATGAATGGCATATTTCATGCGTACAAACAGATTAGCCAAATTATACCTGTATTAAACATATATTATATTACTCTTTTAACAGGTAATATTCAATATCATTTTTTACAAAATCTACGTATTATTGCCTGCCAATGGATTATTTTCATAACTATTATTTTCATAGTATAGGATTATGCTAGAAAAAGGAAGCCAATAATTAGCTGGCTTCCTTTATTCCCTATAAAATTTCATATTACTTTATGACAAGATTCGGTTTTTTCTGCAGGCTATGCTCCCCGTCGACGAAACGGACAGTTCCGCTCTTGGCACGCATGACCAGTGACTGTGTAGTCGCTTTGGAGCCCTTAAATTGAACCCCTTTCAGCAATTCCCCATCGGTCACACCTGTAGCGGCAAAAATGGCATCATCACCACTGCAGAAATCATCCATATAAAATACTTTATTCAAGTCTATAATTCCCATTCTTTCACAGCGCTCAATTTCTTCATCATTGGATGGCAGGAGTTTCCCTTGAATCTCGCCTCCAAGGCATTTGAGGGCGGCTGCAGCGATAACCCCTTCTGGAGCGCCTCCAGAACCTAGTAAAATATCGACTCCAGTGTCTTCAAATGCTGTATTGATTGCAGCTGCCACATCACCGGCGGGGATCAGCTTAATCCTTGCACCGGAGCTGCGGATTTCCTCAATCAATTTCGCGTGGCGCGGACGGTCAAGTACTGTTGCAACTACGTCCTCGATATTTTTATTTTTTGCTGTTGCGACTGCTTTTAAATTATCGTATACAGAGGCATTGATATCAATCATCCCTACTGCTTCCGGGCCGACAGCAATTTTTTCCATGTACATATCCGGAGCGTGCAAAAGCGTCCCTTTATCTGCAATCGCTATGACAGTAAGTGCGTTCCAGGTACCCTGTGCAACTATTTCGGTTCCTTCCAGCGGATCCACTGCTACATCGACCCCTGGTCCGTCGCCAGTACCAAGGTTCTCACCGATATACAGCATAGGGGCTTCATCCATTTCGCCCTCTCCGATTACAACTGTTCCTTGCATTGGAATGGTGTCAAACACAGAACGCATGGCAGTTGTTGCTGCGTCATCTGCCTCATCTTTGACACCTCTTCCCATCCAGCGCGCTGATTCTAAAGCCGCTGCCTCTGTTACACGTACCAATTCCATCGATAAACTTCTTTCCATGTTCTCCATCTCCCCATTTAAAATATTCTCATCCCAAAAGAATATACCTTTAAGAGCTGGTATTCATGTTCTCTATATTTTTCGGATGGCTTGCTAGAGTGACGGTTCAGTCGGATTCTATGGTTAGCCGTATAAGGCACCAAACAGTTACCAGTATATGCAACTGACAATTCTTGTTTAAATGTCTTTGCATATCTGTCTGTTAAAAATGGCCGACTCTTCCGTTTCATGTTATGAATTCTGAAATTGGATAATTTCTTTTTCTGTCATTTCTTCGCGCCAGATTTTTGCACCAAGGCTAGTCAGTTTCTCTGTTATTTTTTCATAGCCCCGGTCAATGTGTTCTAGCCCGGTTACTTCCGTAATTCCTTTAGCCATTAATCCAGAAATGATAAGCGCTGCACCCGCGCGCAGATCGGTTGCTTTTACTCTGGCACCTTCCAGCTGTACAGGCCCTGACACAATGACAGATCCGCCTTCCACTTTGATGACGGCATTCATTCTCCTTAATTCATCAATATGCTTTAGGCGTGCTGAATAAATGGTGTCTGTCACCACTCCAGTACCAGCCGCTTTTGTCAGCAATGAAGTAAATGGCTGCTGAAGATCTGTCGGAAACCCTGGATAGACAAGTGTTTTGACATCCACACTTTTTAGAGGTTTTTTAGCGGCGATATAAAGCTGCTCATCGCTTTCCTCTACCGTAACGTTCATTTCACGCAGTTTTGCAATGAGAGATTCCATATGCTGGGAGATTACATTATCAATAATAACTTCCCTTCCTTGCGCAGCCGCTGCAATGGCATATGTGCCAGCCTCAATTCGATCTGGTATTATGGTATGTTTGCACCCATGAAGTGCTGGCACACCTTCAATACGAATTACATCTGTTCCCACGCCTTTAATTTTCGCTCCCATATTGGTAAGCAATGTGGCAACGTCGATAATTTCCGGTTCTTTAGCTGCGTTTTCAATCACTGTCTTACCTTTTGCCTTTACGGCAGCAAGCATGATATTAATGGTCGCGCCAACACTGACCACGTCCAAATAGATTCTGGCACCTCTCAGCTCTTTTGCTCGCAGATAGATAGCGCCTTGTTCATTTGTAACCTCGGCTCCAAGTGCTTCAAAACCTTTAATATGCTGATCGATAGGACGTGGGCCAAGGTAGCAGCCTCCCGGGAGGCCAATAACGGCTTTGTTGAACTTACCTAGCATTGCGCCCATGAAGTAATAAGAGGCACGCAGCTTTTTCACCTTTCCGTTTGGCAATGGCATGGCTACCATCTTTTCAGGGTGGATGGTCATTCTTTGTCCTTCGCGAGATACACTCCCGCCAATTTCCTCTAGCAGATCACCAAGTGTATCGACATCGGATATTTCCGGAAGTCCTTCAATGGTAACGGCTGAATCTGCCAAAATTGATGCCGGCAGTAAGGCTACAGCACTGTTCTTTGCTCCACTGATTCGAACTTCGCCATTTAGTTCATGGCCACCTTCAATTAACAATTTCTGCATTTAGATACCTCGTTCCTGAGAGGTTGTCCAAAAAATATTTGAACACACATCATTTCAGTAATTATTTTTGATAAAAAAAACTAAGTAACATACATTACCCTTTTCTGTGATAACCAATTAGCTTTACTTGAACGTTCACAATGCCAATTCCAAAAATGGGGCTGGCTGCGTCATGTGTCATACTGTACTTTTCTGTTAGTTTTTCCAAGCTTCCAGTCCAGCGCATATGTCATATATGCTTTTGTATTTAGCTTTTGCATTTTTTACCATTTCATGCGGTTATTTTTGATTATTCCAATCTGCAAGGAACCTCTCAATTCCTTGATCTGTTAATGGATGTTTTACTAGAGAAGATAATACTTTGTAAGGGATTGTTGCAATATGTGCACCGTTTACCGCAGCATCTGTAACATGTAATGGATGACGAATCGATGCAGCAATAATTTCTGTGCTGATATTATGGCGATCAAAGATTTCTGCTATTGTAGCAATTAATGTCATTCCGTCCTGGCCAATATCATCCAAACGCCCAAGGAATGGCGAAACGTAGGTTGCACCTGCACGTGCTGCAAGTAATGCCTGATTCGCATTGAAAATTAAGGTCACATTGGTCTTGATATTAAGGTCACTGAATGCTTTTACCGCCTTCAGTCCTTCCAAGGTCATTGGTACTTTAACCGTAATGTTAGGTGCAATTGCTGCAAGTTCTTTACCTTCTTCAATCATACCTGCTGCATCTTCAGCAATAACTTCTGCACTGACAGAACCAGCTACTTCAGCAGTAATTTCATGTAAGCGATCATGGAAAGAAACCCCTTCTTTGGCAACAAGACTTGGGTTTGTAGTTACTCCGGCCAAGATACCTAATTCATTTGCCGAACGAATTTCTTCAATGTTTGCAGTATCGATAAAAAACTTCATCAACGTTCACCTTCACTTTCCCCTGTTTGGATTTCTATATGGACGTAAAAGCTGAACCAAAAGGAACAGCTTGTCCATATACATATATCTAGTTACATTTCCAGTTACTATGCAGCAGTACGCTAATATAGCAATACGGCTTTATTTAAGAAAGGTTACCCCGTTTTTATCGGCAAGCTCCATTCAGGCCCGCTGACTTTTCTGTTTTCCCTATGGATTGATCAGCATCAAATAAGACCCCAAAAATGCGCTCTCTTTATCTGCCAATTACAGATTCCTAAGGCTTTGATGTGAACCATGCCAATTTGGCGCGGGGCGGGCCAGCTTTAGTCGAATCTTGCGGTATTTGCTTTATTAAGCTTGTTGAGATGAACCGAATTCGCGCATTTTACCTTTAACAGTCTCTTTAATTGCTTCTGTACCAGGTCCTAAATATTTACGTGGATCATAAAGTTTTGGCTTAGCATTCAATGTTTCGCGAACTGCTTTTACTTGAGCAAGTTGATTTTCTGTATTTACATTAATCTTAGCTGTTCCAAGTGAAATAGCTTTTTTAATGTCTTTTGTCGGGATTCCAGTACCGCCATGCAATACAAGAGGAACTTGTACAAGATCCAGGATTTCTTCCATCTCTGCAAATCCAAGGTTTGGTTCGCCTTGGTACTCTCCATGAACGGAACCTAAAGCTGGTGCAAGACAGTCAATGCCTGCTTCTGAAACAAGCTTTTTACATTCGTTCGGATCAGCATACATGATACCGCCGATTACGCCATCTTCATCTCCGCCTACAGTACCAACTTCGGCTTCAACGGATACGCCATGAATGTGAGCAAGCTCAACTACTTTGCTGGTTAAAGCAACATTTTCTTCTATTGTAGAATGTGAAGCATCAATCATGACAGAAGTGAAACCTGCATGAATAGCTTGGGCACATTTTTCAAAGCTTGAACCATGGTCTAAGTGAATAGCTACTGGCACAGTTGTACCATATGATTCCATTAATGACTGAACCATTGCTACTACAACGTTAAAACCACCCATATATTTTCCTGCACCTTCAGAAACACCAAGGATTACTGGTGACTTTTCTTCTTCTGCTGCCTGCAGGATAGCTTGGATATATTCCAAGTTGTTAATATTGAATTGACCTACTGCATAACCATTATCTTTTCCTTTTTCTAGCATGTCTTTCATTGATACTAATGGCATTACAAAATCCTCCTCATTGCTTTTATTGAAACTGATTTCTTTAACTAGTTCCACACAATATAAGAATACCAACTACGACTGATTGGCGCAACAACTAAGGGTTGACAGCTCCCCTGTCACAGCAATATTTCTCCAACCTGTATGCAAAAATCCTTTATATTAAAAGGCTTTGCGATAATTTTCTTTACCATTTTGATTTTTTCTATTTCTGTAATGATATTTTCTGTCATCCCACTCATAACTATTACAGGAATTTCATTTTTTTCTTTTTCTAATATGTTCAGTACTTCTTTCCCGTCAATGATCGGCAGCTTATAATCCAAAATAATTAAGTCATAAGAGTCCTTCTGAAGCCTATCTATTGCTTCTTTCCCCGTACTTGCCAAAGATACGCTGTAGCCTTCACTGTCCAAAATATCATTTAAAAGCAAACGAATCCCTGCCTGATCATCGACAACCAATATCTCTTTTTGCATATGTATTACGTCCCCTCAATAATGTATATGCCCCTCTTAGTATTTCTATAAGAACCTCTATAATCCTGCATAGTTTCAAATTATTTCCAAATGGGTGCCTGTCACTTCCCGAATTTTGTCGAAAAATATAAAAATACCACGCCGTTTATAAAATAGCGTGGTATTTTTTAGATTATTTATTTTTGTTGTTCTGTTCTACAGATGCGCCAATAAATCCTTTGAATAGACTCTGTGCTCTAGTAGGACGTGATGTGAATTCTGGATGGAATTGGCAGGCGACAAACCATGGGTGGTTTTCTATTTCAATGGTTTCCACCAATCTGCCATCCGGGCTTGTACCAGAGAAGATAAAGCCCTTCTCTGCCATTTGCTCACGGTAATCATTATTGAATTCATAACGATGACGGTGACGTTCTTCAATAATGTCCGCTCCATCGTATGCTGCTTTTGTTTTCGTCCCATCGATTAATTTACAAGGATAGGAACCGAGCCTTAACGTACCTCCAAGGTCTTCAATATCTTTCTGCTCTGGAAGCAGGTCAATGATTGGATACGGTGTATTCGGGTCAATCTCTGCTGAATGTGCACCTTCAAGCCCAACCACATTGCGGGCAAACTCAACAGATGCCAATTGCATACCAAGACAAATTCCAAAGAATGGAATATTATTTTCGCGTGCATAACGTATTGCCTCAATCTTGCCATCGATGCCACGATCGCCGAATCCACCAGGAACAATGATTCCATCTACACTTGATAGCTCTAATTCAATAGCATTTTTATCCAGCTGTTCCGAATTGATCCAATGCACATTAATGTCAGCATCAAAGTCGTATCCTGCATGCTTTAAGGATTCTACAACAGAAAGATAGGCATCAGGAAGTTCGACATACTTACCCACAAGACCAATATCGATTTTACGGCTTAGGTTTCTGACTTTAGAGACCAGTTTCTTCCATTCTTTCATATCGGCTGCTCCGCAATCCAGACCAAAGTGATCACAGGTCAACTGATCGAGGTTTTGCTCCTGAAGAGCGATAGGAACCTGATAAAGTGTGTCAGCATCGCGCATCTCGATTACTGCCTTTTCGTTGATATCGCAGAATAAGGCTATTTTTTCCTTCATTTCTTTACTGATTGGCAATTCTGTACGCAATACAATTACATCCGGCTGGATACCCAATGAGCGTAATTCCTTCACACTATGCTGGGTAGGCTTGGTTTTCATTTCACCAGCGACTTTAATATATGGTACGAGTGTGCAGTGTACGTACATAACACTGTCACGGCCTACATCGCTCTTAATTTGGCGAATTGCTTCAAGGAATGGAAGGGATTCGATGTCTCCAACCGTACCGCCGATTTCTGTAATGACAACATCAGCCTCAGTTGCTTCACCCGCGCGGAGAACCTGCTCCTTAATTTCATTTGTGATATGCGGAATTACCTGTACAGTTCCACCTAGATAGTCTCCGCGGCGCTCTTTTCTAATGACACTGGAATATACTTTCCCTGTTGTAATATTACTGAATTTATTCAAATTGATATCGATGAAGCGCTCATAATGTCCCAAATCAAGGTCAGTCTCTGCGCCATCCTGTGTAACAAAAACCTCTCCGTGCTGGTATGGACTCATGGTTCCAGGGTCCACATTAATATATGGGTCAAACTTTTGAATCGTCACTTTCAATCCACGGTTTTTCAATAAACGCCCAAGCGAAGCAGCGGTTATTCCTTTTCCCAATGAAGAAACAACTCCACCTGTTACAAATATATATTTGGTCACTGTTCATCCTTCTTTCTATCCTTGTCTTGATGTTCTAAAGCCATCTATTTCTTCTTTTTGCACCTATACATTGTATTGATTATTATTGCTTAAATTGAAAATAAAATAAGAAAAGCGTTTCCCCATATTACCTGGGGAAACGCTTTGTTTTTTAAATTCAAAGAGCCCAATAAAAATTGTACTCATACTCCTCTAAAAAGTCAAGCAACCCTTAACATCTTTTTGACAAAATGTATTACTTGTTATCCTCGACATCTTCAGCGATATCTTTATCAATATCTTCATCGATTTTCTCTTCCATGTCCTTATCGAGATCATCATCGTCATCATCGAAGTCATCGTCAAAATCTTCGTCATCATCGTCATCCAAATCATCGAAGCCATCCACTACATCATCAATATCATCATCAACGATATCCAGCTCTTCAACTTCCTCATCATCTGGAACAACTGCCTTTTTCTTCTTCGCTTTTTTCTTCTTTTTCGGTTCAGCATGGATTTCCTCTTCTGCTTGTTCTACAGGATACCAGCGCTTAAGGCCCCACATTCCAGAACCAAGTGTAATGAAGCGACCGTCAACATTCATATCTGTATAAAACTGAGAGATATTTTCCTTCTTTTCTTTTGCTGTAAAACCTTTGATTTCCGAAATTTTATCATAGATTTCTTTGTAGTTAATTGCTTTCTTTTCATCGAATAAGATATGACTTGCCAATTCAATCATTGCCATATTTTTTAATTCTTCGTGGCTAAAATTATCCAAGCTCACGGCCATGCACTCCCTTTACTAAAATATTGAAGGCTTTTTGAGCCCGATTTATCATATTAATGTCGCACAACATACTAAATTAACTATACCATTTTTCAATTGCAATAAACATATCTTACATTATAAACAATTATATATGCAACATGCCAGAATTAAAGCTAGAAAAGTTAAGAATTACATTTTTTCATAACTTTTCTAGCTTTAGTCAATTTAGCTTGAATCGTAAATGTCGATGGTGCTTCTATTCTAATTAGTTTCGCGTGGGCTAGAGACTACGGTCATAAGCATTAGACTCTCCGCGCGACAAGCCCTTGCGCTCTGCGGTCTTCTGCTTATGCCCTGCGTCTCTGAACGAGCCCGCTACACTTTTCTTTTGGCTAGTTTCAGCGACCAGGGGCTTGTGGACTTCCCGGACCTCCGTTCGATAAGTCAACAGCAAATCGCTTCGCTCTTTGTGTTTCCTTTATCTCCTGCGGTCCAGTCTGCTACAACGCTTTTGGGTTATGGCTAGCTTCGCGTGGGCTAGAGACTACAGCCATAAGCATTAGACTCTCCGAGCGCTTAACCCTTGCGCTCTGCGGTCTTCTGCTTATGCCCTGCGTCTCTGATCAAGCCCGCTACACTTTTCTATCTACATATTCCTTCTGTATTGGCCGCCTACTTGGTAGAGGGCTGTGGTGATTTGGCCTAGGCTTGCTGTTTTGACGGTTTCCAGAAGCTCTTCAAAGATGTTTCCTCCGGCTGCTGCCACTTCTTTTAGGCGTGTTAATGCTTCTTCAACTTCGTCTTGATGGATATCCTGAAATGCCCGCAATTGTTGTATTTGATGATCTTTTTCTTCCTTGGATGCCCGTGCCAGCTCCATCTCATTCATCTTTTCATCGGATGGCGGATTCGGATTCAGATAGGTGTTCACGCCGATGATCGGAAGTTCACCTGAATGTTTCTTTCCTTCATAATACATAGACTCTTCCTGGATTTTTCCGCGCTGGTATTGGCGCTCCATTGCACCAAGCACCCCGCCGCGGTCATTTATTTTTTCAAATTCCTGCAAGACCGCTTCTTCCACAAGATCTGTCAGTTCATCAACAATGAACGAACCTTGCAGGGAGTTTTCATTTTTCGTCAGACCAAATTCCCTATTGATGATCATTTGGATGGCCATGGCACGTCTTACTGACTCCTCTGTCGGCGTTGTAATTGCCTCATCGTAAGCATTTGTGTGCAATGAATTGGTATTATCCTGGATAGCCAATAGGGCTTGCAGTGTTGTTCGGATATCATTAAAATCTATTTCCTGAGCGTGCAGGGAACGGCCGGATGTCTGAATATGGTATTTCAATTTCTGACTCCGTTCATCTGCCCCATACTTATCACGCATTGTAATGGACCAGATCCGGCGGGCTACACGACCGATGACAGTATACTCCGGATCGAGACCATTGGAAAAGAAGAAGGAAAGATTCCGGGCGAATTTATTTATATCCATCCCTCTGCTCAAATAATATTCCACATACGTAAACCCATTAGCGAGCGTGAATGCAAGCTGTGTAATCGGATTTGCCCCTGCTTCAGCGATATGATATCCGGAAATGGAGACAGAATAATAATTGCGTACATTTTTATCAATAAAATATTCCTGGATATCCCCCATCATGCGCAAAGCAAATTCTGTCGAGAAGATACAGGTGTTCTGACCTTGATCCTCTTTTAAAATATCAGCCTGGACCGTGCCGCGGATAATCGATATTGTCTCATCCTTTAATTTGCTGTATTCCTGTTCATTTGGATTCCGTTTGTTTTCCTCTTTAAATCTGTCCACCTGCTGATCAATGGCGGTATTAAAATACATCGCCAAAATAATCGGGGCAGGTCCATTGATTGTCATAGAAACAGAGGTGAGCGGATTTGTCAGATCAAAACCGGCATATAGCTTCTTCATGTCCTCCAATGTACAGATATTGACACCACTTTCACCAATTTTACCGTAAATATCAGGGCGCTCGGCGGGGTCTTCTCCATATAATGTTACGGAGTCAAATGCAGTGGAAAGCCGCTTCGCATCATCATTTTTCGATAAATAATGAAATCGGCGGTTTGTCCGTTCAGGTGTACCTTCTCCAGCAAATTGCCGTGTTGGATCTTCTCCCTTACGCTTAAACGGGAAGACTCCAGCAGTAAACGGAAAGGAGCCTGGGACATTTTCTTTTAACAACCATTTCAGCCGTTCTCCCCAATCGATATATTTCGGGAACGCCACTTTCGGAATCTTAAGTCCTGACAAGGTTTCACTAGTAATATCCATGGGGATTTCTTTATCTCTCACCATAAATGTCAGTGTGTCCCCACTATAGCTTTCCTCCAGCGTTCCCCAGGAATCCAGCAGCCTTTTTGCTTGTGGGTCCAGTTGCTCTTGGAGTTGATCAAACGTTTGATCAATTCTATCAATTACAGCTTTGTCCTCCAGCAGCAGCTTTGCACCATCCAGCTGATAGAGCTTTCTTGCAATATCACTTTGTTTTTCGATCCGTTGGTGGTAATTCCGTATATAAGAAGATATTTCCCTCAGGTAGTGTCTTCGCTCATTCGTTATGATACTGTTCTGTTTTTCGGAAATAACATGTCTGTCAAAGCCTATTTTCTCATCCCAGCTGTATTTTTCATTCAATGTATCGATTAATGCTGCAAATAAAGCATTTGTACCTGCATCATTAAATTGGCTTGCGATTGTTCCAAATACAGGAAACGTCTGTTTATCCCGCTGAAAGAGCATATGACTCCGTTCATATTGTTTTCTTACTTGATTCAATGCATCCTCGGAGCCTTTTTGTTCATATTTATTGATAACAATGAAATCAGCATAATCGATCATGTCTATCTTCTCGAGCTGTGTCGGTGCCCCAAATTCCGCTGTCATCACATACATGGACAGATCGCTTATTTCTGTGATTGCCGCATCTCCCTGCCCGATACCACTTGTCTCCACGATAATAAAGTCAAATCCGGATGCGCGCACAACATCTATAACATCCTGTATAGCATTGGAAAGTTCCGTTCTTGAGTCTCTTGTCGCTAAGGAACGCATGTATACCCTGTCCGTGAAAATTGCATTCATTCGTATCCTGTCTCCAAGCAAAGCGCCGCCGGTTTTCTTTTTCGTTGGATCAATCGAAATAATGGCCAGCTTCTTATCCTCGACCTCATTCAAAAACCGCCGAATCAATTCATCTGTAAGAGAGCTTTTTCCAGCACCGCCAGTACCTGTTATACCTAGCACCGGTGTTTCCCTATTGCCTATCTCTCTTAATATCTGACGAAATTCCTGCTTTTGCTCAGCTTCCAATTGGTTGGACTCTGCATAGGTGATAAATTTTGCAATGGCATTTCTGTCACCCTGTTTTAGCCTTTCCAACTCACGGTTATAATCAACCGAGGGTAAATAATCGCATTGTTGGAGCATCCGATTAATCATGCCTTGCAATCCATATTTGCGCCCATCTTCGGGCGAAAAGATCCATGCAACTCCATAATCATGAAGTTCCTTAATCTCACGAGGAATGATAGTTCCACCTCCACCTCCAAACACCTTGATATGACTTGCTTCAAGCTCTTTCAGCAGATCCACCATATATTTAAAATATTCCACGTGGCCGCCTTGGTAGGATGATATTGCTATACCTTGAGCGTCCTCCTCAATCGCCGCGTGAACAACCTCTTCAACTGATCTGTTATGTCCTAAGTGAATGACTTCTGCGCCACTTGCCTGCAGAATCCGTCTCATGATATTGATTGATGCATCATGCCCATCGAATAAACTTGAAGCGGTTACAAAACGGACAGGATTTACCGGTGTGTTTACCTCAGACTTTTCCATCAAATCAACCTCCCTGTTTGATCTTTTCTATTTAATTGAGTTATTAATCAGATTCAATTGCATATCAATATATTCATCCAATGAAAATCGTTTTTGAAGAATCCATCTGCGGAATCCCCACATATGCCCCTCCACTACGATGTTATTGGCAAGCAGTGCAACCTGCCCGACCGAAAGTTTAGCGTTAATAGAGGCTGTGATGACCTTCTCAATAAGCCTGACCATATCCCGTTCTTTTTGCAGAACATAATCCCTCGATTCCTTTTTCAAGGATTTAACTTCCTGGTAGAGGATTACGATTTCATCCTGCATGTCATCCATTAGATAGAAAAAGGACCGTATCCCCTTCTTCATATTAGGAATGGTCGGGTTTTCCAGATCTACTGCCAATTCAATCCGCTCGCGAACCTGTTCATAGATGGAGTCACACACAAGGAATAGCACATCTTCTTTTGTGCGGATATATTCATATAACGTACCAATACTGAAACCAGATTCCTTTGCTATTTCACGGGTAGTCGTTCGGTGAAATCCCTTTTCCTTAAATAGCTTAATCGCACCTTTAATAATTTGATCCCTCCGCTTTTTTACAAGCTCCTGATCTTTTACCGATGAAAGGATTTTCTCATCTTTCATTCAGCTATTCCCCCCTTCCTTTTTCCATTCTGCAAGCAATTTAATGGCCAGCCGATATGGGTCGGAGCTGGCTTCAATCAGCGGTAGATCGTCCTTTTCTTTAAGGAAAGCTATAACGTCGCGCCAAATTTCTTCTCGGATTAATTCATAGACCTCCAGCTCCAGCTGCTCCCTGCGTCGCCTCTCACCAGATCTAGTTCTATACAAATAATCATGATGTTCCTTAATCTTCTCCCAGAGCTCATCGATTCCCTTTTTTTCAGTGGTTATTGTCTTTACAATTGGTATGATATGCTCTTCAGTTGCCGACATCATCACAAGCTCGCGCAGCAGTGCCTTGAGCTTTTCAACACCTTGAAGGTCTGCCTTGTTGATGACAAACAGATTGGCGATTTCCATAATACCTGCTTTGAAA
This sequence comes from Oceanobacillus massiliensis str. N'diop, assembly GCF_000285495.1. GTDB lineage: Bacteria > Bacillota > Bacilli > Bacillales > Amphibacillaceae > Oceanobacillus > Oceanobacillus massiliensis. Next base: position 752,631 of record NZ_HE610976.1, read on the forward strand.
ATCTGGAGAACATCTCCACTGTTTGGTGTCAGCACAACAGCCGTTGTATCAACCACTTTCATAATATCAAGCTCGGATTGACCAACCCCCACCGTTTCAACAATGATTACATCAAATCCGTACGCATCACATATCCGGATAGCATCCTTGGTCGCACGCGAAAGACCGCCCAAACTTCCACGCGTTGCCATACTGCGGATGAAAACTCCATCATCCGTAAAATGCTGATTCATGCGGATACGATCACCAAGCAATGCCCCACCGCTGAACGGACTGGTAGGATCCACTGCAATAACAGCTACAGTCATTCCCTCTTTTCGGGTATGTGTAATTAACTGGTTAACAAGCGAACTTTTTCCCGCACCAGGCGAACCCGTTAGCCCAACATAAATAGCGTGTTTTCCCAGTGAAAATACATCGCTTAACAACGGTAACTTCTCAGGGTGATCATTTTCCACCATGGTAATCGCCCTTGCCAGTGCACGTATATCCTTCTTCCTCATCCGTTCCACGAGTTCATGCATGCGGTTACTTCCTTTCTTTTTTGATATGAGTGTCCGGGCCGATTGTTGGTAAGATGGCCGGGCACGGTTGGCACGCGGGTGAGGTAATGCCGGGCGGGGGAGGGAGCGCGGGGCGGGGTGCTGTTTGCACGCGGGGCGGGCGGGGATTCCGCGGTTTTCCTGGTTTTTCCGCGCTTCTCGAGATTATTCCGCGCTTTCCTGGGTTTTTCCGCGCTTCTGGCGATATTTCCGCGCTTTCCTGGGTTTTTCCGCGCTTCTTGAGATTATTCCGCGCTTTCCCGGGTTTTTCCGCGCTTCTGGCGATATTTCCGCGCTTTTCTGGTTTTTTCCGCGCTTCTTGAGATTATTCCGCGCTTTCCCGGGTTTTTCCGCGCTTCTGACGATATTTCCGCGCTTTCCTGGTTTTTTCCGCGATTCTGGCGATATTTCCGCGCTTTCCTGGGTTTTTCCGCGCTTCTCGAGATTATTCCGCGCTTTCCTGGTTTTTCCGCGCTTTCCTTCAGTCTCTCGTGGTACGAGCCGTTTCCTCGCTTTATTTTGTCAGCATTCTTCCGATGACGAGGCGTTGGATTTCATTTGTTCCTTCATAAATCTGAGTGATTTTGGCATCCCGCATGTAGCGTTCGACTGGGTAATCCTTTGTATAGCCGTATCCGCCAAATATTTGAACTGCCTCCACCGTTGTACGCATTGCAGCATCGCCTGCAAATAATTTGGACATTGCGGATGCTTTTCCATATGGGAGACCTTGTGATTCTAGCCATGCGGCCTGATAGGTGAGCAGACGTGCGGCTTCTATTTCCGTTGCCATATCGGCGAGTTTAAAAGAAATCCCTTGATTATTTGCGATAGGTTTGCCGAATTGTTCCCTTCCTTTTGCATATTCTACTGCAGCGTCGAGGGCTCCTTGGGCGATTCCGAGTGCCTGGGCTGCGATTCCATTCCTGCCACCATCTAGGGTCGTCATGGCAATCTTGAATCCTTCCCCTTCGGCACCCAGCAGGTTTTCTTTTGGAATGCGGCAGTTTTCAAAGATTAATTCAGTCGTAGGCGAGGAGCGGATCCCGAGTTTCTTTTCCTTTTTACCGAATGAAAAACCGTCCGTTCCGCTCTCTACAATGAATGCGCTGATACCTTTATGTTTTGCATCTGCATCCGTTTTGGCAAATACGATGTAGATATCTGCGACACCGCCATTGGTAATCCACACCTTATTGCCATTTAGCACAAAGTGATCCCCGTCTTCCTTGGCAGTTGTTTTCATCGAAACGACATCACTCCCTGCACCTGGTTCTGATAAGGCATATGCTCCCAATGCGTCTCCTGTTGCCAGGCGGCTCAGAAAGGTTTTCTTTTGCTCTTCGTTGCCATATTTATAGATTGGCCAGCTTGCGAGTGACAAGTGTGCAGACAAGGTTACACCGGTTGAGGCACATACTCTGGATAGTTCTTCAACGGCAATCACGTAGCTGACAAAGTCGGCATCAATTCCGCCATATTGCTCAGGCCACGGAATTCCAGTTAATCCAAGGCCAGCCATTTTATCAAAAATGTCCCTATCAAATCGTTCTTCCTCATCCCGTTCTGCGGCAGTTGGCTTCACTTCCTTCTCAGCAAAATCACGGACCATCTTCCGCAGCATTTCCTGTTCTTCACTCAATTGAAAATTCATCTCGGTTCTCCCCTTAATCATTTAATAGATGCTTAGCGATTACGATATGCTGGATTTCATTTGTTCCTTCATAAATTTCTGTAACTTTTGCATCCCGAAACAGACGCTCTGCCGAATATTCCTCGGTATATCCATATCCGCCAAAGATCTGAATAGCCTCAATGGCATTATTCATTGCCGTTTTGGACGCCATCATTTTTGCCATGGATGTTTCCTTGCCGCAGGAGATTCCCTTTTGTATGAGTTCCGCAGCATGATAGGTTAATAGTTTTGCCGATTCAACCGCTGTCGCCATGTCTGCCAGCTTAAAGGATATCCCTTGGTTGTTCGCAATCGGTTTGCCGAACTGTTTCCTTTCCTTGGCATATGCAACAGCAAGCTCCAGCGCTGCTTCCGCAATTCCAAGTGCCTGAGCTGCGATTCCGATTCTGCCAATGTTTAGATTGTCCATGGCAATTTGGAAGCCTTTCCCCTCTTCGCCAAGCAGGTTTTCTTTCGGTACCGCACATTGATCAAAAGTAAGCTGGACAGTACTTGATCCATGAAGCCCCATCTTTTTTTCCTTCTTTCCGATAATAAGTCCAGATGAGTCCTTTTCCACAATGAAGGCACTGATATCCTTGCCACCTTCCCCTGTACGGGCAAAGGTGATATAGGTGTCTGCTGCTGATCCATTTGTTATGAAAGCCTTCGATCCATTTAAGATGTAGGTGTCGCCAGCTTTTTTGGCAGTTGTCTTTAGACTTCCTGCATCCGATCCCGCAGACGGTTCTGTCAGGGCAAAGGCACCTAGAAATTCACCACTGGCAAGCTTTGGAAGGAACCGGTTTTTTTGCTCCTCATTGCCGGCATACAAAATGGGATTAGTACCGACTGAGGTATGGACTGATAAAATTACCCCGACTGCTGCACTCACCTTTGAAAGCTCATGAATGGTGCTGATGTAAGATATAAAATCCATTCCAGCACCTCCATATTGTTCAGGAATCGGTATACCCATCAGACCTAATTCTCCCATTCTGCTAACCAATTCAATCGGGAAGCGATCTTCTTTTTCCATTCGCTCGATTGCTGCTTCGACCTCATTATGCGCAAAGTCCCGCACCATTTTTCGAAGCATGTTCTGTTCTTCCGTAAAATTCATTGCCATCTGCATGCACCTCACTTTAGGTTGGAATAACTCAGTTGTATTGATAGAAACCCCTGCCTGATTTCTTGCCGAGCCAGCCTGCCTTCACATACTGCCTAAGTAGTGGGCATGGTCGGTATTTACTGTCCCCAAAACCTTCGTGGAGGACTTCCATAATATACAAGCATGTATCCAGTCCAATAAAATCTGCTAACGTAATTGGTCCCATCGGATGGTTCATTCCCAGTTTCATGACCCGATCCACGTCTTCTGGAGAGGCAACACCTTCGTAGACTGTGTAAATCGCTTCGTTGATCATTGGCATGAGCACACGGTTGGAGACAAACCCTGGAAAATCCTTCACTTCTACCGGAGATTTATGTAATTGGTTTGTCATGGATTTAATAGATTCATACGTCTCATCACTTGTCTGCAATCCACGGATGATTTCCACAAGCTTCATGATTGGAACCGGATTCATAAAATGCATGCCGATAACTTGTTCTGACCGATTTGTTACTGCGGCTATCTCGGTTATTGGCAGTGAAGAAGTATTAGAAGCAAGGATTGCATGTGCCGGAGCATAACGATCCAGTTCACTGAATACATTGGCTTTCACATCCATATTCTCCACCACTGCTTCAATTACAAGATCACATGTCCTGGCGTCCTTCAAATCGCTTGATAGTGTCAGCCGCTCCAATGCTGCAGTTTTATCTTCTTCTGCCAATTTTCCTTTTTCCACATTTCGGCTAAGCAGCTTCTCCATTGAGGAGAGGCCTTTTTGCAAAGCTGCTTCATTCATGTCGTTCAGCAATACATCAAATCCCGATTGTGCACAAACCCGGGCAATTCCTGATCCCATTTGTCCCGCTCCTACTACCATCACTGTTTTAATTGTCATTCGCTTTAGACACTCCTTTACTTGATTATCTCTTAGGCACTTCAATCAATATGGCATCTCCCTGGCCGCCGCCACTGCAAATCGCAGCAATTCCAAGCCCAACGCCACGCCGCTTCAGTTCATGGATTAAGGTTAAAATAATACGGGCCCCACTAGCACCGATAGGGTGTCCCAATGCAACAGCGCCCCCATTGACATTCACCTTTTCAGAGTCGATTCCAGCTATCTCACCGCTTACGAGGGAAACGGCAGCAAATGCTTCATTGATCTCAAATAAATCAATCGCTTCTTTGGAATACCCTGTTTTTTCGAGAAGCTTATTAATGACCAGACCTGGAGTCTGCGGAAAATCCCTTGCTTCTACGGCTATTTCTGCATGACCAAGAATGGTTGCCATTGGCTCTTTGCCAAGTTCAGCCGCCTTCTCATCTGCCATCACAACAAAGGCACATGCCCCATCATTGACCCCTGGGGCATTTCCTGCAGTGATTGTGCCACTATGGCCAAAGGCAGAAGGCAGGGCGGCTAGTTTCTCTATAGTCGTATCTTTTCGTGGTGCTTCATCGGTGTCGATAATGATTGGCTTGCCTTTACGCACCGGCACTTCCACTGCTGTAAGTTCTTCTGCAAACTTGCCCTCTTCAATCGCTTTTGCTGCCCGCTGATGGCTGCGGTAGGACCATTCATCCTGCGACTGGCGTGTTAGTTTGAATGCTTCCGCTGTAGAGTTGCCGTAATTGCCCATATGAACGCCAGTAAATGTGCAGGTTAGACCGTCATGAACCATCATATCGACGACCTGCTTATCGCCCATCCTGCTTCCCCAGCGGGTATCCGGCAGAAAATAGGGTGCATTACTCATGCTTTCCATTCCGCCAGCGATGATGGTATCTTCATCCCCTAGACGAATCAGCTGATCGGCAAGCGTTACGCTGCGCAAACCGGAGGCACAGACTTTATTGATTGTTTCCGTCTTTACTTCCCATGGCAAACCGGCTTCACGGGCTGCCTGTCTGGAAGGAATTTGCCCCTGGCCGCCCTGCAGAACCGTTCCCATAATAACCTCATCCACCTCAATACCATCCATCCCCGCACGAATCATTGCTTCTTTAATCGCTATTCCGCCAAGCTGTGCAGCCGTGAGTGCTTTTAAACCTCCGCCGAACTTGCCAAATGGGGTTCTTGCTCCAGAAACGATAACGGTTTTCCTCATTTTCTTCATCCCTTCTATGTTTTTTACTATTGGCTGATGAACTGACTCCATAGAGAATTTCTTCTTTTAATTGCGGCTTCAACAATCCTAATAAGCTAATTGCCAAGATATTGAGAAACTCCGCTGCTCCTATCGTACGGTATTGCTTTTTTAATCTTTACAGTAGATGGAAACTGCGACATAACAAAGGATGATTGGTGATTTATCCCCGCTCCGGAAATACACTGCGCTTTCCGCGGGCTCGCGCTAAGCCTCCTCGCTCGCGAAGTTCGCTCTCTGCGGGGTCTTAGCGTCTTCGCTTTCCCGCTGGAGTCTCCGTGTATTTCCTCCGCTAGGATTGGGTTTTCTGAATCGATTTACTGATATTCAATTATTAAGCCGATGGATTGGAGCGCAAGGCAGTCTATTCCAGCGGGAAAAGCAATAGCTGAATATCCCGCAAGAAGTCGCTTTTGCTTCTGAGGAAGCTGAAAGCGCCCGCCGCGGAAAGCGACCGACCGGAGCGGTGATAAATCCCATCATCAAGTTACCTCACAGTTTATATCTTATATGTCCAAACTGCTGTCAGTAGTTAAGCAATCGGCCTCTTATTATGTTGCGATTGAACGTTCACTCGACGTATTTTCGAAAACAAGAGGGGTACCTGTTATGATCCCCTCTCTTATTTCAATGTCCTTTTATGCGGTTTTCACTTGTTCTTCTTCCAATACGGATAGAGCCAGAATCTCAGCAACATCCATTGTACTGATGTCTTCATCGACCTCTTTTGCTTTTGTTCCGTCACTTAACATGGTCAGGCAGTATGGACATGCACTGGAAATCATGGATGGTTTGACTGCCAATGCCTGCTCTGTTCTGGCAACATTGATTCGGTTTCCCGTTGTTTCCTCTGTCCACATGAGTCCGCCGCCGGCCCCGCAGCACATTCCATTTTCACGGCTGCGGTCCATCTCCACCAATTCAAGTCCCGGGATTGCCGTCAGAATTTCTCTTGGCGGATCGTATACACCGTTATATCTTCCCAAATAGCAGGAATCATGGTATGTCAATCGCTCATTTATCGCGTGCTGCGGCTTTAACTTCCCTGTTTTTACAAGATCGTATAACAGTTGTGTATGATGATACACTTCCGCCACAAAGCCGAAATCCGGATATTCATTTTTGAAAATATTATAGGCATGCGGATCGATCGTTACGATTTTGGTAACGCCATTCTTTTCAAATGTTTTTATATTTTTCTCGGCAATTTCCTGGAAGAGAAATTCATTTCCGATACGGCGTGCCGTATCTCCAGAGTTTGCTTCGGTATTGCCTAATATCGCAAAGCTGACCCCGGCCTGGTTCATCAATTTGGCAAAGGCAAGTGCTATCTTTTGGCTGCGGCTGTCATAGGAACCCATCGAACTTACCCAAAAGAGGTATTCAAATGTTTTGTCCTCTTTTTTAAGTTCCTTAACAGTTGGTATATATACTGATTCATCCTCATCCCGCCATTTAATGCGGTCCTTCTTGGACAGCCCCCATGGATTCCCCTGGCGTTCAATATTAGTGACTGCGCGCTGGATGTCGGAATCCATTTTCCCCTCTGTCATGACAAGGTACCTGCGCATATCGATAATCGTCCCCACATGTTCATTATTGACAGGACATGCCTCCTCGCAGTTTCGGCATGTGGTACATCCGGAAAGCTCCTCCACTGTAATGATGTCACCGATCAGACTCGAATGCTGTATTGCAGCGGCTGCTTCATTACTGGCACTGGCAGCATTTCCCGCTGTTCCTGCAAAGGCATAGGACGGTACCCAGGGAGATTTCCCTGTCACAGCTGCACCTTTTTCAGTAAGGTGGTCTCTGACCTTAATCATAATATCCATCGGCGAAAGCATTTTCCCTGTACCGGAAGCGGGACAGACATCTGTACAACGGCCACATTCCACACAGGCGTAAAAGTCGATCATCTGATGCTGTTCAAAGTCTTCCACTTTCCCAACACCAAAGGCTATTTCTTCCTCACCGTCTTCATCTTCTCCGACCATCTCGAAGTCTATTTTTTCAGTTTGCCTGGTATCTTTTTACTTAGAAAAACATTGATTGGTGCGGCAATCAAATGTGCATGTTTAGATTGCGGCACATAAATAAGGAAGGATAGAAGTGTGATGGTATGGACCCACCATGCAACATAAAACAAAACCATTGCTGCATTTGCCGACAGCCATCCGAATGCAATTGCTACCATACTTGCAACAGGTTCTGACCATCCCGGCTCGTGTCCATGCCAAATCATCGACATGCCGTTTCCAAACAGTACGGAAACCATCAACGTTCCAATGAAAATAAGCACGAGTCCTGCCTTCAAGCCCCGCTTCAAACGGACAAGCTTTTCCATGTAGCGACGATAGAAGGCCCAGCCGACAGCAATCAGAATCATTAACGTGACCAGCTCCTGGAAAAAGACAAACCCTGGATAAAAGATTCCAAATGGCAGGTGATTTCCGGGTGATAATCCTTTAACAAACATATCAAGCGCACCGAACTGAACGAGTAAGAATCCGTAAAACATCATGACATGGATTGTTCCCGATTTTTTATCCTTCAGTAATTTTGATTGACCGAATACAATTTTCCCGACTCTTTTTAAACGCAGCTTGATTTCCCCGTCGTAATCAGACTTCTTGCCAAGTCTGATGTAAGCGATTCTTGTTGAAACAACTTTTGCAAATAAATATAGTGCATAACCTGTCACAAGTAAGAACGCTATCCAATTTATAACCAAAAATGTATCCACCCTATGCTCCCCCTTGTTTAGCATCCAGCAAATGATAACGATTTCATTTTTCCGAATATACAGTATGTTGAAACCCTTATTATCACTTTAAACCTGAATGAACATTCAGTCAACCGATTTCAATAAAATATTTTTAGAATTTTATAGCAAAAAACCACTGTTTCCCAGTTAGGGATTACAGTGGTTTTTTGCCAAGATAGCAGGAAGAAAGCTTCCTTACTTTTAACCTGGCAGCATTATTATTATTGACTGGCCTGCGCCGAATTCACCTTGATAATATCGAGCCTTTGAACGGCTGAGCAGCTGCTCTTACATCTTTTCCGGTGCCGATACACCTATTAGGCCCATCGCGTTGGCAAGTGTCTGTCTGACAGCCTTCATTAATGCAATACGAGCGTTGGTTCTAGCTTCCTTCTCGCCATCAAGTACTTTCTCTGCGTTATAGAAGCTATGCAGCAGTGTTGCTAAATCGAAAACATACTGCGTCACTTTATGCGGAGTATGTTTTTCGGCTGCGTCTGCTACAATTTGCGGGAATTCACCGAGTTTCTTCAACAGATTCATTTCCTTGTCAGCTGTAAGCAGAGAAACGTCGAAACTATCATCTGCTGTAAATCCTTTATTCTTAGCCTGCTCAAGCATTGTACAGATACGTGCATGTGCATATTGAACATAGAAAATAGGATTGTCATTTGATTGGGAGCGAGCAAGATCCATATCGAAATCAAGCTGGGAATCATTGGAGCGGGTAACAAAGTAATAACGAACTGCATCGACGCCAACTTCATCCATTAATTCACGCAAGGATACAGCCTTCCCTGTCCGTTTGCTCATTCTGACTTTTTCTCCACCTTCAAATAAGTTGACCATCTGGATAATCTTTACATCAAACTTTTCCACTGGATAGCCAAGCGCCTGGATTGCAGCGCGCATTCTTGGAATATAACCGTGATGGTCAGCACCCCAGACATTGATGATATGATCAAATCCACGGTCCAATTTATTTTTATGGTAGGCAATGTCCGGTGTCAAATACGTATAGCTTCCATCCTGCTTAATCAGTACGCGATCCTTGTCATCGCCAAGGTCGGTTGTGCGGAACCACATTGCGCCGTCCTCTTCATACGTGTAGTTTCCTTCTTCCAATGTATTCAGAGCATCAGAGATTTTATCTTCTTTATAGAGGGAACGTTCAGAGAACCAGCTGTCAAACTCCACACGGAAATCTTTCAGGTCATTCTCGATATTTTTAAGAGAGGATTTCAAACCGAACTCTTTAAAGAATTGCAGGCGCTCTGTTCTTTCCTTGGAATCCCACTCATTTCCATATTCCGCTACCAGCTTTTTAGCGATATCGATAATGGCCTGGCCATGGTACCCATCTTCAGGCATTTCGACATCTATTCCTAGCTCCTGCAGATAACGTGCTTCAACAGATAGACCAAGATTATTGATCTGGTTACCCGCATCATTGATATAATACTCTCGCTCTACATCATAACCGGCAGCCGATAGTACATTGCACAGCACATCCCCGAATGCCGCATTACGTGCATGACCAAGATGAAGATCCCCAGTTGGATTTACCGAAACAAACTCAACCTGGACTCTTTCGCCATTGCCTTTATCTGTTTTGCCGTAATTGTCTCCGGCCTGCAGAATAGCAGGAATGATGTCACCAAGAAAATCATTTTTCATAAAAAAGTTAATGAATCCCGGTCCTGCAATATCTATTTTTTCAATTGATGCCTTGGTTTGATCCAGATTAGCTACAATATCATCAGCAATTTGGCGTGGTGCTTTCTTGGCAATACGTGCAAGCTGCATGGCAATATTTGATGCAAAATCTCCATGTGCCTTATCTTTCGGTTTTTCCAGGATAATTGCCGGCAGTTCTTCCTCAGTTGCAAGTTTCGCCTGTATGGCAGCCGCTGCGATTTCCTGTTTCAATGTATTTTCAGTTTGTTCCAAAACGTTCATTGATGATCCTCCTCTTTATATGACAGCTCGATTTTATGATTTCGTTTATCCTGTCCGTTCAATTTGACAGTATAGGAGATAGCCAAACGGCCTTCTATCGATTTGGTTGATTTTTGATAGTCAATCGTCTCTGTAAAAGTCTCCATATGTATTTTACCATGTGGGTGATGATATATATTTTCCGAAATACGGCCAGTTTCAAATTTCTGGTTCATTTTTACGGAACCTGATCGGTTGATATGGACCTTGGATTCCTGAATTGTGATTAAATTCTTGACCACAGAATCATCATCCAATTTTTCTTCAAACATCAATACATCCATCTCTTGTTTCCGAAAATAATTTCCCGACTGTATCTGGTCACTATACTCCTTTGCTCCACCATCATCAATAGTGGTGCGGAGATTAATCTGAACGTTCTTTTGAAAAGAATCCATTATATCGCCTCTAACTTTACTTAAAAATCCTATAGTGTCCCTATTATAGCGATAAAATGCAGGGATAATCAATATTTATATAGAATTTCATCGGATTCTGCGATTTCCGCTTCCAAACTCACAGAAAACCAATCAAAGAAAACATGAAGTTTCTGCTTTTAACAGTTTATAACCTATCTCCTTTTCCCATAATGATAAATACTAATATTTTTAAATTGGAGATAAGATTATGCAATTTTGGCCAAGAAGAATGATTCCCAAACTAATTATCGCTCTCATTGCCGTTGCCTTGCTTTCTGCTGCACTTATCTATCTGCTGGCATTTTTAATGGGGCCTCCAAACCTCCCTGGTGACCAGGCAACCCTTATTTATGATCAGGCAGGGGAAATTATTGGCGAGGAACGCGGTATACAGACAAATCAGTGGCTGAGCTTAGATGAGATATCCGATGACGTTATCGATTCGACACTTATCATCGAAGATAGGCATTTTTTTGACCATAATGGATTTGACTATAAGCGAATTGGTTCCGTCATTCTGAAAAATATCTCAAGCGGTTCTTTACAGCAAGGTGCGAGTACACTGACACAGCAATACGCAAGGAATCTCTTCCTATCACCCGAGAAGACGTGGTCCAGGAAGATAAAGGAAGCATTTTATACCGTCCGCTTGGAGATGTTTTATTCAAAGGAAAAGATTCTCGAAGGGTATTTAAATACGATTTATTATGGGCATGGTGCATATGGAATAGAAGCTGCCAGCAATTATTTCTTCAACAAATCCGCTGCAGAATTGACATTGGCTGAGGCAGCCATGCTGGCGGGGGTACCAAAGGGACCTACATATTATTCCCCTTTAAATGACGAGGAAAATGCCAATCAGCGGCAAAAGGTCATCCTAAGAAGTTTGCTGCATGAAAGGCGCATTTCAGAAACGGACTATAGAAAAGCTGTCGAGGAAAAACTGGTCTATGCAACAATGCCCGAAGAACCAAGAATTGCCGCCTACTTCCAGGATCAGGTTTTGCTGGAATCCTCTGAGCTGCTGGGCCTTGAACCAAGCTCCATCCGCAGTGGCGGATATCGGATCCATACAACATTAAATCGGGATTTCCAAGGACAGCTTGAGGAGACGATTCAGGAAACGATCCAAGATTCTAGCGAAATCGAAGCTGCCGCGATTTCGATGGATTCCGAATCGGGAGCTATATTGGCCATGGTCGGAGGAAGAGATTACCGAAAGAGTGCCTTTAACCGGGCCGTTGATGCAAGGCGAATGCCGGGATCTACCTTTAAGCCATTTTTATATTATGCCGCCTTGAATTATGGCTATACGGCAAGCACCCAGCTAATGAGCAAACCGACGACCTTCCAGCTGGATAACGGAAACGTCTATCAGCCAAGCAATTTCAACGGCTATTATGCCAATCAGCCCATCACATTAGCACAGGCACTTGCCCTATCGGATAATGTGTATGCCGTCAAGACCAACCTATACCTTGGTCCGGAGAAATTAATCGCATCGGCCAAGCAGTTTGGTATCAGCAGCGATCTCCCGAAAGTCCCATCCCTAGCACTTGGCACAGCTTCTGTTTCTGTGACGGAGATGACTTCTGCATACGGCTTGCTCGCAAATAACGGTAAAGAGATGACAAGCTATACAGTCGAAAAAATTGTCGATCAAGATGGAAAGACCGTTTACGAAAGGAAATCTGACAAGGCAGAACAAGTGCTTGATGAAAAGAAGACATTTATTTTGACACATCTCATGACCGGAATGTTCGATGAGGAAATGAATGGCTATACATCTGTAACGGGTTCTGGTATCACCGATCAATTAACAAGGATTTACGCTGGGAAATCCGGTACAACCGATTCCGACAGCTGGATGATTGGTTACAGTCCCTCTATTGTAACTGGCATATGGACAGGATATGATGACAACCGCCGGATGGAAGTGGTTTCCGAATCAGCTTACGCCAAAGAAATATGGGCAGCATACATGGAAGCAGTCCACCAGGGACAGCCAGAAGATACATTCGACCTGCCCTCAGGCGTGATTGGCATTCCAATTGATCCATTGTCAGGAAAACGTGCCACACCAGATTGTGAACACAGCAGAATCATGTATTTCGAAAAAGGAACCGAACCACGGGAATATTGTACAGAACATGATGACGAAAATGAATTGGAAGCAGATACGGAAACGGATTCTCACCCTGCAGAGGAAAGAGGCATATTTGAACGTTTGTTTGATCTATTTTTTTAGGTATTGGGCGCTAGGATGGGCGCTGCTGAGGGTGTTCGGCTGGGCGTGTGTGTGAGAGTGCGCTGGGCGGGGGCGGATTCGGGCGGGGATTCCGCGGTTTTTTCATTTATTCCGCGATTCGGGCGGAAATTCCGCGTTTTTTTCGTTTATTCCGCGGTTTGGCTGGGAATTCCGCGGTTTTTTCATTTATTCCGCGATTCGGGCGGAAATTCCGCGTTTTTTTCGTTTATTCCGCGGTTTGGCT
>NZ_HE610976.1:766296-788726 GCF_000285495.1 Oceanobacillus massiliensis str. N'diop
GTCCGGCTGCACCTGTAAACATACAAAAAAACAGCCAACATCCTGGTTGAGTCCGTCTCACCTGGTAGTTGGCTGTTTTTTGTCCTAGTAAACATGAGTTAGCCCATGTATTCATAGTTTACAAATTTTTCTTTGAAAGTACAACAATTTCGGATTATGTTCACGATTCAGTCACAAAATTGACAAATTTATATGTTTGCCCGCTCTTGAGCTAAGGATATATGAATCGGTGCTTAGTTCAAGAGGCATTGCAGTTATATTATTGCGGGAGGGCGTTTTTCAATTCTTCTGTTGAGTTGTTCCACATTCCCTCATTAAAATTGACAAGGAAATCTTTCAGCAGTTTTTGGGATTGTTCATCCATATGTTCAACAATTATCTTGCCTTTAAGAGATTTTTCCATATAGGTTACATGCTGTGCCATCGATTTATATGCCCGCTTGATTTCACGGTCTACTCGAATTTCGCAGCCAGTAACGCCTGCATAGTAAGGGCCATTTTCTCCTTGCTCGACGTTTACCCAGACGATCCAATATAATTTCCCATTGGGTACTTCGTTTTTATCGGAGATCCATTTTACCCGGCGCTCGACGTCGCTGCGGGCATGCATGGCGCCCATATCTACATATGCTTTGTTTTCATTTGGATCGACAATAACCGAGGACATGTTTTCCAGGCTAATGGTGCCGGCACCATAACCGCCATGGCCATCTGTTGAATCATCCTTAATGATTGTAAAAGCATTTTTCTTTTTGTTTGAAGGTTGATCTGAACTCATTTTTGCGCCTCCTATCCTAGCTACAGGCTATTGTAGCATAGGTGATTCTTTACTTTTAATTTAATGCTTGATCTTCTCAATAAAGTTTAATGCATCCTGAATTTCTTCATCACTGAACTTTTGCTTCGGTTTTACCGTATGGACTTTATCGATACACTCCTGAATTGGCAGGTCATCGAAAAAGAGCATAGTTGATACGAGTTCCAGAAAACGGGCGCTTTTTTCTTTTAGCAGACTCACTTTTTCCGTTATATCAGGCATCTCCAATGAAAATTGATGTAAGAAGTCTTCCCCAGCGGACGTTATTTTATAATTATATTGGTAGTAATTGCTTTTTTCTTCCTTTTTTTCCAGCAAAAATCCGAGATTGCATAGTTCTTCTACTCGGAGGGTGAGTTCCTCTGAATAGGGACCATAGAAGTGGAATTGGTATTTTTCTTCAAAGGGGATATCGCACTTCTGTAAAATATAAATCATTTTTTGCAGTTTTTTGCGTCCACTCACGTCATCGGCCACAGAGAAAAACTGCATTAATTTTGCGTGATTATTCAACATCTTCTTTCGCTCCCTGCCCATACAAAATTTCCTTGATCCGTTTTTTTACAGCTTCATTCTTCAGTTCGTTCAATCGGTCTTTCGGATAATACAGCTTATGATCGGTCCGCTTTTTACCCGAGATTGCTTCAACAATATCTGAATGTCTGGATAGCTCTTTCAAACTGCCATCCGGCATTAATAAGTGGATTGGCAGACGTTCCTCTTCTTCGCCTGGCCGATAGAAATCATACGGCAGATCGGAGGAAGAGTCGACGACAAGATAGTATTCCGGATCGATTCCAGCTTCCTGGAACAGCTTATACAGCTCGATCCATTCACTCATCTGGGAATTAGGATTGAACTCCACATATTTGAAGAGACGTCTGTTCATGAATCGCTCGCATAGGTCCCTCAGTATCTGATCATCTTCATTCTGCCAAAGCTGAAAGTAATAATGAACAACCATTTCATCCAGCCTTAAATAATCCTTCAGGTCAACCTCCCCTTCAAAAAAGGAAAGGAAGTGTATAGGCTGAAGCTTGAATGTATATTCCTTCGTTTCGTATAAAAATTTCGCCCGGTGGAGAATTTTTGATAGAATGACTTCCGCACTTCTTGTCACCGGATGAAAATAAACCTGCCAATACATCTGGTAGCGGCTCATAATATAATCCTCCACAGCATGCATTCCTGTCGATTTAATGACCACCTGATCATCGATAGGGCGCATGAGTCTGAGAATCCTTTCCATATCAAAATGGCCGTAGCTGACGCCAGTGAAGTAGGCATCCCGCTGGAGGTAATCCATTCGGTCGGCATCAATCTGACTGGAAATTAAGCTGACTACCAATTTATCTTCGTATGTTTTTGCAATGACATCTGCAACTTTTTTGGAAAATCCCGGACTGACACGTTCCAGAATTTTGTTTACTTCGGTATCCCCAATGATAATCTGCTGGGTAAAGTATTCATGGTCCAGCTTAAAGACCTTTTCAAAGGAATGGGAAAATGGTCCATGCCCCAAATCGTGGAGCAGTGCAGCACATAGGCAGAGCAAGCGTTCATCATTATTCCAATGCGGGCGGTCTTGAAAATTATTGATAATCCGCCGGACAATCTCATATACCCCAAGTGAATGGTTAAAACGGCTATGCTCGGCACCATGGAATGTCAGGTTTGTTGTTCCAAGCTGCTTGATGCGGCGCAATCGCTGAAATTCCGGGGCAGCAATCAAATCCCAGATTACCCTGTCCCTTACATGTACGTAACGGTGGACAGGGTCTTTAAATACCTTTTCTTCCGATAATTGTTCATCTCTATAAGCCATTTCTTCCCCATCCGATCTTTTTCGACGATTTTAGTTTATTATATAATAGATAATCAGAGGATTAAAGAGTAAGGAGGCAATTATGAAAAACTGGAAAGAAATCATTCGTCATTCGACATTTCGATATATCGACCATAGTGGAGATGAATATTTTCACAATAAACCTTATACTGCATTGACTTCCTTTGCGGTTGACGATGTGCTTGCCATGTCTGTAAGCAATGGTGAATCTCCCCCTGCGATACGACTCTGGGTACACCCGCCGACGATTGTTCTGGGCATTCCCGATGCGAGGCTCCCCTATCTTAACGAAGGAATCCAATACCTTGCCGATAAATCCTATCATGTAGTTGTCAGGAATTCAGGCGGACTGGCAGTGGCGCTTGATGAAGGTGTACTGAATATCTCGCTGGTTATTCCAGGCATCCGCCACCTTTCCATCCAAGATTGCTATGAGGCAATGGTCAGCTTTGTCCAATACATGCTGCGGGATTTGACCGATGCTGTAGAAGCTTATGAGATTGTTGGCTCCTACTGTCCCGGCGATTACGATTTAAGTATTGGCGGAAAGAAATTTGCCGGCATTTCCCAAAGAAGAGTCAAAGACGGTGCAGCAGTGCAAATCTATCTTGATGTGGAGGGTGATAGTAATAATAGGGCCGCTATCATTCAGCATTTTTATGCCATCAGCAAGAAAAATGAACAGACAAAATTCGACTACCCTGAAGTCAATCCAGATGTAATGCGTTCACTATCGGAACTGCTTGGCATCGAATTGACTGTCAGCGATATGAAAAAGCGAGTGCACGATGCACTGAACGATTTCAGCGAGCAAATAATCGAAAGGGAATTTTCCCCTGAGGAGCATTCCGTTTTCGATAAAAGATATGCCCAAATGATCAAGCGAAATGAGACCGTAGCGCTACTTCAACAGAAATAGCCTGTCATTTACGTGGAATGCCAGGCTGGAAGCGGAGTTATCCGCATTTCGCAAGATTTCCAGCGCCATTGTCCCTTCCAATATAAAAAAACCTGCATCAGTCCTATCTGATGCAGGCTTTTTCGGTTTACTCAGCCACTGCCTGTGCTGCGGTTATAAGTGCAAGATGATAAACATCTTCTGAGCTGCAGCCGCGGGAGAGGTCATTAACCGGTTTGTTCAGGCCTTGTAAAATGGGACCTACAGCTTCGAATCCACCTAGACGCTGGGCAATCTTATAGCCTATGTTTCCGGCTTCCAGACTAGGGAAGATAAATACATTTGCATCCCCTTTTAGTACAGAGCCCGGGGCTTTCTTTTCTGCGACACTTGGTACGATTGCTGCATCGAATTGGAATTCTCCATCGATTACAAGTGAAGCGTCCTTTTCTTTTGCAATTTGCAATGCTTCCGCAACCCTTTCCGTTTCTTCCGATTTGGCGGAACCCTTGGTCGAAAAGCTCAGCATTGCCACTCGAGGCTCTATGCCAAATAATTGCGCAGTAGCTGCACTTTCGGTAGCAATCTCTGCTAAATCCTGACTGTCCGGCGCAATATTAATTGCACAGTCAGCGAATACGTATTTTTCATCCTCCTTGACCATGATGAAGACACCGGACGTTTTTTTGATTCCTTGTTTTGTTTTGATAATCTGCAATGCCGGGCGCACGGTATCAGCAGTGGAATGCGCTGCACCGCTTACGAGACCGTCTGCCTCATTCATATAGACCAGCATTGTTCCAAAGTAATTTTCATCGAGCAGGATCTTACGTGCATCCTCTTCCGATGCCTTACCCTTACGCCGCTCTACGAATGTGTCGACCATTTCATCAAATTCCGCATAGTCATTTGGGTCAAGAATCACACAGGATGATACATCCACACCAATTTCATCGGCTTTGCCCCTAACACTTTCGTTGTTTCCAATCAGTACGGGTGTCAAGATTTGCTCCTTGCTTAACTTGCTTGCCGCCGTCAGGATACGTTCGTCCAGACCTTCCGGGAAAACTATTTTTTTATTTGCTGAAGATACCTTTTCTTTTAACTGATCAAATAGTGAGCTCACCTGAGAAACCTCCATCTTTCACACTTTGTGCATTACGTAACAATCATAAAGGATTGCTCCAGATATTTAAAGAAAAAATTTTCTTCTGTTAGGTTTTTCGTTAACATTTTATGACAAACATTTGACAATAACCGTAAATCGCAATCATTGTTTCCCCTTTCATATGATTAGAATACCCTTCTTGTGCTATAGTAAAAACATAAAAGGTATTTTAAGAATAAGGAGTGTATCAATATGGCAGAAGCAGTAGTTACCGTTGACGGATGGTCGGCATTACATGATACCCGCACATTTGACTGGACTTCATGGAAATTGACATCACCTGAAGAACGGGCAGCAGCGGTAAGTGAATTTAAAGAACTTATCGCAAAATGGGAAGCAGTTGAAGAGGCAAAAGAAGGCAGCCATAGCATTTATAAAGTTGTCGGCAATAAGGCTGATTTAATGTTCGTCTTTCTGCGTGAAACAATGGATGAACTTGAAACCATTAAAACTGAAATCAATAAAACAAAACTTGGTGATTATCTTATTCCTGGATATTCATATGTATCGATTATTGAAATGACGATGCATAACCCAATGGATCAAGGAAACGACCGTGAATTATCCCCATATGTAAAAGAACGTCTGAAACCGACGATGCCAAAATGGGAGCATGCATGCTTCTATCCAATGTCCCGCCGTCGTACACCAGATGCAAATTGGTTTGAAATAGATAAGGAAGAGCGTACGAACTTGCTTTACGAACACGGTTTGACCGGCAGAAAATATGCTGGAAAAGTAAAAGAGATCATTACTGGATCGATCGGTTTGGATGAATGGGAATGGTGTGTAACACTTTTCGCGCATGATCCATTACAATTCAAGAAGATCGTTTATGAAATGCGCTTTGATGAAGTGACTACCAAGTACGCTGAGTTTGGGGATTTCATTGTAGGTAATTACTTGCCAAAAGAAAACGTCGATGCCTATTTCGCCTTATAAAAAACTGATAGCTTTCCTTGTAAAAACAGCTATAACCGGCTTTCCGTCAATTGCGATGGAAAGTCTTTTTATTGTCATTTTATTGGGCATCTGTGCATACAAATATTTAGTGAGTTCAACATCACGATTAGACAGAAGTGTGCATCGGTTTTATGGCAATTGCCGCTTCCTTAATTCAAAGGCAGCAGCAGGCCTTCTGGCAAGAATTATCGCTCAAAAAGCCGAGGGGGAATGCTATTGGCTGGAAACACCGGTATCCTAGCGCCAAACTTAAGAATGCCACAAACAGACAGAGGAGGACCATGTTAAACAGACAGATACAAATCATCCTGCTATTTGCTGCCCCTGCAGCCAAGGATTGTCCAAAGGCAACCGGTAAATATAAGCAAGTCGTTCCGCGTTCATCAGAAGGAAGAACAAATTTCAGAACAACAAATATAAGCTAAAAGCTTCTTTGCTTATATTAATCAATCTACAGGAGGTTTTGTCATGAGTGAGAATCAGAATAACACCAATCCGCAATATCAAAATCCAGGCCCTCAAAGTCCATATTACTACTATCCGCCTTCATCTCCAGCATACTATCCTTTATATAACGCCAGACAATATCAGCAAGCTCCAGCACCACAACCGACAGCACAGCAGGCAACAGATATACCTGGTATGCTGCCCCTGCAGCAATCATACATTGAAAATATTTTACGATTAAATCGGGGTAAGCTTGCAACCTTTTATTTAACGTTTGAAAATAATAGCCAATGGAATGCAAAGACTTTCACAGGGATTATCGAAGCTGCTGGAAGGGACCATATTATATTGAGTGAGCCGGATACAGGCAGACGTGTGCTATTATTGATGATTTATTTGGACTATGTCGTCTTCAATGAGGAAATTAATTACGAATATCCATATGGTAGTACGCAACAGATGGCCGACTTTTCACCAAGGTAAGCTGAAAGAAGAACAATAGAAAAAGGATGAAGCCGGTGTCATGCGGTTCATCCTTTATTCCATTTGCTTCAACTTAAGAGAGGCGATTATTCCTATGAGACATCCATATAGAAAACTGGTGCAGATGGAGTTATTTTTACTTCTATTCGCCTTTTTGGCCGGAATCGCTGCACTAATTGCAGGATACATCATTATTTTGTTCCTATCGATTTATCTGATTGTATTCAGTTTGATTTGTGATGCCATGATTTTATTGAATACACGCCATCCTGCTGAAGCTGGAAAACAAGCTATCCGCGCAGTGATGCTATTTTTATTTATGACATATCTCCTGTTTCGCCTATAGATATTTTATGAGGGCGATACCAAGCAGTACCCAACCTATCAAAAAGGCCACACCACCGATTGGCGTTATCATTGCAAAAGTTTTAATCGATGTTAGTGAATAAACGTACAGGCTGCCGGAGAATAGAATAATCCCTGCAAAGAACATCCATCCGCTTGTTGCAAATAGACTGCCGTTCTGATACTTCGCCAAAAGCAATCCGACAGCAACCAATGCCATGGTGTGGAACATTTGATAGGTAACCGCTTTTTCCCAAGTCGCAATAGCCTTCTCGGAAATTCTGCCTTCCAGGCCATGTGCGCCGAATGCTCCAAGTGCTACTGCTAAGAATCCATTGATTGCAGCTAATATTAAAAGTAATTTCATTTTGTTTGTACCTCTTTTCTATTTCTAAAAATCGAATATGGATTTTCCATTTGCTTCTTCGTGTTCAGCGAATGATGGCTGCTTTGACTGGACTGTGTTACTGCCAGCCTGATTACCGATCATTGCTTTGATTTCTTCTTCCGTAAAATCATTTTCACTGGTTTTATTTACTGACGGCCGATCTTCATCTTCCTCCAGGAACAAATCACATAACAGGCGTACATTTGCAATATGGTCAACCATTTTCTTGCGTGCGTGCTGGTTGTCTTTTGCCTGATGTAATTCGTGAATCATTTTTTGAATGATCTTCTCATCTGCCACTGCCAATTGTAATGCCCCTTCCTTTTTAACTCCATTATTATAGCATGATTGCAATTGAAATTATAGATTTGCCTATCCTTCATTCCAATAGAAAAAGCCCTCGAATTTTCAAGAGCTCTGCATCATGAATTCATTGTATATAGATAACAGTCTTTTTGTTTTAACTCAGTTTCCAGCTGTTCTTTGGTATAGCGTTCATACATCCATTGCAAAAATTTCACTTCATCCTCCTGCAACTTTCTGCCAAGCTTCTCGGTCGTACTGTTACATATCTGAAAAAAGCTTTTCATCCCGCCTACACTCCCCCTATACTGTACACTGAAGTTACATGTTCATTATAACGGTTCCGAATAGAGGAATCAACAGAAATCATAAAAATATCCAGAATTTACAGATTTGTTTTTTGTAAATTTTTGTAAAAATAAATGCAGATTAAAACTGCGATATCGTGGCTTCGGCTGATTTCTGCTCCGGGCCTGCATGTGCTTTTCGCGGCAGGTGATGGGACCAATGCTCTCCCGGTGCGAAGGAACAAGGGAGTTAACGCAAGCGTTACCGATTAGGAAACCATGATTTGCAAAATAATCCATAGGAGGGTTCATCATCAGCATAAAAAAAGAGTGAACCCGAATAGGTTCACTCTTTGCATCAATTTGGCTGATGGTCTATTTGTTCATTTAATTTATCCTCGAGCACCGTAATGCGAGCTCTTAGTTCATTGATATCTTCTTTTGTAGCAATACCGTATTCTTTTGCCATTTTTTGTGTCTGCTCATATTGTTTGGCATTCCATTCGTCTTTCTTCATGCTGCCTTTTTCAATATAATTCTGCATGACTGTTTTAGCCTGTTCTTTGGAAAGTTCGTTTTTATCAACGAGCTCCTTCAGTTTCTGGTCTAATTTTTCCTTACCGTTAACTGCTGCGCCAAGACCAAGCAAGAAGCCTCTTTTTAAATAGTCACTCATGTTCAACACCCCCCTTACCTTCTGGATCGGATCAGTCTGTAATGGTTCATGAAAAACAAGTTCAGTAAAAACAGAAACACTCCAATGAGCACCAGTCCAATAATCGCCATTGCATGCAGCTGGGCACTGAATCCCCAAATGGAGACGGCAATACCTGTTACTACCATCATAAAGGAAATGACCTCAAGTAGTAAATAAAATTGATGCTTCATATGGATATAATGTTTTTCTTTATCCCAGTTTCTATTCTTTTCCCCACTTTCGAGAAAACTTAACAATGCCCGTGGGTAAGATAGTATCGGTTCCGTCAGATTCTTGGCATATTGTTTGGTTACTGATTCCACAATACTCTTCCGGCCAAACCACGATTTTATTTGAGGAAGCGCCCATCTTTTCACATCCATTTCCGGATAGATTGCGAATAAGATGCCGATAACAATCGATACTGCCCTGATTAGATAGGCATAATCCGCGGGCAGCTGTATGGGCTGCTCCTTCAATATTACGCCAATATCCTCGCCGAGACGGTCCATCACCTTGGCATCAAGGTTTTTCATCGACCCATCCGAGTACATATCAACGGTTTCCTTAATCACCCTTTTCAATTTCTTCTTATCTGCCTGTGGCAAGATAAAGTTCATCTTATCAAGTGCCGATATCACAATATCGTAGTTATCGATAATAAACCCCTGCACCAGCAGCTTAAATTGCTCCGTATCCTCTTTCTTAATCTCACCGACCATCCCAAAATCGATGATTGAAATGGTGCCATCCTTCTGTATGAGGATGTTGCCTGCATGTGGATCAGCATGGAATTTTCCCGGATTAAGAAATTGGTCTATATAATGGTCAAACAAGTTTTTGGTTACCTTCTCTATATCTATATTATGCTGCTCCATAAATAAAATATCGGTTATTTTTACACCTTCTACCCATTCCATAACGATAACACGCTCTGTACATAAATCATGATGGTATGCCGGTATGTGGATATTTGCGTTATCTTGATAGCGTTCTCGGAAATACTCTCCAAACTCCAGTTCCTGTTCATAATCGAGTTCACGGTTCATGACTAGGACCAATTCTTTATAGAGGGAGTTTAGATCCGCCTTCTTCCCAAACGCGGTAATTACTTTCAATATCCAGAAAACTATCCGCAATGCGATAAAGTCCTTATGGAAAACCTCTTCAATCCGGTGGCGCCTGACCTTGATTGCCACCGATTCCCCATCCCTCAGTTTGCCGCGATACACATCTCCAATGGATGCTGAGGCAAATGCGGTATTTTCCATGATCTGAAGATGGGTGCCAATCGCAGTTCCCCATTCTTTCTCAATGGAGGCAAGTGCGGTTTCAAACGGCATTGGCGGCACATGGTCAACCAATTCATCCAATTCCCTTATGAAGACTTCCGGCATAAAATCTGTTCTCGTACTTAGAAATTGCCCTACCTTGATGAGTACTCCTCCAAGCCTTTCCGCCTTTTCCCGGTATTCTTTGGCCATCCTATAGAGCATATTATCCCATCGTTTGACCGTTTTCTTATCCCAAACCTTATTTTTAAAATTAAAATAATAGATTTTAATAATGAACTTGACTGCCA
Source organism: Oceanobacillus massiliensis str. N'diop (assembly GCF_000285495.1). Classification (GTDB taxonomy): domain Bacteria; phylum Bacillota; class Bacilli; order Bacillales; family Amphibacillaceae; genus Oceanobacillus; species Oceanobacillus massiliensis. Next base: position 776,521 of record NZ_HE610976.1, read on the forward strand.
TCCAAACAATAATGGTGCTTCGATACAGTATATTATATTTAAATAATTTGCCCACAAACAACACCTCATCAGTATTTACCCCAAATAGACACCTTCTAATACATTTAACGATATCGAATTGTACCAGGTTTGTACAGGTTCAACCAACCGTCAAGGGAAAATCTTACAGTCAGCCGATATTGAATATAATTTCATAAAGTTGTATAATCATACAGTTGGATTTATTTATAGGAAATTCGGGTAATAGAGTTGTTGGAGGTTATTATGAAGAAAAATGCGACGATAAATCATTGGAAATTTATTATTCCCTCTTTGATTGGTGTCTTCCTGTTTATGGTGCCAATCGAAACAGAGGATGGCGTTACAATCCCAATTGCCATTTTGGCAAATAGCGTGCAGTCTTTGCTTGCTGAGCAGTTATCAGCTATCATGATGATCATTATTGTCATAACAGCGATCATGACAATTATAGCAAAACTTGCTGGCAAAGATGCCTTTGCTAAGACACCATTTTTCCAGCAATTATTTTATACGAGTCCTTTCTGGGCCATAACACGGATTATCGCGGCGATTTTCGCAGTGATGGTTTATTTCGAACTTGGACCGGAGGCTGTTTACGGAGAAAATACTGGCGGAATGCTGCTGGACAGCCTTCTGCACGTATTGTTTGCAGTCTTTTTATTTGCCGGGCTGTTCCTGCCGCTTTTGACAAACTTCGGATTGCTTGAATTGTTTGGTACATTGATGACAAAAATTATGCGTCCATTATTCCGCCTTCCGGGCAGGTCCTCTGTTGATGCATTGGCATCATGGATCGGTGATGGAACCATCGGCGTTCTCCTGACAAGCAAACAGTACGAAGAAGGAAATTATACGAAAAGGGAAGCAGCCGTAATCGGGACAACCTTTTCGATTGTATCCATCACGTTCTCCCTGGTTGTTCTGACAGAGGTCGAACTTGAGTATATGTTTATCCCGTTTTATTTGACTATAGCATTCGCTGGATTAGTTGCAGCATTAATCATGCCGCGTATCCCACCATTATCCAGAAAGGCTGATAAGTATATCAGCGAGTCTTCTGATGGGATTGATGAATCTATTCCATCTGGTGACAATGTGCTCACATTCGGATACAAGAAAGCATTGGAACGCGCTTCTAAAGAAACAAGTGTCTATAAGTTCTTTAAAGAAGGCGGACAAAATATACTCGACATGTGGATGGGGGTGGCACCGGTCGTAATGGCATTCGGACTGGTAGCCTTGATGATTGCTGAGTATAGTCCTGTCTTCCAATGGCTGGGGATGCCGTTTATTCCGCTCCTGGAGTTAATGCAGGTTCCCTATGCTGCAGAGGCATCTGAGACAATCCTGATTGGCTTTGCCGATATGTTTCTCCCTGCAATACTTGGATCATCGATCGAAGCCGAGATTACTCGATTTATCATTGCAGCTCTCTCTGTAACACAGCTGATTTACATGTCCGAAGTCGGTGGATTGTTATTGGGCTCCAAAGTGCCGGTTTCCTTTAAGGATCTGGTTTATATTTTCCTGCTCCGTACCATTATCACTTTACCGATCATTACACTGATTGCACATATGATATTTTAATTTAAAACATTTCACTATTTTTAGCAATATCATGTGACGAACGCTCCGGAAATAAACTGCGCTTTCGCGGGCTCGCGCTGAAGATATAGCAAGAAGCGGTTTTTGTTTCTAAGGAAGCTGAAAAGCGCCCACAGTGGAAATCGACTGCCGGGAGCGGAAATTGACCGTAGCTGATACGTTATAGTTTATGACTTATCAGACCATAACTAACATCTTAAAGAAGACAGCCAAAGCAAAGAAGCAGGCGATCCTCCATCGGAACGTCTGCTTCTTCTATATATATTTTGAAAAAGGGGGGTACATGATTATACGTTTTGCTATCTGAAAAGTTTCATATTTATCGGTATTACGTGTGTGCCGAATGGTCTTTTCCTTTAATCGCTTTTTTTATGATAGATGCTCTTCCTTCAATAAATGGCTGCCATAAGCCAAGGACAGGTTTGCTTGAAAGGACTAGAACAATTAATGATGTAATGGCCGCAAGTCCAAGCACATCCATAACACCATTCACTTCAAATAAATCTTTTTGACGGAAATACTGTACGAAGAAACCGTGCAGCAGGTAAACATATAGTGTCCTTCCTCCAAGATTTGTAAGCCATCCAAAGTTTTTCGACGGTATCCATGCAAGAACACTGGCGACCATAACTGCAGCTGTAATATAAACAAGCAGTCTGGCAATTCCACCGTAATTCTCCATACCTAAATCGCCATATGATTTCGAGGCAAGCAGCCAACCAGAATTAAAGTCTGGCAGATAATAGATTGCAGCTGCCAATGCTGCCATTACAGCAATTGAAGCCACTTTTACAAATCTGTGCTTCACCCACATAATCTGCTTTTCCGTTAGCCAATAGCCAATCAGGAAAAACGGGAAGAACACAAAGGTGCGCGAGAGACTGAATGTATGGCCAATCTCTCCGAAATAGCCAACAATAAGACCAATCATAATAGATAGTGAAATGCTTAAGGATGCCGGCATTTTTTTGAACCAAAATAAAAGGATATGCCAGCTGAACAGACTGAACAGGAACCATAATGACCAATGCGGGTAAAAAATCCCCGCCTGCCAGTCAGCCTTACCGATATAGAAATAATAGATGGTATATAAGATCTGGAAAATAAGATATGGAACTAATAATTTCTTGGCCAGCTTCAATACATATTCTTTATTCCCTGATCCTTTTGCAAAAAATCCCGATAACAGGATAAATGCAGGCATATGGAAAGTGTAGATCCACATATATAACGTGTTCATTCCTTTTGATCCCTCAACGAACGGCTGAATCATGTGACCGAAGACAACTAAAAAGATCAAGATAATCTTTGCATTATCAAAAAACGCATTCCTTTTCATAGATACTCATCCCTCTTAAATGTCAATTTTGCATGTAATAATCACTTTACCCCTTTTTTATGCAAATTGCATTCGAATTTCACCGATTTCATCATACTGTAAATACTTTGTTAGAAGTGCGACAAAATGAAGCGGATTTGTAATAAGAATGTCTTATATTGGCAATTATGGAATTGCGCAAAAAAAAAGCCTCCTGCTTGAGAAGGAGACATTTCAGGTCGCAGCCTTTTTCTTCTGTGCTGCGGTTTTCGTTTTGCGCTTTGTTGGCTGTTTTGGTTTTGGCTTGTCTTTTTTTGCCCTGTCCAGCGATGCCTGCAGTGCATCCATCAGGTTGGTCACATTATCTGGTACAGGCTTGTCTTTTGCCGTGGTTGTCTGTTCTTTATTTTTCTTTTCTTCTATCAGGTCTAACAGTGCCGTTCGATATTCATCCTGGTACTTATCTGGTTCAAACTCCGCTGTCAGCTGGTCAATCAGCATTTTGGCAGTGTCGAGTTCCTTTTTGACGATCTTCACTTCTTCTGGAATATTTGGCACATCCTGTACGCTGCGCACTTCATCTGGATAGTGGATTGTTTCGACAACCAATGTATTCTGATATACCCTAATTACTGCAAGCTGCTCCTTTGAACGGATGATCATTTTTGCAATACCAATCTTGCCTGTATCACTCAACGCACTGCGCAGCAATCCATATGCCTTACTGCCACCCTCATTTGGTGAAAGAAAGTAGCTTTTTTCGAAATAAATCGGATCAATATCTTCAAGTTTTACGAAATCGACAATTTCTACTGCTTTGTCTTCCTGTTCCTTCTTTAATGCTTCAAGCTCTTCATTGTCAAGAATGACAAATTTGTTTTTGGCATATTCGTAAGCTTTCACAATATCCTCATTCTTAATTTCGCGTTCGCAAACCGGACAGACCTTTTCATACTTTACAGGTGACTTGCATTCCTTATGGAGCTGTCTTAGCTTGATGTCTTTGTTTTCTGTTGCGGCATGCATTTTTACAGGAATATTTACTAACCCAAAGCTGATGGTACCTTTCCACATTGTATGCATCATGTAACCTCCTTTTCTTTAGTGTGCTGATCGTTTCATTTTTTATGAGAAGAAAGTAAAAATGCGGGCAGCATAGCCCAGGGGTACAGCAGCAGACTTCCGTATTTAATTCGGTGCTGTTTTGGTTAGTATCTCCGAAACAAGCCATTTTAATAGTATGGAGGTGTTATTGGAAATGGACCTAATGAAGCCAATAGCAAGTTCAGCTATCCCAGATGGCGATGATTGGATCTATCAAGTGAAATATGATGGTTTCCGCTGTGTTTTGACATGGGAAATCGACGGGACGATTCAATTAACGAGCAAAAATAACAAGGACCTCACAGAGGGTTTTCCTGAAATAGCAGCATTCTGTCTGGAAAACCATTCTGTCTTTAAGCCGTCTTTGCCACTCCGTCTGGACGGGGAACTGGTTATTTTAAATCATTTGTATCAGGCCGATTTTCCATCGATCCAAAAGCGGGGAAGGCTAAAAAATAAAGTAGCCATTCAAAAATCCTCAGAAGAAAGGCCAGCAGTATTGATGGTCTTCGATATATTGGAAATAAAGGGTTCATCCTGCAAAAAGCAGAAGTATTCCATGAGGATGAAGGTATTGGAAGGATTATTCCGGAAGCTGAAAATAGCTGGGCGCATACAGCTGGTAACGACATTCACTTCGATTGAGGCAATCAAGAAAATCGTATTCGATGCGAAGGGAGAAGGAATCGTTGCTAAGCGCAAGACGAGCAGTTACATTGCCGGAAAAAGTCATCAGGATTGGTTTAAGATCAAAAATTGGCGAACGATTCAAGGTTTCCTGACAGAATATGACTTAAAAAATGCTTATTTCAATGTGACGGTTTATCGGGACGGTGAATATAAATCTGTCGGAAAGTGTAAACATGGACTGGATACAGGTTCCTTTCAGACCCTAAAGCAATTGTTTCTGTCGAACGGAGAAAAACAGGAGCAACGCTATCAGCTGCCGCCAGCAATCTGCACTGCCGTACACACACTGGACCTATATGACGACGAACTGCGCGAACCCGAATTTGCTGCGCTGCTGCCAGATGCAAAACCTGAAGATTGTACAGAAGAGAAACTACAGCTCGATCTGGCCATGATTCCTGCAGCTATTGAGCCGACTAATACAGACAAATTACTGTGGCCGGATGCTCTTTACTCGAAGGGCAATCTTCTCTCCTATATGCGTGAGTTATCTCCGTATATGCTCCCTTTTCTGCAGAATAGGATGCTAACTGTCATACGATGTCCCGACGGTATAGATAAGGAGCATTTTTTCCAAAAGCATCTGCCTGATTATGCTCCTGATTTTATTGAATCGTTTCCGTCCGGGGAGGACAAAGCCATTGTTTGCAACAACCTGGAATCGCTCGTCTGGTTTGCCAACCACGGGGCAGTGGAGTATCATGTGCCTTTTCAGACTATCCACAGTTCCGTTCCAGCCGAGATTGCATTTGATCTTGACCCACCGGACAGGGAACACTTTCATTTAGCAATCCGCGCTGCTACTTTAATCAAAGCGATACTTGATGATCTTGAGCTTCATTCGTTTATCAAAACATCAGGCAATAAAGGCCTGCAGATTTATATTCCAATCCGAACAGGCAGCATGACTTACGAGGAAACAGCAACCTTTACGCAGGCAATTGCATGGACGATTGAGAACACCTATCCAGAATTATTTACAACCGAAAGAATGAAAAAGAAACGAAAGAACAGACTGTATATCGATTATGTTCAACATGGAAAAGATAAAACATTGATTGCCCCCTATTCACCAAGAATGACAAAAGAGGGGACGATTGCAACTCCCCTATTCTGGAAGGAAGTAAAAGAAGGGTTGCATCCGACGCAGTTCACCCTTGGCAATATCCTTGGACGGATACAGAAATGGGGATGTCCATTTGCTAATTATTTCCAAACCGCAGAGGTCCAAAGACTTGATAAAGTACTGCGGCTGGTCAGAGACTAAATACTAGGAAATAAGGCAGAGCATATTGCCGCACATACTTAGTCAGCCATTAATATGCAAAAGGCCGCTCCATAAAGGAGCGACCTTTTCCTCATCTTATTGTCGCCTGCAGTTCCAGCACGACATTTCCTTGAATTGCACGAGAAATCATACAGCTTTTCTCCGCTTTTTCGACAAGTTTCTTTAATTTGCTATAGTGTTCCTCTGTAGCGGTTTCTTTTAATAGGACGGTTGGACGGTGTATGATTTTTTTATATGTGATGATACCATTTGTAACATCCACAATTCCCTCTGATTCATGTGACATTTCCTTAAGCGGAAGCTTTGCCCGCTCTATCATGGCGGCCAATGTAATCACATAGCATGTTGCCGCAGCCCCTAAGAGCATTTCATCTGGATTGGTCCCGATACCCGGCCCGTCCATTTCCTGGGGGATCGAGATCTTTGTTTTTAGATTTCCTGCTTCGATATAGCCTTCACTGTTCCGCCCACCTGGCCAGTCCGCCTTTAAATGAAAATGATGTTCTGCCATTTCAATCACCTCTCCATTAGTTTATAACAGCAGGCAACGAAACTGAAACAAAAACAAAAATTTAAATAAAACAAATCCTTTCTCCGCAATACAAGCCGGCGATTGCATATGAAGCTCAAGTTAAGGGAAACAAGATAACAGCTGAAAACGAAACCATTTATCCCATGAAGACGTATTAATAGGCAGTGACCTAATGGAAAGGCGGAATATGTATGCAAGATAAAGTTACTGGATTTGCAGAACTATATTATAAACTTAATGATGGCTTGAAATGGAAGGTTTCAGACAAGAGGATCCTGATGACCATTGCTTCCATGTATGCTATGAACCATAAAACACTGGATTTGGATAATCTTTTGAGGATAGCTGACCGTATTAAAGATAAAGCTGGACTATTCTCTGCAATGAAGTCCTATTCCAGATTTACAGCCGCGGCAGCTTTGGATGTAAAATTCGAGCAGCCTGATGCCCAAATCAATCAGCTGTTCCAACTCTATGATTTATTCAGAAAGGCGAAATTCAGCAGTGGTGTATATACGTATCTTGCTGCTTCAACCGTTCTGACAAATCCCGACAGCAGCTTCACATACGATCAAATCATCAGAAGAACGAAGGAATTACATGATGGAATGAAAAAAGAACATGTTTTTCTAACAGGAGCGAGCGATTATCCGCTTGCTGTATTGCTCGCCTATGAGCATCAAACCGATATCATACAGCAAATGGAAATGTACTATGACGAATTAAGTAAGTATGGATTCTGGAAGGGAAATGATCTGCAGTTTTTAAGCCATATCCTTACACTGGACAGAGAAGCACAGACAGATGATTTAGTCGGCCGCACTGTTGCGGTTATGGATGCATTCAGGGCCTCTGGCATTCGTCCAAAACAATTATATTATCCGGTAATTGGTATGCTTGCATTGCTTGATATGCAAACATTCGATATGTCGGAAGTTACGTCGATGTACCATGCCCTCAATGAAAAGAAAGGCCTTAAATGGTATAAGGATATGAATGTGATTATGGCTGCAACCCTATATATTAATGGGAAACAGGAAAATAACAGTCTTGCAGAGGCAAGCATCCATACAACACTGGAAACCATATTACAGGCACAGCAGGCCGTCATGATTGCGACAATCACCGCCGCTACAACTGCTGCTAATTCATCGAATAACAGCTAGTATTTAAATAAGCAGTATTTTTGAGAGGAAACTACCTATGTATTCCAGCCTAAAAATAAAAAAGCAATCCTGCCCATTTAGAGCGGATTGCTTTTTTCAGATGTTAAGCTGTTTCCTCTTTTTTCTTATTCGAACCAGAAGCGAACCAGCCGACAACTGCAATAAGTACTAATACACCATAGAAAATGGATTTCCACAAGGTAGAATGCGGGAATTCATGCGGAATCCATTCGATATCAGGATGAGCAAAAACCATAACTGCCAGTTTTACACCAACCCATCCAACAATTACAAAAGCTGCTGTCTCAAGGCCTGGTCTGTCATGGAGCAATCCAACAAATATATTGGCTGCAAAACGCATGATAATCAGACCGAGCATACCACCTGCAAATATAACTGCAAACTGACCTGTATCCAGACTTCCAATTGTTCCAAGTCCTGTTGGCGGCAAAGCTACTGCCAGCGCCACTGCAGCAAGGATGGAATCGACTGCAAAGGCAAGGTCGGCAAATTCCACCTTAGCAACAGTAGTCCAAAATTCTTTTTTCGTTGCTTCTGGTTCCTCCCCAACTTTAATCGGTTCCTTCAGCTTCTCTACATCATCTTCAGATTTGGCTGTAAACTTTCCATACAAATTCTTTATCGATATGAACAGCAGATAAAGTGCTCCCAGTGCTTGCACTTCCCATAGATCGACAAGGAAGGAAATGATAAATAGGGATCCAAACCGAAGCACGAATGCCCCTGCCAGTCCATAGAACAAGGCTCTTTTCCGTTGTTTCTCCGGAAGATGGCGCACCATAATCGCTAAAACAAGTGCATTATCGGCGGCCAGCAAGCCTTCAAGTCCGACTAGAACAACCAATACCCATAAATACTCTAACAATAATTCTGTTCCCATTTGTTCTCTCCTTTAAAAAAATAGTCTCATTAGCAGATAAGAGCACAAAAAGAGACCTTTACCTGCTAATGGGTAAAGGTCTCGCTAACAACGATCGTTGCCAATTAAGCCGGAGATATAATCTCGTAATGACGACTTTAATTGTACAGCTACTCCCCTTTAGGAAATATTAAGCTAATAATCATTAAACCCCTTAAACCTTTAATTGTCAAATTTCGACTGCCCTTATTATATATAGAGTATTCTCCATTATCGACAACATTAAACCGGTTTTTTTATTTGGCAAGTCACTATTTGATTTGCAAGAAAAATAACTGGTTTGCAGGAAAATATCTTCAGTTGATAATTGCAGCTATTTTTTGGTCCATTGTATCTTTAAGTGCTGCCAGCAGCTGTTTACTATGTTCGTCACTCTTTCCGCGTACACCATAATAGCATTTAATTTTTGGTTCTGTACCCGATGGACGCAGACAAACCCAGCCGTCTTCCTCTAAGATGAATTTCATCATGTTTTCCTGCGGGAGGTCGATTTTTTCCTTTTTGTCCTCTTTTACAAGAATACGTTCACTCGTTAAGTAGTTTTCGATTTTTTCAACTTTGATGCTAGCGATATCATGGAACGGTTTTGAACGGATATCATCCATAATCTCAGCAATTTGTTCAGAGCCTTCCTTCCCTTTAAGGGTCAATGAAGACATTCCTTCCAAATAATAACCATGTTTTTCGTAGAGAACATCCAAGGCATCCAGCAATGTTTTCCCTTGCCGTTTCCAGTAATAGGCCATTTCCGTCGCCATCACGGCAGCCTGTACGGCATCTTTATCGCGGACAAAGCTGCTGATCAGGTAGCCATAGCTTTCCTCGAATCCAAAAATGAAGGTTTCCCCTGTAGAGTCAAACTGATCGATCTTTTCACCGATGAATTTAAACCCTGTTAAGGTATCAATTGTTTCTACCTGGTTCGCATCGGCTATCGCTCTTCCAAGTTCAGTAGTCACAACCGTTTTTATCATTCTGGAATTTTGATAGACCGTTGGATTACTATGTGTCAAAATATAATCCAGCATTAATGAACCTAGCTGATTACCAGTTAATACTTGGTATTCTCCTGCCTTATTTTTAACGGCAACACCAAGTCTGTCTGCATCGGGGTCCGTTCCGAGCAGAATATCGGCGTCCTTCTTTTGTCCAAGCTCGATAGCCAGTTTAAATGCCTGATGTTCTTCCGGATTTGGTGATTCTACTGTGGAAAACTCCGGATCTGGGCTTGCCTGTTCTTCAACGATGGCAACATTGGTGAAGTTTAGCTGTTTCAGCCCCTTTGTCACCAGATTGTAGGCTGTACCATGCAATGGTGTGAATACAATCCCAAGATCTTTTTCCTGTTTCTGAACTTCCGCAGTCATTCTGGAAATCTGAACGAGACGTTCCAAATAGGCATTGTCGATTTCATGCCCGAGCCAGTTAAGAAGCTCCTTCTCTTCCAGTTCTGCTTTCTCCACATAAGGAACTGCCAGCTCATCCTCTGTCTGTCCGATTGCATCAATGATCCTGCTTGCTTCTTCGGGAGTAATCTGTCCGCCGTTTTCGTTATATACCTTAAAACCATTATAATCTGGCGGATTATGACTGGCTGTAATCATTATCCCTGCAGCCGTCCCCAAATAGCGGACTGCAAAGGAGAGCAGCGGAGTAGGGCGCAACGTTTCAAAGACATGTGTTTTTATACCATAATGGCCAAGTACCTTGGCAGATTCCACCGCGAATTCAGGTGACATGTATCTGGAATCATAAGCGATGACTACACCTCTATCCTTCACATTCACACGGTTTGTCAGAAGATAGTTCGCGAGCCCATTCACAGCTTTTCTTACCGTATATATATTCATTCTGTTAATACCGGCACCAAGCACACCTCTCATGCCGCCAGTTCCGAATGTCAATTCTTTATAAAAGGCATCTTCAAGTGCATTTTTATCATCTTTTTTCGTATGTAATTCTGTTTTTAAGGAATCATCAAGATTTGCGAATGTATTCCATTTTTGATAGATCTTTTCCCAGTTTCCCATTTCAGTGCCCCCATCTTACAATTGTATGGTCAAATTTTAGCATACTTCTTTATTTTATTCTATAAGACTTGTTTAGCCGCTGGCAAATGAGGAAATAATTCTAATAGAGCTTTAACAGACTTTCTATTATCGGTTTTTGCAGGTAATATAGATATAGGAGAATTAGAGAGAAAGTAGTGATCTGATTGGCAAATAGACGTTGGTTTAGAGTTTTGGTATTCTTCATCCTGTTCTTTTTACTTGTTTTATTGATTTCCAAGACTACGTTCATTTTCTTCCCAATCATTCAATTGATTGGTGCAGTGGCATTTCCGATTATCGGTGCCGGTATCTTATACTATCTATCAAAACCGGTCATGCATTTTTTTGAAAAGTATAAGGTTCCAAGAATCCTAGCGATTATTCTTGTATTTCTATTGATTCTTGCATTAGGTTATCTATTTGTCATGTTTATCTGGCCGATTGTCAGGGATCAGGTCATGAATCTTGTTAATAGTATTCCATCGATGGTGACAATGATAGAGGACTTCATCGATTATTGGCAGGCGAATTATACGAATATCCCTGATCAGGTCTTATCGGCAATCAATAATTTCACCGATAATCTGCCAACCCGTATTGAAAATTTATTAAATAATCTATTTGGATTTATCAGCGGATTCATCGGACATGTGATCAGCTTTGTTGCAAGCATCGTACTGATTCCTTTCTTCCTGTTCTTTATGCTGAAGGATGGAGACAAGCTGGTGCCTTTTATAACTCAGGTTTTCAGCGAGAAAAAAGCCGAAAATATCCGCAGCCTTTTAGGCAAGATAGATGGCGTACTGTCTTCCTTTATTCAAGGACAGCTGATTGTTAGTTTTGTTGTCGGTATCTTGCTATTGATTGGCTATTTAATTATCGATCTTGAATATGCACTGGCACTTTCCCTTTTTGGTATGCTTACGAATGTGATACCTTATCTTGGGCCATTTATCGCCGTAATACCCGCCCTTCTGGTTGGTGTATTCCAGGATCCGATGAATCTAGTCTGGATTTCCATTATCATGCTGGCGGCACAGCAATTGGAAGGCAACTTGATTTCACCAAATGTGATGGGACAGGCTCTTAATCTGCACCCGCTAACCATTATCACAGTCATCCTGGCTGCAGGAAGCATCGCAGGATTTATCGGCATCTTGTTTGCAGTACCATTCTATGCTGTGCTTCGTACGATTATCGTTCATTTTTATCATACCTATGTGAGATCGAAGAAGAAAAAAGAAGACGCATTGATTTAAGTTCAATATGTATAGGGGGAGCTTTCGTTTATGAATAAGCAGGAGTTATTAGCAAAACTGGATGAATTAAAGTCCGATTACGTTCGGATTCAGAGTGATTTGGATAAACTGGAATATGTAAAAGGCAGGGTTTCCTCTGCTGAGGGCCAGCTGATTCGTCTTGAAGGCGAGATTGCGGAAGTAAACCGTCAGCTGGCGGCATTGGAAGAACAGGAGTAATAATTGCAAAAGG
>NZ_HE610976.1:790340-805091 GCF_000285495.1 Oceanobacillus massiliensis str. N'diop
CTTTTCCTTATATCTATTTCAAACCCTTACCGCTGTCTATTTTGGCCTGTATCTTTTCTTTTTCTTTAATTGGAGGTGTCAGGCTGACAATTGTGTCTCCTGCAACCGGAACAGTGCGCATTTCCTCAGAAAAGAATTTGAGCTGCCCAGAAGGTCTTACCAAATAAAGAAAAACTGTACTATTATCCTTATCTTTCTTATAGGATTCAAAGTTATATTGCTCCGTCAATGTTGTCTGACGAATCACATAACCATTGCTAACCTTGTCATTCAAGTCTTCCAGGGAAAACTTCTTATTAAAAAGTATCCTTCCTCCAACCTGGGATACCACCCCAGTCGAATAACCATTATCCAATTGCAAATATGGACTCACTTTAAATACATTCGTCCTGCCATATTCGGGGAGGAATGTCGTACAGATCAGTGAATTATAGGAACGGTCCTCTGTCAGGGCAAGCATATAATCATACGGAATCGTATCAAAGTGATGTTCCGTCTGCTCTGAAAGCATGTTGCCATGAAAGATTGGAACTCCCGCTTTTCTTGCCAGGCTGAGATGCTCCCAAGATGAATCTACAATGATCGCTGGAATCCCTGCTTTGGTCAGCGATTTTACCAATTCTACGGTAAATGGATTACTGCCGATAATTAATGCCCCTGGATTCCCTTCCATTGACAGGTTGAGCTTTTTCGCCAGCCAACCAAGCGAAAAGCCGTGGGCGAGCACTGTAAAGAATACCAGTGCAAAGGTTAATGTTGTCAGAATGGTCGCGCCTTCGTACCCCGCATCCGCCAAAACCGAGGCAAAATAACCCGATACCGTCAGTGCAACAATCCCGCGGGGCGCAATCCAGCCAAGCAGCGCCTTTTCATTGAAAGACAGTCCTGATCCGATAGTCGATAAAAATATAGACAAAGGTCGTACCGCGAACATCATCAATACGACATAGCCAATAATATTCGGGCTGAAGATATGAAGAATCGTCTCCATTTCCAAAGAGGCGGTCAGCATAATAAAGATGGTTGATGTAAGCAGGACAGATATGTTTTCCTTGAAATGCCGCATGTCCGAAATCGAACTAATTCCCATATTCGCAAGCGTAATCCCCATTGCTGTTACCGATAATAGTCCTGTCTCATGCATAATTTCATCTGCCGCTGTAAAACAAAGAATAACCACAACAACAACGGAGGAGGATTTCAGAAATTCCGGTACATGACCGGTCTCAAACATCCAGCCCAGCCCTCGGCCAAGTGCCCATCCAAGTATAACTGCAAACAGCGAGGCAGCAAAGAACATTAAAAGCTGTGTAGGATTTGGCTGGTCTGCACTTATAAACGTAATAATTTCAAATGCAAAAACAGCAAGCAATGCCCCTATCGGATCAACAATGATCCCTTCCCACTTTAAAACCTTAGCCGGTCTCGCCTTTAGTTTGGACTGGCGAAGCAACGGCATAATAACGGTTGGACCTGTTACAATAAATAAACCCCCGATAACAAATGCAACAGCCCAAGATAGACCCGCCACATAATGAGCTGTCAAGGAACCAAGAATCCATGCAATAAACGCACCAACTGTCGATATGAGAAAAATCGGCTTTCCTACGCCGCGCAGCTCACTGAAGCTCAGGTTCAAACTCCCTTCAAAGAGTATAATAGCTACCGCAACTGAAATCAGTGGACTGTATAAAGGTCCAAAATCCATTTCAGGGTTTATTAATCCAAAAATCGGTCCAATGAGCAGTCCTGTAATGGACATAACAACGATTGCCGGCATCCGGTACCGCCATGCCACCCACTGTGAACCAATTCCAAGCAGAACAATAATCATTATCTCAAACAATAAAGAAGGAACCATGCCATACCCCCTTACTCATTTATTTTAGGCTTTAAAAGGTTGTTGTTTTTGACGGAATATCGATTAACTGCGGTTTAGCTATCAACCTGAATTCATACTTTCGGCACATAATCCATAATTTACCTAATCGCAGGGCACAAGACCCCCGCAAGAACCGGATTTACTTTTTAGAAGGACAAAAGGTGGTCCGCAGAAAGCGCCCTGCTGCTGTACCGCCGTTTCCATTAACCTTAAAAACAACAATGCTTATAAGAAGTGCCTTTATTTATAAGGATATTTTATAGATGAATGGTAGAATTGTAAATTATTTAAGCCTTAATCAAACAGAAAAATAATATTGACATATTATAGCTATTCTTGTTAAGCTATCATTTGCTTTGATATCTAATATTCATTAATATCTGATTTTACAAATAATTTAGTGACTTAAAAACTTCGTATACAACTGTTCACAAAAGCAGATTAAATCATTTCCGGAGGATGTTTATCTTGAAAAAGGACATATTTACAATAGGATTAATGCTGTTCGCCTTATTTTTTGGGGCTGGGAACCTAATCTATCCGCCAACTCTTGGAATAGAGTCTGGTGCAGCTTTCTGGCCGGCAATCATGGGATTTATCATTACTGGTGTTGGACTGCCCCTCTTGGCAGTTACTGCGATTTCTTTTGTTAAGAATGATGCACGGGAACTGGCCGATCGGGTTCATCCTAAATTTGGATTAATTTTCACTTCAATTGTTTATCTTGCAATTGCCCCGTTTTTCGGCATACCGCGTGCCGCAACGGTAGCATACGAAATGAGCGTTAACGTTATGGTTGATGGGAACTCATCGTCAGCACTATTCCTCTTCACGAGCCTATTCTTTATTTTGGTATATGTATTCAGCCTGAGCCCTTCCCAAATGGTGGACAAAATCGGCAAATACCTTACACCTATCTTATTGCTTGCGATCATTGCCCTCGGTATTGGAAGTATTTTCCTATTGCATGCGCCGCTTTCTGCGCCTGCCGAAAAATACTCTGTTACACCCTTCTTTACCGGGTTTATGGAAGGCTATTTAACAATGGATGCCATTGCGGCACTGGCGTTTGGAATTATCGTTGTGAAGGCATTTAAAGAACGTGGAATTACCTCAAGAAGGGATCTGGTAAATGCCACACTAAAAGCAGGACTTATTGCAGCAATCGGGTTAATCATTGTGTATACCCTGCTTGGCTGGATAGGAACTAAAATGGCCACAGCAGGGAGCTTTTCAAACGGCGGTGAGGTGCTTTCGAGTACAGCAAGTATCATCTTTGGAAACTTCGGAGCACTATTGCTCGGCTCTATTGTGTTATTGGCATGCTTTTCCACCTCTGTGGGACTGGTTGTTGCCTCAGGGGAATTTTTCACAAAAATAACAAAGATACCATATAAATGGGTAATTTTAATCACAACACTGGTGAGTTATCTCATTGCAAATCAAGGATTAAATACGATAATAGGTATCTCCGTTCCAGTACTTGGATTCCTTTATCCAATTGTTATTGTGCTGGTCCTGCTAACATTCATCGGGAGACTGTTTGGAGATGCAACGAATGTCTACCGCGGCGCCATATTATTCACATCCATTATCAGCTTATATGATGTCTTCATTTCATTTGGTATTGAATCCCAACAAGTTACAACCATTATGGAAAGACTCCCATTCTATGCCAGCGGATTGGGATGGCTGATCCCAGCGGTAGCAGGCGGATTGATTGGTCTATTGTTCAGTCATCGGAAGCAAGCTTAGCGAGTCTATTGCTGGACTCGTTTTTTGTTTGGCTCTTTGCTGATCCCCTATAATAAAAATTAGGATTCTACTGAACGGACGCCAAAAAATATGTTAGGATTAGTCTATGAAAAGGAGGCACTGTGGCATGTTAGTAAAAGAAGAAAAAATTCTACAAACCTATTTCGGCTACGAGTCATTTCGTCCAGGTCAGCAGGAAACCATTGATCATATATTACACCTGAAGAATACACTTGCTGTGATGCCAACCGGCGGCGGTAAGTCCCTTTGCTACCAGATTCCAGGTTTATCTATGGACGGAACTGCAATCATCATCTCCCCATTAATCTCTCTTATGAAGGACCAGGTGGATGCACTGCAGGCTTTGGGTATCCCGGCAACCTTCATTAACAGCTCACTTTCAACAAGCGAACAGCAATCCCGTCTGCGTGATGTCGCCAATCAACGATATAAATTTGTATATGTTGCACCCGAGCGATTCGAGTCCAGCACTTTTGTAAATGTAATCAAGCGCATCCCTCTCGCACTCGTTGCGTTTGACGAGGCCCATTGTATTTCCCAATGGGGACATGATTTCAGACCAAGCTACCGTTCTATTGTTCCTAATTTAAAACGGCTATCCAACATCCCAGTCTTCGTTGCATTAACGGCAACTGCAACAGAGGAAGTCATTTCCGATATACAGGAGTTATTGAATATCAATGATACCAATGTCGTCAACACTGGGTTTGAACGGGAAAATCTATCGTTTCATATTGTAAAAGGGAAGGATAAGTCCTCCTACATACGGTTGTTTCTGGAAGAGCATTCGGACGAATCAGGAATTATTTATACGGCTACCAGAAAACAGACCGATACACTCCATGATCAGTTGTCCAGGCGAGGCATTGCCGTCGCTAAGTATCATGCCGGATTGTCGGAAGAAGAGCGGAAACAGGCTCAGTCAGCCTTCATCCATGATGAAAAGTCCATTATGATTGCAACGAACGCATTCGGTATGGGTATTGATAAATCCAATGTCCGGTATGTCATTCATTATGCTATGCCAATGAATATTGAATCCTACTATCAAGAAGCAGGAAGGGCAGGAAGAGACGGCGAACCGAGTGACTGTATCTTATTGTTTTCACCACAGGATGTACAATTGCAGAAATTTTTGATTGAGCAGTCACAAATGGATGATGCCTCCAAACAAAACGAATATCGAAAACTGCAGGCAATAATTAATTATTGTCATACCCACGGATGCCTGACAGCCTTTATACTTGATTATTTTGATGATACCGTAACGAAAACTACTTGCGGGCGCTGCAGTAATTGTGTAGAACGCCAGGAAAAGATTGATATTACGGAAGAAGCTCAAATGATTTTGTCCTGTGTCAAGAGAATGGATGAGCGCTATGGCGTAGGTATGACCGCGAAAGTGCTAAAAGGTTCAAAGGATAAGAAGATAAAAGATTTTCGGCTTGATAGAATATCCACCTATGGCATTCTCTCAGCATATACCGAAAAAGAGCTGACAGAGCGCATCCACTTTCTCGTTGCGGAACGCTTACTCGATACAGAAGAAGGACAGTATCCGACATTGCGATTGAATCAAAATTCTGTTGATGTGCTAAAAGGAAAGCGTTCTGTAGAAATGTATACCGCACCTATTCCTGCCAGTGAGAATACAGACTACCATGAGGACCTGTTCACAGAGCTTCGTACATTAAGGAAAAGAATTGCCGAGGAAAAAAATCTTCCACCATATGTCCTGTTCTCTGATGCTACACTCAAGGACCTAAGCAGATACTTCCCAGTGACAAAAGAGGACATGCTCGAGATCAAAGGTGTAGGTGAGAAAAAATACGATCAATATGGCGAGGAATTTTTAACGGTTATCCGGGAATGGCGTAAGGCCCACCCCGATGTAAAGCAGAAAATCCGGATTGCTGATTCAGCTTCTGCCAGACCAAAGACAAAGAAAGCAACTGATGATCGTCCAAGCCATTTAATCAGCTATCAGATGTTTCAGTCGGGAAAATCAATTAAAGATATTGCCGCTATTCGGGATTTCTCGAAAGTTACCATTGAGAATCATATATTTAAAGCTTTTCAGGAAGGACATCCGCTCGCTTGGGGAATCTTCTTTAATGAGCAAGAAGAAGCTGCTGTCCTTCTAGCCCATAGCAAGCTTGATGAACCAAAACTAAAGCCATTGAAGGAAGCCTTGCCTGAGGAATTTGACTATACAAAGATTAAGGCCGCTTTAGTAAAAAATGAATTGATGTAACAGGAACCGTTTGGCGCAATTACTGCGTTCAAGCGGTTTTTCTATAGGAGCTTCAGAGTTTCTTTCCTTATTTCGTTACGAAAATACCCCAAAAGTAAATCCGAACTGATTTGCATCGTTCGGATTTCACTTTGACTTATATATTTTTATCCAGTTTCGTTTCCTTTACCATTATTCCCCTTTTATGTTCAATGCCCATGTTCCGTTACGGAATACGGGTTCTGTAGTTCCGTCATATTTTACCCCATCGATATCCATTTCTTCTGAACCAATCATGAAATCAACATGGATCAGACTATCATTAACACCATGCTTGTCCAATTCCGCATCACCCATTGATGAGCCACCCTCAAGATTGGTTGGATACGCCTTACCTAGCGCGATATGACAGGATGCATTTTCATCAAATAATGTATTGTAGAAAATCAACCCGGACTGCGATACTGGTGATTCATGTGGTACTAATGCGACTTCACCAAGTCTGCGCGCCCCTTCATCCGAGTCAAGTAAATGCTTCAGAACCTGTTCCCCTTGTTCCGCTTTAAAATCAACGACTTGGCCATCCTTGAAAGTAAGGCTGAATTTATCGATTAAGCTTCCACCATAATTAAGTGGCTTTGTACTTGAAACCGTCCCATTAACGCCATACTTATGCGGTAATGAAAATACTTCCTCTGTCGGCATGTTCGGGTTGAATGTAACTCCGGTTTCCGCAACAGCAGATCCGCCTTTCCAAATATGTCCTTCAGGTAACTCCAATTCCAAGTCTGTTCCAGGAGCTTTAAAAATAAGCTTTTTATAGTTTCTGTCATTCAGCACTTCACGCGCTGTTTTCAAGGTTGCATTATGGGCATCCCATGCAGCATTCGGGTCATCCTGATCAACACGGACAATTTTCAATATGGCTTCCCACAAGTTTTCCATCGCATCCTCTTTTGTTAGTTCAGGGTAGATTTTCTGTGCCCAGTCACCGGATGGAATTGAAATGATCGACCAAGGAATTTTATCATTCATGGTATATTTCCGGAAATTCTTCATCGCTTCTGCTGCTGCCTTATTTGCAGTAGCTACCCGCAATGGGTCAATATCTTTTAATAGATCCGGATTTGTTGAGCGAATGTTTAGCACCGCTGCACCATCTTCAGCAAAGGTATCATACAGTTTCACTCGCCATTCTGGATAATCCGCAATTACCTCATCTGGTGCATTTTCATATCTCAATAACGTTAATTCATCATCTGTCCAATTAATATGGACATCCTTAGCACCCAGTTCATAAGCTTTACGGACAACAATTTTAGTAAATGCAGCCCCCTCGATCGATGCATTGATCATCAAAGCCTGTCCTTTTTGTAAATTAACCCCTGTACGCAATGCCAATTCAGCATATTTTTCCTGTGTTTTTTGATTTACCATAATTCTAACCTCCAATAATTCGTATAAAGGATTATTCAAATAAATTCCCCCAAACAAGAGAAACTTTTTGAACATACACTATAAAAACATTATTCCATAATCGGACCAAAAATACCAAAATTTCTTTCTATTCCCGAAATATTTTAGTTCAAAATTACTATATCAATATCCCCTCTATTTACGGATGAATAAGATTATGATAGTATGATAAAGAAGTTACTTTTTGTAATTATTGATGGACGACTAATATATATCGAGATTTTATAGAGTGAGGTGAATCATCATGGAGAAATTATGTCCACGTTTTGAAAAGGCTATGGGTCTCCTGAGTACACGCTGGGTAGGTTTAATATTATTTGAATTAATGGATGGTATGAAGCGTTTTTCGGAAATGGAAGCGGGATTGCCAATCAGCGGAAGACTGCTCTCTGATCGATTAAAATTACTCGAAAAAGAAGGTATCGTTGAACGAAAAATATATTCTGAATTTCCTGTTCGTATCGAATACTCGCTCTCAGAAAAGGGCAAGAAGCTCGAGCCAGTCATAAAAGAAATCCAATGCTGGGCTGATGACCATATTAAACTAGAAGAAATCGAAGAACAAAATTCATAATTTATCATTTATAGCGGAATGATAGTTCTTCTCTTCGTCAAAAGAAAAATCCAATCCGATTCAAATTTCTTATTAGAATTCGAATCAGATTGGATTTTTTATTTAGGCTGCCGGGTCATGTGCTTATGGCAGGACGGCTCTATTATACGTCATACTGCTTTATTCCATTACATATTTGGTACCAAAGGTTTTGGCTAGCTCCTGGGAGTTTTGTCTTCTTTCTTCGCGTCGATTCGCTCTTAGCGGTGCGCCCTCGTGCAGCATTTTTTCATGCTCTGTTTCTGGATAAACCGGCGGGACGGGAATAGGCCGTCCTTTTTGATCGATTGCAACAAAGGTCATGAAGGCTGTTGTACATACCTTCCTTTCTCCGGTTGAAATGTCTTCTGTAATTGCCTTCGCGAACACTTCCATAGAAGTATTATGTGTCCAGGTTACGAATGCTTCAATAGAGATATAATGCCCTACCTTTACCGGTGCTAGGAAATCCACTGAATCTGTTGATGCTGTGACCACAGGATTTTTTGCGTGTTTAACTGCAGCTATACCAGCAATATCATCTAAATGGGCCATTAGCTTACCGCCAAACAGGGTCCCATAGGCATTTGTATCTGGCGGCAGCACGTGAGTGGTCTTTAACGCCAATGACTTTGAACAAGCTTTTGCTTCCATATCGTTACTCCTCCTCAAACTTCTTCTATTTACAGAACAGGCGAGATCAATCTTGATAATGATTCCTTAAAGCGTATGCCGATTGATCTCTGCTTATATAGTTTTTTCGTCATCTGGGTAGACAACATAATATCCTCTTCAAATGACTGTACTAATCTTTCGGCGATACCAGAATCATATACAAATGCATTGACTTCAAAATTCAGCCGGAAGCTCCGAACATCTATATTGGCAGTACCGACAGATGAGATTTTACCGTCAATTACAATTGATTTCGAATGAAGAAAACCATTTTGATAAATAAATATTTCCGCTCCGGCATTCAACAGATCTCCGGCACTGGATAAGGTTGCCCAATAGACAAACGGATGGTCCGGTTTATTCGGAATCATAATCTTTACAACTACTCCAGATAAAACAGCTATCCGCAGCGCATCGCGGATACTTTCATCCGGGATAAAATACGGGGTCTGGATGTAGATATACTTCTTGGCTGCCAGAATCATTTTTATATAGCCATTTTTGATCTGCTCCCATTCGGAATCAGGGCCACTGGAAACGATTTGCATTCCCACATCCCCCATTGGGCTTGTATTATAATAACGGTCCTCATAATGGATATCTTCGTGTGATGCCTGATTCCAGTCCAGGATAAACCGTGTCTGCATACTTTGAACGGCATCACCCAATACACGCAAATGCGTATCACGCCAATACCCGAACTTGATATTTTTCCCCAAGTATTCATCACCTACATTAAATCCGCCAATGTAACCGACCTTCCCATCAATAATGGTCAGCTTCCGGTGGTTTCTGTAGTTGATTTTAAAATTCACAATGAACCTGGAAGGGAAAAAGGCTTCAACCATAACACCTGCATTCTTCATCCGCTTGATATATTTCCTCTTTAGGGATCTTGAACCCATATCATCATAAAGGACCCGGACATCTACGCCCTCATTCGCCTTTTTGATTAACACCTCAGCCAGCCGCTGTCCGAGCTCATCACTGCGCATTATGTAATACTGCATATGAATATGATCGGTTGCTTTTTGCATATCCTGAATGAGTGCATCGAATTTCTTAACACCATCGGTAAAAATTTCGACATCATTATTTTCGGTATAGATTGCATCGTCATTCCGTAAATGCAGATAGATCAAGTCCTTGTAGGGCTCCAATTCCTGATTAATAACGAATTCCCTATTCTCCAAAGACCTTAACTGGGCTTGCACCATGGTTTTTATTCCCATTCTGCTCTTTTTGTCCCACGTAAAAATTCGTCCCTTGCTTATCGGTTTTCCAAAGATCAAATAAAGCAGGAAACCCGCAACCGGGATAAACAATAGGACCATCAGCCATGCCCATGAAGAGGTGGGATCTTTTCGTTCCAGGAATACGATGGAAATACCTAAAGCAATATTAAATATGATTACAAAGCCTAATAAAAGCGATACAATTTCCATGGTTTAACGATCCCCTCTTTAAACACGTTGCCTTACTTATTAATATAGCACAGAAATTTATTCCACGATAATTCTGCCTAACCCAAGATTTATTATACACGCTTATTCCATTCTCTATTATAAAGGCTCTTTTCTAAGCGTTGCTGTCAGTCAAGCCTTATACATCTGAGCGAAAATGCTCTAGAACAGCGCCGCCTTAATGCTCCTGAGTTCTTTATCGTTAAACGTCCATGTAACCAATTAAAAGGGCGGCTCGAGCCTAGAGGAATCCGTTCAGACAGTCTCTCAGATTTATATATTGCTTTATTCACTTTTTCATTTTAGTATTATCTTATTGTGCTTGAAAAGGGGAATTCTTATGGAGAACAAAAAAACGAATCTTGGAATCATTTATACCTTTAGTGCATATGTACTGTGGGGTTTTATGACAATATACTGGAAACAGCTCGATAATGTTCCCGCCGGCGAAATACTTGCCTATAGGATCGTATGGGCATCCGCCTTCATGCTTCTGCTTGTTATTGTGTTAGGCAAGTGGCTTCCATTCTGGCAGGAGTGCCAAAGCATTATAAAAGACAGAAAGAAGCTAGCTGGAATAACAGCCGCTTCCATCGTAATCAGCTTGAACTGGTTTTTATTTATATGGGCTGTTGTCAATGGACATGTCCTGCAGGCAAGTCTGGGCTACTATATTAATCCTCTGATCAGTATATTGCTAGGTGTTGTTTTCCTGAAGGAATCTGTTACAAAAACGCAGAAGATCTCCTTTATACTGGCTGCAGCAGGAGTACTTTACCTTACATTCAGTTATGGTGTCTTTCCATGGATATCCATACTGCTTGCGCTGACATTTGCTTTATATGGATTATTAAAAAAAACTGTCGATATTGGAGCAATGTTCGGCCTGACGATCGAAACACTTCTCATAACTCCAGTCGCTCTTATATACTTGTGGATGATACCCAGGAATTCCTTTTCATTCGATGCTTTATTTAGTATGACAAACCTTTATTTGATCGGAGCCGGTACTCTTACTGCAATTCCTTTATTATTGTTTGCAAACGGAGCAAAGCAAATACCGCTTGCAATGGTAGGATTCCTGCAGTACATCACTCCAACGATGATGCTAATATTAGGTGTGTTCTTCTATAATGAAACATTTACACATGCCCATTTAGTTACCTTTATTTTAATATGGACAGCACTGTTCATCTATATGGGCTCTGTTTACAATAAGAGTAAGACAAAGCAGAAGTATCCCTCTCAATAAAATAATTGGTTTACTTCCGGGGCATCCGGGGAATAGGATAAAATCTCCCCCGAAAACGTCTTCTGAACAGAAGGCGTTTTTTAGTTTCGATATAAACTAAAAGACAATCTAAAAGTTTAACTTCCCATTTTATTGATTAAACTAATAGGGTATTGTAATTTCAAATGCTTTTTTAAATGAATACAAAAGTGGACAGTTACACATTATTTCCATAATATATAACAGATAACGATCATAGGTGTGATGACATGCAGAAAAAACGATTATATATTATCGCTTCTTTATTATTCTTAATTCTTTGCACAGCAGGGATAATTTTATATACTACCGGTCAATCAGATTCAAACCTAACGAAAACCGATTCTGTACCCGATGATAGTACTGAATCGGAACGGAAAGAATCAGCTGAGAATGAAACAGAAACTGAAGAAGAAAATGTTGAGCAAGAGCAGCGGACTTTCCCAGAACTTATAACGGAAGCAGTACAGAGCACGGTAGATTTTTTCACAAATCAAGAGACTCATATTGTTGCCATCGGTGATTCATTGACACAGGGTGTTGGTGATGAAACGGAACAGAATGGATATGTGGGAATATTGGATCGGACCATCAACGCAAATCAGCAGATTGCCCAGATCGATAATTACGGAAAACGTGGTAACCGAACCGATCAATTATTGCTGCGTCTGGAAAACAATGAAATCGCAAATGATATTCGTGATTCCGATATCGTACTGATTACCATTGGTGCCAATGATATTATGAAGGTTGCCAAAGACAACATTACCGATTTGGTGATGGAGGATTTTGTTTTTGAAAGGAAAGGTTATGAGGAGCGAATGCGTCAGATATTTGACGAAATCCGCAGACTTAATCCCAATACGGAGATATATCTTATTGGATTCTATAACCCGTTCGAACAATATTTCCAGGATATCAAAGAGCTGGACTTAATTGTCGAGACCTGGAATGCAGCAGGGAAAGCTATTACGGATGACTATGATAACGTAACTTATATACCGACAGAGGATTTATTTAAAGATTCAACAGAGAACCTTTTCTCTGAAGATAATTTCCATCCGAACTATGAAGGATATTATCGAATAGCTGAACGGGTGCTTGAATATATTACGATTAGATAAGGATGGACGCTATGTCTGACAGAAAACAGCGATTAAGTATAAGAAATAGATGGAAAAAATTATTCTATGGCTTACTCGCTATCAATATTGTTATTATGATTTCCCTGCTCTTGCTGATATTCTGGCCAGTTTCGGAGAATGAATTCCCAAATACAGCAGATCAGACGGAACAGGAAGGCTCTGAATTTGTAATCCGGACAACCAAACAAAACTTGAATGATCTCGTCAATGCCTATATTGAAAAATCCTTAGGTAATTCCAACCATCATTACAGGATTTCACTTGAGGATGATGTTCATCTGATTGGCGAACTTCCTGTTTTTTCTACAGCTGTACCACTATCGGTACACCTTGAACCATTGGTGCAGGAAAATGGCGATTTGATTTTAAAACAAAAATCAATCTCTGTCGGCCTGCTTGAGCTTCCTAATCAGAAAATCATGGAGTATATGGATAAATACCTGCCAATGCCGGAATGGGTAACCATTAACCCAGAAGACCAGGAAATCTATGTAGCAGTAACAGAAATGGATCTGCAAAGCAACTTGGTTGTTGCTGTTCAAACAATTGATTTAGAAGCAAATAACTTGGCCTTTAAATTAAGAGTCCCCTATGAAACATTGGGTATAGATATGCTCAGCGATTAATTCGCAAAAAGCAGACTGTCTATGTTTCTAAAGGCGCCGGAACAGCAATGGTCAAAATTGCTGGTCCTGTTAAGGGTCTGGATACCAAAAAATCCACGATGCATTTTGTATATGCTTCGTGGATTTTCTGTTTTAATCCCGTTTTCTGAAACTGCTCTATTTCTTATTTAATTACTCATATACCTTCATCATCTGCTCAATCTGAACCTTCACTCGTTCCACTAGATAATCAGGTGCGAGCACTTTGGCCTTATTTCCCCATGTCAGAATCCAGTTAATCAAGCCATCCGATAATTTTGCCTTTGTCTTTAGGACAAAATGGTCTTCATTCAATTCTTTGATATCTGCCTCCTGACCAAAGCGGTCCAGAACAACATTGATCAGATCTTTATGAAATTGTATTTTAATCCATATCTCTTCTCCAGCAAACATATGAAAGCTCTGATTCACATAATTCTGCAGCTTAAAATCCTGTCTTACAAAATGCTGGTCGCTTATTTTAATATTGCGGATTCGATCCAGTCGATAATGGCGCATTTCGCCGTTTTGCTGGAAGCGGCCAATCAGGTAGTAATAGTCATTTTGCCAGATTAAAGCATAGGGTTCCACCTTGTAGTAATCACCATTTCGGTTAAACTCAAATTCCTTTTGCATATTATATTTTCCATATTGATAGCTAAGTACCTTCTTATCGGAAATGGCATTATGAACAAAGTCAATATTCAGTTTCACCATATCATAATCCATGCTCGAGGCTTGGCTGAAAAGGAGCGGCTCGGGCAATGTTTTTGCTATCTTCTTACTGGTCAGCATCTTCACCTTATCAATGAGATTATATTTCTCTTTTTCTGTAATGAAACGAGCTGACAGAATCGCATCGATAATTAATCGTAATTGATAAGTTTCAAATAGGCGTGACTGATGGCTGTAAAGAAGCTTGCCGAATTTCCCTGTGTTGCGCACGATCTCAAAGTCCGCTTCATCAAGGATTTCCAAATCCCTTTTGATTGTTCGTTTATCAAAGGTTGCATTGGGCATCTCCCTTTGCAAACTCTCTATTATCTCTTGAATTCCCAGTTCATTATGTTCATCGGTATGATCAAATAAAATTTCTTTTAATTTCAATAACCGATAGTTGCTTTCGCGTTCCATACTGACACTCCTTTAACTTCATTACAGCAGACTGTTTCTAAGTGATTATTGCTCATGAGATATACTATATCACTGTGAGGTAACAACAATGGCGCTTTTCAGCTTCCTCGGAAGAAAGTTCGGCTTCTGCGGGATCTTCAGCTGTTGCTTTTCCCGCTGGAACTCCTTGGTTATTTATGGATTTATTATAATACAATCAAATAAGAATAAAACTCAATAAACCCGATGACTGCTCCGGCCGATTTCCGCTCCGGGCAGTCGCTTTCCGCGGGCAACGCTTCAGCTTCCTCAGAAGCAAAACCGGCTTCTTGCGGGATCTTCACCTGTTGCTTTTCCCGCTGGAGTCGACTGCCCTGCGCTCCAATCAATCAGCTTAATAATTGAATAACAGTAATTCGATTCAGAAAGCTAAATCTTAGCGGAGGAAATACATGGAGACTCCAGCGGGAAAGCGAAGACGC
>NZ_HE610976.1:805392-843722 GCF_000285495.1 Oceanobacillus massiliensis str. N'diop
TAGTGTATTTCCGGAGTGGCGATTACCACACTATAATTTCTATAAATAATTGACAGGGCAGCATAGAAATGGGGAAATTCACTTTGGCTTTTTTGTCTTCAGAAAAAGCGAAGACGATAAGACCCCACTAGATGCACCTGCGTCTGCCAGTAACGCTTCGAAGCTGGCTTCCTCGGTGCAAGGGAACAAGGAAGCAAACGCAAGTCGTACCCTGGCTCATCGCGAGCCCGCGAAAAGCGCAGTGTATTCCCGAAGCGCGATAAAGCATATCATCAAATTACATCGAATCGAATATCTGCAATTTGATTCAGAAAGCCAAATCATAGCGGAGGAAATACATGGAGACTCCAGCGGGAAAGCGAAGTGTATTTCCGGAGTGGGGACGATCACCGCTTCTAGTTTCTTTCAATTGTATATACAACAATACTTCAGAAAGGGGCCTGAAAATAAAAAGAACCAAGTACAGTGTATTTGGCTCTTACTTTATGACAAGACGTTTGAATCGGTTGGATAAAAGAAAAATAAATGATTGCTTAGGCAATATCTGCTCTTCCTCTGTACGATCGTTCAGTTTCTGATAATCCTCAAGAACTCCTTCATAAATAAGTTCCATTCCGGGGTAATTTCGAATATCTGAAGGTGTAATGAAGCAGGCTGGCTTATCGAATTGGAATTTATCCAGATCCCTTAATACTGTGGCAACGAATTGCGAACAAAAGAATGCCGATTTACGATTGATTTCAATATCAAGCATGACACCAAAAAGACCGATAAAATTATATTTATAATATCTCTTTCTTGCTTCAATCTCTTTGATATTGCCAATAATGGATTGATAGTCTTCATCCGAAACCGCAAAACGGTATAATTCACAGGATGCCTTCTTCAATAGTTCACTTTGGACATCCTCTTCGATGAACCCTCCAATAAAAGGATTTCTTGGCTGCTTCCTGCCAAAGCTGTATAACTCCTTTAATTCTGGGTCAAAACCGATCGATACATGGTTCATTGTTCGTTTTGTATAATAATTTATCGCTTTGGATAAATAGCTTCCCGTATCAGTAAAAAGAAAGTAAATCATCTTTTCACCCATTTTCTTTCCCCCTCCCCAAAGATTGGGCGATCTTTTCATTGCATGCTGATTCAAAAAATATAACCTTTTGTACTACTATTACAAAAAATCAGCGATTATACAAGATGTTTTTTGTAAATAAAAAAATACCTACCTATTTAATAGGGACTTACTCGTTCCTTCGTATTACAATTTGTCAATCCCTAGAACCTCCTAAAGAATAGCGTCGACTTCTTGCATTGTTGCGCTAAATAACGTAAGCTTACCATGATTACTATTTATTTTTATTGGAGGAAAAACCACGAATGATAACTGTTACTAATGTTAGTTTACGATATGGTGATAAAAAGTTGTTTGAGGATGTAAATCTAAAGTTTACTTCCGGAAACTGCTATGGGGTAATTGGCGCAAATGGAGCAGGAAAATCCACTTTCCTAAAAGTATTATCTGGTGAAATAGAACCGCAAAGCGGTAATGTATCTATGTCTCCCGGTGAACGGCTTACTGTATTGAAACAGGATCACTATGCTTATGAAGAATATGACGTACTTGAAACGGTACTAATGGGGCATGAAAAATTATATAAAGTAAAACAGGAAAAGGATGCTATTTATATGAAGGCTGATTTTTCCGAGGAAGACGGAATGCGGGCAGCTGAACTCGAGGGTGAATTCGCTGAAATGAACGGTTGGGAAGCTGAATCAGATGCCGCCGTTTTGCTAAAAGGTCTTGGCATTGAAGAATCCCTTCACGACATGAAAATGTCTGAGATTCCCGGGGATCAGAAGGTAAAGATATTGCTAGCACAGGCCTTATTTGGCAGTCCTGATATTCTCCTTTTGGATGAGCCAACAAACGGTCTGGATATCCAGGCGATCCAATGGCTTGAGGAATTCCTGATTAACTTCGAAAATACTGTTATCGTTGTATCCCATGACAGGCACTTCCTGAATAAAGTATGTACACATATTGCAGATGTCGACTTTGGGAAAATCCAAGTATATATCGGAAACTATGATTTCTGGTATGAATCAAGTCAGCTCGCTACGCAAATGGCACAGGATGCCAACAAAAAGAAGGAAGAAAAGATAAAGGAATTGCAAGCCTTTATCGCAAGGTTTAGTGCGAATGCATCTAAATCGAAGCAAGCTACTTCCCGTAAGAAGATGCTCGACAATATTTCGCTCGATGATATTAAACCATCCTCACGCAAGTATCCTTATATTGCATTCACTCCTGAACGTGAGATTGGGAATGATCTATTGCGTGTCGAAGGATTAACGAAAATAATTGGGGATGTGAAGGTTCTTGATAATGTCAGCTTCATTATGAACAAGGATGACAAACTCGCCCTTGTCGGTAAAGATGATATCGCCAAAACCACATTGCTTAAAATCCTTGCCGGTGAAATGGAACCTGACGAAGGAACCTATAAATGGGGTGTCACGACTTCCCAATCCTACTTTCCTAAGGATAATGCCAAATACTTCGAGAATGGCGATTTAACATTGGTTGACTGGCTTCGCCAATATTCTCCAGAAGATGAGACTGAGACATTCTTGCGTGGATTCTTAGGAAGAATGCT
Organism: Oceanobacillus massiliensis str. N'diop; assembly: GCF_000285495.1. Taxonomy (GTDB): domain Bacteria; phylum Bacillota; class Bacilli; order Bacillales; family Amphibacillaceae; genus Oceanobacillus; species Oceanobacillus massiliensis. Next base: position 808,050 of record NZ_HE610976.1, read on the forward strand.
GTTCTCAGGTGAAGAGGCACTTAAGAAAGCAGATGTATTATCAGGGGGAGAAAAGGTGCGCTGCATGCTCTCCAAAATGATGCTTTCCCATGCAAATGTGCTTATGCTTGATGAGCCAACAAACCACTTGGATCTTGAATCCATCCAATCCTTGAATAATGGATTGATTAAATTTAAAGGGGCTATTCTGTTCACGTCACACGATCATCAGTTTATCAATAGTATTGCTAATCGCCTTATCGAGATTACACCATCCGGGATTATCGATAAAGAAATGAGCTACGATGAATATGTACAGGATCGTAAGCTGCAAAAACAGATAAGCGGAATGTACTAAAACCTTACGCGAAAAACAAAAATAAGGGCCGGACAATTTTCCTTCGTGAAAAGTCCGGCTCTTTTTCCGGATTGTGCCTCCGGGCATCTGGATAGAACAAAAAAGACCTAATCTGCGGATTGAAATAGACGCACAGATTAGGTTCTTTTATTATTGCTTCACATTAAATTTCGTACTTACTTTTTCAAGCATTTCTTTTGTCATTCGGTCAATGTCATAGTCTGCCTTAAATCCCCATTCGTTCGCCGCGGCCGCGGAGTCAATCGAATTCGGCCAGCTTTCTGCAATTTGCTGTCTGACAGGATCGACTTTATAGGACAATTTAAAATCAGGAAGGTGCTTGCGTATGGCATTGGCGAAATCTCCCGGCTGGGCCGAGATTGCCGATATATTGAATGCATTACGGTGTACCAGCCTGCTGGGATCGGCCTCCATGAGCTTGATAATGGCATTCAAAGCATCCGGCATATACATCATATCCATGTATGTCCCTTCAGCAATATAAGATTCATAGGCATTATGTTTGATAGCTTCATAATAGATTTCCACAGCATAGTCTGTGGTTCCTCCGCCCGGCGGTGCCACGTAGGAAATCAGACCAGGAAAACGTACGCCCCTTGTATCGATATTAAACCGATGATAGTAATAATCACATAATAGTTCACCGGCAACCTTATTTACTCCATACATGGTTGTCGGACGCTGAAATGTATCCTGTGGGGTTTGATCTTTGGGAGTTGTTGGACCAAATGCGCCAATCGAACTTGGTGTAAAGAACTGCAAATCGAGATTTTTTGACACCTCCAGCGCATTGACCAATCCTCCCATGTTAATATCCCAGGCTACCTTCGGGAAAGATTCTGCCTTGGCAGATAAAAGTGCAGCAAGATGCATGATTGTATCCACTTCGTATCGTTTGGCAATATCAAACAATTGCTTTCCGTCGGTTACGTCCACCAGCTCAAATGGGCCTTGCTCTTGCTGTCCATCTATTTTACGGATATCTGTCCCGATTACATTATCAGAACCATATATTTCACGCAGTTTACTTGTAAGCTCAGAACCAATCTGTCCGAGCGCCCCAGTGACTAAAATCTTCTTCATTTCGTAAATCCTCTCTTACAGGTCTTTTAAATCCATTTATATTAAGTTCATTTCTTTACCGACTTTTTCATAGATAGCAATGGCATTATCCAGCATTTCCTTTGTATGGGCGGCCGTTGGCATATTTCGTACACGGCCGGTTCCACGCGGTACAGTCGGGAAAACAATCGCTTTTGCATACACACCTTCTTCATAAAGCCGCTTGCTGAATTTCTGTGCGTCCTTTTCTTCCCCAATAATACAGGGTGTGATTGGTGTTTCACTTTCTCCAATATCAAATCCTAATTTTTTCAAGCCCTCTTTCAAATAATTCCCATTTTCCCATAGTTTCTCATTTAGTTCTGTACTTTCCATCAGCAGCTCAATGGCCCTTGTACTGGCAACTGCATCTGCTGGTGAAACTGCCGTCGAGAATAGAAATGGGCGGGAACGTACTTTCAGCCAATCAATCAAATTGGATTTGCCTGCCACATATCCGCCGATAACCCCTATTGCTTTTGACAATGTTCCCATTTGAAAATCTACTTTATCCTGCAAGCCAAAATGCTTAACCGTACCTGCACCTTTTCCAGTAACACCTGAGCCATGTGCATCATCCACATATGTAATCAAATCAAATTCTTCAGCGATTTCAACGATCTCCGGAAGCTTCGCAATATCTCCATCCATTGAAAAAACGCCATCTGTAATAACCATTATTTTATTATATTTACCCGAATCAACTGCTTCTTTTGCCTTTTGGCGCAAATCATTCATATCAGAGTGTGCAAATGGAATAATCTTCGCCTTGGAAAGACGGCATCCATCAATTATGGATGCATGATTTAATGCATCCGAAAGAATGGCATCATTTTTATCCATTACTGCGGAAATGGCCGCCATATTGCAATTAAATCCAGATTGATAGGAAATAACCGCTTCTGTTCCTTTGAATTTGGCAATCGTTTTTTCCAAATTGCTATGGAGGTCAAGGGTACCATTTATCGTCCGAACAGCTCCTGCACCAACACCATGAGAATCCACAGCCTCTTTCGCCACATTTTTCAGTCGTTCATCTGTAGCCAGGCCAAGATAATTATTAGAAGAAAGATTGATAAGCTCTTTTCCTTCTATTTTGATTAACGGCCCATTTGCTCCTTGAACTGTATCAATCTCATTATATAATCCACGCTGTTTTAAATCTGCAATATTATCATTTAAAAAATGATCGAGTGCCTTACTGACCATGAGTTAAAATCCCCCTTAATTATACTTGTTAATAGCTTTAAACAATCAAATATATAACCATTCTAAGTTTAACATAAACCTCCTGAAATGTTTAACGGACGCAAACTGCAAAAATTGTTGCTTTTTAGGATAATTTGTCAAATTTACTGTTTTTCCCTATGGAGTTTTCTAATTATATCTACTATACTAATAGTTAGAAACATAAACTATGGAGGCAGTGATGGATGAGAAAGATTTTACTGGCATTATTTGTAACTATTATTCTGGGAATTGGTATTGTTGGATATAATAATCTGCATGATGAGCCAAACGAAGTAATTGAAGAAAAAGGATACTCCACTGAAATTAAATTATAAAAGTCTAAATATAGATGTTTAACCACCAATTAAAAAAGGAAAGCACATAATATAAGTGCTTTCCTTTTAATTTTGAGTTTTATTATTACTGGGATTTATGATTATTCTACAATTGTTACATCAATTGTTTGAATACCATAGCTTACAGCTTCTTTATCAGTTGGAACATGAATATCTATTTCATTACCTTTAATTGCTCCACCTATATCTGCTGCAGTCGCGTATCCATAGCCTTCAACATAGACTTCAGAGCCTAAAGGAATCACGTTTGGATCTACAGCAATGACTTTTGCATTTGGATTCTTATTAAGGTCAATACCGGTATATGTAATACCTGAACATCCATCACATTTTGCAGTGTATGCAGTTGCTGAAACTGAAATAGTTTTTCCCTTTGGAGCCTGCTCTGAATCACTTGCTGACTCGGTTTTAACTTTTGCTGCACTTTCTGTACCTTGTTTTTCTTGCTTCTTCTCGGCTTTTTCAGCTGGCTTTGCGTCTTCTTCTTTTACATTGACACCTTTAATATATAATTCTTGACCAATTACGATTAAATCGGTTTTCAGGTCATTCCATTCTCTTAATTCTTCTACTGTTATATCATATTCTTTACTGATATCTATTAATGTGTCACCGCGTTTAACCGCATATGTGTCATTAATATAAAGTAAATCTTTCGGGTGTATCACTGTATCTTTCAAATCATTTATGTTAATTAACTCTTCAACAGTAGTGTTATATTCATCTGCTATTTTCCAAAGATTTTCTCCCTGTTTTACTTCATGTTCTTCAGCCGAAACGCTTGTTGCAGCTGTGCCAGCAATAATAATGCCTGCAGCAATTGCCGCTACTAGTTTTCTCATCTAAAGTACCTCCTTGAATTTCTGACATTCTTAATACTATCACAGCGAAATACTTATTACAGTTACAGGAGGTTTAAGAGTCTATTACAAGGATTACCGAATAGCATGGTATTGTTACAAATGTAATAGGTTTGTGACATTCGCCCCTCTTTTCATAACATATTTAGCGCTATATAGACAAAATGAATGAGAAAAACAAAAAAATCCCCGCTATGCAATAAACATAGCAAGGATAATTTACAATCTACTTTAGTTATTCTTTTCTATTTCCAGTTGATACTGCTCAAATTCTTTCGTTGTGCAACGTACCCAGTGTCTTGGCTTCACTTCTCTGAATTGCGGCTCTTCACTGGTATCATGTACAGATGGATCGTAAGCAACACGTTTCCTTGTACGTTCATATCTTGGATCCGGCAGTGGAATCGCTGATAAAAGAGACTTGGTATAGGGATGAATTGGGTTCTTATATAATTCATCACTGTCAGCCAATTCTACCATATTACCAAAATACATAACCCCGATTCTATCACTGATATATTTCACCATTGAAAGGTCATGGGCAATAAATAGATATGTCAGTCCGTGATCCTTTTGAAGTTTCTTCAATAGATTAACAACCTGTGCCTGAATGGATACATCCAGGGCAGAGATTGGCTCATCCGCAATGATTAGTTCGGGTTCAACAGCAAGCGCACGGGCAATGCCGATACGTTGTCTTTGTCCGCCACTAAATTCATGAGGAAAGCGGGATGCGTGCTCCTTATTCAAACCAACTACTTCTAAGAGTTCTTCCACTCTATTTTTGCGTTCCTTTTCGTTCTTAGCCAGTCCATGAACATCAATACCTTCCGCAATGATATCCATAACTGTCATTCTCGGATTGAGGGAAGACGATGGATCCTGAAAAATCATCTGCATCTTCCTGTTGAATTTCAGGAGATCGCTTTTTGACTTTTTCCCATGAACATCTTCCTCTTTAAAACGGACCTGTCCGCTTGTTGCATCATAGAGGCGGATAATGGTTCTCCCGGTCGTTGATTTCCCGCACCCGGATTCACCAACCAGTCCGAAGGTTTCCCCTTTATAAACATCAAAGGTGATTCCATCAACAGCTTTTGTTTGTTTATTGCGTCCTGCATGAAAGTGCTTTTTAAGATCGATTACTTCTAATAATTTTTCTTGTTCCATTACTTGTCACCGCCTGTATTAGAAAATCCTTGCATTCTGCGTTTTACAGATTCAGGTGGTTCTACCTTTGGAGCGTCCTCATGCAGTAACCATGTCGCTGCATAATGCGTATCAGACACCTTAAACATTGGCGGTTCCATGACCTTATCAATTTCCAAGGCAAATTGATTTCTTGCAGCAAAAGCATCACCAGTAGGCGGATTAAGCATATCAGGAGGAGTTCCCGGGATGGCAAATAGCTCTTCCTCTTCACTGTCCAATGTTGGCATGGATCCTAAAAGTCCCCATGTATATGGATGTTTCGGATTATAGAAAATATCCTCAGTTGTTCCAATTTCAACTATTTTACCTGCGTACATTACCGCAACCCTATCTGCAACATTCGCTACTACACCCAAATCATGCGTAATAAAGATGATTGCACTATCTGTCTCTTTCTGAATATCCTTCATCAGTTCAAGGATTTGCGCCTGGATAGTAACATCCAGAGCTGTAGTAGGCTCATCTGCAATCAATATTTTGGGATTACATGCCAATGCAATCGCTACTACAACGCGCTGACGCATACCACCGGAAAATTGGTGAGGAAATTGTGTCATTCTTACTTCAGGTTGTGGAATCCCTACTAAATCCAAAAGTTCTATCGCCTTTTTCTTAGCATCAGTACGATTCATATTTTGGTGTTTAATAAGTCCTTCTATAATCTGATTTCCTACTTTCATTGTAGGATTAAGAGCGGACATCGGATCCTGAAAGACCATCGAAATATCTTTCCCTCTTATTTTTTGCATTGCCTGACTGGATTTATTTACCAGGTCTTCTCCTTCAAAAAGGATTTGACCTGACTTGATCACACCATGCGGTTTCGGGAGCAATTGCATCAATGACATGGAGGTCACCGATTTCCCTGAACCGGATTCTCCAACTATCGCTAATGTCTCACCTTTATTCAAATCAAAGTTCACACCACGAACAGCTTGCACTTCACCGTTGTAGGTGTTAAATGATACCCTTAAATCTTTTACTTCCAATAATTTACTCATTTAGTGACACCTACCTTATTATTTATGCATTTTAGGGTCGAATGCATCTCTTAGTCCATCACCTATTAGGTTAAATGCAATCATAATTATAGAAATCAGAACTGCAGGGAATACCAATAGATATGGATATAATCTTAAGTTATCAAATCCTGTATTGATTAACGTACCAAGTGAAGCGTCTGGCGGAACTAGTCCTAAACCGATAAAACTCAAAAATGCTTCAAAGAAAATCGCACTTGGTATAGTAAACATTGTGTTAATGATGATAATACCGCTGATATTCGGTACTAAGTGTTTTAATATTATTTTTCTATCCGGTGTACCCAGCGTTCTTGCCGCAAGCACAAACTCCTGATTTTTAAGCTTGAGTACTTCTCCCCTTACAATACGGGCCATACCTATCCAGCCCGTCAGAGACAGAGCAATAATAATCGATGTTATACCTGGCTTAAGCACGATGACCATCAGGAGGATAATTACTAAGTTCGGTATACCGACGAGAACCTCGATTATCCGCTGCATGATATTGTCGACTTTTCCTCCATAATATGCGGAAATTCCGCCATAGGCGACACCAACAACTAAGTCAATTACTGCAGCTACTAACGCAATAATCAAAGAAACCCTTGTACCTAACCAGAGTCTTGTCCATTGGTCACGACCCAATGTATCCGTACCCAGCCAGAAATACTGATCTGTCATGTCTTTAGCTTCGTAGACATGATAAGTGGCCTTTACTTCAGCAGAATCCTTACTGCCATCACCTTCTGACAATACTTTAATGTCGATGAAATCCTCTTGATTGTCATACCTGGCAATTGCATTACTGGTCGCCTGCTCAACATCATCGCCCTTGAATTCATCTTTCAGAGTTCCGTCGAAGCCAAGCCAGGAAATATTTTTCAATACTGGTGCATACGGAGGCATTTTCGCCCTTGACAGGTCCTGATCATCCAATTGATGATCATTCATTCCCGGCCCGATAATACTCATAATGACAATGACCAAGATAATCGCACTGAAGAAGAGAGCCAATTTGTTTTTAAAGAAGGTTCTTCTAGCATCTTGCAAAAATGTCCTGCTTGGTCCAGATATCTTTTCACTTGTATCTTCTTGACTTTTAAGAGGAACAAGCAATTCTTTTGGAATATTATTCTGATTATCTTTTTCCATGTTAACTCTCTCCCCCTGTAAGTCTAATTCTAGGGTCGATTAATACATATAGGATGTCAATTACTAAAATGATCACAACAAACAAAAATGCAAATAGAAGTGTTGTTCCCATAATAGTAGGGTAATCATTAACCATAACCGACTTAACAAATTGCTCCCCAATTCCTGGAACAGCGAAGATTTCTTCAATAACCAGTGTACCAGTCATTAAACTTACTGCCATTGGTCCCATAACCGTTACCAACGGAATCAGTGCATTTCTTAGACCATGTCTAAAGATAATACCGTATTCAGTCAATCCTTTGGCACGTGCAGTAGTTATGTAGGGAGAACCCATAACTTCTATCATTTCTGTCCGTGTAAAACGCGCTGCAGTTGCCAGCGGGAAAATCATCAATGCAATTGTAGGAAGCACCGTATGTTCGAATGTACCCCATAACGCAACAGGGAATAATTCAAATTCAACTGCTAAATACCATTGCAGCATCCCTGCAAGTACAAAAGATGGGATAGATGTACCTAGAACAGCAAGAATGGTGGAGGAATAGTCCAGGAAACCATTGTGAGATATCGCGGAGATTAACCCTAAGAGGATACCTAAAATTGTTCCTACTAACAATGCTTGCGCCCCTAATTGTAATGAAGGACCGATTCTATCCATCAAAATTTTTGAAACTGGTGTATTATCGAATGCGAACGAGAGGCCTAAATCTCCTTGTACAAGTCCTCCTAAATAGCTCACATATTGAACTGGGACAGGATCATTCAATCCATATTTTTCCAGAACGATTTCCTTCTGCTGTTCAGTTAATTTATCTTCTGCGTTCAGCGGACTACCAGGCAGCATCTTCATAAGAAAGAAAGAAACAGATGCGATAATAAATAAAGTTATTGCCATGTAAAAAATACGGCGTAAAATATAGCGAGCCATCTCTGCACCTCCTAATTAGTTGAGATTATTTATATTTTGAAAATCTTCTATATTGTAAGATTTTTTCATTAAAAGGGAATAAGAGAGTACCAACCAAAGGTTCAGATACTCTCTTATTCTATAAGTTGATCAATCTATTTTCTTTATAGTATTCACCAATTAATTATTCAGCAGATCCTGCTGTAGCCCATTTGTATTCGTAAGTAGCACCGAATGGGTTAACAAAGACGCCTTGTACTTTTGGTGAAACCAATTGTGCCATTGCACTTTGATAGATTGGAGCAATTGCTGCCTCTTCGAACAGAAGTTTCTCTGCTTCTAAGAAGTTTTCGTAACGAGCAACGTTATCTGTTGCAAGATCAGTTGAAGTTGCGTTTACTAATTCATCATACTCTGAGTTAGAGAAGCCCATTTTATTGTTTCCGCCATCTGTCAACCATAGGTTCAAGAAAGTGTTCGGATCCAGGTAGTCAGGGCCCCATCCAGCAACCTGCAAGTCATAATCCATGGCAGTGTCTAAGTCCAGACGCTGTTCAAATGGTACTTGCTTTAAGGAAACTGTTAAACCAGGCAGGTTAGTTTGCAATTGGTTAGCAATGTATTCGTTCATTACTTTAGAAGTTTCTGCATCGCCGCCAAGCAATTCAATTTCTACAGAATCTGTTCCAAGCTCTTCTAAACCTTTTTCCCAGAATTCCAGAGCTGCTTCAACATCATAAGTAACAAGGTCGCCACTTACTTCGCGGAAGTCTTCTCCAGATTCAGGAATTGGAGTGAAGTCTGCTGGTACCAGACCATTAGCAACGATAGAACCGTTGTTTAGGATAACGTCAACTAGAGATTGCTTGTCAAAAGCACGGCTGATTGCTGCACGGATATTTGTGTTAGCAAGAGCATCATTTCTAGTTTGGTTCATTTTAAGATAAAATACGGATGTTTCTGGAGTTACAACATAATCTTCATGTGTAGCATACTGATCAACAAGGTCAGATGATACGCCTGCACGGTCTACTTCACCAGACTCATATAAGTCTACAGCAGTTTGTGGATCTTTTACGACTTCATAAGTCATTTTATCTAATTGTACAGTTTCAGCATCCCAGTAATCTTCGTTTTTCACAAGTTCCCAAGAACTGCTTGTGCTTTCCCAATTATTAAGAGTGAAAGGTCCATTGGATAACAAAGTATCAGTGCTAGTTGCAAAGCTGTCACCTTGTTCTTCAACGAATTTCTGATTTAATGGCAAGAAAGTTCCGAAAGTTGTTAAGGATTCGAAATAAGGTGTTGGATTTTCAAGTTCAACTACCAATGTGTAATCGTCTTCGGCAGTCACACCTAGTTCTTCTACTTCAACTTCGCCAGTGTTAACAGCAGTTGCGTTTTTGATAACTCCACCCATCATATATGGACCATATTCTGATCCTGTATCAGGGTTAACAGCACGCTGCCATGCATAGACAAAATCATTGGCAGTTACAGGGTCACCATTTGACCAAACTGCGTCTTCGCGTAATGTGAATGTCCATGTAAGTCCATCTTCACTTACAGAATGCTCAGTTGCAATACCTTCAACTGGTTCTGAGTTTTCATCTAAACGGTAAAGACCTTCCATTGTAGCACCAAGGAACTGCAATCCATATTCATCAGTAGCCATAGATGGATCCATTGATGGAATAGTGTCTCCGTTAATTAAGTTAAGTACTTTTTCGCCCTCTGCTTCGGTAGATTCTCCTTCTGTAGACTCTCCCTCAGTTGTTTCTTCTGTTTCGTCCGTTGTACCTTCTGATGAATCATCTCCACCACCACATGCGACTAGAAACACACTTAGCAACAAACCAAGTGCAAGCAACAATGACCATTTTAATTTCATTGTCTGTTGACCTCCCCTAATTTCTATTATTCTGAATATTCACAGATAGAATCTACTAAAAGTAGACAAATCTGCTACAAATCAAATTATACAATTAATCAGAGAAGTCTGTAAAGCTATTTTTAAATTTTCTTAACAAATAGATTTCAATGTAAGCGCTTCAATGTATTACTTCATGCCTATTTTCGCCCCCTAAAAAAAGTAAAAAAATTTTTATTATCAGACTTTAGTAACGAATTATGATATAATAAATCCCTCTAATGAGGGGGGAAATTTGGTATAATTGTCGAAGTGAAGCGATTGCCGGTTTGCTTTAATAATTTTTTAAGTCCATATATCCTTCTTATATAAAACAAAAAGGTGAATCAGAATGAAACTACTTAAAAATAAATGGTTTTTGCTCCTGCTTAACACGGTTTTAACAATAATATTATTCTTTGCTTTAACCTCTGCATATAGCCTTGTCAATTATATAAACATCGTTTTTTATGTATGTATGATATATGTGCTGCTCGGATTACTTGCCCTCACAATAATGGGCGGATTTTTTGATGGGATTACCTTTGGATTCAGAAGATTTTTTGGGATGATGTCCAAGGATGACTATATGGATGAATGGAAAAACAAACCGCTCCCTTCCCAAAAAATTAACGGCAGCATCTATGCCCACCTTAAATTCCAAGGTTTCAGCCTGCTAGTCTACCTGCTTGTTCTGCTTTTCGTTTTTTATTTTATTTAAAGCATGCTTTATTGAAACAGATTCGAAACGCCGACGAAGTTCCGGAACGCTACATGGTTAGCGTAAAAAATCCACGATGTATTTCGACATGCTTCGTGGATTTTTTAATTACAATGGATGCTACGTGACTCCCTGCAGTGCTTTTGATGGATATATCAGGTACTGCCAGCATCTATCGTGCTATTTAATTGGACAATCCGCTGAAAAGGTCACTTAGCGATGCAAAAATTTCACTGAAGAAATTGGCAACCTTCTCCCAGAAACCTGCATCCAATCCCAGTTCCTCGGCCTTATCAGCTACAGTGTTCGCGATATCCTCGAGCTGGTTTTTCACTGCACCGAAATCAATATTCAGATCTCTCATTTTATCAAATAAATCCACTAGCATCTGGCGGTCCTCTTCACTCAGACTGATGTTGAGATTTTGCAGCTGTTCGCTGACAATCTGCTCGACATCTTCTCTCGTAGCTGGATTTTGTTCAGCAATCATTTGTTTGATCTCGGTCAGCAGTTTGCTGACATCTTCCTGACTTACATCTTCATTTTCTGCCAGGTCTGTTGCTACATTCAGCTCTTCGTTTGCAAGCTCCATCCTTTCTTTATCCAGTTGTTCCCCTTCTACATCATAGGCTTTATAAATACCTGTCAATGCAGAATGGCCGCTTACCCGAACAGGGGAAACAACGTCTACTGTGGCATTTTCAGCCCCTGCAGTCAGTAACGCATTCTCATACATTTCTGTTGTAACTTCTGTGATATTCTGCGGTGTAACAATGTTTACTGTCAGGCCAGCGCCTTCCTCTTCCAATAAGATGCGCGCGGATGAATACATGTTAGCATCCGGATTTCCATTAATATAATCTGCATAGTCCTGCCCTGTAACATCATATTCTTCGACGGTTTCATTATCAGAGATATCCAGCGAGCTGCGAACCTCACTCCGCTGGGCATCTGTCAGTTTCTCGCCATATATTAAAATTGTATTCGATGCCGCTGAAACAGGCAGTGCAATACCAATCGATATTGCAAATGCTATAAGAAACAATCCAAAAGACTTTAATTTAAGTTTCATATTTTTTGATTTCTCCTTTTCAAATGGATTCTTTTTCGAGGTTTACAAGAAACCACTCTTCCTTTTCACTCCTATTATAACGGTTTCCAATTCAGATGAACATGAATTCGTCCATTTTATTTTTAGCTCTATACATAACAGGAGTCTACATTTGATAGATGCTGGTGACACAGCCATGCTCTCGCTAACCCGCAGAAAACCACTTCGAAAATGCACTTCTCTTTCCTTATTAAATTCAGAAATTATCGAAATGGGTATATATTTCAATTATGAGCAGAACCCTTTCAATATATTTCGGGAAGGTGTATATTTAGAGTAACGAAATAAAATGTTTAGAAAGAAGGTCTTCATAATCATAGATACAAACCAATCGCTGAAACGTAATTTGGCTATCATGTGGTTTGCTAACTTTTTTGTCAGTGGCAGTATGACGATGGTAATTCCATTTATTTCATTATATATCGAATCAATGGGCAACTTTTCCGACTCCTATGTTCAAACCTGGTCAGGTTTAACCTTTGCAGTTACTTTTATTGCAGCATTTATTTTCTCGCCGATCTGGGGAAGATTCGGGGATAAATACGGTAGAAAGAAGATTTTAATCATCTCTGCATTTGGCATAGGAATATCGGTTTTTCTTATGGGGTTTGCCACTACAGTATGGCAACTTTTTTTATTGCGTCTGTTTATGGGAATCGTAACTGGGTTCATCCCCATGTCACAGGCTTTCATATCAACACAGACACCAAAGAATGTCGCTGGCAAGGTGCTTGGCACACTGCAGACAGGAAGTATTACAGGTTCATTAATGGGCCCTATGCTAGGTGGGGCTTTAGCAGATGCATTCGGTTATACGAATTCGTTTAAATGGGTAGCCATTACCATATTCATTTCCGGATTGCTCGTTACATTTGGCGTGAAAGAAGTAAAATTAAAATTATCAACTGATATAGATGATTATAAGTCCTATACCAGTAAAGAAGTGCTCCAGCATATTCTTCATAAACCAGTATTGCTGGTTGTTATGCTGCTGTCTGCACTTGTTCAAATTGCCCATTTCAGTGTTCAGCCTATCCTTTCATTATTTGTTGAGGATATCCATGGATCAGTCAATATTGCATTCTTCGCTGGAATGGCCTTTTCTGCAGCTGGGTTAGGAAACCTCTTAATGGCTAGGAAATGGGGAAAACTCGGGGATAGTGTCGGTTATATAAAAATACTGATAGCCCTCTTGTTCTTTGCCGGAATTGTTTATATGCCCGGAGCATTTGTCACGAACATCTGGCAGCTTGTCATTCTCAGATTCCTGTTAGGCGTTTCCATAGGAGGTATTGTTCCCTTAAGGATAGCCTATATCAGACAGGAAGCACCGTTATCGATGCAGGGAGAAATGCTCGGCTACAATACGAGCCTGCGTTTCCTCGGTAATATAATTGGACCTGCACTTGGTGGATTGATCGCTGCAATTTGGGGATTCTCATCCGTATTCTTCGTAACAAGCATTCTGCTTATTTTAAGTGGAATTATCATGTTTATCACTTGGTATAAATGCGAATATGCTCCAAAACATTCACATTCATTTTCATCCAGATAAATGAAAATGGCCGCATCTAAAACGGAAGGCATTATGCTTTCCGTTTTTTGTATCGGCAGATCAGCAGTATAGTGCATTTCCGGATTGAGGATACATCAAACCTTATGCACTGTCTCCATCAGCGTGATGATAAGGAATAAAGCAACGTTTTTGCTGGGGCTAATCTACAGTTCAATACTGAAATCTTGATTTGTTTTCCGAGATATGCTAAAACTAACAGAGTATTTACTTCCTAAGGAAAGAAAGTGATAGCAATGGGTATAGTCGTTGTAGAAGTCTGTGACGGTAATGCAATCACTACAATAGATATAGAAGGTATCATCGAAGCCGAATTCCCCGAAGTTGCAGTGCTTACAAATGAGTGCCTGTCGTTCTGTGGTTTATGTGCCGTGCGGCCATATGCACTCGTTAATAATAAAAGGATATTTGGAAAGACCCCAGAAGAATGTTTGGAAAAAATACGTCTGCAAATTAAAGAAGAACTTGCTGCATATCATTAATCAGCAAGTTCTTCTTTATTGTATTCGACAAAATAATTTCCCAGGAAATACTTTGTCGAATACTGTTCCAGCCAGATTATAGGCTGGCTTTATAGATCTCAATTGAATCTTGTCTGGAAAGACGTTTATAAACACCAAATTCTGGCCTTGCAATCACTGTTTTATCTGCCATTGTCTCTACCGAACTTTCATGAATATCATAATCAGATAGCGTTGCCGGCGCTCCGATGCTGCTCCAGAAATCACGGAGTCTGTCGATTCCCTCAAGTGCTGCTTCTTTGTCCGATTTCCCTGTCGTGTCAACTCCAAACACTCTGACTGCAAATTGTTTGAAGCGAGGTGCGTTCTCTTCATCCAGTACATGCCTCATCCAATTTGGGAACAGGATAGCCAATCCGCCGCCGTGCGGAATATCATGAACAGCTGAAACGGCATGCTCCAGATTATGGGTTGCCCAGTCTCCCTGATACCCCATATTTACCATGCCATTTAATGCCAACGTTCCATTTAGCATAATGGTCGCACGATGCTCATAGTTTTCCGGGTCTGCAAGCAGTTTAGGAGCCGTTTCTATAACAGTTAACAAAATACCTTCACAGAAACGATCCTGAACATGTGTCTCAGTCGTTCTATGGAAATAATGCTCCAGTACATGTGACATCATATCAACGATTCCATATACTGTCTGGTCACGGGGTACGGAATAGGTATGCTGCGGATCCAAGATAGAGAATTTAGGGAAAGTGTATGGCGTTCCCCAGCCGTGCTTTTCATTTGTTTCCCAGTTGGTGATTACCGACCCTGCATTCATTTCAGAGCCAGTGGCTGCTAATGTAAGAACGGTACCAAATGGCAATGCACTTGCTGCAGATGCCTTTTTCGTTACAATATCCCACATATCGATATCTGTTGTCGCTCCAACAGCAATCGCCTTCGTACAGTCGATGGTGCTTCCGCCGCCAACTGCCAGAAGAAACTCAATCGCTTCATTCTTGCATATCTCCACACCTTTACGAACTGTCGAGATTCGCGGATTTGGTTCCACTCCAGAAAGTTCGAATACTTCTGCGCCGATTTTAGCCAATTCCTTTAATACATTATCATATAAGCCGTTACGTTTTATGCTTCCACCGCCATACACGATAAGCACACGATTGCCATACGGTTTTATTTCTTCAGAGAGCTTTTCCAGCTGACCTTTTCCAAAGATTAATTTTGTCGGATTCTGATACGTAAAATTATCCATATTGGTTACCCCCTATTATTTGGTATATGCGATGACATCCATCTCGATTAGGACATCCTTTGGCAGACGGCTTACCTCGACCGTAGCTCTTGCCGGGTAAGGTTCTGTCAGAAAACTTCCATAGATTTCATTGACTTCTGCAAAAGCTTCCATAGAAGAAAGGTAGATCGTGAACTTCACTACTTGAGAGAAATCCGTTCCTGCCTCATTTAAAATTGCTTTTAGATTTTCCAGCACCTGTTTGGTTTGACTCGCAATCCCATCGACAACTTCTCCTGATTGGGGATCAATTGGAATCTGTCCGGAAACGTAAGTGAAATCTCCCGCTTGAACCGCCTGTGAATATGGTCCAATTGCTGCTGGCGCCTTTTCAGTGTGCACTGTTTTCAACATCGATATTCCTCCCATTGCCATTTTTTCAGAAGGGATGAACCCACTTGGTTTTATTTTATCAGTTTCCCTATTCCAATGCTAATACGTCCTTATACTGCATAACCGAACGTACATAATAGATATCTCCATAGCAGGCATCATACTGCTTGGCTTCCTCCCTTAGGCAGGAATAGATCGATTGGTCGGGAGCGCTTCGATACATCTCCTGCGAAAAGTCAATCGCTGCCTCTACGGAATAGGTACCCGTTTGCTTCTTTACATAACCAATAAATCCCCGGCCAAAGTTATACGACTGTATCGCAAGCTCCAGGTCACCATCAGCATCCTGCAATGCTTCTGAAAAATAATAAACTCCCTGTTTAATAGATAACGTGGGATCATCGATGCATCCCACCTGTCCGCAATAGCTTTCTGATGATTGCATAGGATCTGTTCCCCTTCCCCCTGATTCCTGCATCATCATTGCAAGCAGAACATCTGCATAGTCAGCCACGTCATATTCCTCAGCATATTTCTTAACCAGCGGCTCATAATTTCGGACCTCATCACTAATCGCAGTGAATGGAGTCTCTGGATGTTCATCCGCTTTCTCATGCGTAAGAAATGATAATATCAGGAAGGATCCTATTAATAATAGTGCTATCCATAAGACCTGCTTTATCACCTGTTTTACTTTTCGTTTTAATTTCATGTGGATTTTTCCTTTTTGATTCATACTAGTTTCATAGATTAGCAATGGCGGGTTCCACCAATTATCTTCTGAATAATTCCTTCTCCCGCCACTTGCCGAATCGATAATAAAGGATTGCAAACAAACTGCTGATCATAAAACTCAGCCCCATTCCAATCGCAATTCCGATTTCGCCAAACTTCATTGCAAACAGTGCTGTAAACGGATAACGCAAAACCCAGAAAGAGATGATATTCAAGACAAGCACCTGGTACATCGCTCCTGCCGCCCGTACGATTCCATTCAAGATAAAATTAATTCCCAAAAACGGATAACACAAAGCTATAATCTGCAGATACTTCGTCCCAAATTCAACTGCTTCTTCTTCACGGATAAACAACTCCACACCATATTCTGCAAAAAAGGCAACGATTATTCCTATTAGGAGCATAACAGAAAAATTATATAGAATACCATATTTTGATATATCCGATACTCTTTTCCAGTTTTTCACACCTATATTTTGTCCGGCCATGCTGCTGACCGCCGTACTTAATGCATGTGCAGGCAGCATCAAGAGACTATCAAGCCGCTGGGCAGAACTAAAGCCCGCAACAACGCCGCTACCAAAGACAGTGACCACACTCATTATGGCGGCAGATCCGCCAGATATGACAGACATCTGGAGACCGGATGGGATACCTAGGTTCAAGATCAGCTTAATCTCCTCACGTGACGGAAGACTTGGAATGCTAAATGGGGCGAGCTTTTTATGCAGCACATGGAATAGACCATATATAAAAGCGATTCCCTGAGATAGGACCGTAGCATATGCAGCACCTTCCACACCCCAATTGAAAGTCCTGATTAAAAGCGGATCAAGAATAATATTAAGTATAACAGCAATGGTCACAAAACGAAGCGGCGTTTTGCTATCCCCCAATGAACGCATTACTGTACTGATAAAATTATAGCCGAAAAGAAACAATATCCCGAGAAAGTTAATTTGGAGATAGACATTTGCCTCTTCCAGCATTACATCAGGTGTTCCCAGGAGCTTCAAAAACTGCTCTGAGAATTGATATCCCACTACACCGAGTACAACAGCGATGACGGTTAGTATCACCACGAATGCATTCAGATAACTTTTAAGTCCTGAATGGTTGTCTTTACCCTTTTGCTGGGACAATATCGTTAATGCTGCATTATTTAAACCAATGATGAAAGAAAGGATTATAAAAATAATCGTACTGGCTACCCCGATTGCCCCAAGTGCATTGGCACCAAGTAAATTACCGACCCATAGGCTATCAATAAATTGATACGAGGTCTGCAGCAGATTGGTAAGTATAATGGGACCGGAGAATACGAACAATTGCTTTACGATATTTCCTTCGGTGAAATCGTGTTGCTTTTCCATTACTATCAGCCTTCTTTATCTTCATTTCACATAAACATTTTCACATAAAAAGGTGACCAGGGGCAACCTGATCACCAACATTATCTTTTCCTTTGGCTTTTTTTCGTAAGTATTGTTGTTATTTCTAATTTTGTATTTGATGGAAATTGTGACGTAACAAGAAATGATTGGTGCTATATCCCCGCTCCGGAAATACACTGCGCTTTCCGCGGGCTCGCGCTAAGCCTCCTCGCTCGCAAAGTTCGCTCACTGCGGGGTCTTAGCGTCTTCGCTTTCCCGCTGGAGTCTCCATGTATTTCCTCCGCTATGATTTTTGGGTTTTCTGAATCAAATTACTGATAATTATTATGCTGATGGATTGGAGCGCAGGGCAGTCGACTCCAACGGGAAAAGCAACAGCTGAAGATCCCGCAGGAAGTGGGTTTCTTCCGAGGAAGCTGAAGCGTTGCCCGCGGAAAGCGACTGCCCGGAGCGGAGATCGGCAGTTACTGGTATGTCGCAGTTTATATGTTTTATGTGAAAACAACAATTTTTGAGAAATAACCTTTCCTTTTTATCCTTCTCCGCTTGTTTTCGGCAGAGAATCCTGTTTATCCTCCCGTTTGATGAGCTGATAAACAAGCAGGACAATAAATATAATGAGTCCAATGATATCTGTATGTCCTTCTGGGTAAAGCAGCAGCAAACCAGTTGCCAGTGTGATAATTCTTTCAAGCCAGTTAAGCTTTTTATACCAGAATCCTATCATACAGGCACCGATTGCCAGCATTCCTACAAGAGCAGTTATAAGCGCCCAGGCAATATCCAGGAAGGTTCCTTCTATCATTAGCAGTGTTGGATTCAACACAAACATATACGGAATAATAAACGCAGCGATAGCTAACTTCGAGGCATTAAAGCCTGTTCTAATCGGTTCTCCACCTGATATTCCTGTAGCCGCAAATGCTGCTAACGCAACAGGCGGTGTTATATCTGCAACGATACCAAAATAGAAAACAAACATGTGTGCAGCAAGTACTGGAATGGCTACCTCCAGCTGATCATTTAGCGCCAGAATGGCAGGTAGTGCAATCGTTGACGTAATAATATAGTTAGCTGTTGTCGGTGAACCCATTCCTAAAATAATCGAAGCAATCATCGTAAAGAATAATGTGAGCAATAATTGCGTTTCCGGTGAGTTGGCCAGATTTCCCGCAATGCTTACAAGCCCATTGCCCATTTTCAGCCCTAGGCCGGTTTTCGTTACAACCCCGACTATAATACCCGCACAAGCTGTTGCAGCGGCTACTCCCAAGGCCGTCTTGGCACCTGATTGCAATGCCACGATAAACTTGCCAGGTGTAATCCGTGTATCCTTTCTGAACAGGCTGACAATGACCGTAGCCAAGATCCCATAAAGGGCTGCCCGCTCAACACTTACCCCGACAAACAGGAAGTATACAATCGCCAGAATCGGCAAAAGCAAATGTATCTTTTTGAGTACAGATTTCTTGCTTGGTATATCCTCATCGGGCAATCCCAAAAGCCCTATCCTTTTCGCTTCAAGGTGGGTCATAATCCAGATTCCAGCAAAATATAAAATAGCTGGAATTGTTGCAGCCTTAGCTATATTCCAATAGCTTTCCCCAGCAAATTCAATCATGAGAAATGCTGCCGCACCCATTATCGGAGGCATGATTTGTCCACCAGTTGATGCAGCTGCTTCAACGGCACCGGCAAAGTTACGATGATAGCCCAGTTTTTTCATCATGGGAATTGTATACGAACCAGTTGTTACCGTGTTTGCCACGGAACTGCCGGATATCGTACCATTCAATGCACTGGAAAAGATTGCAACCTTTGCAGGTCCGCCTGTCTGCTTACCGGCAATGGAAATAGCCAAATCATTGAAGTATTGTCCTACACCTGTTTGGACCAAAAAGGCTCCAAATAACAGAAATAAAAAGATATAGGTGGATGAAACTTGTAATGGAGTTCCGAGAATACCTTCTGTTGTAAAGAACATGGAGTCAATCAGTTGATCGAGACTGAGGCCCCGATGCGCCAGCATGCCCGGCATACTCGGCCCAAACAAAGCATATACAAGGAAGAGAATCGCGATAATCGTAATAGGCAGACCCACTGCACGCCTGGCAGCTTCCAAAACCAGCAATATCGCCAAACCGCCAATAATCACTTGAGCGAGATCGATACCACCAATTTGCTGTACGAGTGTGTCATAGAATACCGGCCAGTAGCCGCAGACGATGATGGATAATAATACGAGTATGAAGTCATACCAAGGTATTGATGATTTCTTTGTTTTCCTTCTTGCGGGAAATAGAAGAAATATCAAAGAGAGCGCAAAGCCCAAGTGAACCGTTCTTTGTACATATGCTGTATACTGCCCGAAGATTCCTGTATAGATCTGGAACAGAGAAAATGCAATTAAGCCAAAGAAGATGACTTTACCAATAATACCGCCAACATCACGGGTGTTCGATTCTGTATCATATTTCTCTAGCAGTTGCTGTTGTTCTTCGGCTGTTAATTCATGTTGTTCCTTATTTTCACTCATGAATTTTCACTCCTTTCAGATATTCCCATAGCGTTAGCTTTTCTACTTTCATTGTAAACCAGGCACCAGGTTCAAAATACTCGTTGAACCTTACCATTTGCTCTTCTGCGGAGGTTGTTTTATTGGATGTGGAGTGTTTCCAAACTAGACGGTTTTCTGAAACTGTTTTCCCGTTTCTAACTTTTAAAGAGGGAAAATAATTGTCCAAATCTTTTATATGGTACTTTCCATCTTCATATGTGAATGTTTCTCCTTCCAGTGCGTTTGAGGGCATACCAATGCCGAATTCTTCATACACAATCTCATATTGCTTGATATCATGATTATCCATGATCTGATATTTTTCAACGACATCTGTTAAGTGAATGGAGTGTGTAAAAATAATTTGGAAGGTATCTCCTGGTGAAATTGGCAAAAATGCTTCGATGTGATCGGTACTCTTTTCATAAAATACCAATGCAGTTCGGAAAGGAATGAGTAAGGTAAAACCTATTAAACTAAGTAACATAATTACGGTTGCAGCAATTCCTATTCTATGTTTCATATATTCACCCAACAATAAAACTTCATTATTTTAAATCTAAAAAAATAGCCGAAAGCCAAGAATGGACAGACGGCCATTTTCTCATTTTTGCATTGATTTATTCTGCACTAACTCCTTGTTCATCGAAGTATTTCTGTGCACCAGGATGTATCTCAATACCAATTCCATCTAAAGCTGAATCCACTGTAATGAATTCTGCTTTTGCATGGGCCATGTCTCCAGCATTTTCATAAACTGCCTTCGTGATTTCATATACCGTATCTTCAGGTACTGTATCTGCGACCGCAAGCATGGCAAGTACTGCCACAGTAGTGACATCTTCTTCAAGACCGTAAGTTCCAGCAGTAACAGTATCTTCAGCATAATATGGATATTGTTCGACCATTTCAGCGATTTTATCTTCTGCTATTGGCACAATAGCTACATCTACAGTAGCAGCTAATCCTTCTACCGCTCCTGTTGGCGTTCCTGAAGTAATGAATGCTGCATCAATATTACCATCCTGAATTCCGCCAGTAGATTCACCAAAGTCGAGGTTTTGAGCTTCAATATCGTCCATTGTCATTCCATGAACTTCCAGAATCTGCTCAGCGTTAACATAAGTTCCTGAACCAGGAGCCCCTACAGATACTGTTTTGCCAGCTAAATCCTCAACAGATTCAATACCAGAATCTGCGGATGTAACGATTTGAATGGTCTCCGGGTAGAGAGATCCAATTGCTTGGACATTATCCACCGGGTTACCTTCAAAGGCGTTTGTTCCTTCAATTGCATTTGCGACCACGTCGGTTTGAACAAATGCAAGGTCAGCTTCACCTTCGTGTAAGGCAAATACATTATCGGCAGATGCATTTGATGAAACTGCGTCCGTCTGGATACCTGTTGCTTCTGTGATATGTTGAGCCATTTCACCGCCCAATGGGTAATAGGTACCGCTCGTACCGCCTGTCAGCATTTGAAGGAATTTAGGTGCGTCTTCTCCACCCTCAGAGGAACCCCCCTCACTATCTTCATTACCGCCACAGGCAGCTAAAAATAAAACCATTGCCAAAAATAAAACGGATTGAAACAACAATTTTTTCTTTTTCAAGCAAACTCCCCCTTGTCTATCATATTGTAAAATCATCTTACAATGGATTTTAAGTTATTGTCAAATAATTGCCAAGATAAGGAAGACAAAACACGGTCTCTCCATGGCTTTATTGCCACCCAAATGAAATCCCTTTCACAATCGTTGTTTCACTTTAAGTTAATACTATTCATGCTTTCTTGACAATATTAAGAAAATTCAATATGATAAGGCTGATAATAATAAAAAGTTATGTTTATTCGCCGTAAAGGGGGAAGGATATGGATCTTAACCAACTGAATTCTGCCTTACTCTCAATGTCAGCTGGAATGGAAGGTGAAGTTTCGATTGCAATCCATACGGATGAAGGCAGTATTGGTATAGATGCTGACGTGCCAAGGAAAGCGGCCAGTGTCGCCAAATTGTTTATCCTAGGGGAAGCCTACAGGCGGTTGGAGTCAAATTTACTGTCATTCGATAAACTTGTCTATATTGATCATCAGTCGATGGTCGGAGGCTCAGGGGTTATTAGTTACTTGAAGAACGCTCATGTCTACAGCTACCAGAACCTTATTGAACTAATGATCATTGTTTCAGACAATACTGCCTCAAATGCTTTACTCGATGCTATTGGAATGGAAGATATAAATCATTTCTCAAAAAGCATCGGCTGCCAGCATACCATAATAGAGAGGAAATTTATGGATATAGAAGCAGCTGAAAAAGGAAAAGATAACATTACTACAGCCAATGATGTCGTTTGCTTACTGAAACTATTCTCCAGGGAAAATGATTACTTTCCTAATAAAAGCCGAAGAGAGATTCTGAGGATTCTTGGCGATCAGCAATTCAACAATAAGTTATCCACTTTCAATCCAAACACTCCAAATATCCGCTTTTACCGGAAGACCGGAGAATTACAGGGCGTGGAACATGATGCGGCTATTATAGAAGCCAACGGGAAAAGGATAGAGGCTGCCATACTTACAGAAGGCTGGAAAAACAACGGAACAGGTCAGCATTACATAGCAGAGGTTGGGCAGCTTATAATCGATTATTTGATCGATTGATTTACCATCTTACATTAAGAAGGAGTGTAGTAGCGTGAAAACGAAAATTGCTGTATTTGGTCGAAGGGAAACCGTGGAACGCGTAGACAGATTGGCAAAGGACCATGAAAATATAGAAATACTTCCGTTTATCTATGAGCATTCGAAAGAAACCTTGCCATTAATTGAAAGGGCTTTCATGTGTGATGTCTACCTATTTACGGAAGCGCTTTCTTTCTTGCGCGTTAAGGATAGAATTAAAAAGAAGAAACTGCCGGCTGTCCAGGCCGCATTCGATCCGTATATGCTCCTCACTTCCTTGTACCGATTGAAAAACCGTGAAAAGCAGCCGGAACGACTCTCGATCGATGTAATGACGGAGGAGTGCTGGATGGATATCAGCCAAGAACTCAAACTGACCGATAAGCAGATCCATTCTTATATTATTGGAGATGATGAGTACCCTGATATTGATCGAATCGTCGGGTATCACAAAAAGCTATGGGATGACGGCAAGATTGACCACGTACTTACATCCTGTCCAGATGTCGAGACACAGCTGCATCACTATGGCATAAAAGTCAATTGCATGGTAATCCCCGACATGAATATCAGGGAGACCCTCAAGCAGGCAGAAACGTTAACAATCATCAATCAAAGCAAAGTCACTCAGCTTGTGACAGGCTATATCCGTATCAAAAACAGTGAAAAGGCAGCTGATGATGAGCGTGAAGAAGCCGAGGAAGCAATATATAGAATGAAAGAATTACTGACATCGTTCAGCCAGCGGAATGATGCCATCCTCACCCATAAAAAAGATGACCAGTTTGTCATTTTGGGTACAAAGAAACTGATCGACTATCTGCAGAATCATTATCGCGACTTCCCGCTCCTCCGAGAAATCGAGTCTGCTATACAAAGGCCAATCGATATCGGTTTCGGGCTTGGTCTTACTGCGAAGGAATCTGAAGATAATGCCCTGCTTGCTTTGGATAGATGTGACAAAGAGGTGAAAAGCCTAAGTTACATCGTTAACGAGCGGAAGGACACGATTGGGCCGATCGGCATTAAAAGGAACATTGATACATCCAATCTATTTCAGGCACTTATCCATAAAGCAAAACTCAACAATGAATTGTCCTATAACTTCATAGACTTCATAACAGACCGCAATAACGAGCCCTTTTCTTCTAATGATATCGCAACATATTACAAGGTCACCAAGCGCAGTGCAGAACGTACGGTGAATAAACTCCTTACGGGAGATGTTATCAAAGTATCTGGCGAAGAACGTCCGTATCTAAAAGGCAGACCAAGAAAACTATTCACTCTGAACCAATGACTCAGGGCGGCAATTTAATTGATCAAACAAGAACTGCCGGAGCACATAGCCCCAGCAGTTCTTTTAACTTTCTATTTCATATCCATCATTTTCCAATAATATTTTCATTGCGTTATCGAAGTCTTCTTCATCGATCTGACCTTCTATTACATGTGTTAGTGGCCGATCGTCTTTTTCTGATACCTTTTCATCTCCAAATGTTTCCTTTTCCAATGTTCCGTTAATACCCCATGTTGGTCCCAAAGGAGATATCGGGATATATCTTGTATTCTCCTGACCTTGGTCATTGGGTATTTGATCTATACTGAGCTTTTTGACCTTTAGAGTTTGCAGCGCCGAGCGTGCAGATTCCGCATCATTTTCCGAAGTGAAATAGGCAAGAATATTTTTTAACATAGCAGCCTCCAGCCTTTCATCCGTTTTGTTATTGATATTCCCTTATTTGCCAGGGCGCAAACCATTTTTAATGAGATATCGTTTAGATTACAAGCTCAATAGTTCACGGACGTCATCTTCACTAAGTGCCGAAAGCATGCTTTCTCCAGGCTGTATAACCTGATCGATCAGCTCCCGTTTCTTCTGCTGTAAATCAAATATCTTTTCTTCTATCGTCCCCTCTGTGACCAGGCGAATGACTTGAACAACATTCTTTTGCCCAAAACGATGTGCCCTTCCTGTAGCCTGATCCTCTACAGCCGGATTCCACCAAAGGTCATACAGGATTACCGTGTCTGCACCCGTAAGGTTTAGACCGGTGCCCCCAGCCTTAAGCGAGATCAGAAAGATGTCATTTTCTCCATTATTAAATCGTTCACTAAGCTTAACCCTTTCCTTCGAAGGTGTTTGACCATGCAGATAAAAATAACCATAGCCTTCTTTCTCAAGACGCGCTCTAATGATGTCATGCATACTTGTGAACTGGGAAAAAATCAGCATCCGTTTTCCATTTTCAATAGCGTTTTTAATCGTATCCATCAGCTGTTCCATTTTGCCGGAATGGCCCTCATAGTTTTCAATAAACAGCGCCGGGTGACAGCATATCTGGCGAAGACGGGTAAGTCCAGCAAGGATTTTCATGCGATTCTGGTTAAAGCCGCTATCCTTGATGGATTGGGCTGCCTCCTGCTGTACCTGTCTTAAATATCCTACATAGAGATCCTTCTGCTCCTTGGTAAGCTCTGAAACATGTACCGATTCAATTTTATCCGGCAGTTCTTTCAACACATCCTTCTTTATGCGTCTAAGGATGAATGGACGTGTAATCATCGCTATCTTCTCATTGGATAATTGTTTGAAACTTCGATGATTTGGCATCAGCCCAGGCAGGACAACTTGGAAGATTGCCCATAATTCATCTATCGAATTCTCAATCGGAGTTCCACTTAAGGCGAATCGACGGGTTGCTTTTATCTCACGAATTGCCCGGGACGTTTTCGTCGCGTAATTCTTTATATATTGCGCCTCATCGAGAATCATGGTTTGGAAGGTCATCTCCCTGTAAAGCTCTATATCCTGTCTTAAAGTAGCATAGGATGTGATCCAGACATTCACTTTTTCTGAAGCCTCCATCAACTGGTGGCGTTCATCCGGTATACCGGTCAGGACAACCGACGTCAAACTCGGAGCGAATTTTTCAAACTCATTTTTCCAGTTATAGACGACGGACGAAGGAGCAACAATAAGATGCGGACCCACTGTTTCATTTTCCGATTCGGATGCGAGATAGGCAATGCTCTGCAGCGTTTTCCCTAGTCCCATATCATCTGCCAGGATTCCGCCAAGATGGTATTTGCTCAACGATTTGAACCATTGAAAACCTGTTTGCTGATAGTTACGCAAAGAGGCATCCAGTGTTTCCGGAAGTTCAAACAACTGGTCTTCTGGCGACTTGAGCTCATCAAGTAATTGGCGGAACGACGGATCATACCGTTTTTTCGTATCAATCAGCTCATCCAGCTGTGTTCCCCGGTACACTGGCATATGCACATTTCCATTAAGGAAATCATTCTTATGAATGTCCATATCATCGAAAAAGCGTTTCATGGATGAGAATTCTTCACCTTCAAGGGATAGCAATTCCCCGCTTCCCAAACGGTAATAACGCTTCTTTTCGATAACCGCATTAAGGATTTCGTTGATCTCCGTATCATCGACACCAGCGATATCAAATCCAATCTCAAGTAAGTTTGATGAGGATTCCAACCGCACGCTTGTGCTCGGTCGAGGGTCATTCTCTATAATCATTCCGCGAATTTCCGATGACAGGAATAGTTCAACGTAATCATCAAGCAGCGGGAGTACGTAATAAAGAAAATCGTAAAGCTCCTCTTCTCCCGCTTCGATATAAAGCTCATTGCCATTATAGTGAAAATTCGCATGCTCAATCAGCTGCATGATTTGCTGTTCTTTCTCTACTTCGCGGATTATAATGACATCATTCTCTTTTCTGCCGGTGAATGGGTCAATCAGCTGATCTCCGTAGTGGTATTCCAATTTCCCGGTAATCCAGTCTGCTTTCACTTCCAGATACAATTTCGCCCGTAATGGCACTTGGATAACTTCCGCAGTAATTGCCTCAGCCACGTCTACATTGCCGATTTTCTTTAGTGAAGGCATAACCTCCGATAGAAATGTGTCAGCCTGTGTCTTCTGAATGGGGAGTTCAAGATCATTCATCCCGAATTTGGATATCTCCTCCAGGATTCCCACCTGTTCTTTGGCTGGAAAATAGAAGACTCCTTGGTGAAACAGCAATTCATATAGCTGAAGATATATTGCCCCTTCCGCATCAGCCATTGTCAGCTTTAAATCATCCCGGTCATTTTTAGTCAGTGAAAAATGGAATGGTAATGTATCCTTCTCAATCACTACATCTCGAAAACTTTTTCCTTGTACTTCGACTGTAAAGTCCCTTTCCGCAAGCTTTTCCAATAGCATCTTTGCCGCCAGCGGGGGGATTTTCAGGTAACGTTTATCTCCATTGTCCTTACCACCGTTATACGAAAATGGATTTTGATAGACTTCTTCATTCCTTTTAATGGCAAAAAGCATGTCAAATATCTCATAGTCCTGTTCCAAGAAGGAATGCACGTCGGGATTATAGATGAAATTTTTCGTAAAGAAGTGGTCCCTGCCCTGCAGTACATCCTTCAGGAAGGCAAAAGCATCTTTTACGACATAGCGGCGCTTTTCTCCTGCACGCAGTTCAACCAGCAAATTCTGATCATAATTCCATTTACAGTGGTACTCGACATGCATGGGAATTTTATCGGAGAGAATTTCCACCGTCCGCTGCTGCGGCATGTGGCTCAATGCCTGGATAAAACTATTTGTCAGTTGATAGCTGTGCTGCACAGGCCTGCCCGTATTCGAAGATTCCTTACCTACTATACTGATAAGCGCCGCTGCGATATGCTTGCATGATCCAAACGTCTCAAAGGCGGGACAATCACAATAGGTTTCAATTGAACCTTTATCGAAATCCTTCATATTTATCTCAACAAAATAATCCTCTGATCCATGTACTGTCGCAGTCCAAACCTGGTAATTTATATCATATAAAAGATCGCTCACTTTATTTTGTTTATAATAATCCAGTCCACGCTTATAAATGACAGCTGGGAATAATTTCTGGATGTTAATATCACTTATTTTTTTCAAAATACAAGGAACCCACCTTCTAGTATCAGATTCTTCTATTGTATACAATATTTTCATCTTTTAGAAATAATCTACTTATTTTTTCAGAACCTTCATGACCAGATAAAGATAAATAAACATGGATGCTAATACCGATACAGCAGATGCTGCATAAATGGAGGCATAACCAAAATAGGAGGCAAACTGACCGAATGCTATTGCCCCTATTCCAACTCCCAAATCAAAGAAGGAGAAGAAGGTCGCATTAGCCATGCCTTTCCGGTCGGCAGGCGCTTCATTAACTGCCCATGCCTGCAGGGCCGGCTGGACACCACCAAATCCAAGACCAAACAGTGCAGCTGCAGTAAGCATTGTAGCAGTATTTGGCAACCAGGATAGCAGCAGCATCGAAATGAATATCAGAAGCGTGCTCGGTAGAAATATGTAAAGATGCCCTCTCCGATCATAAATCTGCCCAGCAAATGTTCTTGATAGCATAAGAAAAATTGCAAACACAAGAAAATACAGTTGGATACCAGAAACATTTTGATCTATGGCATGCAATGGCAGGAAAGTAGCAATTCCTCCAAATGCGACTGTAATAAAAAATAGCAGAATCGATGGCTGAAGTGCCGTTTTCTCGAAAATATCGAATTTCACCGTACTTGTTTTATGTGCAGATTGATCAACTTCTTTATAACGAATTTTCGTTGAGAATAGAAAGGCAATAAATCCAAAAGCCGCACAGATTAAAAAGAGATCCCTAAATGATATAATTCCTGTCAAGGTCAAGCCGAGTGAAGGACCAAATGCCAGGGCCAGATTTCCGGACAGACCAAAATACCCCATACCTTCCCCTCGTCTTTTGGGTGGTATCAGGTCTGTAGCAATTGTTCCACCGGCTGTTGTGGAAAACCCCCAGCCTACCCCTTGTACCATACGGATAATAATCAGAAGGAAAATACTTGCAGTAAAGGCATATGCGCCAACTGACAATACAAATATCGTCAATCCAATCATATATACGAACCCTCGCCCCTTAGATTCCAAAGCATGTCCTGCAGTTGGCCGCATGAGCAAGGTGGAAAAAGTGAAGATCCCGACAATCATTCCAACCATTTGGTCACTACCGCCTAGCTCTTTCACAAATAATGGAATGGTAGGAAGGGTCATCTGAAATCCAAGAAAAACAAAGAAGTTAGCAAAGCAAATAAACAAAAATTCACGTGTCCAGATTTTATCCTGGTTCTTCCCCATTTGTTGTACCTTTGTTTGATGCTCCATGTTAGGACTCCTCTCACCAGTTATACTTGCATATTATACAGTAGTCTGTACCCAATTGAAATGGCACTATCGGCTTGGTCAAGATACGTTGTCCTCTTTTGCTTTAATGCTTTACAGAAGGTGCAATTCTCAGGAAAGTTGAATGTTTCAATATAAGTGAAATATGGTATACTTTAAATGAAGAGTAAATATACTTAAAAGGCCCAGCTGTCACTGGGCCATCAGATAAGCGGTTCCCAATAGTCTGGAATCGGCAGCTTTCTGCAAAGACCTTCCCTATCAAATTTAGACGATGAATAGGGAGGGTCTATTTTTTGTTGATCAGGGTCGTGACCAGTCCGAGCAGCGCAATCAGAAGTGTACCAAAGCTCCCCAATACCATCAGCACTTCATATACGCTCATAGGCATTCCCCCTTTCTGAAAGAGGGTTAGCCGACCCGTCTATGGGAACTTTATCTTTGTCTATTATAGCATATCGAACCCCGAAAACAGAACATATATTCTATTTTTAAGGAATTTGATTCTATTGTACTACTTCCTTTATTCTCCAATTACACCACAAGCAATTCTTTCTCCCGCATTACCGGATGGCTGCGTTTTGTAATCGTCAGCATCCGAATGAATCATCAATGCGGTCCCTTCTTCTGTATACAATGTATTATCCGTGCCCTCTTTCAGGGTAACCATCTCATTCAAGACATCTGCAGTTACCGTTCCATCCTCTGCAACTTCGATATTTTTCATATCACCTGCATGCGGTCCCTCTGGATCATCGAAACCATGTTTGGCATCTGTTGGATTATAATGCGCACCGGCAGATTCGAAGTCAGGAGGATCACATTTTCCCACTTCATGAATGTGGAATCCATGGGAACCAGGAGGCAAATCCTCACCTTCCAGCTTGATGCCCACCCCAGATTCTTCCTCTGTAAGTGTTGCCGTTCCTACAACCTGTCCCTCCGGATTTTTTAGAGAAACCAATACCTCTTCTTCAGCAGTTGCGTTTGTTTCCTGTGCTTCTTCATTCGCTGACTCACTTTGGGTGGAATCATCGGTATTTTGATTCTGTGTATCCTGTTCCGCCTCGTTGCCGCCGCATGCGGTTAAAAACATGGCCAGGGACAGTAAAAAAATCATTATCATCGCTCGGTTCATTCTGTCTAATCTCCTTTCAATCGTTGTATAATCTATATTTCACAATCCTATCGGTTATTAAACATGGCCAGTATGTAATTTACGAAAAAAAGACTGACCCATGATGGGTCAGTCTGTCAATAAATCGGTTAGGCTATTACGACTTCTTTTTTTGTTTTGTTTTTATTGATTGGAGTATGGTCTTTCAAGAATGGAATGACCCATCTGTCCAAGCCATATCTTCCGGCATTGAATCCGGCTACGATAAGGAATACTGTAATCAAGACCATTTGGGCATTTGTGCTGACTGTTCCACTGAAAAGGAAAGCAAAGTTCATTGTGATTCCCATTAATGCAGCGAAGTTAGTGAATATCCCTAGAATAAGTGCTGCACCAACCAATATCTCTCCCCACATTACCATTACACTGAATAATCCCGCATTTGGCAACGCTACCGCTTCCAGAAATGTTCCCCACCAAGCCTGAACACTTGGATGTTCCCCTCCGCTGCTTGCAATTGCTCCTTGAATAAATCCACTGGCGTCAAATCCTCCACCTGTCAATTTTCCAATACCGCCTGTTAACCATGTATATCCAATATAGACTCTCAATACAGCCAATATTCCTGCCACAACCCTGTTCTCACGAATGAAATTCATAATCATTACATCCATCTCCTTTAATATTTTATGATAAGTTCAGTGTTTCACAATATATTGTAAAGGTGTTCCTTACTACATTTATAGATTAACATGAATTCATCTTTTTGAGAATCTGTTTGTGAATTAGTTCACATTTCAGTAACAACTTTGTGTCTTTTTTTTGAACAACCAACATTTACCGTATATAAATGCAGTCAAAAAGCAACGCCACTTTGTCATAACTCTTCGGAAAACCCTAACCAGTAAAGGTTTTATATAGATGATCCTTTCTAATCATTTTTTGATTTTAATAATGCATAAATGGATATAATTACCTGCTTCCATAAGCTTTGGCCATTTATTTGCGCGCATTGAAATAATGATTGTTACTCGCATGCATGTTTTTTCATTAACTACAAAAACTTAACGTTATAACACACTTATTCAAATAAAGCAGCGATAATAATATTCGGATTCAAAACATACCCGTTTCATTCTAAAGTGATATATAATATAATAATTATTAAATAGTAGGATTTGTTTAGGAATAAGGAGGTATTTTTCATGCTTATCGCAATTATTGCTTTTTGTATTAGTCTGTCCGTTAGTCTTATCATTGCAAGTGAGGTATGGGACTGAAGTTTATATATTATTACAGACAATAGACACACCCACATGATGGCGGATCTTGCATAGATAGGACCCGCCATTTGTAATTCTCCCCTCAAGAAAATTTTATCCTTTGTTCGATTACACTCCTACCTTCACATATACACTTCATGATACTCGCTTATTAGAAAAATCGGGCTTTGCATATTTTACTGCAAATCAGATGAAATACCGTTTCATTCACATTTTATGATCACTATATTCATATACTAATATGAACATCCAAAAAGTCTTATTGAACTATGGCCCCTCTCAGCCTTTATTTTAAAGGAGGATGAATATGAAAATAATTGTTTTTCACGGGTCTACTCGTGCTAATGGAAATACGGAATGCTTAACCTATCATGCTGTACCGAAAGACAAAGGTACCCATATTTATTTGCGCGATTATAATATCAAGCCGATTATGGATCAGCGGCATGATGAAAGTGGATTCGATGCCGTTGAAGATGATCACAAAGGGTTGATTGACCTCATGCTTTCTCATGATGTGATTGTCTTTTCCACACCCATCTACTGGTATAGCATGTCTGGACCGATGAAGATTTTCATTGATCGATGGTCACAAATATTAAGAGATCCCGGCTACACCCATTTTCGCGATGAGTTGGCGAAAAAGAAGGTCTATCTTATTGCCGTCGGCGGTGACACTCCAAAAGTGAAAGGACTGCCGCTAGTTCAGCAATTCAATTACATTTGCCAGTTCTATAAAATGTCCTTTGAAGGATATGTCATCGGCAGGGCCAGTCGACCTAACGAAATTCTTGAGAATAAAACAGCTTTAAAAGATGCATCCATGCTGATCAAATGGCTTTAGTTGATTAGAGGTACCTACTGAATCCTACTAGAGAAGAACGTGATGAAATGAGTACTATTCAGCACGTTTCTTTGTCGTTCCTGTATTTTAGATTTGCTGTTCTTTTATAGGCTATGAAATGAAAATGACCAGTCATCCATTTTCCGTATTCCAGTAAGACGGGACAATATAGTTAAATACGATTATCTTTTCAAATATTGCTAGTCTGATGGAATGATTTTTCCAATAGAATGTTTATTCCTCTCAAAGAAGTGCTATTATAGATACTATTGATTTAATAGTCTTAATATTGATACAGAGGAGGATAACATGAGAAATCTTTTCGTTGGCATTGGATTCGTTCTGCTGCTGTCAGTCCTTTTCCCTCATTCTTCTTTCGCGCATGATGGCAAAACCTATAAAGTAAGTCCTAATGTATTGAATGTGCGAAGTGAGCCAGCTGCAGATTCGGACATTGTCGGATCACTTAGCAAAGGGAACAGCGTAGTGGCATTCAAAGAAGCATATGGCTGGGTACAAACCTATTACGGCGGGAAAGAAGTCTGGGTAGCGAGACATCATTTGATACCTGCTGAAACAGAAGATACCACTGCTTCAGCTAACCCCGCAGCTCCCGCCAATCAAACGATTAAGGCAATAACTGTAACTGCAGACAGTGTCAATCTTCGTTCCGGTCCAGGGAAGAATCATCCGGTTGTTGGTTCTGCAAAGATGGGGGATACATACAATTTGGTAGATACTGCCGGTGATTGGCATCAGGTTGAATTGGAAGGTGATTCGACCGGGTGGATTGCTGCATGGCTCACAAACGATTCTGGCAATCAGGCTAGTCCTGCATCGACTCAGATCGCTACAACTGCAGAGGAAACAGATTCAACCAATCCATCAAAGACATTGGATGGCCTCCATATTGTTATTGACCCGGGACATGGTGGAAAAGATCCTGGTGCAGTCGGGCTTAATGGTGTATATGAAAAGGACTTGGTTTCTTTAACTGCCGCTGAGGTTACCAGCGAATTGCGCAATGCAGGGGCAACCGTCATTGAAACCAGAACAAGTGATTACTTTGTACCGCTGAATGAGCGTGCCGAAATCAGCAATACTTACGATACGGATGCCTTTATCAGTCTCCATTATAATTCTTTTCCTGTTCTAACCGTAAATGGTATCAGCACCTATTTTGGAGATCAGGCAGATTACGGACTGGCGCAGAATATCCAATCATCGTTGGCAGCTTCCGTGCAGCTTGATAACCGGGAAATCATGCAGGCGGATTTCCGTGTACTAAGAAACACAACTGCTCCATCTGTACTGATCGAGCTCGGGTTCATTTCCAATCCCAATGATCTCGCTGTCATTCAAACAGCTGATTATCATAAGCAGGTAGCAAAGGCCATCACCAATGGCCTTGCCAATCACTTTCATTAAGAATACCTTGTGATATACTATAGGCAATTAATGAATAAGTGAGGTATTGGAATGGACGAAAAATTGCAGGATATCATTGATTACACAGCTGAAAAGTTCAATCTTGGGAACTACTATTTAAAAAGGCATCATATATTTCGTGAACAATTGAATTCAAATGAAACAGCGTATGTATTAAACATGGAATGGTTTCCAAATGAGGCTGATGAATCAAATGAAGATTACAATCCTCCTGGCACGGCCAGCATTGATATAGACATCGATACCAAAATGGTTAAAGAGATCATTTTTGTTGCAGGAGAAAACATGACCGAAGCTGCTTTTCCGCCAGCTGCAAGTACAGAGCTTGCTATCGAATGGATTGAAAATGAAACCGGTCTTGAGTTTGGCAGGCAATTCAAGCTGGTGCATGAAGAGGAGAAGGAGTTACTGTTCCAGGCAGCGGTTGATAATGTAGCGGTTTACCCGTCTGGCTCGATCGTAATGAAATTCAATGAGGATGGAAAACTGTCATTATTCTCCGTTTCCGGGTCCTTCCCAAATGAAAAACAGCTAAACTGGGAACCATTTGGACTGACAGCTGAATTAATCGAACCTATTGCAAAATCACAAAACAAATTACTGGAAATACCGCTTGAAGAAGAGGAAAAATGGAAAGCTGTTTATGGCACATCTACCGTTTTTATAACGAATGATGGCAAGCGTACGATTTCCTTTGACGAGGTCGAAGCTCCACAATCTTTTACACATAGTGATAGCATTCTGGAATGGCAGGAACCAATCAATGAGCCTTTTTCCAAGCAGAAGATTGATCTTTCACTCGAGGTAAGTCCAGAAGAATTGTTTTCAGATGGAACGCATCATGACGATGAGATATTGACTGTCAATGATCAACAGCAGGCAGAGACAGCAGTTCGAAACTTCCTTAGAGCTGAATTCCCGGAAGATAGCGGAAAATGGAGACTTTCGGGATTATGGCGCGAAAAAGGGTATATCTTCGCCGAAATCAAACCAGTCAGCCCTGACGCCCGTGTTATCGACAGGAAGATTAAACTCATCATCGATGAAGAAAAATACGAGGCAATCTATTTTGTGGATAACCAAGTCATTCTGGAGATGTTTAAGGATTTTGAAACGGCCGACAGACCGCAGATAACGGAAGATGAGGCGTTCGAAAAGCTTCGTCCCCACATTGAAATCACACCCGTTTATGTGTACGATAAAAAGCAGAAGCGTTATATTTTATGCGGCAAGATTGACTGTGAGTATGGCGTCGATGCTGTGTCAGGAGAAATTGTCGTACTGGATGAATTATAATAAGAATTTCCCTGCCTGATTGAGCAGCAAATAAGAGAAGCATGATTAGGGACCGGATTTCGACCTCGCCAATCATGCTTCTTTTCTTTTGTTTCGATTCTTTCAATTTAGGTTGTTTTTACATAAATTGTATAAAATGCGATGTAACAGACTCTGTCACTTTCCACTCCGGGCAGTCGCTTTCCGCGGCGGGCGCTCTCAGCTATCTCAAATTATTTATGGATTTATTCTAAAGAGAAAGCACTTAGTAAAACCGATAAACGCTTCGGCCGATTTCCGCTCCGAGCAGTCGCTTTCCGCGGCGGGCGCTCTCAGCTTCCTCGGAAGCAAGCTCGGCTTCTTGCGGGATCTTCAGCCGTTGCTTTTCCTGCTGTACTTCCTTGGCTTCTATCAGCTATCTCAAATTATTTATGGATTTATTCTATAAAGAAGGCAGTTAGTAAACCCGATAACTGC
>NZ_HE610976.1:843954-852523 GCF_000285495.1 Oceanobacillus massiliensis str. N'diop
CGCTTCAGCTTCCTCAGAAGCAAAACCGGCTTCTTGCGGGATCTTCACCTGTTGCTTTTCCCGCTGGAGTCGACTGCCCTATGCTCCAATCAATCAGCTTCATAATCGAATATCAGTAATTTGATTCAGAAAGCCAAATCTTAGCGGAGGAAATACACGTAGACTCCTGCGGGAAAGCGAAGACGCTAAGACCCCACAGGGAGCGAACTTTGCGAGCGAGGAGGCTTAGCGCGAGCCCGCGGAAAGCGCAGTTTATTTCCGGAGCGGTGATTTCCCATCACAATTTCTATAAATGGACATAGCAGCATAGAAATAAGGAAATTCACTTTGGCTTTTTTGTCTTCAGATAAACCGAAGACCCTAAGACCCCGCTTGTGCACCTGCGTCTTCCAGTTTCACTTCGAAGCAGGGTTCCTCGGTGCAAGGGAGCAAAGGAGTAAGCGCAAGTCGTACCCTGGCTCATCGCGAGCCCGCAGAAAGCGAAGTGTATCTCCCAAGCGAGGATAAAGCATATCATCAAATTACATCGAATATCAGTAATTTGATTCAGAAAGCTAAATCACAGCGGAGAGAATACACGGAGACTCCAGCGGATAAAGCACCAATGATTTCTAGTTATGTGGCATTTTTCACCAAATACAGAGTTAGAAATAACAACATTACTTAAGAGCCTTCAGTTAAGCTTGCTTAGGAAATTCTTGCTTTCAACCGCAATAGTTAAAGATCATCAAATCCATTCAGGTCGCTTGTTTTCGTATATTGCCTTGATTTCTGTTCAAAGAAATCCGTTTTTGTTCCGTCAAAATTATCGACGTAGGCTCTAATCCATAGCATCGGGTTATCCACATGCTCCGGATAAATTTCACTTAGTCCCATCATCCGCAGCATTTTATTGGCACGATATTGGATATATCCTTCCATCTCATCCAGGTCAATGCCCTCTACTTTGCCCAAAATGTGACTGGACCATTCGATTTCCAGTTCTGCTGACTGCCTGAAACGGGAATAAATCCAATTGATAAATTCATTATTGTTAGCCTCACTATTCTCTGACAAGGCTGCACGGAACAGTTCTGCAATGAAACGGCCATGCTCGAGCTCGTCACGATTAATATAGCTGATCATCGTTGAGGTCCCGACCATCTTATTTTGCCTTGCCAGATGATAGAAAAAGGCAAAGCCAGAATAAAAGAACATTCCTTCAAGCAATGACGTATAGACAAGCGTCTTTAAGATATTTTCAATTGTCGGCTCCTCAACAAATAAATTATATTGCTGCATGATGGTTTCGTTTCGCTTCAGCAGTACTGGATTGATTCTTCCTTGCTGGAATGCCTGATTCTGTTCGTCAAGCGAGACTACAGAAGAAAGTACATAGGAGTAGCTTTCATTATGGACAGCTTCCTGCTGGGCGATGACTGCCATAATAGACTGGACAGAGGGGTCTGTTGCATATAAAGATAAAAGCAAGGCTGTCCTCGTCTGTGGACCATCTAAGGTCGATAATAGTCCGATTATTTTAAGATATGCTTCCTGTTCATCCGCTGTCAGCTCTGGAAATTGCTTCACGTCACTCGACATATTCACCTCATCAGCCTGCCAGTAGTTCCCTACAAGCCGCTTATAGATCTTATGCCAATGCGGATAGGCAATATCATTCCAGTTCAATATTCCACTTGACTTCCCTCCAAATAATCCAGTTGATTTATTCGGATTAATCGGCTCCAATGTCTTAGCTTTTTCAAGCAAAGCTTTTGTCATGCTGCAAAACTCCTTCTACCCATTTTTCAACTTTCCGTTCTTGACTACCTCTTGGCGACTGTTCGATCTTCAGCCCATCCCAGGGACTATGATAAAATCTGGACAGTCGATCCACCGCTCTGCAGAATAAATGGTCACCGCCAAATTGCGTATCCCCAGTTCCAAATATCGCGATATTGGCCGGCTTATATCCAATCTCCAGCACAAGGTCCTTCACTTCATCCGGTGTACTTCCCCTGTCCCAAGTGAATGTCCCGATGAAGATATACGTATAATCTTCAGGACAAAACGGGGCATCTGCACCAATACGATGCATATCTACGGAGAAACCTTCTTCATCCAATTTCCGGTGCAATATCTCGGCAACCTCTTTTGTATTGCCGCTATAGGATAAATATGCAATCAGTACCCTCAACTTTGACACCACTCACATTCCTCCACATCATTTGATGTGGAACGGACATAGTAGGTTGTCTTTATACCTTCCCTCCATGCCTGCAGATGCAAATCAAGCAAAATAGATGCCCGTATTGTATTCGGCACGTAGAAATTGAATGAAATACTCTGATCAATATGTTTTTGTCTTACAGCATTTTGTTTAACGGACCAGCGCTGATCAACGATATATGCTGACCGGCGATAAATATCATAAGTCCGATGATTCAATTCCGGTGCTGTTACAGGAATTTTGAAATCCTTTTTCTCTTCGTTGTAAAAAACATTGAAAATCGGATCAATACTTGCCGTTGAGCCGGCGATCATCGCAGTTGTAGAATTGGGGGCTACGGCCATTAGGTATCCATTACGCATGCCGTTGCGTGCTACCTCTGCTTCTAGCGCTGCCCATGCTTCACTGCTATAGCCTTTGTTCGCAAAATATTCCCCGGTACTCCATTTGCTGCCTGCAAATGCGGGATAGCTCCCTTTTTCCCTGCTTAATTCCATACTGTTTTTAATAGTTAAGTAGGCTATCTTTTCATAAAGATGATCAGCATACTCCACTGCCTCATCGGATTCCCATTTAATATTCTCAAGGGCCAGCAGGTGATGCCATCCGAATGTTCCAAGTCCGATAGCGCGGTATTTTTTGTTGGTCAGCTCTGCCTGTTTAATTGGCAGTGTATTAATATCGATTACATTATCAAGCATACGGACCTGAATGTTTATCAGACGCTCCAGCACCTGATCTGGAACTGCCTTGCCTAAATTTATCGAGCTTAAATTACAGACAACATAGTCACCTGCTTGATATTTTTTAACAATCATATTTTCATCTTCAAGAAATTCTTCAATAAACTGTGTTGGAGACTGATTCTGTGTGATCTCTGTACATAGATTCGAGCAATAGATCATCCCCTTATGGCTATTGCTGTTCTGCCTGTTGACCTCATCCCGGTAGAACATAAACGGTGTACCAGATTCCAACTGCGACTTCATGACCCGCTTCATAATATCGATGGCGGCTATCTTTTTCCTCGTTAGCTTATCTGATTGCACACATGCCTCATACCTTTTTCTCCATTCACCGTTTCCAATCTCTTCGTCATAAAAATCTTCAAGCGAAAAACCCATAACCTGTCTTACTTCATGCGGGTCAAACAAATACCAGTCTTCCCGCTTTTCAACCTTTTCCATGAAATAATCCGGTAAACATACTCCAGTAAATATGTCATGCGCTCTCATGCGGTCGTCGCCATTATTCAGTTTTAAATCGAGGAAGGATTCTATATCCTTATGCCACACATCCAGATAGATCGCAATGGCACCTTTCCTGGTCCCAAGCTGATCGACACTGACCGCGGTGTTGTTCAACTGCTTAATCCATGGCACCACCCCGCTCGACATCCCTTTAAATCCTTTGATGGAGCTTCCTCTAGCACGAATTCTTCCCATGTAAACCCCAATTCCGCCACCGTTTTTGGAGAGTTTTGCGATATCGGTGTTGCTGTCATAGATCGATTGCAGACTATCATCGACGGTATCGATAAAACAGCTTGATAATTGTCCGTGTGTTTTACCGGCATTGGCAAGTGTAGGCGTAGCTACTGTCATATACAGATTACTTAAGGCCCAATAAGCTTCTTCCACAAGCTTCATCCGCTGTATGCGATTCTCATCCTGCATGAGATACATTGCGATAATCATCCACCGTTCCTGCGGCAGTTCATAGATGTTTTTATCATGGTCCGTTGCCAAATAACGCGTTGCGATGGTATAGATCCCCAGATAGGTAAACAGATTATCCTTCTCCGGATTGATGACCCGCTCCAAATGCTCCATCTCTGCTTTTGAATACTTGGAGATAATATTATCCGCATAGACGCCTTGATCTGTTAAAGACTGCACCAATTGATAGAATGAGCCGTATTTCGATCCGGGTTTATGGTCATTTCTGCAACCGCGGTTAACGGCCGCTTTTCGGTACAGCTCCTGCAAATATATTCTTGCTGCAGCATATGTCCAATCCGGATTTGCTTCATCAATATTCTCCAGTGCAAGTTTAATCATTGTATCTGCTGCTTTTTCTGGTGCTGCATCTCGTTTTACGGTTTTCAGCGCCTTGTGGGCCCAATGCTCTCTATCAATCGACAGGCCTTCTGATACCTCATTAATCTTGCTTATGATTTTTTCATCGTTCATTGCCTTCTCCGCTATCATGAATAATGCCTCCCTATCTCTATATGTATGTACAACGAAAAAGCCGTTCCTCCTCAATGGATGAACGGCTACAAAACGACAGAAATATGTATTCCTATCGTCTCATAATCTCTCACCCGGAGAAATGAAACTTCAAATAAAGGCAGGTCTCCTGACTTGTGTTTCTTTTTACTAGAGTCCTTCCCATATCGCTGCACAGTTACAGTCAATACAGTGGTATTCTCGTTCATCCACACTTACAGTTGCGGGGACAGTCCCGGAATTGCACCGGGTTCCCTTTTAAGACATATGATGTGATGTCACCTTTATTCATATACAATATATAGTGTTATTCGGTTTATATATGGTCAATATCTTGTATTAAACATTATCATATAAAAAGTTTGAAAGCAATTAATTTCTTATCTTTTTTCCTTTTTAAAAGTCGATATACAGTCGAATCACTTGATTTCGCAGCTCTCGTAAACTTATATTCAACCCTAATAGATTTAACTTCCCCAACCATCTAAAACATACAAAGAAAGTATAAACCTCCTCAATAAATATCAGCCAGGCAGCCAGGAACTGGTACCTAAACAAAAAACAGCAGGAAAACGCGGTTCTACGCCACGTTCTACCTGCCAATTAGCTGCTTCTTATAAAACACTGAATTTTCGCGCTGCCTAATCTTCCATTCACAATGGCGGCGCACTGTCTACTGGATATGCTTATCCCAGCACAACTCGATCATCCTCAAACTGTTCACCGCGAATCCGCTGAAATTCCTGCAGCAGTCTTTCAACGGTAAGCTCCTGTTTAGCTTCTCCATGAGCCTCGAATATGATTTGACCTTTATCCATCATTATCAATCGATTGCCGAGATCAAGTGCCTGCTGCATATTATGTGTGACCATCAATGTTGTCAGTCCTGATTCCCGGACAACTTTTTCGGTAAGTGATGTGATCAGCTCGGCACGGGATGGGTCCAGTGCTGCGGTATGCTCATCCAGCAGCAGAATGTTCGGTTTTGTAAATGTAGCCATTAGCAGAGAAAGGGCCTGACGTTCCCCGCCGGAAAGCAATCCGACCTTAGCCGATAGACGGTCTTCCAGGCCAAGATTCAGTGTTTGAAGGTGTTCCCTGAACAAGTCCTTCCGCTTCTTTGTAACGCCATATTTTAATTTTCTCTTCTTATTCCGCGAATAAGCCATCGCCAGATTTTCTTCAATCGTCATCGATGGAGCCGTACCTGCCATCGGATCCTGGAATACTCTCCCTATGAATGCTGACCGTTTATACTCCGGCAAATTAACGACCTGTTTTTCGCTAATGAAAACATCACCTGCGTCTGGAAGAATATTACCGGAAATGACATTCATCAGTGTTGATTTACCCGCTCCATTACTCCCAATAACCGTGACGAAATCTCCCTGTTTCAAGTTAAGATCAATATTATTTAACGCCTTTTTCTCATCCTGAGTACCTTCATTAAAGGTTACGGAAATGCTGGTAATATTAAGCACTGTACTTCCCTCCAGTCTGAGCACTTAGCTGTTGCCGCTTTTGAAGACGCCGCTTCTTTTCTTTCCTCACCTGATAGATTCTAGGACCGACCAATGCGAAGATAACGATGATTGCCGTAATCAGCTTCATATCCCCCGTTTCAAGAAATTCCACCCGGAGTGCCAGCGTCACAATGATCCGATAAATAATCGCTCCCCCAATAACCGCTAGCGTAGCTCTGGCAATTGTTTTCGTACCAAATAGCGCCTCACCAATGATGACCGATGCCAGCCCGATGACAATCATTCCGATTCCCATATTGACATCGGCAAATCCCCCATGCTGTCCAATCAATGCACCAGATAACGCCACCAGAGCATTGGAGATTCCGACACCTACAATTGTCAGATTGTCAGTATTGGCCGAAAGACTCCGAATCATTTTTTTATTATCTCCGATTGCCCGGAGAGCAAGACCAACTTCTGTTTTCAAATAGTAGTCTGTCACAAGCTTGATCACTATCGTAACCACAACCATAACGATAACAATTGCCCATGTGGAAGGCAGTCTATCTATCCCGAGTAGTGAGAGAAGCCCGTTAAGAGCACTATCAATACCAATCGCGGACCAGAATGAATCCAGTTGTTTAAATACAGTCATCTCATTCAACATCGATAATGTAGGTTGTCCCAATATGCGCAGATTGATGGAATAAAGGGCAGTCATCATGAGAATCCCTGCTAGCAATGCATTTACTTTCCCTTTTGTATGTAATAAGCCGGTTATACATCCAGCTATAAATCCGGCAAGCAAGGCAAATAAGGTTCCTATTACAGGCGGTATGCCATTTACGATTGAGATTGCAGCAACAGCCGCTCCCGTCACAAAACTGCCATCGACTGTCAGATCAGGAAAATCCAATACACGGAAGGTTAAATAAACACCTAGAGCCATAATGGCATAGATAACCCCTGATTCGACAGCACCAAATAAAGAAATGAACATGATTCTCTTCCTCCCGCAAATCCATGAAGTTTATAGCTATAACGGTAAGGAGCCAGATAATCACCTGGCTCCAGCAGTTAAAATATTACTCGACAAATTGTGCCATATCATCCCATTCCGGATTCCATTCTATTCCTTGTTCCTCGGCACCTTGCTTATTAATAAACAATTGAATTTCAGGTGGGTACTCTACAGGGAAATCACTTGGAGCCTTCTCACCAGTCAATATCTCCGCCGCCATTTCCCCAGTACGGTATCCGATTGTATGATAATCAATTCCGAATGTTGCAAAGCCACCCTTAGCTAAAGAATCGGGCTCCCCTACAATAAGGGGAATGTCCTGGTCATTGGTAACCCCTACCACACTGTCCAGGGCAGAGACCACTGTATTATCGGTAATAATATAGAATACATCCGCTTCTCCGACAAGCGTCGTTGCTGCCTGCTGCACTTCAGCAGAATTGGCCACAGTTCGTTCAACTACTTCCAGTCCCTTTTCTTCTGCTGCCGTTTTCACTGTTTCGACTTGTGTGACAGAATTTTGCTCTCCCGCATTATATACCATTCCTACTGTAGCCCCTTCAAAATAGGTACTGATGAAATCAACCGTTGCTTCAATCTGTTCCGGGTGAAGATCAACCACGCCTGTAATATTTTCTCCTGGTTCTTCCATTGATGGAACAAGACCAGCATCTACAGCGTCCGTAACCGATGTAAAGACAATCGGGATATCACTTGTTGCCTGCAAAGCCCCCAGTGCACTTGGTGTCGAGTTGGCGAATATCAAATCCACATCATCTGCTACAAAACCATCAGAGATTGGTTTCACATTATTCTGGTCATTTTGTGCACTTTGGAAATCATATTCCACTTCCAGTCCAGCATCTGTCAACGCATCCTTGAATCCTTCGTATGCCGCATCAAGTGATGGATGTTCTACAATCTGCGTTGCTCCTATCTTATATGTATCTCCACCATCGGAAGAAGCGCCATCAGTATCTCCGGCGTCATCGGAACCACATGCAGCTAACATTATAATTGCTGTAATCGTGAAAAGCATAAGTAATTTTCTCAAATCTCTTCCCCCATTCGTCGTTTTCTAAATATTTAAACGTGATTATACCACACTATTTATTGATTTGCGATAACTTTTTAACAGTTCAGAAAAACGGGCTGGTCCTTTTCAAATGACTGTTTTCTCAAAGATGGTTGGTTTTATGTTAAATATATAAACGATGATGTAACAGATTCGGCTGATTTCCACTCCGGGCGGGCGCTTTCAGCTTTCGGAAGAAACCCACTTTCTGCGGTATCTTCAGCTGTTGCTTTTCTTGCTGTACTTCCTTGGCTTCTACCAATCATTTCAAATTATTTATGGATTTACTCTATAAAGAAGGCAGTTAGTAAACCCGATAACTACTCCGGCCGATTTCCGCTCTGGACAGTCGCTTTCCGCGGCGGGCGCTCTTAGCTTCCTCAGAAGCAAAACCGGCTTCTTGCAGGACCTTCAGCCGTTGCTTTTCCCGCTGAATCTCCATGGCTACTATCAGCCATTTAAAATTATCATTTATTATAATACAATCGATTATAAAGAATAAAACTCAATAAATTCGATAACTGCTTCGGCCGATTTCTGCTCCGGGCAGTCGCTTTCCGCGGCGGG
>NZ_HE610976.1:853007-872431 GCF_000285495.1 Oceanobacillus massiliensis str. N'diop
TAAGACCCCACAGAGAGCGAACTTTGCGAGCGAGGAGGCTTAGCGCGAGCCCGCGGAAAGCGAAGTGTATT
Organism: Oceanobacillus massiliensis str. N'diop; assembly: GCF_000285495.1. Taxonomy (GTDB): domain Bacteria; phylum Bacillota; class Bacilli; order Bacillales; family Amphibacillaceae; genus Oceanobacillus; species Oceanobacillus massiliensis. The sequence continues at coordinate 853,079 of NZ_HE610976.1, forward strand.
TCCGGAGTGGCGATTACCACACTATAATTTCTATAAATAATTGAGAGAGCAGCATAGAAATGGGGAAATTCACTTTAGCTTTTTTGTCTTCAGAAAAAGCCAAGACGCTAAGACCCACTAGATGCACCTGCGTCTGCCAGTAACACTGCGCAGTATGCTTCCTCGGTGCAAGGGAGCAAGGAAGCAATCGCAAGTAGTACTCTGGCTTAGCGCGAGCCCGCGGAAAGCGTAGTGTATTTCCGGAGAGGGGATAAAGCATATCATCAAATTACATCGAATCGAATATCAGTAATTTGATTCAGAAAACCAAATCTTAGCGGAGGAAATACGCGGAATGCGCAGTGTATTTCGGGAGCGGGGGGTAAAGAATCAATCAATTCTAGTTACTAAAAAATGAGAGTGCCTTCTAATGGCAACTCTCACTTATAGGATTTAGTCCCTATCATTTTTTTGCTCTGTCACATATCGCCCATGATCTGGAACGGCTAACTCTTTGAAATTGTCAGCGAGCCTTTTCAGCCCTTCTTGCAATTCCTCGCCTGAAATTGGAACACCATGGCCAGTAATTGCCTTTTGCGGATTTAATGCAGCAAGTTGCTGAACAGATTCTTCTGCCGCTCTCCAATCTGGTGTAAAGTAACGTGGAGGGCCATTCACCTCTTTCGTTTGCAGTGTAACCTTCAACAGTTCATCCTGCTTTACGGTAATGAATGCATCCCCTGCAATCAGGGTCCTGTCCGCTTCTCTGAATAAGGACACCTGCCCACGGCTATGGCCAGGCGTATGGATCCATTTCCACCCTGGCATTCCCGGTACTGTGCCGTCGTCAGGCAATTGGGAAATTCCTCTCAGATTAATGGGTTCATCCGGAAAGAACATTGAAAGCTTGGCAACGAGACCACCTTCAACCGTCCAATCTGGTTCTGGATAGCTTTCTTTTCCCGTTAAGAATGGTAATTCCAGGGTATGGGCAAAGACAGGAATATCCCATTTTTCCACCAGTTCTGCTGCAGCCCCAACGTGATCAAAATGTCCATGAGTCAATATTAGTGCCTTTGGTTTAGCATTTTCCCCATAAATTTCTTCTGCCTGCTCGATAATTTTATCGAAAGACTTCGGCATCCCCGCATCGACCAAAACCCAGTTGTCGGAATTACCGACAAAGCAGAGGTTTACAATCTGATTGGTAAAGCAATACACGTCATCTGCAACTTGTATGAGGTCCCCGCTTCCCACAGATGTCATCGGCATATAACTGTCATGTTCCATTTAAATTTCCTCCCCAAACGGTAATATTAGGATTTTTCCCTTTACCTGCAAAACTTAATCTAACTTAAATAGTACCCGGATTTATTTTCTGAATAACAATCGATGGCACTACATTTCTATACAACTCAAAAGAATGGAAAGCCCATCTTTCAACATTACCTTAAATGCTTTGGCGGGCTATTTTTATGATGGTTTCGCTTCACCTCTGCGAAGATATTCTCCTGTTCACTTTCCTTGAGAGGTTGTTTGTTTATCTTCTGCAGGTAATCATTTGTCCTAGTCTTGTCTATTTGCAGTTCTGCTAAACTTGTTAAAATCACCTCTGCAAATTCATTGAATTCTCTTTTTGTTACAGGCTGTACATCCTGTTTTAGTATAAATCCGATTCTTCCATTCGGCTCAAGTGTTGCCCATTCTACATCACTTAGCTTTGAAACATTCTGAAGCCTTAGATTCATTTCAAGTTGATCTACAGTAATCCTCAGCTTTTGAAGATTTTTTTCGTTAAGTATTCCATTTTCAATAAGAAGTTTTGCCTTGCCCGTCAAAAGACCTTCAAAAAAATCGCCTTTCACCTGAATAAATTCCATTAATATTAATGTTAGAATCAAAACAAGTCCAACCCCAATGGTGACCCAGACATTTTTTCCTGCTAAAGGCTGTATGAGTAACGAGCCGATTCCAATCATAATCACTGTTTGCGCAAGCGTCATCTGAGATATGGACTTTCTGCCCGCCACTCTAAGAAGGAAAGTACCTGCAATTACGATTAGGATTGCTTTCCATACCCAATCAAATTCCATTATGTTACCCCCTTTTCCCGCTTAGTCTTGCAAAAATAACGATATTTATTCTGCATGGTAAGAAGCTCGCTTTTATTCTCATAAAAAAAGCGCAAGCCGCATAGGGCATTGCACTTTTTATTAAGAAGGTTTAAATCTTTATTTAACTACTTTAAAGCTTTCCAGCATATAACTGAATCGCGCCCCGTGACCCTCTGCAGCCTCAAGGAAGTAGACCTGTTTAATGACGAAGACCTGACCTTCATCCTCATCGGTCACATAATAACGGTGTATTGGTGTATCCCATTGTCCTCCATCGCTCGAATATCCGCTGCCCATTGCCTGTATCATTTCTGCCTCAATCGGTACTGTCACACTTTCTTCACGATGCAATTCCATTTTTGGATCCGCTTCAATCGCATCCTTTATAACTGCCTCCACTTCCTTTGTCGTGGTGTCATCCATCCGCGTTATCTCCATATAAACTTCCGGATATCTCTCACCTAGAGGCTCGATCGTCTCGATTCTATCTACCAAGTCACCTTCAACCATTTTGTAGCGATCTTCATCAATATAGATGATATAACGCAGCTCCTCATTCGTTTCCAATTGAACATTTGTATCTTCCTTGTGACCTTCCAGTTCAATTTCCTCCTGCTTTTCCTCAACAAACATATCTTTTAAGTTTTGGATCATTGCCTGCCCTTGATCAGTCATCATTCCAAAGAATAAAATGGTAATTATCGCCACTGTACTTAGCCCGGCAATGGCAAATACCCTTCCTTTTCGCTTCACTTTCCTGGCGGCTTTTACTTTTAGTTCGGCTGTGGATGAGAATAGCTCCTGATTGATCTTATTCCATGTACCATCCTTTAGGTTCATTGCTTCTTCTGTTTGTTTCTTGAGGATTTGCTCCATCTGCTGTTCCATTTTGTCCCTACTCATCAACAACACCTCCTAAAGCTGCTTTTAACTGTTGTCTTGCCTTGTACAGCCTTGATTTCACAGTATTTATATTCAATTGAAGGATGTCTGCAATTTCCTGCTCCGAAAATCCGTTCAGATATTTTAAGACAAGGACCGTCCGATGGTGTTCGCCTAGCAGGTCCAAAGCTGATTCAAGCTGTTCAAAATCCTTTTCTTCATCCATTTGCTGATTCAAATGGTCCAATAGCTGTTCAGATTCAATACTGATTGCTTCTTTGGCCTTTTTTTGCATATATCTTCTGCTTTCATTTACCAAAATTTGATAAAACCACGGCCGAAATGGTTTTGTCATATCATAGGATTCGATATTTCGGAAGACCCTGATAAACGTTTCCTGGACAATATCCGAGGCATCAGCGGAATTTTTTGTTAGTGCATAGGCTGTTCGGAGAGAATAGCCAGCATATTTGTCATACAGTTTTTTAAAGGCTTGCTGGTTTCCTTTTTTATCTTTTTGATAAGCTTTCTTTCCTGATCTGCCAACAGCATTACCCCCCTTATAAATCGTTCTATACAATATATACCTTTGTGAAGTTAAAAAAGTTTTCAATATAAAAAAATACCGAATAAGATTTTCATCCTATTCGGTATCTTTTTTGATTATTTATTCATACTGGAGAAGAAATCACTCAATGGGTCTTCATCTTCTTCCTCAACTTCTTCATGTATATCCAGTCCATCCAGACTAAAATCATCCAGATCAATATCCTTATCCTGATCTAAATTCTTCTGTTTTTCTTTATTCGGGGCTTCCTGAAGGTATAAAGCTTCATCAATATCACTCGTATTGCTGTTTAGCGCGGCCAGCAAAGTGGTAGCACGCATTGGATCACTTAATAAGTGATGCAGTATGCTCCCAATAAGCGCCTCTGAGTGTTCATGCTTCAGCCAGCTTCTCTGTTCCTTTGTGAGCTGCTTCGGAAGCGGAATCGTTACCGTTTCCTTCTCTCTTCCAGAGGTTTCATTGACACCTTTTAGAACGAATCCGGCAATTTTGCTCGAAAAGTTCCTTCGCTCGGTTTCCTTCAGATTCTGCAATTTTTTCAATAAGTAATCAGGTGTATCGGAGGGGACACGAAACGTGATCGATTGGCCCCTCTCTATACTATTTTTCGACATGATCTCACCCTATTTATTTTGCTTTTGAAGTCGCTTTTTCTTCCTTTGTATCTTTTACAGGTTCAGCCTTACGAATAAAATCGGAAATCAGTTTATAATAAGCATTCGCCATCATCCAAATACTTTCATTTTCATCCTCAAAGAATTCAATATTAAAACCATCCAGCTTGTTATTCAATGCTTTTATATAGTCTTTAAGGACAGCAGATCCTCCACCAACGAAATAGCATATCTCGGATTGAGAGTTCTTCGCCCAGACATTGCGCAAGAAACGATATTCTTTCTTCGCAAGTTCAAGCAGAATATGATCTGTAATATCATGTACGTTCGTTCTGCTTCCTTTTACCATAATATGGTGACGGTCATTCTTTCTAGTGATGATATCCACCACATCACGGCGACTGTCCAGTTCCACTCCGTGCTTGGATCGAATCTCTTCCCGGATATCTTCCAATGATTCAGATACGCCCAAATTGAATCCTTGTGCTTTGTCATCATCCACATTTCTATTTCGGATTACGGCGATATCGGTTGATAGGCCTCCTATATCCTGGATCAATATCTGTTTATCAATCAATTCCTTATTGATTACTTTCAACTCGTTATCCATAATCAGATTAACATAGGCAGCAAAGCCTTCCGGATATACTTTAACTTCTTCAAACTTAATATTTACCTTTTTCCCCTGGTATCTCGGTGTGATCAGAAATTCTACCTGATGAACGGAACCTAATAGCTCTGAACGGTATCCGACATCCTTACCTTCTTTGACTTCCCTTAACGGCAGGCCGGTTCCCAGTGTATAAAGGGCATCAATAACCTGATTTTTTTCTTTAAAATCTTCTGTGCTGACTGCGTCCAGGGCCAGTGCAGCGAATAACATGATAAGCGTCTGATCTTCTTCTGATTTACTGCTTCCTGGATCAAGTTCCTGTGAATTAGTAGTTTTTGTTGCTAGATTTCCTACTCGATAAATAATGCCATTTTCATCTAGGGCTGGCGAGTGAACCCGGATATGAATATTGTCCAATACATCTTTTTGATCCAATTCTTCAATTCCAATGACAGGTCGGTCTTCTAAATCAGGGGCAATAACGTTAGGTATATACAATTCATTTTCCAATTTACCAAAATTTCCTTTTAATGCATCGTTTCCGACGTCTACTGCCGCTACTCTCGATTTCACCATTTTTTATTTCCCCTCTCTCATTTTCCATTCATTACTAGAATAATTGTTTTTCAATAAATATACAATAACGCAATGAATGTATTCTTTTATGTATACATGCATACAATCTGCACACGTTGTTATAACGGGGTGTGTTCCATTTTGTATACATGTTTACTTTTTTGAAAACAATATTACTTTTAAAGTATACATGTACACAATAATGTAATCAAGTGTAAAGACAACCGAATTTTTCTCTATCCCCTCCCCTGACTATCACTTAGCATATAGGCTGTTTTCATATAAAATTTCTAAACGCGCGACATAGCTTTCCATGGAGTGGATTTCAAACAAGTATATAAATATAGATAGAGTAATATAGATACCCATCGAAATCTAAAACATAACAAGTACTTGATAATAAAAAGAAGATCCAATTATGATGCAGGAAATATACGGAGACTCATTGTAATAGCACGCAGCTTCTATCAACTGCAAAATATGGTACAACAATACTTCCGGGAAGGTTCCCATAAAAAAATAGGGTGATATATATCACCCTATTTCATATAATCTATTCCATTACGGCACGTGACCAGTGGCGATGCTTCGTGATTGCCTCTGTAAAGTCAGATACAAATGTGTCATTAACGTCACCAGTAATAATACCTGGTGCTTTAAGCATACTATTTTCCTGCAGAACGTTTATACCTGCATGTGTTGCACCAATGGCTTTATAATGTGTGTAAGCCTCTTTTACAAAGGCTACTGTCTTTTGATAGAATGTCTGATTGGACATATCCCCTCCAGCAACATAAACGGCGTCAAATAAAACAGAATCGGCTGTCAGGAAGGTGTGAACAGCATTAACCTTAATACCCTCTGTACCTGTAATGACACCTAATTTCTCACTGACAATCTCCGGCTGAAGACCTTTTTCCTGCAAGTCATTCAGAATCGTATATACATCTTTTCCATCGAACCCTTCGCTTACCAATACAGCCACTTTCCGTGTATCAGGCAGTTTACGCGTATTCTCCTGACTCAGAGCTGGTGAGGTCTTAGTAACATTCGATCCTCCTTGCTCTGGTGGTGCTATACCAATATTATCGGCAACTTTCTGAGCCATCTCCAGGCTTACATTTGCAAACATATCAACGACCTGCTCCTGAATCGCCTTTTCCTTGCATTTACCAAGCTCAAAGCTAAAAGCCTTCACAATATGCGCTTTCTCCGTTGCGCTCATACTATTCCAGAAAAGGGTCGCTTGCGAAAAGTGGTCGAGAAAACTATTACTTCTCGCCTTTACTTTACGTCCTTCCACTTTCTCCTGGTAGTGGGCATAACCGCCATCATCTTCAGCAGCCGTTTCAGGTGTATTTTGAGCCAATGAATTATTGTGATAGCTTACAGGACCTTTGTTAATCGTCTGTCTGCCATATCCATCACGCTGATTATTATGAAACGGACATACAGGTCGATTGATGGGCAATTCATGGAAATTGGGTCCTCCGAGACGAATAAGCTGTGTATCCGTATAGGAGAATAACCTGCCCTGGAGAAGCGGGTCATTGGTGAAGTCGATGCCCGGAACAACATGGCCCGGATGGAATGCAACTTGTTCCGTTTCAGCAAAGACATTGTCCACGTTGCGATTGAGTGTCATTTTTCCGATGATTTGTACAGGGACATCCTCCTCCGGCCAAATTTTCGTCGGATCGAGTATATCAAAGTCAAACATAAACTCATCGGCCTCATCGATAATCTGAACACCTAATTCAAACTCGGGATAATCCCCTTTTTCAATTGATTCGTAGAGATCCATTCTGTGAAAATCAGGGTTTTTACCACTGATTTTCTGCGCCTCGTCCCAAACGAGGGAATGGACACCCAGCTTCGGTTTCCAGTGGAACTTAACAAAATGGCTTTTTCCCTCGGCATTTACCAAACGGAAGGTATGTACACCAAACCCTTCCATCATGCGAAAACTTCTCGGTAATGCCCTGTCGGATAAATGCCACATAATCATGTGTGCCGTTTCCTGGTTATTCGCGACAAAGTCCCAGAATGTATCATGCGCAGAAGCTGCCTGGGGGATTTCATTATGCGGTTCGGGTTTAACAGCATGGATTAAATCTGGGAATTTGACGGCATCCTGAATGAAGAAGACCGGGATATTATTCCCAACAAGATCATAATTGCCTTCCTCTGTATAGAATTTAGTTGCAAACCCTCTGACATCACGTACAGTCTCTGCTGATCCCCGATTGCCGGCAACGGTTGAAAAACGGACAAATACTGGAGTTGTAGAACCTGGTTTCTGGAGAAACTTCGCTTTTGAATACTTTTCCATTGATTCATAAAGTTCAAATTCACCATGGGCCGCATAGCCTCTAGCATGTACAATACGTTCAGGAATACGTTCATGGTCGAAATGGGTCATCTTTTCCCGAAAATGGAAGTCTTCCATTAGTGTCGGACCACGATCACCCGCTTTTAGAGAGAATTCATCCTCAGAGACCCTTAATCCCTGATTCGTGGTCATCTTCTTCCCGCGATCATCCACACGGAATTGTTCAAGCTGTTCATTCTTACTATTACCATTCACCTTAAAATCATCGCTCATAAGCTTGATTCCTCCTCTATATTTTAGATAGTTGCTCCATAAATCCTCTTCCCTGCCACAAATAAAAATAAACAGCTATCTCATGGATGAAATGACGTGCAAATCACGGCTCCCCTATCTTATTGGTTCCAAATTATCTAAAAAAGCGATTAATTTATATCTCAAAAACTTAAAATTTTCATATTTTCTAACTATATTTTCAGAAAATATGCTATTATAAAAATAGAATAGGAAATAATACCCACTTGCATAGCGACAATTACGATTCCTAAATAAATTTGAAAGGACAAACGATAATGTTTAGGCTAAAAGTTTTTATCATTAGTATTTTTATCATTTCATTAATTGTTGCTATCGCTTCGGGTCCGATAAATATAGAGATTCCTTTTTATCTGCAAGTGTTTTTTGTCTATCTTTTATTTACAACGCTCTATTCACATCTGAAAACAATTGTTAAAACAGGAAATGTCAATGTAGATTACAGTATTTCCTATGCACTTTCGTTTATTTTATTTGCTGGCCCGCTAGGTCTGTTTATCTTTGAAATTGTTAACCGTTTCTACGTCTATTTTTACCGAAAAAAAGTAGGTACGGCGGATGAAGATGAACTGTTGCATACGTTCTACAATATTGGTGGCCCTGCGCTGCTCAATGCTTTTGGATACCTTATCTTCTATAGTCTAATTCCATACGTTGAAGAAATCCCATTTGGATTTTGGGGATTGATTATTGCCATTGTAACGCTTACGGACTTTTTGTCCTCGCTCCTTCTTCTTGCCATATTTCATTTTGCCGGAAATATTAATACCGGTCAGGATGCTTGGGACTTTATACGAGCCAGAAGCTTTATGGATACATTGAAAAGAGGAATATCGAATGGACTGCTTTACATTTTTCTTATGGAGGGGCAATGGGAGCTATTAATTGCTCTGTTCGTGCTTAATTACCTTGTCAGCCGGTCAGGCGTCCTGCAATCGAAAAGCATCCAGCATAAGATTGAGCGTGATAGATTCGAGCATATGGCATATACTGATTTCCTCACAAAGATTTATAATAGGACCTATATGAATAAAATCATGAATGAATTAAACCATTCAGCAGAGAAAATAGGTATCATCGTTACGGATATCGATACTTTCAAACGGGTAAACGACAAATATAACCACGCTGTAGGCGATGCCGTCATCCAAAGCTTTGCCACAACTTTGGATCGACTTCTAGGTGAAGAGGATTATCTATTCAGAAGCGGCGGAGAAGAGTTCACCATATTTCTCAGGAAAAAAAGCTATTCAGAATGTACGGAGCTTGTTCAGCGTCTGCAGCAGGAAGTCGAACGGGCACCCGCACATTGCGAATTCCGCTCGAAAACAATTAAAATTTCTTATACGGCTTCATTTGGGCTATATTATTTTCAATGCAATCCTGGAAATGATATTAAAAGTGCCTATATACACGCAGATGATTTGTTATTCAAAGCAAAAAACCAAGGTAAAAATCAGGCATCTGTTAAGAACGGCATACAGGATACACCTCTTTCAGTCAGATATGCTTCGCTAGGACCAACAGAAAAAGTTAAGATATAAGCAAGCAAAAAAACCCCCGCTGAAATAAATTCAGCAGGGGTTTTCCTTATCTATCAGTTATAACTATTTTAATTGATTATACCGCTTTAGACTTCTTAATCTGCTTGCTTCTTAACTGACCGCAGGCAGCATCAATGTCTGCTCCGTTTTCCCAGCGGACACCACAGTTAATGCCCCTATCCTTTAGTGTTTCATAGAAAGCTTGGATTGACTCTGACTGACTGCGCTGATAATCAATATGTTCATCAACGGTGTTGTAAGGAATCAGATTCACATAGGCTAAATGGCGATGATCATTGATAAGATTTGCCAATTGAATCGCTTCTTCGCGGTGATCGTTAACGTCTCTTAACATAATGTATTCATAAGTGATTCGCCTGTTCTTCTTCTCCAAATAGTAGTCGACAGCCTTCATTAGCTTTTCTATTGGGAATGCCTTATTTATCTTCATAATGCGTGTACGAAGGTCATTATTCGGTGCATGCAGCGAAATGGCCAGGTTCACTTGCAGATCCTGATCTGCAAATTCATAGATTTTATGGGCAAGTCCGCTTGTTGAAACCGTAATATGTCTCGCACCTATATTAAGGCCGCGATCGTCATTTACCACATGAAGGAAATCCATTAGATTCGTAAAGTTATCAAGCGGCTCTCCGATACCCATAACGACTATGTGGCTGACCCGTTCATCATTCCCCATTGTATCCAGATGCTTTTGAACGTTCATAATCTGCTCGACAATCTCTCCACTGGATAAATCACGGCTCTTTCTCAAGAGACCACTTGCACAGAATGTACACCCAATATTACAGCCGACCTGTGTCGTTACACATACGGATAATCCATAGTGGAAACGCATAAGCACCGTTTCGATAAGGTTGCCGTCTTCCAATTTAAAGAGGAATTTAATGGTACCATCCTTAGACTCCTGTCTGATTTCTTCGCCTAACGTATGCAGGACGAAGCTATTATCAAGAAGTTCAATGGTTTCCTTATTTACATTTTTCATTTCATTAAAATTTGAGATACGTTTCTTATATAGCCAGTTCCACACCTGATCGGCACGGAAACGCTTTTCACCTTGCTCTACAAGCCAGTCTGTCAGTTGTTCGTATGTTAGTCCATAAATGGATGTTTTACTCATTGTATACCCTCATTTCGAATCATTGCTATTACTATACTACATATTACTCTATCTAACACACAGTAGCAAATGGTTTTTACCGGGATTACGAACCTAAAAGCTTTATCTCTTATAATCCTATAATGAACAAAAAAATGCTGTGGAATACTCTCCACAGCATTTTTTGTTAAGGCAGCATCGTTTCACCCATGAGATACAGGTCACATTCACGGGCTGCCGCTCTACCTTCATTAATTGCCCAAACAATCAGGCTTTGACCTCTGCGCATATCCCCCGCAGCAAAGACACCTTCTACATTGGTCTTGAAATTACCATAGGTAGCTTTCACGGTCGAACGCATCGTAGTTTCTACATTCAGCTTGCTGATTAAATTCTGGTCAGGTCCCTTGAAACCAATCGCAATCAGCACCAGATCAGCTGGCCAGACTTCTTCCGTACCGGGAATTTCTTCACGGATTTTTTTGCCATGCTCATAACGCGTTTTCACTTTAACGGTATGCACTTCTTTTACATGACCGGTTTCATCGCCTACAAATTTAGTTGTTTGCACTGCATAGGCCCGCGGATCTTCCCCTTGATGCGCCTTTGCTTCAGCATGGCCGTATTCTACTCGATGAATGATTGGGTATTGCGGCCATGGGTTGGAATCCACTTCACGAAGCAGGTTCTTTTTTTCATAAATATCAAACTGTGTTAAGCTTTTGCAATTATGTCGGACAGACGTTGCCAGACAATCTGTGCCCGTGTCTCCCCCGCCAATTACAATTACGTCTTTATGTTCAGCAGATATATAGTTTCCATCCTCCAGATTTGAATCAAGCAGGCTTTCTACATTTGCATGCAGGAAGTCCATTGCTGGATGGATACCCTTAAGATCGCTGCCCTCTACTTCCATTTCACGATGGAGAGTTGCTCCGCCGCACATAATTGTGGCATCAAATTCCGATTTCAGATCTTCAACCGTAATATCTTTTCCAACATCGGTATTGGTGATAAATTCAATGCCTTCCTGCTCTAGAATAGACACACGTCTCATCACAATATCGTAGGAAAGCTTCATTTCAGGAATTCCGTAGGTTAATAGCCCGCCAACTCGTCTGTCGCGCTCAAATACCGTTACAGAATGACCTGCTTTGTTCAATTGATCTGCTGCTGCCAATCCTGCTGGCCCCGATCCAACAACCGCCACTCTCTTTCCGGTACGGTTTTTAGGCGGATTTGGTGTAACCCACCCCTCAGCAAAGCCTTTCTCGATTATGGAACGCTCTACCGTTCTGATAGCAACGGCAGGTTCATTGATTCCCAGCACACACGCACCTTCACATGGTGCCGGACAAGCGATTCCGGTAAATTCCGGGAAATTGTTCTTCTGATGCTCACGTTCCAATGCCTCTTTCCACTGTCCCTCATAAACAAGGTTATTCCATTCAGGGATAAGATGGTTGACCGGGCAACCTGAAGTCACACCATTAATCTCCATGCCGGAGTGGCATGTAGGTACCCCGCAGTCCATGCAGCGAGCACCTTGTACTTTAACCTCTTCCTCTGATAAAGGAGCAGTATAATCGTTCCAATCTCGTATTCGCTCTTGCGGATCCCTTCCCGGACGGGTTTGACGATCATACTCCATGAATCCAGTTTGTTTACCCATCAAAAGCCCCCCTCTTCTTTTTAAATGCCATTCAACCATTTTCTCAGAAGTGAACATGTAAATTCCCTTCCGTTCGAAAGCGCCTAACAATCACTCAGCACTGGCCAGCATCTCACGTTTATAGGTTAAATGATTTCTATCTTGTGTTTTTTCTCATTAAATCTATTATTGCTTTCTTCGAATGCCCGCATTTCAGCATCGAATTTAGTCAAGCCACTATCCATCAGGAAGGTGATGCGCTCTCTCATTTTTACGTAGGCTTTCGGGATGACACGTACAAATTGTCTGGAGTATTTTTCCCAATAATTGAGAATACGCTCACCGTGTGAACTGTCTGTATACCTGATATGATTCTGAATCAGTTTATACACCGCATCTAGTTCTTTCTGGTCATCTACCTCTCCAACATGCACCATTGCAGGATTAACCATATTACGGAAACTGTTATCTTCGTCAAATACATATGCAACACCACCAGACATACCTGCTGCAAAGTTTCTGCCGGTTGCTCCGAGAATGACGACGGTACCGCCTGTCATATACTCACAACCATGATCGCCGATACCTTCTACAACGATGGTTGCACCGCTGTTCCTTACAGCGAAGCGTTCACCTGCAATCCCTCGAATATAGGCTTCTCCAGCAGATGCGCCGTAAAAGGCGACATTTCCAATAATGGTATTTTCCTCAGGGCGGAAGGTGACCACCGGGGAGGTCTTGACAATGATTTTTCCACCTGATAGGCCCTTTCCGACAAAATCGTTTGCATCTCCTGTAAGATTCAATGTCATCCCATGAGGAATGAATGCTCCAAAGCTTTGACCAGCACATCCATTGAAGTTCAATTTAATCGTGTCTTCCGGCAGTCCACCAGCACCATATTTTTTGGTTATTTCACTTCCGAGGAGTGTACCTGTAACACGATTAATATTCCGAATAGCCACGGTAAATTCAATCGGTGTTCCATCTTCTATGGCACTTTCGCAGATTGGGATCAATTCCTGATAATCAAGCGTCTTTTCAATCCCATGATCTTGTGATCTGGTTGCATATTGATCAATCTTAAAAGATAGCTCAGGACGGTACAGCAATGCTGTAAGGTCAAGATCTTTCGCCTTCCAATGATCAATCTCTTTAGCTTCCAGTACATCTGACCGTCCAATCATCTCATTGATTGTTCTGAAGCCAAGCTCTGCCATCAATTCTCTCGTTTCCCGGGCAATAAATTTCATAAAGTTAACCACATGTTCCGGATCACCATTAAACTTCTTCCTCAGTTCCGGATTCTGTGTCGCAATACCAACCGGGCATGTATCCAAATGACAAACACGCATCATCACGCAACCTAGTGCTACCAGTGGTGCTGTGGAGAAACCATATTCCTCAGCCCCAAGCAATGCAGATACAACGACATCTCTTCCTGTCATCATCTTTCCATCTGTTTCCACTGTAATCCTGTCGCGAAGTCCATTAAGAAGAAGGGTCTGATGTGTTTCGGCAAGCCCAATTTCCCAAGGCAATCCAGTATGCTTCAGGCTCGTTCTTGGGGCAGCTCCGGTCCCCCCGTCATATCCGCTGATGACAACATGATCGGCACGGCCTTTAGCAACACCCGCAGCAATCGTACCGACACCAACTGCAGACACCAGCTTAACACTGATACGTGCATTAGGATTTGCGTTCTTCAGATTGAAAATCAGTTCTGCCAAATCCTCAATCGAATAGATATCATGATGCGGAGGAGGTGAAATCAATTCAACACCTGGGGTTGAACCGCGTACCTCGGCAACCCATGGATAAACCTTTTTGCCCGGCAATTGTCCACCTTCACCAGGCTTTGCCCCTTGAGCAACCTTGATTTGGATTTCATCAGCGTTAACCAAATAATTACTATTGACACCGAAACGTCCTGATGCAACCTGTTTCACGGCACTTCTTCTTAAATCTCCATTTTCATCAGGCAGGAAACGGTCCGGTGATTCACCACCCTCACCTGTATTGCTGCGCCCTCCAAGACGGTTCATGGCAATCGCCAATGCTTCATGAGCCTCTTGACTGATTGATCCAAAGGACATGGCGCCTGTTTTAAATCTGCGAACAATCGACTCTATTGGTTCCACTTGCTCAATCGGTACAGGTGTACGCTCTTTGAACCTAATTAAACCGCGGAGTGACTGAAGATTATTTTTCTCATCTGTCAGCATCTTGGAATATTCTTTGAAGAGATCATAATCATTGCTGCGAACTGAATGCTGCAATGTTTGAATCGTTCTTGGATTATATTGATGATCCTCACCATCTTCACGGAACTGAAACTCATCCCCAGCGGAGAGATCATAATTGCCTCCCCTGTTTTCTTTAAAGGCATTCCTATGACGCATTAACGTTTCTTTCTCGATTACGTCCAGTCCAATACCTCCAAGACGGGATGCAGTACCGGTAAAATATTTTTCAACAACCGTTTCTTTGATGCCAACAGCTTCAAAAATCTGTGCACCACGATAGCTTTGAATTGTGGAAATGCCCATTTTGGATAATATTTTAATGATTCCTTCCGTTACCGCGGTAACATACCTTTCCTGTGCAAGTCTTTCCGATACAGCTGTCAGCTCACCTTTCTCCATCAGGTCTGAGAATGTATCAAATGCCAAATATGGATTGATGCCCTCAGCACCATAGCCAATCAATGCTGCAAAATGATGCACCTCTCTCGGTTCACCCGATTCAACAAGTATACTTACCTTTGTGCGGATCCCCTTTCGAATCAGATGATGGTGCAAGCCAGATACAGCAAGCAATGCCGGAATTGCGGCTTTATCCTCTGAAACTCCTCTATCGGAGAGGATCAGTAATGTCACTCCCGCATCAATTGCTGCATCCGCCTTGATAAACAATTCTTCCAGAGCTCTTTCCAGCTTATTTTCGCCTTCTTTAGCAGTGAATAGAGTTGATAGGGTTACGGCCCGGAAATCTTGCAGTTGCTGTTTCCGAAGCTTTTCGAGTTCAGTATTTAACAGGATTGGCGTCTCCAGACGAATGTGCCTGCAATTTTCTGCTGTAGGCTGAACAAGGTTCCCTTCTGCTCCAATCGTCGTTTCCACCATTGTAATTATCTTCTCTCGTATGGCATCAAGCGGAGGATTGGTTACCTGAGCGAATAGCTGTTTGAAATAGTTATAGAGCAGCTGCGGCTGTTTCGACAATACTGCCAAGGGCGAATCATACCCCATGGAACCAACCGGATCTTTTCCGTCAGACACAAGCGGCTTCATTATTTTATTGAGTTCTTCCCTCGTATAGCCAAATGCGAGCTGTTGTACCAATAATTCATCGCCGGTATATGCAGGATGTTCAAAGTCCGCTTCCGGCAATTCTTCCAGTTTGATTTTATTTTCAAGCCACTTCTTATATGGCTGTTGAGAAGCAATTTCCATCTTGATTGTTTCATCAGGAATAATTACTCCCTTTTCCAAATCAATCAGAAGCATTTTTCCAGGTGTCAGTCTTTCTTTATATAAAATATCGTCAGCAAAGATATCAAGGGCACCAACTTCTGAACCGAGTACTACCATTCCATCCTTGGTCACATAGTATCTTGCTGGACGAAGACCATTCCTATCAAGGCATGCACCAATCTGTCGGCCATCTGTAAAAACTAAGGCAGCAGGGCCATCCCACGGCTCCATTAATGTACTATGATATTCATAAAAATCGCGTTTTTCGTCCCTGATCTTGTCATCATTCGACCACGGCTCCGGAACCATCATCATGGCAGTATGGGCGAGCGATCTGCCTGACATATGCAGAAATTCAAACGTGTTATCAAAGATTGATGAATCACTGCCATCTATATCCATAACCGGCAGAATTTTTTTCAAATCTGCATCATCAAAATTTTCTGACACACAAAGCTTTTCACGGGCCTGCATCCAATTGACATTGCCGCGCAGTGTATTGAATTCACCGTTATGAATGGTGTAGCGGTTTGGATGCGATCTCTTCCAGCTTGGGAATGTGTTGGTACTGAAACGGGAATGTACAAGTGCAAGTGCTGATTTGAAATCCGGATGATTCAAATCAATATAAAAAGCATCCAATTGTTCAGGTACGAGCATTCCTTTGTAAACAATCGTTCTTGTCGAAAGGCTGCAAATATAGACATCTTCATATTCCAGCGTATCAGCTACGGCCTTCTCAATACGCTTACGAATCACAAACATTTTTCGTTCAAATGCATCCTGGTCTTTGATATCATCCGACTTCCGAATAAAAAATTGGCGGATAGCAGGCGCGCTTTTTGCTGCCACCTTTCCAATGAAAGATTCATTTATTGGTACGGGGCGCCACCCTAAAAAGGTTTGTCCCTCTTCTTCTATAATCGATTCTATTGTTGCTCTGCATGCCCGGCGAAGCTGTCTATCACGTGGCAGAAACGCCATACCTACCCCATAATCACCTTCACGTGGAAGCGAAATATTTTCCTTTGCACATTGCTGCTGGAAAAAACGATCGGGAATCTGCGTCAGAATTCCTGCCCCATCACCAGTACTTGTATCGGCAGATTGTCCACCGCGATGTTCTAAGTTACATAGTATATTGATGGCATTCTGTACGATGCTATGTGTTTTCTTTCCATTTATATTTGCTATCATTCCGATTCCGCATGCTTCGTGCTCAAAATCCGGACGATATAATCCCTGTGGTATAGGATATCCATTTCTAGTCATCAAAACAGCTCCTCTCTGGTATTCTTCATGTAAAAGGAGTAAAAACCTAATTTACGAAGGGATACTCTCTTCATGTTAGATTATTATATCATAAAACATATGTTAACATAAAATTCAGACTTCATTTTTTCGTGCAAATATGTAGAAAAATGCGAATGGAAGCGTTATCTTAAAGAGGTGCGCTTTCTTAATAAAACCTTGATAAATCAAGGTTTTCCAGGAGGTTTTCACAAAAGTTGAAACTTTTTTTGACAGATTTTCTAACTAACTTGGAACAAGGGGGTTTGATTATTTAGAAATCAGCAATTTTCTGATGCCAAATTCATTAAACAGACTTTGGAAAAGGACATGCGCTTACGGCTTGCAAATCCTCCCCTTTTATACATTAAGATAAGGTACATTCTATTTATCAGGCAGTCTTTCATTCTTCCATTTCGCAAACTCTATCACCGATTTAAATTCCTGTAATTGCTCTTTTTTAACCCCGGATTCCCTTAGCTCATTCACAAAATCCAACCATTCGCCCGTTAAGGCCTGTCCCTTGTCGTCAGCATCATTGCCAATCAGCGCGTGGATATCCACACCCAATACCCCCGCGAGTTTTTCGATGATGGCAATAGATGGATTCTGGTTCAGATTACGTTCTATATTGCTGAGATACGACTTGGAGATATTAGCCCTCTCGGCACACTCAGATAAACTAAGTCCATTCTCTTTACGGAGTCTATGTATTTTTCTGCCTATCAATTTTTTGCCTCCTACCTTCCTGAAATTAAAGCCCCCCATTACAGATTGCCGCAATTCCGAAAGAGACCGCTGCTGTATCCTTTGCTTACACCCTTTTGTTTATGCCTATTTAAAATAATCCATGGTAAAGGAAAAGGGCTAACATCTACTGTCTCCAGGTTCCGATTAATCGCTTATTTGTTATAGTTTAGTTCATTATAAAGAACAAGTCAATACGTATTATCTTATTCTATATCGTTACAGCTGTAAGAATTTGCAACAGCTTCAGGATACCGCGCATTATCCACATCTCCGTGTAAACCCACTTAAATCAGGATTATTAGGCAAATATAAATAATGAAATTATTGACTGTTTTCATGAACTCCAATCGAAAAGCATAACTATTATATAACTGCATTCGACTATTTTATTCTTAATAAAGAACAAAAATAAGAGATATACATAGCTTCGAAATCAAGCTAATCGTTGGACTACCCGTCCTAAAAGCAGTATCATTTCTTACTACAACCATAACAAGGAGTGAATAAAATGACTTCAGCTAATATAAAGAAATTCAATAATATTCCATTGTCTGTACTTGATTTAGCGCCTATCACGGAAGGAAGTACTGCGAGCCAGTCTTTCAAGGAGAGCGTAGAACTGGCACAGCATGCGGATAAATGGGGCTTTAACCGGTACTGGCTGGCCGAGCATCATAACATGCCAGGTATTGCAAGTTCCGCAACATCTGTCCTGATCGGCCATATTGCCGGAAAAACAAATCATATGCGGATCGGTTCTGGCGGGGTGATGCTCCCTAACCATGCAACACTCGTCATTGCAGAACAGTTTGGTACACTGGAATCCCTTTATCCAGGGAGGATTGACCTTGGACTCGGACGGGCACCCGGCAGTGATCAGGCTACCGCATACGCTTTACGCCGCACATTGAATGCAGGTCCTAATGACTTCCCAATGCAAGTGAATGAACTCCAGGATTACTTCTCTGAGGAACCTGTTTCGCGTGTCAAATCCGTACCGGGACAAGGTCTTGATATTCCTATCTGGCTGCTCGGATCCAGTGATTTCAGTGCTCGCCTCGCAGCGCAAAAAGGCTTGTACTTCTCTTTTGCCAGCCATTTTGCACCGGCATATACGATTCCGGCACTACAACTGTATCGGGATAATTTCCAGCCATCTGAAACGCTTGAAAAGCCGTATGCAATGGTTGGGGTAAACGTAATTGCAGCAGAGACGGACGAAAAGGCACAATATCTGGCAAGTTCCCATCGAATGCAGTTTTTGAATATGCGCCGCGGAGAGCAAACAAAGCTTCAACCGCCAATTGATAATATAGATGAGGTCTGGTCACCAATGGAAAAAGCTGCAGTAGAAGAATCTCTGGATCCCCGTACAACCATTGTCGGCAGTCCAGAAACAGTCAAAAAAGGTCTGGCCGCTTTCCAGGAAGCAACACAAGCTGATGAGATGATAATCAGCTCACAGATCTATCATTTGGAAGACCGTATTCGTTCCTATGAAATTATTTCGGAACTAATGGATTGATTGC
>NZ_HE610976.1:873610-980453 GCF_000285495.1 Oceanobacillus massiliensis str. N'diop
AACTTTTATTCTTTTATCCTAAGTCCCAGAAATTGGGCAAAACCTATTGCCTGCTCTGTATTAACGATACACCCCCGCAGACTTTCCAGTGATGCCTGCAGATTATGGAATGTGCAGCTGCTCAAGTCTACTCCATTTAATGATGTATTGGAAAAATTGACTTCATCCAATTCACAGTCACGAAAACCGACCTTTTGAAACTTGCATTCAAAGAAATCTCCGTTATTCAGTAAACATGCTTCAAACATGACATGCTTCAGTTTTGCAAATCCAAAAGAACTCAAATTTCCTTGGCAGCCAGTAAATAACACATTTGCGATGGTTGCGTCTGAAAAGTTAATACCAAGCATTTTAGATTCCCTGAACTCTACCCGATGAATGCTCCCCTCACTAAAATCTGAATTGGATAAATCACAATGATCAAAAACACAATCCGTCAATTCAATATTTTGAAATGAAACCTGCTCAAATACCACATTTTTAAAAATGACTTCATCAAATTTTATCCGGTGAACTTCCTCAGCACGTATGGTTTCCCCCTCGATTATGATCCGGCTATAGTAGGCATCTTCTCTATAATGAAAGGATTCAGCCGACAATTCAGCAGGGATTTTGGGGCGCTCGATTTTAAACTTCTCTGCCATAAGCTCACTTCCTTTATATGTTTTTGGTAGATTTATCTATTCTGTTTTCTTTTCCAATAATCTCTTAATATCCTTCAGCTCATTCTGCACTTCCTCAAGCTTTATATCTGTCGGGGTAGGCTTTTCTTCCCTGCTCGCTTCTTCCACGTTGTTTACCACAACTCCAACGAATAGGTTAATGATTACAAATGACCCGATGATAATAAATGTTACGAAAAACCACCAAGATGCAGGATCGTCAGCTAGAATTGGTCTCATCACGCCGCTGGCCCAGGATTCAAGCGTAATAACCTGGAAAAGAGATAAAAGAGAATCATGCAGGGTCCCAAAATATTCAGGTGCAATCGATTGAAACATCATCGTTCCAATAACAGCAAATATGTAAAAGAATATACCCATCAGCAATAGGATGGTTCCCATCGATGGTATTGTAAGCAAGAGTGCCCGGACCATTCGCCGGAGTGAAGGTATAACAGAAACGACTCTCAATACCCGAAGCACTCTTAGAATCCTTATAACAGTCACATAATGAGCTCCAATGAAGAGATACCCACTTGCCACTATCACAAAATCGAACACATTCCATGGATTACGGAAAAAGGAGGAAATGGACTTGCTTCCAATCAATCGAATTATGATTTCTACTGTAAAGATCCACAGTATGATCTGATCGGCAATGTTTATCCACTTGAAGTATGTTCCTGCAAAATATGGGTATGTCTCTAAGCCTACTAAGATGGCATTGATTACAATTAAAACAAGAATTGCATTGATAAAGATAGGATGTGCAGCAATCTCCGCACTTTTTTTCCTAAAATGGTTCATCGTAAACACACTCCTTCCAACCATATTTTACTTACTTGCAGAGAGTCTGTCATCTTTAGCAGTTATTATTTGGCATTCAGGTCTGTCAATCTAGTTAGGAAGATATATTTTTTCTATGGAAGATAAAATTTTTATCCAGAAGATATAGTTACTAGACGGAAGATATAACGTGTTTTTAGGCTGATATCTCTATTTCAAGTATCACTGCATTCCATTATCAAAAAAAAAGCAAAGGGATCTGGATGAACTTGATCCCTTTGCTTTATATTCATACATTGCCCAATCAGGCACGTCTTACATTTTCGATCAAAAACCTGCTCTTAGGAATCGTCGGCATTCTGAGCATGCTATAACTCAAATCCTGTGCCGGTACATCATAATCAATTTTACCGGTCAGATACTTAAGGCTTGTTCTCATCACCTGTACTGTTATCCATTCTCCTGCACAGCGATGCCCCATTTCAAAGTCGCCCCCGCCCTGTGGGATAAAATTAAATGGACTTCCATCCCATTCGGAAAATCGGTCCGGCCAGAAAACATCCGGATATTCCCATATTTTCGGACTATGGTTCGTCCCATAGAGATCAAGCAATACCATATCTCCTTTTTTGAAATGATAGCCGCTCCAGTTAAAATCTTTTCGTGCAAGGGCACCAAGGAATGGCCCAAAAGGATAATAGCGCCGTACCTCCTGAACGAACTTTTGGCTGTAATCTTCCTTATCGGCAATCAGCTTGTCCTGCTTTTCCGGATTCTCATATAAGGCTACTGCCCCAAACGTTACAAATCTGCCGATAGCTACAATCGGGCGCAATATATTGAGAATTTCAACCGCTGCCGTTTTAATATCAAGCAGATTCCCATTCAGGTCTTCATGCCATGCTATCTGATAGAGCGCGGTATCTTCATCTGCAGTAAGATTCCCAGTTCGAACCTGCCTGACGATATATGCTATCCACTTTTCCGACCTCGTCCTCGCTCTTCGTCCCTGCCAATGCCTTGGGCCAATTGCTCCAAATGCATCAATCATGGCACCAAGGTCTTTTGTTCTTAGCTCCAGATCTTTGGCCCATAAAGGGACACCTGCCCACCTGCAGGCAACACGGCACATGATTTCTTCTGCTTCATGGAAGAGAGCAACTGTATCCATGGCCTTCCACTTATCAATGGCAATTTCCCATTGCTCTTTCGTTATCTCGTCCAGTACATGCAATCGCTGCGGTTCCATAAGAGACATAAACATAGCCTTGCGATGACGGTGTGCTGCATCATCCAGCCCTTGAACGCCTCCTTCGCCAAAGAGACTTTTCTCGATTCGGCCCGGCACAACACCTTTACGCTTAAAAAGTTCTGTATCATAGAAAAGTTCCGCCGCTTCTTCACCACTGATGCAGATTGCCTTTTTACCAAGTAACCGTGTTTCGAATATTTCCGTGTCATACTGACGCATTCGATTTGGAATGTATTCATACCCTTCCTTCAGCAATTCAATCGTATGGTCCAGACCTTCTTCTTTAGGGATAGCAGTTGTAGAACCCATATACACAAACTCCTTCTAAACCTTTTTGAATAGTTTTCCCAACTTATCCACAGATGAAACAGAAATGTATGAGCAAAAGATTTTCATTCCTAAATGTAAAAAGGCAAGCAACCTTATTAAAGTAGATTACTTCCCTTTTTCATTCTGCTTATTTCTTAGAACTTCTTCCAGTTCATCTTCTACCGTCGCTTCAGCCATCTCCACATCTGCCCGATACGCCGCCCTTATAATTAAATGGCCTGCCAGTGGGGCAGTTAAAAATACAAATACAATGCCTAAAAGGAGTCGTACACTATAAAAGCCCTGTTCCACGGCAAAGTGGAGAAATGCTCCGAGAAGGGTGAGCATTACCGCCAAGGTGGAGCTTTTCGTTCCGGCATGTGATCGTGTATACACATCCGGAAATCGAATGATTCCAATGGCACTGATAACTGCCATTATGGAGCCTATGAGCATCAGTAATGCTGCGATAAATTCAATCGTCCCGCTTATGGTCAATGATGACACCCCTCTCAATGTATTTGGAGAAGGCAACCGTACTAATAAAGGCAAGTATCGCCAAAATCAGGATAACCTCCAAGTATGCTTTTGTGCCTTGCAGTACAGAAATAATGGCTATAGATGATACAAGCATAACCCCAATCATATCAATGGCAACAACCCGATCAGGCAAACTGGGCCCTATCATGATTCGGTAAGCGCTAATAGCAATTGCGACTCCATATAGGGCAAGGGCAGTAAGCAACATCACTTCTATCATTATCTTGTCACCCCCATGATCGCCTTTTCGAATTTATCCAATGATCGAAGCAGCATAACCTTTGACTCTTCCACATCCATTGCATGTATATAAAATGCATCTCCTTCAGGTGTCACTTCCATCACAACAGATCCCGGAGTCAATGTTAAAAGCAGGGCGAGAGCTGTGATTTCCCAATCGCCCCGCAGATCTGTTTCATATTTAAAAATACCTGGCTTGATTTGAATTTTGGGACGAAGAATGTGCTTGATAACAAATACACTGGAATGAAATAATTCTACATGAAAAATGAACAGCATCTTTATTAGCGCGAAGAAACGGCTTAGGTAGAATCGTTCACCGAAGAAGCGATGCATTAGAAATACGATGACAACTCCGACCAGATAACCCATTACCAATGTAGTGAATTTCAATTCATCTTCATCACTGATCAATGTCCAGAGTACGGCGATAAATACGTTCAATAAAAATTGGGCCGGCATACCGGATGCACCTCCATTTTATTTATAGCGGTTGTGTCAATCATCCAAAATCGCATCGATATAAATCTGCGGATTCATTAAAGTGCTTGCCGCATCCCCTACATAGTCTGCCAATGCCTCGGCACCCATTCCCAATCCAATCGTTCCAATGGCAAGCAGGACACACGGAATAAGCCAGCCTCTTTTCATTGGGACTTCATCCTCTTTACTGATGATTGTTTCACCCCAAAAGCTGTTCAGGAATACACGCAGCAGCGAATACAGTACAAAGATACTGGAGATGAATGCCAATGCTGTCAATATATAGGAATCTGCCTCAATTGCCCCTTGGCCAATCAATACTTTTCCAATGAACCCGCTTAAAGGAGGAATCCCTGCAAGCGATAGCATGACAATAAAGAAAATCCAGCCAAATAATGGATAGTTTCGAATCAATCCACTCATGTAATCAATTCTTGTTTCACCAGTCACTTTAATCATCGTACCGGCAAGCAGGAACAGAAGCGCTTTGACTATCATGTCATGCATCAAATAATAGATTGTTCCCTCCATCGCCGCTTGAGTTGATACAGCCAGCCCCACTAACAGAAAGCCGACAGCAATTACAACATTATAGCCGACGATCTGCCGAATATCTTTATAGGCAATCGCACCAATGCTCCCTCCTATCAGCGTCAAACCGGCCAATACTCCGATGAAACCATGTGTTATGGATGGTTCATGATAAAAGAGCAATGTGAACATACGTATCATCGCATATATTCCAACCTTTGTGAGCAGTGCCCCGAACAATGCAGCTACAGCAGTTGGCGGCACGCTATAGGATCCTGGAAGCCAGAAATAGAGCAGTAATCCGGACTTCAATGCAAATACCGTCAAGAAGACAATACTGATGACGGTCAATAGCGGAGTCTGACCGGATTCGGCTATTCGCTGCGATAAATGGGCCATATTCAGGGTTCCCATCGTCCCATATAGATAAGCGATAGCGATTAAAAATATCCAAGATGACAGTACGTTGATTACCACGTATTTTATGGACTCTTTCAGCTGCGACTTTTTCCCTCCCATTGCCAAAAGCACATAGGAAGCTAATAACATCACTTCAAAACAGACATAGAGATTGAACAGATCCCCTGTCAAAAATGATCCGTTAACACCTGCAACTAAAAAGTTAACAAAAGAATAGAAGAACATATTTTCATAACTTTTTCCAATCGAGGAAAAGGCATAAATCAGACAGATGGCAGTAACGACACTCGTTGTTAGAACAAGCAGCATGGAGAATGAATCTGCCACGAATAATATTCCAAACGGCGGTTCCCACCCTCCAAAATCAAGTCTGATAATTCCATCTGTTTGAATAAGGTTTAATATATATACTGCAATACCACCATTGGCTGCCATCACAATTAGACTGATCCATCTTTGCGCCTTTACATAAGGACGCAGGAAAATCAAAATGATACCAGTAAGAATCGGAAGGACCATGGGCAGTACGATAATATTATTCATGTTTCGGACCTCGCAATTCATCCAGTCTGCCTGTTTCCGTTTCCTGATATGTACGATATGCTAAAACAAGCAGCATCGCAGTAACCGCAAAGCTGATAACAATGGATGTTAATATCAGCGCTTGCGGGAGAGCATCAACAGGACCGCCGACGCCTTCCTCCAAGACAGGCACACTGCCATTTTTAAGCTTTCCCATCGTCATAATCAATAAATGGGCTGCATGTGAAAGCACTGCTGTTCCAAGGATAACCCTGATCAGACTCCTCGAGAGAATCAAGTAGGTAGCGACCGTTACTAATACACCTGTCAGGATGGTGATTAACGTTTCCATGGCTTACACATCCTCACTAATACTTTGAATTATCGTCACAACAACTCCCACCACAACGAGCGCTACCCCCGCTTCGAATATGGTTACCGTAGTCAGTTCTGTTTTTCTGAAAAAAGGAAGGTCAAAATAGGCGAAAGATTGACTTAAAAAAGACACACCGAATACCAATGATCCCATACCAGTTCCCACAGAAAGCAATGCACCGAATGCTGCTACTTTTTTGAAGTCGACCGGGATGGCATCCTGTACGGTCTCGATATCATAGACAATAAAAAGCAATACGAGTGCAGAGGCAAGGACAAGTCCTCCTATAAAGCCCCCTCCTGGCCTGTGATGTCCAGACAGAAACAAATAAATAGCTAAGGTAAGGATGATGAAGACAACAATCTTAGATACGGTTTTCAAGATAACATTATTGATCTTCAATACTTTCATCCTCCTTCTTAGCCTTTAGTTTGATGAAGGTAAACACACCAATTCCAGCGATAAGAAGTACGATTACTTCGAGCATGGTATCGAATGCCCGAAAGTCTCCCAGAATGGAGTTTACGATATTCTTTCCTCCTGCAAGTTCATAGGAATTCTCGAAATAGCTGGAGATTGAATCAAATAAATTACCATTTTGAACCGCAAGTGCAACAACAGTAAATACAACCCCCACCAGAATGGAAATGATGAAATTAATATTTCTCGACTTTCGGGGAGCATCTTCTTTTCTCCATTCAGGCAGAAAATAATAGGCAACAAGGAACAGTACAGTGGTAACCGTCTCAACTACCGTTTGTGTCAAGGCAAGGTCCGGGGCGCGGAAAAGCACAAAAAACGCCGCCACCCCATAGCCTAGGATACTGTTTAATACAATTGCGGTCAGCCTGGATTTTGCAAAAAGAATCGAAACAACGGCACAAATCATGACAAATACAAGAATCCACTCAAAGCTTGTGATAGGTGCATTGCCGGAAATCTCAAATTTATATGCCCCTGTATAGATAAGTGTGCCGCCAATAGCAAGAATAAAGAATGAGTAGATATATACAAGATAATTCCTTAAATATCCATTCATGTAGAAATTTGTCACAATGGTCGATCGCCCTTCCATCTGATCAAGCATGAACCTGTAAAGGGTATTAAATGACCATTTCGCGGGGAAAAGTGTATAGACAATCGACCAGTATTTTTTCGTTAGATACAAAACAGTCCCTAACACGATAATACCTACCGTCATCCATAATTCCATATTGAAGCCATGCCACCTCGAGACATGAACACCGATATCCGCCGTTGTTGCAAGAGTTGGGTATACACCGGACATGGCCGGATTAATAAGATACTCTCCCAGCACATTAGGGAAAAAGAAGATGCCCACTACCAGGACCGCCAATATCCCCGGTGCAATCAGCATACCGGCTGGAGGTTCTTTTGCCGGACGCTCCAGCTTTTCTTCCTGATAGGGACCAAGAAAGGTTTTGAAAACAATGATTGCTGAATAGACAAAAGTAAATATGCTCGCTACCCATGCCAATATTGGAATCAAGGCACCCCACGCATCCAAAGAGAAAAAGCCGGCGTCACCAATCGTCAGGGCGGCAGTAAAGAACATCTCTTTGCTTAAGAACCCATTAAATGGCGGTATCCCCGCCATAGAGAAGCTTCCGATCATCGCAATCGAAAATGTAACCGGCATTAAGGTAATCAGACCGCCAAGCCTTCGTATGTCACGTGTGCCCACCTCATGATCGACAATCCCAACCACCATAAACAGCAAGCCTTTAAATGTGGAATGGTTTATCAGATGGAATAGTGCGGCAAATGTAGCCTGTGTGTAGATGACCGATTCCTTCGAGTAATCAAAATAAAGTGCAGCAGAGCCGATGCCGAACATGCTCATAATCATGCCAAGCTGACTGACAGTGGAGTACGCCAGCAATGCCTTCAGATCGATTTGGCGGACGGCATGAAAGGCACCCCAGAAGAGCGTGAACAGTCCCACTCCTGTTACTGCCCAGAACCATATTCCTTCGCCACCATATACAGGAGTAAATCGGGCAACAAGATAGATACCTGCTTTTACCATTGTTGCAGAATGCAAGTAGGCACTGACAGGCGTCGGAGCTTCCATTGCGTCCGGAAGCCAAATGTGAAATGGAAATTGAGCGGATTTTGTAAATGCACCGAGCAGCAGCAACAGCATCGCGGGAATGAAGAGATTATGCTCAGTGAAGCTTCCAGCAATGGATATAACCTCTCTGATACTCCATGTGCCTGCCATGACATAGATCATGATAAATCCAATGAGCATTGCAATACCGCCTGTTACGGTAATCAGCATTGACTTTTTGGCACCATCCCTCGAACCTTTACGCTGGTACCAAAAGGCAATCAGCAGGAATGAGGAGATACTCGTCAATTCCCAGAATACATAAAGCACCATCATATTATCCGACATTACGACACCGAGCATGGCACCCATAAACAGCATCAAATACGTATAAAAACGGCCTAAGGACTCTTTGGACGACAGATAGAAAACCGAATAGAATATCACAAGTGAACCAACACCTGTAATCAAGAGTCCAAGAATCAGACTGAGACCATCCAGATAGGCAGTAAAATGAATCCCATAAGAGGGAATCCAGCTAATCGTATGGAGAAAGGTTTCTCCATACGATACTGCAGGGATGAAACTCAAAAGATAGGCAAATAATGCCATTGAAACCGAAAAGGCAATCCAGCCAATATGTATCGATAATTTTTTATATAAGAAAGGAATAATTGCAGCTGCAATAAATGGAATCATTATTGCGATATTCAACATCGGCAAGTTCTAACCTCCAATCAAGATTACACCGTTCCAGCTTAGTCATCTGCACGCCATTCCATGCAACGGATCCCAATTTATAACAAGCAGGGGTTGGATACACCAAGGATAATAATATGAAAATAAAGGTCCTAACCCCTGGCCTGGACCACTATAATACGGTTTAGTGAAAAATGAATTTACGATTAGTGGAATGAAAAGGTGTGCGAGATTATGCTCGCAGCTGATGCCATCCATTAAAAGGAGAAAACATTTACGGAATTTCAGATGGAAAGTTGGTTTGCTTTCCTCAATTAAATTATACAGGATAATGAGGCTTAACGCACAAATTACGGTTAAAGCGGATTAAAATGTCTACTTAACTGGAATAAATAATTTAAATCACGTATGCTATAAGGAATTAATAGATATGTTAGTGGATTTTTTCATATAGGGTTCACGAATGGGGCATAACGTGTTAGAATGATACAGTTTCAAAAGCAGATACAGTGGATTTCCACTTTATATTGTTTCAGCGGTACAAACCGGTATACATCTTCCATGATCCAGGCCCTGCCAGGATAATGATCTGTTGGGACCGGATAAAACGTTAATGAATATTTTAAGAGGTGAAAAACCGTTATGAAGAAAATCAGAGGACGGATGGACGAAAGTATTCTCGTTTGTGTCTACTATGGCCCAAACGGAGAGCGATTAATTAAACGTGGCCATAAACTGGCTCAAATCATGGATTGCCCGCTATATGTTCTCACGGTTGATGCATTGCCATACGACGAGTTTGATGCAGAAAAATCAGGCTATGTCGAACGCTGGAAGGAATTATGCGAGGAATTGGATGTAGAGGATTTCATTATTCGGGATAACGAAAAGCGCACGTCCGTAAAAGCAATCGCTGAAGTGGCCCATAACCATAACATCACACAAATCATAGTCGGCCAAAGCCCGCAAAACAGATGGGAAGAGATTACAAAAGGATCTTTTGTCAATGTATTGTTACGTGAAATGTCCTTCATCGATATCCATATTGTATCGATCGATCGGACACTTAAAAGCGCGGATGAAGGTGCAGCCTTTGAAAAAGGGGTACGCGGATTCCTGCAGAAAGATGAAGACAATACGTATCGGTTAAGCTTTGCCAGATCAAAAGATAATCTGTATGAGGGCATTTTCTATAAAGAAATTGGTACCGACTTTAATAATGGCGTCTTTAAATTTGTTAATCATAAAGGGAAAACCTGCCAAGTCCACGTCACAAAGGACGTAATCGCAGACGAACTGAAAGAACCACCAAACGTAAAATAAAAACACAGGCACCATCACAAGATGGTGCCTGTCACTTCCCGAATTTTGTCATATTTTGTCGATTATGGCGTGGAGCTGCCAGCATGATGCCATCCGGCTATTTGAACCATCCTTTATCTTTTAGTTTGGAAATCGCTTCAATTCGGTTGCTGACATGCAATTTATCCATAATTGCTGATACATAATTCCGTACCGTTCCATTGCTCAAATAGAGCTGCTTGGAAATTTCTTTTGTATTTTTTCCGTCGGCAATCAACTTCATGACTTGCTCCTCACGTTCTGTCAATGGATTTTTTTCTCCATAAACCATATCCATTAATTCAGGTGCATATATTTTCCGTCCATCGATTATTCTGCGAATGGAGTCTGCCAACTCTTCGCTCGGGCTGTCTTTAAGCAAATACCCGCTTACATTGGCCAGGCGGGCCCGTTCAAAGTAACCGGACCGGGCAAATGTCGTTAACACGATAACCTTACAGGCCGATTCCTTTAACTGTTCAGCTGCATCAAGCCCTGTTTTAACAGGCATTTCAATATCCATTATGCAAATATCAGGCTCATGCTGCTTTACCAGATCCAACGCTTCCTGGCCATTCCTTGCTTGGCCGACAACTTCCATATCTTCTTCCATATCAAGCAGTGCACCTAAGGCCCCGAGCAGCAGACGCTGATCTTCAGCTATTACAATCCGTATCATTTTGTGGATTCCTCCTGTTCCTTTTGTTGAATGACACGCGGGATCTGCAGGATAAGAATTGTGCCGTTTAATGTACTCATTTTCAAGTTTCCGTTCACGAACTCCAGTCTCTCCTTCATACCTAAAATGCCATTTCCTTCTTTGTACTTAGCCTTATCCTTCAAGCCCGTCCCGTTATCTTTTATTTTCATTAACCATTTATCGGATGATTGATCGATGGATATCCAGCAAACAGTAGCCCCGCTATGTTTTACAATATTCGTAACGGCTTCTTTCATGCACATGCTTAGTACATTTTCCACCAGCAATGGTGTATCTTCCAGCTCTGGCTTGCCTTCAAGCCGGAACTCTATTTGCGCAGCAGACAAAAGCTGCCGAACACGAATCATTTCATCTTTTAATTTTGTCCCTTTCATATCGGCAACCAGTTCACGAACCTCTTTCAATGCCATCCTCGCTGTATGGTTGATATCTTTTATCTCTGATTTGGCCGCTTCTGGTTTGGCTTCCACTAATTTACCTGCCAGATCGCTCTTCAATCCAATCAATGAGAGCTTTTGACCTAATGTATCATGTAAATCACGCGCAATTCGCTCCCGCTCTTCCAGTATAAGCAACTGTGCAATCTTCTCATTCGCATCTTCCAGCTGGTCTTCCAGCTTTTCCCGTTTGTTTCTGTTAAACATGTTAATTGGGAGCAGTATCACACCAATTACACAAATGATTACGAAGGGAAGCTGAGGCATCAAGACTTGGCTCTGTGTATAAAAGCCGACCATAATTGCTGCTATTGTTGTAACAAGATGAACAATATATAATGTAATAAATCCAGCTTTATTCTGGATGCTGCCAATAAAAAAAGCCAGAAATAGTGAAAAATAAACGTAGCCAATATATAAGGTCATCCCTATATTTATGGCTATTTCGATTCCTACCGAGACATAAACTGTCCAGCCTTTTTTTATAAAAGCCAATCGATAGGCGACGAAAAACAAAAAAATCATGAAAATCCCAGCAATAAATTCAGCCGGTGCTGTGGAACGAAATATAAAGTAAAACGGCAACAGACAAAAAGCTATCCATGCGAACAGGCTCAACCCTGTATTCTTCGGAAAAATATGATACCAATGCTGCAACAGAATCTCCCTCTCCCCATGCGTCATTTCTTTTTATAGTATAACAAAAACCCTCCATATGAGATATGGAGGACGGAAAGCCGTTTAATTTTGTTAGGTTGATGCCCTTGAACCTTTCAAGCTAACTTTTCCCTTGCGCTGAAGTGCTTTAAATTCCTTAAAACTTATAAACGTTCTCGTAGCCTGATCATACAATCTGAATCGAATCGATTGCAGACTTGTTTTTAAAGTAATCGTTGTTGCCTGGTGCAGTGGCGGTGTCGATTCATGCGCCTTTTCCAAATTATAGTTCGGGACCCTCGGACTTAAATGGTGGACATGATGATATCCAATGCTGCCTGTGAGCCATTCGATAGCTTTGGGAAGCTTGTAATAAGAACTTCCATCAACAGCGGCCTTTACATAATCCCATTCGTCTTCGTTTTCGAAATAGGAATCCTCAAATTGGTGCTGCACATAGAATAACCAAATTCCTGCGGCTCCGGCAATAAAGAGAATCGGGAGCTGTATAGTCAGAAATGCCTGCCAGCCAATCGCCCATATCAGCAATGCGTAGATGATTGCGATGGATCCATTGATAATATAAGTATTGTTGCGTTCTTTAGGCTTGGCACCTTTCCGGTTGAATCGATTGGAAACCAAGAATAGATACACCGGTCCCAGACCAAACATTACAATTGGGTTTCGGTAAAGCCGATAGCTTAATTTGCCCCATAAGGAAGCTTCCTTATACTCTTCCACCGTCATAACCCAAACATCACCGGTTCCCCGTTTGTCGAGATTACTGCTTGTTGCATGGTGGATGGAATGATCCCTCTTCCACTTTTCAAAGGCAAAATGGGTGATGACTCCAGTAATGGTGCCCACAATCCGGTTCGCTTTTGCATTCTTGAAAAATGACATATGTGTACAATCATGGAATATAATAAAAATCCTTACCACAAATCCTGCTGCCACCACAGATAAAGCTAATGACAACCATATGGAAATGGATAGACTCTGATAGGATAGGAACCAAAGCAGGATAAACGGTACGATGGAATTAATCAGTTGAATGATACTTGCTCTTGTATTTGAGCTTGCATAAGGCGCAACGCTTTTTCTTAGTTCAGCTTGTTTCTTTTTACTCATATCTTATCCTCCTAATATAGATGTTTACTTTACTCTATTTTAAGAAAGATCGTTGATTATTATAAGTCATAAACGTCATGAATATATATGACAAATGTCATCTTCTCCATGTAAGGCAAAAAAGCAACAACCTACCCATTCGACAAAAACCGGGAAGTGACAGGCACCTCAAAGAATAATAGAATGGGGGTAGGGAGTTTTTATGGAATGGAGGCAGGTTTAGAATGGAAATGGATCCAGCTAAAATCATTGCTCAATTAAAAGGGCGAGTACCATCTATTATGGGGCATGAAAATTTCAGAAAATCCGCTGTTTTGGTTCCACTTATTGAGGTAGGAAGCGAAACCCATATACTATTTGAAGTTCGTTCCTTGAACATGCGCAGCCAGCCTGGTGATATCTGCTTTCCTGGCGGGAGGATCGATCAGGAAGATAAGGATCCGAGACAGTGCTCGATCCGGGAAACGACAGAGGAGCTGGGAATCAGCGGTGATGACATTCGTGATGTGATCCCGCTTGACTATGTTGTAAATGACCTAGGCAGAATCATTTACCCATTTGTCGGGAAGATTACCAGGCCAGAAAGGATTATCCCAAGTGAAGCCGAAGTTGAAGAGGTGTTTACTGTGCCGCTCTCCTATTTTTTAGACACAAATCCAGAGACATACAAAGTTAACTTCCAGGTTTCGCCAGAAGATGATTTCCCCTATCACTTAATTGTCGGCGGTGAAGACTATAACTGGCAGGTACGCCATATTAATGAGCTGTTTTATCAATATGACGGGAAAGTCATATGGGGATTAACCGCCAAGATCCTGACACACTTTATCAGTTTAATAAAAAATGATGAAAAAACATCCTGATTCGGCATAACGGGATCCGATAAGGGAGAGAAACAACAGAATTAGAATATAATTTGGCAGACTAATCCGCATAACGATTTGGTCTGCTTTTATTTGGGTGATGAAAAAGAGAAATAATAAGCGATTGCTCAAACAACTTGGATTAGAAGAGTTGGAGGTGAAAAAAAGGATATTTTATACTTGAGATGAAGTATCGAATTCTGGATGTACTGATTGTAACCAAATTGCTCGAATAAGCGACTAAATGCATAAAGGAGGGGCTATTTTGAAAATAAAAAATTTAGTAGCCTTAACAATCCTCATCGCATTATTTTCAATAATCACTGGCTGTTCAAGTGCCAGCAATCAAAACTCGTCAGCAGACTGGGCTTATAGTTTTGTCGTATGGAACGGCAATATATACAAGGTAGGCGATGAATATGCTGAAGCAGTAGATAAGGAAATCGGTGAAGTAACAAAGTATTTAGATATGGAGGGAACATACTCTGGAAACTTCTCCAACAAGTATGCAAAAGGAACTAAATACTTTTCCATTAAAGATATTGGTACCGATGAAGCCATTGCCGTTAAAGAACAAGATGGTACATATAGAAAGGCAATAAACCAAGGTAAATACGGTGAAAGGAAATAAAAAATGACATTGAATATTCAATGCTATTTATGCTAATTTTACTGTGATATTTTAGTTCCGAATAGGGATACTATCTAACCTTCTAATTGCATTTTTCTCTCCCTAAACAGACCGCGTTAGCTTCGGCCAGGTTGCTTTTTTAATCTGTATGGTTGGGATTTTCTTTACAGTTGAGTAAGGGTCAGATGAACACCAATAGATTTAATGCCAGCATCTGCAATAATCGGAGCCATACTTGACATTAACCTCACCGTTCCATCGACAAGCATACTAAAAGCACATGGGAAGCTGACCTCCCATGTGCTCGCTCTATCTGTTTATTGGTTCCACTTCATCTGAACGGGAAGCACACTTGTAATCTTTTCCTGATACACCTCATGCTCAACCGCTGTCATCCAGATTTGGATGGTGCCATGATCCTGATTGGTCCGGATCAGACGGCCGATTCCCTGTCGAAGGCGAAGCAGCATATAGGGTGCGTCTACCTCCCCGGCTGGATCTGCCGCATGATTCCGTTTTGCCTGAAACACCGGATCCTTTGGCGGGAATGGCAGGGAGGAAATAATCACTTGTGTTAACGCCTCTCCAGGTACGTCAAGTCCTTCCCATAAATGATGTGCACATAATACAGAAGACTCCACATTCTGGAATTTCTTTACCGTTTCACTGATCTCCAGATCCCCTTCGTAAAGCAGTTCGAATGGCCATTCCTGCTGGAGACTCCAGTCCCGGAATTGATTCATCTCTTCCGCTGTCGAGAACAGAATTAGTGAACGTCCTTGGTTATCCAATAACTGACTGCCGATCTTTTCCCATTTGGACGTCGGCGTCTCCTCTATATGCCCATTAATCTGCATTTCACTTTCGTAATCGAACGGGGACTCAACCGACATCGAGTCATATTTATCAATCCCCAGACTCCCAGCCAGATAAGAGAAATCGCCGCTCTGCGATAAAGTTGCAGAAGAGAAGATAAATGGAATCTTCTGCGAGAACACTTCTTTTTTCAAGACTTCTTCCACTAGGCGGGGCATAATTACCAGGCTTGTTGTTGTTTCATTTTCTTCTAGCCAATAGATCCCCTCATCATCTTTCAGTAAAATCGTAAGTCCATAAGAGAAAAATTCCAGATACTCCTCAATGATCTTCGTATGGTATTCATCCATTGTAAATAGCTCCGCATCAAACACCAGCTGTTCCAGCAGCTGCTGGACCATCTCATTTAAGCGTTTAGCCATTTGCAGCATAGCTTCTGATCTCGGCAGCTCCTGTCGATTGGATCCCTCTACCTCTTTTGCTGTATCCCCAAGCAGTTCGAACCATTCATCGTTCAATGCCAGGATGTCCTCGACAAGCAGCAGCGACTCCTCCCGCACATCCTGCCCCATATATCCTGTAAGAACATTGGTTAGGTTTTCAAAATTAAAGCGGTAGGTCAATCCCTTTTGGGCGGAAAATTCCAGTAAATGGCCTTCATCGAAGACAACAGAACTCGCTTCAGGAAGCAATGGCATTTGTCCTTCACGTTTGCGGGACTCCTTCGTCCAGACATGTTCCATATAAAAGTCATGGGAACAGATAATGATGTCCTTTGCATGGCGATAATATTCTCTGTTCAATGTTTGACCACTGCGATGCCTCCAATCACAGGTGGAGCATTGCTGCAATGGGTCCCAGGCAATTTCCCCCCATTTCCCATCAGGTACCCAAGGATATTCCTTCCGATCCCCGTAACGTTCAAACGACTTCATTGTTGCACTCGTATCGAAAACAAATTCCGGTATCTCGTCGTGGACTCTAAGAATATCCTCATCATCTGTCTTATCCGCAAGGGGGTCGAGTTTTTTAATGCAGACATAATTCTCTCTTGCCTTCGCTAAACGGACATCGATTTCGAGACCAAGTGCTTGTTCAAGCTTCTCAATATCTCCGCCCTTTTTCACCAGCTGTTCAATCAGCGTCTCATCCGCACAGGAAATAATGGCAGGCTTCCCTTTATAGCGGGCATAACAGATTGCGTACAGCAGATATACAAGCGTCTTCCCAGTACCCACACCCGCTTCGGCAAATATCGTGCTTTTATTTTTAAAGGCCTGTTCGAGCTGAAAGGCCATATATATTTGTTCATCACGTAGTTCATAACCCTGTTCAGGCAATATATCATAGAAGACATCCCCGATATAATCCCCTAATCGGTCAAAGAAATTTTCAGTTTTGGAAACGGTAAATGGCAATGAAGCATCTCTTGTCATAGTAAACTCCTCTTTAACTTGAATAAGCTTTCATACTAGCATAATATACAATTCTACTGCAAACATTGGCATTGAAACTATGAAAAATGATTGCTATTTATTTTTTCAATTGTACAATAACATTATAGCGCAAAACATTGAATTACATATCGAATTGTACCGAAAGAAGGGAACCTGATGGAAAAGGCGCTCACAAAAAAACCAAAAGCGCAATCTGACAATCAAACAATATATTCTATTTTATTTATTATCGGAACATGTCATCTTTTAAATGACTCGCTGCAAGCTGTAATTCCAGCAATGTTTCCCATATTGGAAAATTCACTGGGACTTACATTCACACAACTGGGTTTCATTGCTTTTACACTTAATATGGTCTCTTCTGTCATGCAGCCATTTGTCGGACTGTATACGGACAAGCATCCCATTCCATATGCCTTGCCGATTGGTCTGACAAGCAGCATGTTCGGCATGCTTGGTCTGGCATTGGCACCTAATTTCTGGACGATTATCGCAAGTGTCTTCTTCATTGGGATGGGTTCCGCCATTTTTCATCCAGAAGGCTCCCGTGTTGCATACCTAGCTGCGGGAAACAGAAGAGGACTTGCCCAGTCCATCTACCAGGTTGGCGGGAATTCCGGTCAAGCGCTGGCACCTGTCATCACGGCTCTGATTCTCGTTCCATTAGGACAATTTGGTGCAATCTGGTTCACTTTCATCGCTTTTCTTGCCGTTCTCTTCCTTTCTTATATCGCTAGATGGTATGCTGGGAAAATCAGAGAATTCGCCAGCCAAAAGGACGGCAGCAAAGCAGTTAAGACCAATATAAACATTTCCAGCTCGATTAAGGCGGCACTGACAGTACTTGTCTTTATTGTGTTTGCCCGTTCTTGGTATGCGGCGGCAATTTCCAATTTCTATGCCTTTTACGCCATTGAGAGCTATGGACTGACCATTGGGAAATCGCAAGTATATATCTTTACCTTTTTAGCAATGGGCGCAGTCGGCACACTATTAGGCGGTCCTTTAGCAGATCGGTTCGGAAAAAGAAATATCATTCTATTCTCGCTTATCGCTGCTGCCCCGTTGACATTGCTGTTGCCATATGCCGGTCCCATCAGTGCGATTATTCTGCTTGCCGTCATCGGACTGATATTGATGACCAGCTTTTCCGTTACAGTCGTCTACGCACAGGAACTGGTTCCCGGCAAGATTGGAACAATGTCCGGACTTATTGTAGGATTGGCATTCGGGATGGGCGCAATTGGCTCTGTGGCGCTCGGTTCTTTAATCGATCTGTTCGGCTTGACGCCAACGATGATTAGTATCTCATTGTTACCATTATTAGGATTTTTAACATATTTATTGCCATCCGATGAAAAAGTTAGACAGTGGTATGCATAGTTTTATCAAATTGTCCGCTTTATAAAAGTACAAAAAAACATGAGAAGTCTGCCCACTTCCCATGTTTTTTGTTTCTTAATATTTGTAACCCCTTTTGTTGCCTAGTAAAGTCGAAAAGCAACCTCATTAAAGCTGGAACTTTCCTCTGCCCCTATAACCATTCACTCTAAATAAATTTCGACAAAATTCGGGAAGTGACAGGCACCTACCATGTTACGGTTTGGCGCATGGTGCCTGTTTCTTTGAAATTAGTATGCCATGAGAATGCCTTCTCGAGTACATGAGGGGTCTGCCCGCCCCGCTCAAGTGCTTCGTTATAGTATTCCCATAGCTGCTCCCGGTATATCGGATGTGCGCAGTTTTCAATAAGCAATGGCACACGCTCTCTTGGAGCCAATCCGCGCAGATCGGCATAGCCTTGTTCGGTGACAATGACATCGACATCATGTTCTGTATGGTCCACATGGGAAACAAATGGAACAATGCTGGAGATGTCCCCGTCCTTAGCGATTGATTTCGTTACAAAAATCCCCAGACGGGCATTACGAGCAAAGTCGCCAGAACCACCAATACCGTTCATCATGTTCGTCCCGCAGACATGTGTGGAATTTATATTTCCATAAATATCAAACTCCAATGCCGTATTGATGGAAATAAGCCCAAGCCTACGGATGATTTCCGGCTGGTTGGAGATTTCCTGCGGCCGTAAGATAAGCTTATCGCGGTATTTACCAAAGTTACGGAAAACCTCTTCCATTTTCTCGTCGGAGAGTGTCAGTGAACATGCCGATGCGAATTTTACTTTGCCCGCATCGATTAAATCGAAGACTGCATCCTGCAGCACCTCTGAATAGACTACCAAATCTTTAAACTCTGAATCTACCATGCCATGGAGCACAGCATTGGCAACAGATCCGATTCCCGACTGAAGTGGCATCAATGCTTCGTTCAGTCTGCCGGCACTGACTTCCGATCTTAAAAATTCCAATAGGTGATTGGCCATCATTTCTGTTTCTTCATCAGGCTGAACAATTGTCGATGGGGAGTCCATTTGATGTGTGAAAACAATCCCTCTCACTTTCTCCAGGTCCAGCGGGATTCCAATTGTACCAATTCGCTGATCGGCTTTAGTCAATGGAATCGGTTTTCGTTTCCCCTGCTTTTCCGGATTGTAAATATCATGCAGTCCCTCCAGCTCTTCCGGCTGTGCCGTATTCAGCTCAATAATGATATTTTCGGCTGTCTCGGCAAAAGAGGCAGAGTTTCCAACAGATGTGCTTGGAATCAGCATGCCATCTTCCGTAATAGAAATCGCTTCCAAAATAGCGTAATCCACACGATCTATTATATCGGCCCGCAATAACTCAGAAGTATGCGATAAATGCTGGTCCACAAATAGGTGCTCTCCAGTATTAATCGCTTTTCTCATAGAAGGTTCCGCCTGAAAAGGAAGGCGCTTATTAACAATACCTGCTTCAGCAAACATCTTATCAATATTTGAACCAAGTGAGGCACCTGTATAAACATTCACCTTAAACCGCTCTCCCTGCTCCGCCCGTTCGACGAGAGCTGTCGGCACAGCTTTTGCATCCCCTGCCCGGGTAAAGCCGCTCAGCCCCAATGTCATCCCATCCTTGATCCATGATGCTGCTTCTTCTGCAGAAACCACAAGATTTTGCATCCTTACATCATGTATGCGCTTTAATTTTTCTCCCAACAAGGATCACCCCTCTAAATTAACAGCTATCATCCATTTTAACTGACTTTTCAAATTAATGGGGAGATATGGAAGGAAAGATAAAAAAACGGTACGAAGGCATGAAAATATCCGATAAAGCAGCATATATTTTTAAAATCCAAGGAGTTTTCGGAAATAGCTGGAATAGGATTGGCTGACAGGTATGCGAATGTTGTTATCAAGGTCCAACAAAAAAGTTGAATGTGTATCAGGATAGATTTCCTGAATATGATTCACATTTACGATAAAAGATCGGTGGCATCTGATAAAATGATCCCGAGGCAATATATACTCAAACTCCTGTAATGAATTTGTATGCAAGCCGGAAAATCCTTCCGATATAACATGCGTTTTGCGATCCTTTGCTTCTAGATATTTTACTTTTTCAAAAGGAATCGGCTTCCATCCATCATCTGTTTTAACCGTGATAACAGATTTTCCTTCCGTGAAAGCAGGATAGATGGCCAGGACACATCCTTCGAGCTGATCCTCATAATGAAATGGAACTGCCATTCCGTGATACGGGACACCAAATACATTTCGAGTGATGAATTCAGAAACCTTCTGCTCCGATTCAATGGCTTTATAGGCAAGCGTTCCTGTTTTTATCGGGTCTCCCGGTTCGATCTTCAAGTCAATCCGCTTACTTGGACGATAATATATGTATTCTTCGGCAGTCGCTACAGCAATGGAAATTTCATCTGAAAATAATTCACCAATTACATTTAAGAGAGAGCTCAGACTTAATTTTTGCATCGTTTAACTCCTTTTGTCGATATCTGTCATTATAGCATGAATCTCCCTCTTCAAAAAAGATGAACCCCTCTCCCAGTGGGGGAAAATTAAAAAGAACCAGTGCAGCACCCAGTCTGGTTCTTGTCTCATTTTCAGTTAGGCTGTTGTCTCAAAGTTTGATGTTTTTACATAAAATATATAAAATGCGACGTACCAGCAACAGCCGATTTCCACTACGAGCAGTCGCTTTCTGCGGCGGGCTCTCTCAGCTTCCTCGTCGGGATTTTCAACTGTTGCTTTTCCCGCTGTACCTTCTTGGCTTCTACCAACCCTCTTAAATTATTTAAGGATTTATTAAAATACAATCGAATATGAAAAAAACTCAATAAATACGATAACTGCTTCGGCCGATTTCCGCTCCGGGCAGTCGCTTTCCGCGGCGGGCGCTCTCAGCTTCCTCGGAAGAAACCCACTTCCTGCGGGATCTTCAGCTGTTGCTTTTCCCGCTGGAGTCGACTGCCCTGCACTCCAATCAATTAGCCTAATAATCGAACATCAGTAATTTGATTCAGAAAGCCAAATCACAACGCAGGAAATACACGGAGACTCCTGCGGGAAAGCGAAGACGATGAGACCCCACAGGGAGCGAACTTTGCGAGCGAGGAGGCTCAGCGCGAGCCCGCGGAAAGCGCAGTGTATTTCCGGAGTGGCGATTACCACACTATAATTTCTATAAATAATTGACAGGGCAACATAGAAATGGGGAAATTCACTTTGGCTTTTTTATCTTCAGAAAAAGCGAAGACGCTAAGACCCCACTAGATGCACCTACGTCTGCCAGTAACGCTTCGAAGCTGGCTTCCTCGGTGCAAGGGAACAAGGAAGTAAACGCAAGTAGTACCCTGGCTTAGTGCGAGCCCACTGAAAGCGTAGTGTATTTCCGGAGTGCGGATAAAGCACCAATGATTTCTAGTTATGTCGCAGTTTTTATCAAATACAGTGTTAGAAATAACAACAATACCTACGAAAAGGGCCTTCGGTTAAAAGAAGAACGATAGTACGAAGGTCCATATGCAAACAAATACCAATAGACCAAAGCTGTATTTCAATGTCATTCTGGTCAAAGCAGCTTCCTGGCCCGTTGCCCCGACAGCTGCGGTCGCGATGGCAATCGATTGGGGCGATACCAGCTTCGCCATGACACCTCCTGCAGTATTGGCTGCAACCAATAAGGAAGGGTTTGTGCCGATGATATGTCCTGCAGTAGCCTGAATGGGCGCAAACAAAGTGTTATTGTTTACAACAGAACCGGTCATAAACACTCCTATCCAACCAAGAATCGGAGACAACAATGGGAAGACCTTGCCTGTGGTAGCGACGGCTTCACCCAATGTAACGGTCAATCCACCATGTGTCATCAATTTTGCAATGCCCAGAATCGCACAGATCATCAGGATTGGAATCGCGAATTCTTTAATGGCTGTTTGCCAAATTTCAAATCCCCGCCTAAAACTTAGTGACTTGGTTGTCGCTATTGTAACGAGTGCAGCAAGCAGAATGGCTGTACCTGTAGCTC
Organism: Oceanobacillus massiliensis str. N'diop; assembly: GCF_000285495.1. Classification (GTDB taxonomy): domain Bacteria; phylum Bacillota; class Bacilli; order Bacillales; family Amphibacillaceae; genus Oceanobacillus; species Oceanobacillus massiliensis. Next base: position 895,991 of record NZ_HE610976.1, read on the forward strand.
CAATCAGATCGAGAGTCACTCCAATCGATGACCCCGGAATCGTAAATGCCAGTTTGGTAGATTCCAATGCACCACCTGCAGTAAATAATCCTTTAAAAGCTGGTATGCTCCAGATTAGCACAAAGATCGTAAGTGTATAAAATGGTGACCATGCCTTCAGCATATCTCCTACAGAATAGGTTTCTGCCTTTAGTGCGGCAGCTTCACCCATTACAAATATATGCTTTGGCTGCCATTTTTTCAGAAACAGGGCAAGTATCCCCATTGCGAATAACGAAGGAATGATATCAGCTAATTCCGGACCGATAAATATGGTAATGAGTCCTTGTGTAACGGTATAGGCTGTTGAAGTTACCAGGATTGCCGGCAGCACTTCTTTTATACCTTTGAACCCATCTATCAGCCATATTAATAGAAATGGAATCGTAAAATTAATGATTGGCAGTGTCCATGCAGACATGATGGAAACCTGCATGGAAGTTACCCCGTCAAGTCCCAATGTACCTGTAATGGCAACGGGAATCCCAATTGCCCCGAATGCCCCGGAGGCACCATTTGCAATGAGACAAAGCATCGCTGCCTGCAATGGCCGGAATCCCAGTGATATTAACAGGACAGCACAGATGGCAATTGGGACACCGAAACCTGCAGCACCCTCGAGGAACGCATTGAAGCAGAATCCGATCAGCAGCAATTGCAGCCGCTGATCTTGAGAAATGCCGACAATACTACCACGTATAATATCGAATTTCCCGGATTCGACCGCTATTTTATATAACCAGACCGCCATGACAATAATGTAACCGATTGGGAAGACCCCTTGTATGGCACCTTCCGCAACGCTTCCTATCGACTCCCCAACCGGCAGTTTGAACACTATCAGGACGATTAGGAATGTTACCAGCAGGTTTAGGAGCGCAGCATGTATTCCTTTCATTTTAAATACCGTTAGACACAATAGGAACAACAGAATGGGAATGGCGGCAACGATTGCCGAGACTGCCAGATTATTAAATGGATTCATTTGTTCTGCAAGCATATTAATTCACCCTCCAATGGTGCTGTTAGCGATCGGCGGTGCTTTCCCAGAATGGACTTTGAATTTCTTTAAGCGTTTCTATAGAATGGGTAAGCTTTTCTTTCTCCGCATCGTTTAATGGGATCTCAATAATTCTGCTGGCCCCTTGCCTGTTAATCAGTGTTGGAACACCGGCATATACCCCATCATGGCCGTATTCGCCCTCTAGTAAAGCACCAACCGGCAAGACAGCATCTTCATTTTGTAAAATTGCCCTTGTGATTCTGGAAAGTCCGGTAGCAATTCCGTAATAGGTTGCCCCTTTGGCTTCAATTATCTTATAGGCTGCATCACGAACCTGCACAGACAGTTCTTCTTTTCTGGCATCGGTCAATTCAGCCGCAATTGGAATCCCTGATATACTTGCTGAACTCCATGCTGCCACCTCTGAATCACCATGTTCTCCGATGATATATGCATTGATGCTTGATGGTGATACGCCAAACTCATTCGCTAGCAGATAACGGAATCTAGCTGAATCAAGGATTGTACCTGAACCAATGACTCGCTCTTTCGGCAGTCCAGAGAACTTCCAAGTGGCATATGTCAGAATATCTACTGGGTTTGTTGCAACAAGGAAGATACCATTAAAGCCGGATGCCATCACATTTTCAACAACGGATTTGAATATTTTCATGTTTTTATCGACCAGCTGTAATCTCGTCTCTCCAGGTTTCTGGGCCACACCGGCACAAATCACCACGATTGCAGCGTCCTTACAATCTTCATAAGTTCCAAACTTTATTTTCATCATACTGGGTGCATAGGCAATCCCATGATTTAAGTCCATTACATCTCCGTTAGCTTTTTCGGCATTTAAATCAACGAGAACCAATTCATTACAAATCCCCTGGTTCATCAAGGCGTATGCGTAGCTTGATCCAACAGCACCCGTCCCAACTAATACCACTTTGTTTCCTTCTGTATAATTCATAGCGCATGTCCCCATTTCTTTTTATTGTGAAATAATTCACATATGCACGCAAAAAAATAACTGGTGTTTAAAATTTTGATTTCAAGTTTACTTTTTATAATTGTGGTTTATTTCACAAACTTATTGTACAACGCTTCAAACAAATAATCAAGCATTTATGGAAAATTTATTTACCATTCACATTCTCTACATTAATCCTTTCAGCTTCTAGCTTCCTGTAGGCAGGACTGTAAGTGTATTACAGGAAGGCTGATTCAAGAGAACGGGTAATTTATCGCATGAATGAAGATTCAACGACACCGATTTCTTGGATTTGCATATGCGAACAATCGATTCGTTCATTCTACTAATGACAGTTTCGACATTATTTGATAATCTAATAGCAGAGTAACTGTGAAGCCGTTTTAAATCATAGGGGGTAAATGCATGAAAAGAATCGTTATTATTGGGGGAGGATATGGCGGAATTAAAATTCTGGCAGGATTGCTTGACCAGCCATTACCCGAAGATATACAAATCACCGTAGTTGACCGAAATCCATTTCGTTCATTAAAAACAGAATTTTATACCATTGCAGCGGGCACGGCTGCAGATCAGGATGTAAGGGTCGATTTCCCAAAAGATCCACGTGTAAATTATGTTTTTGATGAAATTAGCATGATCGATACAAGCAAAAATCAACTATTATTCAAGGATTCAGAAAGATCCATTCCATATGATTATCTAGCTATAGCGGTTGGATGCGAAGATAATTATCATGGTGTTCCAGGCGCCGAAGAATTTACAGAAAGTGTACAAACATTTGCTAAAGCCAGGCATACAGGGGTTGCGATAGGAAACTTGAAAGCATATGGAAAGGTTTCCATTGTTGGTGCTGGCCTCAGCGGAATTGAAGTTGCATCAGAAATAAGAGAAAGCCGCCCCGATCTTAATATTCGTCTGCTTGATCGCGGCAGTACGGTTCTAAAAGCATTTGACTCTAAAATTCAAAACTATGTAGAAGAATGGTTTGTCAAAAACGATGTAGACGTTCTCCATCATTCAAATATTGAATATGTGGAAAAAGATGGTGTCTGCAATAATGGTGTTTGTTTTATTAATGATGTGACTATCTGGACCGCGGGCGTCCAGCCAAACCGCCTTGTAAGAGAGCTGCCTTTCACGAAAGATATTCAGGATAAGATTGTCGTAAATGAGTTTTATCAAGTCCCGGAAAGTCAAAATATTTACGTGGTCGGAGATTGTGCGTCAAGCGAATATTCCCCCAGTGCACAGCTGGCAGGACTGCAGGGAGAACAGGTGGCAGAGGTTTTACTGGCTGTTCTGAAGGACAAAGAGCCAAAGAAACCAAAAGCCTTGAAACTGAAGGGTACTCTTGGTTCACTTGGAAAATCGGACGGTTTCGGCAATATGGTCAAAACACCAATGACCGGACTGCTGCCAAGACTGGCAAAATCAGGAGTGCTATGGCTCAGCAAACGTCATTAATCGAAAGGAACGGACTGGATTCTGACCATCAACAAAGCAGAAACGGAGCGGCCGTTTGACTGCAGCGATGGATATCGGCTCCACTCCTCCACTTTATATGGTCATGATAAAGAAATAGGAATCGGCACATAGCCGGTTCCTATTTCTTTACATACAATTAATCTGGAATTTATACTCCCTTAAAGCTTTTGAGCTATGCTGAAGATAAGAACTCATTCCTTATCGGAGGTGTGTCCAATGCGCTTTCTTGCAAAGGTCAGTATCAGTCTTGCCGCGGTAATGTTTTACATGTTCTAACCCTCTTCCCTTTCCAAGTAATCCATAGACTGCATTTTTTAATTCCGCTCTCGCCAATCCTTCACATTCTGCCCGTTTCCTATGGGTGCTTTTCTTTCTTTGGACTGATTTCCGGCCATGCCCGATTCCTCTGTATTATTGATCCAATTGAAAAAACCTGCCAAAGTGCTAAACACCTTGGCAGGTTTCCGTTCTTTATTCAACTGATTCCTCAGCCAGAGAAATCTGACTATCATTCTATTCCTGACCTACATCAGCCCATTTATATTCATAGGTAGCACCAAATGGGTTAACGAACACATTTTGTACCCTTGTTGAAACAAGCTGTGCTCTGGATGCCTGATAGATTGGTGCAATGGCAGCATCTTCAAATAATACCTTTTCTGCTTCCAGGAAGTTTTCATAGCGTGCAACATTATCTGTAGCAAGCGTTGTTGCCGTATCCTGAACTAATGTATCGTATGTTTCACTAGAATAGCCCATCTTGTTATTTCCACCGTCTGTGGTCCATAGATTCATAAATGTGAATGGATCTAGGAAATCCGGACCCCATCTGGAAACCTGAAGCTCATAATCCATATTGGAATCTAAATCAAGACGCTGCTCTTTAGGTACTTGTTTTAAGTTAATGGAAAGACCTGGCAGGTTCGTTGATAACTGGTTTGATAAATATTCGACCATCAATTTAGTTGTCTGGTCATCATCGACGAGCATTTCCAGCTCCACTGCATCTGTTCCAAGTTCTTCTAAACCTTTTTCCCAGAATTCCTGTGCTGCTTCCACATCATATGTTACCAGGTCACCACTTACTTCACGGAAATCCTCACCAGATTCTGGCATTGGCGTAAAGTCTGCTGGAACAAGACCGTTTGCTACTAGTGAACCGTTATTAAGAATTTCATCAACTAATGCCTGCTTATCGAACGCCCGGCTGATTGCAGCGCGGATATTTTCATTCGCTAAAGCATCGCTGGTTGTTTGATTGAACTTCAAGAAGTAAACGAATGTATCAGCTGAAACGACATAGTCATCGGCTGTCGCATACTGATCGACAAGGTCTGAAGACAAATCGACACGATCGACTTCACCGGACTCATACAAATCTACTGCTGTTTGAGGATCTTTAACGACCTCGAAGGTTAACGAATCCATATTTACCGCTTCTGCATCCCAATAATCTTCATTCTTTGCCAGTTCCCATGAGTTACTGGTGCTTTCCCAGTCGCTCATTGTATATGGACCATTTGCCAACAAGGTATCAGCACTTGTTGCAAAATTATCGCCCTGCTCTTCCACAAACTTCTGATTCAGCGGGAAGAATGTACCGAACGTTGTTAAGGTTTCAAAGTACGGTGTTGGGTTTTCCAGTTCAACGACAAGCGTGAAGTCTCCATCAGCCTTAACTCCTAAATCTTCAACCGGAAGTTCTCCAGTACTTACTGCCGTAGCATTTTTAATAACACCATTCATCATGTATGGGCCATATTCCGACCCTGTATCAGGATTTACTGCACGCTGCCATGAATAAACGAAATCATGGGCAGTCACTGGATCCCCATTTGCCCATAATGCATCTTCCCGTAAGTTGAATGTCCATGTTAAACCATCCTCACTTACTTCATGATCAATCGCCATTCCTTCAGAAGGCTGTGTATCTTCATCGAGACGATATAATCCTTCCATCGTAGCTGCTAAATAAATAAATGATGATTCATCTGTAGCTAGTGAAGGATCCATTGTCGGGATAGCTTCCAGGTTTGTAAAGTTAAGAACCTTTTCCCCTTCTTCGGTTGCTTCTTCACCTGTTCCTTCCCCTTCAGCATCAGATTCCTCATTACTGCCGCCAGAGCAGGCTGCTAAAAGACCAATCAATAGTCCAAATAATAGCATTAGTGTCCAATTTTTTAACTTCATTCTTTATCCCCCCGGTTAATCTTTTTCGATTTTTCTATCAATTTATTAGAGCGAAACTATAAATCGAATTATACTCATTTGTGAGAAAATTGTAAAGAACTTTTAATATTTTAATAGGTGCTAATAAACAAAAAATAGACTAAATGAAGTTAGCGGGAACTACATTTAGTCTATAAATTTTAAGCCTAAGATTGGACTATCCCCTCTTGTTGTTCAATCCATTGATTGGTTCGCCCGATAACGTCTAGAGCAGTTTGAATCTGCTCCTCCACACGGTTTTTGGCTGTACCGCCGGGTACGTTCCGAGCATTGACTACATTTTCAGGTGTTAATGCATCAAAGATATCTGCCCCTATCGATTCAGAGAATGTCTTGAATTCTTCTAAACTCAAATCAAGCAAATATTTGTCGTTATGAATGCAGTACAGCACAACCTGCCCCACAACTGCATGTGAATCCCGGAATGGCATTCCCTTTTCAACCAGGTAATCTGCAAGGTCTGTTGCGTTGGAAAAATCCTTCCGCACTGCCTCATACATATTTTCTTTTTTCACCTGCATCGATTCAATCATCGGAGCAAACAGCGCCAGTGCACCCTTTAGTGTATCCACCGTATCAAACATGCCTTCCTTGTCTTCCTGCATGTCTTTATTGTAGGCTAACGGCAATCCCTTCAGTGTAGTAAGCATTCCAATTAAATGACCAACCACTCTGCCGGTTTTACCTCGCACAAGCTCTGCTACATCCGGATTTTTCTTCTGCGGCATCATACTGCTTCCTGTTGAGAAGGCATCATCCAGTTCAATGAAACTGAACTCTGCACTAGACCATTGTACAAGCTCCTCACACAAACGCGATAGATGTACAGAAATCAGGGAGGCGCTGGATAGAAACTCTACAACAAAATCACGATCACTGACTGCGTCAAGACTATTTTCACAGAAGCCTTCCATATTTAACTGATCTGCCACAAACTGACGATCAATTGGAAAAGTAGTCCCGGCCAGTGCACCAGCACCCAGCGGCGATTTGTTTACACGTTTAAAGCTGTCCATAAGCCTTTCTGCATCACGCTGGAACATGAATACATATGCCATCATATGATGACCGAATAGTACAGGCTGCGCTCGCTGAAGATGTGTGTAGCCAGGCATCACGGTATCAAGATTTGCCTGGGCCTGCTGGAGCAGCGATTGCTGAACAGTTTCAAGGAGCTGAACAATCCTTACCAGTTCTTCTCTCAAATAAAGACGCATATCAAGAGCAACCTGATCATTTCTGCTTCTCCCGGTATGGAGCTTCCCTCCGACAGGACCAGCTTCTTCAATCAGAAGCTTCTCCACATTCATATGGATATCTTCATGCTCTTCAGTTAGTTCCGCTTCCCCTGACTGGATTTTTCTTAAGACTTCCTTTAGTCCCTTGGCAATAAGCTCTGCGTCTGTTTCTGGAATAATTCCACAGGCATGAAGCATTTTCACGTGGGCGATACTTCCTTGAATATCATATTTTGCCAGTTTCTTATCAAAATTGATTGATGCCGTATATTCATCGACTAACTGATTGGTTGGTTTTGTAAAACGCCCTCCCCATAATTTCACTTTTGAACAGCTTCCTTTACTTCCAGTTTCACTTTTTCAATAGATTTATTTTTTGCATATGTGTGATTGACAGAGGCATGAACCTTCGTCGGCAATCCCCATAGCTTGATGAAGCCAAGCGCTGCTTCGTGATCAAAGGCGTCTGCTTTATTGTAGGTTGCCAGATCAAAGTCATAAAGGGACTGTGCCGATTCACGACCGATTACCTGTGCATGGCCTTTATACAATTGCACCTTTACGGTTCCGGAAACATGCTCCTGCGTTTTGCTGATAAAGGTCTGAAGAGCCTCCGTCAGTGGAGAGTACCATAAACCGTAGTATACGGTCTGCGCCAGTTTTTGTTCTATAATCGGCTTGAATTCAGCAACTTCTCTAGGCAGTGTCAATGCTTCCAGTTCCTCATGTGCTGCAATTAACGTCATGGCGGCAGGAGCTTCATAGATTTCTCTTGATTTTATCCCGACAAGACGGTTTTCCACATGATCGATTCTGCCGACGCCATGCTTACCTGCAATTTCATTCAATTTCAAAATCAAATCATCCAGCTTCATCTCTTTACCATCCAGGGAAACCGGTTTTCCCTGGTCGAAAGTAATCTGAATAACTTCAGGAACATCCGGTGCATCAACCGGATCTGCTGTCAGATCAAAGGCATCTTTTGGCGCCTCCGCCCAGGGGTCTTCCAAAATACCGCATTCATTGCTTCTGCCCCATAAATTCTGATCGATGCTGTATGGACTATCCAAGTCGATTGGAATTGGTATATGGTTATCCTTGGCATACGCAATCTCTTCTTCTCTTGACATTGCCCACTCACGTACAGGAGCAACAATCTTAAGTTCTGGATTTAAAGCTGTAAACGCAACATCAAAACGTACCTGGTCATTCCCTTTGCCAGTACAGCCGTGCGCAACAGCAATCGCTCCTTCCTCTTCTGCGATATCTACAAGAATCTTTGCGATCAATGGGCGGGAAAGTGCTGAAATCAACGGGTATTTCCCTTCATATAAAAGGTTTGCCTGGAGCGCAGGAAGTACATATTCCTCTGCGTAAAGCTCCTTTGCATCAATAACATAGGATTTTATTGCCCCGACATCCAATGCCTTCTTTTTAACAAAGTCCAAGTCTTTTCCTTCTCCGACATCCAGTGCCACTGCAATGACATCATAATGATATTTATCCTGTAACCATTTCACCGCAACGGAAGTATCGAGCCCTCCGGAATATGCCAACACGATTTTTTCCTTCGTCATGATATATTTCCCCTCTCTAATTGTGCTATTAATGAATTATTATGCATCATTATGTATAATAATTCAATAGTTATTTTCATTTTTTTGAGGTGCCTGTCACTTCCCGGTTTTTGTCGAATGATGTTAGGTTCGTTTATTTGGTATCAGAACCTTCGCCCTTTAGCGTTTTCTTCTCTCTCTGGGCAATGTTCTCTGCGCACTCTAGTTTTCATGCGAAATAATAAAACGCCAAGTGTGGTTGGTTAACCGAACACTTGGCGCTGATATTTATTTTAAAGCTTTAATTGCCTCAGAAATGGAGACATCTCCTGTTATTAAGTCAAATCCTTTTCGGTAGGTGCTTTCTGCCGTTAATGAGTCAACGACGACTTGTGCCACATCTTCACGCGGAATAGAACCCCGCTCCAGATTTTCTGCCGCTTTCACTTTTCCTGTTGCCGGTTCATTGAGCAATCCGCCTGGTCTTACAATCGTATAGTTCAGATTGCTTGATTCCAGCATTCTGTCTGCATAATGCTTGGCAACCATATATGGTTTAATGGGGCTGTCATCCCAGCTTTCCCGATGATGGGCCTGAAATGCACTGACAATGACAAATCGATTGGCACCTGCCTCTTCAGCAGCTTCCATTGCCTTTACAGCACCATCCAGATCAATCAGTAATGTCTTATCAGATCCAGTACTCCCGCCTGAACCTGCCGTGAAGATGACGGCATCCATTCCTTTTACCGCCTCTTTTATCCCCTCCACACTGCCTTCCAGATTGGCAAGTACGGCCTCAACTCCGGAAGCGGAGAATGCTTGCTGTTGCTCTTCTTTCCTGACCATTGCCCGGACCGTATGCTGATCACTATCTTGAAGTAAGTGTACAATACGCTTGCCGATCTGCCCATTGGCCCCGATTACTAGAACTTTCATACACACATCTCCTCTTCTGCTATCCATTTTGACTTAGTGTCATTATTTCAAATGCTGGCAGGATTTTCAAAGGTTGTGCTTTATCACAGTTCCTTACATAATCATGAACACCATTGCCGGGGAAATGAAGGAGACAACAACTGCACTTAATACCATTGCCACTGTACTTACAGAACCCTCCAACTGACTGCGCTCCATCGCGTTGGCAGTACCGACCGCATGGGATGCACTACCCAGACCAACACCACGCCCAATCGCATGGTTAATTCTAAAGAGCTTAAACACAAATGGACTCATAATAGTACCACCTATTCCTGCAACGATGACAAAGACTGCCGCCAGGGATGTGACACCGCCCATAGAATCTGCTATCGCCATCGATACAGGAGTTGTCACGGATTTCGGAATCAGGGAATAAACAATGTAGTCATCGACATGGCTCCACATCGCAAGCACTATCCCTGTTACCACCCCTACTACCGCACCAGCCAATGTACCAAACAGAACCGGTATCATCAGTTCCTTAAGGATATGCCGCTGCTGATAAAGCGGATAGGCAAGTGCTACAACGGCAGGCCCAAGCAATTGATTAATCCATTCTCCGCCAACCATGTAGGAATCGTATGATACGTTAAAGATGAGCAATACTGCAATAATCAAAATAGAACCAAGAAATATCGGCAGCGTAATAGGCAAGACAATTTTTTTATGTAATTGCCATGTTAGCATATAAACCACCAATGTCCCCACTACCGATAGAAAACCAATCATGAAGCTAGTCATGCTGTAATTCCTTCTTTCTCATTAATCGCTGACTGACCCTGGCTGAAATCCCCATTACGAGGATAGTGCTGATAAGAACTATCAAAATGACCAGAAGCCCTTTCCCGTAGAATAGATCAAAATAGTTGATGACCCCAACCGTTGCCGGGATAAAAAACAATGTTAAATGATTAACAATCAATTTGGTGCCTTCCTCCATCCAAGTCACTTTGATTCCCTTTGTCAGTAAAAGAATAAAGAAAATAATCATACCAATAACACTTCCGGGAACAATCAGATTGAATGTTTGCTGGATCCAGTTTCCAGCCAGAAAAATACCGTATAGGGCCAAAATCTGTATAGTTGTCTTAGCTGCTCGTATAAGCAATGGGAAACACTCCAATTTTTTTATTGATTTATTCATTATAACAAAAACAGGATGAATTCCTTCCATTCCATGCTTCATATTTATATATATTCATAGAAAACGAGAATAATAAGCTGACGAGCTTCATAGGCTTTTCCTTTTTTACCCATAAAAAAAGCTCCCGCCTTTTAAGACTGGAAGCCAATTTTACATTTATCCAAACCTCCCGGAAATATAATCCTCCGTTCTCCGATCTGCGGGCTTGGTAAAGATGGTATTCGTATCATCAAACTCCACTACTTCACCGTTCAGGAAGAAGGCTGTTTTATTGGAAATACGTGCAGCCTGCTGCATATTGTGTGTCACAATTATAATGGAATATTCTTTTTCCAGTTCCTGAATCAGTTCTTCAATCCTTAAGGTTGATTTTGGATCCAGCGCAGAAGTCGGCTCATCCATCAGAATAACATCCGGTTCGATTGCCAAACACCTGGCTATGCAAAGACGCTGCTGCTGTCCCCCGGATAGGCCATAGGCATTTTCATTCAAACGATCCTTCACTTCATCCCAGATCGATGCACCACGAAGGCTTTTCTCCACAATTTCATCGAGTACCTTTTTATTGCGGATTCCATGAATTTTGGGCCCATATGCAATGTTTTCATAAATGGATTTCGGGAATGGATTCGGTTTTTGGAAAACCATTCCTACATGTGTTCTTAAATCCTCCACTTTAAACGACCTGTCCAGTATGTTCTTGCCTTTGTAGGTAATCGTCCCTGTTGTACGAACTGTAGGAACTAGCTCCACCATTCGGTTCAGTGTCTTGATATAAGTTGATTTTCCGCAACCTGAAGGCCCAATTATCGCGGTTACTTCCTTTTCGCTAATGGACAGGTTAATGTCTTTTAGTGCATGTGTTTCTCCATACCACAAATTAAGGTCCTGCGTATCATAGACAACTTCATTCTGTCTTATTATCTTTTCATCTTTACGGCGATTAACTTGCACCTTCTTCGTATCTACTAAGGGGCTCATCCATTTCCTCTCCTTCATGTTAATTATACGTCCGTTGCAGGGCGATACTTTTAAAATTAATATCTGTGTTGAAATTTATTCCGTATAAAGATGGCAACCGAATTTAAAAGGAATAACAGTACCAATAGAGCAATAATTGTTGCCGCTGCTAAATATGCATATTCTTGAACAAGGGAGGAGTCAAGGGTCCAGTAGTAAATCTGCATCGGCATTGCTGTAAATGTATCAAATATTCCTTCAGGGAAAGGTATCAGCAGCGCTGGGATTCCCAGGACTGTCAGTGGTGCCGTTTCCCCGATGGCACGGGAGAGAGCCAAGATTGACCCAGTCAAAATACCTGGTAATGCGGCAGGGAGAATAATATTCTTCACAGTCTGCCATTTAGTCGCACCCATACCATAAGACGCCTCACTCAGGTACTGCGGAACAGCCCGGATTGCTTCCTGGGCAGCCACAATCACAATCGGCAATACAAGCAAAGAGAGGGTTAATCCACCAGCCAGGACGGCATTTCCAAAGTCCATTGCCCTGACAAAAATGGTCAAACCTAAGAGGCCATATACAATCGAAGGTACCCCAGCAAGATTGGAAATATTAGTAGCGATAAGGGACTGGAACTTCCCTTCCTTTGCATATAGCTCCAAGTAGATGGCCGTGCCGACACCAATGAAAATAGTGACAGGAATGACAATGAGCATGAGCCAGGATGTTCCTAGAATCGCACCCATGATACCGGCACGTTCTGCATCCGTTGATAATCTTCCGGTTAAGAAGTTCCAATCAATCCATGCAGCACCTTGAGAAAAAACCCGGATAAGCAGGATAGCCAGTACAGCCAGCCCAAATAACGTCGCGGCCAAAAATAATTGTTTCCATATGTTATTTTTCAATACACGGGAAGACATACGCTTCTTTACTTGGGCATTATCTACATACTTCATTTTAATATTCCTCCCTAAATTTACGAGAGATGTATCTAGCAAGCAGATTCATCAATAAAGTGAATACAAATAGCGTTAATGCAACAGCATATAAGCTGTAATATATCGTCGATCCGGCAGGGGCATCCCCACCAGAGACTTCAACAATATATGCAGTCATTGTCTGCATAGATTGAGTAATGTCGAAGGTAAAGTTTTTGGAGCTTCCACTTGCAATGGTAACAATCATCGTCTCACCAATTGCACGGGAAATCCCAAGCACAAATGAAGAAATAATTCCAGACAGTGCAGCGGGAATGACAACCCTTAAAGTCGTTTCCAGCTTCGTTGCTCCGAGTGCCAGTGCACCTTCACGCATTGAGTTCGGTACAGCAGTCATGGCATCCTCTGATAATGATGCAATCATTGGAATAATCATGACCCCCATCACAAGACCCGGGCTTAATATATTTGTCGCTTCCACAGCGGGAAATATCGTTCTGATTATCGGTGTCACAAAAGTAAATGCGAAAAACCCATACACAATCGTTGGTATTCCAGCAAGGATCTCTAGAAGAGGTTTAATCGTTCTTCTTACTTTTTCTGATGCATATTCACTCAAATAAATGGCGGACATCAAGCCAATCGGACCCGCCACAAACATTGCTATGACAGATGAAATAACCGTACCCGTAATCAAAGGCAACACACCAAATTCGGGATTTTGGCTCAAAGGCCTTAATACCGTACCCGTAAAGAATTCCCAAATCGGAACCATTTTGAAAAATTCAACGGACTCAGCCAGTAACGTATAAATGATTCCTATTGTTGTCAGGATAGAGACTGAAGCAATCATGATTAGAATAGCGGGAACCATTTTTTCCATCAGATTGGAATAATTTTTCTTCTTTTTCTTTTCAGCTATCATTTCTCTTACATTTACAGCGTTTTTTTTGTGCAATTCGCTGCTTGCTGCCATCTTAGGTGCCCCCCTTCAAGCATCTTAAAAAGTCACAATAAGATGAGAGCGTCACAAAGGGCTCTCATCTTATCAGAATTCATTTTCTCTTTTTAGGATTGGATTATTTCAATGCTTCCAGCTCTTCAACAAGTGCTTGCGCTTCTTCTTCCGGAATTGGCGCAAAGCCTGTTTCACCGGCAAATGCATTCGTATTGTTCATTACATATAATGCATAATCGAGTACTTGTGGCTTCTCTTTAGCCTGGTTTACATTCAAGTACGTAAACACAGGACGCGTGAATCCGGCATAGTCGCCATCTTCAGCAATAGTGTCAAGGGACGGCGCAACAGGTCCATCTCCAAAGTCAATGCTTGTTGCCTGGACTTTATCCTTGTTGCTGTCATAGTAACCAAATCCGAAGAATCCAATTGCATTTGTATCTTCAGAAACAAGTGTTACTAGAGTTGAGTATTCTTGCTGCAAATCAATAGATTCTACTAAATCCTGTTCTTCCAAAATATTTTCATAGAAAAACTCATATGTTCCATGATTTTCATTCGGCCCATAGGTTTGAATCTCTTCTTCCGGCCATTCAGGATTGATTTCAGACCAAGTCGTAACATTTCCCAGGAAAATATCTTTGACTTGCTGTTCAGTCAATTCTGTAGCCCAATCATTCTCAGGATTTGTTACAATCGTTAAACCATCAAGTGCTACTTTCAGCTCTTTCACTTCTATTCCAAGCTCTTCTGCTTTTGCTTGTTCTTCTTCTTTAATAAGGCGGGATGCATCATTAAAATCTGTTCCATCTTCCATGAGGAATTTTTCAAAACCAGCACTTGTTCCTGCGCGGCTTACTTCTACAGAAACGCCTTGCTGTTCATTGATCATATATTCTTCAGCCAGTCGGGACATCAATGGAAAAACGGTACCGGATCCATCAATCACTACGCTTCCTTCCAGTTCAGCTGATTCACTTTCACTATCACTGTCTCCAGAAGCCGTCTCGCCTGCTGCAGATTCTTCTTCTGTACCAGTATTCTCTTCTTCTGATCCTCCGCATGCTGCAAGCACTGCTGCCAATGCTGCAATTAAAAGGAACATTAAGTACTTTTTGAAATTCATTTGTAATTGTCCTCCCCTGATTTATGAACTATTTTTTTGTGGGCTATTATGCCCCTCAATTGATAGTATAGTAGGGAAATATTAAGGAAGTATGAGTCGTATGTAAAGGTTTTGTAAAGTTAGTAGTTATTTCGGCGGGGAATCCAGAGGATAGCATTTCTTGATATAGGCAAATAACCCAGGAAAACAGTTCGGTTACAGGGTTTTCTTCCTAAGCAAAACCTGTTATTCTATCGGTTTTTATCCATATAAGGAGGAATTTGGAGAATTATGTTGATACATATTAAAGCCCAAACAGGTCAGATGCATATCCAATATAGTAAAAAATATAGAAAGTAATATTGGAAAGATCCGGACTTTAGCTCGCCTCCGGACAAGTAATTATAGGATGTGTACATACAAGTGCTTTTTCTTTTCATTAGGCTGTTTTCTCAAAGTTTGTTGTTTTTATATCAGATATATAAAATGCAACGTAACTGATGATGAGCTTATCTCCACTCCGGAAAGATTTAGCTTTCTGAATCAAATTACTGATATTCAATTATTAAGCTGATGGATTGGAGCGCAGGGCAGTCGACTCCAGCGGGAATAGCAACGGCTGAAGATCCCGCAGGAAGTGGGTTTCTTCCGAGGAAGCTGAAGCGGTGCCCGCGGAAAGCGACTGCCCGGAGCGGAAATCGGCCGGAGCAGTTATCGGGTTTACTGAGTGCTTTCTTTATAGAATAAAGTCATAAATAATTTGAGATGGTTGTTAGAAGTCAAGGAGGTCCAGCGGGAATAGCAACCCGCAAGAAGCCGGGCTTGCTTCTGAGGAAGCTGATTAATGACTTACGCAATCATCATGTGCAGATTGCGGCATCATGCAATTCCCGGTTCACCGACAATTGTAATCAACCATTAGATTAATTGCTTATTTCCTTTCGGCCTTCCTTTTTCCGGAAAACGAAATAGCGCATAAAGAAATAGCTCGCGGTAGAGGAGAGGAACATTGCGGCTCCTTTAGCAATATTCTGCTGGATGAACATTGGAATAGAGATTAGATCAAGCAAAGCAATTCCTCCAAGCAAGACCACATTGCTAATTACAAGACTTGCTATTGCCTGCAGACAGAAAAATACCATTTCCTTTTTGTTTTTGCTGGCTCTTTTTCGGAATGTCAGATTGGAATTGAACAAATAGCTGTTGGTTACCGCCAACGTATATGCGATTGTATTATACAAGGTAAGCAGCTGATTATCGGTTGTTGGCCACATAAGCAGAAGGAGGTTTAATGTCCCAATGTCTATGAGGGCATTTACACCTCCAATGGCGCTGAACTGTATTACCTGAAATGTTGTATCTTTTCGTTTCGTTTTATGTGGCATATCTATTTTACACCTTGATTCTAAAGATTTTATGTTATATCTGATGTGATTTATCCTGCCTATTTTACCATAAGGGAACCAATTCCACTATGAAGTTCCAATGGCAAATGACTGATTTTTTACAATAGTGATTGACTTTTAAAAAGAATAATATTAAGATATAGAAACAACTTTATAAAACTTATCTCTTATTGAGAGTGGTGGAGGGACTGGCCCGATGAAACCCGGCAACCTTTCAGGGAATATCTTTCCCGAAAAGGTGCTAAATCCTGCAAAATACATCTGTATTTTGAAAAATAAGAGGGGACTGCATACATAAATCGCAAATGCCTCTCATTACTGAGAGGCATTTTTTGTTTTATAAGGTCATAAAGCGGAAGCGGAATTATAGCTAAGATCCATTCATGGAAGCTATTTGGGTCTGAATTCAACCTCAAAGGAGTGTCACATATGTCAATTGCAACCGTTCAGGGTGCTCCAGGTCATTATCGTATCGGTGAAGGTGTTCTAAAGGAACTACATACACTGTTGGCAGATCTTAAAGTCCATAAGGTACATATTGTTTCCGGAAACACCTCATGGAAAGCCGTACAGCCGTTCCTCCCAGCTGAATTCACAGATTTGATTGTGAGTCAGCACACATTGATTGAAGGACATTGTACCTTGCAAAAAGCCAACGATCTGGCTGCAGCCTATCTAGCTGACCAGGTGGATGCGGTCATTGGAATAGGGGGCGGTACTGCCCTTGATATTGCAAAAGCATCTGCAGCAGAAGCAGGTGTCAAATCCATATTGATTCCGACTATCGCGGCAACTTGTGCCGCATGGACACCATTAAGTGTTTTCTATCATGAGGACGGAAGGCATTCGCACTATACCGAATTTCCAGTTGCCAACACACTTGTACTCATTGAACCGGAAATCATTGCAAAAGCACCGCTTACCTATTTAAAGGCAGGCATTGGCGATACATTAGCAAAATATTATGAAGCTGATGCATTGGTCAAAGCATTTTATAAGGATCAGGAACTCCCTGTCTGGCTGCAGGTTTCACAATTTTCCGCGAAGGTATGCCGGGATATCCTATTAAAAGACGGAAAATCTGCCATTGAGGCCGTCGAAAACAACACGGTTACAGATGCACTGGTTCGAGTTATTGAAACCATCATTCTTACCGGTGGCATGGTTGGCGGGTTTGGGAGTAAGGCAGGCAGAATCGCTGGTGCCCATTCCATCCACAACGGGCTGACAGCTGCAGACCAAGTTCGGCGTTTCCTTCACGGGGAGATTGTTTCCTATGGAATATTAGTTCAGCTTGCATTAGAAGGAAAAACAGACGAATTGGAAAGACTGCTTTTGTACTATGAAGAATGGGGGTTCCCAGTCAATCTGAAGAGCTTCTCAATCGACCCTGCAGATCAGGAGCTTTTATCAAGGATTATCAACAAAACGATACTACCACAGGAATCCATTCATTATATGGACCTTGAGATAACAGCTGATCGTGTTTTATCAGCATTTAAAACGGTAGAAGATTTAACCTATCAAGAAGCATAACTACTAGAAGAGAGAGGGATTACAATGAAGAAGAGATTATTTTTGGCACTTATTGTTTTATTAATTGGTCTATTGGCGGCATGCGGATCTGATGAGGCGGAAGGCCTTTTGGAAGATGATGTCCTAAAAGTCGGGGTCACGGCTGGCCCGCATGAAGAAATTGTTGAGAAGGTAGCAGAGCTTGGAGAGGCGGAAGGACTGGAAATTGAACTCGTCGTATTCAATGACTATGTAATGCCAAATGTCACTTTATCAGAGGGAGAGATTGACATCAATAGCTTCCAGACCGAGCCCTTCTTTGATGTGATGAATGAAGAGCGTGATCTAGGCCTTGTGAAGGTGGCGGACACGGTCACATTCCCAATGGGTATGTATTCAGAGAAAGTAACCGATTTACAAGATTTGGAGGATGGTTCAAGTGTTGGACTGCCAAACGATCCTACCAATGGGGGACGTGCACTCCTGCTTTTTGAAGAGGCCGGTCTGATTACGCTTGAAGAAGGCCTTGGTGTAAATGCTACAATCAATGACATTGCCGACAATCCTCATGATTTTGAGTTTATTGAACTTGATCCTGCCCAAATTCCGAGACAGTTAGGGGAAGTCGATGCAGCAGCAATTAATTCAAACTTCGCTCTTGAAGCTGGACTCGTTCCTGGTGAAGATTCCATTTTCATCGAGCAAAATTCGGAATTCGTAAACTTAATTGCAGTACGGGAAGAAAATAAAGAAGATGAAGTCGTTCAGCAATTTATCGATCTTTACCAAAGCGATGAGGTCAAACAATTTATTGAAGAAAACTTCAATGGTTCCGTTATACCTGGCTGGTAATACTTACGAAAAGAACATAGAAAAAAGTGCGGATTCACAGCAAATCCGCACTTTTTCTATTTTTTATTATCAAGATATTGATTCGGTGAGTCACCAGCGTCTGGATTAAAATTCTTATACGGACTTTTCCGCCCATTCCGTTGTTCTCCAGCATTTTCATTCTCTTTGAATTGATTGTTATGCTTCTTTTCCCTATTGCTCATCCTTGTGCCTCCTCATGCATGACTGCTTATAGTTTTGGCACAAGTTGAAATTCTATTCACCTGTTTCTGCAAAGAGCTTTATGCGATCCCCGATTTCGTCACGCACTCTCTGAAATACCTCCCAGACTTCTTCTTCCGTCCCTTGGGCCTTTGCTGGGTCATCAAAGCCCCAGTGCTCCCTTTTCACATGTGGGGGTGTCATTGGGCAGCGGTCAGCTGCATCCCCGCATAGCGTAACTGCCATCGTAGCATGATGGAGGAATTCCGGATCGATCATTTCAGATTTATGATCCGAAATATCTATTCCAATTTCATTCATTGCCTTCACAGCCATTGGATTCAAACCATGGGCTTCAATTCCGGCACTTCTTACTTCCCACTCATCACCAAGATATTTTTTGGCCCATCCTTCCGCCATCTGGCTTCTGCAGGAATTACCAGTACATAGAAAATAGATTGTTTTTTTACTCATGTTATTGCCTCCTTAGAAAATTTGCAGTGTCAGGTATAGACCAATCAAGGTTATAAACAGGATAGGTATCGTTAGGATAATCCCTGTTTTAAAATAGGTACCCCAAGAAATCTTGACGCCTTTCTTGGATAAAACATGGAGCCACAATAAGGTTGCCAAAGAACCTATCGGCGTAATTTTTGGCCCGAGATCTGACCCAATGACATTGGCATAAACCAATGCTTCGCGTATCACACCAGTCGTATCTGTCTCAGCAATTGCAATCGCGTCGATCATCACGGTCGGCATATTATTCATAATGGACGAAAGAATTGCTGCAATGAATCCCATGGAAACAGTTGCAGTAAACAGACCATGTTCAGCAGCAGTCTGGATTAGACCTGCAAGCCAATCGGTCAAGCCGGCATTACGCAGTCCAAATACAACAACATACATTCCAATGGAGAAGAAGACGATATTCCACGGTGCATCCTTGATAACTGCTTTTGTATGGACAGCCCTGCTTTTTCTTGCCATAAGAATGAAAAATATCGCTATGATTCCAGCAATGATCGATACTGGAACCTGGATGAATTCACTGGAAAAATAGCCAATTACCAGTACTCCAAGCACATACCAGGATAGTTTGAACATTTTTGGATCTTTTATTGCATCTCTCGGATCCTTTAATTTCGAAACATCATAGTTTTTAGGAATGCTTTTTCTAAAGTAGAGCCACAATACCAGAATCGTCGCCGCCAATGAAAATAAATTCGGGATAAACATACGTGAGGCGTACTCGACAAATCCAATACTGAAGAAATCGGCTGATACAATATTTACAAGATTACTTACTACGAATGGAAGCGAAGTGGTATCCGCAATGAACCCACTTGCCATAATGAAAGGAAAGACCATCTTTTCCGTGAAATTCAAGTTACGGACCATTGCAAGTACAATCGGAGTCAGGATCAATGCTGCTCCATCGTTTGCAAAAAAGGCTGCTACAACGGCGCCAAGGAGACTGATATAAACAAACATCCGTATCCCATTCCCCTTTGCAACTCTTGCCATATGCAAGGATGCCCATTCAAAAAATCCAATTTCATCAAGAATTAAAGATATAAGTATAATTGCTACAAACGCCAAAGTGGCGTTCCAAACAATGCCTGTCACTTCGGCAACATCACCAAAGTCTACGACACCAGCAATCAGCGCAAGTGCTGCTCCGCCAACTGCTGACCAGCCAATCGATAATCCCTTTGGCTGCCATATTACCAAAAAAAGTGTTGCTAAAAATATACATACTGCCAAAATTGTCAACGTTTTTTCCTCCAAACTAACAACAGGTGATTCTTGTTCCCTTGATTTCCAATTCTTTTAACTTCTCATCTTGATCTGGAAGCTGGTTTAAAATCCGCTCAATAAAAGGATAGTATTCATGATGTTTATTAACAGAATAAAATATCCATTGTCCTTTTCGCTCTTCCTTGACAAGACCAATATCCCTCAGCTTACGAAGATGCTGACTGATGGAAGGCTGGCTCGTTTTAAAGATTTCAACGAATTCACAAACACAGCATGCATGATGATCCAAAAGTTTCATCATGGTAAGCCTTGTTTTATCACCCAATAATTTTAATATCAGTGCCGCTTTTTCCATTTCTATAGCTGTTTGCAGCAAACCTCTCACCACCTTCCTGCAAATCTTTCATTAGTATATAATGATTTGCTTATATGTGCAATGAAGGATTTATACGTCTATATTCACCCCTAAAGATAAAGTTCACTCGATTGTAGTTGTGAAGGCTGAGCTAATTATCAGCAAAACGGATCGCAGAAGTGACAACAGTGGAAATTGCATGAAACGATGATGTTTGTCCAAATCGGTTACTTTGGCGAATCATACACTACAATACAGGAGGAGATTTAATATGAAACTTTATTTAGACCCGGGGCATGGTGGTACGGATCCTGGAGCTACCGGCAATGGTTTAAGGGAAAAGGATGTCGTACTGGACATTGCTTTGCGTATACGTGAACAATTAACCGCAAACTATGAAGACATCCAAATAAGAATGAGCCGGACAAATGACAGCAGCAAAAGCCTCAGCCAAAGAACAGATGAAGCAAATAGCTGGGGAGCAGATTACTTTCTATCCATTCATTGCAACGCCTTTAATGGTGCTGCCGACGGATATGAAGATTTCATTCATAATTCGCTTTCTGACCAGTCCCAGACTGCCATATATCAGGATATCATGCATCAGGAAATCATAAAGTTCAATCAGCTGCGGAATCGCGGTCAAAAGAAAGCGAACTTCCATGTCCTTCGTGAATCGGCTATGCCCGCCTTCCTATCAGAAAATGGATTCATCGATCATCAGGAGGATGCAGAGCTCATGGAACAGGATACGTGGAGACAAAGCGTTGCACAAGGACATGTGAACGGATTGGCCAAGGCATTCAACCTAAAACAAAGAAGCGATGACAATACTGAAACGATCTTCAAAATTATTGCAGGTTCCTTCCAAGTAAAAGCAAACGCAGATGAACGTGTCGCTTTTCTAAAATCCAAGGGAATAGATGCTTTTGCAGACAGGATTGTCATTTCAGGTGTTACCTGGTACCGGGTTCAGGCAGGTGCCTTTTCCAGCAAAGGCGCTGCTGAAAATCATTTACGGAAAGTACAAAATACTGGCGTTGATGCATTTATTCTGGAGGAACAGGTCCGTTCATGAATGTATTGAGTAATGTAGTATCTAAACCTATGTTTTCTTAAAGCTAGGCTTCGGCTGCTCAGGAAAGAGACAGTTGTATCCTGGACGAACCTTCATATTTTCCAGGTTTAGTCATACATCATGCCTGTCACATTTAGTTACCCGCAGGTTTAAAGCGCACAGCTAAAGGCCGTTTAGAGTTCACTATATGCTCCTGTTTAAGAAAAGGGTCCTATTTTAGGTATCTGCACCGAGGAAGCATACTGCGAAGCGTCTTCGGTTTTATTGAATACAAAAATGCCAAAGAGAATTTCCTCATTTCTATGCTGCTCTGTCACTATTTATAGAAATTATAGTGTGTTAATTGCCACTCCGGAAATACACTGCGCTTTCCGCGGGCTCGCGCTAAGCCTCCTCGCTCGCAAAGTTCGCTCTCTGTGGGGTCTTAGCGTCTTCGCTTTCCCGCAGGAGTCTACGTGTATTTCCTTCGTTGTGATTGTATTCTCTGAATTAAATAATTGATATTCAATTTTTAAACTGATTGATTGTAGCGCAGGGCAGTCGACTCCAGCGGGAAAAGCAACAGCTGAAGATCCCGCAAGAAGCCGGGCTTGCTTCTGAGGAAGCTGAAGCGGTGCCCGCGGAAAGCGAATGCACGGAGCGGAAATCGACCGTTACTGTTACATCGCAGTTTATAGTTTTTAAGTAACAACCATCCATTCACAGAACAGCCTTAAGAAAAGGATCCTTTAGACAAAAATAAAGGTGGCCCATATATAATGAGCCACCCTTTGTTGGTAAGATTGTGATAATTTAGTTTATACCTCTCATAAACCTCCGGAGCTTTGGAGAGATCAGGAATAAAATAATCCCAAGCAGAATCGCAATTCCACCGATAACTCCAAAATAAATTGCTTCTGTTTCTACTGAATAGAAACGAACAACCTGCGCATTGATCGCTTGTGCAGAAGCATTGGATAGGTTCCAAAGACTCATCATCTGTGCTGCGAATGCAGCTGGTGCAAGCTTTGTGGATGCTGAAAGACCAACTGGCGATAATAGCAATTCCCCGAGTACAACAAGGAAGAAGCTTAGTACGAGCCAAAGCGGACTTACCAGACTCTCCGTACCATTAATCAATGCAGGGAAAATCATTACAATAAATGAAAGACCAGCAAAAATCAGTCCCAATGAAAATTTCTGAGGCGTACTTGGCTGACGATCACCAAGCTTGACCCACATCCAAGCAAAGATCGGCGCAAGCATTACAATGAACAATGGATTTAAGGACTGGAACCAGGATGATTGAAGCTCAAATCCAGCAAATGTCAGCTGTGTGCGTTCGTTTGCATAGGTTGCGAGTATATTCGATCCCTGTTCCTGAATCGCCCAGAACATCATTGCTGCCACAAACAGCGGAATATAAGCCAGTAAGCGGGAGCGTTCATCTGCAGTCGTTTTCTTACTGCGGTACATTGTAATGAAATAAACCGTCGGGATGATGACACCAAGGATACTGATAAAGAAGATAACCCGTTCAATGGTTAACCAGCCGCCGGAAACTCCCAACCAAAAGATAATGGCAAGCACCACAACTGAAAGGCTGATAGTCTTCGTTACCTTCCTGCGATCGGTTGCTGTTAGCGGATTTGGCACAATCGTACCTGCAAGGCCGAAATATTTCTTTCGAGTAAGCAAATAGACGATCAGTCCTGCAAACATACCTGCTGCCGCAAAAGCAAACCCAAGATGGAAACTGTATTTCTGTCCAATTGTTCCGACAATTAAAGGCGCAATAAATCCACCCATGTTAATTCCCATATAATAGATACTGAATCCTGAATCACGACGCGGATCCTGCTTGCTGTACAATTCTCCAACCATTCCACCAACATTTGGCTTTAATAGGCCTGTACCAATTACGATAAACAGCATGGAAGCAAGTAATGCGGTCAGCCCTCCTGGGAAGGAAAGTATAATATGACCAATCATAATCAAAACGCCACCGTAGAATACCGTACGGTTCATTCCAAGAATTCGGTCAGCAATCCAGCCACCGATGATTCCAGACATATATACAAGCGAACCATAAATTGCCATAATCGAGTTAGCCGTAGTTTGATCTAACCCCAATCCGCCATTCGTTACCTGGTAATACATATAATAGAGTAATATGGCACGCATTCCATAATAGGAAAAACGTTCCCAAAACTCTGTGAAAAATAATGTCGATAACCCTTTCGGATGACCGAAAAATCCTTTTTGCGGGATAGTTTTAAGTATTTCATCCCTCTCATTAGAGTTCATTGTTGTTATTTCCTCCTCTAAGATGTAGAAATTGATAGTAAACTCAAAAAACAACCTTATAAGTATAAAACAAAATTTAGAACATGTAAATAGTCCCACCGCTGTTTTAGGCTTTGTAAAAGAGCAAATCGTTTATATGGCGGAATTTGAAAACGTTAACGATATTGCTATTTTTTTCAGAAACTACATACCAATACAATTATAATCCCCCAAAAGCTGTCAGGGATGTAAATCATATCCACTTCCAAAAACTCAATATGGAATTCAAGCAAAATTGTGGTATAATGATAAACATCAATTCAATACCTACCTTGTGGGAGAGGTTCTAGAAAAACCCTCTATAAAAAACTAAAGATGAACTATATCTTTCTTTAGGATATAGTTTTTATTTTTGCCTTTTTTCATTTTAGCAAATTTAAAACTTCAGATTTGAATAGCTTGTTTTATAGAGACAATTGCGAATCAGAATGCAGATTAACCTCTCATTAGCATGTAGGTGTTCCTGATAAAAAAAGAAAAAGGAGCGCTTTTTATGCGTATATTTTTATACCTAATTGTCATTATTATCGCTAATATTGTTACCGCAAAATTTGCCCCATTGGAAATTGGGCTGTTCATTATCCCTTGGGGTTCATTCCTGATTGGATTGACATTCATCCTTAGAGATATGGTGCAGAATAAATATGGCAAGAAGAAGACCTACTTATTTATAGGTACGGCCTTACTGCTGTCCGCTGTTTCCAGTTATTTGTTAGGTGACACATTATGGATTGTCTTTGCCAGCACAATTAGTTTCCTCGTATCCGAAACAGCCGATACAGAGATTTACTCCAGAATAAAGAAGTCTATGAGTCTCCGTGTTTTATATAGCGGGATAATTGGCGGAATACTGGATTCTACTATCTTCGTTATTGTCGGTCTGTCTCCTCTAGGTGCAGGGTTTGTCCCTTGGGAAGCGGTCTGGATGGCGATTCTTGGCCAAATCATCATTAAGATTACCATGCAATTCGCAGGTGTTCTTATACTCCAATCTTCTAAAACAATACGTGCAGAGTTTGCCAATTAGGCAAATAGCATGGCTCGGGCTTCTATATGTAAGAAGCCTGAGCTTTTTATTATCCCTATTTTTCATCACTTTTAAAATCAGCTCTGTTAGGCACACAACTATTCTTAATCCTTCACATAATATAAAAGACCACTTTCTCTAAGATTGTTGTTTTTACATTAAAGATATAAACTTCGAAGTAACTTGACGATGAGCTTATCTCCACTCCGGAAATACACTGCGCTATGATTTGGTTTTCTGAATCGATTTACTCATATTCAATTATGAAGCTGATGGATTGGAGCATAGGGCAGTCGACTCCAGCGGGAATAGCAACAGCTGAAGATCCCGCAAGAAGCCGGGCTTGCTTCTGAGGAAGCTGAGAGCGCCCGCCGCGGAAAGCGACTGCCCGGAGCGGAAAGCGGGTGTTGCTGTTACGTCGCTGTTTCTATCAAATGAACAGTTAAGAAACAACATCACTTACGAAAAGTATGATAAAAAAGAAGCAAATTCTATACTGAAAGAAGGTTTTTATCCCTTTTTATAGAATCTATTAGGTAATACATCCGAGGAGTGAACAAGATGATTCTATACCGCATACCTTTACTTATCCTGGCAATGGGGCTTGTATATCTATTTATTGCTCCATCTGAACCGTTAATTTTCAGTCTGTTCTTTAAGCTTATTCCAATGGTTCTTATCCTTTTATATGCCTTCCAGCAATCGCCAAGGAGAAAATCCGTTACCCAATGGCTCGTGATGATCGGAATTGTTTTCTGTATGGTTGGGGATGCGACCATACATTGGTTTATGATCGGATTATCCGCATTCCTTGTTGGACATTTATTTTACATGACAGGTTTTTTCAAGAAATGGCAATTTTCACTGGCACGATTTTTAACGATTTTCCCAATAGCTGGATACGGAATAATTATGGCATTGCAATTAACCCAAGCTATCGGGCAGGATGGAAATGGACATCTCATGATGCCAGTCGTCATCTACATTTCCGTTATTTCTGTAATGGCATTTTCCGCTATAATGACAGGGAACAAATGGGCAGCAATCGGCAGTATTTTATTTCTTATCTCGGATTCCATTCTCTCCTGGAACATGTTCCTTTCACCCGTACCATTTGCTGACTCACTTATCATGACTACTTATTACGGTGCTCAATTTCTGATTGCACATAGTCTGTTCACCATCGAAGGTTCGAATAATCGATTGGTTTGGTGAGAATCGCTGTCCCGAGCACTGCGGCATAATAGCAGCGGCCAATTTTTTTAGGATATTTTGGAATAGGCGCTGATATCCGTATGTCAAAGGGCGATATCATGGTTTTTGGGCAGATATATTTTATCCGGAAGATATATTTCCTTTTCGGATATAACTAGTTTCAGGCATATATCTGTATCTAAAAGAACAGATTTCAGGCGGGATAGCGCGGGGGTTGAAGCATTGAAAAACGAAAAATTTCAGACAAAGATGCTAGATGAATTAAGCGGTGAAAAATAAAGCTATCATTAAATAATCCCCGGCAAGGAGTTCTATCACTCTTTGACCAGGGACTTTTTATAGTGTGTTAGATTTCTAGATTTAGCAGAATTGATCTGACTTATTTGGATTCTTCATTCCGAATAATGGTCTTATAAACAACGCCAATCCTGTTCCAAGCAGAGCCATGATTCCCCATACCCAGCCATGAAGACTAAATGATGCGATACCACCAAAGTAGGCCCCAATGTTGCAGCCAAAGGCCAGACGTGAGCCATATCCCATCAGAAGGCCGCCGACGATTGCCGCACCTGCGATACCAGGCTTGAATCTTCTTGGTCTAAAATTACCTTGGGCAGCCGCTGCGATAAAGGCACCCAGTATAATACCAAAATTCATCACACTGGTTGAATCGGCTAACACCGTTTGTGTTAAGGCTTCGCCATTTGCACCTGCAAAATACCCCCATGAGCTGACATCCACGCCGATTGCCTGCAACGCCTTTCCGCCCCATAGAGCAAAGGCTGATGTAATTCCCCATGGTTGACCTCTTACTGTCAGCGTTAATGCATTTAGAATCGCTAAGATAATTCCAGCTGCAAACAATGGCCATGATCCTCTGAAGATCTTCTTCCAGCCGTTTGTTGTCGGAAGTGGCTTCATTGCTGGAGGATTTTTCCGCTTGGCGATTTTGACAGTTACCAGATAGATCAAGGCGAATAATGCCATCTGAACCACCCAGGCTCCAAAGAATCCGAGACCTGTGGATTCCGCCAGTGATATAGGTGGCAATGAAGGAGTTTCCGTCCAAAACGGAAGGTGATAGGCTCCAACAGTTGAACCGATAATAAAAGCTATCAATGTAAGAATCATAGAAGAAGCCCCTCCTCCAAGATTATACAAGGTACCTGAAGCACAGCCATTACCAAGCTGCATCCCTATACCAAACATAAAGGAGCCGAAAATCACACTAATGCCAACCGGCGATACATATCCAGCGGGAGTAACTCCTGTAAAACTAAATCCTGTACTTAATATAATCGCAAATAACGTTGTAGCAAACGCAAGCATCACCATGTGAGCCTGCAGCCCCTGGACATTCCCTACCGAAGCGAGACGACGAAATGCCGAAGTGAAGCCGAATCTGGCATGAAGCAATGTAGCCCCTAATGCCAATCCTATGATATATAAAACACCCTGTACCCATCCTGCTGCGGCAGTAATTGCTATGAATAATATAAAAGCTACTAATATTCCCAATGCCATCAGCGGCTTTTGAACTGGGCTGAGTTCTGATATTACTGTTGTTGGTTTGAAATTAAACCGTTTTTCCGTAACTATTGGTTGTTCCATTTTAATACCCCTCTTATCTTATTAACTTAGTTGGAATTAATATAGTTTACTCCAATTTGATCAAAATGTAAAGATAGCATTCAATAAAATTTTATGTCAGCGCTGACATGTTCGTGCACAGGCAAAAAGACCTGAAGTCCATCATCATTGATGAAAGACTTCAGGTCTTTTTCACTTCATTCATTAAACTACTTGTGGCCCAACCAGTACTCTCGGATTCTCCCCAATCACTAATCTGCACAGATTTCTGTATCCAATCTGGCTGTATTCAGAAAGAAATTTCTTGAGCTCCACGATTTTGCTATCGGCTTTCAACTTTTCAATTTCCTGCTGATAAACGTTCACAACATAGTCAGCTTGAATGTCAGGACAGAATTTCCCAGGCTCTTCATCCATAATTAAGCATCCCATATATTGATACTTGAATTGCAATTGACGAGTGAGATGAATAATATTGGCTAATTGCTTGTAGATCACCGGCTTTTCTGTTTTCAATTCATTGATTGCCTTTTGGGCAGCTACTAATTCATTAAAGCTCGTTGTAATTACCATTTTATCAGCTCCTCCGTTCAACTATTAATACGGTTTTTCTAATGTTAAATGTTCTACAAGATCCTTGTTTTGCTGTCTTTTAAGTTTTCTGATCTTGGCACGTTCCTGACCTGTTTCATAAAGGTATTTCTCTTCTTCTGTCTCTGGAACGATTGCAGGCACTTCGATTGGTTTCTTGTTTTCATCCAATGCAACAAAAGTCAAGAAGGCTGTAGTTGCGATTCTGCGGTTTCCTGTAATCATATCTTCAGCAATGACTTTACAGAAGATCTCCATTGAACTTCTTCCTGTATATGCAACGAATGATTCGATACAAACCTTATCACTCTGTCTGATTGGTTCCATGAAGTTCACGGAATCGGTTGAGGCTGTTACACATTCCTTCACTCTTGCATGGCTGCAAGCTGTCAATGTTGCACATGCATCAAGCTTTTTCATTAATACCCCACCGAATAAAGTGTGATAGTTATTCAAATCATTGATTAGTACTTGGTCGTTTTGGATGATACGTGTATCACCCATTTTTCTTGTTTTCATTCTTAAATCACCTTACTTTTATAGTATCACCGGATGGTTCACCCAGTGTAGATGGCCTAACTTGTACTCTTCATTATATAACAGGCAAAAGATTGAAGTAAAATGCCGATAAATCATGGTTTCCATTACAAAAACGCATGTAAACGTTTTTTTATTGTAACCACAAATAAAAAAAGGATTCTCTCCTAAATCGGGGAGAAAAATCCTCAATTATTTTGTATAAGATTCTTTTCGGCAAACCGTATAAATTCCTGCTTTACGTGGGAAGAAATATGATCTTTTTTCCAAATCATGGACAGATGCCATTTAATCGTAGGATGAGCAATCTTTATTTCCTTAATATCCTTGTTCAGACCTTTAATGGCACTCTCAGGCAATAAAGTAATTCCCAGGCTGGAAGCAACCATTTCTTCAATAAAATCCAATTGAGATGTCTCCGAAATGATTCTAGGCTCAAACCCGGACTTTAAACAGGCGGTATAGATACTGTCTCTCAAGGAAAAGTCTTTATTGAACATAATGAAACCTTCATCCTTTAATTCATCCAATGTCACTTCTTCCCGATTAGCGAGCCGATGTTTGGATGGTACGATAAGGTGAAGATCTTCTTCCCCCAGCGAATAGGAATCAAATATATGATGCGGAGCAGGCAAAAAGACTACCCCGAAATCCAATTGTTCTTCCATCACTTTTTCTTCAATCCCTTTTGAACCATCCTCAATCAGCTGAAAGGTAATTTCAGGATATTCTTCATGAAAAGAAGCTAATAGCCTGGAGAAAAAAATGGAATCAATGATGGAGGGCAGACCAATCCGTAAATGTCCTTTATGTTGATTGGAAAGCTGATCTAATGCAGTCTGCAAGGATTGAAACTGTCTTTCGATCTCTTGTGCATGCTCATACAGGACTTTTCCTGCTTCGGTTAACATCAATTTCTTTCGAGAGCGAATAAAAAGAGGTGTTCCCACTTCATCTTCAAGTGATTTGATGATTCTGCTGATTGCCGGCTGCGTCATATATAAGTGATCAGCGGCACGGGTAAAGCTTCCCATGCGTGTCACTTCAATAAAATATTTTAAATGCTTTATTTCCACGCTCTCCCACCCACTTTTCAACATTGAATGAAGCTGTCCCTAAAAACGGCTGTCATTACAAGGAACTTTAAATTAGTAAGCTATTTTAACATTCTACTATGTAATTTCCTTATAAACAAATTCACCTAAAAAGATGGATGCCGTTCCCAGCACCCATCCGTTTCTTATCTTAATGTTTTAAATGCCCCAGCCCATGCAATCAGCTGATCCAGCATTTGATTTACGTTTGCTGCATGATAATCTGCAGGCTTAAATACACGCATGTTTTCAAAATCGCTCATCAGTGAGAAGGTTACTGCTGTCTGTACGTCAGCAACCTGCAGTTCACCAAAGATAAGGCGAAGATTTTCATGTGCACGGGTTCCCCCTAAGCCGCCATAACCGACAAAACCGGCTGCCTTGTTAGCGACTTCGGGCTTTAGAAGGTCCAATGCATTTTTTAGCGCTCCACCCACTGCATGGTTATATTCTGGTGTTACAAAGATATATCCATCAAAAGATGCCATTTTCTCAGACCATGCCTTGATTGCTGCTTCTGCACCAGCCTGATCAGTTTCCGGTAATTCCTGGCCCAGCATCGGCAGGTCATACTTCGCAAGATTTACTATTTCATAGCTGGCAACATCCTTGCGCTGTGATGCGAAATCATACATCCAATCAGCTACAGATTCTCCATTGCTTCCTTCACGCACACTGCCCTGGACGATAGCTATTTTCAATTTATTATTATTGATCACTGTGTTTGTTTCTTGTTTAGTTGACTTGCCAAATAATTTATCCAAAAAACCCATTTTAAGTATCACCTGTCCCTTATATAGTCAAAAGGCAGCTTCCCCGTCAGCAATATGCCTTATCGGAATTGCCATACAGGGTGAACCGCCTTTTTATCCTTGAAAAAGATTATGATGTTCCACTCTCCCGTAACCCTGTTCAACAAGTATTACGGTCCGTTTTTAAAACATCCTTATCGAATTGTTTTTAAAGCAGTGCTCCACGCAATAACTTGATCAAGCATGTCGTTAGCATTTGCTTGGTGGAAATCAGCAGGCCTGAATTCGCTCATGTTTACGAAATCAGTCATAAGTGAGAATGTAAGTGCAGTACGTACATCGGCAATCTGCAATTCACCGAAGATAAGACGCAGGTTTTCATGTGCACGTGTGCCTCCAAGGCTGCCGTAACCAACGAAACCAGCAGCTTTATTAGCTACTTCCGGTTTCAGGAAGTCCAATGCGTTTTTAAGCGCTCCACCTACTGCATGATTATATTCTGGTGTTACAAATACATAGCCATCAAAAGATGCTATTTTTTCTGACCATGCTTTGATTGCTGCCTCCGCTTCTGCCTGTTGTGCTTCTGGAAGAGCAGCACCTAAGAACGGCAATTTATAATCTGCCAAATCAACGATTTCATATTCTGCTTCATCATTACGTTTAGTAGCGAAATCGTATGTCCAGTTTGCTACAGCCTCTCCATTACGTCCTTGACGAACACTTCCTAAAATAATACCAATTTTCAACATCTGTATTTCCTCCTGTATCTCTATATTATTATTAATTAAACATTTATTAATTAATAATATAACATTCTTCTCAACTTATTGCAACATACTTAGTTTTTTTTAATTACATAGTTATAAATAGTAACAAAGGGAATTGTCGCTTTTCAGAGTTTCCTTTACCAAAAAAATTCCGGGCCTAAGCCGCGGAATTTTTGATTTCAAATGTTTCGATGACATGGATGCTGCCTTTGACGGATTGAACCATCGCGCAGTTCTTTGTTGATAGCTGAAGTGCTTTTTCCACTTTTGCCTCGGAAATATCATTCCCGATAATCGTGAAGTGTAACTTGATTTCCTCCACACGATTAGCAATGTCCGGGTTACGTTTGACATCGGCTTTCATCTTAATATCATCATAATCAATGCGCATTTTAGTGAGGACTTTTTTCAACACTCCCCCGCTGCAGCCTGCTATTGAAGATACTAACAGTGCATACGGTCTAAAGCCAAACTCATCATTGCCCGAAATCGTTAATTTACCGAAGTCAAATTCCGATTCGAACCCATTTTCATGCATCGTAAATTCCATTAAAATCACCCCATCTTTTTGATCGCTTACCATAAGTATAGCGAAAATGTAACCCAATTAATAAACATTCGCTCCTCTGCTTCCCTATATTTTTTCATCTCGAAGCGTCGGACTGATACATTGGAATTGCTTCAGATCGACATTCCCGGAATCACTGACCTCCACACCTTCATTCTCAAGAAGCCATTTCTGCTCCATCCGGCTTTCATCATCCTTTATGGAGATCTGGCCTTTGGCGTTTATCACACGATGCCAAGGCAAATGATATTTTTCGCTCATAGAGTGGAGAATCCTCACTACCTGCCTTGCAGCACGCGGACTTCCTGCCGCCTTGGCGATTTGTCCATATGTCATGACCTTACCTTCTGGAATTTGCTTTATGATTCCAATTATCGTTTCAGTGAATGGTTTCATCTTGCATCTTTCTCCGTTTCATTATGAAATTTCGAATTATGTGCGGAAACTGTAATGGCCTGCGTTTTTTCTCCAGTCGCTTTTGAAAAAAGGCTGTTTTCTCAAAATTTGTTGTTTTTACTAAAATATATAAACCGCGACGTACCAGCAACTGCCGATTTCCGCTCCGGGCAGTCGCTTTCCGCGGGCAACGCTTCAGCTTCCTCGGAAGAAACCCACTTCCTGCGGGATCTTCAGCTGTTGCTTTTCCCGCTGGAGTCGACTGCCCTACGCTCCAATCAATCTCAAAGGAATGATATTTAGAGATTTAATAGTTAAATATGGTAAGATGTTGAACCACTCCACACAACGGAGGAAATACACGGAGACTCCTGCGGGAAAAGCGAAGACGATAAGACCCCGCAGAGAGCGAACTTTGCGAGCGAGGAGGCTTAGCGCGAGCCCGCGGAAAGCCTAGTGTATTTCCGGAGTGGCAGTTACCACACCATAATTTCTATAAATAATTGACAGAGTATAAAAATCTGAGGAAATACACGGAGACTCCTTGAAATTGCATTCGCAATTTCTGCGTGCGATGTTAAGCTGCCGTAGCCTTCCTTGTCCTCCCTCAGTTAGATTCTATTTACTTACAAATGCTCGCTTATTCGCAGGATTTCAAACCACTTGTAAGACAATGACGGATGAATGGAATGAATTTTAATAGTTAAGGCTACATGAAGGCATGCGGGAATAGAGGAGTAATAATTAATTCCAATTATTCCCAAATATACTGCACGCTTTCTCCACGCCGTCCCTGGAGGCTATCCCTCCCATGTCTCAACGGGTCTAATGCCCTTTCATTCCTTCGTCATGCCTATCCAAGGGGTGGAGGCCGGTTTTGCTGCGGGAACGGGTCAGTGCCCTTCGGGACAAGGTATCCAGTACTCCGTGCTTTCTTTGTAATCCTACGAATAAGCCAACATTCATTTTCTATATAATATAAATATAATTGATTCTTACTTCTTTAATACCGTGATTTGGACTACAGACAAATCATGCTGCTAGTGGCGTTAATGGTTGTACCTTCTGGGAACAATACGTTTGATTATTTTTAGCTATTGCGACCAATATTCTTGCTAACTTTCCTACAAGTTTCATAATAGATTTCATTTTTTTCATCTTTTTGACTTTGACATTGTGATTATGAATCTGCTTGAAATCAGAGTTATTCCTTACAAGGCTTAATGTCGTTAAAAATAAAAAGCGTCTTAGTCGAGATCTCCCACGTTTAGAGACTTTAATTTGTCCTTTCCATTTACCTGAGCTTGCTTCTGCTAGATGTAGACCTGAATGTCGTAATAGAGAGTTACCATGGGCGAAGCCACTTAAATCACCAGCTTCTCCTAAGATACCTGCTAATGAAATTTCACTAATTCCATCAATGGCAATCATTTTTTTAGCGAAAGTAATTTGATCAAGTACTGAAGTCACTTCTTTTTCTACTCTTTCGAGTTGGGTCTTCGCTAAATCAAATTCTTCAAGTAAATGTTCCAAGTGAAGCTTATAGGCTTCTTGAGCTTGTTTACTGCCAACAGAATTTCTTGCTAAGTCAATTAGCATTTGAGCTTTTTTAAGTCCTGCATGACGATTCATCACTGTTTTCCAACCTTTCACTATTTCATGTGCTTTCATAGAACATAGTTCTGAAGGTGTAGGAAATAATCGAAGTGTTGCGATTGCCCCTTTTCCTTTTATATCTTTAAAAACTTCTCGAAATTCAGGAAAGACAATATCTACCCACCGATTTATTTGGTTAATAGAGCTAGTAAGACGTTTGACGATTACATCTCGGTTTGCCATAAATACTCTAAGCTTTTCAAAAGCTTCAGAAGTTGGCTGGATAAAGGAATAATACCCATTTTTGATCATATCTGCAATCACAAGGGCATCCTTTTTATCGCTTTTTGATTGGGTATTATCCCGATTCTCTTTATTTCTTTTAACATGGTGAGGATTCACAGTCACTACATCAATATGTTGGTCATATAGCCATTTAGATAGGTTCAACCAGTAATGTCCAGTAGGTTCCATGCCAACTATTTCAGTATTTAAACCTTTTGAAAGTTTTAAATGATTAATCCATTCCATTAATCTATCGAAACCCTGCTCGTTATTTTCAAAAGTGAGCGGATCACCGATGACAATACCACGAAAATTTACAGCTCGTGCAACATGTGTATGTTGTGCAATATCCACACCAACAACAAGATGTTTATCAGAAATTCTTTCAATTAGTTGATTTTGTTTGTCTTGCATTTTAAACTTCATATAAGAGTTCCTCCTTTAAGGTTTTGAATTTTAGAGTGATGTCTATATTCATATCTTACTGGGGAGCTCTTTTTTTATCAAAGTCTAAATTAACGCACTACAGGAATGCTGCGGGAAAGCGAAGACGCTAAGACCCCACTAGATGCACCTGCGTCTTCTAGTTACGCTTCGCAGTATGCTTCCTCGGTGCAAGGGAACAAAGAAGTAAACGCAAGTAGTACCCTGGCTTAGCGCGAGCCCGCGGAAAGCGTAGTGTATTTCCGGAGTGCGGATAAAGCACCAATGATCTAATTATGCCGCAGTTTTTATCAAATACAGCATTAGAAATATCAACAAAATTACAAAAAGCACCTAAAAAATCATCCTTTTCCCATCGGCCGCAATGAGATAAAATATGTAAATTTTGCTTCGAATAAATGCTGGCCCGCTATCAAAAAATAACGTATAGCCATAAAAAGGAGGAAACGATGGACGATCAACGTGCAATGGAAATATTGCAATCTGCCTATATGATTAATGTGAATTACCGGGGGATACCTGTCTATATTCAATCACTCGATCAGGATAGCGGAACAGCGAACGTTTTTCCGCTTGATAATATGAATCATGAGCAATCCGTAGAATTGAGCGGCTTGGATGAAGTGAAATTAGGTAAATAGCTGCCCAGCATTTATGCAAACATGAAGCCAGAAATTTATAGTTGCAGAGGCTGCTCAGGTAAAACAGGGCAGCCTCTGCACATCTATACAGGCTACGCATTCCGGATATATACCCGCGGCACCCGTTCACCAATCAAGCAGGCGGCTTCATAATGAATCGTAGCCATAAGATCTGCAACCTCTTTGAGTGAGACATAACCATTGGCTGGGTCACCGAAAAGCGTTACCACATCCGATTTGGCTACAGATTCAATGCCTGAAACATCAATCATCGACTGGTCCATGCATACTCTGCCTACAATGGGCGCTCTATTGCCTTTTACCGTTACACAGCCTTTATTTGAAAGCTGTCTGGAGAATCCGTCGGCATATCCAACCGGTATCGTTGCAATCACCGATTCTTTCTCGGGAGTGTACGTACAGCCATAGCTGATTGGTTCTCCTGCTGCAACCGTTTTGACCATGACGGGTTTTGTCTTAAAGCTCATTGCCTGCTGCAAGCGAATCTTTGATTGCAGATGATCTTCAGGGTAAAGTCCATATAGACTTACACCGACACGTACCATGTCCAGGTGCATTTCCGGATAGGAAATGGTGGCAGCGCTGTTGCAGCAATGCTTGATTGGAATATGAATATGATGCTCTTCCAAATGATCGGTAATCGATATAAATTTCTTGAATTGATTGTATGTATAGATTGGGTCAAGATTGTCCGAATCGGCAAAATGTGTAAAAATACCTTCCAGCAAAATGTTGGGAGAGCCCAGCAATCTGCTCATTTTCAATGCCTCTTCTTTATTTTGGATTCCAATCCGGTTCATTCCACTATCAATCTTAAGATGGATTTTAGCCTTTTTATTCAATGCCTGTACGGCTTGATTGATCTCCTCGATAACGTCTTCAGAAAATACGGTTAACGTTATATCATTTTCTATCGCCTTCTGGACTGCACTCGGTGGTGTATAGCCTAAGATCAGAATCGGTTCAGTGATACCTGCTCCTCGGAGATGCAGAGCCTCATCCAAAAAAGCGACCGCTAAATAATCTGCTCCCGCGTCAATTGAAGTCCTTGCTGCCTGTACTGCTCCATGGCCATAGCCATCCGCTTTTACTACTGCCATTAATCTGCTGGTTTGCTGGATGTGCTCCTTGAAGGTTTTGACATTTGCCTCAATGGCATCCAGGGATACTTCCACCCACGTATCACGGTAACTTCCGTGTTTCATGAAGTTGATCCTCCTTAACGAAAATGAATTATGCTGTGACATAAGAATCATTTTACCACGCTGAAAAAGGAAATCACAGAACGTTATGCTATAATGATACTATTTCCCTTAGGGCATAAACCCTTTATTTAGATGAATAGTTCTTTCGCTCAGCCTGTCACAGTTTCCATCCAATGCAAAGATTACAAAACAGAAAAACTTGCTGAAAGAGCCTTCATACTATAGGGCAAATAACAATAACAACTTTAAACGCAAGTGTAGCAACAGCTTAGAAGGAGGACAACATGAAGAAGATTTTACAACTGGGCAGTGCCTTCATTGGCGTCATTGTCGGGGCTGGTTTTGCCTCTGGACAGGAGATTCTGCAATATTTTACAAGTTTTGGATTGGCTGGAACAATGGGTGCGATTGTTTGCACGATTTTATTTGGCTATCTCGGCATGATCTTAATCCGGCTGGGAAGCAGGATGCAGACAACTTCTCATAAAGAAGTTATCTATCGAATCAGTGGACGCTATCTCGGTCTGATTATCGACTATGTTATCATCTTCACCCTATTTGGAGTCGGTGTTGTCATGATTGCAGGGGCTGGGTCAAACCTTAATCAGCAATTCGATTTCCCTTATTTTATCGGGACAAGCCTTATGTTTATCCTTGTCCTATTGACCGGTATGCTGAAGGTAGATCGGGTTGTTGCCATTGTAGGGGGCATTACCCCTTTTCTGATTCTTATTGTGGTGATTCTTTCGATTTATAGTCTTGTAACAATGGATGGCTCTTTTGCCTCCTTGGATACCATTGCAAAAGAACATCCAACATCATTGCCTAACTGGATTATCTCTGCAATCAATTATGTATCATTCAATATTGCACTTGGTGCCTCCATGGCTCTTGTGATGGGTGGTGCTGAAGATAATGAAAAAACAGCAGCACTCGGCGGTCTTGTTGGCGGACTTGGAATAGGAGTTCTTATTCTATTGAGCCACCTTGCCATCTTTTCAAATATTGATGCGCTGCAGGGAGAGATGCCCATGCTGCAATTAGCGAATATCGTTTCACCTACTTTAGGATTCGTTATGTCGATTGTCCTTTTCAGCATGATCTTCAATACTGCCGTAAGTATGTTCTTTTCATTCAGTTCACGTTTTACCGAAATGGGGACACGCAAGTTCAAGCTCTTCCTCGTTATCTCATTGGTGATAGCATATGCATTAAGCTTCTTCGGGTTTACAGACCTTGTCAGCTACTTCTATCCACTAATTGGCTATCTTGGACTGGTACTGATTATAACCTTAATTGTAGCTTCGTTCCGCATTGAGAAGGTAAAAAGGTCTACAAGCGATCAACAATAGCTAAGGGAAGGCAGGTGCCTTCCCTTTATTTCATGCTTTTCTCCTTTTCCCTCGCTTTATCCGATGTAATGAATCCCCTTTTCAGCTGACTCTCCCCGGAAATCAAGCTGAGGATATAGGATGACGTCTGTTCAATCTTTTCGGAGAGATAATTTGTACGTTCGAATAAAAGTCCCCGGAAATGATCGATCTGTCTGATGATTTTTTCCGTCAGTGCTTCCTGACTATCCAGTCGTTTGGCAATGTTTTTCTGTGTCTCGTCTTGTTCATCCACCAGCTTCGATAGTTGATTCTGTGCATCTGTCTGGGCATCTATTTTCAATACTAGTTCTTCATTGGCCTGTTTAAATTCTTCCATCAGATTGGTCATTACCTCGTGGGAAGCATGAACCTGGTTAAGCTGTCCCATCACCTGCTGTTCTGACAGTTGGTTCTCTTCCATAAGTTTCAGAAGCTTCCCATGATTGGATTCCAATGTCTTTAGCTGATTGGTGACTTTATTTCCCATCACTTCATGGTGGGCATCCATTTCTTCCAGCTCATTCAGTTTATTGCCTATCTTCTCCCATTGGAAATCATTCCTGCGTTCCTGTTTTTCATACATGTTTTTCATTCCTTGAAACGAACGCTGCAGCAGACTATTAATTCGCTGTTGCTCCTGAATCATTTCAGAAACATGATTTTTTATAAAAAAACCTTGATTAGGCTCCTCGATATTCTCGCTATTCTTATACATATTCTCATGGTTTGAATCATTAATATATAATCCCATCGATTGCACTCCTTATCCATTACTGTATTATTCTATGCAATCGCTAGATGTTTGGGACTTCAGAAGTGGATTCTACTTATTAAAACAAAAAACGGCTATCAATGAAAACGGCCGTTTTTTGCGCTTGATTTGTTGAATCTTCAGATGGGAACGATCATGATAGCCTCTTAACACATCGACGTGCTGGTTAGAGCTAGCAGTCTTTCGTTGGATGGAGAGAATAGTAAGTGGTTACATGTGCGCTTTTTGGCCCGTTCAGTCATTTTACTTACCTCGAACACTTTTGTAGGCCTCGACAAACTCTGCCGGAGAGGTCTTTACGATATAAGAAAACACGCCCTTTGTTGTATGTAAATAGAGCAGTCCTCCCTCCCCTCCAATAAAGCGATAGGAAATATCCAGCACGTCTTTCAAAGGAAACTCTCTGTGCTGTGTTACGATTTTTTGATCGTATAAGTAGAGCTTGCGCTGATGTTCAACATCTTTTTGTTCAAGACTGCTTAATTCCCTCACGAT
This sequence comes from Oceanobacillus massiliensis str. N'diop, assembly GCF_000285495.1. Taxonomy (GTDB): domain Bacteria; phylum Bacillota; class Bacilli; order Bacillales; family Amphibacillaceae; genus Oceanobacillus; species Oceanobacillus massiliensis. The sequence continues at coordinate 935,492 of NZ_HE610976.1, forward strand.
TTTTATGTACGATTGTTCCGCTATCAGATTCATATGACCCTCCGTTTCCCTTATTTCGTTTATTTAAATCGCTTAACCCTCAGCCAGCTGCAAATGGTTTGTCCGCCATTGCAACCAGAGAAACTCCCTTGTCTTCCTTGGGAGGAACTGGCGGATATCATCCTCGTGATAGCCGACCTGAAGTCTCTTCTCATCAACCACAATTGGACTTCTCAGCAGGCGCGGCTGTTCCTGAATTAATTCAAGCAGCTCTTGCAGCGATAAAGACTCAATATCCAAATTCAAGTCCTTGTACACTTTGGATCTTGTAGAGATAATTTCGTCGGTACCCTCGACCGTCATTCGTAAAATCCTTTGAAGCTCATCTACAGACAACGGCTCCTTAATGACATTTCTTTCCACATACTCAATGCCTTGCCTTGTAAACCATTGCTTTGCTTTTCTTGTGGACGAACAGGCAGCCCCATAAATTGTAACTGTCATTCATCATACCTCATTTCATCGTTTTTATTTGAGGAATTCCTTGTTTTTTCTTTTTTATGCAGCGCTTTCTTCTGTAAGTGACACATTGTCACGATGTTTATATCTTAATGATAAGTGACACAATGTCATATGTCAATCCTTCAAATGACAATGTGTCACTTTTTTAAAGGAATTATGTCAATTTTATGACCGAATATAGAGAAGGCCCCTACTTGCACCACCGAAATTCCACTGTTGGCCAATCGCCAAAAAAACTGATTCCTTTTTTATTCTTTTCATGTATAATTATTTCGAATCTGACAAATGAGTAACAAATATGAGATAGGGGAAAAGAGCAACATGCAGTTCATCTATTCCCTATTCCTTTACCTTTTAATCACAAACCTGCCAGCCACTGGTTCACAGGTTCTACCATACCTTCTTGTTCAAGAAAAAATTATTCCTGTTTCCTGAACAATTCTATTAATACTACATGCATAAAAAGGAGATTGCTATGACGAATACTGCTATTATTCAATTCCACAATGTTACAAAGCAATTTGATCATGACCCGGCCATACTGAACCAGGTCAACTTCGAAATTGAAAGAGGAAAATTTTACACCTTGCTTGGACCATCTGGCTGCGGGAAGACGACAATCCTTCGTCTAATTGCAGGGTTTACGGAAGCCACTGCCGGGGATATTTATTTTGACGGGAAAAAGATCAATCATATCCCTGCAAATAAGCGTCAGGTAAATACTGTTTTTCAGGATTATGCATTATTTCCCCATTTAAATGTTTTTGAGAATGTTGCTTTTGGTTTACGTATCAAAAAAATGAAAAAGGAAGCCATTGCCGCGAAGGTAAAGGAAGCATTGAGCTTTGTAAATCTAATTGGCTATGAGGACAGGGAGATCAAGGATATGTCAGGCGGTCAGCGTCAGCGTGTAGCAATCGCTCGGGCAATCGTCAATGAACCAGAAGTAATTCTGTTAGACGAACCATTATCGGCGCTCGATCTTAAGCTGCGTTATCAAATGCAATACGAATTACGTGAACTGCAGCGCCGGCTTGGAATAACGTTTATCTTTGTCACACATGACCAGGAAGAAGCCCTGGCAATGTCCGATGAGATCTTTGTTATCAATAAAGGGAAAATTCAACAGAGCGGAACACCAAATGATATCTATGATGAACCAATCAACCGCTTTGTTGCCGATTTCATCGGGGAATCCAATATCGTAAAAGCCACGATGATTGAAGACTATATTGTTGAATTCGGCGGAAATAGGTTCGAGTGTGTGGACATGGGTATGAATCCGAATGAACCTGTGGAAGTGGTTATCCGACCGGAGGATTTGGAAATCACTTCCGTGGAAAACGGCATGCTGAAGGTAAAGGTTGAATCACAGTTATTCCGCGGTGTGCATTATGAAATGACTGGCTATGATAAAGAAGGAAATGAATGGCTTGTCCAATCAACCAAAAAAGTAACGGTTGGTAACGAAATCGGCCTTCGCTTCGATCCGGAATCCATCCATGTTATGCGCTTCAATGAAACGGAAGAAGACTTTGACCGCCGTTTGGATTCGTATTCGGAGGGGGAAGCAAATGGACAATAAAGTTTCACGCAATCTCTACATGATTCCTTATGGACTATGGATTATCCTATTTGTCGTTGCTCCGATTCTTCTTGTCGTCTATTATTCGTTCTTTGATATTGAGGGCAACTTTTCATTCGTCAATTACAAAAATTTCTTTACGCCTGTATATTTGCAGATGACACTGAGTTCATTCTGGTATGCATTTCTCATTACCGCAATATCACTGCTCGTTGCCTATCCTACCGCCTATTTATTAACAAGGACAAGGCATAAGCATTTATGGCTGTTGCTGATTATCGTTCCATCATGGATAAATCTACTATTAAAAGCATACGCATTTATTGGCATTTTCGGAACCTATGGCGCGGCCAACAGCTTTCTGGAATTTATCGGTGTCGAATCAAGGCAGCTTCTATTCACCGATTTCAGCTTTGTATTTGTTGCAGTCTATATATTTATTCCGTTTATGATTCTTCCTATCTTTAATGCATTGGACAATCTCAATCCGTCCCTTCTCTATGCTGCGAAGGATCTGGGCGCATCTAAATGGATTACGTTTAAACGGGTGGTTCTGCCGCTCACGATGGATGGGGTCAAATCCGGCTGTCAGGTGGTATTTATTCCTGCCCTTTCATTATTCATGCTGACGAGGCTGATTGCAGGAAACCGGGTCATCACGCTTGGTACTGCTATCGAGCAGCACTTCCTGGTCACACAGGACTGGGGAATGGGTTCGACAATTGCCGTATTCCTGATTCTTATCATGTTTGCATTTATGGCCGTTACCAATTTTAGAAAGCGGGGTGTGTAGCATGGAGAGGTACCCATCTCGTTTTGCAAACTTGTTCCTGATTATTATCTTTTTCATTCTGTATGCACCTATCTTTTACTTGATTTTTTACTCCTTCAACAGTGGGGGAACGATGAGTAATTTCTCTGGTTTTACTTTCGACTGGTATAAGGAACTTTTTCATGATACAAGACTTCTGATCATTGTGCTGAACACATTGGTTATTGCATTGCTGTCCGCCCTTATATCAACTGTCGTTGGAGTCCTTGGGGCCATTGGAATCCGTGCCTTTAGGAGCAGACAGACCCAAAACACGCTATTGTCACTCAATAATGTATTGATTGTTAGTCCGGATGTCATTATCGGTGCTTCCTTTCTGATCCTATTCACCATGGCAGGGATTCAACTGGGTTTTTACTCTGTGTTGCTTTCCCATATTGCATTCAGCATTCCCATTGTTGTATTGATGGTGCTGCCTAAGCTGATGGAAATGAGTCCGACACTTGTCGATGCCGCCCGGGACCTTGGGGCAAATCAGTGGAATGTATTGACGAAAGTAATTTTGCCATATATCGCGCCTGGAATATTCGCTGGCTTTTTCATGGCACTAACCTACTCGCTTGATGACTTTGCCGTTACCTTTTTCGTAACCGGAAATGGCTTCTCCACACTTTCTGTGGAAATCTATTCCCTTGCGCGCAGAGGTATCTCCTTGAACATCAATGCCTTATCCGCCATCATGTTTGTCGTGACCATCCTGATGGTTATCATCTATTACTATCTCACGCAGCGCATCGGCACGAAAGGAGTTGGCTTTAGAAGATGAAGAATCTTATAAGAGCATTCGTGGCCATATCCGTTGTATCGCTTATCCTTATCATTGCCATCAATCGATTGAACGCATCAGAAGGCTTCTCAGGCGGTAATACATTAACCGTCTATAATTGGGGCGACTATATTGATGAAGAATTGATAGACCGGTTTGAAGAAGAAACCGGGATTACGATTATTTATGAAACGTTTGATTCAAACGAGGCGATGATGACAAAGGTGCAGCAAGGAGGAACTACCTATGATGTTGCTGTACCTTCTGAATATATGGTCGAGAAGATGAAGGAAGAGGATTTGCTGGTTGAACTGGATTATTCCAAACTGCCAAATGTAAAATATCTTGATGAGCGTTTTATGGATTTGGCCTTCGATCCAGGCAATAACTATTCCGTCCCATACTTCTGGGGGACGGTTGGTATCATCTATAATCCAACCCTGTTACCGGAAGGAAAAGAAATTACCGGCTTCAATGATCTATGGGATCCAGAGCTTGAAAATAAGATTCTTCTTATCGATGGCGCCCGTGAAATCTTAGGTATGGGTCTGAACAGCCTTGGATACTCACTAAATGATACCGATGAGGATCATCTGCAGGAGGCCTTGACTAAGCTCAAAGAGTTAACGCCAAATGTAAAAGCAATCGTAGGCGATGAGAATAAAATGCTGATGGAAAATAATGAAGCAGCAATCGCCGTCGGCTGGTCCGGGGACGCACGGGATATTATGTGGGAAAATGAAAATATTGACTACGTTGTACCAGAAGAAGGCTCCAACTTATGGTTCGATAACTTTGTTATTCCAAAAACAGCACAAAACGTAGATGCTGCACATCAATTTATCAACTTTATGCTCGATCCGGAAGTTGCCGCACAGAATACAGAATATGTAAGCTATTCAACACCTAATAAAGAAGCCCTTAAATATATGCCGGAAGATATGGTCAATGACGAAAGATTCTATCCTGAACCAGAACTTACCGAACGGCTGGAGGTCTATGAAAACCTCGGCAAGCAACATCTCGCTTATTACAATGAACTGTTTCTGCAGTTTAAGATGTACCGGAAATAAAAACGGCAGAAAGCGGCCGTGCGATAGGCTGTTTATAGGAGAGACATGGGGTTCTGCTCGGATTGCGCGAATTCTACCCCGAATCGCGCGAGTTCTGACCCGGATTGCGCGAATCTAAAGCTATACCTAACCTGTTTCACACGCTACCCATCTGAGACATTAAAATGGCCACCGGCTGAATATTTCAACCGGTGGCCATTGCTATTTTTATGAAACCATTATTTTACATATATCGTTTGTGAATTCAACTGGGTCGTTGATTGGGAGTCCTTCGATGAGTAAAGCCTGATTGTAAAGCAGGTTTGTATAAAGCTTCAGTTTTTCTTCATCCGACTCATGGGCGTTCTTCAGTGTCTCAAATACTTCATGATTTACATTGATCTCCAGCACTTTATCAGCCTTGATGTTCTGATCATCCGGCATGGCGTTGATGATCTTTTCCATTTCAAGGGAAATCTCTCCGTCTGCTGTCAGTACAACGGGATGGGATTTTAATCGTTTAGATGCTCTTACTTCCTTCACTTTTCCTGATAGGACGGCTTGCATCGCATCAAATAGAGCTTTATTTTCTTTGGCGTCTTCTTCTGCAGATTCTTTGTCATCGTCCTCAATGCCAAGGTCGCCGCTTGATACCGATTTAAACTCTTTCTCTTGATAATTCATCAGCATTTTGATGGCAAATTCATCAATTTCATCGGTGAAGTAGAGGATTTCATAGCCTTTGTCTGCAACAAGCTCTGTTTGCGGAAGCTTTTCAATGCGCTCATTCGATTCCCCGCTTGCATAGTAAATATATTTTTGATCTTCCGGCATTCTGGATACATATTCTTCCAGTGTGACGAGTTTCTTTTCTTTTGATGAGTAGAACAGCAATAGATCCTGCAGCAGCTCTTTATTTTGTCCATAGTCACTATAGACACCGTATTTCAGCTGTTGACCGAAGGATTTATAGAACGTTTCATATTTATCCCTTTCATCACGAAGGACGCTCTGTAACTGTGTTTTAATTTTTTTGTTGATATTTTTTGCAATTAGCTTCAGTTGTCTATCATGCTGCAGCATTTCCCTTGATATATTTAGAGAAAGGTCTTCGGAGTCTACCATACCTTTGACAAAGCTGAAGTAATCCGGCAGCAGGTCTGCACATTTATCCATAATCAGAACGCCATTGGAATAGAGTTCGAGTCCTTTTTCATACTCTCTTGTGTAATAGTTATATGGCGCATTTTCAGGTATAAAGAGAATGGCATTATAGCGGATTGTGCCATCAACATTTATGTGAATGTGCTTTAGCGGCTTGTCATACCCATAATGCTTTTCATTGTAAAAGTTCTCATAGTCCTCATCCGCCAGCTCACTTTTGTTCTTCTTCCAGATTGGAACCATGGTGTTAAGTGTTTGCTCTTCAATAATGTCTTCGTATTCATTGTCGCTTCCTTCTTTAAGCTTGCTTTCTGTAACATCCATTTTGATCGGGTAGCGAATGAAATCAGAGTACTTTTTGATGATCTGTTTCAGACGATGTTGTTCAAGAAACTCATCATAATCCTCATCTTCCCCATTGTCTTTGATTTCCAAGATGATTTCCGTACCCACTTCTGCTTTTTCGGCAGGTGTAACCGTATAGCCATCAGAGCCTTTGGATTCCCATTTGAAAGCTTCATCACTATCGATCGATTTACTGATTACAGTGACTTTATCGGAAACCATAAATGCTGCATAGAATCCAACACCAAATTGACCAATAATATCATGGCCATCTTTGATTTCATTTTCTGATTTGAATGCATGGGATCCACTTTTGGCGATGACTCCGAGATTGTTCTCCAAATCTTCCTTCGTCATCCCAATTCCAGTATCACTGACCTTTAAAATTCTGTTATCCTTATCAGCATCAATTTTTATGTAGTAGCTATCCTTATTGAAGGTTAGATTTTCGTCGGTCAATGCCTTGTAATAGATTTTGTCGATTGCATCACTCGCGTTGGAAATAAGTTCTCTCAAGAATACCTCACGCTGCGAGTAAATAGAGTTAATTACCATATCCAAGAGTTTTTTGGACTCTGCTTTAAATTTTCTTTTCCCCATTATATATTCGCTCCTTCAAAATTATATGCTAGCCTTTAGCACTCTCGGCACAAGAGTGCTAATCCCTATCTTTTTAATACCATATTCATTTTTTTATGTCAATGATAATAGCAGCCTAAGCGGGTATCGTTATATAATAAATTCAACTAAAATTCGGGAGGAAATCATATGCTGAAAGAATGGTTAAAAGACTCTCACTATACGGTCGTTTTTACGGGGGCCGGGATGTCGACAGAAAGCGGACTCCCTGATTTCCGGTCCTCCAATCAGGGACTATGGGAGAAAAAAGACCCTAGCAAAATTGCTAGTATTGATGCATTGAATAATAATGTCAAAGATTTCACAGCTTTTTACCGGGAGCGGGTCCTTGGCGTTACGGAATACCACCCGCATAAAGGACATTATATTTTGGCGGAATGGGAGAGACTGGGCATTATCCAGTCGATTATCACGCAGAATGTAGATGGATTCCATCAGCTGGCAGGGAGTAAGCGGGTTGCAGAGCTTCATGGCACATTGCAAAAGCTGCATTGTCAGGAATGCGGGAAGGTTTTTGACAGCAATGAATATATCAAGCAGGAATATCATTGCAGCTGTGGAGGGGTTCTTCGTCCATCGATCGTATTATTTGGCGAAACTTTGCCCGAAGATGCTTTCCAGCTTGCATTGAACGAGGCACAAAGAGCTGACTTATTAATCGTATTGGGGTCATCTCTGAGTGTTACTCCAGCGAACCAGTTTCCGCTGATTGCAAAAGAAAATGGCGCAAGAATGGTAATCGTCAATGAGGAGCAGACAGAACTGGACGCATATGCCGATCTGGTAATCCATAACAAGAAAATTGGCGTGCTCTTACAGGAATTGAATCAATAGCTTGCAATAAAGAAGAATCTCTTTCTATACATAGAAAGAGATTCTTCTTTATTATGCCATCCACTTTGGCGGTGTATTTTTATCCCAGTATATTTCACCAATATCATGATGCTCCTTAAAGCCGTCACTGCTTATGTGATAATGGAAATTAAAATAGTATCCTTCCAATGGCCGATGATCACGCCTGACATGGAATTTGGCGATATTCTGCTCTTTTTTTCTGTCATATACATTAAAGATCCGTTCTCCATAGCCTTTGGCCGGATCCTCTGTGATTTCAAGATAAGTGAAATTATCCGCTGTTGCTGAATCTTCCACAATTGTTTGAAGGACTGCCTCGATATTCGGCAGGATAATAGAAGAAAATTCATCTTCCACCTGACCAGCAATTTTCGGTCCGAATTTTGTAATGGTTTGTTGCTTCGCTTTTTCCGTCAGTTGATTTAAAACGGAATCAATGCTGTATTCTTCCGCTCGTTCAAAATTAAAATCAATCTTTTCTGCTTCCGCTGATTCGGAGACAGATTCATTAACGTCGGTATTAGAGGAGAAAGTATCTTTATTTTCTTCTGCATCTACTTGTAAGAGGGCACTCGGTGTATAGATGCCCAATGTTGCAATTGTAACGAGGACTACAACTAGTTTTCTCATCCAGAGCTTCATCGAATTTCACCTTCTTAATTTTACCTGCTTATTACTATAATTCTATCACGTTCCATCTGTTTGTCCATAATAGTTTTAATATTTACATAAATTTTACACAACTATTCTTTTCGTGATTAAATGATTGAATTTACAAAAAATTTATGTAAATATATTTTCTTCTATGATAAGCTATTTATGATATTTAATTTGGGTGTTTTCGAAGGATTATCTTCCAAATGCAGTGTAGCGATTCTACTGATTTGCGCTCCAGGCAGGCACTTTACGCGTCGGGCGCTTTCCGCTTCCTCAGGAGCAACCCACTTCTTGAGTGATCTTCAGCTGTTGCTTTTCCCGATGGACTCGACTTGCCCCTGCGCTCCAATCAATCAGATGAACAATTGAATAGTACTCGCACGTCCTGCCATCAGCAAAGATTCACTAAAAATCCCATTCCAGAGAGGAAGGTTATTATGAAACGAAATGTTCGAACTGCTGAAAGATTATTGCTGGCAGGTTATGGTCTTATACTATTATTCATGTTCATACAAGACTTGGTACCCCTTGGACAATTGAATGATATTGCGGCCGTCAAGATGGAAAATTCCACAACTGGATTGATTATCACTACATTGATTGGTGTGATTCAAATTATGATGTTAATTGGACTCTCCCTTCTATTTATTGGCAAGCATTATCCTATTTGGGCAAAACTATGGCTGATTATTCACCCGTCTTGTATTTTGGCTGGTGCGATCTGGTCCTGGTGGATTCCATATCTAACCGGCATTAATGCCGAGGCGAAAATAGAGAGATATACTGCTATGTTTGGAGACACACACGCTTTCCTTCCTACCATGAATGGTATTGTGCCAAATACCCTCCACACCTTCTTCCACTTTACACTGCTGTGCTGCATCGTGCTTACCATTTATATCTGCATTACCGACCATAAAAGTAAACACTCCAATCATTCAACCATCCAAGAAAACCGAAAACATGGATGATGGTTATTCTCTCATCTATCAATAAATGAAATTACCAGTAAATCCTTGCAGCGAAAGACTAGTGGTTATCCCTTCATGCTAGTCGGATTTTTATCACTATTTATAGGTAAAAAAAGGATTTGAAGTTATGAGGGCGAATATATACATATATCAAAAAAGCAGGTGATCATATGTTATTAAAACCAAAAAGGCTGCAGCCTGGAGATAAAATCGCTACCGTTAGTCCTTCCTGGGGAGGTGCTGGTGAGCCAGAATTGAGATGGCGATATGAACAGGGAGTAAGGCGGCTTGAGGATAACTTCGGACTGGAGGTTGTTGCGATGCCGAACAGTCTGAAGGGAGCGGATTTTCTTTATGAGAATCCACAGGCTCGTGCAGAAGACCTTATGATGGCGTTCTCGGACGAGGATATTAAAGCGATCATTGCCAATATTGGCGGTGACGAGAGCATCCGTCTGCTTCCTTATATCGATTTTCAAATCATTCGCGATAACCCGAAAATCTTCATGGGATATTCCGATGTGACGATAGCTCATTTATTCTGCCTTCAAGCTGGCTTATCTTCGTTTTATGGTCCTTCCATATTAGTTGATTTTGCCGAAAATCTGGAGATGAATCCCTATACAGTGGAAATGATCGAACGCACTTTATTCTCCAATGAAGTAATTGGCGAAATCCAGCCAGCCAAGGAATGGACAAGCGAGCACTTGGAATGGAAGGAAGATAATAAATCGATCAAACGGAAAATGAAACTGAATCAGGGATATGAAGTACTTCAAGGAACAGGGATTGTGCAGGGCCGCTTGATTGGCGGCTGTATGGATGTCCTGGAGTTCGCCAAAGGGACAACACTCTGGCCAGATGAGAGCTACTGGGATGATGCTATTCTCTTCCTTGAGACTTCAGAGGAAAAGGCCCGTCCTGACTATATTGCATACTGGCTGAGAAATTATGCAGCCCAGGGCATTTTACACAGTATCAATGGAATCATCTTTGCGAAGCCATATGATGAGGCATTCTATGAAGAATATAAAGTTGAGATTCAGGGTGTTATGGCAGAGTATAAATTAACGGATTTGCCGATTCTCTACAATCTTAATTTTGGTCATACCGAACCAAAAATCATCCTGCCGTACGGGAGAATCGCAGAACTGAATTGTGATAGAGCAACCTTTTCCATTTTAGAAAGTGGAGTCGAATAAATAATAGGGGGCTGATGATATGAATCGTTTAAATTTAATTACACTGGGTGTGAAGGACATTGTCGAGTCCATCCGTTTTTATCGGGAAGGACTTGGGTTCGATGTGGTCGTATACGGGGATGAATCCAATCCCGATGTCGTATTCTTCAATAATGGCGGCACCAAGATATCCCTGTTCCCGCTGGAGCAGCTGGCCAAGGATATTAATGAGAAAAATCCGCCTGCGCCTGCAGAGGGATTCGGCGGGATTACACTAGCCTATAACGGAAAGTCTAAAGAAGAAGTCGATGACATATTTGCCATGGCTGAACAGGCAGGCGCAACGATCGCCAAGAAACCAGAAATTGTCTTTTGGGGTGGATATAGTGGTTATTTCCAGGATCCGAATGGCATTTACTGGGAAGTTGCCTACGGGGAGAATTGGCAATTTGATGAGAATGATATGTTGATTATAAATTAGCTTTTCCATGTTAAAGCCCATAAAACGGATTGAATACCGTCTGTTTATGGGCTTTTGATTTATGAGACATTATTTTACTGCAGTCGATGGAAAGTAACGGTTTTTCATTTGGGTTGAAATCACTTCAAGTACAATCGCAATCGCTAAAATGGCATAGGTGATGAATCCAACCTCGCGTAAATCAAAATAAAATCCTGATGCCATGAACAGTTCAAAGCCAATCCCACCAGCACCTGCCGCGGCACCCATTGCAACCGCAACACCAAAGTTAATCTCAAATCGTAAGAAAGTCCATGATAATAGATAGGTAAATGTTGATGGCAGTACGCCGTGTGTCACTATGTGCCACCAATTGGAACCGGTAGCCCGTAAAGCCTCGATGATTCCTTGATCAACTTCTTCAAAGGACTCGGAAAAAGCTTTAACTAAATAAGCGATGGAATGGAGCAGCATTCCAAGCACAGCCGCTTCACTGCCCAGTCCAGATGCAATGGCAAAAATGAGAACCCATAACACGGTTGGTACGGCACGGATAAAAGCAACACCAATTCTTACCGTGCTGGAAATCCACGGCTTCGACAAATTTTCTGCTGCCATAAAGGACAGAAAGAGGGCAATAACCGCTCCAATAATAGTAGCCAAGAATCCCAGTCCTATCGTGATTCCGGTTTGGTAAAGGGCCTCTCCCCAGCTGAAATGGTTCAAGGCAGGTTCAAAGAACATAGCTTTCAAGTTATAGACGGTTTCCGAAACAGCTCTGCCAAGCTGCAGACCTGTATAATCAAAAAAGAAAAAAGACATAACCGTTAATAGCCCCAGTATCATGATGGTCCACTTCGTAACGGCATCAATTCTATTCCCGGATTTAATATTGATTCTGCCTGCCTTTGTTCTCTTTATCCAGGTTTCTTCCTTTACCTTCATGATTTCCATTATAGAATGACCCTCCGTATCCGGTTTGATATCATTTCAATAACGATTACGGCGAGGACAATTGTGAATGTCACCAGCGCAACAGCATTATAATTGAGCGACTTATAATATAAATCGAACACATAGCCGATTCCCGTACCAGTTAAGATTCCTACCAGTGTTGCACTTCTAATATTTGTTTCGATCATAAAGAGTATCCAGCTTAGCATCTGAGGCAGACTCTGGGGAATAACCGCTTTATTGACAATTTGAAAATATGTTGCTCCTGTTGCCTTCAATGCCTCCACAGCGCTTTGGCTCGCCTCATCAATAGATTCGATAAAGGCACGGGTCAAAAATCCAAGGGTACCGACAAATAGCGCAAGGAAGCCTGTAACGGAATTCTGTCCAAAAGAAATGAGCAGAATCAGGGACCATGCGACGACAGGAATATTTCTGGAAAGGGATGCTATAAACCGTGCAAACGTACTTAATATGCCATTTACTTTTGTCGTCTTTGAACCCATTAAGCTCAAAAAGATCGAGAGCACTGCTGCAAGTGTCGTTGCAGCAATGGACATGAAAATGGTCTCCATCAATTTTTCCATTATCGAGGGCAGCCTTTCCAAGGTCTCCTGGGTAATGATAAGGTTTGCACCAATCCATCCTATTGCTTTTGGTATTGTTCTCAATCCTTCGATGAAACTAAATTCCGTAATCACTGTGGATAGATACGTGATCACGGTAATTATGATTAGAAAGATCGTTGATTTGCCCCAGGTTTTTCGTATCGTTTTTTCATTCACTGTAATTCTCCTTATACCGTTATTAATTCTCTAACTTCGGAACCGTAAATGTTGTTAATCTGATCTCCATGCAGCATTCTTGTTGGTCCATCAAAGACAATTTCACCTTTTCGCAAACCAACCACCCGATCAGAATAGTCTTGTGCAACCTCCACCTGGTGTAAATTCACCAAGCAGGTGATGCCAAGCTCTGTGGTAATTGATTTCAGATGATCCATAATGATTTTCGATGAATTGGGATCAAGTGATGCAATCGGTTCATCGCAGAGTACCAATTTAGGTTCCTGAATAAGGGCGCGGCAAATCCCTGCGCGCTGCTGTTGTCCCCCGCTTAGCTGGTCACAGCGTTTATAGGCATGCTCTTCAATGCCTAATTTCTTAAGCAGGAAAAATGCATGTTCCTTCTCTTCTTCTGTAAACCGTCCCAAAATCCCCTGCATTGTCGTTTTATAGCCGAAACGGCCATGCAGCACATTTTCAATTACGGTTAAGCGCGGAACAAGATTATAATGCTGAAATACCATTCCGATATTCGTACGTAATTTGCGTAATTCCCGTTTCTTCAATTCACCAACATCCTGGCCATCGAACATCACTTTTCCCTCATTTATTTCCACCATCCGATTAATACAGCGTAATAGAGTAGATTTTCCGGCACCAGAAGGTCCAATGATCGATACGAATTCCCCTGAACCAACCTCAAAGCTGATGTCTTTCAATACCTTTGTTTCTGAATCATACGACTTACCGAGACCTTCAACTTGCAGCAATGACATGTTATTGGCTCCTTTAAAGATTGATTTAATAGATTAGAGTATGCATTGCCCCGGCATGAGCATACTCTATTTTCCTATCAGAGTTCAGATAGCTGCCAGCAAGCGCACCTATTCATCTGATAGTTCACGAATCGGGTCAAACCATGAATCTTCTACTTCCACAAATCTCTCATTATCTGATTTAAAGAATAAACCTGCTTCTCCGGAATCCTCCGGCACAAAAATCTTTTGATTGTCAGCAATTTCATCTGAAGTGAATAATTCCTTCAACGTATCAAAATCTTCCTGGCCCAGAACATCCATATTCGCTGCAAACGGTGCATTTAATACAGGTGTAACACTCATCAATGTGAATTCACTGCCTGTGACCGTATTGAAGGGTTCTGCCGCATCTCCCTTGACTTTATAGACAGCACCGACTGTATTGACATCACCCTCTGCAACCTCTACATAGTTTTCTACACAGGTATCACAGAATGCTGCTACATCTGCATTGCCATTTAATAGATTAACTGCTGATCCTTGATGTGATCCGCCAAATAGAACCTGGGAGAATAATGGTCCACCTTCCATTAGATCTTCTTCTGCCAATCCAGCATACTCATCCTGTTGCGCAAAATGAGCCAGTATACTGGATGACGGAACCTTGAACCCGGATGTGGAGCTATTGGATACAAATGAAAAACGCTTATCTGCTATCGTATCCAGTGAAAATTCCCCGTCTATTTTATAATCGTCCTGTTCATCTACGTTAACAGCCAACCAACTGTGGTACACCGCATCATCCAAAGTCCCTGAGGCACCAGATGGCACTGCCAATGGTACGATTGCATCGTTGCCGTTTTTAGCTTCGATATAGCCCTGCGCTCCCATAAATGCCAAGTCTGCATTGTCATTGATGATCGTTTCAATTGCAACCGCATAGTCCGTTGTTAAATGATGCTCGACATCCTTCCCTGTAGCTTCAGCTATTACATTGCCGATTTCATCGCGGGATGATTTCATATCGGACCCGGATTCATTTGGATACCAGACAATATCAATCACATCATCCACTTCTGTCCCTCCAGCACTGCTTTCGGAACATGCCGCCAAACCAATTGTAAATACGAGTAACATTGCCAATAAAGACCATCTCTGTTTCATCATTGACTCTCCTTTTTCCGTTCAAAATTGGTATTACTGCTATTGCTAGTCTTATTGAAACATAAAACATAGCCCCAAAAGGTATTTTCACAGTCATTTAACGAATCTTTAACGTTGTTTACATTACTCACACAAAAAATTTAAAGGACTTACACTATCTCCTATTTCTACATTGGCACCAAACCGTCCATGGTAATCCGTACCGCCTGTCATCACTAAATCATGCTCCCGCGCCAAATCCTCCACTCTTTTGTGGTCTTGTGCAGTGTGGTCTGGATGGTTACGTTCAATCCCTCCTAAGCCCGCTTCAACAAGTTCTGGAATGATTTCATAAGAATCCAATTGGCCTGGGTGTGCAACAACAGCAAGTCCACCATCAGCAACGATGGCACGTACTGCCTTAAAAGCATCGGCATATTCAATATCTCCCGAGGCTGCCCCATCGTTTTTAAATAACTTTTTATATAGCTGCTGATATTCTTCTGATGGATAGGATGCCTTCGTCAAACAATCCATGATATGCTGTTTGTAAACCGTATCACTTGGCTGTGCCTGTTGTTCAATCCTGCTTCTATCAATGCTGTATCCCGCTTCCTGGATTTGTTCCATTTGCCATCGTGAATGGCGATGGCGCCGTTTTCGTAATGGCTCACAAACTGTTCTAATATGCTGTGCATCTAAGTGATAGTTGTATCCTAAAATATGGACCTTGCGTTTCCGTTTAAAGTCATAGGCTGAAATTTCAATGCCTGAGATTACCTTTATTCCTAAGCTTCTCCCCACTCTGACTGCTTCAGGGAGACCCTCCACCGTATCATGGTCGACAATGCTTAAATGGGTAACACCTTTTTCCCGTGCAGATTGCATAATCTCCATGGTGGAACTTGAACCATCTGAATGGTTGCTGTGAATATGTAAATCAGCTTTCACCAACAACACCCGCCTGTTGTTGAACTAACCGTCTCGCTTTCATGTCATACACCTTGTCACAAAGCCCTTCCATAAACTCAATATCATGGAAAATCCCTACCAATGTTGTCCCGTTTGCCTTCAATTTTTCAATAATCTCTCGCACTTTTATCTTTGACTGATGATCAAGACTTGCTGTCGGTTCGTCTAGCAGCAGTAGCCTTGGTTTCTTCACAGTAGCCATTGCAATATTCAGTCGCAGCTTTTCTCCACCGGAAAACGTATTCGGATAGCTGTCCCATAACTTCGAATCGAGTTCAAAATGCATCAAGGCCTTCTCAGCCTCTATATGGGCAGCCTTTTCGGATTCCCCCATTTCCAGCAGGGCCTGTGCAACCAATTGCCTTGAGGTTGTTCTTGGCATGACATTGAGAAACTGGGATACATAGCCAATTTCATATTTACGCAGGTAAAGCATTTGCCGTTCCGTTGCCGCCGATAGATCGATGCTGCCAAACCGTTCCGAATCATATATGATTTTTCCAGCATCAGGGAGATACGTACGATAGATGCTTTTTAATATAGTAGATTTTCCACTGCCGCTTTTCCCCACAATGCCGATGAATTCCCCTCTCTCCAGTGAGAAATCAATGTGTTCAACCGCATGCATGGTCTGATTTAAATGATGAATCGTAAAACGCTTGCCAAAGTCAGCTACTTCCAGCATACTCATCCAATTACCACCCTTTCCTACTTTGTCCGGTAATTCGTTGTTGTAATGATGGCGCCATTGACCATGGTTGCCGTCAGCATGGGATAGCCATCATCCATTCTCTCTATTACGAGGATATCTGCCTTTTTACCAGGCTTAATGGAGCCTATTTCGTCATCCATTCGTACTGCCTTCGCCGGATTCAATGTGACCATCATGAATATCCGGTGCAGGTCGTTTCCGTACTTTTCACTCAGCGTGAAGATGGCATGCAGCAATGCCGCTGGATAATAGTCGCTGCAAAGAATATCAATACAACCATGTTCAATCGCTTCAGCTGCTGACAGATTCCCCGAGTGGGATCCGCCCAACAGCACATTCGGAGCCCCCGCAATCGTCTGCAGCCCCATTTCCTTTGCTTTCATGGCAACCTCTAATGTAATAGGGAACTCACTTATCGTCGTGCCGAATGATTGCACCAATTCCAGTTTTTTAATATCATCATCGTCATGTGATGCGATTGAGATCCCTCTGGATAGGGCAATATCTGCAACTTCTTTAATTTTCTCAATCGTCAAGTACGTGCTGCTTTGACGTTTGTCTATAATTGTCTGGACATCTGAATCGGTCAGATCCTGGTAACCCAGCAATGTCTGGCGATACACTTCGAGGTCGCGGTACTGCCCTTGACCTGGCGTATGGTCCATAAAGGATAATAAATGTACCTTGTCACTCTTGATATTCGCAACCAGACGATCAACCTGATCGATATTGTCAATTTCGAACCGGGCATGCAGGCGATGACGAATCAGATGCAGTTCATGGTGTGTTGCATCAATCGCATCCACCAGCCGCTGGGCATTTTCCGGATAACGCATCGGTTTATGTGTGAAGACATCTTCCCGATAGAATGACAGCGAGTGAAACATCGTTGTAATCCCATGGCTGATCAGTATTTTCTCAGCCTCTCTCAGGCTAATATGGACATCCATCATACTGGTTGGCCGAGGCGATACGATACCCTCTATATAGTCCGAATGAATATCGATGAACCCGGGTGAAATATAGCCGCCTCTTGCATTGATCAGCTCGGCACCGGGATAATTCGGGATAGCATCTTCTGGAATGATTGCCTGAATAAACTCGCCTTCAACGACAACGGCACTTGCTTCCAGGATTTTCTCTTCGGTTATTATTTTTCCGTTATGAATGATATACATCGCATAAATCCCCCCCCTATAATAACGAATAAACCAGTTGTTGCGTGTAAGCATGCTGCGGGTCCTCCAGTATCTGATCGGTTAAGCCATTCTCAATGATCCTGCCGTTCAGCATGACGACAGTCCGATCGGCAAGCATTCGTATGACGGCCAGGTCATGAGAGACAACGACCATACTGATTCCCAGTTCCCGTTGGATTTTTTTGATTAAATCCAGTACATTCGCTTGTACAGACAAATCCAATCCCGTCGTCACTTCGTCCAGAAACAGGATGGGCGGGTTATTCGACAATGCTTTTGCGATTTGAACCCGCTGCTGCATGCCGCCAGAGAAATTCTTCGGTGCTTCTTTCATACGGAACAATGGAATATGGACGCTTTCCAGCAGCGTCTTACTCGTCGATTCCATATCGGCGACATTTCGGTTGCCTGCCGCAATCAGCTTTTCGGCAATATTGCCGACAGAGGAGAAATTCATCTTCAGTCCGTGTACCGGGTTTTGATAAACCATTCCATATTTGCGGTTTCGAATAAATCGTTTCTGCTGTGATGATAATTCGAAAACATTTTGGGATTCGAATGCAAGGCCATCATGAATGAACGCTGCTCCGGATGTTATATCTGCATCAAAGTACAGGCATTGCATCAATGTCGATTTTCCGCTGCCGCTTTCCCCAACGATTCCAAGTATCTCTCCAGGGAATAAATCAAACGAGATATCCTGACAGGCATAGACAGTACCGCAATTGGGACAATAGTTCTTCTCCAATTGCCGGTCCAGTTTATTGCTGCACCTGGAACAGCCAGGTCCAAATTGCTTATGTAAATTCCTCACTTGTAGTATTGGCTCTTCATGCATAGTTGCCTCCCACCTCGATTTCCTGATTTTCGTTCAAGCGTTCCATGCAATAGCTTGTATCGTTGCATTGATAGATCGTGTCACCTGTGGCCGGATCAATCAGTTCATCCATGAAAACATCTTCCGCACCACATAAATGACAATGTTTACCTGCAAAAGATTCGACTGAAAACGGATGGTCGTCAAATGCCAATGAATGTACATCTGTGTATGGCGGGATGGCGTAGATTTTCTTCTCTCTCCCCGCTCCCAAAAGTATCAGTGCATCCGATTGGTGCATTTTTGGATTATCGAATCGTGGTATCGGACTTGGTGCCATCACATACCTATCGTTTACGTAAACCGGATGATCGGCTCCAGTTGCTGTCTTTCCAAACTTCATAATCTGTTCAAAAAGCATGAGCCATGCGCCACTATAATCTTCTTCCGAATGGAGAATCTTCGTCCTGTATTCACTCGCCTCAACCTTTCGAAGCGGCTCTGGTTCCGGCACTTGTAATACAAGAATTTGATTTTCTGTGAGTGGCACTTCCGGAATACGGTGTCTTGATTGAATGATGGATGCATCCAGCGTCCGCTCAACCAGCTTAACTCCCGTGGTTGCATTCACCAGCTTCTTGATGCTCACTGCATTGACGGACTCGTCAGCACCTTGGTCAATCACTTTAAGCACATCCTTCTTCCCAATGATGGAAAGTGTAATCTGTAATCCGCCTGTTCCCCATCCGCGGGCTATCGGCATTTCCCTTGATGCGAACGGCACTTGGTAACCGGGAATGGAGACAGCTTTCAAAATCGAACGGCGAATTTCTTTTTTCGAGCCTTCATCAAAGAATGCAAAATGGGAATCAATTTTCATTCGGCTGCACCTCCTTTTTAACTTGGCGAACACTGTCCAATTTAGATTGGAAGGTCACATAATGCGGCAATTTTAAATGTGAAATAAACCCTGTCGTTTCGACCGAATCCATATGCAATAAGACAAACTCTTCATCATGTGTTGGAAAGTCCGACTCGGGATGCTCAAGACATTGATCCAAAATGCTCATTGCAATCGCCTTCGTTTCATTCTGCCCGTAGCAAACGCCGTAACCAATCTCAAATTCGAGCTCATCTTCATTGTTTTCATTCTTTACTGATACCGGAACAATGGATTCGACTTCCGTTACCCGTATCTCACCAATATAGAAGTCCTCTTCACTCTCTTTTTCCGATTCGTTCGGGTGATCGACATAAATTGGTATCGATCCGACACGCAATTCCCCGACTGTTGGATGCACTTGTCCATATCCCCTCATGGAGGCATATCCCAGTGATGTAACCGTACCGGTCTGGCCCCGGGTCATCACTTGTAACCTGGCACTGCGGGGAGCCGGAAATTGCAGGCTCTGTTTGGTAATGTCGGTTGGTTGTGAATTGTCCGGTTCGTATCTTTTGAACAGCCCTTGATCGCGTAAATAATCGACTACCTTTGGAAAATAACCCACTTCATCCACTGCTTCTATCGGCTCCAGTTCATCCTTATAGCTTTCCAGCCACTGCCGGACATCTTTTACACTTTCCGTAAGCAAATGAAAATCAAGCAGTCGATGTGTATAATCACGGGAAGCTCCCAAAAGCTGCCCGCCAGGAATATCTTTGAAGCTTGCCGAAATACGCCGGTCCACAAACATCGTCTCTGATTCGACAGTTTGACTGTAATAGAGACGGGGCAAAGTCGAACGATGGGCACGCATGAGGAATACCGCTTCTTCCATACTTCCTTCTGCCTGCTTTATTGCCAGCGCAGCCAGAAACGGAGAATATAGGCTGCTTTCCGACATGACCTGGTCAACCAGCCCCCTCATGCTCGATAGAATCGTTCTGATTTCGATTATTTCCTCCCCTTTTAAGCGTTCATATGTCAATCGTTTAATAGAAGCATCAATTGCCATCGTGCCGCCTTTCACTGCAACATAACCCATTATCTCACCTCCGTCATTTCAACTTTGGCTGTACGGGGTACACATGCCGCATGCCCCTCACTATCCGTCAAAATAAGATCCATTCCCAATGGATACTCATTCGTCCGCTCGTTTCTTGCATGCCATATTGCTGAGCTAAAGCCGGTTTGCAGGTGTGCACAGTTTTTAATCCCGGGGCCATTCAATTTAATCTCATCGTCATTCGTTAAGTGCATACTCTCCATAATCCATGTGGAAGACTGCTGGGGGTTAACCAGAGTGCCATTTTTGCATCGTTCCAGGGCATGCAAAACGTCCGATTCCGTATCATTCTGGAAAACAATGACATAGTCAGCTTCATCGATTGGGGCATGCCTTGCTAACGTATACTCCGATATTTTCCCAGTCAGGTGCTGATTCTTGTCTGAAAGAATATGAAACGTAACCTCGCCATCCAATAGTGTCAGTGCACAAAGCAGGGTTGCATCATAGCAAGAGAGATCATAGTCTACTCGCTGTGCCGTATCCTGAATGGATGAAATGGAACCTGGTCTTGACATACTGTGCAGCAATTTACGGAATACCTCCTGCAAATCATGAACTTGATCAATAGCCATAATACCTCTCCCTCATCATCTGTTATATATCCATCGTCTCGAAGTTGACCTTCGTTTCAAACAGTTCCCCTTGCTCTTTTGCCTTCTTCCTTTTTATCTGCCGTTCTGCTTCCTTCAGTAAGGAATCCCATTCCGATGTTTCCGGCAGATTAGCTTTATAGGCAGCATCAATAATTGCCAGGTGTTTGGCCAAATCATCCTGCATTCCTGTCACAATACCGATACCTATGCAGCGATTGATTTCAACCTTTGCTTCCGTTATCAGAACTTCTCCAATATAGAATAGTGCGTTTTTGGCCGTTTCCCGCATTTTAATCATGGTCAGCCCATAATGCGGTGCAATGATTTCCTGGCATTCATAGCGATTCATGATTTCTTCAGCCAAATTTCCGGCAAGCTCCGGGTCCCCTTGGATAAGGATTTCAGTTCTTCTTCGTCTCTTCATTATTCGATGCCTCCTCCTTCACAGCTCCATCGTAACTTGTCGCCAAGTTGATGTGTTTTAAGTTATGGTAAAGTATTTGTAAATCTAATGACTTCAGAATATGAAAAAAGGTAAGGAGCCCTTAGGTTCCTTACCTTTACAATAGCTAGTCCATTGTGATGTCGTATTTGAACTTATCACTCCGGTATAGAATTTTTGTGTATTCCAATATTTTCTCCGATTGAGAATCGATGCATTCGCTCTCCACAACAATCAGCGGCACCATACTCTTACAGGAAAGCAATTGCTGCTCACGGATTGTGGGAAAGGTAATGCTCAATAGGGTCTTGCCGCTTGAAAACTCCCGATAGCCAAGCTTACGATAATAGGCAAACATGGACTTTATTTTCGGACCATCCCCTTTGATCATTGGAAAATTTGATTCATTGATAAACGAATTATGGATTGCAATAGGTTCTTCATTTATATAACGCATTCTTGAGATTTGATAGACTGCATCATCTTGGCCAGCAGCTAATGCCCGGTAAATTTTCTCGTCATAGCCAATCTTTTCACAATAGATATTATGTGTAGTCAGGTTGTACCCCAGCTGTTTCATCTTATCTGTAAAGCTAATTTTCCCTGTTAAATGCAATTGGATTGGAATTGACTTTTGCTTTATGTAACGGCCTTTCCCCTGTTTGGAGAAGATATATCCCCGCTCTTCCAGTTTGATTAGTGCATTTCGCACCGTCATTCTCGGAACCTGGTATTGCTCGGAAAGTTCATTTTCTGAGGGAAGCTTTGAACCTGATTTTAAATTTCCTGCCACAATGCTATGCAGTAGTTCATCCACGATTATAGTTTCTTTTTCTGCTGAGATAAGAATCTACTCCCTTATTCGTTTTCATTTATTACCTAATATAATTCACTTCCATCTGCTATATTATATCATCCCATCTATTAGTTTATCAGTCTGTTTTATCATTGCAAAATAGTGGACTGACGCTTTTAAACAGGAGGTCGCTTGCGTATTTCTCTTTACCTGCCAGACTAGCAGCTTTTAACCTGTTTGATGTTTGTTTAAATATTATTACTTCCGCTTCATATTAAATTAATACTGATATCTTATACTGAAATGGAATCCAAATTAAGAGAGGTGATAATGTTGAAACTGAAGAAATTATCATTGGCCCTAATGATTGCCATCCTCTCAGCAGGTATGCTGGCTGGATGTGGAGATGAAGAGGAGAATCCCGAGGAGCCAGCAACGGAAGATCCAGCTGAGCAAGAGGATACTGAAGAAACAGATGATGTAGAGGAAGAAGAATAAACATAAGACGAAAAAAAGGGGTAATCCCTTAAACCAGAAATGGCTGTCCCAAAGTCGATTCAAGACTTAAGGACAGCCATCTATTTAAAGTTGTCTATTTCGTTTAATTGACCAGCTGTCTTACAATCGCTTTATTGCGCTCTTTGAATAGCTCATTATGCGATGACACCATAGCCGATTTCTCAGCATTGGGCTCAATAAATTGCTTCGCCCTATTCACTGCATTGGCAGCATCCTGGAATGCCCCGGCAATCAGATGAAGCTTGCCTTCATGGTGTAAGATATCCCCTGCTGCATATAAACCAGGAATGGAAGATTCACCCTTTGGATTACCTGCGATAAAATAGCCATCAACCATTTCAATATCCAATGGGCTATTCTCCATCAGAGATGCATCCCGTTCATAGCCATGATTGATGATGACTTCATCAATCGGAATGGAAAGCACTTCATTTGTATGATGGTTTGTCAGCTCCACATGCTCAATCATATCCTTGTTCGAATGGGATATCAATTTGGTAATGGAGCAGTTAAAGTAACAAACGGCATTGCTGTCCATTAAACGGCTGGCCGGTGCTTCATGCCCTGGCAGGACGTCCTTCCGGTAGGTTAGATAGACATTCTTTGCAATGTCCACCAATTCATTCGCCCAATCAATGGCTGAATTCCCCCCGCCTGAAATAATGACTGTTTTATCTTTAAAACGCTGCAGTGATTTCACGGTATAATTTAGATTGGAGACCTCAAATCTTTCCGCTCCTTCAATCGACAGTCTTTGCGGATTTAAAATCCCTCCGCCAACAGCCATAATCACGGTTTTCGAGAAATGCACATCCCCTGACTCTGCCTGCAAAATGAAGATATCCTCCTCATTCTTTTGGATAGACACGATTTTCTCATTCAATACGACCGTTGGATTGAATGTCAGGCCCTGTTCCGTTATTTGATCAATCAGTTTAGCAGCTGGTGTTGGCGTCAACCCACCAATGTCCCAAATCATTTTCTCAGGATATACATGGACCTTACCGCCCAAAACTGGTTGAAATTCAATAATTTTGGTTTTCATTTCCCTTAGGCCACTATAAAAGGCTGAATAGAGCCCCGCTGGCCCTCCTCCAATTACCGTCACATCAAATAATTCATCCTGTTTCACTTCATTCTCCCCTTTAAAAACGAGCCGATTGATTATCATTCTCAATTATAGCCGATAAGTGAAGTGTTTTCAATCTAATTTATGTGTTGACAAAATAAAAAATGCACTTTATAGTTTTAATCATGGTATTGAGAATCATTATCAATTATACAATCGAAATGAGGGGCAAGTATGTTTCGTCTGCAGACGGAGAACATCAGCATCAGTTACGGAGAGAGTCTCATTGTTAAAGACCTTAGCATTGAGATACCCGATAAAAAAATAACTACGATCATTGGCGCAAATGGTTGTGGAAAATCGACACTTTTGAAAGCGATAACGAGAATTATTTCGCATCAAGCAGGATCGGTAGTTTTAGATGGAGAGGATATCTCCAAGCAAAACACGAAGCTGCTTGCACAAAAAATGGCAATCCTGCCCCAATCGCAGGAAGGCTCCAATGGCCTGACTGTCGGCGAACTTGTATCATACGGCCGCTTTCCTTATCAGAGCGGATTTGGACGTTTAAATAAGAAAGACTATGACATTATCAATTGGGCTCTGGAAGTTACCGGTACAGCAGCATTTAAGTACCGGCCAGTGGAATCCCTGTCAGGCGGGCAGCGGCAGCGTGCCTGGATTGCCATGGCACTTGCCCAGGAGACGGAGATCATATTTCTGGATGAGCCTACCACATACTTAGACATGGCACATCAGCTCGAGGTTCTCGAACTCCTGCAGAAGCTTAACGAGGAGCAGGGACGGACAATTGTCATGGTGCTGCACGACCTTAACCAGGCAGCCCGGTTTGCCGATTTCATTATCGCTATGAAGGATGGGGAAATCATTCAATCAGGTGACAGCGAATCCGTCCTGACACGGGATGTACTGAAGCAAGTATTTCAGATCGATGCCGAAATCGGCAGAGACCCGAGAACAAATAAGCCAATGTGCATAACGTACAATCTCATAAAATAGGAGCGTAAAAAAATGAAAAAATTATTCATTCCATTCGTACTATTAGCATTCCTTTTAATGGCCTGCAGCAATGATACAGCAGATGATTCTTCAGAAGGCAGCGACACTTCATCAGATGGCAGCCCAGAAACGGTTACCTATGAATCTGAAAACGGACCGATAGAAGTCCCTGCCGACCCGCAGCGGGTTGCTGTCCTTGGAACCTTTGCCGGCAATGTCATGGCATTGGATGTTCCTTTGATCGGTGTTGATTCATGGGCAAAATTAAATCCGCAATGGGAAGATGAATTAAGTGACGTTACAGAGGTAACAGACGAAAGCCTGGAAAAGCTTATTGAATTAGAACCCGATTTGATTATCGGACTTTCAAACATCAAGAAGGGGTACCGCCAGCAAAACGCGGAAAACGTACGCTAAGCAAATTTTGACACAAAAATAGCCGTTCTTCCGTACGTTTAGAAGAACCAGCTATTTTTTATTTTACATTTAAAGGGCGTAGCGAATCGACGGTTGTTTGAGTTTTAGATTCAAATCGATATTCCCCAAGGAAGTTAATATGCTCCCATCCCAAAGGAGAGCTGATCTTCCCTGTCTTCCTGACAGGGAGAAATTCAGTTTGAGGAGTTAGTTTTTTCATTATATACCCCTTCACGAGACTCTTCAGATTCACTTTTAATTTTTCTTATTGCTGGTAGTGTCAGCATTATGAAGTTAGTAAGAATGGAAATAATAATAAATATAGTTAATGTATAGTCATATCCAATATTTTCAGCCATCGGCCCTACAGCAATTAATCCAATAGGCATGAGAACATATGAGATTAATGACTCTATGGAATCTATTCTTGAGATTAAGTGTCCAGGGATTTTAATCTGGACGATTGTATCATAAAGTATAGTGGAAGTGATCATACTACCACTCGCAAGCCCAGATACTAACATTATTACCCAAATTGGAGATGGCTGTAGTAAGGCGATAAGTTGTAAAGTAACAAACACTCCTTTTAATAGAAAGCTGAAAAACAGTGGGGTCTTAGGCCTTATATATTGGGATAATAAGGCTCCTAATAAGGCTCCTACAGCTCCCGATGAAGCAATTAATCCCCAATCCGATGCACCATTTAAACTTTCTTCTGCTATTAATGGACCTAGAACATTAAAAGAAGCAACCACCATATTACCTAAAGCAAAAGCTACCGCTGAAGTCCAAAGCCATTTTCTACTAAATTCAGAAATGCCTTCCCGTAAATCCATGAGTGGGCTTGATTTTCCAACTAGCTTATTGGCATTAGGAATTTTTAGGAAAAATAAACATATTGAACTAATAAAGAATGTGACGGCATCTAAGGTAAAAATGAAGCCGTATCCAATAAAAGATGCTAAAAACCCAGCTAATGCTGGACCGAATATAAGTAACCCATTTTTTGAGATACTGACCAAGGAATTTGCCCTCTTTAACCTATCTTTAGTCACAATCTCTGATATTAAACCTATAGAAGCCGGAGATGAGATGGCACTAGCAGCACCAAAAAACGCTGCTGACAAAATGAGATGCCAAATCTCTATATGACCAGAAAAGAAAGCTAAACCAATTAATAAATGGTTAAAACCACTAATAATATCCGTCCAAAATATAACTTGTTTTCTTGAAAAAGTGTCAGACCAAACCCCACCCGCCAAGATGAAAAGTACTCTTGTACCCCAAAGCGCTCCAAGTAGCAAACTCACATCAGTACCGCTTCCGCCTAGATGTAAAACAGCAAAAGTAGCTGCAACTGGGATTAAACTATCTCCTAAAAATGATATCGTTGTACCTAACCAGTAAAGCGTGAATGGTTTACTATCTAATATGAGAAGCCTACGAAATATCTGTCTTAATATAATTCATGCACCCTTTTATTTAAATTTAGTATGGTCTCTTTCTACACCATCTATAATCTAGCCACTAATTATTGGTTAAATTAAAGTAGGTTTTAATTTCTAATATTTAATTGTTATATATTATTGTTATAGACTGGTTACTTCTGGATTCGTTTACTAGTGACAACAAGTTCACTTGTCCATTGCTTGAAAACTTGGTACGTGATGAATCAGCCTTCATTTTTTTCTAATGGAATAATCGCTCTATATTTCATGAACAATTGCGCAAGCTGTTTTGCATTAGAACTACTTAGGTAAGTTGTAAAAACTGATATTAATTCAGAATAACTATAATACTCCGATTGATTAAGTGAATTAATCAAATTTACTACTTCTGTTTTATAATTTAAATTAAGAGTTCTGCCTCTCAAGAATATATTGATTCTATTTTCTCTGGTTTTTGAGTAAATTATAGGGAAGGTTTTAGGCTTCCAAAAAGTTCTTTCTTCAAGATCAGTTACTTTATCAATATCCAAGATTATTGGTGAATGTATTGAAAAACCATTACCCTTTAGAAGAAAGTAATTTGTTTTGATAGCTTCTTTTATTTGTTCATAAATATCGTCGCTTCTATCTAATAATTTCCCAAGTGTATTTTCGACTTGTCTCTCAAAATCATCTTCTTTTACAAAGTAGCTCAATTCATTAGGTTGTTTACCTGCGATACTTTTCATAGCTTCTTTCAATAGACTTTCTTGGTTAGTAGGGAATAAAATAAAACCTAAAAACGCTGAAAAACCGTCATTTCTAAATATATGGAAATCCCCTTTTGGTATAAATAAGCAGTCTCCCGGTTGTAAAGCATAATGAGAGGCATATTCTTTGATATCTTCAATTTCGAATACTCGATCATCACTTCCGGTCATTTCAAGGTATTCTTCTCTCGGCCAAATCCATACATGCTTTTCTTTTGGTCCTAGATGAAAAATTAAAGAATGATCATGATCATCATGTACACCGAATGGTGTATAACCTGAATTAGCCATAAAGGCGTAGGTATCAATCCCGGATAATAATTCACCTACATTTTTTGTAATGGGATTAACTACTTCTTCTGTAATAACAGAGTGTAACCTATCATGCCACCTAGAGACCCCGTTAAATGTAGTTGTGTATTCATTTTTCCCTAAAGTTTTTTGTATCCACTGATCCAAATCCCAATTTGGATCAAATTTAGTATTCCTTAATTCTTCGAGTAGTTGAGGATTTTGGCCACCCTCTACAAATACTCTCATAATTGCTTTTTCAGGATTAGACTCTACATTACTAATTGCTTCTTTTAACATCTTGGTAATTCTTTCTGGATCTTTAATTGTACTGTGTATGAGTGAATAAGCAGAAAAGTTATCAGTAGCTTCCAATAATCGTTCTAACCAAGTTTCACTAAAAAAATTATCCAACACCACATCATTGTTAAGTTTCGTTTCGTTTTTCATGTGAACTATTACCTCCTAAGTTTAATAAAAGTAGGGTTATTAAATTACCAATACAAGAAGCAGCTAGGTTTTTCCCCTTTTCTGGTCCACTAACCTCTACAAAATCAGCTCCAGCAATTTCAAAATGACTTGTAATGTGATTAATAAGTTCATACATTTGATAAAATGTAAGCCCACCCATTACAGGAAAAGACACCTCTGGTGCGATAACGGGGTCAAATACATCTGCATCAATTGAAAGGTATACAGGGATATCTTTCGGGATTTCATCAAAAAGATTGGTAAAAGATAAATCATTTAATTCACGACTAGAAATTACTTTAACTTTACTTGAGCTAGAATCACGTTTTATTACGCCAGGCTCATATTCTCTTATTCCAATTTGGTATAAACTTTCTACTCTAGAATGTTTAACTATTTCACTAAAGACATTTCCTCTAGTTAGCATAAATTTATTTATGATTTTTTCGCTATACCTATCGGTATGGGCATCAAAATGAATAATATTAATCCTTTTATACTTTTTTAAAATGGAATCTATTATAGGCTTAGAAATGGAGTGATCTCCTCCCAAAATTAAAGGTTTAAAGCCTTTGTTTAAAACCTGGTAAGTTGTATAAGCTATCTTATCTTGAGTATCTTTAAATGTTTCTTCTCTATTATTAAAAATAATATTACCAAGATCTTTTGGCAGTACTAAGTAACTCAGGTATTCCTTCTTACGATTCCAATCAAATATGACATGCTCTTTATTTATCTGGCCATCATGAAGCAATTTCTCACTACTAAACATCTTTAAAGTATTCCTAATGGCTGCTGGTCCAGTTGAAGCATCCGTTCCTACGGGGGAATCGAATGCAAATGGGGCTCCCAATACACACCAAGGACTTTCGTGATTATGTTTATTTTCAATATTATTGATATTGGCGGAAAACCCTATAGGGTTCATATCGGGCTTTACCAGGCCATACTTATAATAATTTAGGGTATTATTTTTGATTAACAGATTTTCACTAAATAAGAAATTCAAAATTTTATCATCAATTTGATTAACCTCATTAATGCTTCGAGTAATTCTAAAGAAGTCTAGAATTTTTAAAATTTGCGATGTGGCCATAATTTTTTTATTTGTACCTATTAAAAATAGTTCGACCTTGTCATCCTGTGTTGATATAATTTTAACTGCGGGGTTTAATACATAGGTTGTATCACTCATTCCGCTTTAACTCAATCAAATTATATTTATAAAAAAGTGAGATTAATTTCCAAATAATCTCTTTTGGTAGTTCACTTTCTTTTATTAAGTCTCCAAACTTCAGCTCTATATTTGAATTAATTTTATTTATAAGTAAGAGAAACTCTGATTTTTTCGGTAATTGTATTTTAGTTCCTCTTACAAATACAAATATTTGATTTCCTTTTGACAGTGTGTATGCTTGGAAAGGGACTTTTCTTACAATTTTTATTTTCTCATCAATATCGTCTATATTATCATTAGCGAATGGAGCTTCCCGGAACCCACCTTTACTTATAAGGTTCATAACATTTTCAGTTATTGCTTCTCCAATAGAAAAACGACCTAAATCATAACCTAAACCTTCGGCCTTTAACTCCCCCTTATAAATATGTTCTTCGATGTAATTTTCTACTTTTTTATATTCTATTCCTAGTTCTTTTGCTTTCATTAATATAGATTGCTGCATGTATTCTTTAATATCATATTTAATAAATGCTAGTGCAAATGAGATATTAAAAGAATTATTTACTCCCACATGATAATAATTACGTGCAGGAAGAAAAAACTTTTGCATACAATCTATAGGAAACCTATTACCATATTCTATGAGATTCTCTGGATTTTGTAGAGGGGCATTAGAACCCCTCGATTTTATATAGGTTTCTCTATCCCACAAAATCATTTCTCTTCGATCTGGTCCTAAATTATAATGAAAAGCATCAGAAATATCATCAATATGGGCCCCAAAAGGTGTGTATTTTGAGTTTCCAATAAAATAAGTGGCTTCTAAGTGAACAGGAGTTTTATCTATTTCTGAATTTATATCATGAAATTCACTGGAAAATTTTTGCGCTAATAAATCATTCCATTTTTCTGCTTTATTTATCAAAATTAAGAAATTATGACCTTCAAAAATATTCTCACACCAAGTCTTAATATCCTCGAATCGATCAGGGATATCATTCTTTAATAAACCATGAAGGTCATATCTAGGTGTGCCATCTATGTAAATTCGTACATTTTCTGTAATTAATTCCTCAGAACATGAATTAAACTTCTTAAAGATCTGAACCAATCCACTTTTTAAAAATTCATATTCGTTTTTTTTCGAATCAATGTAACATGGTTCTTTAAAGTCTTTTGATTTATTTCTAATTTTATGGAACACTCTTTTTCCCTCCTTTATTTATTTAATAGTACAAAGTAGAAGAGTGAGGGTCACAATTTTTAGTTAGTTCAATATGATACTTTAATGCAAAACATGATTTACATCACGTGGAAAAATTTCCTGATCGGTTAGTTCTGATACATGGATATCAAGATCCTCAAGTATCAGTTTCTCGTACTTTTAAATTTTTGCTCCATCTTGTTATTTCGCTTTATATAATACCTTAATGTCCAACATGATTTACGTCGCGTGTATAAACTTCCTGGTCGGTTAGTTCCGATACGCGGATGTCAAGGTCTTCCAATGTTAGTTCTTCATTCTTTTTATTTTCCTCCATCTTTATACCCTCCTTCTGGAAAGTTGTGACCCTCACTCTGATACTTTATGGTAAAGTGGTAACTTCGGGGTTAGGCCTATAATCTACTGGTTCAAGAGTAATCCAAGCTGTACTGTTTTGAGTTTGCTTTTCCTTTTCTGTTAGATGATTTAACCTAAACTTTCTTTGTGTCACAAGTTGAATTAAATAATGGTTTTGTTCATCGTTCTGGCTTAATAACCGTGGCGATACTTTCCCCTTATTTAAATCAGCAACCAATTGTTCAAGAGTTAAATATGAACGAAGTTTTGTAGAAGCACTATCTATTAAAATGTGACTAAAATCATTCATTAATGGTAAGAAGCAACGGAAAATATCAATTATATTGTCAGGTCCATGAGCAATATCAGCAAAAAGCATATCAATTTTTTCATCGACTGTAATAATATTATCTTCTGCAAAAGAATAATTTTGTAAATTTATATCTATGTTCTTGAAGTCTAGAAACTGATCTAAGTTTAAAGATTTAAAAGTTTTATAAATGAAGTTCTGATAATAAATAATTGTAGTAGAATCTTTAATAGAAGGAGGATCAATCTCTAATAATTCGCTAATCTCTTGAATAAAAGATACTAACTCTTGAATATCCCTCCCATTATCAATGGTAGTCAAATTCCCTTTGTTATTTTCCATTAAAGCCTGGCATATCCATAACGAAGTGGTTCCTAATCCGGTTCCTAACTCTACTATGTTGGAGAGTTTCTCTCGTTTTATAAGTGTATATAAAAAAAGAGAGAGCGTTTCAGACCCATATACGTGACCCGATATATTGTTGATTTTTAGTAACTTTTCAATATTACTTATGTTAAAGGTCATTGTTCACTCTCCTTAAGAAGGTTTAAATAACGAACATTTTGTGACTTTAAAATTTCAATATTCTTAGAACCGAATCGATTTATCAAACCTTTTCTAAAACTATCGCGATTTCTTCGTTTCCTTTGTTGTACTGCTTTCCGCATACGTCCGAGTATATACCTTTTATTTCAAACCCAACTTGACTAAATTCTTTTATCAAACAATCTTTCTTGAAATATTGTTCCCAAATATTAAATGTCATTGGAAACTGATTTTTAATCAAAATATTCGTTTGTTTGAGAAGCACGTTATCAGGATAGATGACGTCTTGTCTCAAACTCAACTGCGACTCTTTAGGTAAAGCTTCATTCGTATGGACAAAATCCCAAGTTTTCTTCTCATTATAGTCTTGCAAACTCACTTCAGAGGCAACATCTATAATAAAAATCCCTCCTTTTTTTAGGCTTTTATAAACATTATGTACTAGTCTTTTACGATTGTTGGGGCTAAAACTTCCGTAAATGTGGTAGATTAATAAAGCTATGTCGTATTTGTTGGTTTCCTTCAAGTCCAAAATATTTTGAACTCTGTAATTAATACTTAAATTTTCATTATTTGCCACTCCTTTTGCATAACGAATTGAATTTGATGAAATATCAATTCCCGTAACTTTGTATCCTATACGAGCAAGTTTTTGACAATACAAGCCAGGTCCGCAGCCGAGATCAATAACTTCCGGGTACTTAGTTTTAGGAACAATATTCGTAATGAAACTTATGGAGTCTTCCATAAATGAGTTGCTTTTACTGCCTCCTGGAATATTTTCATTCAAGTGTCCATTTAGAATTCTTTCCATTAACAAGGGGTTAGTCCAGTATTCACTTGAACCTTCCTCATAAATTTTAGGGGGTTTTAGCAGTTCGAAAATTTCGTCCATAAAATTACCGCCTTCCACATTTGTATAATTTTGTCCAAAGCATCTGCTCCAATGCCTCCAGTTCCGCTGTAATAACTAACCTTTCTATATCTTGTAGCTGCGTTAAACCCCATAGTTCCTAAGCTACATTTTTTTAGGTGTTAATAATTGATAATTTCGACACCTTTTGTTAATAACCTTTATTTTTGTAAAAAACAGGAAATATTACCCATCTATCTTAAACTTATTTATGAATAGTGAGTTGTACAGTTATTTGTTGAAATTAGCATATCATTGTAAATATGAATAATGTCTGATTCTCATACCAAAGTTAAATTACACAACACAATATTAATTGTGTTGTATTAGCTGGCTTTCTAGGTTATACTTTGGTTGGTTAATGCAACACAATTTATAACAAGTACGTCTATTTCTAATGCAACACAATTATTTTAGTGAGGTTGAGTACTATGAAATTTACTGAGGATTTCACTTTTTACCTGAAGCAAGAAAGAAAAAGTGAAAATACGATTAAAGGTTACCTTTTAAATGTTCAACAATATATTAAATGGTTTGAGGCATCATATGGTTTAGAATGCAATTCGTTATATCGACAGAACGTCTTGGAGTACATTAGCTTTTTAAAAAATATTAAGGTTCAAAATGCAAAAACCATTAACCACAAAATCAGTAGCCTTACAAAGTTCAATGTGTTTCTTATTGATCAGAAGGTACAAGAGGAAAAGGTGATTTATAAAACCGACATGCTTAAGGTTCAAACTGCCTATGCTTCTCCTACAAAAGTTTCCGAGATAGAGGTAAAACAATTCCTACAAAATATTTTGGAAAGCAAAAATAAACGAAACTATGCGATTGCGGTTCTTCTTGCCTATACTGGACTACGAATCTCGGAAGCCCTATCCATAAAGTTAAGAGACCTTAACCTACAAACGGGAGAATGTATCATCAGAAATGGAAAGGGAGAAAAACAACGCGTCACCCTTTTAAATAGTAGAGTTTCTCATGCGGTCGGGGGATACCTCAAAGAAAGAAATCATTCAGCTGTTTCTCAAACATCACCCTACTTATTTATTAGCAAAAAAAGGGAACAGCTTGAGCGCACGGTCGTAAATCGACTCTTTAATATGTATAGCCAAACCATTACACCACATCAACTTCGTCACTTTTTTTGTACAAATGCAATTGAAAAGGGGTTTAGTATTCATGAGGTTGCGAACCAAGCAGGTCATTCAAACGTAAATACGACCCTTTTATATACAAATCCGAACCAAAAAAGTTAAAAAGTAAAATGGAATTGTTATAATCGGAAGGAGTAAATGTATGAGGGGAAAAGAATTACTAACACCTGAACAACGGGAAGAATTATTGCGTCCATCTGACATTACAGAATGGGAACTCGCCACTTTTTACACCTTTTCTAATCATGATTTAGATATTATTAACCGCCATCGTAGGGACCACAATCGTTTGGGTTTTTCAGTTCAATTATGTCTTCTTCGATATCCGGGGTGGTCTTTATCCGATGTAAAAGAAGTATCTCCATTAATTTTATCTTATCTAGCAAAACAGCTAAATCTTGATCCCGAAACATTCTCCCTATATGCCCAACGAGAACCTACTCGACGTGAACATCTTGAAGAAATTAGACAAGAATATGGATATCAAAACTTTTCTTTAAGTGAATACCGTTTCATCACCCGATATTTATTTCAACAGGCCATTGAAAATGGAAATACATTACATCTTATTCGACAAGCAATTGAGGAATTACGTAAGAGAAAAGTCATTTTACCTGGTATGACCACTATCGAACGGATTATCTGGAATGCACGTGATCAAGCGGAAAAATTTATTTTCAAAGTTCTTAACGATGCGCTATCAACGGAACAAAAACAACAATTAGACTCTCTTTTAGAGCCAACAATGGATAATGGAAAGACGCCACTAGCATGGTTAAAGGAAAATCCAGGTACTTCCTCACCTGATACATTTTTAAAAGTAATTAAACGGTTGGAGTGTATTCGCAAACTTGGATTAAAGATCAATACCCATAAAATTCACCCTAATCGTTTCCGCCAATTATCCCGATTAGGCGCTAGATATGAACCTTATGCATTTCGTCGCTTTAAACCGGACAAAAAATACAGTGTTTTAGTTACTTACATATTGGATTTGGGTCAAGACTTAATAGATCAGGCGATTGATATACATGATAAGCAGATTGTTTCCCTTCAGAATAAAGGACGAAAAGCACAGGATGAAATGCAAAAACAGAATGGTAAAACTGTAAATGAAAAGTTAATTCACTTTACTAATCTAGGCTCAGCTCTTATTAAGGCAAAAAAAGAAGGACTTGATCCTTTTGAAACTATAGAAGCAGTTATGTCTTGGGAGAAAGTGATTCAGTCAGTTGAGGAAGCTAAGGACCTATCCCGTCCGTCTAATTACGATTATCTTGATTTGTTGGAACAACGGTTTTTTTATCTGCGAAAATATACACCAATGTTACTCAAGTCCATAGAATTCCGTTCGACTGCAGCAGCCAAACCATTGATGCAGGCGCTTAATACTATACATGAAATGAATGAATCAGGAAAACGAAGAATACCAGAGGGATCACCACTTGGCTTTGTCCCAAAACGGTGGGAGAAACATGTATATGATGAAAATGGAACCATTAACCGACATTATTATGAGATGGCCGCACTAACAGAATTAAAAAACCACATTCGTTCTGGAGATGTTTCAGTTGTTGGTAGCAGGCAACATAGAGACATTGAGGATTATCTTGTTACGAAACAAGAATGGCAAACCGATTGCTCCAAAGAGATTAAACTAGCTACGCCTATCTCTTCTGACACTTATTTGGCTGAAAGAGAAAAATCTTTGAATCAAAGGCTTCATTGGTTATCCAAAAACAGTAATGACTTGGAAGGCATTAACTTGGATAAGGGAAAACTGCATATACAGCGTCTAGAGAAAGATGTTCCTGAAGAAGCAAGAGAATTTAGTTTATCCCTTTACGCTATGCTTCCTCGAGTTAAACTTCCCGATTTATTAATGGAAGTAACTAATTGGACAGGCTTTGATGAGCAATTTATTCATGCTTCAAACGAACGAATCCCAGATAAAGGCGAAAA
This sequence comes from Oceanobacillus massiliensis str. N'diop, assembly GCF_000285495.1. Lineage (GTDB taxonomy): Bacteria > Bacillota > Bacilli > Bacillales > Amphibacillaceae > Oceanobacillus > Oceanobacillus massiliensis. Next base: position 971,296 of record NZ_HE610976.1, read on the forward strand.
GAAAATACTATTAGCTACCTTAATGGCCATGGGAACTAATATTGGGTTAACAAAAATGGCTGAAGCAACTCCAGATGTAACTTATCGTCAAATGGCCAATACCTCTCAGTGGAGAATGTACGAAGATGCGATGAATCGTGCTCAAGCGACCCTTGTTAATTTTCATCACAAACGGAACCTTTCATCCTATTGGGGAACTGGAACGACATCATCTTCTGATGGAATGCGTGTACAAGTGGGAGTTTCTTCTTTACATGCAGAAGCTAATCCTCATTATGGAACAGGCAAGGGAGCAACGATTTATCGTTTTACGAGTGATCAATTCACTTCCTTCTATAATAAAGTTATTAATACTAACGCAAGGGATGCCGTTCATGTAATAGATGGATTGCTTCATCATGAATCAGACCTAAGTATCGAAGAACATTATACGGACACGGCTGGATATACTGACCAAATTTTTGGTTTAACCCATTTGTTAGGTTTTCGCTTTGCCCCACGACTTCGAGATATATCAGACTCAAAACTATTTACAATGAATCCACCTAGTGAGTTTCCTAAGCTTCAATCCCTTTTAAAAGGGAAAATTGACCAAAAAGTAATTCGTGAGAATTACGACGATGTATTACGCTTAGCCCATTCTATTCAAGTCGGGAAGGTATCCGGTGCTCTTATTATGGGGAAGCTGGGTTCCTACGCTCGTCAAAATAAGGTTGGTAAAGCATTACGGGAAATGGGAAGAATTGAAAAAACAATTTTCATTATGGATTATATTGCAGATACCTCTATGCGTCGAAGGATTCAAAAGGGACTAAATAAGGGAGAAGCCATGAACGCATTAGCACGAGCTATTTTTTTTGGTAAGCATGGAGAGCTTAGAGAACGGGCTCTTCAAGATCAGCTTCAACGTGCCAGTGCACTAAACATCATCATCAATGCCATTTCCGTGTGGAACACGGTCTATTTGGAGCAAGCCGTAACTATCCTGAGAGAAAAAGGAGAATTAAAGGAGGAACTATTGAACCATATTTCTCCTTTGGGATGGGAGCATATTAACTTCCTTGGGGAATATCGATTTGAATCTAAAACTCAAACAACCGTCGATTCGCTACGCCCTTTAAATGTAAAATAAAAAATAGCTGGTTCTTCTAAACGTACGGAAGAACGGCTATTTTTGTGTCAAATTTTGCTTAGCGTACGTTTTCCGCGTTTTGCTGGCGGTACCCCAAGAACTACGAAAAGTTAAGCCAAATTGCTCCAACCGTTACGTATACCTATGGTTCATTGGACTATTTAGAACAGCATATTGAGATCGGCAAGCTTTTAAACAAAGAAGCAGAAGCAACCGCATGGGTTGAAGATTTTCAACAGCGCGCAAAGGAAATAGGGGATGACATCAAAGCCGAAATCGGACAAGATGCAACCATTTCTGCAATCGAAACCTATGATAAACAGGTTTATGTCTTTGGAGAGAACTGGGGACGCGGCACAGAAATCCTTTATCAGGAAATGGGTTTAAACATGCCGGAAAAAGTAAAAGAAGCAACAACCGAAGCAGGTTATTACGCTCTGTCTCAAGAACTGCTCCCTGAATATGCCGGTGACTATATCGTTTTCAGCCAGTACGACGAAGGGGACAACGCTTTTATGGAAACAGATACCTATCAAAACATACCAGCAGTTGCCAACGATCACGTATTTAAAGTAAATGGCTATGAGTTTAATTTTAACGACCCGCTCACATTGGATTATCAGCTGAATTTTTTCAAAAAATCATTCCTTGGTGAGTAAGCAAGAAGTAACTATTACTGAAAAGAAAAGATGATAATCCATGAAGAAAGAATCGTTTGTACCATTTATAATGAAACTGCTAGTTGTCCTGTTTATCTTCATAGTCATGTTTATCGCTTCCATTGTGTTTGGTGCAGCGGATGTAAGCATGAGGGATGTATGGATGTCACTTGTTTCCAATGCGGAAGGGAGTGACATTTCCATTGTCCGGGAAATCCGCTTACCCCGCGAAGTTGCAGCTGCCTTTGTTGGTGCAGCATTAGCTGTAGCGGGAGCAATTATGCAGGCGATGACCCGAAACCCGCTAGCGGACCCCGGCTTGCTTGGCCTAACTGCAGGAGCGAATGCTGCATTAGCGGTTACAATCGTTTTTATCCCGGCGATCAACTACTTCGGAATCATGATCGCCTGTTTTATCGGAGCGGCTGCCGGAGCACTACTTGTATTTGGGATTGGCACGGCCAAATTCGGGGGACTTTCCCCATTTCGGATTGTCCTGGCGGGTGCAGCTGTCTCTGCCTTTCTTCAAGCCATTGCTGAAGGGATTGGAATCTATTACAAGGTATCCAAGGATGTATCTATGTGGACTGCTGGAGGGCTAATCGGAACAACCTGGCAACAGCTGCAGATTATCGCTCCGTTCATTATTGTAACCATCATCCTTGCAGTAGGGCTTTCAAGACAGCTCACAATTTTAAGTCTGAATGAAGAAGTTGCGGTTGGTCTCGGCCAGAAGACAGCGCTGATTAAGGCCATCCTATTTATCATGATTATTGTGCTTGCAGGTGCTTCGGTGGCCCTGGTTGGGAATATGACTTTTATCGGTTTAATGGTACCGCATATTGTCCGCGCAATCACAGGCACAGACTACCGGTATATCATTCCAATGTCCGCTTTTGCCGGAGGGGCACTAATGCTTTTTGCCGATACATTGGGCCGTACAATCAATGCACCATGGGAAACACCGGTTGCTGCGATCGTATCAATCATGGGGCTGCCTTTCTTCTTGATGATCATCCGTAAAGGAGGGAAAGCATTCACATGATTAATCCGGCCTTACTGAAAAAACAGCGCATTATTTTATGTCTCTTAGCCATTCTAATCATCATTACCATTATTATTGGTATGGGGATTGGCGATGCTTCCATGGCCTATAACCGCATCATTCCGGCATTGTTTGGCCAAGGTTCATTCAAAGAATCGTTTATCCTATTTTCTATCCGATTGCCCCGAATCATCATCACGCTGCTCGTCGGCATGGCGCTTGCACTATCTGGGGCAATTCTGCAGGGAATAACCCGAAACGACCTTGCTGATCCCGGTATAATCGGCATCAATTCTGGAGCCGGTGTGGCAGTTGCTATATTCTTTCTGTTTTATCCCGTGCAGGCAGGATCCTTGATTTATCTGCAGCCAATCGTCGCTTTCACCGGAGCATTTCTGACAGCGTTTCTGATCTATCTGTTTTCTTATGAAAAAATAACGGACTTCGACCGATCCGTCTGGTACTAATCGGGGTTGGATTTTCCATGGCGCTTTCCGGGGTTATGATTGTACTGATCTCCTCACAGGAACGGGAAAAAGTCGATTTCATTGCGAAATGGCTGGCAGGGACTATCGGAGCATCGGACTGGCCGGTTATTATAGCGATTCTGCCGTGGCTGATCGTTCTTATTCCATATGCCCTGTACAAAGCAAATCGGCTAAATATCCTTAGTCTTGGTGAGCATGCAGCAATTGGTGTGGGAATCGCCATTGAAAAGGAACGCATCCTCCTGCTGATTACTGCGGTTGCTCTTGCCTCCTCTGCCGTATCTGTGACAGGCGGAATCGCCTTTGTCGGACTCATGGCACCACATATAGCAAAGGCAATGGTAGGACCGAGGAATCAGCTTTATATCCCTATAGCCATTCTATTAGGCGGCTGGTTATTATTGATTGCCGATACCATCGGCAGAAATCTGGTTGATCCTGACGGGATTCCAGCAGGGATTATCGTTGCATTGATCGGTGCACCATACTTTCTCTACTTATTGATGCGCAAATAATTTATTCGAAAAGCTCCAGCTTCGGCTGCGGGCTTTTTATATTTGATTTGACACTGATCAGGCAAATCGAAAAACGCAATTCACGCCCCTTTATGAAAGGCTCTTTCGTAAGTATTGTTGTTATTTCTAACTTTGTATTTGATGGAAATTGTGACATAACAAGAAATGATTGGTGCTTTATCCCCGCTCCGGAAATACACTGCGCTTTCCCGCTGGAGTCTCCATGTATTTCCTCCGCTATAATTGGGTTTTCTGAATCAAATTACTGATAATTATTAAGCTGATTGATTGGAGCGCAGGGCATTCGACTCCAACGGGAAAAGCAACGGCTGAAGATCCCGCAGGAAGTGGGTTTTTTCCGAGGAAGCCGAAGCGTTGCCCGCGGAAAGCGACTGCCCGGAGCGGAAATCGGCCGAAGCGGTTATCTTATTTATTGAGTTTTATTCTTATTCGATTGTATTAGAATAAATCTATAAATAATTTTAGACGGCTGATAGAAACCAGGGAAGTACAGCAAGAAAAGCAACAGCTGAAGATCCCGCAGGAAGTGGGGTTCTTCCGAGGAAGCTGAAGCGTTGCCCGCGGAAATCGGCAGTTACTAGTACGTTGCAGTTTATATATTTTATGTAAAAACAACAATCTTTGAGAAAACAGCCTTTTTGAAAAAAGACTAGCAATGTCGCCGACAAAGTTTTATAGTTTTATATAGAGTCAATTGAAAGAGAGTGAACATAATGGGTCGTAAATGGAATAATATTAAGGAAAAGAAAGCTTCAAAGGATGCCAATACTAGTCGTATATATGCTAAATTCGGACGGGAAATCTATGTTGCCGCAAAACAGGGGGAACCGGATCCCGAATCAAATGAATCACTAAGAGTTGTGCTTGAACGTGCTAAAACATACAGTGTACCTAAACATATTATTGACCGTGCCATCGAAAAAGCAAAAGGCGGTTCTGAGGAAAACTATGACGAAAACCGCTATGAGGGCTTCGGGCCAAATGGTTCAATGGTCATTGTCGATACTCTGACAAACAATGTGAACCGGACTGCATCTGAGGTACGTGCCGCCTTCGGAAAAAATGGCGGAAACATGGGTGTGAGCGGGTCTGTTGCATATATGTTTGATCATGTTGCAGTATTCGGGCTTGTAGGTAAAACAGAGGATGAAATACTTGAATTGCTTATGGAAGCCGATGTTGAAGTCCGCGATATTTCCGAGGAGGACGGTACAATCATTGTATATACCGAACCCGATCAATTCCAGGCAGCACAGGAAGCCTTTAAAACCATCGGAATCACAGAATTTAAAGTTGCAGAACTGACGATGCTCGCACAAAATGAGCTAACTCTCTCTTCTGACGATCAGGAGCAATTCGAAAAGATGATCGACGCATTGGAAGATTTAGAAGATGTGCAGCAGGTTTACCATAATGTCGAGCTAGCCGAATAATAAGGGGAGGCAGGACATTACTAAAAATCACCAATCTAAAGACGAACGATTATAGAGAAGGAAGCTCTGAAAGTTCATTTTTAGCGGTTGAGTATTAATATATATTCTATAAACTACGAAGTGACTGCTTCGTTGATTTTCGCTCCGGGCAGTCACACACCTTAGGGCGCGGCCTCAGTCTCCTCATGGTAGACCGCCGATCCGGGGTCTTCAGACACGTGCTGTTCCCGCAGGAGTCGACTGCCCTCCACTTCAATCAGGCAGCTTAATAGCTTGTTATGCAAACATCCAAACAGTAAAATTCGAACTGATTTACCTAGTTCGAATTTTACTTTAACTTAAATATGTTGTCCTAGCCTCTTTTTCTATTCCACGCTACGCTAGACATTTTTCCATACTTTCGCATACTTTTTCTGATACTTCGGGTCCTCCTCCAGTTCGATTAAATCGAGTGCCAATTGCTTTATAGAACCATCCGCCTGCACATCGTAAAGGTTTCGCAGTGCCTGAATAATGTCGAAACGTATCAATGTAGTATTTTTTTCATCTTCGCAGTTTTTATACCGCTCGGCTAGATGACCCACGACCATCTCTTTTTGCTCTTCTCCGGCAAGACCAACCTTCCAGATTGTCTGCAATGCATGTCTTGCAGTAACGAATTTATCATCCTTGGTCACCTGCCATAGCTTAGGGAAGTCTGCCAGCATCCGTTTCTCCGGGTCACTTTTCGCCAATCCGGACAGGAACTGGGCATACCTGGAACGCTTATGATTATCAGCCGAAGTCAGTCCTTCAATCAGCTCATCCCACACTTCATAGCTCCAGTCCACTTCATGCTCAATAACCGCAAGAATTTGGTTAAAAGCTTCATATTGGGCTTGCTTATCTGGAGCCTCCAAATTGGCAAAATACATCTGAATGGTACTATCCATTCTATCATTCCTCCTATCCAGTTCTTAATTTATCAATTACTTGTTGTCAGCTATCAAAAATAATACCATAAAAATATTTTTCCGTACTGCCGATCGAGCATAAATCATGCCGCATGTGAGGAAAATTAACATAACCCCAGAAATATTTCGTTCCTAAATAGTATATTTGCTGACATGACTGCTTTTTTCGGGTAAACTATTTTAGTGATATCTTAAAATCCTCTGCATCCATGCATACAACATAATCGTTTAGGAGGTATATCCAGCACATGAAAAATCTCATGGTTATTATAGGCTCATTAATCATCGCTGTTGCTTTTAACTTTTTCCTCGTACCTTTTGAAATTCTAAGCAGTGGCATTAGCGGGATTGCAATCCTGTTTGGTCTAATCACGCCTTTCGATACAGGTATATTGAATTTCGTATTTAACCTGCCCATACTTCTTCTTGGCTATTTCATACTCGGTAAGGATATAACAATCAATACAATGATCTGTGTAGTGACACTTTCTCTCTTTTTATACATACTGCCGGTCGTTATGATCACCGACAATATATTGCTGGCAGCCATTTTCGGCGGGGTAATAAGCGGGATTGGAATCGGAACGGTCATGAAGTATTCCGGTACATCCGGCGGCTTAGACATCATTGCCATCATTATTTCACGGAAAAGCAATGCCAGTGTCGGTCTATTGCTGACAGCTATGAATGGAATCATTGTGGTCATTTCCGGCCTAGTTTTCGGCTGGGATATTGCACTGTATACACTGTTATCCATCTACTTGACAGGCAGAATGATCGACAAGGTCCATACCAACCATATTAAATTGACGATGCAGATTGTGACGACAAAAGGGGATGCCATTCGCGAGGAATTGCTTGAATCAATCTATCGCGGCATAACCATTACAGATGGCTATGGCGGCTATACACAGGAACGTAAGCAGATATTGATGATGGTCGTTACACGATATGAGACATTGCAAATAAAGAATATTGTTCGCTCACATGATAAGAATGCCTTTATTAACATATTTGAAACCGTAGAGGTTGATGGGGAGTTCGCCCGGAATTAGGCGGGGTTGAATTTTGTAATAAATCGCATGATAAAGGTCCTACAGGCAGTATCTATAGAACGCCTGCAGGACTGACAATGTTTGATTCTGTTTACTTATTGGCCTCAAAAACCTTCAACTGTTTGCCCTTCACCTTTGTATCTTTCATTGTTTTCAATACAAGCGGACCTTTACCATTCAATATCTCCACATAGGAAGCGGTATCCTTTATCGTAATGATGCCTATATCATCCGCTGAAACACCATCAATTTTGGCGATAGTACCTACAAAGTCGACAGCTCTCAGCTTCTTTTTCTTGCCGCCATTGAAATAAAGCTTCATGATTTGTTTGTTTAATTGCTCGCCTTTTGACTTTTTAACAATCGGCTCTAGCTGCATTTTCGCTTGAAAGGCCGATCTTTTCCTCGAAACTTCCTCTTTGGCGGGGATAGTTATTTTCTCAATTTCAAAACCGATATATGCCTCAATTTCCTTTAAAAATCGATCTTCAAACGGAGTAACAAAAGTTATTGCCCTTCCCTTCTGCCCAGCCCGTCCGGTTCTTCCCGTACGATGTACATAACTTTCCTTCTCAAGCGGCAGATCATAGTTGATGACATGGGTAATGCTATCAATATCAATGCCCCTGGCAGCTACATCTGTCGCAACCAAATAACGGAATTCCCCTCTTCTGAAACCATTCATAACAGCAAGACGGTCATCCTGTTCCATTCCACCATGAATTTTATCACAGCTATATCCAGACTTCTTTAACTGGTCATTGATGGTATCCACGCGGTCTTTCGTACGACAGAAAATGATACAGCTATCCGGATTCTCGATAATCGATACATCCTTTAGCAGATCAAATTTGTCATTCTCATGTATTTCATAGAGCACATGATTAATCTTCTCTGTGGTAAGGCCTGTTGCCTTGATCTCAATATCAATTGGCGATTTCATATATTGATGGGATAACCGCTTGACCGCCTCAGGCAGGGTTGCCGAAAATAGCATGGTCACACGATTTTCCGGTAATTCTTTAATAATGGCCTCCACTTGCTCAATAAAGCCCATATTCAGCATCTCATCCGCTTCATCAATGATTAGATAGTCTATCTTATCCAATGACAGTGTCCCTCTATCAATATGATCGGTGACGCGTCCTGGCGTCCCAACCACAACATGTGTCTTCTGTTTCAATTCTGTCTTTTGGATGGCAATCGGTTGTTTGCCATATACCGCCGTTGCCTTGATACGTTTATATCTGCCGATGTTTGTAATGTCTTCCTTCACCTGGACAGCAAGTTCCCTTGTCGGTGTCAGAACCAATGCCTGGGGCTTATTTTCCTTCCAGTCCACCAGTTCACAGACGGGAATCCCGTACGATGCCGTCTTACCGCTCCCTGTCTGGGACTTCACAACGAGATCTTTCTTATCCAGAGCAAGCGATAATACCTTGCTTTGAACCTCTGTTGGTGTTTCATACCCTAGATTGGTCAACGCCTTTATGATCTCTTCACTTAAGTTATATTCGTTAAAACTTTGCATACTCATTCTTTAGCCTCTTTTTTAAGTTTTCACTTATTATTTCCATACAGATTCTTTCATTATACAGTTCAACGGAAAGCAATCATACCATTTCTTTTGATATGGCGATTGTTTAAGGGAAAAAAGCGGAATTATCGAGTGGCGCGCGGAATAATCTCCTAAACCGCGGAATTACCGGGCGACGCGCGGAATTATCTCCTAAACCGCGGAATTACCGGGCGAGGCGCGGAATTAATTGCAAAATCGCGGAATTATCGAGCGGCGCGCGGAATTATCTCCAAAACCGCGGAATTATCGAGCGGCGCGCGGAATAAGCTCCAAAATCG
>NZ_HE610976.1:980865-1025932 GCF_000285495.1 Oceanobacillus massiliensis str. N'diop
AATAACCTCCAAAACCGCGGAATTACCGGGCGGCGCGCGGAATAAGCTCCAAAATCGCGGAATTATCGAGCGGCGCGCGGAATTATCTCCAAAAACGCGGAATTATCGAGCGGCGCGCGGAATTATCTCCAAAATCGCGGAATTATCGAGCGGCGCGCGGAATTATCTCCAAAAACGCGGAATTATCGAGCGGCGCGCGGAATTAACTCCAAAATCGCGGAATTATCGGCCGGCGCGCGGAATAAGCTCCAAAATCGCGGAATTACCAGGCAGCGCGCGGAATAAATGGGCAGAACAAAGCCCCAGCTTTCGCATATTTGGCTGCGGCTGGGGCTTATTAGATTGGCTTTTTATTTTATTCCTGTATTTCTATCGATTATCTACTTTTTCAGGGTTGAGGTCGTGGTTCATCAATCGATGGTTTGCCATTTCCTCATACTTGGTATCTGGTTTACCGTAATTGCACCAGGGGTCGATCGATATTCCTCCGCGTGGTGTGAATTTCCCCCACACCTCAATATATCTTGGATCAAGCAATTTGATGAGGTCGTCCATGATAATATTAACGCAGTCCTCGTGAAAATCCCCATGATTACGGAAACTGAACAGATATAATTTCAGCGATTTGCTTTCGACAATTTTCTTATCTGGTATATAAGTGATGTACATCGTAGCAAAATCAGGCTGCTTTGTGATTGGACAAAGACTCGTAAACTCGGGACAGTTGAATTTCACGAAATAATCGCGATTGGAATGAAGATTATCGACTGCCTCCAGTACTTGCGGTGCATAGTCAAACGAATAATCCACTTGCTGGTTTCCCAATAATGTTAAATCCTCTAAACCTTCTTGTTGGCTTCGGCCGGACATAAAAATAACCCCCTAGTAAAATGTGATTCCACACTTTCATAAAAGAGCGTTCCTACCAATCTATACAAACATTCCGGATAAAAACAAAAAAGCCCCATCCGTATGGACATGGCGCAATCAAGTATCCATAGTTTTTTATAGAGGGTATCTGCTATGAACCTCTCTCGTATAAGCACGCGTATATCTTCTCTGATATCTTATCCGATTGCCGGCGAAACGTCAAATAGGCCAACCGATTAAGTCTCGCATATTTGAAAAGGGTGAATGCATTATATTACAATAAGCACAAATAGCAGAAGGAGTGGATCAGTTGCGTAATAAAGATACTTTAAAACAAGAAATCATGGATGCCTTTCATTTCAGACACGCTACTAAGGAGTTTGACCCCGACAAACAAATTCCCGATGAGGATTTTCGATTTATTTTAGAAACAGGCAGATTGTCACCAAGTTCGTTTGGATTTGAGCCATGGCGCTTCGTTGTAGTTCAGAATCCTGAGCTTCGCGAGAAAATCAAACAAGCATCATGGGGTGCTTTCAGCAAGCTTCCAGCCGCAAGTCATTTTGTAATTTTTCTGGCCAGAACCAAGGTCGACACGATATATAACTCCGATTACTTGCAGGATCATTTAAAGAATGTCTCCCATTTCCCAGAGGAAATACTGGAGAAGTTCCTAAGCAAAGTAGAAGAGTTCCAGCGGGATGATTTTAAACTGCTCGACGGGGAGCGCCCTTTATATGACTGGGCATCCAAGCAAACCTATGTAGCTCTTGCGAATATGATGACTGCCGCTGCCCAAATCGGCATTGATTCCTGTCCTATCGAGGGCTTTAACATTGAAAAGATGAATCAGCTGCTGGATGAGGAAGGATTACTGGAGGATGGTCATTTCGGTATATCGGTTATGGCAGCTTTTGGGTACCGCACGCAAGATCCCCGTCCTAAAACCCGAAGACCCTTTGATGATGTTGTAAAGTGGGTTTGATTTTATCCGAAGTATCTCTCTTAAATCAGGGGGATGCTTTTATTTTTTCTTACCCAATAAAAAACAGGCGGGGAGTCTGAAGCATTTCCCCGCCTGTTTTAAATTAGAAATCATTGGATCAGCGTCATTAGTGTACCGCCGATTGCTCCTGTTACGACAATCATCCAAGGTGGCAGCTTCCAGAAAACGAGCATGCTAAACAAGATGGCTGCAAAGGCAAAATCGATTGGCGCCAAAATGGTACTTGTCCAAATCGGCTGATAGAATGCCGCGATTAATATTCCAACCACTGCCGCATTCACTCCCATTAGTGCCCCCTTGACCTTTGGATTGCGACGCAGGCTATCCCAAAAAGGAAGCGTCCCTAAAATCAACAGAAAAGCAGGTAAGAAGATAGCAACGGTTGCCAATAGACCACCTGCCCAGCCGTTCATTACCGCACCGAGGTAGGCAGCAAATGTGAATAGTGGTCCCGGAACCGCTTGGGCAGCTCCATATCCTGCAAGGAAAGCCTCTTCACTGAGCCAGCCAGTCGGCACAAACTCCCGCTCCAGCAATGGCAAGACAACATGACCCCCTCCAAACACAAGGGAACCAGAACGATAGAAGCTGTCAAACATCGCAATCCAATGAAATGACGTAACCTCTCTCAGCACCGGAAGCAGAACGAGCAGACCAAAAAATAATACTAAACATGCCACTGCAAAGCTTCGGCTAACGGGAAAACTCAATCTATCACTCGATTCATCCTTCTGCTCCCGATAAATAAGATAACCAATAAATGCCGATAAAAGAATAATCGCTATCTGTGAATAGGCTGTTTGCCACAGCAGCGCCACTACTAATGCCAGCAAAGCGATTGCCTTCCTCTTGAGATCAGGGGTCAATTTTTGCGCCATTCCCAAAATAGCGTGTGCCACTACGGCAACAGCAACAATTTTCAAGCCTTGAATCCAGCCAGCATCACCGACATCCAGACCTTGTAATATTAAAGCAAAAATAATCAGCGCAAATACAGATGGCAGCGTGAAACCAATAAACGATACGAAGCCTCCCAAAACACCCCCGCGCATCACACCTATCCCAATCCCCACCTGACTGCTTGCAGGGCCTGGCAGGAACTGACATAATGCCACGAGGTCAGCATAGCTCTTCTCATCCATCCACTTTCTTCTGCGAATGTACTCTTCATGAAAATAACCCAAATGGGCAATGGGACCGCCAAAGGATGTGAATCCCAATCTGGTCGAAACCATTAAAATTTCAAGCAAAGTATGAAATAAGCCTCTTTCTTTCCCTGTTGATTGATCCATTCGTTTGCTCCTCTCCTTTTAATCGGTCACTTTTTTAATCTCTGATTTCCTTAAATAATTCATATGCCTTTATTCTTGCCTCATCGTGAACAGCATTTCCTTTTTCCGTTATCCGGTAATACTTCCTGATCTTACCCTCCACATTCTTCTCTTCCATTATCAAAAGCCCGTCCGTCTCCATGGAATGAAGGATTGGATACAGGGTACCTGAGCTGATGTTATACCCATGCTCCTTCAGCTCTTCCAGCATCCACAGGCCAAATATCGGATGCTCCTTCGCATGGTGCAGGATATGAATCTGGATAAAACCGAGAAACAGCTTCCGCAGCACTCTCTCTTCCATAAAGAACACCCCCCTGTTTTCGAAACACAATATCGGTTTTCTACAATGGATGATAGCATAGATTAAAGTTTACTAAAACCCAATTTACAAAAACTTAACAAAGTGTGGGGGTGGGGGATGGCGCGGACGCAGGGATGTGAGCGGGAGCAGGGGAGGCGGCGCGGGGATGAGCGTTGGGGTGCGGGAAGGGCGCGGATGCGGGGATGAGCGTTGGGGCGCGGGGAGCGGCGCGGATGCGAGGGTGAGCGTTGGGGCGCGGGGAGCGGGGAATCGGCGGCGAGGGCGAGAAATTAGCGGAAAGGCTGATGTTCACATCGAAAAGGCTGATATTTTACCGGAAATGGCTGATGTTCACAAAGAAAATGCCGATGTTCACATAATAATTGCTGATGTTCACAATTGGGGCGGGGCGGCGGGGCTGAGTGAGTTCCGAGGAGCCCTCCGGCGTGCATGGGGCCTTTCAGGAGTGCTGATCAACGCGGGGGACGCGCCAATCTGATGGGAAATTAGCGGAAATGCTGATGTTCACAGCGGAAAGGCTGATATTTTACCGGAAATGGCTGATGTTCACAAAGAAAATGCCGATGTTCACATAATAATTGCTGATGTTCACAATTGGGGCGGCGCGGCGGGGGCTGAGTGAGTTCCGAGGAGCCCTCCGGCGTGCATGGGGCCCTTCAGGAGTGCTGATCAACGCGGGTGGAGCGCCAATCTGATGGGAAATCGGCGGAAATGCTGATGTTCACAGCGAAAAGGCTGATATTTTACCGGAAATGGCTGATGTTCACAAAAAAATGCCGATGTTCACATAATTATTGCTGATGTTCACAATTGCGGCGGCGCGGCAATTGTAGCCGGCCCTGTGCAGGCTGAAATCCAAAGCGGGAAAACGCTGCTTCGCACAGCCTATCTCCATTAAACCAGCCCGTAAATCCAGCCAAAAAAGAGCCTTTAACCCATTGCTAGGTTAAAGGCTCTGTAAATTATTAGTGGCATCTGCTGATAGGGCTGCTGCCGAGTCTGTTTCTTCATCCAACCGATTTACTTGGGTTGGGATTTTCATTAAGTCCTAGCGTCTGTGCTGTTGATGAGTGGACTTCGTGGAAAAGCTCTGGGTTATCCGTTAGCGAGATACCATAGGACGGGATCATTTCTTTGATCTTCGGTTCCCATTCTTTCATTTGTCCCAGGAAGCATTTTTCCAATACTTCAAGCATTACGTGGACGGCGGTGGATGCTCCTGGAGATGCTCCGAGCAAGGCAGCGACGGAACCATCAGCAGCTGTGACTACTTCTGTTCCGAATTGGAGTGTTCCTTTTCCGCCTGTCTCCGTATCTTTGATTACCTGGACGCGCTGGCCTGCTACCACGATATCCCAGTCTTCGCTTTTGGCATTCGGGATAAACTCCCGCAGTTCTTCCATGCGCTTTTCATTCGATAACAATACCTGCTGGATTAAGTATTTTGTCAATGGCATCTGTTTGAATGCTGCCGAGAGCATGGTCAATAAATTATTCGGTTTTACGGAACTGATCAGATCAAAGTTGGAGCCTGTCTTTAAGAACTTCGGCGAGAAGCCGGCAAATGGCCCAAACAGCAATGCTTGTTTGTTACCGATATATCTTGTATCGATATGCGGTACGGACATCGGTGGAGCCCCTACCTTCGCCTTGCCATATACTTTCGCTTGATGCTTTGCTACCACTTCTGGATTGTTGCATACCATAAAGAGGCCGCTTACCGGAAATCCTCCAATGCGCTTTGACTCTGGAATGCCCGTCTTTTGCAGTAAAGGCAGACTACCGCCTCCACCACCGATAAAGACGAATTTCGCCGTATGGGATTCGATTATCTCGTTATCGATATCCTCCGCTATCAATTCCCACGAGCCGTCACTTGTACGCTTAATATCCTTCACATTATGTCTGTAGTTTATGTCCAGATTATTATCCTCTAGATGGTCAAACATCATGCGGGTCAAAGCACCAAAATTGACGTCTGTTCCAGAATCGATTTTCGTTGCCGCAATCGGATCACTGGATGAGCGCCCTTCCATGATAAGCGGAAGCCATTCCCTCAGTTTCTCAGGATCATCGGAAAATTCCATTCCTTTGAAGAGTGGATTGCTTGTCAGCGCTGCAAAACGCTTTTTCAAGAATGCCACATTTTTCTCCCCATGCACTAAGCTTATATGTGGTAATGGCATTATGAAATCTTGAGGGTTCCGAATCAGATTGCTCTTTATAAGATAAGACCAAAACTGTCTGGAAAGCTGAAACTGTTCATTTATGTTGATTGCCTTGTTAATGTCCATTGTCCCGTCAGAGTTCTCGGTCGTATAATTAAGCTCACAGAGTGCCGAATGCCCTGTCCCGGCATTATTCCACTCATTCGAGCTCTCTTCTCCTGGGTTAGCAAGTTTTTCAAACACTTTGATTTCCATATCAGGTGCTAACTCTTTCAGCAGTGACCCCAATGTCGCACTCATGACTCCAGCACCAATTAAGATTACATCTGTCTTCTCATGTACGCTTTTCATTGTAACCGTTCCCATCCCCTATAATAAAAATGTAAGTGCTTGCTTTATGATCTAAACAAGTCCACTTCTAGGTAGTCATTAATGTTCTATCTATAATCATATCATATTCTATTAAAAATACTGAAAGATTTTAAAAAAAATACTGTAATCATCTGATAATTGCAAGCGGTTAATTGGCGGAATCGTTGTAAGTCGACAGAAAAGAGGCCTTTTCCCAGGAACATAGCCTTCCAGATTCTGGTCCTACCTTTTCTTACAGAGAACATTGATTAATTTCAAGAGAAACCGGGAAAAGTCCAATTATGGAGGATAATTGCAGATTTTTTGTTCTGGCGTGAACTGGAATGATCCGAAAGGGGCTGATATTTGGACCGGGAGATTTCGTTATTAACGAAACAGCAGGTATCCCATCGAGTTAACAGGCAGAATTTACGGGGATAATCTGCAGATAATGAATCACTATAGTCTTTTCAGGCGAAATGATTCACAGTGCCAAACTACTAAATTACTATTTACGGAAAAGGAAATTTTTATTATGAAGAAAGGGGCCATTAACCATGCAAAAGAGCGTGTTTATTTCACCTAAAAAATATATTCAGGGCGCAGGAGTTCTTAGTAAAATCGGGGAAGAAGTTGCGAAGATTGGAAAAGCACCCCTCATTTTATCTGATAGCAACGTTTGGGGGATTACTGGAGATACAATAGAAGAGAGCTTCAAATCATCCGACACTTCCTACTTTTATGAGGAATTTACTGGTGAAGCATCCAATACAGAAATTGACCGTCTGACTCAGGCTGGGAAAGAGAAAAATGCTGATGTCGTAATTGGACTAGGTGGCGGAAAAACAATTGATACTGCAAAAGCAGTTGGCGATAACCTAAGTATTCCAGTTGTTGTTGCACCTACAACGGCATCAACGGACGCACCAACAAGTGCACTTTCAGTCATTTATTCAGATGAAGGTGTGTTTGAGGGCTACAAATTCTATAACAAAAATCCGGATTTAGTTTTAATTGATTCAAAAATAGTTGTTGGTGCACCAACCGTTCTTCTGGCTTCAGGTATGGGAGATGCAATGGCAACGTTTGTTGAGACGAGGGCTTCCAAAAAACGAAATTCAGATACAATGGCTGGCGGAAAAGCAACCCTTGCTGGACAAGCAATTGCTGAAAAAGCAGAAAAAGTTTTATTCGATCAAGGTATTGCAGCATACCGAGCAGCGAAAAAAGGGCTAGTGACTCCCCAAGTTGAAGCTGTTATAGAAGCAAATACGCTATTATCTGGATTAGGATTTGAAAATGGTGGCCTAGCCGCAGCTCATGCGATTCATAATGGATTTACTGCATTAGAAGGCGACATTCACCATCTGACACATGGCCAAAAAGTAGCGTATGGTGTCTTAACTCAATTAGTACTTGAAGGATATTCCGAAACGGAAATCTTACGTTATGCGAAATTCTTCAAAGAAATTGAATTACCAACAACATTGAAAGATCTTCATTTAGAAAACGCTGCTTATGAAGACTTACTCAAAATCGGTAAATTAGCAACTGCAGCCGAAGAAACATCGCATAACATGAATCCGGAACTTACACCAGAGCAAATTGCTGATGCAATCTTAGCAGTAAACGAGCTTACAACTGCTAATCTATAGTTAATAGATTTGAAATGCATCATGACTCCACAAAAAAAGCAATAATTCACCGAGCTTTTACCCCTTTGGATGTAATATCCTAAGGGGTTTTATAATGCTTTTGAGTTTATATAATAAACCACATTCAAAGCCCGCGTTGCCGCCCATATGAAGACGGGAACCACCCGCTGTTCTCCCGGACCGGAAGAATGGTATGCTGGTGGTTACCTAAAAAACCTGGAATAAAGATTGGGCGTTTAAAGGAATTCACTTCAATTTGGTTTCACTTCATGTTTGATTTCATTTCAAGTCTGAATTCACTTCATGTCTGATTTCACTTTTAGTCCCGGCCCCTTCGATTTTTTTACAGAATAGATGGCTAAAGTTATCATTAATATAAAAATCAATAATAAAGAAATCCCTAGATATATGGAGTAGTTTATAAAGATTGCTATTAACGAGTAAATATTCCCCGCCAAAACTATCACCAGGAAAATCATAGACTTCTTTTTACTGCTTCTATAGAGTCCAGTAAATATAGCTAACTCAAAACATAGAACGAATAAAAACAGCATAAGCAGGGTTGCGCAAATAAATAAATCACTTTGAAAAAGTTGTCCGGAAACCAAATTTAGTCTCCTAGTTTTGTTAAAAAGTACTTAAATTGGAAATCGGTGCTATTGTAAACTATATTAGCATAAATATTTCGTCAATTGCTTTTTTGCGTTAAGATATTTATAGCAAGGACACTCTATGTTCAATGTTAAGGATGTTTTTATATAATGAACATCATTAAATTGGAGGGCGAATTATGTTTGTTAAAATCTATCAATACCATATCCGAGAAGATAAAACAGATGAATATTTACTGATTCAAGAGAAGGCATCCGAAGTTTATAGCAGGTATCTGGATTTTCATACAATGTATCTGAAAAGCAAAGACGATGGCACGAAATGGATAGAGATATCTCGATATAAGGATGAGTCAGAGTATCAAAAAGGGATGAATTTGATTAATGAGCAGGAAGAGATACAGGAACTGTTCGATGCATTCCAGTCTCTTTTGGTTAGTGACAGGAAGGAAATTAGTGAAGAAAACTACATAGAGAAAAAGGAAATCCACACCTTTGAATAACTATTATTTATATCAATCGGCTATTCAGCTTTTATAACTGCTAGAGAAAATGGACAGTTTTTGCTTGAAAGTATTGAACATTGCATTACACTTGTAATGGCGTTCGATTGCTTCGAAACAGTAGAAAATATCATTTACTAGAAAAGAGGTTATGATTTTGAAGAAATTAATGATTACGTTATCCAGATTCCCTAAACTTAAGGGCACTTTCCTTCTATCTTTGTTTATTTTCATCATGCTAGCTGGTTGCGCGAAAGCTGCCACGTCTCCTGCTTCTCCGTCCGAACCGGAAACAGATAAGGAAAAAGGAACTCCTGCCGAAGAGGAACTCGCACAGGAATTCAAACAACTTGAGAATGAGTTCGACGCCCGCCTCGGAATTTATGCGATCGATACCGAAACAGAAAAGAGTGTCGTCTATCGGGCAGATGAGCGGTTCGCTTTTGCCTCTACTTACAAGGCGCTTGCTGCAGGTGTATTGCTTGATCAAAAAACAATGAACGAACTCGAGAAAATCATCACGTACACGGAGGATGATTTGGTTACATATTCACCGATCACCGAGAAACATGTCGATACAGGGATGTCATTGAAGGAAGTTGCGGAGGCTGCTATCCGGTACAGCGACAATACAGCAGGGAATCTACTTTTCAAAGAATTGGGAGGGCCTGCAGGATTTGAAGCTGCATTGAGGGAGATTGGCGATACAGTTACAGAGTCTGTTCGTTTCGAGCCCGATTTGAACTTCACGGTTCCGGGGGATTCTCGTGACACAAGTACACCGAGAGAACTTGCCACAAATCTGCAAACATTTGTGCTGAGTGATTTGCTTCCTTCAGAAGAGCGTGAACTTATGACCGATTGGTTAGTCGGTAACTCCACTGGAGATACACTAATCCGCGCTGGTGTGCCTGAAAATTGGGTCGTTGGTGATAAGAGCGGGGCAGGAATGTACGGAACACGAAATGACATTGCCATTGTTTGGCCGCCTGACCGTGGTCCAATTGCCATCTCCATTCTATCTGACCGCGATACGGAGGATGCAACCTATGACGATGCTCTCATTGCAGAGGCCGCAAAAATCGTAATAAACGCCCTAAAATGATATATAAATAAAGATTTTTGCCTATCTTACACTACCAAAAAATATGGTGACCCTTTTATAAAGGTCACCATTTCTTTTCACTATATTATTCTTTTATACGAGCACTTGCCAGCAAATCTCTATCATATAATCTTCACTTCAAGTTCTTAACCCCGGTTTCTAATATTTCCATTTGCAGCATTGTCTGCTCGTCTGTTATGGTTTTATCTTTGCCATTTATGATGGCTTCATATAGATCATCGTAAACAAGGCCATAATCACCATCTACGGATTTCACTTTTTCTTCGTGGACGGTTCCTTCTTCATCGACATATGTCAGCGTGCCATAGTGTTTTAACGTATCTATACCGAAGTCCTTGTTATCCGGCATGTAGAATAGTTTGAGATGTTCTTCCTGACGATCTTTGGTTTCTTTTATAAAGCTGCCCTTCTTGCCATAAATAGCGAAGCTCGGTCTCTCTTTCAGTCTAAAATAACTCGATTTCACCGATACTTTCAATCCGCTGTAATATAAATCCAGATCAAAATAATCATTCATTCTTCCTTGTCCCAGCAATTGTCTGACATCATAGTGTATATCATCCGGCTTGCCGAAATAGCTGATGACCTGATCTAATGTATGGCAGCCATGTCCATATAGAAATGACGATGCCGGATCAAAGGAATGCACCGATTCGGGTACTTCGGGGCGGAAATAATCATAATGCATTTCCACTTCCAGCAGGTCTCCCATTTTCCCTTCTTCGATAACCTTTTGTACGGTTAGGAAATCACTATCGAAACGTCTGTTTTGATACGTCTGGACAATCAGCCCTTTCTCTTTGGCCAATGCAAATATTTCCTTTGCCTGTTCAGAGGTTTCCATAAAAGGCTTCTCAACCAAACAGTGCTTATTATGTTCCAATACTTTTTTGGCATATTCATAATGGCTGTCATGTCTGGTGCACACCACAATGAGCTGAATATCCTTGTCGTTTAACAATTCATCTAAATCGGAAGTATAATTCACTCCGGCAATCTTACCCCAATTATCACGCTGAGGATTTCTTCGATAAATTGTTTTTACCTTTATATTCTCTCTTTGCAGTACGAACGGCAGATGATATCTGTTCGTGCTTTTTCCGTTTCCAATATAACCGATAGTAAGCATAGCCATCCTCCTAAAATCTATTTATATGTATTCTTTCTGTTCTTACGTTTATCCTGTGTGAATGGTTTGTAAGAAAAAGCACCTCCTTGGATCGATAATCTATCCTGCCAAGGAGGTACTTTTCTATTTATATGGACACTTTGAAAAATGTCTAGCTTATATTACATGAGGCCAATCGCGTGGAAGACAATACCTACCACGAACAAGCCAAGAATCATCACGATTGGAGAAACTTTCTTCCTAAGCAGCCACATGCTAAGTAATGTGATTAACAATCCAGCTAAACCAGGAATCAAGCTATCTAAGTTATCCTGTAAAGTGGTTACATTATATTCACTTAATGATCGGCCGGCGGCTTGCTGTTCCAATGCCGTCCGAATCCCTTCCGATCCAGCAGGCAGGCTATCCCAGTCAATATAGGCACCCTCGTCAAGCTGGACTTCGGATACAGTCGGTGTAAATGAGACAGATACCCATCGGTTAACTAATGAACCGAGAATGAACATACCCAGTATCGAGGCGCCTTTGGTAATATCCTGCAGTAATCCGCCAGATAAGTCTTCCGTAATTTTGGAACCGGCTTTGTAGCCAAGCTCCTGTGAATACCACATGAATCCCATACGAATAATATTCCATAAAACGAAGTAAAGAATCGGTCCAAGGATGTTTCCACTCAAAGCAAGGGAAGCCGCCAATGCACCAAGGATCGGCTTAACGGTGAACCAGAAAGTTGGATCCCCGATACCTGCCAATGGTCCCATCATCCCGACTTTAACCCCTTGGATGGCCTTGTCATCAACCGGGGCACCATTTGCACGTTCTTCTTCCAGCGCTAACGTTACACCAATAATAGGAGAAGCTACATATGGATGCGTATTAAAGAATTCTAAGTGACGTTGTAGTGCAGCAGCACGATCTTCTTTTGTTTTATATAATCTTTTGATGGCGGGAATCATGGAAAATGCCCAGCCACCGTTTTGCATACGTTCATAGTTCCAAGAACCTTGAATAAAAGTGGACCGCCACCAAATAGCAATGCGATCTCTTCTTGATAATTTCAATTCTTGAGCCATTTTTATGTCCTCCTCCTTTTAGTAGTTATCTATAATTTCGCCTAACGGATCACCAGTGTTTCCGTTTCCACCATTACCTGAACCGCCTTGCTTCGTAAGCGCTAGATAGATAAGCGCAAGCGCCACGCCGATAGCACCAAGCCCTAATAGCGTGATGGACGGGATAGTTGCTAATACAAAACCGATTGCGAAGAATGGCCATACTTCTTTCGTAGCCATCATGTTAATAACCATCGCATAACCAACGGCTACTACCATTCCGCCACCAACTGCCAAACCATCTGTCAGCCAATCCGGCATAGACTGCAGCAATTCTCTAACGGGACCTGCGCCAACTGCCAAAATCAATGCAGCCGGGATGGCAATACGTAACCCCTGCATGCAAATAGCGACAATATGCCAGAATTCTATTTTCCTGAAATTCCCTTCTTTAGCTGCGGCATCCATTAGATGCACCAAACCGGTTGCAATCGTCCGGACGATGATTGTCAATAATAGACCAGCAACTGCAAGCGGTACTGCAATCGCGATTGCAGAAGATACACCTGCTTCACCTTGACCACCTAAAACGAGAATAATTGCAGATGCAACTGAGGCCAGCGCAGCATCCGGTGCTACGGCAGCTCCGATGTTTGCCCAACCTAAAGCGATTAATTGCAGGGTACCACCTAAGATAAGGCATGCTACTAATTCTCCTGTAACTAAACCGATTAACGTACAGGCAATAATTGGCTGGTGGAAGTGAAATTCATCCAGGATTCCTTCAATACCAGCTAAGAATGCCACAATAACAATCAATATGAGTTGAATAATAGTTAATTCCATGAGTATTATTAATCCTCCTTTTTATCTGATAAATAGGATCATTTCTGTTTGTTCAGCTCTGCTTGAGCCCTTCTGATAATTTCATCCATGTTCCCTTTTGAATCGTTTGGAACCTTACGAACATCGAACTTCACATCAAATTCTTTTAATTTGACGAAGGCATCGATATCAGCTTGGCTAAATGCCAATACCTTATTCGGCTGAACCTTACCAGGTGAGTGTGCCATAGAACCAACATTAATTGTTTCCAATGGGACGCCGCCTTCAACTGCTCTAAGTACATCATGCGGGTTTTCGAAAAGAAGCAACGCGCGCTGACCGCCAAAATGCTGATCGTCTTTCGCAAGTTCAATCATTTTATTGACCGGAACAACGTGGGCCTTTACACCCGATGGAGCAGCCTGCTGAATCAATTTCTTCCGAAGTTCATCCTTCGCTACTTCATCCGATACAACGATAATACGTGTTGGCAATGTATTCTTGGTCCAAGCAGTCGCTACTTGTCCGTGAAGTAAACGCGTATCGATACGTGCTAACACATATTCGAATTTACCAGGAGCTCCAGTATTCACTTGCTGAGCAGCACCTGCAGCAGTATCTGCCGGTTCCAATTCTTCCGGTTTTACCTTAACCGCTTCTTTTGCTGTGTCCAAAATATGTGTCGCAATCTCATGTGCTGTATCCATGGAAAAGCGCGATGCAAATGATTCAATCAGCATTGCTAAGTTTAAACCAGCAACGATTGCCCATTTATCCTGGTGCTCTTCCATCAAGCTGCTGGCTTGGTTGAAAGGAGTTCCACCCCAAAGATCGACTAAGAATAATACTTCGTCCTGGTTGTCGAAAGAGGCAATTGCTTCTTCCATTTTTGCCCTTACATCATCAGGTCCTTCGCTTGGCATCAATGTAACAGCTTTTACATTTTCCTGCTCTCCAAAGATCATCTCTCCAGATTGCAAGATACCATTGGCAAATTCACCGTGACTAGCAATGATAATTCCTACCATCTTTTTACCTCCTATTACTATTATTGTTAAAGCTTGCGTTAACTTGGCAAACCCTAAAGCGTATTTTTTCAGCCTATCAAGCGGTTACACGTTCGAAAAAAATTAAAAAAGGCATGAGCAAAAAGAAGATTAAATGAAGGCAGGGGAAAATAAGACCCTTACGCTTCGTTCTAATCAATCCTTTTCACTCATGCCTGATCGAATCAGTAACACGTAAAAATAATTGAGATAGCATATTTAACTTTATGTTGAAAACGCTTTAATTATACCGCTGAAAATAAGCCTCTAAAATACTTTAAAGATCTCCTCCGAAAAATTATATCACAGCCGATTTCCCGTTTCAAGAGGTTATTTTACTAAATCTATTCCTGCCTGGCAGGGACTATCGCTTCAGTGCTAGGCAGAGACGCCGCTTACATTCATACTCTTCCTATTCCCGGCCATACCAAACTGCTATTCTGCTAAGTTTACAGAATCATGCTGCTGCCGGGAAGGATCTGCGCATTTCCGCAATGTCTTGAAAATCGATTGGCTTAATATGGAAAAAGTTGGCAAAACCATTTCTATTACTTATTTAATTTGCTCTTCAAGCCGCGCTTGATTATATCAAGGAAACCTAATGATTGGACCATATGATCGGGATTAACATATTCACGCATTGCCCGAAAGACTTTCTTGGGATCTTTAGAAGAAAATGTATAGGTTCCATTCCGCTTCGTTTGGATTGCGTAACGCGGAATCCATTTACCCTTGAACATAACGGAAGCAATGACGTACTCCACTTCTTCCCAGGGAATTTGGATAAACTTACGGGCATCACGTTTATTGAAGAACTCAAATCCCTTGTCTCCAATCATGATCTGACCATAAGCAGAAACACCTAAATGTGAGGTCGCATCGATAACCAAATCGACCTTTGTATTGATTGATTGAACCATTTGATCTACCCCATTTCTCTTGCTCAATAATCATTATACACGCTGTAACACTTTAAGCAAAAGAAGTTTGGGGAAGTTTTGGTTTTTTTGTCGGGGGGTCTTATTTTCTGGCACTCATAATTAAAACCTCTTCTAATTAAGTGGATTTATTTGTCAGCTAAATGCTGTTTCAGCGTGTCGGAGGTTGTTTCTAAAAGTCTTTGATCAATCTGTTTGTAATAAATACCATTGATGAATGTTTCCTCTATCCCTTTTTCCATATCAATCACCTGAGTAGATTCAGAATTACGCTTCTCTGTTTGTAATTGATTGAGTATGTCACTTGGTATATTCGTTTCGCCTTCTGTTAAAAGGCTTTTTACCTCAGAAAAGGATAGCCGCTCCTTGATTAAATCTCCAAACTCATTTGTTTGAATACCGTTCATTCCGGTATCATCTTTAGCCATTTCTAATTTCGCGTAAATATCCTCCTCTGGAATTACGGAATAATAATCAATCGGAAAATCAAACAGATTCGATACAGCCGTCACAGTCAGTTCAGGACTTGATTCTAGAGCAAGCGCGTGCATGATCTTATCTTTACCCATACTCTTCCCTTCTGAATTAAAGATTTCTACATAAGTTTCACGAGGAATCGGTACTAATTTCATACTGTTATCTTTGCTATTATAAGTGAGTAAGATATGTATCGTACTTCTATAACTAACTGAATTCTCTCCCAGCAATAAGACCGAAAACGATATGGTTTCCTGTTTGGAGGCTTGCTCTGTAATCGGCTGCTTGTTTTCATTGCCTTGATATAGATTCGGCAAAAGCAATCCAATCGCTAAGAGAAGTACCACTGCAGTACCTAATATGGGGCCTATGTAACGTTTAACAATATTGAAAAAGATGGGGTTATTGTTTGATTTGTTTTTATTACTGTTTCGGTGAATCTTTTTGAAGGTATCAATCCTGTCCTCTTTAGTAAAGGTTAAGTCTTCCTTTTCCAAGTAAGAAAATAATTCCTTATTAGACTTGTTATCCATAAACATTTGCCTCCTCCATTAAAATTTTTAACTTTTGCTTTGCTCTCCTTAGCCTTGTTTTAACTGTATTCGTATTCAGCTCTGCTACTTCAGCTATTTCGCCAATTGATAAAGACTTATAGTAATACAGAAAGATAACTTCCCGATAATTTTTGGGCAACGAAAAAATAAAATCTTTGATCTTCTCCTGTTCTGACTTCCTGATTGCCTTGTCTTCTGGTGTAAGTAAAAGGGGTTTTATCGCATTATCAAGAACTTCTTTGGTCTGCACTTTCCTGTAATGCCAACTCCTTAAATAATCCTTGCACTGATTAATCGTGATTCTGTACAGCCATGTTTTTATTGAAGAATCATACCTGAATTCATCTAAGTTTTCATAACATTTTATAAAGGTGTTTTGAACCATGTCCTTTGCAGTTTCTTTATCTTTCACGTAATTATAGGCCAGCCTGACCAAATCACTTCCATGTTCTATCATTATTTCCTCTAATGTATCTTCTTTTCTACCATTCTCCATTACTCCCCCTCTTTCCAAGAGTATTTATGTCACTATCCCTTTTGACGACGCCCGGCTAAAAATGGTTTCAATTGTCAATTTTTACTCTAACCTGTTGTTGGTGGGATTTAATACATGCATCAACATTCTATATGTAATGAAAAAGCGCTGATAATAAGATAACGAATGCCTTACAAATGCGTAATCTTTGTTAGTTATGTATAAGCACTTCCTGAGAACTTACGAGATCATTCCCCGATAGCTTAAGAAAGGCTGACTTGCAGGACAATCTCCTATAATGTATAAAACACTAGATAGCTGTTTATCTAGTGCATGATCTTTGATGAGGTATGATACGAAGTCGTCTCTATTTGGTAGTCTTTGAAGTGAATATTATCCTTGTTTTCCATTTGTTCTTAAATGACTTATAAAAATAGACCGCAACCTTTTCTGGTGGAATGAAACAGCGGCTTGGCATTGATCAAGCCATCATCCACAAACCCAAGCTCCTTGTCTTAGACGAACCGGTGTCCGCTCTAGATCCAGCCGGCAGACGGGAAATAATGAATTTATTAAAAGAATTGCAGCAGCAATCAACGATTTTGTATTCCACGCACATTTTAAATGATGCCGAAGAAATAACAGACCTGCTGCTCTTTTTACAAAAAGGGCATTCAAATGGTCCTGTCTTATTGTCTGTCTATTTTATTCGCAACAGCTATTTCCCCTATGTTCAGCGCAATGTTTAAGCCAACAATTGCAACGACCTTCACCATCATTATCCTGCCAATTGGCATTATGATTGAATCATTGATCGGAAAATACTGGAACATCTCCACATGGAAACTAGCTGATTACAGCGTTCAGTTAATGGCTGAAACCGGAAATGAATACTATGTAGAAACTTTACTGTTAACCATTGCTCTAACGGTTTTGGCCATTATTATAGGAATCCTGCTCATGTGGAAAAACTCTGGAACAACGAAGATATAAAGGTAATTGATAAGATACTTAGAAATCTTTCCAGACTGATCACTTTTTCCAAGCTAAAAAACTGCCCAGATAATTATGGTACCAACACTCGAAATTAGAGTTGAAATCTAACTTCCGGGAGCTGCATAGCCAGACTGGTTTCCTACCCCGCGAATACCACCTACAGAAGCTGTATTACGACTGAACCAGAACCTTGTTCTTTCATTACCTTTAGTATATATTTCTGCCGTAAAAGACACCGTTTAAATTAATGCTTACAACTTTTTCAAATTCATCACTACCATAGTGTAGTCTTCTGTTAGGTTAGGTTAGGTTTTGTTTTCCTTCTATCCCCGCATTATTGAAGAATTGATACGGGCCATCGATTGTAAATTGGGTAACGTTGTATTTTAACAAATTGGTTAACCTCCTGATTTTCTTGTTTTGAGTCATAAATAGGGCTTTATTGTATCTGTAGTAATGAGACTAGACATAAACATGAGGGCGACTCATTTACAAAAATCAATACCCAAAAAGAAGGAGTCCAAGCTAGTTGGCGTCCCCTCCCCCTATTACTCAAATTTCTCTTTCACTCTCCTTCCATCACTCAGACAAGTCAAGCTGTTGCTGTTCGGTTTGCCCTAAACGTCCAATTACAGCCGGTTCATGATCTTGGAAGTAAGCATGGTGAAGCCATTTATCTGTTGTCATGACCTTTTTGTTTGCGTCCTTTGAAGCACGTAGTCGACAGCTGTAGATGATCGGGAAGTAGTCTTGCAGAAACTTCCCTTCCGCATGGGCAGTTAAAGCAATGATTTGAAAACCTAACTGGTCTGCTATGAAAAATACAGGACTTAATACATGATCACTTGATGCCTTTCCAAATGGATTGTCTAAAATGACCGCTCGATTTGTTAAATTTGCTTTTTTCTTTTCTGCTACATATTTTTGGATTCCTAAGAAAAGGGTCATGTTTTTACTCCACTTCTCTCCACCAGACCAAACATTACTTTGTTCCCAAGTATAGGACCTGTTAGAGACTTGATTGTCGTTCGTGACCTTACGACAATGCACCTTCATGACATCCCGGTCCATCACAGCTTTTAATAATTGCTTCGACTCCAGCCATTTTTCTAAATCAATGCGTACTTTATTCATATCCTGATGGCCCTGCTCATCTTGATATTTATCGCTATCTAATTGGTTAATAATCCACTCTGTATGGTTTCGAATACGCAACTTCCCGTCCCCGGACTCCCATTTGGGAATGGAGAAGCTATAGATTGCTTTCCAGTTGTCTACCTTCACTCTCGTTTTCTTTGGAATTTGTTCAAGTTCTTCTACTAATGTTTCAAGATGTGTATGAATTTGATTTATAAAAAGCTGAAGCTCCTCATCACTTTTTCGAATATGCTCATTTGCATATTTCGTGATCCGTTGAATACTAGCAAACATATTCTGTTTAAAAGTAATAACTTCCTCATAATCACGCTTTTGTTCTACACCCTGAATGGCCATTTGCTGAAGCTTCTTATCTGTTATTTTGGAACGGCAAAATGCACGGAATTTATCCTTGGCATCATGGACAAGCTTCCTTTCTTCCTCTACAAGCCGCTTCACCTCTTTTAATCTGTCGGTAGATTTTTTTGCAAAATGCTTGCGCTGGTATTGGAAATCAAGGGCCTCTTGATCATCTAATGCAATACTTGCAATTCCTGGTGCGTTGAAATGATAGCCTTCGATAAAATTCTCCAAGAGCCGTTGTGACTCCTCTAGACTACCTAACTCCTTATCTACTCGCTTAAACTCTTGCTCCAGAAAGCCTTTCCGCTTCTGTAGATCTATTTGCTCTGTTTGAATCTGTTGTTTAACCTCAGATAAATTTCCTTCAAATTCGATAATTACGTCCTGTGGAAATGTTAACCGGAAGTCTTTGTATGCCTGGTCAAGCAAGACTTCTTTATTACTAAATTCTAATTTAAACCCTTGATATGTTTCCATAATCTGAGCTAATTTCTTTTTAGACGTTTGTATTTGTCCTTTTAATCGTTCTATATAATAGTCGCCATCAGCAGGAAAATCCAAATTCTTGTCAACCGTGGGATAGTCTTGTTCAATTTCATACATTCTTTCGTTTGTAGTCTGGATTCGTTGCCGCTCCGTTTCTTGCTTTGCTTCCCATTCCCCAATTTGGCGTGAAATGCGGTCTTTTTGTCTAAGTAGTTCCTTTCGCTTCGTTAGAAGGATTGTGACATCTTCTCCTGTGTAGGATGCGGATAACCCGGAAACCTCTTGATAATACGGATTACTTTGAACCTTTTCCTTTTCTACTTCTAACTCCCGCATCCGCTCATCCAACAGTTTAATATCTTCTTCATAACGGTCCAATGCACGTGTTGTCTGTTTCACTTTTCGTTCAACTGCCTGTTGTTCTTCATTATGTTTCTTTTTATCAAGCGTGTGTTTGGTTATCTCTTTTTGATAGTTTTCATATTGCTGGCCATCTTGTAGTTTCCTTTCCATACCAGTACGCTCTGCTTCTGCTTCTTCTGTTCGTTTTGCATTTTTATCAATCGACTGGTTGAGATCGCCTAAATATTTCTCTACTTGTCGCATAATTGCTTCTGTTTTTTCCTTCACGGTTTGTAGGTTAGACATATCTTCTTGCCATGAGACTACCTGGTCGTAGGGATACTTCTTTAGAAAATGGAGGAATTGGTTTAATGCATGTTCCCAACTCTTTAACTCATTTTCTGTATGTTCCCTTGTATTCGTAATGTCTTTAGCATGCTGCTCTAATTTCTGCTTCCATGTCGAAAATTGATCACCATCAATGTTTTTACTCCAGTGATTAGGTACAATCCAGTTACCCTTTTCCATGTCAGTAAGGCTCGTTGCTTCTTCTGTTGACACAATCATCACTGGCATCATAATTCGATCAGATACTTGCTCTAATCGTTCCATTAAACGGGGCTTTGCCTTTTCTGTTGTCACGATGATGCTAGGCCATAACGCCTCCTGCTTTAACAGCTCTTGCTTTTCACTTGGGAGCTGAGATAAATAATCAATCCCTGTCTCGATGTAATCGATTTGGTTTTTCCAAATTTCAATTTGCTTTGCTAAAAAGGGATCACTAAAAAATGTATCCTGCTCCCCGTAATCGTCCACATAGCGTAAAGCGAGACGTTCCTTATCAAGCCATTTCTTACGCTCTATTCGCTGCTTTTCTAGATTGCTTTCCAATTGTCCTTGGATGGATTCCTGTTGTAAATGGATTCCAGCAATGTTCTGCCAGTTACTTTTGAGCATAGCTAAAGATTGAACCAATTGCTGTTCATCTTCCTTCATGGTATTTAAGTGTTGTTCTACTTGTTGTGATTGCAGTCCATTCTGTTGAAGGGTTTCTCGTAATTCTTGTTTCTCTTGTCGTTTCTCCTCAGCTTCACGAACAAATCTTTTTTTGTCCGTTTTCAGCTGGGTAATTTCATTATCCAATGCTTGGTAACGGCTTTCCCATGTCGGTAATTGTTCCTCTACTTTCTCCTGTTCTGGGTTTGCCAGGAGAGATTGACGCAGTTGCTCACTGTCTTTTTCTCGATTTTCTATAAACGAGGTTAATTTTATTACCTCGTTATTTAAGCTTTGCTTCACTTTTAGATACGTTTCGCATTGCTGTTTTAGCGTAACTACTTGTTGTTGCAACGGATTTTTCTCTAGCTGCAAGTCTTTCCTATCATTACCTATGGATTCTATTTGAGATAGATAGGCACCATGCAAGGCTTGTTCCGCTTCGGTCAATTGATCCTGTATCTCTTCTAAATCGAACTTTTTCTCAGAAGAAGCGATCTGTTCCTGAATAAAAATGAGTGCTTGCTCTGCTGCATGCTTATCCTTCGTAAACTTCGCATACCGCAATGCAGCACGATGACTCTCCACTTCTTCGACCTTTTCCTTCTGCTCCTTTAAAACTAGATGAGCATTGTCGTAGTTCTTCTTAATCTCCTGTATTTCTGCTACCTTTTCAGCAATTTCATGAGAGGACACTTTCACCTGATGTTGGTCCATGTCCTGTTGCAGGCTGATTTCTTTAGCTTGTAAAGACTCCCTTTCAGCCTCGAAAGCTTGCTTCTGCTCTACTGTTTGTTCCCAGATCCCTTTTGTTTGTTGTTTTGCCTCAAGGAAGTCCTGCTCCTTGGAATGGAGTCTTGCAAAGGCAGTTGTATAACCTGTTAACTCCTCTTGAATCTTCTCATTCTCTTTGATTGTTTCCTTCAGTTTTTGGTAATTTTTAAAACTCGTGTAACGCTGTTCAAACAGATCGGCAAAGAGCGTCTCATCATGTCCTGCCATTGCACGCTCCACAGTAGGAATGAGCAGGCGATCAAAAAGCTGATTGGTCGTTTTACATGCTTCGAAAAACGCCTCAACTCCACCTTCTGAGCTATTAATTTTCACAATGCTTTCCCATTCATTAGAGATGATCTGATAATTGTCTTCTATGTATGCACGATAGTCTTTTATGGTGTTAAAGGTGTTTGCGGATAAGGATTTATCCTTCATTGCACTATAATAGTCTTGCATTTCGCCGCGCTCAGCAGGACGTTTCCCACCCTGTACTTCCCGAACAAATGGGATTTCTTCAATCGCATGTGGATCGCCTTGTTGGTATTCATACACATAACGGAGGGAGTCTAATCCGTGCTTATTCATGAAAAGCGTAACAGCCGTTACCACATAACGCCTCGGTTTATCATTAATGATCCACTCCACTGCAATATGGGCGGGCGCACTTGCCAACGTTAAGGTTTTACCTATTTTCCGACTAGCCAGTTCTGTATGTGGCAGCATGGCTTGAAGTGCGGTTTGGATCAGCACTGTTTTGCCTCCACCATTTTCTAATAAAATAGCACCATTGTAGCCATCAAACAAAAACAATTCATCGTTATAGCGCTTATTACCTTCCTCATAAATAACATTCGCTAATCGGATCTTACTAATCGCTGGCATTTGCTTTCTCCCCCTCCATCTCATATATAAATGTAAAGATTCCTTTGTTATATTCCACTTCCATAAAGTAACGTTGGATAATGGTTTTCGCCTTTTCCGTTAAGGCTATCTCCTCATTCCCCTGATCCATTACCAGATCTTGATCAACTAAAAATCGTTTTACGGTATCTAAGAAGCTATAGCGACTTATCGTATTTCCCGTTTGCCGCTTAACACTCTCTTTAATATCATTCATATCAACCCATTTATCGACTATTTGCCGCCAATTATAGGAAAACTCACTTTCTTTTTGTTTTAATACTTCTTCATCTAATGCCTGCAATTGCTCCATGAGTTCTTGAATTTGATGCATCCATTCCTCTACTCTTAAAAAATCACGCGTGGGCCGCCCGCTCTGATACGAATTATAGAAGGTGCCAAATAAAATGATCGTGGCGAAATAAAGTAAGTAAATATCTCCGTTCGTTGCCCCTGAGCGCAAATAATGACGCTTTATCCAATCATTGCTGACATGGAAGCTTGATAGCTTTGTCTCTGGAATTAAATATAAATGTTCGGTCGTGTTCACGATGACAGCATCCACTTCTTTTGCATACAAAT
This sequence comes from Oceanobacillus massiliensis str. N'diop, assembly GCF_000285495.1. Lineage (GTDB taxonomy): Bacteria > Bacillota > Bacilli > Bacillales > Amphibacillaceae > Oceanobacillus > Oceanobacillus massiliensis. The sequence continues at coordinate 1,003,887 of NZ_HE610976.1, forward strand.
CTAACAAACTTCGAATATCGTCATCTGCCCGGTATAATTGCACTGCTTCCTGGTCGGTAACAGCTGTCCTTGCTAGGTTTGCATAGATTTGAAAAGCTTTCATTACCTTCTCTTCACTATAGTGCATTAGGATTCCTCCAATCGAATGACCATTTCCTGAATGGAATAACGTTTATATCGGTTTAGAATGGTGTTCTCCTCTGTAATAATTAGCCGATTGTCACCAAGTATGTATAATGCTTCTGTTAACAGAGAACTCCCATCTTCATCATGCTCCATATCCCCACGAGAGATGGGAGAGCGCTGATGTAAAATGAGCCAAAAATCATAAAAAGACCTTGTTGTATAAAGCTGTGCCTGATTCGTTTCTGTTAAATGGTCAAATATGGCAGAAAGGGTTATTTCCGGCTGCTCCTTTAACAGGCTTAACAATTCCTCCATTAGCTTTTTATATTGTTTACGCAACAGGTTATTCCGCTCATTTATTTCCTCATCACTTTCTGCTTCCGGCATGGTAGCCTCTTTCTCCTCCTGTCGATCTTCTACTATATTTTGTTCCGCAAAAAGCGTGAAAGGTGACCAAGACCTTTCTTCCTCTACTTGTAAAAAGGGATGTAGCACACCTTTCATCGTCTCTATTGGAAGAGGCACTGAGATGATATGAGAGGTAATCTCATGATCGAAGTTAAAAGCTTCAATTCCCGTATAATACAAGGATTCCTGTGCCGTTATAAGTGTGGTGTTTTTTAGTGATAAGGTTTGTTCTAGTAATCTCGAATGATCATAATGAACGGCTTCCAATTCTCTCGTAATGGTCAGGATAAGATCATAGGTTTTTTGCTCCTTACGATGAATATCCTTCGCATAAAGCCGATCTTTTGTTTCTTTCACAAATTGTCGCAACTCTTTGAACTCATCGTCCTCTCGTTGCAGGCGACTATAGCTGTCATCCAATACTTCTTTATACCGATCAAACGTTTCCTCTGAGACAATGCTTCGTTGAATCTCCTGTTTAAGTGTTAGCATTCGCCCATCAATGTTTTCCACTGCAACCCGCATTTCGTTAATTTGGCGCAGGGCACCATTGAATTCGCCCCTTTCCAATTGTTTGCGAAGCATTAACTGATTAATCGATAATTGAAACTCACTATAAAACTCTCTGGTCGCAAAAACTAGCTCGAGCCCATCATCATCTAAAGTGTAATACTGTTCATTAGTCGCTTGATTGAATCGGTTTGTCTTTAGAATGGAATACTCCAGCTGCTCTCTTTGATTCATTTCCCAGTTATAGAAGGGATATGTACGCTTCAGACCGGTCACCGGACGAAAGGTCTCAATAAGCGTTCCAGCAAGACGATAGTAATCATTTGCTTGTAGCTGATAGCTATCTGCTGTCACTTCTTGAATAAAAGTAGCAAGCTGTTTTAAACCTGTTTTATACTGTCGCATCACCTTCTGTTCAAAGAAAAACAGTAGAGTTAATAAACCCAATCCCTTCATATCAATAACTTTTTCATTCTCATCTTTTTCGCGTTTACGATCCAAGTCTGTTAAGGGATCAAACAAAGCGAGACGACGGATCCTTTCATGATAGCCTGCAGTGATAGTTGCTATATCATATCGTTCCAATGCGATCCCTCCCAAATCTTTTGTAATTCCTTTGTTTTAAGTGTTTCCTGTGGATAATAATACCCCGCCTCAAGTAGGTCCTTTAGTTGACTTTGCTCCGCTTTGTTAAAACCCTGGAAGAATGCTTCCTCTGCTTCAAGGCGTTGTCTTTGGTAATCCTTACCCTGTGCAGGTTGCCTCTCTAAGCATGCTCGGTAAAAGGGTAGTGCTAACTGCATCTCAACCTTTTTCGTTAAGCTATGCCAAATGGCAATACCTTCTCTGTCTATGTCTCCAAAATAAAAGAAGTGGTGACTAGCAGTGACTGGATATTGCCGATCAAATTGCTCCATGCTCTGAATAATACCCTTTCCCCTCCCATAAATAAGTGTGGCAAAAGAAGTTTGTTTAATGGATGGCAATAAGCCCTGATAGGTTGTTTTATTCTCGACAACCAAGTGCATTTGCATGGAGTGCTGTATTTTATCTGGGTTAATCGCAAACTGTAATGGCTCGGATACAGGGATTACCTGCAGTTTATTGAATAATTGAACTCGTTCTAGTAGTTCCTTTCCTTTTTTCTCGGTAATCCACTTCTCATCCCCTACAATCTCATAGCTGCGTTCTGGAGCTGGGATCGCCTCAATAGGAAATCCGTGCCTCTTTATGTACTGGTCAATTTGTTGTAAATACGGTAAATCTTCATGCCATTGCTTGGGATCATGCTGGTAATAGTAGTCTAGGTTTATAGCAGAGTGGAATTGTATACGGTATTGTTGTAGGAGATGGTGATGAACTTTTTTTAACGTTGCGCTTTGAATACGATAATGCAGGGCGATAGATGGTTGTCTAGTCGAGCGGCCTTTACTTTTCATCATCAACAAAATGCCTGCATTCTCTAGTGCAAGCACTTCTTCTGCAAATGCTTCATAGCTATCAAAAAAGGCGGAGAATAATTCTTGTAATGTATTAATATCAATTGTTTTCTTCGGATATAAAGCAAGCGCTTCTTTCATTTCTTTCATGGCATGTCCCATCCTATATGGTAAAGTATTTTTTTAAATAACCGCTTTCAATCAATGAATTATTTATATATGAATCAAGGTTGTCGCTTTTCTTATGTTTATACATACATTATCTCGTTCTGCTTCTAAATTTAATTCATCTAAACATAAATCTTCAACCTGTTGATGGATAGTTTTCTATTTAATAAAGTGAAACTTCAATCAGTGGGGTTTTTCGCTCTTCCCCCACTGATTGTTAGTTGAACGGATCGGGGTGCTAGCGTCTGTTTACTCTGACTAAAACTAACGGTTGCTCCGGGGTAAACTAACCCTTTATTTGTCCTTTCTATTTTATCACTGATTGTTATATTTAAAAAATAAAGTAATATTATCATTGGGTGCTTTTCACAACACCCCTTAGACTATAATAATTTAATTGTTTTTCATGTTAAACTTTAAAAAAATCAAAAAAATCATTTTCATTTTGCTAATTATCTACTAAAATAGAAGCAGATGTATACTTAATGAATTGGAGTGATAGGGGCATGGAACAATACAAATTCGATTCAGAACAAAGTAAGATGATAGTCGAGGCAATAGTAGAAGGTTACCGGGATTACATCGAACATCGAAAAGATCGGAGAAAAAATATGAAGATCAGTTCTGCCTTTGCTTGGACTAAAGGGAACTTTATAGAAAGTAAAGTTGCAGAGGAATGTAGTGAACATGGGTTCACTTACAAGAAATCAAAAGCAGGGTTAACATGGGACTATCTTCAATTTGTACATGGAGATTCTAAAATTCTTTTTTTAATCAAAAATGCTGCCTATTTTAATAAAGAAAGTTTCTCCCAAGCAAAGCTAGCTAATAAGCGAAATGGCCGTATACGAACTTATCTTCACGAACTATCACAGATCAATAAAGACATAGCATTTCCCAATAAAATTGACGATGCTTCAGCATTTGCTGTGGAACGCTCTGAACAACTATCGTTCTTGGTCCCAGAAAATCGGATAAAGAGTGAAATAGAGCAATTCAAATCCTCCTATAATGAATTTCATATACTTACTTACGCACTTGATGAAGCATATCAAGTATCTGAAATTATGCATTATTTACCGAATCCAGGAGATAATATAGCTTACGAGGTAGAAAATCTATCAGCTTATATTTCTGGAGCAGACTTGACAGAAGAAGAGCGCGAAGTAGTTGCTCCAGATGCAGGTGATGAAATAATGGATCCAGCAGCATTTGACATTGGTATTCTTGAGGAAGAAGAAAAGAATGACTGAAGTAGCAATTTGTTAAAGTAGTTAGATAAGGAGGGAGCAGCATGTTTGTTGGTGAAAATTTAACCAATCTTCGTATCATGCATGGGTATTCGAGAAAACAGCTCTCTGATATATTAGGTGTAACAGAACAAGCGGTTTGGCAATACGAAAATAATTATACATCTCCAAAAATGCAAGTTATTAACGAATTAAAACAGGTTTTCAATGTTAAGAATAAGTATTTTTACACTAATGATGTACTGAAGAAAACAAACAAAACAGAAACTGTAAATGTTATGAACATAGCTTACCGTTCTAAGATTATGAATGTAGTCTCAAAGACACAGGCCGAAGCCAAACATATAGAATATTTAGATACATTTGTTGACTATTTAACGGCAAAAGTAAGGTATCCCACTATGCAGATTATTCGCTTAAGAGACGAAGTTATTAGTTATCTGAATAATTCAACCGATGATAGATTGGTTCAAATTAATAAAGTAGCTGAACTAGCTCGTAAAAAACTTGGTTTTAGGAATGATACAAATGAGGATTTGATGTTTTTAGTTGAAAAAAGTGGCGTGTTTATTTTCGAGAAGGCGTTAGGAGAAGAAATTGATGCATATAGTTTATGGACTAATAATGAGCGTCCGTACATCATTTTAGGAAATATGAAACGTTCCGCATCTCGAAGGAACTTTGATATTGCCCATGAACTAGCTCATATACTACTTCACTATCGTATTGAATTCACTAACCTAGATCGCAAGGAGCATAAGAATATAGAAAATGAGGCAAATATTTTTGCAGGTACATTCCTTTTGCCAGAGGATGAGTTTAGGAATGATATGAAAGACATACTTCATATTACTAATCCAGATGCTTACATCGATTTAAAAAAGAAATGGAGTGTCTCACTGCAAGTACTAGGTTACCGGGCAGCCAAACTAAGGATTATCGAACCAAAAACGCATCGAAATTTTTATGCTGCACTTCATAGGAAGGGATATTTAAAAAAAGAGCCTCTTGATGAATTAATACCTATCCAAAAACCGATGAAGGTAAAGTCAATAATTGATTTAGTTTCAAAAAAGGGCCTACTGGACATTCGCCGCATGATTGAAACCGATTGGAAAGTTGAAGTTACTTTTTTCTACCGAATGACAGGAATTGAATCAACCTTCTTTGATAAATATTTTATTAGCAAGCAAGATTTTGGCCTTGATAATGTTACAGATTTTTCACCCCGTGTTTCTGGAAAATAGAAGTAAATCTATCCAAAAAGAAAGGTAAACTTAGCTGTTCATCTTTTTTTATACAGCGATATTTATTTATAAAGAACTATAAGCTGAACTAGTAGTAATTACGGATAGGAGAATCATTTTCGAATAGAAATCTATAAAAGGCTCTGCAGACACACACTAGATAAGTTGTTTGTAGGGCTTTATTTATCGACATTCATTGATGTATGAGCTCTCGGAAATCGCTTTCCCTTGTAAATCATACTGGTAGTATTTCAAACTAACTTTGCCTGCATTACCTATCTCCTTAGTAAATGCTGTTGAAACTAATGTTATGTCATATCTGGTAGAGTTCCTGAGTTGTCAGCCTTCACACAATCAATGGCTATTACGAGTGCAATAATAATCGTCTCCATCTTTTCGTTCAGGACTTGTCCCTTGTAGCTATCGCCCCATGCGAACCATTCTTTATTCACTTTCCCCATGCTGTAACACTTCAAAGTTTATATCCCACCAGTTCCCCTGCACTTCTATCCCAGCGGCATCAATGGAATAACGTGGTTTAAACAGAGAAAACTCTATATTAATCGTTAATACCTCTTGGCCGTTCACTTCAACATTAAATTTTGGCAGGAAGCTGATCACCTTTTTCGTTATAAGTGCAACAACCTCTGCTCCAGCTGTATTCAAGATGGAGAACGTTTTTGGGATTTTCATAAAACTTCCTTCCACATAATAAGCATCATTCTCCTGCTCGTCCTTTATCGTGAACTTGTCGTTAAAACTCATTACTTTTTGTTTTATATACAATTGTTTCAAAGTAAGGACTCCCTTTCTTTAGTGGGATACTTACCTGGCTAGTTACTAAAATATTACTTTTTATACGATTTATCCCTAGAAAGTTTCGATAAGTCACTCAATTGTAGATACTCTTACGGAATAGATCCCTTCTATCTGTTCCATCGAAAGTATATCCTTCAGTATAAATCTATTTAAATATGTTCACATTGGTAATAGGAGGTGTCTATTATGAACGTTTTGGTACTCATAATAATACTACTATTAATAATTATTGGCGGATTAATATGGTACATTAAGAAGCGTGATGAGCAAGAGGCTGCCATAATCGTTAGAAAGATAGAAACTAGTTTAGAATTAAAAAGAACAATGGCTATGGGGTTGTACTATCGATTCAATTTTCCTCGTGTTAAAAACGATAACCAAGAAATTGAGTTCTTGAAATCAACAGACCTTTTTCTTAAACAACTACCTTATCAATTTGAAGATTTTGTTGTACCTATTATGAAAAATCAATATGGAGGACACGCATTTACTACCGTGAAATCAGGAGACTATGGGATAGACTTTGAACATGAAAGAGAAGATGGACTTTATTTAGGTCAAGTTAAGGCGTATAAGGAAAATCTTGATTTCACTCCTATTGCCTTGATACATTCAAACATGGTGAAACGAGGTGCTAAAGGAGGATACGTTGTTACAACATCAAATTTTAGCCCTGCAGCTAGAAAGTATGCTAAGGACTTAAACATTGAGTTGATTGATGGAATAAAGTTAGTAACTTATTGGCTTGAAGCGTTGGCAAATAAGGTTTATGAATCTAATGAGGAGTTTGCATAAAAAGAGTATTGAAACGGATTTTTACGCAATAGCTTGTAATTATAATGCGTGGAAACCGTTCCTATACTCCTTATTTTTAATTAATAAAAACATTTCGGTCCTATTTTAAAATTTCTCTTCCCAAATCCAAATAGACTCCTGCAATATAATTGAAGTAAGGTTCCGATTAAGTGATTTTGAGTTAAGGGGAACATATCAACGAGAACGCCCTATTAAAAGTATTATTTTTACGGGTAAAAGAACTCGAAACCAAATGGGAAGGTGGCCATAATCAAAACTGGGCAATGGTTATGAACCAACTTCTTCTTCAAGATGAGCTAAAACATAGAGTGTTAAAGTATCTTGAGTAAAAGGGACTTACACACTTTATTTGACAAACCCATACTATGAATAAAAGCTATCAGATCAACACTTTTCCTGCAGTTACACCTCTCACCTTTCTATCCACTTTTACTATTAGTTACGATTAATAGTAACCATTATCCAAAGTAATACACTCATTTGATAATCACTAACATCAAAATAGCCATTTAAATATGAATGGTAACCATTAATAGATACCAACCCAAACATTGACTGGCACTGTATTTCACTAACTTTATTGCACTATTACTCTGCATAGTATCTTTTATTGGTAACTATTAATAGTTACCATATATTATTTTATCTTTAATTAACCACTGTATTCAATTCTATGTTGTACATAAAAGTTACCCTTTGTAGAGGAATATTAAAGCTAGAATAATGCCTTTTTAATGATATAACTTTATTTTTATATCACAAAAAAACAGTAAAGAATGTTTATATCCTTACTGTCTTTACGTATTCGTAGTAGTACGAGATCATTTAATCAATATCTTTAACATTCTCTCCGGATCAAACCCGCTTATCCACTCTCCATTTATATTGGTTTGCGGAACCGTCAATCTTTTCGTTTTTCCTATTACTTTCATCCTTGCTATAGGATTTAAGTCTACAATTACTTCTTTATAAGTGATATCAAAGGAGTCTAGAAAGCTTTTTACCATTCCACAGACAGGGCAGAAGCTTGATGTATATACCGTGACAGTTTGATTCATTTGAACATAACCTCTTTTACTAAATGAAAATCCTGTTGAACTTCACTTGATTACTTACTTTTATCAATACAGGCAATCAGTCTTTCTTCAATGTCGGTTGCAATTTCCTTTAATTCTTCATCTTCTACCATTTGAATTAGAGCAGTTGGTTTTGGTAGCCCTATGTTAGTTTTCCCTTCATTATCCTCGTAAACAACGATTTTACATGGAAGGAAATATCCAATTAGCTGATTCGTTGACAACACACGCTGCGCTTCTATAGGATTACATACTTCTAAAACAGTAAATGGATGGTCTAGTTCATATCCTTTCTTTTGCAATGTTTCCTTAATGTCAAACTGCCACTGAACACCAAACTTTTCTTCCTTTAAATTTACTTCCAATGACTTAATGGCATCTTCTCTAGATTTGTGTGTCTCTATTGTGTAATGAAACATCTTTTGATTTCACTCCTATCTACTTAGTTTTTATTCACTGTTTCCATTCCAATTATTCATTCCACCGACCATATCTTCAACTTTGAAACCTAATGCCTCTAGTATTCCACAGGCAGCTTTACTTCGATTACCTGATTGACAAACAACCACATAGCTCTTTTCCTTGTCCAGTTCACCTTTTCGTAATGCAAGCTGACCTAAAGGAATGTTGTTGGCACTTGGGATTTTACCACTAGCTACTTCTCCATTTTCACGAACATCAATTATGAATACTTCTTCACTATTTTGAAGACGTTTAGCTACTTCTTCTGGTGCTATTTGTTTTGCCATCACTTGTCATCCTTTCTAATACCAAGCACTCATTCCACCTTTTACATTGTAAATATTTTCGAATCCTTGTTTTTTCAGGATATTTGCTGCTTTTGCACTTCTCATTCCGCTTTGACATATAACAACAACTTCTTTATGTTTTTCCAATTTGTCTACTTGGCTAGGCAAGTTGGAAAGTGGGATATTTTTAAACGGTTTGCGATGATTTGCTTTATATTCACCCGGTGTACGGACATCTATAAATTGAACACTTTTATCCTTAAATTTATCTTTTGCTTCTTGAACAGTTATATTCGTAATGCCTTTTTTGGGAATAAAACGATTGATCACAAAGAGTGCGATCAAAATAATAAAAATCCATTGTATAATATCCACTCTACCTTCACCTTCTCTTTTCTTAATTTTTATCTGATGTCATTTTACCTTCTGTTCTAATTGTTTCATTCGGTTACTTCCATTAGACTAGACTTAACCACATACCCATCGGGGTATGTTTTATTTAAAAAGAAAAAGGTTGTTAAATTTCCTTTTAGTAAGAAAATTTTTAGAACCCTTATCTACTTTTCACTAATAAATTTACTGCTTCTTTTACAAGTTCTTTCGTATCTTCATCATTTTCAATATTCTCTCGAACACATTGTTCTAAATTCATACTTACAATTAATCCAATTGTACGATCAATACCAGTACGAGATGCTGATAATTGAGTAATTACTTCCCTACAATCTTTATTTTGCTCAATCATATTTAATACGCCTCTAATTTGACCTTCAATACGTTTTAAACGATTTATAACAGATTTATCATACTCCATCTATTATTCCTCCTTTACATGCACAACCTATAATCTCGAAACTACTAACACTATATCCTTTTCTTAATAAAAATCTCACCCCTAGATTAATATCCATTCGATCACTCGCTACAACATGAAGTGACTGATCCGGAATCTCACTGTAGTGTCTTCTCAAATAAGCGTAAGGTATCTGCATTGCCACATTTTTTAAAGTTCCTTTTTCGTTGTAATCTCTTAAATCTAATATAACGATATCCTTTTCGCCAATTCTATTCTTACAAGTTATTCCCATAATTGGGAAATACCTTCTATATAATTCGTAACATAATAAAACAAAAACTACACATAGCAAATATATAATCATAATTGATCACCTTTTAATAAGGAATACATAAATAATAATATACCCCATAAGGTATATTGTCAAGATTTCAATATTATTTTCTATTAGTCGCTTTTGATTTCTTTAACAAAACTTATACACATCTTGAGATTAGAAAATAAATGGAGGATACACCAAATAATGTACCTCCGTTTCATACTGTTAAATAATATTCTTCAGATTTTAAGTCTACTTAAAATTATATTCAGTTACTATTCTTTCTCTACCAGTAACTAAATCATTAAAATATTCATAAAGGTTTACACCCAAATAGGAACCAGAAATGTTGTATACATTCTCATATCCTAAATTTTGTAATGCCATTACCATATTATAACTTCTTTGACCTGAACGACAGTGAATGTATACGGGCTGACCTTTTGGAATTTCATCAAGTCTCTGTCTAAACTCACTTAAAGGAATATTAACTGCGTTTTTAAAATGACCTGCATTATATTCACCTTTTTCTCGTGCATCAATAATAAAAGCATTACTTTCTACTAGTTCTCGAACTTGGGAAACTTTTACTTCTTTGTATCTGCCTTGTAGTAGGTTTAGCCCTACTAAAGCGGCATGATTAACGACATCTTTAGCTGTTCCTAGCATTGGGGAGTAGGTCAATTCTAGGTCTTTCAAATCTTCCAACGTTCCATTCATTGTAATCATGGTTGCAATAATATCAATTCGTTTATCTACATTTCCTTTACCAATTGCCTGCGCACCTAAAATTCGACCTGTTGGATATTCATAAACCAATTTAAAATGCATCGGATTGCTGTCTGGCATGAGTCCCACTTTATCTCCCGGCATTAAGTAAACATAATCGTACATCATTCCTGCTTGCTCAGCTGTTCTTGCATTAAGTCCAGTAGATGCTGCATTTAGATCAAAGAGATGGATGGATGATGATCCTATTACACCGATATTTCTATTTGGAATTCCATACATATGATCTGCAGCCGCTCTGGCTTGTTTTTGGGCTGGCCCAGCTAGTGCTAGTCTTGTTTGTTTTTGTAACAAACGATGATACACTTCAATGGCATCCCCAACTGCATAAATATCTCTATCACTTGTTAAGTAATTGGAGTCGACCTTAATAGCTCCTGTTTCTCCAATCTCAAGACCTGCCTCCTTAGCCAAGTTGGTTTCAGGTCTTACACCAATCGCTAATACCACTGCCTGCGCATCAATTTTCCTACCGGAGTTTGTTGTAATATATCCATCAGAAATTTTAGATAACCCATCATCTAGAATAAGTTCAACTCCGTGATCCACCATTTCTTTATGAAGGATTTGAGCCATATCGTAATCAAATGGTGCCATTACTTGATTTGCAAACTCAACTAATGTTACATTATAGTTCGCAAGTTTAAGATTTTCTGCAACCTCTACTCCAATAAAGCCACCACCGATGACCGCGATATCCTTCATACCTTTTTGCTTGATATATGAATTGATATTCTCAATATCGACTACGTTTCGTACTGTAAAAACATTAGAATTGTCTATGCCTTCTAAATTTGGTCGAATAGGTGAAGCACCGGGGGAAAGCACCAATTTATCATAGCCCTCTTCGTATGTTTTATCTGAGATCAAATCTTTTACAGTGATTGTTTTCTTATCCCGATTAATTTGAATAACTTCCTGTTGTACCCTAGCTTCAATATTGTAGCGACTCTTAAAGATATCGGGAGACATTAAAACAAGCTTTTCGCTATCTTCTACAATACCGCTTAAATGATAAGGTAACGAACAGTTCGAAAAGGATACGTGAGGACCTTTTTCAAACATAATAATCTCTGCACTTTCATCTAATCTTCTGACTCGTGCAGCGACAGAAGCTCCACCAGCAACTCCACCAACAATCAGTACTTTCTTTCCCATATTTAAGCCTCCTATTCTATTTCACCAACCCACGCTAACATTCCGCCAGTCATATTCGTAACATTGTATCCTTGATTGATTAAAAATTCACATGCTCTTGAACTTCTTCCACCAGAACGACAAACCATGTAATAATGTTTATTTTTATCTATTTTGTCTAAAGAATTTGGGATGTCCCCCAAAGGAATATGTTTAGCTTCAGGAATTTTCCCCTCTGCAACTTCAACGTCTTCCCGGACATCAATAATATGGACGTTTTCTCCATTTTTTATTTTCTCATGTAACTCTACTGCTGATATACTTTTCATCAGTCTGCATCTCCTTTATTATTGTCTATTTTCGTATCTAGAAGGTTTAAAATATTATTTAAGTCAAAATATCTATCCAAATTTTAATAGCAGTACCCGCAATCAAAAGTGCTAATATCACTTGTAAAATTCGGGTATTCATTCTCTTTCCTACTTTTGCTCCAAGTGGTGCCGCTAATAAACTTGCTACAATCATAATAGCAGCTGGCCAATAATCTACTTGTCCAGTAGCAATTTTACCAACACTTCCCCCGATAGAAGAAATGAACGTTACTGCTAAACTTGTTGCAATCGTCATTCGTGTTGGAATGTGCAAAACCGTAAGCATGATTGGTACAAGTAAAAAACCTCCTGCCGCACCGACAATACCAGATGCTATTCCCACAATTAATGCTAATATTGCCGCTAGCGGCTTGTTGAAGGTAACTTCATTTAATGGTACATCGTCCATTTTTTTCTTTGGTACAAACATCATTACAGCTGCAATCACAGCTAGAATACCATACACAACATTTACTGCTTGCTCGGATAAGAAACTCGATCCATAACTACCAATTAAACTTCCTATTAGGATAGCTCCACCCATATAAATGATGAGCTGCTTGTTTAGGTATCCACCTTTTCGATATGCCCATACACCTGCAATGGAAGCAAACAGTACTTGTACTGCACTTATTCCAGAAACCTCATGGGCTGTAAATGCTACTAGACCAAATAAAGGGGGAATATAAAGTAGCATTGGGTATTTAATAATGGAACCCCCAACACCTAACATACCGGATAAAAAGGAACCAATAAACCCAATTGCAAACACAACGATGATAAAAGTTAAATCCATTACTAAACCTTCTTTCTTATTTAGAAAAGCGAGTAGTTCACGCTACTCGCTATTTGGTTTTCTTTATCCTTTTTGAATATAGAAGTACAGAACATCCTCTTCTGTTTTTTGTTCTAATACGGTATGGCCACCTGATTTAGCCCATGGTGGGATATCATTTAAAGCACCCTTATCTGTTAAAAGTACTTCAAGTACTTCACCAGAGTTAATCGTATCCATTGCTTTTTTAGTTTTTACAATTGGCATAGGACATGCTAAGCCTTTTGCATCTAATGTTTTTGTAATGTTCATTTAATTTACCCCCATTTTTTTCTATTGATTAATTAGCGAACTGCACAACGGTTTGGACCGATTTCCATTTCTGTTTGTTCGTCATTATTAGGTGTGATTTTCCCCATATTTACCTGACGAATTTGTTCATACGCATTTGGCTGTGGTGGTAGGTTATCTGTAACAGTACGACGGAATTCCGCTTCATCCTCGATGTTTAATCCATGATTCTCTTTAAACAAATCACCTAATCTTCTAGCCACTGTACCATCTTCATTTAACTCATCAATAATCATGAAATGTGCAGGTAACACCACTAGGTCTTCAGCTAGTTCACGATAACGGGAATATAATGTTTCTCGTAAGTCACCTACCCAATCTTCCGCAAGTCCTGCTAAATCGGGACGACCAATGGAGTCGATAAATAAAATATCACCTGTTAACAAGAACTGATTGTCGATAACAAATGAAGTAGAACCAATGGTATGACCCGGTGAATAAAGTGCATTTACATCAATTTGAGATGCACCAATTTTTACATTTAATCCTTCTGTAAGTGGCGTGTAATCAAACACTACCTCTGTCGCATCTTTTGGTGGTAGATAGTAAGTTGCTCCTGTATTTGCTGCAATATGACGTCCACCTGAAATATGATCTGCGTGTAGGTGTGTATCAAATACGTGCTTGATTTCTACTCCTTTTTCTTTCGCAAAGTTTGTGAATACATCCGTGAAACGCACTGCATCAATAATAGCTGCTTCGCCTTCAGAAATTACCATATAAGATAAACAACCTTTTCCTAAACGAACAAATTGGTATAGCTCCCCACCATTTTCTAAATCGGAAACTTTAATTGGTTCTAGATAACTACTCCAAGATTTCATTCCACCTTCAAGATATGCAACTTCACGACCAGCTTCAGAAAGCATTTCTGCTACCATAACGGAAGATCCTTCCTTAGCACATACTACTAATACTTCCTTATCTGTTGGAAGTTTAGGCAAAATCTCTTCTACACCATCTAATAATTCGAAGTAAGGGATATTTAAATACTCGAATTTATGTCCTTCAATTTTCCAATCCTCAAATGCATCATGATTACGAACATCTAAAATAAATAATTCTTCGTTATCAATTACTTTTCGAGCAACTTCTGCTGCAGTCCATTTATTTACTGTCATTATTGAATTACCCCCCTAGGTATATTTTAAATTATTTTTTAGCAGTGGAGAATTTCTCCACTGCATAAAGATTGATCATCTAATTAGAAAGTTAATGTTGGTGATGCATCTTTTGCATATTCTAGGAATGTTACTGCTCCACCAACTTCTATACCATCAACGAAATCTTCTTTCGTAAGTCCCATAACATCCATTGTCATTTGACATGCTATAAATTTAACACCTAGTTCCTGTGCCATCCCAACTAGTTGTGGGATAGTAGGAACATTTTCCTTTTCAAACCCTTCAGCAAAATGTTCCTTTCCTGCTGGCATTTCTAAAGCGTGCATTGCTTGTTTATGAATTAAGTTTAGTCCTTCAAAAGTGAAGAAGATTTGTACCTCTTTTTCTGAAGCTGCTGCTGCTGTTGCGATATTGAATACTTTGTATGCATCAAACATTCCACCGTTTGCTGCGATAATAGCTACTTTTTCTGACATAATAAATTCCTCCTAGATTTCTTTTGTTATTTTTCCGTTCCACTCATTCATACCCGGTAGAACGTTATAAACTTTTTTATAACCATTGTTTGCTAATAGTTGTGCTGCCAAATCAGAACGTTTCCCTGTACGGCAGATTACATAGATTTCTTTTTCTTTATCCAATTCTTCAAGGCGTGATTCTAATTCACCCATTGGAATGGACTTTGCACCTTGAATATGACCAAATGCATATTCTGCTGCTTCACGCACATCTAAAATTAAACCGTCACCTGATTCAATTTCATCAAGTGAAACAGTGTGTTCAAATGTTTTTTCCACTTCTGGTTCATTAGAGCCTTTGCGAATGTAATGATAAAGAACATCGCCTTCTTCCAATGTTCCTAGATATTGGTGTCCAACAGTGCTTGCCCATGCTGCTAAATCAGCTTTAGATCCTTTGTCTGTAGCTTGAACTTCCAATACTTGACCATCTTCAAGATCCGTAATTGCTTTTTTAGTTTTCACAATTGGCATTGGACAAGCTAAGCCTTTTGCATCTAATTGGTGATTTGCTTGAATCATACATTTACCCCCCACGGTATTATTTTTAACAAAAAAATTTACGATTTGGTATTTATTATACCTCTATGGGTATAATATTTAGCAATAAATTAGTCGTTATTGATAACGACGTTTGCAGTATACCTTTTATAGATCTCCATTGATTTAGCTTGTTGAAAATCAATTACAAGACCAATAATATACCCCCTAGGGTAAAATGTCAACCCTTTGATTTCTATTTTTTTGGATGGTTCTAGAATGAGACAGGTTTTGATTGTTTAGATTTAGATTAATCTTCCCACGCTCATTAATATGGTAGAACCTTTCCAACACCTTCCTTTTACCAACAATGCTCACCCGACCTACTTTTCTCTAACTTCTATTGTTTCAACAACTTCAATAGCACTATTAACAGACTGAATCATGGCACAGTTTTTGATTGCAAGGTCAAGCGATTTTTGGACTTTTGAAATACTTAAATTCTTACCAAAAACAATGAAATGTAACACTATTTTTGTAACTTTATTCGCTTCTTCCTCATTACGTTCGATTTCTACCTCCATTTTAATTGTATCAAAAGCAATACGTTTCTTTTCCATTACCTTCTTTAATAATCCCCCACTACACCCCACAAGTGACGAAACGAGTAGCTGTACTGGTCGAAAGCCAAGTTCCGAATTACTCGAAATATCAAGTTTACCATATTCAAATTCTGCTTCTAACGCTCCTGAGTCCTTAAAATTAAACTTCATTTTATTCGCCTCTCTTATTTTTTAATAATGCCCTCATGAGATAGCTAAAAGTCAATACTTATCCTTTAGGCAGACTAAACCAAAAGGTATGCACATTCTCTTCTGAAATAACACCTATCTTTCCTCGGTGATGTTCAATAATCTCTTTTGAAATAGCAAGCCCTAAACCAGAACCGCCATATTCTCGTGATCTCGAATGGTCAACACGATAAAACCGTTCAAAAATTCGTTCCTGCTCATCAATCGAAAGAGATTTTCCGGGTCCAGCTATACTAAGCCTATACTCTGATTGAGAATCTATTCCCTTGATTGTTATTGACCCACTACCCTCATAGTAGCGAATGGCATTATCAAGTAAATTACTAATGACTTGTGAGATTGCACCACTATTTAGTTTAATAATACTCGGTGCAACGTCTACTTGCATGTTAATGTCTTCCTGTTCTATTGCCCAGCGAAACATTTCTATCGATTGTTCCACTATCTTTTCAATTTGAACAAGTGATTTTTCTGAAAAACTCTGGGTTGATACGTGATCCCATTCTTTCAGTTGTTCCATCTGCTCTACCAAATGAATAAGCCGCTTTGATTCATTGAATAAAGATTGGTATAGCTTTTCGTCTCCTTGAATCACTCCACTTTGTAATGCACGGAGATACCCTTTTAAGTTGGATAGAGGAGTACGAAACTCATGGGATAAATCAGAAACTAGTTTTTGTCGATGAAGTTCATTATCCTCAAGCTGTTTAATTAAATCATTAAAATGACTAATTAATTCGCCTATTTCACCATCTGATTTAGCTTGAATAGGATTAGGATATTCACCCTGTTTCATCCTTTTAGTAGAGGAAATTAGTTCTTTTAATGGATGAATCAACTTTTTGGTTAAATAGAAATGAATAAGACTACCAATAATAATGGTAGAAATACTGAATATCCACAAGTATTGAAATAATGTCGTCTCGAATTGAGCTTGTTTTTGATTACTCATTGAAGTTAATCCATCCGCAAGAACACATGCAGTATTATAAATTGCCCAACTACTTAAACCTACAAATGCAGCAATCACTAATATGTTAATAAACGTTAATCGAAAAAGAAATTGTTTGGGAACAAGCACCTTTCTTATTTTATTCCGTAACAAATTTATACCCCATTCCTCGGACCGTAATAATTCGTTTAGGTACAGCTGGATTTTCTTCGATTTTTTTCCTTAGTTTCTTTATATGTGCATCTATTGTCCGGTCTAGTATTAATTTGTCCGCATAAGGATATAGTTGATTCAAAAGGCTTTCTCTAGAGATAACCGTATTCGGATTCTCCATAAAATAATATAAAAGATTGAACTCATGCTTCGTTAGTTTTACTTCTTGATCCAAAAGTAAAACTTCCCCTTTTCGAGGTTTAATACATAATCCATCATAAGTAATCTTCTGGCAAAATTGCCCTGTTCGCCGTAGTACAGCTTCAATATGAGCTAGAAGTTCCTCTGGTTCAAATGGTTTCACTATATAATCATCTGCCCCAATCTTTAACCCATTAATTTTATCCTCTATACGTGATTTAGCAGATAGCATAATGATCGATACTTCATTTCTCTCTTGTTCCCGAACCCATGTACAAAATTCTTCTCCACTAAGTTTAGGGAGCATTAGATCTAGTATGATAAGACAAGGATGTTTCGATAGAAATACTTCCTTTGCTTCCTCTCCATCTACAGCCTCCACAACATCATAGCCTGATTTTTTCAAATAAATGCTGATTAAATCACGTATCATTTTATCGTCTTCAACAATTAATATGGTTTGTTTCATTCTCTCACCTCTTTGCCCATCATATGTAATTTACTCCATCTTCTCAAATTCCTGCACCATCAAATCGTAATTCATTGCACCATATGCCTTGTAACTAATCAATCCGTTGGAATCAACCATATAAGTAGTTGGAATTGGTTGGATTGCATAGAGATTTGCTACGTCTAAATTGGAATCCATTAAAACTGGAAAAGTTAGTTTATATTCGTCAGCAAAGTTCTCTATATCTTCTACAGTAGATTCCGAATTGGTTAGATTAACTGCTAAAATAACAATATCCTTATCTTGATGGAACTTTTCCATATCAGGCATTTCTGCTCGACATGGTGGACACCATGTTGCCCAAAAATTAATCATTACACGGTGTCCACGAAAGTCCGATAATTTTACACTGTCCCCACTTAACGTATCTAGTTGAAAATCTGGTGCCTTGTTCCCAACTTCCAAACCAATAACAGGCTTCTGATTTTCTTCTACTCCTTCATCTGTAGCTTCAGCCTCTACTTCTTGTAGCTCCTCTACATTTTCAAAATGGACCGCAGACTTTTTGTTTGAGTCGAGGAAATCATAGACTGCCCAGCCTACCATACCTATCACTACAACTAAAAGAATCCATTTTTTCATCACAAACACCTCCTAAGTTTACCCTAATCTTGATAACCAAGTATCTTGTACTAAATCTAGTAAGAATCCTGAAATACGTGGCATTAATCCGAAGAATAGAACGAATCCCATCAAAATCATCATGATGGCACCTATCTTCATTATGATGTTGCTATGCCGTACTATCCATTTCGTTTTCCCAATAAAGAATGTTAAGACCAGAAATGGTAATGCAAATCCAAATACATACATAATCGTATAAAACATTCCTTGACCGGGATTACTAGCAGCTAAGAGTAGAATGGAACCGAAAATTGGTCCGATGCAAGGTGTCCATCCAGCAGCAAACCCAAGCCCAATAAAGAATGTCCCAACATATCCAGCTGGTTTTTTCGTATAATGAAACCGCCGTTCCTTCATTAGAGACGGTATTTGGATCCAACCCGCTATAAATAACCCCATTATAATAATAAAAACTCCTGCTATCCGCTGAATGAGTAGTCCAGAATCACCAACCAAGAGTTTTTGCGCCCATTGTCCTAAAAACGAAGCACTGGCACCTAAACTAAGGAATACTAGGGAAACTGCTAAAAGGAAGAAGAACGAATGAGCGAATAACTGGCGAACTATTTTTCTATTCTTATTACCTTGTAATTCCTTTACACTAATGCCCGTTATATACGACATATAGGCTGGGAAAATTGGCAAAACACATGGCGATAAAAATGATAAAGCACCAGCTCCTATTGCTAATAGCATTCCTACCAGTAGCATCGTATCAGTCTCAATAATACCCATTATGTAGCCCCCCTTCTTATTTTATAAGTTAAAATACCGACGCTCATTACTAAAAACAATCCAACAAACCATGGTGCCATGATATAACCAAAGACCGTCACAAAAGGCTGAACAAATCCTAAAATAAGCATACCAATCGACCAAACTATAACAATGACCGTCAACATCTTCAAAGTAGTAAAACGCTCCCGTAACAAAAAGAATATAGCGATTAAAATGGATAATAAAATTAAATATCCCAATGCATAGAAATTATCCACTACAACGAATTGAATAAACTCATATACAAACGAACTAATAAGAAATAGATGGACAAAAGAATCCAATAAGGTAATTACTTGCATGTTTTTTGTTTCGATTTATATAGAAGCATTAATGCTATTGATACAATAGCAAAATAAAATGATTTTGAGTCACTCGGATAAGCCAAAATGGATAAAGGATCCGATATAAAAGTGGAAAGGTTTATTAAGATTTTCCCAATCCAAATAAAGATTACAAAATTGAATAATTGCGATATTATTTCCTCTACCTGTAATTTCTTTTGCTCTCTAGTTAAGTCACTTAACAGATAGAAGGATAGAAAGCCTACTGCGAAACTTAGAGCAATTATACCAATTGCTGTTAACTTACTTGCTATAGCCATCGTATTTCCTCACTTTCAAACTCCGTCTAATGTACCTTACCCTTCCAATGTGAAAATTTGATGAAAGTTACATTTAACATTTCATAAAAATAAAAAAAGGAGTTTTGTCAAAATGACAAACCCCATTTAATACTAGACTATCCCTACATATTTTTACTTTGCTGAAGAAGTTTTGATTCTCCCGTACGTTCCCATTCTTCTACAGTCTCATATGCTCTTTCAGGAGAATAGCCTTTTCCAACGAGAACTCCCATGAGAATAAACTCTTGAAGGATATGTGTAGCATTTATTCCTCTCTTAACGTCTTCTAATCCTTCTTTCACTAAAAACTCTGTATACTGTACCCATTCATCTGGAGTTCTACCGAAATAAGTTGGATTGGCCGAATTACCGCCTTCTTCCGCAGCCATTGCATCTGCTTTCGTTTGGTGAATCGTTCCAAATGGATGTTCTGGAGGTGCATAAATGGTATATAACTTTAATGGCTTATTTCCAGTGTTTGTTAAATTATGCCATTTACCAGCAGGAACCATGATAGCATAATCTTCAGAAACCCTTCTTTCATAGTTCAAATTATTTTCGGTGTCACCCATTTGAACAAGCCCCTGACCTTCTTCAATACGTAGAAATTGATCTACATCTGGATGGACTTCCAAACCAATGTCTTCTCCAACACCAATACTCATCAATGTAACCTGTAAATGATTTCCGGTCCATATTGCCGTGCGAAAGTTGCGATTCCTTTCCGCAGCTTCCTCTATATTTATTACGAATGGCTGTTTCCCTTGATCTTTAAATGCCATATTTTTTGCTCTATCTTCTATTTGCGTTGGTTGATACATGCTCCCCATATTTGTTTCTTGTGGGTAACCCCAATATATAGGATGTTGGCGAACATGGTGCATTGGAACACTTACATAGTAATTTGGATACATATATGGTGAATAATACATCTTCTCACTCCTCCATTATTGTCATATGTATCCTATGTATCATTCTTAATAAATGTACTTTTGTATATTGACGTTTATTGAAGTTTATCTGCAGTTTTTTAATATTATTCATTAAAGGGGCAAACAAAAGTAATGGCTCCCTGTTTCCCTGTGTTGTAAATTGAACAACAACCCAACATATAGCATAAGATAAATAAAATTTAGAT
Organism: Oceanobacillus massiliensis str. N'diop; assembly: GCF_000285495.1. Lineage (GTDB taxonomy): Bacteria > Bacillota > Bacilli > Bacillales > Amphibacillaceae > Oceanobacillus > Oceanobacillus massiliensis. The sequence continues at coordinate 1,024,948 of NZ_HE610976.1, forward strand.
ACTGGGAGGAGAACTATTTGTATTATTCTAATCCATTACGACAAATTAATAATTACGGTGCAACTGGGGCATTAAATGCCTCCACATTAACCTTGCCTCAAATGTTGACTTATGCCCTCCAAGACGAGTATTTAGCTCAAGCAAGATACAATAATATTTTGGAAACCTTTGGATATATTCGTCCATTTGCGCAAATAAGGGATGCTGAATTAAGACATATCAATGCACTATTACCCCTTTTTTATCGCTATCAGATTCCTCTACCTGAAGATATATCGTACACATTCATTACTACTCCGGAAAACATTAAAGCGGCATACGCTACTTGTGTACAAGGTGAGATAGACAATATTTCGATGTATGAAAAATTTTTAGTCCTTAATATTCCAAATGATGTTCGATTAGTCTTTACCCAACTGCGCAATGCTTCTATAAATCATCTAGCGGCATTTGAAAGAGGCCTTGCACGAAACTAAATTGAGTCTGCCCCCCCACCATCGTAATTAGGATACCCATCTCTTCTGTTTAATGAACCACAAGTTAGTTTTGATGAGACTAAAAATTTCCATCTACCTCTGATAGAACTTAACAAATTATTTTAATATAAATTTTCTTGAATAAACTATGACAATGAATATATGCTAATATCTCAAATTGCAAATTTCAATTAGTGATATGTTATATGAGTTACTTTGATCATAAAACAACATTGATTTTCAATAAAAATAAACAGTTCAATTTACACGCGAATGAATTGAACTGCTTATTTTTTATTTATACTCATATATCGAAGTAGTTATTATAAACAAGTTAGAAGCCCGTTGTTATTACTATAAGCACACTTTTCTAGCAATAGTAAATCCCCTTGTTCATTTACGTCAAGAAGTCTATCTTCAACCTTCTTCATAAACTGAATAACTAAAATCGATGAAATCCTCCAGTTTTACACTGTTAGGCTGATTCGTCCCCCAACCATACCGCTGAT
>NZ_HE610976.1:1026276-1028179 GCF_000285495.1 Oceanobacillus massiliensis str. N'diop
AGACCCACATTTACATCGTTTAAAATCATGACTATGTATTGATTCAATAATATCGTCACACTTTTTACAACGAACCTTGTTCACTAATACCCTTCTCATTAGATAAAATTCCTTTCTAACTACTATGTGCGTGCGTTCAACTGGTCTTGTAATTAACAATAATTATCAAAAAAAGAAGTTCCCCTTTTGGATACTTCTTTTTAATTAATACTTTACAAAGTATTTTATATAATGATCATGCTTTTTTATCCATCTTTTGTATCTGTCCATATTAGATAAAGTTAAACTAAATCGCTGGGCAGTGTTACGAGTTCGGATCTCATCCCAATTCCCCGTTATACATTCGAAAACTTCATCCATTCGAATACTTTTGCGATTACTTGTAGAAGCAACATAGTAACAAGCAAAGAGGAATGTCAAATCTGCTAAGGGCATTGTTCCTCTTCTTATTTCCACCATGATACTTTGGGGTACTGCATAATATCCATATTGTTTAATCAACATAGCCGGAACTTCTTTACCATCATCAATCATGTAACGAATAATGTATTCACCACGATTAATGCTTACTTCCCTATCTTCAAATAAAGCTTTTGGTATTTCTGATAAACTTGTGCTTTTAACCATTACTGTCTTGATATCCCCTTAGTCTAATTTAATAGTTATACGATTTGCCTTATTATAAACTGATTCAGCTCTTCTAGAAGATTCCTGCTTTTCCTTTTCAATTAGTTCCAACTCAACATCATATGCTACACCTTTATTTTCTAATGTAACTCCAAACGTTTGACAGATATAACCTTTTGCACCCAAGAGAGCCATGATTTCATTCGTTAGTTCAGGCGTAAATCCTTCATGGGCTTCATCTGTCATAGTTTTTTCATCGCTAGTTTTTACAGCTGCTACAATATCTATAACCAATTTTCCTTTGAAGAGATTCATTGAAGACATAATTCGCAACAACTCCTTTATCTTTTAGGTATTAATAATGTATCAACAAAAAATGAAAGTGCATCTTTAAACGCCACACGGTAGGTCAACTTACTTTTCTGGAATACCTGTTGAAAAATATTTGATTTAAGATCTTCAATAAGATTATTCTTTGCCTCTTCATCAAGATCTTTAATGCTTGACGATAGCTTCTGTTCCAAATCCTTATAAATCCCTTCCATAAACATCTCATATTCTTCACTAGTAATGATATCCTCCAAACGACTTTCAATCAGTTGATTAACCAATCTTGGGAAACCATCAATCATCTAAAATCACCCTTTTATTCATATTATGAATATATTTATATTATGAATATAACATGATATCTATTGATTGTAAAACTAGAAAATAATACGATAAAGGAAATAGAATGAGAAGGGAAATTAAAATGGACGATTTACAGGCTGGTAAGTTGATACGTAGGTTAAGAAGAGAAAGTAAATTAACAATGGTTGATTTTGCAAAACAAATCGGTCTTTCTCAACCTTCTTTATCACGAATAGAAAGCGGCAATCAAGAGATCACCTTCTCCTTATTAGAAAAAATATGTAAGGCACTTAATATATCGATGGGTGATTTTCTGTATGCACTTGAAGGGGAAAGCAAACTACAAAATATCGAATTAAGTGAAGAAGATGATGCAAATACAGAAGAAGAACTTGATGCTAAATTAAATAAATTGATTTCGTCGTTATCGCTCGAACAGAAGAAAGGGCTATATACGCTGTTGCTGCCATTTGCTAAAGACTAGAGGGGAAATATCTTTGTATAAGTTGTTGTAGATGATCCACACTTTTATTTTAGTCTATTGGATTTATCTGGTTGCTTAATCATGGTCTGGTGACATATACTAAATATGTCTATTAATACTACAAGATTGATTAACGCTACGATGAATATTTCTGGTGTT
>NZ_HE610976.1:1029606-1044843 GCF_000285495.1 Oceanobacillus massiliensis str. N'diop
ACTTTCTAATACAAAGTAACCCGTAAGAATGCAATGAATCACTCTTACGGGTTTACTTATAATATTTGCTTTAAGATGTCTCCTTCTATCACAAATTCACTTCGCTGCTTTACCACTATTTGTGATACGGTTCAACTAAATTCACTGGTAATATATATGTTCATACCTAATTTCCATATAAATAAAAGGAGACCATAATAGTCCTCTGGTTTCTTACCTCATCACTTTTTAATAGTAATTCCTTTATACACAATACCTTTTCAATTAAACACTCTATCATTTTTAATTTGATTTCCCTATTTCTCTTTTGATTTCTTCTATTCGTTTTTTTCCCCAATCATACATCATTTCCACAATTGGAAGTAACGTCATTCCCAACTCAGTCATTGAGTATTCCACTCTAGGCGGAACTTCTGGATAAACCTCTCGATGTACAATGCCGTCTTCCACCAATTCCTTTAATTGATTCGTTAAAATTTTGTGGGATATTTTAGGAAATAATCTTTGCAATTCACTAAAGCGGTGCGGACCTTCAACACCTAAATGCCATAGAATCACAACTTTCCACTTTCCACTGATAATCGATAAAGTAAGTTCTTTTTCACAGTTGTAATCACCATTTATTATCTTCTCTTTAATTTCATCTCTAAGTGTATCCAACATATCTTCGGCCTCCGCTTTCAATTGTTACTTTAAGGTTACTCTGTTACAAAAAAGTGCATTCTTCTCAGAATTACAAACAGGTTGTAATATAAATATGTGAGTTAAAGATAAACTATTTTAGGAGGAATAACAATTATGAGTAAAAAAGCACTTTTAATTATACCACCCGAAAGATTTAATGAAGATGAATTATTTAAACCGAAAGAGGCACTTGAAAATGCAGTAATAGAAGTAACAATTGCAAGCACAAAAACTGGCGAAATTATTGGCGACTTTGAAGGTAAGGCAATTTCCGAAAAGGTCTTCTCCGATACTACAGCAACCGACTTTGACGTTATTTCTGTCATTGGCGGATCTGGCACATATGATCATCTTTGGGAAAACAAGGAATTATCCACCTATTTAAAGAAAGCATATAAAGATAATGTTATAGTTACCGGAATTTGTGCTGGTGCAGTCACTGTTGTGAAAACCGGATTACTTGAAGGTAGAGAGGCAACTTGCTACCCTGTTGACGTACAAAAAGACCAACTGAAAGAAAATGATGTAAAATATGTCGAGAAACATGTTATTGCACATAGTGACATTATCACAGGTGACGGCCCAGATGGCGCCGAAGAATTTGGAAAAGCACTAGTTAATGCAATAAACTAACATAAAAGATGATATAAGCCTTTGGTGTATACCGGAGGCTTTTTCAATGTTTAATCTTCTCTTATTCCTTATTTTATGTTAGTAAATAACTTATCTAACCACTGATTTTCAAGCACAATTTCTGCTCTTTGTTTTACCACTATTTGTGATACGGTTCAACTTGGTTCATTGGTAATATATATGTTCACACCTAATTTCCATATAGAATAAAAGGAGATCATAGTAGTCTCCTGTCTCCTTTTATTTGATTTATTACTAACCTTATTACTTTTTCAAATTATTACTCTCGATAAATCTATCAAAATCATCATCGGAAGTGTTTTGAACAATTCGTTGTTGATTATATCTCTCATATTCTTGAATCGCAATCTCATCTGCAACGGCTTTCGAGACTTTTCCAGCGTTTTCAAGAATATCACGATCATTGAACTTCAGAAATGCATTTAGTCTATCAATCCAATCCTTCATATACATTGGGCGGTGGCGTTCTGCCTGATCCTCAGCATAATCTAAATACATCGTAACAATTCGATTAAGCGACTTTAACTCCTTTTCAGATAGATAATTTTTAGCAACAGTAACATCTCGTTTTCGTACTTTATCACCTTTCCATGAAGTAAGTCCCATGTTTTCTTTCTCCGCATCTGATCTATTTGAAATAAGTTCAGCAGCCGTCATACCATGGATTGCAAAATGTAATTTGTTTTGAACTGTTGCAAAGAACTTCTGAGTAATCTCGGCATCTGGATTATAATCTACAGATGTAGCGTAGATATCCGTAATCTTTTGGTAGAACCTCTTTTCTGAAGCACGGATATCTCGAATTCGTTCCAGTAACTCATCGAAATAATCCTCTCCGAAGTTGCGCATTTCTTTCAAACGATCATCATCCATTGTAAAACCTTTGACAAGATATTCATTTAGACGAGCAGTTGCCCACTGTCGAAATTGAGTGCCTCGATGAGAACGAACTCGATAGCCGATTGCGAGAATCATTTCAAGGTTGTAGAAAGATACCTCACGTTCAACCTCTCTCTTTCCTTCAGTTTGAACTATTCGGTTTTTCCGAATAGTTGCCGATTCTTGAAGCTCACCTTCTGCATATATATTTTTAATATGCTCATTAATTGTGTTTACACTTTTTTGATATAATTCGGCAATTGCTTTTTGTGTCATCCAAACGGTTTCATTTGCCAATCTAACATCAATTTTTGTATTTCCATCCTCAGTTTGATAGATTAAAATGTTTGTTTCATTCTGCATTCTAGTCACTCCCATTAAAAAATTATTACCCGTCTTTTCTATGTACTATTATACCATTTTTAACACTAAATACTTAACAAAAATGGAACACTTATTCGCATCAATTATGGCTTACCTTTGTACGAAAACGCCCCCTCAAACTTTTTAGAGGGGGTCAACTAAACTATTATTTAATTTGTTCTAGTACCGTTTCACTTAATTCAACTTCCACTCTTTGCTTTACCACTATTTGTGATACGGTTCACCGTGATGTATCTAAATGAGGTTTTTATTAGTTATGTCTACAAAATTTCACGTTCTTTTAAAATTTTGTAACTTAAATATTTTTCAATAGTATTCTTGATTACCCTTGAATTGGTTAAGTTGCTTAGTTCACCAGCCAATTCTGCTAGCATAGATTCTCTGTCAATCGATAACAGAATATCTTTTTCCTCTTGTGGCAGGCTTTCAAAAGATTCATTGAATCGACTAGTCAATAATGAATACTTATCCTCATCGCTTAATTCTTCGAACCGAATACATTCAGTAATTCTAGAAAAGATAGCTGAACCTACATTCTTTTCAATTTCATCTTTTGTGGAGTAGTTTGAAGTGCAAATGAAAATTGCATTGTCGACTTTAGCGGTATAATTCCTATCTTCTATTTTCCCCTCGTCGAAAAGCTCATAAAATGCACTATATAAATTAGGGTTTACTTTATCAAACTCATCAAATAATACAACATTGGTCTCTCTATAAAGTAAATCCTTCGCTAAACTATCCTCTTGAGGGTCTGAACCAAACAAAAATCTGAAAGCGTGTTCTGTTTGATACATTGATAATTGAAATCTTTTAATATTATCATTATCATATATTGCTTCGGATATTATTTTAGCTGTTTCAGTTTTTCCCACTCCAGGAGGGCCATAAAACATAATGACTATTGGTTTGTTACTGTGCCGAACCCTTGATACATTAATAACAGGTAGTAAAACGTTTTGTACATGTTCTTGTCCTACAATCCTCTCTTGATAAATCCTTTTTAGTTCTGTTAGTTTCTCTACTGCAAGCTTCCCATAGTCATGGTATTTTATCTCCACAACATGATTCCTTTGAAGTGATGCGACGATATTGTTTGGTGGATTTTGAAAGTAAATATTCTCACATTCCAAATTTCTAAACAAAAGCATTATATTGTTGATTAAACTTGTAGACATTGAAGCGTACTCTTGTCTATAACAAACTATCGTGTTGTAAGTGTATTCTCTTGGACTCCAAGATGAATCTTCTGTTCTAATAGTAAAAGAGCGTTCTGTTTCAACTACTTGCATCATTACTTCATTCATTGTCACAAATGAATCTTCATCAATAAACTCTTTAAAAGCATTATCTGGACCATAAAAAATGTTAACTTTCATTATTAGCAACTCCAGCCAATATAACATCGTATACACTTAAAAGTTTTTCGTTACTCTTTTTTTCATTTTTAGAGCCTTCATTGTTCTCTCTTTCAACAAGATTTTCAAAGGCACTATTATTATCTGTGGACTTTTTCTCACCGAATTCGGATTCCCATTCTAAATGAGATTCTTCACATTCTCCCACCTTTATTCCAATAACAGTTAACTCCATCTTTGTTAAATCATTAAGTCTATAGTTGTTTCTTAATGCATTGAAATTAAATCGGAATACTTTCTTGTTTGTATCATTATTATGAACTGAGACTAATTCGTAGTAACCCTTTGCATCACTGAAAATCTGGTCTAATGCACTTAGCTGGATAGGCATATCGCTACCAAAAGATTCTTCTTTAATTATTTTTAACATCGGAGAAATCATCTTTAAATAAGTGACTGAATTGGGAACAAATCCAAGTCTTACTTTGTCAAAGATTCCAAAATTCATTGCTAAATTTTCTGGTTGCTCATTTTTATCTATATATACATCTTCTAAGAAATTTGATAACACAGTACTACTAAGTGTTTCACTTACTTTGTTATCTCCAGTTCTATTGTAGGATGCAGTCCCAGCAATCCTACCTTTGATTCCAAACAATGAATCAACTATAAATGAAAGTATCTTAGGGTCGGTTGATGCCTCAATGCCCACTTCTCCAGCAATTTTTTTCACACGTTGAATGATATCCGTAGATACTTTATCATAACGTCCACCATGCTTTGCCTCTAAATAATCTAGAGCAGAACCCTCATCAAAATAAACTATCTTTAAAAAGTGAGCTTTATTTTTTTCATTTTTCAAAGCAATTCCCCCGATTTATAAAGATATCTCTATTAAATAATGATTTCTTATAAATTCATCAAAAGCAACTTTTGACATTACCTAAGCAATACTTATGATGAAGCCTAATATTCACTCTTCAATACCTTAAGTATAATCTACTATTTTATTAAAAAGGAACCTAATCTCCATTGATTCCACTGATTCTTTTTTTCTGCTCTCCCAGGAGCAACACAAAAGTCATTTATTACCGTAGCATCTCCTGAATAATCAAATGGAAGTGAATCTTTATTTTGATTTACATATTGAGCAATATACTTACGGGCAGCAGTTACACCTGATAAATCGTCTTGTAATAGCTCAATCTTATCATTATAGACTTTATCTACCTTATATGGTTTATGTGACTTACTACCTGTTATAATAAAATAAAGTTCGTCACTCTTATTTATATGACCTATAATTTCTTTAGGCATACCTGACGAACGCCTCTTGGACCTGAATTTATTTTTTAATATTAAGAAATTTTGTAATAGATAACGAAGAACTTCATCATCAGTTTTAATCTCTTCCAAACTCTCCATAATATTATCCCATGTAAGGCGAATAACTTGAACATCTTCCTTACCTATCAATCTTTTATGTGCTGATATTTGTCCCTCATCTAAAACTCCTCTTATTTTGAATTCAAAAAGTATATTGAAATTTTCTCCACAAATCCATGCATATGGTATTGACCCGGAATTATCTTCTAATTCTGAATGGGGTAAACCACTTTTATATGGAGCAATACCAATAACAAACTCATATTCTTTTTGTGGTTGGGGGCAAAATTTCTTTCTTGTATGTATAGACAAGGAAGTATGTTGAAAATCAAGAGATTCCTGCGGTATTAATTCCTTAAGAAACTGAGGTAAAATTAATTGATTTTTATAATCTAAGATACACATTAGTATGTGTGTATAATGGTCTTCTTCTTGTTCCTGATACTGAAAGATGTTCAATCTTTTGCCTCCTAAAAATTGAAATTTCATTGAAAATTTATCATGGAATTCATAACCATCAACTTTAAGCATTTAAAATGGAGAAGATGGAAATAGACTGAGTAAATCTTTCATAGTTTCTTCGCCTATGTCTATTCAACTTAACTCATATAAGTTGAACTTAAATAGTATTCAATCCATATATTTTTTCTTTACTGAACTTAAGCCTTACTCAGCAACAGAGGCATCTATTATATTAATTACATGACTAGCAAATTCTTCTGTCAGCTGAATTTTATCTAATCCAAACATTAACCCATTAAGGTTTTTCCCCTTATTATTTTTCGTTATAGGAGCAATAAAATCGTATGAAGCTTGTATGCTTGAAATTGTATTATCAAAAGTATTCCATCTTTGACTATAAGCTGGACAAAGGTTCCTACCTTTAACTTCCCAAGGCCATCTGCTAGACGTCCCTTCTAAATAATAAGGACCTTCAATAACTTCAAAGTAACCTAACAACTTAGTCGTTCCCACACCGTAGCATATGAGAATATCTCCTACTCTTACAGAAGTAGGTTTCTTCTTAGAGAAATGAAGCTTTTGTATATCTGTCGATAGTCTCCTCTGCTCAGAAAAGGGCTCGTCCGATACTCCAACGGGCTTAATAAAGTAACGTTTATCAGATGAAACTGTATGCTTTCTTTTTTTCAGTATATCACTGACAGTTAAACTTATTTTTGGTTCTTTAGACACAGGAGTTGCTTTTGAAAAGGCATCTATCTTTTTTATTATTTCTTCTAATTCTGTAGTAGTTAATACTCTGCTTTCAACACTATTGATTTCACTAATTAATTTTAATAATACATTACTATCGTCAATTAGAACGCCCCATTCATGATTAGTTTCTAATCCAGAATTAGTAAAATTAGCAGAAGTAATAATACCTTGAACTGGTACTCCTGATTTCAAAGATACATAGATTTTCCCATGCAACTTATTGTCAATACGGACGTTGAAACTTATATTATTCCTTTGGCAATTCACGCCAAAGGAATAGAGTGAGTTTGACTTTTTTAATAAATCAGGACTATTATCTTTTAGTGTAGTTATCAACGAAATATGTCTGACATCCCTACCGTTTAGGTCTCTAAAAAAATCATCAAATGACTCCATTAGGAATGGACTTATTATCATAAGCTCATCTGCATTTAAGAGAATTTTTTTAACTTCAATATAATGGTTAGAAAAAATATTATTTAATAGTTTCATAATCTCCCTCACCTCACATAGAGCTGTAACAATTTACCTATTTTAGTATACATTATTTTTGATTTCTATGAATAGTAAGGGAGAATTTTACTTTCTTTTACACTTTCAAATAGTAATGTAATTGTATATCTTCTAACTGAGAAATTCCTATTCTCAAACACAAGTAAGAATTTAATTGTATTTCTTCAACATATTCAAGTACTAATCTATTTTGTAACAGTAAGTCTAATTCTTTAGAATCCTCAACTATTAATATTGCTTGATGATTTTCAAGAAGAAATTCTTCAATCCTTTCACCATTACTTAGATACTCGTATAAGTGAGAAAACTCACTGCTTAGGTAGTTTAACAATTCATCTGGTATACCTCCTGCAAGGTTATTAAGGTCTGTCAAACATTGAATCCTTTTCATCAACGATAACTCCTTGAAGGATTCTGTGTAAGCTCTGATATTAAACAAGCTACAATTCCAACCACTGTTCCCATTAAAAAGTATTGCATTTTAATTCCCCCCTTTATTTTTCGGCTACTGTTTTCTTCACATACACATAGATGGATACGCCAAACGCCACACCTGCTTTAAAAAGGTCAATTGGTGTCATGAACTCACCTCCTTTACCGTAAAATAAAACACGAAAAAAGAGACGAAAACTCTTATAGAGCAAACCTCTCTGACTTGTAAACGTATTGATTGTTCTACCTTTCCGACTGCCATTTCTTCATATAAAGCTAATGGGCTTAACAAGTGCACCATCTTTCAGCAAACCAATTCCGATATCCTTTAAACCATGCTTATCCTGTAATAAGTACACAACGTTTGATGCACCGCCATCGTAGAAGAATACCCAACATGTTAGTTCTGGTTTGTTTTCATCTGGAATAGTAGCCTTAACCTTTTCGTTTCTTATGTCATCTACTGAAAGAGTTCTAACATCCGCTTTCCAGTCCTTCCAAGCTAAATGTGGGTGATGCTCCTCCATGTAATTCCTGAATACATTAATAATGCTCATAAGTTATTTGCTCCTTTTTATAGGTTAATTAAAATAGAAAAAGGGGGAGAGAACTCATCCGTAATAGATGAATCCTCTCCCCCTTTAAAGGTGAAGTGTTTTGCAACTTCTTTATTGAGTTGTATTTGTATCGTATCAATCTTTCGGTCCTCATTGATGGTGATTTGACGGATGAGCAGGTGCATCAGCCTTTTCCTCTGCTCTCTGGTCAATGACTCTTGATAGGCAATCATGAAGTTCTGCATAACCTGTTTGACCATAGAAAAGTTTATAAGCTGTGTACCACCTTGCCCCATCTGCGATTCAATTGGTGATAGCCTCTCTTCAAGTCGTTCCTTTTCTTCATTCAACGTGGATAATCGTTGAACAAGGTCAGCTTTTTGAATCAAATCATCTTCGTACAGACCAAGGACCTTCTCTTTCTTTTGTTGATTAGATTCTATTGCCTTTTTCAAGGTCTCATACTCGTGTTGAAGTGGAGAAGAATCTCGTTCTTTCTTGTTATTAATCCGTTCAACAATTTGCTCTATAAGCACATCACTTGTTGCTATGTTTGATAGCTTTTCAAGTACATAAGGGTCTGCATAATCCGTCCTTACTCCATTCGAGCGACAAACCGCTGAACCTTTGTTCTTCCAAGCTCCACATACATAATACTCCAGAACCTTTTTTGTTCCATCCTTGAGTGTATTCGTTGTCCTGCCAATTACCATTCCTGCCCCACATGCAGGACACTTCATGATACCAGTGAGAGGGAACTCGCCGTCATGTATTCGGTTAGGCTTGCCGCTTCTGCTCGCCATGATATTTTTTGCTTTTTCCCATGTTTCTTCTGATATGATGGCTTCGTGCTGCCCCTTTTCAATTACAGGGTGAGGATTGATATTGTTTCTCCTCTTCTCGTTCCAATCTCTCCGGACATTGTATCGAATAAATCCTGCATAAAGGGGATTGCTTAAAATCGTTTTTACCCCGTTGATAGAGAAGTCTTTGTTCTTTTTTGTTCGATGTCCTTCATTGTTGAGTTTGTTTGCGATGGATTTGTAACCATTCCCCTCAACGTAAAGGTCAAATACCTTTCGGACCGTTTGCGCTTCTGTTGGATTAATCACAAGGGTAGATAGCTTTCTTTTACGATTCTCTCCTGGAACGCTTACGACATCATAACCAAGCACCTGACCACCATTCCAGGAACCTTCCTTTGCTCGTGCTAACATCCCCATCTTTACGTTTTGAGCGATATTATCTCGTTCAAATTCTGCAATAACTGCCAACATACGGAACTGCATTTTTCCAGCAGGAGTTGCTGTTTCATAGTTTTCAGTATATGAGCGAAAAACAATATTTTTCCCTTCAAGTTCTTCAACAATATTAAGCAAGTCTTTCGTCTTTCGAGAAAAGCGATTCACCTTCCAAACAAGCACTAATTCAAAGTCTTTACTATTGGCATCATGTAGTAGTTGTTGTAAAGCAGGTCTACCTTTAATATTTTTTCCACTTTTACCTCTGTCCACATATTCCTTATGAACAACGTAACCTTCTCGCTCGCACATTTCTCTAAGAACTCGTACCTGTTCGTCAATACTGTACCCTTCTTCTGCCTGTTCCAACGTAGAGACTCGGGCATAGATAGCGGCTCTTTTCTGTGTTCCAGTTCGGCTAAATTGGTCAAGCTGGTCATGTAGTTGCCTCGCTGAGTTCGGCATCAAATTCACCCCCTTTCTTGTTTTCATCTTTAATTAACCAACGTGCTACCAGTGACAGCGGAATCCCTTGCATGGCTGCTAACCTTAAATGTCTCGTATTGAGTAATTTGCACATGTACTCAAACACTCTCAATCCTTCTCCTGTGGAAGTGTCGAAAGGTTCCATTACTGAAAAAATTTCCACACCATATCTTGCAAGCTCTCGTTCTATTTGTTGAAGTTCTTTCCCATCAGGAGTAAGCGTGAATACATCCCAAACAACAACTGCCCCGAACAAGCCTTCAGCAGCATCCTCCAACATTTGCTTTAATACTTTTCTTCTTTTCTCATTAGATTCCGAGCTTGGTTCCCAGTAGACTCTACTGACTTGATATCCAACACGCTCACACTTGTCTTTTAAGACCTGGACGTCTCGATGAACTCTGTACCCCTCGGGTTGGGTCCACGATGTATTTCTTGTGTAAATTACTATCTTTTCTTGGTTCTGCTGTTCAGTTTCATCTCTGCTTATCATTGGAATCTCCTCCTTTGGGGTGTTTTGTAAGGTACTCTGTGACCATCTCCGCCAAGATGTCTAACATATTTTGATATTCGTAGATTGAACTTTCTTTTTCGTTCATGGCAAGTTCTCCTCATCGATGTAATAATATATATTTCATTTCCTTGATAGAAGGGGGGAGGGGTGGTTAGCTAAAACAAAACTTTCATTGGGTTTTTTGCCTTTGGTATTGAGCAGTTTTTTGCTTTTTCACACACCCCCTACCCCCCCCTAGAACTGAATAATATCGCCAGCTAGAGTAGGGAACCGGAAATCTTCCAATTCTATCAGCTTTATTCCGTCAAAGTAGACAGTTCCTTTAACTTTCTTCTTCACAATCGAGATATTTTCTCTGTCTAAAATCACTTTGAAATAGCGCCAAAATACTTGACGTGATTTCGTTCCTTTGTCGTCAATTCCCTGGACATTTAACCATTGACTATACATATTGTAGAAGTCTGACTGTTTAGTTCGGGAACCGACCTCTTGGACCACATGAGAGTGAAAAAATTCTCTCACTGGATTTTGCTCATCAAAGTAAGCACGTTCCGTTTCTTCAATTGCTTTACAGGCACTAAATTGATAGTTATTGCTTCTCAACCGCTTCAATCCTAATATCGCCCAATTAAGAATTCCAGGCAGTTCCTTAAGCAGTTCGTCTTTCAAATCTACGTCTCGTTCGTCTTTCTTAAAGGTTCTTGAAAAAGGCACGATAATAAGTTTTCGAAAATAGCCTTCTGTAACGTCTGATGAATCAGGAAGGTTGTTGACTAGAAACACCAACCGGCAGTATGGGCGGTAACTAATCGCAGGACGATACTTAATGTTAATAGTGATGTTATCTCCACTAACAATCGCCTTAAAGTTTTCGGTTTTAAGTGCCTTTCCACCCATTTCGTTCTCGGCAGATATGTTAAGCGACTTACCAATCATACTTTCCATACCGAATTGGTCATTAAACTTGGATAGAGGTACGCTGCTGACGTTTTGGGGTCCAACTAATTCAGTGATAATTGAAGCCAAAACACTTTTACCATTGGCTCCACTCCCGTAATAATAAACCGCTTTTTCAGCCTTGGTGTCTCCTGTCAACCAATAACCAATCAGTTCCTGATGAACACCAATTAATTCTTCATCGTTAACTGTTATGTCATTCATGAAATCAAGAAACTTCGGAGCCTGAGCGTTTGAGTCATAATCAATGGGAATTTGAACTGTCGAAAGAAAGTCAGGAGAGTGTGCTTCCAACCTAAAGGTCGATAAATTCAACATACCGTTTCTTACGTTGATAAAGTCTCGCTTTGTATTCATTTCATCAACTGTCGGTGCTTCACGTTGAAGAGCCTTGGAAACCTCAGCTTCATAGTTACTCTTCCAACTGTCCCACCTGCCTTCATGCATAACAGTTCGGATAACTTTTCCCAAATTCACTTCGGAAAGTTCTTCATAGAATCCATTCATGTTGTAGAGGAATAACCTTCCGTCTTTTGTCGAACGCACATGGCATCGTTTAAGGAAATGCCTTGCAAATGCATTGGGATTAAAGGCAAATTGGTTCTTTTTCTCATCATAGAGGAAGCCTCTTTCTTCTGCTTTTCCAACCTTTAAGACATGAACCATCTCCAAAATTAAAGCTTCTGGTACTAGTGATTCAGTAATCGTGTCAGCAGTTCTGTAAAGTTCAAGAGACTGTCCTTTCGGCATATCATAAACGTATTCCATTAATGCAGAAAAGAACTCACTTTCTTCACCAATTGCTGTCATATTGACAGCTGTTTTTAACACTGAGAGCCTTTTTGGAATTGCTATTTCTTGGACCAACACTCTAAGTATTTCAGAAGAATTTAATAACCTTACTTGGCTTATTGGATATAATGTAAGAAATTTTTGCAATTCATATATTTTTTTTATCATGTCTTTTCTCCTTTTGGTTTAGAGAGAGAAGGTTATTCTTCTCTCTCTATTAATTGGTGTGATTTTCTATGCTCTTAACAACTAATCTTTCATATTCATCCCCAGCTTCGGTAATGTAATGGTCAATTTCACATGTTCCTCTCAAGCCAACTAACTGTTGAACGGTAATCCTTTGCCCCTCGAATATCGACCTAAAGCTCATTAAAAACTTCATTAATAGCGATTCAGGATTTGAAGAAATAATGAAAGGAACTGTTATCTGTACCGGAACTTCTTCGCTTGATTGAGATAGTGAAAAGGTAAATAGGTATTGGTCATATGAACCAAACTTCCCTTGAATACCTTCTTTTGTTGCAACACTATTAATTTGGAAAAGGCATACCCCCTTTCCCACCTTCGCTTTTCTCGGCAATCTCACTTTACCGTCCAAAAAAGTGATTAGCCGTTCAAGAGGCGATTCACCTTCTATTAGATTAGAATAATTGGGTTCCAAATTGTTAGTGTCATAAGGCAGTTCTTCTTGAGACTCTTCTATATTTTCCAGCTGCAGTTCTTGGGCTTCACTTTCCTGCTCCAATGCACTCACTCTTTCTTTTTCCTTCATTTCATTAAACTCCTTTTCTCCTTGGAGTACTGGTCGCCTAACCTTTTTCAATGCCATTTAATTAATCCTCCATTCTATTTTTAAATCAAACTATCAAGTTGGAATGTAAAAGTATTAGTATCTATGACAGAATCTAAGTACCATGCAACGATAATTACATTCTCTTTAATCTCATAACCCACTGGTTTCTTATCAAATTTCACTAAGTTATCAACAACAAGCTGAATCTTCTTCTTTCGCTCTTGTTCTTCCATATCCACAAACAGTGTTTTTTTGTAGCGATTAATTTCGGCAAACATCATCACGTTCTTTAAGGAAATAATATTTTGTAACACTTCATATTCCTTTTCAATTTTGAAATTTCTTTGTAATTCAATTCCAAAATCGTATAGGTCTATTAAATGCGCTTCTTTTTCGGATGCTTCACAAAAAACTTCATTACTTCTTTTCGAATCATCTAATAATGTTAGATTTCCTTTATAGTTCTTTCGAATATGATTTACTAATGACATTTCATTACCCCCTAATCGTTTTGTCCTGCCAAATGAATATATCGCATAAAATTTATATTTTGAATAACAAATTACTTTTATATCAATGGTTCATTCTTTATAAAAATTCATTTATAATATAATTATTCATTACTTTATTCATTAGGTAACTCGCGCCATCATCTTTTCAATTAAAAACAATTAGTCTACTATCGATTGAAGATTATTCAGTCAGTTTTGAATAGTTGGTAATGAAACAGCTATTTAAAGAACGTTATTTTGAAATGTGTCTAAAATGTGAACTTTTTCAGGAGGAGTTAAACATCATGGATTCAAATATCAAATCTATTAACAAACAAAGAAGTTCTGCTAAAAGCACCCGACAAAAATCTATCCGGCTTATATTAGAAAGGAATGATTTCTCTAGACATGAGGACATCGTGTTTGAACTAAAGAAACAAGGGATTGATACTAGTCAATCAACAGTGCAGAGGGATTTAAAAGAACTTGGCTTCAAAAAAAATAGCTATGGTTTTTTTGAACTTTCATACAAGGAACAAAAAAAATACAACCTAGATATCCTCTATGAATTGCTACATAGCAGTGATGCCGCAACATGTGGTCACGTCAAAACATTTTTTATTAAAACAGATAAAGGAAAAGCTCAGGAAATCTCCATGCTTATAGAGGAAGTGTTTAAAGGAATCGTCTTAAAGACAATAATTGACCAAGATAGCATTGTGCTTTTTGCAGACGGAGATGAAGTTTCAGACGAGTTCTTGGAGCTGTTCGATGGGGAATAACTAGATAGCAAAAGGAGGGTGTGATTCACCCTCTTTATTACTTCTCAATGTGGGTATTCGATTCTAAATAATCTACATACCACCAATCCTCGTATCCAAGTTCTCTTTGGTATATATCCCCTCTTTCAAAGCATACCTTTATCTCAATAACACCAGATTTGTCTTTCGCTAAAAAGTAGACAAAAGACAAATCAGCCATATCAAACGTAACTCCCTGGAATGAACGTTCTTCTAATTCATCAATTAGCTCGCTCCATTTACTAGAGCGCACCTTATGTGTCATTCTCATTTCCCTCACCGCTCAATAAAATTTCTTCGTGAACTTTCTCTCCATTTTTTAGGCAAATTAAAAAGAGTGATTGGTTCGTATCAGCATCAGATGCTACACAAACCAACCACTCATGTTCTTTATTATCGTAAACGCAATAGTGAACCAATACCATTTCTGGGACAATCTTAAGCAGTTCTTCTGAAACTAAATTTTCATCAAGTTCTTCCTTATACAAAAGAGCCGACTCTTCTCCGACTTGTTCTTCATCAACATCAATTCCAAATTGCAACGACATAAAGATAGCGAAATGTTCGGCGTTGTAGTAACACATTGACCTTCCTCCTTATATGTATCCTTTTTCTTTCAAGGATGTGTAGTTTCCCTCTCCAATAATGAGATGGTCCAACAGCTCAATACCCATTAGCTTACCTGCTTCAGCAAGACGTTTTGTAACGTCGATGTCTTCTCTTGATGGGGTGGTTTCACCAGAAGGATGATTATGAGCTACCATGATGCTCGCTGCAGATGACAAGATAGCTGATTTCATAACTTCACGAGGACTAACGATACTGGCATTTAAGCTACCAATATGGCAGACATTTATGGATACTGGTTGGTTCTTGGTGTCTAAGGTTACAACAATGAAATGCTCACGGTCTTTATCTTCTAAGAATCCTTTTAGTAATTCATACGCATCCTGTGGTGAGCGAATACTCCTTTTTTTATAGAGGATACTAGATTCTTTTACTAACTTGACTGATACAATGTTAACCCTCTTTGCAGGTAAATTATTCATTTATTATCTCCTTTAATATAAATAATTTAGAGGTTATCCCTAATGCCCTGTA
>NZ_HE610976.1:1046247-1087972 GCF_000285495.1 Oceanobacillus massiliensis str. N'diop
TGCCCAAGAGATAACCTCTTTAAATTCAAGATAATAATATATATTTACAAGAATGTTTAGGTTCACATAATCTCAATAGCATAGTATGATTGGTCTATATTTCTATTTATGGGAGGCATTAGAATGATTAGATTTCCTAATCCCGGGTCAAATATTCCTACAATGACAAAAATATTTCAAGTTCTTTATTCTTACTTGAATAAGCAGTATTCCTTTACTTTAGATGATATGTCCAAGACTTTAACATTAGCCAATCTTGCTAGTTCCTCAGGGTACATGGGGGAGGAAGCTTTAACAAGGTCTACCCGCAAAAAACGTTCATTAGACCCCCTTTACAATCAATCAAAAATGTATGCAGAAGTTTATAGAACTCTAGGGTGGATACAGTCAACTGATAAAAGTAAACTGCAATATAGATTTACTTTATTAGGAGAACATATGGCAGTTTCAAAAAACAATCCTCTTCCATTAATTCGGCAATGTCTACTAGGTATTAATTATCCTAACAAAATATTAGAAATTAAGTCGCAGAATATTAACAGACCATTCTTCACCATATTAAAAACAATGAAGGATTTAGATGGGAAAATTAATAGGGACGAGATGATAATAGGGCCTTTAAGTTTAAATTATACCGATGAAAACTATACAGATATGATAAAGAAAATGCACCAGATAAGAGAATCCTCCAATAATAGGGCGGCTCTTAAGGAGGAACTTGAAAACCTCTCTTCCAAACTTAAGATACAAATTAACACATTGCAAAATTACACTCGATTCCCCATGGCAGCACTTAGATATTCTGCTTGGGTAGAAGATAGAGCAGAAAAAATTTATAAAGGTAGCAGAAGTATGCTATGTCTAACAAAAGAAGGAGAGATGACAGTAGATTGGTTAGATGAAATAGAAAACATTTACTATCCAGACCTCGAGTCCAAGTCTGATAGTGAATTAGCTATCCTCAGTAGAATTGGGTTTTTTGAAATGTTAGAACGGTCCGATTATGATATTGACCATATAAAAAGTCAATTAGAAGAAGATAAAAAGTTATTATATAAATCCAGTAATAAAGAGATACTTTTTTCTCCTTTTCAAACACTTCCTCAATCCTTTGTGAACGAGGCATTATCGCCAATTACAGGCCCTGTCCCTACATTTGAAGAGAATATTAACCAGGTTGCAGAGGTAAGTGTGATTGAGGAGAAAGATAATGAAGAACCGGTGAGAAGTACGATTTTTCTCCAAAATTCAACAAGTAGCTCTAATGACCCTCAAACAGAAGTTATGGGAGCAGAAATAAAAAGACTTGCTGAAGAGTTTGGGAATTCAATAGATTTAATTGTGAATGAACTTACCAGTAAATATTCTACGACAGATAAAGATGTCTTTTATCCATTGGTATCTAGTTTATTTAGGACTATGGGTTTTGATTGCGAAAATCCAAGACATGGAGTTAATTACCAAAGGTGGGACGCAATAATTATTGATGAGAACTACAGTATACCTATTGAAATTAAATCACCTTCTGAAGAGGAATTCTTATCTGTTAAAGCAGTGCGTCAAGCTCTTGAGAATAAAATTGTCTTATTGTCACGAAAAGCTTACAAAACTGATAATGACACTGTAACTTTGGCCATCGGTTATAAAATTCCAAATAATAGGTCAGATGTTTATAGGCTAATAAGTGACATTAAGACTACTTATAATATCAAGATTGGAATTTTAGACATCAAAACATTATTATACTTAGCAGTGTTAAAGGTAGTTCAGGGGAAAGAGCTTAACATAGAGACTTTAAAAGGAATGGAGGGCATAATTAATGTCTCAGATATTTAAGCAAAAAGAAGTACTAATAAATCCAAAATTATTTTCTCCTAATTCTCCACCTAAGAAAATGATTTACAATGAGAATGGACCAGCTAAGATTCTATTAGATAATAACACCATTATAAGTGGAAGTTGTTTACACTGTCCTGATACTCCATGTATGAAATACAAAGAAGAAGAGCTAATTAATGATACTTTTATGTCCTTTCCACAAGATAATGTAAGTAATGTATGTCCTACTGAAGCTATTACTCTAGATGCAGATAGCGGTGCTCCTACCATTGACCCTAATCGTTGTATTGCTTGTGGAATTTGTGCATCAAGATGTCCAAGTGGAGCAATATATTTTAAAACCTTTGGTGAAAAAGAACAACCTCAAGAAGTATTTGCAGTTATAAATAATGATTCAAGTGAATCTTTTGAAATATGTACTCAACAAGATACCTCTAAAACTATCGAACATATAGAAGAAAATAAGATTTTATTAGAATCTTTACCAAAGGAAGGTTTATTTATAAAAGAAGAAGATAGAATATTTGATGTAATCTACAGTAAAATGATGAGTTTAAAAGTAGATGCTCAATTCCCTAATCTGCTAACTAGAAATTTACTTATCCAAACAGGAACTTCATGTGCAATTCGAAGAAAAGGAGATGTAAATCTTAGAATGGATGGTGTTTTAGGGCCACCTGGAACTGAAGCTGGAGTTTTAGAAGTTGAACTTGCATCGATGGGTATTTTGGATTCACCTAGAAATATGTTAGATAATATAGCAGTATTAAATTCAAGGTATAATATAAAATCTAAAACTTTGACACCATTAATTGTTTCAATGTCTCTCGCAAATTCAAGGACAGAGTATTATAGGGTAATCCGAGATATTAAAAATATTTTGAATATAAAAATAAATACTTTGACAATTGGAGCTCTCTTTATATTAATTTGGAACAATAAAACATTCGATTTTTCTAATACAAGCTTTTATCTTGATTCAGAAAATCTGAGTTTAAGGAACATGTTAGAAGATATTATAGGAAGAAAGGTTCTCATATCTGAAGCGTTCCTTTCAATTCTAGAAACATCTAAATGAATGAAAGGGGGACCTATACCAAGGTCTCCCTAACTTCACTTATTCTTTGATTAGTAATGGCAACCCACTTTTCCTCTATTTCAAAGCCCATCCATTGAATATTATGCCCTTCCTTATTTAGGATTTCACAACAAACTCCAAGGGTTCCGGAACCAAAGAACGGGTCTAATATTTTTCCTTCATAGAATCCATCTTTGT
Source organism: Oceanobacillus massiliensis str. N'diop (assembly GCF_000285495.1). GTDB lineage: Bacteria > Bacillota > Bacilli > Bacillales > Amphibacillaceae > Oceanobacillus > Oceanobacillus massiliensis. The sequence goes on from NZ_HE610976.1 coordinate 1,049,363, forward strand.
TTTTGGGACAATGGGCTTTAATAATATCTAGAATTAGACTTATAGGTTTTTGTGTAGGATGCTCTGTTCTCTCTTTTTTTGCATTCTTACCTGCTAGAGTAGGATACGACCAAACATCCCCTCGTAACGCTCCTAAAGGATTGGGAACCCATTTTTTTGTTTCACCTTTTGAGTTCTTATAATATACAGGTGTCTTTAACCTATCTGCACTTTTATATGGGACCCGTACGTCATCTGCATTATATGTCCATTTCTTATCTGATTTAGAGAACCATAAAAATGGTTCATATTGTGTAGCTGGGGTTTTCTTCGTTCTAGAGAAACCATTTTCATAATACCAAATGTTCATTCTTTTATACGACAACCCTAATTCATACATCATAGTTTGAATAAATCCAATATAATGGTGTATACCAAACCAAACTATGCTAGCGTTCTTATCCATTAAGTCACTACAGTATGCTAATCTTCTTTTATTAACTTCTATAAAATCATTTAATTCTAACTTATCACTATCATTTCCAAAGTCCTTGCGTAAATTGTAGGGAGGGTCAGTTAAAATTAAATCAAACTTAATACCATCTTGCACTAATTTAGGTAGTGCTATATCACAATCTTCTTTATATACTTGATTAAATTCATACTGCATCTTTATTTCTTCCTCTTCATTTTTGTTTTCCTGAATATTAAAATATACTGGTGATGTATATTTTCCACATATGCAAACGGATATCCGTATGGTAATAATGATTTATGATTCTGCATGAGTGCTTTAACACCCTGTAAAGTTAAAATATAATCATCGTTAACTCGATTCTTATTCAGCTGCTGTATTAAATCACTGTGAAAGCTAATAAATTCAGATTTATTTCTAAAATCAGATACAACAATTGCCATATACTTTTCAGGTTTTATCACACGGGCACATTCTAGGAATACATCATTCACTAAAATCTCCAAGAATTCTTCATAATTTGGAATATTACCAAGGTCTTGAACATCTTCTGAATAATTAGTTGCTAGGTTATTTTCAACTCTTTCTTTTTTACTTTATGGTCGGCCTTTTTATTTAAAATAGCCCAATAAGGAGGACTTGTTACCATAAAATCGAATGAATTATCTTGAAGGTTCTTTAACTCAATTCTACTATCCCCAGTAATAATACTATGATTCTCTGACTCTCCTTCTCCAACTTCAAATTCTAACCGTTCTTTAGCCAGCGAACTCCACTTAGGAGAAAGTTCAATACCTGTTCCTTCTCTACTTAATAAACCACAAGCTTTAAGAGTAGAGCCTACCCCAAGAAACGGGTCTAACACACTATCCCCTTCTTTTGTAAAGAACGCTATTAATCTACCAACATCTTGATATGAAAAAGGTGCTGGATGCTGTTTCTCAATTTGAGCATGTGGATGTTTGGAACCTAATCCTTTTTGATACCAAAAGCTCTTAGTTTCTGGAAGCCACTCTTTTCCAGTTAAATTATTTAATTTATTTCGGGGGTCATAAACACCTTCATTTTTTTCTTCCAATTCATCTTCAGTAGTATCTACAGAGTCATTTTCTACCTTTTTTTGTTTTAATCTCTTTTCTTCATTGTCAATTAATTCTAATTGCTCAAAACCCACCTGTTTATTACCTGTCGAAGGAGTTTGAGGAGCCTTGAAATTCTTACTTTCTTCTTTATAATTTTCTAACTCACTACTTTCAAACCTTCTCTGTCCACCTGGTGTTTTTATAGCTCTTAGTAATCCTTTTTCTTCTGCTCTATAAATAGTCGAGGTACTAACCCCTAAAAATTCTGCAGCTTTTTTAACAGTAAACAACTCTTTAGAGCTATTAATCAATTTTTCTGTCACTATATCGCAACCCCTTCCAAACCTATTCAACACTTTCCAACACTTGTCAACACTAATCAAATATATCTTCATAAATTATAGATTAAAAAAAACTTTTTTGCAAAGAAAAAAATATTAAGAGCCAATAAATAAATGGAAATAGTTTTCTCTCCATATATTTATTGGCCACGTTAAATTTTGTATCTCTATCTTGAATGAGTTTTACTTTGTCAAAAAACCTCATTTACTTATGGTACGGTTCCCCCCTAATAATCCGAAATCCCCTATATACCTGCTCCAGCAGTATCAACCGCATGACCTGATGGGGAAACGTCATCTTTGAAAATGATAAGGCAAGGTCACTGCGCTTCTGTACTGCTTCACTAATCCCTAGCGATCCGCCAATCACAAAGGCGATTTTGCTTTTTCCGTAGGTGGCGAGTTCGTCCATTTTGGCGGCGAGCTGTTCGGAGCTTAGCATTTTGCCGTTGATTTCCAGTGTGATGACATAGGTGTCGGGATGGATGTGGGATAGGATGCGTTCGCCTTCTTTTCGTTTGACCTCCTGCATTTCTGCTTCACTCATATTTTCAGGTGCCTTTTCATCGGCAACCTCGATGATGTCCACTTTTGCATAGGCGGTGAGGCGCTTCATGTATTCCTGAATGCCCTGCTTTAAATATTTTTCTTTTAATTTCCCTACTGAAACAATCGTTATTCTCATATTATCGGTCCTTTACTCCATACTTTTATATCAATTCAGAGCCTGGTACGTTCATCCCAGACGATAGCAAACCCCATCAATCAAGTGAAGGATGGGGCCTGAGGATTACATATACTATTTGATTATCTGTACCTGCTTAATCGATCTTCCGTCGACCTCGAGAATCCGGAATGTCAGGTTGTCGCGTTCGATGACGTCCTGCTGTTTGGGAAATTCACTGAATTCCTTCAGCAGGTATCCGGCGAGGACATCTTCTTCTTCCGGGATATCGGTGTGGAAAACGGCGTTCAATCGGTGCAGTGTGATCTTTCCATCGCAAATAATTTCGGTGTCGGTCAATTTCTCGACAAGGGAATCACTTTCCACATCTGTTTCATCTTCAATTTCCAGTCCGATCATCGCTTCGATGATGTCTTCGTGGGTGAGTATCCCTTCTGTGCCGCCATATTCATCCAGGACGATTGCCATATGCTTTTTCTCTTTGGTCATCTTGCGGAATACATATTCAATCGAATGGAATTCATAGACGGTCAATGGTTCGGTATCACTATAGTGCTTCAAGGATTTGCCCATCTCAACCGTCCAGGCAATCAGGTATTTGGAGTGAAAGACTCCTACAATGTTATCGATATCATCTTCATAAATCGGATATCTTGTAAATGGATTCTTAAGGGCGGTGTCTCTTACTTCTTCAAATGTTGCCGTACTCGGAAGCGAGACAATCTCCACACGGGGTGTTTTCAGTACATCCTTCACATTCATATTATAGAAATCAAGGACGCCTCGAATCCGATTCGATTCTTCCTTCTTGAATGTTCCTTCAGAATCTGCAATATCGACAATTGCCATCAATTCTTCTTTGGAGATGGCTGGATATACAGGCTGTCCCTTGGAGAGTGCTTTGGTAATGATTCCGGTCAGTCCGTTCAGCAGGATGGTGATTGGCTTTAATAGGACGACAACAAATTTTATGAATGGATATACCATGTATGAGATCCGATCCGGGAATGTCGCTGCCACGGATTTCGGAATCACTTCAGAGAAGATAATAATGGCCACGGTTAAAACAGCAGATGCTATTCCGACATTCCATCCATAATCCAATGCCATCATCGTTACGAGTGTCGGCAGCAGGATATTGGCGATGTTGTTACCAATCAATATCGCTGTAATAAACTCTCTGGGCTTAGAGACGAGCTGCAGGATCTTGCCTGCCTTTATATCATCATTATTTGCCTTTGATTGGAGTCTCATCTTATTTGTTGCGGTTAATGCGGTTTCACTTCCTGAAAAGAAAAATGAAACAAATAGTAGTACGATGATCGCAATGATCACGAGTGTATTCCTCCTCTAATATGTACACAAAAAAATATAGTTAACTAGCTACATCATATCTTATATAGCAAAAAGAAAAAAGTAATATGCTACCAAAGAGACAGACATTTTCAAAACTTTTAATCAAATCGCTGAGGCTCCGCTTTTAAGCGTCTAATAAGGAGCCGATAGAGCTACTAACAACTAGTCTGCACCATTTGCCGCAGACCTATAACCAGCTTCTGTCAGATATCATAACCTGAAATTCAGCAAGCCCTTATGATACAATGATTCGTTATCGGCTGGCAATGACAGCTTGTCCCTATAAATCATTAGTTTAAGGGTTTGGCTCCAATTGATTCCGGTTATATAGTATTGTATCGGAAGCGGGTGTTGACTGTTGAATACAAAAGAGAAGATTGAGACACAAGTGGAGCTGCTTAGAGCCAAAATGTACAATGCCTCTGAGAGCAAGCTTCAAAACCAGCAGATCATAAAAATTTCACAGGAGCTGGATGTTCTGCTAAACAAGCTGGAACAGATTGAAGAGAATAACTATTCATAAAGGGAAAAACACTTTCACATTGGAAAGTGTTTTTCTGCTTGTTTGGCCATTTTAACCCATTAGATTATGAATAAAGACACGGACGACATCGAGTCCGCCTATCACGGTTCCCAGTGAGCTTCCAAGGTTTGCAAGGACGACAACGAGAAGAATCCGGGTGACCTTGTTATCCCAGAAGCCTTTGACCGTATGGACGTCATCGGCCAATTGTTCGAAGTCTCCGACATTTGGTTTCTTTACATATGCCTGTACAAATCCGGCAAACCAGCCCGCTGCAAGCAATGGATTCAGTGAAGTAATTGGTGCTGCAACAAAGGCTGTCAGTATAGCGAGTGGATGCGCCAATGCGAGCAATGCACCAATTGCCGATAAGGAGCCATTCCATGCAATCCAGCTAATGGTCTGCTGCAGACCTGCCGAGGGATTCATATAAAATGTATAGGCAATAATGGCAAGAATAGCAATCGGGATCGTCCAGCCAATGATTTTCGGTGCTTTCGATTTGGCCGGCCGCCGGGACAGGCGTTTCAAATCATGATCATGCTGAATTTCCTTCGTTATTCCCGGAACATGGGCCGCTCCAAGAATGGCCACTACCTTTTCTCCGGGTGCATCCTTTATTTTCTGTGACAAATACTGATCCCGCTCATCAATAAGCGGTGTCTTCAATTTCGGGAAATACTCGGTAAACTCTAACAGCATGGCATTAATCGTATCCTGCTGTTTCATTTTTTCAAGGTCTTCTTCAGAAATACTGTCATTGCTGAAGATGCCCCCAATCACTTGCATCAATAGCATGGCCTTCCCCTTCAGTCCAATGTTTCCCCATATACGGGAGAAGGTAATCTGAATATCCCTGTCGGCCAATACCAGTTCTGCACCTATTTCTTTTGCTGATTCAACCCCTTGAATCATTTCCTGTCCGGGATTGATTCCAAACTGTTTCGCCATTCTTTTTTGAAAGGATGATATAGCGAGATTCATTAATAGCAGGGTTGCCTTTTTATTTTTAATGATTTCAAAGATATCGGTGTTCTTCCACTTATTTCCTTCTGTAATCGATTGATATCTGGCATCATCCAGTTCGATACAAACGGAGTCAGGCTTTTCCGCTTCTATTACTGCCTTTACCTGTTCTGCGCTGTTCTTGGATACGTGTGCTGTACCGATAAGGATATATTCCTTATTGTTTAGCTGTAATCGTGTTATATTTTCTTCACTCATATAGGAACCTTCCTTTTATGTATTCAGTTTCTGCATTCACTCTGTTAGTTTTATTCTAATACAAATCTATCTTCATGATATACCAGAATGGTGCAAAAGAATAATGAAATTTCGGGAAGATTGGAAAATAATACTTTTCCAGCCATGGCGATGAAGAGGAGATAATCGAGAAATACTTGCGGAAATTTTCTCATGTGATCTTATGTAAGCAAGGAGAGAGCCTTTACCGATCTGTCTCCTCAAATGTGACGGATTGTACTTTTTCGGTTTCTGTATCAAATTCGATATGAATGAAGACACCGAATTCCCTGTCCCCTTCGTTTAACCATAGCTTGAATTTCTCGATACTCGTATCGTCTTTTGTTTCCTTGCCAACATGAAGATAATCAACGATTTTGGCATTGGCATACTTCGCTTTTGTCTCCTGTACTGCAAGGCGTCCCCATTTCGCATAGGATGGAATTGTTTCCTGCACCTGCACATCCTGGGCTGCTGGTGATGCGATAGTTGTCATGATAAAAAAGATGGCAATACTTAGACCCATTATTAATTTCCACAATGAAATGACCTCCTTTTTTATAGGGTTTGTCATTTGGGGATATTTATGAACAGGATGAAGACGATTTTTTCTATTAAGCATTAAAATATACTGTTTTCATGGTAAAAGTGCCCGGTTTTAGGGTGTTTATCCAATCCTTCTCCATTTCCCGGGAAATATCGACAAATTTTTACTGAATGATTCGATATTTTTTTCACAAACCGAGTCCAAAGTAAAAAATAGTTATTTTAATAATTTTCAAACATATCAACAACTTATCCCCCACTGTGGATAACATTGCTTTAGCAACAGCTGTTATTTACTATCTCCAAGCCTTTTTTTGCCGGTATTGGAAGGTATCCGACTTCAATCGAAAAGAGTGTGGCTGAAAATTCCGCAAGAGCCCGGTCTTGCTTCAAAGCGCGGCCGTGAAAAGCGACTGTCTGAAAAGGAAATTCATCCTCATATCAGCATGGCAAATAAAAAAGAGGGATTCTGCCAGCGTAGCCAGCAATCCCTCTCGTGTTTAATTCATCTGTACATTATGCAGATGGGCAAAAATCCCATCACGTTCCAATAATTCTTTATGACTTCCTTCTTCTTCAATTCCATTCTTGGTCACTACCATAATTCGATCTGCATTTTTGATCGTTGCCAGGCGGTGGGCGATCACCAATGTCGTCCGGTTCTTCGCCAGTTCATTTAACGCCTTCTGGATAATCATTTCGGTCTCCGTATCCAGTGCAGAGGTAGCCTCATCCAAAATAAGGATTGGTGGATTCTTCAGGAACATGCGCGCGATTGCAATGCGCTGCTTTTGTCCGCCAGACAGCTTCAGTCCGCGTTCGCCGACCTGGGTTTCATATCCATTAGGCAATTCCTTGATGAATTCCTCCATATGGGCCCGTTTTGCGGCCTGTTCAATCTCTTCATTCGTGGCATCAAGCTTACCATAGGCGATATTTTCCCGTAATGTACCGGTAAAGAGAAATACATCCTGCTGTACGACACCAATCTGGCTGCGCAGCGACTCTTTTGTCACTTCACGGATATCTATTCCGTCAATTTTGATGCTGCCATCGTTCACATCATAAAAACGCGGAATGAGTGAAGAAATGGTGGTCTTTCCGGCACCTGATGGACCGACAAAGGCTACCGTTTCCCCGGCATGTATCTGGAAACTGATATCATTCAGGACAGGCGTATGGGATTCCCCATAGCCAAAGGTCACATTCTGGAATGTAATATCACCTAATACATTCTTCAGATCCCTTGCATCGTTTCGGTTGGAAACATCCGGATCGATATCCATCAGTTCCGTGAACCGCTTAAATCCTGCCATTCCCTTCGGATACATCTCGAGAAGGGCCGTTATCTTGTTGATTGGGTTTGTCAGGACATTTACAAACAGGATAAAGCTGACAAGCTCACCAGAGGTCATTCTGTCATTGAATGTCAGCCATGCCCCGGCAACAAGAACGACCAATGTAATCAGACGCATGAGCAGATAAATATTGGAATGGACAATGGACATGACGCGGTATGCGCCAATTTTTGCCTTCCGGAAGCTGTTGTTGTCTACTGTAAAACGCTCCATTTCAAACTTTTCATTTGTAAAGGATTGGACAACCCGTACACCCGATACAGCATCCTCGACACGTCCATTTACTCCGGCAATATTCTCGTACATGCTCTTCCAGGACCGATTCATGCGGATGTTGCCGAATGTGATCAGGAAAATAAGAACCGGCACGGCGATTAGAATGACCAGCGCTAAGACGGGGTTGATCGTAAACATAATCAGAAATGCCCCAATAAAGGTCATAATCGAGATGAAGAAATCTTCCGGTCCATGGTGTGCCAGCTCGCCAAGATCAAATAGATCCGTGGTGATCCGGCTCATGATATGGCCTGTCTTTGTATTATCAAAGAATCGGAAGGATTGCTTCTGCACATGAAAGAATAGATCTCTTCGCATATCCGTTTCAATGTTCACACCAAGCTTATGGCCAATATAGCTGACGACGTACTGCAGATAGGTGCTGATAATATAGACTAATAATAGCAGGATTCCTACCGTCAAAATCATATTCCAGTCATTACCGAGCAGCAGGTCATCGATAAACCATTGAACGGCTAGAGGAAACGCAAGTTCAAGTAACGCAACAATGATAGCTGCGGTGAAATCAATAATAAATAACCGCTTATGCGGCTTATAATAGGAAAAAAATCGACGTATCAATACTCGGCACTCCCTTACTCTTTTCTACAGAGAATTATAGAGATAATTAACGGCATTGGCAATATGCTGGCTCGACAAAGTTCGCGGATGAAATTTTTATGGAGGGGAAAGTTTGTCCATCTTCTTGCATACGTTAGAAGAATAGAGAATATGGGAGGTAATCTTGTGATAAACATAAGTACGACAAAATGGATTTGCTATGCAACAGGCTATGTATTTATTATTTCCGGGCTGATGAAATTGATTAGCGCTGATTTCAAAGTGACTTTCATGAATCTCGGTCTGCCTTTTCCAGAGCTTACATTATTTCTTGTAGCTATTGTAGAGCTTGGATGTGGAATGCTGATTGCAGGCAGGATGTATATGAGGCTTGCAGTACCGCCGCTTATCCTGATTATGCTTGCAGCAATCTTTCTGACAAAACTGCCGGTAATTGGGACGGAAGGACTTCTAGCATTCGCTTTCAATGCACGGCTGGATATTGTTGTCTTCATCCTTCTCCTGATTCTATGGCAGCACACTAGAAAAATCACCTTGCCCTGATATCGTATAATCAACAAAGGACAGATTAATTTTGTGGATAAGCCGTGTATAATAGCTCTTTTTTATCAAATCACCCCTGCTTATACACAAAGTTATACACATATGCACAAGTGTTCGTAGCTATTTTGTTATGGTGTATCTTTTCTATACCATATATTGATTTCGCCCAAAATTTTATCCACTGTTTGTGCATAACTTTCGTTTTCTGTGGATGAATTATTGTTGGAAAGAGCAAGATTCGTTTGCGGGAGCTTTTCTCAGCATGAAAGTAAAGCTATTCCCCCTTAAGGGAGAATAGCTTTACTCGGGGATTGGGCGGGGGTGGCGGGGGTGGCGGGGATTCTGCGGTGTTGGCGTTTTTTTCCGCGCTTTTCTTGATTATTCCGCGATTCTCACTGTTTTTCCGCGCTTTTCTCGATTATTCCGCGGTTCTGGCGGTTTTTCCGCGCTTTTCTTGATTATTCCGCGGTTCTCATGATTATTCCGCGCTCCCCACGTTTATTCCGCGCTTTCCACGTTTATTCCGCGCTCCCCACGTTTATTCCGCGCTTTCCACGTTTATTCCGCGCTTTCCGCGTTTATTCCGCGCTCTTCACAATTATTCCGCGCTCTTCACAATTATTCCGCGCTCTTCACAATTATTCCGCGATTCTCGGATTAATTCCGCGCTCTTCACGTTTATTCCGCGGTTCTCATGATTATTCCGCGCCCTACAAGCTATCCCACGCGCCGCTAGCGTTTATTGTTGTGTTCCTAGCGTTATGGTGGTCTGGGCTTTTTCACCATTCCGGTAATAGGTTACCGCTACGTCATCACCGATTTCCTTTTCCTGATAGAGGATTTTGCGCAAATCGATCATGTTCATAATTGGTTCTCCGTCCAGCTCAGTAATGACATCGAGCCGCTCGATTCCAGCCTTATCTGCAGGTGATAGTGCCTCTGTACTCCAAACATATACGCCGCCTTCTACTTCTGGCGGGAGATTTAGGGTGTTTTTCCACTCTGTTTGCGGTACTTCATCAAGGGAATAGATTTCGACTCCGAGATAGGGACGAACGACCTCACCATTTGCCTCCAGTTCCTCGATGATCGGCATGGCACTGTCAATTGGAATGGCAAATCCGATTCCTTCCACTGCCTCCTGGTTAATTTTCATTGAATTGATACCGATCAGCTGTCCATTGATATTGATCAATGCACCACCACTGTTACCGGGATTGATTGCTGCATCTGTCTGGATAACTTCTGCCTGCCAGTCTGCACGTCCGTCCTGATTGAAGTCCTGCGGTATCGTCCGTTCTGTTCCGCTGATTACGCCTTGGGTTACTGTGCTTGAAAGATAGAGGCCAAGCGGGTTTCCAATGGCAATGGCAGGTTCCCCTACCTTAATATTCGCCGAGGAGCCAATGTCGATAACCTTCTTCACGTTGGAGCTATCCATTTTCAATACGGCAAGGTCCGAGAATAGATCACTGCCGATGATTTTCGCTTCCAAATGGGTATCATCTGCCAGTACAACTTCAACAGTGTCTGCGCCCTCTATGACATGGTGATTGGTTACCACATAGGCCGTGTCATTATCTTGCTTATAAATGACACCTGACCCTGTTCCGGCTTCAACACCTTCCTGTTGCTGCCAGTAATCCTTGCTCTGCTGTATATTCGAAATGCCCACAACAGCGGGGGTCACTTCTTCGACGATTTCTGTAAGCTGCGTAGATACGTCAACTTGGAGCGACCTGTTCATTCCCGGGTCACTGCCGGCAAGATCGGTTTCCTCTGTCACATCACGGTCACCTGTTGAATGATTATCATTCATGAATTCTGGTACAACGATAACAACGATTAATCCACCGATAATAACCCCCATGATGAGAGGCAAGAGCCAGCGTCCTCTTCTTCTGGAAGGGGTCCTATAGTTCTGATCGTAATATCCCATATTTAAGGTCTCCTTACCATATCAATATATATTAGTATTACCTTAAAGCTGAGAAAATTAAACAATAATATCCTTCATAAGTCCTGGAAATTTAACCTACTTCGTATAACGGAGTTGGATTCTTCGGATCGGTGTCATGCAGATCGATTTCAATCCCTCTCTCCTGCAGCACGCTTTGAACAGACATGCGTGCGAGATCCTTCATATTATTATCCAGGCTCAAGTGAGCAAGATAGATCCGCTTCGTACGGTTGCTGATGATATCTGTCAGTGCAAGCCCGCAATCCTCATTGGATACGTGCCCGGAATCACCAAGGATTCTGCGTTTGACACTCCATGGATAGCGTCCCATCCGCAGCATGCTCACATCGTGATTCGCCTCGAAGATATAGGCATCTGCATCTTCCACTGTTTTTTTGATCCGTTCTGAAACATAGCCGAGATCTGTCACAAGGGCGACCTTCTTCCCTTCATGATGGAATGTGTAGAACATCGGCTCTGCGGCATCATGAGATACCCCGAACGATTCAATATCCATATCGCCAAATGTCTTGACCTCTTCCATGCCAAAAAGGAATTTCTGATCTAGTGACAGTTTCCCTATAGAGTTCTCCATTGCTTTCCAGGTCTTTTCATTTGCATAGATCGGCAGGTTATATTTTCTGGCTATGATGCCAAGCCCCTTTATATGATCACTATGTTCGTGGGTTACGAGAATTCCGGATAATGCAGACGGGTCTACATGAACACCGCTGAACAATTGATCCATCTGTTTTCCGCTTAATCCGGCATCCACCAGAAATTTCTGTTCGTTTGATTCAATATAAAAGGCATTTCCTGTACTTCCTGACGCCAGTACACTAAAACGTAATGTCATTCTGTTTCACTCCGATTTTCTTGTTCGAGCTTTTGATTAAACACCGCGGTAGCAGGTGCCTTGAGCTCATTATCTTCCGGCAAGAGCGAGATCTTGCCCATATAGTTTTCGGCCAGTGTCATCTTAAGAAATTCCGTATCATTTCCCGGATAGATGATACCTTCAATAGCATTGACGAAATAATTCTTCTCCCCATCAACAGTGACCTTCCAAGTCGGTGCAAATACCTGGCTCTCTTCCGAATTGATCCGGGAAACGAATCCAAGCTGCACATCCGTCACTTCCTGGTCCTGGATAAGGTCTCTGCTTTGATACAGAGAACCAATTGCCTGTCTGGGCTGTGAGAGACTCTCTGTGTTTCCTTGCTTTTTAGCTTCACCAAGCATGGTTTGGGTGTAATGGGTGATTTCATTTTTATCGTTGAGATAAAATAGCAGAAGTGCATTCTGGTTCAGATACACAGTCCTGCCTTCCTTTCTCTGAAAGAACATGATGATATTCAGTTCCTCATCCCATCCCCAATACGCATAGTCATCCGGATCCAATAAATAAGGGGTAACCAGTGCCGTTATACTGTCTTCATCTGCATCCTCCGTAACCGGTATGGGCTTGTCAAATTGAGACAGGATAAAATAGGTCCCGGACAGAGTTGCCTGTAAATTATCAATGCTATTCAACTGCTCCATTTCTTCATTCGTAAATGATCGTTGAGATGCGCTTATATAATTCGCTTCTGTAACCTCTTGATCGGTATCGGCAGTGATCGTAATATTCTCTGATGCGAGCTGCTCCTCCAGAGAGGCATTGTCGCCGCTTTCCAGATTTTCAACATCCGAATCCCTCTGCCTCTCCACAAATTGGAAAAGCAGATAGATATTCAAGATAAGGAAACTGAGAATAAATAGTGATTTAATGTGACCCCATTGCATCCTCAATCTCCTCCTTCTTGATTCGGTGAATCTTTCAATACAACTGCTGACCAGTGTCCGCCTGTCTTCACATACCAAATGGGCTCGAGAACAACGGAGCGGTCATCCGTATTCGCCTTTAAACGATAGCCGATTTTGATATCTTCAACTTCTTCCTGGTTATAATCATTATCGCTTTTGATTTGGCCAATAATATATTCCCCCGATGGCAGACTGCTTGATGTCTCCGTTGAAAATCCATAATTAAGAAGGGGACGATTATATTCCTCCAGCTGCTGGCCGTTGCTCCATGTCTGTTCAATTATCGATAAATCCGGGCTTGAATTGTTAAATACAGGATATCCATTATAATACATGCGATATTTTACCGTATTTGGATTCGTGCCCAATTCATCTAATTTAAAATCCGCTGTCCAGCCTTTATGATCGTTAATATTCAGAATGCTTCTTTCCAATATACTAACCTCAGAAAGCGAATTTTCCTCTGGATTATCCGAGACGAGATTGACATATTCAAGTCCGAGGTTATGGGAGTCCACTTGCATCTGCCTGCTGTCGGTAAAATAAGTGATTCCAACTCCTGCATTGGTGGATTCACTGACGACACTAGGGTTCAGGAACAGGGCATCCCGTAAGTCTGATGGCTCAATCCCCGTATATAATAACGTTGCCTTATTTAGTTCAATTACCCCGGATGGTATATAGATATCCTCGGCCGCTTCATCCATCAGCGTATAGCTGCGGAACATGTCCGATTCCACGTTTGTCATATAAGACCACAGCTGGTCATAGTTTTCCTGACTATTGATCAATGCGGTTGCTCTTTCCCTGCCATCAATGGAAACAAACTCGACTTCCAGTGATTTAATATCTGAATTGAATGTAATGTATATCCGTTCAAACGACCAATAGGGCAGGCTATTTTCCTCTGAAACAGAAAACATGCTGCTGATCAGCTCAAACGGAATTTCACTTGGAAAAATAATTTCTACTTCATAGCTGCTCGGCGTTCTCTCTTCATAAACACTTATTGTTATATCCGAAAGTGTCCAGGATTGCATCGATGCATAGAGCTGTTCACGCTGTTCAGTTTCGGAAAAGCCGAAGAAATTGCCATTCGACTTAAAAATGATATCATTTGGTGCGATTAGACTATTCTTCCCTTTTTCTACTCCGCCCACATCCACTTGTTCATAGGATTCTTCACTTAGGGGCGTTGTCTCGGTCTGATAATTCAACATCCCAAAAGAAAGGATTATACTTGAACCTATCAGGATAACTAAGATAAATGATTTTGCCGTTTCCAGATTCATCGGATATCCCTCCGCTTCTGACTCATCAGCGGTAGTGTAAAGAAAATGGTTGTTCCTTTACCCTCTTTACTTTTAGCCCAAATCTTCCCGTGGTGAGCTTCGACCAGTTCCTTTGTGATCGCAAGTCCTAAACCGGTACCTCCCAGTTTCCTCGTTCTTGCTTTATCAGCCCGGTAAAAACGTTCAAAGATTTTTTCCAATTTATCATAAGCGATTCCCATACCTTGGTCCTGAATGCTTACAAGTAAATAATGCCTTTTGATATCCAGCTTCATGCGAATATCGCCGCCTTCTGGTGAGTATTTGATGGCATTGGTAATGATGTTGTCAATTACCTGTGTCATTTTATCCTTATCCATCCAGACGAGCGATTTCCCTTTTGGTATTTCTCGGATTAATGTTATTTTTTCCGGTATATTCATTTCATAGCGATCGATGACCTGGTGGAAATAACTGACGAAATCGGTTCGCTCTTTATGCATCGGCATTTCATCTGAATCCATTTTGGAAAGCTGCAGCAGATCATTGACCATGCGGATCATTCGATCGGTTTCATTCTGGGTTACCTGAAGAAACTTCGGTGCAATTTCCTTGTCTTCCCACGCTCCGTCAGTCAATGCTTCAATATAACTCTTCATCGTTGTGAGGGGAGTGCGCAATTCATGAGAAACATTCGATACAAAATCCCGGCGCTCCTGTTCCACTTTTTCCTGTTCGGTTACATCGCTGATAACGGTAATGAATCCTGTAATCTCTTCTTCATCGTCGGAAACGGTTGAAAAATTCGCCCGGACAAGAAACGGTGTATCATCGTCGCTGAAGTCAATAATCATGGAACCGCTATCCTGCAGTTCCGTAATATCGATTACTTTCCCTTCCAGCTGAAGCACATCGAGCAGAAAGTCGCCGATAACATCCTCCGGCACTTCCCCGATCAGCCTGCCTGCCGCCTCATTCATCAAGGTTACGGCACCAGCGTTATCAGTCGCTATCACCCCATCGGACATATTGGCCAGCACAGAACTGAGCTTTCGCCTTTCCTCTTCAATGGTCGCATAGGAATGCTTCAGCCTGCTGTTCAGATCATTGAATGTCTCTGCCAGCTGGCCGATCTCATCTTTCCCGTAAATATTAACCTTTTGGCTAAAATCACCATTCGACATAATCAAAGCCTGTTCCCGCATCTCCATAATCGGCTTTGTTATCGTCCGTGCCACAAGGATACCGACGAGAGCCGAAATGCTGATGGCAAGAATCGATCCTTGAAAGAATATCGTGTTAATATCCTGTACTTGACCGTAAACTTCCTCCAAAGAGGATTGGAAATATATCGCTCCAACGGTCATACCTTTTGAATCAATCAATGGTTCTACATGAACCCATACCCGGTCATTATCGGAATCCTTTCGGGTATCCTTTACAGATGTCTCAAAAAAAAGAGCCTGCTGGATCATGGGATTGGTTCTTTTCTTTCCTAGATCTTCCTGTGCATCGATCTTATTCGTTCCAATAACTCGGCTTTGGCTATCAACGATATTTACTGTCGTCGATACATCATCCGTGTTCATATCCTCAACGATTTGCTGAACCTCTTCCTCTAGTGTGGGGCCGTCGTCATCAGTGTCACTGGCTCGTCTCTCGAATGCCTGTTCCAGGTTGTAGCTAAGTAAATCCACACGCTGGCTTATGGACGATTTAAAGCTTTCCAGGAGAGATTCCTCCAGCCGTTCCGTAAAAAAAGACCCGATAACCTGAACAGCGAGGAGCAGCAAAAGGATATAGATGATAATAAACTTCAATTGAATCGAACGAAAAAAACCAACCTTATTCATGACAACTACTCCTGTTCAGGATTGCGCAAATAATATCCGACACCGCGTCTCGTAACAATCCACAATGGGTTGCTTGGACTCTCCTCAATTTTTTCACGAAGTCTCCGTACCGTTACGTCAACCGTACGTACATCCCCGAAATAATCATAGCCCCATACGGTTTCAAGCAAATGCTCTCTTGTCATAACCTGTCCGATATGACGGGCCAAGTAATGCAATAATTCAAATTCGCGATGCGTCAGTTCAATCTGTTCCCCTTTTCTGGAAACCACATAGGCATCAGGGTGAACCGTCAAATCTCCGATAACGATGTCTTTTGTCGTCTTTACTGAATCGTCCGGCACCTGCAATCTGCGCAGGTTTGCCTTCACGCGGGCAATCAGCTCTCGGTTACTGAAAGGCTTTGTCACGTAATCATCTGCACCAAGCTCCAGTCCGAGCACCTTATCGATCTCCGAGTCTTTGGCTGTCAGCATGATTACCGGTACGGTCTGGGTCTTTCTTACTTCCCGAAGGACTTCATTTCCGTCTCTCCCCGGCAACATAATATCTAAAAGAATCAAATCAGGTTTTTCGCTTTCGGCAAGTTCGACCGCTGTATCACCATCATTTGCCACGATTACCTGATAACCCTCTTTTTCTAAGTTGAATTTCAATATATCTGCAATTGGCTGTTCATCATCTACTACAAGTATTTTTTGACTCATTTCTAGCCACATCCTTTTCTTCCAATACTAATCTCTATTCTACCGCATTGTAGTGGTGCCTGTCACTTCTCGGATTTTGTCGAATCCTGTCGGTACATATGAAAGACCGACTCCTAGGAGCCGGTCTTTCTGCTATTTGCTTACGTAATCAGTTGGGTTTTTCAATGCACCATTTTTGTGAACCTCGAAGTGAAGGTGGGTTCCTGTTGAATTACCCGTTGAACCCATTACACCTATCTTGCTGCCTTTCTCAACGACCTGTCCGACTTTGACATCGATGGAGTCGAGATGTGCATATACAGTTTTCATGCCATTATTGTGATTAATGACGATTTTATTGCCATAACCGCCATTAGTATAGCCTGCCGATTCAACGACACCATTATCTGCCGCCCGGATATCCTTGCTGGACGGTCGCGCTATATCGATACCCTTATGTGTTTTTCCCCATCGTTCGCCGAGCTGGCTGGAGATATATCCTCCTACTGCAGGCCAGGTCATGTCCCCGGTACCCTTTCGTGAAATCACTTTGGTACCTTTAATGATAACTTCTTTAACCGGTTCTTTCGTAATCGTTTCGTCGAGGGCTGTTTTTCCGGTCTCTTTTCCATTCGTTTTCTCAATGGAATACAGCACTTCCTTCGAGCCATCTTTTCCTTCTTTTTTTACTTTCTCTTCGCCTTTATACATATCTTCCGATTCAA
Source organism: Oceanobacillus massiliensis str. N'diop (assembly GCF_000285495.1). GTDB lineage: Bacteria > Bacillota > Bacilli > Bacillales > Amphibacillaceae > Oceanobacillus > Oceanobacillus massiliensis. The sequence goes on from NZ_HE610976.1 coordinate 1,066,652, forward strand.
TCACTTCGGTCTCATAATCTACCTTTTCTTTGACCTTTTTCTCTTCATGGATGATGACATCTACAAAAGGTTCATATTCGGTTGTATTTATATCCTGACCCGGCTTCAGAATCGAGTCTTCCTTTAGCTTCGGATTCAGTTCCAATAGTTTCTCTGTTGAAAGGTCATATTTCCCGGCTATCCTGCCAAGTACTTCACCTTTTTTAACGGTATGGACTTTCTGTTCCAGGGTTCCTTTTTCCAGTATGGTAAGTCCTTGATCGGCATTATAGATTTCCTTTGGCGAAACCTTCTCGTTCACGAATGTGACAGGATCCGACAGATCGACATCTGTTACCATACTATCTCCAGTGGCAAGCTTTTCTTTCTCTTTTGAATCTGAAACAGCTTCAAAGGCCAGGACCTCTGCATCGCTATTCTCTTCATCCGGTTCCAAAAGCATTGCATCTTCCAATATATCTTCGTCAACGTACTCGCTGATATAGGTTTCGAGAATATTCGATGCAGATTCCTCATCTGTAAAATAACCAACCGAGCGATCTGCTATTTTCAGTTCCACTGCATTTGCCTTAACGGTTAATTCCTCATTCAATTTCTCTGAAACCACTTCATTATTAAAGGTTGGGTTAAAGACTTTCTCCGGGATATAAAAGATTTCTTCGCCTACCGTTAATGAGAAATCTTTAAATTCCTTCTCGCCTTCAGCAACCTTTTGATCGATGACATGCTGCACCACTTCTTTATCGTCTACTTTTCCGATATGATCGCCATCGACGTATACATGATAGACAGTGCCGATTGATTCTTCAGCATATACGGTTGTCAACGTAAAACCCAAACCAATACAGGTTGTTATAACCATCTTTCTCATAAGACTTTTATTCTTTCTCGTATTTTCCCTCGTATTCCAATTCAGCATTCCCATATTTCCTCCGACATGTTCTGATACGATATATATCGTTATTTTATGGATATTTTTGTTTACATTTTACCACTATATTAATCTAACATAGGTAAAAGGGATTAAAAAGGGCATGCGAACTAATGTAAAGAAACTGTATAATTCCTCCCATAAATTGACATTAAAATAGTGGAAGAGTGTGGAATTATGGTGTGGAGCGCGGAATTATGACGGGGAGCGCGGAATTATCTTGAGAAACGTGGAATTATCGCGAGAAGCGCGGAATTATACTGGGGAACGCGGAATTATGGCGGGGAGCGCGGAATTATCGTGGGGAGCGCGGAATTATCATGAGAAGCGCGGAATTATGCTGGGGGCCGCGGAATTATTCTGAGAAGCGCGGAATTATCATGAAAACCGCGGAATTATCGTGAGAAGCGCGGAATTATCCTGAGGAGCGCGGAATTATCGCGAGAAGCGCGGAATTATCGCGAGAAGCGCGGAATTATACCGAGAACCGCGGAATTAATCCGAGATGCGCGGAATTATACCGAAAACCGCGGAATTATTCTGAGAAGCGCGGAATTATCATGAAAACCGCGGAATTATTGTGGGAAGCGCGGAATTATGCTGGGGGCCGCGGAATTATTCTGAGAAGCGCGGAATTATTGTGAAGAGCGCGGAATTATCGCGAGAAACGCGGAATTATCGTGGGGAGCGCGGAATTAATCCGAGATGCGCGGAATTATCCTGGGGAGCGCGGAATTAATCCGAGAATCGCGGAATTAATCCGAGGAGCGCGGAATTATCATGGGGAACGCGGAATTAATCCGAGGAGCGCGGAATTAATCTGAGTAGCGCGGAATTATCGCGAGAACCACGGAATTATTGTGAAGAGCGCGGAATTATCGTGGGAACCGCGGAATTACGCTGAGAAACGCGGAATTATCCCGTAAACCGCGGAATCCCCACCAGAACCGCGGATTAAAGCTCTATACCGCAACACGGCGTCTGTTTACTGACTGAAAAATTTGGCACAGACGGCAGTTGCGGGCATCATCCGTTAGTATTATTAAAGATACCATCAAAAAAGAGACCGTCACGAATGACAGCCTCTCCTGAAATGTTCGCTTATTGTGCATATACGCTGCGAACAACATTTGTTTGGGAACGATCTGGACCTACAGAGAACATAGATAAAGGGATTTCTGTTAATTGCGATACACGCTCTAAGTAATGACGGGCATTTGCCGGTAATTCATCAAGCGTCTTGACACCAGTAATATCCTCTGTCCAGCCAGGCATTTCTTCATATACCGGTTCACATTCGTCCAGTACTTTTAGGCTTGCCGGGAACTCTTTCATGATTTCGCCTTTGTAGCGATATGCTGTACAGATCTTCAATGTCTCAATTCCTGTCAACACATCAATGGAGTTCAGTGATAAGTCCGTAATACCACTAACGCGACGGGCATGGCGTACGACTACACTGTCAAACCAGCCTACACGGCGCGGTCTTCCTGTCGTTGTCCCATATTCGCGGCCAACCTCACGAATGGTATGACCTATTTCATCATCCAGTTCTGTAGGGAAAGGACCATCACCAACACGCGATGTATAGGCTTTGGAAACACCTACAACATGATTGATTTTCGTTGGACCAACACCAGATCCAATCGTCACGCCACCAGCAATCGGGTTGGAGGATGTAACAAACGGATAGGTTCCCTGGTCAATATCAAGCATGACTCCCTGTGCACCTTCAAATAATACACGGCGGCCAGCATCGAGTGCATCATTCAGCACAACAGAAGTATCTGTTACATACTGAGCCATCTGCTGTCCATATTCATAATACTCTTCCAGAATATCATCCACATTCATTGGCTCTACTTCATAGACCTTTTCGAATAGACGATTCTTTTCCTTCAGATTCTGCTCTAATTTTTCGCGGAAAGCATCTTTATCCATCAAGTCTGCAATACGGATTCCCATACGTGCTGCTTTATCCATATAAGCTGGACCGATGCCTTTTTTCGTTGTACCTATTTTATGAATGCCCTTCTCTTCTTCCTGAAGAATATCAAGCTGTAAGTGATACGGCAAAATAACATGTGCACGGTTGCTGATGCGCAAATTATCTGTTGAAACATTGCGCTCATGCAAGTAAGCAATCTCTTCTACAAAAGCCTTCGGATCAATTACCATTCCATTGCCCAATACACAGATTTTATCATTAAAGAAAATACCAGATGGAATTAAATGCAATTTATACGTAATATCATCAAATTTGATTGTATGGCCTGCATTATTACCGCCTTGGTAACGAGCCACTACTTCTGCGTTCTGCGATAGGAAGTCGGTAATTTTCCCTTTTCCTTCATCGCCCCACTGTGTTCCTACAACTACTACTGAGGACATAGTGCACCTCCACTAAATTTATCTAGATTGTATGTTTTTATTATAACCAAATGTAAGTTTATCAATAACAAAGCATGAAGTCAATTTAAAAGACGAACGTTTATGGGATTATTTTAATTTATTGTACGGTAAAATGCAGATTTTCCACAAAAAAACAGGCCTGCCGATAATCCGCAGGCCTGTTCTCCATTATTTATTCGATTCCTTCTGTCCATTCTGCTACTTTTTCAGCATTCTCTTCAACCCATGTAGCTGCTGCTTCTTCCGGATCTGCACCCTCATAGATATCAAGCATTACTGCTTCAAGATCTTCTGGTGTCCAGTTAAAGTTATCCAATACCTGATAAGCTTCCGGCATATCTTCTTCTAAGCCTTCGCGGACCATGGTAGCAATCTCTTCAGCTTCACCAAATGAACCCTCTGGATCTTCCAGATATTTTAAATCATAGGCTTGGAATTTCCAGTGCGGCGACCAGCCTGTAACAATGATTTCTTCCTCATTTTCATAGGCTTCACCTAATGCTGTTGCCATTGCACCACTTGAAGATGTCTGTACTTCCCAGCCTTCCAGATTATCATAATCTTCCAGTGCCTGTTCAGCTGCTGCAACGACACCTGCTCCAGGCTCAATACCTGTGATTGTCTGATCTGCCTGTCCTTCTAAATCAGCAATAGAATCCACATCCATATATGACGGAACAACGAGGCCAATTGCGGCACCTTCTAAGTTGGTACCTAAATCAACCAGCTGATCACCATACTCTTCATATTGAGCACCATGTGTACCAGGTAACCAAGCTGCGACCATACCATCTGCTTCGCCATTGGCAACGGCTTCCCACATAACAGCATTATCAAGTGCAGTTAATTTAACATCATATCCCAAGTCTTCCAATACCTTTCCGACTACGTGGGTAGAGGCAACTTCTGTATCCCACTCTACATAGGCTAATTCGATCTCCTGGCCATCAACGGATGAAGAACTGTCTTCAGAACCTGAATCTGCTTCATCGTCGGAGCCGCAGCCTGCTGCAACAAGCGCTAATGATAGGCCGGAAATAAGCCCAAGACGTTTCCAGTTAAATTTAAACATAAATCTAATCTCCCCTTTTCTATTTTCTTTTTATGGAAAACTTTTCATAGCGAAAAGATAACCAGCTATACAAATCAATCTTTTACACGATTGATATTTTGGGTAATACGATCAATGATAATCGCCAGAATAACGATTCCCAAACCTGCAACAAAGCCTGTTCCTGCTTCTGCACGCTGGAGTGAGGATAGAACTTCTTTACCGAGTCCAGGCGCACCAATCATCGATGCAATAACAACCATGGAAAGTGCAAGCATGACGGTCTGGTTGATTCCAGCCATAATCGTCGCTTTTGCCATCGGCAGCTCTACCTTAAATAATTTCTGAGCCCCTGTGCTTCCAAATGCGTCGGAGGCTTCCACGAGATCCTTCGAAACTTGCCGGATTCCTAAATTCGTAAATCTCACTGTCGGCGGCGTTGCAAAAATCAAGGATGCGAACACCCCTGGCACCATCCCGATTCCAAAGAAGGCAACGGCGGGAATCAAATAGACAAAGGCGGGCATCGTCTGCATAAAGTCCAGAATTGGAGCGAATATGGCGTTAGCCCATTTACTTTTCGACATCAATATTCCAATCGGGACGCCAATAATGACCGAAAGAAGACTGGCTATCAAGACAAGTGTTACGGTATTCATGAGGTCTTCCCAGTGCCCCTGATTGTAGATGAGCCACAATCCGATAATGGAGAAAGCGGCTAGTCCCAGTTTTTTACCCGAAACAAAGAATGCCAGCAACGCTACTATTATAATAAAAACAAATGGCGGAATATTCATGAGTAGATCTTCTGCGACAAATTCCATGAAATTGCCAAAGTGTTCTCTAATTGGGTCAAACAGAAATGCAAACGTATCTTTTAAGTCATCGGTAAATCGATCGGTTGCATCTGCTAACGGTATTTCCGGAATGATATTTAACATAAAATTAGGCATGCTGTAAATTCACCTCACCATCTCCAGCCAAGGCGGCAATGACAGCCCCGCGTACGATAATGCCTACCAGCTTCGAATCTTCTACAACGGCTACTGGGGTAAGGGCATCATGGATAATCGTGAAAATCTCATTCATGGCTGTTTCCCGTTCCACTTTCGGAATATCGGTTCGTAGAATATCATGCAGATTTCCGATATCCTGCTTTCGTGCCTCGGAAGCATCTTCTGCCGTGATATACCCTTGTAAATTACGTTTGCCATCGATAACCAGGATACTGGAGATTCCTTCTTCCCGCATCCGCTCAAGCGCTACCCGGGGGCCATGCTTTTCTATATTTACCGTTTCCGGTCGTTTCATAATATGCTGTGCGGTTAAAATCTTGGACCTGTCTACATCTTCAACGAATTTTTCGACATAATCATTTGCCGGATTCATCAGGATTTCCTCCGGTGTCCCGATCTGTACGACCATACCATCCTTCATAAGTGCAATGTGATCACCCAAGCGCAGGGCTTCGTCCAAATCATGGGTAATAAAAATAATCGTCTTTTTCATCGAGGATTGCAGTTCAATGAGTTCATCCTGCATATCTTTGCGGATAAGTGGGTCCAATGCGGAAAATGCTTCATCCATCAGCAATACTTTGGGGTCATTCGCCAGGGCACGCGCCAGTCCAACTCTTTGCTGCATACCGCCTGATAGCTGCTTGGGCTTCTGGTGGATATAGTCCCCTAAGCCAACCATCTCCAAAGCGGCTTTTGCCTTTTCTCTTCGTTCTTCTTTCGGCGCCTTTTGAATCTCCAAGCCAAATTCTGCATTCTCTAAAATCGTCCGGTGTGGGAACAAAGCGAATTGCTGAAATACCATACTTAGTTTTTCCCTGCGGACTTTTCGCAAGGAATTTTTATCCATTTTCGCCAGGTCTTCACCATCGATTAGAATACTGCCCTCAGTCGGTTCAATTAAACGATTCAGCAGTCTTACCAGTGTCGACTTTCCGCTGCCGGATAGTCCCATGATGACGAAGATTTCCCCTTCCTCAACAGAAAAACTTGCCCGATTGACACCGACTGTATTGCCGGTTTCTTTAAGGATTTGCTCCTTGTTTAAACCGTCATCCATCAGATTCAATGCCTGCTTTGTATTCTTACCGAAAACCTTTGATAAGTTTTTTGCTTCTATTATTGGCATATTATCACCTCTTATTTCCTAGTTGCCATTTTGTCGAAGTATGTAGAAAGTCTTGCTACTATTCTATTAGTACGCGAGCATAAAAAAACATGAATCTGTTTAGGATTCATTATTCTCTATACTTGATTATCCGCCCCAATCGCCTACTTACTACTATAAATCTTAAACATTGGTTATTCAAAGTCCATATATCTCTGTTTTCCAATATATATGCCTGCGAGTCAGTTTGAGTGGTTTTATGCTCAACTTTCCATAGATATCCGCTTTTTTCCTCTTAAATACTTCCATAATAGTGGGATATTTTAAATAAATTGATTCATTTTCGATATTAATATTTATGATAATAATCTTACGTTTTAGGTTAAAAGTCCTGCAATCGAAGTTTTCACTCGATAAAAAAAGACCATACCGGTTATTGATTGGGTATGGTCGTAGATCTCGTCATATTGGGTTTCATTCTTTATGCTTGCATCATCATAGGAGGAATATCCCCATCCTGATAGCGGTGGTCCAAATCGACGAATTTATTATACTCTTTTACGAATGCCAGCTCTACCGTGCCTGTTGGGCCGTTACGCTGCTTGGCAATAATGATTTCGATAATATTCTGTTTCTCTGTTTCTTTGTCATAATAATCATCACGGTAAAGGAAGCCTACGATATCGGCATCCTGCTCAATACTTCCTGACTCACGAATATCCGACATCATCGGCCGTTTATCCTGACGTGATTCCACTCCACGGGAAAGCTGCGAAAGGGCAATCAATGGAACCTTCAGTTCACGTGCCAATGCTTTCAAGGCACGTGATATCTCTGAAACTTCCTGCTGACGGTTTTCTTTGGAGCTTCCACTCCCCTGGATAAGCTGCAGGTAATCGATCAATATCATGCCAAGTCCATGTTCCTGTTTTAAGCGCCGGCATTTTGAGCGAATTTCGCTTACACGCACCCCTGGTGAGTCATCAATATAGATTCCCGCATTTGACAGGGATCCCATTGCCATCGTCAATTTTCCCCAATCATCTGCCTGGAGCTGTCCATTACGAAGCCGCTGGGCATCAATATTACCTTCCGCGCAAAGCATACGCTGTACAAGCTGTTCTGCACCCATCTCCAGACTGAAGATAGCTACATTCTGTTCTGTCTTCACAGCTACGTTCTGCGCAACATTCAAGGCGAAGGCAGTTTTACCAACAGAAGGCCGGGCCGCAATGATAATTAAATCATTTGGCTGGAATCCGGACGTGATTCGGTCCAAGTCATGAAACCCTGTCGGCACTCCGGTTACATCGCCGCTCTGTTGATGTAGCTGCTCAATATTGTCATATACATCAATCAGGACATCTTTAATGTTTTTGAATGCCCCTGTATTTTTCCGTCCGGATACCTCGAGGATATTTTTCTCTGCATCATTCAGAATACCCTCCACTTCATCTTCCTTTTCAAAAGTGGATGTCACAATATCGGTCGCAGTTCGTATTAGGCGGCGCAGGATGGCTTTTTCTTCAACGATTTTACTATAGTACTCGATATTGGCAGCTGTCGGGACGCTTTCGGCAACCTGTGTCAAATAGGTAACACCGCCCGCTTCTTCCAGCTGTTTTTTGTTATTTAAATACGTGGTGACCGTTACTACATCAATCGGTTCTCCCTTTTCAGAAAGGTCCATCATTGCGGCAAAAATCCGTTGATGACTCGCACGATAGAAATCTTCAGAGACCAATAATTCTGATGCCGTCGTAAAAGCTTGCGGCTCGAGAAAAATCGCTCCAATTACAGATTGCTCTGCTTCTATATTATGTGGCGGTGTTCGGTCGTTCATCGATTGACTCATCATTTTCTCCCCCTTCATCCAAGAGGTAAAACAAAGTCCTCTTTACTTCTATTTAACTTCTATTAAACGGATTAGCAATATTTACTAGTTTGTCGGCAATACAGAAGAAATCGGCAGTTAAGCCGATTTCCGTCATGCGATTTCGCTATTTTTCTATTTTTGCAGATCTATTGTTCACTTACATGAACCTTTACAGAACCGGATACCTCTGGATGAAGTTTTACCGGCACGGTGGTATATCCCAATGCCCGAATCGGCTGGTCCAGCTCGATTTTACGTTTGTCCACTTTATGGCCATGCTGTTTCTGAAGACCCTCGGCAATCTGTTTGCTTGTAATAGAACCAAACAACCGGCCGCCTTCGCCTGATTTTGCTTTAAGCTCAACCGTCAACTCTGCAAGGGTATCTTTAAGATTCATAGCTTCTTCTTTTTCCTGTTGTTCCTGCTGGGCGCTTTTGCGCTGCTTTGCTTCAAGTGCCTTCATGCTTCCCGCCGTTGCTTCCTCTGCCAGGTTGTTTTTCAACAGGTAATTCCGTGCATATCCATCAGGTACATTTTTTACATCACCTTTTTTGGCTTTGCCTTTTACGTCTTTTAGAAAAATTACTCTCATTCTGTTTCTCTCCCTTCATAATACTCATTTAAAATATCAATCAGAAATGCTTCTGCATCATTAATCGTTGTATCTTCTATTTGGGTAGCTGCATTCGTTAAATGTCCGCCGCCGTTCATTTTCTCCATAATTACCTGTACGTTTACATCACCAAGGGATCTTGCACTTATGCCTATCCTCTCGTCTGCTCTTTCAGAGATAACGAAGGAAGCGCTGATGCCAGTCATGGTAAGCAAGGTATCGGCAGCCTGCGCAATAAGCACGGGGCTATAGGCTGTTCCCGGCTCTGCTTTCGCTATCGCAATATGCTCCCGGTAAATAATGGCCCGTTCAATTATTTTACTTCGTTTTATATAAAGGTCAAGATCTTCCTTCATAAATTGCTGCACCAGGACGGTGTCTGCCCCTTTAGAGCGCAAATAGCTTGCTGCATCAAAGGTCCTTGATCCCGTTCTTAGCGTAAAGCTCTTCGTATCTACAATGATACCTGCCAACAGGGCAGTTGCTTCCAGCATTTTAAGCTTGGTTCCTTTAGGCTGATATTCCAGCAATTCTGTTACCAGTTCCGCTGTCGAGGATGCATATGGTTCCATATAAACCAGTGTGGGATTATCAATAAATTCCTCACCCCTGCGATGGTGGTCGATCACTACTTTATATTCCGACTTATGCAGCAGACTCTCAACAGCCACCATGGATGGTTTGTGGGTATCCACGATAACCACGAGGCTTCTGCTTGTAATCATCTCTTCTGCTTCGTCCGGCTCAATAAAATAATCCCATAATTCTTCATCTGCCTTTATCGCATCCACGAGACGGTATACACCCGTATCCAAATCTTCGGGATCGAATACAATATGGCCATCTATATTATTGATCTTAGCAATATTCAACACGCCAATTGCTGCACCGAGTGAATCCATGTCTGGTGATTTATGTCCCATAATAATCACATTATCGCTTGTCTTGACCAGTTCCTTCAGCGCATGAGAGATGACACGCGCTCTGACACGGGTCCGTTTTTCCATCGGATTGGTTTTTCCACCATAGAAACGGACCTTCCCCTGGTCTTCTTTAATCGCAACCTGGTCACCACCGCGTCCAAGCGCCAGATCGAGACTGGATTGGGCAAGCTCTCCAAGTTCAGGAAGGCTTATATTACCGACCCCGACTCCAATGCTTAATGTGACAGGATTACTATCTGTACCATTCATTTCACGTACTTCATCCAAAATATCGAACTTGACTTTCTCAAGCTGTTGAAGGATTTCCTTTGTACCAACAGCTAGAAACCTTTCCTGTGATGTTCGTTTTAGATAAAGGCCGTAATGACTGGACCAGTTGTTTAAAACGGTCGTCACTTGTGAATTCAGCTGGCTTTTTGCAGTGTCATCCATGTTTTGTGTGATTTCCTCATAATTGTCCAGGAATATGATTGCCAATACGGTTTGTTCATTATGATAAAGCTCCTGCAGTTCTTCCTGATCTGTGCGATCAAGCATATAGAGCAGTCTTTCTTCTTTTCTGATGATCGTTTGAAACTTATAGCCTTTCAGTTCAAGCCACACCGTATCCTTATTCTCTTTAATCATGGGGATAAGGTTTTCTGATAGCTTGTTTAACGAGTCACCTACCAGTGAATCATGTTCTTCACTGAATTTATTCATATATGGATTCGTCCACTCAATATGGTAATCCTCATTATACAGAACAATCCCGAGCGGCATCTCCAATAATGCCTCTTCACCGACTTTCTTTATCCGATGGGAGATCGTAGAGATATATTGCTCCGCCTCTTCAAGAAGCATCCGTTCTGTCCTGATACTATAATAAAAGGAAGCAGCCAAAACGACAGTCATAATGAGACCCAACATCCATTGGAAATACCAAATGACACCAAGCAAAATTAGGGACAATAGATAAATCACCCACAAGTGTCTGCTCAATGTTGGTTTCTTTTGTAAATCCGGCATCGCGTTCAGCTCCTATTACTTCATATCACCTGTAGATTTTATTTTATTTCTTCTTTGTCAGGTAATCTCTTAGCCTAAAACCTATATCAATTATACCTAAGATTCTTACGAAATAAAGCAGAAATGTTGGAAAAAGTATTGTCAGCACAACACTGAAAATCGGAATCGCTCGCGACATCCGCTTGTGATGGGCATAAAAGAAGATAAAAGAAAATCCCTGAAGCGTCATTAACAGACCTGTAAGTACGAGCACATTCTGTAAGGCCATATAGTAAAAGCCGGAATCAGGCCCAAGGAATGAAAAGAACAGTGCAAAAAAGTAAACCCATATAATCGATGTCGGGAATCTCAAATTGCGAAAAGCGGGAAAATAGAGCTGTTTCTTCTCAAGCCGGTTTATAAATTTATAGCTAATCCATTGGGAGAGAAAAGCGAGTATGATAGCAGATAAAGCAAACCCTACCGGAAGGAGATCAATGATGGTCTCAACCTGTAATTGGAGCATTTCTTCCATTTCTTCTGTCTGCTCCGCTGCACCAAATTGTTCCATTACAGACATGCTCATTTCCAATGAATCAGAAAGCATTACTTTAAATTCTTCCACCCAATTCATGGATAAGACGATTTGGCTGAAAACAAAAACAAACAATAGCCCGGCAATAAACCCTAATGTACCTCTTGCCCATGTTTCGTATGGGGAAAGACCCTTGCGGATGGCACCACCTATGGCTATACCGCCAATCCCCATCAATACTGCAAGCGGCAAGGTAAAGAAGGTTGTCAGGATTACAGTTAAAACCAATGCAACTGCAAGCATTAATAAAGAAGGCTTAAAGCCATATCTGGAAGCATATAAAACAAATGGGACCGGCAAAACAAACATGCCGAATATAGATAGCACTGGCACAAACACAGTAATAAATACTAGTACCATGAAGATTGCCAGCAATAATGCTCCGTCTGTCATTTTTCTCGATTGATTCATTCATTGCACCTCATCTAAGCAAGTAGAAATTAAATTCAGGAATACATCTTATCATATGATAACATGATTTCAATAGAAAGGCTTGTCGGATCATGTAGAAACCATTATTTCCCGGGCAATAGAAAGACCTTTTTTCGACAAAAAACTGCTGCCTCTTGTCGAAACATCTAATTCTATGAAAAAGATGCTATCCATTTCATCAACATAGGCGCTTTTGCATCTATTTTCCATTATAATGGGAGAGAGATAATGGAATATCCAAGAGTTTATTATCTGTATATAGATTTTCACTCATGGATAGAACCAAACTTTTAGAAGGATGAACTTACATGACCTACCTGCACCTATTTCTTACCAGTCTAAAATTACCGAAAAAAAATGCTATGTTTAAGCTCAATCGGGCTGGAATGGATGTAGCCGTTATCTATATGTTCCTCATGCTCGCCATCGTCTCCATCCCATCTCTCATAGAGAGGCTTACAGCAACCACTGGGCTTGGAGCAGATCTTCATATTATTTTCAAGCTCATTTACTTTTTCATGTTTTATTATCTCCCAATGACAATCCTTGTGTTTGCCGCCTTATCGATTGTCGCTTATATGGGGGTGGGCTTTGCAATGATCACCCAGCGGAAATTGCGCTTTGCCATCCTTTGGAAGCTGAGCGCCTTTACGACGACCATTCCCTTTCTGCTTTATACGGTCATTACCCTCCTATTTCATGTGAGTGATCTATATCTAGCTATCGCTTTTCTGTATGCCTTTATCCTTTTAATAAAGATGATTACCATCTATCCGCAGAAAAGAACTACGCATAAAAAATAAAAAGATTCACGAACGCAATATAAAAAGCCTCAAAATCCGGTTACAGATTTTGAGGCTTTTTCATTACTCAGATACATATGGAAGTAAAGCCATAGTACGAGCACGTTTGATTGCGATTGTAAGCTTACGCTGGTATTTTGCAGAAGTTCCAGTTACACGACGTGGAAGAATTTTTCCACGTTCAGAAACGAAACGTCTTAGCAAATCTACATCTTTATAATCGATGTGTGTAATTCCGTTTGCTGTGAAGTAACACACCTTCCGACGCTTTGCGCGTCCGCGACGAGCTGCCATTGATAACCCTCCTTTTTATATTTTAGAATGGTAAATCATCGTCTGATATATCGATAGGCTCTCCATTATTTTTAAATGGATCGTCTTGATTTTGATTCTGGTTTTGCTGGTATTGATTTTGGTTTTGATTTTGATTTTGATTTTGAAATTGGTTCTGATTTCTGTTTTGCTGGAAGTCTGATGATTCTTGTCTTCCTTGGGAAGAACCTTTAGATTCCAAAAATTGAACACTGTCAGCAACAACTTCCGTTACATAAACAGTTTTACCATCTTGTCCTTCGAATGTACGTGTTTGAATACGGCCATCCACACCGATTAAACTACCCTTTTTCATGTAGTTTGCAAGGTTTTCAGCCGGTTTACGCCAAACAACACAGTTAATGAAGTCAGCTTCACGATTTCCCTGCTGGTTGGAGAACGGTCTATTTACTGCGACAGTAAAGTTGGCCACTGCAACGCCATTGGGTGTATAACGTAAATCAGGATCCTTCGTTAACCTGCCTACGAGTACGACACGATTTAACATCAGAACCACTCCTTATTATTGTTCATCTCGAACTGCAATATGACGAATAATATCATCAGAGAACTTAGCTAGGCGATCAAATTCATTTACTGCTTCGTCGCCACTGCTGAAGTTAATGATTACATAATATCCATCACGGTAGTCTTTGATTTCATAAGCAAGACGTTTCTTGCCTTTCTCATCTACTTTAGCAATCTCCGCTCCATTATCAGTTAAGATCTTGTTGAAACGCTCGATTAAAGCTGTTAGAGCATCCTCTTCAATGTCTGGGCGGACGATATACATGATTTCGTATTTTCTCATCCGTTACACCTCCTTTTGGTCTTAGCGGCCCCCATTTGCTGAAAAACTTATCCGTTAATCGCAATAGGAGCAAGGAATAATCATAATCTAATTACTCACAATGATAAATTATACCAAATCCTGCTTTGTTTGACAAGTATCCGAGAGATCCCAATATACGTTATTGCAAATTTACAGTGCTGACTTGATCCAACCAGCTTCTGCGGTTATTTAGACGTTGAATCTGAAATGAATGACGTCACCGTCCTGGACAACGTAATCTTTGCCTTCCAGACGGACCTTCCCTCTTTCCCGTGCATGTGCCATGTTGCCTGCATCGACCAAATCCTCATAGGAAACGGTCTCTGCACGAATGAAGCCTCTTTCAAAATCAGTATGGATAATTCCTGCTGCTTGCGGTGCTTTAATACCTTTACGGAACGTCCATGCGCGTACTTCCTGTTCACCCGCTGTAAAATACGTTGCGAGTCCTAAGAGGCTGTAAGAAGCTTTAATCAGCTTGTCCAATCCGGATTCAGTAATTCCTAGATCATCAAGGAACATTTCCTTTTCCTCTGGATCAAGCTCTGAAATCTCCTCTTCAATCCTTGCGCAGATAACAATGACTTCCGCATTTTCTTTGGCTGCAAATTCACGCACCTTTTGAACATTTTCATTTGAATCAGGGTCAGCAACCTCTTCCTCGCTTACATTTGCTACATATAAGGTTGGTTTGCTGGTTAATAAGTGAAGGCCTCTCACTACTTTCTGCTGATCTTCTGTAAATTCCAAAGCACGGACTGGTTTTTCTTCTTCCAGGCCATCCTTGATTTTCACAAGAACATCATGTTCAGCAACTGCATCCTTGTCTTTTTGCCTTGCAAGTTTTTCCACACGCTGAAAACGTTTATTAACAGTTTCCAAGTCAGCAAGAATCAATTCCAGATTAATAATCTCGATATCATCGATCGGGTCCACTTTACCAGAGACGTGGGTAATGTTCTCATCCACGAAACAGCGAACAACCTGACAGATTGCATCCACTTGCCGAATATGTGAAAGGAATTGGTTGCCAAGCCCTTCACCCTTACTTGCACCTTTTACGATACCTGCAATATCGGTAAATTCAAATGCCGTTGGTACCGTTTTTTTCGGTTTTACTAATTCAGTTAATTTATCTAAGCGTTCGTCAGGTACTTCCACAATTCCCACATTTGGATCGATCGTTGCAAACGGATAGTTTGCTGCTTCTGCTCCGGCCTGTGTTATTGCGTTAAAAAGTGTGGATTTTCCAACGTTCGGAAGTCCGACGATTCCTGCTGTCAATGCCATTAAACTTTCACTCCTTAAGGATTCCATTCATATGAACGCGTTTGTTATCCCAATTATAGATAGTAGCATGTAAAAAGACAAGCAGCTAAAAAGCAAAAATAGGCATACAATGTATACCTATTTTTGCTTTTACCCTATTACTTTTCATTTTTCTATCTCTTTATGCTTCTATTATACTAATTCAAACGCCTCATAGTCAATTTTAACTATTTTTAAAATTATTTAACATTCCCGCTGCAACGGGCTCTTTCTGTTAAAAACCGT
The DNA here is from genome assembly GCF_000285495.1 of Oceanobacillus massiliensis str. N'diop. Classification (GTDB taxonomy): domain Bacteria; phylum Bacillota; class Bacilli; order Bacillales; family Amphibacillaceae; genus Oceanobacillus; species Oceanobacillus massiliensis. Next base: position 1,082,119 of record NZ_HE610976.1, read on the forward strand.
TATATTGGAATCGGCGCTTTTCACTATCCTTCTGCCCTTTCCAATACTTTTTTCATTTTCTTTGTAAATTCTCTTCTCGGAATCATGACACTGTGCTCACAGCCAAGGCATTTGATTCGGATATCCATGCCCATCCGAATTATTTTCCAGCGGTTTTCACCACACGGGTGCTGTTTTTTCATCTGTACAACATCATTCAATCCAAATTCTTTCTCCATTTCGGGCTCTCCTTTTTACACTTTAGATACGAAACGTTTAAAATAGCAGGAATAATTCAACCCACCCATATATTTTTGCTTCCACGCCAACAGGGATTCTATGCTTTTGTTATCTCCCATTATACCTAAATTTTATAGTCCGCGCTCTCTATTTTCCTGAATAAATTTCTCTTTTTCTTCTTTTGAATACATGACAAGTCGCGGTGCCGGTATTTCAATTCCTGATTTATATAGCTTGTCCTGCATTTCTTTTTTAATATTGCGTTCTCCAGCCCATTGGAATCCGGGTAATGTATCTGCAATGACGCGAAGTGTAAAATGGGATACTTCAAGATTCTGCACCCCAATGATTTCCGGGATTCCGACAATGAATTCATATTTCTCGGGTAAACTGGCAGCCACTTTATTAATGACCTTTTCCGCATCGTCAACATTGCTTTCATACGGAATATTGATATCTACCACTGCAAGCCCATTATGGAGCGAATAATTGGTAACCTGTGTCACATTTCCGTTTGGGATAATGTGCATTTCTCCTGTCCAGCTTAGTACCTTCGTCGTGCGAAGCCCAATCTCCTCTACCGTACCCTCGATTCCGGATACTGCCACATAATCCCCAACAGAGAATTGGTCTTCAAAAATAATAAAGAAGCCAGAGATAATATCCCTTACCAGATTCTGTGCCCCAAAACCGATAGCCAAGCCTACAACCCCGGCACCTGCAAGCAGCGGACCGATTTCAAAGTTAAAGACACCGAGTATCATCACAATTGCCATAAAATATACGATATAGGCAATCACATTTTTAATCAGTTTTTTGAGTGTATTTTCCCTTCGCTGCGAGATTCTGATGGGACCTCTGCTCCTGTTTGAAAACAGCTTTTCTACCAGGGTCCTCGTCACCTTGACAATCGTGACAGCCAGTAGAATGATAATGACAACTTTAATGAAAACCGAGAATATGATTGTCCATAATTCCGGTCCAGTTATATATGTCCATAGATCGGTTATTTGTCTATTGATGGCATCCATCTTTATTCCTCCACTCATCATTTATGCCGCCTGTCCATTTTATTCCATATAGGATACATTAAGAGTCTGGCTAATATATATAGGTTCAATATTCCATAGATTGGATAGATAAAACTAATTAGGGTAGAGAATCCGAATGTTGATAATGGTATCATGATTAGCAATACCCCAACAACGATAACATGCAGCGGTTTTTGGAAATACTCCTGCAGTCTGGTAGCAATCCCAAGCATTCCCGATGCCGCCGTTGTAAAAATAGCAAACCACAATAGGATAGACATTAACACGAGTATCTCAAAGGGATAATGCTTTAAAATTGCAAACAAAGGGATTTCATATAAAAGAATTTCATCTGCAATTTGAATGAGACTGTTATTATAAATATAGGAGAGGACCCCTAAGCAAATCCCGCTTCCCCAGCAGGCAATCCCTATCTCCCTCTTTGACGTAACTTTATTCCCAACCGCACCAAGCACCGCAATGAGAGGCAATATATTCAATGCCGTAAAAGGAAATGCCGCTATCCAGTTCCGCTGTTCATGCCAATGGGAGAACAATGCCAAGTGCTGATCGATAGTGAACATGATGAGAATGTACAGCATCCCCCCAAGTAAAAAAGGAAGGATGTACCTATTGATATTGATAAGCCCATTAACACCTTTACTGAATAATAGAATCAAAGCGACTGCAATTATAACCATTCCCCACCAATTGGGAAAGTTAAACGCCTGCCCCGTGGCCCCGCTGCCGGCAATCATAATGATGGTGGTCGTAAATAAATATAGGAGAATCATAAAGTCAAAAACACCTGTCAGTTTACTTCCAACAATTTCCTCAAGTACCGGTAAATAATGATTTGTCTTTAATTTATGGCTAATATTCATGATCACCATACAGCATACAGAAAAAAATAATGAAAATAATAAGATAGCAAGTCCACTTTCATGCCCGAAAAATTGCCATAGCTCCCGGCCAGACGCATACCCTGCACCAATGGTCGTGCCTATAATCAAAAACATCCACTTCAATCCTGCTGCCCACATTCTGCTTCCCCCAATAAATTTCATATTCGTATGTATAGTTCACTTGCAACATCCGTATACTATACCAATATGTTTGTGGAGGATAAGCTATGAATCTAAACAATCGTTTTGACAATTCATCTGATAATTTTCGTATGTCGCACATGGATTCTGAAATAGCACTGCGAATGAGCGATAAAATCATGTCCTGGTTCCCCAATCAGCCGCGGGAATATGTCATCCTATGTATTGGCACTGACCGTTCTACAGGGGATGCACTTGGCCCACTGACAGGGTCTTTTTTGCAAGAAGAAAAAACAAAACATATGCATGTATACGGAACATTGCATCATCCCGTCCATGCTGTAAATCTTCATGAGGCAATCGAGAAAATAACTACTACCTATCGAAACCCTTTTATCATCGCCATAGACGCCTGTCTTGGACGGAATGCCTCCATTGGGCATATCATTACGGAAAATGGTCCATTAAAGCCTGGGTCTGCTTTAAATAAGGCATTACCATCCATTGGAGATGTAAATATTACTGGAGTAGTTAATATTAGCGGATTTATGGAGCATTCCATCCTCCAGAACACCAGATTGTCGATTGTTGTCGATATGGCAAAACAGATAGCTGAAATCCTAAGCATCATTGATGACAGGCTCGTTCATCATTTTTCCCCATCATCTGTCATTTCAGAAGAGCAGCATAAAACGAAATGGACAGTATAATTAACTTTTATCAGGCTCCTTTTTATATCCTATAAATACTTATATCACACACAAATCTATTAAAAAAACGTAAATCCCAGCAGGAATTTACGTTTTTTTGGATATATGGACACCGACCGCTATCATAAAATACCGATTGAGAGTGAGTGGTGCCCTCTATATAATCTGATAGATATAATAGATAATCCCAACTGTCACGATTGCCGGCAATAGATTGCCAATCCGCATCTGGGTTATTTTCAGGAGGTTTAAACCGATAGCAACAATCAATAACCCCCCTACCGCGGTTACCTCAACAATCATCCCATTTAAAAAGGCTTCGGGTATCCATTTTTCAATCTGGGTAGCTAGAAGAGCAATTCCACCTTGATATAGAACAACGGGAATGACAGAGAAAACGACACCGAATCCCAATGTGGTTGTCAACACAAGTGCGGTAAACCCATCAATAACACCTTTCGTTATTAAAACTTCATGATCTCCGCGAATCCCGCTATCCAATGCACCGAGAATTGACATCGCACCAATGCAAAAGATCAATGTTGCGGTAATAAACCCCTGTGCGACACTAAAGTCACTCCCAGGATCGGCCGTGAATTTACTGCCTAGCCAGGAACCAAGCCGATTTAGTCCGTCTTCCAGATGAATAAATTCCCCAATGATTGCACCGGACAGCAAACCTAAAAGGACAATGATAATTTGATCGGTAACCAAAGCCATCTGCAAACCGATTAAGATAACCGCAAGTCCAATCCCCTGCATGACCGTTTCTTTATATCTTTCGGGGATTTTCGTGAAGAAGAGACCAAGAACGCTGCCCGCAATTATGAAAGCTCCATTTATTAATGTACCGAATAATACCATCTCTACCGCCCCAACTTATGTAAATATTAAAATGTTTCACGTGGAACATTTTCTATTAATTCACCAATATAAAAGACTGACTATGTTCGTCAGCCTTCTCAGAACCATTATTTTTCTAGATATTCTATAATTCGATTCAAGTCATCATCTGTGTAAAATTCAATTTCTATTTTCCCTTTACGCTTCCCTCTTTGAATCGTTACAGCGGTACCTAGCCGATCTCGCAGCACCGATTCCCGCTCTTTTATGAAAACATCTTTTTTTGGTTTCTCTTTTTTTCTGACCGGTTTTTCATTAAATTCCATGATAAGCTTTTCAACCTGACGAACATTCAGCTTTTCCTGGCGAATCTTATTGACGAATGGAAGCAAACTTTCCTTATCTTTAAGCCCTAATAAGGCCCTGCCATGCCCCATCGATAGCTCGCCATTATTAATATAGGCGACCACTTGATCCGGGAGGGAAAGCAAGCGGACAATATTTGCAATATGGGACCTGCTTTTACCCAATCGCTTGGAAAGATCTTCCTGGGTAATCTTAAGCTCCGTCATTAGATTGGCATAGGCGTGCGCTTCTTCAATCGGCGTCAAATCTTCACGCTGCAGGTTTTCCAGCAAGGCAATTTCCATCATTTTTTCATCTGAGAGATCCTTCACGATTACAGGAATGATTTCCAGACCCGCTTCTTTGGCCGCACGGAAACGCCGTTCGCCGGCAACAATTTCATATCCCTTTATACTTTTGCGGACAATCAGCGGCTGTATGATGCCGTATTCCAAAATAGATTCTTTCAGCTCTTCAATTGCATCTGCATGAAAGGTCTTTCTCGGTTGATAAGGATTTGGTCTGCATTCTATAACAGCAACCTCTTGAACGGAAGCGTCATCTTGTTTTTCAATCTCAGGAAAGAAGGCATTAAGCCCTTTACCTAACCCTTTCGCCATTAGCAATCACTTCCTTCGCCAATTCAAGATAAACTTCAGCACCTCTGGATTTCGGATCGTAGATAATAATCGGTAATCCATGACTTGGTGCCTCTCCCAATCGTACATTACGCGGTATGATTGTACTATAAACTTTATCCTGAAAATATTTTTTCACTTCTTCAATTACTTGTATGCCTAAATTGGTTCTCGCATCCAGCATTGTCAATAGCACGCCCTCTATCATCAGCTGCTTATTTAAATGTTTTTGGACGAGGCGAATCGTATTCAGCAATTGACTCAGACCTTCCAGTGCATAATATTCACACTGCACCGGTATCATCACCGTATCAGATGCTGTAAGTGCATTAATCGTCAATAGTCCTAACGATGGAGGACAGTCTATAATGATATAATCATACTTTTCTTTTAAACTATCAAGCGCTTTTTTCAAACGGATTTCCCTTGAAATAATTGGAACTAATTCAATTTCAGCTCCTGCGAGTTGAATGGTTGCAGGTATTATATCTAAGTTGTTTACTTTTGTTGGAACAACAACCTCTTCAGCCGGTAAATCCTCAACCAGTACATTGTAAATACAATTACTGACATCCGCCTTGTTAATTCCTACTCCACTGGTAGCATTCCCTTGTGGATCTGTATCAACAAGCAGTACCCTATTCCCCAATGAGGCAAGGCATGCACTAAGGTTAACCGATGAAGTTGTCTTACCTACGCCACCTTTTTGATTTGCGATGGACATTATTTTTCCCATGTTGACACCTACCTAACTATATAAATACTATATTATCATTATTTTTGTAATAAAGACTATAAATTTCACTATTTTTGTTAAATTGTAATGTAATCATCTGACGGATATACAGTTTCCCCATGGTTTTCGGGGGGGTGGAGTTTTGAGCTGGCTGGATTGGTTACGCGGTTCTGGCGGGGATTCCGCGGTTTTTTCGTTTATTCCGCGATTCGGGCGGGAATTCCGCACTGTTTTGGATTATTCCGCGGCTCTGATGGGAATTCCGCGCCATTTTTATTTATTCCGC
>NZ_HE610976.1:1088274-1112017 GCF_000285495.1 Oceanobacillus massiliensis str. N'diop
GGGAATTCCGCGCTTTTTTCATTTATTCCGCGATTCGGGCGGGAATTCCGCGCTGTTTTGGATTATTCCGCGGCTCTGATGGGAATTCCGCGCTTTTTTCATTTATTCCGCGATTCGGGCGGGAATTCCGCGTTGTTTTCGTTTATTCCGCGGTTCTGATGGGAATTCCGCGCTTTTTAAATTTATTCCGCGGTTCCGGCGGGAATTCCGCGCTACTTTCGTTTTTTTCGCGATTCTGATGGGAATTCCGCGCTGTTTGGATTATTCCGCGGTTCTGACGGGAATTCCGCGTCATTTTAATTTATTCCGCGGTTCTGATGGGAACTCCGCGCTACTTTCGTTTTTCCGCGGCCCCCCGGTTTCCCCGCTATGCTTCATGTTATTCCGCGGTCCCCGGTTTCCCTGCGCTGCTTCATGTTATTCCGCGGTTCCCATCCACAAAAAGACCCATCTTCGGAAAAACAAAAGACGGGTGTAGTGATGAAGTAAGTTTGTATGATTTTATATTATTTCTTTTTAGGAATTTTTATTGTGATTTGATAATAATCGTCCATTTCTTTTTCATCAGATTCCACATCTACTCCGGTATCCGATACCATACTCAAGGACTGACGAATCGTGTTCATCGCTATTCGAATATCTTTATTGATTCCCTTTAATTTGGGCCGTTTCTTTTGCTGTTCTTCCTTTGGGTCATTCAGTTTAGCAATTCGCTCTTCTGTCTGTTTTACATTCAAATCGTTATCCATAATGACTTGCAGCATCTGCAGCTGTTTTTCCGGATCTTTCAATTTAATTAATGCCCGGGCATGCCTCTCTGAGATGGACTTGTTCAATAATGCTGTCTGGACTTCTTCTGGAAGCTTCAGTAGACGAAGCTTATTTGCAATTGTGGACTGATTTTTGCCAAGTCTTTGTGCTAGCGCTTCCTGTGTCAGTGAATGAAGCTCAAGAAGCTTTGCATATGCCAGTGCTTCTTCAATAACGGTCAGTTCTTCGCGCTGCAGGTTCTCAATTAAAGCAACCGAAGCTGTCTCAGCATCAGACATTTCACGAATGATTGCAGAAACCTTTTCCCAGCCAAGAAATTGGATTGCACGCCATCTACGTTCCCCGGCAATCAGCTCAAAATTTTCCTCGTCCAGTTTCCGAACGACTATTGGCTGAATCATCCCATGTGTATTGATTGTTTGCGCCAATTCCTTGATTTTTTCTTCTTTAAAGATTGTTCTAGGTTGAAAACGATTAGGCTGAATTCTCTCGACTTCAAGCTGAATCACTTCATCTGGAGAATAAGCTGGTTCCTCTACTTCAGAGTTCCCCTTATCGCCCATACCAAATATCCGATTAAAAGGATGTACCACTACCTGACACCACCTTCATAATTTAACAAATAAAAAATAAGTTCTCTATCTATGTATAAAATTGTTCCACGTGAAACAATTTGAATCTATTGATTCGCAGCTTCCTAAAAAACAGTATAGCATATGGATTTATAGCCATGATGAACCCCACAGCAAATTGCTGTGTTGGATTGCATATTTAATAAACCTATTTTACCATATCTAACAATGAAAAAGTAAAGAATAGTTTATGACTTTTTCGCTTTTGCTATATTTGGAATTGGAGATTCGGACTTATTCTATAGGTTCTTTATTTGGCATTCCTGCTTTTCTCGGATATTTCTTTGGGGTTTTTCTCTTCTTGGTTATAATGACGATGGAGCGCTCGCTTTCTTCCTGTGGGAGTTTGAATGTGTGCAATGCCTCTGTTTCTCCGCCCAATAATTCGATTGCATTCTTCCCATCATTCATTTCACTATTTGCCTGTGCGCCTTTCATTGCAATGAATACGCCATCTTTCTTCACTAGAGGAAGACATAATTCACTTAGTACAGACATTCTTGCCACAGCGCGTGCGGTTACGATATCAAAGGTCTCTCTAAATTGTTTGTTTTTGCCAAAGTTTTCTGCCCGGTCATGGTAGAAAGCAACATTAGATAATTTTAGCTGGTCGGCCAAATGATTTAAGAAACCAATTCTTTTTTGCAAGGAATCAACAATCGTCACCTTCAACTGCGGAAAACATATTTTCAGCGGAATGCTGGGGAAACCTGCACCTGCACCAACGTCACAAATATGCAAATCCTTATTCAGATTATAATAAAATGCAGCAGTGATACAGTCATAGAAGTGTTTTAAATACACTTCTTCTTCAGCTGTAATTGCTGTTAGATTGATTTTTTCATTCCACTCGACCAATGTCTTATAGTAAATGGAAAATTGTTCGCGCTGCGTATCATTTAATTCAATCCCCTGCTCTTTTAATGCGGTTACAAACTGTTCCGGATTCATGAATAAGCTAGCTCCTTCTTATGTAATGGAAAGATAGCGGCGTATCGAATTATACGCCGCTATCCCAAATTTAATCGATACCTGCTTAATTGGCAATTCTTGCGATATTTCCTTGTTGAATATAAACAAGCAAAATAGATACATCTGCAGGGTTCACGCCAGAGATTCTGGAAGCCTGCCCTACGGATAGCGGACGGACTTTTTTCAACTTCTCTGCTGCTTCTGTAGCAAGGCCATGGATATCATTATAGTCGATATCTGTTGGAATCTTTTTATCTTCCATTTTCAGCATACGTTCAACCTGTTCATTTGCCTTTTTAATATACCCTTCATACTTGATCTGAATTCCTACTTGTTCACTGACTTCTGCCGTGATATCTGAATAGGATTCAATCATTCGGTCGATCTTATCGTAATCCAACTCTGGGCGTTTCAATAGATCATATGCTTTTACAGCTTCTTTCAAGCGTGCAGCACCGGCTTCATCCATAATGGTATTGACCGCTTCGGAAGGCTTGATGATAATCTTGCTAAGACGCTTTTTCTCCTCTTCCACTAAACGCTTTTTCGCCATAAATGAATGATAGCGTTCTTCAGAGATCAAGCCCAGCTCGTATCCAATATCTGTCAGACGCAGATCGGCATTATCATGACGAAGAAGCAAGCGGTATTCTGCACGGGACGTCAACAGACGATAAGGTTCGTTCGTTCCCTTTGTAACCAGGTCATCTATCATAACACCGATGTAGGCTTGTGAACGGTCTAGAATAATCGGTTCTTTGCCAAGTGCTTTTGCAGCCGCATTAATTCCAGCCATAATTCCTTGTCCGGCAGCTTCTTCATATCCTGAAGTCCCATTAATCTGACCAGCTGTATATAGGCCAGGTATTTTTTTCGTTTCAAGTGTCGGCCAAAGCTGTGTCGGTACCATTGCATCATACTCGATGGCATATCCCGGCCGCATGATTTGGGCATTTTCCAGGCCGGGAATTGTTTTGATCATTTCATGCTGAATCGATTCAGGCAAGGAAGTAGATAATCCTTGAACATAAACCTCTTCTGTGTCTCTTCCTTCTGGCTCAAGGAAGATTTGATGACGCGGTTTATCATTAAAACGTACTATTTTATCTTCAATTGATGGACAATAACGCGGTCCAGTCCCCCGTTTCATTCCGGAGTACATCGCAGAAAGACCGAGGTTATCATTTATAACCTGGTGTGTGAATTCATTTGTGTACGTTAACCAGCAAGGAATTTGATCTGTTATCAATTCTGTTGTTTCATAGGAAAAGACTCTTGGATTATCATCCCCAGGCTGTATTTCCGTTTTCGAATAATCTACGGTATGGCTATTGACACGTGGAGGCGTTCCTGTTTTAAATCGTGTCAGCTCAAAACCAAGCTCTTCTAGATGTTCGGATAGCTTTACGGATGCACGTTGATTGTTTGGTCCACTCTCGTATTCCAAGTCTCCCATCAATACCTTACCGCGCATGAATGTACCTGTCGTAATGACAACGGAATCTGCATAATAAGCTGCATTTGTCTCCGTAATAACCCCTTTACAGATGCCATCTTCGACAATCAATGAATTTACCATTCCTTGACGGACGGTCAAATTCTGTTCATTCTCCATTAATCGTTTCATTTCTCTCATATATATCGGTTTATCAGCCTGTGCCCGTAATGCCTGCACAGCTGGGCCTTTACCTGTATTCAACATCCGCATTTGGATGTAGCTTTTATCAATAACCTTCCCCATAATACCCCCAAGGGCATCAATTTCACGGACAACAATCCCTTTTGCAGGACCGCCAATTGATGGATTACATGGCATGAACGCAATCATATCGAGGTTTAATGTAAGCATCAATGTTTTGGCACCCATCCGGGCAGAGGCAAAGCTTGCTTCTACACCGGCATGACCTGCGCCAATAACGATTACATCATAATTGCCAGCATTGTATGTCATCATGTTTCATCCTTTCTATTTCATTATATATATTAAAAACCACTATTTTTATTTTCCTAAGCAGAACTGTGAAAATAACTGATCAATTAAGCTATCACTTGCAGTATCGCCAATAATTTCACCTAAAAACTCCCAAGTTCGGGTTACATCAATTTGTACAATATCCAGCGGCATGCCAAGTTCAATGCCTTCCATTGCATCTTCCAGTGCTTGCTTTGCTTGTTTCAATAACTGGATATGACGTATATTCGAGACATATGTCATATCCCCTGTATCAATTTCTCCTGCAAAGAACGTGTCGGCAATCGCCTTTTCCAGCTCGTCCACCCCTTCTTCCTCTATTAAAGAAGTGGAAACAATTGGCCAATCTCCGGCAAACTCTTTTACTGTATCCATATCAAGCCGCTGCTCTAAATCGGTTTTATTAATTATTACAATATATTCCAGACCGCGGACAGCCTCAAAGAGCTTCCTGTCCTCTTCCGTCAATTCATCGTTAAAGTTTAACACAAACAGTATTAAATCGGACTCTTTTAGAACCTTTCGAGAACGTTCCACGCCAATTCTTTCAACGATATCTTCCGTTTCTCGGATTCCTGCCGTATCGACCAAACGAAGCGGCACCCCTCTGACATTGACATATTCTTCTATAATATCACGAGTCGTTCCAGGAATCTCCGTAACGATTGCCTTATTTTCCTGTACAAGTGTATTCATCAGCGATGATTTTCCTACATTCGGCCTGCCGATGATGGCAGTGGCAAGACCCTCCCGCAGTATTTTACCTTGCTTGGCAACTCCCAGCAGATCCTCGATGGCTGCGTGTACTTCCTTTGTCTTCGTCCGCATCATATCATTGGACATTTCTTCTACATCATCATATTCCGGGTAGTCAATATTCACTTCCACATGGGCAACCGTTTCAAGCAGATCCTGCCTCAGCTTCTGGATTAGACCGGATAATCGCCCATCCATCTGCTTCAAAGCGACAGACATTGCCTTATCCGTTTTCGCACGAATTAAATCCATGACTGCTTCTGCCTGTGATAAATCAATTCGGCCGTGCAAAAATGCACGTTTGGTAAATTCCCCCGGTTCGGCCAAGCGTGCTCCTTTAGCTAAGATAATCTCCAGCACCCTATTGACCGCAACCATACCACCATGACAATTGATCTCGACGACATCTTCCCGGGTAAATGTCTTTGGTGCACGCATGACAGAAACCATTACTTCTTCAGCAATTTCGTTCGTCTGCGGCTCCAAAATCTTCCCGTAATGAATCGTATGTGAATCAACATTAATGAGGTCCTTGCCTTTAAAAATCCCTGCTGTGATTGAAATTGCTTCCGGACCGCTTAACCGCACGATTGCTATTGCACCCTCACCAATCGGGGTTGAAATCGCAGTAATTGTATCTGTCTCCATACATGTCACCTCCAACTTTTTTCCTTCTTGCATCTATATAAACCAACATTATTATTTTTAACGTCACTAACAAATTAGAATAACATAATTCAGAGCAAAAATAAAGTTATCCACAAATAAATTTATTTTCTTTGAGGGATTCTTTTTATCCACATGTTAATAATTTTTCAATCTATATCTTTGTTTTTTCAGGCAAAAAAAATATAATAGATTTGATTATTACTAAAAATCACCAATCTAAAGACGAATGATTTTAGGAAAGGAAGCTCTAAATGTTCATTTTTAGCGTTGGATTTTTTATAATGCCGAAGTGACTGCTTTGTTGACTTCCATTCTGGGAAATCGGCTTCCGCTGGCACGGCTTCAGCCTCCTCGCGGAAAATCAACGCTGTAGGGTCTTCAGAAATGTGCTGTTCCCGCAGGAGTCGGCTTCCCTCCATTTCAATCAGTAAGTTTTATAGCAGAATACTATCTCCATTAAGAATTAGCACACACAACTCATATTCACTTGCTGCGAGGCAATACAAAAAGACAAATCCGATCTTATATCGTCCGGATTTGTCTTTGACTTTAATAAAAAAGTTGTCGCAGCTTCTTTTGCGGATTTCCTGATTTTTACTGCTCTCTTGGAATTTGTCCCTTTTCTTCATGGTCATCCCGTTCATTGTGGCCTTCCATACGGTCTACCGTCCCTTCCATATACGTATCGGAAACCTGTTCATGGGAGATAGCCATTCCCTTCGATAATTGGTCCTTGCTGTAGTAATCAGAGTTCTGGTACGTTTTATCGGCAACTGTTTTTGCTTTTTCATCTATTTTCTTTTTCATTCCGTCAAAATCCTCCTTTATCATGCTTTCAATCCATTCATGATCCGTGTCAAATCCAGCAGCAATTCGGCAACTTCGGGCTCTTTGAGCAGTATCGGCATCTGATCGTTGATTGTTATCATACAGGAATCTGTCTGCTTGCTTAAATAGTGATTTAGCTGTGTCAGATTTTGTTCCGAAAGAATGGAAGTAGTTTGCAGATTTTTAACCTGAGTCAGATAGAACATATCCTTCCCATGGTCAAATTCACCACTGAAAATCTTACCTGAAAAATTTTCCAAGCTATTTAGCTCCTTTTATATTGGAGTGAATATCAGTAGTATGCTGAACTTTTGACGGATTCATGCATCTGGAACCAAGCAGACAATGATAGAGCTTCTTGCAAATAGCTGTAAGTAAGCGATCAATTGGAAGAAACTGCGAGGTAACAGCAACCGTCGCTTCCTATGAAAACGCGCAAAAAAAGACCCTGGAAGCTAATCCAAGGTCAGACCCTATTAAGGTTTGATGACGATATGCCGATGTGGTTCTATTCCGTCCGAATAAGTAGATACCCCACCATTATCCTGAAGCGTACTGTGAATGATCTTACGCTCAAATGCCGGCATAGGCTCGAGTGCCACCTTTTTGTTTATCCGTTTCGCTTTTTCGGCCATTTTAATTGCCAAGGATTCAAGGGTTGCTTTCCTTCGCGTTCGGTAACCTTCTGCATCCAATGTAACGGTAAAATAGTCTTTACTATCCTTATTGATTGCCAGATGCACCAAATATTGCAGCGCATTCAGGGTTTGTCCACGTTTACCTATAATAATTGCGATATTTTCGCCATCCATTTCATAGGTAATATGGTTCCCTTCAACTGTTGTAGTGAGTTCAACATTTAAATTCATGTTGCTTGTGACTTCTTTGATGAATTTTTCCGCTTCCTGAACCGGGTTTTTGGCACGGGCTACCTTGACGATAGCCGGTTTGGAACCGAAGATGCCAAGAACACCTTTCTTGCCTTCATCGATCACGTCTATTTCCACTTGGTCCCTCGTGGTGTTTAACTGCTCTAATGCTGATAGAACCGCTTCTTCAACTGTTTGTCCGCTAGCAGTTATTTCTCTCACTATTCTTCTCCTCCATTACTTGTTCGTCATCATTGGCTTATTAATGAGAAGTGTCTGAACAACCATAAAGATATTCCCTGTTACCCAATATAGTGCCAACGCAGCTGGGAAGAATAAAGCAAATACACCAATCATGATTGGCATTACATATAACATAACCTGCATTTGGATCGCCATCTGCGGATTGCTTTTCATTGTTGTATTGCTGGACATCATCAGTTTCTGCTGCAGGAAGGTAAATGCTGCAGTCAATATCGGTAAAATGAAATACGGATCCGGTGATCCAAGTTCAAACCATAGAAAACTGTAGGAGTTAATTTCATCCGTACGCATGATTGCATGATACATCGCAATCAGAATCGGCATCTGGATAAATATCGGCAGACAGCCGGCAAGTGGATTTACGCCATTCTTCTGGAACAGCTCCATTGTTTCCTGCTGCAGCTTCTGCTGGGTATTAGCATCCTTTGAACTGTATTTTTTCTGTATTTCCTTTAGCTCCGGCTGAATTTCCTGCATTGCCTTTGAACTTTTTACCTGTTTAACGTTCAATGGCATCAGCAGTGTGCGTATTAGAATCGTCACAATAACAATAGATAGACCATAGCTATTACTGAAGAATTCCGCTATTTTTATAATTACCCATGAAAGCGGGTAAACGAATATCGTGTTCCAAATCCCTTCGCTTTCTGATGTAATCGGCTGGTTTACCTCCGTACACCCAGAAAGAATTGCCAATAAACCGATTAAGGTTATAAGCAATAAATACTTTTTACGCAATTTATTTCCTCCTTAACATAACCCATTCATGCTTATCTGCTATTTTATCTTAATTAGAATGAAGATTCTATCCTAAACTTTAAAATTTCGCTTTATTTCTTCAATAATTTCTCTTTATATAGCAAATGCGTCAAACTTTTTTTGATTTCCTCATAGCCCATCGCTTTTGTCGGGTTCCTGGCAATGATGACAATATCATGCGGATAGCGAATCTGTCCCTCCAGTTCCTGAAAGGCCTGGCGCAGATATCGCTTGATTCTATTCCTGGTCACCGCGTTGCCAATTTTTTTGCCGACGGACAGACCAATCCGGAAATGCTCCTGTTCTTCCTTTTTTACATAATAAATAACAAGCTGCCGGTTGGCAAAAGACTTTCCATGTTTAAACGTGAACTGGAATTCTTCATTCTTTTTAATTCGAAATGGTTTCTTCATCTTAATCACCTTTGTTACTGCCTTACACCTGCAAGCCTGTAAGTCATATGTATAAAAAAAGCAGCTTGATCACTGCTTCTTCATCTTTTCTTTATTTCACTATAGTACAGAAAAAAAACCACTAGTACAGAAAAAAAACCACTGATATTTCAGTGGCCTATGCAGATAATACTTTTCTTCCTTTACGACGACGACGAGCTAAGACGTTACGTCCGTTTTTCGTACTCATGCGCGCGCGAAAGCCATGTACTTTTTTGCGTTTACGATTATTTGGTTGATAAGTTCTTTTCATGTATCTTGCACCTCCCCAAGGGAACCCTTTTCAATATCTGAATGTAAATAATAACTAATCAATAGACAGTCCTTGATATTATACGAAATAGTAATGCCATCTGTCAACTCTGTTTCCACTAATTATTATCCACAGCCCTCGTGGATTCGTTTTTAGACCATCCATTTCTATCCACAATCATTATTTACATGTTAATCACAAAATATAGTAGTGTGGATATTTTAAATACACAAGCAGTGGGATATGTGGATAACTATCTAAAAACCATTGCTTTATTACCTTTTATTTGATATTATATTTATGTTTTAACCTGTGGAAATTGAAAATGCAGTAAATACTTATGCACAATCTGTGGATAACATGTGGATACTTGTTCACACCACATCGAACAACCTTTTCAACAGATTTGTGGATAACGTTCATAACTGGCAGCAGATCCTGTTAACAGTAGCTTCAGATGTCCACAATCCTATTTTTTCTTTAACTCATTTTATTTTTCCTATTACTCCATCTTGTATTGGAGAATATACTGATATGCCTTCCATCTTACGTAAAGATTGAGAAAGGCTTTTTCTGTCATGGATGAAAAGCATATTTACAGAAGTGCCTGGGTAGATGCAGGGATCCTTATGCCCTGCAGGAGCGTGGGTCAGTTCATTGTTGCCGCAAAAGCGGATTCCGCATTGGCTTGTCTATGTAAAAATGAGTCGCCCATTTCTATTACTTGATTGACCTAAGCATAAGAAGATTATTGAAAGGAGTGAAATCGATTTTGGAAAACATCGAAGAACTATGGGTTGCTACCTTAGAGAAAATTGAAGAAAAAATAAGCAAACCCAGCTTTGATACTTGGTTGAAAAATACAAAGGCTGAAACCCTCGAGAAAGATACATTGATTATTTCTGCTCCAAATGAATTTGCCAGAGACTGGCTGGAAAATCAGTATACTGAACTCATATCCGAAATTCTTGATGAGGTAACCGGCACAAAGCTGAATACCAAATTTATTATTCCTGATTCCACTGCAGAATTAGAGGACCTTAAGCCAATGCCGAAACCAAAACCAAGTATGAACAGCACGGAAACACCAAAATCAATGCTAAATTCCAAATACACATTCGATACATTTGTAATTGGTGCAGGGAATCGATTTGCTCATGCTGCTTCACTGGCTGTAGCAGAAGCACCTGCAAAAGCATACAACCCACTCTTTATCTATGGTGGAGTTGGACTGGGAAAAACACATTTAATGCATGCTATCGGGCACTATGTCCGTGAACATAATCCAAATGCAAAAGTGGTTTACATTACTTCTGAGAAATTTACCAATGAATTTATCAACGCGATTATGGACAATAAATCGAACAGCTTTCGAAATAAATACCGCAATATTGATGTCCTGTTAATTGATGATATTCAATTTATTGCTGGAAAAGAATCAACTCAGGAAGAATTTTTCCATACATTCAATGCATTGCATGAGGAAAGCAAGCAAATCATCATCTCCAGTGATCGTCCACCAAAGGAAATCCCTACATTGGAGGATCGTCTGCGTTCAAGATTTGAATGGGGATTGATTACCGATATTACACCACCAGATCTGGAAACAAGGATAGCGATATTAAATAAAAAGGCCAAGGCTGAGGGACTTGATATCCCAAATGAAGTCATGCTTTATATTGCGAACCAGATCAATACGAATATTCGGGAGCTGGAAGGTGCCCTGATACGGGTGGTTGCCTTCTCTTCCCTGGTCAATAAGGATATTGACGCATCTCTTGCTGCCGATGCGCTTAAAGACATCATCCCAAGCAGCAAACCGAAAGTGATCACCATTAAAGGTATACAAGAATTGGTAGGCGAACGCTATAGCATCAGGCTTGAAGATTTTGTTGCCAAAAAGCGTACAAAGTCCATCGCCTTTCCAAGACAGATCGCCATGTACCTATCTCGTGAGCTAACCGATTTTTCATTGCCTAAGATAGGTGAAGAGTTCGGCGGCCGAGACCATACAACGGTAATCCATGCACATGAAAAAATCTCCAGATTGCTGGAGGAAGACTCGGATCTAAACCGCGATATTGAAGATATCAAAGAAAAATTGAAATCCATCCAGTAACTGATCGTGTTTACCATCCGTTTCAATTCAATCAATCTAAATTATAGGGCTATCCACATGTGAATACTGTTTATAACTGCGCAACAATATGAACAGGTTATGCACATGTGGAAAACTTTTAGACATATAACGATTATTCACTTATCCACATAATCACAGGCCCTATTACTATTATTACTGTTTTTTTTATAAATAAAAATAAATAAAAGAACTTCCATTAGGAGGATATTTCCATGAAATTTACTATTCAACGAGATCAATTAATTGCTGGTGTGCAGGATGTAATGAAAGCCATATCGTCCAGAACAGTCATACCGATATTGACAGGTATGAAAATTGAAGCAAAGCAGCACGGCATAACATTAACAGGAAGTGATTCCGACATTTCCATCGAATCTTACATACCAGCAGAAGAAAATGGTGTGGTTCAAGTTGAAGAAATTGAAGAAGGAACCATCGTGCTGCAGGCAAAATATTTCCCTGATATTGTCCGTAAACTGCCAGAGAAGAGTGTTGAGATTGAAGTGGATTCAAGTCTTAAGGTGACAATCAGATCTGGTAAAGCAGAATTCAACCTAAATGGACAGGATGCTGAAGAATATCCGCATCTTCCTAAGCTGCAGACAGAGAACAGCTTTGAAATGCCAATTGATTTATTGAAGAGCATGATAAAACAGACGGTATTTGCTGTTTCAACAATGGAAACTCGTCCGATTCTTACAGGTGTCAATCTTAAATTGGCCAATAATGTGCTTGCCTTTACGGCCACAGACAGCCATCGTCTGGCCAAAAGGGAAATCCCTGTAGCAGATGCAAATATGGAATTCCAGCAGATCGTTGTACCAGGGAAAAGCTTAAATGAACTATATAAAATCCTGGATGATACAGAAGAAACCGTGGAAATCAGTGTGACCAACAATCAAATTCTGTTCCGTACAAAGCATTTGAATTTCCTATCCCGGCTGCTTGATGGGAACTATCCGGAAACATCGAGGCTTATCCCTGAGCAAAGTAAAACGAAGCTCCAGGTCAAGACAAAAGAACTGCTCAGTACAATAGACCGCGCCTCCCTGCTTGCTAAAGAGGAACGCAATAATGTTGTCAGGCTCTTTACACAGGGAAGTTCCGTGATTGAGATTTCCAGCAACTCACCGGAAGTGGGAAACGTTGTTGAAGAGATCTCTGTTGAGACGATTGAAGGGGAAGAACTGAAAATCTCGTTCAGCTCCAAATATATGATTGATGCCCTAAAAGCAATTGAATACGACGAGGTTACGATTGAATTTACCGGAGCAATGCGTCCTTTCGTCATTCGCCCGTTGAATGAGGATTCGATTTTACAATTGATTCTTCCAGTAAGAACGTACTAAGTTTCATTTATGACGGATAACAAAAAAGCTCTTTATAGGGCTTTTTTTGTTACTGAATCAAAATTAAAGCCATTTTCAGCGTTTTTGAGGGAAATGAGGGCCAAACCTTTCATTTCCTCCAAAACTTTAGTAAAATAGGTTTATAAGACTTTTAAACATATATGGTGAAAAAATTAAAATAGAATTTGGTGATGAGCTTGCATGAACAAATAGAAATAAATACGGAGTATATTACGTTAGGCCAATTTATTAAAGTACTTAATATTTTGGAATCCGGCGGAATGGTAAAAGCTTTTCTTGCAGATGTTGGGGTCCTTGTTAACGGGGAACTGGAACAGCGCCGCGGCAGGAAGCTTTATGCCAATGATGTGGTCAAAATCGAAGGCACTGGTTCGTATATTGTAGCTAAAAAGGATTAGCCTGCATGCATATTGAACAGCTTCAATTAAAAAATTACCGTAACTATGATTCATTGGATCTTTCCTTTGATGACAAAGTGAATGTGATCATTGGAGAGAATGCCCAAGGGAAAACCAACTTGATGGAGGCTATCTATGTCCTCGCATTTTCAAAATCCCATCGCACATCAAAGGAAAAAGAGCTTATACAATGGGAAAAGGAATATGCTAAAATAGAAGGTAGAATAACAAAGCGCAATGAATCCATTCCACTTGAGATCATCGTTTCTACAAAAGGAAAAAAAGCCAAATTAAACAGACTCGAGCAACGGCGGCTCAGTGATTATATCGGAGCCATTAATGTCGTCATGTTCGCCCCAGAGGATTTAACTCTCGTAAAGGGCCCACCCCACATTCGAAGACGTTTTATTGATATGGAGCTTGGTCAAATCCAGCCAAGATATATTTATCATTTAGGTCAGTATCAAAAAATACTTAAGCAACGGAATCACTTATTAAAGCAAATGCAGATCAAAAGAACCACTGATCTGACAATGCTCGACGTGCTCACAGAGCAATTGATCGAACATGCCGCAACTTTATTGGAAAGACGGTTTATTTTCTTGGATCTGCTGCGGAAATGGGCCCAGCCCATTCATCATGGCATCAGCCGACAGCTCGAAAACCTGGAAATTCGCTATAGTCCAACAATAGAAGTATCAGAAGACACAAATAAGGAAAAAATAGGAAATATCTATCATGATAAATTTCAGGAAATCAGACAAAAGGAAATAGATCGGGGAACAACCTTGATCGGTCCGCATAGGGATGATCTTCTATTCTTTGTGAATGGCAAAGATGTGCAGACATTCGGGTCACAAGGCCAACAGCGAACAACTGCATTATCGATTAAATTGGCTGAGATAGAACTTATCTATCAGGAGGTTGGAGAATATCCAATTCTGCTGCTGGATGATGTGCTGAGTGAACTTGATGATTACAGACAGTCCCATTTGCTGAACACCATTCAAGGGAAGGTGCAGACATTCGTCTCCACTACAAGTGTTGATGGAATTAATCACGATACATTAAAACAGGCTGAATTGTTTCGCGTAGCAGATGGCAAGGTTGATAGGTGAAACGGGCATAGAAGTGGAGTGACATGATGTTTATTCATATTGGAAATGGAAATGTTATACAATCCGAAGATATTGTTGCAATCATAGATTGTAACTTATTGTCATCCTCTACCATCACCGAAGAAATGATGATTGCTGCCAAACAAAAGAAAAAAGTCATTGGTCCTAAAAAGGATGCAAAGGCATTGATGATCACTAAAGATTTCATATACTTCAGCACGTTATCGGTTTCGACCCTTAAGAAAAGATCGAGCATTATTTCAACGATCAATAAATTGGATGATTATTCAGAGGAACTTACGTAAAGAGCAGCGGCAATAGGATGTATAGCTGCCATATCTAGTGAAGGTTAACACAAGCGTATTTCAAGAGAAATGAGTGTGAGAAAATGTCAATGGAAGACAACGTAACAGAAAATCAAGCATATGATGCCGACCAGATACAAGTCCTGGAAGGATTGGAAGCAGTACGTAAACGACCTGGTATGTATATTGGCTCAACCAGTGAAAAAGGACTGCACCATCTCGTCTGGGAAATTGTCGATAACAGTATTGATGAAGCACTTGCTGGATATTGCGATCATATTCAGGTCATCATTGAGAAGGACAACAGTATTACGGTCAAAGATAATGGCCGCGGGATTCCAGTAGATATCCAGAAGAAGACAGGGCGCCCTGCACTTGAAGTCATCATGACCGTCCTTCATGCAGGGGGTAAGTTCGGTGGTGGAGGCTATAAGGTTTCCGGTGGTCTGCACGGTGTAGGTGCATCGGTTGTTAACGCCTTATCCAGCAATCTGGAGGTATATGTGCATCGAAATGAAAAGGTATATTTCCTTGGCTTTGCCAAAGGCGTTCCACTCGGTGAAATTGAGGTTGTCGGCGAAACAGATATAACCGGTACAGTGACACATTTCACTCCGGATCCCGAGATTTTCACTGAAACAACTGACTATAATTTTGAGACATTGGAACAGCGGTTAAGAGAACTGGCATTTTTGAACAAGGGCCTGACCATTACAATCGAAGACAAACGTACCGACAGAGAGCCTGTCACCTACTACTATGAAGGTGGAGTGAGTTCATATGTCGAATATATCAACAAAAATAAAGAAGTATTACATGAACCGTTTTATGCAGAAGGAGAAGATAAGGGGATAGCTGTCGAGGTCGCGATACAATATAACGATGGCTTTTCAAGTAACTTATTCTCCTTTGCTAACAATATTCATACGTATGAGGGCGGGGCACATGAAGTTGGTTTCCGGAGCGGACTGACTCGTGTAATCAATGATTATGCGCGAAAAAACAATCTCATCAAAGAAAATGAAACAAACCTTTCCGGCGATGATGTGCGTGAAGGGATGACAGCAATTGTCTCTGTAAAACATCCGGATCCGCAATTTGAAGGACAGACCAAAACAAAGCTTGGAAACAGTGAAGTCAGAACAATCACCGATTCTGTATTCAGTGAGTTATTTTCAAAATTCCTTTATGAGAACCCAACTACTGCCAGAATCATCGTTGACAAAGGTCTGATGGCATCAAGGGCACGACTTGCTGCGAAAAAGGCCAGAGAGCTGACGCGTCGGAAAAGTGCTTTGGAAATTTCGAGCCTGCCAGGTAAATTAGCTGACTGCTCATCAAAAGATGCAACAATCAGTGAATTATATATTGTTGAGGGGAACTCTGCCGGAGGATCTGCAAAATCTGGGCGTGACCGCCATTTCCAGGCAATTCTTCCATTACGAGGCAAAATTCTCAATGTAGAGAAAGCACGTCTTGACCGGATATTATCGAATGCAGAAATCCGTTCTATGATTACTGCACTTGGAACAGGCGTTGGGGATGACTTTGATATATCGAAAGCCCGCTATCATAAGATTGTCATTATGACAGATGCCGATGTTGATGGTGCACATATACGTACATTACTATTGACATTTTTCTTCCGTTATATGCGTCCGCTGATCGATAATGGGTATATTTATATCGCACAGCCACCACTATTCCAAGTGAAGCAGGGTAAGTCAGTCCAATATGTCTACGACGATAAGGAATTAACAAGAGTCTTAGCAGAAGTTCCGGCAACTCCAAAACCGGCTATCCAGCGTTATAAAGGGCTTGGCGAAATGGATGCGGAGCAACTATGGGAAACTACCATGGACCCGGAAAAGCGTACCCTGC
This sequence comes from Oceanobacillus massiliensis str. N'diop, assembly GCF_000285495.1. GTDB lineage: Bacteria > Bacillota > Bacilli > Bacillales > Amphibacillaceae > Oceanobacillus > Oceanobacillus massiliensis. Next base: position 1,104,684 of record NZ_HE610976.1, read on the forward strand.
TGCAGGTTGAACTGTCCGATGCGATTGAAGCAGATCAGGTCTTTGATATGCTAATGGGCGATAAAGTGGAACCAAGAAGAAACTATATCGAAGAAAATGCAAAATACGTCCAAAACTTGGATATTTAAATAAAAACATGGCTGCTTTTTAGATGCGGATGCACCTTAATTTGGAGCTGTTTCAGTATAAATGATAGTCATAATAACGTTATCAGAGGTAAGAAGAAAGCGTAAGGATTGGCAATTCACTAAGTAATTTTACGAATGGAGTACAATCCTTTCCTGCTCTTTTGCTTCTAGGAAAGCATAGGAATTGTTTTCCTAATGGGAGGTATTAAAATGGCGGAGGAACGTCGAAACGTTCAGGAAGTTAACATAAGTAATGAAATGCGTACATCTTTTCTGGATTATTCTATGAGTGTTATTGTATCAAGGGCATTGCCTGATGTACGGGATGGTATGAAACCAGTACACCGCAGGATCTTATATGCTATGAATGATTTAGGAATGCATTCAGATAAGGCACATAAAAAATCAGCACGTATCGTTGGAGAAGTTATCGGTAAGTATCACCCGCATGGTGATACAGCTGTTTACGAAACGATGGTTCGTATGGCTCAGGACTTCAGCTATCGTAATATGCTGGTAGACGGACATGGAAACTTTGGTTCTGTCGATGGCGACCAAGCGGCAGCAATGCGTTATACAGAAGCAAGAATGTCTAAGATTGCAATGGAACTCGTTCGGGATTTGAATAAGGACACGGTTGATTACCGGGATAACTACGATGGCTCTGAAAGAGAACCGGTTGTTTTCCCTGCCAGGTTCCCGAATTTGCTTGTAAACGGAACATCGGGGATCGCGGTTGGTATGGCGACAAATATCCCTCCGCATAATTTAAGAGAGACGATTGATGCCGTATTGGCTATCAGTAAAGATCCGGAAATAACCATTGATGAATTGATGGAAGACTATATTCATGGACCCGACTTTCCAACGTCAGGAATCATAATTGGCAGAAGCGGTATCCGCAAAGCATATGAAACTGGAAAAGGTTCCATTACGATGCGTGCACGAGTGGATATAGAGGAGCATGCAAACGGAAAGTCAACCATACTTGTTACCGAATTGCCGTATCAGGTCAATAAAGCTAGATTGGTTGAGAAAATAGCAGAGCTTGTCCGTGATAAAAGAATCGAAGGAATCACAGACTTACGAGATGAATCGTCACGTGATGGTATGCGAATCGTCATGGAGGTTCGCCGTGATGCGAATGCCAATGTTATTTTAAATAACCTGTATAAATACACTTCATTACAGACTACGTTCGGCGTTAATACGCTGGCACTTGTCGATGGAGAGCCAAAGGTATTAACCATTAAGCAGTGCTTAGAGCATTATTTGGATCATCAAAAGGTCGTCATCAGACGACGGACTGCCTTTGAACTGAAAAAAGCAGAAGCGCGTGCACATATCCTGGAAGGATTGCGTATTGCATTGGATCATCTTGACGAAGTCATTTCGTTAATTCGCAATTCAAAAACGACCGATATTGCACGGAATGGATTAATCGAGCGCTTTAATCTATCTGAAAAGCAGGCCCAGGCTATTTTGGATATGCGTTTGCAGCGCTTGACGGGTCTGGAACGCGAAAAGATTGAAAATGAGTACAGTGAACTTATGCAGCTTATTGGAGAACTGAAAGAAATTTTGGCCAATGAGGAAAAGGTATTGGAAATCATTCGTGAAGAGCTCACTGAAATAAAAGAGCGTTTTGGTGATGATCGCCGAACCGAGATTGTAGCTGGTGGTGCTGGATTCTTTGAAGATGAGGACCTAATTCCGGAAGAGAATATCGTAATCACCTTAACAAACCAGGGATATATTAAACGGCTTCCGGCTTCAACTTATCGTACACAAAAACGTGGTGGACGCGGAATTCAGGGTATGGGTACTAACGAAGATGATTTCGTGGAACATCTTGTCTCCACATCCACACATGATACAGTGCTTTTCTTTACGAATAAAGGAAAAGTATACAAAGCGAAAGGCTATGAAGTTCCTGAATATAGCCGCACGGCCAAAGGGATTCCAATCATTAATCTGCTTCAGGTCGAAAAGGGAGAATGGGTGAATGCCGTCATCTCGGTGACTGATTATGATGAAGAAGCATTCCTGTTCTTTACGACTAAACACGGTATTGCAAAACGTACATCACTCGATAAGTTCCAGAACATTCGCAAAGGCGGACTGATTGCTGTTGGCCTTCGAGAAGATGATGAATTGATATCTGTAAGGTTAACCGATGGAAATAAGGATATGATGATTGCAACGAAAAATGGCTATCTGATCCGATTTGAAGAAACACAGATTCGCGCTATGGGCAGAACGGCAGCAGGTGTGAAGGGTATCTCGCTAAGAGACGATGATATCGTTGTTTCCATGGAAATTATTGAACCCGATTCAAAAATCCTTCATGTGACGAATAAAGGCTTTGGTAAACAAACTTACGAGTCTGAGTATCGTCGTATTAACCGCGGAGGAAAAGGTGTTTTCACATGTAAACTTGATGAGAAAACAGGCAATGTCGTTGCAGTGAAGGCTGTTGATGGTGATGAGGATCTAATGATGATAACCATTGCCGGTGTTCTGATCCGTATCCAGGTTTCCGAGATTTCCATAACCGGACGCAATACCAAAGGTGTTCATCTGATTCGTCTGCAGGAAGGCGAAGAAGTGGCAACTGTCACCAAAATAGCGAAAGATGTGGAAGAGGTAGTGGATGAGCTGGCTGATGTAACCGAAGTGGCAGATCAGACAGATCAAACAGACCAGGAGACAGATACTGCTGAAGCAACTGTTGAAAACAAAGAGAATACAGACGAAACAGCAACAGATGAAGAATAACGTAGTTTAAAGGACTAAAATGGCAGGATGACTCAGGAAAGTAATTCATTTCTTTTCGGAGTCATCTTCTTTAGCTTAATATATTGGGGGAATCCACATGAGAGTAGCACCGTCGCAACTTGTTCCAGGATGTATACTGCTGATGGAGGTAAAAGGCAAATCCAATCGTCCGATTATCGTAAAAAATACCGTTCTAACGGACAAACATATCGAAATTCTGGAAAAATTTCTCGTCGAATCTGTCGAGGTATCCTCCAAGCTTTCCGATGGAGAGGAATTTAGTCCGAAATCATCCGTACATAGAAATGATGAAAAAATAGAATTCCCCCCCGATGTTCGTAAAGAAAAGAATGAGCTTTCTTTTATGGCGAACTATAAAAAGGCAGTGACAGCCTTTAAAAAGCAGTATCAAAAATGGCAAAACAGTATGCCAATCGATATTCCAGCCATTCGAAAGATTATGATTCCATTGCTGGAACAGATAGAAACGATCCCTTCTGCAGCAATTTATGCACTCCATGAGCACGGAGAGAAAAGGGATTATATCTATTATCATTGTGTGGCTGTTTCGCTTACTTCCGCATATCTCGGTAAAAAAATGGGCTACTCCAAAGGTGAATGGCTTCAGATTGGTTTAGCAGGATTGTTAAGTGATTGCGGATTGGCGCGGATTGATGCAGATATCCTTTTAAAAGCCGGTCCATTGACGGAGAGCGAGTATACTGCCGTTAAGAATCACCCGACATACTCCTATCGAATGGTCGAAAACCTGCCAACCATTACACCTGGTGTTAAACTAGCGGTATTGCAGCATCATGAGCGTGTCGATGGATATGGCTATCCGCTGGGGATTTCAAAAGAAAAAATTCATCAATATGCTAAAGTGGTGGCCGTAGCAGACATGTATCATGCAATGACCAGTGAACGCTTATACCGAAAAAAGATATCACCATTCAAGGTTATTGAGGAAATCCAAAGGGAGCGGTATCTAAAATTTGATTCCGAAACAGTCGATTGTTTCCTGGCAAGTATCGATTCACTGACATTGGGAGCAAAAGTCATACTATCCGACAATACTAGCGGAGAAATCGTCTTTATCAACCCTGCCCAGCCTACCCGGCCGATGGTACGCATCGCAGAGAGTGATGAGATCATCTCCCTTGAACAAGTGCCGGAATTGTATATTGAAAAAATTTCAGCGAGCTAGCCAATGGCAGCACGCTGAAATTTTTTTGCCTTTTTGACATGCAGTCTCCTTCTGATTCTCTCTTTATTTTCCATATTTTCTAAGCAGCTCTTCTCCAATCAGCTCAGGAATCTTCTCAGATGTCACTTCCAGGAAACGGCTAATGTAAGGGAAATCACGATCGGGCCTTGATAACAGCAAATCTCCCCACCATTCGGCTTCATAACGGCAGAGCATACTAAGATTGAAAAGGATTAAATAATGGGACATCACCTCTGGAAACGGGAGAAAATGATCCCGATGCAACGGGAAATACACCTTTTTGTTATACATATGGGTAACAAATGGGGAATGGGAGGAATCAAGCGATCTTTCTAGCCGAATGGAGATAGAATCATTGTCCATATCTACTTGTTTAATCGCCGGAAGGTACCCCTCTACCCTGTGGATGAATGCCTTGTCTGTCAGATGATAGCTATCGAGCAATGAAAGCGGAAACTTGAGCAATGATGAATCCGAGGTGCCGACAACAATCATTTTTGCCTTCTTCTCAAGAGAATAAAAATCTTCCATTTCCGGCAGCGTGCTGAAAAGGACGTCCATTCGCAGTTTTTCATAGGAAATGTTTTTCAGCGAATACAAATGCTCAGAGAAATAGGGAAACAATCCCTGCCGCTGCAGCTTTACTTCATCGTCCATAAAGGTGTACTGTTTCTTCTTCCGTTTTCTTACGGTAACACCATGTGCCAGCATGGAAGTTGATTCCGGATAATCCGGACGCACTGTCAGGAGGTATGCCTTCAACAGATGTGTCATCCCATAGAAATAGAGGACTGGCTTCACAACATCGTCTGCCCCTCTTCCATTCGCATAAAATTTCTGACCATGATCGAGGTAATACATAAACGTTTGGCTGTTCTGATAGCTTTTGGCTTCTCTATCTGCCATTTCGCGATAACATGTAAACAGATATTCCTGTGCGGTCTGCTGTGTATTGATATACATATAAAAGTCATTTGCTTTCATTGGATTCTGAACCTCATAACTATCTTAATATTTAGAATGTAGTTTCTTTTATATTTCCATAAATAGCTGGTTGAAAAACATCACTGATTAGAGTAATGTATATAAAAATAGATATACGTACATAGTTTAAACGATAAAAGAATACTTCATTCATGATGAAGTTCGCTGCCGGTAATATGGCGGTTATGGACAAATAGTTGTCCGCAATAGAAGGCCTTGGAGTATCAAGCTTGATCAACGGTCAGCACAACTGTGTAAAGACATATAATCTGCATCATAAAACTTAAGGAGGAGTAAGAATGAGACAAGATAAGTTTGCTAAAGAAGGATTAACATTTGATGATGTATTGCTAATGCCGGCAGAATCAGAGGTTTTACCGAGTGGTGTCAGTCTAAGTACGCAGCTTTCATCGAAACTGAAGCTGAAATCTCCATTTATCAGTGCTGGAATGGATACCGTTACTGAAGCAGAGATGGCCATCGCTATGGCTCGTCAGGGTGGATTTGGTGTCATCCATAAAAATATGACGATTGAAGAACAGGCAGAGCAAGTTGATCGCGTAAAACGTTCAGAGAGTGGCGTTATTACCAACCCTTTCTTCCTCACTCCTGAACATCAGGTATATGATGCGGAACATTTGATGGGCAAATTCCGAATTTCCGGTGTACCGATTGTGAACAATATCGAAGAGCAGAAGCTTGTCGGCATATTGACAAATCGGGATCTGCGTTTTATTCAAGACTATAGCATTATGATTTCAGAAGTTATGACAAATGAAAATCTGGTCACTGCTCCAGTCGGTACCACTTTGGATGAAGCGGAAAAACTTCTCCAGCAGTACAAAATCGAAAAATTGCCGCTCGTGGATGAAACCAATGTATTGAAAGGCCTAATTACCATTAAGGATATTGAAAAAGTCATTGAGTTTCCAAATTCCGCTAAAGATGACCAAGGACGTCTGTTGGTTGCTGCTGCGGTAGGTGTTACAGGAGATGCGATGCTGCGAATCGAAAAACTGGTTGCAGCAGGTGTTGATGCAATTGTTATCGATACAGCCCATGGACATTCTAAAGGTGTACTTACCCAGCTAAAGGCCATTCGGTCGGCATATCCTGATCTTGATATTATTGCAGGGAATGTTGCTACAGCGGAAGGTACCAAGGCCTTGATTGAAGCTGGCGCATCGATTGTAAAAGTAGGGATTGGACCTGGATCGATCTGTACAACTCGTGTTGTTGCAGGTGTTGGTGTACCGCAGATTACCGCTGTTTATGACTGCGCTGCGGCAGCTGCAGAATACGGAAAACCAGTTATTGCAGATGGTGGAATCAAATACTCTGGAGATATTGTAAAGGCATTGGCAGCCGGAGCACATGCGGTCATGATTGGCAGTATGTTTGCAGGAACGACCGAAAGCCCTGGAGAGACAGAAATCTATCAAGGCAGAAAATACAAAGTATACCGTGGAATGGGATCTGTTGGCGCCATGAAAGCAGGCTCAAAGGATCGCTATTTCCAAAGTGAATCCGAAAATAAAAAGCTTGTTCCGGAGGGTATTGAAGGTAGGGTAGCCTATAAAGGTGCACTTTCTGATACTTTCCATCAGCTTGTCGGAGGATTGCGTTCCGGTATGGGCTATTGCGGTGCAGAAAACATTGATGCTTTGCGCAACGATTCCCGCTTCATCCGGATTACAGGTGCCGGTCTTCGTGAAAGTCATCCACATGACGTCCAAATTACCAAAGAAGCACCAAATTACTCTGTTAACTAGGCTGTCTTCTAATATTTTATATAAAAGACGTAACAGGAATAAAAGCACCAGCCGATTTTTCCCCGGCTGGTGCTTTTAGCTTTCTCGGAAGGAACCCACTTCCTGCGGGATCTTCACCTGATGCTTTTCCCGCTGTACCTCCCTGGTTTCTATCAGCAGTCTAAAATTATTTATGGATTTATTCTAATACAATCGAATAAGAATAAAACGCAATAAATACGATAACAGCTTCGGCCGATTTCCGCTCCGGGCAGTCGCTTTCCGCGGCGGGCGCTCTCAGCTTCCTCGGAAGGAACCCACTTCCTGCGGGATCTTCAGCCGTTGCTTTTCCCGCTGTACCTCCTGGGATTTGACCAACAATCTCAAATTGTTTAAGGATTTATTATAATACAATCGAATAAGAATAAAACTCAAAAATACGATACCTGCTTCGGCCGATTTTCG
>NZ_HE610976.1:1112288-1129385 GCF_000285495.1 Oceanobacillus massiliensis str. N'diop
CTCCGGGCAGTCGCTTTCCGCGGGCAACGCTTCAGCTTCCTCGGAAGAAACCCACTTCCTGCGGGATCTTCAGCTGTTGCTTTTCCCGCTGGAGTCGACTGCCCTGCGCTCCAATCAATAAGCTTAATAATTGAATATCAGTAATTTGATTCAGAAAGCCAAATCACAACGGAGGAAATACACGGAGACTCTAGCGGGAAAGCGAAGACGCTAAGACCCCACAGAGAGCGAACTTTGCGAGCGAGGAGGCTTAACGCGAGCCCGCGGAAAGCGAAGTGTATTTCCGGAGTGGCGATTACCACACTATAATTTTTATAAATAATTGACAGAAAAGCATAGAAATGAGGTAATCCACTTTGGCTTTTTCATCTTCAGAAAAACCGAAGATACTAAGATTCCACTAGCAATCGCAAGTAGTACCCTGGCTTAGCGCGAGCCCGCGGAAAGTGCAGTGTATTTCCTGAGTGTGGTAGCTCACCATAATTTCGGTAATTTTGGGCAGAACATATAAGCAGAAAAAATACACCTGCAGAAAGTATAGTGCATTTACCCAATCGGAGATAAAGCACCAATCGTTTCTAGTTACGTTGGAGCTTCTATCAAGCTAGCTTGAATTAAAACGACAAAGCTTAACGAAATGTGCCATTAACTAACATAATTGCCACATATCTGTCATATTACTCAATAAAAAATAGAAGGGGAGGACTATCCTCATCTATTTTTTTATTTTTTTCTATGGTAAAATAACAAAGATGCATATGCGAATAAAAATAAAGATGCAAACAATAAAGATATACTTAAATATGGAGGTACAGAAAGTTGAAACACAACAAAAAGAAAACTCTATCATGGATACTGGCAACATTGTTATTGATGACATCAATCATCATGCAGCCAGTCACTGCAAAAGCCGAAACATTTGATTTAAAGGCTCAATCAGCTATTCTTGTCGACGGTAATACTGGGAAAATCTTATATGCCAAAAGCCCGGATGTAGCACTGCCACCAGCAAGCATGACAAAAATGATGACAGAATATCTTGTATGGGAAGCTATCGAAAACGGGGAAATCACCTGGGATACGACAACACAAATTAGTGATTATCCATACAGCATCTCTGCAAATAACGACTTTTCCGGTGTCGGATTAAAACAGCAGCAGGATTATACTGTTCAGGAATTATATAAAGCAATGGCGATTAATTCCGATAATGCGACCACTATTGCCTTAGCTGAACTGATAGCAGGTTCGGAAGGTGAATTTGTCAAGATGATGAATCAAAAGGCAGAAGAAATGGGATTGACTGAGTATAAATTTGTAAATGCCACTGGGCTTGATAATGAAGACCTTGGCAATAACCATCCAGAAGGCACAGATCCGAACGGAACCAATTTGTTATCCGCCCGTTCTGCTGCATTGCTGGCATATCATCTGGTAAATGATTATCCGGAAGCCTTGGAAATATCAAAGGTACCTGAAACAGAATTTGATGGACAGACTATTACAAACTGGAACTATATGCTCCCACATGAAGGAGCCAACTTAGGTCAATTTTTCTATGAAGGTGTAGATGGATTAAAAACCGGTTACACGGATCTTGCCGGCTATAGCTTTACAGGGACAGCTTTGAGAAATGGTCAGCGACTAATCTCTGTTGTTATGAAAACAGGAAGTGAAACACAACGCTTTGAAGAAACTGCCAAGTTACTGGATCATGGCTATAATCAATTTAAGACACAGGAATTGTTCCCTGCTGGCCATCAGCTTGAAGGACAAGAGACTTTACCTGTTGCAAAAGGAAAAGAAGATGCCGTTAATGTTTCATTAAGTGAAGGATATACGGTTCCTATCCAAGCAGGTGAAGAAGATTCCTATAGCCTTGAATATCATATTGATGAGGATAAATTAAATGAAGATGGCGAATTGATCGCTCCAATCGAGCAAGGAGAAGTAATCGGATCAGCAGAATTGGTATTTGATGGCGAAACGGATTATGGTTATATTTTCTCCGGATCAACCGGGCAAATCGACCTTGTGACAAATGAGGCAGTGGAAAAGTCCAATTGGTTGATGCTTTCATTAGGAGCAGTTGGCGATTTCTTTGCTAATTTATTCACCACTTCGGTGGATTGGGTTAAAGGATTGTTCAGCTAAGCAGCAATTGATCCAGATCTCAGATAGTGACGGAATCAGAAAGACTTGCATCTTTAACTGAAATTGATTATGATAACAATAATTAAATGCAAATGTATTGATAGGAAGCAGTAGCAGTATGTCTTACTCAAGAGAGCCGATGGCTGGTGGGAATCGGTGTCAGATAACTGTGAATCCATCCTTGAACTGGTTTATGGAAAGGATTATATCCGAAGTAAGTAAACCCGGTTAAGTACCGTTAAAAACTGTGAGCCGGAAGATCTTGCATCTTCAACAAGGGTGGCAACGCGGGAATTATACTCTCGTCCCTATTTACAGGGACGGGAGTTTTTTGTTTTCTTTTAAATAACTGCAGAAATGGAAAAAGGAGGAATTTTCATGCTGGACATGAAGTATTTACGAACTAATCTTGAAGAGGTACAGCAAAAACTTTCACATCGTGGGGAAGATCTGACAGAATTGGCCAAGTTTGGTGATCTGGATGAAAGGCGCCGCGAGCTGATTGCAGAGACAGAAGCTCTTAAGGCAGAGCGAAATGAAGCGACCAAACAGATTTCTGTATTAAAGAAAGAGAAAAAGGATGCCGAACCTGCTATTAAAGAAATGCGTCAAGTAGGTGAAAAAATTGCCGTGCTTGATAAAGAGTTGAAGGAAATAGAGGAAGAGCTGCAGCAGATCATGCTGTCAATTCCAAATATTCCTCATGAAAGTGTCCCTGTGGGTGAGAGCGAAGATGATAATATTGAAGCGCGTAAATGGGGAAATGTGCCGAATTTTGATTTTGCCATACAGCCACACTGGGATATTGCTACAAACCTTAACATCCTGGACTTTGAGCGTGCCGGAAAGGTAACAGGCAGCCGTTTTGTTTTTATAAAGGATTAGGTGCAAGGCTTGAACGTGCTTTATTGAACTTTATGATGGACCTCCATGCAGAAGAACATGGTTACACGGAAATGCTGCCGCCGTCCATTGTCAACCGAGCTAGTATGACGGGAACAGGCCAGCTTCCTAAATTTGAAGAAGATGCCTTTAAACTCGAGAATTGGGATTATTTTATGGTCCCGACAGCTGAAGTTCCTGTCACCAATTATCATCGTGATGAAATATTGAGCGCTGAGGAATTGCCGAAGAAATATGTAGCATATAGTGCGAGCTTCCGTTCAGAAGCCGGTTCTGCGGGACGCGATACTCGCGGGTTGATCCGTCAGCACCAGTTTAATAAAGTGGAGTTGGTTAATTTTGTGAAACCAGAAGATTCCTATGAGGCATTGGAAACCTTAACGGGCGCTGCTGAAAAGGTGCTGCAGCTGTTAGAATTGCCATATCGCGTCATGAGCATGTGTACAGGAGACCTGGGCTTCACTGCAGCCAAAAAGTATGATATAGAGGTTTGGATTCCAAGTCAGGACACGTACCGTGAAATCTCTTCTTGCTCCAATTTTGAGGATTTTCAGGCGCGCCGTGCTGGTATTCGCTTCCGCAGAGACGCAAAAGGAAAACCTGAATATGTGCATACGTTAAATGGTTCCGGCCTTGCAATTGGCCGTACGGTTGCTGCTATTCTGGAAAATTACCAGCAGCAGGATGGAACGGTGATTGTACCGGAAGTACTTCGCCCATATATGGGAGGAAAAGAGATCATTCAGTAAATGACATGATAGGGGAGGCAGCTGCTTCCTCTCTTTTTTTGCTGATTCTGGCAGTCGATGAACCCCTTATCCGTATGCCGGTAAACGACTATCCAGAGTGGAAATGGAACATCCAAAAAAATATCAAAAAATAATTGACAACAAATTTCGAGCATGTTATATTAATTCTTGTCGTTATACGGAGGTATACCCAAGTCCGGCTGAAGGGATCGGTCTTGAAAACCGACAGGCGGGTCAAACCGCGCGGGGGTTCGAATCCCTCTACCTCCTCCATTTTTATTTATGTGGCTAACGATTGGAGACCATTCTTAACTTTAAGAATCTGGCAAACAAAACTTTACATAAGAGATCAAGAAGCAGTTCAATTAGCGCCATAATTGGACTGCTTTTTTTAGGCTCTTTTCGTAAGTATTGTTGTTATTTCTAACTCTGTATTTGATGAAAACTGCGACGTAAGTAGAAATCATTGGTGCTTTATCCGCACTCCGGAAATACACTTCGCTTTCCGCGGGCTCGCGCTAAGCCAGGGTACTACTTGCGTTTACTTCTTTGTTCCCTTGCACCGAGGAAGCATACTGCGAAGCGTAACTAGAAGACGCAGGTGCATCTAGCGGGGTCTTATCGTCTTCGCTTTTCCCGCAGGACAAGGAATGCTTCATCAGCAATGCATCGCACGCAGAAATTGCGAATGCAATTTCAAGGAGTCTCCGTGTATTTCCTCCGTTGTGTTAAGCGGTCCAGCATCTTAACATAATTAATTATTAAATTTCTAAATAATCATGTCTTTGAGATGGAGCGGAAATCGGCTGTTGATGGTACGTCGCATTTTATATGTTTTATGTAAAAACAACAAACTTTGAGAAAACAGCCTTTTTTTATTCCTGCGGCGGCCTTTTTGAAATATATCGTCTCCTTGACAAAACAGTAGCCATTGATTATAGTTCAAGCAATAAATGAATATTCAAGACGGTGATTAGGCCAGTAATACATAGTTTGTCCGATAGAGGACTGTGTTACCAATTAGAGATGGGCTTTTATGCCAAATTAGGTGGTACCGCGGAAAACTGATTCCGTCCTTTTAGCAGGATGTGACATCGGTTTTTTTAATTTTGGGGAGGTAAAAGGATGGATAGGAAAATTGCATTTATAGGAGCCGGTTCCCTTGCGGAGGCACTCATTGCGGGGATTATCAAAGCAGAAGTGGTAGTAAAAGAGAATATCTATGTCACCAATAAAGACAATACGGAGCGGCTAGCCTATATACAGGATCGTTATCAGGTTCAGTGCAGCGCATGGAAAGAGGAGCTGACAAGGAATGCGGATATCATCATTTTAGCCATGAAGCCACATGATGCTAAGGCATCTTTAGCATCGATCAAAAGCTACCTGAACAAGAACCAGCTGATTATTTCTGCCATGGCAGGAATTACCGCAACAGATATCGAGCATGCCGCCGGGCTGAACATTCCCGTTGTGCGCGTAATGCCTAATACATCCGCACTTATCGGGAGTTCTGCGACCGCCATTTCTCCTGGTAGCTATGCTAATGAGGACCATATACAGCTGACAGATGAGTTATTCCAGACCGTTGGCATCACTAAGATTGTCGATGAAAAGGATATGCATACCGTCACCGCCATTTCTGGAAGTGGGCCTGCATATATCTATTATTTAGTGGAAGCGCTGGAGAAAGCAGCTATTGAAGCGGGACTTGATCATAACACCGCCTCCGAATTAATTGCCCAAACAGTGATTGGCGCCGGGGAAATGCTGCAGCAGTCAGGCGAGAAACCGGCAGTGCTAAGGAAAAATATTACGAGTCCTGGTGGTACAACTGAGGCAGGGATCAATGATCTGAAACACCACGGCTTTCAGGAAATGATTGCTTCCTGCGTTAACCATGCCAGGAATCGTTCCATCGATCTAGGCAAAAATTAAAAGGATGCTCCGTCTATGGAGCATCCTTTTTAGTCTTACCTGTATTGGTATTACTTGATTAATTCTTTTCGCGTGTGGCGTCTGGAGTGCTGCATGAAGGACCCGACCTTCTCCAGAATCTGTTCAATGGAATCTTCTTCCTTCATTAGATCATAATCGGAAATATTGATTCGCAAGATGGGACATGCGTTAAAATTATCGATCCAATTATTGTAACGTTTATACATCTCTTCCCAATAGCTGACAGGTGTGCTTTTTTCCATCTCACGACCGCGTACTTGAATCCTGCTTAATACTTCTTCAAGAGATCCTTCCAAATAAATAAGCAGGTCCGGATGCGGGAAGTAGGGTGTCATCACCATTGCCTCAAACAGATGGGTATAGGTCTCATAATCTGTTGGTGACATGGTTCCTTTGTCGTAATGCATTTTGGCAAATATCCCTGTATCTTCATAGATGGAGCGATCCTGGATGAATCCTCCGCCATACTCAAACATTTTCTTTTGTTCCTTAAAGCGTTCTGCAAGGAAATAGACCTGCAGATGAAAACTCCAGCGTTCGAAGTCATCATAGAATTTTTCCAGATACGGATTTGTATCCACTTTCTCAAAAGAAGTTTTAAAATTCAATGCATTTGCAAGTGCCTTTGTCATCGTTGATTTCCCAACTCCAACAGTACCGGCAATTGTGATGACACTGTCATTTGGGATATGGTATTTGTCTCTTAAATTCATGTAGGCTTCCCCTTTGTTATCTTTTAATCGCTGCATTGTCTAAATGGTTATTAACCATCTTGATAATGTTATCCAGATCATCCTGGTAATGGACAAAATCGGTTGTATCCCCATTAATCCGAATCACTGGTATTTCGGGATGCAACAATTCAAATTCATTCATAAAATCCTCGTAATCATGTGCAAGCTGTTCCAGATAGGAAGTCTTAATATTTTGCTCGATATCTCTTCCACGCTTGCGTATGCGTTCCAAAATGGTATCCAGACTTGCATTCAGATAGATGAGCATGTTGGGAACAGGCATATCAGCGGTAAGTATTTGATAAATTTGCTCGTACTTTTCAAACTTGTCCTGCTGTAAAGTACGCTTTGCGAAAATCATATTCTTTGATATATGGTAATCAGCAATAACTGGTTTACTGGAATTCAGGTATTTCTTCTCTATATCTTCCAACTGTTTATAACGATTGCATAAAAAAAACATTTCCGTCTGGAAACTCCATTCATCGATATCATTATAAAATTTGCCAAGGAATGGATTTTCCTCAACAATTTCTTTTAATAAATGAAAATCAAAATGACTGGATAACTTCTTTGCGAGGGATGTTTTCCCTATGCCAATCGGTCCTTCAATTGCAATGAACGGCACTTCTGCCATCGCTATTCCTCCAATCACGGTTACATAGACAGATGTCTTATATTTTATCATAGAATGTTCCCTTCTACTATAAGAATAGAAGAATTTACAATCTGATAAATTTTTAGTATAATGGGTTATGTTCTCTGAAAAATCTGGCCTCGTAGCTCAGGGGATAGAGCATCGGTTTCCTAAACCGTGTGCCGCAGGTTCGAATCCTGCCGGGGCCACCACTTTTTCAAGCATATCCTTTTCCTCTATCCATCACTTTGTTTATTGCATCTTTATCACATATTACCAGTCAATCTATATATAGAGAGGACAAACTACATGAGTCTAACAAAAAAGATTATAATTGCCCTCATTCTAGGGATTATTGCGGGGATAGCCCTAACATTTGCATCCGATAAGGTTTTTACAGGACTTGATACATATTTACTTGGCCCGGTCGGCGAAATATTTATTAATTTAATAATGATGCTTGTCGTGCCGCTGGTGTTTGTTTCGATCACACTTGGAACAGCTGGAGTTGGCGATCCGGCCAAGCTAGGGAAAATTGGTGTTTCTGCGGTTACCTTTTTCCTTATCAGCACAGCAATTGCGATTGCAATCGGATTGAGTATCGGTTATATCCTGGAACCAGGTAAAGAAGGCGTGTTTGATGTCGAAAATGCTGAATTTGAGGCAGAGGAAGTACCGCCTGTAATGGAAACATTGGTTAATATCATTCCGGATAATCCAATTGCATCGATGGCTTCCGGAGAGATGCTGCAAATTATTGCATTTGCCATTTTCATAGGGGTAGCGCTGGCATTCCTTGGAGAGAAAACAGCTGGCATCCGTAGCTTATTCGAACAGGCAAATGAAATATTGAATTGGCTTGTAAATACTGTCATGAAAGCAGCTCCGTATGGTGCCTTTGCATTAATCGCTTCGTCTATCGGGGATGCTGGTCTGGACGCACTTGGATCGATGGCGATGTATCTGGTTGCCGTGATTCTCGGTTTATTCATCCATGGTGCATTTACGTATAGTCTCGCTATTTGGGGACTGGGAAAAGCAAATCCGCTTCATTTCTATAAAGCGTTCTTCCCGGCAATGTCTGTAGGTTTCAGTACATCAAGTTCCAATGCATCCTTACCGATTGCTATGAAAACACTTCAGGAAAAATTGGGAGTGAAAAAAGAAATCAGCACTTTCGTCCAGCCCTTGGGTGCAACGATCAATATGGATGGTACGGCAATCATGCAGGCTGTTGCAACAGTGTTTATTTCACAGGTTTATGCCATACCATTGGATTTCACTGATTTGCTCATGGTCGTTTTAACGGCGACGCTGGCAAGTGTGGGAACGGCTGGTGTGCCGGGAGTTGGTATGTTAATGCTTGCCATGGTACTGAGCCAGGTTGGTCTTCCGGTAGAAGGAATCGCACTGGTAATCGGTGTTGACCGTCTGCTTGATATGCTGCGCACCTCTCTAAATATTACAGGGGATGCAACATGTGCATATATTATCTCTGAAAAAGAAAAGCGCAAGGAAATGAAAGCATCCTGACAATAGAAGTTGGCCCTCCCTTAAGTATGGGAGGGCTTTTTAATTGGACAGCATCTTTTTTTAAATTTAAGGCTGTTTTCTCAAAGATTGTTGTTTTTCCCACTGTACTTCCTTGGCTTCTAACAACCATCTCAAATTATTTATGACTTTATTCTATAAAGAAGGCAGTTAGTAAATACGATAACTGCTCCGGCCGATTTCCACTCCAGGCAGTCGCTTTCCGCGGCGGGCACTCTCAGCTTCCTCGGAAGAAACCCACTTCCTGCGGGATCTTCAGCCGTTGCTTTTCCCGCTGTACCTACTGGGATTTGACCAACAATCTCAAATTGTTTAAGGATTTATTATAATACAATCGAATAAGAATAAAACTCAAAAATACGATACCTGCTTCGGCCGATTTTCGCTCCGGGCAGTCGCTTTCCGCGGGCAACGCTTCAGCTTCCTCAGAAGCAAGCCCGGCTTCTTGCGGGATCTTCAGCTGTTGCTATTCCCGCTGGAGTCGACTGTCCCTGCGCTCCAATCAATAAGTTTAATAATTGAATATCAGTAATTTGATTCAGAAAGCCAAATCCCAACGGAGGAAATACACGGAGACTCCAGCGGGAAAGCGAAGACGCTAAGACCCCACAGAGAGCGAACTTTGCGAGCGAGGAGGCTTAGCGCGAGCCCGCGGAAAGCGAAGTGTATTTCCGGAGTTGGGATAAAACACCCATCATTTATTGTCTGTTTCCATCAAATATAAAGTTAGAAATAACAACAATACTTACGAAAAGAGCCAAATTTAAAGACGAAATACTTTAAAATTGTCACAGAATGTTCTAAAATAGAATCAGTTACCTAAATGTTTTAACTATTTTATGTAATTAGAAATGTAATCGTTTGCAAATTCTAACATGGGGTGATGAAATGGATATGCAAGTTGTGCCTGCAAGAGAAGGCGATCATAATCTGAAAGACTATGAAAAAGCGCGGGAAAGTTTCAATTGGGAAGATGTTAAAAAGAATTTCACATGGCATTCAACAGGAAAAGTAAATATGGCATATGAGGCAATTGACCGGCATGCAGCAGATCCAGCAAAAAGGGATAAGGCTGCTTTACTTTATTCCTCTCCGGACAGAGAAGAGAAGGTAACATTTGGGCAATTGAGCGAGCAAAGCAACCAGTTTGCAAATGTCCTTAGGAAATATCAGGTGAACAAGGGGGACCGTGTATTTCTTTTCATGCCGAGAGGTCCTGAGTTTTATGCTGCATTCTTTGGTATTTTAAAAATAGGAGCGATTGCCGGACCATTATTTGAGGCCTTTATGGAGCAGGCAGTAAGGGATCGCCTTCAGGATAGTGAGGCAAAGGTACTGATTACAACCCCTGAACTGTTATATCGTGTGCCCCAGAAAGAACTTCCAGACCTGGAAAAGATAATCCTGGTCGGGGAGAGCAATGAAGCGGATGATCCGTATATTGATTACCATAAGGAGATGGAAGCAGCATCTGTTGACTTTTCCATCGAATGGGTGGATTTGGAGGATGGTATGCTGCTGCATTACACTTCCGGATCTACCGGCAAGCCAAAAGGAATACTGCATGTTCATCATGCAATGATTCAGCATTATGCAACAGCTGAATGGGTGCTCGATTTAAAGGAAGACGATGTATACTGGTGTACTGCCGACCCTGGCTGGGTAACCGGAACAAGCTACGGGATTTTTGCGCCTTGGCTGCATGGCATTACGAATGTGATCAGGGGCGGCCGGTTTACACCGGATGATTGGTATAAGACTTTGGAAGCAAATCAGGTAACTGTATGGTATACGGCACCAACAGCATTACGGATGCTTGTAAGCTTTGGGGAAGAGGCAGTTAAGAAATATGATCTCTCATCGCTCCGCCATGTCTTAAGTGTCGGTGAACCGCTTAATCCGGAAGTGATCACATGGGGGTTGAAGGCGTTCGATTTACGGATTCATGATACATGGTGGATGACAGAAACGGGAGCACAGTTGATTGTTAACCTGCCAGCATTGGAAATACGGCCGGGTTCGATGGGGAGGCCAATACCGGGTATCGAGGCATCGATAGTCGACAATGAAGGAAATGAAATTCCTCCGAATCAGATGGGCAACCTTGCAATTAAAGAAGGCTGGCCGTCCATGATGCGGCAAGTATGGAAAAACCCATCTAAATACGAAAGTTATTTTATCAATGGCTGGTATGTGTCCGGGGATAGCGCTTACCGTGATGAAGACGGCTATTTCTGGTTCCAGGGCCGATTGGATGATGTTATCAATACTTCGGGTGAGCGTGTCGGACCATTTGAGGTGGAAAGCAAATTGATTGAACATCCAGCAGTTTCTGAAGCAGGCGTAATCGGCAAGCCGGATCCAGAGCGAGGCGAGATAATCAAGGCCTTTATCACATTAAATGACGGCTATGAGAATACGAGTGAATTACTGGAGGATATCCGCAAGTTTGTCAAAACGGGATTAAGCGCCCATGCTGCACCAAGGGAAATTGAGGTGAAGGACAGCATCCCTAAGACAAGAAGCGGTAAAATCATGCGCCGGCTCTTGAAGTCATGGGAGTTGGGACTGCCGACTGGCGATACATCCACATTGGAAGATTAACAATGGCAACCTTGGTTTCTGTCACTAGATTTAGCGGTGGAAACCAAGGTTTTTCCTTTTTATCAATTGTTTGGTGTTCTATACTAGGTGTATGAACAAGCAGAGGAGAACATCCACAATGGAAAAGCGACAGCACTTGCAAACAGTGAATAAAATCCATTATTATCCTGGCACCCCGATTCGGATGCTGCCTGGAGATGTGCTTTATTCCCATAAAACAGCCCTGTCCTCTTTCCTTGTTGGGCACTCAGGGATTGTCGGTCTCGATTATCGGATCTACCATGTAAATAAATGGGGCAAAAAAGGACATGCCGACGAGATGCCGACGTATCTGAGCAGGCATAAACCAGGAGAAAGATTAACCATTTTGAGATCGGACGATACCATAAAGGCAAAAAAAGCTGCGGAATGGGCCATGGAACATATTGGATATGTAGGATCCTATGTCTATACAAGCGATCTGAAAGACATTGAGAACAATTATTGCTCCAAATTTGTCTGGCAGGCATTTTATTTTGGGAACGATGGTCAGGTTGATTTAACTGTCCGTGCGATAACAGAAGGAGCGCATCGCTATATCATGCCAGCTGAAATTTACCGGAATCTGATCAAAATCGGTATCTTTGATTATGATGTCCATATGAGGTAAAGATTTTTATCTGGAGACGGGCTATTTATCCTGGACCGGATAATAAGGTTATTTGCAGCATAGGAAAAAAGGACGTTTCAATTTCTGTGCAGTGGGAAAACTTATTATGAATCACTTAAAAGGAGGAGCGGATAATAATGGGTAAAAAAATAGCAACAGTCATAACAGATATGTTCGAGGATGTTGAATATACCAGTCCGGCAGATGCCTTTAAAGAAGCTGGTCATGAAGTGGTGACGATTGAAAAGGAAAAAGGAAAAGAAGTAACAGGGAAAAATAAAGAAGCTACCGTAACCATTGATTATGGTATTGATGAAGTGAATCCAAGTGACTTTGATGCACTGTTTATCCCTGGTGGGTTTTCTCCGGATCAATTACGTGCCGATGACCGTTTCGTAAAATTTACAAAACACTTTATGGATGAGAAAAAACCAGTATTTGCAATTTGTCACGGTCCGCAGCTGCTTATTACGGCAAAAACCTTGGAAGGCCGCGATGCAACAGGTTATAAATCCATTCAGGTCGATATGGAATACGCTGGTGCAAACGTAGCGGACAAGGAAGTTGTGGTCTGCCAAAACCAATTAGTGACAAGCCGTCAGCCGGATGATATCCCAGCGTTTAATCGTGAATCTTTAAATGTGTTAGCATAATATAACTAAAAAGGATCTCCAATTTTTACGTTGGAGATCCTTTTTTACTTGGTTTGGATAACATTGCTAAAATAACAACAGCGCTAACTCCAGCCCGAATACTTATTCAATTTTGGTAATGGTAAATTGGTCATTCAGCAATAGCCAGTTTTGAGGGAAGGCTAACCCAAGCTTCCAATAGGCAATCCCCAATAAATTGAACTCCCGGATCAGATCAAATTTTGCCTGGATGGACCTGGCATCCTCAAACCAAACCTCATGCTCCGATCCTTCTGTGCCGGTATAGGTAAAAAAAGGTGCCTGTGCTTCTTGATCATACTGGATAGCCACATTGTTTTCCCGGGCAATTGTAATTGCCTGCTGCGGACTTACAGCATCTGCTGCTGGCCCCCCTTCAACAAAGGGAAGTGTCCAGTCATAGCCATATAAATTTTGGCCCATTAATATTTTATTGGACGGGATTTCACTTGTGGCATATTCGATGACCCCTCTTACTTCGTTAATTGGCGACACAGCTAGAGGCGGTCCATAGCTATAGCCCCATTCATATGTCATCAGAACGACGAAGTCAACTATTTCCCCATGTGCAGCATAGTCATGTGCCTCATACCACTGTCCTGTTTGTTCAGCGCTTGTTTTTGGCGCAAGCGCTGTAGAAAGCAATAAATTTTGTTGGGATAGTCTTTCTCTTGCGCGGCGCAGGAAACGATTATATGCTTCCCTGTCCTCGGCAAGCAGAAATTCAAAGTCAAAGTGAACATCTTTAAATCCCCCTGCAGTTGCGGTGTTAACAATATTGTCCAGCAATGTATTTTGAACGGCTTGGACAGTGAGAATAATGTGCCCAAGCTCATCACTGAATCCACCTTCCTCCAGATTGGTTACAACCATTGTCATCGCAGTATTATTACTATCTGCCGTTTCACGTAAGTTTCCGATAGGTGGTGGATTCAATGAACCATCCCGATTGACCTGATAACTGAATAAGGCAAGATAGGTAAGATAGGGAGAGTTTTTTACTGCAGCATTTTCCAATGTTTCTGAAACGGTATCACCAAATGGTTCGATATACGCATAGGAAGTGATCGGCGGCTTATTTGCTTCTGGGATATAGAGACGAAAACCGACGGGTAGAGTAAGCTCAACCGGAATATTATTGATACGGGACAATTCCAGATACGAAATGCCAAATCGATTTCCAATCGAGTATAGACTATCGCCAGGCTGAACAAAGTAAAACTGACCAACAATCGGTATGACCAGTGCCTGCCCAACGACAAGATCATTAGGAGCATCGAGTTCATTGGCATCTGTAATGGCAGCAGCAGTTGAATTATATGTATTGGCAATGGAGGACAGGTTCTCTCCTTGGCTTACAACATGTATTTGCAAAAAACTTCCTCCTCTATTGTTTACTCTATAACAATGTTATGAGAAGGAATCATTGGATATGACTTAAACAGGATCAATATTTGCTTTCATGACAGAGTTCATCAGGTATAAGGCATAATCATTATTATCTTTACGCTCAGAAGCCATACAGTTTTTCGGCACGTGAATATCGTACATGTACATATAGGCATCCTTGGCGGAAAAAAGAATGCAAATATCTCCAGCTATTCCTGCCATGATCAAATCTGTCTTATCAAGTTCAGTGAGCAAGGATTGGAGTGGTGTCTGGAAAAATGCAGAGTGCTGTGGTTTAATCAGGAAGTAATCATTGTCATCAGGTTTCATGATCTCGATAATTTCACTGCTTTTTTCATTTTTGCAGTAATTGATGATTTTATTGAAATCTGCTTGCCATAAACCATAATGATCATTAACATAAATGAGAGGCAGGTCATTTTCTTTGGCAAACTTTTTCAGATTAATAAGATTTGGGAGAATCTCTTTTGTATGCTGAAACAGGTTGTCGCCCCCGTCAAAATCGAAATTATTAATGATATCGACAATGATCACTGCAGTCTTTGATAGTGATTTATCCATTTGAAATCTCCTTTATAGAAAACCATGATTAGCTTATTTATTTCCCTTTTACGGGTCTTTCAAACTATATAAAAAGAGTTGTGATGAGATGATAGATGAAAAATTTATGCAAGCTGCGATTGAAGAAGCCAAGAAAGCAAGGGCCTTAGATGAGGTTCCAATTGGTGCGGTCATTGTATACAGAGATGAAATTATTGCAAGAGGTTATAATCTGCGCGAATCCTCACAGACTACACTATCACATGCGGAAATGATTGCAATTCAGCAAGCCAATGAAAAAATGGGCAGCTGGCGTCTTGAGGAATGCACGCTTTATGTAACGCTGGAGCCTTGCCCAATGTGTGCCGGAGCCATTGTGCAATCTCGATTCAAGCGTGTGGTGTTTGGTGCTTCGGATCCGAAAGCAGGATGTGCGGGTACCCTGATGAACCTCTTGGATGAACCGAGATTCAATCACCAGGTGAAAGTGACAAGGAATATTTTAAAGGAAGAATGTGGTGCATTACTGACAGATTTCTTCCGGGAGCTTCGAATAAGAAAAAAACGACCGTAACCGGTATTTTCCATTGCATTTTTCTACACATATCGCTATAATAGTAAATACCGTGCTAAGCGGGGAGGTAGCGGTGCCCTGTACTCGCAATCCGCTATAGCGAGGCTGAATTCCCACTCGAGGTGCGGCGATTTTATGGTCTGCCTTAAGGGAGTGGTGTTGACGCCCGGGTCCTGCGCAACAGGAACCCATGAACCCTGTCAGGTCCGGAAGGAAGCAGCAGTAAGTGGATATTCTTGTGTGCCGTGGGGAAGCCTAGGCCGAGCCATGAACTTAAGTAACGCATAGGGACGTCGCATCGAAAGTGGGTGCACGGCTACATAGTAATCAAAAACCTTGCCATTCCATATGGTAAGGTTTTTTTGTTGTCCAGGAAATTATAAAATTTGCTAGATATGGTTCCTTTGCACCGAGAAATCCCACTTCTAAGCAATACCGGAAGCAGCAGGTGCATCTAGTGCTTATCATCTTTGCTTCACGCAGGACAAGGAGCGGAAATCGGCATAGCTTTTAACAAAGCATTTTCAACACTGCAAAAAGATAAAAACAGGTTATTTGAAATCGAATCGATATATATATATGATAGGTTTACTTTAAGAAAGAGTTCCGTCTTAACTTAAAGGACAACAATGTTTATAAAAAGGAGTGTAGATTCTATGGCAATGCTGCAAGCACCGTATACGCTGAAAGGCCTATCGTTAAAAAACCGAATTGTTATGGCTCCAATGTGCCAGTATTCTGTGGAGGCCAAAGATGGTATTCCGAATGATTGGCATTTCGTCCATTATGTCTCCAGGGCAGTAGGTGGAACAGGACTGATTATAATAGAAATGACGGATGTGGATCCAGACGGACGTATTACCGATTATGATTTGGGTTTATGGTCGGATGAACATGTACCGGCATTTAGAAAGATTGTGGACGGGGTCCATAAACAGGGTTCTAAAATTGGTATTCAAATTGCACATGCCGGACGTAAGGCGGAGGACGCAAATCCACCTGTTGGACCTTCCGACCTTCCAGTATCTGCAGACAGCAAAACACCGAGGGCATTAACAACCGAGGAAGTTAAAGCGACCATATCCCAGTTTAAGGATGCTGCAAGAAGAGCAGTGGAAGCGGGTGTCGATACAATTGAAATTCATGGAGCACATGGCTATTTAATCCATCAGTTCCATTCACCGGGGATTAATAATAGAGAAGATGAATATGGCAAAGACCTATCTAAATTTGGTGTTGAAATTATACAGGCGATGAAGAGTGTAATGCCTGAAGATATGCCATTGCTTATGCGAATATCCGCTGTTGAATATATGGATGGTGGATACGGATTGGACCATTCGATTGAAATGGCCAAAAAGTACAAAGAAGCGGGAATTGATATGTTCCATATTTCCAGTGGTGGAGAAGCAGCTCCTGGAGAAGTGAAACCGGCAAACCATCCAGGATATCAAGTACCTTTTGCCAGAGCTTTTAAAGAAGCGTTGGATGTTCCCATTATTGCAGTAGGGATATTGGAGAATCCATATGTGGCTGAAGCGACACTTGCCAATCAGGATGCTGAGCTTGTCGCAATTGGCAGAGGAATGCTGCAGGATGCCTATTGGTCCATGCATGCGCTTGAGGATGTAGCAAGACAAGTAGAGCCGCCGGTACAGTACAAACGAGCATTTAGAAAACATTTATTAAAATAGTGCAAATGGGCAGGTTTTCAATTTGGAAACCTGCCCCTTCTTGTATCCAAAGCATGCGCATCTAGTGGGGTCTTGGCGTCTATGCTTTTTTCTGAAGACAAAAAAGCCAAAGTGAATTTCCTATTACTATGCTGCTCTGTCAATTATTTAAAGAAATTATGGTGTGGAAATCCCCGCTCCGGAAATACACTACGCTTTCCGCGGGCTCGCGCTAAGCCTCCTCGCTCGCAAAGTTCGCTCTCTGTGGGGTCTTAGCGTCTTCGCTTTT
>NZ_HE610976.1:1129933-1179355 GCF_000285495.1 Oceanobacillus massiliensis str. N'diop
TGGAAATCGGCCGGAGCAGTTATCGTATTTATTGAGTTTTATTCTTATTCGATTGTATTAGAATAAATCCATAAATAATTTTAGACGGCTGATAGAAACCAGGGAAGTACAGGAAGAAAAGCAACAGCTGAAGATCCCGCAGGAAGTGGGTTTCTTCCGAGGAAGCTGAGAGCGCCCGCCGTGGAAAGCGACTGTACGGAGCGGAAATCGGCGGTTGCTGTTGTGTCGCAGTTTCTTTCAAATGCGACGTTTAGAAATATCAAGCACTTGCAAAATAGCGTTTTTAAAAGGCGGCTCAAAATGAATGAATGGACAAAACGGTTACACTGCAAAAAATAGTGATATTTATTGTTCCAAGGTTCACATTCGACCCTAAAATCGGGTATAATTAGAAATAGATCATAGAGGGGAATCTGTATTATGAGCTATCAGGCTTTATACCGTGTATGGCGTCCAAGAACATTTGAAGACGTTGTAGGACAATCACATATAACAAGAACACTGCAGAACGCCATTGTTCAGGAGAAATTTTCGCATGCCTATTTGTTTTCCGGCCCAAGAGGTACAGGAAAAACGAGTGCTGCCAAGATTTTTGCCAAAACAATTAACTGTGAGCATGCACCAGTAAAGGAACCGTGTAATGAATGTTCTGCGTGCCGCGGCATTCAGGACGGGTCTATTTCAGATGTCATCGAAATTGATGCTGCTTCCAATACAAGTGTTGATGATATCCGCGAAATTCGTGACAAAGTAAAATACGCTTCAAGCTCTGTACCTTATAAAGTATATATCATCGATGAGGTACACATGATTTCCATCAATGCCTTTAATGCTTTACTGAAGACATTGGAGGAACCTCCAAAACATGTCATCTTCATTCTGGCAACAACAGAACCACATAAAATCCCATTGACGATTATTTCCAGATGTCAGCGCTTCGACTTCAAACCAATATCCAATCAAGCGATTGTGGAACGGATGAAAACTATTGTAGGAGCAGAAAATGTCTCTGTATCACCGGAGGCTTTTGAAACGGTTGCATTGGCCGCTGAAGGTGGAATGCGTGACGCGTTGAGTATCCTTGATCAGGCCATTTCCTATAGTGAAGACCAGGTGGGACTTGAAGATGTATTGGCAGTTACCGGGGGAGTCTCACAGGCCATCCTGACAGAGATTGTCGGAGCGATGTATGAAAAAGATGTGGAGCATGCATTAAAACTTTTGGATGATTTGATTCAGCGCGGTAAGGATCCGGGAAGGTTTGTATATGATCTCATTTATTTCATGCGGGATTTGCTTCTATTCAAAAGTGCCCCATCCTTGGAAGGGTTGCTGGAGCGGGCAAGAGCCGATGAGAGTTTCCTTGCATTGGCAGAATCGGTATCGACCGAATGGATTCAGGATGCGATCATGCAGCTCAATCAGTGCCAGCAGGAAATCAAATGGACCAATAGTCCAAAGGTTTTCATTGAAATTTCTATTTTGACGATAACAAATCGCTATCATACACAGGAGCCATCGCCAGCTGATTCTGGTGCTATCGATTCTGAAGCAGTTACAAGGCTTTCCAATAAAATGGCCAAGCTGGAAAAAGAACTTACTATGCTTAAACAGCAGCCGGCAGCAACAGGCCAGGCACAAGCTGTTCCAGCGGAAAAACGGAGACAGCAGCCGGCAAGAACGTCAAAAAATGGTTATAAGATTCCGTTTGAGCGCATTCGTGATGTACTGGGACAGGCAGAAAAACCTGCCTTAAAACAGGTGCAGTCACAATGGGCAAACTTCTTAAGTAAGCTGAAAACAGCAAACGCTCCAGCACATGCTACCATTCAGGACAGTAAACCGGCAGCAGCATCAGCAGACACACTTGTTGTCGCATTTAAATACGAAATCCACTGTTCCCTGTTTCTGGACAATAGGGAGACAGTTGAATCTGTACTTGGCAGTGTAATGGATAGGTCATTAACCATTATTCCGATCCCTGATAAGGACTGGACGGAGCTGCGTACAGAATATATAAGTAAACAGGAAAAACCAAAAGACGAGAAGGAAGAGGCCGATCCGGTAGTGGAAGAGGCCCGAAAGCTTTTCGGAGACGAATTTTTGGAAATACATGATTAAGTAAAGCCGTCCCATAGCAAATTGGATAGCGGGTCAGCGGCAGAAAAAAGCAAGCAGCAGGTATCGTCCTGCAAATCAAACAACAATTACGAGGAGGTATTTCCATGAAGGGAAATATGAACAATATGATGAAGCAAATGCAAAAAATGCAGAAGAAAATGATGCAGGCACAGGATGAGTTACATGAGATGTCATTCGAAGCGACTGCAGGCGGCGGAATGGTTACAATTACTGCAAACGGGAAAAAGGAAATAACAGACGTTCAAATTAAAGAAGAAGTTGTGGATCCGGATGATATTGAAATGCTGCAGGACCTTATCATCGCAGCAACCAATGAGGTTCTGAAGCAGATTGATGATAAGACAAACCAGACCATGGGACAATTCACGAAAGGCTTGAACATGCCTGGAATGTTTTAATAAAACGGATAAGAAAAGTGATAGGAGTGTAAATCACTTATCCGCATGAAGTACTGGCGTCCGGCAGCAGATTTTCCGGGCGCCCTTCGTTTTTGAATGTTGTAGGAGGCAAGCTTGATGTACTATCCAGAACCGATATCAAAGTTAATCGACAGTTTTACTAAATTGCCGGGGATTGGACCGAAAACTGCTGTCCGTCTGGCGTTTTTTGTGTTAAATATGCGAGATGATGATGTGCTTAATTTTGCAAATGCGTTAGTCAATGCTAAGAGAGAACTAACACATTGCTCCATTTGCGGCCATATTACCGACCAGGATCCATGTGCCATCTGTCGGGATACCTCAAGAGATAATTCCATCATTTGTGTCGTTCAGGATCCGAAAGATGTCATCGCAATGGAAAAGATGAAAGAATATCACGGAAAATACCATGTTCTTCACGGTGCAATCTCACCAATGGACGGTATTGGACCCGAGGATATCAATGTCCCTGATTTAATCAATCGATTGCAGGATGAAGAGGTGAAGGAAATTATTCTTGCCACCAATCCGAACATTGAAGGGGAAGCAACAGCAATGTATATCTCACGGCTTGTTAGACCATCAGGAATTCGTACGACAAGAATTGCCCATGGCCTTCCAGTTGGCGGAGATTTGGAATATGCAGATGAAGTGACATTATCCAAGGCATTAGAGGGTAGAAGAGATTTATAGCGTTTTGTTCAAGAGATTTATCTGAGCATATTGTAGAATTTGGGTGAAGAACATGGGGAAAAGGATTAAAAAAACAGATGTGGATAGTGATTTGCTGGATGCAATCTTTGTCGTTGAACGGGAATGGAAACAACTGCAATTGATTGTGGCAAAAAGCATTGAACCGACACAGAGCGGAATCCATCAGGAAGCTCTGACACGTGCGAAGTATCTATTTCTTCTGCGTGAAGCCAGACATCGTAAAATCAGCGCAATGCGAGTTTAATAGTTCAGCAGCAGTCGTTAAAGACAAGGGAGCCGGCAAGCCATTTCCCTTGTTTTTTTAATATCTGCAATATCCATTAACCCAGTAGGCGCAAATCAAACAAAAAACGAAGGACAGCTTTTGAATTGGTTCTTTTTTATGCCTTTTTTTCATAGTTTACTAAAAAGAGGTCCAGGAAGAGGGTTGATTCGAATTGAATTCTTCAATTGTCATTTCCATCATTGTCGGGTTGATTATTATTTTGCTATTCGTCGGTGCACCGGTTAAACCGATGAAGTTTATTGGACAGGCTACGGTTAAACTTGGTATAGGCATTCTGTTTTTATTCTTCTTTAATGTTTTCGGCGGTGTACTTGGATTGCACATTCCTATTAATCTTTTTACTGCGGTAGTGTCTGGGTTCCTTGGACTGTTTGGCCTTGCCTCCCTTGCCGCTATCCATTTATTCATACTCTAAAATTCTAATAAGTTTCCTTGTATACTTTTCGTTAGATTAGGAGATACTAATTTCCAAACGGAGGTGGGGAAATGAAACAGTATGATTCCTATGAGCAATGTGGCATTTGTGAAGAAAAAAAGGCAACCGGAATTCATTTATACACGATGTTCATCTGTACAGACTGCGAGTATAATATGATTCATACAGAGCCAAGAGAAGATAAATACAATTACTACCTGCAAAAGTTAAAAAATATCAATCAACCAAAATTATATTCATAGAAGCATTTATATTCATAAATTAGATGGAGCACCATACAGCGATAAAAGGGGAGGCGGCCAGCTATACCGATATGGTCCGCAATCAATCAAACGCAATTACCTTCCCCAAAAAGGAAAAGTCTTTGCTTGCAAAGGCTTTTTTTGTTGCATTAAGATGTAGGTATTACATGCAGAGAGGGATTAACCAATGAATAAGGATCAGCTTAGGATGCCGCTTTTTGAAAAACTGAAGCAATTCGCATCAGAAGGACCAACATCGTTTCATGTTCCGGGACATAAGAATGGCATCATAATTCCCGATGCTGCAAGGAACTATTTTGAACAAATCCTCAAACTGGATATGACAGAACTACCTGGTTTGGATGACCTCCATGCTCCTGCAGAATCGATTGCAGAGTCAGAGGGGCTTGCTGCTGAATTTTTCGGTTCGGAGGAAACCTTCTTTTTGGTTGGGGGAAGTACCGCCGGAAATCTGGCCATGATATTAGGGGTATGTTCTGCGGGCGATGAGGTGATTGTTCAGCGCAACTGCCATAAATCCATTATGAATGGTCTGGAGTTAAGCGGCGCTAAGCCTGTTTTTATTGCCCCGGAGTATGATGACGAGATGCGTCGGCATACGAACCCCTCACTATCCATATTGAGGGAAGCCCTTAGGGTACATCCGGATGCAAAAGCAATTGTTCTCACCTATCCAGACTATTTTGGAAAGACCTATTCGATTGAAGAAATGATTCAATTGGCACATAGCTACAATATACCTGTACTTGTTGACGAAGCACATGGCGTTCATTTTGCATTGGGGGGCCCGTTTCCGCCTTCTGCCTTGCAATTAGGTGCAGATGTTGTCGTACAGTCCGCACATAAAATGGCTCCAGCGATGACGATGGCATCCTTTTTACATATAAATTCCAGCTTGGTTTCAAAGGAGAGAATCGCCCACTTCCTGCAACTGATACAGTCCAGCAGCCCATCCTATCCGATTATGGCCTCGCTGGATATTGCCCGTTCTTTCCTGGCAACCCTAAAGCCAGAAGATGTCGTGGTTATTTTGCAAAGTGTTAAGGGTATAAGGGATATATTAAAGCAGGAGGCATACTGGGATATACTGCCGTCGGATGACCCACTGAAAATAACGTTTCACGTGAAACAATCACATTCTGCCAGAGAAATAGCGACATTATTTGAAAATGAAAATATCTATCCCGAGCTTGTTACACATAATCAAATCCTATTTATCCATGGTCTTTCCTCATTTGAAAAGACCGATGTGTTGAAAAAAACGGTAAAAAGCGTAATGGAACAATTAAAAAATCATTCAAATCATGCTACAATGAATGTAGCAAAGCTTTTTGCCGAGCCAATTCAGGAATTAGCTTTGTCCTATGAGGCAATGAACAAATTACCATACAAACAAGTCCCCTTCACAGAAGGTATTGGACATATAGCAGCTGAGGCGGTAATTCCCTACCCGCCGGGAATTCCTTTCATCTTAAAAGGAGAAAAAATCACAGCAGCACATATTGAAGCAATCGAACAGCTTCGCGGCCAGGGTGTACGCATCCAGCAGCGCGAATCAGGCATCAGGGTTTATTGATTTGATGAAGGAGACACATACATGAGTGGGTATTTTATAACATTTGAAGGCGGCGAGGGTGCGGGTAAAACATCGATTCTCCATGCAATATACAACAAGCTTAAGGATTCGGGGTACGATGTGATCATGACAAGAGAGCCTGGGGGCATTAACATTGCAGAAAAGGTTCGCAGCATCATTCTTGATCCGAACAATACCGAAATGGAAGGGCGCACAGAAGCCCTTTTATATGCAGCAGCGCGCAGACAGCATTTAGTGGAAAAAGTGGCACCGGCGCTTAAGCAAGGGAAAATTATTCTTTGTGACCGTTTTATCGACAGCAGTCTGGCATATCAGGGGCATGCACGCGGATTGGGAATTGACGAGGTATTTACCATTAACCAATTTGCCATTAAGGATTGCATGCCGGACTTAACCTTGTTTTTTGATATCGATCCAAAAAAGGGTTTGGACCGCATCGCGGCGAATAAAGATAGGGAGAGAAATCGGCTGGATTTGGAAAATCTTCAATTCCATCAATTGGTATATGAAGGCTACCAGATTCTTACGGAACGATTTCCCAATCGGATTCAGACGATAAATGCAGACCAATCCATGGAGGCTGTTGAAAAGGCCGCGTTTGATCGTATTATATCTAAATTAAAATAGAGGGGGCAAAAGCACATGAAATTAATCATCGCTGTTATTCAGGATAAGGATTCCAATCGGCTAATCAATGCTTTGGGTGAAGGAGATTTCAAGACAACCAAGCTCGCGACAACAGGTGGATTTCTGAAAGAGGGAAACACAACGCTAATGGTTGGCTGTAATGATGATGATGTAGATAATGCCCTCAAAATTATCAAGGACAACTGCTCCCATCGTGAACAAATGGTTGCCCCAATCTCTCCAATGGGAGGAAATGCAGATTCCTATATTCCAAAACCAGTTAAAGTTGAAGTTGGCGGGGCAACGGTATTTATCTTGCCAATTGAATCGTTTTTCCAGTATTAAGTATAATCATCATGTAAAAGGGGGCTGAACTGGTGAAAATCTCCAACGAAATGCAAGCGAAGACCGAGCCGAAGTACACACGACAAGTGAGTACAGACAATCCAGCTTTCGGTAAGATGGTTCAGTCCCAGACGCAAAGCCTAAAACAGCAGGAATTACAGCAGCTTATTAAAAATATAACCAATCAAGGCAATAAACTCGCCCGTTACCGGTCATTCCGGGAGTTGGCGAAGTTTAAACGGATGGTGAAAGGTTTTCTGCAGGAAACGGTCCATAATGGCTATAGTATGCAGAAATCACATAGTTTTGGCTTGAATGGCAATCGCAATTTATCCATTGTCAAACAAGTGGATGAGAAACTGATTGAACTGACAGAAGAAATTATGAACCAGGAAAAGAAGACAGTGGATATCCTTGGGCTAATCGGAGAAATAAAGGGATTGCTGATTAACATATATACGTAAGTTTCCAAATGGCGGGGATGATGATACAGCGCCCAATGGAAATTTATACTATGAGGGCGGGTACTATGAAGACATGGTCTGAGGTTGCCCAGGTGCAGCCGTTAGCAAGCAGAATTATAACGAATAGTATAAAAAAAGGCCGGATTTCTCATGCGTATTTGCTTCATGGTGAACGCGGAACAGGAAAAGGAGCAATTGCTTTACTGATTGCAAAAGGACTGTTCTGCAGTAATAAACAGGGTACCGAGCCCTGTAACGAATGTAATAATTGTAAGCGGATTGCTTCCGGCAATCATCCCGATGTGCATTGGATCGAGCCGGATGGACAATCGATTAAAATAGAACAGGTAAGAAATCTCCAAAAAGAATTCACCTATTCTGGTTTGGAATCGAATCAGAAGGTTTATGTCATTAAAGACGCAGACACATTAACAGTAAATGCAGCGAACCGAATCCTCAAATTTCTGGAGGAACCGAGTAAAGAGACAACGGCAATCATGCTGACAGAGAACAGCCAGTCGATTATACCGACCATTCGTTCACGCTGTCAGGTGATTGATTTACAGCCGCTGAATACCGCAGCTTTTCAAAAACAGCTGATTGAAAATGGAATGACAAAAAATAATGCAGTGCTGATGAGTGCACTAACCAATAATTATGATGATGCAGTGCAATGGAATGAAGATGAGTGGTTTGCAGAAGCAAGAAATTTAGTGGTACAATTGATTGAAATGTATACAATAAAGCCTGAAGACGTCTATATCTTTATTCACAATCGGTGGGTGACTCATTTTAAAAATCGTAAAGAGCAAGAGCAAGGAATGGATCTAATGCTTCTGGCTTTTAAGGATATCCTTTATTATCATATAGGGAATGAAACGGCTTTTGTATTTTTCGCCCCGGATGATGCGCTCGTTGAAAAGGCTGCAATGACCTTTTCGCAGGAACATCTGGTGAATATTTTGAATCTCGTTCTGAAGGCAAAAAGGAAATTGAAGCAAAATGTTCAACCAACACTTGTGATTGAACAGCTGGCACTTCAAATACAGAGGTGAAAAATAATGATAGAGGTTATTGGTGTCCGTTTTAAAAAAGCGGGTAAAATATATTATTTTGATCCAGGAAAAGAAGTTATTTCCCTGGATAGTTACGTTATTGTTGAGACCGTTCGCGGTATCGAATTTGGAAAGGTTGTCATAACCAATAAGCATGTGGATGAAGAGGATGTTGTCCTTCCTTTGAAAAAGGTAATCCGCGTTGCCGATGAGAAAGATAAATTAACGGTGGTGGAGAATCAGGAACAGGCTGAAAAGGCCTTCCACATCTGTTCAGATAAAATCAAACAGCATAAGCTGGAAATGAATCTGGTAGAGGTAGAATACACTTTTGACCGCAATAAAATTATTTTCTATTTTACTGCTGATGGTCGTGTTGATTTCAGAAACCTGGTGAAAGACCTAGCCTCCATGTTTAAAACACGGATTGAACTTCGTCAGATTGGTGTGCGTGATGAAGCGAAAATGCTTGGCGGGATTGGCCCATGCGGCAGAATGCTTTGCTGCTCAACTTTTCTGGGAGACTTTGAACCGGTATCCATTAAAATGGCAAAGGACCAAAATCTTTCTTTGAATCCGGCAAAAATCTCCGGCTTATGCGGCAGATTAATGTGCTGCCTCAAGTATGAAAATGATGACTATGAAACAGCGAAGCGTGATTTGCCGGATATTGGGAAATCGATAAAAACCCCATTTGGAAAAGGGAAAGTAGTTGGATTAAATATACTTGAACGCCTCGTCCAAATTGAAATACCAGAGAAAGAACGCGTCGTTGAATATACATTAGATGAATTAATAGAAGAAGGAATTTTAGCGCAAGCCACAGAATGATGAGGTGAGTGGGCGTGGGAAACAGAGAAATTTTTGACCAGGTCTCTGATATGGAAAAGCAGATTGGTGAGCTATATGAGCAATTGGGTGATTTGAAGGGCAAGCTAAGTGATCTGCTTGAGGAAAATCACCGGCTTGCCGTTGAAAATCATAATTTACGTCACCATCTGGAAGACCATACAGAAGCGATAAGTGAAAAAACTGCCACAAAAGGGTCTGGATCTTCCAAAGGAAACCATCCAGGTGAGGGTTACGATAATCTGGCCAGGCTTTATGAAGAAGGGTTTCATATTTGTAATCTGGAATTTGGCAGTCCAAGAAGGAATGAGGATTGTATATTCTGTCTTGATTTTTTTGACAAAACAAAATAGACAGGTTTTCTAAAAGGGAAGGGCATACGCCACTCACCTTTAGAGGGCCTCCCCTGCTGTCTCATATAGAGGCAGCTTTCTTTTCAATTCGGTGATTTCCAAAAGATTGAATATCAGCTTAACGATATAGGTAAGCAACTGGAAACAATATAAGGAGTTAATGATGGTACAGTTATTTGATGATGAAAGACTTGATTATTTATTGAATGATGAACATATGCAAATTATTCAAAGTCCGACGGCATTTGCATTTTCCCTTGATGCCGTTTTGCTTGCCAATTTCGCATATGTACCGGCAAAAAGGGGTTCGATATTGGATTTGTGTACAGGAAATGGGGTTATCCCTCTCCTTTTATCCAAACGAACGCGGGCTAATATTACTGGTGTAGAGATTCAGGAGAGAATCTATCAGATGGCTGCACGCAATATTGAGCTGAATGGACTTAATGCCCAATTAGATATCGTTCATGGCGACTTAAAAGAAATGCAGCCTGTACTGGGGCAGAGCTGTTTTGATGTCGTAACCTGCAATCCCCCTTACTTTAAAACCCCTTCTGTAACGGAACATAATCATAATGAATTCCTGACGATTGCCAGACATGAAGTTTATTGCACGTTAGAGGATGTCGTTAAAGCCTGTAAATTGCATGTTCGGCCAGGTGGGAAGGTTGCAATGGTACACAGGCCGGGACGCCTCGTAGATATCATGGAGCTTTTCCGAAAATATAATGTGGAACCGAAGCGGATGAGACTGGTCTATCCAAAAAGAGGCAAGGAAGCCAATATGCTTTTGATAGAAGGTGTGCGTGATGGGAAAGCCGACTTAAAGATATTGCCTCCATTATATATTTATGAAAATGATGGTTCTTATACGAAGGAAGCAGAGGGAATCATTTATGGAAAATGAGCATGTTGTATATATGCTGCGCTGCAAGGATGATTCGCTCTATACCGGCTACACGAATAATCTCGAACACCGGTTGAAGATGCATGAAAGTGGTAAAGGTGCGAAGTATACTAGAGGCAGAGGTCCGTTTAAAGTCGTTTTTGTTGAAAGATTTTCCTCGAAAGAAGCGGCGATGCAGAAGGAATACCAGATAAAACAGCTTTCCCGAAAAGAAAAAATGCAACTCATTCAAGATTGTTAAAGGAAGGTCTGACATATGAACGTACAAAAGAGCTTTGACGATGAAACACAGGGTGCACTTTATGTTGTTCCCACTCCAATCGGAAACCTGGAGGATATTACATATCGAGCATTGAATATTTTGCGGTCTGCTAATCTAATTGCTGCAGAGGATACGAGGAATACGAGGAAGCTCCTGAATCATTTTGATATTCCAACTTCATTAATCAGCTACCATGAACACAATAAGCTGGCACGGGAGGATCAATTACTCGAACGGATTGAAAATGGGGAGCTGATTGCTGTTGTCAGTGATGCCGGCATGCCGGCTATATCGGATCCGGGTTTTGAGATTGTTCAGGCAGCTATTGAAAGGGAGCTGAAAGTCGTCGTTCTGCCTGGAGCAAATGCTGCGTTATGCGGACTTGTCGGTTCCGGTCTTCCCGCAGAAGAATTTTATTTCTATGGATTTCTGCCCCGGAAGAAGAAAGATAAGACAGCAGAATTGGACCGGCTTAAGGGTCTGCGCGCAACCCTGCTATTTTATGAATCACCTTATCGAATAAAGGATACCTTGAAGGCGATTCAGGACGTATTTGGTTCCAGGAGAATTGCACTGGCCCGGGAGCTCACAAAGCGATTTGAAGAATTTATCCGCGGAACGACAGACGAGCTGCTCATATGGGCGGAAGCGAATGAGATGCGGGGGGAATTTGTGATCATCGTTGAAGGCGGGGATGAAAGTGAACAATCGGCAGAGGATGCGGAATGGTGGAGAGAAATGACCATTATGGAACATGTCGACTATTATATCGAATTGGACAAACTATCGAGTAAAGATGCGATTAAGCAAGTAGCTGTCGACAGGAATGTTCCGAAAAGGGATGTCTATCAAGCCTACCATATTGAATAAGGGAAAGCATAAAAAGAGCTGACGCGTACTGTATCAGCTCTTTTTGCGAGTTCGTATTTTGTTTATTTCGTTTATTTTGCTTAAAAAAATGGCAATACTTATTTTATCCGGGTTTGTATTTCATCCAACAGTGTCTTTGCACCCTCTAAACTGAGGACTAGCTTGCCATCGGCCAACGTCAGATTTTCGTCTGAAACTTCACCTGTAATCTGACAAGTCATATTAGGTTTGTATTTCTTTAAGACAATCCTGTCGTTATCCACGTAGATTTCCATTGTATCTTTTTCATGGATATCCAGTGTACGACGAAGTTCAATAGGTATGACCACCCGACCCAGTTCATCGACTTTACGTACAATTCCAGTAGACTTCATTGTTTCCTCCCCTAAGGCTGGTAAAACACGATTCATTTAATAAATAAAGATTTTGCTCCTATTTTACCATTAATATTTTTGTAATTAAAAAAAATCGCCATTGTTCGACATCTATATTAGAAATAGAATACCAACAATATTTTCATATGTCAACATAATTTTCCAGTATTTTGAAAATTTTTTCAATCTATTGTATGCGGCAAACTGATTCATATGAAACTGTATATCTGCCTGATACTGCACAGTATTTGGCAAATTGCGTTATAATAGCTACAATAGATTTTATAATATAAATGATGGTATGGAATAAGGAGGTACATGTATGTCAGAGAAAGAAAAGTCTTTCTATATCACTACACCAATTTATTATCCGAGCGGTAAGTTACATATCGGTAATGCCTATTCAACGATTGCCTGTGATGTAATGGCACGTTATAAGAGAATGAAGGGTTTTGATGTTTTTTACCTGACAGGTAGTGATGAGCACGGGCAGAAAATTGAACAAAAAGCGAATGAACTGAAGATAACCCCTAAGGAATATGTTGATGGTATGGCAGAGGGCATGCAGAA
This sequence comes from Oceanobacillus massiliensis str. N'diop, assembly GCF_000285495.1. Taxonomy (GTDB): domain Bacteria; phylum Bacillota; class Bacilli; order Bacillales; family Amphibacillaceae; genus Oceanobacillus; species Oceanobacillus massiliensis. Next base: position 1,142,467 of record NZ_HE610976.1, read on the forward strand.
TTTATGGAAATTGCTCGAAATCAGTAATGATAAATTCATTCGGACAACAGATTCGGTGCATAAAAAAGTGGTAGCAGATATTTTTGAACGGTTCTTGGCTCAAGGGGATATCTATTTAGATCAGTATGAAGGATGGTATTCCATCCCTGATGAAACATTCTATACAGAAACACAGCTAGTTGATGTGGAACGTGATGCAGATGGCAATGTAATCGGCGGTAAATCGCCTGATAGCGGACATCCAGTTGAATTGATCAAGGAAGAGTCCTACTTCTTCAAGATGAGTAAATATGCCGATCGTCTATTGGATTATTACAATAGTCATCCTGATTTTATTCAGCCTGAATCCCGTAAAAATGAGATGATAAATAATTTTATTAAACCAGGCCTGGAAGATTTGGCGGTATCCCGGACGGTCTTCTCCTGGGGAATAAAAGTGCCGAGCAATCCGAAGCATGTTGTCTATGTATGGATTGACGCATTAGCCAACTATATTACAGCACTTGGCTATGGAACAGAGGACACTAGCCTCTATGATAAATACTGGCCGGCAGATGTACATATGGTAGGGAAGGAAATCGTGCGCTTCCATACGATTTATTGGCCGATCATGCTAATGGCCCTTGATATCCCGCTACCGAAAAAGGTCTTCGGACATGGATGGCTATTAATGAAAGACGGAAAAATGTCGAAATCCAAAGGAAATGTCGTTTATCCGGAAATGCTGGTGGATCGCTATGGCCTGGATGCCTTACGTTACTACTTAATGCGTGAAGTGGCATTTGGCAGTGATGGCGTATTTACGCCAGAAGACTTCATCTCACGGATGAACTATGATCTGGCCAATGACTTGGGTAATCTGCTGAACCGTACCGTTGCGATGATCAACAAATACTTTGGCGGAGAAGTACCTGCCTATAATGGTATTGTGACAGCTTTCGATAAGGATCTGCAGGCGACTGCAGAGCAATCAATTAAAGATTACCAGGATGAAATGGAAACTATGCAATTCAGTAGTGCACTCCAACACATTTGGACATTGATTTCACGTGCTAATAAATATATTGATGAAACAGAACCATGGAAATTGGCTAAAGAAGAAGGAAAAGAAGCGGAACTGGCAAGTGTGATGGCGCATTTGGCAGAGAGCTTGCGCGTTGCCGCTATTTTGCTTCAGCCATTCCTTACACATGCTCCGAAAAAAATCTTCACGCAGCTTGGCGTGGAAGGTGATGCGGCGGGTGAATGGTCAACAGTCAGCTTCGGTGGATTCCCGCAGCATACAAAAGTAGTGAAAAAAGGAACACCGATCTTCCCTCGTTTAGACGTGGAAGAGGAAGTTGCCTATATTCGTGCGCAAATGGCTGGCGGACCAACAGCCCCTGAGGATAATGAAGAGGAGAATGACTGGAACCCGACGGAGACAGAATTGCTGTCTGCAAAAGATAAACAAATTAAATATGATGACTTTGATAAGGTTGAATTGAAGGTAGCGGAAGTCATTGACTGCGGCAAAGTGGAAGGGGCGGACAAGCTATTGAAGTTCCGTCTTGATGCTGGTGACAAGGCACATCGTCAAATCTTGTCGGGTATTGCAGAATGGTATCCGAATCCAGAAGATCTAATTGGTAAAAAAGTCGTTATTGTCGCCAATTTAAAACCTAGGAAGATGCGAGGCGAAATCAGTCAAGGTATGATCCTTTCAGCTGAAAAAGATGGGGAGTTACAAGTGATTGAAGCACCGGATAATGTTCCGAATGGGTCGGAAATAGCTTAACATCCGCCAGTTTTTGCACTTGTTAGGGATCGGATCTGCCTTTTTTTCCAGGACGGGACAGGGGTATTTCTGCCATAAATCTATAATTGATTATCATACCCTGCTAAAAGCCTTAGCAGGGTGTTTCTTTAGCTGTTGTGTATGGCGTTTTATATAGCACTCCCAAATACCAGACAGCCAAATTAAAAAAGGAAAAGGATGAGCATGATGCTATTTGATACACATGTACATTTAAATGCAGAACAGTTTGCAGAAGATCGTGAAGAAACGATTAAGCGGGCATTTGACGCAGGTGTCAACTATATGGTTGTCGTCGGCTTTGACCGTGAGACAATCCCGCTTGCACTTGAAATAGCAGAACAAAATGAAACGATTTATGCAGCAGTCGGCTGGCACCCAGTTGATGCGATTGATATGACAGAAGAAGACCTAGCCTGGATAGAGGAATTATCAAGCCATCCGAAAGTAGTTGCAATCGGTGAAATGGGGCTTGACTACCACTGGGATAAGTCACCAAAGGACATCCAAAAAGAGGTGCTTCGCAAGCAAATTCGATTGGCGAAAAAAGTACGTATGCCAATCATCATCCACAACCGGGAAGCGACGGAGGATATCATTCAAATTCTCAAAGAGGAAGATGCAAAAGAGATAGGTGGCGTCATGCACTGCTATAACGACTCTGTCGATTTTATACAGGAATGCTTGGATATGAACTTCTACATCTCCCTTGGAGGCCCTGTCACCTTTAAAAACGCTCCGCTTCCGAAAGAAGTTGCCAAACAGGTGCCACTGGACAGACTATTGGTTGAGACAGATGCACCATTTTTAGCACCCCATCCGAATCGGGGAAAGCGAAATGAACCAGCTTATGTGAAGCTGGTGGCAGAAAAGATAGCTGAATTAAGGGAAATGGATGTTGAAGAAATTAGTGATATTACGACAAAAAACGGGCTGAAGTTTTTTGGGATAAACGGATAGTTATTGCATCCTTACAGTAAAATTTATGTAATATTTGCTGCTGTTTTTGATGGAAATCAAGGGATTGATACACAAGTCAATCCCTTTTTTACATTTTTTGTTACAATCTCCAACTCCTGCCATATCAGTCATTCGCGCCACATTTTTCCTTTATTTTCTCAAATGGACAGGCGTATGTAATAAAACTGTAAAGTAATCGTAAACGGAATTGCTTTGACTTTGCCTATTACAGTCCATATAATCGATTGGGAATAAGGAGGCAGGAGCATGCGAATTTTTTCAAAGCTAATGCCGGCATCGAAAATGAAGCTGGTTATTTCGGGTATTGGTGTTATGGCGCTACTTGTATTTTCTGGATTTGTACTATTTGAAGCAACGAAAGCGGAAGTAGTTTTTGCAAAGGACGGAAAAGAGCAAACGGTTAATACACACACAAATACTGTAGAAGGCTTGCTTGATGAACTAGGAATAACCGTTGGAGAACATGATGTTCTATCCCATGATTTGGAGCAGTTAATCGAAAACGGAATGAAAATTAATTATGATGCCGCCAAGGAAGTAGTTGTAAGCATCGATGGAAAAGAAGAGACTTACTATACTACCGCTGAAACAATTGAAGCGTTTCTGGCAGAAGAGAATCTTTCATTCACAGATCATGATGTTATGTCACATAGTGCAACAGAAGCAACCGAAGATGGATTACATATAGAAGTTTCAACTGCATACGAGGTTACCATCCATGACGGCGAACAAGCGAAAAAGGTATGGGCAACAGACGAAACAGTAGGCGAATTGCTTGCCAAAGCGCAGGTAAGATATGACCAGAACAGTGCTGATAAAATTGAGCCTGCACTGGATGCGAAGGTGAAAAAGGGCAACGATATTTCAATCGTGCGTGTCACGGAAGAAGAAGAGGTTGTTACAGAATCACTTGCATTTGATACAGAGAAACGTGAGGATGATTCTCTTCTGAAAGGCAAAGAAGAAGTCATTTCTGAAGGCAAAGAGGGAACGGTAAAGAAGGTATATAAAGTTACCAAAGAAAACGGCAAAGAGGTTGACCGTGAATTAATGGATGAAGAAGTCACAGACAGTGTCAATCGTGTTGTTGCTGTAGGAACAAAAGAAGAACCAAAGCAAGAAGCAAATCTCGTTACTTTAGCCAGCACAAAGTCAGATAAGGGAACTGGCGGTACTAGTAGCAGCGGCAAGACGGTTACCATGACTGCCAGCGCCTTTACTGCAAGCTGCAGCGGCTGTTCGGGATATACTGCTACAGGAATTAATCTGAAAGCCAACCCGAATAAGAAGGTAATTGCCGTCGACCCAAGTGTTATTCCATTAGGAACTAAGGTATGGGTGGAAGGCTATGGAGAAGCGATTGCAGGTGACAGTGGCGGGCATATTAAAGGAAATCGTATTGATGTCCACGTCCCATCCAAATCTGCAGCCTATTCGTGGGGTGTAAAAACGGTTCAAGTTAAAATACTGGATTGATCATACAGTTACAAAGTATGGGAAAAAATGCTCTTATCATGCTATGATGATAAGAGCATTATTTTTTATGGAGGAAATAACTTGAGAATAAAAGAAATAATTGTAGTTGAGGGCAGAGACGATACAGCGAAGATCCGTCTGGCGGTCGATGCGGACACCATTGAAACAAATGGGTCTGCAGTCAGTAAAGATACCTTAACGAAGATAAAACACGCAAAGGAAAAACGTGGTGTCATTATTTTTACCGATCCGGATTATCCAGGAGAACGGATTCGCCATATCGTCGATCAGGCTGTTCCAGGCTGCAAGCATGCTTTTCTGACAAGGGATCAGGCGAGGGCCAAAAACCCAAAGAACAAAAGCCTCGGGATCGAACATGCTAGTATCGAATCCATACGAGGGGCACTGCAGGATGTTTATGAGCTGGCTGAAATAAGCGAGAGTGAGATAGATAAGTCCGACCTGCTGGCATGTGGGCTTTTAGGTGGACCACAAGCAAGCGCACGAAGGGAAAAGCTTGGTGAACTGCTGCAAATCGGACATACTAATGGAAAACAGCTTTTAAAACGGCTAACGCAGTTTCAAATCACCAAAAAGCAATTTGAACAGGCAGTACAAGCATTACAACAGGAGGAAAACGATGACTAAAAAATATATAGCTACTCCTTCAAAAACGAAAGAAATTCTAAATAAATATAAGTTTTCTTTTAAAAAGAGTCTCGGGCAAAATTTTTTGGTGGATGTAAATGTGCTGGAAAATATAATTAAACATGCGGGAATCGATCAACATACAGGAGCAATTGAAATTGGTCCGGGAATGGGAGCGTTGACGGAACAGTTGGCAATACATGCCGATAAAGTGGTTGCATTCGAAATTGACCAGCGGCTCTTGCCGATACTGAAGGATACGCTGCAGGACTATTCAAATGTGGATATCATTCATCAGGATATCCTGGAAGCCGATGTTGCTGAGGTGATAGGTGAACATTTCAAGCCAGAACAGGAAGTCCATGTCGTTGCAAATTTGCCTTATTATATTACGACCCCTATCCTAATGAAGCTTGTCCGGGATAAATTGCCGGTGACAAGCCTAACCGTCATGATTCAAAAGGAAGTTGCTGAACGTATGGCTGCTAAGCCGAATAATAAAAGCTATGGTTCCTTAACGGTTGCTGTACAGTATTATACGGAGGCAAGCGTTGTGATGACTGTGCCCAAAAGTGTATTTATGCCGCAGCCGAATGTTGACTCCAGCATCCTTCATCTCGTGATGCGGGATAATCCGCCAGTCCAGGTTGATGATGAGGATTTCTTCTTCACCCTTGTTCAGGCAAGCTTTGCCCAAAGGAGAAAAACATTGCGCAATAATCTAACGAGTTATTTTAAGGAAACCTATACGAAAGAAGAAATAGATGTGCTTCTTACGGAAATCGGCATTGATGGTACAAGACGCGGAGAATCGCTTGATATGGCGGAATTTGCCCTGCTTGCAAATGCGTTTTACAACGATAGAAAATGAGGAAATAGCTATTGTCTCTATGAAGGCAGTGGCTATTTTTAATATATCCGGATAACGATTCCGGCAAAGGGTCCAGTATTCAGATTCAAGCGTCGTGTGACTTAGCTTTCCATTAGGAACAGGCGTATATGATTCCTCATAGTCTATAGGAGATTGAAGTCTAAGAGGTGGATATATGGGTATAACTGTTGGAGAACTTGTTACACGCAAATCCTATCATCATGATCTCCTGTTTCGTGTCGCTGAAATAAGAAAGGAAATAGCTGTTCTGCATGGGGAAGAGATGCGGCTTGAGGCAGATGCCCCAATCGAGGATCTTATTCCGGCAGAGGGCAGGGATATTGAGATGAGACAGGAGAAGGAAAAAGAGAAGGAAGAATATTCATTTCGTCTATTTCGTCAGGATTACCAGCTGATGAAGGAAAAAAGAAACTACAACGCAACGGATGGATATCTTCAAGATGCCCAATTTTTTCAATTGCCTGCAAAGGTATTGCATTTGGACGGGGACCAGACCTATTTGCGTAAATGTATATCCTTATATCAGCGTATCGGTCTGCAGGTACATGGTATCCATCTGAATGAAAAGGAAATGCCGAATGAGATTGCATCCCTAGTCGAGAGAATTCAGCCGGATATCATTGTCATTACAGGCCATGATGCCTATTCGAAAAATAAAGGGATGAAAAACGATCTGCGCGCATACCGGCATTCCAAATATTTTGCTGAAACAGTCCGGGAAGCAAGACGGATGAATCCTAATTTGGACCAGCTTGTTATTTTTGCCGGGGCCTGCCAGTCCCATTTTGAGTCCCTTATTCGTGCAGGAGCAAATTTTGCCAGTTCCCCTTCAAGGGTTAACATCCATGCACTCGATCCTGTTTATATTGCTGCAAAAATTGCTTATACACCGTTTATGGAAAGTGTTGGTGTATGGGATGTCCTGAGAAATACCCTCACTGGTGAAAAAGGGATGGGGGGAGTTGAGACAAGGGGTATACTCCGGACAGGTATACCGTATCTTGAAGAGAAGGAAGAAGAATAGGGAGGATTTGTCTTATCCATTAGGGTAAGACTCCTCCGATTTTATTTGGGACAAGTTTTCATATTTTTTTCACTTATAACATACATATATTGTTAACAATTACAAATAATATAGGAAATAGACAAATTTTATTGTTGACAGAAAAAAAGACTTACTGATATAATATTAAGTTTTATTTGACTGTTGGACGTGTTTATGGTAAAATAAAATCAGTGAGGTGGAGTCTAGTGGCTAAAACATTAATCGAAATTAAGCAAGGTCTTGAATGTCATGTTGGTAAACGGTTGAAATTAAAAGCCAACGGCGGAAGAAGGAAAACGGTTATTCGTTCGGGAATCTTAGCAGAAACGTATCCTTCTGTGTTTATTGTTGAGCTTGACCAAGACGAAAATGCATTCGAACGTGTTTCATACAGCTATGCAGACGTATTAACAGAAACGGTGGAATTGAATTTCCTCGACGGAAATAAAGCTATACTTATGGAACAGTAGACAATGTCTGCTGTTTCTTTTTGTTTTTCAATTGCGAGTGTCGTTAATTGGGATTCGTTCCCGCATTTGACTGCATTATCCTTTCTTGCGTATATCTGACTGGGGTTTATTTTAGGAAATGGCATAAGCTATAGATGTCGTAAGGAAACAGCTCAGGACAGAAAGGGGTTGTTCTTTCATGGGTAGACGCAGAGGGATCATGTCAGACCAATTGAAAGAAGAAATTGCCAAAGAGTTAGGGTTTTACGACACGGTACAACAAGAAGGCTGGGGCGGCATCAAAGCAAGGGATGCCGGTAACATGGTGAAACGTGCTATTGAAATAGCTGAACAAAATATGCAAAAAGGCAATTCCTAAGGGGATTGTCTTTTTGTTCGTTTAAGCTGGCTGTTTTCTCTATGATTGTTGTTTTTACATAAAATATATAAACAGCGAGGTAATTTGATAATGAGCTTTATCCCCGCTCCGGAAATACACTGCGCTTTCCGCGGGCTCGCGCTAAGCCTCCTCGCTCGCAAAGTAAGCTCTCTGCGGGGTCTTAGCGTCTTCGCTTTCCCGCAGGACAAGTAAGGCTGCGGCAGCAAGACATCGCACGCAGAAATTGCGAATGCAATTTCAAGGAGTCTCCGTGTATTTCCTCCGCTATGATTTGGCTTTCTGAATCAATTACTGATAATTATGAAGCTGATTGATTGGAGCGCAGGGCAGTCGACTCCAGCGGGAAAAGCAACAGCTGAAGATCCCGCAGGAAGTGGGTTTCTTCCGAGGAAGCTGAAGCGTTGCCCGCGGAAAGCGACTGCCCGGAGCGGAAATCGGCCGTTGCTGTTATGTCGCAGTTTTTATCAAATACAAGGTTAGAAATAACAACAATACTTACGAAAAGAGCATTCTCGTTTTGCTCTGTTTTATGATGACCGGTAATGGGCAGGTGTTTCCTATCTGCAGAATTGACAAGCCTGGTGAGAAGGAAGGCGTTTCTTGGCAAAGCCCCTTTCAACTTCACTCTTGTCGCCTCGCTTTTCTTATTATGGTACAATTATCTATATTTTTAGCGCGCGGATTATGCAGCAAGGTAGGTGATAAGATGACCATTTTGGAGAAAGCGCCAGCTAAGATTAATTTGTCCCTGAATGTATTAAGCAAGCGGGATGATGATTATCATGATGTTGAAATGATCATGACTTCGATTGATTTGGCCGACCGGATTGAGCTTGAGCGGCTGCAGGATGATCGGATTGAGATATCGCTTGAAAGCAGATACGTGCCAAATGATGAGCGGAATTTAGCATATAAAGCGGCAAAGGCATTTAAGACTAAATATGGGATCACAGAAGGTGTACATATTACTATTGATAAGAATATCCCCGTCTCGGCCGGCCTTGGCGGAGGGAGTACAGACGCAGCAGCGGTACTGCGGGGACTTAACAAACTGTGGTCTAAGGATATTCCACTAAATGAATTGGCGGAGCTGGGTTCATCAATAGGAGCTGACGTTGCCTATTGTGTGTATGGTAATACAGCAATAGCAAGAGGATTTGGTGAAAAAATCGAAAAGTTATCTTCCCCTCCTCCCTGCTGGATCATTTTGGCAAAGCCGGACATTGGTGTTTCTTCCAGGACGATATTCAGTCAGATTAATGTAGAAGAGCTTTTCCATCCGGATACAGCGGCAATTCTTGAAGCGTTGGAAGATAAGAATTTCAGCAAGCTATGCAATCATATCGGTAATTCGCTTGAACCAATCACTTTTGCAATGCATCCGGAAGTACAGCATATCAAAGAAGCGATGACCCATGCAGGTGCGGCAGGCGTTCTAATGAGCGGAAGCGGTCCAACCGTATATGGGTTAGTGGAACAGCAAAGCAAAGCAACCCGCATATACAATGGTATGCGTGGTTTCTGCGAAGAAGTATATCTTGTCCGTCTTATCGGATGAATATTGCCAAAATGCGTATATTAATGATATATTAATATTTAAATATTCGGTTTTGGGGTGTAGTAATGAAAAGAAGCAACAGATTAGTTATATTAACTGACTTTTTCCTGGAAAACCCGCGAAAACATATTCAATTGCCATATTTTGTAACACTTTGTGATACAACGAAATCATCCATTAGTGAGGATTTGGATATTATTAATGCTGTTTTTAAGGAGCAGGGCATGGGCCATCTGGAAAGGTCAACAGGTGCTGGCGGTGGTGTAAAATATATACCGGAATACACTTACGCAAAGAGTGTTGCCTTTATTGACGAACTGCGTGAAAAGCTTGAGGATCCAACGCGGATTCTGCCTGGCGGATATCTATATATGAGTGATTTGCTTGGCAATCCGAAAACAGTAAGGGACATTGGCCGTGTATTTGCATCGGCATTTTCCAAAATGGATATTGATGTCATTGTAACAGTGGCAACAAAAGGTATTCCATTGGCATATGCGGTTGCTTCATTCCTTAACGTTCCTGTAGTAATTGCAAGAAGAGATCCGAAAGTGACGGAAGGTTCATCGGTCAGCATTAATTATGTTTCGGGGTCGTCGCGCAAGATACAAACGATGGTACTGCCAAAACGCAGCCTTGAAGAAGGGTCCAATGTTTGTATTATTGATGATTTCATGAAAGCGGGCGGTACGATTACTGGAATGATCAGCCTGCTGGGAGAGTTCAATGCCCGTGTTCAGGCGATCGGAGTGCTGGCAGAAGCTGATGATGACGAGGAAGAACGTGTCATTAACAATTATACGTCGTTAGTGAAAATCTCGAATGTTGATATGAGACATAATAATATCGAAATTCAGGCGGGTAATTTTGTGGAGAGAGAAGCCAAAGAATAGGTTATTGATGGCATCATTTGAGCCTTTTTTTCACTTGGAATCATTCCTTGCTTAAAATATTTAATTTTTTTATATTTCAGGCAGGAATTTCAATGTGTTTTGTTGAAATAGTTTAAAGTAAGTCCAAATGGGAAAAGGTGGTGAGACATCATGGAAGTAACTGACGTGAGATTACGCCGCGTAAATACAGAGGGCAGAATGCGAGCTATTGCATCTATTACGTTGGATCAGGAGTTTGTAGTCCATGATATACGCGTAATCGACGGTAATAATGGATTGTTTGTGGCGATGCCATCAAAAAGAACTCCTGATGGGGAATTTCGGGATATAGCACATCCGATCAATTCAGGAACTCGTTCAAAAATTCAGGATGCCGTATTGGAAGAATATCGTCGTGCGGGTGAGAGTGAAGTTAAATATGAAGAAGCAGGTGCTTCTTAATAGAATGTTCAAATATCATGACGAAAAGGGGTCTAATCTTACAGGTTGACCTTCTTTTTTTGTTTTCTGATGTATTCCTGCACTAAGATTAATTGAAAAAAATCCCAGCAATTATACAACTTCTGCGATTTTCCCCTCAGGAGATGCCCCCTGCATTGACATCTGTTGAAATCATCTCTTTTTTACGATATATTTTATAGTGGATAATTAGATAATGGAGGTTTCCTTATGACGAATCGTAATGCTGTCATTCTGGCAGCTGGACAAGGAACGAGAATGAAATCAAAGCTTTATAAAGTTCTGCATCCGGTTGCCGGACGGGCAATGGTGCAACATGTTATAGATCAGTTAAATACAGTGAAACTTGATAAAATGGTTACAATTGTAGGTTTTGGTGCTGACATCGTCAAAGAACAGATTGGCGATGCAAGCGAATTTGTAGTTCAGGAGGAACAATTGGGGACTGGACATGCCGTATTACAGGCAGAGCATCTATTGAAGGATCAGGAAGGAACAACGATTGTTGCTTGTGGAGATACACCGCTTATTACCGGTGAAACCTTTCAGGAGCTTTTTGCTCATCACGAACGGGAAGGTGCGGCCGCTACTATTCTGACTGCCCAGACAGAAAATCCGGCTGGATATGGCAGGGTGATACGGAATGAGACCAATGAAGTAGAGCGGATTGTGGAACAGAAGGATGCAAGTGAAAGTGAACTGCTTGTTAAGGAAATCAATACGGGTACCTATTGTTTTAACAATAAGGCACTATTCCAAGCGCTGCATGAAGTTTCCAATGATAATGCACAAGGTGAATACTATCTGCCGGATGTTATTGAGATATTACGAAACAAAAGTGAAAAGGTCAGTGCTTTCCTTACGCCCAATTTTGAAGAAACACTAGGGGTTAATGATCGTGCTGCATTGGCCCAGGCTGAAAAAACAATGAGAAAACGTATTAATGAGAAGCATATGCGTAACGGTGTTTCCATAATTGATCCTGACCATACATACATCGAGCCGGATGTAGTCATTGAGTCGGATGTCATCATACATCCAGGGACAATCATAAAAGGGGCCTCTACGATAAAGACCAATGCTGAAATCGGGCCCAACAGCGAAATAAACAATTGCTATATTGGAGAAGATACAATTGTGAAACAAAGTGTAGCAAACGACAGCAAGATTGGTGACCGTGTCAAAATTGGACCATTTGCACATATACGTCCTGAGTCCAATGTAGGCAATGATGCCAAATTAGGCAACTTTGTTGAGATTAAGAAGACCGTACTTGGCGATAACAGTAAGGTTTCCCATTTAAGTTATATTGGGGACGCAGATGTTGGGAGCAATGTAAACATCGGTTGTGGTACAATAACAGTAAATTATGATGGAACAAATAAGTTCTTAACAACGATTGGAGACGATGCATTTATCGGCTGTAACTCCAATTTGATTGCACCCGTAACAGTTGGCAAGGGGTCCTATGTTGCAGCGGGATCGACGATAACAGACGATGTTCCAGAAGATGCACTATCTGTCGCAAGGGCTAGACAGACAAATAAAGAAGGCTATGCTGCAAAATTAAAAAGCAGAAAAAAAGATTAATCGGAGGTTATATTTAATGGCATCTAGCTACAAGGATTCATCGTTGAAGGTATTCTCACTGAATTCTAATCAAAAATTGGCAGAAGACATCGCAGAACATATTGGAACAACACTTGGGAAATGTACGGTATCTCAGTTCAGCGATGGTGAAATTCAAATCAATATTGAAGAAAGTATTCGTGGTTGTGATGTTTATGTTGTCCAATCGACAAGCGCTCCCGTTAATCAGCATATAATGGAACTGCTTATCATGATTGACGCACTTAAACGTGCTTCAGCAAAATCGATTAATATCGTCATGCCATATTATGGCTATGCGAGACAGGATAGAAAAGCAAGGTCGCGTGAACCAATTGCTGCTAAACTGGTAGCTGATCTAATCGAAACAGCTGGAGCCAATCGTGTGATTAACCTGGATTTGCACGCACCGCAAATCCAAGGATTCTTTAATATTCCAATTGACCACTTGCAAGGTGTGCCAATTTTATCAGATTACTTTGATGCCAAAAATCTAGAAGATATAATTGTAGTATCTCCGGATCACGGCGGTGTGACAAGGGCACGTAAAATGGCTGATCGCCTAAAAGCACCTATCGGAATTATCGACAAGCGCAGACCGCGCCCTAACGTAGCTGAAATCATGAATATCATCGGTAATATTGAAGGGAAAACAGCCATCCTGATTGACGATATCATCGACACAGCGGGGACAATTACCCTTGCAGCGAATGCATTGATTGAAAACGGAGCGAAAGAAGTCTATGCTTGTTGTACGCATCCTGTACTGTCGGGACCTGCAATTGAGCGGATTGATAATTCCCAGATTAAAGAGCTTGTCATTACGAATACCATTCCGCTTCCAGAAGAAAAGCGAAGCGAAAAAATTACAGCTCTTTCTGTAGCGCCACTTATCGGGGAAGCTATTATCCGTGTCCATGAAATGCAGTCAGTAAGTATTTTATTTGATTGATTTGTTTAGTAAGACCGTGAAACGGGTATTAATTATATTGACCGTTTTTTTACCTCAAGATGAAACATAAGGATGAAATAGAAAGAGATTACTTACCTATTTTGAAAATGTTTTAAAAAATTTGGAGGATGATAAACATGGCAGTAAAATTAAAAGCAGCGAAACGGGAAAATCTTACGAAATCAGCAACTAAGGAAATTAGACTGAGCGGGCGGGTCCCTGCTGTTGTCTATGGCAAAGAAAAGGAAGCAAAGAATGTTTCTGTCGATAGTATTCAACTTGTAAAAACGGTTCGGGATGAAGGAAGAAATGCAATTATCTCATTGGACGTTGAAAATGACGGATCGATCGATGTAATGCTGCACGAATATCAAATTGAACCGATAAAAGATCAATTAATCCATGCAGACTTCTATGTGGTCAATATGTCTGAAGAGATGGATGTGGAAGTTCCGCTTCGATTAGAAGGTGAGGCACAGGGTTCAAAAGCAGGCGGCGTACTTCAGCAGCCATATTTTGAACTGCAGGTAAGGGCAAAGCCGGACCAAATCCCGGAAGAGATCAGTGTGGACATTTCTGCTCTGGAGATTGGTGACAGTCTTACGATTGCAGACATTCCATCAAAGGGAAATTATGAAATCCTGGATGATGCGGAAACAACGGTTGCAACTGTTCTGCCGCCAACCAAAGAAGAGGATCTTGAAGCAGATGTCGATCCGAACGCTGAACCAGAATTGGTCGGTGCTGATCGAAACGAAGAGGAATCAGAAGATAAATAATACAATATAATAGATAACATAATGACAATACCCTCCTATAAGAATCTAAAAAGAATAGCCATTCTTAGAGGAGGGGTTGTTGTTTATGGATGTATTTACTATTTTAAAAGGAAGAAGCATACTATGAAATTGATTGTGGGATTAGGCAATCCAGGAAGAAAATATAGACAGACACGTCATAATATCGGATTTATGGTGATTGAAGAACTGCTGCATCGCAATCAGTGGAGCCTAGATAAAGCCAAGTTTAATGGCGACTATTCCATGGAACACTATGAGGGCGAAAAGGTAATTCTTCTACAGCCGCAAACATACATGAATCTGTCAGGAGAGTCCATTCGTCCATTGATGGATTATTACAATCTGGACCTGGATGATGTGCTTGTTATTTATGATGATCTTGATTTACCGACAGGGAAGATACGTCTGCGCCAAAAGGGTGGTCATGGCGGCCATAACGGGGTAAGATCAACAATCGATCATCTTGGGACCAAAGAATTCAAGCGTATTCGTTTGGGGGTTGGCAGACCCGTTGGACCTATTCCGGTGGTTGATTATGTGCTGGGTGCTTTTCCTAAAGAAGAGCAGGAAGATGTTATCATCAGTATAAAAAATGCTGCAGACGCTTGTGAGTCCTGGCTAAAGGGAACACCATTCATCGAAGTAATGAATGAATACAATAATTGAAGCATAGGCTTCTATATGCGCACGATGAAAGCAGTCGATGTATAATATACCATTATCCGGATAAACTTTTATGTAGAAAGATTATTCGAGGTGGTTGATGATGGCGATCATTTATAATTGCAGACATTGCGGACAAACGATTGGAAAGCTGGAGCAAAAGGTAATGGATGCCTCATTACTGGGCTTGAATCAGCTAAGCAATCGGGAAATGGAAGAAATGGTTCATTATAGTCGGAATGGCGATATTCAGATACATACAATTTGTGAGAATTGTGAGCAAGCCTTAGGCCAGCATCCTCATTATCACGAATTGGATTTTTTTATACAATAGCATACGCTGCAAAAGCTTTGGTTATGTAAACCAAGGCATTTTTGCGCTTATATATACATTTAAGAGGAGTTTAACAATGAAGGGCATTAATCACTATTTACAATCAAAAGAAGACGTTCAATCGATCGTCAGTGGCATAACAGGAGGGATGAAGGAGCAACTGATTGCCGGACTTTCCGGCTCGGCAAGGAGCATGCTCGTATCGGTAATCAATCAATCCATCCAAAGACCGGTATTGCTGGTAACACATCAGCTTGTACAAGCACAGCAGCTCTACGATGACCTGACTGAATTCATGAATGAAAGTGACGTACATTTGTATCCGGTTAACGAATTAATCGCTTCGGAAATATCGATATCAAGCCCAGAATTAAGAGCACAGCGGATAGAGGCACTGACAGAATGGTCCAGAAGAAAGTCTGGCATATTAATTGCACCGGTAGCGGCACTAAAGCGAATATTACCACCTCAGGATTATTGGAGTAACTACCAGCTGCATTTTAAGAATGGCGAAGAAATTGAAATGGACGCGTATCTCACATCGTTAGTCGATATGGGATACGAAAGGGTCTCTATGGTAACTACCCCCGGGGAATTCAGCCGTCGTGGCGGAATTATCGATATCTATCCGATTACGGAGCAGCTTCCAATCCGTATTGAGCTGTTTGACGAAGAAATCGATTCGATACGTTATTTCGATGCAGAGACACAACGGTCCTTGGATAAGGCAGAAGAGATTATAATCGGTCCTGCAACAGAGCTGCTATTGACGGATGAGGACTTACTTGCTGCTTCCGAAAGACTGGAGAATGAACTTGCGGCTACACTGAAAAAAATGAAGAAACCGGAAGCGAAAGAACAATTAATAGAAGTGATGGAACACGACATTACCCGTATGAAAAATCTCGAGCGCTTTCAGGAGATGTACAAATATATCGGTCTGCTCTATTCAAAGCCTGCTAGTTTATTAGATTACCTTACCCAAGATGGACTAATCATTTTGGATGAGATGAGCAGAATTCAGGAAACGGCAACGAATCTTGATACAGAAGAGGCGGAATGGTACAGCAGTTTGCTTGAAGGCAACAAGATGGTGAGGAACAGTCAATTTTCATTTGATTGGAATACGGTTCTGGAAACGATGAACCAGCAGCGTATCTATATGTCGGTATTTCTAAGGCATATTCCAAATACACAGCCTGAAAATATTATCAATCTATCTTCACGTGTCATGCAGGAATTCCATGGCCAAATGCACTTATTCAAAAATGAACTGAAACGCTGGGAAAAAGGGGAATTCTCAGTCGTCATTCTCGCACCCAATCAAAAAAGGGCAGACAAAATTTATTCCATACTGGCAGATTATGATATTGATTCGGCCATCTCCAAAGATTTAAAACTTCCTGTGGAGATACCGACCATTGCTATTGGAAATCTGACAAGCGGTATGGAACTCCCGATGCATAAGCTTGCCATCATAACGGAAAATGAATTATTTAAGAAACGGTCCAAGCGTCCTAGACGACAGCAGAAAATCACCAATGCCGAGCGAATCAAGAGCTACCAGGAATTAAAAATCGGCGATTATGTCGTACATGCCAATCACGGGGTGGGTAGGTATCTAGGCATTGAAACGCTTGAGGTAAATGACCTGCATAAAGATTATATGCTGATTAAGTATTCAGGGGACGATAAGTTATTTGTTCCAATCGACCAGATTGATCTCGTTCAGAAGTTCGTCGGTTCGGAAGGAAAAGAACCTAAGCTATATAAGCTTGGCGGATCGGAATGGGCGAAAGTAAAAAGAAAGGTACAGTCGTCTGTAGAAGATATTGCAGATGACTTAATCAAACTGTACGCAGAGCGGGAAGCCAAAAAAGGATTCGCTTTTTCGGAGGATACGGAAATGCAGCGTGAGTTCGAGTCCTCCTTCCCCTATCAGGAAACAGAAGACCAGCTCCGCTGTATTGAAGAAATCAAGCAGGATATGGAAAAAGAGCGTCCAATGGATCGGCTGCTTTGCGGAGATGTTGGCTATGGTAAGACAGAGGTAGCAATCCGTGCTGCCTTTAAGGCTGTTGCAGACGGAAAACAGGTTGCGATATTGGTGCCAACGACGATTCTTGCCCAGCAGCATTTTGAAACCATCCGCGAACGATTCCAGGACCATGCAATCAATATAGGCTTATTAAGCAGGTTCCGCACAAAGAAACAGCAGACCGAAACCTTGAATGGCGTAAGAAAAGGCACCGTCGACGTGGTTATCGGTACACATCGCCTATTATCCAAGGATGTGGAGTATCGTGATCTTGGACTATTGATTGTTGATGAGGAACAGCGCTTCGGAGTGAAACACAAAGAAAAAATCAAGCAGCTAAAAACAAATGTGGATGTCCTGACCTTGACCGCCACACCAATTCCAAGAACCCTGCATATGTCCATGCTTGGTGTCCGCGATTTATCTGTGATTGAGACGCCACCGGAAAATCGTTTCCCAATTCAGACGTATGTAATGGAATATAATCCAATATTCATGCGGGAAGCGATTGAGCGGGAGATGGCACGCGGCGGCCAAGTGTTCTTCCTGTATAACCGTGTGGAAAATATCGATAAGGTTGCCCGTGATCTTGGTATGCTTGTAGGAGATGCAAGAATTGCGGTGGCTCATGGACAAATGAATGAAAATGAACTGGAAAATGTGATTTTCGGATTTCTGGAAGGGGAATACGATGTCCTTGTGAGTACAACCATCATCGAAACGGGTGTCGACATCCCGAATGTGAATACATTGATTGTCAATAACGCTGACCGTATGGGATTGAGCCAGCTTTATCAGCTAAGAGGCAGGGTCGGCCGTTCCAATCGTGTGGCATATGCCTATTTTACCTATCAGAAGGATAAGGTGCTGACAGAGGTGGCCGAGAAGCGTCTCCAAGCGATTAAGGAATTCACAGAGCTTGGTTCCGGATTTAAGATTGCAATGCGTGACCTGTCCATCCGTGGGGCGGGAAACCTCCTCGGGGCACAGCAGCACGGTTTCATTGATTCCGTTGGTTTCGATATGTATTCCCAGATGCTAACCGATGCCATTGATGCTCGTAAAGCAGGCAAGGATATTGAGGAAATTACGCCATTTGAACCGGAACTCACATTGAATCTGGATGCATATATACCGGATGAATATATTAAAGATGAAAAACAGAAAATTGATATCTATAAACAATTCCAGGGTATGAGTCTCAAACAGGATATAGAGGAATTAAAGGATGAATTGATTGACCGATTTGGTGATTATCCAACAGAAGTCAATAATTTATTCACGGTTACTTCTCTGAAAATGCATGCGAAAAAAGAGCGTGTCGAATCGATTACCGAACGAAATAAGAAGATTGTTGTTTTGATAGAAGATAAACGAAGCCAGCAGATTGATGGGTCGAAGCTTTTTGAACTGGCCAATGAGTTTGGCCGCAATGTTCAGCTTGGTACCGAGAACCAAAAGCTGAAAATCGTCTTTAAATGGTCAAACGAAACCGCACACAGCAAATATGAGGTCGTCGAAAGCTTTATCGATAAATTAAGTGGCGTCAATCGGGATAATTAAAAATTCATTTTGGAATGTATAGTTATTTCTGGATGAATTATACTAAAACCACACTTGGTGATTTTTACACATTTAATATGTGCTCAGAAGCTCGGGAAAAAGGTTGCTGGCGATTAAGATATAATCCCTTATAGCCATGGTGGCATTTTATCAGACCATTTGAACATTTTATTAAGTGAGCAAACATAACAAGAGTAATCATCATTAGAAAGTGAGGCTGCTTAGAGATGAAAGCAACAGGAATTGTACGTCGAATTGATGATTTAGGCAGAGTGGTTGTCCCGAAAGAAATCAGAAGAACATTGCGTATCCGTGAAGGAGATCCACTGGAAATATTCGTTGATAGAGAAGGGGAAGTAATTTTAAAGAAATACTCTCCCATAAATGAATTGGGTCATTTTGCCAAAGAATACGCTGAAGCGTTATTCAACTCCCTGCAAATGCCGGTTATTATCAGTGACAGAGATGAGGTAATCGCCATTGCAGGAGAATCAAAAAAGGATTTCTTAAATAAAAATATTGGAGCTCAATTGACAAAAACGATTGAAGGAAGATCCCAAGTGTTTGAAGTAGACTCAGCCGATCTGGAAATAATTGAGGGTCATCAGCAGGAATTGCAATCCTATTGTATCAGTCCAATTATTGCAAACGGAGATCCAATCGGGTGTGTGATGATTTTTTCCAAAGATGAAAAAGTCAGCAAGGTGGAGCAGAAGGCGGCAGAAACAGCTGCTGGATTTTTGGCCAAACAGATGGAATAGTACTTAATGAACCTGTCCCGGGAGTGCATGCTGCCGGGGACAGGTTTTTTACTGCCAAAAATATGGAAAAGAAGTTCTGTACCATCTGGCAAACGATAGATTCAGTAACCTATGGTATACTAATATAAAATTTACTTGAAGGACGCTAATCATGAATGGGAACGAAACAAATAGGCTGGTGAAAGGTGCATTGCTTCTGACATTTGCAGGACTCATCAGTAAAATACTAAGTGCGGGCTATCGGATTCCTTTGCAGAATCTGACAGGGGATATTGGATTTTATATCTATCAGCAGATCTATCCTTTGCTCGGCATAGCCCTGACACTATCTTTATATGGCTTCCCATCCGCCATATCAAAAATGGCGGTCGAATGGAAGGCCGCAGGGAAGCACCTTTCCTACCGGGAATTCTATCTTCCCATTTTCCTGATTCTAGGGGCGATAAATGGAGCAATCTTTCTATTTATATCACTGAATGCAGCGGCAATAGCCGGCTGGGCTGGGGATGATAATTTAGTGCGTGCCTATCGATTGGCCGCATTTGCCTTTCTGCTTATCCCCTTTTCCGCATTGCTGAGAGGGGTCTATCAGGGGAAATATTATATGAAGCCGACTGCTTTTTCTCAAATAGGCGAACAGCTTGTACGCGTGTCTATCATCATTATTGCAGCTGTCTATGTCGCTTCCGGGAAACAACCTTTATATGAAATTGGGCAGGCCGCAGCACTGGCATCAATTTGCGGTGGAGCTGCAGCCATTCTCATTCTTGCATTTTTCTTTAGGAAAACGCATTTGGTTTCCAATGAGCGGTATAAGATTCCTTGGAATTATTTTATGAAAACGCTGTTGATTCTTGGTATTGTTGCGGCACTGAATCATATGGTCCTGCTTGTTATCCAGTTTGCGGATGCATTTACATTGATTCCAAGCCTGAAGCAATACGGTCTGTCTCAAATGGAGGCAATGGAAGCAAAGGGTGTCATTGACCGCGGACAGCCGCTTATCCAGCTTGGAATGGTACTCGGTTCTTCTTTTGCGCTGGCCATGATTCCGTCTATCTCAAAGGATAAGCTGGCCGCAGATCAGGATCAGGCAGGGTTTTATAATTATATTCGGGCTGCACTGCTTTTTAGCTTTTATTTAGCGGCAGGGGCGACAATCGGTCTTATTGCTATATTCCCAGAAACCAATCTGCTGTTGTTCCAAAATGATAAGGGAACGGCGGAATTGCAAATACTGGTATTAGCGATATTCCTTTGCTCCATGTCGATTACAGCAACCTCCATTCTTCAGGGGCTGGGCAACATTAAGAGGACAGCAGGATTTATTCTGGTTGCCCTATTTATGAAATGGACAGGGAACCAGCTGCTTGTACCTGAATGGGGGATCATGGGCAGTGCCATTGCAACGGTCCTCAGCTTACTGGTCTTATGTATTATTGTGATGTATGAACTGAAAAGGAAATTACCTGGACTTGATTTCCTGCGAAGGATTAACTGGCAAGGACTGCTTATCGCGAGTGCTGCTATGCTCGCATATATCTTTCTGGTTGATTGGCTGTTTTCCGATGTGGCAGCTGATTCCCGGTTAGCATTGCTGATGTATGTTTTATTTATTGCGCTGACAGGCGGCATCATCTTCATCTGCATTCTTTTGCGATGCAGAGCATTTACAGAGCAAGAACTGAAGATGCTGCCTAAATCGGAGCTGTTTATACGTATTTATAAAGGGAGGAACAGGCATGGGTAAAATTGAAGTCATTGGACTTGGTGCAGGAGATGCAGAACAGCTTCCGCTTGGCATCTATAGAAAACTGACACAGTCTGAGACAATAATATATACTAGGACAATTGATCATCCGGTAATTGAAACATTGAAGGCAGAGGATGTCAGATTTGATTCATTTGATGCCATGTATGAGGAAGAAGAACAATTTGGTGCGGTGTATGAACGTATTACAGAGGCATTGCTTGGCTATGCAATGGAATCCGATCAAACGATCATCTATGCCGTTCCCGGGCATCCAATGCTCGCTGAGAAAACGGTCCAGCTCTTATTGGAACAGGATGCCGTAGACGTTAAGGTTGCCGGGGGACAGAGCTACCTGGATGACTTATTTACGTCGCTAAAAATAGATCCGATTGAAGGCTTTCAATTTGCCGATGGTACATCGTTCAATCGAAGTGAGCTGGATTACCGGCATCACATTATATTCTGCCAAGTGTATGATCGCTTTATTGCCTCTAACGTCAAACTGGCGCTGCTGGAAGATCTTCCGCCTGATTATGAGGTTACCATTGTCGAAGCTGCAGGAAGCAATCTGGAGAAAATCACCGTAGTTCCCTTAGAAGAGCTCGATCACTCCATGGAAATCAGTAATTTAACAAGTGTTTACATACCGCCTGTACCAGAATATCTGCTGCACCATACATTCTCGAAGCTGAAAGAAGTAATGGCAACTTTAAGGGGTCCTGATGGATGCCCTTGGGACCGGGAGCAGACCCATGAATCTCTTCGGGAATATACAATAGAGGAAGTGTATGAACTAATTGATGCCATTGATGCACAAGATGATGCCAACATCATCGAAGAGCTTGGAGATATCCTCATGCATGTGCTGCTGCATAGCCAAATTGGCACCGATGCCGGCTATTTTACGATTGATGATGTAATCCGATCTATTACAGACAAGATGATTTTCCGCCACCCCCACGTTTTCTCAGATACAAAAGTGAACTCTGTTGATGATGTAACCAAAAACTGGGATCAACTCAAGAAGGAGGAGAAGGGAGATCAGCGCCAGTCGGTACTCGATGGTGTCCCAACACATCTGCCGGCGCTTGCCAAGGCTTTTAACCTTCAGAAAAAGGCAGCAAAGGTTGGCTTTAATTGGGAAGATGTCCAGCACATCTGGGAGAAGCTTGATGAGGAGATAAAAGAGGTACAGGAAGCAATCGAAAGCAAGACACCAGATGATATAGAAGATGAATTCGGAGATGTTCTATTTGTACTGGCCAACCTGACAAGGTATTATAAAATTAACCCCGAAATAGCGTTAAATAGGGCTAACCGAAAATTCATTTCACGCTTTACGTATATAGAAGAACAATTGAAACAGCAGGAGAAGGACATAAACAAGGCAACGCTGGAAGAAATGGATGCATACTGGAATCAAGCAAAAGAAAGAGAGTGATACCATGAGATTGGATAAATTTTTGAAAATATCCCGGATAATAAAAAGAAGAACATTGGCAAAAGAGGTTGCTGAACAGGGGCGGATTACCGTGAATGGAAATACGGCCAAGGCTTCCACCGTCCTTACACCTGGAGATGAACTGGTTATTCGCTTTGGACAGAAGCTTGTGACTGTTAAAGTAAATGATCTAAGGGAAAATGTAAGAAAAGATGAAGCAGAAACACTATATACAATTGTCAAAGAAGAAAAGGTTGAATAGAGTTCTATACTTGTCCCTCCTATCATAAATTAATAATGATAAGGAGGGTTTTTTATGAACTATTATGAGAACAAAGAAACAACGACCCGTGTCGAGACCGACCATTCTGTAAAGTTGAATAACCGCAAAAATCTGGAGATAACCGGTGTAAAGGAAGTCGATAGCTTTGATAATGAAGAGTTTTTACTTGAAACGGTAATGGGATACTTAATCATCAGGGGGCAGAATCTGCAGCTGAAAAACCTTGATGTGACAGAAGGCGTCGTTACCATAAAAGGTAAGATTTATGAGCTTTCCTATGTCGATGAACAGCAGCAGGAGAAAGCTAAAGGATTTTTTAGCAAGCTGTTCCGATGACACTTGGCATCCAGTTCCTGACAATGATCGCCATGGTTTTAAGCGGTATTTATTTGGGTATCGTACAGGAAACCTTCCGCCGGTTTACACGATACTGGAAAAAGCGGATTCTATTAACTTATTTCCTGGAATGCTGCTTTTGGCTGACACAGACCGCCATTATATATTATGTGTTATTTCGTGTGAATGCGGGGGAAGTGAGGCTATATGTTCTCCTGGCGTGTTTTCTCGGATTTTCTGTTTATCAGGTCTTGTTAAGGTCAGTCTATAAGAAGCTATTGGAAAGATTAATCCGAATCGGAGCTGCTATCTATCGGTTTTTCAGCAGATTGGTCCATATGCTTATTATTTCGCCAATTTCTTGGTGCATTCGCTTCATTATACGCCTGATTATGTCGATAATAATGTTGTTGACTACCATCATCCTGTTTATATTAAAGGTACTTTTCGCCCCATTTCGGTGGATTTTAATCGGTATTTATCGATTGCTGCCCAAACCAATTAAAAACTTTTTAAACAAAATAGCAGGATTTTATAGTACAATGAAGAATATATGTTATAAATGGGTGAAGTATCTCAAGTTTAAGAGGAGGTAAGAGCTTTGTCGTCAAAGAAAAAAACGATAACAAGATTAGACTCGAATTATATGCAGCAGTACGATGCGTACATAGAAAGACAAAAGAGAAAAAAGCAGCGGCTGATTCGTCGTCTTGCGTTATTTTCTATTGTTATAGCACTGACTATAGGGACTATGGCTGTATACCATTTGAAACAGAGGGAACTTCAGGCGGAAAAAATAGAGCAGTATGAACAACTCGAAGAAAAGCTTGCAACATTGAAAAAGGAAGAAGAGAAAATGACGGAAGAGATAGAGCTGTTAAATGATAAGGATTATGTCCTCGATATCGCTCGCACGAATTACTTCTTCTCTAAAGAGGGTGAATTAATCTTCAAGCTCCCGAATGAAGACCCATCTTATTGACACTTTTATAACGGATTAATATACTATATAAGAACTACATTTAATCTTTTAAGGAGGAGCATTTTTTTTATGTCAATCGAAGTAGGCAGCAAGCTGCAGGGGAAGGTAACCGGAATAACTAATTTTGGAGCGTTCGTGGAGCTGGAGGCAGGAAAAACCGGCTTGGTCCATATTAGTGAGGTTGCTGATAACTATGTCAAAGACATTAATGAACATTTGACAGTAGGTGACGAGGTCACTGTAAAGGTTATTAATGTCGAAAAGGACGGAAAAATTGGCTTATCGATCAAGAAAGCGAAGGATCGACCAGTCCGCCAAAAAAGTCCAAAAGAACGGACTGAGAATTTTGAATCGAAAATGAATCGTTTTCTCAAAGATTCAGAAGATCGATTAGCCTCTTTGAAAAAGCATACGGAATCCAAACGCGGAGGCCGTGGTGCGAAAAGAGGATAGCAGTTGCTGTCTATAGACAATGCTCTACTATATATTTAAAAGCAGGCGCCAAGGAAAAGGGCATCTGCTTTTTATTTTGGAATGGAATCAAGAAAAGACCATGCAGCATAACCGTTTTCAGGTCCTTTGCTTGCATGGTCTTAAGTAAAATAAAGCATCTGTTTTTTTTGATAGCGGCGGAGGGGATCGAACCCACGACCTCACGGGTATGAACCGTACGCTCTCGCCAGCTGAGCTACACCGCCAAATAAGTCAACAAAAAATATATTACATTACAGAACGCACTATGTCAATAGGAAATGATAAAAAATGACTGTTTTCTCAAAGATTGCTTTTTTAAATAAATGCTTTATCCCTGCTCCGGAAATACACTACGCTTTCCGCGGGCTCGCGATGAGCCTCCTCGCTCGCAAAGTTCGCTCCCTGTGGGGTCTCATCGTCTTCGCTTTCCTGCAGGACAAGGAAGGCTGCTTCAGCAAGACATCGCACGCAGAAATTGCGAATGCAATTTCAAGGAGTCTCCGTGTATTTCCTCCGCTAAGATTTGGCCTTCTGAATCGAATTACTGATATTCGATTCGATGTAATTTGATGATATGCTTTATCCCCACTCCGGAAATACACTGCGCTTTCCGCGGGCTCGCGCTAAGCCTCCTCGCTCGCAAAGTTCGCTCTCTGTGGGGTCTTAGCGTCTTCGCTTTTCCCGCAGGAGTCTCCGTGTATTTCCTCCGTTATGATTTGGCTTTCAGAATTAAATTACTGATAATTACTAAGCTGATGGATTGGAGCATAGGGCAGTCGACTCCAGCGGGAATAGCAACAGCTGAAGATCCCGCAGGAAGTGGGTTTCTTCCGAGGAAGCTGAAGCGTTGCCCGCGGAAAGCGACTGCCCGGAGCGGAAATCGGCAGTTGCTGTTAAAATGCCTATTCCAAGTTAAAAAATAATAATAACCGGAAAGCACAATGACAACATAGTGTTTTTTATATTCGTATGTATTAGAAGTTGTTGGTAATTAATAAACGGCAGCTGTTTGTATTGTCTGTCATGAAAATTAAAAGATCGCCCTTTCGTTAGCTGCAGGAAAATATACTGCAAGTAACGAGGGGGCGATCCTTTTGGGTCTTTTTCCTATGGTTCTTATTGTAGGTTTAATTGCTAGTTAACTTTTACTGATAAGGGAAAAATGATGCAACCTGTCCCCATATGGGAAGTACCAAACGCATCGGCCGGTCAGGTCACAACCTAAATCATTTATCTATTTCGAATGTGATGGGTTAACATTTTGGTTTACCTGTCTTTTCGAGCTGGATTTAGTGGCCATTTGTTGATTATATTCCTGATCCTCTTCTACAGGAGCGGTTCGCTTGATGAAGAAAGATAAGATAAACCCTAAAACAGCAAATACTGTTGCAACCATAAAGGAATCGTTTATCCCTTGTATCGAGGCAAGATTTTCGATTGAAATAAGCTGCAGCTCGGAAGGCGTTCCTGAAGCTGGCATAAAATCAGCTACGTGCTTTGCTGTCTGGCTGCTCATCACAGTTACCAAAAAGGCAGTCCCGATTGAACCGGACATCTGGCGTAATGTGTTGGCCATTGCGGTTCCGTGAGCATATAGACGCCTCGGAAGCTGATTTAAACCGGCTGTCATAATCGGCATCATAATCATCGATATGCCGACCATACGCAAGCTATAGCCAAACATCATGAAATAATAGCCGGTTTCATCGGTGAGATTAGCAAATAAAAAGGTTGTTAGTGCTGTTATGCCAAGCCCTATCAATGCTAGTGGGCGTGCACCGATCCGGTCAAATAGTTTACCGGTTATAGGAGACATAAAGGCCGATATGATCGCACCTGGCAATAAGAGCAGACCTGATTCCAGTGGGGAGAACCCACGGATATTCTGTAAATAGATTGGTATCAGGATCATGGCAGCGAACATGGACATGGTAACTACAACATTTATAATCGTCGTTAGTGTAAACATATTGTATTTGAACACTCTGAACTCAAGCATCGGTGTCTTCAATCGGAGCTGGCGGCTTACAAAGAAGAACATGATTCCTGCCCCTGCAATTAGAGGTAGAAGAACTTCTATACTTGTCCATCCCTTTTCACCGGCGCTGCTGAATCCATACAGCAGTCCTCCGAAAGCGAAGGTAGATAAGACGATGGATTTATAATCTACTTTTGGTTTCGATACTTTGGTTACATTTCTCAGAAGGAAATAAGCAAGGATAATATCAATTACTGTAATGGGCAAGACGATAAAAAATAATACTCTCCATGAATAGGATTGGACAATAAACCCAGACAGAGTAGGTCCAATCGCTGGAGCAAACATCATTGCCAGTCCGATATAACCCATCGCTGATCCGCGTTTTTCAATTGGGAACAGACTTAGAATAACGTTCATCAATAGAGGCATCATAATTCCAGCACCTGCCGCTTGCACTACCCTTCCCATAAGAAGTGTTGGGAATGAAAAGGATATTCCGCAAATCAAGGTCCCCAGTGCAAAGAGTGACATTGCTGTGAGGAATAAGTGCCTTGTTGTAAATTTCTCCATTAAAAAAGCGGTAATAGGTATCAATATCCCATTTACCAGCATAAAAATGGTCGTTAAGGACTGGGCAGCATTCGCTGACATCTCCATATCAACAATCATAACTGGAAGTGCCACATTTAAAAGTGTTTGATTTAATATCGCAACAAACGCACCAAGCACCATGACAAAGATAATCGGACCTTTTGGCACTTCGGACGCTTCAACAAAAACTGATCTATCTTTCAATTCGTTCATCTCCATTTTCTTTGATCTTTTCTTTTACCAATTGATGAAGCTCCAATAATATCTCGATATCTTCATCACGAATCGTATTTAAATGTCGCAAACGTTCGCGAAATAATTTTTGACCTTCTCTTTCCTTCTCTTCTCCCAGCTCGGTAAGATTAAGAATGATGGCCCTCCGGTCAGTTTGGGACTGTTCTCTCTTCAGGTAGGAAGCTTTTACCAAACGATCCACCGTGCTGCTGACCGCACTTTTATTAATCTTCATTTTCTTGGTAAGCTCATGCAACCCCAAATTAGGCTCCTGAGAAATAAGTTTGAGTATTTGCAGCTGCGAAACTGTAACCCCAAGTTCGTTTGCCAGATGCCACATCTGCTTATAGAAAAATTTGTTTACCTCATGAAAAGAGGAAATAATTTTATCGACTTTTTCACCTTTATCCATTTCGAAACTCCTTCGTTATAAGAAAAGTTCACGTGTGAACAATTTAACCTAAAAGCTAGTATAAATAAGCGATGCATAATATGCAAGTATTATTTTTTCGTCAGAACATTTTGGAATTCGGCAAACATTGGCAGCGTCTTTCCGATTGTATATATCATCCGATGTCATCTGCATAAGGCTGTCCAGCAGAAAAAGCAACGCTTGTTCTTGTTGAAATCTGCTTCTTATCTAGAATGGCGTCGAACGATTTATGGGTTTCACTCTGCTATTTTGACAAAAAAAGAAGGAATAATATGGTTTACTAGATTGAAAGATAGGGGTGGATAAAAATGATAGGATCAATTCCAAGGGTGGGATCGGGAGACTTCATAGGAAATAAAGCAGAAAAGAAGGGGACGATACGAACAGGAATCTATATGAAAATGAAGTTAATTCTACTTGAGTACGGATGGCTTTATTATATCGCAGCCTTTTTACTCGGACGGGCTGTCATTCTATCGGCTGTTTCTCCATTTGCCGTGGCATTCATTGCTTCCATGTGGTTCATTCATCGGGAGAAGAGTTTCAAATCCATGCTTGCTGTCCTGGCGGGGGCGTTGAGCTACTCGATGACACATTCTATTTTTATAGGACTGGCAATGGCTGTTTTTCTCCTGCTTGCAGCACTTGGCAAGAAATGGAAGCATCAGCAAATCGTTCTGCCACTTGCTGTATTTGTCTCGACTGCACTTCCAAGAATGTTTCTCTATTCGGTACGGGATACCATTACACCGTATGAATGGCTTTTGCTAATTGTTGAAGGAGTACTGGGAACAGTTCTAGTATTGATATTTATGCAAAGTATTCCTCTCTTATCACCTAAAAGATATAAACCTGCATTAAAGAATGAAGAAATCGTTTGTATGATTATTCTCATTGCCTCCGTTCTGACCGGTATGATTGGCTGGCAGTTTTATGGTGCCTCAGCTGAGCAAGTCTTTTCCCGTTATTTTGTATTGTTGTTCGCTTATATTGGAGGCGCTGCCATCGGATCCACGGTTGGAGTCGTTGCTGGCTTGATATTGTCCCTTGCAAGTGTTGCAAATCTCTATCAAATGAGTCTGCTTGCATTTTCTGGTTTGCTTGGAGGGCTTCTTAAAGAGGGAAAGAAGCCCGGAACTGCCATAGGTCTGCTTGTCGGTACATTTTTGATTAGTATATACGGAGATGCTGTTTCATTGGTTCCTTCTCTTATAGAGTCATCGATTGCAATTCTATTATTTTTATTAACACCTGCTTCCTGGTTCAGCAGGATCTCGCGCTATATACCAGGCACAGAAGAATACACCCATGAACAAGAGCAATACCTGCAAAAGGTTAGAAATGTCACGGCCAGGAGGGTTGAACAGTTTTCCGGGGTATTCCAGGCACTATCAAAGAGCTTTTCAGTATCTGAAACATCCCCGGCAGATGAGCAAGAGACAAGACGTGAGACAGATTATTTCCTAAGCCAGGTTACAGAAAAAACATGTCAAAATTGCTTTATGAAGGACCGCTGCTGGCAAAAAGAGTTTCAGCAGACCTATTCCCTTATGGAGGAGATGAAAGATGACATTACAGAAGGGGAAGAGCCAAATAGGAAGGTGATGCGGGAGTTTGAGAATCATTGTGTAAAATCGAGAAAAGTAGTGGAAGCAATGAAGGAGGAAATGACGTATTTTGAAGCAAACCGAAAATTAAGGCAGCAGGTAATGGAGAGCAAGCGCCTGGTTGCTGACCAATTGCAGGGAGTTTCCGAGGTGATGGAAGACTTTGCAAAGGAAATTTTAAAAGAACGTCAGCATCACGAACTGCAGGAAAGCCAAATCATTAATGCATTGAAGCATATGGGAATTGACTTGGAAAAACTGGATATTTATCAATTGGAAAAGGGGAATGTGGATATAGAAATGACGGCAACATTTTATGAATACCGCGGGGAAGGAGCAAAACTGATTGCCCCAGTATTATCGGATATTTTAAATGAGATGGTTATTGTGAAAGATGAGGAGATATCACCGTTTCCTAATGGATATAGCTATTTGGCATTCGGTTCTGCAAAAGAATTCACGGTACAGACGGGAGCAGCAAGTGCTGCAAAAGGAGGTGGCCTGGTTTCTGGAGACAGCTTCACGACGATTGAGCTTGGGGCAGGTAAGTTTGCCATGGCAATCAGTGATGGAATGGGCAATGGAAAGCGGGCAAGGGAAGAGAGCATGGAAACGCTCCGATTATTGCAGCAGATACTTCAAACGGGAATCCCGGAAAAGGTGGCAATAAAGAGCATTAACTCCATTCTGTCATTGCGAACGACCGAAGAGATGTTTGCAACACTTGATTTAGCGGTGATGGACTTGCATGATGCCTCTGTCCGATTTCTTAAAATCGGATCTACACCGAGCTTCATTAAACGGGGATACAAGATGATAAAAATTGAAGCAAGCAATCTTCCAATGGGGATTATTCAGGAGTTTGATGTCGAGATTGTAAGTGAACAGCTAAGCTCGGATGATTTGCTCATCATGATGAGCGATGGAATCTTTGAAGGTCCGAAACACGTTGAAAACATAGACCTATGGCTAAAACGGAAAATACGGGAAATGGATACTGATGACCCACAGGAAGTAGCAGACTTGTTGCTTGAAGAAGTGATTCGGACAAGGTCCGGGGAAATAAAAGATGATATGACCGTCCTTGTTGCCAAGATCGCCAAGACCAGTCCGGAATGGGCGGCAGTACCGGTATACGGGAATAAAGCTCTATAGAAGGAACGCCCTGCCTCCACTTTTGGTGCCTTTGCTTATGCCTGCGTTTCAGACCAGTCGCCTCCACTTTTCTTGTCTAGTTTCGGCTCCCAGAAACTCCGGACATAAGCAATTCACGCTTCAAGCGCGGAAAGGCATGCGCTTTTGGTGCCTTTGCTTATGCCTGCGTTTCAGACCGGTCGCCTCCACTTTTAATATGTATATTCTTTTTTTGTTTTGGCGATGATGGTAGTGGAATAAACAGGGAGGTTTGGGCATTGAAAAATGGGACGTTGAAGCAAATATTATTACTTACGGATGGTTGTTCAAATAAAGGGGAAGATCCTTCTGCCACGGCAGCCCTTGCCTATCAGCAGGGAATTACGGTGAATGTCATCGGGATCCTCGAGGATGACCAGACGGAGAGTCCGGATGGATTACAGGAAGTGGAAGACATTGCGTTGTCTGGTGGAGGTGTCAGTCAGATCGTTTATAGTTCTTCCTTATCTCAAACTGTGCAGATGGTAACGAGGCAGGCAATGACACAGACCTTGCAGGGATTTGTCAATAAGGAGTTGAGACAGATACTTGGATCGGACAAAAGTCTCGAAGACCTCGATCCGGAAAAACGCGGTGAGATTATGGAAGTGGTTGAGGATATGGGCGAGACGAGTGATCTGGAAGTGCTTGTCCTTGTTGATACAAGTGCGAGTATGCACAGTAATCTGCCAACAGTGAAAGAGGCGCTGATTGACCTTTCCATTAGTTTGAATTCACGAATTGGACGAAATCGTTTTAGCATTTACAGTTTTCCTGGAAAACGCAAAGATATCGAAAAGGTGTTTGATTGGTCACCAAAACTGGATTCCATCTCTACCGTTTTCCCGAAATTGACGAGTGGGGGAATTACGCCTACAGGACCAGCAATCAGGGAAGCAATGTACCAGTTCGGCAAAAAAAGCTTACTAAGGAGCTTCAGGCATGAAGATGAATCCGGTATGGAAGAAGCAGGCTATTGAACTTAGACCGGGAACCCGCATACATGGGAAATGGCATCATAAAAGCTATACCATTCAGAGAAAACTTGGTGCGGGGGCAATCGGGGATGTTTATTTATGTGAATATGAAGGAAGACCTGCTGCGCTGAAGATCAGTGAAAAGGGTTCATCGATGACCGTAGAAGTTAATGTGCTGAAGTCATTGGAAAAGGTCCAAGGAAAACGTCTTGGACCTTCTTTGCTTGATGTTGATGACTGGACCTCGCAAACTGGCAACATATTTTCCTTTTATGTGATGGAGTATCTTCAGGGACAGTCGCTGACCACATTTATTCGAACAAACGGCAAAGCCTGGATCGGTGTTTTTATGCTCCAATTGCTGGAGGATTTGGAGAGCCTGCATCAAGCCGGCTGGGTCTTTGGGGACCTGAAAACAGAGAATCTGATAGTGGTATCCTCCCCTCCAAAAATACGTTGGGTTGACGTTGGGGGGACAACCCGGACGGGCAGGGCAATTAAGGAATACACGGAGTTTTATGACCGCGGATATTGGGGAATTGGTACAAGACGTGCTGAACCAAGCTATGATCTCTTTGCATTTGTAATGGTATTTTTAAATATCTATTATCCGAACCGTTTTGTTAAGAATGGCGACCAGCCAGAGAAGCTATTAGCTAAGAAAATTGATAATGTGAAGGACCTGTATTCCTACCGAAATATATTGAAAAAGGCAATCAAAGGAAGCTACCAATCCAGTGCCGAAATGAAAAGGGATCTTGTAGCAGTCCTTAATGATGTCAATAAACGGCAATCCTATCATCGGACGAAACAGAGAGCATCATCAAGATTATTTTTGGTGGAATCGGGCGGGATTGGGATACTTGCTCTGATTTTCTACCTTTTTTCTCTACTTTTTTAGCTGTTGCTTGTATGATAGGGTATAGATATAAAAATCTCTGGAAAGAGTTGGAAGCGGATGGAACAGAAAGTCCTTGCATTTATAAAAAAGCATCAATTGCTCAAAAGAGATGCCACGGTATTGGTAGCCGTATCGGGCGGTCCGGATTCGATGGCACTGCTGCATTTTCTATGCGGTATAAAAACCGAATGGAACTTAAAGCTGATAGCTGTATCTGTCGACCATCAGCTGAGAGGAAATGAATCCTATGAGGACCTGCAATATGTCAAAAACATTTGCAAGGAATGGGGTGTTAGGTTTGCGGGTGCTTCACTGGATGTCCCGGCCTATAAGGAAAAGCATGGTATTGGTACAGAGCTTGCTGCCCGCGAGGTCCGATACAGCTTTTTTGAAGAACAGATGGAGAAATTCGATGCAGATTTTCTGGCGCTAGGGCATCATGGAGATGATCAGGTGGAGACGATGCTGATGAAACTTTCACGTGCTGCATCCTCAAGCGCTTTTACCGGAATCCCCGTATATCGAAAATTTTCTGCAGGCTGCATTATTCGGCCATTTCTTTGTATAAACAAGCGGGAACTCGAAGCATACTGCCGGACACATCAGATAGCTGCCAGGGTGGATCCGACTAATCAAGATAATGACTACACACGTAATTTTTTCCGCAATCGAATTATTCCATTAATAAAGGAGAAAAATAACAATATACATATTACCGTTCAGCATTTAAGCGAAACACTTTCTGAGGATGAATCCTTCCTCAGAAATGAGGCAGAAAAGATGGTAAATGAGGTTGTTGATTTCCAAGCTGGAAACAGTATGGCGGCATTTGAGACGAATTTATTCAAAAACCGCGCACGCGCTTTACAAAGACGTGCCTATCATCTAATATTAAACTATCTATACGAGGTCTTGCCAAAGGACTTATCCTATGCGCATGAACAACAGTTTTTTGCCTTATTGCAGCGTGAAGAAGGAAATACCCGGATTGATTTTCCATCTTCATTAATATTGGAAAATAATTATGGAAAAATGATTTTTATTTCACGGATAATAAACCTAACCTTTCCTATCACTACACGTTGACTATTCCAGGCAAAGTCGCTTTGCCAGACGGATCTACAATTACAGCAAACTTCGCAGAACACAATACAGAAGCAGATGACTTTTCCCATTCCATCCCAGCAGAGCAAGTTACGCTGCCATTACATATCAGAACAAGAAGACCAGGCGATAGAATGAGCTGGAAGGGATTAAATGGAAGCAAAAAACTGAAAGATATTTTTATAGATGCAAAAATACCTTTAAGTGAAAGGGAAACCTGGCCGCTGGTAACAGACGCTCAGGAAGAGATTCTCTGGCTTGTCGGCCTGAAAAAGGGCCAGGCAAACACACAACAGAAACAAGGACCAGCCATCCGGCTATATTTTGAAAAAGGGAACATTTAGGAGGACATACAATGCATCAGGACAACATGCATGGTCAAATCGACCATATATTAGTGACAGAAGAAGAAATAAAAGCAAAATGCCAGGAGATCGGCAAGCAGCTTTCTGAGGAATACGATGGTAAATTCCCGCTTGCGATTGGTGTATTAAAGGGCGCAATGCCGTTTATGTCCGATGTGCTGCGCTATACGGAAATCCATCTCGAAATGGACTTTATGGATGTATCCAGCTATGACGGAGGAACAACGTCTTCAGGTGAAGTGAAAATTGTAAAAGACCTGAACACAAAGGTAGAAGGCAGAGACCTGATCATTGTTGAGGATATTATAGACAGCGGCCTTACACTAAGTTATCTGGTTGATCTGTTTAAATACCGCAAAGCAAGATCCATCAAGATTGTCACATTACTCGATAAGCCATCAGGCAGAACAGCATCCATCAAGGCAGATCTGATTGGCTTTGAAGTACCGGACGAATTCGTTGTCGGATACGGATTGGATTATGCGGAAAGATACCGTAATCTTCCTTATATCGGTGTCTTGAAACCGGAAGTCTATGGCGGCGAATAATTTGCTTTAAACAGCATGGAAAACAAAGCAGAATGATGAAAATTCCTCTTTCGAAGGAATATTTGTACCAAGGGTGAAATAAATCCTGAATTTAAGTTATATCAGTTGTATTTCAACTTTTTCGTGTGATACGATGTACTATAGTTTTTCCCCGCTTGGGAGGAGGTTGGCAATGAGTCAGATATTTCGTAATGTCCTGTTTTGGATACTCATTTTCTTTGTCATCATTGGTGTAATAGGAGTATTCAACGGGCAAGGTGAAGAAGCAGAACAATATAATGTACAGAAATTTATGGAAGCCTTAAATAATGGTGAGATTGAAGAGTTGACATACCAGCCTGCGAATGGAATTGTCCGTTTTAATGGTACATTGGCAGATGGCGAAACTACCTTCGTTGCACAGGTTCCTGATAATACAGAAATTATTGCTGAAATTACAGATACAGCAACAGAGCAAAGTGTGCTTAACGTTGCTGAAGAGGAGCAGCCGAGTCCATGGCTTACCTTCTTGACAGGAATCGTTCCGTTCTTATTGATTGGT
This sequence comes from Oceanobacillus massiliensis str. N'diop, assembly GCF_000285495.1. Classification (GTDB taxonomy): domain Bacteria; phylum Bacillota; class Bacilli; order Bacillales; family Amphibacillaceae; genus Oceanobacillus; species Oceanobacillus massiliensis. The sequence goes on from NZ_HE610976.1 coordinate 1,177,506, forward strand.
CTTTTCTTCCTGTTTATTCTAAGTCAGGCACAAGGTGGCGGCGGTGGCGGCCGTGTCATGAACTTCGGTAAAAGCAAGGCAAAAATGTACACTGAAGATAAGAAAAAAGTCCGTTTTAAAGATGTAGCAGGAGCAGATGAAGAGAAGCAGGAATTGGTTGAAGTTGTTGAATTCCTCAAAGATCCTCGCAAATTCGCTGCGGTCGGTGCACGTATCCCTAAAGGGGTGCTGCTCGTAGGACCTCCTGGTACTGGTAAGACATTGCTTGCGCGTGCTGTTGCAGGCGAAGCCGGTACTCCGTTCTTCTCCATCAGTGGATCGGATTTTGTTGAGATGTTTGTTGGTGTAGGTGCCTCCCGTGTTCGTGATTTATTTGAAAACGCGAAGAAAAACGCACCATGCATCATTTTCATTGATGAAATAGACGCTGTCGGACGTCAGCGTGGAGCAGGACTTGGCGGTGGACACGATGAGCGTGAACAAACACTTAACCAGTTGCTTGTTGAGATGGATGGTTTCGGTGCTAACGAAGGCATCATTATAATTGCAGCGACAAACCGTGCAGATATTCTTGATCCTGCGTTATTGCGCCCGGGCCGCTTTGATAGACAGATTATGGTTGACCGTCCGGATGTCAAGGGACGTGAAGCAGTATTACAGGTTCATTCCAAGAATAAGCCTTTGGACGATACTGTCGATCTTAAAGTAATCGCTATGCGTACACCAGGATTTTCAGGTGCAGATCTTGAGAACCTGCTGAACGAGGCAGCATTGATTGCTGCAAGGGACGACCGCAAGGCAGTGAATCAATTGGATATTGATGAAGCGATTGACCGTGTAATTGCAGGACCTGCCAAGAAAAGCAGGGTAATATCGAAGAAAGAAAGAAACATTGTTGCTTATCATGAAAGTGGACACACCATTATCGGCATGGTGCTCGATGATGCGGATGTAGTGCATAAGGTGACAATCGTACCGCGTGGTCAAGCTGGCGGATATGCAGTAATGCTTCCGAAAGAGGATCGTTACTTTATGACCAAGCCGGAACTCTTTGATAAAATCACCGGATTATTGGGTGGCCGCGTTGCTGAAGAGATTATCTTCGGCGAGGTAAGCACCGGTGCATCCAATGACTTCCAGCGCGCCACTAGCATTGCCCATAAGATGATTACTGAATATGGTATGAGTGATAAAATCGGACCACTACAATTCAGCAGTGGCGGAGGCGGCAATGTCTTCCTTGGCCGCGATATTCAGAACGATCAAACATATAGTGATGCAATTGCGCATGAAATCGATAAAGAAATGCAGAACTTCATCAATTATTGTTATGATAGAGCCAAGAAGATACTTACTGAGAACAAAGATAAGCTGGAGCTTGTCGCACAGACATTGCTTGAAGTAGAGACACTTGATGCGAAACAGATCAAATCTCTATTTGATGAAGGCAAGTTGCCTGATCCGGTTGTAGTGACGACTACTAATTCAGATGATGTGAAGGTAAATATCCATTCTAAAGATGATGAGGAAGTAGAATCTCTTTCCTATGAAGAAGCGAAAGAAAAGGCGGATTCAGAAGAAAAGAGCTATATCAACGACCCAATCATGGGTGATAAAGATTCGGATTCCGATTCAGAGGATAAAAAATAATTTATCATATAAAAGCAGCCTTAAGTTAAGGCTGCTTTTATTTTGCCCTTTTTCTGTAAAGGCTCTTTCGTAAGTATTGTAATTAGAAATTATGATGTGGTAATCTCCACTCCGGAAATACACTACGCTTTCCGCGGGCTCGCGCTAAGCCTCCTCGCTCGCAAAGTTCGCTCTCTGTGGGGTCTTATCGTCTTCGCTTT
>NZ_HE610976.1:1179640-1188329 GCF_000285495.1 Oceanobacillus massiliensis str. N'diop
CCCGCAGGAGTCTCCGTGTATTTCCTCCGCTAAGATTTAGCTTTCTGAATCGAATTACTGTTATTCAATTATTAAGCTGATGGATTGGAGCGTAGGGCAGTCGACTCCAGCGGGAAAAGCAACAGCTGAAGATCCCGCAGGAAGTGGGTTTCTTCCGAGGAAGCTGAGAGCGCCCGCGGAAAGCGACTGCCCGGAGCGGAAATCGGCCGATGCAGTTATCGTATTTATTGAGTTTTTTTATATTCGACTGTATTTTAATAAATCCTTAAATAATTTGAAATGATTGGTAAAAGCCAAGGAGGTACATCGGGAAAAGCAACAGCTGAAGATCCCACAGGAAGACGGGCTTGCTTCCGAGGAAGCTGAGAGCGCCCGCCGCGGAAAGCGACTGCCCGGAGCGGAAATCTGCAGTTGCTGTTACGTTGCTGTTTATATGTTTTATGTAAAAACAAAATCTTTGAGAAAAAGCCTCTGTTCAAGATCTTTCTTTATCCCGCCTATAGAATATAGAAGGGCTGCTGAAATCCACTATGGAGTTTGCAAGGTTCGGGACAGTTCATTTCCATATCGGCGCTTGCCAGCACTACAATGCCTTTGTTTTCCAGCCGAATCACGGCATTACTAATGGATTCCAAAGTATGGTATATTAAAAAACAGAGATGATAGGAAGGTATGGTGACAGATGTTATTTGTGCTTGATGTAGGGAATACAAATACGGTACTTGGTGTATTTGAAAAAGATAAATTAAAATATGAATGGCGAATTAAGACAGACCGCTATAAAACAGAAGATGAATTTGGTATGCTGATAAAATCTCTATTTGATCATAAAGCTATTGCCTTTTCAGATATACATGGAGTCATCATTTCTTCTGTCGTACCCCCAATTATGTTTGCGCTCGAAAAAATGAGCAGGGATTACTTTAATCAAGAACCGATCGTTATCGGGAAAGAAGATTTCCAAGCCTATTTAAAAATGAACTATCCGAACCCGAGAGAAATTGGAGCAGATCGAATTGTAAATGCAGTCGGTGCCATCGAGGCATACGGAGCACCATTGATAATTATTGATTTTGGAACTGCTACAACCTACTGCTATGTGAATGAACAGCAAGAATACTCTGGTGGAATTATTACGCCTGGTATCAACATCTCGATGGAGGCATTGTACAGTAAAGCTTCCAAGTTACCAAAAATAGAAATTCAGGAACCGGATAATATTGTAGGAACATCGACGGTGGAAGCGATGACCTCTGGTGTTTTCTACGGATATATAGGGCAGGTTGATGGACTTGTTACCCGCATCAAAAAAGAGAAACAAACGAACCCGAAAGTGATTGCAACAGGCGGTTTGTCCAAGATGATTGCTCACGAATCAACAACCATCGATATGGTTGATCCGCATTTAACTTTAAAGGGCCTTTACTTAATCTATCAGAAAATAAATCACCAATGATAAAGGAGAGAAGCGAAATGACGAAAGACTACCTTGTAAAAGCAACAATATTTGATGGTAAAGTACGTGCGTATGCTGCCACGTCCACCAACACAGTGGAAGAGGCAAGAAGGAGACAGGATACATGGGCAACGGCTTCGGCCGCACTTGGCAGAACCATTACCATTACAGCAATGATGGGTGCCATGCTCAAGGGAGAAGATTCCAATACCATTAAAGTTCAGGGAAATGGTCCGATTGGTGCCATTATTGCGGATGCAAACGCCAAAGGACATGTTCGCGGATATGTAATCAACCCGCATGTCGATTTTGATTTGAATGATAAAGGGAAGTTGGATGTGGCGCGTGCGGTTGGTACGGAAGGAAGCCTTAGTGTCATTAAAGATTTAGGTTTGAAAGATTATTTTACCGGAGAAGTTCCAATCGTATCCGGAGAGATCAGTGAGGATTTCACCTACTATTTCGCTACATCAGAACAGGTTCCTTCAGCGGTTGGTGCGGGTGTGCTTGTTAATCCGGATCATACCATCTTGGCTGCAGGAGGCTTCATTGTTCAAGTAATGCCTGGTGCTGAAGAAGAAGTGATATCAAGACTGGAAGAACAGATTCAGAGCTTTCCTGCAATCTCAAGTCTGATTCGCGAGGGGAAAACTCCTGAACAGATCCTGGAGCGTTTATTTGAGAATGAAACAGTTAAAATTCATGAAACGATGCCAATCGAATTCCGCTGCAAATGCTCTAAGGAAAGGCTGGCAAATGCAATTATCGGTCTTGGTAAAGAAGAAATCCAAAATATGATCGATGAAGATCATGGTGCAGAAGCAAGCTGTCACTTTTGTAATGAAACCTATCATTTTACCGAACAAGAGCTGGAAGAATTAAAACAGTAGGAAAGGAAGTTTTACCATCATGTCGAAAAAATTACTGCTGGGGATCATTGTTGTTCTTTTAATAACCAATATTGCCTCCCTACTGTTTTGGAACAAAGAAGAAAAAGTTGTAATTAATGATGAGGATAGTGCCAAGATAGACAGCGCCGAACCTGTGGCATCTATTGGTAGTGAGAAGGTTTCCTATCAGCAATGGATGGAGGAGCTGAGAAGTGAGTATGGTGAAAAGCAGTTAAAGTCAATGATTGATCATGAGGTGGTTAATCAGTTGGCGGAAGAGAATAATATAGAGGTAGACGAAAAGGTCATTGATCGCGAAATCTCCTTCCTTTATACCATGCAGGGGATTATGACCGAGGAGGAGGCTGAAAAGGAAGAGGCAAAATGGCGGGAAGATATTATTTACCGCTATCAATTGCAAGACTTGCTGACGAAAGACATGTCTATCCTGGAGGAAGAATTACAGACCTATTATGAAGGATATGGTGACCAATATGATTTCACTGAATCTGTTCAAATTTCCCATATTCTTGTAGATGATTTTGAAACGGCGGATAAGGTGGTTGCCGAGCTTGAGCAAGGAGCTTCTTTCGACTTGCTTGCAAAGGAATATTCCATAGATGATGAGACAAAAGCAAGTGGCGGATACTTAGGTTCTATCTATACTTCCAGTCAATTCCTGCCAAGCAGCTATGAGGAAGTCGCATTGAAAATGGATAACCACTCCTACAGTGAGCCATTTCAGGCAGACAATGGTGTAGCTATTCTTTATCTCCACAGAAAGCTGCCGTCGATTACATTTGATTATGAGGAGATTAAACCGTATATGGAAAGTGAACTGGCTATGCAGGAAATGAATCAATCACTAAGCGCAGATCCTTTATGGGAACAGCTTGAAATTGATTGGGTTTATGGGAATTGATGGAAGGCACAGGCTGCATGACCGCGCAATTTTCAGACAAATAAGTTGACATTCGCAGGAAAAAAACGTACATTAGGTATAAATCATATAAAAATACTAGGAATTGGGAGGAGTTATCATGAAAGTAGCTGAAAATATTACTGGTTTAATTGGTGGTACACCGATTGTAAAGCTTAATAATCTAACTGATGCCGATAGTGCGGATGTTTATGTGAAACTTGAATTCATGAATCCTGGAAGCTCTGTTAAGGATCGTATTGCGATTGCGATGATAGAAGCAGCAGAGGATCAGGGGGCATTAAAAGCAGGAGATACCATTATTGAGCCAACTAGTGGAAACACAGGAATTGGCCTTGCAATGGTAGCTGCTGCCAAGGGCTACAAAGCTGTATTGGTAATGCCGGATACAATGAGTCAAGAACGTCGCAACCTATTGCGGGCATATGGTGCAGAACTTGTTCTGACTCCTGGTGCTGATGGGATGAAGGGTGCTATCTCGAAGGCTGAGGAACTGAAAAAAGAACATGGTTATTTTATGCCGCAGCAATTTAGCAACCCTGCCAACCCGGAAATACATGAACGTACAACAGGTAAAGAAATTGTTGAGCAAATGAGCGATGGCCTTGACGCATTCATCTCTGGAATCGGAACAGGCGGTACGATAACTGGAGCAGGTAAAGTCTTAAAAGAGAACTTTGATGGTGTTAAAGTATATGCCGTGGAACCATCTGCTTCACCTGTATTATCTGGAGGCTCGCCAGGACCGCACAAGATTCAGGGGATTGGTGCCGGGTTTAAACCAGATGTATTGAACACAACCGTTTATGATGAAATTATCACAATCGATAATGATGAAGCATTTGAGACATCGCGGAAAGTGGCTACAACAAACGGTATCCTTGGTGGCGTATCTGCAGGCGCTGCTGTTGCCGCTGCCTTAAAAGTAGCTAAGCAATTGGGCAAGGGCAAGAAAGTACTTGCGATCTTCCCGGATAACGGAGAAAGATATCTATCAACTGCTCTTTATCAATTTGAAGAAAATGAATAATAGCAGGCAAGGAGGATCGGCATTCATGCTGGTCCTTTTTTTCTGCAGTAAGATGCGGTACGATAATAGCATCTATATTTGAGGAAAGCGGGTTTATTCCATGTTATTAAAAACAGCAGCAAAGACACTCGATTTGGCAGAAAGAACACATATAATGGGCATTCTAAATGTTACACCCGATTCTTTTTCAGATGGCGGAAGCTATACAACAGTTGAAAGGGCGGTGCAGCAGGCGATACTTATGGAAAAGGAGGGGGCGGACATCATTGATGTTGGCGGAGAGTCTACACGTCCCGGACATGCACCCGTATCAGCTGATGAAGAAATAGAACGGATTGTTCCAGTCATTAAAGCCCTAAAAGAAACAATCGGCATTCCTATTTCTGTTGATACATATAAGGCGAAGACTGCCAAAAAGGCTGTAGAGGCAGGAGCGGATATAATCAATGATGTTTGGGGAGCAAAAAGGGAGCCGGAAATAGCGAATATCGCAGCAGAATATCATGTACCCATTATTTTGATGCATAACCGGACGAATGAGGATTACACATCCGTCGTTGAAGATATGAAAAATGATCTGGAGGAAAGCATCCAAATCGCCCTGAAAGCTGGTGTCCCAAAAGAAAATATTATTCTGGACCCGGGCGTGGGGTTTGCCAAGTCAGCGAAGGATAACCTTGTTGTCATGAACAATCTTGAGCACTTAGTGGCGATGGGATACCCCTTACTGCTTGCGACATCGAGAAAGAGGTTTATTGGGAATGTACTCGAATTGCCGCCAGCTGATCGCGACAATGGAACGGGGGCTACAACGGCTCTTGGAATTGTAAAAGGATCTCATATTGTTCGGGTCCATAACGTTAAATTGAATGTAGAGATTGCCAGGATGATGGATGCTATGCTTGCTGAAGGAGGGTCTTCCAATGGATAAAATTTTACTGAGCGGAATGCAATTTTATGGGTTTCACGGTTTGCTGCCGGAAGAAAATAAGCTCGGGCAGCGTTTTAATGTCGACCTGGAATTGTATCTGAACCTGAAGAAACCCGGAGAGACAGATGACATGCATGATTCCATCCATTATGGCCATGTTTATGAGCTTGTAAAGGAAATCATGGAAGGCGGTGCACTGAATCTGATTGAGGCTGTTGCAGAGGCAATTGCAGCTAAGCTGCTATCATCCTTTGAACTGCTGGATGCCTGCAATGTAAAGGTAATTAAACCAGACCCGCCCATTCCAGGACACTATCAATCGGTGGCGGTAGAAATATATAGGGAGAAAAAACGATGAATACAGCATATCTGGCACTAGGAACAAATATCAGTCCAAGGAAAGAATATCTATCCCAGGCATTAAGATTGCTCGAGAAAAACGAACGAGTATCAATCGTAAAACAATCCTCTATCTATGAAACAGCCCCTGTCGGCTATATAGATCAGGCCGATTTTCTTAATATGGTAATCGAAGTGGAGACCTCGCTATCTTCTTTTGATTTGCTGGAATATTGCCAGGCAGTGGAGCAGCAGCTTGGCCGTAAGAGAGAGATCCGTTTTGGTCCCAGAACAATAGACCTTGACATTTTGACATTTAATCAAGAAAATAGTACAGTAGAGCGATTAATAATACCTCACCCGCGAATGCATGAGCGTGCATTTGTGCTTGTTCCATTGCAGGAGATTGCACCACATATGCTGGTGCCGGGCTGGAATAAACGTGTAGTGGATTTTATTAATGAACTTCCAGAAAGAGACATAAAGGATGTAAGAAAATGGACGCAAAACGGGTTGGGAGAAGAGTAAAGGCATTTCGTAAACTAAAAGGCTATACACAAATGGATTTTGCAAATGAGCTGAATGTTTCGATTGCGCAAATTGGAAATATCGAACGGGGTACCAAGATGGCATCCGATGATTTACTGGATCAGATTGCTGAAACGCTCTCCATACCGAGAGAAGAGATTACATTGGAAAATGGCAAGGAAACCGCAGACTAAATAATAGGCGGACACTTGGATTTTTTTCAGATCGGTAATTGGGAATAAATAGTTTCTAACCGTGTTTGTTTTTGTAAGTGAAACATTGCCGGCAATGTTGCTTTCCTTCGTCAGGCTGTCAAAGGGTTTGGCGCAGGACTTGTAACGGCAAAGACGGTGACTGACGAGTATGTCGTTAGCAAAAGCAATGGAAAGCTCTTCATTGATGGGGAAGAAATGTTAATGAGCCTTAAGAATTGGTCGAAGCGGCACAGAATACTTCCTAAGCCCGCCAATCAGGGTTAGATCTGCTGGCAGCTGCCGGCAGGTTTTTTCTGCATTTTTAGTCGTCATCATGAAGGGAATAGACGTGAAAGAATAGGTGTTTTACTATATACTTACTATAATTAATGACTGGAGTGATAAAAGTGTCCGAAGAATTAAATGAACATATGCGTGTAAGACGCGACAAATTAATTGATTACCGTGAAAAAGGACTCGATCCATTTGGCGGAAAATACACAAGGACCCACTTGGCTGAAGAACTGATCGAGAAATATGACCAGTATTCCAAAGAGGAATTAGAAGAAATGAAGGATGAGGTTACGATTGCCGGCCGACTAATGACGAAACGCGGTAAAGGAAAAGCCGGATTTGCCCATCTCCAGGATTTGAGTGGACAGCTACAGTTATACGTCCGTAAAGATTCGATTGGCGAGGATGCCTATGAAATCTTCAACACAACAGATTTAGGGGATATTGTTGGGGTAACCGGAGTGATGTTTAAATCAAAAGTAGGGGAACTTTCGGTTAAAGCAACGGAGTTTCATTTGCTTACCAAATCATTGCGCCCATTGCCTGAGAAATATCACGGCCTGAAGGATATTGAACAGCGCTACCGTCAACGCTATCTGGACCTCATTACAAATATGGAAAGCAGAGAAACATTCGTCCTGCGCAGCAGGATCATTCAGTCGATGCGTGAATATTTGAATGGTCAAGGCTTCCTGGAAGTGGAAACACCGATGATGCACAGTATTCCGGGCGGGGCATCTGCACGTCCGTTCATCACGCATCACAATGCGCTCGATATTGATTTGTATATGCGTATTGCGATTGAACTGCATCTAAAACGTCTGATAGTTGGCGGGTTGGAAAAGGTATATGAAATCGGGCGCGTGTTCCGTAATGAAGGTGTATCAACAAGACATAACCCTGAATTCACCATGATTGAGTTATATGAAGCATATGCAGATTACCATGACATTATGGCACTGACCGAAAATCTGGTAGCACATATTGCGAAAGAAGTACTTGGATCAACCAAGGTCCAGTATGGTGAGTATGAAGTGGATCTTGAGCCGGAATGGACAAGACTTCACATGGTGGATGCAGTTAAAGAGGCAACGGGTGTTGACTTCTGGAAGCAGATGACCGATGAAGAAGCGCGTGCATTGGCAAAAGAACATAGTATTGAGATTAATAATACAATGGCTTTTGGCCATATTGTCAATGAATTCTTTGAGCAAAAGGTTGAGGAAACACTAATCCAGCCTACATTTATATATGGCCATCCAGTGGAGATTTCACCACTTGCCAAGAAAAACAAAGAAGACGAGCGTTTTACGGACCGCTTCGAATTATTCATTGTAGGGCGTGAACACGCAAATGCATTCAGTGAATTAAATGATCCAATCGATCAGCGCGAGCGTTTCGAAGCACAGGTTAAAGAAAGAGATGCCGGGAATGACGAAGCACATTATATGGATGAGGACTTCCTGGAGGCACTAGAATATGGCATGCCTCCAACAGGCGGCCTTGGAATTGGTATTGATCGGCTGATTATGCTGTTGACAAATTCACCATCGATTCGTGATGTATTGCTATTCCCGCAAATGCGGAATAAATAAATGAACCACCCCCGATGCGAAAACCTACGCACCGGGGGTTTTTAATATGTAGGCAACAAAGGTTTTACAATTCGATATCAGGGTATATTAAATATAATAGATGCTGCTAAAACACTGAAGAGAAAATCTCCAAATAGATAAACATATCTCCACTTTTCATCGTGCAAATAAATCAAATAATTAAAATATAATTTTCCTTGTATTTCTTTGCATATTCCTCTTGATTTCATATTAAAAACGTGGTAAATTTATAAACGTTGCATTAAGGCAACAAAAAAACAAGCTTCTATTATTTATGAAATATGATTATGAAATAATATATGGAGATTGAAAAAAATTATAAAAAAGAGTTGACTTAAATAACTCGCTGTGTTATATTTATAAAGTCGCCAATTTGAAAAGCGACTAACAAAATTGCTCTTTGAAAACTGAACAAAACAACCAGTATGTCAACCAAAAAGAAACTTGTTTCTTTTTGAAATAACTCATTAA
>NZ_HE610977.1:0-18826 GCF_000285495.1 Oceanobacillus massiliensis str. N'diop
TTCCACAAGCGTCACCTCAGATGAGGATCAGCTTGCTTCCCGCGCTCGACTTGCATGTATTAGGCACGCCGCCAGCGTTCGTCCTGAGCCAAGATCAAACTCTCCATAAAAGTGTTTGAATAGAATCGACACCGGTCAATTCCATTTGTGTTCTTAGCTTCTTGCTTTCTCAATAAGTGAAACTTAATGAGTTATTTCAAAAAGAAACAAGTTTCTTTTTGGTTGACATACTGGTTGTTTTGTTCAGTTTTCAAAGAGCAAATTTGTTAGCCGCTTTTCAAATTGGCGACTTTATAAATATAACACATTCTAACAAGAGATGTCAATGTATAATTTCTTGATTGGAATTTACGTTTTTTTGACAACTTTTACATTCTATCAATTATTAATCTAGCTGTCAACGACAATCAACATTTAAATCCCGAAGATAAGAAATCTCCTTGGCGTCTGTTCCCTTTAAACACTTTGTTATCAATTAGATTTAGAGGTTTAATAGGGGTTTTCATACTACTATTTAACCAGTAAAAAGTCAATATCACATTTCGACTTTTTACCATTATATTTTGTTTTTATGAAATTTAAAGGTTGAAAAACAATGAATGAAACAAGAAACCCGCAATATAAAAATTGATAACTCTTGTTTTGTTAACGTTTAAAGTTGTTCAAGATACACAAAAACCATAAAAAATACCCATACTGCTAATGGAATCGCCAAACTTTTAATGGCTTGCAACAGCTGATAATTTTTATTTTGTTTTTGCAAAACTCTATCGGTAATAAAAAACAAAATAGATGCAGTTAAACTATAGAACAGTAATATAAGACCAAAAGCAATGTGCAAAATACCAGAGATAATTATTTCGGATTTTTGATTGCCTGTTTTTGCTGCTATAAATCTACTGACTTTATCACTTATTATGGAGGTCAACACTCCATAAATTAAAATAGCCGGGAAACTATACATCAAATAAACAGGTATAGCCATCGCAACGGATAATAAATAATAGGAAATGGATGGTATTGTATCCCCGAATGGATTCGGCACAATAAACCCAAACAGAACAGAAAATATTGAAACCGTAATGGATGCCGTAATAATTTTTCTATATATAATTTTGAGCACCTCCATGTTTTGTGAATTGGTCACCGAAATAAAACGCGGTCCAAACGAAAACTATTATACCTGTTTTTGCGATCGCCCGATAGATGCAAAAAGCGCTCTATTCTTTTACTATTGGCATTCTCTTAAAGATTGCTATTTAGTAAACTACGCCATGTAGCTTCGGCCACAGGAATCCTGTTGAACCTCATAATAGAAAGGAAATCTTTAATACCATTTAAAGATTTCGAGTTTCTTCAAATATCAGCATTTTCCTTAACCGTATCTACAGAAAATGCCGACAATCATTTTGCCGGCATCTGCTTCCAGTTACTTTCCCTATGCTTATTCATCAAAAAGGTTCATGCTCAGATAACGTTCTCCAGTATCCGGAGCAATACAGACAACCTTTTTGCCTTCCCCTAGTTTCCGGGCTACATCTATCGCCGCGTAGACCGCCGCTGCACCTGAAGGGCCAATAAAGATTCCTTCCTCGCGGGTTAATTTCCTTAGTAAGCCAATAGCATCTTCATCACTGATTTGTATAATCTCATCGTATACATTTGTATTTAAGATATCCGGGACAAATCCCGGGCTCGTACCAACGAGCTTATGCTGGCCAGGTTCACCGCCTGACAATACAGGAGATCCTTCTGGTTCCACGACCGCCACATGGATTCCCGGGATTTTCTCCTTCAGCGTTTCTCCAGTACCGGTTACTGTACCACCCGTTCCCGCTGTACATACAAAAGCGTCAAGCCGGCCATCCATCTGCTTGATAATTTCTAAAGCTGTAGTCGTTCGATGAATGTCAGGATTAGCGAAATTTTCAAATTGCTGCGGAATAAAGCTTCCGGGTATTTGCTTTTGAATTTCCAAAGCCTTTTTGATGGAGCCTGGCATTTTTTCCGCACTTGGAGTCAAGACAACTTTAGCTCCATACGCTTTTAAAATGTTCCTTCTTTCCAATGTACTGTTATCGGGCATTATTAAGATAGCTTTATATCCTTTTGCCGCAGCTGTCATTGCTAGACCGATACCGGTGTTTCCGCTCGTTGGTTCTATAATGGTATCTCCAGGTTTGATTAAACCTTCTTCTTCAGCCACTTTAATCATATTATATGCGGCACGGTCCTTGACACTTTTGCTCGGATTGAACATTTCCATCTTTATATATACCTCTGCCGCTCCCTCAGGAACCAGTTTATTTAATTTTACCATTGGAGTATTACCGATCAATTCGGTAACATCTTGTACTACTCTCATATAAAATGAACCTACTTTCCTAATTTTTTCGTAAAAGATTACTTCTATATATAAAACTCTTTATTTAGGCCTAATCGATTCGAATCGAGAAGGACATAACCTTGTCAATTAACAGCAGACCTCTATATATCATTATAAACATTTCATCTTTTGTTTACCAAGATTTGCTTTCTTCGCTTTTAAGACTTCATCAATCCCTTAATTCTCTGACTAAGACCCTCCACATACGTATTGCTAAGCAGTCGTTTCGCTCCAGTGAGGATTTCGTCAGCGTAGACCTCCGTCGGTTTTGATTCATCGCTTTTGTCTATACCGATAAATGTCAATACTTCTATTTGTCTACCATCAATCATGCTTACCGGAACAATCGATGGTCGATAAAGGCCAGTAAATACACCTTCCCGTTCATATAAATAGTCAACCGCCGCTACAGGGACCTCATAGATAAACCCTTCCACATTTTCTCCTGCAGCGAGAACAATGTCTGCTTTAGCTCCATCGTTAGAACTCCTGCTAAAACGGAAACCGAATCCAGTCAATTTCCCACGACCTATAATATTATTGAAATGCTGATCCACATTAGCCAGTTTAAACCTCCTGTTATCCATGCAGGATCCATAGGCAAAATAGTACATTGTCTCCCGCTTCAGGTAGCGGTAAACCTTCCAGTCCCAAGTTGGAATGTTTTCCTGTGAATCCCCGAAAGAACTCCCAGCAATATAGGTTATTGCCTCACAAAAACGCCCTCTTTCATCATGCACTGTAACCATTTTTCTTTCATATAAATTATCGGCACCGTCTTTACGATACCCTTCCAGAGAATCGATGGAAGCAAGCTGCTCATCTGTTACGGTATATAATTCTCCATAAACTTTTTGAATATCGCTTTCTTTCATTACTGGAAAGCCTCTATTTGTATCAAAAAGCTCTCCATATACCCATGCTTGATCCAATTCACAATTTGCGTCTTTTAGATATGTATCATTGCTTTCGTTTTTACGCAAGGTCCCATAGACAAATAGCTTATTCAACTAAAAACCCCCTAATTGAGAATGTTGTTCTTTATAAAACACAATCGATATAACGATTATATAACACACCCCTATACCCGGCAACCAAATAAGGATACCCTCTCACGTTTGTTGATTACCCCCATGCGTATATACATATACCCCGCACCCTATAAAGGGAATGATGACAGTAAAAATCCTCCGTAACAAGCTACAGAGGATTTTCATAGGTGTGGCTTATAACAATTTGGCGAGATTCTTAAATTCAAGTTCTTCAAATTTAGTCGATACTCTAACTTTGTCGTATTTCCAGATTGCTTGGTCCAGCGGGCAACTGACGGGTACGTCACATTTGATTTGTGCTAGTGATCTGGATAAATGCAGCATGTCCAGATTATTACTGATTTTAGTCTGCACGCCCTTGGGCAGGTTATCGATGTTTTCAAGCAGGTTATCAATCGTTTCGTATTCCTGGAGAAGTTTTAAAGCTGTTTTTTCACCGATCCCTTTTACACCGGGATAGTTATCAGAAGAATCACCCATCAAACCCTTTAGATCGATTATCTGTTTTGGACGAATCCCTTTCTTTTCATAGAAATTCTCCTGATTGAATACTTCGTAGTTACCTTGGCCTTTTCTCATTATGGCAACTTGGATACTATCGTCAACCAGCTGTAAAATATCTTGATCACCAGTCAATATCGTTACGTCATTATCCTTACTGTATAATGTAGCAAGTGTTCCTATACAATCATCCGCTTCAAAGCTTTCCATACCAATGTTCGGCATATTAAAAGCTTCTACTACCTCTTTAATTAAATCAAATTGAGGGATCAATTCGATTGGTGGGGCGTCCCTGTTTGCTTTATAGTCCGTATAAAGTTCCGACCGGAATGTTTTGCTTCCCATATCCCAACAGCATATAACATGTGTTGGCTGGAATGTCCCGACAGCATCAAGAAAGTATCTCATAAACTGATAGATACCGTTTGTAGGTATTCCTTTACTCGTCAGCATAAAATTCCCGCGGAAGGATGTAGCAAAAAAACCTCGGAATAGCAAGGCCATTCCATCGACTAACAATACATTATTTTTTTCCATTTAAGACACTTCCTCTATATCATGTTCCTTCAAAATTGAATCCAATAGTTCCTGTTTCTTCTGCAGTTCTCCGATATCAGCAGCAGAAATGAGCATTTGCAGATAGTTATTCAGTTGTAAACCGATATTCTGCTCGGCCTGAGCCTTCCTATCTGCAACCAGATCTTCCCACTGTTGCCTATAGGCACTTCCCATATATTGCCTGTTGGTTTCAACATATTGTTTCACATAAGGCTCTATTATAGCATACATCTCTTCCTTCATAAATTCCTTTTCGTTCTTCTCGAAAAATGCTTTTGTCCCTTTGAATTTAGCGATAATACGGTCAAACGCAGCGAGATCAATAGTTGTTAGCCCTTGCTCATATTCAGGTGTTTCCAATTCAGACGCACCCATGTCAGGAAGCTCGAATAGCGGATCGGCCTGAATACATCTCTCCGCCAATGATTTAAGTACTTCGTTTATTTGTAATTGGATATAGGCTTCCACTCTTAAAGAAACAGCAAGCAGCTCTTGATGAAGCTCGAATCCAATATATTCTATCAAGTTCTCCAATCCATTTCTAAGCTGCGGCAATGCTTTTCTTCCTGATTCATTAATTGTCGTTGGATTGAACATTTCCTTGAACATATCATGGTAACGAATTGATAATCTCTCCACAACATAGAATAGTTGCTTATCGATTTTTTGATTGATCTGCTCTTGGTAGGCCTTGGTAGATAAATCACGTATATCTCCATTCAGTTTTTCTTTTTTCGTATGCAATTCCCGTTTTCTCTTTTCCTTCTGATTGTTATCCATACGCAATGTATTCATATAATTGACAACAGCATGGCGGCTCCTGTTCATATCTGAAATTGCAGATTGGACAGTCAGTGCAGCTAGATCCTCATTGATGAATTGATAAAAATCATTTTCCAAATGATGCATTTGGTCATTGATTGGCTTTTTCTGCACTTTATCATCAAGAGAAGCTTTACTGGAAACAGGATATAATCTGGGCAGCCGGATACCTAATAGCTGCAGTTGTTCCTTCACATAATCCGTTACAAGTTTCAATTCTTCCTCATCAGCTGCCAGGTCGGCTGCATTTACAATGAAAAACATCTTATCAAGCTGAAAGGCTTCCTTTACCCGGCCCAGCTGCATCAGGAAGTCCTTATCCGCCCTTGATAAGGCATGATTGTAGTACGTAACATAAAGAATGGCATCTGCATGTTTGATATAATCGAAGGCTACATTTGTGTGTCTTGCATTTACCGAGTCGGCTCCTGGTGTATCAACAAGTGTGATTCCCTGTCTCGTGATTTCACAGTCATAATAAAGATTGATGGATTCCATATAGCATGCCTTGGATTCATCCGTGACAAAGCTTTCGAAATCCTCAATTGTTATCGTAATGCTTTTTCCGATATTTTGCTGCATTTCTTTATAGCCATTTATCATTGCCTGTAAATAAGATTGATACATTTTATTAAGCTGATCGCTCTTTTGCAGCTGATTTGTCTGCACCCATTCCATCAGCTTTTCGAATTCTTCTGCTGGTGGGGAAAATTTCTTGGTAATCATATACAGATCATTTATTAATGCTTGTCGATCTTTCAGTTTCACAGAGACAGATCCATGCAGATTTTGCTCCGTTACAGGGCAGATTCGGTTTACCGTTGCCGTAGTCGGGTTGGGAGAAACAGGCAATACTTTTTCCCCCATTAAAGCATTGGCAAATGAAGATTTCCCTGCACTGAAAGCACCAAATAGAGCAATCGTATAGGATCGGTTGCGAAGCCGATTTTCTTTATCCTTTAAATCGTTCACGAATGAATCAAATCCCGGCAAACCTTGTATGGCATAGATTGTTTTTTCTATACTTGAGAGCACACTGCTGATTGGCGACGATTTCCCCGAGCCCGCATTTTCATTTATGGAAGGGCTTTGTTCTTTGGGATCTGACCTTAAACGATTTTTATGGGCATTCATGTCCTGTCTGACTGGTTTCTGCCTGCTGTTTAGTTCCTCGTCTATCTGTTCCAATAAGGCGTCATCAATCTCGGAATCTGCTAACTGACTCTCCAGCAGATCGATTGCCTTCTTTTCTTCTGCTTTTATCCTGTCCAAGTCCTCTTGTAAAGCCTTGACATCATTAAGTTCATGAAGGTTCTGCAGATACTCGAGCTTTTTCGGTTTATTTTTTTCGGCAATCAAAGCATGAATGGATGTCAGTATCTTTCTTGATTCCTGCTTAAACTTACTTTTAATATCTGACGAAACATCATTCGTATAATGGAGTACATAGTCCCCATTAACCTTGGCGCCAGGTTTGATAAGACTCTCCACAAGGTCTTTCCCCAAATGGACCCTCAGTTCATTTATACGATTCTGTAGTACTGCATCCTCTATTCGATATTTCTTTAGCAATCCTGTAAACTTGTCGCGAAGTTTCCACTGAATCGTGGAATTGACGTTGTCTTCTAATGCCGAGAGGAAATCACGCAATCTCCTCTCTTGCTCTTCTAATGTTTTTCTCTTGGAAGCGAAAATTCCAACCTTGAAATCCGGTTGCTGGGATTCCAGATACAGCTCCGCCTTTTCTCTAAGACCAGCAGGCATTATATATGCATTCTGAAGTGTCCGCTGTAGTTCGTGCATATAATCTTTTTCAAATTGAGCTGGTTCGTTTTCCAGATGGTTGATCTGATCCTGTATTTCTTTCAAATCATCAAGACCGGAAAACGCTGCATGATTGCTATTCCCTGTTCGCTCATTCGCAATTGCCTCATAGGTTGTCTTTATATGGGCTCTATGCTCATCCATCACCCGCCTTACAGATTGTGCAATCTGTAAGTGCTGATGGCGATTCTCCATCATGCTGAAAAGTTTTTGCTTAATTTGCTCGATTTGATTGTGTTCAGCAGAATCGTCGATAAGGGATGTATAGTAGATATACTCTGGATTCAAACTCCATTGATCAAACGTTTGTTTAATATTTCTATCAAAATCGGTAAAGCTTAATTCCCGTTCATCATGTTTATCAATCTGATTGATCACTACATAATATGGCAGACCCTTATCCTGTATGGACTTCAGGAATTGCAGATTGACTTCAGATTGCACATGATTATAATCCATTATATAGAGAAGCACATCCGCCAAATGGAGTGAAGCTTCCGTCATAATTCTGTCAGCATCGTCCGCAGCATCAATGCCCGGGGTATCAATAATAGCGGCACCATCTGGAACAACCCTATCCAGTGTACTGATTTCAATCTTTTTGATGGCTTCTTTATCCTTCGAGTACTCCTTGATCATATCGATGTCATAAGGCTCTTTATATTCTGCAGGTAGTTCATTTGTGAAATAAACTCTTGCAACACCTTCACCAGAGCTTATTTTTACCACGTTCGCACTTGTCGGTATAGGACTCTTAGGTAAAATTTCTTTTCCTAACAGTGTATTTATCATAGATGATTTACCGGCAGAGAAATGGCCGGCAAAACTTATGATCAATTCTTGATTCTTGTGTTTTTCATATATATCAAGCATTTTAACGGCGTTTGCCCTATCGCCATTCTTCATCATTTGCAGGTAAACCGCAGCAATTTGCTCACGATTTATTGCTTGTGTCCTCTCATGTACAATCACGGTATTCAAGTCCTTTCTTCCACATCCCAATTATAAAGACTATTATACGGAATTAGAATCGTGAATGCCACCAATTTTAAAGCGTTCTCAGCCCAGTCCATACCACACAAATCAAAAAGCACCCTTTATGTTTACATAATAATAATACGGTATACTTGATAGGGATTGCATAACGAAATCTTTGATAAACAGACTAAAGAAAATTAAAGTACACGCCAATTGGCAGATTATGTCCTGCCTGTTGGCATGTACTTTAATTTCACACAAGTGCTTATAATACTAATTTGAGCGGGATTTCCATTTACAATTTATACGCGCAAATGGTTAGGTCTTCAATTCATTTTCATAAATCGCTTCAGACAGGGTATACTCCATGCTTTCTCTCCGAACATGTAATGTTTTTAGTTGTGTATACTTTAAAACGTTTGCTAAGTTCATCCCTTAGCATATTGGGATTAATAACTGCATCGATCACCATTTCGGAGGCGAGACGATAGATATCGATATTTTCTTTATATTCATCCTGTTTTTGTTTAATGAAACCAGCGCGTTCTGCTTCCGGCAGTCTAGCGATTTTATTAGCTTCTACAGCATTTACAGCAGCTTCTGGACCCATGACTGCAATTTGCGCATTTGGAAAAGCAAGACAGCAATCTGGGTCAAATGCTGGTCCTGACATGGCGTAAAGTCCTGCTCCATAAGCCTTTCGCACAATGACGGATATCTTCGGTACGGTCACATCACTCATTGCAAAAAGCATTTTAGCCCCGTGCCTGATAATCCCCTGCCGTTCAACCTTGGTACCAATCATAAATCCCGGGACATCTGTCAGGAACAATAAAGGGATATGGAATGCATCGCATAACTGCATGAACTTTGCCGCTTTATCTGCGGAATCGGTAAATAATACGCCACCCTTTACACGCGGCTGATTGGCGATGATTCCGACTGTATTTCCATCGATTCTTGCAAGTCCCGTTATGATTTCAGCTGCAAATTTCTTTTTGATTTCACATAAACTTCCCTCATCGATGAGTCTTTCTATCAAATCGTACATATCAAAGGCCGCATTCTGGTTCTCCGGAATGATATCTGCAATCGAATTTTCAAATTGCTTAGCATCTATAGATTCTCTGGTACGAGGCTTTGAGCGGAAATTGGCTGGAAAATAGCTCAAATAGTTTTGTGCATAGCGGATTGCCGCCTCTTCGGATTCAACCAGCACATCCCCTACACCTGAAACAGTGCAGTGCATATTGGCGCCGCCCATTTCCTCAAGTGTCACCTTTTCCCCTATTACCTTTTCAGCCATTCTGGGAGATCCCAGATACATGGAAGCATTCCCTTCAACCATCACTACTACGTCACAAAAAGCCGGAATATAGGCACCTCCTGCTGCAGAAGGTCCAAACAATAGGCATAACTGCGGGACACGGCCAGATAATTTTATTTGATTATGAAAGATTCTTCCTGCTCCACGTCTGCCAGGGAACATTTCTATCTGATCGGTAATTCTGGCTCCGGCAGAATCCACAAGATAAATCATCGGAAGTTCCAATTTTTCAGCTGTTTCCTGAACCCGCAATATCTTCTCAACTGTCCTTTTCCCCCATGAACCTGCTTTCACGGTAGAATCGTTTGCCATTACACAGACATCTTGGCCATTTATCTTCCCGATCCCGGTAACCACTCCATCTGATGGCAGGTCTTCGTCCATGCAATTGGCAAAAAATGCATCTTCAAGATTCAAGCCGTCATCAAGCAAAAGTTCGAGTCTGTTTCGGACGAACAGTTTTCCCTTTTCCTGGTTATTGCGATGGTATTTTTCCTTTCCTCCTTTTTCTATTTTTTCCATTCGCCTATAAAGCTCTTCCACATTTGACATATGCTTCGTCCTCCTTGGCTATTTTCCTTTATATACAGGCTTTCTCTTATCATTGAATGCCGCTATTCCCTCGGTTCTGTCCTGTGTGGATACTGTTTTCAGATAGTGTTTACGTTCAATTTCAAGTCCTGAAGAAATATTCGTTTGTAAACCTTCATCAATCGCAGCTTTTGCCATTTTCAAGGAAACAGGACCATTTGCTGCAATTGTTTTTGCCGCAAATAAGGCCTCGGTTAGCAGATCTTTTCCGTAGACAACCTGTTCAATAAGACCGATTGATAATGCCTCACTTGCTCTGATAGGCTTTGCTGTATAAATTAAACGCTTGGCATGGCCAGGACCAATCAGCCGAGGTAGCCGCTGCGTCCCACCTGCCCCTGGGATAATCGCCAGGGATGTCTCGGGCAGGCCAAGTCTGACATCATCTGCAGCTATTCGCAGATCACAAGCTAGGGCAAGCTCCAACCCACCACCAACAGCCACACCATTGATAGCTGCTATAACAGGCATTTTCATTCTCTCGATTGCGATTAAGGTATCACCTATGTAGTGGACCGCTTCCATTACTTCTTGTTCTGTTGTCATTCTGCTTCTTTCTTTCAAATCAGCACCTGCACAAAAAGCCTTTTCACCTGTGGAGGTTATGATTGTGCAATAAATGGATTCATTCTTATCAATCGATCGGAGCGCTTCATTTAATCCGTCAAGCATCTCCTTTGACAAAGCATGCGCCCTCGTCGGTCGATCCATTGTGACGATAGCTATATGCTCTTCTTTGATATCCAGCCTAACTAAATCGGACATAATAACCTCCTAACTGTTTTGGTGGCTACACTTCGCACTAAAACCTAGCGTTTAGCAAAGTGACTATTCAACAATGGCAATAATATCCCCTTCATTAATAAAATCGCCTTCAGCTACTTTCAGCTCTTTAACTGTACAATCAGATTCTGCTGTAATAGGAATTTCCATTTTCATAGATTCAAGAATGACAATATCCTGCCCTTCTCTTACGGGCTCCCCCTGTTTTGCAACTATTTTCCATACACTTCCTGCCATGCTTGCTTTTATTTCCTGCATCCTGTTTCCTCCTTTAATTTTCCTTGTTTTGCTGCAGATAAAATTGATCCACAAAAGAAGTTGTTGTATTTCCGGCTATAAACTGCTCATGCTCCACTATCTTCAAAAGCATGGGGATATTTGTCCTGATGCCTTCTATCTTATATTCGGAAAGTGCCTGTTTTAATAATCGGATTGCTGCATCTCTATCATTTCCCTTTACAATTAGCTTAGAAATCATAGGGTCATAGAAAGGTGTGACATCATAATCTGCAACTACAGCTGTTTCATTACGAATAAACTGTCCGACAGGCAATTCAAACGTAGATATATGTCCAGGCGATGGGAAAAAGGTAATCGGATCTTCTGCATAGATTCGCACCTCTATCGCATGGCCATCTACATGCACATCTTCTTGTCTGATTGCCAATTTCATACCGCCGGCAATCTTGATTTGCTCTTCCACAATATCGATGCCAGTAATCTCTTCTGTAATTGGATGTTCCACCTGTATCCTTGTATTCATTTCAAGGAAATAAAAATTCTCTTGACTATCCACTAGAAATTCCAGGGTGCCTGCATTCGTATAGCCAAGTTGTTTTATAGCATCAACTGCAGCTTCTCCCATCAACTTGCGGGTCTTTTCTGTGATGAAAATGGATGGAGCTTCTTCCACAACCTTTTGATTGCGTCTTTGGATGGAACATTCACGATCATATAGATGGACGGCCTGACCATGCTGATCGGCCATAACCTGGATCTCAATGTGACGGGCGTTTTCAATCTTTTTTTCGATAAACATCGAACCATCTCCAAAAAAAGATAATGCGCGTTTGGAATTGCTCTCAAATGCCCTGATTAACTCCTCATCTGTGTGAACCACCTCCATGCCGATTCCACCTCCCCCTGCTGTCGCCTTTAACATAATGGGATAACCGATTCCCCTTGCAGCAGACAAGGCTTCTTTTACCGTATCAACAGCGTCATCGGTTCCCGGTATGATGGGAAGTCCCGCTGCCTTCATAGCTTTCCTCGCCGCTATTTTATTTCCCATTTGGTTTAAAATAGAACTGGACGGCCCGATAAAAATAACCCCTTCAGCTGCACATTCTTCTGCAAATTTTTCATTTTCGCTTAAGAATCCATAGCCAGGATGGATAGCGTCAGCATGGGTTATTTTGGCAATTTCCAATATCCTGCTTGCATTCAGGTAGCTTTCACTGACACGCGGAGGGCCAATCAAATAGCTCTCGTCTGCTTGCTGTACATAGGGTGCCATTTGATCGGCTTCTGAGTATACAGCAACCGTTTCAATCCCCATCTTCCTACAGGTTCGTATAATCCGCGCAGCTATTTCACCGCGGTTCGCTATAAGTATTTTTCTGAACATACACGCTCTCCTTAAGTTTATTCTTATGGATCCAATGACATGTTTTGTTTCTGCATTTAACAGCCTAATTCCCTCGCGATTACTAGTCTCTGAATCTCTGATGTTCCCTCGCCAATTTCCAATAGTTTTGCATCCCTTAAATATCGCTCCACTTCGTATTCACGCATATAGCCATAACCTCCGTGAATTTGAATCGCCTGATTTGCTGACCGAAATGCCGTCTCCGTAGCAAAAAGCTTGGCATAGGCTGCTTCTTTACTGAAGGACTTTCCCTTATCCTTTAGCCAAGCGGCTTTATGGACCATATTCCGGGCAAGTTCAACTTCCATTGCCATATCTGAGAGCTTGAATTGGATGGCTTGAAAACTACCTATCGACCTTCCGAACTGTTTCCGTTCCTTTGCATAGGAGAGGGCTTTTTCGAGGGATGCTTGTGCAATGCCTACGCCCAATGCGCCGATTGAAATCCTTCCTCCATCCAATGTATGAAGAAATTGCTTATGGCCATCATGTTCCGTGCCAAGCAGATTTTCCCTTGGCACCCGAACATTATTCAGGACAATTTCTGCTGTATCGGATCCGCGTACACCCATCTTGTCATAATTGCTGGTAATCTTGACACCCGCTGAATTTGTCGGCACAACGATGGAAGAAATCCTGTTCCTGCCATTTTTATGCCTCTTTGTGACAGCGGTTACAATTATTATTTCAGCAAATCCAGCATTTGTGATAAAACACTTCTCTCCATTGATTACATAATCATTACCATCCAGTACAGCAGTCGTCTCCGTCGCACCTGAATCTGAGCCAGCGTTCGGTTCTGTTAAAGCAAAAGAGCCTAAAGCTTCCCCTTTTGCAAGCGGTTTCAAAAATCTTTGCTTTTGATCCTCGGTGCCATAGTAATACAATGGACTTGCACCAAGTGAAACTGCTGCAGCATAGCTTAAGCCAGTACTCCCGCACACACGTCCGATTTCTTCGACAGCCAGTGCATATGAAACGGTATCTCCACCAGAACCACCGTATTTTTCGGGAAATGGTATACCGAGCAAGCCAAGTTTACCCATTTGTTCAAAGATATCTTTCGGAAATTCTGCCTTTTTGTCAATCTCTATTGCTCTAGGTCTGATTACCTGTTCTGCAAATTCGCTTACCATGTTTTTAACCATCTTCTGTTCCTGCGTTAAATCAAAATTCATTATTAACCTCCCAATCATTCAGATAACAACCGGATATACGATAATCCCGCTGTTATCTGAATATTATTCAAAAAATGACAGTTATGAATCGTTACACATTGATTTTATACTGTAACTGCAAAAATGGAAAGTGTTTTAAATAAATTGGGAGTTCCATTAATAAAAAATTTACTCTGTATCTTCGAAAGGCTTTGTATAAGAAGCTTCCTTCCAGACTTTAATGACTTCTCCCTGATTGTCGCTGTCAATGATGAAAGATCCATTGCTGTACCTGTCACTTGCAGATAGCTCAAGAGGGAAGACGTGATGTGTTTCACCGTTTGCGGTAAGGAAGCAGATGGTGTCATTTTCGCTTAGTGCAAAGAAGCCCTTGATACGATGAGGCTTATTTTTTAATTCACGAAGCATGATCAGGCCTCGTTTGGCGCGGCTTCCTTTTTCAAATTCCTGCAATTTCATCCGTTTACATGCGCCTCGTTGTGTCACCACTGCTAGTGATGGTTCAGTGAGGTCATCAAACACCTGACCGTTAACTACGTGTTCATCCTCTTTCAGCATTATTGCTTTTACACCTGCCGCACGCTGTCCGACAACAGATATTTCGGATTCATGATACCATAATCCAAAGCCTTTATTCGATGCAAGAAAGACATCTGAATTCCCATTGGACTGATACACGCTTACTACTTCATCATCTTTTTTCAAGTTCAAGGCAATTAAAGCCTTTGAACGGCGCTGTGCATCATATAGCTTGAATTCACTTCGTTTAACCATTCCATTTTTGGTAAAGAAGACCAAATAATCTGTTGTGTCCTTAAAGTTTCTGACAGGAATGCATTGAATCAAATATTCATCCTTTTCCAGCTGCACAATGTTCGACACATGCTGTCCTATGTCCTTCCAGCGGATATCCGGGAGCTCATGGACCGAGGTGATAATGTATTTCCCTTTATTTGTGAACAAAAGGAGTGTGTCGGTCGTATTGACTTCCAGCAAGCCAATCGGATAATCGTTTTCTTTCAATGCCATATCCTCTCCATTGGAGGCACCGTACGATCTTAGGCTGGTGCGTTTAATGTAGCCGTCGTGTGTCACGGAAACAAGTACATCTTCACTTGCGACAGTCACTTCGATATTGATTTTCAATTCTTCTATCTGATCTTCTATCACTGTACGTCTTTGCTCCGCAAACGACTTTTTGATTTCCCGCAAGTCCTTTTTGATTGTTTGGAACAGTTTCTTTTCACTGCCTAGAATAGCTTCTAATCCTAGGATTGTCTTTCTCAAATCAGCAGCTTCCTTTTCCAGCTGTGTAATATCTGTATTCGTTAGTCTGTACAACTGGAGCATGACAATGGCTTCTGCCTGTGCCTCAGTAAAATCATATGCCGCGATAATCCTTTGTTTCGCGTCTGACTTATCCTTGGATGCACGAATCGTTGCAATCAGCTCATCCAATATCGAAATCGCCTTGATAAGACCTTCTACAATATGCGCTCGGTCCTTCGCCTTTTTCAGATCAAATGCAGATTGTCTGGTAACTACATCCTTTTGATGTGAAATATATGCATCAAGCATTTGCGGTAATGACAGCAATTTCGGTGTTTTGTCCTGGATAGCTACCATATTGAAATGATAGGTTATTTGTAAGTCCGTATTCTTATACAAATAATTCAGGACACCTTCACTGTTGGCATCCTTTTTCAGTTCAACAACCACACGAAGTCCGGTACGGTCCGATTCATCCCTCACCTCGGCAATCCCTTCCACTTTTCGATCGATTCGCAGCTCATCCATTTTTTTGACCATGGTGGCTTTATTGATCTCGTATGGGATTTCCGTGATTACAATTTGCTCACGATTACTGCGCAATGTTTCTATTTCTGCTTTTCCGCGGACAATTATTTTGCCCCGCCCAGTTTCGTATGCCTTTTGGATACCTTCTACACCCTGAATGATTCCTCCGGTTGGAAAATCTGGCCCTTTGATTACTTTCATTAGTTCCTGAACCGTAACATCGGGTTTATCCATTTTCAGGATTGCTGCCTCAATTACTTCTTCAAGATTATGTGGCGGTATATCTGTTGCATAACCTGCCGAAATACCGGTCGAACCGTTTACAAGCAGATTGGGAAATTTTGCAGGCAAGACAACTGGTTCGGATGTTGTTTCATCGAAATTGGGGATGAAGTCAACCGTTTCCTTATCTATATCACGTAAAAGCTCAGATGAAATCTTGGACAGTCTTGCCTCTGTATAACGCATTGCTGCAGGCGGATCACCATCCATACTTCCATTGTTCCCGTGCATTTCAATTAACACATTTCTTAATTTCCAGTCCTGACTTAAACGTACCATTGCGTCATAAACGGACGAATCGCCATGCGGATGATAATTACCGATAACGGTACCAACCGTTTTCGCTGACTTTCGAAAATGTTTGTCATGACTATTTTTCTCTACATGCATCGCATACAATATTCTTCTTTGTACAGGTTTCAAGCCATCTCGTGCATCGGGAAGCGCCCTGTCCTGAATAATATACTTACTATATCTGCCAAATCTGTCACCAATTGCCTCCTCTAAAGGTAGGTCCAAAAACTTTTCTGTCTGTGACAAATCAATCCCCCCTTACTTAATCATTCATTACTCCAACATGGGATTTTTTTAATCATAAATTAATTTCCGATAGCTGTTCAAATGGGCAAGAAAATCAAATGCCAGCATAATAAGCAATGTTGAACAACTATCGATGCAGGAATACTATTCCTCTGTTTGAATCTTTTCATTTTCAAGTATATTGGTGTCTTCTTCAAGACCAAATTTAACATGGCCTTCAATCCATTTTCTTCTTGGCTCCACCTTATCGCCCATTAATGTGGTAACTCTTCGCTCTGCCCGGGCAATATCGTCAATCGTTACGCGTATCAATGTCCTGGATTCCGGGTTCATTGTCGTATCCCATAACTGATCGGCATTCATTTCACCGAGACCTTTATAACGCTGGATCGTATAGCCGTTTTTGAATTGCTTGATAGCTTTCTTCATTTCTTCTTCATCCCAGGCGTAAACGATTTTTTCACTCTTTCCTTTTCCTTTGGATATCTTAAAGAGCGGTGGCAATGCAATGAAGATTTTTCCTGCTTCAACAAGTGAGCGCATATAACGATAAAAGAAGGTTAGCAGAAGTACTTGAATATGCGCTCCATCCGTATCAGCATCCGTCATAATAATGATCTTTTCGTATTGAACATCTTCCAAGTCGAAATCGCCGCCCACACCCGCACCGATTGTGTGAATAATGGTTGAGATCTCCTCGTTCTTGAAAACATCCTGCAGTTTAGCCTTCTCTGTATTGATAACTTTACCCCGCAATGGAAGCACCGCCTGGAACTTACGGTCTCTGCCCTGTTTGGCAGAACCGCCAGCCGAATCCCCCTCAACCAAATAAAGTTCATTTCTTTGCGGGTTTTTGGATTGTGCAGGTGTAAGCTTTCCACTTAATATATCTTTTCTTTTTCTTTTTTACCGGTTCTTGCATCCTCACGGGCTTTCCTGGCCGCTTCACGGGCTTCTTTTGCCTTGATTGACTTTTTGACCAGCATTCCGGAAAAATCCGGGTTCTCTTCCAGAAAGTAATTCAGATTTTCAGAAACAACGGCATCGACAACGGAGCGTGCTTCCGTTGTCCCTAACTTTCCTTTTGTCTGGCCTTCAAATTGCAGCTTATCTTCCGGAACTCGAACCGAGACGATGGCTGTTAGCCCCTCGCGGATATCCGTTCCTTCGAGATTCTTATCTTTTTCTTTCAGTAGCCCTATTCTTCTTGCATAATCATTGAAAGTTCTTGTTATAGCTGAACGAGCACCAGATTCATGAGTACCGCCATCCCTTGTGCGAACATGGTTTACAAATGAAAGCATACTTTCGGCATAGCCATCATTGAACTGAAAGGCAAATTCAACTTCTAAGCCCTGCTGTTCACCTTCAAATGAAACAACAGGA
Organism: Oceanobacillus massiliensis str. N'diop; assembly: GCF_000285495.1. Classification (GTDB taxonomy): domain Bacteria; phylum Bacillota; class Bacilli; order Bacillales; family Amphibacillaceae; genus Oceanobacillus; species Oceanobacillus massiliensis. The sequence goes on from NZ_HE610977.1 coordinate 17,654, forward strand.
TGAAGTGTATCCTTCTCTTCGTTCAAGTACGTAATAAACGATTCAAGACCTGCAGGAAACTCATAGAACTCCTTCTGGTCGTACCGCTCATCAATAATCTCCATTTTTAGTCCTTTTAATAAAAATGCAGATTCCCGCAAGCGTTCTGAAATGGTTTCAAAATTATACACCGTTGCTGAGAATATTGCTGGGTCTGGTTTAAAATGTATGAGCGTTCCTTTTTTCCTCGTTGCCCCTCTTTTTTCCAGAGTGGTAACAGGTTTCCCGCCATTCTCAAACCGCTGATAATAGGTAAAGCCATCCCGGAATATTGTCACTTCAAGCCATTCCGATAAAGCGTTAACAACAGAGGAGCCCACACCGTGCAGTCCGCCACTGGTTTTATAGCCGCCCTGTCCAAATTTCCCCCCAGCATGAAGAACGGTGAAAATCACTTCAGTTGTCGGCTTTCCTGTGCTATGCATTCCAGTTGGTATCCCCCGGCCGCTATCCTGTACAGAGATACTATTGTCTTTATGTATTTTCACTTTAATTTCATTTCCATACCCTGCAAGCGCCTCATCGACAGCATTATCGACAATCTCAAACACCAGATGATGCAGTCCGCGGGTATCTGTACTCCCTATATACATTCCAGGTCGCTTTCTTACAGCCTCAAGCCCTTCCAAGACCTGGATGGAGTCGTCCGAATATTGATATTCACTAGCCAATCGATCATCTACTCCTTTCATTCCCCAAACATAACTACCTATTATATTAGAACAATCGTTCGTATTTGTAAATTGATAGTTTCCGTTTCCTTTATGGCTTCTACATGCCTATATCAAATTATAATAACGCAGAATCTGATACTTAGTATACTATAATTGCCCTTTTTGTGCATAAAACAATGGAAAATATAGTAATATGCTGCTAATTGGCTGTAGCTGTCAGCCAGTAAATCCGGCTTTCGATGCTTACGCTTTTCGCAGAATGGAATGGCACAGGTACCGTGGGTTTGTGCCTAAGAGCTCTGGTGGGGGGGTTATCTGACGAATCCATTATTTCTTCCCGACTATTGGGTTATCTGTCTGAATTCCATTTTTCTGCATAACTATATCCTGAACTTCCCAGCTACACATTGATCCTAACATCCAGTACGTCCTCTCCACACTATTCTCACTGCTGGAACAA
>NZ_HE610977.1:20649-23478 GCF_000285495.1 Oceanobacillus massiliensis str. N'diop
TTTGCTAATTTAACCTGCTATATTTTTTCCACCAGAACGGCATGTGCGACTTTGATGCATAGATCCATAATTACTGTAAAATCTCTTTCTTTCAAATAGTGGTAGGCGGCTTCATTGGCGATTCCAAGTTGTGCCCAGAATACACTGCAGTCTGTTTCAGCAGCTTCTTCGGCGACCTCTGGCAGGAATTCTGGTCTCCTGAATACGTTAATGATATCAATTTTGTCCGGTACTTCTTTTAATGAAGGATAAGCCTTTTCGCCAAGCACTTCGTCAACGGTTGGATTAACAGGTATAATTCGATATCCCTGCTGCTGCATGACCTTTGAAACTTGATAGACAGTTTTGCCGGGATTATCGTTCAACCCAACTACCGCAATGGTTTTTGCCGTTTCCAAAATGTTTTTAATTTCTGCATTGGAAGGATTTTCCCATACCATACTGACACCTCCATAAGCATTTTTTTACTTTCACAATTCATTAGCTATCAAGTATACCTTCACTAACCAGGTATTCCCGTGCGACATCATTTGGAGAACGATCTTCATAATCCACTTGGTAGTTCATTTGCCGCATTTGTTCATCTGTAATTTTTCCGCTCAGCTGATTTAAAATGTCTTCCAGTTCCGGATATTCTGCCAGTGTATCTTCCCGCAATAAAGGTGCACCCTGATATGGCGGAAATAGATTTTCCGGATCTTCAAGGGTTACTAGATCTAATTCTATCATGTAGCTCTCTGTTGCATAGGCATCGATAATGTCTACTTCCCCATTAGCTAGAGCGGTCTCTCTGATTCCCGCTTCCATTGTTTTCAGGTCTGAAATGTCCAGATTGTAGACTTCCTGCATACCTGCATAGCCATCCTTGCGATCCTTAAATTCCAATGTAAACCCTGCAGTAATCTCATTTTCAATTTGCTTTAGATCACCGATTTCCTCGAGGTTATACCGTTCAGCCAATTCCTTGGTGGTTGCTACGGCATAGGTATTGTTGTATTCCATCGGCTCGAGGAAATCCATATCATACTCTTCTTTCATTCCCTGTTTTGCCTGTTCATATACTTCTCTTGCATCATTGCTTCCAGCCTCCTGCTCCAGGTGCGTTACAATAGCTGTTCCGGTGAATTCCGGAAAAATATCAATGCTCCCCTCTTGAAGGGCACGGAAAACAAAATCCGTTTTTCCAAGATTCGGTTCCAGTTTCACATTTAGGTCTGTCTCTTCCTCGATTAATAATTGATACATATTCATTAATATTTCTGGCTCGGAACCCATTTTCCCGCCAATGACAAGATCTGCCTTCATTTGACCATTAAATATAAATGGTGTTGCTACAATAAGGACAGCAATAATCAGCATGGCAATGAATGTTTTTAAACCGGCTTTCTTTGAAAGCTGTTCAAGCATCCTTAATACCAAATCCAATATGATTGCGAGCAAGGCTGCTGGGACTGCACCAAGTAAAATCAAATTGATATCTGCTCCCCGGTCAAGACCCAGTAAGATAATCTCACCTAATCCCCCAGCACCTATTAGCGCCGCAATGGTCGTAGTACCAACAATCAGCACCATGGCAGTTCGAATACCGGCCATGATTACCGGCATTGCTATCGGGAGTTCCACTTTTGTCAGCCGCTTCAATGAATTCATTCCCATCCCCGTAGCAGCTTCCTTCAGAGCTGGATCGACTTCCTTGATTCCAGTATATGTATTTCTCAAAATCGGAAGTAACCCATAGAGGATAAGTGCAATAATTGCCGGTGTTGTACCAATTCCGAAGAAAGGTATCAAAAATGCCAGCACCGCCAGACTGGGGATTGTCTGGAGGATTGCGGAAATACCTATCACCGGTTCCGCTGCCCTCGGATATCTGGTTAAGAGCAAACCGAGAGGCACTGCAATTAGGGTAGCAATAATGAGAGAAATCATGGAAATCTGCAAATGCTCCAATATTGTCTCCCAGAGCATCTCCTGTCTATTTTGAAAAACAGTTATGAATTCATTCATGGACGGACCACCCCGTTTTCCATGTCAGCTTGATTCAGTAGAAATTCCATCATGTCCCTATATGTCAATACACTAACAAGCTTTTGGTTCTCAACTACCGGAAATATCGTTTGTGAACTGTCCTTGATCAGTTCTGCGCTCTCATACAGAGACATGGCAGAATCGATAACAGGGCCTTGAACTGTTTTTCCATTTATCAGCATATGCTGGTAAATGCCGTTCTCATCCGTCACGATAAAAGCCCCCGGCTGCAAGTTGGAATAATCAGCAAAATCAGAGGACGAAATAATATACTGCTTGTCCATGCTCGAAATATTACCCACTGACGTCTGCCATGGAGACTTCCGATTACCGATAAACTCTTCAACAAATTCGTTCCCCGGCTGCATCACTAAACGATCTGGCGCATCAAGCTGGATTATTCTGCCTTCTTTCATAACACAGATGCGGTCCCCCAATTTAAGTGCTTCATCCATATCATGGGTAACAAAGACGATTGTCTTTTTAATTTCCTGCTGCAATTTGCGTATATCCATTTGCAATTGTTCCCGGCTAAGCGGATCAAGTGCGCTGAAAGGCTCATCCATCAGAATGATATCAGGATCGGCCGCCAGCGCACGAATAACCCCTATTCGCTGCTGCTGGCCACCAGATAGTTCACTTGGCATTCTCTTTTTATAGATGGCCGGTTCAAGACCAACCATTTCCAGAAGTTCATCAATCCGACTGGAAAGTTTTTTCTTCCCCACTTTTTCATCTCTGGAACAATCGAAATATTTTCTTCAATTGTCATATGCGGGAATAAGGCAATTTGCTGAAGTA
>NZ_HE610977.1:23752-73261 GCF_000285495.1 Oceanobacillus massiliensis str. N'diop
GTACATAGCCGATATTCCATCTCAATTCATGTATATTGTAATCTTTTATGTTTTTATCATCTATGTAAATTGCTCCTGATGATGGCTCGATAAGCCGGTTGATCATTTTCATCGTAGTCGTTTTTCCGCAGCCGCTTGGTCCAATTAGCGTTAGGATTTCCCCTCTTTTGACCTGAAGTGAGAAATCTTTTATTGCCTGTGTACCATCAGCATATACTTTAGATACATTCTTAAATTCAATCATAACTTTCCTCCCTGTTAATTCTAAACTACCCTATGATAATTTATATTAAACCAATTTACCAGGGAATGCCTGTAAAATGGATTGGCTAATATTTTGGTTCTTTATCTTAGTAGTTCGTGCTAAAATAACGATAGAACTTCACATCGCTTAAAAATGTTAAGTATCCAAATTACTAATCATGAAAGTAGGAAAATCGATGGAATATATTTTATTTGGAATCATTGCTTATTTGTTAGGATCCATCCCTTCAGCATTAATTGTCGGAAAGGCTGGTTACAAAGTTGATATACGGGAACATGGGAGCGGGAACCTTGGAGCAACAAATACCTTCCGGGTACTCGGTATGAAGGCAGGTATCATCGTGACCCTTGCAGATATCTTAAAAGGGACTGCAGCTACATTGATTCCTCTGCTGTTTGATGCAGATGTTTACATACTTGCTATTGGTCTATTAGCCGTTGTCGGACATACATATCCCATTTTCGCCAGATTTAAGGGCGGAAAGGCAGTCGCAACTTCATCAGGGATAATTTTAGGAATATACCCGCTATTGTTTGCCTTGATGATTGCAACCTTTCTAATAACGTTATATTTATCTAAGTATGTATCCCTCTCATCGATAATTACCGGGATTATAAGCCTGTTCATTTCATTCTTTTTTCATGACATTGGACTTATTATCATTATTTCCCTGCTGACTGCCTTTGTCATTTATCGGCATAAGGAAAATATTAAACGTATCAAAAATGGAACCGAACCCAAAATAACTTGGATGTAAAACCGCTTAAGGGTAATTATATAAATTGAATAATTAGCTTGCATTCAGTATACTTAAAGTCAGTCAAAAAGCCAAAAGATGCAGGCTACTGATTAGAAATTTTAATGTTAGAGAGGGGACTCTGCCTTGCAAACTAAAATACTCCCGCTTAAACAATTGCCGACCAAAAAACAGCGGCATGAATTGTTTGGTTCTGTCCAGCCTGCTGAAAAAACCAAACCAATTGAAAAAAATCAAATGGCAGACATACAAAATACTAAAAAAGACTTTCTATTTCATTTGGATGCTGTTGGTATTTCGAATGTTAAATATCCGGTTATCATTACAAGTAAGGTAAATCCAGAATTCCAGACAAGTATTGGCACATTCAAGTTCTCCTCCAGCTTGTCCAATACGAGTAAAGGAACCAACATGAGCCGTTTTATGGAACATCTGAACCATTTTCATGAACAAGGGAATGCCGTTAACGTGGCAAATCTCAGTACATTTGCTAAAGAATTGTCGGAACGTCTTGATCAGAAAGATGCTACCATAGACGTTTCCTTTCCATGGTTCTTCGAAAGAAAGGGGCCGAATTCAGGTTTGTCAGGTTTAAACCATGCTGAAGCAGGAATTCGTGTTACCTATCATCAAGAAGATGGGTATACAGCTACCGTATCGTTATCTGGACAAATTACTACACTTTGTCCATGTTCAAAAGAAATCAGCGAATATAGTGCCCATAATCAGCGTGGTGAAGTAAGCATGGAGGCGACCTTAACCGAGAACTTTAATGAGGAAGAAACGGATTGGAAAGAAATGCTTCTCGAAGCTGCCGAAAGCAATGCCAGCGCAAGACTCCATCCAGTCCTCAAGCGGCCGGATGAAAAAATGGTAACAGAACAGGCTTATGAAAATCCTCGATTTGTCGAGGATATTGTCCGGCTGGTGGCTGCTGATTTATATGAAATGCCTTTTGTTGCAAGGTTTAAGGTTTCGTGCAGAAATGAAGAATCCATCCATCTGCATGATGCAATTGCATCCATCAGCTTTGATAAGCTGAACGACACAATCGAGTAGAAACAATGAAATTTATCTTTATTGGACTCATTAAATTTTACCGGTTGGCTATCAGTCCATATACTCCATCAACATGCAGATTCTACCCGTCATGTTCGGAATACGGTCTGGTGGCATTCCGGAGATTCGGAGCAATTAAAGGGGCTTATTTAACGATTAAACGAATCAGCAAATGCCATCCATTACATCCTGGTGGCGTGGATTTCGTTCCTGAGAAAACATCCAAGCATGATAAATAGTTTTTCTAACGAGAAAAGGAGCTGTCGTAATTGAAACTGGAGATAAGCAACGAAGCTGCAAAATGGTATAGAGAAGAATTGGATGCTGAAGACGCCACATATTTACGTTTTTTTGTACGTTATGGAGGAGTTGGAGGCAAGATTCCAGGGTTTTCTCTCGGAATAAAAAAAGATGATCCAAAGACCATTCATTCAACCGTAAAAGCAGAAAACATTCATTTCTATATTGAAGAATCGGATATATGGTATTTTGAAGACAGTGATTTGGTTATAGACTTTGATAAACAGCAGCAAGAACCTGTTTTGAAATATGTATAAGGAAAAGGCGTCCCCCTTGGACGCCTTTTATAATTTGAATTTTTCCAGTTGGTCCCATTTGTTTTCCTTTTGCAATACCTCTTTTTGGAGATCGCCAAACAAGTCATAATGCGGATATTTTTCATCTTTATGAATCCATTGTTCCTGCAGGCCATAAGTTTCACCCCAGGCTATCAATTTATCGATATCGCTGCATCCCGCCTTTGTAACTGTATTGCATCCCGGGAAACGGTCGTCAAGCCAATAATGCGTTAAAAAATCAATATTGCCATTCGCCACATTTCTTTTCCATGCGACTAACTCATTTCTCTTTAATCCAAAGGCCATCTTTAATCACCTTCAATCTGACTCATATACGCTTGATGCCATTCTGGAAATGACCTTCTTAAGGAAATTGGCCGGAATGAATCTTTCTTTACTACTGCATGCTTTGTAGTACCGCTCACGGCAGTTTCACCACTGGAGTTCAGAATTTGATAGCCATATTGAGTCCGAATTCCATCATATTGTTCGAGCCAAGTTTCAACAAAAGCTTCTTCACCATAACGAATGGGCTGTTTGAACGAAAGCTGTGCGTCGAGTACCGGTGAGACAACTCCTTTTTCCTCTATACCTGCATAGCTCAATCCCAATTCTTCAATATATTTCGTTCGGCCAATTTCAAACCAGACCAAATAATTCGCATGATAAACAACACCCATTTGATCTGTTTCCTGGTATCTTACTTCAATTGGAGTACGTACTTTCTTCACTTGCATTTCCCCCTAGTTAATTACTTCCATAATCGTATCATAAAATGGGCAGGAAACCGTAAATACTGCTTAAGCTGAAAAAAATACCTCAAATCATGTCTGGATTTGAGGTATTGTCTTCAATTTATTCATGCTGGTTGCGATATTCATCCTTAATTTCTTCACGAAATCCTTCAATGGCCTCTTCTCTTTGCTTGTTTTTCGCCATAATTTGCTCTTTCTCCTGCCCTGAAGCGGATTGCAGCGTATCATGGGACTTTTCGATATTTTGAATGGTGTCCTGTACCATACTTTGCAGTTTTTCTGCATTATCACTGCGATCATCCGGGTTTGGCTGAAATGGTTTGTCTGTCATTCATTACGCTCCTTTCTATTCCTTATATTCGTTTATCTTTTCTTAAAATCAAGATCCTATACAAAAGTAGTTAAAGTCATGGATTGAATTATAAGTCCATGTATCAAAAGAAAGATGCTGTTTCTCCCCGTATTGGAGAAGCAGCATCTTTCTTATTTTTCGTTTGCTCTTCTAACTGTTTGTTGCATCTTCATATCCATGTTATTCTCAATTCTTTCCAGGAGCATTCTATCCTGCAATATTTGCTTCCTATTCTCAGCTACCAACTCGTCAAAACTAAGCTTCTTTTTAAGAGAAATGGCAATCCACTCCTTTTTTTAAGAAGTATTGCCATTTTATTAAAAATTTATAATTAAGTATTTCTAAAAGTCAGCCAGAAGTAATAAATACAGTTATCGTTCATCAGTATTTACCTGTCGACATTAGTTCAATTTATGGAGCATCTCTTCCATAAATTCATAGTCCATCGGGCCAATTTTCCTGCTCTGCTGTACGATTCCATCTGTGCCAATGAAATAGGATGTTGGGGCAGCATATATATTATATTCTTCTGATACGGTTGCTTTCCTGTCCAGTGGAACCACATATGTAAATGAAAATTCAGCGATAAAGTCAGCAACATCCTGTACATTCTTCTCCTTATCTGTCATGTTCACTGCAACAATTTCCACCTCATCACCATATTCCTCGTAGAACTTCTGCATTTCAGGCATTTCTTCACGACAGGGCGGACACCATGTATACCAGAAGTTGAGGATTACTTTTTTACCCTGAAGGTCTGATAACCTGAATGCTTCTCCGTCCAGGGTCTCTAGTTCAAAATCAGGTGCCGGCTCCCCAGGCTCGATGCCAATACTCTCTATAGGAGCGATTGCTCCACCTTCCGCATTAGAATCACCTGATTCATTATTTATATTTGTTTTAGAGTCACCTTGTTCCTCGGTTTTTTGCTCAATGAAGTTGCCAATGACAACTCCCGCTAAAACGATAAGTATCATTAAGCCAAACATCTTTTTAAACAACTGTTTCTCCCCCATAGCATTGCTGCACATTTCATTAAGATAAATGTATTCCACCCTATCGTATGTATTAAAGAGGCGTTTGTAAAGATACATGGCTCAGTTTTCATAAATTATACACTTTTGCAGAATAGTGTTTCGATATTTGAAAATCATTGCAGAATATCAAAAAAATTGCCCCGGTAAACTAGACCGGAGCAATTTCATGACATATTATGCTTTCATTTTCTCACGAAGTACCATACGAAGAATTCCACCATGGCGATAGTAATCAATTTCCACATCGCTTTCGAATCGGGCAACAGCGTTAAATTCAGTTGTCTTCCCAGATTCGTCGATAGCAGTTACTTTCACTACATCACGAGGTGAAATCGTTTCATCGATTTCAACATTGAATGTTTCTCTACCAGTTAAGCCAAGTGTTTTAGCATTTTGACCTTTTTCAAATTGTAATGGCAGTACTCCCATCATTACAAGGTTAGAACGGTGAATGCGTTCAAAGCTTTCTGCAATAACTGTTTTAATCCCTAAAAGATTTGTGCCTTTTGCAGCCCAGTCACGGGAAGAGCCCATTCCGTAATCCTTACCGCCCATTACAACAAGACCTGTTCCATCCTGTTGATATTTCATTGCTGCATCATAGATTGGCATCACTTCGCCAGTTGGCCAGTATGTGGTATAGCCACCCTCTGTACCAGGTGCCAGCAAGTTACGAATCCGAATGTTTGCAAATGTACCGCGCATCATAATTTCATGGTTACCGCGACGGGATCCATAAGAGTTGAAATTCCTTGGTGAAACTCCTTTTTCCTGCAGATATTTCCCTGCAGGCATATCCTTTGCAATTGCCCCGGCTGGAGAAATATGGTCTGTTGTAACAGAATCCCCAAACAGTCCAATGGCACGCAAATCATGGAGCGCATCAACAGTACCCGCTGCTTTACCCAATCCTTCAAAGAATGGTGGATTCTGAATATACGTTGAATCCTGATCCCACTCAAATAACGGTTCATCTGTCGTGTCGATTTCATTCCACTTTTCGTTGGAAGCAAAAACATTTTCATATTCTTTACGGAAGATTTCAGGAGTAACAACACTATGGACTTCCTGTTTGATTTCTTCCATTGTTGGCCAAATATCATTCATAAAGACATCATTGCCATCTTTATCTGTACCAAGCGGCTCTTTCGTCAAGTCGATATCCACTGTACCGGCTAAAGCATAAGCAACAACGAGCGGTGGTGATGCAAGGTAGTTGGCTTTAACAAGCGGATGGATCCGTCCTTCAAAATTTCGGTTACCCGATAGAACAGAAGAAGCGATCAGATCACTGTCCATGATTGCTTTTTCAATCTCTTCACGTAATGGACCGGAGTTGCCGATACATGTTGTACAGCCGTAACCGACGAGATTGAAGCCTAACTGATCTAAATACGTCTGTAATCCGGCGTCTTCCAGGTAGCGTGTAACAACTTTGGAGCCTGGAGCCAGCGATGTTTTTACATAATCCGGTACTTTAAGCCCTTTTTCTATAGCCTTTTTCGCTACTAAGCCTGCACCGAGCATAACATATGGATTTGATGTGTTTGTACAGGATGTAATAGCTGCTATAGCAAGCGCGCCCGTTTTCATTGATGATGTCTTACCATCCGGATGCTGTACGATAGCCTGCTTGTCAAACTCAGATTTGTCCATCCCAAATCCCTGGTTTCCTTCAGGTGCCGTAATCGCCTTGTTGAATTCTTTTTTCATATTTGAGAGCGCAATAAGATCTTGAGGACGCTTTGGTCCAGAAAGATTTGGTTCAAGCTTTGAAAGGTTCACTTCGATTACCTTTGTATAATCAGGATCTTTTTGATCAGGTGAGTACCATAAGTCATTTTGTTTACAGTATGTCTCTACCAGTTTGATTTGATCTTCACTGCGACCTGTCAAACGAAGATAGTTCAAGGATTCTACATCAACAGGGAAAAATCCGCATGTTGCTCCGTATTCCGGTGCCATATTGGAAATAGTTGCACGGTCTGCAAGTGGCATATCCTGTAACCCTGGACCAAAATATTCTACAAATTTCCCTACTACATTTTGTTCACGCAGTACCTGGGTTACCTTTAAAGCTAAATCGGTAGCTGTAGTTCCATTTGGAAAGCTTCCTGTAAATTTGACACCGATAACTTCCGGTGCAGGGAAGTAGGATGGCTGACCAAGCATTCCAGCTTCTGCTTCGATTCCACCTACACCCCAGCCAAGGACACCTAGACCGTTGATCATCGTAGTGTGGGAATCAGTTCCTACCAGCGTATCCGGATATGCATCATATTCTCCAGCTTCATTTTCCACCCCGTGCACAACATTTGCCAGATATTCCAGGTTAACCTGGTGGACGATTCCTGTTGCAGGCGGAACAGCACGGTAATTATCAAATGCTTTCTGCGCCCAGTTCAAAAATTCATAACGCTCTGCATTACGCTCAAATTCTAAATCCATATTTGCTTTCAGCGCATTTGCTGTACCATATTGGTCAACTTGTACAGAGTGGTCAATAACAAGGTCAACCGGAACCTCCGGATTGATTTTATTTGGTTCTCCGCCTAAATCAACCATTGCCTTTCTTAATGATGCAAGGTCAACAACGGCTGGTACGCCTGTAAAATCCTGCAGAATGACACGGGAAGGTTTGAACGGAACATCTTCAGCCGTCCCCTTCTTTGTTCCCCATTTTGCAAGTGCTTCTACGTGCTCATCCTTAATCTGATGTCCATCATGCTGGCGCAGTAAAGATTCCAGCAGTACGCGGATAGAGAACGGTAAACGCCCTACTTTACCGAGCCCTGCTTCTTCGAGATTTTTTAAACGGTAGTAATTATACTTCTTGCCGTTTAAGTCAAACTGTTTTTTAGCATTGTAAGCATTGTTGCTAGTCATGTTTGTTACCCCTTTCATTTGTTTCTCTGTCTGTCACATTATCAATCAAAAAAAGGATTTCTGTGACTGTATTTCTTTCCAATTTTCAAAAAACCTGCAAGCAATAATTAATCATTAGACCTTCAATACTAATAATATAGGATTCTATCATTTAAAACAAATGATTCTTGCTATTAGCTATATACAAATATATTATGTAAATTGATAACTATTGCTTATCGGAAAATAAAAAGGTTCTTAAAACAAGTTATCATCATTTGAAGTCTCTTAGATGGTTTGTGGAAACGCAAGCTGAAATGTCGTGCCTTTTAGTGAGTTAGACTGGATGTTCAGGGTAGCATCATGTGCATCTAGAATCTGCTTTGTGATGACGAGGCCAAGCCCTGTTCCGCTTTGCTTAGTAGTAAAAAAGGGCTCTCCAAGCTTATGCAGAATTTCCTCGGGAATCCCTTCCCCTTCATCTGCAACCAATATTTCAACTCTATCATCAAAAGAGTAGACTGATAATGTTATCCTGCCACCTGAGTTCATTGCTTCGATAGCATTTTTCACTAAATTAATTAATACTTGTTTAATTTGGGAACGGTCACAAAGTATTTCCGCATGTACCGGACGTTCAAACGTTAATTCAATATTTTTTAGCTTTGCCTGGGGCTCTAGTAGAACTATGACATCTTCTATCATCTTATCTACTTGTTCTTGCTTTCGATTGTTGGTTAGCGGTTTTGAAATAAACAATAATTCTGAAGTAATTGATTCGATTTTATCGATTTCCTCGATCATTACATTGAAATATTCTTCTTTATGGCTCACTCCCGCCTGTAATAATTGCAGGAACCCCTTTAATGAAGTCAGCGGATTCCTTATTTCATGAGCAATCCCCGCTGCCAGCTGCCCTGCAATATTCATTTTTTCCGATCGAACCATCATCTCTTCTGTCTCCTGTTTATATGTCACATCTCTTAACAGCACCAATATATAGGCCGTATCATCACTGACGTCTACATAATGCTCATATGCGCAGTCCAGTCTTACATATCTTCCATCGTTATTAAGAACGTTAAAGCTCACATTTGTACTCTCTCCGTTTTTTTGATTTCTTACATAATTAATATCATCTTCTGGCACCTTCTCATACCAGTATGTTCCAATCAGTTCGGATGGCTTGTATCCCATAATCTTTTCAATGGATGGTGTTGCAAACAGCAATTTTCCTTTTGAATCCACAAGTAAAAATGCAGCATCGGTGTTTTTGTCAATCCATTCAATTATTTCTGGGGGTAGTTCCGCAACTTTCTCTATATGACGCAAATTATTACGATGTTTAGCATATTTTGCAGGTATATCATCACTGTTATTAAATTCCATAACTATGCCCCTTCCAGAATTATTTATTCCATACTGTTGTTATACTACTATGATTATCATGAATAGAATATGACACTTGTGTATATGGTTTGGTCACATTATAATTACTAAAGAAGAGATTCTAAGAAGGCTTATAATTAATAGTAATCTTACTATAAATATAACAAAAAATAAATTAATTATCATAATATTATCAAAAATTCATAAGATTTTATCCAAATTTTAATAGAGAATCAGGTGAAATTATGTCAATAATAATTGTACTTTGGGGGTTTCTGCTAATCAGCCTTATGGCAATCGGCGGATATTTTATGTTTCGCAAATTCCTGAAAAAGCTGCCAAAAGATGATGGAAAATCGGTTATGGATTGGGAAGAATATTATTTCGAACAGACCATACATATGTGGAACACTGAAGAAAAAGCCTTGCTTGAAGAATTGGTGTCACCGGTACCTGAACTGTTCAGAGATGTGGCAAGACACCGTATCGCAAGCAAGATTGGAGAGCTTGCGTTAAAGAAAGAACAGAACAGCATCTCAAAGTCTACTCTAATTGAAGGCTATATTCTTGCTACACCGAAAAGAGATCATAAATTCCTCAGGAAGAAGCTTAAGCAGAAGAAGATCGACAGCTCTCCTTACGAGCATCTTTTCAATCAGTCAAAATCCGATTATATGGAAGACTGGCGATCCAAATACAAATAAAATAAGACTGTAGCCAATCGTTTAAAACGAATTGTGATACAGTCTTATTAAATTTACATGATATACAATTTCGTAATGCCTAAAAATCCATCCAAAAAATCGCCTTAATCCTCCTGATTGTATCCACACAGACTACAATGAATGAAGAAGACGATTATTTCATGGACGGTTCTGCAGCTGAAAATCGATTAACTGAAGCTCACCTTTCTTAATTGAAGATATCGATAGAGCATTGCTAATCTCCAAGTGATGATCATGCCAAAAGCCAGTATAAAGAACATTCCGCTTGTCTCTCCCACACTGATCTGACTGCCGATGATTAATTTAATGATCAGCCTTACGACCAGCAAACTTATCAGTATTACCGGAAATGCCTTTGATGGTTTTAAATAAATATCACTGCCGCGCACTTCGAATCTCGATGCTTTAATAAGAAATAACGAAAAAAACATTCCTACCAGAAAGGCCTCCAGTACCTGAATCCAGGCAACATGGAATTCCGGGAAAACAAACATCAGTGCCCCGGTGCTCATAAAAACAGGTGGCAAGATTATCTTCTTGACTGAAGCTGGTTTTTTGGATGCTCTTAAACGCACAACAATCATTGCAGAAGCCATACATGCTGCAATAATAGTGCTTGCCACTAATAAAAACATATTGGATCACTCTCTCATAAATATGTATCAAGCATGTCTCACTATTAGCGATTCAGTACTCGATTGACCGTGTCTAAAACCCGATTCTCATCAAATGGTTTCACAATAAAGTCTTTGGCTCCTGCTTCAATCGCTTCCACTACAACTTTTTGCTGCCCCATTGCCGAACAAACGATGATTGTTGCCCTATCCTCTATTGATTTGATGCCTTTAATCGACTCTATTCCATTCATTACAGGCATCGTAATGTCCATCGTAACCAGGTCAGGTTTCAGCTTTTTATATAATTCAATCGCCTCCTGGCCGTTCTCAGCCTCTCCGACAACATGATGTCCGTTGCTTTCAAGCATTGAGGTGAGTGTAGTCCTTATAAATTTTGCATCATCAACAACAAGTATGTTTGCCATCTAAAATCTCCCCCTTTTATTGGTCATCTGCAATGGTCAAAATGATGGTCATCATGACACCGACAACTGTAAAATAAACACCGAAGTCAAATAGCATGGCCGTTGCCAGTTCCACTTCACCAAATACAGGGAAAGTGAAATAACCGAAAGTATGTGATAGGAATGGTACATTAAAAATGAACGAGCCGATACCGGTTCCCACAGCCAAAAGCAATCCGATTGGGATGAGCATCGTATAATTGACCGGCAGCATTTTTTTTACGGTTTCGATACCATATGCCATATATAATAACAATATTGCGCCAGAGGTCATCAATCCTCCGACAAATCCTCCTCCGGGTGAGTTATGCCCCGCAAGAAGCAGGTAAACTGCAAATCCTAGCAGAATAAAGGCGATTAAAGATGTGGTCGTCTGTAAAATCATATTGTTTGGTTTGTACATAGAAATTCCCCTTTATGCTCCAAATGTCTAATTCAATAGTAATATAACACCTGTTAAAAATCCATTAAAATCCTGTAAAACCAAACCAGCCTGCCAAAAAGGCAGTAAGCTTCGTCATCCAATCAAAGAAAAGGGCGATTCCCATAAAGATCATTACCCATCCACCGATTTTTACCATCAACGAACTGTGTCTTCTAATCCATTTCATTTTACCTATAAATAGGGAGAGAACTAAGAATGGGATAGAGAATCCAAGTATGTAGCTGATCATCATGACCATCCCTAAATCCGGATTTGTGGCAGCCAATGATAGGACAATAGCTAAGATCGGACCAGTACATGGTGTCCAGCCAAGCGAGAAGGCCATTCCTATAACGAATGAACCAACAAAGCCTGCAGGACGGTTCTTAAAGTGAATTTTTCTATCCTTCATCAGAAAATCGAAGTTAAGCACCCCTACGATTACCAATCCAAAAAAGATAATCAGGATTGCCCCTATTTGTCTGATGATATCCTGATACGTTATCAGGAATCCAGAAATATAGGTGGTTGTGAATCCAATCATTATAAAGATGCTTGAAAACCCTAAAAGAAAACAAATCGTATGTATCAATGCCTTTTTACTCATTTTTTTATTATCATCTTTTAATTCACTTACACTCATACCCGTAATATAGGACAAAAATACCGGGTAAAGCGGTAATACACAAGGCGAAATAAATGATAGGAACCCCGCTCCAAATGCGAGAAAAATATTTATCTCTGACATAATAATTTCATCCTCCTTAACATTCCTTTACTATTTTAACAGAACTAAACGCAAAAGAAACCAATTCAATTTGATAAAAAGAAGAATATTAGCAGGATGGAACCAACTAAACATGTGATGCTCCTTCTGCTCTTCATTTTTCAGAAGAGCATAACAATCAAAGTGAAAATAATATAATAAAAAAACCACTTCATTCTGCTATACTCTTACAGAAAAAGTGGTTTTAAGAAAAATTGCCTAATTGATATATAATGGCTAAGAAATATTAATCAAATACCTTTATGTAGAATGAAATATATGTTAACGTCCCTCAAACCCTTATGTATCAAAGGTTACTTCTCGTTTTGATTACTCATTGCACGCATCATTTGATTGATCTTCTTCTGGGATGGTTTTTGTCCCATTTGCATCATTAATGTCCGAAGCATTTGCTCATTGATTGGTGGATTCTTCTTCAAATAATTCATCATATATTTTCTCGCAATAAAAAATCCAAGAGCAACACCAACAATTAACGCGGCTATAGCAATTAGTACGATCCAAATTGTGCTCATTTCTAGAACTTCCTCCTTCGTGTTGTCTCTTATACAGTATATTAAATTAGCGGTAAGAATACAATCCATTAAGAAAAGAATGTTATAAAATTAATCAAAGTCCATTTATGTCAATGATTGTATTTTAATTTAATGGTTATATAATATTAAAAATGAAAGCTCTGCAAGTATGGTATCTGCAGTTAAAAAGATAGCCCAGCAAATACAGTACGCAGCATGAAAATAACCCAGTATAATCTTCACACTGGGTTAGGGAGGTCCTACTTCTCTGTTTCAGTTAAATGACTGGCTGCTCAAATATTAATATAGCAGTATTACTAATTTTTTCCGTTCCAAAATTCCCCCCTTGAAAAACAGAGTTGAACTTAATATCTCTTAATGTGACACCATTTTTCGTTTCATCAAAAATGGCTTTGTTCATTTTTTCTTCAAGGTCATATGTATTTTCGGCATATACTACTCTTGTAAACGACAAATCAATACCTCCTTCCTGTCTACATATTTCGACAGGAAGGTTAAAAGTCCTGCTTTTTATTCGGTTAAATATATTCCTAGGTTGCTGCTATGGGATATCAGGTTACCTGTATGAATACAATACCTGAGTCCGATCATTATTTTTTTGCGTAATCGGAGAGATCCATCCATAATCATTTATGTTCTTCCCTTGAACGAACAGGTTAGGGTATGAACTATAGAGCATCGGGAAAAGCAGCATAACTGCTTCCTGCAGATTTTGACAGCGAAAATTCAATATGCCGTTTTCCACCTGAAGTAGCATGAATTGGTTTTTTCTGTATATATAAATCAATTTCCCAACCGAATAGACCGTAATATTATCTGGTGCATGCTTTTTCAAGTGGGAATAAATACGCGGAAAAGAAATTTGCCGAGTAACATAACGATATTGGGCTTTCAAATCGTTTCTGACAGGATTTGCTTCATATTCTTTTAAGAATCTCATGAGAATGTCACTTTTATGGAAGTAACGGTTTGCTACTTCTTCTTTTATCCAATAGATAGAGTACTCGTTCATATTAAATCCTCCCTCTTGACTCTATTATAAGAAAAGGCGGATCAAAAACTTGTCATATTATAAGGCAAAATAAAACTATTTTTGTCGAAACTGCATAAATGTGTACAAAAATACATCTATTTATAGCTCTATCAAAAAAAGATGGCTCCCAAAAGGGGAACCACCTCATTAAATCATTTCATCAATAGTCATAAAGATAACCATATTATTTTAAAACTTTTTCTACATGTTTTACGACATTTTCTACAGTAAAGCCATATTCTTCAATTACTTTATCGCCATTTGCAGAAGCACCGAAGCGGTCAATGCCGATAACAGCACCTTCATCCCCAACATAACGCGCCCAGCCAAATGATGCAGCCATTTCAATTCCTACACGAGCTTTCACTTGTGGTGGAATAACTTCATTTTTATAAGTTTCGTCTTGCAATTCAAAACGGTCCCATGAAGGCATGCTGACTACACGAACATCAATACCTTTTTCTTTAAGAGCATTTTGCGATGATACAGCAAGCTGCACTTCAGATCCAGTTGCAAGTAAGATTGCATCCGGTGTTTCCTTTTCAGAATCACTTACCACATAAGCACCTTTTTTAACACCCTCGTAGGCATTCTCACTTGTTCCTTCCAGGTTAGGAAGGTTCTGTCTTGTCAAGACCAAAGCAGTAGGCTGGCCTTTTGATTCTACCGCAAGTCTCCAAGCTGCCTGTGTTTCATTTCCGTCAGCAGGTCTGATCAGGGACAATCCAGGAATTGCCCGTAAAGCTGCCAGATGTTCAACGGGTTCGTGGGTAGGGCCATCCTCCCCAACTGCAATTGAATCATGTGTGAATACATAGGTAACAGGAACATTCATAATGGACGCTAAACGGATTGATGGTCTTAAATAATCGCTGAATACAAAGAAAGTACCACCGAAAACTTTCAATCCACCATGCAATGCCATACCGTTAAGTGCTGCTCCCATCGCATGCTCACGTACGCCAAACCAGATATTTCTCCCAGCATAATTGATACGTGAGAAGTCGTCCTCGCCGTTCATCTTTGTTTTATTGGAACCGGCTAAATCTGCACTTCCCCCAAAGAAATTAGGGACTGATTTTGCAATCCCATTTAACACTTCACCAGAAGATGCACGTGTTGCCAATGCTTTATCTGTCGGCTGGTATACAGGAAGATCCTTTTCCCAATCAGCTGGCAGCTCATCCTTCAATGCCAATTCAAATTCTTTGGCTAGCTCTGGATATTTTGCCTTATAATCATTCAGCAATTTATTCCATTCCGCCTCTTTTGCAGCACCTTTTTTAACGATTTTTTCATCAAAATCTGCATAGACCTCTTCCGGAACGTGGAAATCCTCATGTGTCCATTGATAGAATTCTTTTGTCAATTTAACTTCATCCAGCCCAAGTGGTGCACCATGTGAGGATGCTGAAGCCGATTTATTAGGTGAACCATATCCAATTATTGTCTTCACTTCGATCAATGTCGGCTGGTCTGTATTTGCCTGCGCTTCCTTGATAGCACTTCTGATTGCATTTAGATCATTGCCGTCTTCCACTTGGATAACCTGCCATCCATAAGCCTTGAAGCGCTGATCTGTATTATCAGAGAACGATTGGTTCAATTCCCCATCTAGTGAGATATCATTTGAGTCATACAATGCAATTAATTTACCCAGACCTAAATGTCCAGCAAGGGATGCCGCCTCATGGGAAATGCCCTCCATTAAGTCTCCATCACTTACAAGTGCATATGTATAATGATCCACGACAGCGATGTCGTCTTTATTAAATTTAGCCGCAAGATGCGCTTCTGCCATCGCCATTCCAACAGACATTGCAATTCCTTGTCCCAATGGTCCAGTTGTAGCTTCTACACCATCCGTGTGATTCACTTCGGGATGTCCCGGGGTTTTTGAATCCCATTGACGAAAGTTCTTAAGATCATCGATTGTAACATTATATCCCGATAGATGAAGAAGGCTATAGAGAAGCATCGATCCGTGTCCAGCGGAAAGGACAAACCTGTCTCGATTAAACCATTTTGAACTTTTCGGATTATGATTCATAAAGTCGGTCCACAATGTATATGCCATAGGAGCAGCCCCCATCGGGAGTCCCGGGTGACCGGAATTGGCATTTTCAATCGCATCTATAGCCAGTGTACGTATCGTATTAACTGAGAATTGTTCAATATTATTTGACATCATTATTACCCCTTTCAATTTGGAAACCTAGTATCCACATTCATTCTATAATGAAACTTCTCTTGCAACAAGTAATTTCACCTTGTTCGTTTAGCGGCCAAATTACAGTCTATCCTCAAAATCATTTCTAATGTTTTTTGTTTCTCTCCTGAAGATCACGTACTTTTTGCGGGGTTACATCATTGCCGGCAGGATCAATGACAGTCATTGTTTTAAACTGATTTTTGAAAGAGCTGCGTACATTGTTCAAATATTGCTCCCTCAGTTTCTTTTGTTCCTCTTTTTCCTTATCTGTTAGTCCTTCATTTTTGGCCTTTTTAGCCAATATATTAATGCGCTCCAACTTTTCTTTAGATAGCATTTTTTAGCCTCCCGGTTTGTTTTAATCATATCAAAAAGGCAGGAATATGATCATCCCTGCCTCTTCATCGTACTCTACCGCCATTGGTTATTCAAGTATTTTGAAACTCCCTGTATCTCCTGTGAACGGTTGCTTTTGAGACATTATAGCCTAATCCATTTAAAGTCTTTGTTATCTCATCATATGTAAGTTTATTTTCACGAAGCCGCACAACCTCTTCGATTGGAAAGGAAATACGCTCCCTTCCAGGCGCCTTATCAAGATTGGATAAGTTTTGCCTCGGATCATAGCCCTCGCTTATTGCCTTTTTCATGCCTCTTTTAATTTTCATATTATGAATCTTGCGCTGGTATTCTTCCACTATCCCAACAATCTGCAATACCATGGAATCTGATTCCGTCAATTCCAGCTCTCCTTCATGTATCGCAGAGTAGATAGGGATGTTTAATTTTTGAAGTTGATGGAACAGGGCAATTTTCGTATTCCCCCTGCCCAGCCTTGTTTCATCCTGTATCAGGAGGCACTGTGCTTCCTCCCGGGAAAAACAATCAAGCATTTGAAATATCCCATCCCGTTCAATTTCATATCCGCTTACCTGTTCTTCGATACATTTGACTACCGTAAAGCTATATTTCTCAGCAAGCTGGAGCAATTCATTTTTCTGCCGTGCCAATGAAGTCTCCTGCTCTTTTTTGTCTGTACTGACACGACAGTAAATTACAGCATTCAATCTAAGAACCTCCTGCTCTGAACTAATTATCCACTTGTTACCATGGAGAAGTATAGAAAAGCTAATGTTAACGCAAAAGCAACTAAATAAAAAGCATCCGATTTTGAAATTTTTTCAAACATGTAAAGTCCCCCTCAATATTTTTTAGAACGACTGTTCGCTTAATAAAAAGTATACTACCGAACATATGGTCTTGTCAACATTTTTTAGAACGAATGTTTGCTTATTCATATGTACAATGGTAAACTATCATTAATAAATCCTATGTGAGAGGTGAACACTAGATGACAAAACTTTCAAATAGACAACAATTGATTCTTGATTTTATAAAAGATGAAGTTAGACAAAAAGGATATCCACCTTCCGTTCGAGAAATTGCCGTTGCTGTTGGCCTTGCTTCCAGTTCTACTGTCCACGGACATCTTGAAAGGATAGAGAGCAAGGGGTTTATCCGTCGGGACCCTACAAAACCAAGAGCAATTGAAATTCTTGATACAGATGAGGATAACCACATTCCAAAGGATGAAGCTCGCTATGCCCCGGTAATTGGGAAAGTTACAGCGGGTCTTCCGATAACTGCTGTCGAAAATATAGAAGAATTCATTCCTCTTCCAAGTTCCACTTCAAGTCCTGACGATAATCTTTTTGTTTTGGTCATTGAGGGAGAAAGTATGATAGAGGCAGGTATACTTGATGGTGATATGGTAATCGTCAAGCAGCAGAATACCGCTGATAACAGTGACATCGTTGTTGCAATGACAGAAGACAATGAAGCAACAGTAAAACGATTCTTCAAAGAGAAGGGACATATTCGCCTGCAGCCTGAAAATGCAACGATGGAACCTCTAATCTATGAAAATGTAAGCATCTTGGGGAAAGTAATCGGCCTATACAGAAATATCCATTAAAAAAGAGAAGCTATGACCAGTTAATCGGGTCAGGGCTCCTCTTTTTTAATTGGAATATAAACAAGAGATCCATCACTTTAAGTGGTGGATCTCTTGCTATAGGTTTATTGTCACATGCTATTTAGTTGAATCATTGATTTCCTTGATCTTTCCTAACTCTATCTTAGGTGTTCTATCTTCTTTCAATAGCCCATTAACTTCCTGCTGGACATCCGTTATTTGTGTGTAACAGTAACCAGTTATATAAGGTATGGATTTAATAGCATCTGTGATACTTCGATATCTGCTGAGGAATTCCGCCTCTGTATTGACTTGATTCCCATATCCCCAGCCGCTTTCATCGTTAAAGGCAATTCCCCCGTATTCAGTAATCATTATAGGCTGCCCTTTATATTCGTAGCCATTCGCAAATGCATACCTCTTATTGTTATGAGGTAATTCATTATTTATTATACTATCTTTGTCTTTATAGCGTTCCAGGAACAATTCCCCAAGTTCTTCGTAATCATGAAGTGCAATAATATCTGAAACCGTGTGTTCCCAACCATCGTTCACGATAACCGGGCGCTGTGAATCAATTGACTTTGTTAAATAGTAAATTGATTCCGTAAACGCTTGCTGCTTTTTATTGGATGAGATATTTGGGACGCCCCATGATTCATTAAATGGTACCCATGTAATAATAGATGGATGATTATAATGCTGTTGAACGATATTCAGCCATTCTTTCGTAAAGTTCTCAATAGCCTCATCCGAAAACTCATACGTAGCAGCCATTTCCGACCAGACCAGTAACCCTTTTCTATCACACCAATATAAAAAGCGTTCATCCTCAAGCTTTTGATGTTTACGGACTCCATTGAAACCCATCTCAATTGTTTTTTCTATATCCTCCAGTATGGCATCGTCCGATGGCGGTGTAAGCATCGTTTCCGACCAGTATCCTTGATCTAAAAGAAGTTTCTGATAGAAAGGTTCATTATTAAGAAGCACCTGTCCATCCTTGATTGAAATTTTCCGCATACCAAAATATGAATCTACTTCGTCTAGTAATCTCCCATTTTCATATAGTTTAAATGTAACATCATATAGATTGGGGTGCTGAGGAGTCCAGTGCATAACTTTCCACTCATGTAAATCGGAATGAATATCCACTCCAAAACTCACACTCGAACGATCTGGTGTAATAGAAAATTGTTTTACTGTTTCACCTGAAAAACTGATTGTAGTTTCTAAAGTCAAATCTTTACTAAATGAACCGCTCAATGCATAATCAAATTGGACAGAATGCGCATCGAAATCAGGAGTGATTTTTACATTGTCAATACTTGCTTCATTCAAGAATTCAAGCCAGACTGTTTGCCATATCCCTGTTGTCTGCACATACCAGCACCCGAAATTTTCATCTCTCCAACGTTGTTTCCCTCTTGGCTGGTAGCAGCTCATACTATCTTCTGCTTTTACAACAAGTTCGTTCTTCTTTTTATAATCAATCGCATCCGTAATATCAAAAGAAAAAGAAGCGTTCCCACCAATATGATTACCGATGTATTTACCATTAACCCATACCTTTGTTGAATAATCCGATGCCTGAAATCTCAAGATTGTCCTTTTTCCTATTTCAGCTTCTGGAATTTCAAATGTTCTTTGATACCAGACATAGGGATGGAAAGCTTCTTCGCCAATTCCACTTGCTGTCGTCTCATACGTAAACGGTACCTGTATATCCGTTGTAAAGCCCGGCTTGTTCGTCCATTGCTCTTTCTCCCCTATATTCTCATCATCAAATGCAAACTTCCACGTTCCGTTCAGGTTTTTCCATGAAGTTCTTTGAAATTGAGGACGTGGATATTCTGTGCGTTGATAGGTTGCAATTGTTTTTGTCATGTGAATCTCTCCTTATTTATCGTTTTAAATGATAGAAAACAAATATAAAATAATCTATTACTAGGCGATGCTATTGTTTAAAATCAATACACTTTAGATCGTGGATACACGTCCGTTCTAGCAGCCCAATCCCCCCACTTTTGCTTCATCTGTTCTACCAGTTCAGGATATTCATTTGCCAAATTATTCATCTCGGTCCGATCATTATTCATGTTGTAAAGTTCCCAGTCTTTTTCTTTTATTTTCACAAGTTTCCACTCACCATCGCGAATGGCACAATGGTCCTCATGTTCGAAACACAATATTCGAGGTTCGGTAGGCTCTCCTTTGAAAGCTGGCATCAGGCTCCTTCCTTCCATCGGGAGTATCTTGTGCCCTTTAAATTCCTCTGGATATGAAGCTCCGGTAATATCGATAAAAGTAGCCATAAAATCAATAAAGTGACCTGAATAGTGCTCGATCTCTCCTCTTCGTTTTACCTCTTCTGGCCAGTGGGCAATTAAGGGCGTACTAATTCCGCCTTCATGTGCATAGTGCTTATACATACGAAATGGCGTACTGCACGCATTTGCCCATCCGGATCCATAACTATGATAGGATTCGGGTCCACCCATCCGATCCAAATCTTCTTTTCGATGCAAAAAGTTTGAAGTTGTTATCCAGTCGTCAAATCCCCATGGATCCCACTCCGCACATGCCCCATTATCGGAACAAAACAGTATCAATGTATGATCAAGTTCATTATGGTCCCGAAGATTTTCAATTACGCGGCCGACATTCTGGTCCATCCGGTCAACCATGGCGGCATAAATAGCCATCCGCCGTATCAAATCTTTTTTTCGGTCTGGATCAATGGATTCCCAGGCTGGATTGACTCCGCTAATGTTACGGTCCCGATTCCAATATTCTGAGCGTGGCGTCAATTGCATATCCTTATCCATTGTCTGTAATTGTTTCATTCTTTCTAACCGTTCTTCCCGTATCCTATCCCATCCTTTTTCATATATTTTTTCATATTTTAAAATGTCCTCTTTCGGTGCCTGCAATGGAAAATGTGGCGCATTATAGGATAGGTATAGAAAATAAGGCTGTTCATCACTGCGAGACTCCTCGATGAAATCCAATGCATGATCAGTAATTGCGTCTGTAGCATAAAATTCACCGTCGGAATAGCTTCGTTCTGGCCGCCCTTCAGGTAAGCGAACATAATTCTCCTTGTCCCAAAAACTCGCAAATCCTCCCAATAATCCATAAAAGTCATCAAACCCACGTTCAGTTGGCATACGCTCTCCAACATGCCATTTGCCTGATAAGTACGTGTGATAACCACCCTCTTTTAAAACTTCTGCAAGCGTGACACACTGGTTTTTCAAATAGCCGCGGTATCCTGGTGTTTCTCTATCCTCCGTCATTTCCCCTATACCAGCTTGATGCGGATACAAACCGGTTAATAGGGAAGCACGGCTCGGACAACAGCGCGCTGAATTATAGAATTGAGTGAAGCGTAATCCATTGTTAGCCAGTTGATCCAAATTTGGTGTGCTGATTTCACCTCCATAACTGCTTAAATCAGAAAACCCTAAATCATCCGTCAAAATCAACAAAATATTCGGATTGTTTTTCACCGTTTTCGCCCTCCAAGTATGAGTAATATTACATCTATCATTTAATAACCAAATTTTTTGCTTTGAATTGTCTGCTGCAGACAATTCATTTTTCTATCCAAAACTTGCACTCCCTCACTAAATCCCGAGGCAATCAGTAAGCTAATCTTGAACTCTATCTATTCTTTCTCCACCAGTCCAGCCATTTTAACAGCCGTTTGGATGGATTATGCACTGGAATCCCTGTCTGTCTACGTCATCCATCACGTACACAACGAAAACCTATATTCCCCGCTGAACTATCCATCGTATTTGAACTCCTTGCCGCTACACGATAACGATTGCAATAGGATTGATGGCATAGATAGGATCCACCGCGCATGCTCTTCTGCGTCTGGTTGTCTTGATTGAACCAATCTGAACACCATTCCCATACATTTCCCGACATATTATAAAGCCCATAATTATTTGGCGGAAACGACTTTGCGGGGGCTGTGCCTAAATAGCCATCTTCTTTTGAATTATATTGCGGAAACTTTCCCTGCCAAATATTGCAGAAGTGCTTTCCATCCGGAGTTAGCTCATCTCCCCATGGATATTTTTTCTGTTCAAGTCCTCCGCGAGCAGCGAATTCCCATTCACGTTCTGTCGGCAGACGCTTTCCAGCCCAATCACAAAAAGCCGTGGCGTCATACCAGGATACGTGTACAACAGGATGGTCCAAACGCCGCTCAATCGTCGACCCTTTCCCTTCAGGCTGATACCAGAAGGCATCTTTCACAGCATACCACCATGGCACATCCTGCAATTGCTCTTCATCATTCAATTGCTCGAGGGTCAAAAATTCATAAAACACAAAGGACCAGCCAAATTTCTCAGCCACTGTCTGATAATTCGTTTCATCAACAAAGCGTTTGAATTCCCTGTTGCTAACGGCGTGATTATCAATGTAGAATGGTTCTACTTTAACGTTTCTTATTGGGCCTTCCCTGTCAGATGGAAACCCCTCTTTATCCTCCGTTCCCATTAATAAATCACCACCAGGTAGATGCACCATTTTGTCTTGATACCTGACGTTTCCCGTCTGAATATCTGAAGGGGCTATTCCATTACGGCTTCTTCTGGAAATATCCGATCTCCTTACTGAGCAACATGAACGTGTTTCCATCTCCTTATTACGCATAGACCACACCCCCTTTAATTAATTGGTTCGATATGAAAAATGATGTGGATTCGATTCATGGATCAGGATCTACTGGTTTAAATTGTTCTTTGAAATTGCATCAATTGCCGCAGTGGTGGCTTTTCGGAATATATGTCCGTTTTCTATCGATTACCCTTTTAGCCCTGTAAAACTAATTCCTTTAATGATTTGTTTTTGAAAGATCAAGAACACGATAATAACCGGAATGGAGGCGATAGCATTAGCTGTCATTGGCAACACATATGCCTGTGAGTAGCTGGAATTAAATACTGGAAGACCTACTGGTAACGTATAGAGTTCTTCAGATAAGATTGACAAGTACGGCCATAAGAAATTATTCCAAGACCCAATAAATGTAAAGATAGCTATCGCCGCTAAGGCTGGCTTGGCAAGAGGCAAAGCGATTTTATAAAACAGTTTAAAATTTGAACACCCATCCATTTTTGCACTTTCAAATAGTTCTTTGGGTATGCCATCGAAGAAACTCTTTAATATGATTACACCCAGTGGTGAAGCGATCATCGGCAGAATTAGTCCTGCATAACTATCAATCAAGTTTAAACTTTTCGCTGTTTCATATAGTGGAATAATGGTGGCTTCCCCAGGAATCATTAAGCCTATTAGAAAGAATATAAAAATAGTATTTTTGAAACGGAATTTCATTTGAGATATTGCAAAAGAAGCTAATGATGTCACAATTAACGTTAAAATTGTTGTAATAAGGGCTACGATAAAACTATTGAATGTCCATCGAAGTATTAACGTTTCGGAAATAATATTTGTGTAATTTGAAAATGTAAATGGTGGCAAAAACCATTCTATTGCATTCGCTGTACTGTATCCATCTGGTTTTATGGAAACAAAAATCATCCATATGATAGGAAAAACGAACAGGACTCCCGCAGCAATCGCTATCGTAATTTTGACAGGAAGAAATGGATCACGATTCCTGTTCAATTGTTTAGATTGTTTCTTTTTATTATTTGTTTCCCGCCCATTCCTTTTCTTGATTGGTTTTTGTTCATCTATAATTGGAATTGGATTCGGTTGTCCCATCTTACCTCTCCTCCGATCTATGTGGCCTTAGCTGGATTATCGACAAAATCAGCAGGATAAAGAACAGTGCAAAAGACATGGTAGCAGCATACCCTAAATTATTTTGTGTGAAGCCAGTTTCATAGATATATTGAATGAGAGGTCTAGTTGCTCCGCCAGGCCCACCGCCAGTGATTAGCATAATTTGTGCAAATACTTTATATGAAGCTAAAACCTGCAACAGCAAAATCACTTTGGAAATTGGCTTAAGCTGCGGCAAAGTAATATACCAAAACTGCTCCCAGCGACTTGCTCCATCTATTTCACTTGCCTCGTATAATGCTTCTGGAATATCCTGCAGTGCTACAAGGAATAAAATCATATTTGTCCCAACCGTCCACCATAATGTAACAACTACAATCGTAATCCAAGCAAGGAATTTATCGGCCAGCCAAAAAGGCTCGGCTTCCATTCCTATAGTATGGAGGATGGTATTAACGAATCCGTTATATGGCTGCAGCATAAAGATTGCCAGAAAGGAAATAACCGCGACAGATAAGATACTCGGAATAAAATAAGCTCCTCTGAAAAAGGTTTGAAGCTTCGTATTTAAGTTAGCAAGCAATGCTAGTCCTAGTGCCAGCAGCATCATTGTTGGTGTTGTTAAAACAACAAATAGTGTTGTATTTCCAAGACTTCTCCAGAAATAAGGATCACTGAACATGGCCGTAAAGTTTTCCAACCCTATGAAGTCCACTTTGCCAATTAGTGACCAATCATAAAAGCTCATTTCCAACCCTTTGATAACAGGGAATATAGTGAAGATTAGGTATACGATTAAAAACGGCAATAGAAAAGGAACGGCCTTCATATCCTGTATCCATAACTTATTTTTCATAAATAGACTCCTTCCCCTCAAAAATCAAGAGCTCCTAAAGTAAATTAGGAGCAATGACCGTTAAAATTATTCTCCTATTAGCGCTTTTACTTCATTTTCAATTAGGTCAAACGCTTCCTCAGGAGAAGCCTCATCTGTCCAAATTAAATCAAGGTTGCGAATAAGTATGTCCTGAATACCGCGAGCATGAATGGTTTGGTCTGGAAAATTAACATAGTTTGCTACTTCTGCATAATCACTGCGATACGGAAGTTCAGCATATTCTTCCGATTCGACAATGGATGTTTTTGCGGGAATATGACCTGCCTCGGCCCAATTTACACCTTTATCTGTAGCGTAGTCCATAAATTCAATGGCACCTTTTTGAACTTCCGGATCTGCATCTTGATTAGTAGGAATCACAAAGGTATGCGAATTACCAAATGCACTGTCCTGACCAAATATATTTGGCGCAGGCATTGCTGAAAAATCTAAATCTTCAGTAGCCTCCCAGGTACCTGTTGCCCATACTCCAGTAGAAATAGTGGCTGCATTGCCAGACTGGAAATCAGCATAGAAATCCGCTAAGTTTAATGGAATAACCTCATACTTATGCCATAAATCATGCATATAATTTGCAGCTTCAATTGCTTTTTCAACATCAAGTACATATTCTGGGTTATCCAAATCATCCGTTACGATATTCTCCCCGCCTAATTGGCTATAGAAGGAGAACCATAATCGATAGGAATCGACACCAGCCGTAGAAAACGCCATTGGAAATTTACCTTCTGGCAATTCTTCTTTAAGTGTTGTCAGAAACTCAACAAACCCTTCTGGAGTCTGTTCCATTTTTACACTTCCATCTTCATTCAGAAGTCCTGCATCACCGACAAGCTGGTTATTCACGAAAAAAATATGCGGGTGTGTATCGATCGGTACAGCAAAGTGCTCTCCATCGAAAACTGTCGATTCCAAAATGTTTTGATTGAAATCTTCCCAGTCCAACCCAACTTCTGTACCATATGTGTCCAATTCCTGGACAAGCCCCTGGCTAACTAATTCCGGCAGCACATTCGTATGAGATACAGCCAAATCCGGTCCTTTGCCTGCAGAAACACTTGTAATCAGCTTGGTATAATACTCTTCAAATTCTTGTTGAACATTGTTTATGAAAATCTCTTCCTGACTTGCGTTATATTCATCAACAATCTCCTGCATAAAATCCGCATCACCGCCACCAAACAGGTTCCACATGACAACCTCTGTAGCACCCTCTGGCACCTTAACCTTCCCACCAGCATCATCTGTTCCGCCGCTACATCCGATAAGTGCGATAGCAGTTAAAACTATCCCAATAAATAACACTAACCTCATCTTCATCATTGAATCTCCCCTTTACATTTCAATAATTATAAATTAATGGATACTGTTGTTCCTTCCTCCTTTCATTGTTTATGAACAAAGCAGACAGGACATCCTTCAATGTATTCGCTTTCATAAGAAAGAAAAAATAAAAAGGTAAACATGTATTAATTAAATTAATTAACTAATTAAATAATAAACACAAACTTTTAGCTTGTCAATGGTAATTGTTTGACTAATTAAAAAAACTTAAAATTGTATCGTTATAAAATTTACTTGATTTGTATCATAACCATTAAATATTCTGATAATAAACATTAGTTAATTAATTTAATTAAAGCTTATTATAAACATGGATTTTATGTATGTCAATTAGGTTTTAATACTTTGGGGAGGATTCTATCTACCTTGAAATAAACGAACGTATCAGGTTTATTTAAAGCCCTAGCTTTCCCCTTGTGCTCATATCTGTCGGATTGCACTTTCTTCATTTAGGTTAGTTTGGTGTCCAATTCCTTGCTACCCCCAACACTTCTGGATGATTCGATTTTGCTGAGCATAAACTTTACGGCATTGATGTGTTTCCGCGAAATTCAGCCGGCTTTTGCAAATCAATCTTATTGAACCAATATCCAAATTTATATACAGATCCATCCCTCCCCAAGCAGCACAAGATTCGGTAGTATCTTCCATTGATTAATTTGCTCCTTTCTTTTTACTTTGCCGGTAGACTGTTTTGACCTGTCCCATCAATCGCGATCCGCATAATTTACATAAATATTTTATAAATGACTTCTATCCTGACAGTTCACTCTCATATCCTCTTTCAATTAATCCTTGTTTTTATAAAATAAATATAGTACCATTAAGTTAATTAAATTAATTAACTATTATAGTTTTTTATTAATATTTAAAACATTTTATGTACGTATTTCTCTTTGAAATTCCACCTAATACAGATAATATAGGAGG
This sequence comes from Oceanobacillus massiliensis str. N'diop, assembly GCF_000285495.1. GTDB lineage: Bacteria > Bacillota > Bacilli > Bacillales > Amphibacillaceae > Oceanobacillus > Oceanobacillus massiliensis. The sequence goes on from NZ_HE610977.1 coordinate 50,527, forward strand.
TTATTATGAATACACAGGAACTCGCAAACGTATTCCAGGAAAAATTTGGAACCCCCCCACTACCTCGGTCCTTCTTTGCCCCAGGAAGAATCAACTTAATAGGTGAACATACAGACTACAATGGTGGGCATGTATTCCCTGCATCAATCTCTTTAGGAACATATGCCATAGGGAATAAACGAAACGATAAACGATTGCGGCTTTATTCGATGAATTTTGCTCAGATGGGAATCATGGAATGTGATCTATCTGATTTATCCTTTAATGACAATCATGATTGGGCCAACTATCCAAAAGGAATGCTTCTATACTTACAAAAATCCGGATATGACATTTCACATGGCGCTGATATTTTATTTTTTGGAAACATTCCAAGTGGTGCGGGTCTCTCTTCTTCTGCTTCGATTGAAATGGTAACGGGAATTCTTTTGGAAGGAATATATGATCTAACCATTGACCGTTTGAAAATTATTCAACTCGGACAAATGGTTGAAAATGAGTATATTGGTGTGAATAGTGGAATCATGGATCAATTTGCAGTCGGGAAAGGAATGAAAGACCATGCCATTCTATTAAACTGCAAAACATTAGAATATCAATATGCACCAATTTCACTAAAAAAACACGCTGTTATTATCATTAATTCGAACAAACAACGTACGCTTTCAGGTTCCAAATATAATGAACGGCGTAAACAATGTGAACTTGCCCTTAAAGACTTGCAAACGGAATGCCATATAGACAGTCTTGGAGAATTGACTATAGAAGAATTTGAGAAGCATAAACACCTTATCACGAACATAACGAATCGGAAGCGAACTAAACATATCGTATACGAAAACGCCCGTACTTTAGAAGCGCTTGATAAATTACGAATGGGTGATCTGCAAGGATTTGGGAAATTAATGAATGAATCCCATATTTCACTTAAGGATGACTATGAAGTTACCGGACTCGAACTTGATACCATTGTGCAAGCCGCCTGGAAACAGGAAGGTATATTAGGGGCACGAATGACCGGTGCTGGTTTTGGAGGATGTGCGATCGCAATTGTTGAAAAAAATAAGGTTGAAGACTTCAAGAAAAAGGTAAACGCAATCTATCATCGTACTATTGGCTACGACGCAACTTTCTATACTGCATCAATCGGTGATGGTGCAAAAGAAATTTCAAAGGAAGTGGTACAATGAGTGTTCTAGTTTTAGGTGGTGCTGGTTACATTGGCTCCCATGCCGTATATCAACTGATTGATCAAGGGGAAAATGTTGTTGTCGTCGATAATTTGGAGACAGGACACAAAGAATCACTACATCCAAACGCGACATTTTATCAGGGGGACATTCGAGATATCAAATTCCTCCGCAGTGTATTCGAAAAGGAGTCCATTAATGGCGTTATTCATTTTGCAGCAACCTCTCTTGTGGGTGAATCAATGGAAAACCCTCTTAAATACTTTGACAACAATGTTTATGGAACTCAAGTTTTGTTGCAAGTTATGGTTGAGCACGATGTAAGGAATATCGTATTTTCATCAACGGCCGCAGTCTACGGGGAACCTGACTCGCTCCCACTTACGGAAACAATGGCAACAAATCCAACAAGTACTTATGGTGAAACAAAATTAACAATGGAAAAACTAATGAAATGGACCGAGCATGCACATCGCCTAAATTATGTTTCTTTACGTTATTTCAATGTTGCTGGTGCGCGGGAATCTGCTGAGATTGGTGAAGATCATCGTCCAGAGACTCATCTTCTACCGATAATTTTACAAACTGCACTTAATAAGCGCTCCCATGTCACTATTTTCGGTAAAGATTATGATACACCAGATGGCACATGTATCCGCGATTATGTCCATATAGAAGATCTAATCGATGCCCATCTATTAGCATTGAACTATTTATTAGAAGGTGGTTCAAGTGATATTTTCAACCTAGGAAGTAATCAAGGGTTTTCCGTGAAAGAAATGATTGAAACAGCGCGAATTATAACAGGCAAAGATATACCAGCTATCGTTGGCAAGCGTCGTTCCGGAGATCCCAGCACATTAATTGCAAGCTCAGCCAAAGCCAAGCAAGTGCTAAACTGGAAGCCAAAACGCACTTCGTTAAATCAAATCATTCAGGATGCCTGGAACTGGCATTCCCTATATCCTGATGGATACGGCAAGGGCGTGGGAAAATGATTCATGAGTACATTACTGGTCTCATCGAAAAAGGAATTGAGACAAAACTCATCGAGCATGCAGACAAAATTTATGTACGAAATCAAGTTATGAATCTACTGCAAATAGAATCATTCCCAGATGAAGCCGACCGGATTATAAATGACTCTATCCCAAATATACTTGAAAAAATAATTACCTATGCCATTGATCACGGCGTAATTGAAGATGTTTTGGATGATAAGGAAATTCTATCAGCGAATATCATGAATTGCTTTGTTGCAAGGCCATCTGTTATTAATGCAAACTTTAACAGAAAATATGAACAATCACCTAAAGCAGCGACTGATTATTTCTATCAGCTCAGTATAAACAGTAACTATATTCAGATGAATCGGATCAAAAACAATATATCCTTTAAAGCTGAAACAATCTATGGGGAGCTAGATATTACCATTAATCTGTCAAAGCCTGAAAAAGATCCTGATCAGATTAAACGCGAACGGGCAATGAAAGCGAATGTAAATTATCCAAAATGCCTGCTATGCTACGAAAATGAAGGATATGCAGGCAGAATCGGTCATCCAGCGAGAGCAAATCATCGTGTCGTTAAGATTCAAAATGCAGGGGAAAATTGGTACCTGCAATATTCCCCGTATGTCTATTATAATGAGCACAGTATTTTGCTATCACAAGAACATCGTGCCATGAAAATTGACAAAAGGACATTTGAAAGACTACTGACTTTCACAGAAAAATTCCCTCATTATTTTATTGGATCAAATGCAGACTTACCGATAGTAGGCGGCTCGATATTAAGTCATGATCATTATCAAGCAGGGCATTACGAGTTTGCGATGACAAATGCCGCAGAAGATTATTCATTCAAATTATCCGGCTATCCAGAAATTAATGCGGCTATATTGAAATGGCCACTATCTGTCATTCGTTTAAAGGGGGAGCAAATAAATACGCTTGCTCAAGCAGCTGACCATATTTTACAAACATGGAAATATTATTCAGATGAGCTGGCAAATGTGATTGCATTTACCGGGGATACGCCACATAACACGATTACACCAATAGCCAGGAGTCGAAATGGTGGCTTTGAGATCGACCTTGCGTTGCGGAACAATCGCATATCAGAGGAACATCCACTGGGCATCTTCCATCCGCATGCAGATGTACATCATATTAAAAAAGAAAATATTGGTTTAATTGAAGTGATGGGGCTCGCTGTCTTACCTCCAAGATTGAAGGATGAGTTAATAGAAATCAGAAATTTTTTGATTGGCGCAACAACTAAGGTTGAAGCATACCATCAAGCATGGGCTGATTGGATAAAGCATGAGTATGGAACACTTTCTTCCCCCAAGCAAGCTGAAATGATTTTAAAAAAAGAGCTCGGAAGGAAATTTGTAAAAGTGCTAGAAGACGCTGGTGTATTTAAGGAGCAAATTGCATTTGAACGATTTATTGAAACATTAAATAGGTAGGTGGCTGAAACAATGAGGATAGATATCAAAGATATTTTAGGAAAATGGAAGGAATACACTTTATTCAATGATATGGGAATGACAGTCAGTGTCCTCGATTACGGTGGGATTATTACAGAAATTATGGTTCCCGACCGTAATGGAAAATTTGGGAATGTCGTACTTGGATTCAAAAATTATACTGAATATGAGCAGAATCATTCCAATTATTTTGGTGCCATTATTGGACGTGTTGCAGGAAGAATTGAAGATGCTTCATTCGAAATCAATAATCAGCCCTATCACCTGGAAGCTAATGAAGGACATCATCAACTCCACGGAGGATCCAAAGGATTTCACCAGGTTAAATGGAGTGTCACACCATTTCAGAACAAAAAAGCTGTCGGGATTAGACTGGACCATAAGAGCATTGACGGAGAAGGAGGATATCCTGGAAATATAGATATTACTGTCACTTACACGTTAACGAATGATAATAAACTCACACTTGAATATTCAGCGACTAGCGATAAAACCACTGCGCTTGCGTTAACAAATCACTCTTACTTTAATTTGAATGGCGATTTGAAAAATACGGTTGAGAATCATCACGTCACTATTGACAGCGGGCATTTTGTCGAACTTAACCAGGAACTGATTCCAACTGGCAGACTGATAAGTGTTGATGAAACCTCATTTGACTTTCGTGGTGGAAGATTACTAAAAGAAGGATTCGAAGATGTTTCCGTTCAAAATAAAATTGCTGGTAAAGGTTATGATCATTATTTTGTTTTTGATCATCATTTAGAAAATAATGCTGTTGTACAAGAAAGCAGCAGTGGACGCATTATGACTATGAAAACGGACCAGCCAGGTATGGTCATGTATACTTCTAATACCCTGATGGATGGATTGGAATTGAAAGAAGGTCCATCAAGAAGATATCTTGGTGTATGTTTGGAAACCCAAAGCTCGCCAGCATCGTTACATCATGAAGGCTTTCCAAGTGTTATTTTGCCAGCAGGAGAATGCTATCAAAAACAGACCGTATTTACTTTTGGTTTGCAATCGTAAATTTAACAATCATAAATTTAAACCAAAATATAAAAGCTGAAACACGGATGTGTTCAGCTTTTTTCAACTGGATCAAATAGTTCTACGAGAAGTAAGGATACTGCTCCAAGCAATGTTGCATCTTCACCAAGCTTACTTATAGAAACCTTGGTTTGCTTTGCTTTTAAGATTAGTGCGCGTTGTTCAATTGTTTGCTGGATTGCGGGCAAAATATACTTTTCACCTTTCATCACCCCACCACCCAAAATAATCTTACTTGGATTGATTAGATGAATTAAATTCGTTAAACCGATTCCTATTATTTTCCCTGTTTCTTGTAGAATGTTTCTATAGAAGTCATCTCCATTTTGAGCCAACTCAAAGACGTCCTTACCGGTCAAACCTTCCCTATGCTGCCTATCCGGCGCTTGGTTACTTGCTCTCTTTGCAATCGCTTCACCACTGACAAAGGTTTGCAGACACCCGACATTTCCGCACTCACAGGTTTCCCCATTCATATCAACTGTCATATGACCAACTTCCCCAGCGATATCATGTTCACCGTGGTACAGCTTTCCATTGATAACTAATCCCGAGCCAACACCGCGGCCAATATTTACAGCAACCATACTGTCCTCGTCACCATATCCGCCAAACCACGATTCTCCTAATGCCATTGCCCGTGCATCATTTTCAACCTTTATTGTTAGGTTAAATTCTTGCTCAAGCTCCGTTTTAATAGGAATATTTATTAAGTTCAGATTAGGCGCAATAACTGATGTTCCTGTTTCAACATCAACAACACCATGCATGGCTACACCAATGCCTAATATTTTTTCCTGATTTACAGTTGAAGAATGCAGGATTTTCCAAATGGTTTCTTTTAATATCGTTAAAAATTCATTGTTTGTTATCGGTTTTTTAAGCTTATTATGCGCTCTCTCACAGATTTCTCCTTTTAAATCAGTGAGAATACATTCTACTGTTTCCGGTCCAGCATCAACACCAATCACATAAAATGCTTCATTATTGATATGTAACATCGTGGGCTTCCGGCCGCCCTGAGATTTACCCAGACTGCTCTCTCTTACTAATTCTTGCTCAATCAATTCTTTCACAATACTGCTAACTGTTGGGGGAGTAAGTTCTATCTCTTTTGCAATTTGCGCTCGTGAAATCGGCTCTGCTGTACGAATCTTGTTTAATATGTTTGATTTATTTACTGATTTCATTAATTGGAATGTACCACGCTGCATGAAATTTCCTCCATTTATCTTCTATCTTGAATATATTATATCATAGTTAGTTAATTTAACTTATGATTGTACTGCATTACAATTTCATTTTCGGTGATTATTCGAAAAGTCTATATTGCTTTTTCGATATCTAAAGTAAAAATCAATCAAAAAAATACCGCTCAGTTTGAATCATACCTGAACGATATTTTATAGTAAGACAGTTAATCAAATTTTTGCCGATTTTGTGGGTGCGGACCTATTAATATACCTACCACCAACAGAACACCCACATTACCGGCAAATATCTATTACTCTTTGCTTAGTAGTTAGATAGATACTGTTCGCGCTCCCAAGGATGTACGGTTGTGCGGAACATATCCCACTCAATTTCTTTTGCTTCAATAAAGTGTTCGAACAGATGTTCGCCAAGTGCACTAACAAGGACTTCATCCTGTTGTAATTCCACTAGCGCATGCATTAATGTAGCCGGCAGATCTTGAATGCCGTTTGCTTCACGTTCTGCTTTATCCATAACATAGATATTACGGTCAATTGCAGCAGGTGCCTCAAGCTTGTTTTCAACACCATCCAGTCCTGCAGCCAATAATACTGACAATGCCATGTATGGGTTTGCAGCTGGATCAACACTTCTTACTTCGATACGTGTGCTTAGTCCTCTTGAGCTAGGAACACGAATCAGCGGACTGCGGTTTGAACCGGACCAGGCAACATAACATGGTGCTTCATATCCAGGAACCAGACGCTTGTAAGAGTTGATAGTAGGGTTCGTAACAGCTGTAAAGCTTGTTGCATGCTTTAGAATACCAGCAAGGAAATTATAGGCTGTACCACTTAATTCCAAATCGCCGCTTTCATCAAAGAATGCATTTTTGCCATCCTTAAATAGGGACATATTGGTATGCATACCAGAGCCGTTCACTCCGAATAGTGGCTTAGGCATAAATGTCGCATGCAAGTTATGTTTTCTGGCAATCGTTTTTACTACTAATTTAAATGTTTGAATATCATCTGCATGTTTTACAGCATTTGAATACTTAAAATCGATTTCATGCTGACCTGGAGCCACTTCATGGTGGGAAGCTTCAATTTCAAAGCCCATTTCTTCCAGTTCAAGGACGATATCTCTACGGCAGTTTTCACCTAAATCAGTTGGAGCAAGGTCAAAATATCCGCCATGGTCATTCAGTTCAAGAGTAGGTTCGCCTTTTTCATCTAATTTAAACAAGAAGAATTCAGGTTCTGTACCAATATTGAATGCATCAAAACCTAGCTCTTCCATTTTCTTCAGGTTGCGTTTCAAATTATATCTTGGGCAACCTTCAAATGGAGTGCCATCAGGATTGTAGATGTCACAAATGAAACGGGCCACTTTTCCTTTTTCAGATGTCCAAGGAAATACAACAAATGTATCTAAATCAGGATATAACAGCATATCAGACTCTTCAATGCGTACAAATCCTTCGATGGATGATCCATCAAACATCATTTTGTTATCCAGCGCTTTGTCCAGCTGGCTTAAAGGAATTTCAACGTTCTTAATGATTCCAAGCATATCCGTAAATTGCAGACGGATAAATCTCACATTTTCCTCTTTAATCTGTTGAATGATTGCTTCTCTTGTAAATCTCTCTCCCATTCATATTCCTCCTAAAAATTTATTATAAGTATTAAATTAGAAAAAACGGCGCATCATTATGTATGAAGCTCTATTTTTCCAATACTTTATCAATTTTTTACGAAAAACCTTGATAGTTCACCCTGTCTAATACTTGTTCTTCCTAGTCTTCCAGCATTGTTCAGTTCATTTCTGAGAATGTTTCTGAGCTCTTTATCAGATAGGCTGGATTCCTGCTCTTTCTTTTTTTCTGCTTCCTTCACTTCTTCAGCAAGCAGAAGCTTAATGCCGGCCATATTCAAGCCTTTATCAAGAAGGTCTTTGATCTCGAGCAGTTTATCCACATCATTAAAAGAAAACAACCGCTGATTTCCCGAAGTTCGTTCAGGCTTGATCAGTTCATTTTCCTCATAATACCTGATTTGTCTGGCGGTTAGTTCTGTCAGCTTAATAACTATACCAATTGAGAACAAGGGCATCGAACGACGATCTTTATCATTCAAAAGATAACCCCCTTAATCATTTATACACCAAGTATAAAATATGTAAATTTATATGTCAACAATATGTTAGTGTTTCTGACATCGAAATCTCTAAAATATCAGACTTTAGTACTCTACCCTTTTTCACTGGATAAGAAACCTTTTTGAATAAGGTATTTCACAGACTCCTGCAGGGCAATTTTCACATGTGCATAGGTAAGTCCGCCTTGCACAAAGGCTGTATATGGTGCCCTGATAGGTCCATCTGCCGATAGTTCAATGCTTGCACCCTGAATGAATGTGCCGGCCGCCATAATGACTTTATCTTCGTAACCAGGCATTTCGCTTGGGTATGGAGTGACATATGAATTAACTGGAGAATTCTGTTGTATCGCTTGGCAAAATGCAATCATTTGCTCTGGTTTAGCGAATGTTACCGACTGGATAAGATCTGTACGTTCCTCCATATAGCCCGGTGACGTGCTGAAACCAGAAAGCTCGAGAAATCTTGCAGTTAGAACAGCACCTCTCAGCGCTTCCCCCACAACATTCGGTGCAAGGAAAAAGCCTTGGTACATTTCCTGCAGCATATTAAAAGTTGCCCCGGTCTCTTTGCCAAGACCTGGAGCTGTCAATCGGTTTGCGCAATGATTGATCAGATCATGACGGCCAACAATATAGCCTCCAGCCCGTACAATTCCACCACCAGGATTCTTGATTAAAGAGCCAGCCATGATATCTGCACCTACGTGAAGCGGCTCCTTCTCTTCTACAAATTCGCCGTAGCAATTATCGACAAACACAATTATTTCCTTGTTTATTTCTTTTATAAAGCGAACCATTTCAGCGATTTGCTCCACGGTAAATGATGGTCTGTTATCATATCCCTTTGAGCGCTGAATGCCAATGACTTTTGTCTTTTCATTAATGGCGGCATTCACTCCAGGATAATCGATATAACCCTCTGTATTCAAGGAAACTTCATTATACTGAATCTGAAAGTCGTGCAGAGAACCGGCATTGTTTCCGCGTTTTCCGATTACTTCCTCCAATGTGTCATATGGTTTTCCCGTTATATATAAAAGTTCATCCCCTGGTCGCAAGAGCCCGAACAGCACGGTTGTAATGGCATGTGTCCCAGACACAATCTGCGGTCTGACAAGAGCATCCTCTCCACCGAAGACATCGGCATAAACCGATTCCAATGCTTCTCTTCCGGCATCATCATATCCGTAGCCGCTCGTGGAATTGAAATGACTATCACTAATTCTGTTTTTTATAAATGCATCGAGAACACGCTTTTGATTTGTCTCCACGATGGTGTTGATTCTTCTATGCTGTTCACTGCAATCAGCTTCAGCCTGCTGTATCAATGTTTCAATCATGTACCTTTATTGCTCCTTTAATAAACTATTCAATGAATGATCTTTTCTTATAAAACCTTTAAGAATATAATGATTTTCATCTTCATCAAACGCTTTGTTTTTTACAATCGTCTCTTTCGTTATTCTATTCATTAATTTCCCTTCATCTGGTGTCAGTACAACGTGATAGCTGTCCCATTCACTGGTTAAAATCTCTTCTATTTTCTGCAGCACCCGCTGGATATCCTCTTTTTCATAGGCACTGATCAGCATGTATGGGTGATTAAGTGGGATAAAGTCATCCTGGATCAAATCCTTTTTGTTATATAATGTCAGCATTGGCAGATGATCTGCATTCAGCTCCTCCAGTAGTCTATTAACCGTATCTTGCTGTTGGGTCTGATCGGGATGGGAACCATCGACTACATGAAGCAGGAAATCAGACTCTGTAACTTCCTCTAGTGTTGAACGGAAGGAAGCTATCAATGATGTCGGCAATTCCTGCAGAAAGCCTACGGTATCGGTTATCAGGCACTCATACCCAGATGGCATTCTAATGTTTCTTGTAAGTGGGTCCAAGGTAGCGAACAGAAGATTCTCCTCCAGAGACTCGCTCTGTGTCAATCGATTGAATATGGTAGATTTCCCTGCATTTGTATAGCCTACGATCGCAATCTGGAACACATCATTGTTTTTTCTGCGTTTCCTGTATTGCTCCCTTTGCTTTACAACCAGCTGCAGTCTCCGCTTCACATCATAGATTCTGCGGCTGATATGGCGTCTGTCCGTTTCCAATTTTGTTTCACCGGGTCCTCTTGTCCCAATTCCTCCACCTAGCCGGGACATGGCAACACCTTGACCGTGAAGTCTTGGCAGCATATACTCCAATTGGGCAAGTTCAACCTGGAGCTTGCCTTCCTTCGTTCTTGCCCGCATTGCAAATATATCAAGAATAAGCTGGCTCCTGTCAATTATTCTGACACCCAGATAATCGGTCAGATTTCTCATCTGCCCTGCTGAAAGTTCATCATTGGATATGACAAGATCTATTTCTTCTTCATCTACCAGTTCTTTTATTTCAGCAAGTTTCCCTTCCCCTATATAGGTTGCGGGATGGATTCGATTCCTTTTTTGAGTGATGACCTTTGCTACCGTCCCCCCAGCTGTTTTCCCGAGTGAAATCAATTCATCCAAAGAGGATTGAAATCGGTCATCTGTTTGATTGTTCTTCTTAACTGCAATTATTAAAATCTTTTCCTCGGACATAGACAGACCTCTTCCTTTAAAAGCTAAACAAAAGATAATGTTATATGGCGGTTCAGCTGCAATATACACCTAATATCAAGTATTTTCCTATTCCATCATACCAAATAAAGCAATTGAAAGAAAATTCCTTGTGCCATGTTCATTCCAGCTGCAGGTCACTTCCTGTCAGCAATACAAGGTCTTTATTGGTGTAGCTGCTTTGGCTTAATAACCTTACAGCCTGCAGCCTGATGGCCCGTTCTATCACATTCCTTACATACCTTGCGTTGGAAAAATTCCTTGTCTTCTCATTCAGTTTTTTGAACAGATGATTCCTAAGTTCCCATTCTGCTTCTCTTGATAGTTTATATTCCCGCTCATCTGCCATTCTATGCGCAATCTCCATCAGCTGGCCAACTTCATAATCATCGAAATCCAAGATAAACGGGAAACGGGATTCCAGCCCGGGGTTGAATGTGAGGAAGCGGTCCATCTCGTATGGATATCCTGCAAGAATCAGGACAAAATCATCGTGATTATCCTCCATATGCTTTACGATCGTATCAATTGCTTCCTTGCCGAAATCCTTTTCACCTCCACGGGCAAGCGAATAGGCTTCATCAATAAAAAGAATTCCCCCCATTGCCTTCTGAATGATTGCCCGGGTTTTCTGAGCGGTTTGGCCAATATATTCTCCCACCAGATCAGCTCTTTCCGCCTCGATAAAATGGCCCTTGGACAGGATATTCATGTCATAATAGATTTTGGCAAGTTTCCTGGCGACAGTAGTCTTTCCGGTACCCGGATTGCCTTTAAAGAGCATATGCAGTACCTGCTTTGAATCTCTTAGCCCCATGTCTTTTCGCTTTTCATTGATTAAATAGTTCGCATAGACTTCTTTAATTGATTTTTTTAGAGTTTTCATCCCTACAAATGAAGCGAATTCATGGTCTATATGCTTAAAAGGACTGCTGTCAATGGATTGTACGGAATGAGTTTCTATTTTACTCCGGTCCTGCAAAATAATATTAATTTTCCCATTCTTATAGCCTTGCACCTGTGCCACTATTAAATCACCCCTCACTCAACCACAGTATACGCAGGAGCCCATTAATGGGTGACAATAGCCCATAGCTCTGCTCTGCTATGGCGCCAATTGACGCTATAGATGTTCGGCAATCTAAAATGCAGGCAATCTAAAAAACGGACGCCTTTACAAGCGTCCGTTCGGCAGGCTATTCTTTTTCAAGTGTAACATTTTTGACAGGAGCGAATGTGGATATTGCATGCTTAAAAATCAGTTGCTGTTTCCCATCTGTTTCCAGTAAAACCGTAAAATTATCAAAAGCTTTTACAATGCCCCTTAATTGAAAACCATTTGTAAGGAATACAGTAACCGAAATATGGTTTTTCTTAATTGATTTAAATACTGATCCTGAATATTTACTGTTTGAGCCATGGAAGTTCCTCCTCTTTTCTATCTGTATTAAACTAATTCTACTTTTATTTCAAAATTCCTGCTAAATCGTTAAAAATAATTCTCAATTTTTCATCAATTGGACCGTTCGTCATATCATACCATCGAACATCCAATTTGTTTTTAAACCAAGTTAACTGTCTTTTAGCGTATCTTCTGGAGTTACGCTTAAGTAAATGGATGGAATCTTCCAGGCTATGTTCACCATTGAAGTAAGGAATAAACTCTTTATACCCAATTGCACTCATGGATTGGCTATCTGAATAGCCATTTTCATACAAGTTCCGGACTTCTTCAACAAGGCCATCTGCAATCATCTGATCGACACGTTCATTAATTCGCCCATAGAGTATTTCCCTTTCCATTTCGAGTCCAATAAGTATAGGCCTATATGGAGATTCCATGGTTTGGTTTTCCTGATATGCCGTCATCGTCATTCCGGTTGTTTCATAGATTTCCATCGCACGAATTACCCGGCGATGATTATTGGGATGAATTTTGGCAGCTTGCTCCGGATCAATTTGTTCCAAGCGTTTATACAATGGCAAAATCCCTTCTGCCGCAACTGCTTCTTCCATTTTCCTGGTAGCTGCAGCATCCCGTTTCACATCGGAAAAGTTATAGTCATAAAGGGCAGATTGAATGTAAAGTCCACTTCCTCCAACGATAATAGGCAATCTATCTCTTGCTGTAATTTCGTCTATGTATTGCTGCACATAATCTTTAAAATCCGCAGCAGAGAAGTCCTGATCCGGATCCCTGATATCTATCATATGGTGGGGAATACCCTCCATTTCGGAGGGCTTGATTTTTGCTGTTCCAATGTCCAATCCCTTATAGACCTGCATGGAGTCACCGCTGATAATCTCACCGTTAAACTTCTTTGCAAGCTCGATGCTTAGCCTTGTTTTGCCTACAGCTGTCGGTCCCATTATTGCAATTACGTTTTTTTTCATTAGTATTTCCCCTAAAATGCTTTTTTATTCATATGCAGAATAAGCTTTCAACATCCATATATCTTTTTCCAGCTTCCCTTGCAGAGCTGTTAGCATATCCGCTGTAGGGTCATCTGCAAATTCTTCTGCTAGCGGCATTCCTGTATGCTTGATCTCTGAGATAATCTGCGAGAAATCCTTGATCAGCTGCAATATGATTTCCATTTCCTTATCATCTGCACTTGCCTCTACCAGTGTTGCCTCATCAAGGTACTTGCTCATCGTCGCAAGGGGTTTGCCATCAATCATTAATATTCTTTCCGCAATTACATCAAGGTCCATTGCAATTCGACCGTACATTTCTTCAAACTTTTCATGAAGGATAAAAAAATGCTTCCCTTGCACAAACCAATGGTAACGGTGTAATTTCACGTACAGCACAAAATAATTGGAAAGCATTTGATTCAAAAAATTAATCAGTTTCTGATTTTCCAACTTCAACACCTCGATTTTTAAATGCTGTGTGTCTACAGGCTTGATCGGACTAACCCTCTCTAGCTTTGTCGGCATGCGATTGTTTTATACATGGCCTACATAATCCGTTTGAACATTTTTTCAAGTTCATAAGTGGAGAAATGGACGATAATTGGCCGGCCATGCGGGCATGTAAATGGATCGGTCGTCTTTCGTAAATCCTCAAGCAAACGGAACATTTCATCTTGATTCAAATAATGATTCGCTTTAATTGACCTTTTACAGGACATCATAATGGCTGCATCTTCTCGGATGGATTCGACATTGACGCTTTCCTCATTCATGATCTGATCTACCATTTCCCGGATAACTTCTTCTTCAAAGCCGGCTGGAAACCAATTAGGATGTGAACGGATAACATATGTCTGATTACCGAATTGCTCAAAAAGTAAACCTACTTTGGCAAAATCTTCTTTATATTGGTCAATGAAAATGGATTCCTGCTTCGAAAATTCAAAAGTCATTGGCAGCAATAATTCCTGCGATTCATTTATTGGCTTGCCTAATTTGTCCCTAAAGAACTCATATTTGATTCTTTCCTGTGCAGCATGCTGGTCGATCATATATAAACCATTCTCATTTTGCCCTAATATATAGGTCCCTTGGAGCTGACCAATCGGGTAAATGGTAGGCACCCTTGGTTTTTCTGTTCCCTTCATAAATGTTTTAACTTCATTTGCCTCCGTCTCGCTTGACTGTGGAGCTGATTCATCAGTTACCACCTTGATGTCATCAGAGGGTGCTAGTTCCGCTTTCTCCGTTTGTGAAAATGCTTGAGCCGACTCGAAAACCACTTTCGGATCTTGCTTCCATATATCCATATTTTCATTCGGGCGTTCATTAAATTCAAGCGAATGCTGGAACGATTTCTCTTTTACTCTCGGTTTTTGTTCCATTTCCGGAATCAGGGTAATCTCGCGAAACTTATTTTTAATGGTTTGTTCAATTGCTCCATACAGCTCTCTGTCTTTGCTGAAACGCACTTCGAGTTTTGCCGGATGTACATTAACATCCACAAGTATTGGATCCATATCGATTGCCAGAACGACAATTGGCGAACGTCCTATCGGAAGAAGTGTATGATAGGCGCGAAGTATCGCCTGCGTTAAAGGGATATTCCTGATGTAGCGGCCATTTATGATTGTCGACACATATGATCTCGATGCCCTTGTAATTTCCGGTTTGGCAATATAGCCTTCAATTGCAAAGTCCAATGTATTGTGTTTGATCGGCAGCATTTTCTTCGCTACATTCATGCCATAGATCTGCGAAATAACCTGAAGTAAATCCCCAGTCCCGGTAGTCTTGAACAATCCTTTCCCATTATGTGTTGCCTCAAACCTTATTTCCGGATGCGATAGTGCCATTCGGTTCAGCACGTCTGTAACATGGCCCAATTCAGTATGAAGGCTTTTCATATACTTTAGCCTTGCAGGCGTATTGAAAAATAAGTCCGCTACACTGATCTCAGTGCCTTTTCGTGCATCACTTTTCGCCTGTTCCTTCACTTTTCCGCCTTCAAGGGATAAAAAAGTACCGGCCTTATCCCCTTGAGATGTCTTAATCTGCAGTCTGCTAACGGATGCAATACTTGCCAGCGCTTCTCCTCGAAAGCCTAATGTCGTTACATGAAACAGATCTGTTTCGTTCTTGATTTTACTTGTAGCATGCCTCAGGAAAGCTTTGTCGGCATCCTCTTTTGACATTCCGTCCCCATTATCGGTTATCCTGATTTCCTGCAAGCCAGCTTCCATAATATCAATCTTGATCCACGTACTGTTTGCATCAATACTATTTTCCACTAGCTCCTTGACTACAGATGCAGGACGTTCAACCACTTCCCCGGCTGCTATTCTATTGGCGAGTGCTTCAGACATTTGAACGATACTCATGCAAACAATCCTTTCTCTCTAGAACTATTTCTTAATGCTTTTCTGAAGCCGATGTAATTCATTCATCGCTTCCATAGGCGTCATTTCAAATAAATTCATGTTTGCCAATTCTTCTATGACACTTCCATTGCTTCTGTTTACCGGCTGCTTTTCCTTGACTGCTTTTGCATCGTCCACAAAGAAGGAGAGCTGTCCAGATTCTATTTTTTCGGTTATAGGTGCAGGCTTATCATCACTTTCAAGCTGCTGGAGAATAGCTGTTGCCCGCTCTATGAGAGCATCAGGAAGCTCTGCAAGCTTTGCAACATGGATTCCATAACTTTGATCTGCCGCACCCTCTTTAATTTGGTGAAGGAAGACAACATTCCCTTCATGTTCCTCAGCACGAACATGAACGTTTTTCAGACTGGACAGAGATTCTTCCAATGCTGTCAATTCATGATAGTGGGTAGAGAATAATGTTTTCGCATGGATATTATGATGAATATATTCAACTATCGCCTGTGCGAGCGCCATTCCGTCGTAGGTGCTTGTCCCCCGCCCAATTTCATCCAATAATATGAGACTCTGGTCTGTCGCATTTGCTATGGCATGTTTTGCCTCAAGCATTTCCACCATGAAGGTGCTTTGGCCGGATACGAGATCATCTGCTGCACCTATCCTGGTGAAGATTTGATCAAAAATGATAAGATCTGCTTCATCACATGGCACAAAGCATCCAATTTGGCCCATGATAACCGTTAGGGCCAGCTGGCGCATGTATGTACTCTTACCAGACATATTGGGGCCGGTAATCAGTAAAACACGCGTCTCTTCATCAAGAGATACATCATTTGGCACAAATGAACCTTGTTTCATTACTTGCTCTATAACAGGATGACGGCCATTCTTAATCGTTAGCTTGCCCTCGACAAATCGGGGACGCTTATAGTTATTAGCCTCACTGACCGTAGCAAATCCCTGCAATACATCAATTTTGCTGACGGTGTCTGCTAAATGCTGCAGCTCAGGGATATGATTTTTTATCTTCTCCCTTATTTCAAGAAAGAGAATATATTCCAGATCAACACTTTTTTCTTCTGCTTCCAATATAAGCGTTTCTTTCTCTTTCAGCTCCGGTGTAATGTAGCGTTCGGCATTTGTCAGCGTTTGTTTCCGCTCATATCTTCCCTCTGGCAGAAGATGAAGGTTAGCCTTGGTCACTTCAATGTAATATCCAAATACCCGGTTATATCCGATTTTTAATGATTTTATATTTGTTTCCTTTTTTTCCTTCTGTTCAAGCTCAGCAATCCATTGCTTCCCGTTTTTGGATGCATAGCGATACGTATCCAATTGCTGATTATAGCCATCTTTTATGATAGCACCTTCTTTAATCGAAACCGGCGGGTCGTCCACTAGACTCGCATCAAGCACTTGAACAAGATGCTCTGGCATAATCAGTTCATCTGCAAGTCTATTGATTTCAGGCAGATTGAATTGATATAACGTGTTTTTCAACTCAGGGATCTTCTGCAGGGATTGCTTCAATTGGATTAAATCCCGGGCATTCACATTTCCAAAAGCAATTCGGCCTGCCAGCCTCTCCATATCGTAGACTGATTTTAAAATTTCACGCAAGGTATCGCGTTCCATAAATCCATGGTACAGGCCATCCACTATTTGCAGGCGCTCTTCTATCTGTTTCCGATTCAGCAATGGCCGCTCCAGCCATTTCTTCAGCATGCGGGACCCCATTGCTGTAGCTGTCTTATCCAATACCCATAACAAACTGCCATGTTTTCCCTTTTTTATGATTGTTTCCGTCAATTCCAGATTTCTTTTCGAATACATATCCAGCGATAAATAGTCCTGCAGCTGGATGACCTCTGCCTTTTGAAGGTGATCAAGTGACCGCTTCTGTGTATGCTGGATATAATTTAACAGCCTGCTGAACGCCTTCATTAAACGCTCATCATTCAGATTTTCACTAAGACTGCGATATTCCGCATTGAAAGTGACTTCATCCTGATAGGACAAGGTTATGCCCAGCCGTTCCTTCAGCTGACCCTGAAGCTCGTCCGGCAGATTGGAAGAAATGACAATTTCCCGGATTGGCTGATTATATAACTCATGTATCACAGCATCCCAGCCATGTGAAATCAATGCAATCCGGTTTTCTCCGGTTGATAGGTCATTATACGCAACGGCATGTGTCCCATCCTTAAATTGAGAAAGGCTTGCAATATAGTTATTCTCGCCTTCTTTTAGCATATTGCTCTCCATTACAGTACCCGGTGTAATAAGTTGAACAACTTCTCTCTTAACTACACCCTTTGCCGTTTTCGGATCCTCCACCTGTTCGCATATGGCTACCTTGTATCCTTTTTCGATTAATGTTTTTATATAGCCTTCAGCTGAGTGATAAGGAACACCGCACATTGGTATCGAATCGCTTTTTCCTCCAGCCCGCTTCGTAAGTGTGATTTCGAGTTCTCTTGCCGCATTGATTGCGTCATCATAGAACATTTCATAGAAATCTCCCAAACGGTAAAATAAAAAAGCATCTTTATATTCTGCCTTTATTTTTATGTATTGTTCCATCATTGGTGTTAATTTCGCCATAGTAATCCTCCAACTGCCCATAATATTCTTCTGCAATTATAGCATAAAACAAGGTGGTAGCAGAACCGGTTGGTTTCATGCAGTCTGGAAGCACCATTGCTAATAATCTATCCTCGCAGCAGCAATCTTATTGTACTCTCCATAATATAGGGATCGAAAAATAGGGATATCTAATAAAAACCGAACCAATTGCACAAAAAATAACGTCTCCAAAAAAGAAAAAACGAGAGTGATATACTCTCGTCTTTAATCATTTTTATGAAGAAAGTCAGGATTTACATGTTTGACTTCATCTTCTGTCAGCTTATAATCCCATACATCATCGTCATCATCTTCTTCTTTTTCCCAAACCGGATTAACACGTACATAGACCTTTGTATCGCCAATTATTTGAACGACAAATTCACGTTCGATTTCGACTGTAACTTTACCGCCATTACTTGAAATTTTGCATTCCAGACAGTTCGGCTGCTGAATGACTTTGGCAATCACGTCATATTCGTCATTAACCGATTTATCATCCTTTACCGATAGTGGAATAATATCACTGTAAGTTACCCGCTCGGTAACCACTTCCGTCTTTGTGTTATCGTTATAGGAATACCAAATATTTATATCGTAGCTACCATTAATCTCGACTGTGTCTTCGGATTTTTTCTTGGCATTATATAAATGATTGATAACCCAGCAACCCAAAATGCTTGAAGGTCTATGTGACGGAGAGATGGAATGGGAATCCTTTGTGAATTTTCGCCCTTTACCACAGACAGCTTTGGTGATGATTTCTCTATATTCTTTATCAAGAAAAGTCATGATTACTTTTACCTCCTCTTTTTTCATAGTCATTTTATGCAAGACAAATACCTAAAGTGCATAGCATTTCATGAAAAGGACTAAGAGAAGGATTTTAACAGGTCTGATTCTTATTTATAATCAGGTGGTTTCTATAAGAGTGTTGCATTTGACGGAGAAGTTATAAGCTACGACGCAATGATAGCGGCAGCCGCTTTCTAGTCCGGGCAGTCGCTTTCCGTGCGGAATTCTTCAGGTGTTGCCTTTTCCACTGGAGTTCGACTGCCCTGCGCTCCAATCAATCTGCGAAAAAGCGAATGAGTAATGGTCAACCATGCCAAAAACTTTATAAAGCTGAAAAAGCATACAATCAGCGAGCGAAATACACGGAGACTCCTTATAGATATATGTCTTAATAAATACTTTTGGGAAGCAAAAACCGGGCAGTCTTGCTTTGCCCGGTAAAAAAAGTTAATTTAGTGTGCGCATCCTGATTGGTTTTGTGCTTTTGATCCTGTTTCCCCTGCGAGCAGATCGCCATCTGTTGATTCGATAACCTGATTGGTTACTTCACGTGCGATGGTTTTGGAAACAAGCTGCAATACATCATTTACAACAATCTGTGTCTCTTTGAATTCCTGAACAACGGGGATATCATCTATTTCTGCCTGAAGCCTGTCAATTTCCTCTTCAATTCGTTTCAATGCTTCTTTTTTATCGTATGCCTGGAAATTAACTGCCTGTTTCTGCAGGGTTTTGATTTTCTGGATTAAGCTTTGCACCTTTTTATTTTCATTGATCTTCGCTTCCACTTGTTTAAAACGGTCAATCTCTTCTGTGCCGGCAAGCATACTCGCCAGTTTTTTTGCTTCATCAAGTATTTCTTTTCGATTATATTCAGTCATTTTAGTTCACCTCAACTGTATTTTCCACCATAATCCCATTTAAGGACCATGTTTTGGCTTCTGTTATTTCAACTTCTACAATGTTTCCAATCGATGATTTAGGGCCCTTAAAGTTCACAAGTTTATTCTTTTCCGTGTATCCGGCGAGAACATCTGGATCCTTCTTGCTTTCGCCTTCCACTAATACTTTGACCGTTTGACCATCATACTTTTTCATCGATTCGGCAGATTGTTTATTTACCAATTCGTTCAGACGATACAAACGCTGCTTTTTGACATCCTCAGGCACATCATCTGTCTTACGGGCAGCTGGCGTCCCTTCACGGGGAGAATAGATGTATGTGTAGGCTGCTTCAAAGCCAACCTCTTCCATCAATGTCATCGTCTCCTCGAACTGTTCTTCCGTTTCATTCGGGAAACCTACGATAATATCTGTCGTAAGGGTAGCATTGGGAATTGCCTTCCGAATTTTACGGACTAGTTCCAGATAATCTTCTCTAGAGTATTTACGGTTCATTTTTTTAAGGATTTCCGTACTGCCGGATTGCACTGGCAAATGAATGTGATCGAGTAAGTTGCCGCCCTGTGCCAGGACTTCTATCAAACGGTCATCAAAATCCCGTGGATGTGAAGTTGTAAAGCGAACCCGGGGTATATCGATTTTATGGATATCGTTCATCAGATCACCGAGACCGTACTGAATGTCTTCAAAGTCTTTCCCATATGCGTTAACATTCTGACCAAGCAACGTGACTTCCTGATAGCCCTGTGCAACTAAGTGGCGAACCTCCTGAATAATATCCTCCGGTCTGCGGCTCCGTTCTTTGCCGCGGGTCATTGGGACAATACAATAGGTACAGAATTTATCACAGCCATACATAATGTTAACCCATGCTTTGATTTTACCTTTTCGGACTTTCGGTAGGTTCTCAATGACATCCCCTTCTTTGGACCAGACCTCAACGATCATTTCCTTGCCGAATAATGCTTCTTTAATAAGCTGTGGAAGACGATGGATATTATGTGTTCCGAAAATCAGATCGATATGCTGATGCTTCTTCAGGATACGGTCTACAACAGACTCTTCCTGTGACATACATCCACAGACACCAATAATAAGATCTGGTTTTTCCAATTTTAGCGGTTTTAAGTGACCGATTTCACCGAATACCTTGTTCTCTGCGTTTTCACGAATTGCACAGGTATTCAATAGGATAATATCTGCATCTTCCGTGTTAGATGTAGATTCATAACCCATCTCAGTCAGGATTCCGGCCATTACTTCTGTATCATGCTCATTCATCTGGCATCCATATGTACGGATAAGGAATTTTTTCCCCTTACCAACAGTAGCGACATCTTCTGGAATCGAAAAGTCGTAATGAAATTGCACATCCTCTTTCCGGCGTTTCCTTGCTTTCTTTATATCAGGCGATTGCGGTTCATAGTTTGTTTGGAAATATTTAGAAATCATATCATCACTAGATGTATTTTTAATTCTATCAAAGTTAGCTTCTTGATTGATCTGCGCCTGCTGCTTACGCTGCTCTTCGTTCATCAGGAATCTCCTTTCTGTATAAAACGAATTATATGTATAGTGTTCAATAGTAAAGTATAATGGTTCTTTGCAAATTTAACAATATTTCTATACGATACGCAAATAAAAACCTCCCTATCTGTAGCTAGGAAGGTTCCTGTAATACCTATTATCTTGGTTCAACAATTAGCTTAATGGCAGTACGTTCTTCATTATCGATTAAAATATCCGTAAATGCAGGGATACATATTAAATCCACTCCACTGGGTGCAACGAAACCTCTGGCGATGGCTACCGCTTTAACAGACTGGTTTAACGCACCTGCACCGATTGCCTGAATTTCTGCTGTGCCGCGCTCCCTTAATACATTAGCAAGTGCACCTGCTACTGAATTTGGATTTGATTTTGCTGAAACTTTTAATACGTCCATTACTAGTACCTCCTCATGCGCTATTGTAGTTATATTGCTACTATATTCTTGGAGATGTTAGCTTATTCCCTATTATGCAACAAAGATTCAAACAATTCAATCAATCAGCTGAAGAATGGATGATCATCATTAATGATAATACGCTCTACGTTTTTCGCTTGTCCCGTTTTGTCATTGATGGTAACCAAAATACCATTTAATTGTGTTCTACCCTTTTTGGTAGTTTCGAAACGTACAGGAAGTGATGTAAGGAAGCGTTTCAATACCGCCTCGCGTTCCACACCGAGAATCCCATCATACGGTCCGGTCATTCCGACATCGGAAATATATGCCGTTCCCTCCAATAAGATCCGTTCATCTGCAGTTTGGGTATGTGTATGCGTTCCGACCACTGCACTCACTCTCCCGTCAAGATACCAGCCCATTGCCTGTTTTTCACTTGTAGCTTCACCGTGAAAATCCACAAAAATGATATTCGTTCTCTTTCTGGCCTCTTCAACCAATTGGTCAGCTTTCTGGAATGGATCATCAACAGGCGGCAGAAATGTTCTGCCCTGCAAATTAATGACAGCAACTTCAGTTCCATTGATATTTATGTAGACAATTCCTTTCCCAGGATTATTTTCCGGAAAATTGGCAGGCCTTATCATATATTTTGCGCCATCAATAAAATCAAATATATCTTTTTTGTCCCATGTATGGTTACCCATTGTAATTACCTGGGCTCCCCATTCCAAAAACTGTTTATAGATTTTTTCCGTAATTCCCTTTCCTGACGCAGCATTTTCCCCGTTGATAATGGTCATGTTGGGGCGGTACTTTTCTTTTAATTTCGGTAAGTACTCCTGTACCATATCCCGGCCTGGAGATCCTACCACATCACCTATAAATAATATCTTCATTTTACTATCATCCTATCGTTTAATATAATATCAGTTTTCCACACTAGCTTTAGAATGTCAAAATAAA
>NZ_HE610977.1:74857-233019 GCF_000285495.1 Oceanobacillus massiliensis str. N'diop
AAAATAAAAACAAAAGCGATCATAGACCGCTTTTGCTTCTATTTTGCATATTCAACTGCTCTTGTTTCTCTGATTACAGTTACTTTAATGTGACCAGGATAATCGAGCTCTCCTTCGATTCGTTTCCTTATATCACGTGCGATGCGAACGGATTCGATATCATCAATTTCATCAGGTCGAACCATAATTCGAATTTCTCTACCTGCCTGGATGGCAAATGATTTCTCTACCCCTTCAAAAGACTCGGAAATTTCTTCCAGTTTTTCCAGTCGTTTGATGTAATTCTCCAAAGTTTCGCTTCTAGCACCCGGTCTTGCAGCAGATAAAGCATCAGCTGCAGCAACAAGCACCGCGATAACGGAAGTAGCTTCTTCATCACCATGGTGGGAAGCAATCGAATTGATGACAACCTCATGCTCTTTGTACTTCATTGCAAGCTCTTTACCGATTTCAACGTGACTGCCTTCTACTTCATGATCAATTGCTTTACCGATATCATGGAGTAATCCGGCTCTTCTTGCCAGTGTTACGTCTTCACCAAGTTCTGCAGCAAGCAATCCTGACAAGTAAGCAACTTCAGTTGAGTGTTTCAGTACATTTTGTCCATAGCTTGTACGATATTTTAAACGACCGAGTATTTTCACTAAATCCGGATGCAGTCCATGCACACCAACTTCAAACGTTGTTTCTTCTCCAACTTCCCGTATATATTCGTCAACTTCACGTCTGGCTTTATCCACCATTTCTTCGATTCTTGCAGGGTGGATTCGTCCGTCTTGTACCAGTTTCTCTAATGCCATACGGGCTATTTCCCGCCTGATTGGATCAAAACCGGATAAGATTACTGCTTCTGGTGTATCATCAATGATTAAGTCGATACCTGTTAACGTTTCTAATGTTCGTATATTACGTCCTTCACGACCTATTATACGACCTTTCATTTCATCATTAGGCAGGTTAACAACAGATACTGTTGTTTCAGCAACATGATCTGCGGCACACCGCTGCAAGGCAAGCGATAAGAGATTTTTCGCTTTCTTATCTGCTTCTTCTTTTGCACGATTTTCAGCTTCTTTAATCATTACAGCAGATTCATGTTGTATTTCACTTTCGATTCGTTCTAAAATAATCTGTTTAGCCTGGTCAGATGTATATCCTGAAATGCGCTCAAGCTCAGTTTGCTGCTCTTGTTTCATAGCTTCCACTTTGCTTTTCATTTCTTCAATTTGTTGTTGTCTCTCTGTTAGGGAGTGTTCTCTCTTCTCTAACATAGATTCACGTTTGTCTAATGTTTCACTTTTTCTGTCCAGATTCTCTTCTTTTTGCATCAGACGGTTTTCATGTTTCTGAGCTTCCATACGCCGCTCACGCAACTCTTCTTCTGTCTGTTGTCTAAGCTTATGATTTTCATCTTTTGCTTCAAGAAGCGCTTCTTTTTTAGTAGCATCTGCATTTCTATGTGCTTCCTCGACAATCTGTTTTGCCAAGGCTTCCGCACTTGAAATTTTAGCTTCTGCAATAGATTTACGTATCAGATAACCAACAACAATACCGACGATCAGAGCAAGCAAAATGGAGATGACTAAGAGAATAATGTCCATGATTTCACCTCCTATTGCTATAAAATTGTACAATTCATATTTGTCGGCATGTAACATTTCTGAATGCATAAAATACCAATTAATTTCATAATAAAAATTATAAAATTATACATCTTTAATATTAATTCCCATAACGAGTAATGTCAAGGAAACGTCACAATTATTTATACTTTCTCTTATTATGGGAAAAGACCTTTTCCACTAGTACTCGGAAAAGGTCTTTTTAACTGCCATGAAATTATACGTCAAGACTGTCCTGAACAGATTCTTCTTTTTCATTTTCTGTATTTGGATCCTCGTCAAGGCTGTAATGTTTACGGATTGCTGCGTGAATCTCACCCATAATGTCTTCATTTTCACGCAGGAAGATTTTTGCGTTTTCCCGTCCTTGCCCGAGTCGTTCTCCATTGTAGGAGTACCATGCACCACTTTTGTCCACAATATCCAGCTCGGAACCCACATCGAGTATTTCACCCTCTTTAGAGATTCCTTCACCATACATTATATCCACTTCCGCTTGTTTGAACGGCGGTGCTACCTTGTTTTTAACGACTTTGATTCTTGCCTTGTTACCAACCATTTCATTACCTTGTTTTAACGTTTCTGCACGGCGCACTTCCAGTCTTACAGAAGAGTAGAACTTAAGCGCACGTCCGCCCGGTGTCGTTTCAGGATTACCGAACATAACCCCGATCTTTTCACGGACCTGGTTAATGAAAATGGCAGTTGAATGTGATTTGTTGATAGCTCCTGAAAGCTTTCTTAAAGCCTGTGACATCAGACGTGCCTGCAGACCCATATGGGAATCTCCCATCTCGCCTTCAATTTCGGCTTTTGGAACCAATGCAGCAACAGAATCGACAACCAGAATATCCACTGCACCGCTTCGAACAAGAGCTTCAGCTATTTCCAATGCCTGCTCCCCTGTATCCGGCTGGGATAGAAGCAATTCATCAATATTTACTCCCAATGCCCTTGCATAGGTTGGATCAAGTGCATGTTCTGCATCGATAAATGCTGCTTGTCCGCCCTTTTTCTGAGCTTCCGCAATTGCATGAAGCGCAACCGTCGTTTTACCGGAAGATTCTGGACCATATATTTCAATAACTCTTCCGCGCGGATATCCGCCTATACCTAATGCAACATCCAATGCCAGCGATCCACTGGGAATCGTGTCCAGTTTTTGCATGGGAGTTTCACCAAGCTTCATCACCGAACCTTTACCGAATTGTTTCTCTATTTGTCTCAAAGCCATATCTAAAGCTTGTTTTCTATCACTCAAAGAAACTACCTCCTTAAATTATCTATCTCCATCATACATTGTTTTAATCTATTTAACAAGAAAAAAACGAATGGATGTTCTTATATTTTTAAACTTAAAATAATGAAACAATAGAATCCTGCCACTTAAACATGGCATCAAAATTCAATTTTGGCCATTGAACTGTTTCATAGATTGCGATTTCAAGTAATTATAAATTATTTCCAGCCCTTTAAGGCAGGCCCTTTTTCTTATCGAGGAACGATTGCCGGTAAATAAATATTGATTCGTGCTGGTGTAGCCATCTTCATCACTGATCGAAATAAATACAGTGCCAGCCGGCTTCCCTTCCAATAGATCTGGCCCTGCAACCCCGGTAAAGCTGATGCCAATCTGTGTTCCAAATAACGTCCTTGCCTTTTCAGCCATCTCCTGGGCACATTCCTCACTGACTGTTCCCTTCGTTTGAATTGTCCGTTCCGATACACCAAGAATATTATGCTTGATTTCAGCAGCATAACTGACGATTCCACCGGGGCATACACTTGATGCACCGCTGACCGACACAATTTTTTCTGTGAAAAGTCCGCCCGTCAAGCTCTCCGCTGCTGAAAGCTGCTTATTCTGCTGTTTAAGAAGATCAACAATAACCTGCTCAATGGTTTGGTCATCAGAACCGAAATAGTAGTCTCCGACCTTACCTAGAATCTGTTCTTTTGATTTTTCCAGCAGATTGACAAGCTGTGCTTCCGTTCTCTCTTTTGCTGTCAGCCTTATAACTACGCCATCTTCCTGGGCAAGCGGTGCAATTGTCGGATTGCTCTGTCCCTGAACGATATCCTTTAGTTCATGTTCCAGTGCAGATTCACCAATGCCAATAAATTTTAGAACTAAAGATTTTATCCTTTGTTCATTACCTGTCAGCCTGCTTAAATATGGCATTATTTCATCAGCTGCTATTTGCTTCATTTCTTTGGGAACACCTGGCAGGAAGAACCATGTCTTGCCTGCTAGTTCAACTCTCATCCCAGGCGCCATTCCAACGTTATTTGCCAGTACAGCAGAACCCTTGAAAACACGGGCCTGCTTGCGATTGTTGGCAGTCATGTTTAATTTGTGGTTCTTAAAGAATAATTCAATCTTGTTCATGGAAGCACGATCTTCTGCCATTTCCAGTCCGCTTATCAGCTGAAAGGCTTCCCTCGTCAAATCATCTTCAGTCGGTCCAAGGCCGCCGGTAACAATAATGATATCGGATCGGTCCTGAGCCTGCCGGAAAACTTCTTCAACCCGTTTCAGGTTATCTCCCACAACAGCATGATTATAGACGTTAATCCCATATAAAGCTAACTGCTGTGATAACCATTGTGCATTGGTATTGGCTATTTGTCCAAGCAATAATTCTGTTCCAACGGCAACAATTTCCGCTTTATACTGTTTCATTATTTGGAATCCTTCATCACATGCCAGTTTTTCACGAAATAATCAACACCCGATACGATGGTAAAGAATAGTGCAATATATAATATGATTATTCCAAATGGGAAATCAATAAAGGAGAACGGAAAATTATGCAATAATAAAACGGCAATGGCAATCATTTGTGTTGCCGTCTTCAATTTCCCCATCTGACCTGCAGCAAGTACGATTCCTTCTCCGGCTGCAACCAGTCGCAAACCTGTAACAGCAAACTCTCTACTGATTATAATGATGACAACCCATGCAGGCGCAAGTCCCATTTCAATCAGCAGGATAAGTGCAGCAGACACGAGCAGTTTGTCTGCCAGAGGATCCATAAATTTCCCTAGATTTGTAACCAGATTATATTTTCGGGCATAGTACCCATCCACCCAATCGGTACCCGCTGCAACGATAAATAACAATGCTGCAATAAAATGTGCTACCGGCAATTCAGCCGCTCCGATGTCCCAACTGCCAAATTCAAAAGGCACCGATAACAAAATGATGAAAACAGGAATCATAAAAATTCGTGATAAGGTTAGTTTATTTGGTAAGTTCATTGGTAAAATTCCTCCTAGTTTTGATTGTGTGATCTGGCTTACAATCAGATAAAACCCTTCCGAAATAATCAAAGGAAGGGTTTTATCTGAAAAAAAACTGTATTGCTATTCGGCCTTGTTGATATTTAAATGCAATCTCTGGTGTACCTTAGAGATATCAACCGGATATTCGAGCGCTTCTCCATTGATTAGAATGTTAAGTGCCGGCGCGTTACCTACATTAAAGTAAATCGCTTCTGCATCACTGACATCCAGTTCCACTGGAGAGGTTTCCGCATTAAAATCAGCATTATATAGAGACTCATCCGTACCTTCATTTCTGATTTCGAGCCATGTGTGGTCATCAGCATTTGAAGATTCCAGTGTGATAATCACTTCATCCGGGGCATCATTCAATTCCAGTGTAGATTCTGGTGATTGACCTGTTCCCTCTTCGGCAACGGTTATTTCGGCTTCCGATGGTTCTTCTTCAGGATCATCGGATGCATCGCCATCTTCTGAATTTTCCTCATCAGTATCTGTTTCTTCTGCATCTGTTGCTCCCTCTTCACTTTGATTTTCGTCACCAGAATCAGATCCCGTATTATCCGGATTTGTGATGATGACATTATTGTCTTGAGGCTCTTCAACAGGTTCAGATCCATTTTCAGACGTATTTTCCCTGATAAACCACCATGTAACTGCCACAATCCCTATTATAAGCAAAGCGACAATTATCATTGGTATGACAGAAGAAATTCCGGGCCCCTTGTCAGTACTCTGTTCTTTCCTTGTACGCTGCATTCTTGTGTATTGGACATTTTCCTCTTCCGTGCTGGGTATTTCTTCTTTATATTCCTCCAGCAGTTCATTGGAGTCCAAGCCGACTGCATTGGCATATTCTTTTATGAACGCCCTTGCATAAAATTTCCCTGGGAGAATATGCAGATTTCCCTCTTCAATAGCAAGCAAATATCGTTTTTGTATCTTTGTTGTCTCCTGCAGGCTGTCCAGCGACAGTCCGCTTGCAAGACGTGCTTCCTTAAGCTTCGCCCCTACATCCATAAATAACACCTTCCATTTTAGAAATCGAACATAGATAAGCCGCTTTGTTCACTGAATTCCTTCTTAATCGGCTCATATGTAATTTCTTCCTCTTCATCTGTTCGTAATTCAATAATATAATCAAAATCATCCATATTATATTCTGTAGACTGCACAAAAATATCCGGATGCTCCACAACCTTAATGGCGGGAAGCTGCATGATTTCCCTTATCAATTGCCAATGCTTCTCATTAGCCTTCCTTTTGGAAACTACTCCATCAATAATATAAATATTATCAGGGTTATATTCCCCTTCAATCAACTGGCTTCGCACCGTCTGCTTTATCATCGTACTGGAGACAAATAACCATCGCTTATTTGCACAAACACTTGCAGCAACAATCGATTCCGTCTTCCCGACCCTTGGCATGCCGCGTATTCCAATTAGCTTATGTCCCTCTTGCTTATACAGTTCAGCCATGAAATCGACGAGCAGTCCGAGCTCACCCCGAACAAAACGGATTGTTTTTTTATCATCACTATCTGTATGGATGTACTTCCCATGGCGGACAGCCATTTTGTCCCTTAATTTCGGCTTCCTCAATTTAAACAATTTGATCGTATCCATTGTTTGCAGAATCGATTTTAACCTTGAAATATTTTCATCATATTGTGAAAGAAGCAGCATTCCTCTGCGGGAATTCTCAACTCCATTGATTGTTATGATATTAATGGACAGCATTCCTAATAAAGAGGAGATATCTCCTAATAATCCAGGACGGTTTATAATATTTTCATATTCGAGATACCATTCTGTTTTTTCCATAGCGAACCCCTTTATTTTACCACTTTCCCTATTTTAAGCAATTAATACCTATACATATTCAATCATATAAGATTCTTTCTATTAGTAATATAACATTATTTTCTATTTTTCTAAATAGCATTGCCGTATGTTTCCAAATTTTTTAATCATAGAAAAATCCGCATATTTCTGGAGAGACCTAATTAAATGAGACAGAGGAAAAAGCACCCCTTAGTCGTATATAAACACTAACGACTATTAGGAGGTGCTTTTTTCGTGGATGATTTTATTTACTCGTCACTTATTGTGTACAAGCTTGATCATAATATTTGCGATTGCTTGTTGTTCCTGTTCAGATGCAGCACTCCATAGCTCTTTTAAAACAGCCTCTTCGCCATTTTTGGCATCTACACTTTGCGCCAGGTAATCTCCCACTTCAGCAGCAACGTTTGAAATGGTTTTCTGATCCATTCCTTGCTGCTCTGCCTGTTGAAGCCGATCAGCCAAAAAACCCTTCCATGAATCGAAATTATCAAGAACTGACATTGGCATGCCTCCTCTATTCATTTTATCCTGCATAGTATTTGATGTTTCCGATTATTTATGCAGGATAAACAGCGTTTTCTACCATCCTCCCGTAATATTGATAATTTCGCCCTGAATATAGCTTGATCTTTCATCGAGCAGAAAGCTGACAGAGTGGGCAACTTCACTGGGAAGTCCAGCTCGGTTCAAAGGTATTTCGCCGACGATTGTCTGCCTTTCTTCGTCAGTTAGATGACCATTCATCTTCGTATCAATAAAGCCTGGGCTGATTGCATTGACAGATATTCCAGAAGGTGCAGCCTCCTTTGCAAGGGCTTTTACAAAACTGTTCTGTGCACCTTTAACCGATGAATAGATGACTTCAAAGCTAGCCCCCGTGTTCCCCCAAATAGATGTAATTAAGATTATCTTCCCGCGTTTCCGTTGTATCATGGAAGGCAATAGATATTTGGAGATCATCCACGGGGCCTTCACATGCAGCGTAAGCATGTTATCCATGACATCCTCCGCAGTATCCTGAAACAATCCGTAGTGCGCACTTCCGCCGGCAAACACAACATGGTCAACAGGCAATACAAGCTTTGTAAGGAAATGTCTGATTTCATCACTCCTGCTTAGATCTGCCTGAATAACGGAAAGTATTGTCTCCGCACTCAACTTTTCTCTTAATGCATCTATTTTCTGTCTGTTTTGATTATAGTGAAGCAGAATATTATAGCCATCCATTGCAAGACGTTCTGCAATCGCAATCCCGATATCGCCGCTCGCACCGATGATTAAGACATTCTTCCCCGTCATATAACTATACGCTCCTTACTCAGCAGCAATCGTACAGACTGCCAAACGCTCTTCGCTTATCCAATTTTTCATAAAATCATTGGCATCATCCAATGTCAATTTCTGAATGGCAGGAATAACCTCAAATAGGTTGATGCCTGCTGTATGATAGGAAACATATTTATTTGCAATAAACTCCAAGGAATTCATCGCTCTTAATAATTGTCCTATTTTCTTTTTCTTCATCCGTCCAAATTCTTCGTCTGTTAGCTGCATCTGATTGGTGGACAACAATAAAGCCTTAACCTTGCCAGCAAATTTATCCGGATCAGCGGTATTGCTCCCAACCATGGAA
The DNA here is from genome assembly GCF_000285495.1 of Oceanobacillus massiliensis str. N'diop. Classification (GTDB taxonomy): domain Bacteria; phylum Bacillota; class Bacilli; order Bacillales; family Amphibacillaceae; genus Oceanobacillus; species Oceanobacillus massiliensis. The sequence continues at coordinate 83,248 of NZ_HE610977.1, forward strand.
TAACCGAAATTCCTTTCCAGATTCGATTCAAAATAGAAACTGTCATCGATGAGGTTTGTCTTATACAATTGCTGATAAAACGATCCACCCGTCGAAAAGAAATGGCTAAGCATCATATTTCCCAAGAGATCACGGCGCAGAAATTCATCTGCTGCCAGTTCTTCACTTGCATCCTTAATACCAACTGTACACTTCGGAATGGAAACCGGCATGATGATTTTATTTTCTTTCATAGCAACTTCTTCTGGTTCCTCAGGAAAGGTTCGCTTAAGCTCTGCCATATCCATAAATGATTTCTTTTTCTGATTAGTTTTAATCATCTCCATCATCTTGTCCGCATCAAAATTACCTGCAACAAATAACGACATATTCTCGGGATGATAGAAGGTATTATAGCAAGTGTACAGATCATCTTTCGTAATCGACATAATGGAATCCACTGTCCCAGCAATATCAATCTTTACCGGATGGTTCTTGAACATGCTTTTAATGGTGCCCATAAATGACTGCCAATCCGGCTGGTCATCATACATTTTGATCTCCTGAGAAATAATCCCTTTCTCCTTTTCGACAGATTTCTCGGAAAAATAAGGATCTTGTACAAAATCGATTAACGTCTCCACGTTTTTTTCAATCTGGTCTGTTGCCGAAAATAAATATGCAGTCTTGCCAAATGAGGTGAATGCGTTCGGCGAAGCACCCAGCTTTCCAAAATCTGCAAACACATCCCGATCTTCTTTTTCGAAAAGTTTATGTTCCAGAAAATGGGCGACCCCTTCCGGCACATTAATTTCCTCTGTTTCACCTATTGGCACAAAGGTTTGATCAATCGATCCGTAATTTGTGGAAAAGATGCCATAAGCCTTGGCCATTTCCGGCTTTGGCAATAAAAAAACGGTCAGACCATTATCCAGTTTTTCCGAATAGATTGTCTCGGCTATATCCTGATATGTCTGTTTATTCATCATTTGACCCTCCTTCACTCGTCAATAAGTACACCGTATCCTCTTCAATTTTTTCCGCTATCTGAACAACCTGTTCCTTTGTGACATTTCTTATTCCATCGATTAATTGTTCTGGTGGCATCGTTTTATTTCCGACAACCTGCTGATACAGCATTTCAATCAAACCTTGAGGGTGGTCCATTGTTTCTTTCAGCTGATTGATAATCAATTCCTTTGTCTCAGACAGTTCCGTTTCAGTAAAGTCACCATCTTTCATGGCTATGACCTGTAAACGAATAATATCCCTTGCCTTCTCGAAATCCTCCGGCGCAATTCCGCTGAACACAAACAATAATCCCTTATGGCTTTCGAGTCGGGAAGATGCATAATAGGCGAGGCTGTTTTTTTCCCTGACATTAATAAACAGTTTCGAGCTTGGAAATCCGCCGAATATGCCATTGAACACCTGAAGTGCGAAATAATCGTCATCCTTGAACAATGTATTGGTCCGATATCCGATATGCAGTTTGGCCTGCTGGACATTCTGCTTTTCGATGACTTCCTTCGGTTCTTCCGACTTTTTATTGGCTTTGGATATTACCTGGTTCTGATTGTCCTGTTGCTGTTCTCTATGCATTTCGGATGTAAGCTTTTGCTTTATTGAGTCCTCATCAAAATCACCAAGAACATATAGATCCAATTCATCCTGCTTCAGAATTGATTTATAGTAAGCATATAACGCTTCGTTCGTAAGATTATTCAGATCTTCCTCATATCCATGGACATGGAGCTGGTATGGTTCATCTTTACACATTTCATCAATGAGTCTCCTATTGGCATAGCTCATCTTATCGTCCTTAACTGCATGTATCTTTTGCTTTAATGTATCTTTTTCCCGATTGAATATCGCCTCATCAAATCCATTTTCTTTGATGTTCGGCTTAAACAATACTTCACTGAAGAGACTAAGCGCATCATCGATAATTGCCGATTCATCTGGAATGAATTTTTCATTCGCAACTTCCAGGCGAATGGAAATGATATGGTTCTCCCCTTTTTTCGATCCATCAGCAGATAGCACTGCTCCATATAAATCATCCAATTTCAGCTGAAGCTCACTTCTGCTCGGATAATTTTTGGTCGCTTGCTTCAGGATATAAGGCAGAAGTGCCCGTTTGGTGATGGTTTCCCTCTCCAAAGGTGCCCGTAACTTAGCTACAATGTTAATTGTTTTGTATTTTTTGCTTTGTATAAAATGAAGTTTCAGACCGTTTTCTTGTAATTTCTTTTCCTGAATGGTATCCATATATATCCTCCGATACTATGTAAGTTTAGTTCCCCATCGAATATTTTGCACATTTTTACCAGTTGTCATCCATTATACGGCAAAAAAAACGGACTTGCTATTAAAAGCAAGTCCGTTCGCACACTATATTCTTTAAAAATCTTCGTAAAAAATTTATCTGTTCCCTTTTATATACGGCTCTCCATTAGCCCGTGGTGCATCCGCACGGCCGATAAATCCTGCAAGGGCCAGAATGGTCAATACATATGGCGCAATCAGCAGGAATATTTGCGGCACATCCTGAAGAACAGGGATGCTTGAGCCGATAACACTCAAACTTTGAGCGAAACCGAAGAATAATGCTGCACCCATTGCTCCAAGCGGATGCCATTTTCCAAAAATAACGGCCGCCAACGCCATAAATCCTTGTCCGACAATAGTCGAATGCGAGAAATTTGAAGCGATTGTGAGCGCAAATATGGATCCGCCCAATCCACCAAACGCCCCGGAAATGATTACTGCTGTATAACGCATACGCGAAACATTAATACCGTTCGTATCTGCAGCCATCGGATGTTCGCCCACCGCACGGAGCCTCAGACCGAATGGGGTTCGATACAAGATAAACCAGGCAGCAAAGGCAACGATAATCGCCAAGTAGGATGTAATATAAATTCCTTGGAAAAAGATAGAACCGATAACAGGAACCTCAGAAAGAAAAGGAACATCGGTTGTATAAAATGGCCGGTCCACCATATCTGTCTGTCCTTTACCATACCACTGTTTCGTCAGATAAACACCAATACCTAATGCAAGCATATTTATCGCCACACCACTTACCACCTGACTTGCATGGAAGGAAACGGATGCAATAGCATGGATGATTGAGAAAATAGCGGAGACAACCATCGCTGTAAGGATTGCCAGCCATGGTGTCCAATCTCCAAAAACATCTGCAAACGTCAGATTGAAGACGATACCGACAAATGCGCCCATTACCATAAGACCTTCAAGTCCGATGTTGACGACACCGGATCTTTCACTGAACACTCCACCTAATGCGGTGAAAATCAGTGGTGCTGAATAAAATAGCGTTGTAGGGATGACTGACTGTAATATTTCAATCATTTATTTCCCCTCCTTTTTAAAGCGAAGAATAGCCCAGCGAATGATATAGCCAGATGCTACAAAGAATATGATCAAGGCAATAATAATATCGACAAGCTCAGTTGGAACACCGGCACCGGTAGGCATTTCTCCTGCACCCTCTTTTAGAGCACCAAATAGGAAGGCAGCGATAACTACACCAAAGGCAGTGTTCGCACCGAGTAATGCAACGGCAATTCCATCAAAGCCCATGTTCGGAAAGCTCGACATTACGGAAATAGTTCCATAGGTTCCAAGACCTTCCATCGCACCGGCAAGACCAGCGAATACCCCTGCGATTACCATCGACAATATGATATTTTTACTTACATTCATTCCTGCATATTGTGAGGCATGCTGATTAAATCCAACTGCCTTCAATTCATATCCGATTGTCGTTCGTTGGATGATGAACCACATAATCACTGCAGCAAACAATGCAAGCAAGATTCCGTAGTGAACCCGGGAATAAAACGTTATGCTCTGCAAAAACTCAGATGCAAGCGATGCTGATGCCGGAATAGCCTCCGTTGTAGTCTGACCTTCTGTTAAAACAGATCTGATAATTTCATTCGTCACATATAAAGCAATATAGTTCATCATGATCGTAACAATTACTTCGTGCACACCAAGCTTCGCCTTTAGGATCCCAGGGATAAATGCCCAAATTGCACCTGCAATCGCCGCCGAAAGAATGGCAAGCGGCAGATGAATATAAATCGGTGCATCAACAGCCAGTCCAACCCAAACAGCCGCCAGCCAACCTACGATTACTTGGCCCTCAGCTCCAATATTAAATAGTCCAGTACGAAAGGCAAAAGCGATGGAAAGACCCGTCAGAATATAGGGAGTCGATCTTCTAATGGTTTCACCTAATGTATACGAGTCACCAAATGCCCCGTTCCATAACGCTCCGTAGCCCTCTATCGGATTAAAACCCGATACTAGCATAATAATAGCACCCGCCAATAATCCAAGAATAACGGATACAATCGGTATTAATAACGTATATAACTTATTTGACGACATTCGTTTCACCCGCTTTCACTTGACTGCCAGCCATCAATAAACCAAGCTCTTGTTCAGTCGTTTCTTCGGGCTTCACTTCGGCCACGATCTTTCCATCAAACATGACTGCTATCCGATCACTTACATTCATGATCTCATCCAGTTCGAAGGAAATAAGAAGGATGGCTTTACCTTTATCCCGCTCTTCTATCAATTTTTTATGAATGAATTCAATTGCACCTACATCAAGTCCTCTCGTAGGCTGAGCAGCTATCAGCAGGTCCGGCGAACGGTCCACTTCACGTCCGATGATTGCTTTTTGCTGATTTCCGCCCGAAAGCGCCCTCGCCTTTGTGAAAACACTTGGAGTTCGCACATCATATTCTGCGATGAGCTTTTCAGCCTTGTTGAAAATCTCTTTATAGTTCAAGACTTTCGCTTTTGAATATGGCTTTTTATAATAGGTTTGAAGGACCATGTTCTCGCCGATGGAATAGTCCAGCACCAAACCGAATCTATGTCTGTCCTGCGGTATATGACCTACGCCGCTTTCGGTTACTTTTCTCGGACTTTTATTGGTAATATCTCTATCATTTAATTTTATTTTGCCGGATACCGATTTTCTCAGTCCGGTAATTGCTTCAATCAATTCAGATTGCCCATTACCATCCACACCCGCGATGCCAACAATTTCACCAGCATGCAGTTCTAGATTAAGACCTTTAACCAATTCTACTTTTCTCGAATCTCTTACAACTAGATTATCCACCGTAAGGACTGTTTTCCCCGGGGCAGCCTCTGTCTTTTCTGTTTTGAAATTAACTTCCCTGCCAACCATAAGGGAAGCAAGTTCATTGGCATCTGTATCGGCAACATCTACTGTACCAATACCTTTTCCTTTGCGGATAACTGTACATCGATCACAGACATCCATGATTTCCTTAAGTTTGTGCGTAATCAATATGATGGATTTTCCTTCTTTTATAAGGGATCGCATAATGCTCATCAATTCGTTTATTTCTTGTGGGGTCAGTACTGCCGTAGGTTCATCAAAGATAAGTACTTCCGCTCCGCGATACAAAGTTTTCAGAATCTCTACACGCTGCTGCATACCTACAGAAATATCGCTAATTTTAGCATCTGGATCAACTTTAAGACCATAGCGGTCAGAAATTTCCTTAATCTCATTTCTTGCTTTTTCAATATCAATTATTCCAGTCTTTTTGGTCGGTTCGTTTCCCAGAACAATATTCTGAGTTACTGTAAATGGCTCCACAAGCATAAAATGCTGATGCACCATTCCGATTCCTAGGTCATTAGCAATATTCGGATTCGTAATGTTTACCTTTTCACCATTAACACGAATCTCACCCTGTTCCGGTTGATACAATCCAAATAAAACATTCATTAAAGTAGATTTCCCTGCACCATTTTCACCCAATAAAGCATGGATTTCTCCTTTTTTCAGCTGAACAGTAATGTTGTCGTTAGCAACAATACCCGGAAATTCTTTTCGTATGTTCAGCATCTCAATGACATATTCCACCGGTCTTCACCCCTTTATAATCTAGTATATCTTTTACTGGTTATTTGCTCTGTGAAAAAATCACCAAATAAAAAGGACGGCAATCCCCATCCTTTTTAGTTGAAGATTTTATACAACATAATGGAAGAAGGCTTATGTAAGCCTTCTTCCTCAATTATTTAAAGTGCTTCTTCAAATGCTGCCAATTCTTCGCGGGTCTGCGGTACTTCAATCTCACCGTTTAGAATTTTTTCTTTCCAATCGTTTACCGCATTTATAATATCTTCTGTCATTGCCTCTGTGTTTGTTTCAGCAATAGCAATACCTTCTTCTTCAATACCGAATTCAATTTGCTCTCCACCAGGGAACTCATCGGATACAAGCAGTTCAGAAACTTCTTGTACTGCTACGTCTACACGCTTGATCATAGAAGTCAATGTAACATTATTATCATCAATTTGACCTTCTTCGTGCTGGTCACGGTCAACACCAATTACCCAGATTTCACGTTCAGGATCATTTTGCTTAATGTCTTTAGCTTGGTTGAATACACCATTACCAGTACCGCCGGAAGCATGATAGATAACATCTATTCCATTGCTGTACATATTTGATGCAATCAATTTACCTTTGGCTGGATCTCCAAAATGTTCGGCATACTGGACGTCAACTTCAATGTCCGGATTAATAGATTTGGCACCAGCAATAAAACCAGCTTCGAATTTATTGATTAACGGAGAATCTACACCACCGACAAAACCTAGCTTGTTAGTAGTTGTTTTACTTGCTGCAGCAACACCAGCAAGGAATGACCCCTCATGCTCTTTAAATGTAATGCTTACTGCGTTGGGAGCCTCTACAGTTTCATCCACCAACGCGAATTTTGTATCAGGGAATTGCTCAGCAGCTGTTTGAAGATCCTCTTTTAAAAGGAATCCTGTTGCAATAACCAAGCTGTACTCATCACGAACAAGACGGGTAATGTTCGGCATGAAGTCTGCAGGTCCTGCTGACTGTGCATAATCATAGCCATCGCCTTTTGATAGACCGTACTTCCCTCCCCATGCTTCAATACCTTCCCAAGCAGATTGGTTAAATGATTTATCATCTACCCCACCTTGGTCTGTTACTAAACCAACACTATAATCTGTTGAAGCCTCTTCTTCTGTTGCGGCAGAATCATCTTCACCGTTTTCCGGTTCTGCAGTTTCTTCTTCATCCGAACCACTGCCACAAGCAGCCAATACAAGTACAAAACCAAGCAATAAAGCAAATAATAACAACTTACTGTTCTTCATTTAAATGCCCCCTCAATAAATTATTGTTGATAATTCTGACAAAAAAATCAATGAAACCCGCTGCCATCTATTTGTGCCCATCACCTCCCAAAAACTGCCCGGGTTCTACACTCGTTTTCTTAGAACATGGAAACTGAAAACATCTGAACGAAAATAATTGGAAGAATAAAGCACGGCTTCATCATTGCTTGTATAGTGTACCTGTTTAAGCAAAAGCAGTGACTGATCCGGCACACAATCCAAAATGCTGTAGATGCGCTCATGATAGCTGATTGGTTCGATGTATGTAACAGCATAAGATATTCTTTTATTTGCGTTTTCTTCCAATAATCTGAAAATGGAAGCATTCTCGTGCACGTGTTCAATCGGGATCAGGTCAGCAGGCACTTTGTCAATACAAAATACAACAGGTTTATTGTCAGCTGTTCGGACTCTTTCAATTTTGGCTAGGGTATCTATCTTTTTTGGGGAGAACCTTGTTCTGTCTTCTTCAGTCGCTTCTATTAATTCAGCAGATAAATATTGAGAACCGGCAGTCTTGCCTGAATGCTCAATCATTTGCGTGACGCTTTTCAATTCTTCAATACCCGACGAGAAAATGGGCTTCGCATTCACAAACGTTCCAACACCGTGCCTTCTCTTTACCACATTGTCTTCTTCCAGGATACGCAGAGCCTCTCTCAGAGTCGCTCGTGATACACCAAGTTGCTTAGACAGCTGATATTCTGACGGCAGTTTTTCCATTTCACTGTACCTGCCATTTTCAATATCTCTGGTAATTTCATCGATAACCTGTAAATACAGGTGTCTTGAATCTGTTTTAATCGACACAAAATCCCCTTCTTTCCCGCCCCTAAAAAATAAAGAGATCTGACCTCTGACGTATGACTCTTTGTCCGTCATTAATATTACCATTATTAAATATATAAATAAATAGGAATAGGATAAATTTCTTAAAAAAATCGCCCATATCTGACAATTATAGACATAAAGAGGCAGACTGATAGAATCATTTTCTACCAATCTGCCTCTTTTCCGGTCTTTCACATATGGGAATGGATACGGATTTCCCTCTCACTTTTCATGTTGGAAAATCTCAGGAAGTTTTCTCTTCTGTAGCTGATTGAGAGACTAATACCGTTCTTGGCTTACTTCCTTCATACGGACCAATGATGCCCCTTGCTTCCATTGCATCAATCAGACGGGCAGCACGAGTGTAGCCGATTCTGAATCTTCGCTGCAGCATGGAAACACTGGCGCTTTGCATCTCAATAATCATCTGGACAGCATCATCATAGAGTTCGTCATCCACCTCTTCTACCATTTCATTCGTATCCTCTGGAATCATTTCCTCTTGATAGGAAGCCTTCTGCTGGTCAATACAATGGTCTACAATTCGCTCAACTTCTTCATCTGACAGGAATGCCCCTTGAACACGGGTTGGTTTTGAAGAACCAACCGGCATAAACAGCATATCCCCTCGTCCGAGCAATTTCTCCGCTCCGCCAAAATCAAGTATCGTACGCGAGTCCGTCTGGGAAGACACACTGAAGGCAATTCGTGACGGAATATTCGCTTTGATTACTCCTGTTATTACATCGACTGATGGCCTCTGTGTGGCGATTATCAAATGGATTCCAGCAGCTCTGGCCATTTGTGCCAATCTCGTAATCGAATCTTCCACATCACTGGAGGCAACCATCATTAGATCGGCAAGCTCGTCCACCAGAACAACAATATAGGGCAAGTTAGGCTGTATTTCTTCTGAAGATAGATTGAACTTCCGGATATATTCGTTATATCCTTCTATATTACGTGTTCCAGTATCAGAAAAAAGATCATATCTTCTTTCCATCTCTGAAACTACCTTTTTGAGCGCTCTTGATGCTTTTTTGGGATCTGTTACAACCGGAGCCAATAAATGCGGGATACCATTATATACATTCAGCTCCACCTTCTTCGGATCGATCATCATCATTTTCACTTCGTGTGGCTTTGCACGCATTAGGATACTTGTAATAATGCCGTTTACACAAACACTTTTCCCGCTGCCTGTGGCACCTGCTATCAGCAAATGCGGCATCTTATTCAATTCACCGACAACGGCTTCACCAGAAATATCCCTGCCTAAGGCATAGAGCAGTTTAGCCGTTTTGTTGCTCCACGTCTTGTCCAATACTTCCCGCAGAGATACCATGGCAATTTCCTGGTTAGGCACTTCAATCCCTACAGCGGATTTTCCAGGTATAGGTGCTTCAATCCGAATATCTTTTGCAGCTAGTGCCAGTGCAATATCATCATGAAGTCCCACGATTTTGCTAACCTTGACACCAGCCTCTGGTGAGACTTCATATTTTGTTACGGCAGGACCTACATGTACCTTTGTAATTTTTGCCTTTACCCCCGAAACTCTTAAACGTCCGGTCCAGCTTTCTGGCTGTTGCCTGAATCTGGGATTTTTCCTGCTGCTGGGAATTATGGGCTGGTTCAGCCAAGAGATTAGGAGACGGCAAGACATAATCGTAATTTTCAGTTGCAGTCATCGGCATTGGATGATCAAGATCTTCTGCTTCCTCCGGCTCCTGTTGTTCTGATTCAGCCATATCTGTTCCCTCCGGCTCACTATCCGGCTCGGGTGCTGCATAAGCAATATCTGTAAAATCATTGATGAAAGGTTCCTCCTGCTCCTGGAGTCCTTCTTCGCCCATTTCCTCTTCTGGCTCCGTCTGCTTCCTTTCTGCTTTATGCTGCTTCTTTTCAGTTCTCGACTCTTTCCATTTCATTATCTGATTGGCAAAAAATAACCTTACTTTTGCAAACAGTTTTGCAAAAAGATCACCAACAGACAGCTCCGTTATAAATATAATACCTATTAGCATGGAAAATACAGCAACAATCTTCGCACCTGCCAATGAAAAAAGATAATTGCAAAATGCAAAGATGATTGCACCAGCCATTCCCCCGCCTATCTGGATCGCTGTACCAGTTCCATTCATATAGGTGACGAAATTCGTCCATGTTGTACCAATAACGGAGGTATTTTCAACAGATACTCGTAAACTTTCAAACATTTGAATATGTGTAAGCAGTAATATTCCTGCAAACAAAATATAGAAACCTACCATTTTTCTGCTCCAGAAATCCGGAAATTTCCGTTTAACCAATAATAGCATCCCTGTAATAAACAGAAAAACAGATGCAACAAAATACCAGATTCCTAGAAACAATTGAAAGAAATGCTCAAGCCAGCCTGGAATTGCTCCATCACTGATTGCACTTGCGCCACTTCCGAATATGGACAGAAAGATAAATAGTAGTCCAAGCAGCTCCAATTTCATTAGTTTTGATTGCTTTTTAGTTCTTCTTTTCTTTTTTCTAGCCATCTTTCCACCTCAATCATAACAACTTATCTGAATAGTAAACCCTTGCTTTCAAATTGGCAAGGGTGTAAATTACTACATGCAATTATATCACAAATATTGGTATTTATTGGTCTCAGGATAAGATTCTCCCGGGTGCAAATTCCGAGTTAAGATAATCCTGTGGATCGGTGGACAATAATTGCTGGATCTGATAGGACCCGTCCTGCTTCCTTAAAGCAAACAATGTCCTGCCTTTATAAAAGACACTCTCCATACTAGCGTAGGCATCCATCTCCACTGGAAAAATATCGTTATGCGCTAATGGGGTATATAAAATCATTGGACAACACTGCCTTCCATGTCCGAATCGGTTCCTATCAATTCATTTAATTTATTCATTGCTTCCTTTACCCCGCCAACTTCATTGATCAAACCATATTCAACAGCATCTCTGCCCACAACATTCGTCCCGATATCTCTTGTCAGATTACCTTTTGCAAACATTAGATCCTTGAATTTCTCTTCTTTGATATTGGAATGCTCGACAACAAATTGGATCACCCTGTCCTGCATCTTATCGAGATATTCAAAAGTCTGAGGAACTCCTATTACCAATCCTGTCAGCCGTACAGGATGGATGGTCATCGTAGCAGTAGGAACGATAAACGAATAATTTGTAGCGACAGCTATCGGCACGCCAATCGAGTGACCGCCTCCAAGTACGATGGAAACAGTCGGTTTGGAAATCGAACCGATCATTTCTGCAAGTGCCAACCCTGCTTCGACATCACCGCCGACCGTATTCAGTAAAATGATAAGCCCCTCAATTTTAGGGTTCTGCTCAATAGCAATCAGCTGTGGCAGTAGATGTTCATACTTTGTTGTTTTATTTTGGGGTGGCAGCTGCAAGTGCCCTTCAACCTGGCCAATTATGGACAGAACATGAATATTTGATTCAGGTGCCTGAGGAATATTTGATTGGCCAAGCTGTTGAATTTTCTCAACGAGTGATGATGCATGTGGCTGATTTTCCTGCTGCTGGTTTTTATTTTGACTTTCTTTCTCTTCTTTCATTTAGGAACACTCCCTTCATCACAATGGCTATAAAGATAGTATGGACCTAAATATACAAAAAATACCGGCTGACTGCAGCCGGTATTTTTTTAATTTCGCTCATTTGGATCAGAGTCACTCATATAGTCTTCGTCTATTATTGTTGCAAAAGGATTTTCAATTGATCGGTTTCTTCCTCTGTAAGGCTAATCAATGGCAGCCGGACACCGCCTGATTCAATCCCTTTGATTTGCAGTGCAGCTTTAACTGGGGAAGGATTTGGAGCGGTAAAAAGTCCGTTCATGATTGGAAGCAATTTACGGTGCTTCGATGCCGCATCGCGGATGTTTCCTTGCTGAAAATCATCCATCATTTCCTTCATTTCATTACCAATAATATGAGAGGCAACGGACACAACCCCTTCAGCTCCTATCGCCAGCATTGGTAATGTCAGTCCATCATCACCACTGTATACACTAAATTCTGCTGATGTGTTCTCGATTATGTCTGCTATCTGGTCCAGATCTCCACTCGCTTCCTTGACCGAAACAATATTATCGATTGAACTTAAATTGATAATAGTCTCCGCAGTCATCTTCACGACAGAACGGCCAGGGATATTATAAAGCATGACCGGTAAACTTGTTTCCTTGGCAATCGCGGCAAAATGCTCGTACATCCCTTGCTGACTCGGCTTGTTATAATAAGGTGCTACAAGCATCACCGCGTCAACGCCACACGCTTCAGCTTCCTTCGTAAGACTTATCGATGCTGCCGTATTGTTGCTTCCTGTTCCAGCAATCACCGGTACTCGTTTATTAACATGCTTTACCACATGCTGATACAAACTGATTTTTTCATCTTCTGTCAGTGTTGGCGATTCTCCGGTAGTTCCCGCAATCACCAGTCCATCCGTTCCATTCTCAAGCAGATAGTCAATCAAAATGCTTGTTTGTTCAAAATCTATTCCACCCTTTTCATCAAAGGGAGTAATCATTGCGGTCAATATTTGCCCAAAATTCATTCCTAATCACCTTTCTTCTGTACGGGCGTAAAGACAGAGATACCATATTTTAAAAGGCCATGTCTCAGACTGGTTCATTAATTTCACTCAATCCAAAAACCTCATGCAAGGCATTAACTGCTGTTATTAGATCGTTTGCACGAACCAAAACCCAGATTGTTGTATGACTATCCGCTGACTGTAATATCTGTACGCCTGCATTTGTCAATGCTTGAACTATTTTTGATGCAACCCCGGGAACGCCATTCATCCCTGCACCTACTGCCGATACCTTGGCACATCCTTCTGTAATTTCAGGATGGAACCCCAGTACTTCCAGTATATCAATTGCCTTCTCAGTTAGTGCAGCCGGTACTGTATAGACCACACCAGTAGGCGAAATGTTTATAAAATCGACCGAAATTCCTGCTTCAGCCATTGCCTTGAATACTTCAGATTGCATACGGTAGGCTGATTCTTTTGTTTGAACTTTAATCTGTGTAATCGATGATATATGGGCAATTCCTGTAATCATCCTGTCGGGTATATCCATTCCCATTTCCAGAATCCTTGATGACGTAACTAACGTTCCAAGTTCATCTGAGTAGGTTGACCTTATACGCATTGGAATTTTACCCTGCATTGCAATTTCCACTGCACGGGGGTGGATTACTTTTGCACCTTGATAAGCCAGATTACAAATTTCATTGTAAGTGACAACATTTAGCGGTCTGGCATTTTTTACCACTCGTGGATCGGCTGTCATAATTCCATTCACATCAGTAAAGATTTCTATCCTTTCAGCCGCAAGGGCAACTCCAAGAGCCGCTGCCGATGTATCGCTCCCGCCGCGGCCAATTGTTGTGATTTCACCAGTTTCCGATTCACCTTGAAAGCCAGCTACAACGACCACATCATTTTTTTCGAATTCCTTTAGGATGCGCGCAGGATTGACTTCTTTAATTTTAGCTTTATTAAAGTCCTCGGTTGTTAAGAATCCGGCCTGTGCACCTGTTAATGCAACGGAGGAAATATGGTTCTTTTGGAGTTCATTGGACAGGACTACCGCTGAAATTATTTCTCCGCAGGACATCAGCAAATCCAATTCGCGTGCCGAGTTCTTATTTGCTGGATAATCAACGAGGCCGAGCAGCGTATCCGTTGCATATGGATCGGGTTTTCTGCCCAATGCCGACACGACAACTACCAGTTTATAATCCTTTACTAAGGCATCTTTTATATGTTTTATTACATGTTCTCTGTTTTCTGCCGTTTGGACGGAAGTTCCGCCAAACTTTTGCACCAATACTTGCATCATAACACCTCTATTATTACCGGATACTGTATGTTCAAAGAGTCTCACCTGAGCAGTGAAACCTTTTGAACAACAATTATAGCCAATTATTTTTAATCAATGATTGCGCAATTTGAACCGTATTCCATGCAGCCCCTTTAAGCAGGTTGTCAGATACTATCCAGAGATGGAATCCTTTTGAATGATCAGGATCTTTGCGGACACGGCCGACAAAAACTTCCTCTTTGTCTGCTGCCGCTAAAGGAGTAGGGTATTCCTGTACCGCTGGATTGTCCTGAAGTACAACACCGTCAGCAGTTTTCAGTACTTCCCATAAGTCTGCTACCTTGACATCTTCCTGATCGAGTTCAATGTATACGCTCTCCGCATGTGAAGTGAAGAATGGCAGTCTTACACATGTTGCAGCAACGGATAATGCATCATCATGCATGATTTTTTTGGTTTCATTCATCATTTTCATTTCTTCAAATGTATATCCATTATCACCGAATACATCAATCTGCGGAAGTGCATTAAATGCGATTGGATAGTGATTCTCGTCACCTTTAACAGGGAGAAGATTAGCCACCATTTCTTCTTCATTCAGATATTGCTGCGACTGGATCTTTAATTCCTCAGCAGCCTTAGCACCAGCACCGGATACGGCCTGGTAGGTGGAAACAATGATTCGATTGATTCCGAATGCGTCTTTAATTGGTTTTAAAGCAGCAACCATTTGAATGGTCGAGCAATTAGGATTTGCAATGATGCCATTATGTTTTGCAATGTCCTCACTGTTCACTTCCGGTACTACAAGCGGGACATTCTCATCCATCCTGTAGGCACTTGTGTTATCGACGACAACTGCACCATGTTTTACAGCTTCAGGTGCAAGTTCCTTAGAAACAGATCCCCCTGCAGAAAAAAGAGCAATATCGATACCTGCAAAGCTCTCCGGCGTTGCTTCTTCTACAATAATTTGTTTATTACCAAAAGCAACCCTCTTCCCGGCTGACCTTTTTGAGGAGAGCAATTTTAATTTATTTATAGGAAAACGTTTATCTTCTAATAGTTGAATGATTTTCTGTCCGACTGCTCCTGTTGCTCCGACGACTGCAACATTATATGCTGTTTTTACTGGCATTTGCCATGACTCCCTTCAAAATGGAAAATAACTAGCTTCAATTAATTGTACTAGTTTTTTATTTTAACATATTTTCAGCCGTATAAGGAATAATAATAGGCTGGAGTTGCTGATCATTTAAAGCAGCTTTGACACTATCAACCAGATAATCCAATTTAGCTGATACGGAATTTGGTTTATTGTATGGGTCATCCTGTCCAAAAGGGATGAAATAGATATTCTTGCTGTTCATCAGTTTCATCAAATTGGTCCCATTCAATCCCAATGCATCGTTTGTCGTCACACCAAGCAAGACCGGATTCTGATTTCTCAAGGTGGATTTCGCGGCCATCAGAACCGGATTATCTGTTTGGGCGTTTGCCATCTTACTCAATGAATTTCCAGTAAGCGGCGCGATTACCATGCAATCAAGCGGCGACTTTGGTCCAAGGGGCTCCGCTTCCGGAATCGTTTTAATGACCTTATTTCCTGTAATACGTTCCAGTTCGTTAATATGATCTGTGGCTTTACCGAATTTTGTATCCGTGTTTTGGACAGTGTAGGAAACAATTGGAATGACTTCGGCCTGTTCTCTCATCAACTTTTCTAGCTGCACAAACACCTGTTTAAATGTGTGATGCGAACCAGTCAATCCAATTCCAATCCGCTTTCCGGCCAGATTCATAGTGCTTCCCTCTCTTCTTCCAGAATTTGTGTTATAACGTCTGCCAATATCTTTCCAGCCGTTCGGGGTGCTACAATTCCGGGAAGACTTCTTGCCAAAATCGCTTTAATTCCCCTTTTATCGGCAAACTCAAAATCCGTACCGCCTGGCTTGGATGCCAAATCGATAATAATTGCGTTTACCGGCAGATTCTGAATTGCTTCCTTTGTGACAATCGGAGATGGAATGGTATTTATTAATACATCACAGTTATGCGTGTTCTCAGAAAGCTTTTCCAACGGGATTGCGCGCAATCCCATTTCGGTAATCCGTGCGAGGTCCCTGATGCTTCTTGCACAAACGGATACGTTTGCACCGAGTGCTGAGAATTTATTGGCAACCGTATTTCCAACCCGGCCAAACCCCGTCACCAATACATTTGATGAATGTATGGTATGATCTGTCTGTTCGAACGCCATCATGATGGCCCCTTCTGCAGTAGGAATTGAATTATAAATAGCAACATCGTCTCTTTCCAGCAATGGAATTAATGTGATTCCTGTTTCATTTGCAGACTGCGATAGATAATCATTTGTTATTCCTGTAAATACAATGGAAGTTTTTTTTAGTTTATGAAACCATTCCTTATTCAGATTAATAACTTTATCCGAAAATACGGTTTCAATATTTCCTTTTGCATCCGTACCTGTGATGGGAAGAACAACCGCATCGAGCTTAGACTGATCCAGTTCATCTAATTCCATTTCATTTAATTCCATAAATCCTTGTTCCAGTTTGTCAAACCCAACGAGAATTATCGTAGTGTCAGGTAATTGTTTTAGTTGCCTGATCAGCTCCAGATATCTTGCGTCCCCGCCAATCACAGCTATTAATTGACTCATTGTTGTGTTTACCCTCCAGACATACAATTCCTGTAATCATTTTCTTTATAGCTTATGTGAGAGCACTGTGGGAGTGATTGTCAGTTTAAAAAAAGATAGAAAAAGGCTGCTATCACAATCGTGATAGCAGCCTTGATTTTTAAGGTATTAACCAAAATGATTTGTTTCAATCATAATCATATCTTCACCGATTTTTTTGATCGATTTCCAGGGGATTTTCGTTTCATCCCCTTCTTTCACTAAACCAAACCATTTATAATTGGGAATGATAAAGGATTCTATCTGACCTGACTTCTCATCGATTTCCAAATCGGTCTGCCCCAATATTCCAAGTCTTGTTCCCTCATTAACGTTAATGATCTCCTTGTCACTCATCTCTTTGAACCGCATGTTCCAGCCTCCCGAAAACTGTTTATATCATATATATGTTTCTATGAAAAAGCTATGTATAAAACAGGACGACGATGCATTAGAATGCTGCTGTCCCATGAGATTTTCTGACTAATAAAAAGTGCTTCAATACGCCAATGCGGATTGAAGCACACTTTAAGTAAACTTTGTTGTTAACCTTCTCTGTTAATATAAACTATGAAGTAATTTGATGAATAGCTTTATCCCCACTCCAGAAATACGATGCGATTTCCGCGGGCATGCGCTAAGCCAGGGTACTGCTTGCGATTGCTCCCTTGTTCCCTTGCACCGAGGAACCCTGCTTCGAAGCGTTGCTGGCAGACCAAGGTTCATCTAGTGGGGCTGTGGTAATCTCCGCTCCGGAAATACACTCGCTTTCCCGCTGGAGTCTACGTGTATTTCCTCCGCTATGGATTGGAGTGCAGGGCAGTCGACTCCAGCGGGAAAAGCAACAGCTGAAGATCCCCCAGGAAGTGGGTTTCTTCCGAGGAAGCTGAGAGCGCCCGCCACGGAAAGCGACTGCCCGGAGCGGAGATTGGCCGTTGCTATTACTTCGCAGTTCTATCTTCTATGTCAAAATAACAATCAATTAGAGAAAAGTGTTTGCTTATTCAGGATTCATTGCGGGTGCAATTAATGCACTTGAAGCAGGATGATTGAATACTGTTTTAATCACTTGTTTCACGGAATTGTGGCTGACTGCATCAATATCCCTGATTGTCTCATCCAATGTGCGATGCCGCTGAAGCAAGAGTTCATTTCTGCCATTTCTGGACATCCGGCTGTTTGTGCTCTCCAGGCTAAGCATTAGGCTGCCTTTCATTTGTTCCTTGCTGTTGCGCAATTCCTTATCTGAAAGTCCTTCTTTAATTAACGTATCTACTGTTTTGCTAATCGTATCTCTCAGCAGCGGCAGCTGATCCTTACCAGTACCTGCGTATATCGTCAACAGCCCGTGATCCAAAAATGTCGAATGATACGAGAATACGGAATATGCAAGTCCCTGTTTCTCCCTTACATCCTGAAACAGTCTAGAACTCATGCTTCCTCCGAGTACATTGTTCATGATGATAAGGCTATATATATCCTTATCCCCTTGAGGAAGGCCCTGGTAGCCTAAACAAAGATGTGCCTGTTCGGTATCTTTGTTTCTTTCAATCGATTGTGCTAGAAATGATGGCTTTACGATTTCCTTATTGTCTGCAGGTGACTCGTACGATCCAAAATAGCCTTCCACGGAATGGATAAATGAGCTATCTACATTTCCAGCTACCGAAATGACAACATGGTTAGGTGTATAACGCTGTTCGACATACCTTCTGAGGATATCCGGATTGAATTCCTTTAAATGTCCCTCAGTACCGAGAATCGAATAGCCTAGCGGATGATCTCCATACGATGCTTTTGCCAGGAGATCATGGACGATATCATCGGGAGTATCCTCATACATTTTTATTTCTTCATATACCACTTTCTTCTCCCGTTCCATTTCCTCCGAATCAAAAGTCGAATTAAAGAACATGTCAGCAAGTATTTCCAAAGCGAAATCCTTATGTGTATCCAGCACCTTAGCATAATAGCAAGTGTATTCTTTCGATGTGAAAGCATTTATTTGACCGCCGATGGAATCGAAGGCTTCTGCAATATCCTGTGCTGAACGGGTTTTTGTCCCTTTAAAAAACATGTGCTCCAGAAAATGCGAAATTCCGTTATTTTCACCAGTTTCGTTTCTTGATCCAGTTAGGACCCATATACCAATCGTAACAGATCGCACTGCAGGTATTTTTTCCAGTACAATCCGAACTCCATTTTTGCTTGTATGCTTATCAATCACTATTTTTCCTCCTAATGTGTCCCATCCGTATAATTAAGGATAGACTGATACATGAAGATTATCTGTCTTCACTGAGAAGTGTTTCAATTGTTCCAAGTTTATATCCGCGCTCTTTAATAAGTTTGATTAGTTGATCCAATCCATTCGCAGTGGATGATGTAGGATGCATAAGCACCGTTGCTCCTGGATGAATTTTTTCTGTTACCCGGTTTATCATAACAGAAACGGATGGATTCTTCCAATCAATCGTGTCAACAGTCCATAGTATGGTTTCCATATCCATGCTATGTGCCGATTGGACAACCTGATCATTGAAACTTCCACTAGGAGGGGCAAACCATTTCGGTTTTTCTCCTGTAATTGCCTTTAATATCTGGTTTGTCTGATTAATCTGTTCGACACTATCCCCACTGGACAATCTGGCCATATCGGGATGGTTATAGGCATGGTTTCCGATAACATGTCCTTCCTCATCAATCATCTTCACAAGGTCGGAATTTTCCTTTGCCCATTTTCCTTCAATAAAAAATGTCGCTTTCACTTTATTTTCTTTTAATATACTTAGCATTTCCGGAATATATGATTCCCCCCATGACACGTTAACGAGTAACGCCACCATGTCCTTTTCAGGATGTCCGCGGTAGATTGGGGAAGCAGGCAGATCATCCAACGAAATATTCGGACTGATCTGTTCATAAACAATCAAGGATTCATCATAGACACTCTTTTTTTTCATTTGTTCGTAGGATTTCTCCACGTTGACTTTTAAGCCATTTCTTCCAGCAGTCTTTTTCCATACATCATCAATATAAGCATCTTGGGGTTTCTCGCTTAATGTATTGCTACGCTCCTCAATTTCCTTATATAGGGCATCGCTTTGAATCGATAGTCCCGTTCCAAGGGTTGCGACATTGCTCTCAAACGGATTATATTCTGTACGAAAGGCCGCAGCGACCAGTATAATAAATAAAAACAAATTAACGTATTTTCGGTAATCCCTCATACAAACCCCTCCCCTTAACAAATCTATGCTGAGAAAGGACAAGTATGATTATTTATAAGGGTGATGCTGGTTATAGTTTGACCTGCAAACAGATAAAAAAATCCATAAAAAAAGAAACTGCATCCAGCTTCTTTTTTCATCTTGCATTATTATTGTTTTGCTTTTTCTTCTCGTTCTTTCTCTTCAGTCAATACCGCTTTGCGTGAAAGGTTCACTCTGCCCTGACGATCGATTTCTTTTACCTTGACCATAATCTGATCGCCGATAGAAACAACGTCTTCCACTTTATTTGTACGCTCCTCAGCCAATTCGGAAATATGAACCAATCCATCTTTTCCTTTGAACAATTCTACGAAAGCACCAAATTTCTCGATACGTTTAACCGTGCCTAAATACATTTGACCAACTTCAACCTCACGGACGAGATCTTCAATGATCTTCTTCGCTTTATCGTTCATGGAAGAATCTGTAGAGGAGATGAATACCTTGCCATCCTGTTCAATATCAATCTTCACACCGGTTTCATCGATAATCTGATTGATCTGTTTGCCACTTGGCCCAATTACATCGCGAATTTTATTCGGATTGATGGACATTGTAAGAATTTTAGGCGCAAACTCTGAAAGCTCTGTTTTAGGCTCATTAATCGTTGCAAGCATAGAATCAAGGATCTGCATACGTCCTTTTTTCGCCTGTGTCAATGCCTCTTCAAGAATTTCTCTCGATAAACCGGAGATCTTAATATCCATCTGCAAGGCAGTAACACCTTCTGAGGTTCCGGCAACTTTAAAGTCCATATCTCCAAGAGCATCTTCCATCCCTTGAATATCGGTAAGAATTGTATAATCTTCACCTGTTTTGACAAGACCCATTGCAATACCGGCAACAGGTGCTTTAATTGGAATACCAGCGTCCATCATTGCTAGTGTGCTTGCACATATACTTGCCTGTGAAGTTGAACCGTTTGATTCAAGAACTTCTGAAACCAGACGAATGGTATAAGGGAAGTCCTTTTCAGATGGTATGACTTTTTCTAGTGCGCGCTCACCTAATGCGCCATGACCGATTTCACGACGACCAGGTCCTCGGATCGGCCCTGTTTCCCCAACACTATATTGCGGGAAGTTATAGTGATGCATAAACCGCTTCGACTCTTCCAGATCAAGCCCGTCCAAAATCTGAACGTCACCTAAAGCCCCTAAGGTACAAACACTTAATGCCTGGGTTTGTCCACGTGTAAACAATCCTGAACCATGCGTTCTTGGCAGTACATGAATTCTGGAAGAAAGTGGACGAATTTCATCTGGCTTACGGCCATCCGGGCGAATCTTTTCTTTTGTGATCAATCGGCGAACTTCCGTCTTGACCATTTTATCGAGAATCGATTTCACTTGTTTGATGACATCTGCCTCTTCTTCAGCATATGCTTCAAGCACTTCGTCTTTTACACTTGCAATCGCATCTTCTCTTGCATGCTTTTCCTGCACTTGAATCGCTTCTGTTAATTTGTCTTTTGCCTCTGCTTCCACTTTAGCAAACAACTCTGCATCTAACTCAAACAAGGTTACTTCTGATTTTTCCACTCCGGCTGCTTTAACAATCTCTTCCTGAAAAGCAACTAAGCGTTTTATTTCATCGTGACCGAACATGATCGCTTCAAGCATCACTTCTTCGGGAACTTCGTCAGCTCCTGCTTCAACCATATTGATGGCACTTTTGGTTCCGGCAACAGTTAGTTCAATATCACTTTTCGCTTCTTGCTCGATTGTAGGGTTGATGATAAACTCTCCATCTACTCTTCCTACATGAACTCCGGCAATCGGTTCTGCAAATGGAATATCGGATACGCTAAGCGCAATTGATGATCCAATCATTGCAGCAATTTCAGATGGGCAATCCTGGTCCACACTCATAACGGTACTGATTACCTGAACTTCATTCCTGAAGCCATCAGGGAATAACGGACGGATCGGACGGTCAATCAAACGGGAAGATAAGATTGCTTTCTCGCTTGGACGTCCTTCGCGTTTGATAAATCCACCTGGAATTTTACCTACCGCATATAATCTTTCTTCATAGTTAACGGTCAATGGGAAAAATGGTAGATCCTTTGGTTGCTTCGACGCTGTCGCTACAGACAGTACGGATGTATCGCCATAATGGACCATACATGCACCATTTGCCTGTTTTGCCAGCTCTCCAATCTCGATGGTGAATTTCTTCCCGGAGATTTCAGTGGAGAATACTTGTTTTTCTTCTGCCATTAGTAATAGTGCTCCTTTCAATACAACATGCTATTTTCATTTTATAATTTATTGACATCCATGTGAAGGCTATCTTGCATCAAGTATACCAATTAATTCCTCTCTATAGAATAAACGATAGAAGTACAGGAATCAAACTGCAAGTATATATTGATTCTGGTTTATCCAGAAAAAGGTTATGTATTATAAAAAAATAATCCTAATAGAAAAAGCAGGATTTCTCCTGCTTTTTAAAAAGACTATCGGCGTAAACCGAGTTTTTTAATTAATTCACGGTAACGGGAAACGTCATTGTTACGTAGGTAAGTAAGTAAGTTACGACGTTTACCAACCATTTTCAAAAGACCACGGCGTGAATGGTGATCCTTCTTATGAACACGTAAATGTTCGTTCAATGCGTTGATATCCTCAGTAAGTACAGCGATTTGTACTTCCGGAGAACCAGTGTCAGTATCATGAACCTTGTATTCATTAATGATTTCATTCTTACGTTCTTGAGTAATAGCCATCTGGTGCACCTCCTAGTATTATTATTATAGCCCCGATCTCCCAGCAAACGTCGGAGTTACGATTTGCCAAGGGATGGTTTTACGTTTACTAGCATAACGCTTCCGCAAGAAAAAATCAAGTCCCTGTGCTCTATTCTTTCTGCTGGATTTTTAATCAGCAAAATAGGAACGAATCATTTTTTCATCGAGTGCCATCTGCTTAATCAACGCTTCCGCGCTCTGATATTTCTCTTCTTCCCGAATATATCTATGCCACTCGACCTGAAGTTCTTCACCATACAAATCATTATTATAATCAAATATGTTCACTTCAACGGAAAGGTCCTGTCTATCTTCTGTGAAGGTTGGATTGGTACCGATGTTGGCCATTCCTTCATATATTTCACTTTTATAGATGACCCGAACTGCATATACTCCCCGCTTTGGAAGCAATACATCTTCGTGCAGCTGGAGATTTGCGGTAGGATATCCTAATTCTCTGCCCCGCTGTTCTCCTCGCACAACGATACCGCTAAACTTCAATGGCCGTCCAAGTAAATGATTTGCTTTATCTATTTTTCCAGCTTTCAATAATTCCCTGATTCTCGTGGAACTTACTTTTTCTTCTTCCAAGGCTACTTTGTCAATGGTTGTAAAATCGAAAGCATCTCGGGTGTATTCCCTAATGTTTTCCATATTGCCTTGTCCTCGATGACCAAAGGAATAATCAAAGCCCGCCACAAGGTGCTTTATGTTTAAACCAATAATGAAGTGATCGATAAATTCTTGCGGCGACAATTGTGAAAGTTCTTTGTTGAATTTGATAATGTATAGACGGTCAACATTCAAATTCTGCAATAATTCCTTTTTTTGCTTCATCGGAGTGATATATTTCACGTGCTGTGTGCCTTTTTTTAAAACTACAGATGGGTGTGGATGAAAGGTAATGACAGCACTCTCCATATTTTGATTTGCTGCTTCATTTACAGCCGTTTTAATGACCTGCTGATGTCCTTTATGTATACCATCAAAGAATCCAATGGCACTGACAGTCTTTGGCAGTTCTTCCATTCCCAATGTATGTGGATACGTCAATTCAATCGTTCTCATAATCATTCACCTGCACTTTTTAATCATTCGCTGAAAACACGGACCGGCTTAATCTGATCAGGATTCTCAGGATGTTGTTGATAGATTGCTAATAATTGATCATCATGCATGACAGCAAATGGGTCTGTTTGAAGCGTTTCCTCCGGTTTCGGAAGCTTCTGCCCATTCATCACTTTAACTTTTGTTGTTTCATTTACGGTTAGCTTGTCCATATGGGTCAGACCCGCTGTTATCGGATGGAGGAGATTATCTTGTGTGTTATTTTCCATCGCTTCTTCTATAGTATCAAATGTTACTGAATTTTTCTCTGAAAACGAACCGGTTTTTGTTCTTACCAAAGCAGACATATGCGCAGGATATCCCAGTTCTTTACCGATATCCACACAAAGTGTTCTTATATATGTACCTTTTGAACAGATGATCTTCATACGGATTGTCTGTTGTTGTGGATCAACTGATAATTTATCAAGTTCATAAATGGTTACTTCCCGTTTTGGCCGTTCCACTTCCTGGTTTGCTCTGGCATATTCATATAGTTTCTTTCCATTCACTTTTACCGCTGAATACATCGGCGGTACTTGCGTAATCTTTCCGGTAAATGATGCAAGTACATCATCAATCACAGAAACAGCCGGAAAATCCGTCAATTCCTTTTGTTCGATCACACTTCCATGTGCATCCTCTGTATCTGTTGTAGATCCAAGCTTCAGCTCAGCAATATAGGTCTTACTGGTTTCTGTAAGGAAAGGAACGATTTTCGTTGCCTGCCCAATGCAGATTGGCAGTATGCCCTCCACTTCAGGATCAAGTGTACCAGTATGTCCTACTTTTTTAGTTTTAAAGTATCTTCGGCATTTCATGACACAATCATGTGACGTGAATCCTTTTGGTTTCCACAATGGTAAAATCCCATCCATTCAACCAGCCTCCATTAAATCATAATCCTATAAGAATGTAAGGAAAAATCTGACCCGTATTAATCTCTAGAAAAAACAGGCCAGATTCTGATCTTATTATTTATTTAAATCCCGCAGAATCGATTCAATCCGATTCCCATATTCATAAGCTTCATCAAATTCAAAAGTTAGTTCCGGAGTTTTACGGAGTCGGATACGATTACCAATCTCCGAACGGATAAAGCCCTTTGCCTTGGCCAGACCCATTAAGGTATCCTGCCTCTTCTTTTCGTCACCAAGCACAGAAATAAACACCTTTGCCTGCTGGAGGTCACCAGTAACTTCAACGTCTGTTACGGTGACAAATCCTACTCTCGGGTCTTTTATCTTCCGAGTCAGGATATCACTCAGTTCTTTTTTCATTTGTTCCGCCACTCTGTTTGCCCTTAATTCAGCCATTTTTATTCACCTCAGTTAAAATGAGACTATTTAAAGTCGCTCCACATTTGTTATGGTGCGCTCCAGTTCTGTAAATCCATCGACGGTATCCAATGCTTTTTGAATCACCTTTTCCGCATGGATATAGTCGGTGGATATTGCAACAATTCCGATTTTCGTGCGCTGCCACAGGTCATGATAATCAAGCTCTGTGACAGCGACATTGAAATTAGAGTGCAGTTTTGCAAATAGTTTTTTCATAATAGAACGTTTTGCCTTTAGAGAATGCCCTTCGTACATGATACACTCTACTTCAGCATAGACGATCATTTCCGTTCGATTTCTTCCATGACGAAGGCCTCGATGATGTCGCCTTCTTTAATATCGTTAAAGTTTGAAATCGTTATACCGCACTCATAGTTTTGCGCAACTTCCTTCACATCATCCTTAAAACGTTTAAGTGCCAATAATTCCCCTTCATAAAGAACGACACCATCACGGATAAGTCTTACTCCAGCATCCCTGGTTATTTTACCGTCTGTTACATAGCTTCCGGCAATCGTACCAATTTTGGAAACCTTAAATGTTTCACGGACTTCAGCCTGCCCAATGACCTTTTCTTCAAATTCAGGGTCAAGCATCCCCTTCATGGCAGATTCAATTTCCTCAATGGCATTATAAATGACACGATGAAGTCGAATATCCACTTTCTCAGACTCTGCAGCATTTTTCGCATTGACATCAGGACGAACATTAAATCCGATAACAATTGCATTTGATGCAGAGGCAAGGATGATATCTGATTCGGTAATCGCGCCTACACCTGTATGGATGATTTTGATGTTGACACCTTCCACTTCAATCTTGCGAAGCGATCCAGCAAGTGCTTCAACCGAACCTTGAACATCTGCTTTAACAATGATATTCAATTCCTTCATTTCACCTTGTTTAATCTTATCGAACAGGTCTTCCAAGCTAACGCTGGACTGTTCTCCGCGGCTCGCTACAATATGATTCTGCTGGCGGGCTTCACCGATTTGACGGGCTTTCTTCTCATCATCAAATACCAAGAATTGATCACCAGCCTGCGGCACATCATGTAGTCCTGTAATCTCAACCGGTGCAGATGGACCAACCTCTGTAACACGTTTACCAAGATCGTTTACCATCGCACGGACACGTCCATACGTATTACCGACGACAATAGCGTCTCCAACATGTAATGTACCATTTTGTACAAGCAGTGTGGAAACAGATCCTCTTCCCTTATCCAGTTGTGCATCAATTACGGTTCCTGATGCATTGGCATTAGGGTTTGCCTTTAATTCTTCAACTTCAGCGACAAGCAAGATCATTTCCAGCAGGTCATCGATCCCCTCATTCTTGATTGCAGAGAGATTGACAAAGATTGTACTGCCGCCCCAATCTTCCGGAATCAGTTCATATTCCGTCAATTCCTGCATCACGCGATCCGGGTTTGCCCCTTCTTTATCCATTTTATTAACAGCCACAATAATTGGCACTTCGGCTGCCTTTGCATGGTTAATCGCTTCAACCGTCTGCGGCATCACGCCATCATCAGCCGCAACAACCAGGATAGCAATATCCGTTACCTGTGCACCGCGTGAACGCATGCTTGTAAAGGCAGCATGTCCTGGTGTATCAAGGAACGAAATCTTTTTACCTTCGTTTTCAACCTGATATGCCCCGATATGCTGTGTGATCCCGCCTGCTTCGCCTGCTGTAACTTTTGTATGGCGAATCGCGTCAAGCAATGTTGTTTTACCATGGTCAACGTGTCCCATTATCGTAACAACTGCAGGTCTTTCAATCAGGTTTTCTTCTTTTTCTTCTTCTTTGTATTTATCAAAATCTGTATCTTCCAATACGATTTCTTTTTCTACTTCGACATCGTATTCACTGCAGATCAATTCGACTGCATCATCATCGAGATCCTGGTTTTTCGTTGCCATAACACCCATAAACATCAGTTTCTTAATAAGTTCTGCAGCTTCTTTATTTAATTTGGCTGCCAAATCACTTACTGTCAGCGTATCACTGTACGTAATTTTTTTCGGTGTTTCTTTGATTGGCTTTTGTACAGCAGCAGGCTGCTGTTGTCCTTTTTTAGGACCTTTTTGTTTCTTGTTTTTGTTATTTGCTTTGTTTTGCTGGCCATTATTTCGGAAGCCGGAATGGTTAGGATTGCCATTCTTGCCTTGATTATTATTCTGTGGCTTCTTTTGATTGCTATTGCTGGATGCTTGCTGATTTGAATTGCTTTTTTCAGCTGGTTTGGCTGTTTTCTCGGATTGCTTTGGTTTTGCACTAAACTTTTCATTCAGTTTCTTTACTGTGTCATCAGATATAGTTGACATATGGTTGGAAACTTCCACATTGATACTAGTTAAATAATTGATTACATCTTTACTTGTTGTATTGTTTTGTTTTGCATATTCATATACACGCATTTTACTCATACGTTCACCCCCGAATTTGATTACCCGAGCAACGATTTTATCTTGGTAGCAAAGCCTGCGTCCAAGATAGCTATTGCGACTCTATGGGATTTACCGACTGCATGTGACAATGTTTCTCTATCATCCGCAATCAGAAATGGTACTTTATAATATTGACATTTATCCATTAGTTTTTTCTTCGTCTGTGGTCCGATATCGCTGGCCAGCAGTACCAATTTTGCACGGTTAGAGCGTATATCCTTTAAAATTGACTCTTCACCAAGGGTACACTTGCCTGCACGATAGGCAAGACCGATCATATTTAAATAATTGCTTTTCATGTTGTTTTACCATTTACGAGCTGCTTCAATTCCTCATAGATGGAGGCATCCACTTCCGTACTGAATATCCGGTTCAGCACATGCGATTTCTCCGCCTTTAAGACAACATCCAAATCACGGCTTAAATATGCGCCTCTCCCATTTTTCTTTCCGGTTGGGTCCACAAAGACTTCTCCTTCTTTGTTCCTGACCACCCGAATCAGATCTTTTTTTGGCTTCATTTCATTTGTAACGACACATTTTCTTTCAGGTACCTTTTTCTTCTGAACCATTTTATCCCTCCTTATTCAAACAAATCCTCGTCATTGTCGGAATAGGAATTATCGCTTTCAGATACTGTTAACAGTCCTTCTTCTTTTGCTTCTGTTTCACTCTTGATGTCTATTTTCCATCCTGTTAACTTTGCAGCTAGCCTAGCATTCTGTCCTCTTTTTCCGATTGCAAGCGATAATTGATAGTCTGGAACGATGACCGTTGTTGCCTTTTCTTCCTCATTTACCAGTACATCAATGACTTTGGAAGGACTGAGGGCATTGGAAACATAGACAACAGGGTCCTCTGACCATTCAACAATATCTATCTTTTCACCCTTCAGCTCATTTACGATTGCTTGTACACGCTGTCCACGCTGTCCTACACACGAACCAACCGGGTCAACCTCAGGATCCTGTGCATGAACGGAAATTTTAGAACGGTCTCCAGCTTCCCTTGCAACGGATTTTATTTCTACTGTTCCATCAAAGATTTCCGGAACTTCCATTTCAAATAGTCGTTTTAATAGACCCGGATGGGATCTGGATATATATATTTGCGGTCCTTTGCTCGTGTTTTCCACTTTTGTGACAAATACCTTCAAACGGTCGTGAACATTATATTCTTCCGTTGGCATCTGTTCGGCCTCGGCTAACTTAGCCTCAATTTTCCCGAGATTGACATAAACAAAACGTGGGTCTTTCCGTTGGATGATACCTGTCATCACGTCTTCTTCGCGATCAATATATTCTGAGAAGATAACACCACGCTCTGCTTCTCTTACCCGTTGTGTAACTACTTGTTTAGCAGCTTGGGCTGCAATCCGGCCAAAGTCTTTCGGTGTTACTTCCACTTCGATAATATCTTCAAGTTCATAGTTTGGATCCATTTTCTTCGCTTCTTCTACCGAAATCTCCTGCTGACTGTCTTCTACTTGCTCTACTACCGTTTTTCTGGAAAAGACACTCATCTTTCCGGATATTTCATTAAGTTCGACTCTAACGTTTGTTGCAGATTTGAAATTTTTCTTATAAGCAGAGATAAGGGCAGCTTCCAAGGCTTCCATAAGTATGTCCTTTTCAATCCCTTTTTCCTTTGCCAAATTATCAATCGCGTCAAACAGCTGACTGCTCACTTTTAGTTTCCCCCTTCAATTAAAACATAACAGCAAGTCTTGCTTTTGCTATCTTGTCATATGGTATTTCCACACGTTTTTTTCTTGTTTTTATTTTATACTCAATTATAGCTGTGTCTTCTTTGAAATCTTTTAAAATACCTTCAAATTCTTTTTCACCATCGATGCGTTCATAAAGTTTCACAAAAACATTCTTATTTAGATTTTTTATGAAATCCCCTTGTGTTTTTAATGGCCTTTCCACCCCTGGTGAGGAAACTTCCAGAAAATAAGGGTCTTTTATCGGATCCGTTTCATCCAGTTTTTCACTCAGCTGTTCAGAAACTTCACCGCATTCAACGATATCAACGCCGCCTTCCTTATCGATATAGACTCTTAAAAACCAATTCTTTCCTTCTTTTACGTACTCGATATCGGCAAGTTCAAGATTCTTTTCCTCGAGAATGGGCTGTACCAGTTCTTCTGTAATTTTAATTACCTGGGAGCTCAAATTTCATCCTCCTTTAAATCGCTGTATTTATGACTTATAGTAACTATACTATCCAATTTCATATTGACACATCCAAGGTCAATATAAAACCCCTGCCGGATGTTGTGGCTAGGGGGGAAGCTTGGAGATTGGCATAACACTATGAAGAAAGAGTGGGCTGGAAACCCACTCTTTCAATCGTCCGTATCATTACTTTCCAAAAAAAGTATATCATAAATGCTATAGCAGTGCAAGAAATGACCCTGCAGGCTTACTTCGGCTCCAGAAAATCCTTCAGTGCCTGCTGAAGTGTGGCCTTTGTTTCGATATTTTTTCCAAAGGAAAGATCCTGTTCGATAAAAAGCGGAACAACTTCAGGCCGTACTCCGGTAATGATTGCTTTACACCCCATCATCGTAATGCCATCAAGCAGTTTCATAAAGAAATGGATAGCATTGCCTTCCATCTGTGCAAGCCCTGAGAAATCCAGCACGAGGACCTGCACACCTTTCTTGCCAATATCATTCAATACCTTTTCTTCAATAATATTCCCGCGGAATTCATCAAGCATACCGATTAATGGCAGAACACTGATCTTTTCACTGATTGGTATGATCGGTGCAGATAAACTTTCAACCAGTTTATTTTTGGACTCCAGCAATTTATCTTTATAGGAGGAATAACTTAAGAAAAATGAACGGAAAAATTCATCAACCAAGCCATTTATTTTAATTTGCAGGTTATAGTATTCATCCTTTTGACTTAACTTATCTCCTTCTTTATCGTATTCATACAGAAATTCCCACAGCGTTTTCCGGATCGCCTGAATCCATTCCAGCT
The DNA here is from genome assembly GCF_000285495.1 of Oceanobacillus massiliensis str. N'diop. Taxonomy (GTDB): domain Bacteria; phylum Bacillota; class Bacilli; order Bacillales; family Amphibacillaceae; genus Oceanobacillus; species Oceanobacillus massiliensis. The sequence goes on from NZ_HE610977.1 coordinate 113,795, forward strand.
TAAAGGCAAGAGTCAGACTATGGCCTGCCCAGGCTACTCCTTCTTTGGTTCCGAGCGCGGTTACCTCATCTCTTTTGTTTTGTACAACACTTAGTGCAAGATTGTACGCATTATCAAGCAAATTAATATTCCCTATTATATTTATCTGGTCAACCTTATCGCGAACCTGTACTGCCTCATCCAGCAATTTCCGCTCAAATTCTTTTCTGTTATCTCTAATAAAATCTTTCATACCCTGATCCCCGTCATAATGCAATTCCATATTTTCATCCCCTAATAGTAGTAGTAATTGTTATTTTAGCATTAGTCTGATCGATGGATTTATGATTTCCACAGCTATTATATCATAGGCTTTTACGATAAATACAGGCTGGGCTTCCGAGTGAAACTAATGCATAGAAGTATAAAGGTTTTGCATAAAACCGATTTTGAAATAATCATAAAGCTTTTGATGATTGACATGTTTCTATTGATGAACCATTCTCTATGCATGCTTTCAGTAATTAATCGAATCGCTTAATAACAACAAAAGCGGTACCCTGCAAATCATTGCGGATACCACTCTTATTTTAATACGCTTTAATTAAACTGCTTGTCTGATTTTTTCTGTATGAATTCAGAAGAGTGATAATTGGTTTTTATCGGCCATACCTTCCAAACAGCCATGATTGTCCAAGTATTCAAGGACTGTTTTGGAAATCTTGCTTCGCTCCCTCAAGTCTTCTTTGGAAAGGAATTCACCCTCTTCACGTGCTTTCTCAATATTAAGGGCAGCATTTGTCCCCAAACCATCAACTGCATTGAATGGAGGAAGCAAACTGTCGCCATCGACAATAAAGTCAGTCGCACTGGACTTATAGAGATCCACTTTTTGTAATGAGAATCCACGTTCACACATTTCCAGCGAAATCTCCAAAACTGTCAGTAAACTTTTCTCTTTTGGTGAAGCATCATTGCCTTTTACCGTAATGGTTTCAATTCGATTGCGGATAGCATCCGGACCTTTGATCATAGTGTCCAGTTCGAAATCATCAGCCCTTACAGTAAAGTATGCCGCGTAAAAGAGAATTGGATGATGCACTTTAAAATAGGCGATGCGGATTGCCATCAATACATACGCCGCGGCATGGGCTTTTGGAAACATGTATTTGATCTTTTTACAGGATTCAATATACCAATCAGGTACATTGTGCTTTCTCATTTCGACAATCCAATCTTCCTGCAGGCCCTTTCCTTTACGGACAAATTCCATAATTTTAAAAGCAAGTGATGGTTCAAGTCCTTTATGCATCAAATAAACCATAATATCATCACGGCATCCGATTACATCCGGCAATTCGCATATTCCGTCGTTAATCAGTTCTTGCGCATTTCCCAACCATACATCGGTACCATGTGAAAGACCGGAAATGATCAACAATTCTGCAAAGGTGCTTGGCTTTGTATCTTCAAGCATTTGGCGAACGAATTTTGTTCCGAACTCCGGAACGCCAAGGGTACCTGTCTTACAGTTAATCTGCTGCGGAGTTACACCAAGAGATTCTGTTCCAGAGAATATCTTCATCACTTCGGCATCGTCGGTTGGAATATCTTTTGGATCTATGCCGCTTAAATCCTGCAGCATCCGAATTACGGTTGGGTCATCATGACCAAGGATATCAAGCTTCAGCAAGTTATCGTGGATGGAATGGAAATCAAAATGTGTTGTTCTCCATTCACTATTACGATCATCTGCAGGGAATTGTATTGGTGTAAAATCATATATCTCCATATTTTCCGGCACAACAATAATACCCCCGGGATGTTGTCCCGTCGTTCGTTTTACGCCTGTACACCCTTGAACGAGCCGATCAACTTCGGCATTTTTATAAACCAATTGTTTATCTGAGGCATAGCCTTTCACATAACCATAGGCAGTCTTTTCCGCAATGGTTCCTATTGTACCTGCACGGTATACATAATCAACTCCGAACAGCTCTTTTGTATAATTATGTGCTCTCGGCTGATATGCTCCGGAGAAGTTCAAGTCAATATCAGGTACCTTGTCCCCTTTAAATCCAAGAAAGGTTTCAAATGGAATGTCCTGTCCATCTTTCTTCAGCGGTGTATCGCATTCGGGACATGCCTTATCAGGAAGGTCAAATCCACTAGCAACAGATCCATCGGTAAAGAATTCGTTGTAATGGCATTTTTCACAGACATAATGCGGAACCAATGGATTCACTTCCGTTATCTCTGACATGGTCGCAACCAAGGAAGAACCAACGGAACCCCTTGAACCTACCAAATAACCATCGTCCAGTGATTTTTTTACCAGTTTATGGGAAATAAGATATATAACCGCAAAACCGTTCCCTATAATACTATCCAATTCTTTTTCCAAACGATCGACCACAATCTGCGGAACAGGTTCACCATATATTTTCTTGGCACGGTTGTAGCAGAGATCCCGCATATCCTGCTCAGCTCCTTTAATCGTAGGAGTATACAGACCGTCTCTTACTGGTGATATTTCTTCAAGCTGATCAGCAATGGCATTGGTATTCTTCACTACGATATCATACGCAGTTTCTTCACCCAAGAACTTAAAGCAATCGAGCATTTCATTTGTTGTCCTGAACGGTGTATCAGGCAATGTCTGTCTGTTTAATGGGTTCCCGGCCTGTGCCCCAATCAGAATTTGACGGTATTGTTTATCATGATCATCAATATAATGTACATTTCCTGTAGCCACAACAGGTTTATTCATCCGTTTTCCCAGATCCACCAATTTCTTGATGATATCGAGTATTTGCGATTCATTCTGTACAAGGTCCTTCTCTATCAGGTGAGCGTAATTGGCCGGGGGCTGCACTTCTATATAATCATAGAATTCTGCAGCCTGTTCCGCTTCTTCTGCCGACTTTTGCATCATTGTTTCAAAAACTTCCCCTTTATCGCATGCAGTCCCGATAATGATTCCTTCCCGGTGTTTCCTTAACAGGGATCTTGGAATGCGGGGCACCCTGTAGAAATAGTCGATATGTGCACTGGAAACAAGCTTATAAAGGTTTTTCAGACCTTCCTGGTTTTTGGCAAGTATTGTGCAATGGTATGGTCTGGACCGCTGATAGGCGTTTCCTTCTCCCATATGATTGTTTAGTTCATTATGGTTCGTAATATTTCTTGTTAACAATCTTTGGACAAGCTTCCATAGTAAATAACCAGTTGCTTCTGCGTCATAGATTGCCCTATGATGCTGTGTCAGTTCAATGTCCAAGTGCTTACAAAGCGTATTCAGACGGTGATTTCGCAGCTCTGGAAATAGGAATCTTGCCAGTTCCAAGGTATCGACGACAGGATTTTTTGCTTTATCATAATCAAACCGTTTTAGACCTTGATTCAAAAAGCCCATATCAAAGCTTGCATTATGGGCAACGAGAATATCGTCCCCCATCCACTGATGGAAATCCTTTAATACCTCTTCGATTTCTGGTGCATCTCTTACCATATCATCTGTAATGCCTGTCAGCTCAATCGTTGTTTGTGATAACGGATGATGCGGATTGGCAAATGCCTCGAAGCGGTCGATGATTTCCCCTTTTTGTATTTTGACTGCCGCCAGTTCGATAATCGTATCGTAAACTGCCGATAGCCCTGTAGTCTCCACATCGAACACAATATAGGTATCATTTTCCAAATCCCGATTGGATTCGTTATATGCGATTGGAACACCATCATCTACCAGATTGGCCTCCACCCCGTATAGAATCTTGATGCCATTTTTCTTCCCGGCAGCATGTGCATCAGGGAATCCTTGAACACCAGCATGGTCGGTGATAGCAATGGCCTTATGTCCCCATTTTGCTGCCTGGCTCACAAGCACTTCCGGAGATACGACAGCATCCATCTGGCTCATCGTAGTATGTGCATGGAGTTCGACCCTTTTCTCTTCCTCTGGGGCTTCATCCATCCGGGAAGCAACTTTGATTTCATGTATATCATTGGCCATCATCGCCAGTTCATTGGTATACATATCGGTCTGGATGCTTCCTCTTGCTTTTATCCACATGCCTTTTTTCACATCTGCAAATTTGGCCGCATCCTCGTCACCTTTAGAAAACATCTTAATTTGCAGAGAGTCTGTATAATCAGTTGCTTTAATGATCAGTAGACTTCTGCCCGAACGTAATTCTCTTACTTCTGAAGCAAAGACGTAACCTTGCACGGTAATTCGTCTCTCTTCCTCAAGAATTTGCTCCATTGTAATCGGTTCCTCCTGTATTTTGTAACCAATAGCGAGACGACGATTATCGTGGTTTGCTTTATCTTTATCTCTTTTCTCTTTTTCCTGTACAGTCTTTAATACTAGCTGCTTATCTTCTAATGCCTTCTGATCTCTGAACTTCTGAATATCGGAAGCATCTGTTTTAACATTTATTTCAAGCGTATAGGCGAGCAGACCGGCTTTATTGCAATAATTCTTGAAGTCAGCTTCCAGCCGTCTCTTTAAAGCACTTGCCTCCGCATCATTCCTGGAAGTTAACATAATCTTATTATTGTTAACTTCAGGGACCTGGTTTTGAATCAGATCTTTATATGCAGGAGATAATTGGGTGAGCGATGTAATAAAATGCTTCCAATAGCCTCGAAGTGATTCATCGTTACAGTCTTTCTTATCCGCTTCTATCGTTAACTCTACCTTGGCAATCTGCTGAAATGCTTCTTGCAGTTTAGAAGTGAACATCAGGTACGCTTCAAAGGGCAGCACGTTATCCACATGGACATGAAAATGCCATGTTTTTGTTTTTTTAAATACTTCCAGTTTATCTAAGTAGCTTGATTTAAAATAATTTGCAATGTAATCATCGGACACTTCTAACTGTTTCAAAAGCAAATCCATTTTCTCTTTTTTGGATATATCCATTTATTACACCTCCCAAAGTGAATAAATATCTTCAATCATATATGCCCTTGTCTTTTTTCGACAAGGGCATCACTAAAATTTTTAAACAAGCTGTTTACTAAATGTTGATAGGATCCATTCTTGATTATTAAAGGAATAGGCGCTGGATATCATTCCATGTCACAACAATCATCAGCAGCATCAGAAATGCGAAACCAACGAAGTGAAAGATTCCTTCTCTTTCCGGCGCAATCGGTTTGCCGCGTACAGCCTCAATCCCGATAAACAATAACCGTCCGCCATCGAGTGCCGGCAATGGAACCAGATTGATGATTCCTAAGTTGATGCTTAACATTGCCGTCCAAAGCAGCAGATTCATAAAGCCTGTCTGTACCACTTGATCTGTGGCATCATAAATACCAACAGGTCCTGACAGCATATCAATTGGAACCTGACCAGTGACAAGCATGGCGAGATTCGTAATAATCAATCGAGTGGTATCGTATGTTCGTTCAAAACCATATTGGAATGTTCCTATCAAGGATTTTTCGAATGCCTGGTAAACCCCAATTTGACCAATGGAAACAGGTTCTCCCTTTTCATCCACCGTCTCAGCTTCATCCGGAACAACGGTTACCGTTTCTTCCTGATTATCCCGCAAAACAACCATATTTAATTCCTGTCCAGGATTCTCTCTCACAATCGAAGTGAATTCCTGCCATGTGGAGATTGAGTTATCATCGATTTCAATTATAGTATCATTCGGCTGGAGTCCAGCTTCTTCGGCAGGCGTATCCGGCAAAATTTCGCCCATTTTAGCTTCATCGACCGGAACACCTTGTACAAAACCGATAACAACAAAGATAAAAATAGCCAAAATAAAGTTCATCATCGGACCGGCGAACAGCTGCATGGCCCGTTGTCCGATCGTTTTTGAAGCGAACTGACGATCATATGGCGCAATCTGCGTCTCTCTTTCATCCATCACAAAAAATGCTCTTGGATCAACCTGGAAACGAAGCTTTTCATCTTCATCATCAATTTCATAGCCTTCAATAATCAGCTGATGGTCAAGATCAACATGCTCAACTTCAATCACTCGAGCGTTTGGATGTTTCGATTTATTGTTAACGATAATTCTGGAAACACTGCCTTCGTCCGTGAATTCAAGGCCAATATGATGTCCCGGTTTCAAGTCAATGATTTCAGGATCTTCCCCAGCGACCCGCACGTATCCGCCTGCAGGAATCAGACGGATGGTATATAACGTTTCATTTCTTGTAAAAGAGAATATTTTAGGTCCAAACCCAATTGCAAATTCACGTACAAGCATACCTGCCCGCTTTGCGAATATCATATGTCCCCACTCGTGGATAAACACAAGTAAACCAAACATGAAAATAAATGCTATTACAGTAGTCAATAGAAGCACCTTCCTTTTATTGGAGCAGGTATATTTTTGTCCTTATCAGTCAACTTGCACTCCGATAAAATTATAATTCAACTTTAAACAAGTTTAACCTGTTTCTATTAATATGTTCAAGTTTTTTAGACATTCCTTTTCATTATTTTCGTGTTTAGAAAAAGTGAATAAGATGAAGTAAAGGCAGAACAAATAATAGACTGTCAAACCTGTCCAATATTCCTCCATGCCCCGGTAATATCTTCCCGGAGTCCTTCACACCGTAATTGCGCTTAAAGGCAGATTCCACAAGGTCGCCAATCTGGCCAAAAATGGATGCAAGGATGGTTACTCCAATAACAATGATCAGCGAATGCGGAAAAGGGCTTATCAAGTGAAATACTACCGCCACGACTACTGCAAGAACCACTCCACCGATTGCCCCTTCTATCGTTTTGTTTGGACTGATCATCGGCCACAGTTTTCTTTTTCCAAATGCTCGGCCAAATAGATAGGCCCCCGTATCAGTGGTCCAAATAATAAAAAACGCATATAGAATATTATTTAGCGCATTATTTCCGTTTCTTGTCTCTAGCAAATACAAAAACCCAAGACCGACATATAGCGCCGTCAGCAGGATAAATCCAACATGGTCGAAGGTAAATTTATTCTTAACCAGCACCGTATAGGCAAGCAGCAACAGGATGATCAATGCTATCATCTCAAATTTAGTGAACCAGCCTGCAAAAGACATCGAATCTCCAGAAGGCAGCAGTACTAACCATAGCAAAAGGATAGCTAAAATATAGGGAATCAGGTAATCTCCTATATTTCGCATCCTTATTAATTCAAGCAATCCTACCGTTGCTATACCATATACAAGAAAAGTAAATACATGTCCTCCAATAATGACGAATGGAAGGAACACAACTAGTGCGAGTAATGCTGTTATCGTTCTTTGCTTCATATGGCCATCACCTTATATACCTCCATAACGTCTTTTACGCCGCTGATATTCTTCTAGTGCTACCGAAAAGCTTTTTTCATTAAAATCTGGCCAAAGCTCGTCTGTAAACCAAAACTCGGTATATGCAAGCTGCCAGAGGAGAAAATTGCTTAACCTCTGCTCGCCACCTGTTCTGATCAGCAAATCAGGGTCTGATAGCCCATTTGTAAACAGGTACTTGGAGAATTCATGATCATCCAATGCATCCAACGAGATCTTTGATTGATCGATATCGTCAATGATTTGCTTGACAGCTCTAATAATTTCCAATCTGCTTCCATAATTCAAAGCAAAGTTCAAAACCATGCCGTCATTATCCTTTGTTTTATCGACAGCATATTGAACAGCGCTTTTCGTGTGTTCCGGCAACTCGTCAAAATCGCCAATCGTGTTTATTTTAACATTGTTGGCGATCAGTCCCGGCAAGTAGATATGTAAAAATTCTTTAGGAAGCTTCAAGATAAAGTCGATTTCAGATCTTGGTCTCTTCCAGTTTTCAGTGGAAAAGGTATAAAGTGTAAGAATTTTAACATTTGCTTTCACTGCTGCTTTGACAATCTTATTTACAGCAGATACACCTTCCTTATGCCCTGCTATTCGCGGCAAACCGCGCCTTTGAGCCCAACGCCCGTTTCCGTCCATAATAATAGCAACATGATCCGGAACATTTTCAGGCTTTTCCGTATCATTTTCTTTTGTTTGTTTATTATTTAAAAAAGGAATTTTCATCGACATATTCTGTCCCCCGAAATGTTGTTGATCCATTTTCCCTTACAGCACGTTTACATAAAAGGAATAAATCAAACTGGTTAAATCTATATTATATCACTATGATACTTACTCATTATAACGATTATCACGGAAGAATACAAAAGCCCCCTTAATTAAGAGGGCTTTAGCATCTTACTCCAACATGAATCACTGAGCACAAAAAATAATTACATAAAAGATAACAAATGAAGGGACACGAATGTTATCCGGAATCCGTTAAACTTCCATTATTTCTTTTTCTTTATTTTTTGCAAGTTCATCTAATTTGCTTATATAATCATTGGTTGCCTTTTGCACGTCATCCTGAAAAGCACGTAAATCGTCTTCGGTAAGATCGCCATTTTTCTCTGATTTTTTCAAACTATCATTGATATCACGACGTATGTTACGGATTTGCACGCGGGATTCTTCAACATATTTGCCCACTACTTTAACAAGGTCTTTACGTCTTTCTTCCGTAAGTGGTGGAATATTGATGCGAATCATATTTCCATCATTGGATGGTGATAAGCCAAGATTGGCAATTTGAATAGCTCTCTCAATATCGGAAAGCACTGTTTTATCATAAGGTGTAATGGTGAGTAGTCTTGCTTCAGGAGCGCCAACAGTGGCCAGCTGATTTAATGGAGTAGAGGCACCATAATAATCTACGTAGATGCTATCCAGAAGACTTGGATTTGCTCTACCAGCCCTTACAGATGCTAGGTTTTTGGAAAAAGCCTGTACTGCCTGTTCCATTTTTTCGTTCATTTCATTCATAATTGCTTCTGACATGGTTATTTCCCCCTTATTGTTGTGCCGATTGTTTCACCCTCGACAACTCTTTTAATATTGCCTTCTTCCGTAATAGAAAATACAACTAATGGGATGTCATTATCCATACATAGTGATGATGCAGTTGAATCCATTACGCCAAGTCCTTCATTAAGCATTTCCATATAGGTAAGGCTTTCGTACTTTTGCGCGTCCTTATTTAGCTTTGGATCGTCCGTATATACACCATCAACATTATTTTTGGCCATCAGAATAACTTCTGCTTCTATTTCTGCAGCACGCAATGCCGCTGTTGTATCCGTTGAAAAATAAGGATTCCCTGTACCTGCTGCGAAAATGACAACACGCTTTTTCTCTAAATGGCGAATTGCTTTTCTCCTTATGTATGGCTCCGCTACCTGCCGCATTTCAATTGAAGTCTGTACTCTTGTTTGGACACCGATTGTCTCCAAACCATCTTGAAGTGCAAGTGAATTCATGATCGTTGCAAGCATCCCCATGTAATCTGCTGATGCACGATCCATTCCCATTTCACTTCCAACTTTTCCTCGCCATATGTTTCCGCCACCAACAACAATGGCAATTTCAACACCAAGCTCAGCGACAGCCTTCACTTGTTTTGCGACGGATTGAATTATTTTCGGATCAATGCCATATCCTTGTTCACCACTTAAAGCTTCACCACTTAATTTTAACACAATTCTACGGTACCGTGCTGTTGTCATAATAACCTCCATAGAAATTTAATCGAAATTGAATTGTTATTGTTTTTGTAAGCTATTTACCGAATACAGAAATTTGAACTGTAATGGTTGTAAAATAGGGAACAATTAATTGTTCCCTATTTCCAGAATGGATACCTTATTTTTTAATTTGGCTCATAACTTCTTCTGCAAAGTTTTCTTCGCGTTTTTCCATTCCTTCGCCTACTTCATAGCGTACGAATGCCTTAACGGAAGCACCTTTATCAGCAACATATTTTTTTACTTTCTGATCTGGATCTTTGACAAAGCTTTGCTCCAGCAGAACGATTGTCTCGAAGAATTTGCCTAGACGGCCTTCAACCATCTTCTCAACGATATTTTCAGGTTTTCCTTCATTAAGTGCTTGTGTTTTTAATACTTCACGCTCACGGTCCACTTCTTCTTCAGAAACTTCATCACGAGACACATAACGTGGATTTACAGCTGCAACATGCATCGAAACATCTTTTCCGACTTGCTCATCTGTAGTACCTTCTAGCAGGGATAGCACACCAATGCGTCCACCCATGTGAAGATAGGCGCCAAACGCGTCATTATCTGTTTTTTCGATTACAGTAAAGCGACGAAGGGAGATTTTTTCTCCAATTGTAGATACAGCTGAATTGATAGCTGTTTCAACCGTTTCTCCACCATTAAGCTTTTGCTGCAGGGCCTCTTCTACTGTTTCAGGCTGTTCACTGATGATATGTTTGCCAAGATCAGTAAGCAGTGTCTTGAATTGCTCATTTTTTGTAACGAAGTCTGTTTCGCAGTTCACTTCAATGATTGCCGCTTTATTGCCTTCGATTTCAATGTGTGTTAATCCCTCTGCTGCAATGCGGTCTGCTTTCTTAGCAGCCTTTGCAATACCTTTTTCACGCAGGAAATCGATAGCAGCTTCAATGTTTCCGTCTGTTTCCTGAAGTGCTTTTTTACAATCCATCATTCCAGCACCTGTTTTTTCGCGTAATTCTTTAACCATTTGAGCAGTAATAGCCATGATAGATCCTCCTTTAAGTAGTTAAGCTTCAGTTATTTGGTCTTTAAAAAAGGTGATAAAAGGCTCATATCCTCTTATCACCCTGACCTTTTCTAAAATTATTCTTGAGTTGAATCAGCAGTAGTAGCTTCTTCAGAAGATTCTTCTGCTTGTGCTTCTGCTTCTTCTATTTCTTCTCCCTGTTTCACTTCTAAAATAGCATCTGCCATTTTTGAAGTCAAAAGTTTAACAGCGCGAATAGCGTCATCGTTTGCAGGGATAACATAATCGATTTCATCAGGATCACAGTTAGTATCTACAATACCGATGATAGGAATGTTTAATTTGTGTGCTTCAGCAATAGCGATACGCTCTTTACGAGGATCGATTACAAATAATGCATCTGGAAGCTTTGTCATTTCTTTAATTCCACCAAGGAATTTAACTAAACGATCTTTTTCTTTTAATAAGTTTACAACTTCTTTTTTAGGTAGAACTTCAAAAGTACCATCTTCTTCCATTTTTTCAATGGATTTCAATCGATTGATACGTTTGCGGATTGTTTGGAAGTTAGTAAGTGTACCGCCCAACCAGCGTTGGTTAACATAGTACATACCAGAACGAGCTGCCTCGTCACGCACTGAATCCTGCGCTTGTTTTTTTGTACCTACGAAAAGAATGGTACCGCCGTTTGATGCGATTTCTTTTACATAGTTATAAGCTTCATCTACCTTTTTAACTGTTTTTTGCAGGTCGATGATATAAATCCCGTTACGCTCCGTAAAGATGTATTTTTTCATCTTTGGATTCCAACGGCGAGTCTGATGTCCAAAATGTACACCAGCTTCAAGCAGTTGCTTCATTGATATAGCTGCCATAATAAATTCCTCCTAGTGGTTTTTTTCCTCCGTTCAGATCATCTCTGTATATAGACTATTCATTTGAACAGCACCGAACATACAAATCACTGGACGTGTGTTTTTAAGACTTGTTTCATCCGTAAAGATAAACATAGTATTTACACCAAAAGTTACTATACCATATGGGATGAAGGTAATCAAGCATTTATATTGTTTTTTTGATGCATTTTAACAATAATCTCTGCCTCCGTCTTTCCACAATTCAATTTCCTGGCAATTTCGCCAATTGACAGCCCTTCTTGGTGCAGCTGAAGTACCCTTGATTCCAGCGAGGCTTCCATTGTATCCGTATATTCAATATCAGCAGGCAGAAAGTCTGGTTCGATATCTGAGTCCGCTTCAGACTTGTCTGCAGGTTCTGCTGCTGCAGCAGGTTCTGATTTAACTGGTCTCTGTATATGCTTCTCCTGCTGCAGTTCTTCCTGCAATCGGCTGTTTTCTCTTTTTATCTCCTGCAGGTATTTATCAAATAGTGCTTCTATTTCTGTTGAATCCTGTGTTTTAAATGTATGAAGCTGCTGGAAAAGCTTATATATCGCAGCGATGGCGACCAAATGCAATAAAAAACTGATGATTAATAGGAAAGATACCATTTTCGTTCTCCTTTAGCCGTTAATATCAATTCGCTTACCCAAATATGGATGATTGGCAATTGGTTCATCATTTTCCTGTTCCAATTGACTGTCACCCGATTCGGATGACTCTGATTCACCCTTGTTTGCCTTTACTTTATATGTATCTTCCAATTTATTTACCTTTGTCCTCATTAATTCCTGCTGTTTTACCTGTGCTTGTCCTAGCGATTCCTGGAAATGCTGACCTTGTTTCGTTATATTTTCCTGAATTTTGCCGATATCCTGCGTCCTGGGCAGTGCAACCTGCATTTCTATCGATTTCCAGCTCAACATAATCAGCCCCTTTAACGATGATTTAATCAAATAAAGGATGAATCATTATTTCATTATTAACCAGATTAATCTTCACGTAATGATATTCGGTTTTAATTTTCTTCTTATATTTACCAAAGGCAATGATAGTATTATGATGAATGAAATTTCTGACTATTAGATCGGCATCTTTTTCACTGCCGATACGAGCATTGATATTTTCTAAGTCACTCTCAATATGTAATAATTGTTCTTTTACTTTCTTTACTGAGTTCTTTTGTCTCAGGAGTGAAATACGCAGTTTGGAGTTGGAAGAGATATCCTGCTGTTCCAGTTTGCTCCCGATAATCGATAGCTTTCGCAGCTTATCTTCCAGTTCTTTTTGCTGTCTCTTTAGCGCAGCCTCTTTATCCGAAATACGCTTATTGACTCCAAATACAATTTCTGTGATTGTACTTAAACGATTCCCGATATCTTTTGCTTCTATTCGTTTTCCGGCCGATAGCGTACCACCAATGATATTACCCCTTTGGCAGAAGATATGCCCTTCAGCGATGCACTCACTATGCAGAATGGAGTTCTCAACATATAGATCACTCGATGTCTCTACAGTCCCCTGGTTGATATATCCGATTGTTACATTTCCAGATGCCTTTACCAGCCCGCTTCCTTGCCCGGCAAGTCCCTCGGCTATATAAACAGAACCGCCCGCAATTATGGTAGCCGATTCCACCATGCCATAGATCTTGATATCTCCTTCAGCCTGCACTTGAAAACCATTCGGCACATCTCCGTGGATGACGATTGTTCCCACAAAATTCAAATTTCCTGTTTTCATGGATAATGTTTCATGTACCTCATAGATTGGGAAAACGTGAATATATCTCCCGACTATACTGATCTGCCCATCTGTCACAGCATAGAATGACATATTTTCTTCTCGGTAGACAACATTATTTCCTGCCCTTACTTTAACTGGCTTTCCTGACTTTGGCTGGACCGTATTCCCGCTGACATCGATGCCTTCAATCCCTTCCTTTGGATTAATGACAACAGCCAGTTTCTGTCCCTTGGCAACACTTGGTATCCGCATGACGTTCCGAAAGTCCCATTCCGACGTTCTCTCGTGCTTTGTGTCGAGATTAAGCTCGTACTTAATGTAACCATCCTGCCCATCTACTACTGCAAGACCCTTGGCAATCTGCAATGGAAATAAGTCATTTGAATGGCTGGATAGGATTTGATTGACCGCAGTCTGATCGACACCATATAAAACATTATTAGCATCAAAAAACCGGCGAATCGATGCTTCATCAGTTTCCAAGTCCTTACAAACGCCACTATCTTTACAGTGCATGAAGGCTGTCATTTTGTCGCGGGAGATGTCAATATAGAAATTATCTGTTAGTTGATTCATACCTTTCTCCCCTTTGAAATCATATAATTTCTCAAACAGTGATCTATATTAATTGAAAACTTGCATCTTCGTTAATGACTTTCTTAATTTAAAAATCGACCGTTTGTGTATCTGTGAAATTCTTGATGTTGTCAATCCAATGATTTGCCCAATTTCAGTAAATGTCAATTCTTCATTATAGAAAAGACTGATGACCAATTGCTCCTTTTCATTCAAGTATTTTATCCCCTCAATAAGTTCGCCTTTCATTTCATCCTGCATGACATGCCTATCAGGAAGAATAGCAGTATCATCTGGAATGGAATAGCCTATTCCCTCTTTAAGATCTGTCTTGCCGCCTTTTGGTTTCTCTTCAATGGAAAGAATATTCCCAAATAGAGAATCCTTTATTGCCGTTTCGACTTCATCGGCCGACATTCCAGTTATCTCAGCGATTTCTTCAGAGGATGCCTCCCTTTGATGCTTCTGCTCGAAATGCTCTGCCGCCTGTTCCACTTTTTTCGTCTTCTCCCTTATCGACCTCGGGAGCCAATCTTCCTTTCTCAGCCCATCGATAATAGATCCTTTAATTCTAAAAGATGCATAGGTATCAAACTTCAAATCCCGCCCCGGGTCAAACTTCTTTAAAGCATCATAAAGCCCCAGAAGCCCGAAGCTTTTAACATCATCCTTACTCACACGGCTCGGAAGGTGACTTGAAATACGCTCTGTATGAAAATTAACGAGATACATGTAGTTAGCAATCAGTTCATTGGCAGCATCGCCGCTCCTATTCTTTATCCAATCTTCCCAAAGCTCCTGTTCAAGAGGAGAATTTTTTGAATTCATAGGTTGTGCTCCCCCTTCTGTTTTAGATAATGATGATAATTCAGATAAAGAATTCCTCTTTATTGATCTTTCTGATTTTCATCTTGCAGTCAATAGGGTCAAATTCGATTGTTCTTCCCACGTTCCCGCCTACATCCGAAGCAATGATGGGGATTTGAAATTCATGCAGCTTTTGCTGAACAGCTTCTGCATTTCTTGGACCGATTCGCATAATATCAGAGCCTGAGCTAAACTGAAACATCTGTGCGCCTCCTGCCATCTTTGCTTTTAATCCAAACTTTCTTGCACCATTTTCGAGCAGCAGGTCAACAAGACATGGGATGGCAGTGTCGGCATATTTGAATTTATTGATTTTTGTCTGTTTGGCTGCATGTGAGTCAGGAAGCAGAACGTGGGACAAACCGGCAATCATCTTAGATTCGTCATATATGACAACACCAATACATGAACCAAGGCCAGAAGTTCGGATGATATTGGGCGGCTTCACAATATTTAGATCGGCTATACCGACTTTTATGATTGTAGTTGTTTCACTCATCATCATTAATTCCCAATGCATTGAATAATTTGGAAAATGATTCCGGGTCCGGGAGCAGGAAGAAGTTCCCATGAATGCCTTCTGGTGAATCATCATTATTGATCTCTGTATCAATAATGATTGCATAATCGGTTACTTGCGAGATTTCCAGTAAGCCTACCGTTAGAATCGCCCCAGCCATGTCAATACCAAGATAGGGTACGGAGGGCTGCATGTTGATTTTGGTAAAATCAGATAATGCTGTCAAATAGGAACCCGTAACGATATTACCGATTTCATGAAGAGCGGACATTGCTAGTTCGTTTTCCCGTTCCCCGTCAAATAATGAATAGCCCGGATCATTGGTAAGTATTCTAACCAGATATTCGGCCTCGTCTACGGAAAGGATTAAATAAACCGTTCCCGGAGCTTCACCCAAAATTCGAAACATGAGGCCAACAATCGTTTCATCTGGCCCGCCAATCAATTCCATTATTTCATCATAGCTTACAATGTTGACGGACGGAACATTCATTTCGACTTTTGTGTTCAATAACTTGGATAGAGAAGTCGCAGCATTACCCGCTCCGATATTGCCGATCTCCCGAAGTACATCCTTCTGTTCATATGTTAGATTAATATATTCCATTATCTAACCTTCAAGCGATTTCAGTTCGTTTATGTCTTGCAGGGAAAGCACCTTTTCTAAATCAAGCAAAATCAACAAACGGTCTTCCAGTTTGGCAACCCCTTCAATATAATCTGCATCCACAGAACCAATCACTTCGGGAGCCGGTTCAATCTGATCCGCAGGGATATCTATTACATCATTTGCCGAATCAACAATCAATCCCACTTCCGCTTCATTGATCTGTGCAATGATAATTCTATTATTCTCATTTAATTCGATGTCCGTCATGCCGAATCTTAGCCTTAAGTCAATGACAGGTATTACCACACCACGGAGATTGATTACCCCTTTAACAAATAAAGCGGTTTGTGGGACTCTGGTGATTGGCAGCAGTCTTTCAATAGAACCGATTTGATTGACTGGCACAGCATACTCCTCGTCTTCAAGTTGAAAGATAATCATCTTTTTAGTTGACGCTGATACATTTTCCAATTTCTTCTCCTCCTAAAAATGAAATATTTTATGTAACTGGATTACTAGTCTCACGTCTTTTTAGTCCATTCCATCATTATGTCCGCCACTTCATACAATGGCAATACATAATCTACATAGGATGTCTTTATGGCAGCTTTTGGCATTCCATAAACAATCGAGGTCTCTTCTGATTCAGCAATAACCAATGTTCCAGGATCTGTTTCCTTCAAATTGATTATCCCCTCTGTACCATCATTTCCCATACCAGTCAGGATGATGGGGATCTTATTAATCTGCTTCAATAACGCCATAGAGTTGAATAAAATGTCTACAGCAGGACGGTGGCCTTTTACAGGTGGCTCCTTTGTTAAATAGATAACCAAGGAAGTCCCAACATTCTTGGCCGTCATATGATGATCACCCGGTGCAATATAGGCTACTCCCTTTTCAATGATTTCTCCATGCTCCGCCTCTTTCACACGGATTGCACACATTAAGTCCAGTCGATCTGCCAATGACTTGGTAAATCCTGCCGGCATATGCTGCACAATGAGAATCGGAGCTGCAAAAGTTGCCGGCAAGTGAGTCAATACTTTCTGCAGAGCTCTTGGCCCGCCGGTTGATGTCCCGATTGCTATAACCGTTTTTTCAAACTTATTCCTAACAGATGCCTTCTGCAATCTGTCAGACGTTAGTTTCTCAGATTTACGGTTTTCCAAGTCTACCATGGAAGCGGTGATAACCTTTGAAATAATTTCCTCTTCAATCTCTCGTATATCGAGAGAAATCGATCCAGAGGGCTTTTTAATGAAATCAACTGCACCATTGGAAATTGCCTGAATCGTTTTCATTGTGCCTTCTTTTGTCACACTGGAAAGCATGACAACGGGTACCGGATGAACTTGCATAATTTGCTGCAGGGCATCCATACCGTCCATTACTGGCATATGGACGTCGAGAGTAACGACATCGGGGGACAATTTCTTGATTTTATCAATCCCATCTGCTCCATTTCGAGCAGTTGCAATCACTTTGATTCGTGAATCACTTTCCAGGATATCAGCAACCATTTTTCTCATAAATGCTGAATCATCAATAACAATTACCCGGACCTGCTCCATCTGGCTCACCTCGCAATCAATTGTTTTAATTTCTGCACAAAAGAAGACGATGCAGTCCGGTTGAGTTCTTTTGAATTGGACAGATAATTAAATGTAATCTCTTTTATTGCTCTTGCTGCACTTGATTTATCATTGAACAGGACATAGGGGACTTGCCGGATGACAGCTTGTGTAACTGTTTTATCGTCAGGAATGATCCCCATCGCTTTGATATCGATATTCAAAAAAGTCGATATGACATTATCAAACTGTCTAAGCGTACGGATCCCGTCCTGATAGCCTGCCGAACGGTTCATGACTACCTGGATCGGCATCATACTATCATGGCTGACGACATGCTTTATCATTCCGTATGCATCGGTAATCGATGTTGGTTCAGGTGTTGTAATCACGATACATTCGTCAGATGCCAGAATAAAAAACAACCCGTCTTCTGTAACACCAGCCCCCATATCGAACAGGATATAGTCATACATCTCAACGAGTGCTTTGTACTGATCATAAAAATAGGATTTGTCGGCCTCCTCCATTTTAAAGAAATGATTCAGGCCGGAACCCGCTGCAATATAGGACAGCCCATTGGGTCCCGTCTCTATAATATCATGGATTGTTAATTGCTCCTCGAACATATCGATTATCGTTCTCTTGGAACGCATCCCCATTAGAATATCGATATTGCCCATGCCTACATCAAGATCAAATAAGAGCACTTTCTTTTGATGGCTGAGCAGCTGCAATGAAAAATTCAATGCAAAATTGGACTTTCCGACTCCGCCTTTGCCACTGATGACAGAAATGGTTTTTGCCTGTTTTGGGATTCTCTGATTATCCAGTTTCCGTCTCAGTCCTTCTGCCTGGTCATGCTTCACCATCATCACCTGCCAAAAGCTTACTAATGTTTTCAGGTGTTGCCTTCATGAGATCTTCCGGAACATCCTGTCCGTTCGTAATACACGTTATCCCGATCCGTTTTCCTAAAACAATATTTAATATACTGCCGTACTGCCCTGTTTCATCCTGCTTCGTAAAGATGACACTGTGCACTGGGAGCTGCTGAAACTGATTAAAGATATCCTCCATGTCTTTCGGTTTCGACGTTAGCGAGAGAACGAGATGCGTGTATACCTTATCCATATCCAGCATCGACTTGAGTTCATTGATATAGCGTCTATCCCGAAAGTTTCTGCCGGCTGTATCAACCAAAATGACGTCGAAGGATGAAAACTTTTCGATAGAATGATAGTAATCCTCAGCCGTATAGGCTACCTCGAGCGGGACGTTTAAAATCCTCGCATAGGTTTTCAATTGTTCCACGGCAGCAATCCGATACGTATCTGTCGTAATAAAAGCAACTTTCTTTTGATCTTCAAACATCATTTTTGCTGCAACTTTAGCAATTGTGGTGGTCTTCCCTACTCCGGTAGGTCCAACAAACTGCATTACTTTCTCCTTATAGCGAATGCCGTAATCCCCAATTTGATCCAGTCTTGCTTCAATGCCCGACTGCAGAAATTGCATGATTGTATCAAAATCAGGATTTTCACTTTCATTCTCATTGGCATTAACTAGCGATTGGACAAGTTCCGCTGCTATCTCTTCATTCACTTCCTGATCTATCAAATGGTTGTAAGCTACTTGGTAGACCGGGGCAAACTTTTGATTTTCCGCTTTCGTCTGTACTTGAAGGATCTTCTTTAGATTCTGAATCTCCTGAAGTACATCCTGGTCTTTCGGCTTTTCGTTTTGCCTGGTCTTGTTAGTAGAGGGCACGTGCGTACGATGCGTACTTTTTTTGCTGGTAATGGCTGCGGATCAAGCGCCGCTACAACTTCAATCTCTTTTTTTCGAAAAAAGCCAAGGAAACCGCCTTTTGTAATTTCCTTTGAATTAAGAATTACTGCATCCGACCCGAGTTCTTTACGAATTCGGTTCATGGCTTCCGGCATCGTTTTCGCTACATATTTTTTTACCTTCATGCTATATTCACCACCCCAACACTCTGTACCTGTACGTCCGGCTCCAGCTCATTGTAGGATAAGACAACAACCTGTGGAAGAAAACGATCAAGTAACTGCTTCAAATACATTCTGACTGCTGGAGAGCAAAGCACAACAGCCGATTCTTCCTGCATGGAAAGCTTTTCTGCTTCCGTATGGATTGTTTTGATAATTTCCTGCTGTGACTCCGGGTCAAGGGAAAGGTAATTCCCATGTTCTGTCTGCTGAATATTTTCGGCAATCAGCTTTTCGACCTTACCGGATACTGTAATTACTTTTAGAGACATATCATCGTTCGCATATTGCTTGGTGATTTGGGACGAAAGAGCCTGTCTAACGTATTCCCCAAGAAGTTCGGTGTCATTCGTCATTTTTGAGAAATCTGCCAGGGTTTCAAAAATAACAGGCAGATTGCGTATCGATATATTCTCTCGCAGCAATTTGGCAAGAATCTTTTGAATCTCCCCAATCGCCAAAGGTTCTGGTGTCACTTCTTCCACCAGGATTGGATAGCTCTCCCTTAAGTGATCAACAAGCTGTTTTGTTTCCTGTCTGCCAAGTAACGTATGGGCATTGCTCTTAATAATTTCTGTTATATGGGTTGAAACAACCGACGGCGGGTCGACAACTGTATACCCGGAAAGTTCGGCTTCATCCTTGTTTTCCTCGCTTATCCACTTTGCAGGCAGTCCGAATGCCGGCTCTTTCGTATCGATGCCCTCGATTTCATCGTCACTGAAATCAGGGGCCATCGCTAAGTAGTGATCCAGCATCAATTCACCGGAAGCAACCTCATTCCCTTTAATTCTCAGCCGATATTCATTAGGGCTCAACTGAATATTATCCCGGATTCGCACTACTGGTATCACTATTCCAAGCTCGATGGCAAGCTGTCTCCTTATCATAATGATCCGGTCAAGCAAATCTCCTCCCTGACTTGTGTCTGCCAAAGGAATGAGGGCATATCCAAATTCGAATTCAATCGGATCCATGTTCAATAAACTAACAACATTCTCAGGTGACTTCATGGCTGAGCTTTCTGATTGATCAACTTCCTCCATATCAGGTACATCCGGCTCCTCCGTCTGCTTCTGCATATAGTATGCACTTGCGGCCAGTAGCGCGGCCAGCAATGTTGTCAAGAAGAAATTGATTGGAGTGAGACCAAGTAAAAATATAGTTCCGGCTGCAATATAAAGCAGCTTTGGAAACTGTAAGAGCTGGCCGGTTACTTCTGAACTCAAATTACCTGCACCGGCAGACCTTGTAACCACAATACCGGTTGCGGTAGAAATCAACAGTGCAGGAATCTGACTTACGAGACCATCCCCTACTGTAAGCCTCATGAATGTATCGATCGCATCCTGAAACGGCAATCCCATTTGCACAATTCCGATTATAAGTCCGAACACAATATTAATCAGTACGATAATGATACCAGCAATCGCATCTCCTTTGACAAATTTGCTGGCACCATCCATGGAACCATGGAAATCCGCTTCTTTTTCGATTTTTTCTCTTCTTTCCTTGGCCTGTTTTTCAGATATAAGTCCAGCATTTAAATCTGCGTCCACACTCATCTGTTTCCCGGGCATTGCATCGAGTGAAAAACGGGCAGCGACTTCAGATACCCGTTCAGAGCCCTTTGTAATAACAAGAAAGTTGATAATGACGAGAATAATGAACACCACGAAACCCACAAGCGGATTATCGCCAATTACAAAAGTACCGAACGTTTCGACAACTCCCCCTGCATCGGCTTCCGATAATATGGATCTCGTGGTTGAAACATTCAGCGCGAGTCTAAATAAGGTCAATAACAATATTAATGTTGGGAATACCGAAAACTGTAATGGCTCGGTTGTATTCATGGATACGAGCACAACAATCAGCCCCAAAATAATATTGATTAAAATAAATAAACTTAATAGCCAACCCGGAAGAGGGATGACCAACATTACAATTACTAGAATTACTGCTAAAAGTACTGATATATCCCGCGCTTTCATTGATGTCTCTCCTTATTGCTCAAACTTTTTTCTCCAATCGGTATACATATGCAAGAACCTCGGCAACTGCTTTGAAAAATTCTTCCGGTATCACGTCACCAATTTCTGCTGCATTGTACAGTCCTCTGGCCAGTGGTCTGTTCTCCACTGTCATTACACCATTTTCCCTTGCTATTTCTTTAATCTTCTGGGCAGTCAGGTCTGTTCCCTTTGCAAGGACGTAAGGGGCATCTGCTTTTTGTTCGTCATATTTGATTGCAACTGCATAATGCGTCGGATTGGTAATGATGACATCAGCATTTGGAACCTCGCTCATCATTCTTCTTGTCGCCATTTGCCTTTGCTTCTCTCTGATTTTCGATTTGATTAAAGGATCCCCTTCCATGTTCTTGTATTCATCCTTTATATCCTGTTTGGACATTCGCATGTTTTTTTCAAAATCGTATCGCTGATAAGCGTAATCAAAAACAGCCAAGAACAACAAAGCAATAATTGCTGAAATCCCCATAATCCCGGTTACCCTTGCGAAAAACGCAAGAGCATCCTCAGCAGTAGTGAAGGACATCATCAGCATATCATCCTTATATATCCAGATGACCGCAAATGTGATGACACCAATCAGAACAATTTTAAACAGTGACTTCAGAAGTTCCACAAGTGCCCGGATGGAGAATATCCGTTTAGCGCCCTGTATGGGATCGATTTTTTTCAAATCGAATTTCAATGTCTCGGTTGTAAATAAAAAACCCACCTGCATAAAATTTGAAGCAAAGCCGGCAATAATCGCCACCAGCATGATTGGTGCAAGCATTTTTGCTGCTTCCACAGCTGCACTGTTGAAAATCTGCTGAACGGATAATTCGGTTAATTCCCACTGGATGAACTCTGTAAAGGAACGCTGATAAAGGCCCGTCATCTGTTTTAGCATAAACTCGCCAAAAATAAATAATGCAGCAAAACAAAATAACAATAAAATGGCAGTATTAATATCCTGACTCTTGGCGACCTTTCCTTTTTTCCGTTCATCCTGCCGCTTCTTCGGAGAGGCTTTCTCTGTCTTTTCACCGGCAAAAAATTGCAAATCAAGTTTCAAAAACAAATTAAGCACCCCCAAATAGCTGCATTAGACCACGCATCGCTTCAAACATTGCCTCAAAGAGATTTTGTACGAGGGTTATGTATAATGCGAGAAACACCAGGATTGCAGCAAAACTGACTAAGATTTTAAGGGGCAGTCCCACTACAAATACATTCATTTGCGGTACAGTCCTGGCAATGATACCTAATGCCACATCGACTAGAAATAAACAACCTACAATTGGGATCGATATCTGAAAGGCAATCAAAAACATCGTATTGAACGTTGTGATGACAAAATCGGCAATAGACCTGTTTCCAAGTGGGATAAATGAATCAATGGGAATATAATTATAACTATTGAATATCCCATCTATAATCAGATGATGCCCGTCTACCGACAATAGGAACAATAACGCGAAAATATATAGATATTGTCCTGTCAGGGGACTCTGGGCGCCTGTTTGCGGGTCCATTACATTAGCAATGGCAAATCCCATCTGGAAATCGATAAATCCACCGGCAATCTGTAATGCTGAAACAATAATAAAAGCAATGAGGCCAATCAGCAGACCAACAAGTGCTTCTTTTAAAATTAAAAATATATACAAATCATCTACCACGACTGCTGATGCATCAATGGAAGAGAACATAATCATCGCTAAAAAGAAACTAAAACCTACTTTAAATTGAAATGGAACTGTCCGATAGGAAAATAAAGGCATTGTTACGAAAAAGGCCAGAACCCGGACCAATATAAGCATAAAAACTGGAAGACTATTAATATTAATTATTTCAAGCATGATTTACCCTACAAACTGATTGATATTTTGTAAAATATTTTTTGTGAATTCCACCATTGTCGTGAGCATCCACGGTCCAAAGAAGATAAGACCGACCAAGACAGCAACAATTTTAGGGATAAGAGCCAATGTCTGCTCCTGTATCTGGGTGGTTGCCTGAAATATACTTACCAGCAACCCTACGGCGAGAGCCAATATAAGCAATGGTCCTGTTACAAGCAAAACCGTATAGATTCCTTGTTCGGCCAATGTTAATACGAATTCACTGCTCAATTGCACAAACCCCTTTCACTAAAATCCACCAAGTAATGACTGCGTAATTAAGTACCAACCATCTACTAGTACAAACAGCAGAATTTTAAATGGCAATGAAATCATTACAGGGGGAAGCATCATCATACCCATTGACATAAGTACACTGGCAACAGCCATATCGATTATAAGAAATGGAATAAAGATCATAAATCCCATTTGAAAGGCTGTTTTCAACTCACTTATTGCAAACGCAGGAACTAATGTTGTCAGCGGAATGTCCTGGACCGTTTCCGGTGATTCCGCCTGTGTGTAATTCAAAAATAACGCCAAATCCTTTTGTCTTGTGTGCTGTGCCATGAAATCTTTCAATGGAGCACTGGCGTTTTCATATGCCTCATCCAGTGTTATTTCTTCATCGAAAAGCGGCTGCAGGCCCTGTTCATATACCTCACTGAACGTAGGCGCCATAATGAAAAAGGATAAAAACAATGCCAACCCGATCAGAACTTGGTTCGGCGGCATTTGCTGTGTGGCCAATGATGTTCTGACAAATGACAGAACGATAATGATTCGTGTAAAGCAGGTCATCATAATCAGTATTCCGGGTGCCAATGAGAAAATCGTCAAAAGCAATAATAATTTAACTGATGTTGACACACTAGCTGGATCTGAATTGGAAAACATATCTATAAATTCATTCATGGGTATCTTCCTTGTGCTTATTGATCATTTTATTTCTGCTTTTCTTCAAGTTATCCAGCTCTTTGGAAAACAATGCTTTAAAATCATTTCCAGAGGAATCAGGACTTGCGTTTTTCTTTTTTGGAATCAGCGAGGACAGAAGCGCCGCACCGGGCAGCTCATCCGAATTGCTCTCCTTGCTGCGCAGAATCTCCTGGATGACCTCTTCATCCGTGATTTCCTGCAGCATTTCCACATTCTCTCCAACACCAATCAGATAAAGTCTGCTTCCAAGACGGACAATCTGCAGTGATTTACTCTGACCGATTGATATACCGCCCATGTTCTCCAATGCTTTAACCTGATTGAATATTTTATTCCGCTTCTGCAAAAATTTGAGCAGAAGGTAAATCAAGCCAAGTACAAGGACTAGTGCAAAAAACATTTTAACCAATTCAAAGGCTAATGAACCCGTACTTTGATCCTCAGACAGCAAATCACTATTCGTCTCATCGGATTCGTTTGCCGGGACATCCTGCTCCGAACATTCAACCTCACCTTCCATGCATTCCGCAACATTTGGTGCCGCTTCTGCCTGAAAAGTGAAAAATAGTGTATGGATGAAGATGCTCAAACAAATACTGTATAGAATTTTTTCCTTCAAACTACTCACTCGTTTCTTAACTTAAAGCTTTTTGGATTGCTTCGATTACCCTGTCTGCCTGGAATGGCTTGACGATAAAATCTTTCGCACCAGCCTGAATCGCGTCAATTACCATGGCCTGCTGT
This sequence comes from Oceanobacillus massiliensis str. N'diop, assembly GCF_000285495.1. GTDB lineage: Bacteria > Bacillota > Bacilli > Bacillales > Amphibacillaceae > Oceanobacillus > Oceanobacillus massiliensis. Next base: position 138,761 of record NZ_HE610977.1, read on the forward strand.
CCCATTGCTGAGCACATAATGATTTTAGCATCGCCATTTACCTTTTTTATTTCCTTCAATGCAGTGATGCCATCCATTTCCGGCATTGTAATATCCATTGTCACCAAATCAGGTGTCAATTCATTATATTTTTCTATTGCCTGGGCACCATCCTGCGCCTCTCCTACTACTTCGAATCCATTTTTTGTCAGAATATCTTTGATCATCATTCGCATAAATGCTGCATCATCTACAATTAAAATACGTTGTGCCATTGTTAATCCCCCTATAGTCTCTATTATTTAAGTTTCATGATACGATCAGATTGACTGATAATATCTGTTACACGCACACCAAAGTTTTCATCGATTACAACAACTTCACCTTCAGCAACCAGCTTCTCATTAACGAGTATATCGACTGGTTCTCCTGCAAGCTTGTCAAGTTCAATAATGGAACCGGACGACAAATCCAATATATCTTTTATCGATTTCTTCGTACGGCCAAGCTCAACCGTAACCTTTAGAGGAATATCAAGAAGCATGTCCAGATTACGATGCTCATTATTATTCAATTCTACTTTATTAAAGTTAGAAAAAGCGGCCTGCTGAACTTGTGCAGACTGGGTTATCTTCCCATTGCCAATATATTGCTGCTGAGCCGGTTCTGTTGATGGCTTCTCCTCTTTGGCTGGTTCCTGGTAAGGCTGTGGACTACTGCCTTGACGATCTTCAAACTGATCAGCAGGAGCCGGCTCCAATGCTAATGCAGCTGCAGCTTCGTCACTATCAGTCTCATTTAAAAGCTGATCGACTAATTGTTTAGCGAACGGCAAAGGAATCAACTGCATCATATTGGAATCTATTAAATCACCGACAGTCAGTCTGAAGAATACTTTTACATATACGTCTTCTCCAAATACCTCTTCAAGTTCTTTACCGTCCTTATTATCCAAGATCGAAGGCGGCGATATATCCACCCGCTTATTGAAAACGGTTGACATGCTTGTCGCTGCAGCACCCATCATTTGATTCATGGATTCCTGAACAGCACTAATGTGAATTTCATTTAATTCGGTATCCGGATTGGTGCCATCACCACCAAGCATAATGTCAGCAATGATTGCTGCATCTGTCGCCTTGATCACAAAAACATTTTTCCCAGTAAATCCTTCTATGTAATTTACTTGGACACTTACAGGTTCAAATGTAAACTCATCATTTAACTGACTCTTTTCAATTACATCTACTACTGGAGTGGTAATTTCGACCTTTTGTCTTAATAATGTTGATAGTGTTGTAGCAGAGCTGCCGAATGAAATATTTCCTATCTCACCCAAAGCATCTATTTCTATGCTGGAAAGATAGTTTTGCCCTTCAGGTTTTGACTGCTCTTCACTATTATCCGAGATATTCAATAATGCATCTATTTCATCTTGAGAAAGCATTCCATCATTCATCATCTTCGTTCACCCCATTGATTTCTTCTAAAATTTGCACAGACATCTTATTCTTATACTTACCCGGCTGTGCAAGGAATTTCGGTTCGTTATTAACAGTCAGGGTAAGCGGCTGATCAATTTGCTGATCCAAAGCGATGACGTCATTTTTATCGAACTTTAAAAATTCATTAATTGAAATGGTAGTTTCACCTAGAACTGTTCGCACTTCTACCTCAGCCTGTTTCAGGTTTTTGGATAGCTTCATAAATGCGTCACTGTCTCTATTCGTCTTCCTCGACTGCATCCAATAACTAGCAGATAATTTGGGAATTATCGGTTCCAAAATGATGTGCGGTATACAGATATTGATCATTCCCGTTGTTTCACCAATTGCAGTTGTCATCGATACTACAACGACTGTTTCATTAGGTGATACCCTTTGCATAAATTGCGGATTCTCTTCGAATTCTTCCAAGACCGGAGTGACTTCGATTATTGAACTCCACGCCTCTTGCAATGTTCCTACTGCCTTTTCAAAGATTTGACTTAGCAGCAGCTGTTCAATCTCTGTTAAGCCATCACTTTTGTTTATTGTATTGCCTTTTCCTCCGAGTATCCGATCAAGCAGTGCATATGCGATGTTCGGGTTTACTTCCATAATAAGGTTTCCATCAAGCGGGGCAACACTATATACATTCAATACGGTCATTTTTGGTATAGAGCGAATAAATTCCTCGTATGGCACCTGATCAACAGATGTCACGGTAATATTCACATAGCTCCTTAACTGCGATGAAAAAAAAGTTGTCAGCATTCGCGCGTAATTTTCATGTATTCGCGAAATGCTTCTTATCTGATCTTTTGAAAATCTTAGTGCCCGTTTGAAATCATAGACTCTTACTTTTTTCTCCTGTTCTTCTTTCTTTAATTCTTCTGCATCCATCTCACCTGAAGTGATTGCAGACAACAGGGCATCGATTTCATTTTGTGATAATACTTCATCCATTAACCATACTCACCTCCCAAAAGGAGCTTACATCTATTGAAGTATTTTATTGATTGTATATACTTCTGTAATCTGTCCTTCAGTCATCAATTCATTCAGCTTGTTCTTAACCACTTGTTCGAGCTCACCAAGTCCTGCTTTAAAGTCCTCTTCAGACTTTGTGGCCAATTCTTTAATCAGGATATTTTTAAGCTGGAAATCTCGTTTGCTGATTTCCTCTTTTGCTTCTTTGCCATCCGTTACAATCTGGAACTGGATTCGTACAAAGGCACCATCTGCCAAATCGGTTGTAATTTCAGGTGTTTCATATGAATATTCCACAATGTCATCAATGGACCGCGCTTCGCCTTCTTTATTTTCACCGGCAATATTAAGTACAACGACAAGCGCTGCGACTGCTCCTATTAATAATACCACTAATGAAGTGATCATTGTCTTCACTAATTTACTCATTTGTCTTCACCTGCCTCTTTTTGTACATGCTGCAATCCAATCCTTTGATAATATGCTGTAATCATTTGGACGACCTCATCCATCTTGTCCTTTACGACAATCTTTTTGCCATTGATCAGGGAAATCGTAGTATCCGGCAAAGACTGCACTTGTTCAATCAAGACTGCGTTAAGCACAAAAGGTTCATCGTTCAGTCTTCTTAATGTAATCATAATTATTTGGCGGGAGCACACTGTCTCTATCATGTGCTCCCTACCCCCTTATTATCGTTTTAAGTTCACTAGCTCCTGAAGGATTTCATCCGAAGTAGTAATAATTCTAGTATTGGCCTGGAAGGCACGCTGTGCTGTAATCATCTCCGTAAATTCTTCTGAGAGATCAACATTGGACATTTCCACAGAGCCAGAAATGATCGATGCAGCGCCATCTGCTTCTGGAGTCACTAATCCATCGACTAAGCCCGCATTCTCACTATTCAGGTATAGGTTGCTTCCATCCTTCTGCAGTCCAGCAGGATTTGAGAAATTCGCTAAGGCCACTTGTCCTGCTATTCTTGTATTCCCCGCAGCGTCAATATAATTGACAGTACCGTTCGTCTGAACACTGAAGCTTTGAGCGTCGGTAGGGATCTCTATTTTCGATAACACATCACTGTTGATGGTTTCTGGAGTATCCTCTGTTTCTTCTGTGACACCGAAGCCTATTAAGTAAAGTCCCTGTGGATTTACAATAGCTCCTTCATCATCCAGGTAGAAGTTTCCTGCACGTGTGTATGCCGTGCTTGACTCATTTAAGTTGATTGATTCCCCATCTGGGACAAGATCACTTGCAACAACAAACATTCCATCCCCTTCAATTGCGAAGTCGAGCGGATTATTGGTAGTTTGCTGGAATCCTTGAGTATGAATATTGCTGATTGTTCCCAGTTTCGAACCCAATCCAACCTGTGACGCGTTAATTCCGCCGCGATTTTCTGTAGCCCCTTGCGCACCAGTGGTTGTTTGACTCATTAAATCCTGGAACGTGACGGTCGCTTTCTTATAGCCAGTCGTATTTACATTGGCAATATTGTTGCCAATAACATCTAATTTTGTCTGGAAGTTCTTCATTCCTGATATACCTGCATACATTGAACGTAACATAATTTTATATCCCCTTTAGTAGTTTATATTTTTAAATTCAGCTGTATCTGTCAGTCAACAGCTGTTTTATGGCTTCCCAGAAGGGTCCAGCCTAGTCATTGATCAAAATTGTTCCATCGATATTTGTAAAAATTCTGCTTGTTGCTTCCTGTCGATCCATTGCGGTAACAACTGTTTGATTTTTGGCATTTACAAGCAATGCCGCATTATTGGTTACAACCAGCGAATCTGTAATGCCTTTTTGTTTTGCTTCCTGCATCTTTTCCCCAATTGTTTGCCAGAGCTGTTCATCTATATGGATATTTCGTTCAGATAAACGATGTGAAGCATGCTTACTTATTTTCAATGGCTGTTGCTCTACAGCTAAAAGCTCTTTAAAGTTAGCGGATGCTTCTGTTCTCTTCGGTTTCTGGATCGTTGGGTATTGCAATGCATGTTGCGGGACATGGTGTATCCGTTGATCCATTGCAAACACTCCCCTATTCACTTACTTATTCATCTGATTCTCCATCTTCGGCGCGATCACTTACTTCAGTTACTGCATCTGCATAAATCTTGTCTCCGTTTTCCAGTTCCAGTACGGCCCAGCCTTCATGCTGACTGACTGCTACTACCTTGCTGGAGGTGTTTCCCAATGCTTCACCTGTCTCCTGATCGGTTGCTTCGTAGGATACTTCTTTTCCAATCATATGACTATACTCAATCACAGGAGATATCAGCTGACTCTGAACGAGTGTATCGATGGAATTCGTCATGTTCATCATCTGTTCCAGTGAGGAGAATTGAGCCATTTGCGAGATAAATTGGGTGTCATCCATCGGCTGTGATGGATCCTGGTTCTGCAATTGTGTCATCAATATTTGTAAAAATTCATCTTTACCAAGATTTGCGCTTGGTGTTCTTGTTGTATTCTGGTTGCTTAAATATAACGAAGGATCAATTGTTGTCATTTCCTCCACCTACACTTTCTCATTCATTAGCAATTCTTCAAACTGCAGTTCAAAGCTATTGTCGCCATTCTTTCTGTCCTGCTGATCGGATTGGCCTGATTCCTGTTGGTTAGCCTGATCCTTTAATTGACTATTACCCTGTTCTTTCTGTGCATTTGCTGTCTGGATCGTCAAATCTTGTTTTTCAACAACTACCTGGTGTGGAGAGAACATATTTTTTAACTGATGAACATTCGATTCCAGCATTTCTTTAGCTGCTGCTGAAGATACTAGAATTTTCACTGTCATTTCCCCGTTGATTTGCGTAAACCGCACCATCATTTCTCCAAGATTATTCGGACGCAATGCAATCGATAGTTGATTTGTACCATTTGGCATTGCAGAAAACTTACTCGTATTCATGATTTTTTGGAACTGTTCAATCAATTGCCGATCAGGTGACTGGTTTGTTTGCGATTGGTTAATATAGATTGCATATTGCTCCAGTTTTGAAATCGGCAATGCTGTTTGAATTCCTGCCGTCACATTGTTTACTGGTGTCCTGTCTAACTCCAATGCATTGCCAAGCCATTTGGATACATCTGTAACCGTTACTTTTGAATCGGTGTTATATAACTGCTTCCCGGCAAAGTGCTCTCTTTTTTGATAGGTCTCCAATAGATTTTTCCATACTGCAAGATCCTCCGATTGCTCATTATTCGGTGCAACCAATGATTGCAAGCCGCTGCCATTACTAGATTTGGCTAATTCCTGCCATTGCCGCAGCATTTCGAGCATTTTCGGTGCTGCTTTTATCGCTTCTTCCTTTGTCTGGATGCTCGACAAAAGCTGATTCACTTGTGCAATCAAAGAGGCGAACTGCTTCTGCATTACGGACTGTTCTTCCGTATGATTTGTGTTCAGATCTCCATTTGTAGCAGTCAGAGTTAACGGATTGCTTGCAAACAACTGGGAAAGCAGCGGATTATTATTGATCATTTCCTCTACAGTGGCTGTGCCAGATTCCTTCCCATCAGGGACTGCAGCTATCAGCTGATCCACATAATCTGCCAATTCATCTGGTAGTGTGCCTTGTTCAAGTTCTTTAACGATCTCCTGTTCTTCACCTGCTGCAATGCGGCTGATAATATCAGAAAAAGCCGTTGCAAGGAAGTCGTTATCCAAGAGTAATTGCTTTAGCTCATCCGGTAAATTATCGATACTGTGTGAAGTATCTCCGGCGGCATTCGCTGCCTCCATATCACTAGGCGAATCTTCATTCCTATCTTCTGCAGTATTTTTTCCGCTAAGCAGTTGCTTAAATTCCATAGCGGTTTCTGCTGAAACTGCCTTTGCTTTCCCACTGGGAACTGCAGTGGAAGGGGTTTGCTGATAAATCATTCCGACGCTGTTCAATTTATCACCTCCTTTCAATAGCTATAAAGTGTTATTCCCCGTCTGAAATTAGGAGCTGTGTAAATTCGGCAGCTGATTCAGGCTCCATCGCCTCAAGAATCTCTCCCCTCGCCTCAGTGGAAATTTCCTTCAATATCCTAACAGCCATATCACTATCCAGATTTTGAATGATTTGGGCAGCCCGATCACTTTTCATTTCCTCATAAGGACCTACGACAATTTCAATCCCTTGTTCTGCTGTATCTTCTTCAGCCGCTTCTTCTGTGGAGGTTTCCTGTTTGTTTTCCAGCTTCACATTTTCCTGTTCCAGCTGATCGACGTTTGCCTCCAGGTCACGAATCGTCTGATTCAGAACTTCTATTTCTTGGTTTTTATCGTCCATTGCATCCTGCACCTGCTGTTCTTCTTGTTCCACACTGCTTTCTTCATCAGTGGTAACCATTTCCGAAACAACCGGGATATCATTTCCTTTTTCCTTGGCCCAATCAATGACATTGAATCCAGCAACACCCAGTACAATAACTGCGAGTGCAATTAGAATGATTACAGGAATCACGATGGCAAATAGAAACCATAGGAAAGGATTCATTTTCTTTTTTGATTATTTGTATTCTCAACCATTCGCTTCACCTGTTTTTGTGGTTTAAATATTGTGTAATGGATAGTTCATCCATAAAATCACTTTCCACTCTTTTTTTATGCTTTTCCTCAGAGTCCTTACGAATCTCGATAATCTTCTCAAACTTTTTGACTTCTACATGGGCATCAGAAAGCGTTACTTGTTTGGATTCCATATCATTTCGGGCTTTTTGGACGTGCTTTTGCAAATCATTTATTTGCCTCGATAATTTTTCTATATATACGGCCTGTTCTTTAATCCGCTCAATTGGTGTCACGGATTGAATAAAATGATCATAATGCTCTTCCGCATTTTCTTTTTTTCTTAAAAGATTATAAAGTTCTGTTGCTATCTTCTCGAAAGAGTCCAATGATTGATGGTATGCTTTTTGAGCTACTTTCTTTTCACTTTCCCGTATGTCCAGAATCTTTGTCAATGCAATTGTTTCAGCCATCTAATTCATACCTCCATTAAGCAGGGTTTTCATTATTTGGACAGTTTCCTCCAAAGATTTGTATTCATAGACATCCTGCTTTAAGAAATCCTGTATCTTTGGATAATAGGAAATGGCCCGGTCTATCTCCTGATTCGTCCCCCGTTTATATGCGCCAATATTAATCAATTCGCTGTTTTCTTCGTAAACTGCGATAAGTCTGCGCATCTGCTGGGCAATTTCTTTATGTTCGGGATCAGCCACCAAATTCATAACGCGACTGATCGACTTTTGTACATTTATTGCAGGAAACTGCCCTCTTTCCGCAAGCTTCCGGTCCATTATAAAGTGTCCATCAAGAATACCTCGTACAGCATCGGCAATCGGTTCATTCATATCATCTCCGTCAACCAGCACGGTGTAGAAGGCTGTAATGGTTCCATTGGTATTCGTTCCGGTTCTTTCCAGAAGCTTTGGCAAAATAGAAAAGACGGATGGTGTATATCCTTTAGTTGTAGGTGGTTCACCGATTGCCAATCCTATCTCCCGCTGCGCCATTGCAACCCGGGTAACAGAGTCCATCATGAGATTGACCTTATACCCCAAATCGCGGAAATACTCACTAATCGCTGTTGCAGTATATGCACCTTTTATGCGCATCAAGGCCGGCTGATCTGACGTGGCGGCAACTACAATAGACTTTTTCAAACCTTCTTCGCCAAGGTCGTGTTCAATGAATTCTCTTACTTCACGGCCACGCTCACCAATCAATGCTATTACATTGATATCCGCACTGCTGTTTCTCGCAATCATTCCAAGCAATGTGCTTTTTCCCACTCCGCTTCCTGCGAATATGCCGACCCGCTGGCCTTCTCCCATTGTAAGCAAAGAATCAATCGCTTTTACCCCGACTTGTATCGGTTTTCTGATAGGAGGACGCGACATCGGATTTGGCGGCGTCTGATCCGTCATATAACTGGACAGCCCTTTTGGCGTTGATAATTCATCATCGAGCGGTCTGCCTAAGGAGTTGACGACTTGACCAATCAGCGCACGGCCTACTTTAACGGTAAGTGGTTTACCAGTGGACTCTACTAAACAACCAGGTCCGATTTCAGTAACCTCTGCATAGGGCATGAGAATTATTTTCTCATTATTAAAACCAACAACCTCTGAAATAATCGGTTTTCTGTCATTAGAGGATGCGTGGATGTAACATACTTCTCCTATATTGGCTGCAGGACCCTCCGACTCAATCATGAGTCCGACAACACGCAAGACTTTTCCATACCGTTTAAACGTGTCGGCATTTTCGATTACGGAAAAATAATCTGTTATATTCATGATCTTTTCTCCATCAGATAATCTTGTAATGCCTCCTGGATTTTTAAGAGCTGTGTATCGATGCTTGCATCAATCTTTCCAAACGGATGCTCAATCAGGCAGGCGTTTTCCTCCAGCTTATCGTCTATATAGACAGACAGCTTCGTATCATTTCCCAGACTTCTTCGCAGTTCTTCTTTATGCTGCATCACAAGGTCATAATTTGCCGGATGAAGGTTAATGGTAACTACTGATTGGTCCTTAATTTCCTGTATCGCTCTCCTGACAATCCCCATGAATGAGTTAGAATCATCTGTCAGCTGCTGATCGAGAATCTTATCTGCAACACCGATTGCGAGCTGCAGAATGATCTCATCACTTTTTTCAATGGTCGCATGGTAGTCATTTGTTGTCGCATCAATAATGAGATTGGCTTGCTCAAGCTTCTCTTTATATTCGTCGTAACCAACATTCTTACCTTGTTGAAACCCTGCGGTAAATCCTTCCTGCTTGGCGTTTTCGATCCATTGCTTCTTCTCGGTGTCCCAATCCTGTTTAGCTTGGCTTATCTCTTGGTTCGTCTGATCGATTAGCGCTGTCTTTCTTTGCGATAATTCAGTAAGCTCTTGCTGCATGTCGGTTATTTTTTGCAGAATAAGATCTCTATCCCGCTCCATATCTGCAGCAGGTTCCTCGGAGGTTTCCTTTTGCAATAGTTCGACCGGCCTTATTTTTATCAGCTTCTGACTTTGGAATTTCCGGTTTTCTGCATCAGACAATGATATCGTCTCCTCCGCCTCTGGCGATGACTATTTCTCCAATATCTTCGAGCCTGCGAATGCTTGATACGATTCTTGTTTGTGCTTCCTCGACATCCCGCAGTCTGACAGGACCCATATATTCCATTTCTTCTCTAAAGGTTTCTGCCATGCGCTGAGACATGTTCGAAAAGACAACATCTTTCACTTCATCACTTGCAACTTTAAGAGATAGTCGCAGATCATCATTTTCCACTTCGCGAATAACACGCTGAATGGCCCGGTTATCCAGAATAACAATATCCTCAAATACAAACATTCGTTTCTTGATTTCATCTGCGAGCTCCGGATCCTGTATTTCCAGTGCATCCAATATGGTACGTTCCGTGCTGCGGTCAACACCATTGAGCACTTCGACAACTGCTTGAATTCCGCCTGTTTGTGTATAATCCTCTGTAACAGATGACGAGATATTCCTCTCAAGCACCTGTTCCACCTGTGAGATTATTTCAGGAGATGTCGAATCCATTGTTGCAATTCTTTTTGCCACGTCTGCCTGCATCTCCTGTGGTAAAGAAGAGAGGATTTGCCCACTCTGCTCAGGATCGAGATAGGATAATACCAAGGCAATTGTCTGCGGATGCTCCCCCTGTATAAAATTAAGTACTTGCTGCGGATCCGCTTTTCTTGCAAAATCAAATGGTCTTACCTGTAAAGAAGAGGTAAGGCGATTGATAATATTGGATGCCTCATGTTTCCCGAACGCCTTTTCCAATACCGTCTTTGCATAACCGATTCCACCTTGTGTAATATAGTCTTGCGCGATAGCAATCTGATGAAACTGTTCAATGACATCTTCTTTCAGACTGGAATCTACTTTTTTCACAGATGAAATCTCCAAACTCAGCTTTTCAATTTCTTCTTCAGACAAATATTTATAGACCTGTGCCGAAACATCTGGACCTAAGGAGATTAAGAGAATTGCTGCCTTTTGTTTTCCGGTTAATGCACCTTTTTGTCTTACCATTTCTGTTCCCCCTAGTCTTCACCAATCCAGCTTCTTAATAATTTAGCAAAGTCTTCCGGTTTATCTTTGGCGATTTTTTCTAATTGTTTTCTTCTCACTACGGTTTCAGACTCTTCTTCCTGCGGTAATTCAGGAACTTCATCAATAGCGGTCTCTGTCACCGTTTCTTCTATTATCTCTTCTTCATTCTTTCGGTTTCGAATTAACAGGACTACGAGCAGTATGATAATAGCAAGCAAGACTGCAGCCGCTATATACATCCATATCGGTATAACAGGAGAAGGTGTTTCAATCGTTGCAGGGCTCTCAGAGAACTCCTGGAATACAATAGAAGTCTTCTCTTCCGGATTGACTTCCCCATATGCCGCATCAATTGTTGTACCAATAATGGAATTAAGGATAGAACCGATGCCGTCCTCGACAGCCATTTGTTCCTGCTGTGTCAAAAATTCGACCTCATCACCATCCACGTTTGATACATTATCGACAGCAACCTGAATACCGAGGTCCCTTACCTTATAAGGGCTCTCCACAATATCTTTTCGGATGCGGTTGAATTCATAGTTGATGGTTTCTTTATCAAGCTCATAATCACTTGCATTCTCATTATCTCGTTATAGGCATCGATAACTTTTTTCTGAACCTGCACTGTAGTTTCAAGTGTAACGCTCGCTTTTTGTGCTGTAATCATAACGTCGTGAAGATCATCGATATTGCCATTAGCCAAAGCTGTTGTTTTGGCGTCAGATTCCATTTGTATCGTATTAAGGTTTTCGATGGCTCCTTTAAGCGAATCCGCAAAGTTTGCCTGTGCATCTCCTGATGTTACAGAAGGTTTGGTAGCGTTAAGCTGTGTAGCATTATAGGCTTGCGATACATCATTTATTGAGATAGTCATTGTGCGTTCTCCTTATCTTCTACTTCTATTTTCCGATTTCTAAGGCTTTCATCAGCATACTTTTGCTTGCATTCAATGCTGTAACATTCGCTTCGTAGGATCTCGTTGCACTCATCATGTCTACCATTTCCTGAAGAGGGTCTACATTGGGCATTTCAACATAACCAGCTTCATTGGCATCTGGATGATCCGGATTATAAGTAAGCTTAAACGGTTCTTCATCTTCTGTAATTTCAGACACTTTAACTCCGGAAGCAGACGGTGCAGCAGAAGCATTTTGGAGCATGCTCTTGAAGCTGTTGTCAGCTGACTGCATAACGACCATTTTTCTTCGATACGGCTCATATTCTCCATTTTCGTTTAATACCGCCCTGGTCGATTGTGCATTCGCGATATTGGATGATACAACATCCATACGAAGCCTCTGGGCAGTAAGTGCACTTGCACTTGCATTAATGGAACCAAATATTGACATCGATTAGTTACCTCCTCTTATTACGGTCTGCAGGCTGCTGAATTTGCCATTAATCCGATCAACCACAGCATTATAATAGATTTGGTTTTTCGCAAGTTCGGTCATTTCTTTGTCAACATCAACATTATTTCCATTATGGTTATATGTGGTATTGGAATTAGTTACAATGCGGTAAGACGAACTTTGATCAGAATTAAAGGAGAGGTGTTTATCATTGGTTCGTTTTGCTTGTAGATTGGATGATATTGCATCATTCAAAACATCTTTGAAAACGACATTCTGTGATTTGTAGCCTGGTGTATCTGCGTTGGAAATATTATTTGAAATCGCATTGTTCTTTGCCGTTGCGTAATCCAGCGACTGGCCGAGCTGGTTAATTGTTCCTCCAAATAAGTCCATCAATAAACCTCCCGAAAAAAACTTTTTTATTATACGGACATAAAACACGTACCTTCTACGAATATTGTAGTTTATAACATTGACAAAGTCTATTACTTTTCGACATTTTCTAACACAAGAAAACAAAATAGTTAAATATAACTAGTCAATTTCTCTCATTTTTTATCCTTTTTTTGTCAATTTTCTTTTCAGAATTATTGTTCACTATGGATATATCTACTGCTGCATCAGCAATGGCCGGCCTTGGGAAGTCACTTTCTGTGATGGGGACCAGTTTTTATTAGGTAAGGTTTGTTTTCCGGCGGAGCTTTTTTGCAGAAATTTGCAAGAGCACCGGCAAGTTGATTTCGCTTCTATTTATAACTAAAATATTTAAAATAACCCAATAAAAAAAAGCCAGGAAATCCTGGCTTTTTTGTTTGGCAATTTATAAACTTATCTTGAACGAAGTTTTTCAAGCTCAACAAGGAATTTATCGTTAAGTACTTTGATGTAAGTACCTTTCATCCCTAATGAGCGGGATTCGATTACACCAGCACTTTCAAGCTTTCTAAGTGCGTTAACGATTACAGACCTTGTAATTCCGACTCTGTCGGCAATTTTACTTGCTACCAATAATCCTTCATGACCATTCAACTCTTCAAAGATGTGATCAATTGCTTCCAGTTCGCTGTAGGAAAGTGAACTGATTGCCATCTGTACAACTGCCTTGCTTCTTGCTTCCATTTCAATTTCTTCTGTTTTCTCATGCAGAATTTCCATTCCGACAACTGTTGCTCCATATTCCGCAAGAAGAAGATCGTCATCGCTGAAACTTTCATCAACTCTTCCAAGAATCAATGTTCCCAGACGCTCTCCACCACCAATTATCGGAACAATTGTAGTGAGGCCCTCTTTGAACAATTCTCTGTTTTCAACCGGAAACACTGTTTGCGGGCTCTCGATATCAAGGTTTGCAGTTGTTTCACGAATATCTTGCAATCCCAATGTATATTCCTCAGGAAAGCGTCTTTCTTCAAGCATTGATTTCATGCGTTCGTTTTCGATTTCCTGATTGACAGCAAATCCTAATAATTTTCCGCGTCTGCTGACAATGTACACATTGCCTTTGATTACATCTCTTAATGATGCAGACATTTCATTAAAGTTGACTGACTTTCCTGTTGCCTTTTGTAACATAGCGTTAATTTTTCTTGCGCGATTTAATAAATCCATGATGATCCTCCATTTCAATAGTGAAAATTATAGTATAAATTGACTTAAATCTTTATTTTGTACAATAGTATTTAGTTTTTGGTCCACATAGTCTTTTGTGATGTCTATCTGGTCCATCGAAATATCAGGTGCTTCAAATGATAAATCTTCCAGCAGTTTTTCCAATATGGTATGCAGCCTTCTGGCCCCAATATTATCTGTGTCCTGATTTACCTGATAGGCAATTTCTGCCAGTCTCTCTATAGCATCGTCCGTAAAAACAACATTTATACCTTCTGTTTTCATTAATGCCCGATATTGCTTGATCAGTGCATTGGAAGGTTCGGTCAAAATCTTCTTAAAGTCATCAACTGACAACTTTTCAAGTTCAACCCGTATTGGAAATCTCCCTTGCAGTTCGGGAATAAGATCGGACGGTTTGGCCATATGAAATGCCCCTGCTGCAATAAATAGCATATGATCTGTCTTAACAGGTCCATGCTTTGTCACAACAGTCGAGCCTTCCACAATTGGCAATACATCCCGCTGCACGCCTTCTCTAGAGACATTCGCAGTGGTTTCCTGTTTTCCTGCGACCTTATCGATCTCATCTATAAACAGTATACCCGTCTCCTCCGCTCGCTTAACCGCCTCTTGGGCAACTTCGTCCATATCGACCAGTTTCTGTGCTCCCTGTTGCGTGATTACTTTTCTTGCTTCAGATACTGGCAATTTACGCTTCTTCTTTTTCGAAGGCATAAATTGACCCAGGGCATCCTGCATGTTCATCCCCATCTGTTCCATACCTGAACCTTGAAGCATATCAAACATGGACGGCGGGATTTCCTCAATTTCAATGCTCACCATATGGTCTTCGAGTTCACCTAAAGCTAATTGATGTTCAATTCTCTGACGTTTGCTTCTGATCTCATCGTCTTTTTCCTGGTCATTTGAAGTTGTATCACTGTTGGCAGATTGATTTGGAAAAAGCATTTCAAAAGGATTCTTTACACTTGACTGTTTCTTGGCACTTGGAACAAGCAATTTCACAAGTTTTTTAGTCGCTTCCTGTTCAGCAGCTCCCATCACCTCGGTCATCTTCTCTTCCTTCACCATGCGGACAGCCATCTCTACCAGATCGCGAACCATTGATTCTACATCGCGACCAACATAGCCGACCTCCGTAAATTTGGTTGCCTCCACTTTCACAAACGGAGCACCTACCAGTTTTGCAAGTCTTCTTGCTATCTCTGTTTTCCCGACACCGGTAGGTCCAATCATTAAAATATTTTTCGGAACTATTTCTTCTTTCATCGTTTCATCAAGCTTCATCCTTCTATAACGGTTTCTAAGCGCTACCGCTACAGATCTCTTAGCCTGCTGCTGTCCAATTATATATTTATCCAATTGACCCACAATTTGTTTTGGAGTGTAATCTATTCCCATCCTTAGGAAAAACCTCCCTCATTAATCAAGTGCTTCCAACGTAATATGATCATTTGTGTAGACACAAATTTCACCAGCAACTTCCAATGCAGTCTGAGCTATTTCCTTTGCAGTTAAATCTCCTGAATGTCTGACAAGGGCTCTCCCTGCACTCAATGCGTAATTTCCGCCAGATCCGATTGCTAAGATTCCATCATCTGGTTCAATTACTTCACCAGTGCCTGAAACCAGATACATATTATCTTTGTTCATAACAATCAGCATTGCTTCCAGCTTGCGAAGTACTTTATCAGTACGCCATTCCTGGGCCAGTTCAACAGAAGCCCTGGTCAGGTTTCCATTAAAAGCCTGCAGCTTGCCTTCGAACTTTTCAAAGAGAGTAAAAGCATCAGCAACCGAACCAGCAAAACCCGCCAGCACTTTACCGTTGAATAATGTACGGACCTTTTTGGCCTTGTGCTTCATCACAACAGCGTTGCCTAGCGTTACCTGTCCGTCACCACTCATCGCACATTGCCCTTTATGCTGAATCGCAAAAATGGTAGTGGCATGCATTTCATTCGACATCCATTTCACCTCATTCGTTCAGGTTTTAATCATTTGCCCGCGGATGGCTTTTCATATAGACATCCCGAAGATGATCTTTTGTTACATGAGTGTATATCTGTGTAGAGGATAAACTTTCATGTCCCAGCAATTCCTGTACAGTACGAAGGTCTGCTCCTTCATTCAGCATATGGGTTGCAAATGTATGGCGCAATTTATGCGGGTGAACATGAACGGTCAATGCAGCTCTTTCGACAATCTTGTTCAGAATCGTACGAATTCCCCTTGCAGTCAGCGGTTTTCCCCGGGCATTCAAAAAGACAGAGTCCGATGAGCTATCGGATTTATGAAGTAACTTCACCCTGCCTTCATTTATGTATGTCTCCAAGGCAATTTCCGCAAATCTTCCAAATGGAACATAACGCTCTTTCCGGCCCTTACCTTTGACGAAAATAGTGCCTATAGAAAAATCAATATCCTCTAGTCTCATTCCCTGACATTCACTAACGCGTATCCCAGTCCCATACAATACTTCAAGTATTGCCTGATCGCGTTGACCGGCTGGCTTTGTCATATCATTGACGTCAAACAACTTTTCCAATTCTTCCATATATAGAAACCCGGGAACAGGCTTGCTTGTTTTCGGTAGATATATATGAATGAATGGATTGGTCTCAATCGATCTCTCACGCTCCAGAAATTTATAAAAACTTCTTAAGGAAGAAATTTTTCTGGAAACAGATTTCCTGCTTAATTGCTGATCATACAGCATTGTGAGAAATAGCCGTATTTCACGCTGTTCCACATTGTTCAGGCTCTGAATTCCTTCTTGATTGAGAAAGCCGAAAAACAGTTCAAGGTCGCTGCGATAATACTTGATAGTATAGGGGGAAGCATTTTTTTCAATCTGCAAATACTCTATAAAAGCTTCACAATGATGCTTGAAGTTATCCAAATTTTCACCCCATTGAACCGCGGATAAATAGTAGCACATTCTTTTAGAAAAAGCAATGAATTTAACTAAATTGTAACAAAATTCTGAATCGATATCAAACTCAATTATAACACAACATTTTAGTTTGTCATGTTAATTGTTGAATTTTGTCGATAAAAAGAGTTTGCCTGTAAAGTAAATTAGCTTACCAATGCGTTATTATATCGATTTGATAAAGCTTAGTCAACAAACTAATACCTAGTTTTTTCGAAATAGGCACTACAGTGAAAGTTTTGTGAACATTGCTATTCCATTAATTTCCAAGTTGTTGCTATATTATTCCCAATTCATCAATTTTTTTCTTTGTATCGGGTGTACCCAGCTCATATATCTTTTGATAAATCTTAATGAGCGAATCATGGTATACTTCTCTTTCACTGTCTACTTTATCTTCATCAAAAGGTCTGAAATGGAAATCGAGAATCGCTTCTTTTGATTCCCCTTCCATTGTTTTAAACAATTCTTCTATTTCCAGCAGCTCACTTTCTTCCGCCTCGATTTCATACTCCACCTGATTATCATCAATTGAAATTTCTCTTATCTCTTTTGAATCCACTGCAACGAAGTATTGCTTTTTATCAGCCATTTTTTTGCCTCCTCTGTATTATAGTAGACATCTTCCCAAATAGCAGATAAATGAAACTTTGCCGGAAAAGGATCAACCAAAAGGAAAAGCTGTTCATTTTATGAACAGCTAACTCTGTGCTACCTCTTTGTATTCACAATTCGTACACTGTACCTGTGCTTCTTTCTTCGTTTTCTTTTCAACGAGTAAAGAGTCACATTTCGGACATGGTCTTGAGATTGGCTTATCCCAGGAGACAAAATCACATTCCGGGAATCGATCACAGCCATAGAACGTCCTTCTTTTCTTTGATTTTCTTTCTACGACATTTCCTTCTTTGCATTTCGGGCATTTGACACCAATTTCTTTTAAAATCGGTTTTGTATTTCTGCATTCCGGAAAGTTGGAACAGGCGAGAAACTTTCCATATCTCCCCATTTTATATACCATTTCATGACCGCAATTCTCACAATCAATACCTGCGGGCTCATCTTTGATTTCAATTTTTTCGATTTCCTTTTCCGCTTTTTCCAGACGTTTACTAAAACCGCCATAGAACTCATCGATAATCTTCATCCACTCTATTTTACCCTCTTCAACGGAATCCAGGTCGTTTTCCATTTTGACGGTAAAATCGGCATCAATGATTTCCGGGAAGAATTCCTCTACCATCTCACAGACGATCGTTCCAAGTTCAGTAGGGATAAATCGCTTATTATCCATTGTTACATAGCCTCGGCGCTGGATGGTATCCAATGTCGGTGCATAGGTTGAAGGACGGCCTATTCCAAGCTCTTCCATCGTGCGCACCAGTCGGGCATCTGTATATCTTGGTGGTGGCTGTGTAAAATGCTGATTCGGAATAATTTCTTTTGAATCCACTGTCATACCTTCTGACAAATCAGGCAGTAATTTATCTTCCACCTTTTTATTATCATCCGTACCTTCCACATATACTCTCATAAAGCCTTTGAACTTAATCTTGGATCCAGTTGCACGAAATTCTACATCATTGTTTAATAAATGAACTGTCATCGTGTCCATTACCGCCGGTGACATTTGGCTTGCAACAAAGCGTTCCCAAATCAGTTTGTATAACCGCAGCTGATCCCGGGACAATAAGTCTTTTATGGTTTTCGGATCCCTTAATGTAGAAGTTGGACGAATTGCTTCATGGGCATCCTGGGCACCTTCCTTATTTTTCACTGGCTTTGATGTGCCGAGATACTCTTTTCCATAATTTTCTTCTATATAACCCTTTGCTTCTTGCTTTGCTGTTTCAGAGATACGGGTAGAATCCGTACGCATGTACGTAATTAAACCGGTAATGCCTCCTGCCTTTCTGCCTAAATCGATTCCCTCATACAGCTGCTGGGCAATCATCATTGTTTTCTTTGCCCGGAAGTTAAGCTTTCTTGCTGCCTCCTGCTGCAGGGAAGAGGTAATAAACGGCTGTGCAGGATTTCTTTTGCGTTCGCGTTTATTTACTTTATCGACCGTAAACTTATTGCCATCCATTTTAGCTTTAATATCGTTTACATCGCTCTCTGTTTTCAGTTCTGTTTTTTTGCCATTGATTCCAAAGAAAGACCCTTCAAAAATTTCCTTGTCTTTCTGGAACTGTGCATCGATTGACCAATACTCTTCAGGTTCAAATTTTTCGATTTCTTTTTCCCTGTCGAGGATCATCTTGAGGGCTACCGATTGCACCCGCCCCGCACTTAGTCCCTTTTTAACTTTTTTCCAAAGTAACGGACTGATGTTATAGCCTACCAGGCGATCAAGAATCCTTCTAGCCTGTTGCGCATCGACCAGATCCAAATCAATGGAACGGGGATGCTTAAATGACTCTTTAATGGCATCTTTGGTAATTTCATTAAATACCACTCGGCAAGGCGAATTTTCATCTACGTTCAAAATATGGGCTAAATGCCAGGCGATTGCCTCCCCTTCTCTGTCGGGGTCGGCCGCGAGATATATTTTCTTCGCCTTTTTCGCTGACTTTCTCAATTCCTTAAGGACGTCGCCTTTGCCTCGGATCGTGATATATTTTGGTTTATAATTATCATCCACGTCCACACCCATTTGACTTTTCGGCAAATCACGAATGTGGCCCATGGATGCTTTAACCGTATATTTTTTTCCTAAATAGCGTTCAATCGTTTTTGCTTTCGCTGGCGATTCAACTATTACCAGATAATCTGACATGATAGTGCCTCCTATAATGAGGTTGACAATTTACGATTGGAAATCTTTCCTAATACTAAATTCATAATATAAATTTGTCAAACTTACGATACTCCAAACTTTATTGCTATGCAATTTATTCATTATTCTCATTGCCAGTCTTCTTTAATATCGGCAGCTTCATGAACGAGCTTCGCCCCATCCTGGATCATCCTGTGGCAGCCTTTTGTCTGAGGATGTGCGGGCGACCCAGGAACAGCATACACTTCCCTTCCCTGATCAAGGGCCTGTTCGACAGTAATCAGTGTACCACTGCGTTCAGTTGCTTCAATAACAAGCGTTCCATAGCTCAATCCGCTTATGATACGATTTCTTTCAGGAAAATGATATCGTACAGGCGGAGTGTCTGGGGGATACTCCGTCAAGACTAAACCCTTCCTGGCTATTTGATGGAATAGAGAAATATTTTGCTTTGGATAGATATGATGAAAACCGCTGCCCAGGACTGCGATAGTCTTGCCGCCCTCTGCCAGGGCAATTTTATGTGCTAAACTGTCAATTCCTTTTGCCATTCCGCTTACGATAAGACAATTTTCTTTCAAAAGCGGCTTTACGATCAGTTCCATTTTTTGTACTGCATCTGGAGATGGTTTTCTGGTACCAATTACACTTAAGGCAGGAGAAAAGGATAATAATGACGTGTCGCCGAGAGCGTATAATACGAGGGGAGCGTCTTTTATTGTATTTAACACAGGTGAATATGATTCGTCAACTATTGTGATGATTTTAAATTTTTTCAAATCATCGAGGATCCGCTGTCTTAAAGCTAGATTATGAAGGTCGGAATAAAATAATGAAGCATTTTTATGAGGCAGTAAAAACTGTCTTGTTATTTCTGCGGGGGTATAGTTGTAGATTTCTTTAAGTGAAGGGTCCTGCTGAAGGAGACGATAGATAAACCTTCTCGATATTCCGCGGCAACGCTGCAAATGAACTATTCTTTCACGAACGGTTTCCAATAAACATCTATCCTTTCTTAAATAGAGTAAGAACCCGGCAGGAGTATTCTGCCAGGCACTCATTTTAAAACATGCTGCATAAAGACCATGGCCAAAGGCTGGTTTCCATCTCTATTAGTGCAAGTATGTCCCTGCCTATGCCACTTGCTAGTCCCCATTGCTATTTAATGTGTTTTACATTTTTCTTCCAGCCCTTTTTCTTTTAGGACTTTAATCATTGTTTCTCCCATTACTGCCGGGGTTTCGGCAACGGTAATACCGCATGCTTCCATTGCTTTTGTCTTTTCGGCTGCTGTTCCTTTACCACCGGAAATAATGGCTCCTGCGTGTCCCATACGTTTACCTGGAGGAGCAGTTGCTCCACCAATAAAGCCGACAACTGGCTTGTTCATATTTGCTTGAACCCATTCAGCCGCTTCTTCTTCAGCCGTGCCGCCAATTTCACCAATCATGATAACTGCTTCTGTTTCCGGGTCATCATTGAATTCTTTTAGAACATCTATAAAGTTTGTCCCGTTAACGGGATCTCCGCCAATCCCCACTGCGGATGTTTGACCATATCCCGCCTGAGTCAATTGATGTACCGCTTCATAGGTCAATGTTCCAGATCTTGATACTACTCCGATATGACCCTTTTTATGAATATAACCTGGCATTATACCGATTTTGGATTCATCTGCAGTGATGACACCTGGACAGTTTGGCCCGATCAAACGGGTTTTCTTACCTTCCAAATACCGTTTAACCTTTACCATATCCAGTACAGGAATATGCTCTGTAATACAAATTACCAAATCCAATTCAGCATCTGCTGCTTCAATGATCGCATCTGCCGCAAAAGGAGCAGGTACATAGATAACAGAAGCTGTAGCACCTGAAGCATCTACCGCATCTTTAACCGTATTGTATACCGGTACACCTTCTACTTCAGAACCCGCTTTTTTCGGAGTTACGCCAGCGACAATTTTTGTGCCATATTCGAGCATTTGTTTCGTATGAAATTTGGCTGTTCCACCTGTAATCCCCTGGACAATTACTTTTGTATCTTTATTTATATAAACACTCATTTTCGTCCGTCCTTTCTATATTAAGAAATATTTTCTTAAGATTAACCGACCATGGAAACGATTTTTTCAGCACCATCCGCCATTGAGCTTGCTGAAGTAATATTCAATCCGGACTCTTCTAGAATCTGTTTGCCTTTATCTACATTGGTTCCTTCCAGGCGCACGACAAGCGGTAATTCCAATCCTACTTGTTTCGTTGCTTCGACAACTCCCTCGGCAATAACATCACACTTCATGATGCCGCCAAAGATATTTACAAAAATCCCCTTAACATTTTGGTCGGACAGAATAATTTTAAATGCTTCTGTAACTTTTTCAGCTGTGGCACCGCCCCCAACATCAAGGAAGTTAGCGGGGTCGCCGCCATAATGCTTGATAATATCCATTGTGGACATTGCAAGACCAGCACCATTGACCATGCAGCCAATATTTCCATCCAATGACACATAGCTCAAATCGTACTTAGATGCTTCTGTCTCCTTCTCATCTTCCTCTTCTAAATCACGAAGCTCCTGAATTCCTTTTTGACGGTATAATGCATTATCGTCAAAATTTAGCTTCGCATCGAGTGCAAGCACCTCTCCATCACCGGTAGTCACGAGTGGATTGATTTCTGCAATCGAGCAGTCTTTCTCAATGAATGCATTGTATAAACCTGTCATGAATTTGACGGCCTTGCCTATTAATTCGTCAGGTATATTAATATTGAATGCCAATCTTCTAGCTTGGTAGGGTAATAGCCCAACAACAGGATCGATAATCTCCTTGAAGATTTTTTCAGGCGTAGCTTCTGCCACTTCTTCTATTTCTGTACCGCCCTCTTCAGATGCCATAAATACGACACGGGAAGTAGCCCTGTCAAGTACTGCACCCACGTAATATTCCTTTTGAATATCACAGCCTTCTTCAATAAGTAAACGTTTAACTTCTTTACCTTCTGGACCTGTCTGATGTGTCACCAAAGTTTTACCGAGAATTTCATCCGAATATGTACGAACTTCTTCCAAGTTCTTAGCAACTTTAACACCACCAGCTTTACCACGGCCACCGGCATGAATCTGCGCTTTGACAACGGTTACACTTGTGCCAAGTTTTTCCGCTGCCTGAACAGCTTCATCTACTGTGTATGCAACATAGCCCCTGGGAACCTTCACACCAAATTCGCGTAGAACTTCTTTACCTTGATACTCGTGAATGTTCATCTTCCATCCTCCTATCAATTTCATTGCAACTCTATTGTATTAAAAAAAATCAAATTTCACAAGAATTAGCGAAATTTGATTAATTTATAGTTTTATATTCTTAGCCATTATTTGTCACTCATTTGCTTGTCTGCTTGATAGACAAACGCAAACACTTCTGCTACCGCCTGGTACAATTCCTCTGGTATTTTTTCATTTATATTCAGTTCTGCCAGCAGTCCTACCAGTGAAGCATCCTCAAGTATCGGTACTTCACTTTCCTTAGCCTTCTTGATTATTTCGTCTGCAACTAGACCTTTCCCAGTTGCAGTAACCGTCGGAGCAAAATCCTTATCTTGATCGTACCGAAGTGCTGCAGCCATCTTACGTTTCATTGTCATATCCGATAATCCACTCCTTGATAGGTTGGCTGAAACGACGTTGCTTCCACATTCTTGCTATCCTTTTGCTGTTCCTGCAATGGCTTGAAATGGACCGAGGACAAATGATAATTTAACGTCGCCAGTCCTTGTGATAGTACAGGTTGGATAGAGACGGTATTCCTTTTTAAATCCTGAGCATCATTGTAAATGGTAACTGAAACAGAACGCTTTTGAATATGCATGTCTATCACTGTTTCTTTCAGCTGTTCCAGATCCAAATAAAACAGGATTCTGCAATAATCCGGATCAATCTTGCCATCCGCTGTCTTCCGGCTTTCAAATTCAAGCTCCATATCTTGCTTTAATCCCAGCTTTTCGGCTGGAACCTGAAGAGCAGCCTGGATGAAATTGGCAGATTCATTAACTGAATTTAGTTGCATTCCATTTATAAAATGCGTCAGCTGTGCAGCTTTGTCCCCCATAACACCTTCTCCCTGCTGTACGAGCTGGATCAGCATGGATTTGATACTCTGATTTTCTTCTAACGTATTCGTTGCAATCTGGCTTTCATAGGATAATCCGGTAAACTGCAGGATTTGATTCAACTGCTGCATGAATTGATCTTTTGGTGAAAGAAGCATAAATAATTTATCCAGATTTACAGAAGCCAACGTATTATTCAATTGGGCAAACGTTTGGGCTTTGCTGAAGGTTTCAAGCATAGTCAATAACCGTTCCAACTGAGGCAGGTCATTGGAAATAATTCTTTGTGACTGCCCTTGGTCCACGGCTAGCAGCGGCGCTATTTTCTGTGCCATATCATCACGGAGCTTCACAAAATCACTCTGTGTTAATACAGCACCATTTGATGTGGCCTGGTTCAGCTTGGATCCCCATATTTTCAGAAGCTCCTGTGACTCTGCTAGTAGCATTTGCTTGTTCGAATTGACTTGTTCAAGTACCTGCAAAACCGTCGAATGGTTTAACTGGAATGGTAACTTCACTTCCTGTAATGGTGGTGTATTTACCTTATCTGCCAATAATGGCTCCATCTGTTTCCATTCCGATTTCCAGGTCTGAAAATCCACATTTTGTGGGATCATTCCCATATGCTTTACGATTTGAAATAACTGCTGGCTATTGCTGCTATTGTCTGCAATAACCTGCCTGATCAAGGCCATTTTCTCACTTAATGGCGGCTCGATCAGCTGTTCAATCCGCATGGACAGCTCTGAAGTTGAACGCGATTTAAGCTGCTGCAGCATTTCGGACAGCTGGTGGCTGAAATCACTTGACTGTTTCGTATACAGAGCCTGGAAAACATTTTCTGTAACAGGCAGCCTGCGTGCTAT
Organism: Oceanobacillus massiliensis str. N'diop; assembly: GCF_000285495.1. GTDB lineage: Bacteria > Bacillota > Bacilli > Bacillales > Amphibacillaceae > Oceanobacillus > Oceanobacillus massiliensis. The sequence continues at coordinate 162,993 of NZ_HE610977.1, forward strand.
CATTCCAATTAAAATCTGCTGGGCCTTCCCTTTATCTTTAACGGTATCAAGAATCTGCAACGCACGACTCACTTGCTCTCTGTCATATGGAATATTTGCATTCACGATAGCTTGTATAAAGGAACTGTTGCCTTTGCTGGATTTTATGCCTAGTTGATCCATAAGCTTCTCCAACGCCATCTGGGATTGCCCTTTCACTTGTTCACTAAGAACCTTCAGATGAATCATTTCATCTGAAGATTGAACCTGGAAGTGATATCTGTTATCTATCGTTAGGGAGGCTTCCAATTGAGCAATCAGCTTCTGCCCGCCAAGTTGAATTTGTGCTTTATTATCCGGATAAAGCTTCAGTATTTTCCCTTGAACTATTTGTCCGGGTCTTAGGCTCTGCTGTGTCTGGAGAACCTTAGCCATTTCTCCATTTATTTTAAATATACTCATTGGTTTACATCCCTCACTCTTCTATTATCCGAGAACATCCCGGACAGGTGCATATGATTTCCGGTGATATGGCGATGCGCCCGCTTCTCTTAATTTTTCCATATGATGCTTTGTCCCGTAACCCATATTTGACGCAAAGTCATATATAGGAAATTCATTATGTAACTCTTTCATCAGATGATCTCTCGTTACCTTTGCCAATATACTGGCAGCTGCTATCGAAATGCTCTTGGCGTCCCCTTTTATGATTGATTCGGAAGAACATGGCAACTGGTTCAGTTTAACAGCATCGACCAGTACATGGTCAGGTGCCGGCTGCAGCTGTTGACATGCCTCAAGCATGGCAAGCTTAGTTGCTTCAAAAATATTTATTTTGTCGATTTTATTATTATCGACAATGGAGATTCCGTAGCTTATTGCGTGCTCCTTGATATACATAAAATATCGTTCTCTTGTTCGTTCATTCAATTGTTTGGAGTCATTGAGACCAAGCAGCAGAAAATCCTCTGGAAGAACCACAGCGGCCGCAACTACTGGACCGGCAAGCGGACCCCTCCCGGCTTCGTCAATGCCCGCAACATACTTGCATCCATCGCTGTAAGCCTTCCGCTCATATGCTGTCATTGCCAAGAAATTCTCCTCAAGCTGCTTCTCTTTAAACTTTTGCTTTTCATAGCTTTTCAGCAAGGACTGAACTCCTTTTCTCTCATCCTTTTTCAGTTGGGACATCAGTTCGTCACTAAGCTTTCCTTGTTTTATTATTTCTTTCAATACGGCAATTGAATGCTTCTCCATCTTAACACCATTCTCTCTCTTTCTTATATCGGTACAATCATATCCATATAGTAGAAAAAATAAAACACACATCCTTGGATGTATGCCCTATTTTATTTCTGGTGTTTCCAATGTAATATGACCCAGTCTTCCTGTCCGAAGATCCTGTATCACAACATCCGAAACTTTATCAAAGTTCACATTTCCACCGCTCTCAAGCGCCCCGCGCTGCTTGCCGATCGCATTGAAAATTTCCAGCATATCATCCATCGTACGATCAATCGTATATCGCTCTTCAAGCTGCTCCGGATAATATTCTCTCATATAATCAATCACAAATGCTGTGATATCCTGTAAAGAAAGAAGCTGATCTTTTATTGTTCCAATAGCGGCCAGCCGGTAGCCAACTGTCTGGTCTTCGAATTTGGGCCACAAAATTCCTGGTGTATCCAGAAGTTCGAAATCCTTTTTGACTTTAATCCAAAGCTGCTGCTTTGTGATTCCGGGACGATCGCCAGTTTTGGCAATCTTTTTATTTGCAAGCCGGTTGATCAGTGTTGATTTCCCTACATTCGGGATACCCACAATCATTGCTCGTGACGGTCTAGGTTTAATCCCTTTTTTGAGCAGTTTCTCCATCTTCACCTGCCCAAGCTCTTTGGCCATTTGAATAACACGGTTAATATCCGCCTTGTTGTTCACATCGACCGCTATTGCAGGAACCTCTTTTTCTCTGAAATGATTGATCCATTTCTCCGTTTCGCGAGGATCAGCCAAATCTTTCTTCATTAGAACAATCATTTTCGATTTATGCTGCAATACTTGCTGAAGCATCGGATTTTGTGAGGATAATGGCGCCCGCGCATCGACTAGCTCCATTACAAAATCAACTAGCTTCAATTTTTCTTCTACTTCCCGTCTGGCCTTTGCCATATGTCCGGGAAACCATTGAATCGGCATAATTTATTCTTCCTCCTTTCCTATAATCTGGATGCGGTCGAACGGCCAATAGACAAGGTTCGTCTTACCGACAATCTGTTCCATCGGGATTACTCCCAGCATCCGGCTGTCCGTGGAATTACCCCTATTATCACCAAGCACAAATACATGTCCTTCCGGAATAACCTCATGTCCCCCAGGAAGTTCTTCAAGCAAGAAGTCGCTTGTCGATGTCTCATATGGTTTCATTTTATTCTTCTGTTCATCTAAAAATGGTTCCTCGACTGCTTCCCCGTCGATATACAGAACATTATCTTCCACGGCGACATGTTCCCCAGGCAAACCAATAACACGTTTAATAAAGTCCTTTTGTGCAGAAGCATGAAATACTACGATATCAAACCGTTCAGGCTCCTGAAAGTTATAGGAAAATTTATTCACGATCATCTGATCTCTATCATGCAGTGTAGGCTGCATAGATGGTCCATCTACCACTATCGGCGCAAAAAAGAACATACGGACTATAAATGCCAGAGCAAGCGCAAGCAATAATGCTTTTATCCAGTCAAACCATTCTTTATTTTCCTTCTTTGCCATGAATTCCCCTCCGACTTATGCTATGTATAATTTTATTGTAAGCCAGTATCATACATTCATACAACCTTAACTAAATATAGACTAAAAAATAAAAAGGAGCTTGTGCAATTTTGCCAAGCTCCTTTCCGATAGCGTTTTTTATTCAGCTCATGGATACTAGCGACGTTCTTTAATACGAGCTGCTTTTCCGCGTAGATTACGAAGATAGTATAGTTTCGCACGACGTACAATACCACGACGAGAAACTTCGATTTTTTCGATTCTTGGTGAATGTACTGGGAAAGTACGTTCAACACCTACACCGTAAGAAATCTTTCTTACTGTAAATGTTTCACTGATTCCACCGTTTTGGCGTTTGATTACAACACCTTCGAAAACCTGGATACGTTCGCGTGTTCCCTCTACTACTTTAACGTGAACCTTTAGCGTATCACCAGGACGAAAATCGGGATGATCTGTACGAAGCTGATCTTTTGTGATGTCTGCAATAAGTTGTTGCATTCTACTTCACTCCTTCCAAACCAATGCTCATTATTCTGATTCGAACAGCGGAACATCGTTTATATGTACCTAAACGAACTTAAGCACAATATCTAATATAACATATTGAATTTAATAGTTCAACACTATTTTCAAAGGACAAAGGAAGTTTTTATCATGTTCCCTCATCTTTTTTAATCTTTTTCAACAGCTCCTGATCTTCCTCACTTAAACGATAATTATCGAGAAGGTCGCTGCGGCGTCTATAGGTGCGTTTAAGGGACTCCGCCCGGCGCCAGTTTCTGATCTTTGCATGGTCCCCCGACATTAATACATCCGGGACCTTCATTCCGCGGAAATCAGCCGGTCTTGTATAATGTGGATGCTCCAGTAAACCAGTAGAGAAAGAATCCTCTGGGGCAGATTCTATATTACCGAGAACCTCCGGCAGTAACCGGACGACACTATCCACCACCACCATGGCACCTAGTTCTCCGCCGGTAAGTACATAATCACCAATGGACAGTTCATCTGTCACGAGATGCTCTCTTATTCTTTCATCATAGCCTTCATAATGGCCACAGATGAAAATTAAGTGTTCCTCCCCAGCCAGTTCTTCTGCTTTCTGTTGAGTAAACGTCTCTCCCTGCGGACACATGAGAATAACACGAGGCTTCACCGCGCTTTCCCCTTTAACAGCTTCAACAGCATCAAATACCGGCTGCGGCGTAAGCACCATTCCAGCACCGCCCCCATATGGGTAATCATCCACCTTCATATGCTTATTCTCTGTATAATCACGGAAATTAACGAGGTTATAGCTGAATTTTTCTCTTTCTCCTGCTTTTTTCAATATGGAAGAATTGAAAACACCTGAGAACATTTCCGGAAACAGTGTCAATATATCAATATGCATTAATCCAGCAGTCCTTCCATCGGCTCTATGACTACCTTCCTGGAATCAATATCAATATTTTTGACAACTTGTTCAATATATGGAATAAGCAGGTCTTTCCCTGATTCCTGTTTAACGACCCAAACGTCATTTGCTCCAGGAGAAAGTATTTCTTTGATTTTCCCTAACCGGCGCTCATCGGCAGTAAAGACTTCGCATCCTATTATTTCGTGGTAATAGAATTCATCCTCATCCAGTTCGGATAACTGATCTTCACCTATTTTTAATTCGCATCCCTTGAAGGATTCGACGAGGTTGATATTGCCGTAGCCCTCAAATTGAAGGAGATCAAAGCCTTTATGGATTCGGTGGGCTGCAATTTTTAATTTAATCGGCTGTTCGTCTTTGAAGACATATACCAATTCTCCCGGATTGAAGCGTTCATCAAAATCACTGATGCGCAGTACCTTCACTTCACCTTTAATGCCATGTGTATTAACGATTTTCCCTATCGTAAACATATTATCATTCATCCTATCACCTGCTATTTCTCAATTCTTATAACGATATCATCTTTTATCACAATTGCCTGACTCTCCAAATCATTCCAGTTTGAACCAATCTCAACCTCAACAAGAGCATCAACTTCATTTTCGATAATTTCACTTCCAATTTCCAGTGACTCCAATTGGTCAATTTTAAAATCGACCAGTTTAATCTTCTCCTTGCGGTTATTGATTTCCTGCTGAAACCGCTGCTCGATATCCTGTTTCGAAACACCTGGCTTATTCTGCAGTTTTCTTTTCTCAAAGAGGAGTTGTTGGCACTCTTGTTCAAGTCGCAATTTATGGTTGTGGAAATTGCCGTATATCTTTTCTTTGCTCTTCTCGGTAACAATTTGCTTGATAAGAACTTTTTTAATAATATTCACTGGTTCTCCTCGCTCCCACAAGAAATCTTTTTGTAAGCATATCGTGTCAATGCTTTCTAAACTCTTGAACAGCTAGCTTGTACACCGCATTGGAATGAGTAAAAAGGGAAAGAAGAACCCTCATGCGGGGGTCCGCTTTCCCTTTACATAATATCCAAATAAATACGTTTATTACCTTCTGTTTTAGCTGCATAGACAACCGTACGGATTGCTTTTGCAATACGCCCATTTTTCCCTATTACTTTTCCGACATCGTCCGGATTCACAGCAAGATGATAGATAATCTTTGCATCTTCCTCTTTCTCCGTAATGACAATATCTTCTGGATAATCAACTAAAGAGGCAACAATCGATTCTATTAGGGCTTTCATGATATCACACTACTTATTTAGTATTTTTTTGATCGTGGAATTTTTTCATGATGCCTTCATTTGAGAAAAGATTACGAACTGTATCACTTGGTTTTGCACCTTTTGTCATCCAATCAAGTGCTTTTTCTTCATCTATTTTAACTTCAACTGGACTAACCACTGGGTTATATGTTCCAATCTGTTCAATAGAACGTCCATCACGAGGAGAACGTGAATCAGCTACAACAATACGGTAAAATGGGTTTCTTTTAGATCCCATACGTTTCAAACGGATTTTTACTGCCATTATCTGCACCTCCAATAAAATGTTTTTCACAAGTTTAGATTCTATCAGAAAAAATTGAGTCTGTAAAGGGTTTTTACATTACAAGCAACAATTTGTTCTCCATGTCTGTTCGCCTAATGCAAAAACATGTCCGCAAAGCGATTTCTGCATAGTAATAGAGTTTTTTCCAGACTTAGTTAAAACGGGAATTTAAAGCCGCCCTTGCCTTTTTTGCCTTTTTGCATGTTGGTCATCTGTTTCATCATTTTTTTCATTTCACTGAATTGCTTGATTAGACGGTTGACTTGGGATACCGATGTTCCAGAACCTTTGGCAATACGTTTTCTGCGGCTTCCATTGATGATGGCCGGATCCTGTCTTTCATTTTTGGTCATGGATTGAATGATGGCTTCGACCTGGGACAACTGTTTTTCATCCAGCTGGGCATTCTTTAGACCTTTCATTTTGTTTGCACCAGGAATCATGGACATCAAATCATCCAGCGGCCCCATTTTTTTCACTTGGCCCATCTGCTCAAGAAAATCATCAAAGGTGAACGACATCGTCCGCATTTTTTCTTCAAGCTCTTTAACCTGCTTTTCATCTACATTGGACTGGGCTTTTTCAATTAATGAAAGGACATCTCCCATTCCAAGTATTCGTGAAGCCATACGTTCTGGATGGAATGCCTCAAGCTGATCCAGCTTTTCGCCCATACCGGCGAATTTAATAGGCTTATCCGTAACGGCTTTGATGGATAATGCTGCACCACCGCGAGTGTCCCCATCAAGCTTCGTAAGAACTACACCCGTAATATCCAGCTGCTCATTAAAGCTTTCTGCAACATTTACGGCATCCTGACCAGTCATGGAGTCCACCACAAGGAAAATCTCATCTGGTTTAACACTTGCTTTTATTTGCTGGAGTTCATCCATTAGATCACTGTCAACATGCAGACGCCCGGCAGTATCTATAATGACATAATCGTGATGTTCTTCTTTTGCCTTTTCGACAGCTTTCTGGGCAATATCGACAGGATTTGCTTCTGTACCCATAGAGAAAACAGGCATCTCCAATTGCCCACCAAGCGTTTCCAGCTGCGTAATTGCTGCAGGACGATATACATCGCAGGCAGCAAGCAAAGGGGATCGATTATGTTTTTTCCTCAACAGGTTGGCAAGTTTTCCTGTAGTCGTTGTCTTACCGGCACCTTGGAGACCTACCATCATAATTACCGTTGGCGCCCGGTCGGCAACAGCGATTTTACTTTGCTCTCCCCCCATCAAAGCAGTCAATTCTTCTTTTACCACTTTTATGACCTGCTGGCCAGGAGTCAGACTTTCCATTACTTCTTGACCGATTGCCCGTTCTTTTATACGGGCAATAAGATCTTTAACCACTTTAAAGTTAACATCGGCTTCCAATAACGCCAAACGAACTTCCCGTGTCATTTCTTTTACATCTTGTTCAGAAACCTTCCCTTTACCGGTAATCTTCTTTATTGTACTTTGTAAACGGTCGGCCAATCCTTCAAATGCCATAGAAGGTGTCCCCCTAATCCAATTCTTTTAGTTTATTGATCATATCCAATACAGCTTTATCGGACACTGTTTTCTCGATTTGGTCTATAAGAGAAGCCCGCTGCTCGAATTTACTGTATAAATGCAATTTTTCTTCATATGTTTCCAGCATCGCTTCAGTACGTTTGATATTATCATAGACAGCTTGACGTGACACTTGAAACAACTCGGAAATTTCACCAAGTGAATAGTCCTCCAAATAGTACATTTCCATATAATTGCGTTGTTTGGGTGTTAGCAATGCTTGATAAAAGTCGAAGAGATAATTGATGCGTGTTGTCTTTTCCAGCACTATATACACCCCTTGTTAAGTGAATCACCTTTACAATATCATAGCGAATGCATTGAATTACTGTCAAGGTTTTACCTCTTATTCTTCTACAGCTATATTCGCAAAAAGTCCATAAACAAATGCATTTGCATCAAACTCCTGTAAATCCTCCACCTGTTCACCTAGGCCTACATATTTCACCGGAATTTTTAATTCATTCCGTATGGCAAGTACAATGCCGCCTTTAGCTGTACCATCAAGTTTCGTCAGCACAATACCTGTAACATCGGTTGCCTCAGAAAAGGTTTTTGCCTGACTGAGGGCATTTTGGCCGGTAGTCGCATCGAGAACTAGCAGGACTTCATGTGGCGCAGCAGGAACCTCTCTTTCAATAACACGTTTTACTTTGGCAAGCTCATTCATCAAGTTAACCTTGTTCTGCAGTCTGCCTGCAGTATCACAGATCAGGACATCTGCATTTCGTGATTTCGCCGCCTGTATTCCGTCGAATATAACGGCAGCAGGGTCACTTCCTGCACTTTGCTTAATAACCGTCACACCAGCTCTTTCTCCCCAGATTTCAAGCTGCTCAATTGCACCTGCACGGAATGTATCCCCAGCCGCCAATACGACGTTTTTTCCCTGCTGTTTCAATTGATGTGCCAGCTTACCGATGCTTGTCGTCTTTCCAACACCATTCACGCCAACAACCAAGATAACGGAAAGCTCTTTTTCCTTAATATTTAATTTCTCAATTAGAGGTTCATCATCGCCATAATAGATTTCCACTAATTTTTCGGATATGACGTCCTTAATTCCGTTCGTATCCTTGATGTTCTGACGTTTCACTTCCATCTTCAGTTCTTCAACCAAATCCATCACTGTCGTTACACCAACGTCAGCGGTGATCAGAACTTCTTCCAGTTCCTCAAAAAAATCTTCATCCACTTTTCGATACCGGGCAATCAGGTCGTTCAGTTTGCCCGAAAATGAATTGCGGGTTTTCTTCATCCCTTCCTGATATTTTTTGGAAACTTCTTCTGTTTCTTCATTTTGTTTGAATCTATTTTTCAATTTATCCATGAAGCCCATTATATCTATTCCTCCTAGGATTTTATTAATTCTTTCGTATCCTCGAGCCTTACGGAAACAAGCCTGGATACTCCTGATTCCTGCATCGTAACGCCATAAAGGACATCGGCTTCCTCCATCGTCCCTTTTCGGTGAGTAATTACAATAAATTGCGTGTTTTCACTGTATAACTTAACATACTTTGCAAATCTGGCAACATTGGCCTCATCCAGTGCCGCTTCCACCTCATCCAAAATACAGAAAGGTACAGGGCGGACCCTTAAAATGGCAAAGAGCAATGCAATGGCCGTAAGCGCCCGTTCTCCACCAGAAAGCAGACCTAGATGCTGGAGCTTCTTGCCTGGAGGCTGGGCGATAATATCAACACCGGTATCAAGAAGTCGCTTCGGATCCGTTAATTTCAGCTCAGCATGTCCACCACCAAATAATTGTGTGAACACAACAGCAAATTCATCTTTAATTTTAGTAAACGTTGTATCAAAACGACTCTTCATTTCCTCATCCATTTCCGCGATTACCGTAAAGAGTGTTCCTTTGGCTTCTACGAGATCGTCCCGTTGTTCTGTAAGGAAAGTATATCGTTCTGAAACACGTTCATATTCTTCTATCGCCCCTAAATTGACCGTTCCGAGGCGCTCTATGCTCAATTTCAGCTGCTTTACCATCGATTTCGCATCCTCGATGCTATCCACCTTGCTATAGTCCTGCCGCGCCTTTTCATAAGTGATTGTATATTCTGTCTGCAGATGATTCAAGCGATTTTCCAGCTCAACATCCAGACGATTCGCTTTTACTTCTTTTTGCTGGATGCTCTGCAGAAGCTGCTGATGACTTGTATTATCCTCTTTCAGTTTGACCTCCATATCTTGCATATGCTTGGTCAATTCTGTCCGTTGATCCCGCCTCTGCTGAATCGATAGGGAGGATGACTCCTTGTCTGCCTTTGCCGACTGAATCATCTGATCGATTTCAGTCTCTGTCTCTTCGGAATCTTCCAATTCAGCCAAGTTGTTTAATTCCTTACAGTATTTATCATATTGTGCCTGCAGGCTTGCCAATTGTGATTCAGCTGTGGTCGTTTTCTCCCGCTGGCTTTTCACTCTTTCTTCCTGCTCTGCGAATGTTATTTGATATTTATGCAAGTCCCGTTGGAGCATTTCCTTGTTTTCTTTAAATTTCTCTTCCTGATTTGTAAGGATATCGATTTCTTTCTGTATCGATGCCAATTGTTCTTTTAACGCTGCCAATTCATTTGACAGCCGCTCATCACGGGTAGAAAGATCCTGACTGTCCTGGATAAATTGCTGCTTATCCAAATCATAGATGGAGAGATTATCATTTATCGATGATAATCGTATCTCTACCTGCTTAAAGTCAGAATGTAATGCCTGCAGCTCATTTTGAACAACGGCAATTTCATTTTCCTCCGATAGTTGCTTGGTCTCGAGATCTTTCACCTTATTCTTGGACGCTTTTACAACCGCTTCAAATTGTAACGCCTTTGTCTGAAACTCATTGAATCGTTCGGTCATTTCCTGCAGATCTTTTTCTCTTGTAAACAGGGACTGATTGCTCTTTTTCTGAGCTCCTCCTGACATTGCCCCTCCTGGGTTAACAACATCTCCCTCAAGCGTGACAACACGAAATCTCCTGTTTACAATTGCGGCAATTTCATTGGCATCCTTTAAGGTCTGAGCAATGATGACATGCCCCATTAAATGATTGACCGCCCTTTGATAGTACGGATCTGCTTTCACAAGTTCGGCGGCAATCCCGTGAAAGCCTGGATGTCCTTCAATTTTCTGCAGCATATCCTTGCTGATAAACCGTTCCTGAATGGATTCAAGCGGTAAAAACGTTGCCCTGCCGTTATTTGTTTTCTTCAACCAGGCAATCGCATTTCTGGCAGCCTTGTCATTGTTCACAACGATATGCTGTGCCTGCCCTCCAAGAACCGTTTCTATCGCCGTAATGTAATCTTTGGGAACTTCAATCAATTCAATGACTGCACCATAAATATTTTCAAGACGCTTCTCTTCACGGGCTTTCAGAATCGCTTTAACCCCGTGGAAAAAGCCCTGGAAATCTTCTTTCATTTCTTCGAGCATTTCCTTTTTCGATTTTAGCTTTTCGATATATTGATAGCCTTTATAGAGTTTGCTTTGTGAATCCTCGAAATGACGCCGTTCTGCTTGCAAATCATTTTTGATTTTCTTCAGCTGATTTTCTTTCTCCTTAAAAAGCCTTTCTTTTTCTTTATAGGCTTCTTCCACATGATTCTTATTTTCTGTCAGCTGTTTCCTTAATGACAGAAGGTCTTGGAACTTTTCGGACTGTTTATCCTTCTTCCCGCTTATTTGCAGTAATTGCTGTCCTATGGATTGTTTTTCATTACGCTTTGCAGCCTGCTTATTAAGCAATTCAATGAAATCTGATTTCAGATCTTCAATCTGTTCCGAAATACTCTCTTTGCTCATATTGAGCTGAGAATCCAAGGTATTTGCCTTTTCCTTCGTCTTCTGTCTTTCCTGCTGCAATTCAGCAAGCTGCTTTTTTTCCTTTTCTACCAGCTTCTGTAACGCATCGATACGTCCTGCCGTCTCTTTCTTCTGTAGTTCAAGTTTATCTTTATTTTCCCCAACATGCTTGGATCGCTCATCCAGCAGCTGCTTTCTGCCTTCATATTTTTCAAGCTGCTCTGTTGCCATTAAAAGATTTGCCTGAAGCTGTTCAATCTCCTCGTCCACACGCTGCATTGTCTGCTTTTGCTTGTCTAATTCCGCCTCTTTTTGCTGAATGGAATCCTGAAGCTTAATATCGGCAGATTTTTCCCTCTCAATATTTTGCAGGATCTGCTGCCATTCACTGTGAAGCTGCTCTATTTCAGTTATCAGAAAGGAGATTTCCTTTTCCTTTAGTGTGTCCTTCAATTCCGAATATTTCTTCGCCGTCTCGGCCTGCTCCTTCAATGGGTTTATCTGCTGCTCTATCTCATGGATGATATCTTCAACCCTGTTTAGGTTTTCTTGTGTCTCAGCCAGTTTATACTCGGCTTTCTTTTTCCTCTGTTTATACTTCAACACACCTGCAGCTTCTTCAAAAATTGTTCTTCTCTCTTCCGCCTTTGAGCTTAAAATTTCCTCAACCTTTCCTTGGCTGATAATGGAAAAGGCTTCCCGGCCCAGACCGGAATCCATGAAAAGATCAATTATGTCTTTCAGCCGGCAGGATTGCTTATTAATATAAAATTCACTATCACCTGAACGGTATACTCTCCGCGTAACACTAACTTCATCATAATCAAGCGGTACTCGCTTATCATGATTATCAAGCACCAATGTTACTTCGGCAATGTTTTGCGCTTTCCTCGTATCACTGCCCTGGAATATGATATCTTCCATTTTAGAGCCCCGTAATGATTTAGCCGATTGTTCACCAAGCACCCAGCGGATTGCATCTGTGATGTTACTCTTCCCGCTTCCGTTTGGTCCGACAACAGCTGTAACCCCAGGTACGAATTCAACATTGATTCGCTCAGCAAATGATTTGAAGCCCACGCTTTCCAATCTTTTTAAATACATATTCATTCTCCTACTATAAAAAAGAAACCTTTTCTATGTGTTCCTTATCATTTATATTCTAAAAAAATTTGGCATTTTAACTTATTTATTTTATCATAAAGTATGTCACAAAAGAAGAGCAGAACGTATTCAAACACTATGTATTGCAATGTTCTGGAGAAATAGGGGTGAGAATTATGAGTTTGGAAAAAGCAAATGAAGAAAATATGAAACTATTGCTTCATGAATTGGCAGAACGATTAAACGTTGTTAATCGTTCCATTATGGATCCGGAAGACTATGACCTGAACAAATATGAAGATTTAAAATTCATGTATGATATGGTTGTCCAAAAAGGGCAGCTCAGCGCTTCGGAAACACAAGCGTTTATTCAGGAACTGGCGACAATACGAAAGTAAGAATTATGTTAACAGGCAAGACAGGAAGCAATTTGCGGTGGAGTACGGTTCCCCGTTACGAAGGTTTCGCTAAAAATGGGATTTTCCCCACACAAATTAGTATTTAGTACAGGTACCAGCAAAGTAGCTCCAGCCAAGACCGCCACTATGGAGCACAACTAGTTGGTACCTATTATTTTGTGTGGCCTGCGTTGAACCGGTTAACTGGTTGGACCTGGGCGGGGCAAGACGGTGGATATATGGTTGGAATAGGAGACTAGTTTGTAACAGAACCGCGGAGTCAGGTACGGCGGGTGCGGTCGGGAGGTGCGCACGGGGGGGCGGGTTTTCCGCGCTTTTCTCGGGATTCCGCGGTTTTCCCGATTATTCCGCGCTTTTCTCGATTATTCCGCGCTTTCCCGGTTTTTTCCGCGCTTCTCCCGGTTTTTTCCGCGCTTTTCTCGATTATTCCGCGCTTTCCCGGTTTTTTCCGCGCTTTCCCGGTTTTTTCCGCGCTTTCCTGGATTATTCCGCGCTTTTCTCGATTATTCCGCGCTGCTCCCGGGTTATTCCGCGCTTTCCCCGATTATTCCGCGGTTTCCTGGATTATTCCGCGCTTTTCTCGATTATTCCGCGCTTTTCCCGGGTTTTCCGCGTTTTTCCCGGTTATTCCGCGCTGCTCCTGATTTTCTCGCTTTTTCCCCTGCTCTATTCTAAGGGCTTACATTTTATAATGATCGAGTGCGTATTTGGCAGCACGCTGCTCTGCTTCTTTCTTTGTTCTTCCGGTACCTTCACCTGCTTTGTTTCCTTTAATGACAGCATGTGCGACAAATTCTCTGTTATGTGAAGGTCCTTTTTCTTCTACAATTTTATATTCTATGGTTTGATTTTTATTCTGTTGTATCAGTTCCTGCAGTTGGCTTTTATAATCCATCGCATGCGAAAAAGCACCAGTATTGATTTTCGGAAAAACATGTTCCTTTAAGAACCGTAATGCTTCATCAAACCCCTGGTCTAGATAAAGTGCACCAAGAAACGCTTCAAACACGTCTGCCAGTATTGCTGGTCTTTCCCTTCCGCCAGTCATTTCTTCCCCTTTTCCAAGCAGAAGAAATTCTCCGAAGTTCAATTCTACCGCAAAGTTCATTAATGAAGGCTCACATACAATCGCTGCGCGCAACTTAGTCATTTCACCTTCTGGCATATCTTGATTCTTCCGAAACAGGTATTGGGAAACACCTAATTCAAGTACTGCATCACCAAGAAATTCCAAGCGTTCGTTGTCCGAAAATACGGTTTTCCGATGCTCATTCACATACGATGAATGTGTAAATGCCTGCTTAATCAGGCTGTGATCATGAAACTTGATATTTAGTTCATTTTCTAATTGATCTACATTCATAGCTGTCACCTCCACTTGCAATATATAGCGAAAGCCCCGCATAAACGGGACTCTCCATTGAATATTTAAGCTTTGCTGTTTATGTAATTCACAGCATCACCAACTGTATTTATTGATTCAGCATCTTCGTCAGCGATTTCCATGTCAAACTCATCCTCTAATTCCATTACAAGTTCCACTACATCCAATGAATCTGCTTCCAGGTCATCCTTAAAAGACGCTTCCATTGTAATTTTAGATTCTTCAACATCAAGACGATCAACGATAATAGCTTTTACACGATCAAATACATCTGCCATCATACTTCACCTCCCTTCAAGTAGTATAGAAGATTTCCTTCCAAATTTCTAGCAAGAACAGCAGCAGAGCTAACTGCACTTGACGAGAAGCGAAAAGCCACCAGAGTTTAAGCCCTAACGGATTTCCACTGTTTTTTTGCCCTACATTACCATTCCGCCGTCGACATGAATCGTTTGACCCGTTATGTAGCCGGCATCCTCTGTCGCCAGAAAACGGACCACTCTTGCTACGTCTTCAGGTTTTCCGAGCTTAGCTAGAGGAATTAAGCCCAGTGTTGCTTCTTTTTGTTCTTCGCTTAGTTCATCTGTCATCTCAGTTGAAATAAATCCTGGCGCGACCGCATTAACCAGAATATTGCGTGACGCAAGTTCTTTTGCGGCTGTTTTGGTCAATCCAATCACTCCAGCCTTTGCAGCAACATAATTTGCCTGTCCAGGATTTCCACTGACTCCAACGATTGATGCAACATTAATGATTCTTCCTGCTCTTTGTTTCATCATTTGTCTCGTAACTGCCTTTGTACAAATGAAGACACCTTTAAGATTAGTATTAATGACCGCATCAAACTCAGCTTCTTTCATACGCATGAGGAGATTGTCCCTTGTTATGCCTGCATTGTTCACTAAAATATCGAGGCTTCCAAATTCAGAAATAACCTGTTTTACCATATCTTTTACATTTGCTTCGTTTGCGACATCGGCTTGAACTTTGAATGCCTTAACACCCAGCTTCTCTATTTCTTCAACAACCGCCTGTGCCTTCGCTTCACTGCCCGCATAATTTACCGCAACATTTGCACCTTGTTTGGCGAGTTCAATCGCAATTGCTCTTCCAATTCCGCGTGATGCTCCTGTAATAAGTGCATTTTTCCCTTTCAGCATTATGAATCCTCCCTGTACCATGAAATGAATTCTTGCATGGATTTGATATCCTGTACGGCAAATGCAGGTACCTTTTTGTCTATCTTTCGTAATAATCCAGACAGAACCTTCCCGTTGCCTACCTCTACAAATGCATCGATGCCTTCGTTAATCATCTGATTGATTGACTCTTCAAAGCGGACGGGAGAATAAAGCTGCTTAAGCAACAGATCTTTAATCTCTACACTTGATGTAACCGCTTCTGCTGACACATTGGCATAAACCGGAATCGTTGCATCCTGAATCGGTGTTTTATCCAAATAGGCCGCAAACTCTTCATTGGCAGGTTTCATCAGCCTTGAATGGAATGGTCCGCTCACATTCAATGGCAGGACGCGCTTGGCACCTTTATCTTTTAATAAAGCTGCAGCCTTCTCAATCCCTTCCTTGGAACCAGAGATGACAATTTGACCAGGGCAATTCAAATTGGCAAGGTCCACTACTTCCTCGGTAATTTCCTGTAGTGCTTCGGAGATTTCTTTCTCATTTAATCCAAGCACAGCTGCCATGGTACCCTGGCCTTTTGGAAAGGCATCTTCCATCAATTTCCCGCGTACAGCAACAAGCGGCAATGCATCTTCCACGGTTAAAGCCCCTGCTGCCACTAGGGCGCTGTATTCGCCGAGACTGTGTCCAACAGTCATAACAGGTTCCACGTTTTCCTGCTGCAATAATTTATGTATGGCAATACTTGTTAAAAGCAGGGAAGGCTGGGCATTCTCCGTTTCGGTTAACGCTTCTGCAGGCCCATCAAACATAATTCCCCTTATATCCTTACCCAATACATCATTCGCTTTTTGGAAAAGCTCCTTAACCATCGGGTATTCATCATGAAATTCCTTCCCCATCCCAACGGCTTGTGAACCTTGACCGGGAAACATAAAAGCTACACGTTTCATAATCTCACTCCTTATCTGATTCAATCGATTCAACGGTCGTTTTGATCGTATTTGTCACATCGTTTTCAACCATATGGTTTGCCTGTTTAATCGCACTTAAAATGGCCCTGCTGTTCGATGAACCATGTGCTTTGATAACTGGAGCAGCAAGTCCGAAAAGGCCTGCACCACCATACTCCGAGTAATCCAGTTTGTTTTTCAGCCCTTTTAAATCATTTTTCAAAAGTCCTGCTGCAATTTTGGTTTTTGCAGTTGACATAAACGTCTCTTTCAATAATGTAAATACCGTTTGTGCAGTACCCTCAATCGTTTTTAGTGCTACATTCCCACTGAATCCATCTGTAACAACGACATCGGCGGCACCGCTGAGGATATCCCGTGCTTCAACATTGCCAACAAAGTTGATTGGGGCATTTTTCAGCAGTTCGAAAGCTTTTTTGGAAAGATCATTCCCTTTACCATCTTCTGTACCGACATTCAAAAGCCCGACAGTCGGATTCTTTATGTTCCGCACCTTTTCAGAATAAATGGAGCCCATGATTGCATATTGGAGCAGATGAATTGGCTTAGCATCAACGTTTGCGCCGACATCAAGCATGAGAAATCCTTTTCCGTCAACTGTCGGAAGTGTGGGACTTAGGGCTGGACGGTCTATTCCCGGTATCCTGCCAATTACAAATAATCCGGCACTCATTAACGCACCCGTATTTCCAGCAGAGATACAAGCATCTGCACGCCCTTCTTTCACTTCCTTAGCCATTAATACGAGTGAAGCGTTTTTTTTGCGTCTAACGGCTCTGACCGGTTCATCATCGCTTGTGATGACTTCATCCGTATGAACAACTGATATGTTTTTAGCATTTGTAAGTAATGGTTTGATTTTATTTTCATCGCCAAATAGAGTGATCGTCAGATTATTGACCTCTGACACTGCATCCATTGCACCGCGAACTATTTCCTTTGGTGCATTGTCGCCTCCCATGGCATCGATTGCCAGTCTCATTCTAATTTTCCCCTTTATTCTCATTTGATTGATACATATAGAATAATCCAGTAAATACCGTCTCATTATCTACAAAACTATTGACATGTACAACGGTTCGGCCTTTCTCATCCTGACCTTCGACGATGGCCTTTGCTATAACCCGTTCACCTTCAATAACCTGTCGTGTAAATTTAACTTCTGATTTTGCAGTGAGCGCAAGTTCATCATTGATAACTGCAACAGCCAAAGAATTTGCCTGCGCAAATAAATGATGGCCCCTGGCGATTTTATTTCTGGAAAAAACCAGTTCTTGTGTAATATCCATAATCGAAAATTGCCCGCTTGTCCAGTTCCAAATCAATGATTTCACCAATGACTTCATCAAGCGGCAATGCCTTTACGGTTTCATTCCATTGATTGGTAGCAACGTATTTAATGCGTTCTCTCAATTCAGGTATTGCGAGTTCCATTCGGTCGAGCCGTATCG
The DNA here is from genome assembly GCF_000285495.1 of Oceanobacillus massiliensis str. N'diop. Lineage (GTDB taxonomy): Bacteria > Bacillota > Bacilli > Bacillales > Amphibacillaceae > Oceanobacillus > Oceanobacillus massiliensis. Next base: position 180,583 of record NZ_HE610977.1, read on the forward strand.
TCTGAATGCTTACATCGAAATCTTTCGCAAGCTGTTCATCTGTAATGAAAGGGGTAAGATCTATTTTTTCTTTTAACAGTCGTTGACGCTCAGTTTTGGTTTTTTTCATAAAGGCACCATCCGTCTTTTCATTCTCAACAATTTTATGACTTGGTACTAATAGTAATATATAATACCATCTTTAATTATGCAAGTTAACCCTAATCCAACTTATCGGCAAAGGAAAACTCCTGCTCCAAATATTGCCGTAATCGGTAAAATTGCTCGTCATTTTCCAAGAGACTGTTCTCAATGATTTCCTGGGCATCGCTCCTCGCTGTTTCGAGTGCCCGGTAATCATGAATCATGTCAGCCACCTTGAACTCTGGAACACCACTTTGCTTTTTGCCAAAGAAATCTCCCGGCCCGCGGAGCTTTAGATCCTGCTCCGATAATTCGAAGCCATTTGTTGTTTCAGTCATAATCCGCATCCGCTCTTTGCCTACTTCGCCTTTGGGTTCGGCAATTAGAATACAATAGCTTTGCTTCTCTCCTCTGCCGACCCTTCCCCTCAGCTGATGGAGCTGTGATAAACCAAACCGCTCGGCATCATAAATCACCATTACGGTCGCATTTGGCACGTTTACCCCCACCTCTACAACTGTAGTGGAAACAAGCACCTGCAACTCGTTTGCAGCAAACCGCTTCATCACTTCCTCCTTTTCGATCGACGGAAGCCTCCCATGCATTAAACCGACTTTAACCTCAGGAGGGAAATAGTCCTGGAGCTGCTGGAACAAATCAACAGCGTTCTGGATATCCAGTTTGTCAGATTCCTCAATCAAAGGACTGATGACATATGCCTGTTCTCCTTTAGAAACGCGTTTTTCGATAAAGTCCAATATCCTTTCGAATGTATTTTCCTTCGCCCAAAGCGTTTCGATTTCTTTCCTTCCGAGAGGCATTTCATCAATGACCGAGACGTCCATATCCCCAAAAGCAGTTATGGCGAGCGTCCTTGGTATTGGTGTTGCTGTCATAAATAGCACATCGGGGTTCAGCCCTTTATCCCGCAGTGTCCTTCTCTGTTCGACACCGAACCGGTGCTGTTCATCGACAATTGCAAAACCCAGGTCACTAAAGATGACTTCATCCTGGATAAGCGCATGCGTACCTACGACAATATCCGCTTCATGGGCTTGGACAGCGGCTACTATCTGCTTTCTTTTCTTCCCTTTAACAGAACCGGTCAGCAGAACAACCCTTGCCCTATCCCCGAATAATTCAGTAAGTGACTGATAATGCTGTTCAGCAAGGATTTCGGTTGGCACCATTAATGCTCCCTGCTTTCCGGCAGTAATCGATGCATACAGGCCAATTGCTGCGACAGCAGTTTTACCTGAGCCGACATCCCCCTGCAGCAGACGATTCATCCGGTAAGGAGATTTCAAGTCTGTCAATATCTGATCAAGTGATTTTTTTTGCGCATTGGTCAGCGAAAAAGGAAATTCATTTATGAATTCCTCGATTTTATTTGAATCATAATGCTGGGAATTCCCCTGTGTGGATTCCCGTTTTATTTTTCGGAGAAGCTGCATTTTCAGCTGGAATATCAAAAATTCTTCGTATGTAAATCTGCGTCGGGCATGCTTCAGGGACATTCTCTCTTTCGGTAGATGCATCGTAAACACCGCATCTTTGCGATTTGGAATTTTATATGCTTCAAGGTATCGGTCAGGCAGCAATTCAATGATTTGCGATCCGTAATCCGTTAATGCCGCCTTTATCATTTTCTTTAATTTTATGTTGGTGAGATCGCCTTTTAGAGAATAGACGGGGTTTATCTTTTCCTGATCTTCTGCAGCACCAAGTTTATAGCTGCTGACAGTTATTTGAAGTCTATGGGCATCCCATTTTCCGATCAGTGTTATCATCTGATCTGCCTGTATCTGTTTTTTGGCGAAGGCCCTGTTGAACATGACAGCCTTAACAGCCACACCTTCTACTTCAATCGTGAAGTTCAGTCGGGACTTTTTTCTTCCATAAAAAGTAAGGGTGGGGTCATGAACCACCCGCCCTTCAATCGTCACCTTATCTTCATGTATCAATTCACTAAGCGGTCTAATCTCATATACATCGTAACGGTATGGGAAATAATCGAGTAAATCGGCTATCGTATGAATGTTTAGCGACGCCAAATCCTCTGCAGCTTTTTCTCCAACACCTTTTAATTGTGTTACTGGTTCACTAAGCACAGCAAATCACTCTTTCTACATAGTCATTCCAAATATTTTTTCCTTAAGTAATCTGCCGGTTGGTGTATCCGCCAAACCGCCTTCACCCGTCTCACGCAGACTGGAAGGCATTTGTTTTCCTATGCGGTACATTGCTCCGATCACTTCATCACATGGAATTCTGCTTGTTACACCTGCGAGAGCCAGGTCGGCAGAAACAATTGCCAGTGATGATCCGGCTGCATTCCTTTTGACACAGGGTACTTCCACAAGTCCTGCCACAGGATCACAAACAAGACCAAGCATATTCTTCAATGTCATGGCAAATGCCTCCGATGATTGCTGTGGGGTGCCGCCCGCCATTTCAACGATTGCCGCAGCCGCCATTGCCCCGGCAGACCCTACTTCGGCCTGACAGCCCCCTGCCGCTCCGGAAATAAAGGCATTGTTGGCAACAACAAATCCAAAAGCCCCCGCTGTAAAGAGATAACGGATCATTTGTTCACGTGTCGGATTAAGCTGCTCTTTTACCGCAAATAATGTACCAGGCACACATCCGGCGCTTCCAGCAGTAGGAGTTGCACAAATAAGACCCATCGCAGCATTCACTTCATTTGTCCCCATCGCTTTGCTTACTGCATCAAGCATAAGATTTCCTGAAAGCGGCGTTTTTTCCTTCATATATTTCTGAATGCGTACAGCATCACCGCCAGTAAGACCTGTTACCGACTGGACGCCTTTAAGCGCATCATCAATCGCTCGTTCCATTACATTAAGGTTCTTTTCCATTTCCGCAAAAACTTCTTCACGGCTTTTTTCTTTAACATCCATTTCCTGACGTATCATAACCTCGGAAATTAATATATTGTCTCTTTCAGCTATTTCAACCAATTCGGCGACTGTTCTGAACATCTTAAAACTCCTCTCCCCGATCAGCTGACAATTTTTGATATCTGTATGATATGGTCAGCTTCTTCCAGCTCTTCTAAAATGGCATCATCAACATTCTGATCCACTTCAATGACCATCAATGCTTCTTTACCAATATCTTTCCTATTTACTTCCATATGCCCAATATTGATTTCGTGTTTTGCCAACACCTTTGTAATGGATGCAATAGCACCGAAACGATCGTTATGCATAATCAAAATTGCTGGATGATTGCCGGATAAACGAAGTTCAAACCCGTTCAATTCTGTAATTTCTACTTTTCCTCCACCAATCGAGATTCCAACAAGTTCCATTTGTTCTGTGTCATCACCTATTGTAAGACGCACAGTATTTGGATGGACTGCAGAAGCACTGGCTTCAATAAAAGTGATTTCCAAATCATTCTTCTTAGCGATGTCCAAGGCTTTGCTCATTCGCAAATCGTCAGTTTCAAAACCCAGCAATCCTCCTGCCAACGCAAAATCTGTACCATGTCCTTTATATGTTTTCGCAAAGGATTCATATAAGTGAATCCTTGCCCATTTCGGCTGTCTTCCAAATAAATTTCGGGCTGCCTTTCCGATGCGGGCCGCCCCGGCAGTATGGGAACTCGATGGTCCCACCATTACAGGGCCAATAATATCAAATACTGAATTAAATTTCATTCCTATTCACCGCCTATTCCTAACCGTATAGATTTTGCTCTATTGTAAAGTATAACAAAAAAGACTATAATAATCATTTGTGGATTATAGAATTAGTGTATGTTCCGAATAACTTTCAGCTCGTTATTTCTAATGCGGATAATTTTTCCGAAAAAACACTGCTTCTATATAATCGGGTGGGAGAGGGAATGTAAGACATATGAGGAATTTATTATGAATAAACCAGGCAGTAAAGTGCCAGGGCTATTAAGAAATGAAATAATTGCTGGAGTGATCGGCTATTTTACGACTGTTTATATTGTCGTTGTCAATGGATCGATTTTGAGTGAAGCAGGAATTTCACTTGAAACCGGAATGATCGCTACAATCATGGCGAGTTTTACAGGAACCATGATGATGGGACTCTTTGGAAAACTTCCTTTGATTTTGATTCCCGGAATGGGCATAAATGCACTCTTTGCCTATTCCATAATCGGAAATAACGGATTTACATTTCAGGAAGGGCTGGCAGTCGTTTTCGTCGCTGGACTGATCTTCCTGTTTACCGCCTTCAGTAAACATGGCGTCATTTTAAAAAATGCAATCCCGGAATCATTGAAGCATGGAATTACCGTAGGACTCGGTTTTTTCCTAATATTGATCGGACTGGAAAAAAGCGGCCTTGTTATTAGCGGAGATACAACGATTGTTGCTATCGGTGACTTCACTTCATCGACTGTTATCGTCAGCCTTTTGACATTGTTCATTGCGATTTTCCTGTTTGTGAAAAATATTCCGGCAAATTTCTTGATTACCATGATTTCAGGAACATTATTGGCAGTACTTTTCGGTCTTCCTAAAACGGAAATGGAACCTGTTTCAGTAAATGTCAGCGAGCTTCTGTTCGTACCATCGTTTACTGCTATAGGAGAGCTTTCATTCTGGCTGGCGGTATTCCCTCTAGCATTAATTCTTATTTTCGAGAATATGGGAATTCTTAGCGGCCAGCTGCAAATGCTCGACCGGAATGACAGTTATACAAAGGGCTATCGGATTACGGCCCTATCTGCCCTGGCTTCCGGACTCTTCGGCACTTCGCCAACCGTTTCAGGAGCAGAAAATGCAGCGGTTATTGCATCAGGTGGCAAAACAGGCAGAGCGGCAATCACAGCAGGAATATTGTTCCTGGCTACCATCTTTATTATTCCGTGGATTTCAATCGTTCCGAATTCTGCCATCAGTCCGATATTGATTATTGTAGGCTTTCTGATGGCTCAAAATATCCGGCATTTGCCATTGAATAATTTGTCGGAAAGCTTACCAGCCATGCTCATTATTGTTATGATCCCATTCACATACAGTATTGGTGACGGTATGGCATTTGGTTTCATCGCATATCCAATCGTCAAAGCGGCTTTAGGTAAACAATATGAACTATCCAAACCATTACTGGCAATATCACTGTTATTTTCATTCAGTTTTATTATGAAAATCATAGGAATTTAAGAATTTGTACAAAAAATCACCTCCATTACTGGAGGTGATTTTTTATTCCGCTTTATCTGATCTTTGTCTGTTTTATTATTCCCAACACAATCGGGATAAAGGTACTTAATAATACAATTGGCAAAAACCATCCTCCAAATCCGTTCCCTAAACCTAATGCAATTGAAACGGATTCAATTAAGATCAGAGCAAAGATAATTAGACAAATATTTTTTGATTGATTTACTATTTTTCGGCTTATCAAGTAGAACTCTTTAGCATTCTCTTCATTTAATCGTTCTGGATAATTATGCAATTCCGGAAACCTTTCAAATAATTGCATTAACAATGCTATAAATGCACCTATTATCGGCAATATAAAAAGCTCCATTTTTGAACCCCAGCGATCTATCTCACCTAAAGCATTATAATGTGCCGGAACTTCGTTTGGAAGTTCATTCCAATTGTAGACTAAAAAAATTAACGAGCCAAAATAAAATGAATATCCGATAATATCCCAGATCCATTCACTGCCCGTTTTCAATATTTTAATTTTAGGCCTTTTCCGAGAATTCGACATTACCTTCAACTCCCTGCTTTATCCCTAACGAACAACTGCATAAAATGTATCCTTCTATTGTCCTTCATCAACAAACACCATTTATAAAAACAGCTTCTATTCTTCATACGATTGAAAAACAGAACGGTTTCACAGTTTTCGTTTTTTCACCGGCCAGATTTATCCAAGAATAAATTTTTATTCAACGGTACCACGAATATAGTAAATACATCCTTTTTGCTTCAAATCATGTCGGACAGTCTCTTTCCGCAGCGGCACTTTATAAATAATTTTAAGAAATCTGAATGGAAATCAGCCCGAAGGAAATACAGAGCCAAAAAAGCCGAGAGAGCTATCCTAATAGCTCTCTCGGCTTTATATGTTCAGAATCCTTATTCCACTGAAAAAATGTAGGAATAAATAGGCTGATTACCATGATGGATTTCGATTTCCACATCTTGATACGTTTCTTCTATAAAGGTGACAAGCTCTTTCAGCTCGGCGTCCTCTACATCTTCACCATATAAAATAGTCAGGATTTCATCATCTTCTGTGATTAGCTTTTCCAGCAATAGTTTGACAGCCTCTGATTTGTCCTTATGGGTTGCGACGATTTTCCCTTCATCAATACCCATAAAGTTTCCATTTTCAATGGTTATTCCGTCAATTTGCGTATCTCTGACAGCATAGGTAATCTGACCCGTTTTCACTTGCTTGCGGGCTTCATCCATCACTTCCCTGTTTTCATCAATATCGGATTCAGGGTGGAAGGAAAGCATGGCACTGATTCCCTGTGGAATGGTCTTGGTCGGTACTACTGCTACCGTTTCTTCCGCAAGTTCTGCCGCCTGATCTGCCGCCATCAATATGTTCTTGTTATTAGGTAAAATAAGAATGTTCTTGGCATTCGCTTTTTTGATTGCGTCAGTAATGTCCTGTGTACTAGGATTCATTGTCTGTCCACCTTCGATAACCACGGAGGCCCCAAGACTTTCAAACAATGCCTTCAATCCACTGCCCATTGCTACTGTAACAATTCCATACTCTGCCATTTCGTTTGGCACCGCTTTTTTCGGCTGCTCCCCAACAAGCGCAGTATGCTGCTCGCGCATATTCTCAATTTTCATATTGATTAAGCTTCCGAAGCGCTGACCTAGCGTCAAGCATGTACCAGGTGTCTCCGAATGCACATGTACTTTAACGATTTCTTCATCCGAAACAACTAACAGAGAATCACCGAGTTCACTTAATTCATTGCGGAAATCTTCTTCACTGAAAGGATTTTCCGCCAGTTTATCCTCTTCAAATTTCACCATGAATTCAGTACAGTAACCGAATACAATATCTGAAGTATCCATAAAGTCCTGCGTTACTTTATGATGTTCTGCGTTAACCATTTCTTCCATCTTCACTTCAGTGGTATCTTCTGGAAGTTCTTCACCCTTTAAAGCAGCCAAAAACCCTTCATAAATGGTTACAAGACCTTGACCACCCGAATCCACTACACCTACTTCCTTCAACACCGGCAGTAATTCAGGGGTGCGTTTTAAGGAAGCTTTCGCCTCTGCCAAAACCTTTTCCATGAAGACAATTATGTCACTCTCTTTTTCTGATTCACTGACCGCCTTCTTGGCAGCATCCTTGGCCACAGTAAGAATTGTACCCTCAACAGGCTTCATGACTGCTTTATAGGCCGTTGATACTCCAGCATCAAAGGCAATCGCCAAGTCGGCTACGTTCAGATCCTGCTTCTTTTCCATTCCTTTTGCAAATCCACGGAAAATCTGGGACAATATTACACCGGAGTTACCTCTGGCACCCATCAATAACCCTTTTGCAAAAGCATTGGCTACTTCAGATACGCTATCACTTGTAAGTTTTTTAACTTCATTCGCTCCTGAAGTCATGGAAAGATTCATATTTGTACCGGTATCTCCATCGGGTACCGGGAATACATTTAATGCATCAATTTTTTTGGCGTTATTCGATAAATGATGTGCTCCGGAGAGTACCATTTGTGAAAATGTAACGCCATCTAGCTTTTCAACCGTCACTGTGTTTCCTCCTCCAAACTGCAGCAATTAATCTTTTGCTACACGGACTCCTTGAATATATATGTTTACGGAGTCAATTGATAAACCTAATGATTGACTCAATGTATATTTGACTTGTGACTGCACGTTATTGGCCACCTCAGAAATCTTTGTGCCATAGCTTACAATAATATACATATCAATATGCAGTTTGTCATTTTCCTGACGTACAACGATTCCTCGAGAATAGTTTTCTTTTCTCAGCATTTCAGCGATTCCGTCTTTTATCTGGCTTTTAGATGCCATTCCTACAATACCATAACATTCCACTGCTGTTCCACCTGCAATGGTAGCAATAACTTCATTTGTAATGGTTACCTGACCATCATTCGTATTAAGTTCAATGGACATAATAATCCTCCTTAAATAACTACAAGAATTTCTCGAATTCAGCTTCTATAAAATACTTCCGAATGTCCTGTAATTCCTCAATTTCTCTTAAACATTTGAACAGAATATAAGCAAATTATACTATAGCCTGTATATATTTAAAAGCAACTACTAATATTTAGTAATAGCTCTTTTCGTATGTATTGTTGTTTCCACACAATACGTTTGAAAGAAACTGCGATATAACTAGGATTGGTGCTTTATCTTCACGCCGGTAATACACTGCGTTTTCCGCGGGCAAGCACTGCGCCAGGGCACGACTTGTATTTACTTCTTTGTTCCTTTGCACCTACGAACCTGCTTCGAATGCGATACTGGAAGACACAGGTCCATCAAGTGGGGTCTTAGCGTCTTCGCCGGAAGCCGGTTTTGATTCCGAGGAAGCTGATAGCGTCCGCCGCGTTAATCGGCCGTTGCTGTTGCCTCACAGTTTATATATTATGTAAAACAACAATTTTTGAGAAAACAGTCTTAATAATAGTAAAAATAATAACAGAAAAAATTCCCTCTATAACAATGGACGATATTGGTTTATCTGTCAAGTATTATTTCTTTATTTCCTGCAGTGTAATAAAAGCCTGAATATTTGAATCAGTTTCCTGAATTACCGTCTGAATCGCCATCATTAATATACCCATATATGTTTATAACCTTCAGAAATACACTTTCTGACGGTACCGTTTCCTCCAATAAAGAAAAAGATTAATTGCAATATCCGCTTACTTGTGATAAATTGTATAAGTAATAATGACACATGATAGAGTAAGGAGGGATAGCATGGCTAGAAAATGTGTTGTAACTGGACGTCAAACTCGCAGTGGAAACCAACGTTCTCACGCTATGAATTCCAACAAGCGTAATTGGAAAGCTAATGTACAAAAAGTACGTATTATGGTAGACGGAAAACCTAAAAAAGTTTATGTTTCTGCACGTGCCTTGAAATCAGGTAAAGTAGAGCGCGTATAATATACGAAATTTACATTAGTTGATAAGCTAAAAAACACCAAATGCATGCATTCGGTGTTTTTTATTTGCCTTATTTACTCTTAGCTTCAGATTGTATACTAGCGATAATGAAATCTTACACACATTCAAACTGCTGCTCTGCAATTGCGTCCAATATTCTATTCAGAAACCTTTCACTCTGTGACGCCGTATGGATCAGCTGCGGAGCGTAAAAACAACCATACTAGTAAAACAATAAAGAGAAAGCTTCTGCCAAACCAATTCGACAAAAGCCTGCTCCTTGATTATTTTTCTTTCTTGAACATCCCAATCACAATCTTTACAAATCCACCGACAAATCTTGGAAGTTTAATAGTATAAAATTTCATAAGCTGGGACCCCTCCTGTTCTACAATTCAAACTTATGCCTGAATCGCATCACAACTCTTTACTAGTAATAGTATGCCTTTTTCAAAAGAAAAAGTACCACTTTTTGAAAGAAGCTTGTTTGAGATGCAAAGAGTAGATCCCCATGATATATCCGCTTCGGTGAGAGGGTAGTAAAAACCTGTTAAATGGATGCCCTCCACCGTTTTTGTATATGGGATAAATGAAATATACGGATACATTTCATCTCTTAGAATCGTATAGCTGCCCGGCGAAATCATCTCCAGTTGGTTGGTTTTATCTACAATGTATCCATGAATCCCTTTATCCTCTATTAAGTAAAGTAGCTGAATATTAATCAATTCATGGTCCAATCTTCCACCTGTAACCCCGAATAAATAAATGCGTTCGGGATGAAGCATGAAAGCCTTGTTTAGGGCGATTTCCAAATCTGTTTCATCTTTTTCGGATGGAAACTCTTCGATGGATATTGCATGCTGGATGATGGCCGCTTTCTCAGCTGCTGTTATGGAGTCAAAATCCCCAACCGCATAATCTATTGGAATTTTGTTTGCAGCCAATACATATGCCCCTCGATCGGCACCAATCCATATATCAACCTTATCCTTATAGTGAGACAGTTCTGGCAGCAAGGCATCCGGACCATTGCCGATAATTCCCACTGAAAGCATTAATTGAGCCCCTTTGAAGCCTGCAGAATATCTTGTATAGCTTGTTTACGATCACGCTGGTTGAAAACGGCGCTTCCCGCGACGAGTACGTCTGCACCTGCATCCGTACATAGTTTTGCGGTTGTCGTATTGACACCGCCATCTACTTCGATTTCAAATTCAAGGTTGAGTTCTTGACGCCAAATGTTGACCTGTTCAATCTTTTCAATCGTTTTATGGATAAATGATTGCCCGCCGAAACCTGGATTTACTGTCATGATCAAGACGAGATCGATTTCAGATAAAATGGGCTTTATCAGCTCAACCGATGTCGCTGGATTGACTACAACACCAGCCTTTGATCCACTTGCCTTGATCAGTTGAATCGTCCGGTGCAGATGGCGGCATGTCTCCTGATGAACCGTAATGATCGATGCTCCAGCTTTTGCGAATTCAGGAATATAGGCATCCGGATTTTCAATCATGAGATGGACGTCGAGCGGTAGTGCCGTTTTTGGTTTGATCGCTTCTACTATCAGTGGTCCGATTGTGATATTCGGTACAAAATGGCCATCCATTACATCAACATGAATGTAATCGGCTCCTCCAATTTCTACTTCCCTTATCTCTTCACCCAGCTTTGCGAAATCAGCAGATAATATTGATGGTGCGATTTTTGTCATTGTTTAATACCTCGGCTTTCTTGATTGGATCTCTTCGAGGAAGCTTAGATAATGATCATAGCGGAATTGTGGGATTTCCTCTTTTTCCACTGCTTCCTTCACTGCACATTTAGGTTCTTTATGATGCATACATCCGCGGAATTTACATTGCTCTCTTCTATCCCGCATCTCCGGAAAACAATCGGTCAGTTCTTCTGCTTCGATTTCACTAAAGTCAAGAATACTGAAGCCAGGTGTATCTGCAACAAGTCCCCTATTGATCTGCATGAGTTCCACATGTCTTGTCGTATGCTTTCCTCTTCCTAAACTTTTGGATATCTCTGCTGTCTTTAGCAGCAGAGATGGTTTTAGGACATTTAGCAGCGAAGATTTACCCACACCTGATTGGCCGGCAAATACGGATACCTTATCCGCAAAGTACTCCTCGAGGTCCGGCAGGCTATCTGGTTCTTTCGATGATAGCAGCTCCACGGTATAGCCAATATTTTCATAAATCCCCTTAAATTCTTCAATCTGCCTTCGTTCTTCCTCAGAAATTAAATCAATTTTAGTAATAAATATTAATGGTTGAATATGTTTTGATTCAATCAATACGAGAAAACGATCCAGCAAAACGGTGCTAAAATCAGGAGAAACAGCAGAGCTGACAATAATGGCTTGATTGATATTCGCTATTGGCGGCCGGATAAGTTCGTTTTCCCTTTCTGCTATTTCCATGATGTAACCTTCACCGGGATTACTCTCCTCGAACTGGACAAAATCTCCCACAAGCGGCGTGATTTTTCTGTTTCGAAAAACCCCTCTCCCTTTACAGGAGTAAATTTTATCCCCTGATTTAACATAGTAAAACCCGCTTAAAGCTTTTACAATTCTGCCTTCTGCCATTTAGTCACCCTCTTCACCTTCATAGGTTACTGTTTTATCTACAACGATTTCTTCATCTCTCGTTATTTTGTATTCACCTACATTTCCAGGTGAAATTGTCAGTGTAAATTCAACTTCCGTATCTTCTGTAATGGTCTGTTCCTTATAAACATCCGTTATATTATTATTTGTATCACCAATATAGATACGAATTATCTGTTCAGCAGGCTCTGCTGCTTCCTCCCCGTCTGCTTCTTCTGATTCACTTTCCTCATCAGAAGCTGGTTCAGGGTTATATGGAACAAGATATGTTACGGAATGGGAACGCGGCGGTTTCTCCTCAGGACCAATGGATATATATACATTGACCGTTGAACCTTCCTCAAGCTCCGTACCAGTCTTTGGATCCTGACTGATAACTTCTCCTGCAGGCACCGTTTCAGAATTCCTCTCACTTACATTCATCACCAGATTTTTACTGTCCAGATAATCTTTTGCTTCTTCCCGTGTCATTCCGGTAAGATTGTTCAGACTGATCAGTTCCGGTCCCTTACTAACTTCAAAGATGACTCTTTCATCACTTGGTATTACTTCCGTGCCTGGTACAGGTTGAATCTGATTGATAATCTCACCAGCGGGCTGGTCCGAAAATTCTTCATAGATTTTAATGTCCGTATATCCTGCGGTTTCGAGCAGTCTCTCAACTTGTCCAATATCACGTCCCACATAGTCATCAAAGGCGACCTTTTCTTTGCCCTGACTGACATAAAGTGTAACAGTGGAACCCTCTTTGGCAGTCCTTCCGGCACGGGGATCAGAACTGACGACAAACCCTTCCTCGATCTCCTCCGAAAAAACATCTTCCTGCTCGACAACAAGCCTCTGCGATTCCAGTAGTTCCGTAGCCTCATCAGCTTCCATCTCGACAACATCGGGAATGGAAATATCCTTTGGCTGGGCAAAGTAGTAGGCAGCCGCACCACCAGCAAGCAATAGCAATAGAATCAGCAAACCAATTAGCCATTTTTTCTTGCCCTTTTTTTCTTTAACAGGCTTCTTTTTCTTTTTGAGCTGCTTATCTACTTTCTTTTTCTGCTTGCCCTGTTTCTGTGTTTTCACCAGGTTTTCTTCCGGATAGTTTTTCGTCCCATCATTCGTTTGATGAACCAATGTCGCCTGTTCCATGTCTTCCTCTAACTGATGATCCGTGATGATAGGAATCGCTTTTGTTTCTTCACCTGCTTCGATTGGCGGCGAAAAAGGTACTGCATTAAGATTAGCAGGATCCAATGCTTGTTCGATCGCTTCTTCCAGTGCATAAATACTGTCATAACGATGAAAGGGGTCCTTGGCAGTTGCCTTAAGTACAATATTCTCCACACTCTGCGGGATGTCCTGATTGAATCTCCGTACCGATGGCGTATTGCTTTGCAGGTGTTTTAACGCAATGGAGACAGGGGATTGTCCAGAAAAAGGCAAACGCCCTGTCAGCAATTCAAAGAGCACGATACCCATGGAGTAGATATCTGACTTTTTAGTAGCCGTTCCACCCCTTGCCTGCTCTGGTGATAGATAATGAACAGATCCAAGGATCGAATTAGTCTGGGTCAATGATGTCGCACTTAATGCTATCGCAATCCCGAAATCGGTAACCTTCACTTGACCAAAGCTGTTAATTAAAATATTTTGCGGTTTGATATCCCGATGCACAATTTCATTTGCATGGGCATGGGCAATGGCTGACGAAATCTGTTTCATGATATCGAGAGATTCCTGTACTTCGATTGGGCCATACTGCTGTATGTATTCTTTCAGTGTCATTCCATCCACATATTCCATTACCATGTATAGTAGATGCTCTTCCTCGCCAACATCATAAATATTTACGATATTCGGATGTGAAAGGCTTGTTGCAGACTGTGCTTCTCTGTCGAATCGGGCAATAAATTCCTGGTCATGGATGTATTCCGTCCGCAAAGCCTTTACGGCGACATCCCGATCCAGAATGATATCCCTTGCCAGATAAACATTGGCCATTCCGCCTCCGCCTATCTTTTCCTTGATTTTATATCGTTCATTTAAGAGGTGACCACTTATCATTCGTTCTCACCTGCTTTCAGTGATGAATCATGCTGTACCAAAATAAGTGAAATATTATCTTCCCCGCCCCGTTCATTGGCAAGTTCAATCATTTCTGAACCAATATCTCCCAAGTCTTTGGCTTCCCGGATAAATGCTGCCAAGTCTTCATCGTTCAACTTATTGGACAGACCATCAGAACATAGAAGCAGCCTGTCACCCGCTTCCCATTCTACTGTCAATATATCTTCAGACACGTTGGTTTCCGTGCCCATCGCCTTTAATAAAACATTTTTCCTTGGATGCTGTTCTGCATCATCTTCTGAAATTTGTCCTGATCTGACCAGTTCATTGACCAGCGAATGATCATTTGTTATTTGTTTAAAACCGTTCTCATTCAAAATATAGCACCGGCTGTCGCCGACATGGGCAATGGTAACAAATTCCTCCAAGCATATTGCGATTACAATCGTAGTCCCCATACCTTCACATTCTTTATTTTTCAGTGAATATTCATATATCGAATGGTTTACCTCCGACACCGTATTCGATAACCATGTTTCAATCTTTTCAGGTGAACTGATACCGGTCTGCGGCAGCCACTTATCCCTTACTAGGTCGATTGCCAGCTGACTGGCAACATCACCAGCCTGGTGTCCTCCCATTCCGTCAGCGATAACAGCTAGCAACTGCTGATTGGAATTATAAAATATGCCACCAGAATCTTCGTTATGACTTCTAACCTGACCACGGTCAGTCAGAAAGTGACCTTCCATGCTTTTTCCCCCTCACATTTGAGCAAGTAACTAAATGAATAGCAACAACGCACTTACATAGAGTATTGCACAATTTTACCAATAAAAGAACTAAATTATCCCATTTTTTTTAGGCGTGTCAAAAAGAAACCATCCGTTTGAAACGTTTGTGGAAATAACTGAAGTCCCTGTTCCGTAATCCCTGGCGACTCTTTTAATTCGGAAGGCAATGTTTCGAAAAACGACGGATCGATTTGGAAACCAGTGTTGTTTAAGAGGAACTGTTTTATAACATTTTCGTTTTCTTCAGCATCCACCGTACAAGTACTGTAGATCAGCAGACCATCTTTTTTGAGCAATGGTGCAGCACTCTCCAGAATTTCTGTTTGGATTTCCGATAACCGGTGGATGTCTTCTTCTCTTTTATCGTATTTGATTTCAGGCTTGCCCCTTATTACTCCTAGCCCTGAGCATGGCGCATCAATCAGAATTCGATCAAAGCTTTCTCGCTCATGCATGTCCTCCAGCTTTCGCGCATCTCCCGGCTTCGCATCGATGATGGACAGATGGAGCAATGCAGCCTTGTCATCAATCAGTTTAACCTTCTTCTTATGAAGGTCATATGCGTGGATAACACCTTCGTTTTCCATTTTTTCAGCAATATGGGTCACTTTGCCTCCAGGGGCGCTGCATCCATCGAGTACATGCATTCCTGGCTGCGGATCCAGCATTTCGGCGACTAGCATAGAGCTCTGGTCCTGAATTGTCACATAGCCTTCTTTAAAAAGCATAGTATTTAAGATATTTCCCTTATCGACTATGATTCCCTGCGGTGAAAAAATGGACTTCCTCACTTCAAAGCCTTGCTCCCTTAAAACCTGCATCGCTTTTTCACGAGTGATCTTAAGTGGCTGTACCCTTATGGAACTATGTTTTTTGGTTAAGTTTGCCTCGCACATTGCTTTTGCCGTTTGCAAGCCATAAGTAGAAACCCAGCGCTCAACCAGCCATTTCGGATGACTTGTTTCAATCGATAGTCTCGTTGCATCGTTTTTGATGGAAGCTGTTTCCGGCACACCATTTCGCTGCACATTTCGCAAAACACCATTGACTAGCGAGGAAACACCTTTATGTCCACGCTGTTTTGCTATTTCAACAGCTTCGTGAATAATGGCATGATCAGGTACTTTGTCGAGATAGATCATTTGGTAAATGGACATTCTTAGCAGCATCCGTACCCATTGATCCATTTTCTTATTGGCGTTCACAAAGTGATTCAAAAAGTAATCCAATGTCATTTTTCTCTGAATCGTTCCGTAGACGACTTCCGTCAGCAGGCCTTCGTCTTTAGGAGCAATACGTTTTGATTTCAATTCGTTGTCTATTACCAAGTGGCTGAATCCGCTGTCTTTTTCGATTCTGATCAGCAAATCAAGGATGGTATTTCGCAATTGATATTTCATATTATTCACCTAATATAATCCCAGTTTTTATTCGATCCTGTGATCCCTGTAAATATTCTTTTACGGTCATCCTCTTTTTTCCGGCGGGTTGAATCTCTATAACGTTTATTCCTTTTCGATCACCACATACGACGATAAAGCTTTCATTATTATCCGCTATTTCAGCAATTTCTCCGGGTGCCTTGTCCCTATAGCTGGCATCTGCAGGTTCGCCCCACCAGATTTTCATTACCTTTCCCTCATAAGTGGTAAAGGCTACGGGCCATGGATGCAGGCCGCGAATTTGATCATAGACAGAATCACTATCTTTTTTCCAGTCGATTTTCTCCTGGTCCCTCTTGATATTGGAAGCAAAGGTCGCTTTGGTTTCATCCTGTTTTTCAGGGTTCAGCTGATTCGCAAATAGTCTTGGCAAGGTGTCTATCAAAAGCTCTGCACCGGCCTTTGACAGTTTTTCATGCATGGAGCCAACATGATCATTTCGCCCAATCGGTACCGAACGCTGGGTTAATATGTCCCCCGCATCCAGTTTCTCAACCATATACATAATGGTGATGCCTGTTTCTTTCTTCCCTTGCATGATTGCATAATGGATTGGTGCACCACCACGCAATTCAGGTAATAATGATGCATGGACATTGATACAGCCGAATTCCGGTGCATCAAGAATTTCATTTGGCAAAATTTGGCCATATGCCGCTGTCACAATTAAATCTGGCTCATACCGCAGGATTTCTTCATAATCGTTTCGAAGTTTTTCCGGCTGGAATACGGGAATGTCATGACTTTCAGCCTCTACTTTAACTGGTGGAGGGGTTATGATGCGTTTTCTGCCCTTTGGACGGTCCGGCTGAGTGACAACAAGCACCACTTCATATTCTGACTCGATTAAATTCCTTAAAACAGGAACTGAAAAATCCGGGGTTCCCATAAATACTATGCGTTTCATAATTTACTACCTTCTTTCACTTCTCTAACTCAATATTAGCTACATCATATGATATGGCTGCATATCCACTGTAATCAATAAGTTGTTTTTCCGAACATCATCTGCAAATATTGTTTTTATTTTATTGATGTATTTCCGTAAATGTGGTTCATTTCTATATTTTATCATGCATTGATAGCGATATCTATCTTTGATACGCGGCACGGGAGATGGCGTCGGTCCCAATACCACGGTATTATTCCCAACATTTTTCAATAACAATTGTGCAATCTGCTGGGTCGTTTGGACTGCCTTTACATGGTTTTCATGCGATACGGTAATCAGTGCCAAATAAAAGTAAGGAGGGTACTGAAATGCCTTTCGCATCCCCATTTCCCGTTTGTAAAAATCATTGAAATTGTATTCACTCGCCATCTCAATGCTGTAGTGTTCCGGGGTGTACGTTTGAACGATAACTTCTCCCGGAAGTTCATGTCTGCCAGCACGTCCGCTTACCTGCGTAAGCAGCTGGAAAGTCTTTTCCGATGAACGGAAATCTGGCAAATGAAGCATCGAATCCGCTGTAAGGACACCGACTAGCGTTACATTCTCAAAGTCCAAACCCTTGGCAATCATCTGGGTTCCTAAAAGGATATCTGCCTTTTTATCAGCAAATTGGCCCAGCAGCTTTTCATGAGCACCTTTCCTTCTCGTTGTATCTACATCCATCCGGATTACCCTTGCTTGCGGAATAAGAGTCGTTAATGTCTCTTCCACTTTCTGTGTTCCGGTCCCGAAGAATCGGATGAGGTCGCTGCTGCATTCAGGACAGACTTGAGGCACCTTCTCTTCATATGAACAGTAATGGCATTTCAGCTGATTGCTGTTTTTATGGTAGGTCAATGCGATATCGCAATGCGGGCATTCTTTCACATGTCCGCAATCTCTGCACATAACAAATGTGGAATAGCCTCTCCGATTCAACATAAGCACTATCTGCTCGCCCTTTTCCAGGCACTGTTCGATTTTTTCCTTAAGCGTTCTGGAAAACATGGAACGGTTGCCAGCATGGAGCTCGTTTCTCATATCGATCACATCCACTTTCGGCATGGCCTTGTGATTTGTCCGTTCACTTAATGTTGAAAGCTTATAGACACCTTTTGCTGCGCGGGCATAGGATTCCAATGCCGGAGTAGCACTTCCCAGCAAAACAGGGCAGCTATTGGTTTGTCCTCTGTGAATCGATACATCGCGGGCATGATAGCGAGGCTGATCTTCCTGTTTATATGTCGTTTCATGCTCTTCATCAATGATAATGATACCAAGATTTTCAAATGGCGCGAACACGGCTGATCGTGCTCCAACAACGACTTTTACTTCTTTCCGCTGGATTCTGCGCCATTCATCAAATTTTTCACCTGCAGAAAGTGCACTATGCATTACGGCAACATTTGAACCAAATCTCCCTTTAAACCTTTTCACCATCTGAGGTGTCAATGATATCTCGGGAACAAGTACGATTGCTTCCTTGCCCTTGCTTAAGACCTTTTGGATTGCCTGCAGATAGATTTCGGTTTTTCCGCTTCCGGTTACTCCATGGATTAGGAATACGTCATGTTTATTAGCTTCGATCGCTTCATCGATCGGATCGATGGCCTTTTGCTGCTGTTCGGTCAACGGGAGTGGGGCTGTTCTTTTGAATTCATCATCATTATATGGATTCCTCATTATTTCCTGTTGGTATGTTTCCAGCAAGCCCTTTTCGACCAATGCTTTTACAGTGCTTGTCGTTGTCTGGATTTCTTTCAGCAGCCGCTGTTGCTCTATCGGTTTCTCAAATTCTATAAAATATAGTAAGAGCTGCCTTTGTTTCTTTGCTGTCTTGGCTAAATCCGCTAAAGCCTCTTCCAGTAAATGCATTTCTTTTGCTGGTCTAACCATGGTTACCTTCTTTTTGGTAATTCTTGATTTCACTAGGTAGTCGATCGATACTTCTCCAGCTTGAACTAGCTTCTGAAGCTGATAATAGCTGATCGGAGAGGCTTCGAATTCTTCATATGGAATATAATCTCTCCCAGCAAACAGATATTCCATATCATCCGGAAGCCTCCCTTCCGTCAAACGAACCAATTCTTTTTTGTACTGCGATTTCAGTACTTGCGGCAGCATCGCCTGGAGTGCAGTAATCGATAGACTAAGTGTTTCATTCGCAACCCATTTTCCGAGTTCCAGCAATTCCTCTGTCAAAACAGGGACTACATCAAGCACATCAGAGATACTTTTCAATTTATCAAAGGTTGATTCTGAAGTGATATCGACGACAAATCCCATAATTTTTCTTGGACCGAATGGAACAATCACACGCATCCCCACCGCGAGCATGTCTGTGAACTTATCTGGAATCATATAATCAAATGTCTGATTTGTTGAACTTGCAGGTACATCCACAATTACTTTAGCAATATTCAATGCAATTCATCCTTCATATCCCGATTGATTAAGGTGAGTATTTTTTCTGCAACTTCCCTTTTCGAGGCAATTGCCACCTCATCCTGTTTCCAATGTTTATTTACATACGTAACGCTATTGGTATCCCCTTCAAAACCTGCACCGGCAGAAGAAACATCATTGATTACAATAGCATCCAAATTCTTCTTTTCTAATTTTTTCTTCCCGTATTCCAATAAATTGTTTGTTTCTGCTGCAAAACCGACCAAATACTGCTTTGTCTTCACTTTTCCTAAGGATTGAAGAATATCCCTTGTCCGTTCCATTTCAACCAGCCATTCTCCATCCTTTTTTTTCAATTTTTCTGCATACACTTGTTTTGGCCGATAATCGGCTACCGCTGCCGCTTTAATGACAATATCCTGACCAGGAAAATAACGGTGCATTTCGATATACATTTCATCAGCAGTTGTAACATTGATCCGTTTAATGTTAGGATGCATAATGTTTTCCGAAACCGGGCCGGATATAAGTGTTACCTCTGCACCACTGTCCGCTGCCGCTTCGGCAAGTGCATATCCCATCTTACCTGATGATCTGTTCGTAAAAAATCGGACAGGATCAACCCTTTCTCTTGTAGGCCCTGCTGAAATGAGGACCTTTTTCCCTGAAAGGATAGGTTCTTTTTCACGGTTCTCCTGATGTTTCTGGATTGCTTTCATGATACTCTCAGGTTCCTCGAGGCGTCCTTTTCCTACATAGCCACAGGCAAGATATCCGTCCCCTGGCTCAATAAAGTGATAGCCCCATTCTTCCAGCTGCTTCATGTTCTTGATTACTGCTGGGTGGGCATACATATGTACGTTCATTGCTGGAGCAATATAAACATCTGCCTGTGTCGCAAGCAAGGTTGTCGACAGCATATCATCTGCGATTCCATTTGCCAGCTTTCCAATAATATTTGCAGTAGCAGGTGCTATCAGAACGATATCCGCCCAATCTGCAAGATCGATATGCGCTATTTTCTGTGGATTCTTTTCATCAAATGTATCTATATATACGGGATTTCTCGATAAAGCCTGAAAAGTCAGGGGTGCGACAAATTCTGCAGCACTTTCTGTCATGATGACTTTTACGTTTGCACCCTTTTGCGTTAATTTACTTGCCAGTGCACACGCTTTATATACTGCTATCCCACCGGAAACACCTAATAGAATGTTCTTTTGATCAAACAAGGTTCAAACCCCTTTCCGGAACTTATTACAATTTTATTCTGGTTTATTTATAACATATTGAGAACTCATTTGCCTTTTTAGAAGCCTGGTATTCATACTCGGGCATTCCTTTCATCACGTAAAAAATAAACCTCCCACTGTAATATGCGGGAGGTTTAAGTTTAAAAAATTAATTATCCAAGTATAATTTGCCGGCTTCTATTTCTTCCAAAGCCTTTCCAACATACTTGTGTGATTTAGGATGTTCTATCATTAAGTCGTCTGTTTCACTTAATATTCTGGCGCGTCTTGAAGACAATGTAACCAGTGTATATTTCGATTTGATTTTCTCCTGCAGGGCATCTATTGATGGTTCAAGCATCATGATAATTCATCCTCCAATATTTTCTTGTATTGTTTTGCAACGCGTTCCCGTTTCAGATGTTCACTTTGGATAATTGCCTTTACCTTATCGACAGCATGTTCAACATGATCATTGACGACGACATAATCATAGGCATCCATCATTTCAATCTCTTTGCGGGCTTCTTTTAAGCGATTAAGCACCAATTCCTGTGATTCCGTACCGCGGTTTACAATACGGTTCTTCAATTCTTCCAGACTTGGCGGAAAAAGGAAGATAAATACGCCTTCAGGGAAATTCTCTTTAACCTGTAAAGCGCCCTGTACTTCTATTTCCAGAAAGACATCCTGCCCTTTCTCAAGCGTCTCCTCCACATAGGCGCGCGGCGTCCCATAATAATTGCTTACGTATTTCGCATATTCCAGAAGCTGGTTCTGTTCGATCAGGTTTTCGAATTCCTGGTTGGATTTATAAAAATAATCAACACCATCTACTTCACCTGGACGCATGTTTCTAGTCGTCATGGAAATGGAATACTGCAATTCGGTCGCTTCCTCAAAAAGCCTTTTTCTAACTGTGCCCTTCCCAACTCCGGATGGACCAGAAAGAATAAATAAAATCCCTTTCTCCTCAATCAACATATTTCCTCCTAAAGCTCTTCTATAATGGTTTATTCATCTGAAATTTCATCGTTACTGATTACGCGTTGTCCGACAGTTTCAGGCTGAACAGCAGAAAGAACGACATGGTCACTGTCTGTAATAATCACAGCACGGGTACGTCTTCCGTATGTAGCATCAACCAGTTTATTATTTTCTCTAGCTACTGTAATAATTCGTTTTATTGGTGCTGATTCTGGTGAAACAATCGAAATAATACGATTTGCAGAAACAACATTTCCAAAACCGATATTAATCAAACTCAAATTCAACTTACTTCCCCCTTGAACAAACTCCAACGATATTCAGTCATTTTTGTATAATAGTATCATTATACTTTATCTGAGCGGAAATTTATACTATTAAATTTCAATAAGGCTGTTTTTATGCTACATGTTCCCAGCAAGCTTGTGGGATGACTGCGAAAAGCTGGCCATAAAAGCCGGCCGGTATCTGCTATTCTATATTCTGTACTTGTTCCTTCACTTTTTCGATCTCACTTTTCAGCTCGACAGTCCATTCGCTGATTTTGGCATCCGTAGATTTGGACCCGATTGTATTTGCTTCACGATGCATTTCCTGCGTAATAAAATCAAGCTTTCTTCCGGCAGCCGTTTTACCTGACATCATCCTTCTAAAATGTTCAATATGGCTAGAGAGTCTCGTTATCTCTTCTGTAATATCTCCCCTATCAGCGAGCAATACGACTTCCTGCATGATTCTTGCATCGTCCTCCGGTATCTTCCCTTCCAGATACCCATGAACTCTCTCCGTTACTCTTCTCTGATATTCGATCCGGACACTACCCCTCCGATGATGAAGTTCACTGACGATATCATATATCGTTTCGAGTCTTTTCTGCAAATCTTCTTTTAGGAAGCGTCCCTCCTGTTCCCTCATAGACTCTACTTGCTTGCACGCTTTATCCAGCCCGTCCAGAATCAGTCTATGCAGTTCGCTTGGTGTTTCTTTCGTTTCTTCAATACTGAAAAACCCGCTCATCGAAGGAATTACCGACATAGGCACCTCTTCTTTGAGATCATATCGTTGTCTTGCTTGTCTCAATTGTGCAATGTATTGATCCATCAGCTCCCAGTCTGCCCTTAATTCCCTTTTCGAAAACCTTTCTCCATCCAGTTCGATATATACCTCAATCCTACCTCTTTCGAAATAGGATTGAATGATTTTTTTCAGCCTATCCTCCATGAACAGGAAGGTCCGCGGTATCTTTGTCGTTATATCAAGGAACCGATGATTGACACTTCTTATTTCAATTATTAACGTACTGTTTTCCAAATGGAGCACTTCTCTGCCATAACCAGTCATACTGCTTGTCAATTCCATCACCGCCATCTAATTTAGAAGTTATATGAGTTCAGATTCTATTATAGCAATCACTTTGCCTATAGAAAAATAATCCATATAAACAAGAAAATCCCAAAGCAGTCAGTTTGTGACCGACAACTTCGGGAGGAAGGGATTTCACTTCTTGGAAAAGCCGAATAAGACAGTAGGGATTGCACTTAATCCGATAATAAGCAGCCAATCTCTTAATGTAAGTGCTACCGTATGGAACACAGGCTGAAGCGGCGGCCAATAAATGACAATAAGCAATAACAGCAGGGAAGAAATTACGGCGAACACAAGATATAGGTTCCCAAACGGATTCCTCGAGAAAACAGAGTGCTCACTGCGACAATCGAATACATGAATCAATTGTGCCATCACGAGTGTGGTGAACGCCGTTGTCTGGGCAAATATTAAATTATCAGGATCGTTCTGATAGGTCAAAATAAACCCGATCAATGTCACTGCACCAATTAAAATCCCCCTGCTAATTATTTTGTAGCCAAGTCCTCTTGCAAAAATTCCTTCACGGGGATTTCTTGGCGAGCGCCTCATTACATCCTCTTCCGCCT
The DNA here is from genome assembly GCF_000285495.1 of Oceanobacillus massiliensis str. N'diop. GTDB lineage: Bacteria > Bacillota > Bacilli > Bacillales > Amphibacillaceae > Oceanobacillus > Oceanobacillus massiliensis. The sequence goes on from NZ_HE610977.1 coordinate 204,276, forward strand.
TATCAAGACCCAGTGCCATTGCCGGAAGTCCATCAGTGACAAGGTTAACCCATAGAATCTGTACTGGAATTAGGGGTAATGGCAATGCCAAAAGCATCGCAAAGAGCATAACAAGTATTTCACCTACATTGGAAGCTAGCAGATATCGAATGAATTTGCGAATATTTTCATAGATGTTTCTGCCTTCCTCAATAGCAGATTTGATTGTCGCAAAATTATCATCCATTAAGATTAATGACGAGGCTTCCTTTGTAACATCGGTGCCACTGACGCCCATGCTGATTCCTATGTCACTAGCTTTTATCGCCGGTGCATCATTGACACCATCACCTGTCATGGCGACAATATGCCCCTTTTCCTGAAAAGCCTTGACAATCTTCAGCTTATGCTCCGGTGTCACACGGGCAAACACATACGTATCCTCGATAACATTGCTTAGTTCCTCCGTACTCATCCTATTAAGCTGGTAACCTTCAAGTACTAGTCCACCATCAGGTAGCAGATTTAAATTCTTCGCAATTGCCTTGGCGGTGTTTACATGGTCCCCGGTTATCATTACTGTTTTAATTCCTGCCTCCCTGCATTCGCGGATTGCAGTCTTCACTTCTTTTCTAGGTGGGTCCATGAGTCCATATAATCCAATAAAGGTTAAGTCATCCTCGAGGCTTGCAGCTTGAAGAGATACATTTCCCGACAAGGATTTAATCCCAATCGCTATCGTTCTTAACGCCTTATTTGCCATATCATTAATCGCGCTTTCTATCTGCTGCTGATTTTGTTTTTTAATAGTTTCTTCCCGTCCCTGTCCAAATAAAAGGATGATCTAGGAAGCAGCACATCAGGCGCTCCTTTTGTAATCAAGAAACGCATCCCGTTTTTATCTTCAACAACGACACTCATTCTTTTCCTGTCTGAATCAAACGGAAATTCCTTTACAATCCGAAAGTCTTCTGCAAACCCGGCATTTAGGCCAAGCTTTCTCGCAGCAACCAGCAAGGCACCATCTGTTGGGTCGCCATCAATGAAATTTTTCCCTTTTTTCACGTATAGAGATGCATTGTTACATAACATCCCATAGAGCAGCATGTTCTCGAGATTCGGTGTTTCCCGTTCTACTTTTTGTTTGTCACGAAAGAAATCTCCCTGTATCTGGTACCCATCACCAGACACATACAAATACTCTCCATTCACGTATATCTCCTTTACCGTCATTTGATTTTCAGTCATTGTCCCTGTTTTGTCAGAACAAATAACGGAGGCACATCCGAGCGTTTCAACAGCTGAAAGCTTTCTGACAATCGCCTTTTTCCGTATCATCCGCTGTACCCCTAGTGACAGAGCTACAGTCACAATTGCAGGCAGTCCTTCCGGGATGGCGGCGACAGCAAGTGATACTCCCGCAAGAAACATTTCATACATGGGATGACCCTGCATTATGCCTAGGCCAGAGACAAGAACTGTTAATAGGACTGCTACGATAATTAAGATCTTGCCGAGCTCTGCCAATTTCATTTCAAGCGGGGTTACTGTCTTCTTCGTTTCTGCCATTAACGAAGCAATCTGTCCCATCACGGTATTCATTCCTGTTCCAACAACGATACCGATACCGGATCCCCTCGTGACGAGTGTACCCATAAATCCCATATTTGCCTGGTCCTGCACATCGATATCGCCATTCATGATTGCAGTCGCATGTTTACTGACCGGCAGGGATTCCCCTGTGAGCGCTGACTCCTCTGTTTCCATTCCATTAGATGTAACAATACGCAGGTCTGCAGGAATACGATCGCCGCTATTGATTTTAACGATATCTCCGACAACCACATCCCGGGACGATACTTTCTCCCACCTTTCATTACGCATGACATTGGCCATAGGAGCTGACAATTCTTTTAATTTTTCTAATGAGTTTTCTGCCTTCTGTTCCTGAAAGAAACCGATAAATCCATTGATCATAACAATGAACATAATTGCAATTGCGTCAACGAATTCACCAAGCAGTCCTGCAATCAACGTAGCAGCAAGCAGAACAATAACCATGAAATCCTGAAACTGCTTTAAAAAAATGAGCCACTTAGAAGTATTTTTCTTTGCTTCAAGAATATTTTCCCCATATTGCTTCCGACGTTCTTCAGCCTGCTTAGAGGTCAATCCCCTATTTGCTGTAACATGCAACTTCTGTTCAACCTTTTCTGCATCCAATTGATACCATTTCATCTGCATTCCTCCGCGCATTTAGATAGTACAAGCTATTACAATATCTATGCCTAACCGTATGAAAAAATGCTATAATTACGCAAGAGGTGATTTTATGCCATTCGATGGTATCGTAACAAGAGCAGTTACAGAAGAATTAAAGGATAAATTGGTTTCAGGTAAAATAACAAAGATATATCAGCCAACTGCGACCGAGCTTATTTTCACAATCAGAAGTCAGGGGAAAAATCATACATTATTGTTTTCAGTCCATCCAACATATGCAAGATTCCATTTGACGGATGATTCATATACCAACCCAAAGGAAGCACCCATGTTTTGCATGGTGTTAAGGAAGCATCTGTCGGGGGCCATTTTGGAAGACATCACGCAATATGGCATGGAGCGAATCGTAACCTTTTCCATAAAAACAAGAAATGAAATAGGTGATGTCAGCCATAAATTGCTGGTAGCTGAACTCATGGGAAAACATAGTAATGTGATGATTGTCGACAAGGAAAAAGGACATATCATTGACAGCATTAAACATATTTCCATGGCTCAGAACCGTTACCGGACCATATTGCCCGGTCAGGAATACAAACTGCCCCCATCTCAAAATAAATTGAATCCACTGGAGATTGATGGAGAGCAGCTCATTCGAAAACTCGACTTTAATGCGGGGAAAATCGATCAGCAAATGGTCGGGATACTGGAAGGATTTTCACCTTTTATCACGAGTGAGATTACCAGCAGGGCAAATTTCGGCTCCGATGACGTCTATGCCGATAAGTTTTCAGAAGTGCAGCAGCAGATTATCGGGAATGAATATAGTCCTGCCATTTACCGTAACGTCAAGGAGGATTTCCATGTACTGCCAATCACTTCCTATACGGGAGAAAAAGCGGAATTTGACAGTGTCAATGTCATGCTGGACACATTCTTCTCCGGCAAGGCAGAGCGGGATCGTGTCAAACAGCAGGCGAAGGATCTCTATCGATTCATTAAAATTGAGAGAAACAAAAATATACGCAAATTAAAAAAGCATAAGCAGACCATTAAAAAAGCCGAAAAAGCAGGCTATTATCAGCAAATGGGTGAGCTTCTGACTGCCCATATGCATCTGGTAAAACAAGGCGATACCAGTATCACCGTTACCGATTATTATGACCCGGAACAGGCAGAACGTAGCATTGAACTGAACCCAAACAAAACACCAAGCGAGAATGCACAAGGTTACTTTAAAACCTACCAGAAGCTGAAAACATCAAAAGCAGTAATCGAAAAAGAGATAACCCGCACGAACGCGGAAATCGAATACTTCGATCAATTACTGCAGCAGATTGATGTGGCAAGTGTGGAGGATATCGAAGGAATTCGCGAGGAACTTCGCGAAGAAGGCTATTTAAAGAAACAAAAATCAAACCGCAAGAACAAAAACAAGCCATCTAAACCGGTACCTGAAGAATATACTGCCAGTGATGGCACGTTAATTCTGGTCGGTAAAAACAACAAGCAAAATGAATACGCAACAACTAAGCTTGCACACCGGGATGATACCTGGCTGCACACAAAGGATATACCCGGATCACATGTCATCATTCGTGCGAAAGAATATAGTGAACAGACACTGATGGAGGCAGCAGAGCTTGCCGCTTATTTCAGCAAATCCCAGAGTTCGTCTTCCGTTCCGGTCGATTACACAACGATTCGGAACGTCAAAAAACCTAACGGAGCAAAACCCGGCTATGTTATATATGATAATCAGAAAACACTATATGTCACACCACTAAAAGAAACAGTAGATAAGCTTAAGAAAAAAGGATGATTCCAATTTGGAATCATCCTTTTTTTTATTGAATAGCCTGCGGATTTAATTTCACTTCAATATTGCCTCTTGTTGCCTTTGAATATGGACAAGCCTGATGGGCAGCTTCCGCCAATTCCTCTGCTTCTTCAGGATTGACACCCTCCATCTTGATATTCAGCGTTACTCCAATTTTATATCCGCCATCTTCAGCATCCTTCATGAAACTGACATCAGCAGTTGTTTCCGATTCAACTTGCTTTTTCTGCTGTCTCGCCACAGAATTGAGTGCCCCATCGTAACATGCTGCATATCCTGCAGCAAATAGCTGTTCCGGATTGGATCCTGTTTTATCCGTTTTATTTTTTGCCGGGTTCACTAATTCTAGATCGATTAAACCATCATCGGATTTCACATGTCCATCCCTGCCGTTCTTAGCTGTAGCACTTGAAGTAAATATAATATCACTCATTAATAAACATCCTCCTTGTTATGTCGTCCCTATACTATACCTTTCCTTTTTTATAGCTTAGGTAAACATGTACAACAGGATATTAATCCAATGCACTTAATGGCTGCTGATGCGGGAGGAATTCGGTATTTGTTAATGCTGTTATGAAATGATCTACCTGTGGCAGCTTACGAATGCCTTCCTGATAACAGACCCATGTATCTCTGGTCACACTTTTTCCCGCAAGCTTTAAGGCAATATGCGGATAACGATCCATCATGGAGTCCGATACACTTTCCGGGAGTACGGCCATTCCTATTCCCTGTTTCATAAATTGCTTGCAGGTTTCAATCTGATCCACCGTCATTGTCTTTAAAGGTTTAATCTTTTCTTGATGATACAGCCAGTTATCAACAAGTTCATGCATGCTATCGTCACTCTTGAAGGAAATTAATGGCCGCTCTTTCAATTTATCTTTCGGAAATGGTTCCGTATCAAACATGAATAGCGGGTCATCAAACAAGCGGATCGAAGTAGTTTCCCTCAGCTTTTCTCCTCTTATGATACAGACATGGTATTTCTTATGATCACGTCTGATATCTTCACTGATTCCGGTGACAAGATCAATGGCAACCTTTGGAAAAGCGGCCGTAAACTCACCCAGTATTGCTGGAAGAAACCGCTGGCTGATTAGGGACGAGCACGCAATCGATAGTGTTCCCTGAACATCTTTTCCGGATTCCGCCAGCTTATTTTTCAGTTCATGTTCTCGCGCTATTACTCCGCTTGCATGTGCTAAAATGATTTCACCGACCGGAGTCGGTATTAATCGCTTCGATGTCCGTATAAAAATAGCCTCACCAAAATAATCTTCAATATATTTCAGCCTTTGCGTAACAGCGGGCTGCGAAATTAAGATTACCTTTGCAGTTCCTCTAATAGTACCAATCTCATTCAATTTGAGCAGCAGTAGATAATCATCAATTTTCATATAGGCATTCCCCCAGATAACAATACATATTTAGTTCAATTATATATCAGTATTGGACTTATTACACAAAAAGTGTGGTTGCGGCAGTATATTGGCCATAATTCGGTAGAGGAACAGATACTCTCATAATCGATACGCTGTATGGAATTTCCGATAAGCGGCAATGAAGGCAACTGTCTTAAAAGGACCGGACATATTATTAGACGTATCTAAAATGTCCGGTCCTTTTTATGCATATTTCCACTCGATTCCAAATCTCAATATGTAGTCACATCCAGGCAAAAAATCAATATTCCATGCGGTAACCTTTTCTGAAGTGAATAATAGCAGGCTATTTTCCTTTATGCATCCATTAGCATTTAAGCAGTAAATCCGCATATGACGGCGATGCTATTGTTATTTATTTCCTCCAAAAAGCGGAACAATCTGCCTTATCCGAAATATTGAACTCGATCATTTTTTCAAGTAACGAGAAATCAAACGGACGATCCCACTCGAACCGTACCAGCTGCTTACTGTGACTATAGCCGGATTTAATAATTTCATCAGAAAAATGAAGAATCCCTGCCCGTTCAGGTGAGACAGCCAAGTGATGCTTTGCAATGCTGAAGCCGATTATAAATGTGCCATGATCGGTAAACATAGGCTGATTCCAAGCAATCCTTGGCACTAAACCAGGAAATTTCTTCATTACCCAGGTTAGGACTTCTTCCGTTCGCATCCGTTGCTGTGGGTTATCAATCCTTGCTAAATAGTCTTCAAAAACTTCCATATTGTTCCCCCTCCATATTCATCTCCCAACGATTTTAATGCCGACAGCCAGAAGAAGCTGCGCTTTTAAGCACCCTTATTACTTTACGATACACTTTACCGCACTGGCCGTCAAAATACGAATGGCCGGGGGCATGCCCCCCTACTTAAGAAAAGGCTATTCGGCTTACCTCTGCCTGATTATGAAAATTTCCGGTTCCCTAAAGACTGTCTCTCCAGTCGAATAATTTATTTTTTTCATTGCTGTTAAGTTTTCCTTCCTCAACCAGTGCTTCCACAAGCTCATCGAAATTTGTGATTGTTTCAAAAGGAAGCTGTGCGTTTGCAAACTGTTGCTCCGCCTTTTTAAGACCATATGTAAAGATGGCAAAGATACTTAATACTTCAGCACCCTGTGTCTGCAAGGCTTTAGCAGATGCAATTGCTGACCCGCCCGTCGAAATCAAATCTTCTATCACGAGCACCTTCTTTCCTTCGGTGATATGCCCCTCAATCTGATTACCTTTCCCATGGCCTTTTGGTTTTGAACGTACATATACCATCGGAAGATCTAATCTGTCAGCAAGCCAGGCAGCATGCGGAATTCCTGCGGTAGCACAACCAGCAATCACATCCGGTTTCATATCCATTGATGCTATTTTTTCTGCAAATGCCTCACTGATTTTCGCACGTATTTTAGGATAGGACATGGTTAAGCGGTTGTCGCAATATATTGGTGATTGAATCCCCGAAGTCCAAGTAAAATAATTATCAGGATTTATTTGCACGGCTTTGATTTCCAGTAATTCTCTTGCCAGTTCATCTTTCAATGCCATTATCCCACTCCTCAACTGCTAATCTGTATGCTTCATTAGGGTTTTGTGCTTTCGTTACACTTCTGCCAATTACAATTACGTCAGAACCATTTTCTCTGGCGAATCCTGGTGCTGCAATTCTTTTTTGATCATTACTTTCTGTTTGCTGAAGGCGGATTCCCGGTGTAACCGTTAAGAAATTTCCACCACATGCCTTTTTTATCCTGCCGGCTTCATGGACAGAGCAAACGACACCATCTGCGCCGCTGTTTTGTGCAGTTTCTGCGAGATGGACTGCATTATCATCAAGCATGCCTGGTATCCGAAGCTCTGTGTTCATTGTTTGCTGGTCCATCGAAGTCAGGATGGTTACTGCGATTAGCTTTGTAATTTGACTGCCGCTTCCATTGACAAGACCTTCCTTGGCAAACTTAATCATTTCGCTTCCGCCAAGTGCATGGACATTTGTCAATTCCACCTCAAGTTCTGCAATCTTCTTCATTGCACGCATAACGGTCGTCGGAATATCATGAAGCTTTAAATCAAGGAAAATAGGATGGTTGTCCTGCTTCAGTTTTTCAATGACAGCTGGTCCCTCTCTATAGAAAAGCTCCATACCGACTTTTACTGGAACTCCTTGCAAATTATGATCATGAAGGAATCTTTTTGCCTCTTCCCACTCCGGAAAATCGAGTGCCAGATAAATTTGACTAGTCATGTGTTACATGCCCCCTTTCCAATTGCTTCCCCAACAGAGGAAAATCCGTACTTCGCTAATGTCTTAGGAAGTGCCTCGATGATTTCCGGACAAATATAGGGATTGCTGAAATTTGCGGTTCCGATGGCAACAGCACTCGCACCTGCAAGGAGGAATTCCAGTACATCCTCCGCACTGTCCACACCACCCATGCCAATAATTGGAATGGAAACATGCTGCTTCACTTCATAGATCATACGAATCGCTACAGGTTTAATGGCTGGACCTGAAAGCCCGCCCGTTCTATTAGCAATTAATGGTCTTTTAGTCGGTAAATCGATACGCATTCCCGTAATCGTATTAATCATGGAAAGTCCGTCTGCCCCTGCTGATTCCACGGCCATTGCCATCTCGGTAATATTACTTACATTTGGTGACAGTTTAACATAGACTGGAAGGTTGCTTGCCTTTTTAACGACTTCCGTTACCTTGGCTGCCATTCCTGGATCAGTACCAAACTGGATGCCGCCTTCTTTCACATTGGGACAGGAGATATTCAATTCCAATGCATGTACTTGATCGGTATGGTTAAAAGCCTCTGCAACTTTTGCATACTCCTCGATCGTACTTCCAGCAATATTTGCAATGATTGAGGTATTGTATTTTGCAAGGTAAGGAACTTCCCTGGCAATAATCTTATCCACTCCAGGATTTTGCAGACCAATTGCATTAAGCATTCCCGAAGCAGTCTCCGCAACACGCGGTGTAGGATTGCCAAGCCGTTCTGACCCTGTTGCTGCTTTCATTATTACAGCACCAAGCTTACTAAGATCATAAAATTCACTGTATTCTCTTCCAAATCCAAAGCATCCGGACGCAGGCATAATCGGATTTTTAAGCTCCAATCCTGGTAAGCTTACCGCCAGATTATTCATAGCGAGACCTCCTCAGCATAGAATACCGGTCCATCACTGCATATTTTCTTATAGCCCCCCGGTTCTTCGGAGGGAATCACACATGCCATACATGCACCAACCCCACAGCCCATCCGCTGTTCAAGTGATATCATACCTGGTGTACCGGGCAGCATTGCAGTAATCGCCTTTAGCATTGGCAGTGGTCCACACGTATAGTAGCTATCAAACTGTCCGACTGTTTCAATGATATCTGTAACAAATCCCTTTTTACCATAGGAACCATCATCGGTAACAATATAGGTTTCGCCCAGTTCCCTGAATCTCTCCTCATAGAAAACATTTGCTTTTGTTTGAAAACCAAGGATAGAAATAATTTCTGCATCTATGTCCGCTAATGTCTTTCCCAGATAATACAGTGGAGGAACACCGATTCCTCCACCAATTAGCAAGACGGATGTTTTGTCTTTATTAGCTGTATTGAAGCCATTCCCGCTTGGTCCAAGCACATTAAACGTCATACCCGGACTCAGAGCAGCTAGCTGTTCCGTACCAGACCCCACTATTTTAAATAAAATAGTAACTGTTTCTTTTTCTCTATCTATATCTGCAATTGAAATCGGTCTTCTGAGCGTGTGCCCCTGAATTGCCACGTGCAGAAACTGCCCAGGAATCGCCGTTTTGCTTATATAAGGATTGGCTGCCACCATTTCGACTGTATCCAGTGCGATTCTGTTTATGGCTTCTATTATCATTGTCTCTTTTTTTATCATACTGTCGCTGCCGCCTTCTGGTCCATAGGCTTTGCACTGAAGGTGGTAGAGTCGATAACATTCAGAATTGCATTTGCCGTATCCATGTTTGTAAGACATGCAATACCATGCTCTACTGCTTCTCTGCGAATCAGGAAACCATCCGATCTTGGTCTTTTTCCTGAGTTAAGGGTATTCACTACAAATTGAACCTGACCATTTTCAATAATGGAAAGTACATTTGGTTCAGTGGATCCAATCTTGGCTACTTCAACGACCGGTAATCCGCCAGTTTTTCTCACATAGTCGGCCGTTCCCTCTGTTGCATAGAGCAGGAATCCCAGCTGATGGAACCCTTCTGCAATTTCAAGCATTTCGCTTTTGTCCTTATCGGCGACCGTCAGAAGAACGCCTCCTTCTTGCGGAACTGTCAGACCTGCTGCGATTAAACCTTTATACAAAGCCTTTTCCAGTGTTTTGTCATAACCGATTGCTTCACCGGTTGACTTCATTTCCGGCCCAAGTATCGTATCGACACTGCGTAACTTTTCAAAAGAAAATACCGGAATTTTTACCGATACCTGGGATTGCTCAGGCAGAATACCTGTTTCATATCCCAAATCCTTCAGTTTAATTCCCAAGATGCATTTTGTGGCAATCTTTGCCATTGTCACACCGGTTATTTTACTCAGGAATGGAATTGTTCTGCTTGCACGCGGATTTACTTCCAGGACATACACATCTTGCCCCCGGATGATAAACTGAATATTGATTAATCCCTTTACATGCAGTGCGTTGGCGATTTTAGTTGCAGCATCCAAACATTTTTCATTAACCGACGCACTCAGTCTCTGGGGCGGATAGACGGCCATTGAGTCTCCTGAGTGTACACCGGCACGCTCGATATGTTCCATAATCCCAGGAATGATGGTCGTTTCCCCATCACTGATTGCATCTACCTCTGCTTCAATACCCGTTAAATATTTATCGATCAAAATTGGATGCTCCGGGTCGATGTTATCGGATTTGGCAAGATACGTTTCCAATTCCTTATCGTCATAGACAATCTCCATTCTGCTTCCGCCGATGACATAGGATGGTCTTACAAGCACTGGATACCCAATTGTGTTTGCCACTTTGATTGCCTGATCCAGTTTTCGTACTGCCTTCCCATTTGGTCTCAGCAGATTCAATTCATCCAGCAGAATTTCGAATTTATCGCGGTCTTCCGCTCTGTCAATTGCCTCCAGATTGGTGCCTAGAATGGAAACCCCTCTTCGTTCCAAACCAGCTGCCAGGTTGATTGCTGTCTGACCTCCAAATTGGACGATTACACCTTCAGGCTGTTCCAATTCTACAACATGCATGACGTCTTCCAATGTCAACGGCTCAAAGTAAAGCTTATCAGAAATACTGAAATCGGTGGAAACTGTTTCTGGATTATTGTTCATGATAATCGCTTCATAGCCCATTTCTTTTATTGCCAGGACAGAGTGAACCGTTGCATAATCAAACTCTATTCCCTGGCCAATTCGAATCGGCCCCGATCCGAGAACAAGAATTTTCCGGCGTTCTGAAGTGATGGATTCATTTTCTTCTTCATAAGTGCTGTAAAAATACGGCGTTTCTGACTCAAATTCCGCTGCACAAGTATCCACCATCTTAAAGACCGGTCGAATATTCCGGTTCATTCGGTGGCTATATATATCATCAACTGTTGCATTCCATAATCTTGCTATCTGCGAATCCGCGAAACCAATTCTTTTTGCCCTATCCAGCAATTCATCTGAAAATGGATTTGCTTCCAGTTCTCTCTCAAGCCCTATCAATCTTTCCATCTTCACAAGGAAGAAAGGATCAATCTTCGTCATTTGAAAAATATCATCTACTGAATATCCTCGGCGAAATGCTTCAGCGATAACGAATATGCGCTCATCATCCGCCTTTTTCATACGTTTTTCCAAAATATCATCGGTTAGCCGGATAAGCGATTTAAGCCATAGCTCCTCTGTTCCCAGTTCAAGAGAACGAATTCCTTTTAAAAGCGATTCTTCAAAGTTACGTCCGATTGCCATGACTTCTCCGGTCGCTTTCATCTGTGTGCCAAGTCTGCGATCACCTGTTGTGAATTTATCAAAGGGAAATCTTGGGAACTTTGTCACAACATAGTCCAGTGCCGGTTCAAACATCGCATATGTTTTACCTGTAATCGGGTTAATGATTTCATCCAATGTATAACCAATTGCAATTTTTGCCGCTACCTTTGCAATCGGATAACCAGTTGCTTTGGATGCAAGCGCTGATGATCGGCTGACCCTTGGATTTACTTCGATTATGTAATAGTCAAAGCTGTTCGGATCAAGCGCCAGCTGAACATTGCAACCACCCTCGATTTGGAGTGCCCTGATAATTTTTAAAGATGCATTCCGAAGCATATGGTACTCCCTGTCACTTAAAGTCTGGGAAGGCGCGACAACGATTGAATCACCCGTATGAATTCCAACAGGATCCACATTCTCCATATTGCAGACAACAATAGCCTGGTCATTTTTATCACGCATGACTTCATACTCAATTTCCTTAAATCCGGCAATATTTCTCTCTACAAGACATTGATTGACGGGGGAAAGTGCCAGGCCATTCTTTGTGACTTCCTTCAATTCCTGTAAGCTGTAGCACATTCCTCCACCCGTTCCACCGAGTGTATATGCGGGTCGTACAATAAGCGGGAAGCCAATCTCATCTGCAAAATCGAGAGCCTCGTCTACCGTATGGACGATACTGCTTTCCGGTACTGGCTCGTTTAACTGATTCATCAGATCTCTGAACTGCTCCCGATCCTCTGCTTTCTGGATTGCCTCCAGTGTTGTGCCGAGCAGCTGTACATCGTATTTTGACAGAATGCCTTTTTCTTCAAGAGCCATAGCAAGATTCAAACCTGTTTGTCCACCAAGTGTCGGTAGTAGTGCATCCGGTTGTTCCTTTCGAATAATCTTCGTTAGAAACTCAACGGTTAAAGGTTCCATATATACTTGGTCTGCTACAGTATTGTCTGTCATAATCGTGGCCGGGTTTGAATTGGCGAGAATAACTGTAAATCCTTCTTCCTTTAAAGCCTGACAAGCCTGGGTTCCGGAATAGTCGAACTCTGCGGCCTGACCAATGACAATGGGGCCTGAACCAATGACCAGGATTTTCTGGATGTCTGTTTTTTTAGTCATATGCTTCCTCCTCATTCTTCACTTGATTTTCCGTAATCATGTTCAAAAACTCATCGAATAAGTAATTCGTATCCTCCGGACCAGGTGACGCTTCCGGGTGGTACTGTACCGAAAAGGCTGGGTAGACCGTATGCTTGATCCCTTCCACTGTATGGTCATTCAGCGCTATCTGTGTAAGCTCCAGATCGGTCGCATCCAATGATGCAGCTCTAACTGCATAACTATGATTTTGTGAGGTTAAATACGTCTTGCACTTCACGATATCCTTGACAGGATGATTGGCACCACGGTGTCCAAATTTCAATTTTTCAGTATCCGCTCCACAAGCAAGCGCAAGTAACTGATGGCCTAAACATATACCAAACACCGGAACTTTCCCTAGGATTTGCTTTATCATCTCAATTGCCTCTGGCACATCTTTTGGATCTCCAGGACCATTTGTCAGCATAATTCCATCAGGCCTTAAGCGCAAAATAGCTTCAGCACTGTAATTATGCGGAACTACAGTAATATGGCAATTACGCTTTGTTAGTTCACGCAGGATGCCATGTTTCGCTCCAAAATCCACCATCACGATACGCTGTCCCCTGCTCGGTACAACATATGGCTTTATTGTAGACGTTTGCTTAACTTGATCGGTCGGCATAATCAGATTTCTCACCTGATCAATAAGCTTTTCGGAAGAAACATCCACATCAGTGATCATGGCTTTCATTGTTCCGTGCTTACGAATGATTTTCGTAAGTTTTCTTGTATCGATCCCGTAAATGCCAGGTATATCATGTGCTTTCAAAAAGTGATCCAGGTTTTCTTCATTCCGGAAATTCGATGGTGCATCACTTACTTCTTTTACAACAAATCCGTGGATAAATGGCGTTACGGTTTCAAAATCATCTCGATTTATGCCATAATTCCCGACTAATGGATAGGTCATCGCAACGATCTGTCCGCAGTAGGATGGATCTGAGATAACTTCCTGGTAGCCTGTCATACCTGTATTGAATACAACTTCACCTTTTGCAGTCTGCTCACTGCCAAATCCTTCACCAATAAATACCGTACCGTCTTCAAGAATCAATTGTCGTTTAGCCATGAATATCCTCCTTGTATACAACGTTGCCAGCAGCGAGTGTCAATACTGGTATTCCTTTTACCTTCCATCCTTGGAAAGGAGTGTTTTTCCCCTTTGAGCAGAAAGTCTCTTTATCTATAACTGTTTCTTTCTCTAAATCTATCACTGTTAAATCTGCTGGACTGCCTATCTCAAGCGTCCCGTATGGAAGAGCGAAGACGCCAGCAGGCTTATTTGTCATCCATTCTACCAGCTGGTTTAGCGAAATTTTTCCAGTTTCAACTAAGTTGGTATATAAAAGCGAAAATGCTGTTTCAAGTCCGACAATACCAAATGGCGCATCTACAAAGCCTTTCGCTTTTTCATCGATGGAATGGGGAGCATGGTCAGTCGCTATGAAATCGATTGTTCCATCGAGAAGCCCTTCCCATAATGCCTGCTGATCTTCTTTAGAGCGTAAGGGAGGATTCATCTTATAATTTGCATCATTCTGATGGATATCTTCTTCGTTCATCAGAATATGATGCGGTGTTACTTCAGCTGTTACATTGATTCCGGCTTTCTTTGCATCGCGAATGACGCGCACCGATTCCTTTGTACTCACATGGCAAACATGGTAGTGACAGTCTGCCGCTTCTGCAAGCAGGACATCTCTGGCAATCTGCACGGATTCACTCAATGATGGTATACCAGGAAGATTCAAACGTTTGCTCACCTCTCCATCATGTACAACCCCGCCATATACGATTGAATTGTCCTCACAATGTGCCACAATCGGCACGCCGCATGCTGCTGCCTCCTTCATGGCCCGCAGCATTTGATCTGCTGTCTGTATGCCGACACCATCATCCGTGAATGCAAATGCTCCCATTTCACTTAATTCCTTGATGTTGGTAATTTCTTTCCCTTTTAGCCCTTTAGTAATCGCCGCATAAGGAAGTACCCTGATTTTTGCATCAGTTTCTATTTTTGCAAGCAGCGCTCTGAGGGCATCCCCGCTATCAGGAACCGGATTCGTGTTCGGCATTGCGCAGACTGTAGTATATCCGCCTCTGGCAGCAGCTGCCGTACCAGTAAATATGGTTTCTTTATGCTCACCGCCAGGCTCCCGAAGATGGATATGCACATCAATGAATCCTGGCAATACCAGTCTTCCTCCAAGGTCAATCGTTTCATCGGCTTCATCTGGAATGCTGGTATCTATTTTTTTATTTTATTCTCTTCAATCAGGATTTCACATGCCGTGAATTCATCTGTTGGCAATAAGCGAGTAGCGTTTTTCAATATTGTTTTCATTGATAATCCCCCATTCATTTAATACATGCATCATAATTGCCATTCTTACATATACACCATTTTCCATTTGTTTAAAAATACGGGAACGTCTGCATTCGACCAAGTCTGTATCGATCTCAACACCCCTGTTAATTGGGGCAGGATGCATGATAATTGCCTGCTCCTTCATTCTTTTTTCCCGTTCCTCTGTTAATCCATAGAGCTCCAGATAATCAGATGTTTCAGCTTTATGAAGATGCCTTTCATGCTGTATTCGCAGCAGCATGGTAACATCACAAATTTCTACTGCTTCATCGATTGAAATATAAGGAAGTTCCAGTTCATCATCTTCAAATCCGGGGGCAGCAGTCAAAAATACAGTTGCCCCGAGTTTTTGAAGGGCCAGTGCATTGGAGCGTGCCACCCGGCTATGTTTGATATCACCGGCAATTGCAATCTTTAATCCTTCAATACATCCAAACTCCTGATAGATTGTCAGCAGATCAAGCATACATTGGGTGGGATGCTCTTCTTTTCCTGCGCCCGCATTGATTACCGGTATGGATAGCCTGTTATCCAGCTCATCCAGCCAGTGGTCTGATGGATGGCGAATGACGAGGAGATCAGAACCGATCGCTTCAAATGTCCTTGCCGTATCGTAGAGTGACTCCCCCTTAAGAACACTGGAAGATTCAGAGTGAAAGTCGAGAATTTCAAGACCCAATTTCTTTTGTGCCACATTAAAACTCATTTTTGTCCGTGTACTCGGTTCAAAGAAGAGATTTGCTGCAAACAATTGCTGGTTTAGCATAACCTTTTGTTTTTGATAGCTTTCGGCTTTCCTTAGGATTGCATATATTTCCTCTGTCGTGAGCTGATTAACGGATACAAAATGTCTCATAGGTCCTCCTTGGGATAAAAGATTTTTGCATAAAAAAACCTCTCTGCAAAAGGCTGCAGAGAGGTACACGTGCAGGATATGCACGTATTTGCTCAGACAACCTTTCAAATCTCTCTGGATTTGATTAAAAGTTGAGATATTTACTTTTCATAAATGGATACCTGATCCATTTGATCGGTCTCATCTAACTGGACCACAATGATCTCTCTATCGGATGTGGGAATGTTTTTCCCTACATAATCCGCCCGAATCGGCAATTCACGGTGGCCCCTGTCAACGAGGACACCTAGCTGAATCCGGGAAGGTCTGCCAATGTCCATTACGGCATCCATTGCTGCACGTACAGTTCTTCCGGTAAAAAGTACATCATCGATTAAAATAACATTTTTACCAGTTAACTCGACATCAATGATTGCTGATTTAATCTCCGGTTCATTGCTCAGGTTGGCTTTATTTAGGTCATCACGATACATCGTTATATCCAATTCACCTAGCGGAACCTCTATCGATTCAATCTGTTTAATTTTGTCCTGAACCCGTTTTGCAAGCGGCACCCCTCTGGTTTTCACACCAACCAGAACAAGGTCCTCGCCACCTTTGTTCTTTTCCAGGATTTCATGGGACATTCTTGTCAATGCTCGGTTGATTGCCGCAGTATCCAGTATCTCTGTTTTCTTCTTCACTTAAATGCACCCCAATTTCATCCATATAAAAAGCCCTCTTCTCCTGCATCGGAAAAAAGGGCTTTACTGTACACTAAAATGCCGCTCCCTTTTTAGCCTCACAGGACTAATGCTTAAAGGTCATCTTTTGATTACATTTATTATTTCAAACTATCGACAAGATGTCAATACATTTTTTTGATTGTATCCAAGACTTTCTGGAATACGGCTGGAGCCTCCACTTCAAATTCCAGCCATTCCTTCGTACGGGGATGCTCAAAGCCAAGCAGCTTTGCATGCAGTGCCTGTCCGTCCGCATCCAGTGTTTTACGCGGTCCATATTTCGGGTCTCCCACTAGCGGAAATCCAATATATCTCATATGAACGCGAATTTGATGCGTGCGGCCTGTTTCCAGCTGACATTCCACATGTGTAAAGTCAGGAAAGTGTTCTATGACATTAAAATGTGTTACAGCAGGTTTCCCATTGTCAACGACACCCATTTTCTGCCGGTCTTTAGGGTCTCTTCCGATTGGAGCATCGATCAATCCGGATTCATGAGAAATCTCCCCATGAACGATTGCCTCATATTTACGTTTAATATCTTTATTCGACAACTGTTCCGATAGATGTGTGTGGGTATGATCGTTTTTAGCTACAACGAGCAATCCGCTAGTATCTTTATCGATCCTGTGAACGATACCAGGACGCTCCACACCATTGATACCTGACAGGTCCTGGCAATGATAGAGAAGGGCATTGACAAGTGTACCGCTTTGATGGCCTGCAGAGGGATGAACAACCATTCCCTTTGGCTTGTTGACAACCAATAAGTCACTGTCTTCATATACAATGGAAAGTGGTATATCCTCCGCTTGAATATTCAGCTCCACCACTTCCGGAATCGACCATTTCAGTTCATCGCCTGCTTGGCATTTGTAGTTCGCTTTGGCTGGTTCGCCATTGACCAATACATGGTCTTTACTAATCCAATTTTGGATCTGTGAACGGGAACGATCCGGATTTATTTCGGAAAGCACTTTATCCAGACGCATTTTATTTTGTTCTTCGGTTACTTCATGTTGAAAATTCATTTTTTTACGTTTCCCTTCCTTTTTTCATCAATTATGGTGGCGATAATAACTAAGATAACGCCGATGGTGAGAGCAGAATCTGCTACATTAAAGATTGGAAAATCATAATTAAAAATAATAAAATCGGCAAAATCCACCACTTCCTTACGTAGAAGCCGGTCAATAAAGTTACCGATTGCACCACCTAGAATCAAGCATAGGCCAAAGCCGAGCAATCTATCTTTCTTCGCGTATCTTTGCATATAATAAATAATTCCTGCTACTACAGCCACTGTAATGATATAGAAGAAAAACATTTTCCCTTCCAGTATACCCCAGGCTGCACCGGTATTCCGATGGGATGTAAGATAAAAAAAGTCTTCGATAATCGTTATCTGTTCTCCTAGTTCCATTTCTTTTACAATAATCCACTTTGTCAGTTGGTCAATTCCACTTATAATCAGTGCAATGAGGTAATACAATTGCATCCTTTTTCCCCCGATTCTATTTCTAAGTCTTTATTATCTTATACTTTACCCATGTTATTTTCAAGAATGAAACTGAGTTAACAGTAGCAAGGGACATAAAAATATCCCTCTATTTTCAAGAGGGATATTTTAGCAGGGCTTCATTATGCAGTATAATGCTCTTTTACCACTGTTGCACAGCGAGTGCATAATTCTGGATGGTCATGATCTTCGCCAACTGTTTCCGAAGCGACCCAGCAGCGTTCACATTTTTCACCAGGATGTTTTTCAACGAATATATCAACATATTTATACGCTTTTGCCTGGTCACTGCTTTCACGGATGACAGCATCAGATACAATCAGGAATTGATGCAGATGTTCCATGTTTGCTAATACCTTTTCCGTCTCTGCATCTTTAGGAACAATCGTAATTCTTGCTTCCAGTGATTTACCGATTGTTTTCTCGTTCCTTGCTTCTTCAAGTGCCTTCAGGACATCATCGCGGACTTTCATAAAATGATCCCATTTGGCTTGCACATCCTCGATTCCAGCAACAATTCTAGCTTCCGGAATATCGGTCAGCTGCACACTTTCCGCTTCTACACCCGGGATGTATTCCCAGACCTCATCCATTGTATGCGGAATAATCGGTGTCAACAATTTGACTAACGTTGTCAGGATTTCGTAGTAGCCAGTTTGGATGCTGCGGCGGCGCTTATTGTCAGCTGCCTCTATATATAAAACATCTTTAGCAAAGTCAAGATAGAATGAGCTCAAATCAACTGCACAGAAATTGTGGATTTGATGGAATGTTTGTGAATACTCATATTTCTCATAGTTTGATCGAATATCAGAAACAAGCTGCTGCAGGCGATGCAGCATATAACGATCTACTTCTTCCAGTTTTTCGTCCGCCACTTTATCTGTTGCAGGATTAAAGTCAGCCAGATTAGCCAGTAAGAAACGGAATGTATTACGAATTTTACGGTACGCTTCAGAAGTCTGTTTGAGAATATCATCCGAAATACGCACATCTGCTTGATAATCTACACTAGCAACCCACAAACGTAAAATGTCTGCGCCAAGCTGTTTCTGTACTTTGGAAGGTACGATTACATTTCCAAGCGACTTACTCATTTTCCTGCCATTTCCATCCAAAACAAAACCATGACTGATAATCGTCTCATATGGAGCTTTGCCAGTAACTGCGACTGCTGTAGACAACGAGGAGTTGAACCATCCTCTATACTGGTCACTTCCTTCAAGATAGATATCTGCAGGTCTTCTATGATCTTCGCGATTCATCAGCACACCTTCATGCGATGAACCGGAATCAAACCATACATCCATGATGTCCGTTTCTTTCGTGAATACACCGTTTGGACTATGTTCAGAACTAAATCCTTCAGGCAACAGCTCCGCTGCTTCTTTTTCGAACCAGATATTTGATCCATGTTCACTAAACAGGTTAGACACATGTTCTACCGTTTCATCGGTAATGATTGGTGTACCATCTTCACCATAGAATACCGGGATTGGAACCCCCCATGCACGCTGACGGGAAATACACCAGTCTTCTCGGTCACGGACCATATTGTGCAGCCTGGTTTCTCCCCATTTTGGATACCAGTTTACCTGTTTGATTTCATCAAGAATATCTTGACGGAAATCCTTGATCGAGGCGAACCATTGTGCGGTTGCACGGAAAATGGTCGGCTTTTTCGTACGCCAATCATGCGGATATGAATGCGTGATGAAGCTCATTTTCAGTAATGCACCGACTTCTTCCAATTTTTCAGTGACGACTTTATTGGCACTGTCATAAAATAGCCCTTCAAATCCTGGAGCTTCTTCAGTAAACACGCCTTTATCATCTACTGGACAAAATGCATCGATACCATAGCGCTTAGAAACGTAAAAGTCATCTTCCCCGTGTCCAGGGGCTGTATGAACACAGCCAGTACCGGCATCTGTAGTTACGTGGTCACCGAGCATAACAAGTGAATCACGATCATAGAATGGATGCTTTGCAACCACACGATCCGCTTCTTTACCTTTAAATGTCTTGGTTACTTTTACAGCTTCCCAGCCAAGCTCTTCTGTAACTGTATCCAATAAAGCCTGTGCGACAACGAACTTTTCTCCATTAGCTTCGGCAACAACGTACTCCAATTGGGGATGAAGGCTGATTCCAAGGTTTGCTGGAATTGTCCATGGTGTTGTTGTCCAGATGATGATTTTTTCTCCGCCATCTAGTAAGTCTTTACCGTCTGTTACCTCGAACGCAACATAGATTGATGCTGAACGCTTATCCTGATATTCAATCTCTGCTTCTGCCAGAGCTGATTCGGAGGACGGAGACCAGTAAACCGGTTTTAATCCTTTATAGATATATCCTTTTTTCGCCATTTCTCCAAAAACTTTAATCTGTGCCGCTTCATAGTCTTTCGTTAAGGTAATATATGGATTATCCCAATCGGCCCGAATCCCCAGCTGTCTGAATTGGCTGCGCTGACTATCGACCTGACCAAGTGCATACTCAGCACAAAGTTTTCTGAACTCAGCAACACTCATTTCTTTACGCTTAACCTTCTTGTTTTTTGTGAGTGCCGTTTCAATCGGCAGACCATGCGTATCCCAGCCGGGAACATATGGTGCATGGAAGCCTGTCATGGATTTATAGCGAACGATAAAATCTTTGAGAATTTTATTGAGCGCATGACCGATATGAAGATCTCCATTCGCATATGGAGGTCCATCATGCAGAATGAATAACGGCCTTCCCTTGGTTCTCTCCAAGCTTTTTTCGTACATATTTGCTTCGTCCCATTGTTCCTGTCTTTTGGGCTCTTTATTCGGTAAGTTCCCCCGCATTGGAAAATCTGTCTTTGGCATGAGTAATGTTTCTTTATAATCCATCTGTGCTTCCTCCTTTTAATTGTCAAACAACGGCTATTGGACTTCCTTCTCCTCCGTTCGATAAGTCAACATCTGCTCCCTTTGATCGCTGTGTTTCCTTTATCTCCTTCGGTTCAGTCCAGTCCATACGCCGCTAACCGGGAGCATTCGCTTTTGTTTCGGCTAGCTTTCTGCTCCCAACGGCTATTGGACTTCCTTCTCCTCTGTTCGATAAGTCAACATCTGCTCCCTTTGGTCGCTTTGTTTCCTTTATCTCCTCCGGCTCAGTCCAGCCCATACGCCGCTAAACGGGAGCATTCGCTTTTGTTTTTTAAATGCAAAAAAGTCTTCTTATCCCAGAAGGGACGAGAAGACTCGCGGTACCACCCTTATAAATTTAAAAATAAAATTTAAATTCACTCGAAATCCGTAACGAGGATGAATCGTCCATTACTACTATTGAGTTCATAATGGATACTCAGGAGTGATTTTCTAAAGGATGCTGTACCGGACTCACACCATTCTCCGGCTCGCTTACCAGCAAATTACCTTTATACTTCTCTCCATCAACGCGTTTATTGTTTATATTGACCTATATCTGTATGAATTATATGTAAAAATCCGGCATACGTCAAGGTCTATTACTCATTCTCGATCAGTTCAAGCTCTTCGCCCATCTCCGTATCGAATAATTCTTCCCAATCATCCGTACCGAGCATTTCAAGCTGTGCCTGCACGAGCATTCTCAATCTCGTACGGAAAACTTTGGCCTGTTTCTTAAGTTCTTCTACGTCCATTGAAATTCTGCGGGATTTGCTTAAAGCCTCGTTAATTATCCGGTCGGCATTTTTCTCTGCTTCTTTGATAATCAGTTTGGATTCCTTAGTTGCATTCCCCTTCACTTCCTCTGCGGTCTCCTGTGCAACAAGAATGGACTTGTTAAGTGTTTCTTCGATATTCGTAAAATGGCCAAGTCTCTCGTTTAGCTGGCTGACCTTTTCATCAAGGTCCTTTTTTCTCTTAATACCATTTCATAGTCTTTAATGACCTGATCCAAAAACTCATTAACCTCGTCTTCGTCATATCCGCGAAAACCTCTTGTAAATTCTTTATTATGAATATCTAGTGGTGTTAATGGCACAATGGCCACCTCCTTAAGGAATTTATGTATATAATAATCATTTCAAAAGTAATGGTATTTAAATTAATTCGACAGAAAAGCGACAAATCCTGCATCGAATAAATTATTTTAATGTTGCAACACTGATTTTCCATTTATCTTTCTTGGAAACACCCTTAATTGCCATAAGCTTGCTTCGCCCTTTTCCGCGAAGAGAAATTAAATCGCCTTCTTGCAGATGAAATTTATTGTCATCTACCACTCTATAATTGACCTTGACCTGAAGTTTCTGAATGTAGGCTGCAGCATCTTTCCTCGATAATTTGTATATTTCCTTTAAAACTGCATCAAGCCTTAGGGAAGATACAGTTTTATCTGTCTCTATCCATTGTTCCTTTTTGATCTGCATGGAAGATAGATCTCTCTCCTCGAAAATTACATTCGCTTTCTTTATTGAGGTCAAATTTGCAATCACATAGGCAGCAATCTCCTCAGCAAGGATAATCTGAATGGTTCCGTCTCCAGCGAATATATCACCAAGTTTCTTTCGGTGGACCCCTAGTGACATAAAGGCTCCCATCACATCTCTATGTTCAATTGTGATAAATTTATCCTGGTAGCTTGCCTCTAATAGAGTAAGCTGGCAGGAATCCTGTGTGACTACTTCATAAAACGGGGCGATAACCATTCGTTTCCTCTCAGCACCATGACCACCGCCATGTTTATAAATTTTCAGTTCTTCCTGACTCGTGCCAATGAGCATTTCTACAATCTGCTGTTCTCTCGGATCAAGAAAATCTGTCAATTTCGGCTGGAAAGTTAACTCCACTTGCTCTTTCCATGATAATACCTGGTCGATAAACGGTTGTTCTTCTTTTCTGAAATGCTGATAAATATCCATATTAAATCATACTTCCTTTAAAATAAAAACATCCTGAAAAACTCTCCAAGTCCGGCCCGTGCCAATTGGAGTACCAATATAGCTACAATTGGAGACAGATCTATCATTCCCAGCGGAGGAATAAATTTCCGAAACTGTTCTAAATACGGTTCACAGATTCTGGTCAGAATTCTTCCGAATGAAGACTCCCGTGCACCTGGAAACCAAGACATGAAGATGTACACGATAATAGCATAGCCATAAAAGACAAATGCATAATGCAATAATGTATATAATTCAACCATTCAGTACTACCATCCTTTTTCAAATTCATCCTGTTCTGTAAAAAATTCCGAAATAGATCCGGATACTTCCACATTATCAGGTGTACATAAAAATGTTTCTGAACCAAGCTTTTGAATATCTCCATTCACTGCGTATACAGTACCGCTTAAAAAATCTACAATTCGTTTCGCCTGCTGATTTTCCACACGCTGGAGATTGATTATGACAGCACGCCTATTTACGATATTATCGGCTATTTCCTGTGCCTCATTATAGTTGCGTGGTTCATACAATACCACTTTTGATGTTGATTGCTGAACACTTGTCAGATTCACGACATTTTTTGCTGCCTTTTTGGCAACTGCTTTATCCTCGGTTTCAGATGCTTCTTCAACATATTCATACTCGTATTCGTCATCCATGGTGAAATAATTTTTAATCTTATTTTTAATACTCATTTTCTCACCTCTTATGATAATTTTGAATCAGCTGCCCACGAGCTTTGAACCAATTCGTATATGGGTCGCTCCCTCTTCAATGGCTATTTCATAGTCATTGCTCATCCCCATTGACAGGTATTCGCATGGTGCATAGCTTAACTTTTTGCTCTTGACAGTATCTCTCAGTTCGGCTAAGTTGCGGAATACAGTTCTGATTCTTTCTGGATCCTCAATATGAGGGGCCATTGTCATTAGCCCTATAATATGAATATGTTCATACGTCTGAACCTGCTCAATAAAAGGAATAACTTCCTCAGGATCCATTCCATGCTTCGATTCTTCACCACTGACATTCACCTGGATAAAACAATCAACCGGAGAGTCCGCTCGTTTATTTAATTCCTTGGCAAGCGAAATTCTATCAAGCGAATGGAGTACATCAATCTTGTCAATGACATCCTTGACTTTTCTTGTCTGCAGCGTTCCGATAAAATGCCATATTGCCTGATTGCCAAAATGCAGGTATTTCTCAAGCAGGCCTTCATTACGATTTTCGCCAAGATTCTTAATGCCTGCATCAATAGCTTCCTTTGTTCGTTCTATTGTAACATATTTTGTAACTCCAATAACGGTTATATCTTCAGGATTACGTCCGCTTCTTTCGCATGCTTGTCCAATTTTCTCCTGAATTACATTGAGATTTGCTGCTACTTTCATAATACGTATAATTCTCCCATCCAATTATCACGCCAGAAAACCAAGGAATCCCAGCATTCTCCCTGTCTTGCCCTGATCTCGTCTATGTGAAAAAAATAGGTCTTCATCTTGATAGGTGCAATAATTTGTTACCTCTATATTATGACGAAATACACCAGATTGTAAAAGGATTTCTACATTTAATTGCTTTAAATCCAATAAATAACGGTTATTCTCCAAAGAAGTAACCGTTTTTTCTCTGTATTCTTTGCTGATTGACTGGATTACCTTGTCATCCACTTCATAGAACTTCTTTGAAATACAAGGGCCAATTGCCACTAGCAGATTCTCCGGATTACTGCCTTTTTCAAGAAATGCATCCACCATCTTTGCTGCCATCAAATTGACTGTTCCCTTCCATCCTGCATGGGCGATTCCAATGTACTCTGTTACAGGATCAAAGAAATATAAAGGAACACAATCAGCAAAAAACGCCGTACAAAGAATCCCTTTTCGATTCGTAATCAAACCATCTGTTCCTTTTATAGAGCTTTCGTAGGATACAGAGCCTTTTCCTTTTTCCTGTTCGGTAACCTCCTGGACAGCTGTCTGGTGAACTTGCTCACCAGAGATCCAATTATGCAAAGGGAACTTCAATTTTGCAGCGAGAATCTCTCTGTTTTCCACAACATCTCTCTTATTGTCAGGAATATGAAGCCCAGCATTCAGTGTATGATAAGGTGCGCTGCTTACCCCGCCGTTTCTCGTAGTAAATCCTGCAATAAGCTTTGGATGGAGCTGCTGCCATTTTTCTATATTTAAATAGGACTCTTCGTATCCCGCAAATGGTTCTGTCATGATTAATCCTCCTGGAAATAGACTTGTCTTATTTTATCATATTTCCGGATAAATTCATGCTAAAAGCAGCATTATGCCTTTACATATAGATCAGGCTGCTGTACTTCCTTTACAAGAATGACATCGGAACCGATTCTGACAATTTGGTCCCAGGAAATGATTAGTTCGTCAGCTTTGGAGAACATGCCACTTTTCTTTTCTCTTGCAACAACAACAATCGCAAGAATTTTACCCTGGTTACTATCGATCTCCAGGTCAGTAATATGCCCCAGTCTGCTGCCATTGTCAATAACGATAATCTCTTTTAGCTGTAATTCCGATAATTTTATCACGATTCTCACCTGCCTTTATTTAACTATATGCTGGCAAAAGGGATTATTTCGTTAATCATACAAAAACCGGAAAAAACAGATCCGTAATCTGTTCTTCCCGGTAACTTCCAGTTCATTCTATATTCAGTTGAAACAGGCCAGCAGCAAACCATCCCGCTTATTCAAACATTTGCTTATTCATTTGACTGATTGCAGCCTTCTCAAGCCTTGACACCTGTGCTTGTGATATCCCTATTTCGTCGGCTACTTCCATTTGTGTTTTGCCTTGGAAAAAGCGCTTATTCAATATCATCTTTTCTCTTTCATTTAATTGATGCATTCCCTCTTTTAGGGATAGCTTATCGACCCATGTTGAATCTTTATCCTTGTCATCACTAATTTGATCCATAACAAATATGGGATCTCCGCCATCATTATAGATTGGCTCAAATAAAGATACAGGATCCTGAATTGCATCCAATGCGAAAACAATGTCCGAATGGGGTATTCCCATCTCTTCCGCTATCTCGGCCGGTGTTGGTTCTTTTGAGGATTTGCTGATCAGCTTTTCTCTGACTTGTAATGCTTTATACGCTATATCACGCAAGGACCTGGAAACCCGTATTGGGTTATTGTCACGAAGATATCTTCTGATTTCTCCAATAATCATTGGAACAGCATACGTGGAGAATCTTACATTATGTGATAGATCGAAATTATCAATTGATTTCATCAACCCAATGCAGCCCACCTGGAATAAATCATCTACATACTCTCCACGATTGTTAAACCG
The DNA here is from genome assembly GCF_000285495.1 of Oceanobacillus massiliensis str. N'diop. GTDB lineage: Bacteria > Bacillota > Bacilli > Bacillales > Amphibacillaceae > Oceanobacillus > Oceanobacillus massiliensis. Next base: position 230,603 of record NZ_HE610977.1, read on the forward strand.
CTGAATCACACTCAATACTAATCTTAGATTACCGTTTACAAGTTCTTCACGCGCAGATATATCTCCTTCCTGCTGCATCCTTACAAACAGTTTCTTCATTTCATCATTTTTAAGTACAGGAAGTTTGGATGTATCAACACCGCATATTTCTACTTTTTGTCTAGTCAATCTGTCAACCCTCCCAGTCGGTGATGCTGTTCAAGGACAGTATCTCCCCCTGGAAGGGTTTTTATGCACAGCCAGTTCTTCGTTTAGATGGCAGATTTCGCCTCAAAACCTTATCTGCTATAGCTAGACCATTTTATTAAATTCTTTTTTCAGACGGCGAATAATCTTTTTCTCCAATCTTGAAATATAGGACTGTGAAATTCCAAGCATATCCGCTACATCCTTCTGTGTTTTCTCTTCTTCCCCAATCAACCCAAAACGAAGCTCCATGATCTGTTTTTCGCGTGCGTTCAGTTTTTCCAAAGCACTTTTAAGCAAACTTTTATCCACATTGGACTCGAGATTTTTTGTAATGATATCATCATCTGTACCAAGCACGTCAGATAATAATAATTCATTTCCATCCCAATCAATATTTAAGGGTTCATCAAAGGATACCTCTGATTTCAATTTGTTGTTTCTGCGAAGATACATTAGAATTTCATTCTCAATACACCTGGATGCATATGTTGCAAGCTTAATCTTTTTCTCGGGATTGAAGGTATTTACCGCTTTGATCAATCCTATTGTACCTATACTGATCAAATCCTCAATATTAATACCGGTATTTTCAAATTTACGTGCAATATAAACAACCAGACGCAAATTCCGCTCAATCAATACGGCTCTTGCTGCCTTATCGCCTTTAGGCAGCAGGATGAGCAATTCCTGTTCTTCTTGCTTGGAAAGGGGGGGCGGAAGTGCCTCACTGCCACCTATATAGTAAATTTCCGTAGATTTTATTTTAAATTTGATTAATAGCTTATACCATCCCAGTTTCAATTTTAACTTCCACAGACTCACGTTCCTCCACTCCCTTATGCTGATTGTATTGTTGCTAATTTGATTATTTGCGGATGCAGCAAACAATGATAGCTGCTATCCTTGACCAATGTTCCAAACTGGATGCCGATTAAAACATTACTTGTCAACAGTTTTTGATTTTCATAATCTACCATTACCTCATCAGGTCTGATAGCAAGTAAGAAATTGCTATTTCCTTCGACACCCTGATAGGGGATGACTTGTATTTTATGCTCCCAATCTTCCGGAATCTGCTCCAGGGCCAAATTATCATTCGCTTCTTTCAATTGGTCCCATTCCTCATTGGAAAACCAGTTTTTTAAAAATAATTCATCACAAATGACGACTGGCCTTTTCGTGAGTGGATCAAGAAGCTGATTTCCACTATCAATATAGCCCATCGTAGAAAAAGCAGCGTTTTTTATTTGGACATTTACTTCGCACAGCTGGTCGTATCGTATCTTATCCCCCGCATGCTCGTCCATTCTCTTCTTGGTAAAGTACCATACAATCGGAAATCCAATTATGATAAACAGCCAGCTGACAGGGTCTCCATAACCCTTATTAAAAGTCAATATACCGTTCTCTGTTGTCGTAACAGGATTTGCAAGCAGAAAATATACTCCTGTCAATCCACCTCCAATTGCAAAAGATGTGAAGTAAAATAATAATAATAATTTCATCAAGCGGTAATAACCCTTAAAGCCAAATGCACAGAAGACAATGAAGACCGAATAAAGAATCTTGCCAGCAAATCCATTGATAAAACTATCAGGAAAATAAAGAGTGATCGGTACAATTAACGAGGCTATAAATGCCCCAAACAACAATTTTAAAATCCCCGATTGATCCCTGGCCAGTGCCTTTGTCAGCATTAAAAGCATCAAGTCCAGTAAAAAGTTCAATGCCCATACAGCATCAAGGTAAATGGTCAATCCTTCTCTTCCTTCCCTGCAAATCGACTTCATCATTTAAAGTAAAAGATAACTTCATAGATAGATGGAATTACTGAAAAGTATAGAGGACTGCAGAAGCAAAGTCTGTCACTTCTTGTATGCGGATATAGGCTAATTTTCACTATTTCTTAGAGAGTTTGTCGTCCTGTTTTGGCAATGAAGCGCACGTCCTAATATTAAATGCTAATTTTAAATATAGAATGTAGACAGTTTTTTATAAGGTTATTGTTCTTGCCGCATAAGAAATAAACTGTGATGTAACTAGAAATCATTGGTGTTTTATCCGCACTCCGGAAATACACTGCGCTTTCCGCGGGCTCACGCTAAGCCAGGGTACGACTTGCGATTGCTTCCTTGCTCCCTTGCACCGAAGAAGTCTGCTTCGAAGCGTCTTCGGTTTTATTGAAGACAAAAAAGCCAAAGAGAATTTCCTCATTTCTATGCTGCTTT
>NZ_HE610977.1:233529-236916 GCF_000285495.1 Oceanobacillus massiliensis str. N'diop
GCGCTTTCCGCGGGCTCGCGCTAAGCCAGGGTACTACTTGCGATTGCTTCCTTGCTCCCTTGCACCGAGGAAGTCTGCTTCGAAGCGAAACTGGAAGACGCAGGTGCATCTAGTGGGGTCTTAACGTCTTCGCTTTCCCGCAGGAGTCTCCGTGTATTTCCTCCGTTATGTTGAGTGGTTCAACATCTTATCATATTTAACTATTAAATCTCTAAATAAATTTCTTTGAGATTGATTGGAGCGCAGGGCAGTCGACTCCAGCGGGAAAAGCAACAGCTGAAGATCCCACAGGAAGTGGGTTTCTTCCGAGGAAGCTGAAGCGGTGCCCGCGGAAAGCGACTGCCCGGAGCGGAAATCGGCCGAAGCAGTTATCGCATTTACTGACTGACCTTCTTTATAGAATAAAGTCATTAATAATTTGAGATGGTTGGTAGAAGCCAAGAAGGTACCGCGGGAAAAGCAACAGCTGAAGATCCCGCAGGAAGTGGGTTTCTTCCGAGGAAGCTGAGAGCGCCCGCCGCGGAAATCGACTGTCCGGAGTGGAAATAGGCCGAAGCAGTTATCGTTATATACCTATGAAAAAACCTTAAATGATTTTGAGGAAATTGATCGAAAACGTCATATTTTCCTTCAACCGGGGGCGTACGCAAAAAAGACTGACCAAACGAGTACTTAATCTGTACTGTTTGGTCAGCCCTATTACATTAACAAACTGATATTATCTATTCCGATTGCGGTTTCTTAAGAATGTAGGAATGTCCAGTTCATCATCATCTTGTCTGGCCCGAGGCTGTGATTGCTGCTGTTGCTGCTGTTCACGCTGAACAGGCTCTTCAGTAGCTTTTGTTGCCGCATGCTGATTATGGCCAGCCATTGGACGATACTGTTTGTGCTTCGGCTCCTGTTTTTGAACAGACTCATCGAATCCTGTTGCAATAACGGTAACGACGATTTCATCATTCAGATTCTCATTGATAACCGAGCCAAAAATGACATTGACTTCTTTATCTGCAGCAGAAGTTACAAGATCAGCTGCTTCCTGTACTTCATAAAGGCTCAGATTTGTTCCGCCAGTGATGTTCATTAAGATACCATGCGCTCCATCAATCGATGTTTCAAGCAATGGAGAGGAGATTGCCTTCTTGGCAGCCTCTGTTGCACGTGTCTCTCCTGTAGCGATACCAATTCCCATTAGCGCAGAACCTTTATCATACATAATGGTTTTAACATCGGCAAAGTCTACGTTAATAAGACCTGGTTTAGCGATTAAATCCGAAATCCCCTGAACACCCTGTCTTAAGACATTATCCGCTTCACGGAAGGCTTCAAGCATTGGTGTGTTTTTGTCAACAATCTCCAGCAATCGATCATTCGGAATAACAATAAGTGTATCCACACTGCCCTTAAGTGTATCAATCCCTGAGATTGCCTGCGTGGAACGTCTTCTTCCTTCAAAAGAAAATGGACGAGTTACTACTCCCACAGTCAGTGCACCTAAGTCTTTAGCAACCTGAGCGATAACAGGAGCTGCTCCAGTTCCTGTACCGCCTCCCATACCTGCCGTAACAAAGACCATATCCGCACCCTTCAATACCTCTTCCAGCTGCTCTTTGCTTTCCTCGGCAGCCTTTTTTCCAACCTCAGGATTTGCACCGGCACCAAGGCCACGCGTCAATTTACCGCCGATTTGGATTTTAGACTCTGCCTTTGATAGATTCAATGCTTGTGCATCCGTGTTTACAGAAATAAACTCCACACCTTCAACACCGTGTTCAATCATTCGGTTTACAGCGTTGTTACCACCACCGCCAACCCCGATGACTTTTATAGTTGCTAATTCTTCCATATTTGTATCAAAATCCAACATATTTCTTTCCTCCTAATTTGCAAATTACTAAAATTCCGGAAGCTAATCACAAGCACAAAGTTATGTCACCCTAGCTTGGTTCCTTTTAATATTAATCAAAGAAATACTTAAATAAATTAGCAAATCCCGAGTCTTTTTTCTTATTTTCTTTCGTTTCATTTTTTTCTTTTGCTTGTTTATGCTGTCTTTTTGGTTTCGGTTCATTCGTGTCTATTGCTACAGACGGGAACAATTCTTTCCCCTGTATCTTGGCATTACGATAAGCAAACTGCAAAATTCCAACACCTGCTGTAAATTGCGGTTCTCTTACACCTATGTAATCCGGGATGGCAACACGTACATTGGAGCGAAACAGGTCTTGAGCAAGTTCCAGACCACCTGGCATTGCGATTGTTCCACCTGTGAGAACATAGCCGCCTGGCAGATCATTATAGCCCATTTTTCTTAGCTCCCTGTCCACATATGCGTAAACTTCTTCGAGCCTTGCTTCTATCATATCAGATAACTGCAACTGGTTATAGGTCTGCTTCGTATTGCTGCCTATTGTGGAAACTTCGAAGGTTTCTTCTTCTTGCGCATTGTCATAAAAAGCATGTCCATAATTTAATTTGATATCTTCCGCTTCTTCTGTTGAAGTGCGGAGCCCAATCGATAAATCTTTGGTGATATTATCTCCGCCCAAGCTTACGACACTGGTGGAAACAAGATGATCATTTTCGAAAACAGAGACAGTAGTACAGCCGCCTCCAACATCTATTAATGCAACACCCATATTTTTTTCATCTTTTGAAAGAGCGATGGTTCCTGCTGATAGCGGTTGAAGACAAATATCCGACACTTCCAAGTGTGCACGTTCCACACATTTAAGTATGTTATGTAAGACTGTTTTGGAGCATGTGATAATAGTTCCTTCCATTTCCAGCCGGACACCTATCATTCCACGCGGGTCGGTAATTTCATCCAGTCCATCCACAATAAACTGTTTTGGAATCACATCGATGATTTCCCTCTCAGGAGGGATGGAAATCACTTGCGCCCCTTCGATCACTCGGGTGACATCCTCATCACCAATTTCACGATCTTCACTCTGGACTGCTACAACACCGTGACAGGGCTGCAGCTGGATATGGCTTCCATTAATCCCTACAACAACTCTTTCAATATGCATCCCTACCATACGTTCAGCCTGTTCAACTGCACTTCTGATCGATTGTACGGTCTGATCAATGTCAACTATGGCACCTTTTTTCATGCCATTTGATTTTGCAGTTCCAACTCCAATAATATTCAATGAATCGTTCAAAACTTCTCCAATAATTACTTTAATTGTTGTTGTACCTATATCAAGGCTAACTAATATTTCACTATTGTTCAACGAAAGGCACCTCCCAATTAAGAAACATCCGTCCTTTTCAATAATGTTTCTATCTACTGCTTTTTATATATTGTATAATCTACTATTTTATAGGAAATCAATAAAAAAATAAAATAAATATAGGTTATTCTGCATTAAAATGAAT
>NZ_HE610977.1:237235-262614 GCF_000285495.1 Oceanobacillus massiliensis str. N'diop
TTATTCTGCATAAAAATGAATATATATCTTTTTCATTCATTGATAAATATTGAATTTCCCTAATATATCATTCGAAATTGAAACGATTTATATGACCAACAGCCAGAAAAGAATCCATTATTATCAGTCTTCTGTTACTGGATGCCCATCCGTTTCTGGATTGGATTCAGATTCATCATTTTCATTTTCATCATTTTCATCATTTTCATTGAAGGACTCAAAATATACACCTACCCCAATATGGATAATCCCTCTATCCTCAGGGTCAAGCTGCGAAACAATGGAAGGATAGACTTCCATTCTATCGGCAAAATTCCGAATCGTTCCTTTGACAGTATAGCCATCATTCATATACAGCAGAATGTTATTCTTGTTATCTTCTGCTGGATCCCAGTGAACTTCAGAAATTACATCAAGAATATCTTGAGGCAATGCTTCCAGCTCTGCTGCCATCCTTTGTAAATATTCTTCCTCTTCAAAGTCGAAGAATAATGGCGCATCCCCACGAAATGACTCTCCAGCCTCTTTCAGGATTTCCCCATTTCCCAAAATGGGATAATACATCATATCTTTGCTTATATACCCGATAACCCGCTGTTCTTTAACATCAATATTAACTGTCCATGGCAAGCTTCTTTCCACGGAAACAGATTCTACGATTGGATCTTTTCGTATCGCCTTTTCTATCTCGTGCTGATCAATTGTCCAAATATTGGTATTCGTTGTTAAATTACTATACTCAATGATTTTTTCATTTGCAATAAAGCCGTTTCCTTCCACATTAATTGTTTTAATATGGCTAAGCGGGGATTGCAAATAAACAATGATAGCTATTAAGAAGAAAAAGATAGAAAGATAGAATATAAGGCGCCGGTTAGCTTTTTTCTTTCGGGCTTGTTTCAACTTTGGAATTCGATCTTCAATTGAAACAATATTTTTTTTGCTCATCTCCATTTCTTCCTTTTTACAATATTAAAAGAATAGACGGCAAATATTTTCCTGATTAGCCGTTTCTATCTATTTACATGAATTATATCACAAAACATATAGGAAGATGTAGTGTACTTAAGATACTTTATCAAGTTTTTACCTATTTATACGGATTCATTTATTCAAGCTGCCCATTCATGGTCAATATCTGGAATAAATGCTAACATTTAGCAGAATACCGACCGAACATAAAGTCAAAGTCAAGGAGGATCCTCCGTAGCTTAAGAACGGTAAAGTAATACCTGTAACCGGTATAAGTCCGATTACAACGCTAATATTGATCATTGCCTGGACAGCGAGCATCGCGGCAATCCCCAAGGCCAGAAAGCGTCCGAACATATCTGGTGCCTCCAGTGATATTTTTATCCCGCGCCATAGCAGCAGGAAAAAGAATAGAATAATTGCTGTTCCACCGATGAAACCAAGCTCTTCTCCCAGTATTGCAAATATAAAATCGGTTTGAGGTTCAGGAAGATAGAAATATTTCTGCAGGCTGTTTCCTAAACCTAGTCCCATCAATCCACCAGGACCAATTGCATACAGGGACTGGATAATCTGAAATCCATCGCCAAGCGGATCTTCCCAAGGATTTAGGAATGCTGTAATCCGATTGATTCGGTACGGTGCCGATGCTATCAGCCCGGCAAACCCCAACAGTCCAATTGCTGCCAGACTAAAGAAATGTGATAGTTTTGCGCCAGCAGCAAAAATCATGATCATACAAGTAAGCACCAGTACCATTCCAGTACCAAGATCTGGCTGCAGCATAATTAAACCAAACGTTGTAAAAACGAGCATAATAAGTGGAAAGAATCCTTTTTTAAATGATGTGATATATTTTTGGTTTTCCGATATAATCGCAGCCAGGAATATGATTAAGCCAAGTTTCATAAATTCTGATGGCTGGATACTGAAAGCACCAACCCCTATCCAGCTTTGTGCTCCACCTCTTACAAGTCCTACACCTGGTATCAGTACGATTAATAATAGGCCAAAGCATACCAGCAGAATGACTTTAGCATATTTCTTCCATGTATAATATGGAATCATCATAATAAAGAACATTGCAATTACCCCAGCGCCGGCAAACAAAAGCTGCCGCTTCAGGTAATAAAAGGAATCATCGAATTTATATTCAGACCATACATAGGAAGAGCTGTACACCATTATTATTCCAGCAGTCAGTAAAAAGAAAACGACAAACAGTAAAACCAAGTCTGGTTTCCGCAGCTCTTTTAAAAGTTTATTAAACAAAAAAACACCCCTTTTTCCAGTAGGATCAGGGGCATTTATTTACATATAAATTTTTGAATGAAACGAAATTATATTCGTTAAACAGTCAATTCCAGATTAACCACCGAACATCCCGCATAGTTTGCCGGCAAATCCATTTGGTATCGATCCGGAACTTCCATTATTGTATCTGCCCCTACATTAGTTTATGCACGGCTTGTACAAACATGTCTCCTCTTTCTTCGAATGTGCGGTACTGGTCCCAGCTCGCACATGCCGGGGATAGAAGGATTACGTCATTCTCCTCTGAAATCGAGTAAGCTTTTTCAGCTGCCTCTTTCACATTTTCAGCTGACAGGATCGTTTCGATACCCGCTTCATTGCCTAACAGCTTCAGCTTCTCGGCTGTCTCACCGAATAAAACCATCGCTTTTACATTTTTCATATAGGGCAGCAGATCGGTAAACTCATTTCCGCGGTCCAGCCCACCTGCGAGCAGAATAATTGGCTGATGGAAAGAGTTTAAGGCCTTTTCAGTAGCCAACATATTCGTTGCCTTTGAGTCATTGTAAAATAATCTGCCGTTTTTATTTCCTATAAATTGCAGACGATGTCTTACCCCTGAGAATGTGGTCAATACTTTCTTAATTCCTTCATTTGTCGCACCGTTTAGCTTGGCAGCAGCGATTGCGGCAAGCATATTTTCGAGGTTATGCTCACCAACCAGAACGATTTCTTGTCTGGCAATTACCTGTTCATTTTTAAAATAAATATAATTTTCATCCGCCCATGCCCCTGTTTCCATTTTGGCATGTGCTGAGAAAGGTACGAGGGTTGCATTTGCCTGTTCTACTTCTTTTGTAATTAGAGTATCTTCGGCATTATATACTAAATAATCATTTGCTGTTTGATTCCTGAAAATATTAAACTTAGCCTGCTTGTAATTTTCTATTGTCTTATGATAATCCAAATGGGCTTCAAAAATATTCAGCAGAACGGCAGTCGTCGGCCTGAACTTTACAATTCCCTGAAGCTGAAACGATGACAGCTCCAAAACAAGGGTTTCATCCTTCAGAGCGTGAACGACCTCAGTTGCGACAATTCCGATGTTTCCAGCTACCTGTACGGGTTGTTGGCTCTCTTTAAGCATTTCTGTTACCAGTGTTGTCGTTGTCGTTTTTCCATTTGAACCGGTTATCCCGATGATTGGTCCGCTAGTCAGGTGATATGCAAGCTCAATTTCCGTTATGATCGGGATTCCTCGCTTAGCCGCTTCTGCGACAATTGGGTTATCATATGAAATGCCCGGATTCTTCACCAGCATCTCCATGCCATCCAAAATAGAAATAGGATGGGAGCCAATGATCACATTGGCACCCATCTTCTTCAGCCTAATTACAGCCTCATCTGTTTCACTTGCTTTCATGTCGTTGACGATTACATTTTTATTGTTGGCCAGCAAGGTTTCAGCAGCTGCCGTACCACTCTTGGCCAGTCCGAGCACTAGAATGTTGTTGTAAGGAAAATCTGTAAATTTCTTCATTATAAGCCCACCTCAATATAAATGCCAAGTGCCGTAAATAAAAGTCCAACCAGCCAGAATGTCGTTACTACACGCCATTCGGACCAGCCAAGCAATTCATAATGATGATGCAGCGGGCTCATCTTAAACACTCGCTTACCTGTTGTTTTAAAAGAAATAACCTGGATAATTACAGAAAGGGTTTCAATCACAAATACGCCACCAATAATCACCAGCAGTACTTCCATTTTCATTAATATTGAAATCGCTGCAATCGCCCCTCCAAGAGCAAGCGAACCAGTGTCACCCATAAATACCTTTGCAGGATGGGCATTAAACACTAAAAATCCAAGCAGGGCGCCCACGACAGCAAGTGCAAATATTGCTGCCTCGTTTTGTGGCGTACCATACCAAGCAAGTATTGCAAAAGCTCCAAATGCGATAGCAGCAGTACCTGCCAAAAGACCGTCAAGGCCATCCGTTAAGTTAACTGCATTGGATGCCCCAACCATCATGAAAATAATGAGGAGTGCATATCCCCAGCCTAGATCCCATTGAATATCGGTACCGGGAATTTGTATTGCCGTAGAAAAATCCTGACCTCTTAAAATAAAATAGAAAACTAGTGCGATAACGATTTGACCAAAAAGCTTCTGCTTGGATGTCAATCCAAGATTCCGTTTCATAACAACTTTAATGAAATCGTCAAGAAAACCAAGCAGACCATATCCGAACAGGACAAAAATCAATAGCCAAAGTTCATAGCCGATACCCGAATCTCCTGCCCTGCTTCCCATAATAAGTGATGTAATAATGATACTGAATATAATCATAAGGCCCCCCATTGTGGGGGTACCTGTCTTCTTCATATGTGATTGCGGTCCTTCTTCTCTAATGCTTTGCCCAAACTTTAATCTTCTTAAAAATGGTATAAATATTGGAGATAAAAGAACGGTAATGAGAAATGCGATAGCTATTGTTATTAATAAAACAGATATATTCAACATATGTCCTCCTCATACATAACCGTCCAACTTAATTGGATAATTTTAATGATTTTTTTCGTTGCTTATTTTGTTTCTTCTAGAATTTGAGCGATCATTGTTTCAAATTTCAAACCGCGCGATGCCTTAAATAGCAATAATGCATCCTTCGACAAATATGGTTCCAGTGCATTGGCAAGTTCTTCTTTGGAAAGATAATGCTGACAGTTAATTTGATTGTCTTTCACTTCTTCTGAAATCAGCTTCGCATCCTCACCATATGTATATACTGCCGTGATAGGTGATTCGATTGCATAAGCTATTGACCGGTGCAATTCCTCCGAATGGGATCCAAGTTCCAGTATATCACCAAGGATCAATACCTTTTGTTCAAAGCCATCCATTTGCTTGACCACCTCTATGGCCGCCTTCATCGAAGTTGGTGATGCATTATAGGCATCATTGATAATCGTAACGCCATTCTTCCCTTTAATTAATTCAAAACGCATGGCTGTCCTTGACAATGTATCAAATGCCTGGCTGCATTTCTCTGCATCTATATTCAATAGCTTTCCGATTGTTATTGCAAAAGATGCATTTTTTGCATGATGTTTTCCCAGGAGCGGAATTTTATAACGGAACCCGTCTGATAGTTGAAATGCTGTCTCTCCAGCAACAATTGATATATTCGTCAGGACGTTATCGTTTTCAGCGGTAAAGCCATTGCTTATAACCCTTTGTGAAAGTTGCAGATTCTGAAGCAATGGTTCATCGCCATCAACAATCAGGACGCCATTCTCCTTTAATCCCTTTACAATTTCGAGTTTTGCTTTTGCTATACCCTCTCTAGATCCGAGGAACTCGATATGTGATTCTCCAATGTTGGTAATAATTGCGTAATCAGGTCTTGCAAGCTTTGTCAGGAGTTCAATCTCACCGAAATTGCTCATCCCCATTTCAAGGATCAACACTTCTGTATCTCGCTTCATCGACAGAATCGTAAGCGGCAGACCAATATGATTATTGAAATTGCCATTGGTATAATGGGTTCGATAGCTGGTCTGTGTGACAGCTGCCGTTAAATCCTTTGTCGTCGTTTTTCCGTTGGATCCGGTTATTCCGATTACAATCGGATTAATATCATTTCTGTAGTGTGCTGCTAGCCTTTGTAATGCCTTTAAGGTATCCTCCACCAAAAATAACGGATAGTCTTCTGGGACTTCATTCGGTATTTCCTTATTCTTATCCCATAGCATTGCACCCGCACCAGCTTCAATTGCTTGGTTGGCAAAATCATGACCATCAAAATTGTCACCGACAATCGGGATAAATAATGAATTTCCCCCAACATTACGGCTATCTGTAGTCACTTCATCGATTTCTGCTTCAGGTGCCAGCTTTCCTTTAAAGTCAGGAAAAACCTTGGATAGCCAGTTAGTAGTGAATAACATCAGTCTGTCTCCTTACCGTGTATTGCTGTTCTGGCCACTTCACGATCGTCGAAATCATATTTAGTGTGCCCTATAATCTGATATGTCTCATGCCCTTTACCGGCAATAAGGATAATATCATCTTTCTCAGCATAGTCAATCGCCTTAGTAATCGCCTGTTTGCGATCAGAAATAACCTCAAAACTTCCATCTGAAGCTGACAATCCATCTGTCATATCATCCAAAATCGACTTGGAATCCTCAGTGCGCGGATTATCGGATGTAAATATTGCATGATCTGCATATTTCAGTGCAATGGAGGCCATAAGCGGGCGTTTTGTTCGATCTCGGTCGCCGCCGCAACCAACAACGACATATACTTTTTCTTTTGCAAACTCTTTGCTTGTCTGTAACACATTTTCCAGTGAATCGGGAGTATGTGCATAGTCAACAATCACCGCATAATCCTGACCCTCGGCAACTGGCTCAAAGCGTCCATTTACACCCCTTATACTTTCCAGTGCCGACTTAATGACAGACAAAGGGATTTGGGATGCAATGGCAGCTGTTGCCGCAGCAAGCATGTTATAGACATTGAACATGCCAATCAGTCTACTGCTGATATCTACCACACCGACTGGGGATTTTAGCTTGAAAGAAGTTCCGGAAGCTTCTAATTTAATATCCACTGCCATGACGGCAGCTTTTTTCTTGCATCCATAAGTCAAAATATATTGTGCGGTACTGTGCTTAAGCAAGTCGCATGCCGGGTCATCCTCATTAATAACGGCATACTTCTTGGACTCACTGGTATAGCCGTTGCCAAGTTGAGAAAACAAAAGACTTTTGGCCCGCAGATAATCCTGCAGGTCGGCATGGTAATCTAAATGATCCTGAGATAGATTTGTAAATATCGCGATATCATATTCGCAGCCATATACTCTTCCCTGATCCAAAGAATGAGACGATACTTCCATGATTGCCTGGTCCACGTTTTCGTTGCGCATTTTATGAAACAGCCTTTGCAGGTGCAAGGCATCGGGAGTCGTATTTGGGACAGGATAGGAATCTTCGCCGATTTTTGTCTGTATTGTTCCTATGATTCCTGTCTTCTTTTGATGCAGATTAAAGATCTTTTCCAATAAATAGGTTACGGTCGTTTTTCCATTTGTTCCTGTAACACCTATAAGCGGCAGCTTTGAGGTTGGATAATCAAAAAACTTAGCCGCAAACATGGACAGAGCCCTGTTTGTATCTGAAATGATTACAACAGGAACAGATATATTATTATCCACTGGTTTTTCTGCAATGATGGCAACTGCACCATTTGCTGCAGCTTCGGCAACAAAATCATGACCATCAACGGTAAAACCGGAAATACAGACAAATACATTTCCCGGCTTTACTTTTCTTGAATCCATCTCAATATCATTGAATTCAATCCTATCAATTTCTGAATTTGTTTTATAAAATGGTAAAACGCCTAATAACTCTTTTAATTTCATCCATAACATCCTATTCTTATTTATATCCTATATATGTATTCTTATTGTCATCCATTTTTAAGAGGGTGGTGCTCACCCTCTTTTTCATATATATTATAGCAAACTTTATACCGTTTAACGATTGTTTTCTTCCGACAGATAAATTCTGATCGTCGATCCCTGTTCAAGCATTGCACCCTGTTTAGGTGCCTGATCCGCAATATAGGTTCCCTCGCCACTCGTTTCAATGGTTAGATCCAGAGGATACTCTGTAAGCTCCTTGATAGAAAGTCCAACTAAATCAGGAACCTCTACTTTTGGCTCTTCTGGCCACATGTACTCTTTTTCCATTCCATCCGTGCGCGGCTTCACCTCCATGGCCCTTAAGCTGTCGCCAATAATCGTTCCAACAATCGGTCCAGCAACCAAGCCACCAAATTGGACGGTGTCTTTAGGATTATCTATGGCAACATAGACAATTATTTCCGGATCATCCGCAGGTGCAAAGCCAATGAAAGAGACAATGTAATTGTTCTCCATATATCCCCCGTCAGGCCCAACTTTTTGGGCGGTTCCTGTCTTGCCGCCTACCCGATATCCGTCTACATATGCAGGACGTCCTGTTCCTTCTGCAACAACACTTTCAAGCGCATAACGGATCTTTTCTGAAGTTGCTTCCGAGATTACCCGCCTCTTCAGATTCGGTTCTGTCTTTTCAACCGTTTCTTCTGTCTTCGGATCTATCCACTCCTGTGCAATATAGGGTTCATACAGATACCCGCCATTTACTGCAGCGGCAACTGCCATCACCTGCTGAATCGGAGTTACAGATACCCCCTGCCCAAATGACGTCGTTGCAAGTTCAACTGGCCCGACATTTTCAGGATTGAATAATATACCATTCCCCTCTCCCTGCAAATCGATTCCTGTTTTTTGACCAAATCCAAAGGAATCAATATACGAAAAGAGTTTTTCGGTGCCAAGGAGCTGTCCCAGATTAACAAAGCCAGGGTTACATGAATTCTGGACAACCTCCAAGTAGGATTGATGACCATGTCCACCACTTTTCCAGCAATGGATCGTTGTACCGTCTACCGAAATATCCCCATCATCATCAAAATAATCATTTTCCAAATCCACCACATTCTCTTCCAAAGCAGCTGCAAGTGTGATTATTTTGAAGGTTGATCCAGGCTCATAGGTGCTCCAAATCGGCAGGTTTCTTCCAAATATAGATGCATCCACATCCTGGTAGTTTTCAGGATGGAAATTCGGCCGTGTTGTCATGCCTAGTATTCCACCTGTTTTCGGATCAACAGCTATCGCAAGTGCCCCATCGGGATTATATTTTGATACGGCCGCGTCCAGTTCACGCTCCATGATAGTTTGCACTTTCGAATTGATTGTCGTTTTTAAGGACAAACCATCTACTGGTGGTGTATAAACGTCAGCAAGGCTGTCCATTCTCCTGCCCTTGGCATCGGAATAAAAGGAGAGACTACCTTCCGTACCGCTTAGCTTATCTTCATAGGAGAGTTCAAGTCCCATGAGGCCCTGATTGTCAATGCCTGTAAACCCGAGTACATGGGAGAGGTCATCCCCGTATGGATAATGCCGCTTTGAATCCTTTGCCAGATAGATTCCTTCCAGATTCAAATTCCTAATCGCCTTTTCCTGCTGTTCGGAAATCTTAATTCCTTCCGGCCGGATACTGACGCTCGATTCATTTTTGGTTATGGTCGACAGAATCCTCTCTTCGGTCACTTGCAGGATTGGCGCCAATTTTTTCGCTGTATCTTCCGGGGCGGATATTTGCCTTGGAATGGCTATCACGGAAGGTGCAGTCACATTTTCAGCAAGAATATCTCCATTCGCATCTAAAATATTTCCCCTTTCCGCCTCAAATATAATATCTCTTGTCCAGAGATTATTGGCTTGTCCTGTCAGTCTCTCTCCCATAACAAACTGGACATAGCCAAGACGCACTACAATAACGGCAAGTAAAAGCAGCCCAAAAAGAAAAACAGCAACTATTCGTTTCTTAACTGTAACAGCGGGTACACGTTTCATTATCCATCCCCTTTTCCTAGGCTGGTTTGTATCCACTATATGAGTTAAAAAAACTGAATAGAACACTGTTTGTCTTTCGATTATTTTTTCATATGCATTATTTACTCTTGTTCGGACGCATTTTCTTCTGTTGTATCTTCACCTGTTTCTGAATTATTTTCGTCGGTACTTTCTTCAGCACCTTCTTCAGGAGGTGAAAGTTCAATACCAAGATAATCATTTTCCTTTATTGGTGTGCCTTCAGCTATATTCTGAGTGGTCACATAGCCATTCCCTAATGATTCGGTCTTGAATTTCATTAATTCAGCAAGCTCCATTGCATCCCGCAATGACCAGCCGATTATGTCCGGCATCAGTGGCTCATCCGTTATTAAAATAATTCGTTCACTTGGAAGAACCGCTTCTCCTTCCGTTGCGCTAGCTGTTACAATTTTACTGCCATTTCCGACCGTTGTGACTTTAAGACCTTTCTCCTCCAGCTCTTTAGAGATTGTTTTAGTATCCTGACCAATCGCTTTTGGCATTTTCACATTCTCTGTCTTTTCATTCTCCGTTTTCTCCGGATCAATATTTAAATAATGCAGACTGTTTTCAACTACATTTTTAAAAATAAACGAGAGCGGAACAGAACCTGTCTCGGTCGGCTTTAGTTCAGGCTGCTGGATAGATACATACATCATGAGCTGCGGATCCTCGATTGGAGCCATTCCAAGGAATGAGAAAACATAATTCTCTCTGCCTGTCAAATACCCTCCGCCATCTGGGTTAGGTATTTCGGCTGTGCCTGATTTGCCGCCAACCGTATAGTCATCCAGCTGGTATGCTTTCCCTGTACCATGTTCACCGTTCACTACAGATTCCAATAATTTTAGTACATGGTCGGAAGTCTCTTCTGATATTGGCTCTCCAACAACAGAAGGGGATTTTTGTTCAATCACTTTGCCTGTTGTAGAGTCGACGATCTTATCGATTACATATGGTTTGAGCATTTTTCCATTATTTGCGATAGCAGTGGCAGCTTTCATCTGCTGAAGCGGTGTTGCTGTTGTACCTTGACCAAATGATGCAGTTATTTTTTCGAGTGGCCAATTATATAATATTTGCCCTGCGACTTCCCCAGGCAAATCAATACCTGTTTTGTCATCAAAGTCAAATCCCTGCAGATATTCTAAAAATGTCTCTGTCCCGATTTTTTCCCACACAAGCTTTGCTGCTGCAACGTTGGAAGAGCGCTGAAAACCTTCATCAAAGGAAATGGTCCCCCATCCTTCGCCGCCATTGTGATCGTGTATTTTTTTACTTGCTCATTCGGTTGATAGCTTCCGGACTGATACCCTTCCGATCCATTATAGACCCCTTCTTCTATAGCGGCGGCCCAGGTGAACATTTTCATCGTTGACCCCGGTTCAAATGGAGTGGAAACGACGTCATTGTACCAGTTTTCTACATTTGCAGGATTATTCGGATCATAGCTTGGACGGCTGCTCATCGCTAATACCTGCCCTGTTTTCGGATCCATTACTAAGGCATTTATCTTTTTAGGATTATATTCATCATAAACCTGAGACATGACATCTTCCAGTAGTGTCTGGATCTTCTGATCGATGGTCAAATAGACATCGTCACCATCTTCAGGTTCCTGGATAACCTCATTTGGATCAAGCAATTTCTGATTGTACCTGTCACGCTGGTAGGAAATATAACCTTTTTTCCCGCTTAGCAGATCATCCATCTCATTCTCCATGCCTGCAATACCAACAATCTTGCTCAGTGAGCCGTCATCTTCCGCCTCTGTCTCAGGCTCTCTTGCAAAACCAATAATATGTGAGGCAAACATACCATTTGGATAGTACCGAATCGCTTCTTCCTCAAAATTGATTCCAGGAATATTCAGCTCGGAAATTTCGTCTTTTTTCTGCTGGGAGAGTTCTTTTCCAACCTTACCGAATTCCACTTGAAATCTATCATTCTCTATCCCTTTTTCCAATGGTTCAAGAATATCTTTCACGTCAACATCTAAAAGAGGAGCCAGCGTCTCCGCCGTTTTTTGCGGATCTTTTACATGCAGGGGCTCCTCAGAGTTTTCGGAATAAGCTTCATCGATTATTGCATACAAGCGATATGTCGGGCGATCGTATGCGAGGGTCATACCGTTTTTATCAAAAATCTTCCCTCTTTCAGCAGCTATCGTGTAAGAGGAAGTTCGTTTTTGTTCTGCCCATTCATCTAACGAGACACCACCTATTTCTCCTGTTGCCTGAATGTACATAAACCTGCCAGTCAGGATGAAGAAAACTGCAACAAAGATAATGAGGTAAATACCTGCCACCAAATGGGTTGTCTTGTTTTTTCTCATAATTGGGCCCCTTGCCTAATTGTTCATTGTTTGAGCTTGTTTAACTTCTGTATTTTGAATTTTCAATCCGTTCTCTTCAGCGATTTGAATGATTCTTTCTGGTCTCGATAACTCTTTCATTTCAAATAATAGACCTTCATTTTTCACCTGCTGGGTACTTACCGTATGTTCCAGCTCCTGCAGATCTCTATTTATGGTATCCGTCGCTGAGGAATAAGAAACGACAAAGATTCCTCCTGCAATAAGGCATGCACCGAAAACAGAATAAATGACTTTTTCACCCTTCGTTATCCAACCACTTTTCCTTACCTTTACCGGTACCTTTTGTTCTCTATTTGGTTTATGTTGTGGATTCAATTGTTGCCAGCTGTGGGCTTGATTAGCACTCATTATTTTTTCCACCCTTCTTCATAAGTAAATTCTTTTTTCCAATCCGCGACCTTTTCTGCAACACGCAGTTTAGCAGAACGCGATCTGCGGTTTTCTTCCAGTTCATCATCTTCGGCGATAACCGGTTTCCTTGTAACTAACTTAAATGGGGCCTGATGTTCTTCCGGTACAACCGGAAGATGCCTTGGTGTCGGTTTTTCCGTACTCCATTTTTTGAAGGCCTGTTTACATAAACGGTCTTCAAGCGAATGAAAAGTAATCACCGCGATTCTACCATCAATGCTTACGACCCTTGCAGCTTGATGCAATGCATCCTTAAATGCTGCCAATTCATCATTTACAGCAATCCGCAGCGCCTGAAAAATACGTTTGGCGGGATGCCCGCCCTTTCTTCTCGCTGGAGCAGGTATGCCTTCTTTAATTATTTCCACCAGCTGATGCGTCGTGTTTATTTCTTCAATTTCTCTGTGTGCCTCTATTTTCCTTGCAATTTGTTTTGAAAATTTTTCTTCTCCATAATTAAAAAAGATGGAAACAAGTTGATGAAATGACCATGTATTGACAATTTCATGTGCCGTTAATTCCTGTGTTTGGTTCATTCTCATATCCAGATGGGCATCATGCTGATAGCTGAATCCCCTGTCACCGCGATCCAATTGAGGTGAAGAAACACCTAAATCAAATAGAATACCATCCACATGTGAGATATTCCGGCTCTCAAGCTCCCGCTCCAGCCCCCGGAAATTTGAATGGATGAATAGGATTCTGTCCACATAGGGTTTCAATCTATCCTTTGCAGCTTCCAATGCATCCAAATCCTGATCGAATGCAATCAGTAATCCATTTTCATTTAATCGGGAGGCAATTTCTTTCGAATGACCTCCACCTCCAACCGTGCAGTCAACATATGTACCATCCGGCTTTATCGAGAGTCCTTTGATCGTTTCATCTTTCAATACACTATAATGTTCAAACATAACTAACACCCACTTAATTGATTTAAAAACTTTTACTTTTTCTTGATGATCAGAATCTGATTGATTGATTGATTGATCGACCTTTGCTGCAAATTAAATATCAAAATCCATGAGATTTTCTGCAATCTCTGCAAATGATTCCTCTGAATCTGTGACATAATCTTCCCAGCTGTCACTTGCCCAGAACTCAATCCGATTGGATACACCGATGACGTTGCATTCCTTCTCAAGCGAAGCATATTTGCGAAGACCTTGAGGAATATTTATTCTTCCCTGCTTGTCCACTTCACATTCAACAGCTCCGGAAAAGAAGAAACGTGTAAATGCCCTGGCATCCTTTTTAGTAAGTGGGAGTTTTTTTAATTTTCTTCTAATATTTTCCATTCATCCATGGGGTAAGCAAACAGACATTTGTCCAGTCCACGGGTCACGACAAAGCTTGCTCCAAGTTCATCACGAAACTTAGAAGGGACAATGATTCTTCCCTTTGTATCAATGCTATGAAGGAATTCACCCATGAACATATAGTCGCCCCACTTTCATATTTTTTATAATACCACATTCCCCCACTATCTACCACTTGAATTTCAATATTTTTTTTATACGCGAGTAAACATTGATTTTAAGCAAAAATAAGACCAAAAGAAAAGACTGCTATATCAGTATATAAGCAGCCTTTTCTTTTGGTCTTTGTATTTGGTGGTAGAAAGTGGATGGTTCATCCACTTTAGAGATAAATCACATAATGTCCATTTTCAAATGAACAGGACTCGGAACTCAGTTTTTTTATAAAATCTATTCCATTCTCATTCATCCAATAGAAGGGATTCCAAACACGTTCCTGCAAACCCCCGTGCGGATGGAGCGCATTATCGATAAGATCAAATTCATAAAGTTCTTTGGCGTATTTTTCTTCCAAAGCCTTGATTAGTCTCTTTTTCAAAAAATCAATATCCTTATATAAATAGGAGAGATTTTTATCACTCAGCGCCCCAAGGTCCGACTGAATATTCTTCGCCAAATCCCGCAATGGCTGGTGGGCCTTTTCTATCACCATTTTTATCTCTTCCGTCAGCTCATTTATCTGGGGATTGCTTTTGGATTGTATCCATTTTTCTTTTTGTTCTTGAACACCTTCATTGATGGCAGCAATTGGTTCGATTTCATATTTTTCCAGCGCCTTTGCTACGGTTCTTTCCATTATCGTAAAAGATAACCTCGGAACAACCGGAGGCATTTTTAAATCCATTGCCCGAAAAGCTGGTTTTAACGCTGCCCAGTATCCAACTTCACCTGGCCCGCCGATAAATGCCAATGTAGGAAATAACAGCTCTTGCATGAGTGGACGGGTGACAACATTGTTGCTAAATAGTTCAGGGCGCTTTTCAGCTTCTGCCATTAGCTCATCGGTAGTTAAACGGATTTCATTCTGTTTACCAACCCAATCACCTGTGGCTTCTCTTACGAGGAGAATGCGCTCACCATTTCTATGATAAAACAGATGACCGTCATCTTTGCCTGCTTCCAATGAAACGGTATAGCCCTTTTCATTCAGTTTCTGTAAGGATGCATAAACACCTTCACTAATGCCTGGCTGATTTTTAATGATTAACTGAAAATAATTGCTTTCCAGCTGCCTTACCTTTTTATCGCCTGAATCGATTAGGACAATGCCGTCCTCACTGAAAAGCCGCGTAATCATCCGCGCAAAAAAATCAGTATACGTTCTGGACGCCTCGATATCTTTATTAACCGACTCATACAGTTCTTTTGTATACATCGTCTCATGCAATTGACCGAAAAGGTTTTCTACCCACCCGGAAAGCGCGTCACGACTAATCGGAATATCTGACACCGACCGTTTATCCACCATTTTATGCGGCAGCTTATACTTTCTCATTTGCGGGGTTTCAGGCAGGTAAATATGATTGATTTCATCAAAATCATGATCCTCACCGGCGATCCAGAATACAGGCACAACCGGAATGCCGAGTTTTTCCTCCTGCTGCCGGGCAAATTGAATGATGGAGATCACTTTATTTATCGTATACATAGGTCCAGTCATCAATCCCGCCTGCTGGCCCCCAATAACGACAACACTGTTATCCTCCTTTAGCCTGTCAATATTTCTTAGTGTGGATGCAGAAGCACCCCATTCCTTGTTGATCGTATGTAGTAAATCCGTTAGTCGCTCGCGATCAAAAGATCGATCATCCAATTCATTGACCCTTTCACCGTAATCACCATACGGCAAGTAATCAAAGAAATCCATTATATCTCTATTGTTTTTTCGATAGTCAGCAAGCAGCTGACTTTGATTTTTCAATTGTATAGGGTCGATCTGCATTGATCCCATGCTCCTTCTATTCGTAATGTACAACCTGTATTGTACATAAATTCATTTTCTATTTCATCTTATCTGTTTATATACAAGTAATTAGCTAAGGATTCTTTGAATAATGCCAGCCAATACGAGCAGGACATACAGCAGCAGATATACCAAAAAAGATATTCGCCAAATGATTTTGACAGCTTTTCTCAATTCGATTTCTGTTCTGTTCTTCCACTGATAGAAAATAATGACTGCCAATGAACCAATAAAAAGAACGAACAACCAACCCAGAAAGCTTCTGCCTGCAACTATCTCAAGCAATAGCACAACTGCAGCAATATACAATACAGTTGTCCAATTAACGGCGGTATGAATTGCTTTTAGTTTTTTCTATGTATCTTAAATGAAATAAGATAAATTAATAGGGTTGCCACGATCGGAATCGTGATAAAAAATGAAATGATATAGATAACATATTCAAGCATGCCTGTTCAATATTCCCCTTCTCTTTTCCACTCCACTGAGGCTTCGCTATCTTAGATGTATATGAAATTATTTTTTATTACGATGTTTTGTAAAATCTGTCTGTTGCTTTAGCCAGAGAATCTATTCGCAATTTCTGCTTGCAATGCCCTGCTGACGCTTTCCTTGACCAGCGGGAAAAGCAAAGATGCTAAGAACCAACTAGGTGCACCAGCATCTACCAGCAATGCGCCAAAGCATGCTTCCTCGACGCAACGGAACAAAGAAGGAAACGCAAAGCGAATCCTGGCTTAGTGCGAGCCCTCCGAAAGCCAGCGTATTTCCGGAGTAGAATATCCCACAACCTTTTTTATTCATAAGGCCCTTCGTTGTATGCTCTCTTGCTACATTGTATCAGAAATAACGCCAGTTTCACCTGAAAATTTCCCCGCAATCGATTTTCCCGCTATAAAGGCATATTAGGGCAAATTAAACCTTTTGAAAGAATCGTATTTGCAAAAAAAGAAATACTCCGCAAACGTTAAATAATTTTAAAATTATCACTTTTATATTATAATAATAGGGAACAATCTTATGATTTTTTCATTAAAAACCAAGCAGTACAGCCTGAAATGATAAAAAGATTCGAACCGTATTTTTTAGATAGGGGGAACCGGACATGACCGAACAGATTAAGGTAGAAAATCTTCTGGTTAATTATAAAACACTAGAAAAGTTTAAAAGATTTAAAGAATATGGGATTCAGGAACTTACAATGATGGAGGATCTTCAGAATAATATCATTGAGAACGACAGCAAATCTCCATTTTACGGGATATATTACGGTAATAATCTGATTGCAAGAATGAGTCTGTACGAAGTGAACCAAAAATATGATTATTATTTCGAACCGCCCCAGGACTTTCTGACACTATGGAAGCTCGAGGTTTTGCCGGATTATCAAGGTAAGGGTTATGGAAAAGCTATGGTTGATTTTGCAAAAGGATTTAAATTGCCAATCAAGACGAACCCCCGCATTAATTCGCATGGATTTTGGGAGAAAATGGGTTTTGTGAAGGCACACTATGAGATGGAAAGAGATTTAGGTGAGAATCCTCTAATCTGGCTTCCGGAAGGTGTTAAAGAAAAAGATTCTAACTAGCTGTCAGGGAAAAAGACATGAATGGGAATATCCATTCATGTCTTTTTTATGTTTTTCAATTACCTTCTTTAACCCATGACCACAACTTGTTCATTTCCTGCCAAGCATTATCATAGCGAAGCAACTGACTTTTTAATTTTTCATTCTCTTTTTGCAAATAATCCAATTTTTGCTCGGTCACTTTTTGGACCACCTGTTGTTCATCAGGAAATTGCATTTTCATCTTTTCAAGCAGCTGAATGGCAGTATCTATCGTATATCTCTCTTTTGTTTCACTGCCATCTGCGCGAATCGACTCTTTCTTTAATCCATTTTTTCTTTCCTCTTTTGCTGATTGAATTGCGTGCTGATATTGTTTTCTTATCGTTGCATTCCATCTGAAACCACATGCTGCAGATGTACGGGAAAGCCGATTGGCAACTTCTTTAAATGCTTCCAGCTGTGTTCTGCCTTCCCGGATAAAGCGCAATACGGTTTCTGCCAGGATTATATCCTCATCTTCTGTCCATGCATCCTGCCTTGTCTCGTTCATAACACCCCTCCTAATATGTTTGCTATCAATGTATGCAAAAAATAGGGGTACTAGAATAGGATTCTTACTTCCTGGTGAAAAATTTCTCAATTGCTTCCTTATGTTCAGGCGAATCCCATAGGCTTGCAGAATTTTTGACTTCATCTGACATTTGCACTGCCAAATCCTGTTCTATCAGCCGGTTCAAAAACTGTTCTTTGAGCAGCTCCATTTGCTTCCTGGACTTTGAAGTATAATCCTGCAATAAGGTTGACCTCTCAAGCCAATCGCTATCTGTCACAATCCGATGAATCCAGCCACATTCTTTTAATTCCTGAGCATCAAATGTATGGCCTCCCATCAGCCATCTTAGCGCAAAGGATGGATTCACCTTTTGATATAGCAGAGCTCCCCCTCCCCAGCCGGGAAGAATTCCGATTCTTGTCTGGACAAAACCGAATTTGGTCTGTTCCCTGGCAATCCGAATATCACATGCGGTTGCAATTTCACAGCCTCCACCAAGAGCATCACCATTCAGCAGACATATGGTAGGAACGGGGAATTTCAAGATTCGATACATCACTTCTTGCATCGGCCTCAGAATTTCATATGCTTGTTCAGGTGAAAGATTTCCATGCAATTCAAAAAGATCCCCACCAGCACAAAACATCCGATTTCCTGCACCTGTTATAACCAGATATTTAATCGTATCTCCTTCTGCCTGATCAAGACAAACAGATAATTCCTCCTGCATTTGGCGGGAAATCGCGTTCCTTTTTTCAGGTCTGTTCAGACAAATTTCCCCATAACCATCAGGATATCGTTTATATGTCACAAATCGAGCCATTAAAATCACTTCCTTTATACCTATGTATATAAAAAAACAGACCACAATCATTTGTGATCTGTCTCTTCTTCATCTAAGGAAAATTAGTCGTTGACTACTTCTTTTCCGTCATAATGTCCGCAAGATTTGCAAACATGGTGCGGTTTAGTTAATTCTCCACAATTTGAACATTCTACCATGCCAGGTACGTGTAATTTTTTATGAGTACGACGTTGATTTTTAACTTTTTTGGACGTTCTTTGCTTTGGTACTGCCATGACTTACACCTCCTTCAAATGAAAGTAAAACTTGAATAGCC
Organism: Oceanobacillus massiliensis str. N'diop; assembly: GCF_000285495.1. Taxonomy (GTDB): domain Bacteria; phylum Bacillota; class Bacilli; order Bacillales; family Amphibacillaceae; genus Oceanobacillus; species Oceanobacillus massiliensis. The sequence continues at coordinate 256,283 of NZ_HE610977.1, forward strand.
ATTCTTATTTTTCTTTCTTATTATTTTCAAGCAATGATTCCAATTTTTTCAAACGGGGATCGATTGTCTTTTCTTCTTTCACTTCTTCTGAAATAAATTCCCATCCCTTACCTTGAGAAGGTGCTCCATCTTCAGGGTTAACCTCATTGGAAAATACTCGAAAAGGAATCTCCAATACTATATTTTCCTTTATATAAGGCGTTAAGTCAAGCACTTCTCCATCTATTGGATGAATTTCATTCTCTGTTTCATCATTGCCATAATAGGAAGCTGTCGTAAATATCTCTTTTGCTTGAATTGCAAATGGATAAGATACATCAACCAATGTCCTAGCACATGGCAAAATCATTTCACCTTCAATCTTAAAATCGAAGAAGAACTGATTACCGTGCATATCGACTTTTCCATGAACACGGACAGGTTTTATTTTGCGAATGTCATTGTTCATAGTTTCCAACTCAGACACATCAACCATTTCATCAAATTCATAAGGTTTATCAACGGCATTCTTTCTTATCTGGCTCAATGTCAATTTCATTATTATCACCTCTAGGCAACAAGAGTTATTTTAAAAGAAAAAAGAACTTTTGTCAACATATTTTCTTTACACTTATCGTATATTTCCCGTCTTACTATTTGCTAATCATTTCATACAGCCAGATGCGGTACATGTTATAATTTGTTACAATGAATAACAGTTATCAGTAGGAGTTGAGTAAATGAATGCCTGTGGTCTGATCGTCGAGTATAATCCCTTTCATAATGGTCACGTGTATAATATAGATGAAGCCCGGAAAGCATCTGGAGCAGACTGTATGATTGCTGTAATGAGCGGGTCATTTCTGCAGCGGGGAGAACCAGCCATCATCGACAAATTCCATCGCACAAAAGCCGCTCTACGAACCGGAATTGATATCGTTCTTGAACTCCCCTATTTATTTGCAGTGCAAAACAGCGACATTTTTGCTGAAGGAGCGGTTAAAACCCTCCACGAGGCTGGTGTCTCCACTATCTGTTTTGGCAGCGAGTCAGGATCTATCTCTCATTTTATAACAAGTTTTCACACCTATAAAGCAAAACATACTATATTCGAGCAAACCATGCAACGTTATTTGGCCAGTGGGGTGTCGTTTCCAGAGGCTAGCAAACATGCATATCGGGAAATTGGATTGACGGAAGAGAAAATGGATTTATCCAAACCGAATAATATTCTCGGCTACAGCTATGTAAAATCTATTATGGAGAATAACCTGCCTATTATACCATTGACAGTAAAAAGGACCAGCAATCAATATCATGATAAAACAATAACAGGCAGTATCGCAAGTGCTACCAGTATCCGAAAAGAACTTCTGGAAACAGATGCTTTGGCACCACACATTATCGCCACAATGCCTGAGGAGACTGCCCAGCAACTGAAACTGTATAAAGATACTGCTGCAGATTGGCACAACTGGGAGCAATACTTTCCCTTGCTGCAATACCGCGTGCTGACAATGACACCAGATGAACTTACTGCCATTAAGGGAGTAGACGAGGGCTTAGAGCACCGTATAATCAAAACGGCAGCAACTGCCGCTACATTTAACGACTGGGTAGGGGCGATTAAGACAAAACGGTATACATGGACGAGGATTCAACGGATCTTTGTACATATATTAACCAACACCAAGAAAGCCGATTACGGAACAGACTTGCATCAGTCTGTTCCCTATGTCAGAGTGCTTGGAATGACCCAAACTGGACGTGACTATTTACATAAACAGAAAAAACAGATGAACGTTCCACTGATTTCGAAAATGACGCGAAATCAGAATCCTGTACTTGCTATGGAAGAGAAGGCATCCCGTGCCTATTACAGCGTGCTCTCCTCAAAAAAAAGGCAGCAGCTGTTCAAACAGGAATTGCGTGCACCTATTATGGTACAAAAATAGACCTTCTCCAGGTCTATTTTTGATTCTTTTAAAATCTGCTGTCTTCCAACCGGTCTTTGTTTTACTGCATTTTCTCCAGATAACTCAATGCATCTTCAAATGTATTTACAGGGACAATTTCCATATCTGTCCCAATCTCTTCTGCCGTTTCCAAGGCAATTTCATAATTGGATTCTTCTGCACCATTTTCATTAGGAGCAAAGAAAATATCGATTCCCTCTTTGTTTGCGGCCACGATTTTTTTATCAATGCCTCCGATTCGAAGCACATTGCCTTCGTAGTCCACTTCACCTGTTCCAGCAATTTCCTTTCCTTTGGTAATATCCTCTTCTGTCAACTGATCATATATTTCAAGCGAGAACATCAGCCCTGCGCTTGGACCACCAATATTTCCGCTCGAAAAGTCAATTGGTGGATCTACGGTTACACTTCGATCTGTTACAAGACTAATTCCAATCCCTACTTTGTTTTCAAGATCACTGAATTCCTCTAATGTAATCGCTACATTCATTGTTTCCTCACCGCGTACAAAATCTATCTCAATCTTATCCTGTGCCTGTTTTGTCTCTACATATTCAATCAGATCTGCCGCTTCATGAATCTCCTTGCCATCAATGCCGACAATGCGGTCACCGGTTTCCAGTTTCCCTTCTGCAGGCATCCCTTCGACAACTGATACAACATATACCCCATTATAATCAATTGTAATATCTTCACCAGCAGCCTCATATGCCACAACAGTAGCAGCTTCCTGGGAGCTTTCCATCACTTGAAGCTGTGCATGCATGTAATCGTCCTGTGACACTCCTTCCGGAAATACTTGGTCGATCGGAAGGATGTCCTGATAGGAAAATACCTTGGCCAGCAAGTACTGGACTGGTGTCGCCTGCAGTCCGCTTACTGTAACCAGATGCATATCTCCTTCACTTTCATATCCGCCATCGACAGCCACAATCGGATTTAAGGCATCAGCCCCACCAGGCTTCTGTATGTAGTAAGGCAACTGATAAGCACCTAGAAAATAAACAATAACAACCATTATGATAAAAAATAGTATATTTCTTTTCGTTACTTTCATCGTTTCTTCCTGCTCCTTTCTGACTCCCCAAACAATTCTTTTATCATGTCTATGGAATAATTAACCTATGTATGAGCGTATATTGTACAGACTTGTACTTATTGATTTCGTTTCAACAAGCTAGAATAATTCTACTACTAACAAAATAAGTTGTACAGAGCTAGGCTCATTCTTTAGGGGGCTTTCGATTGAAGCAGATATTAAAGACGATTATTTATTCAGGGGTAACTATTTTTCTTACCATTTCCCTTATCCGGTTTCCCGATCAGGCACTTGAAGCAGGTATCCGCGGTTTAAATATGTGGTGGGAAGTTGTATTCCCTTCCTTGCTGCCATTTTTTATTACCGCTGAACTATTGCTTGCTTTTGGAGTAGTAAAATTTATTGGAATTTTATTTGAACCAATTATGCGTCCCTTGTTCAATGTACCGGGTTCCGGCAGCTTTGTATGGATGATGGGTATGGCAAGCGGTTATCCAACTGGGGCGAAAATCACCGTAAGACTGCGCGAGGAAGAACAAATAACCAAGATTGAAGCAGAAAGGCTTGTCTCATTTACCAATAACTCTAGTCCTTTATTTATATTTGGAGCTATTTCTGCAGGGTTTTTTCATGATTTGAAGCTTGGAACTCTTCTTGCCTTCTGTCACTATGCAAGTAATGCTTTGGTCGGAATCTGCATGCGCTTTTATCGCAGAAGTGAAAGCAAACTGGAGCAGAGAAACAGTCGGGATAGCTATAATTTCTCCATTTTACGGGCTTTCCGGGAAATGCATGAAACCCGTATGAAGGACGATAAACCGCTGGGTGAAATTCTCGGGGATGCAGTGCTTAATTCCATCAAGACACTCGTGATGATTGGAGGATTTATCATCCTCTTCTCTGTCCTTATCAAGCTATTGTACCTTCTGGGCATTTCTCCAGCCATAGCAAGCATCGGCAATCAATTCCTTAGCCTGTTTGGTCTTCCGGATAATCTTGCGCTTCCATTCTTATCAGGCTTATTCGAAATCACCATCGGGGCTAACATGATTTCACAAGCTGCTACTGACACTTTATTGCAGCAAGCGGTTGTAATCAGTTTTATTCTTGGCTTTAATGGGTTATCCATTCATGCTCAAGTGGCAAGCATACTGGCAAAAACGGATATTCGTTATTTCCCTTATTTTATAGCCAGACTGCTTCACGGCACAATAGCTGTGGTCATGACTGTCATTCTATATAAACCCTTGTATGTGGACAGGCACACTTTGGAAATGCATGAGATACCCGTAACACAAGAAGTTATCCACGGAAATATATGGCTGACAATCTTTCACTATCTAAAGGATTTCGGCCCAATGATCACCATTTGTTTTATAGGCATTGGAGCAATTATTCTATATAAAAGAAAGAAGTAAAAAGCAGGCTGACCCACTCTTTTACTTCTTTCTTTTCGGTAATATTCGGTTATTTTTGCAACTGGAGAAAACTGCATTACCACAGCTGCCACTTTCCACTTCCAAGATTATTCCGAAAAATACTCATATGAAACAGACTGATATCTGTACAGCATTATATAAATGACCCATCCAAAATAACTATCTTCCAGAAAAAGTTTTATGCTAGTGATTGAATTTCTTTTTCAATGCTGCTTCTACGTGATCCGGTACCAATCCAGAAATATTGCCGTTATATTTTGCAATTTCCTTAACCATGCTGGAACTCAGGAACGAATACTGGTTATTGGTCATCATAAAGAATGTTTCAATATTTTCATTCAACTTTCGGTTCATGGAAGTAATCTGCATTTCAAATTCAAAATCACTGACGGCCCGCAAACCACGGATAACCGCATGGGCATTTTTTTCTTGCGCATAATCCATCAGGAGATGGTCTGAGGAATCTACAGTAACATTCTCAATATCCTTTGTCGATTCTTCCAGTAAATGGATTCTTTCCTCTACAGTAAACAATGGTGACTTGGATTGATTATTAAAAACCGCTACGATAACATTCTCAAAAACCTTCGCACCTCTAGTAATGATATCTAAATGACCATTGGTAATTGGATCAAAACTTCCCGGACAAATTGCCAGCTTTCCCATCATGACAGTCCCTTCCTACAATACTTTATATATAGTAACTCCGATTGTTCCCCCGTAATTCTCCTGCTTCATTACTTCCAGATTGTCATGCTCGATCGGAAGCTGTTCGGCTACATCGTGTTCACAATAAATCGTCCCACCACCATTAATCAAGTGGAGCTTTAGAATATCTTCTATAATCTCCTCATAGTCGACTTTGCCGTATGGTGGGTCAAGCAGGATTAAATCAAATATAAGCTCTCGTTTAGCAGCCGCTTTCAATGCCCTGTGAGCTTCTGCCCGAAATACCTCAGATTTCTGCTCCAGTTTCATCGATTGCAGGTTTTCATAAATTGTATGTACAGCTTTTGGATGTTTATCGACAAAGACACCATATTCCATTCCGCGGCTCAGCGCTTCTATTCCCAATGAACCGCTTCCCGCAAATAAGTCAAGCACCATCCCACCGCCGAAAAACGGTCCCATTACCTGAAAGACAGCCTCTTTAACTTTATCTGTAGTTGGCCTTGTTGATTTACCCGGTACAGCCTTTAATTGTCTACCTTTTAAATCTCCTGCAATAACTCGCATGAATTCACCTCAATTTGACGCTATTCGCCATTTATCCTATCACAAAATAATTATTTAGCAAACTTTCATATCTGCAAACAGAATTTATATAAACAATCATGTATATATTCTTTTGCAATGTAAATAATATCATAATGATTCAGCTAATCGTTAGTTTAGTTGTTTCAAAACGGAGAAGACTTACACTTCCCCATAAGTTCTTCCTCCGGTTTCTCCTCTCCCTTTGCCTTTTTGTTTCAAGCGGAAACAAAGGGACCTGCAGAAAATATATTCTGCAGGTTTTTTCTTTTTGGATCACTATCTGTACCATGCCGAGCTTGAACTCCAGGGATTTCTCTGGATTATTCCGCGCTTCCCGCTTTTTTCCGCGATTCCCATGATTTTTCCGCGCTTTCCCGCTTTTTTCCGCGATTCTCATGATTTTTCCGCGATTCCCATGATTTTTCCGCGATTCCCATGATTTTTCCGCGATTCTCATGATTTTTCCGCGATTCTCATGATTTTTCCGCGCTTCCCGTGATTATTCCGCGCTTCTCTGGATTATTCCGCGCTTCCCGTGATTATTCCGCGCTTTCCCGCTTTTTTCCGCGATTCCCATGATTATTCCGCGCTTTCCACGATTATTCCGCGCTTCTCATGATTTTTCCGCGCTTCCCGTGATTA
>NZ_HE610977.1:262980-266734 GCF_000285495.1 Oceanobacillus massiliensis str. N'diop
TCCGCGCTTTCCACGATTATTCCGCGCTTCTCATGATTTTTCCGCGCTTCCCGTGATTATTCCGCGCTTTCCCGCTTTTTTCCGCGCTTCTCATGATTATTCCGCGCTACCTCTTGTATCATAAAAAAACCTTTGTGAATGTAATGCTAATCCACAAAGGTTTTTAGATACCCATTTTATAATCGTATTGTTTTGCTTTATCGGGTTTGGCGTTCTCATAATCGGTACGGATGAATGGCTTATAGGACCTTTCAATCTTGGAGACAAATGAATGTTTCATTATCTTGATTTCCACGTCATTCATTTGTTCCTGGTCTACATAAATAACAGCGTATTTTAATCGTTTGGAAGTATATATCAGATTGCCGTATCTTTTCAGTTGTTTCACGTTTTTCATATGCTGAAACCAGACTACAAGACCTTGCCTGTTAGTTCTCATCGCTACCCCTCACTTTTCTATGTAATGCCGATTCGAAATTATTTCGCGCTTCTCATGATTTTTCCGCGGTTTCTAACGATTATTCCGCGCTTCTCACGATTTTTCCGCGATTCCACACTTTTTTCCGCGATTCTCGCAATTATTCCGCGATTCCACACTTTTTTCCGCGATTCTCACGATTATTCCGCGATTCCACACTTTTTTCCGCGATTCTCACAATTATTCCGCGATTCCACACTTTTTTCCGCGTCCCGCGTGAATATTTCGCGCTTCCCGCTCGTATTCTGCTAAAGGTTAGTAACCAGGCAGGCCTTCAGAGTTTGCTGAAGGCTGCTGATTGACTTACGATGCACAACCGCAGGCACCGCCGCTGCCACAGCCGCAGCCGCTATCGGTGAGTGCTGCACCATCCTGTGGTGCTTTAATCTGTTCACTTACACTTTTGGCAACAAATTGGCTTATCTCATCCAGTAATTTCTGAAGGTTTCTCTCAGCCACCTTGAATGCAGCGACTTTATCATTCATATCCATTTCCCTTTTTGTGGAACGGACATTTTTCATGATGTCATAATAATCCGGATGGTAACGGCCAAACCGTTGTACATCATCATATTGTTCTTTCATATTTGAAAAAGCTTTTATGAGCTTTTGTGCTTCTTTATCATCATCGAGTGCCTTACGGGTCGATCGGTATTTTTCCATTATGTCAGATTTCATAACCATCTTTCCAAGGTTCTCTGATCTGTCAAGGATATTAACAAATTCTAATGTAGCTATCATTCTTTGCACCTCCACTATTCCATACTACCATTTTATTGTGCGAATTAAAATAAATTGATTTAATCTTTCATTGCTTTTGCAACTTGTGACAGCATGTTTATCATTTGCACTTGTTCATTTATATTTTTAATCCGCTGTGGAAGTGTTTTTCCATAAAAAACTTTTGCTTCCTTTTCAATCTCTCTCATTCTTCCTGGGTCTCTGGATAGATAACGATACCAAACTGGATTGTATCTGACAAACTCGGCAAGGTTCGGATTTTGCTTCAAATAGTTGGTTACCATCGGGTCCACAAGTATTCACCTCAATCTTTCATCCAGTTGAAAGGATCTCTTTTAGTAGGAGTACTTTTTTGTGTTTGCTTAAATTGTTCGATCATATCCTGTATGGTCGTGATGGCTTTACTCAATTGATTGACCTGTCCCTGCATTTTATTTATATCCAGATTGGATGTATACTTCATAATCTGGCCAATTAATTCCGAATCTTTTCCAGAAGCTTTCGTTTCCTTTTCATTTTCATATGGCAGATTTTCTTTGAATGCCTCCCAATAGGGGTCATCTTCACCGAGTAAAACCCACTTCTCATAATATTCCTGCCATGATTTTCCACTCTTCCTTATCTCCCGCAATAGGCTTGGGTGCTTATTGATAAATTCCTTGAATGCAGCTACAGTTGGATGCAACTCCTCCAATTTCTTCACCCCTTTGATGAATAGTCATTTGTACTATTCAATTTATGCAAGGAAACTGGGTTTGTGCAGGATGTGAAAGTATCCACATGGCTGCCGGTATTTAGAGCAATCGATAAAAAACCACTTGAGCTCACCGCCAAGTGGTTAATTCGGTTTCCCTAAGAAATTCTGTGTGTAATAGAATCGGTATACACCAACCCCTATATGGGAGTAGTCTTCATTGAATAAAGTCTCACGGTGCCCTTCGCTATTCAGCCAGCCTTCCACCGCAGCTGGAGCATCCGGATATTGGGCAGCTATATTTTCACCCGCTGCAGCATAGAATACATCCCCTGCTGCCAATCGCTCTTTTAGACCGTCGCCATTTAGACTGTAATGGGAAAAATAATTATTTTCTGCCATATCTTTACTATGGAGAAAAGCTACTTCGCTTACGCTTTCCTCCCAGTCAAGGATACCCTTTCCGTGCTGGTTTCGCATAACATTGGTTATATCAAATACCTGCTGTTCCATCCCTTTTTCTACATCAGCCCATTCCGCATCCGTCAAATCCGGCTCGTCGGGTAATTCCCCTCTGTATTCCACCTCATATGGACGATGCTTTAGTAACGTATCAGCTGACAGTAGACGAATAGAAGATAACTTGCTTGTAAAAGTATCGAAATATAACTGGATAAATGTAGTATCATCAATTTTCACAAGTGGTCTTGTTGTTAAATCTTCCTCATTAAGATTAAAAGTATAAGATGAAATCCCTTCACTATATGGAACTTGCTCCTTAAATGTAAATAGGTTATTGATTTCATCATAGGACTGCCCTATATGGACTGGCTCTATCTCAAGATCTTCGCCTGTTACGTATACTGTTTTGATTTCATTGCCTTCTATACCAAACTGAATATATTGCTTAGGATTTCCGTTATAGACCCACCAATCGTACCCATATGCACTTCGGTCAATTCTTTGCGGTTCACCAAATTCATCTTTCAGTTCCTGGATTGTCCTTCCCATCCAAGTGAAAATATTTCCTTCAAATAGGTTTTCATTGGCTTTTTCTTCTATGGGCGCAACCTTTCTCTCCTGTACATTTCTCTTTTCCTGAACAACCTTAGACTGGTCACCGTCCGCTTTTTCAGGATTAGCATCTGACTGTTCCATAAAATAAAAAATAATGATTGCTATCAATGTAACAAATATCATACTTCGCATTATTCGCATCGGCTGCTCCCCCCTGCTAAGTGAAGTTATATTCTATAGTATGTTCCAGATAGACTTATATTCTCTTTTCCCTATTATTTTAAATATTATCTCCTAATGCTATAAATTTGAAAATTAGCAGTGGGAATTTGCACTAATATTTTGTTTTTGATTTGCATATTAAGCGTTTTCGTACTATCATTAAACAATAGAGGACTAATATATGAGGTGAATAATATGAGATTAGAAAGTACTGGTATCGAGGATTCCATTATTGATTTAAAACCGTTGGACCATTTAACTGGAAAGCATGCATTTATACGTGCTGGTCAATGGGATTATGAAAGGGTTTCTTACGATTATAAAATAGGCTCTAACGAAAAAAATATTACATATTACATTCGTATCCAAGGTTATGCGGTTGAAGGCGATGTGGATAAAGGAAATGCTGTCATCAAACTGCTTACACCACTTTTGGGAAAACATTACTATCCACATGGTATTGAATATGGCGAAGGTGAAAATTTCCCTGAAAGTTTAGTCGAAAGAGCGCATACACTCGTTTCAAAAGTTGCAGAAGAAATTCAGCATTATAAAAAATAGTAGTCAAAATAGATAAAACCAACTGTCTGGAATTAATCTTG
>NZ_HE610977.1:267932-275416 GCF_000285495.1 Oceanobacillus massiliensis str. N'diop
CTTGTACAGTTGGTTTTTTTAAAAGTGTATCATTCCCTTTCTAGACTGAACCTCTCATATAGGGACCCATTATAGAAACAGAATATTGAAAGGAGATAGAATATCCCTTGTTTCGAAACTTAACCAAGCGTCATTGGACACTAATCTTTTTAACGATTTTCATCTTGCTGGTCATCTTGTTTATACTCCCAATTTCAATCCCTCTGATCATCGCATTGATTACTGCCATGATTATGAACCCGATTATAAGACTATTGCAGCAAAGGCTGAGAATCAGCAGAAAGACATCCGTTATTTTTGTATTTCTTTTCTTTCTAATTGCTGTTGGTGTTTTAGGTACATTTATTGTGATAAAATCAGCCACACAGCTAGTCAATTTTGTTGAAGCTGTCCCAAGTTATATCAATATACTTAATGACCTGTACATACAAGGCGAAAGAGAGCTTCAGCAATATACGAGTGATCTTCCAAAAGAGTTTGTAGACCAGATTTCAACAAGTATCGAAAGCAGTATTGCCTCATTAAGTACGACAATCCGAGAAATCATTACGATTGATAATATTGCCCAGATCTTTGCTAAAATTCCGGATTTCTTAATCAGCTTTATTGTATATCTTATTGCTCTATTCCTGTTTATGCTGGAGTTGCCAATATTAAAGTCTAACTTATATAGCTTGCTCAGAAAGGAAACGGCTGAAAAGGTGTCCTTTATGAATACCAGATTATCCAGTGTATTGTTCGGATTCTTTAAGGCACAATTTTTAGTAAGTCTGATTATACTTGCGGTCTCGCTCATAGGATTGTACATAATAGTACCCGAAGTTGCGCTGATAATGGCACTGATTATCTGGCTGATCGATTTAATACCGATTATCGGTTCTATTATCATACTCGGTCCATGGGCACTTGTCTTGCTTTTAACAGGAGATGTAGCAACAGGCGTTCAGCTGGCTGTATTGGCAGTGATCCTTTTGGCCATAAGAAGAACGGTCGAACCTAAAGTGATGGGACAGCATATTGGCCTCTCACCGCTCGCCACACTCATATCAATGTTTATCGGACTAAAGCTTTTTGGTATTCTTGGTTTTATTATTGGGCCATTAATTGTGATTGCCTTTACTTCAGCAAGAGAAGCGGGAATCATAAAATGGAATATCAAAATATAAAAGGATGGGAGCATCTAAATTGCTCCCATCCTTTTATTTAGCTCACTGCATCAGAAACCGAGTATTGCCTTCAGCATGCTTGTTGTCTCTCCGCCGTGATAGATAATATAAAGCAGACAATATACCATAACACCAGTTATAGCGGTAAAAAACCAGATTATACTGGTGATTGGTCCTATCTTTCTATGTTTGGCGATCTTTCTCTTAAACGCCAATGTAATGGTTACGATTCCGAATACCGCTCCGCTTGTTGCCAAAATGATATGGAATATCAGAAACAGGGTATAGTAAATTTTTATATCATCAGGTCCGCCGAAACTCGTATTTCCTACAAAAATGGTTCGGGATGAATAAATGATAAAAAATAAAAGCGCACTGACAGCAGCAGATAGCATCGTCTTTTTATGTGCTTTTTTCTTTCCCTTACTGATCAGCACCCAACCTATTGCAACGAGAACGGCACTTAAAACAATGAAAAACGTACTAAGCGTCGGTAAAAAAGGCATAATTCACACGTGTCCTTTCAGGGAGATTAAGTATAACCTCATTAGAATATAATTTAGACCTTAATGGTTATTCTACAGTTGTAGGAACCGGATCAATTTTTTGACTTTCCTTGGAAAACCATTTAAAGAAAATCGAACCTAAGATTATTCCATAAGTGATTTCCTGCATGATTTTCATAATAATTCCACCTAATTGCTGATCCTCTACAGTATCCATGGAAATGAACATCTCCGGTCCGGATAATGCTGTCGTTAAACCCTGCAGTACACCACCAGGAACACATAAGCTTAAAGCCTGTATCCAGGAACCCTCCTGAGAATAAGCTGCATACAGTGGATCTGATGCAAAAATAATCAAGACACAAGCTGGTGTAATCAGAACACTATTTGAAAAGATATAGGCAATCTTCAACAGTGGCTGCAGCTTGTCCAATTCTTTAAGTGGTGCTATCAACGGAAACCAAACAATGAACGCTGCAGCAAACAGAATCAGGGAAATTGATGTGTGCGCAAACTGTGACGATTTGGCAAAATTGAATATTGCCGGAATATGGTAAACGGAAAACAATGCATTAAACAACAGTAATGAGATAAGCGGTTTTGTCAACAATCTTAACAACGGCTTGATTACAGGCAGATTAAGCACCTTTCTCCAAATCCATGCCGGAATTCCCTTGAGCATCAGTATAGGTACGACAAGTAGATAAATTGCCATTTGAATCATATGTGCAGTTAAGGTGATATGTGTAAGCAGGTCAATCGGTGACCCTTTCACAATATACAATAGAACGAGTGCGATATAAAAAAGGGACTGCTGTTTAGCACTAGGCCTTTCATCTCCACCTAATTTATGGCGATATGGTCCCGTAATCACAAAATATAATAAAGCCAGACCTATGATAAAGAGAAAGTAATACGGACTCCATAATGCCCGGAAACCAAAAATCTGCAATTCTAACCACATAATTTATCACTCCAAATAGCGGATTATCTTCACATTATACCTTAAAATCAATTCATTTTCTGTTGTTAATGTGACGATTTTATTAAAAAAGGACCGGGAAGCGATATCCCGATCCTTTTTGTATGTCACAGAACTTCGGTGATCTAGTCTGTCCTGCGCCGTAGTAACTTACCACCAAGTGATTCCAACGAATGTAGCAATTACCAGGAAGGCTACGAAGATTCCGCCATACATTAATGCTGATGGAACCTCATGTCCTTTATCTTTCATATGCATGAAGTAATAGAACTGAAAACCTACCTGCACAAGTGCCAAAATAAGAATCAATGGGATAACAAAGGTAGAGCTTACTCCCATAAGAACTGCGAAAAATGCGATCAATGTGAAGAAAATCATTAAAGCAAATGTTACAATCTGCTTTCGCATTTCTTCTCTGTTCTCTTCTTTACGGAACGAATTAATTTTGTTGGTATTTGTATTCTCCGTCATAAATTAACTCACCATCCCCATCAAGTAAACAACTGTAAAGATAAATACCCAAACGACGTCAATAAAGTGCCAATATAATCCAAATGTATTATATTTTGGTGCATTGTAAAGACTTAGACCGCGTTTAGCATTACGTACCATTATAGTGATCAACCAGCTGAGACCAAAAACTACGTGTCCCCCATGGAATCCGACCAATGCATAGAAAGCTGATCCAAATGCAGAAGAACGGAATGTGAATCCATATTCATGGATATAATGAGCGAACTCATAAATTTCACAACCAAGGAACGCAATACCTAGAAGTGCTGTAAGACCAAACCAAAATTGCATTTTCCTGAAATCATTATTCTTCATATGATAGATCGCATATACACTAGTCAATGAACTAGTAAGCAGCAGGATGGTCATCAGGAATACAAGTTCCAAACCGAACAGGTCCTGTGAAGTTGGGCCACCCGCAGTTGAATTTCTCAATGCCAGATAAGTACCGAATAAGCAAGCGAAAAGGACAGTTTCGCCCCCTAGGAAGAACCACAAACCTAGAAACTTATGCTTTCCTTCCATTGTTGCCTTTGACGGATCCTGTGGCATCGTTTTTGGGTTCAAGGAATGATCGTGACTCATATCAGTCAGCCTCCCTTTCTAGTTCTTCTTTTGTTATATGATACCCGTGATCATCCTTCAATGATCTGGTTAACATAGAAACTAAAGCAATTGCCATACCGAGATATACTGCAATTAACCATGTTTTATGATCCACATGGTAGATGAAACCAAGGGATGCAATAAAGAAGCCAATTGTCATGATTACAGGAAGAATGGAACCATTAGGCATATGAATTTCATCCACAGGCTCTGCAGGAGTCATTTTTCCTTTACCTTCCGTTTTTTCAATCCATAATGGATCAAGTCCACGAACTAAAGGTAATTGTTTAAAATTGTAATGTACAGGCGGCGATGATGTTGCCCATTCCAATGTACGTGCATCCCAAGGGTCAGCAGGTGCTTTTTCTCCCTTGATAGAAGTATGAACAACGTTAATTAAGAATATGATAACACCGACAGTCATAAAGAATGCACCGATTGTACTAATCAAGTTCCCGGTATCCAATCCTTGATCTTCCAGGAATACCCAGTAACGACGCGGCATTCCCATTAAACCTAGGAAGTGCTGGATAAAGAATGTTAAATGGAAACCGATAAAGAATGTCCAGAAAGATAGTTTCCCCATTCCTTCATGAAGCATTCTTCCGAACATCTTCGGCCACCAATAATGCATGGCTGCAAGCAGTGCAAATACTACCCCGCCCACAATAACGTAGTGGAAATGGGCAACTACGAAATAACTGTCATGGTACTGATAATCCGCTACAGATGATGCAAGCATAACACCAGTCATTCCACCAATAGTGAAAGAAGGAATAAATGCAAGCGTCCAGAGCATAGCTGAATTGATTGTAATGCTGCCTCCCCATAATGTTAGCAGCCAGTTAAATATCTTGATACCTGTTGGAACTGCGATAGCCATTGTAGCTACTGCGAAAATCGAGTTCGCTACAGGACCCAGACCTACTGTAAACATATGGTGAGCCCATACCATGAAACCAAGGAAAGCAATCAGGAATGTTGCAAATACCATTGCCGTATAACCAAATAATCGTTTTCTGGCAAAGGTTGGTATAATTTCACTGAACACACCGAATGCCGGCAGAATCAAGATGTATACCTCCGGGTGACCGAATATCCAGAATAAATGCTGCCAGATAACGGTATTCCCTCCGAGAGCAACATCAAAAAATGCAGATCCGAACATACGATCAAACATCATTAAGAACAATCCAACTGTTAAGGCTGGAAAAGCAAATAATACTAAAATACTTGTTACAAATGTAGTCCAAGTAAATAGTGGCATACGCATATAAGTCATACCAGGCGCACGCATCGTTACGATTGTAACAAGGAAGTTAATTCCGCTCATCAGCGTCCCTGCACCAGATAATTGCAGACCCATAACATAGAAATCAATCCCATGTCCGGGTGATTGCAAGGAAAGCGGCGCATAGTTGGTCCAGCCCGCATCTGGAGCTCCACCGAGGAACCAGCTAAGATTAAGCATGATACCACCAGAGAAGAATAACCAGAACCCAAGTGAGTTCAAAAATGGAAATGCCACATCACGTGCACCAATCTGCAGTGGCATAATGTAGTTCATAAGACCAAACAATAACGGTGTTGCTGCAAAGAATATCATTGTAGTTCCATGCATTGTAATCATTTCATTGTACAAACCTGCAGTGATAAAATCATTTTCAGGTTTGATTAACTGAATTCGAATAATAAGAGCTTCCAGTCCGCCAAGCAGGAAAAACAATGACCCGCCGATCAGGTATAAAATACCGACCTTTTTATGGTCTACGGTTGTCAAGTAATCCCACAGCACTGCGCTGAAGCTTCTCTTTTGAGCAGCTGCAATACTCAAAGCTTAAACCTCCCTTTCATGTCTTCCATCCCATGTCTATAATTTAATTCCCAGCGCTCTCAGGTGTAATTTCAGAGGGCTTTAATTGCATTAAATATTCAGCAATACTATTAGCTTCTTCTTCAGAAATGCTAGGATAAGCACCTGTCATTTTGTTGCCAGGCTTGATTGATTCAGGATCCATGATCCAACTTACAATATTTTCTTTCGTTGGTTCAAGAATACCCGCTACTGTAGAACGGTCACCAAAATTCGTCAGGTTCGGTCCGGTTGCTGCAGGTGAAGAACCGATAGCATGACATGCCACACAACTGTTTTCCTGGAATAATTCTTGACCATCCTGTGCTACTGCATCTTCAGGAACAGCTTCTGGGTCGACAGCTTGCATGTCAGAAACCCATTGGTCGTATTCTTCAGGACTTACAGCAACAACTTTAAAGTCCATCAATGAATGTGATGGTCCGCAAAGCTCGGCACATTTACCCCAATATACGCCCTCTTCATTGGCCTCAATATACATAGTGTTTATATTTTCAGGGTTAACATCCATCTTACCAGCAATTGAAGGTATCCAGAACGAGTGAATAACATCGGAAGATTGCATGTTTAAGTATACCCTTTCACCGGTCGGAATGTATAAATCCTGACTTGTTACAATTTCTTCACCGGCATAGTTAAAATGCCACCAGTACTGATTACCAGTAACTTCGATATTAATCTGTTCACTTGCATTGGACTCATCAGCTAAATCAAATGTGGCAAGCACAGTAGGAACTGCAATGATCAACACTAGAATAATCGGAATGACAGTCCACACTGTTTCCAATTTGTGATTACCTTCAACCTGTTTCGGTATAAAATCTTCTTGTCCTTTTTTCTTGCGAAAACGGACTAAAGCAATCACATAAACAAGCATTACTACGATAAAGACTCCAATCATAATCAAAATGGTAAGTATGATTAGATCCATTGATTTCTCAGCACCGTACCCTTTAGGTTCAAGTGCAGTCAGATTTTCTTTACCACAGCCAGCCAAAAACAGAGCCAGCATTGTGAAAAGGAATAATGCTTTAGATTTTCCCATCCAACCTTTCATGTATTAATACCTCTCTTTCTTCATGTTGTTTCCTTATATATGTTTTTATTAAGGACAAACGGTTAGTTAAACATTGGCAATGTCACGATAATCATTAGTGGAAATAATAGGATCAGATAATTTAATGAGTAAATGAATATCATATTTGCCCATTTTATATCATTCTTCATAAAGAAGCCTTTAAAACCAATCACCAGCCATACGATATTCAGCAGTGTCGCTATCACTGCAAAAGTAATTCCCAGTGATGGGGCCAGAAGAATTGGCAAAGGAAGCAAACAGGCAATATAAACGACGATTTGTCGTTTCGTAATTTCAAACCCGTATACGACCGGAAGCATTGGAATACCAGCTTCACGGTAATCCTCCGTCTTTTTCATGGCTAGAGCCAAGAAATGCGGTGTCTGCCATACAAACATGATTAGGAACATTACTACCGGCACCACATGCACCACGGTTGGACTAATGGCTGCCCAGCCAATCAATGGTGGCATTGCGCCCGAGAAACTGCCAATTGCAGTATTTAATGTATATCGTCTTTTAGACCACATTGTATATAATACTACATAAATGAACCAGCCAAGAAATGCAAACAGTGTAGCTTGTACTGTAGTAAACAGCAATAGACCTAGCCCAACAGCAGTTGTGCCCAGCCCAAGCAAAAGTACCATTCTGAGAGAAAAGTATCCAGTTACAGTCGGACGTTTTTTGTTCGGGACATTTTAGGATCTATATCAACGTCATACCAATTGTTAATGATACAACCTCCGGCAATAACCAA
>NZ_HE610977.1:275889-353908 GCF_000285495.1 Oceanobacillus massiliensis str. N'diop
CCGGCAATAACCAATGCACTCCCAATCACTGTGAGTAGAAAGGTTCCCCAATTATTTATAAAGGAAGAGTCAGTAAAATGAACTGCCAGCAAGAATCCGGTAATGGTAGTTATTAAATTCGAGTTCACAATACCTATTTTAATAAGTGCTTTTATTTCTGAAATGAACCTGGAAATTTTTTGCTTATTCGATACAGCAGCATTTCCGATCACTTCAGTATATGGTGTTTCTACTTTATTCATTTTATCCCCCCTTCAAATCCGGGCAAAAAGACATGATAATAATCAGAATACCACATAATAATTTGTATTCTGATATCCATTCTAATTGTATCACGAATTTAATTTACAATCTAATTAACCTACTTGTAACATTTTACAACATATTCCCCATTAGTATGTGTCGAAAATGTGAAACAATAACAATTGTTAAAAAGAAAGTAAAATATGTACTACATCCACTAATACATGTACTTGCACTGAATTGACAACAGTCATCCCTATACTATTTCTAGCAAACAAAGGCGATTTATGCAAGACTTTTTTATCTGGTTAGTGAAAACAAGCCCTAAACATGATACTATTACAGTTATGTGTTTCAGCAAGTTTTCGAACTTATTTCATTGCATTGGACTATCACTAATATTATTATTAATCTATTGAAAAGAAATGATTTATTATTTATTCATTAAAGTGAGGCTATATTGGTATGATAAAATATTTAAAAATCCTTTCAGTAATCGCAACAATTGGGATGCTGCTGATTCTGCTTGGCGGCGCGTTAGTTACGAAGACCGGCTCACAAGATGGATGCGGAGAAAGCTGGCCGCTATGTGAGGGTGAGGTAGTACCGAGCACATTTACCTTTGAAATGGTAATTGAGTTAAGCCACAGAGCCGTAACGGGTATAGTAGGCATCGTTGTGGTCGCTCTCGCGGTTCTTTCATGGGTTAAAATCGGAAATGTAAGGGAAGTGAAATTCCTTTCGTTTTGCTCCGTTTTTTTATTTTTCTTCAGGCTCTGATTGGGGCAGCGGCAGTGATGTGGGGTCAATCCGACTTTATACTGGCGGCTCATTTCGGAATATCTTTAATATCTTTCGCATCTATATTCCTTTTGATGCTGCTGATTTTTGAAATCGATAAGAAATTTGATAGTGCATCTTTATTTATCAAAAAGAAACACCGTATAGAAATTTATGCGTTATCGCTCTACACGATGGCCGTTGTTTATACAGGGGCATTGGTGAGACATACCGAATCAAACCTCGTGTGTGCTGATTGGCCCTTCTGTACGAATACTTCTCCCCTTGGATTTTCTGGCTATAGTTTTAATCAATGGGTGCAAATGGGACATCGACTAACAGCAGCTATTCTTCTTATATGGACGCTGCTGCTTACAATCAGGATTATCAAATATTATCGATCCAGTAAAATTATGTATTGGGGATGGATAATCGCCTGCTCTCTTATATTCCTGCAGGTTTTCTTTGGTGCAATGATTATTTTTACCCTATTAAATCTCGGTGTAGCTTTGATGCATGCACTGGTTATCTCTTGCTACTTTGGAATGATTAGTTATTTTGTGCTATTATCCACAAGAAGCGGAAAACATGAAAAAACAGGAAGCAAATCATAATTTGCTTCCTGTTTTTTTATCATTACTCAAATTCTATTAATAAATCATTGACTTCAATAGTGTCTCCGCTACCGACATGAATCTCTTTAATCACTCCTGAATATGGTGCCTGAATAGTAGTTTCCATTTTCATAGCTTCATTCGTAAGCAAATGGGCACCTTTATTCACCGCATCACCCTTTGAACAATTAACCGAAAGCACTGTTCCGGGCATCGTGGCACCAATATGTTTGGTATTCGACTTGTCTGCTTTTGGCTTTGTGGCAACCATTGATTCAAGGCTATTGTCCCTTATTCTGATTTCACGAGATTGACCGTTCAAATCAAAGTAAAAGACACGTGTCCCATCCTCTTTCGGTTCCGAAATGGAGACCAATTTGACAATCAGTGTTTTGCCTTTCTCTATCTCAACTTCTATTTCTTCACCCAGTTTCATTCCATAGAAGAAAGTAGGTGTATCCAGTACAGACATATCACCATATGTTTCACAGAACTTCGTATAATCCATAAAAACTTTAGGATATAAGGCGTGTGAAATCAAATCAAAGCTTGTTACTTGACGATTTAATGATTGGAATAGCTCTTCCCTGGCCTCTTTAAAGTCCACAGGTTCAAGCAATTCACCCGGCCGTACAGTAATAGCCTCTCTGTCTTTAAGGATTATTTTTTGCAGTTTCTCAGGTATTCCCTGATACGGTTGACCGATATACCCTTGTGCAAATTCGATTACAGAATCCGGAAAGTCTATCGTGTTTCCCTTTTCATATACATCTTTCTCTGTCAGGCCATTTTGCACCATAAATAAGGTCATATCACCGATTACTTTAGAAGAAGGCGTAACTTTAACAATATCCCCAAACATATCATTTACTTTCCTAAACATTGTTTTGACTTCATTCCATCTATTCCCGAGTCCGACAGCCTTAGCCTGCTGTTGCAGATTACTGTATTGCCCGCCTGGCATCTCATGGAAATAGACCTCTGTATGCGGAGCCTTCATTCCACTTTCAAAATCCTGGTAATACCCTCTGATCCCTTCCCAATAATGGGACAGTCCTTCATATGCTTCAATGTCAATTCCCGGTTGCCTGCTAGTGCCTTCAAGTGCATGATAAAGTGTTTGGACACTTGGCTGGGAGGTTAATCCTGCCATTGGACCTGCAGCTATATCTACTACATCGACACCCGCTTCTATTGCTTTAGTATATGTCAATATGCCATTCCCGCTTGTATCATGTGTATGCAAATGAATTGGAAGGTCGATTGTCTCTTTTAAAGCGTATATCAATTGGTAGGCCGCTTCCGGTTTCAATAATCCTGCCATATCTTTAATTCCTAATACATGTGCACCGGATGCCTCCAGCTCTTTGGCCATATTTTTATAATAATCCAGATCGTACTTTTTACGTCCTTTATCCAGGATATCCCCTGTATAGCAAATAGCAGCCTCGGCAACTTTATTGCTCTCGCGAACAGATTCGATAGCAAGCTTCATTCCTTCAACCCAGTTAAGGCTGTCGAATATCCTGAATACATCTATCCCTGCATTAGAACTTTTCTCAACAAACTCTCGAATAAGATTGTCAGGGTAATTTTTATAGCCTACTGCATTACTTGACCGAAGCAGCATCTGAAATAAGACATTAGGCATTTTTTCACGAAGTTTTATAAGCCTTGTCCATGGATCCTCTTTCAAGAATCTGTAAGCAACATCAAATGTAGCTCCGCCCCACATTTCAACGGAAAAGAGATTGGGGGCTAAACGTGCAGTCGGTTCAGCAATCCGCAGCAAATCGTTCGTTCTCACCCTCGTGGCAAGCAACGATTGATGTGCGTCCCTGAATGTCGTATCGGTCAGCAAGACTTCATCTTGTTCCTTTAACCATTTTGCCAGTCCCTCTGGACCATGCTCATCGAGTATCTGTTTTGTTCCATTTGGAATCTCTTGATGTCGATCCACTTCCGGTATCAGCAATGGAGAAAAGGATGGTTTCTCCTTTTTGGTCAATCCTTCAGCACCGTTTAGTGTTGTATTTGCGATGTAGGTAAGCATCTTCGTACCACGGTCTTTCCTTGCTGGAAATACAAACAATTCCGGTGTTTTATCAATAAAAGTCGTATCATACTTACCAGAAAGAAATTTATCATGCAAAATAACATTTTCCAAAAAATGAATATTAGTTTTGATTCCGCGAATTCTGAATTCCTTCAAATTTCTAACCATTTTGATTGCAGCCTGCTCAAAACTCAGCGCCCATGTGGAAACTTTCACGAGTAATGAGTCATAATGCGGTGAAATCACAGCGCCCTGATAGCCGTTCCCAGCATCGAGACGGACGCCGAATCCCCCACCAGTACGATATGCATTTATTTTTCCGGTATCCGGCATAAAGTCATTTAATGGGTCTTCCGTTGTTACCCTTGATTGAATGGCATATCCGTTAATCTTGATATCTTCCTGATTTGGCACTCCGACTGCCGGGTCATGCAAACTTAGCCCATCGGCAACCTTTAGTTGAGTCTGTACTATATCCAATCCAGTAATAAGTTCTGTGATGGTATGTTCCACTTGAACACGTGGATTTACTTCAATAAAATAAAATTCATCTTGTGTGACGAGAAATTCAACAGTGCCGGCGTTAACGTAACCGACATTTTTCATCAAGTCAACTGCCGCTTTGCAAATCTCATTGCGGCGCTCATCTGTCAATGAAAGGCTTGGTGCAACCTCTATTACCTTTTGATGCCTTCTCTGAACGGAGCAGTCCCTTTCATGCAAATGGACAATATGACCATGCTTATCGCCAAGAATCTGTACTTCTATGTGTTTGGGATTTTGAATGAATTTTTCCAGATATATCTCATCATTTCCAAACGCAGCTTTTGCTTCTGATTTTGCCCGGTTATAGGCTTCTTTGGCTTCCTTTTCCTCATGGACGATCCTCATTCCGCGACCGCCGCCGCCTAAAGACGCCTTAATAATAATCGGGTATCCGTATTTTTGACCGAACTTTTCAACTTCATCAATTGAAGTAACTGCACCGCCACTGCCAGGTATAATAGGCAGGTTCGCTTTGACGGCCTGTTCCCTGGCCTTCACCTTGTCACCGAACATATTTAAATGCTCGCTTGTCGGCCCGATAAAAATAATTCCCTCTTCTTCACAGCGCCTTGCAAAGTTAATATTTTCTGACAGGAATCCATATCCAGGATGGATTGCATCAACATCTACCTCTTTAGCCAAATCAATGATTGCTTCTATATCCAAATAGGCATCAATTGGTTTTTTGCCCTGGCCAATCAGGTATGCCTCATCTGCTTTGAAACGATGAAAGGAGGCTGAATCCTCTGTTGAATATACAGCCACCGTACGGATATTCAGTTCCGTACAAGCGCGAAACACCCGGATCGCAATTTCCCCTCGGTTTGCTACAAGTACCTTGTTGATATTTTTCAATTCTGCCATCTTTTTCCACCCCTATTGTAATTAATAGTGCTTCTGTTTCTGCTTCCTTCTGCTTTCTCCTCTGTTTCCCCATTTTCCTGCTTCTTAACATACATTGCAATATTATTTAAGATCCCCATAGAGATCAACATAATCAGAAGTGATGAACCACCATAGCTGACAAACGGCAGCGGAACCCCGGTAATCGGCAGCAGCCCGCTGATTGCTCCCAGATTGATAAATGCCTGGATTGCAACCATGGAAGATATCCCGATTGCCATTAAAGCACCGAAACTATCATTACATTTTCTAGCAATAAAAATCCCTCGCAGAACGATGATTGCCAGCATTCCTACTATAATCAGCACCCCGATAAAACCTAATTCCTCGGCAACTACTGCCATAATAAAATCTGTATGCGCCTCCATCAAGTATCCAAGTTTCTGCACACCATGCCCTAATCCTTCTCCATTCATACCCCCTACACCAATCGCTAAATAAGATTGAATCAATTGGTATCCATCTGAATCAGGAGTTTCAAAAGGCTTATATGCACCTGTAAAACGCGAGAGTCTCTCGTCTGTCACCATATACGGAACCGCCAGCAGCGCCAGACCAAGGCCGACCGCAATCAGAATCGATAAATGCTTTAACCTAATACCTGAACTGAAGATTACGGAACACGCAATCAGGAAAATAATCGATGCAGTTCCAATATCCGGCTGCATCACGACCAATCCCAGAATAATTCCGGTCATAATCAGCGGCGGCAGGACTCCTTTATTGAATTCATTGATATATGACTGCTTTTTCGAATACACCGAGGCCAGATACATTATGATCCCCAGTTTGGCGAGCTCCGCCGGCTGCATACTGAATGGCCCGATTTGAAACCATGACTTGGCATTGTTAACGGAATTACCAAAAAACAAAACGGCAACCAGCAAAAATACGATAATCAGAATGATGAATTTCATTAACTTTTGATAATATTTATATGGGAAAATACTGCAGAAAATAAAACCCGCTGCGCCCAGTCCAAACCAAATCGATTGCCTGACAAGATAATACGTACTTTCATTCCCCTCAACGACTGCCGTCACCATACTCGCACTATAGATCATGACTATTCCGAAACAAGCCAAGAGTATAGGTGTAATGATAAGTGTAAAATCATAATCTTTCCATTTCTGTATCATTCTGCTTCTCCCTAACATATGTAATTTAAACAAGGTCTTAAATCCATTTATCTGCGGACCAAAATCCATTAATGGATGTCTATTTATCTCTTTTTATTTTGACCGACTCATTAATAGGCAAAGTACTTTAAACAAAAAAACCTTGCCAATTATATGCTGGCAAAGTTTTTGCTTCATTGTACCGTTACGCCATTGCATGAGCGATAAATCATAAAGATTTTTGGGAAGCTTCATGCAGTATATTAAGCTTCTTCTCCAGATTCTCAAGAAGCGCTTTACCTTCATTCTCGCTGATTAAGTTCAGACGCACAGCAAAATCAATTTCCCTTGAAAGACCGAACATTTGCGTGTCCAGTACATCCTCATAAACCGGACATTGCGGCATCGTCAGATTTTCTATTTGAACTTCAATGAGTCGTAAAATGTTGTCAGCGTCAGCCTTAAGAAGGGCGTGGGCTTTCTCACGATGATCTATAGTAGTCACCTCAGGCATCAATTGGATCCCCTCCACTTAAAAGACTTTCTTTTATATTATATTATCGTTAGCTACTGGAAAATGCAAATAAAACAAGGAAATTTATATAAAAATAATTCATTACGAATGAAATTATCAATAATGTCTGATATTCTAAATGAAGATACATAATTAGGGGTGAATATAATGATCGTACCAATTACCGGAAATGTCTCCTACTCCATAACTTTAGATCCTACCGTCTGGATATTTGACGACAGAAAGATTTTATTGGAAGAAGCATTTTCAACTCAGGGCAGTGAGAAAGAAGAGATTGACCCATTGCAAACAGCTTCAGAGAGATTTAACAGGGAAGTTCTCGATACGAAAATGAATCGGCCGCCTGTTAATAGAAGCATCTCCAAGCTTGAGGGAGAAGCAATTTTGACCAATTCCTATGTGATGCCATTGCATGACTTCATAACAAATGCCGAAATAAAATCGGACGCTATTGATGCAACACTTGTAACAAGTGCAGATGATGATGTGACGGTTACGCTTGACGAACTGACAAATGGATATTTTTTATTTGCTCTGGATGGGCAGCCTTTAAGAGATGATGGACCGGTCCACTTTTATTATAAGGACGGTTCAAACGTCGAAAGTCCCATTAAAAAATAAAAAAATAGTCATCAATTAATCAAAGTCTGCTGTTGAAGCAGACTTTTTTATATATTTTTTATCTGTGAACAGAATCTAGCTCCTTTCAAGAGTATATTTTTAAGCAATTTAACCAAAATAAGTTCATCAGCTATTAAATCGAGGAGGTATGCTGCATGAACCTGCAATTAAATATACTTTTACTGGCTATCGTATTGTTTTTGTCTGCATGTAATCAAGGGCAAGAGGATGATCCATTGGCCAGTGAAGACCCGAATACGGACCGAATCGTGCAAGTTAAGAATTCTGATCCATCACAGAATCCTGATTTAGATAACAATGAGATTGCGGAACATCTGGCTGAAATCGCATCCGATATCCCTAACGTTAATCAAGCATCAGCAGTTGTAGCCGGTCCATATACGGTTGTCGCAATTGATGTCGACAAAGATCTTGACCGTTCAAGGGTAGGAACTATTAAATATTCGGTCACCGAAGCATTGTACCATGATCCCTATGGAAAAACCGCGGTAGTCGTTGCAGATGGCGATGTCATGGAGAGAATTGAAGGTATGGGAAATAAAATAAGCCAGGGTCATCCAGTCCAAGGAGTTGTCGATGAGCTAGCAGCGATTGTCGGTCGCTATATGCCTGAATTTCCAGCAGACGAGGACCGAGCCCCAGAGCCTGACCAAAATAAGGAAATTATAGATGAAGAAGATGAACAAAGATTAGATGATATCCAGGATGACCAATCCAACCAGCATAAAAACAGCTCAGATTCAAATCAATAAATTTACAATAAACAGCCTCAGGCCGATTAAAAAGGTTTCCCACTCAGGAAACCTTTTTCTTATGATTCGTTTTCTACTCATTTAAACCCGGATCCAGTGTAACTTCTTCTATTAGCTACCTATCTTATGATATACTACAGATTAAGAAATACTAAACCCTGGGTTGAGGTGAAATTATGCAAGTCAAATGTTCTCTTTGCGACAAAGTGGAAGAAATAGAGGATTATTCTTTAAAAGCGAAAAGATTGAGAAACAGAAGAATTTATATGTATCTGTGCACTCCCTGTTATGATCGAATTGAGGATAGGACCAACAAGCGCTTAACTACAGGGAAATTCAGATTGTATCGCGAAAATAAAAAAGTGGATCAATACCTATAAATTCCTATATTAAAAAACGCCTATGATGTCTGAGCCCCTTCAGTTAGACTTTTTGTTGTCCAACTTATCGGCCCGCATCAGTAAAGGCGTTTTTTTATTACTGTTTATTTGCTGATCTTTGTTTATAAAGTCTGAATCTGTATATTGCCAGCACTAATATGATGACAGAAAGACTTTCTATTGTCGGCATCTTCATAACCGTTGTGAAGATAGTTAAGATAAAAGTACCAATCAGCAGCATCACATAAACGAAAATAGTTTTCCCAACAGGAAGTTTCCTGGCAAACCCAAGCTCATATGCAATCGCACATAAAATGAAATTTATCACAAAAAATATCCAAAATATATTTTCAATGCCGCCGTTGATTTCCACTACCATATCAAATACAAATGCATCCATATAAATCCCCCACTATCTAAATAAACCCTTTTACCATCATACTAAATCTTTCCGGTTCATGCCAGTTCTTTGAAAATCTATTAGAGAGTTATTTTTGAAGATTTTCATATTTTGATATATACTATTGGTGATAGAAATAGAGGTGCTTTAATGAAAAACATTAATTTTCCTATGCTGTTTTTGGCTGTTTTAGTCATTGTTATGTTGATATTAGTAGCTTTCTCGATTGCCTTACGTAATATTTGGCTTATTTTATTATTTCTAATATTGGCATTTGGACTTTTTGGCTATGGTTTCTCCATGAAAAAAGGAAGAAAGTGACATAGTCATTTTCTTCCTTTCTGCATATAGGCAAGGATTCTATGCTGAATCGATATGTTGCACGTAAGGATAGATGATTTATTCAGCATATCAAGTTCGCCACCATTGATATCCGTTGTAACACCACCCACTTCTTTCACCAGAATCATTCCTGCAGCAATATCCCATGGAGAAAGGTTCATCGATATATAGCCGTCAACAATTCCTTCAGCAGTATAGGCGAATTCCAGCGCAGCCGAACCATATGTCCTAGTGCCCCGTATATCCTTCACAAATTGCTGCATGACCTTTTCATCGATTAATCTATTTTCACATAGCCAGAAGTGATTCATCCCAATAATTGCTTCGTTTATAGTTGATTTCTCGTTCAGTGGAGATAGCCTTTTATCGTCTTTAAACGCACCTTCACCTTTTTTGGCATGATATAAGATATTTTCCATAACGTCATATATGATGCCTATTTCGCCTATACCATCCTGGTAGATTCCTACCGAAATAGCAAAATTCCTTTTTTGATGGACAAAATTCATCGTGCCATCAATCGGATCAATTATCCAGACTGTTCCATCGAGGTTTTTAAGGTCATCACCATAGCCCTCTTCTCCTATAATGGAGTGGCCTGTAAAAGTCCCTTTAATCTTTTCTACAAAGAATTGCTCGGTTTCCTTATCCAATTTAGTGACAAGATCGTTCGCATTCGATTTCGTCTCGATGTCCAGTGGATCATTCATCTTGTCTCTAATGGATTCACCGGCTTCCAGTACCCATTTTATAGCCTGTTTATATATTTCATCACGAAGCACCACATCCATGTAAATACCTCCAATTTATATCTGTATCATTAATTGTATCAAAGTGGAGGCTGTACGTCATTGTATTTGAATGACCCCAATATGTATTCGAATATTATCGCAATGCTCCAATACATATTGGGGTCAGCACCTTATTCGTGTTCATTTTCAATTTGAAGCATCTGTTTTCTTAAATCTTCCAGCCGTTCCTTGGTCTTGATCATCTTCACTTTGTCTTTCTCCTGCATAGCATCGTAAAGGGTCACAAGTTCATAATCAATTTCCATTCGAATAACAGGTAATCTCTCCTGGGCCTCTTTCCTTCTTAAAGCTTCCATTACATACTTCATTTTTTCCACTTCCTCTCATAGCTTGTTTAATGCAATCCATCTGTCTTTCCTTTATTCTATGACTACGGCATCTTTTTGTTCGTGACTTTATTTAAGATTTTGATTTATTTTATAATCATTTCCCAATTGCCCTTATTTTTAAACATAGCTGAGAATTTCATCCCTATTTTTTATCGAAGTCGGCGGAACTTGACTTCCGTGACTAAATCCTTAATAATAATTATTATAATCTATGCATCAGGAAGGAATGAATCATTTGGCATTTCACGGGTTTGAGAAAAAAGACTTTACTACATTTACAATAGATGGCCTGGATGAAAGAATGGAAGCTATCCAGTCAAGAATCCAGCCTAAATTTCAGGAAATTGGATCGGAAGTTGTTGATCATTTGTCAGCTAAGTTAGGCAACGAGGTTTATTTACATATTGCAAAGCATGCAAGAAGAACGGTCAATCCACCAAAGGATACGTGGATGGCGGTAGCCGATAACAAACGAGGATATAAAAAACACCCGCATTTTCAGTTGGGATTATTTGATGACCATGTTTTCATATGGCTGGCACTCATTTATGAATTGCCAAACAAAAAAGAGATTGCTGAAGCTTTTATCGAAGAATTTGATGAAATAAAACAGTTACCTGATTCCTATGTCATATCTCTTGATCATATGCAAAAGGATTCCCTCAAGATTGACGAACTGGAAATGAAACATCTCGAACGATTCAGAGATGTTAAAAAGGCTGAATTTTTAATCGGCCGCCATTTCAGCGCAAATGATCCGTTATTGAACGACGGAGATAAATTTATAGAAGTGGTTAAAGAAACATACGATACACTGATCCCGTTTTATCAATTAGCATTACGTTCCCGTAACCAATAATGCTGAAAAAGATGCCATTTAATGGATAATCTACATTGCAGGACTTGAACCGTCATCTCATTAATAACGGAACATCGAGTGCAAAGAAAAACGAATAAGACCCAACCAAAAAAATCGCCTCTCTCGTGATTGTTGCTAACGTAGCAATCAATAATACGAGCCAGGCGATTTTATTATTCATATCAGGAATATATAGCCACTGTAGTTCGCTTCCCGTGATTATTCTATTCCGCGGGATTTCGGCGTTTTTCCGCGGTTCTCGGAGTTATTCCGCGCTTTCCTCGATTATTCCGCGTTTCTCCGGATTATTCCGCGATTCCCTCGATCATTCCGCGCTTTCCCGGATTATTCCGCGCTTTCCCGGATTATTCCGCGCTTTCCCGGTTTTTTCCGCGCTTCTCGGTGTTATTCCGCGGTTCTCACGATTATTCCGCGCTCCCCCGGTTTTTTCCGCGCTTTCCACGATTATTCCGTGCTTTCCCGGATTATTCCGCGATCCCCTCGATTATTCCGCGATTTCCACGATTATTCCGCGCTTCTCCGGATTATTCCGCGCTTTCCACGATTTTTCCGCGGTTCTCACGATTATTCCGCGCTCTCCTGGATTATTCCGCGCTCCCCGGCGTTATTCCGCGCTTTCCCGGATTTTACATTTTAATAACTGCTTCTGATGATGATTTTGCTTTTTTTATGGTTCTGTAGCTTGAATATCCTGAAGCTGTTTCGAACTCTGCAAAAAGCTTCTTTTCTTCGCTCTTTGAAGGGACGATTTGCTTGAAACGGTTATATACTATCAGAAGTTCCTGTCTGCTTACTTGTTTTTCATGTGCTTTTTCAATCATGCTGAAGAAATTTACAACATCGATGATTTCATTTGTAGACCATGTCTCATCTATCGGATATCCATAATTCATTGTCTCAATCCACCTCAATTGCTCCATTTATCTTTTATTGCTTCTGCTTCTTTTATAATACGTTGTATTAGAGTTTGTACGGTAGGAAGATCATGGATTCTTGCTGCCGATTGTCCGGCCCAGCCAAATCCTTCCGTTGCATCTCCTTCGTTAATGTATTTTTGATTTGCTTTGCCGCTTATGTATTCTTTCAAAGAATCATAACCAGCTTCCTGTTTCTCAATTTCCAGGATATGCTCTGTCCATTCATTTCGCAATGCTCTGGCAGGTGCACCGATTGACCTTTTAATTACGACAGTATCAGTCTCTGCTGCATCAAGAATCGCTTGCTTATAATTTGTATGTGCTTGTGTTTCTTTTGTGGCAATGAATCTTGTGCCCATTTCAATCCCCTCAGCCCCTAAGCTTAATGCCGCCATTAAACCGCGCCCATCCACAATCCCTCCGGAAGCTATTACAGGGATCGTCACACGTTCTGCAACTTGAGGAGTCAGTATGAATGAACCAACGTCTCCCCTTCCGAGATGGCCACCACCTTCCTGTCCAACAACCATAACTGCATCTGCTCCTAGCTCCTCGGCTTTTTCTGCCTGTCTTGCAGCAGCAACAAGTACAAGCTTTTTAATATCATGTCCGTGAATTAGGTCCAATACTCCTTTTGGATTGCCGCCTGTTACAGAGATGACGGGAACTTTTTCTTCAATTGCAACCTTTACCATTTGTTCAAATGGTCTGCCGTGCTGACCAATTGCAAAATTAACCCCAAACGGTTTGTCTGTCATTGTCCTAGCTCGCCTGATTTCTTTTCTTAATTCCTCTGGGTTTTGTAGGCTCATAGCAGTAATCTGGCCAAGCCCTCCTGCATTGGAGACTGCTGCAGCCAAATCGGCATACGCAAGGTAGGCAAGACCACCCTGAATGATTGGGTATTCGATATTCAATAGTTCTGTCACCCTTGTTTTTAAACTCATTTATATCCCCCTATAATATAGTTTACGGTAACTTCTCTGCTTTAATTATACTATTACCAATACCGATAAGAAAATAAATGGTCATAATCACTCTTTTAGCAAAATAAAAAGAGTTGCATAAAGGATGCAACTCATCGTTGAATATTAGTTATGTTCGTGACAAGAAGGACATGTTCCGTAAAGAGTTGTTACTTTCTCTTCTTCATAATGTTCAATAACTTGCTGGCAATCCTTACAAATTATTGTACCCATTAAGCCATCTCCTTTAATTGAATTATGTTAGCGTATACATATTATAATATGGCACATAAGAATAATCAACCCTTAATTAGTATAACACATTAAAAATAACGTTATTTTATTTATCTTCTAAAATCGTCTGTATTAGCCAAACTAAAGAGTGGCTTTTACACTGATAGGATGGAGACTGCAACAATTATTTTATTACATTTCTTACATTCATATTTCGATAGCGAATTAATAGTGGACAATTCAATTTCATTTGGATAACAGTTTTATAACAATACCAAATGCCTTACGTTCATCTGATAAACTTAAGTTTAAGAAGGAAGCAAAAATCTGAGTGAGGAAGTGCATAAAAAGTGATCTATAGAGTTGCAACACTGATTTCTATTTTATTTGTACTTGCTGCCTGTCAAAATGAGGATGGAGAAGTTGAAGTAATTACATTTAATCCTTATGATTACAATGTAATATTTATTCCTGAGAATAAAGTCGATGATAAGAATGAAATATATATTGATGCAATGATTGAGTTAAAAGCGGAATACCCATCAGAATTTAACAATGTGAATAAAATTGAGAAAGATCTTACAGCAATGGGGATCAAAGAAAGTAATGATGGACCGACACTTGTAATTCTGAAAAGCGGGGAAACTATCGCCAAATTATCAGGAAAGATGCCCAAACATGAAATAAAGGAACAGCTGGAGATTACATTAGCTGACAATAACATAAGGATGCCCCGCGAATATGGGCATCCTTATGTTATTTCAGCATTTAATTTTACATCATGTGAATCGGAGTTCCTAAGGCAACTTCTGCCGCTTCCATTGTAATCTCACCTAAAGTTGGATGAGCATGGATAGTTAACGCAATATCTTCCGCTGTCATTCCTGCTTCAATAGCAAGGCCGATTTCAGAAATCATATCGCTAGCGTTTGGTCCAGCAATTTGTCCACCGATTACTAATCCATCATCTTTACGTGTAATCAGCTTCAGGAATCCATCACTATTGTTCAGTGATAATGCACGGCCATTTGCTGCGAATGGGAATTTACCCACTTTAACATCATAGCCAGCATCTTTTGCATCCTGCTCAGTCAAACCAACTGTAGCAAGCTCAGGCTCTGTAAAGGCAACAGCAGGAATTCCGATATAATCCACTTCGGATTTTTCACCGCTGATTGCTTCAGCAGCAATTTTACCTTCATAAGATGCTTTATGTGCAAGCGGGGGTCCTGGAACGATATCACCGATTGCATAAATGTTTTCCACACTTGTACGGCATTGTTTGTCAACTTTAATAAGTCCACGATCAGCCATTTCGATTCCTACTTGTTCAAGACCGATTTCACTAGTGTTCGGACGACGGCCAACAGTTACCAATACATAATCAGCTTCAACTGTTTCTTCTTTCCCGCCAGCTTCATATGTTACTTTTACGCCGTCTTTAGTTTCCTCGACACCTTTAGCCATTGCTTCCGTAATGATGGAAGCACCTTTATTTTTCAGACGCTTTTTAACAAGCTGAGTCATTTGTTTTTCAAATCCGCTTAGAATATCCTTAGCACCCTCTAGGAACACAACTTCTGTTCCAAAGTTTGCATAAGCAGATCCTAATTCACTGCCGACATAACCGGCACCAATAACAACCAATTTCTTTGGAATTTCTTTCAAATTCAGTGCTCCAGTGGAATCAAGAACACGATCAGAAAATTTAAATGTCGGAATTTCAATTGGTGCAGAACCAGTCGCAATAATACAGTTATCGAATTTATATGTCTGGGAGGATTTTTCATCCATAACTTTCGCTGTATTGTGATCAACAAAGTATGCTTCACCTTTAACGATGTTTACTTTGTTTCCTTTAAGAAGGCTTTCGACACCAGAAGTTAACTTGTTAACTACTGATCCTTTCCATTCTTGTACTTTAGCAAAATCCACTGTTACATTTTCTGTTTTGATCCCAAGATCTTCTGAACCATGTGCACCTTCAGCCAAATGTCCAGCCTGGATTAATGCTTTTGATGGAATACAGCCAACGTTTAAACATACTCCGCCAAGAGCACCCTTATCGACAATCGTTACCTTTTGTCCTAATTGTGCTGCGCGAATTGCTGCAACATACCCACCAGGGCCTGCTCCAACTACTAATGTTCCTACTTCTATCGGAAAATCTCCTACTACCATTACCTACGCCTCCATCATAATTAGTTGTGGATCATTCAGCAATCGTTTAATTTGGTTTAACGCCTGTTGTGCAGTAGCACCATCAACGATACGATGATCAAAGCTTAAAGATAAAGCGAGAACTGGAGCAACGACAATCTCCCCATCACGAACGATTGGCTTCTCAGCTATACGGCCGATTCCAAGAATTACTGCTTCAGGATAATTCAGGACAGGTGTAAACCATTGTCCGCCCGCTGAACCAATGTTTGAAATGGTGTTTGAAGCCCCTTTCATCTCATCTGGTTTCAGTTTACCACTACGGGCTTTTCCTGCCAATTCATTAATTTCAGAAGATATCTCAAAAATTGATTTTTTATCTGCATCTTTAACGACAGGAACCAATAATCCCTTATCTGTATCTGCAGCAATACCAATGTTATAGTAATGCTTTTGAACAATCTCCTCTGTGTTCTCATCAATAATGGAGTTGAGAATTGGGAATTTCTTGGATGCTGAAACAAGTGCTTTGACGACATATGGCAGATAAGTAAGCTTGATTTCCTGCTCGGCTGCAATTGCCTTGAATTTCTTACGGTGTGCTACAAGCTCCGTCACATCAATTTCATCATGCAATGTAACATGTGGTGCCTTCGTTTTAGAGTTAACCATTGCTTTGGCAATTGACTTGCGGATATTGGACATTTTCTCACGTGTTTCCGGATATTGTCCTTGTGGAGCCACTGGTGCTGCTGATGCTGTTTCTTCAGATGAATCTGTTTTAGTTTCCTCTTGGTCAGTTGATGCATCACCATTCAGATAGCTGTCAATATCCTCTTTAAGAACACGGCCATTTTTACCAGATCCTGTTACAGCACTGATTGTCACATCATTTTCACGTGCATATTTACGTACTGAAGGCATAGCGATAACGCGAGCTCCATCGGTATCATTAGATTCTGCCGTTTCAGGCGCTTTTTCATCTGCAGTCTTTTCATCAGAAGGAGCCTCTTCTTGCTTCTCTGCTTGTGGCTCTTCCTCTGATTCATAACCTTCAGCGTCAAACGAGATCAATGTATCTCCAACAACAGCAACTGCTCCTTCTTCAACATGGATTTTAGTAACCGTACCATCCACTTGAGAAGGAATTTCCACAACCGCTTTATCATTTTGAACTTCACATAGTACATCGTCTTCTTTTACTGTGTCGCCCTCTTTAACAAACCATTTTACTATTTCACCTTCGTGAATTCCTTCACCAATATCGGGCAATTTAAAATTAAAAGCCATATTAAGAATACCTCCCAATCTATTTTAGAAATTAATTACAGTATTTACTTTTTCAACAATATCTTTATGGTTTGGCAGCCAAACTTCTTCCGCATCTGAGAATGCATACACTGTATCTGGTGCTGTTACACGCAATACTGGTGCCTCAAGATGAAGGATAGCTCTTTCCTGGATTTCTGCAATAACGTTTGCAGCTACACCCGCTTGACGCTGTGCTTCCTGAACAACAACCACACGGTTTGTTTTCTTAACTGATTCCATAATGGTGTCATAATCTATTGGGGATACAGTTCTAAGGTCGATAACTTCTGCACTTACACCATCTTTTTCAAGATCTTCTGCTGCCTTCAATGCCGCATGCACCATTGCGCCGTAAGAAACGATCGTTACGTCTTTTCCTTCTCTTTTCACATCTGCCTTACCAAGTTCGATAGTATATTCTTCTTCCGGAACTTCCCCGCGGAATGAACGATACAGCTTCATATGCTCTAAAAATACTACTGGATCATTATCGCGGATGGAAGCGATTAATAACCCTTTCGCTTCATATGGTGTTGCAGGTATTACAACTTTTAATACCAGGCTGCTGTGCAATAAGACCTTCTAATGAATCTGCGTGAAGCTCCGGTGTATGCACTCCACCGCCAAAAGGTGCGCGAACTGTAATTGGAGCATGGTGATGGCCGCCAGAACGATAACGCATCCGTGCCATCTGTCCGCTGATTGAATCCATTACTTCATAAACGAAGCCGAAGAATTGAATTTCCGGAATTGGACGGTATCCTTGCAAAGCCAGTCCGATTGAAAGTCCGCCAATTCCTGATTCAGCTAATGGGGTGTCAAATACACGTTCTTCACCGAATTCATCCTGCAATCCTTCCGTAGCTCGGAAAACACCACCATTTTGACCAACGTCTTCACCAAATACAAGCACGTTTTCATCATTTTTTAGTTCTGTGCGCATTGCATCAGTGATTGCTTGAATCATTGTCATTTGTGCCATGATTTACTTCGACTCCTTTTCTTTATATATTTCCATTTGCTCCTGCAGATTTGTAGGAAGTTCTTCATACATATTGCCGATCAAATCTGTTACTTTTTGTTTTGGTTGTTGTTCTGCTTTTTTGATCGCTTTTTTAATATCTTCTTTTGCTTCTTCGATAACTTTGTTTTCGTCCTCTTCAGACCATAGTTTTTTACCTTCCAGGAATTTACGGAAGCGAACTAATGGATCCTTTTTAGCCCATTCGTTATCCAGCTCTTCTGTACGATAGCGTGTTGGATCATCACCGGACATTGTGTGCGGACCGAAACGATATGTTAATGTTTCAATAAGTGATGGCCCTTCGCCGTTTACAGCACGGTCACGAGCGTCTTTTGTAGCTGCATAGACTGCAAGAACATCCATACCATCTACTTGGATTCCTTCAATTCCTGCCGCCACTGATTTTTGTGCCAATGTTTTAGCGTTTGTCTGTTTTTCAACCGGAACGGAAATTGCAAAGCGGTTGTTTTGAACAACGAAAATAGCCGGCGCTTTATATGCACCTGCAAAGTTGATTCCTTCATAGAAATCTCCTTGAGATGTACCACCGTCACCTGTATATGTGATTGCTACATTTTTCTTGCCGCGTTTTTTCATTCCCAATGCTACACCGGCAGTTTGGACATATTGAGCTCCAATAATGATCTGCGGGCTTAACGCATGTAATTTTTCAGGGAACTGATTACCGTGAAAGTGTCCTTTTGAAAACAGGAATGCCTGGTATAAAGGAAGACCCTGCCAAATCAATTGCGGTACATCACGGTATCCAGGGAGAATGAAATCTTCCTGTTCCAGAGCAAATTGACTGCCCAGCTGTGAAGCTTCCTGACCAGCAGTTGGTGCATAGAATCCTAGTCGTCCTTGACGATTCAAAGCGATAGAACGCTGATCAAGGATACGTGTATAGACCATGCGGCGCATTAATTCCTTTAATTCCTCATCAGATAAATCCGGCATGTCAGCTTTATTTACAATCTTCCCATCTTCATTAAGAATCTGGAACATTTCGAACTGACTTTCGATATTTTCAAGTACATGTTTCAAAATAGTTCACCTCGTCCTTTCTTTATACCCATTTATTATTGTCTTTCATAGCCTACCCATAACAAGAAAAATCTGTACAAAATTTATCATATAAATCGTGTACCCTGTTTGAGTTGATGGTAATCACTGCTACAATAAATTCTACCCTGTTACACTTCTTTTGTAAAGGAAATTGGTACAATTATGATTACCACTAAATATTAGCCCATTTCCCTTATTCGGTCAATTAGTTTGCATCTACTAATAACTCAAATGAAAGGATTTTCATATTGTAGTTAATCAAAATCCATCTGGAAGCAAAGCTGTTATATTTAACAGTCGAATCTGTATTAATATGAGGAAGGTATAATGGATTGATTCTAGATTAGGCACTCGGACCATTCTGTAAAATGTCCATATAAAACAAAAAATGGGAATCCATGTTGGATTCCCATTTTCTATTCGTTACTGTTCATACGTTACATCCAGCTCTGCCACTTCATAAAATTCTTTCTTTAACTCATTGTATTCCATTGTATAATTATTGAATTCCTCATTGGAGCTGAGAACTTTCTCGTAGCTTTCGTTTATAGCATTGATTTGTTCTGTCAGTGTCTCCTGCTCAATATCCTCCTGCTGAAGCATCTGGTACAATTCTCTTTCCTGTTCCAAAGACGTTACATACGCATCATTTAATTGTCCGTATGCAGTATAACGTTTGTTCATCATCTCATACATGTTTTCTGCTTTTTCCTTTGCCGTCCCATCATCGAGTTCGGTAATCAGATCTTCAATTTTCACAAATTCTTCCTGGGATGTTTCAATGCTTTCCCGTTCAAGCTCTATTTTCTCTTCTCGTTCGTCAATCGTTCCCAGCGCCTGTTCAGAAAGCTCCTTGATTTTTTCGAAATCTTCCATTCCAAGGTCGATAATCTGGTTATATATTTCTTGTTCCTGAACTTCGAGGTCTGTGATTTCTTCCTGTTGATTTTCAAAACCCTCTTCAAGATTTACCGCTTCTTCTAAATGACTATGTATCTGTTCCTCAGTCGACGGACTGCTGCAAGCAGTTAATAGAGCGATTAGAGTAATTAAGAGAATAAATGATAATTTCTTCAAGTGCACGATTTCTTCCTCCTATAGCTTCCATTTCGTTAATATTGTTAGATTATACCATAAACTATGCATCAAAAATCAATGGATACCTTTGACTAATATGCTCTCTTTCAAATTTATGATTTATTCACCAAAGTTATGTTAAAATATTAAATTGAAGTAGATGAAACATAGTTTTCGCCAAAAAGATATGTAAACGATCCGGCTTTCTTTTGAATACCCTCAATTCGTATATCTTAAAACAAAAGGTCAAAAAACGGCCATTGCAGTTTTAAATTTCGCAAATTATATATTATATCAATTAAGGAGTAATGCATGATGATAACAATGGATGATATTGTACGAGAAGGACATCCTTCTTTGGAAAAACCTGCCGCTGAAGTAGGCTTGCCTATCAGTAAAGAAGAAAAGAAACTGCTGGAAGAAATGCTTCAATTCCTCATAAACAGCCAGGATGAAGAAACAGCAAAGAAATATGATTTGAGGGCTGGAGTCGGCTTAGCTGCACCACAGCTCGGAATCGAAAAGAGACTGATTGCGATTCATTTTGAAGATTTCAACGGAAAGTTATACAGCTATGGCCTGGTGAACCCCAAAATTATCAGTCATTCAGTAGAACAGTCTTATTTGGCTTCTGGAGAGGGCTGCCTATCAGTCGATCGCCCAATAGAAGGATATGTGCCGAGGCATGCACGGATTACTGTCCGGGCAACAGATGCAGACGGCAATCCGATAAAATTAAGACTAAAGGGATACCCAGCTATCGTATTCCAGCATGAAATCGATCATTTAAATGGCATTATGTTTTATGACCACATCAATAAAGAAAATCCTTTTGCCATTCCTGAAAATTCAGTTGCAATCGATTAAACTTTCAACGTGCCTGTTTCAACAGGCACGTTTTTTTATGATGGCTATGCTAATTCGGAAATCCTCCCCGTGCAAGATGACGAAAAAAGTAATGCAAGGCTTGCCTGCCTTATGATGAAACGTGGAAAGCAACAAGCAAAATGTATAAGATTTCAATCTGTGTAAATGATAAAGATATGTAAAGATTGGTGAGAAATTATTACTATTTTTTTATAAATGAAGTATTTTTATTTAATTATTCCTCAT
This sequence comes from Oceanobacillus massiliensis str. N'diop, assembly GCF_000285495.1. Taxonomy (GTDB): domain Bacteria; phylum Bacillota; class Bacilli; order Bacillales; family Amphibacillaceae; genus Oceanobacillus; species Oceanobacillus massiliensis. The sequence continues at coordinate 297,088 of NZ_HE610977.1, forward strand.
TTCGTACTATACTATAGATAAGAGGATTGGACGGTAGAATGTTTTTGTTGCTTTTCTTAGATATCTGAAAGGAGACGTGTGTCCTTATGCTAAAGCGCCTAAAAGAAAAGCTTAAGAAACGGTGGAGAGACTTTTTAGGCAAAGAAGGACGTGTACCTACTACTTTTAAATAAGACTACCAAGGATGCAACCAATCACACCAATAAAGTACTTTATAAATTATCTGGTTTGCTTCGGAAACAAATCAGACGAAGTTTTTAACGGAAACTAATCATATCAAAAAAGGGGACAAGGTTATGGTCTGTATCACAGGCATAATTCAAATTCCTGGAAAATATAAAAATATCAGTTAGGAGAGATGAAATGATTTTTAAAGTATTGTATCAAGAACTTCAAGAAGAAATCCCTGTACGAGAACGTACAAAAAGCCTTTACGTCGAGGCAGACTCAGTCCGAGAGGTAAGAAAGAAATTAGTTGACAGAAACTATAACATCGAATATATCCACGAATTAGATGAGGCACATCTTAATTATGAAAAAGAAACCGGCAAACTGAAAGTGGAGAACATTTAGGTTATGAAATTCGTAAAAAATGATCAGACAGCTGTTTTCGCACTAGGTGGATTAGGCGAAATCGGGAAAAATACGTATGCCGTTCAATTTCAGGACGAGATTATTTTAATAGATGCCGGAATTAAATTTCCTGAGGATGAGCTTCTTGGAATTGACTATGTTATTCCTGATTACACGTATATCGTTCAAAATCAGGATAAGATCAAAGGTCTTTTCGTAACACATGGTCACGAAGATCATATTGGCGGAATTCCATATCTTCTGCGTGAAGTAAATGTGCCTATTTACGCAGGTCCTTTAGCAATTGGATTGATCAGAAATAAATTGGATGAGCATGGTCTGTTAAGAAATGCTAAATTGACTACCATTCAAGAAGATGATGTTATTAAATTCCGTAAAACTTCCGTCAGTTTTTTCCGTACCACTCATAGTATTCCCGATTCATATGGAGTAGTCGTTAAAACACCACCAGGCAATATTGTCCATACTGGTGACTTTAAATTTGACTTTACTCCAGTGGGTGAACCAGCTAATCTAGCAAAAATGGCTGAAATTGGTAAAGAAGGCGTGCTCTGTCTGCTTTCTGACAGCACAAACAGTGAGGTTCCAGGTTTTACAATGTCTGAAAAAGTTGTGGGTCAAAGCATCCATGATGTTTTCAGCCGTGTAGAAGGAAGACTCATCTTCGCAACATTCGCATCCAATATTTACCGTCTGCAGCAGGTTGTTGAAGCAGCAGTGAGACATAATCGTAAGGTTGCTGTGTTTGGTCGCAGCATGGAAAATGCTATTAATATCGGCTTAGAACTCGGCTATATTCAAGCGCCAAAAGAAACATTTATTGAAGGTAATCAGATCAACCGTTTGCCGGCAAATGAAGTTACCATCCTATGTACAGGTTCTCAAGGTGAAACAATGGCAGCTTTATCACGTATTGCCAATGGGACACACAGACAAATCCAGATTATCCCTGGGGATACAGTAGTATTTTCTTCATCACCAATTCCGGGAAATACAGTGAGTGTCAGCAGAACCATCAATAAATTATATCGTGCAGGTGCTGATGTAATACATGGTAAGCTGAGCAATATCCATACTTCAGGACATGGTAGCCAGGAAGAGCAAAAATTGATGCTTAGATTGATTAAGCCTAAATTCTTCATGCCTATCCATGGTGAATACCGGATGCTGAAAGAACATATTAAACTTGCAGAATCATGTGATGTCGATCCAGATAATTCATTTATTATGGATAATGGCGATGTTCTTGCATTAAGTAAAGACCATGCAGCAATCTCCGGTAAAATCCCTTCCGGCTCCATCTATGTGGATGGCAGCGGAATCGGTGATATTGGTAATATTGTATTGCGCGATCGCCGTATTCTTTCTGAGGAAGGACTTGTCATTGTTGTAGTTAGCATCAATATGAAGGAATTCAAAATAGCTTCTGGTCCAGATATCATTTCCAGAGGATTTGTATACATGAGAGAATCTGAAGACCTGATTAATGAAGCACAAAAGCTTGTTTCTGCACATTTAAATAAAGTAATGGACAGAAAAACAACACAATGGTCTGAAATCAAAAATGAAATTACAGATACCATCGCACCATTCTTGTATGAAAAAACAAAACGCCGTCCAATGGTATTGCCTATCATAATGGAAGTCTAAAATAAAAAATGTGCAGACGATTTTATGCAGCGCTCTGCACTGCTGCCCCCACTATTTATTAAAAGGGGGACCAGAAAAAAGGAATGGAGAATCCTCCATTCCTTTTTTTTAGGCTCTTTTCGTAAGTATTGTTGTGTGTAATTCCGTATTTGAAAGAAACTGCGAGGTAGCAGCAGCGGTCGATTTCTGTGCCGGTCAGTCGCTTTCATTGTAGGGAACTTTCAGCTTCCTTGGCGCAAGAAGGAGCTTTTTTATTAATCCATTACTAGGTTCCTCTCAAATCTGGATATATCTTTATCCGCCCCAATCACAATCAAGATATCGTCCTCGTGCAGCGGTTCTTCAGCTTTTGGTGAAACATTGATATCACGCCCATGCTTTATGGCAACAATATTACAGCCATAGTTGGCCCGAACATCCAAATCAATGAGAGATTTACCGACCATTTTCTTCCCAGCCTTTACTTCTACAATGCTATGGTCATCCGATAATTCAAGGTAATCCAGAATATTGTTAGAAATGAAGTTATGGGCAAGCCTTCTTCCCATATCACGCTCGGGATGCACTACCTGTTGGACACCAATTCTGCTTAATATTTTTTCGTGATAGTCATTCTGAGCTTTAACAGTGATTTTTTTAATGCCTATGTCTGTTAAAATAACCGCCGTAAGGATACTTGCCTGGATATTCTCCCCTATTGCCACAATCACATGGTCAAAGTTTTTGATGCCTATTTCCCTTAGCATATCTTCATCAGTCGAATCTGCTATAACTGCATGATAAGCTATATTTTTAAATTCATTTACTCTATCCTCATCCTGGTCAATAGCAAGCACCTGCATACCTTCCATGCTTAATTCACGGCAAATGCTGCCGCCAAACCGACCCAGTCCGATCACTGCGAAATCTTTTGACATTATTCTTCCTCCAATATTGCATATTCTAGTACTTATCATACTAATTGACACAGAAAGGAGCAACCTTCAATTGAAGATTGCTCCCAAAATGGACTAAATCGCATCGAGCATGGTGAATTGTGATTTTACAAGTTCATAATATTTTCCATGTTGTTTCATTAATGCTTGGTGACTTCCCTGTTCCAAAATCCGTCCCTGTTCCAAGACAAAAATGGTATCCGATTCACGAATGGTCGATAGTCGGTGAGCGATAATAATCGATGTTCTTCCCTTTAACAGTTTACGCAGTGCTTGCTGGATTTTAACCTCTGACTCTGTATCAATACTTGCCGTTGCTTCATCCAGGATGATGATACTTGGATTGGCAAGCAATGCCCTGGCAAATGATAAGAGCTGTCTTTCTCCTGCCGAAAGGATATTTCCCCTTTCTTCGACCTCTGTATAATAGCCATTTGCCAGCCGTTTGATAAAATCATCTGCGCCCACTACTTTCGCCGCCTCTATTACCTCTTCATCGGTTGCATTCGGCCGGCCAAAACGGATATTCTCCATGATCGTGCCAGAAAAGATAAACGTATCCTGTAGTACAACACTGATGCGCTGCCTTAAACTATCAAGCTTCACATCCCGGAGATCATGCCCGTCTACTTTAACTTTCCCTGCCGTTGGATCATAGAAGCGGCTGATAAGATTGGCGATCGTCGATTTGCCGCTCCCTGTATGTCCAACCAAGGCTATCGTCTGGCCATCTTTTATATCAAGCGAGATTTCATGCAATGCAACCCGATCTGCATTATACGAAAATTGAACACGATCGAATTCAATGTGCCCCTTCATTTCCTCAAATACATATCCATCTTTCTTATCCTCCACATTCGGCTGCTCATCCAAGAACTCAAAAATACGCTCAGAGGAGGCCATTGCCATCAATAACTGATTGTACATTTGCCCCAATCTCGAAATTGGTTCCCAGAACATGCCAAGGAAAAAGGCAAATGAGACAAAGGTGCCGATTTCTATCGTCCCATTTAAGATTAAGTAGGCTCCAAACGCGATTAGGATGATGGTTCCGGCCGCATCGCATATATCTACAAGCGGGCGGAACATTGCACTTTTTTTCGCCGCATCTTTGAAGCTGTTAAAATAACCCCTATTGACTCCATCGAAGAACTCAGCATTCTCTGTTTCCTGTGAGAAGGATTGGGTAATTCTCATCCCCTGAATCCCTTCATTCAAATGTGAATTCAGTCTGGATTGATGAACCCGTACTTCCTGCCACGAGCGGCGTATTCTTCTTCTGAGCTGTGTTGAAATAATAAACATAAGCGGAATTACAACGATTACCGCCAAAGCAAGTGGTGGACTTAATACAAATAAAATCACGATGATTCCCAATAACATAACCGTATCCATGAGCAGGTTGATGATACCGTTTGTAAATAGTTCCTGCAATGAATTAATATCATTCAGTATCCTTACTAAGATCGAACCTGCTGACCGCGTGTCAAAGAAGCGATGCGACAATCGCTGTACATGGGAAAAAAGCTTTTGCCTGATATCATAGATTACATTCTGGCCTAATATATTCACCCATTTAATCCGAAATGTATTGGCAGCATAATTTAATAAATATAAAAGTGCTATACCAGCAACGAGATAGACAAGCAATGTTGTATCCTCTTCGGTAATAGCCATATCGATGGCTATTTTACCGATTAATATAGGGACCGTTAATCGAATAATTGTTGAAATAAGCATTGCAATAATCGCTGCCGGCAAATAGGTTTTTGAATATGGCTTAACGAATTGAAGCAAACGCCCCATTTGTGTCCAGTTGAATGGCTTTTCAATTGCCTGGTCTACCGTATAGGAAAATCTTTTCAAATGTCTGCTTTCTTGTTCTTTTTTCCCTTTGACATATATGTTACACCTCCCTAATGATTGACTGTATCCATGATTTCCTGACGATCCTGGTATTGGATATTGTAGATTCTTTCATAGGGTCCCTTGTGATTCAACAAGAATTCATGGGATCCGCGTTCAACCACTTTTCCTTCTTCCAGAACCAATATCTCATCCGCATGTTTCAAGGAAGATATACGGTGGGCGATAATGAAAGTAGTCCTTCCTTTCATAACTTCCCGCAAAGCTTTTTGTATCTTGAATTCTGTTTCCATATCCACAGCGGAGGTTGCATCATCAAGCACAAGAATACTTGGATCAATGCATATTGCCCGAGCGATTGCTATCCTTTGCTTTTGGCCGCCAGAGAGTCCCATTCCGCGTTCACCAAGCATTGTTTCATAGCCTTTCGGCAGATCCATAATGAAATCATGGGCCTGTGCCCTTTTCGCTGCTGCAATAATTTGGTCTTCTGAAACGTTCGGGTTTCCATATGCAATATTTTCTCTTATAGAAGTAGAGAATAAAAAAGGCTCCTGCAAGACAAAGCCGATATGGCTTCTTAACGTTTTCAGTTTATAATCCCCTACCGGCCTGCCATCAACAAGGACTTCCCCGATCTGTGGTTCATAAAATCTCGTAATCAATTGTGTGATGCTTGTTTTGCCTGAACCGGTTGCACCGATGAGACCAATCACTTTCCCCGGCGGTGCATCAAAACTAATATCTTTTAATGCCGCATCATCATTTTCAATATAGCTGAGTGAGACATTATTAAATGTAACATGCCCTTTTATAGCGCAATCCAATGCATTTTCTTTTTCAATTATGTCTTCTTTTGCTTCGAGGATCTCAATCAATCGCTCACCAGACGCTTTCGCCTGCGAAAACTGGTTGACAATAAATCCAAGATTCATTAAGGGCCCGAGGATATACCAGACAAGACTGAAAAAGGCAACGAGCTCTCCCAAACCAACTTGCCCTTCCATAACCAAAAACCCTCCGTATGCAAGCAAGGCAACCACACAGACATTACCGATAAACTCCATAAGCGGGAAATATTTCGCCCAAAGTTTTGATGTTTTCAGGTAATTCTGGCGGTAGTTATCATTATTCGCTGAAAATCTTCCTATCTCAAAGTCCTCTCTTGACAAGGACTTTACCGTGTTCATCCCGCTGATATTCTCTTGCACCCTTGTGTTCAGTTTTCCAAATGACTTTCTGATTTTCCGAAAAGCCGGATGCACCCGTTGATCAAATTTAAAGACCACTATGGCCAAGAATGGGATTGCAGCCATTGTAACCAATGCCAATGGAATTGAATAATAAAACATTATGCTTAAGCTGATTACAATAAGCAGTACAACTCTGATCAACTCTGCGAATCCAACTGAAAGGAAAAAACGAAATCCTTCTACATCTGCCGTTAACCGGGACATAATATCTCCAGTTTTTGCGTTGTCATAATACTTGAATGCTAAGGACTGGAGTTTATCATATAAAGATTCACGCAGTTTGTAGACAGTTGTCATACCGAAGACATCCCCGAGATACTGGAATGAGAATGTCGAAATACCTTTAATAACCATAAGTCCCAGGAAGATCATACATATCCACGGAATCAGCTCATATCTGTCCTGAAGTACAACTTCGTCGATTGTAACCTGTAGGATGATTGGATAGACAACTGTAATTAAGGTGAGAAACAGTAAAAATAAAAGCGACCATAAAAAATATCTTTTATATGGCCAATAAAACCTTTTCAATTTTTTAAACGTATCCAAATAAATTTCCCTCCTTCGTTCTTTTACCGTAATTACTAATATAACGGTTTCCGAAATAAATTTCCATATATTTTTTAAAGTTTTTAAAAATTTTTATTATACAAATTCGGAACGCAGAAAAATAGCACTCCCAGCCAAATCGGGAATGCTTCCGTCTGTTAGATATCGAGCAATTGGGTATTCTCGTTTCTGGCAGATTATTGTTTTTGTAGCCTGCTTCTCGTGTAAAAGCAACTGATGAATATCTCTGCACAGTACCTGGTTTAGCTACGGCGGAAATATGAGTGCCCGCGTCTTGACAGCTCTCGCTTCTTGCAAGAGAAAGTAAGGCTTCCTACTTCATTACACGCTCCAGACGTCTGCGAAGTAATTGCAGACCGTTGCCTCCTGATTGAAAGTGCTTTAGTTTACCATTTGCATCAAAAATAAAATAGGCCGGCACATATTTTGCCTGGAATCTTTTCGATAAGATGTCCTCTTGGTCAGCGAACAGAGGGTCTGTAATCTGGTATTTCAAAGCTTGATCCCTTACCGTTTGCAATTGCTTATCTTCCTCCTGGAGTGGCCTATGAATGCTTAATACATGCAGCTTGCCCTTATATTCGTCCCGTACTTGATTAATGAGCGGCAGAGCCCTTTTGCAGGAACTGCAGCTGACCGACCAAAAATAGATCAATGTAGGTTTCTCTCCGATAAGGTCACTATTTATCATCCTGCGGCTATTTATCCATTCTCCAGCTGCCTCAAGTTCCGGTATATCATCCGACAACTTCATTGTTACATTACCCCCTTAGGTTAGAACTCTATTATGAATCCAATTCAGTGTCATATTTATATATGAAATCAAGGAGTAAAATGACACATAGAAAAACAGAGCCTCCCATTTGATAGGGAAACTCTGCCTTTTTTTCATAATTGTTATTTAAATTTCAACTTAATTTCTGATTGACCATCTGACATACATCTTCAGCATTTTGCCCTTGGGCATTGATTACCGGACCACCTATGCTAGTTGATTGCATGCCCATGACATCTTTATCCTGCCCGGAGATCACGCAACAATCACAATGTCCCGCATCTTTTTCGGTTCGCAAATCAATAATCTCATGCCCCATTTCCATCAGGGCCGTTTTGACATCTGTCAGCGTATCTTCTACACCTATTCGCGCCATATGGATTTCCTCCTCTGTACATGTACATTTACAATCATAGTTTCTGCTGACTTGTAAACATTATACACGTTAGTTCGTGAGGGATTTAAACATACTGGTTACCGATCTGATACCAACTTCAAGCGCTTCTTCGTTCGGATTGATCATCGCATTGTGTAAACCATACGGAGAATCAACACCAAGCCAAAACATAAATCCCGGAATCTCTTTCAGCATGTCTCCAAAGTCTTCTCCCGTCATGGCTGCATTTGCTTCCATATAGGTGATTCCTTGTTCATGCATCGTCCGTTCAAATAATGCTACATATTTGTCCTGATTATATACCTGATAGTAGTTTGCCCCATAATCAACGCTGATCTTGCATTCGTGACTGATTTCGAAGCCTTTCATAAGCCTTTCAAGCTTTTCCTTTATCGTTCCTATTGTCTCTGGATTCATTGTCCGAATCGTACCCTCAAGCCGCGCGGTTGCGGCAATGGCGTTTTGAACAAAACCGCTTTCCATCTTGCCGACGGTGATTACCGCACTTTCCAAAGGATTCAATCCTCTGGAGATTATCTGCTGCATTTGTATAACAAAGTTACTGGCAGCTACTGTCATATCCCGTGATAAATGCGGATATGCTGCATGTCCGCCAAGACCGGTAAAATCGATAAACAATTCGCTTGTATTTGCAAAAAGCAGACCTTCTCTTGAAGACACGGTTCCAACCGGCAGTTCCGGAGCAATATGCAATGCAAAAATCACATCCGGTTTCCACTCCTGGAATTCATCCGACTGAAGCATTGGCAGCGCCCCGCCAGGCCCTTCCTCTGCAGGCTGATAGATAAAAACTGCATCATCCTGTAGTGGATTGTCAATAATATGCTGCATAACACCAAGGGCAATTGTCATATGAAAGTCGTGCCCACAGGCGTGCATTCTTCCAGCATGTTTGGATTTAAAATCAAAATTGGTTGACTCGGTTATCGGCAATCCATCCATATCGCTTCTAAAACCGATTGTCTGTTTCGGAGAAAGTCCATCCACTTTTACCAGAATTCCAGTTCTCCATCGTTTTATCGAAACGCGATCCGTTTTCATTGCTTCGATTTTTTCAAGTAAATACGCTTGTGTTTTAAATTCACGGAAACCCAATTCCGGAATTTGATGAAGTTCTCTTCTTATTTGACGTAAATCTATATCGGTATCCATGGTTACTTAATTATCCAGTTTACGAAGCTCGTGTTTAATTTCTGTTTTTGATTTAGTTTGTTCATCAATTTCCTTTAATACGCGAGCAGGTGTACCGCCAACAAGTGTATTCGGTGCGACATCCTGTGTCACAATGGCGCCAGCTGCAACAATAGATCCCTTTCCAACGGTTACACCTTCCAGAACAACAACATTCGCTCCGATAACTACATCATCCTCAATTATGACAGGCTTTGCGGATGGCGGTTCAATAACTCCTGCTAGGACAGTACCTGCTCCAATATGGCAATTTTTGCCCACTGTAGCACGTCCACCCAAAACAGCATTCATATCGATCATGGTACCTTCACCAATTACAGCCCCGATATTTATGGAAGCTCCCATCATGATAACGGCGCCATCGCCAATCTCTACTTGGTCACGAATAATTGCACCTGGCTCAATTCTGGCGTTGATTCCTTTAAGGTCTAACATTGGAATAGCAGAGTTTCGGCGATCGTTTTCCACAACATAATCTGTTATTGACGCTTCATTATTTTCTATGAAAGCTTGAATGCTTTTCCATTCCCCAAATAGAACACCGCTCTTATCCTCTATGAAGGCCTGAATAGAATCGTCGATATTCAGATTGCTCAAATCACCTTTTATGTATACTTTAACAGGTGTGCTTTTCTTGCTATTCGAAATAAAATTGATAATTTCATTTGCATCCATCATGTTCATGTTTTTTCCTCCTGATTTTCATAATCTCTATTTTACTTTAGCAGACAGTATATGTACTCGCAAATATTTTATAAATTCTCGGCCGACCAGAACTGCTGGTGCATTTCAAGAGGCATAAAAAAACAGCCGCTGCCATCCGAATTGGAAGCGGCTGCTGTCAATTGCTATTTTTTATACGAATTGATATAGACATTCTTCTTGATCTCTTTGAGGATAGCTCTTCTGGTCAGTATACCATCAAAATATCCTTCCTTATCAACAAGGCATACAAAGGTATGGTCAATGACACTGTTTAATCCATCAAGCAGTGTGCTCTCTCTTGTCAATGTTGGGATATTGCTATCCATCACGTCTTTTACCTTCATCTCGGAAAGCTTTTCAATTTCAAAACGTTCCAATCCTAAAATTCCATTTAAAATAACAGTTTTTCCGATAATACCCACAAATTTATAAGAAGAATCCAAAACCGGAACAGCTGAATACCCTGATTTCACAAGTACTAATAAAGCATGCTCCAATGGATTATTTATTTGTACATGTGCTACTTTTTCCGAGGGAATAAATAAATCGCAAATTGAAATTTCATCTAATTGTTTGTCTTGAATTACACTCATAATAAAGCCCCCTTCGTTAAAACATTCCTATTTGATTCTGTAATCGCATCATCATTTTCCGAAACAGTATATATGGATACCCTAATCCTACCATATTCGAAACACAGAAACATCTTCAAAGCCATTAGTTGCTATTTTTGCGCACATATTTTATAATATGTGCATATGTTCATATACTAAGAGGTGAAACAGATGCACGACCATTCCTTGGACGATCAACAAATCGACCATATATCGCAAATTTTCAAAGCTTTATCTGACCCAACAAGAATCAAAGTACTTCATTTATTATTTCAAAGGGAGTGTTCCGTCAATGAAATAGCGGAACAATTGAATATGAATCAGTCAGCGATCTCACACCAACTGAAATACTTAAAGCAGCTCCATCTGGTCAAAAAGCGCAAAGTCAAAACAATGTCATACTATTCTCCTGATGATTATCACGTTATGAATTTGCTGGAACAGACGATTGAACACACTAAACACACAAGCTAGGAGGAAAACATATGGGACACCAACACGAGCATCATGATCACGACCATAGTCACGCGGGGCATGGGCACCATCATCATACATCGAATACCCGTGTACTCTTTTGGAGCTTTATCTTTATCTTTACGTTTATGATCGTAGAAGCAATTGGGGGATTTTTGACAAATAGTCTCGCATTGCTGTCAGATGCAGGGCATATGCTGAGTGATGCGGCAGCATTGGGCCTGAGCCTGATTGCTTTTAAAATAGGCGAAAAGAAAGCAACAGGAAGCAAGACCTTCGGGTACCGGCGCTTTGAAATTATCGCTGCTTTCATTAATGGAATTACGTTAGTTGCAATCTCACTGTTTGTATTCTATGAAGCCATTCATCGATTTGCTGAGCCCCCGATAGTCAGTGGAAATATGATGATTATTGCCTTTGTCGGCTTCTGTGTCAATATCTTGGTTGCCTGGATGCTGATGCGTGGAGATACAGAGCAAAATCTGAATATCAAAAGCGCTCTGCTTCATGTAATGGGTGATTTACTTGGATCAATTGGTGCACTCATTGCAGGTCTTTTGATTATATTATTTGGATGGAATATCGCTGACCCGATTGCGAGTATTATAGTGGCCGTCCTAATTATTGTTTCAGGGCTTAGAATAACCAGAGATTCTTTGAACATTCTAATGGAAGGAAAGCCGGCAAACATCAACGTTGGTTCCCTGACAGACACCCTTAGTTCTATTGATGGCATTGAAGATGTCCATGATGTCCATGTCTGGTCGATTACATCAGAATTCCCATCCATGAGCTGCCATCTTGTCGTTCAGGAATCGATCGACAGAGATGATATACTGAGAAAGGCAAATGAAGTTGTTAAAAATCAATTTCATATTTCCCATTGTACGATACAAATTGAAGGGTATCACTCCAAATTCCATAGTGATTGTGAATCCTGTGATTAAACCGTTCAATTGACCAGCTATTTAAATCACTATGTTTTATTTGCTTTTAAAGCAGAAGCTAATACGTATTGGCCAGTAATCTGGCTGGTACGTATTTTTTAATTCAGGCTCTTGTTCATTTTCTAAACATAGACCGTAAGTATATTTATCCCAAATGCCCTTCTTTAATTCTAAGTAATAGAAATATGAATGTCAAACAGTTAACAGATAATTCTAAATCAATTATCTTGAATAGTAGCATTAATATAGGACTTTTGCTTTTCATATTAACTTCAAACCATGCTATACTTTTACCATCTGTTTTTTCGAGAAAGGTATGACTATAATGAATCGACGTTCCTTTATAAAGAAAACTTTTGGAAGTCTGCTAGCTTTTATCGGGCTAAGTGGCGGAACTTATTATTACTCGAGAGAAATCGAGCCTTCCTTATTAAAAATTACGGAAGAAACCATCACTTCCGTTAAACTCAACCCTGCATTTAACCAATTTAAAATCATCCAACTTTCGGATACACATATAGGTTTTCAATACTCGCTGACACAATTTAAAGAACTTACCGACAAAATCAATTCACTGGAACCGGACCTGATTGTCTTTACTGGGGATCTGGTTGATGAGCCAAATAACTTCAATTGGGATTCCAATATAGTTGATATACTTCAATCTATGAAAGCACCCTATGGAAAGTATTGGATATACGGCAACCATGACCATGGCGGCTATGGAACAGAGGTGGTAAGGGATGTCATGGAAGAATCAGGATTTCAATTACTGCAAAACAGCCATGCCACTATTGAAAAGAATAGCTCACATATGATTCTTGCTGGAATAGATGATGTCATGCTTGGCAAACCTGATCTGGAATCAACTTTACAAAATACCAACCCAGACCTGTTCACAATTCTTTTGGCACACGAGCCAGATTATGCTGATCATGCGGCAGGATTCCCCGTGGATGTGCAGTTATCCGGGCATAGTCATGGCGGACAGGTCCGACTGCCCTTTATCGGTCATCTCTATACTCCAGCGTTTGCTGAAAAATATGTACAAGGAAAATATGATCTGGAATCAGAGGGCCTCACCTTGTATGTAAATAGCGGCATTGGTACAACGCGCTTGCCATACCGCTTTCTCTGCAGACCGGAATTGCATATGTATACACTACATAGCAAGACCTAGCTGCCTGGCGAACCAAATAACAGATGCTGCAGTTAATTGTCATAAAGCTTTCAAGCTTAAGGATGCAAGCATCGACCAATTTAATGATATAATGACCGTGAAACCAATCATTTTGAAGCAGCATGAGAATACTAAATAATCTATTTGTCTTTGGAATATGGTGAATAGGGCTTAAACAAGGTCATTGCTGTGAATCGCAGTTTTCTATTAATAATGACTTGAAAATCACATTTACCAAGAGAATCATTGCAGAAAGGACTTTCAAATGAAACATTTATTAATATTAGCAGGACTTAGCATCTTTCTGAGTGCCTGTGGCGGCTATCCAATTGATACTACTATGTCTAAAAAAGTTTCAGATTTCGAATTTACAACACAGGATAATGAAAAGATGGGGCTCAGCGATTTAGAAGGTGAATGGTGGATTGCTGATTTCATTTTCACGAATTGTACAACAGTATGCCTTCCAATGACTGCAAATCTGGCGTCCTTGCAAACAATGCTTAAAGAAGAAGGTATCGATGCGCAGCTTGTTTCTTTTAGTGTGGATCCCGAGCACGATAGCCCTGAAGTTTTAAAAGACTATGGCGATAGCTATGGAGCTGACTTCAGCAACTGGAATTTCCTGACTGGCTATGACTTTAATACGATTAAAGAGTTCTCCATTAAGTCGTTTAAAAACCTTGTCACCGAAGCTCCAGATGGTTCTGATCAGGTGACACATGGAACTTCATTCTTCCTCGTAAGTCCTGAGGGCGAAGTGATAAAAAATTATGGTGGTGTACAATCATCCGCTCTTGACTCTATTGTCGAGGATCTAAAAAAAGTTCAATAGCAAGCATGAAGAAAATGCTCGAAATGGAGCATTTTTTTCATGTATTCCCTTCCCTTTATGAAGGATAAATACGTGGGGAAGATTCCTTTAGGACTGGCAGCGGTCCGACTTCAGAAATGCCTTCTTAGGGGGATTCATATTATCGAATCTCTTCCAGTTAAAAATTATCACGCTTCTTGTTGATTTCTATTTGCCTCAGGACAAGCTTTACGATACGATAGAATATATATTTATCCATTAGATTAGAAAGGAGAAAGTCCATGAAGCATGAAATTACCATACAGAATCTAGCACAGGCCGTATTTACCATCAACCGTCATGCTAAAACCGCTCCTGATCCCCAGCATCTGTATCAAATCAAGAAAGACACCATATGCAAATTGTTAAAAGAAAAAAAGGCGGAAAAAGTGGGACTTCATTTCTCTGACCATCCAAAGCTAAGCAATCAACATTCTACATTGCTAGTAAAGGTAGCTGACTATTACTTTCATATACCTCCATCCAAAGACGACTTCAAAAATCTCAAACATCTCGGTTCTCTTGACCAGAATTACCGGAACCCGCAAACGAAGATGTCTTTATCACAGGCCAAGAGAATTGTCTATCAGTATATTGACTGGAAGCCGGAAAAGAAACCTCACCCAAGACAGAAACGGTACACATCTTCCTACTATACTCCATCCTCTCTAGGGAAAATGGAATGGCCTCCAAGTAAATCACACCGAAACTACTAACTCCTATCATCCTTTATGGATGTGTTACATTCTCGAGATTTAGGGTAATACATCTATAAAGGAGGCGGTGAAAATGAAACTTCAGGATTTCGTATACGAGCTGCACCGATATGCCGAACAGACACATGTTTTAAAAGATAAATATGAAAAACTATCGGAAAACGAGAAAATACTTGTGATGGACGCTGCTCCGCCAAGTCTAAAAACCCCGCAGGAATATTTTCAGCCTGTCTATGAATGGCTGGAATCGGTTAATAAACGGATGGACAATTAATCAGAACGCACGGCATTTCAAATTTCACTGCCATGCGTTCTGATTCAGTTAGTCGCTTTAAATAGTTGTTTTCTAAAAGAATGCTGTTGTTCTTATTTGACGGATAATCTATAAACTGCACGTACCGGTAACGGCACTCTCCAAACCGGCTTCCTTCTTCAAGGAAGCCGGTTTTGCTTCGTATGATGAAATGCGAATAAAGAGCCAATCATCACGACAACTTATTCCGCAAATTCAAACAGCCGCTAATTTAACGCATTCATCCCTAAGAGGACTGCCCACGGATAAACTGCTGAATCAATATTCCGATTGCCAAAAACATACCTAGAAAAGAAATGCTCTGGACAGTGACCTTCATTATAGGTATCAATAAACGGTTAAGGTCCTCAATCAGAAAAGAGATAATAAATACACTTAACATGATTATAAGGCTGCTTATCAAATAGCTTAACAGTCTATAAAGCTTCAAATTCACGATTTTTAATATTAGCGGCTTAGCAAAAAAATATATTATCATACTTCCGGCTATGCAGCCTAAAACGTATACATAATGCTCTTCGACACCTATATTCCCAATTGTAATAAAATAAATAAAGTTACTGAATTCCATCACGACTGCACAACCCGCTTCCCTCATCATAATTCTCGAACAAGTACTGGAAATCATTTTTACTGATTAGCATTTTCTCCTTGCAGTTCTTATTCTATACGTTCTTGCATGAAGGTTTTTTTGCTATAATCATAATTAACGCAATAAAGGAAAAGGAGGACATGCATCGCTTTGAATAAACATTTTTTAATGATACTGGCCGGAGCAGCACTTTGGGGGACAATTGGGTGGTATGTGAAGAACCTCTATTTACTTGGATTCACTCCAATGGAAGTAGTTACATTGCGGGCATGGTTTTCAGCACTCATTCTTATTATCTATCTATCAATAGCTTCACCAAAGGAATTAAAGTTGAGAAAACTAATCGATATCAAATACTTTTTCGGAACAGGCGTCTGCAGCATTATCTTTTTTAATTTTTGCTTATTTACAGCTATCGAACAATCAACCATCCCGATGGCTACTGCCTTGTTATATACAGCTCCAGCATTCGTCACGATTATCTCATTTTTCCTATTCAAAGAAACAATCACCCGTGTAAAGATCGCTGCGCTCATCCTTACATTACTGGGGAGTTGCCTGGTTGTGGGCTTAACACCAGGCAGCATAGCAAATCTTCAGGCAGTAAGTATTATCTTAGGTCTGGGCTCTGGCATAGGTTATGCGCTGTACAGTATCATCAGTAAATTCGCTTTAGAAAAATACTCCAGTCTTAGCGTAACAGCTTTTACCTTTATTACCGCTGCAGTGTCCCTTTCACCATTTTTCCCTTATAAGGAAAAATCAGGTTTATTGCTTGATCCTGAAGTCTTATTTTATGCAATTGGACTTGGCCTTTTACCGACAGCACTGGCATATATTGTCTATACATACGGTTTACATTATGTACAAGCTTCAAAGGCCTCCATATTGGCAACAACTGAACCAGTTGTTGCCACCATTATTGGTATTTTTATATTTCAAGAACCTTTTTCAATTACCCAAATGCTGGGAATGGGTTGCATTTTAGGTGCAGTCCTGCTCATTCAGCTCTATAGGGACAAGATTCCCTTTCCATATGAAAAGCAGAAATGATCCATTCTCATTTCTGCTCTTATTTATTCTTTTATTTCTATTTTTTGTCGATCTGACAAAGCTAAAGCTTCCTGTTTTTTTCTAACCGGAGCTCAATTTGTGTTATACTTTCTTCATCATTTAAAAGCTCTTGCCTATTTTGTTTGACTAATTGTTCGAAATTTAACGGTTTCGGTCTCATCAGTTACACTCCTTATCATGTTCTAATTTAATTATACCCCATTTTTTGTATTATAAATCAAAATTATTTGAACATTTTATTAAGTTTTTGTCACATAATAGGAAATATTTATGAAAAGGTGGTTATTTTATGGACTATTTATTGAACACAAACGTAAAAAACATCGAAATATCTGGAATTCGCAGGTTTTCTAATATGGTCGCCAATGAAAAGGACGTTATCTCATTGACAATTGGCCAGCCTGACTTTTATACACCGGAAAATGTTAAGCAAGCAACGGTTAAAGCAGTGGCACAGAATAAAACGACGTACACCCACAATGCAGGGTTATTGGAATTAAGAAAGGCTATATCTTCATTCAATGAATCTCACTATGGCATCAGTTTTAATCCAGAATCAGAAATAATTGTTACTACAGGTGCTTCTGAAGCAATCGATATTACTTTCCGCACCATTCTTTCTCCCGGAGATGAGGTAATCCTGCCAGGTCCCATTTATCCAGGTTATGAACCATTAATCAAACTCGCGGGTGCGCATCCTGTCTATGTTGATACAACCCAGACAGGATTTAAACTGACAAAGCAGACGCTCAAAGAGCATATTACTGCAAAGACAAAGTGCGTTGTCCTCCCCTACCCTTCCAATCCAACAGGCGCTTCCTTCTCGAAAGAAGAGCTACAGGATCTGACAGATGTATTGAAGGATAAAGATATCTTCATCTTGGCTGATGAGATATACAGTGAGCTCGTCTTTGACAATAAACACACGTCCATTGCGAGTTTCGGTTCCGTTAATAAGAAAACGATTGTCGTGAATGGCTTGTCGAAGTCACATTCCATGACCGGTTTTCGCATCGGATATGTGCTTGCTCCTGAATGGCTCTGTCAACATATCTTGAAAGTACACCAATACAATGTATCTTGTGCATCCTCAATCAGTCAATATGCAGCTCTTGAAGCATTGACAGGAAAGTCAGACAGTACCATGGCAATGCTTCAAGAATATAGGAAAAGAAGAGATTATGTGTATGGAAGATTACAAAATATGGGACTTGAGGTTAATAGACCTGAAGGAGCTTTTTATTTCTTTCCTAAGTTTCCTATCCAGGAAATGACCTCATTTGAATTGGGGTTGGCACTCGTTCGAAAAGCAAAAGTGGCATTGGTTCCAGGTGATAGTTTTTCCGCACTGGGAGAAGGGTATATGAGACTGTCGTACGCATATGATCTAGAAACAATCTCTAAGGGGCTGAATCGTATAGAGACCTTCTTGCAAAAGGAAGAATTACGTTAATAGCTTTTATCAGCAATTATTTTTTGGATTTGATTTACTTTTCACTTCTTCGTAAAGGTTTAATAATAGGTCAAGCTCTTGACTGATGTGAATCGATTCTGTATTGGTGAATCCTTTGCTCATGGCCACATCAGTCATTTTTTTTCGTAAAAACTCTATTCGGCGAAGAATATTTTCAGTTGTCGTCATATTAATTTGGCCTCTCTGTTTTCTAAATTTGAAACTGTGAACCAGTTTGTGTTTATTGTGTTAAATTAATGGAAAATGTTCGATTACTGCATCACTCTATGCTACTATTAATTTGAAACTTGTAAAGGAAGGATGACTTCTGTGCCGGAAGCAAAAAAGAAAAATGAATGGCTTGAATGGGTAAAAGCAATCATCTTAGCCATTCTGATTGCTCTTTTTCTAAGAACCTTTATCTTCGCAACATCCATTGTAGAAGGTGAAAGTATGGACCCAACCCTTCAGGATGGAGAAAGAGTCATATTCAATAAACTTATATACTACATGGGTGAGCCTGATCGTGGAGATGTTGTTATTATTCAAAGACCTACTAAAAATTATGTTAAAAGAGTAATTGGTTTGCCGGGTGAAACAATTGAAATAAACGGAAGCCATTTAATCATAAACGGTGAGGAATATTCCCAGACTTTTTTAACTGAAGATGCAAGATACAATACAGGAAATTTCGGTCCTGTTACCATACCGAAAGAAAGCTATTTTGTAATGGGTGACAATCGTGCAATAAGTAAGGATAGCCGAAACGGACTCGGATTTATTGAAGAAAATGAAATCATCGGAAAGTCCGAAATTGTAATATATCCATTCAGCGAATGGGCAATGACGAAATAATTCTAAGGGGGAGGCTATTGCAGCTCCCCCTTCTCACTTATTTACATGCAAGAATTGAATGAATCTATTTTCCAATACACTGTCTGCTGCTATTAACAGCAGCACCTTCGCAAAAAAGCTTTTAAAAAATGGAAAACATCCTCTACATATTATTCATGGTCAAGAAGAAGATATCCCACATTAAGTACGAGTATTCCAAAACAGACTACCCCAAATAAAATTTCCATTCCAATGGCACCCCTTTCATTTCCTTTATCCCTAAATCATTCATTACAATATAATGTTCCACTTTCCCTATCATACCAATATCCACCCCCTAAATAAAGCAAAATATGTTAGAATTGTGAAGAAATGCTTTGGCGACTGGTAGGAGCGGACGCATAAGCAAATGACCGAAAAGCAACGGGCTTACGCTTGTAGAGTCAATTGCTTATGACGGAAGCTGCTGGGAGCCACAAGCTGGACAGAGAAATGCTTTGGCGACTGCCCGGGAGCTTTTATATGATTATGTTTTGGAGGTTTGCACCATGTTTCACTGCCCCTATTGCGGTACCGATGTAAAAGAAGATGAACAATATTGCATTCATTGCGGCAAAAAATTGCCAAAGGATATAAAGAATCGCATTTATAATAGAAAGAAGTTTAATAAGTTCTGGTATATGCCGCTGATTTCTGCTGTAATAATCGCAGTCTCGACAGGTCTCTTCCATTTAATCCTCGAGAATGAATCAATTGAGGCAAAAGAACTGTACAGTCAAGGTGAACAAAAACTGCAGGAACGTAACTATCAGCAAGCCAAGGAATTATTTTCAGAAGCGCTGGATCATAACCATAACTTTTCAATTGCCGAGAATACCATAGAGTTTGTGAATGCTGCTATCGAGGTACAAAAGGCTTTAGACCAAGCTAAGCAATTACAAGAAGATAAAAAGTTCCAAGAGGCAACCTCCCTAATTAATAATGCATCCTCCTTATTGAAAAATTATGAGGGTTCCGCTGCCGATCTTATTATTAGTGATATTGGTGAGGTTAAAAACAATATCAAAATTACCGAGTTGAAATATACACTAAATCAGAAACCCAAAATTGAAGATTTGAAAGTGATGCTCTGGGAAGCGGAAGCCATTAATAGTCAAGAAGCAGATACCATTACAGATAACATCCGCAATCAGATTGTTGACTATTCTTTTTCAAGGGCAAGTGAACAGCTCAATCAAAAGCAATTTAATGATGCTCAGATAATTGTCGAGGATGGCAAGAAATATGCGCCACAATCCGAAAAACTGCTCAGTCTGGAAACCACCATTACCAAAGAAAAATCAGCGTTTGAGACTGCCCAGCAGCAAAGAATTGAACAGGCTATAAATAGTGCTCAAGAGGAGCAGAATGTAAACGAGAATGATGCAATCAAATTAAAATCTGCCGACTTGGAAATAGATGATCAAGGGAATATTGTCGCCAAGGGTCAGGTGGAAAGTGTTGCTACTGTACCGATCAGCTCCGTGGTTGTGGAATACTCCATTCTAACAAATAAGGATACAGAGGTGCTTTCAAATGAAGTTGTTATTTTCCCGGAAACACTTTATCCGGATGAAAACGGAAGATTTGAATTTACTCATTTTGATTTAAAAAGAGATTTGAAGGAACTTGACATAGAAGTTAATAAAATAACCTGGTATACCGAATAGTAATCAGAACTGATTGCATCAAAGAGGTGATTTTCATTGCGAAAAAAGCACTATCCCCCTATTATCCTATCATGTATTATCTTAATGGCAGGGATCATTTCGATACTAAAAATATATGATAATTGGAATTCAAAGGAACTGACAATAAATAATCCAATAGTAAACGTTGTTGCCGATACGACCACCTCGCTGGACTTGAAATCAATTATCCACGAGGCGGAAAAAAGCGTCATACAGGTCGAAGGTCAGAATGAGACGAGTACGATAACAGGCTCCGGCTTTCTTTATAATGAGAAAGGTGACATTATCACCAATGCCCACGTCATCCAAGATGCTGATGCCATTTATGTGAGAACATCAAATGCTGAAATATACCCAGCAGCCGTGATTGGAATCGGAGAAAATGATGACATTGCCGTTATAAGGGTTCTGCAGCTTGCTGGGCGCAGCACCCTCCCTCTCGAAGAAGACACTCTTGCTGAAATCGGGGATGAGGTAATAGCACTGGGAAGCCCGCATGGTTTTCAAAATACTGTGACCTTGGGTATTATTTCAGGCACTGAAAGAAACTTTTCCGTTGATGGATTTGATTACTCCAATGCCTATCAGATATCGGCACAGATATCACACGGTAATAGCGGCGGGCCCTTAATCAAGCGGGAAACAGGTGAAATAATCGGGGTTAACTCCGTAGGAACGCAGGATGGTACCATCGGGTTTAGTATTCCGATTATTGAAGTGTTAGATCAAATCAAACAGTGGTCCAATGAGGCGCAAAACGAACAGCTTCATTTTTCAAATGTTACAGATCTCATTCGTTCTTCTGATTCCGAACAGAATCTGGAAGGGGCTGAATATGTGACGGATTACTTTCTTGAGAGCATTTCTATTCGAGACTATGTTGGTGCCTATACCCTGTTAGGAAGCTCCCTTCAATCCGAATTGACATATACAGAATTCAGGAACAGCTACATTGATGTCGTAAATCTTGATTTTGCTGAAATCAGCAGTTCCAGCACAGAAAACAATCGCATTAAAACAACGACGGAAGTAACCATTGAACGGAAAATCCCAAATAAAGAAGAAACAGAAAAAGAAACATATCTGTTTGAGTTTCAGATTGGATATGAAAATGATCAATTGAAAATTCTTAATTACTCTAGCTCTGAAAAATAAAATGGTCTGTGCTGCCTTTCGAACTCCATCGAAGGGCAGCTATTTTTAGTTGTGTAAGTTTTTATAGGGAAAATGTCTATACATAACTGTCATTGGTGCATACAGTATTAATGTACCATCGGGAGGTGAAAAAGCATGGGCTATGGCTATGGATTTGGCGGCTTCGACTGTGGAAATCAAGGCAACGTTGGTGGATATGGAAACAATTTCGCATTAATTGTTGTGCTTTTTATCCTATTGATTATTGTAGGAGCAGCATTTTACTGCTAACAAAAATGGCTTGTGCTAACATTCTAGCACAAGCCGTTTTTTATTTAGCCAATGATTATCTTCTCTTTTGGATAATGGTAATTTACTTTAGACTTTTTCCTTTTAAATATGAGAAGAAACGTCATTATACCAACCCTGCCTAAAAACATCAGCAGCATCAGCAGTATTTTGCTGAACGTTGTTAAATCTCCGGTTATTCCCAGTGATAATCCGACCGTTCCAAAAGCGGAGGCTACCTCGAACAGAAGCTGTCCTAATGAAAAAGGCTCAATAATGGTCATTACCAATAAGGAAAGGAAAACGATAATGAATGCAACCAACGTCACTGCCACAGCTTTTGCAAGGTCTTCTTCATGTATTTCCCTGTTGAAGATCCGAATGGTACTGCCGCCGCGTATATAGGTAAATACATATATGAGTGCCAAAGCAAAGGTTGTTGTTCGTATTCCACCGCCTGCACTGCTTGGAGAAGCTCCAATAAACATCAGCAGCGACATAAAAAGCTCATTCGATTCTGTAAGCTTGCTGACATCCATAGTAGCAAGTCCGCCACTTCTGGTTGTGACAGATTGAAACAAGGAGTAAAACAAGGATTCATGCCATGTTTTATCTGCAAAAAAGTAATTCATATCCAGCAGATAAATAACGATCGAGCCAACGACGACCAGAATAAAGAAGGTAGTCGTTGTTACTTTTGTAAACAAGCTGAAACGAAATGGATGACGTGCGTCCGTCTTCTGAAATAAATATTCCTTGACTTCAATTAACACCGGAAAGCCAATTGCTCCAAAAATAATGAGAAGAATATTAATAAACTGCACAAAATAATCATCTTTGAATGGAATCAGGGATTGTCCAGTAATATCAAATCCCCCATTCGATATTGCACTGATCGTTCCAAAGAAACCATGTAAATACGCCTCTCCTGCAGTCGGAAAATATTGCAGGAAGTACGTTCCTAAAATCAGAAATCCAATCAGCTCAATTACCAGCAGCACGTAGACAATTTCCTTAATTAACCGAACCATCCCTTGGAAACTGGTTTGGTTCTGGTCTGTCATTATGAGGCTTCTTTCTTTAAGCCCAATCCTTTTTCCAAGCAGAAGCCATATTAACGTACCTATCGCCATTATTCCGACAGCACCAAGCTGCATAATCAGACCAAGCAGAATAATTCCTGTCGTACTTAACGAATCTGCAATCGAAATGGTGCTCAATCCCGTTACGCTGATTGCACTGACAGCAGTGAATAGTACATCAATAAATGCTATCTCTACCCCATCCTGATGAGCAACAGGCAATGCCAATATAATGGTGGAAAGTATCACTGCAATAAGATAGAAAAACAATAGCATCTGCACGGGTGTTAACTTATTTATCCATTGATATCTTGAATCATACATTCTCATATAATTGCTCCCAGCTGCTAATTTGATTCATTTTCATTATGATTATGCTAACTCCTTAAACTTCTCCAGTAAGGCCTTGCCCTGATAACCCTGGTTTACTAAATCCGTTAGTAATTCTTCAACGATGTTCTTTCTTCTATCAATGATAGATCCTATAAAAAGCACATTCAGGTTGTCGCCAATTTCATTTATACCGTGGATCCTAGTTATAAACGTTGCTGGCTCATTGCTTTCTTTCGTAATCGTAGCAAGCAACATAATTTCTTCCTTATTTTCATATAGCTCTGTGAAATAGTCAATAAGCGATTTCTCGATATAGGCTTCAATCAGCCACTGATTGTTCTCATCTTCCCTATTAATAATAAGTCCATCAAGCAATTCAATAGAAATCTGTTTAATATCCTTGTGATGACCGAGAACCTCGAGTTTTTTCAACTTGAATGTTTTCATCCGCACACCCTCTCATCTATTCGTCTCACGTGCAAAAGCTAAAGCGATAACTAATATTTATCATATTGTATCATTTTTTAATGTTTAAGGCATATTTCGCTCGGGTATCTATTACCAAAGAATAAAAAAATAGATACTGAGGTGATACTATGGATAAAATTGGTTCATATAAAATCAAACTGAATGATAACATGCATATGAAAGAAGTACTTAAACTCCATCAAATAGCTTCGAACTGCAGTTCCAATATTTATTTGTACCGCGAACAAATGATTGCAGATACTAAGAATCTTCCAAAATTGTTATCTTTCTTCCTTACCACGTCAGCCGATCAGACCTTTTCAATGATAATTGATGGTGAAAATGCAGAGAAGGATCACAAGGAAATTACTTCTTTTCTTGAGCGGGATACCATTAATGTTCTGTATGAAGCGGACTACCATATTAACGAAGATGAATCAATCGTCATTTAATTTATGTACTAGCAATTTTGAAGGCATCATGTTTGATGTCTTTTTATTTTGGAATAAACTTATAACGCCGTGCGAATTATTGTATAATTGATTATATTCATAATTAACCAATCGAAAACGAGGCGATAAGTATGATTAAGAATAGACTCCTACTTATACTTCTTTTGTTTATCGCAGCAGGCTGTTCCGATTCGACACAGCCAATAATTGAAAAAGTGGATACTGTTCCCTATGACTCAAACAGAGAACCTGCATTGATTGAACAGCAGGAAGAGGAAGAAATCGAGCAATACATAGAGTTTTCTCTATTCGATGAACAGGTCCTCATTAACTTGGAAATGGTTCCAATACTCAATGAATATTTGAAAGGAGTCCAGGATGAAGAGGCTGCAATTAATGAAATGAAATTAGAAAAATTG
The DNA here is from genome assembly GCF_000285495.1 of Oceanobacillus massiliensis str. N'diop. GTDB lineage: Bacteria > Bacillota > Bacilli > Bacillales > Amphibacillaceae > Oceanobacillus > Oceanobacillus massiliensis. The sequence continues at coordinate 322,001 of NZ_HE610977.1, forward strand.
CCTTTAAGTGAACATCAGATCTATTTGATGGAGTTTTCATGTATAAATGACCTTTGTTCCTACTTACTCTTTAACCAAAATGGAGAAAATCCTGCATACCTTGTTGCAGATTTAGCTAAGACCGCCAACACATTGATCTCTCCAGACCAAACCAAGATTGCCCTGCACTTCAGTCGAATAAATGGTAAATCTGAGCATTTGGACAATCTAGTAGTTGTCGATCTGCAAGAATGGAAACTTTCTGCTTGGAATAATGAACCAGATGGTGCTAACATATTAAATTATACGTGGCCCTTTGTTGCAGTGGAATGGTTGGATGATACAACCTTAACGGTTAGAAGACCAGACATTCTGGAACCTACCAGCGCATCCATTTCAGAATGGCAGGAATTGGGCGGAACCAAATTGATCAGTACACATTTACATATTGCAGATTAAACAGGAGGTCTTTCAGTCATGAATCAAGTTATCGAAACAATTTTAAATCACCGTTCCATCAGAAAATTTAAAGAAGAAAAACTGTCATCAGACCAAGTACAGACGATTGTGGAAGCAGCCCAGCAGGCTTCAAGCTCCAGCAATGTCATGGCGTATTCCATCATAGGGGTCACCGATCAAAGCTTAAAGAATGAACTATACGGCATATCTGGGCATTCCCATGTCAAGAACAATGGACATCTCTTCGTTTTTTGCGGTGATTTGCACCGCATCCATCAGCTTGCCCAAGATCATCCAAACAAGGATATTGAGGAAAATATGGAGAGTACAGAGCAATTTATTGTAGCGACTGTTGATGCGGCGCTTGCTGCCCAGAATGCTGCCATTGCATCAGAAAGTATGGGGCTTGGGATTTGCTATATCGGAAGCCTGCGAAATGACATCAATCGATTGAATGAACTTCTTAAGCTTCCGGAGCATGTTATTCCGTTATTTGGACTCGCAGTAGGATATCCGGACCAAAATCCCGAAATCAAGCCAAGACTCCCTCTCAAGGCAATTTATCATGAAAATCAATACTTGCCGTTTAGCGAGCAGCAAGCGCATATCACCACCTATGATAATGAAATGCAAAACTATTATGGAAGCCGTTCTTCCAATACAAAAGTTGACACTTGGACAGATCAGATGCTGCGCAAATACAGTAAACCGACCCGGATGGATGTCACACCTTTCATTAAGAGCAAAAATCTGAATAAACGATAACAAAAACCGGCGCATGTCTATTGTGCCGGTTTTTGTTATTGAAAATTCAATTCTTCAACGTGTTCTATTTGGATTCTTTTGCCATTTGCCGTAAAATTCGCTTGGATATAAAGCGTATCTTTATTATGCTCTGGAAATGGAAGCAGGGCATTCAGCTGCGGGTAAATGTCTCCGCTATCCAGTTCCATCGATACATGGCTTCCAGTAAAGTCATGATTAAATTCATTATAGGAAACAGATACTAATGGTGTTTGATGCTCAATGATTATTCGATCAGCACCAATATATTGCAGTGAATGCTGGATTTGGATACCACCTTCAATCTCTTCTATCCTTAAATGCAAAAGGAAATCTTCTGCTTCTGTAACAGTTGAAGTAGCGGTCACAAGTGAACCATTTACATTTCCATCGATATACCATCCGACACTGAGAAAAAAAATAACTAAAAAAAAGACAGAAATAATAATTCTTTTTTTGATAGTATCCCCTCCCCCAAATTAAATCCCTACATTATAAGACGGATGAAACTGTATAAATGTTTCAAAAAGTCACTTTAAATTTTAAATTTAACAATATATGGAAGCCTTCTGAAAGTATATTTAAGCTCTATTTCTGCAATTATAAACAGTGAAAGTAAATGAGGAGGGATTAGATGACAGTAATAACTCAGGTCAAACAAACCATTGCCGGCTTGAAAAGTGCTCAGGCAAACTTCGAACAGTTTGCCCTCCAAACAGATAACAAACAAGCTAAGCAACTGTATCAGAATGCAGCACAGCAAACCTTGCAAATTTTAAACAGCGTAGAGCCAAGAGTGACACAAATAGAACAAGAAGAGCCACAATACAAAAGTTGATTTGCAGGAATCAAGAGGCAATATAATGCCTCTTACATACCTCAAACGAAAGAGATGGGTGTGAGCTATGCGATTTATCATTATGATTTTTTATTTATTATGCAGTGCCCTGCTGTTTACAGCATGTGCAAATAACGAGAACGATACTGGGCAGACCAATAATACGGACTCGGCTGAAATCGAGAACATTTCCAATCAAAGTCTGGTCAGTCAGCAGCCGGCAAATCATGCAAAAGAATTATTGAGCAAACATGAGGAAATAACAGCAATCAATGCCGTAAACACAAAAGATAACATCCTTATCGCAGTTGAAGTAGAGCACCATGAACGATTTACCTTAGCACAGCTAAGAAAGAAATTTCAAAAAGAGATGGAAGATGAATTTAAGGATATGAAAGTAGAGTTCTCAACAGACCGAAAAATCGTTCTTGAACTGGAAAAGCTCGAAAAGGATATAAGCAACGATAAACTGTCGAACAAAGAACTCGAGAAGAAGGTTAAAAAAATTGTTAAGCTCGCCAAGGAACAGACATAAAATCCATTTGTAAAAAGGAGGAGCCGTTATAACTTCCTCTATTAAGAAAAGAGTGAATACGTATGTCAAATGAGAAAAAGAAAAAGCTGACTCCAGAAGCTCAGGAATATCAGGGCTTTCAGAAAAAAAGAGAAGTGAAACGGCCAATACTAAAAAACTGCCTAAAAGCTTTTTTTGTAGGTGGATTCATTTGCATTATTGGGCAAGTCATCACTACTTTTTATATTCATAATTTCAATTTCACAGAACAGACTGCCGGCAACCCAACAACGGCAACCCTCATTTTTATAACCATGCTATTGACCGGATTTGGCATCTATGACCGGATCGGCCAGTTTGCAGGTGCCGGATCCGCTGTCCCTGTAACAGGATTCGGAAATGCAGTTATCGCCTCTGCTATCGAATACCGAACAGAAGGTTTTGTGCTCGGGGTCGGTGGGAACATGCTGAAATTAGCTGGACCTGTTATTGTCTATGGCGTTTTTTCGGCTTTTGTTGTTGCACTTATTAAAACAATTCTCACTCAATGGGGTGGCTTTTAATGCTAGCAGGACATCAGACATGGATATTCAACAATAAACCCGTCATCTTAACTACCGGAACAGTAGGTGGCCCTTTTGAAGCAAACGGTAATATTCCGGAAGCCTTCGATACATTGCATGATGACATGTGGCTGAAGCAGGATTCTTTCGAGAAAGCGCAGCAGATTATGATGGAAGAAGCCTGCCAGATTGCAATCAAGAAAAGCTCAATCGAAAAAGAACAGGTCGAGTTCTTTATCAGCGGTGATCTCATCAATCAAATAACCCCAAGCAGCTTTGCGGCAACAACGATGGGACTCCCCTATTTTGGATTATTCAGTGCATGTGCCACCTCCATGGAAAGTCTTGCCTTATCTGCAGCCATTATCAATGCACAGGGTGCCAATTATATATTAAGCGGGACATCCAGCCACAATGCCGCTGCCGAGAAACAGTTTCGCTATCCCACTGAATACGGTGGGCAGAAACCGCCAACAGCCCAGTGGACAGTCACCGGTGCCGGGTGTGCTCTGGTAGCGAAAGAAGGATCTGGCCCCAGAATCACCTCTGCAACTATCGGAAAGATTGTGGACATGGGAATGACGGATCCCTTTAATATGGGTGGCGCCATGGCCGCAGCAGCAGCAAATACCATCGAGACCCACCTAAAAGAAAGAAATTTGGCTCCTTCGTATTATGATCTGATCATAACCGGTGATCTCGGCCATGTCGGAAGAGAAGTTTCTCTGGATTATATGCATCAGCGTAATATTCCCATCGATGAAGAAAATTATGTTGATTGCGGTTTAACGATCTACCGTGAGGGCCAGCCGGTGCTTGCAGGAGCAAGCGGACCTGCATGTTCTGCAGTTGTAACCTATGGACACTTTTTAAAAAAGATGGCTCTACACGAAATCAATCGAATTCTTGTCGTTGCTACAGGGTCATTACACTCCCCATTAAGTGTACAGCAAGGTGATCCCATACCATGTATTGCACATGCTGTATCAATCGAATCAGGAAGTGATAGCATATGATATTTTTCTGGGCATTTGTCGTAGGGGGCCTTATTTGTGTAATCGGACAGATTATGTTTGATGTATTTAAACTCTCACCGGCACACACACTAACGATCCTAGTTGTAAGTGGAGCAATCTTAGATGGATTTGGATTGTATGAACCATTGATAGATTTTGCTGGTGCAGGCGCCACTGTTCCGATTACAAGCTTTGGTAATTCGCTTGTCCACGGTGCCATGCAGGAGGCTGAAAAACATGGCATTATCGGTGTTGTAACAGGTATGTTTGAGGTAACGAGCGCCGGTATTTCAGCGGCGATTATTTTTGGATTTATTGGAGCATTAATTTTCAAGCCTAAAGGATAATGGAGATGATCAGATGACAGTCGGTGCACAGGTCAAAGGGTGTTTTTCCTCGCTGAAAAGCATGGAAGCAGGACTTCAGGTGTTAGCCAACAAAACACAGGATGCCGAATCAAGACAAAACTATAGCGATGTTCAGAAATTAATAGCAGAAATCAAAAATGATCTTCAAATGCAGGTCATTGAACTCTCTAAGGAAGAACCGCAATATAAATAGAAAGGAATGAATTGATGTGCCGGAATGGATTATCGTTGTACTTCGATCCTTTGCATTGATCATATTGTTATTCTTTATGATCAAATGGTTGGGTACGAAGCAATTATCACAACTAAATATTTTTGAGACCATTTCCGGGATCGTCCTTGGTGGCATCGCCGCCATCCACACCATTGATCCGGCCACAAATTTCTTCTATGCCATTATCGCCATGTTCATTTGGTTCATTGTACCATTTGGAGTGGAAAAATTATCTTTAAAAAGTAAAGCATTTCGTGACTTTACGGAAGGTAAAAGCACGGTGTTCATTCAGGATGGAAAAGTAATGGAAGATAATTTGAAAAAAGAGGGCTATTCAACAGATGAACTTCTGGAAAAACTCCGTGAAAAAAATGTGTTTTTAGCTAGTGATGTAGAATTTGCTGTGCTGGAACCGTCCGGTACACTAAACGTGCTTCCCAAACGGGAAAATCGTCCATTGACAGCGAAGGATCTTGGGCTTAACTTAGCTCCCCAAAAGGAACCCCAAACTATTGTGATGGATGGCAAAATGCTGCTGGAGCCTTTAGCAAATCTATCCCTTAATCCTAATTGGCTCGAAACGGAGCTTGCAAAAATGAATGTCAGCATAGAAAATGTATTTTTAGCTCAGGCTGACAGTGATGGGCAATTGTATGTTGATTTGTTTGACGACTTGATTGCAGTGCCTGCTCCAACCGAAAAGCCACTATTGCTCGCTATGATGAAAAAATGTCAGGCTGATTTGGAATTATTTGCTCTGGCAACCGAAAACCAGCAATCCAAGGAAATGTATAATCGAAACAGTAAGAAAATGCAGCAGGCAATCGATACCATTTCACCATATTTAAGCTAACTCTCTTTTTTATATACTCATTTTCGTGTACTATTATATAGGTCATATTACGATTACTACACGAAAAGGGATGTTTTACATGAAAAAAAATTTGAAAGCATATCGTTTTCCTATCATTCTGCTGTCTTCGATTATATTAGGATCCATAATTGGATTAGTATTGGGCGATGATGCAGCAGTTATTAAACCGCTGGGAGATATCTTCATAAACCTGCTGTTTATGATTGTTGTCCCACTGGTTTTCTTTACCATTTCATCTGCTATAGCGAGTATGGACAGTATGAAAAGACTTGGTAAAATCATGGGTTCCATGATAACGATATTTATTGTTACAGGAATTATTGCCTCTGTATTTATGCTATTCGCTGCAATCATTTTTCAGCCAGGTTCCGGTGTAGATATTCCATTAACTGCACCTGAAACAGTTGAAGATGTAAGTTTAGGCGATCAATTGGTAAGTACGTTTACAGTCCCTGATTTTGCCGATTTGTTTTCCAGGTCCAATATGCTGGCACTTATTATTTTTTCAGTATTAGTAGGGGTTGCGACTGGATTGACAGGTGAACAAGGCCGACCCTTCACCAAATTTCTGACGAGTGGTTCCGAAGTATTTATGAAAATCATTCAGCTTGTCATGTATTATGCACCAATTGGACTGGCAGCCTACTTTGCTTCACTGATTGGTGAATTCGGAACGGCTCTGATTGGTGACTATGCTAAAGCAGTAATCGTCTATTATCCGGTTGCAGTACTGTATTTTGCAATTGGATTCACGATATATGCATTTATTGCTGGAGGAAGAAAAGGAATTGCTCGCTTCTGGAAGAACATCCTCTCCCCTGCAGCAACTGCTCTTGGAACGGGAAGCAGCGTCGCATCACTTCCTGTAAACCTACAGGCTGCCAAGAAGATTGGCGTGCCAAAAGATATCCGGGAAACAGTATTACCGCTTGGGGCAACGATTCATATGGATGGATCCTGCCTGTCAGCTATGCTGAAAATCGCGTTTGTTTTTGGAGTGTTCAACATGGATTTCTCTGGAATTGATACATTCCTAACAGCAATCGGAGTTTGTTTATTATCCGGAATTGTTATGAGTGGCATACCAGGTGGTGGCTTCATAGGGGAATTGATGATCGTAACCTTATATGGATTACCAATAGAAGCGCTTCCTATAATATCGGCAATCGGAGTTGTCGTAGATCCACCCGCTACCATGGTTAATGCAACCGGAGACACTGTATCCAGCATGCTTATCACAAGACAGATGGAAGGTAAAAACTGGATGGAAAAAGCCGAAATCCAATAATGCATTTGAATCATCCGAGGATAGAAAAGCTGTTTAAAAGAAAAATCCGATCCAATTCGCATTCTGTTTAGAGTTTAAAGAATGTTGAATCATGGGTCGGATTTTTCTTCGACTAAAAACTTACGCCAAATTGCCATCTATTAAACCAGTATTGGAAACCGATTCCACAAGCTAAATTGACAGTGCCACTTTACCGAATTGCTTGCCTTCTTTTAAATAATCGAATGCAGACTGGGCATCTTCAAGGGGAAATATGTGATCAACTACAGGGTGCATATCAAAATTAACGATATGATCAAGCGCTGCCTGTAATTCCTGCCTGCATCCCATTGTTGACCCAATCAGCTGATATTGGCCATAGAAAAAATTTCGTAAATTGAAATCGACGTTATCATCTGTGGTCGCTCCAAAGATAACGATTCTTCCACCTTTTTTCAATACTTCCAATGAACGGTTGAACGTTGCTGCTCCAACACTGTCGATGACAATGTCAATCGTCTCGCTGGCCAACTCCTCTTCCCAGCTGCTATTGGTATCAATGGCTCTGTCTGCACCAAGTTCTCTAGCCTTATTACGCTTGTCCTCACTTCTGGATGAAACAATAACCCGTGCGCCGACATCTTTGGCAAAAGAAATCAGATATGTCGCCACTCCACTTCCTGCTCCAGGGATAAATACAGTCTCTCCCCGCTTAATTTGCCCTTTCGTAAACAGAGCACGATAGCCGGTTAATGCTGCAAGGGAAAAGACACCTGCTTCTTCCCAGGATAGATTTTGCGGTTTCCGCTCTAATTGTTCTTCAGAAATCGCAATTTTTTCTGCAAATGTTCCATGATCCGGCATTCCCAATATATCAAATTCCACTGGTGGTGCATCACTATTGTCATACCAGCGCAGTGCAGGATTAATGATTACTTCGTCCCCAATCTGGAACCGGGTCACTCCTTCACCAACGGATTCTACCACTCCTGCACCATCTGAACCAAGAATGAGCGCTTCCTCGTCATTTCCTCTTCGATTTGGGATATACAGATCCCTTCTGTTCAGACCCGCAGTGCGAATACCTACAACAACTTCATGCACCCCTGCTGCCGGCTCGTCCATTTCTTTCACTTTCAGTTCTCCATATTCCAGTACAAACGCCTTCATCCCGCTCATCCTCTCGTATAGTAAATACTCATTTTTTCCAGTTGATTTCTATTCGTTATATCCCCCGAAAACAATGGTACATAAACAAGTTCCTGTTTCGTAAATGTTCCTTCAATCATCGTAACATACATTTTTTCTTGTTCCTTCCTTTTTTCAAGGAATTTCCCTTCCACACTTTCAGGTAATATTTTATTAACAATCAACGTGTTTACTTGCAGATGATACTTATTCAATAATTCAATTGCTTTTTCTGTTTCCAGGATAGGCAGCCGTTCGGGATTCAACACGAAAATAAATCCTGTCTGATGATCGTCAAGCAATATCTCCCTTACTTTTGAAAATCTCTCCTGCCGTTCCCGCAGCACTTCGTAAATTGGGTCTTCGATTGGCTCTCCATCATTCAATAGCTGCGAGTAATTGTCATTTGTTTTCTTTCTTTTTTGCAATAGTCCCTCAATCCAGATTCCCATCAGCTCAGGCAGAGAAAGCATCCTGATAGTATGTCCGGTTGGAGCTGTATCAAATATTATTCGATCAAAGTCTCCACTCTCCTCTAAAATAATTGCGATTAGCTTGTCAAATAATGCAGCCTCGTCTGCGCCAGGCGATACTTTTGCAGCATCCAATTGCCGATTGACTTCCTCCATCATGCTTGATTGGACGATTCCCTTAATTGTTCTCTTTACACTTTTAATATATTTTTCCGTTTCGATTTCCGGGTCAATCTCGACGGCGAATAAATTTTCCGTTACCTTTTTTGTTGCGCCTCCGATCGTTTCATTAAAAATATCGCCAATATTATGTGCCGGATCAGTGGATACCAATAATGTCTTTTTCCCTTGCGCTGCCGATTTCAATGCAATAGCTGCAGCAGAAGTAGATTTCCCCACCCCTCCCTTGCCGCCAATAAATAAAATCTTTTCTTCCCTATCCTGCATCACTTGCACCCCCCCCTTTTCAAAAATTAACAACAGCGTATTCCTGACATAGGAGACTTTTCCATTCCCATACGCAAATGCCAATCATGAAATCTCTCGATTATATATGGATACAATTCGAGCGTATAGTAGTAGACTGGGTTGGGAATACCTATCATCTCCGAATAAAGCAGCAATAGAAAAAAGTCATCTTCATTTCGCAGCTCCCGGGCTATCTCCTGCCGATGGGGCATGCTCAATACTTCATCATAAAATTTCACAAACTCCCTCAGCTTAGACGCTATCATCGACTAACACCTTCCTTTATACAGAAGAGGGTCCCCATAGATAAGGCCCCTCTTCACTGTGATAAAATGTTTTCTCGAAGATTGCTGTTTTACAAAAAATATATAAACTGCGATGTAATTTGATGATAAGCTATATCTCCGCTCCGGAAATACACTGCGCTTTCCGCGGGCTCGCGCTAAGCCTCCTCGCTCGCAAAGTTCGCTCTCTGTGGGGTCTTAGCGTCTTCGCTTTCCCGCAGGAGTCTCCGTGTATTTCCTCCGCTAAGATTTAGCTTTCTGAATCAAATTACTGATATTCAATTACTAAGCTGATTGATTGGAGCGCAGGGCAGTCGACTCCAGCGGGAAAAGCAACAGCTGAAGATCCCGCAGGAAGTGGATTTCTTCCGAGGAAGCTGAAGCGGTGCCCGCGGAAAGCGACTGCCCGGAGCGGAAATCGGCCGTTGCTGATACATTGCAGTTTCTATCACCTGTGAAGATTGTAGAAACAACCATCCTTATGAAAAGAGCCTTTTAATCTTTATTTATCATTATCCATTGGGTCGTTATATTTTTTGGTCAATGTCGAGAATGCCGTCAGGGCTATCCAGATGGCAAAAACAAAGATGATCGCCCCAAGAACGAATAAGAGTGTGTTTGAGTTGCTTCCAAACCAGGACCACTCGAATATAACCTGCTGGAACATAGCATAGAGGGTCATAAACATCAGGAATATCATTGGAATCAAAGCTATTGCATAGTTCCTTCCTAAACGCTTCAGCCAGATTGCGATAAGCATTAAGCTGATTCCGGCAAGCAATTGGTTTGCCGTTCCAAATAGCGGCCAGATTAAGTACCCACCTGACCCAAACCCATTCGGTCCTTCAGGTATTAATACCAAAGCAGCACTGGAAACAACCGCAATACTAGTAGCGACATGTGTTTTCGTCAGGGGCGGAACATTGTATTCCACACCAAGTTCAGAGATAATATAACGCATTAGACGAACCGATGTATCCAATGTCGTCGCTGCGAAACTGACCACAATAATTGAAACAATTGTGGTCGCTATGTCTTGAGGGATAGCCAATCCTTCTGCCAATTTAGCAGCGCCTTCCACAAACGTCCCCAGCCCTACCGCATTCGCTTCTGTAAAGCTGCTGAAAGTTTCCTTGAATGCATCTGTATTTGTAAAAAATGTTGATACTGCGATGATTGATATCAATGCTAAAATACCTTCGCCTACAGCTCCAAAATATCCCACAAATCGTCCATCCGTTTCTTTATCAAGCTGTTTCGATGTGGTCCCTGATGATACGAGACCATGGAATCCAGATATTGCACCGCAGGCTATGGTAATGAATAATAACGGCAGCCAGTTTCGGTCTGGATTTTCATTTACCACTGGTGCTGTCATTACCGGATTGATGAAAATCAAGCCTAAATAGAGAATTCCAAGTCCTACAACAAGCTGGTGAGAATTGATAAAATCACGTGGCTGCAGCAGCTTCCAGACAGGCAGCGTCGATGCAATATAAACATAGATCATCAATATAACAATCCAGATCAAAAATGCTGTCGATACCGTTCCCAGACCAAATAATCCTGATCCACTCTCCCCGCCCAAATACTGAACAAGGTCAATCTGCAAAAAATCCACCCTGCTTGCCAGCACTGCAGTAATATACATTATTGCCAGTGCAATCAATGAAGGAATAAGCATTTTCTGATTTCGTTTATAGGCTGCATATCCAATCCACATAGCCAGCGGTATCTGAATAAATACTGGGATAACACTTGCCGGATATTTAATGAATAGATTTGAAATAACCCAGGCAAAAACGGCATTGACCATCAGAACAAGAATTAAAATAATAAATAAGAATAATATTTTCCCCCGCTGTCCGATCAGCTTGTCAGCAATCGTCCCTACAGATTGCCCCTTATTTCTGACCGACAATGCCAGCGTTCCAAAATCATGGACTCCTGCTGCGAAAACAGTTCCAAGGATAACCCATAAAAAAGCCGGAAGCCATCCCCAATACACAGCAATTGCAGGACCAAGTATCGGTGCCGCCCCTGCGACGGATGTAAAATGGTGGCCCCAAAGTACAAATTTATTTGTCGGTACAAAGTCTATGTCATCCCTATACCGATGTGCTGGTGTGACATAATTCGAATCCAATCTGAATATCTTTTCCGCAACAAATTTTGAATAATAGCGATAGCCTAAAGCGAATATGACCATACCAATCAGCGCTACTAGAATACCATTCAATTCCTCTACCTCCCTTTTCTATAAAAATAATGATTTCTTTTACACCCTATGTGAAAGCGCTTTAATTTAGTACAGCTCATTTACCCGTTATTCCAGAAAATCTCTATAAAGGCTAGTAACAAAAAGTTACTAAATACCTTTGTGCATTTTCCAACCAAAAAAAGAAAAGGCGATAACACCTTTTCCTTTTAAGTAAAAGCTTCTCGTTTAAACAAACAGCGAGAAAGTTTGTTGCTGTAATTCTCTATCATGCACTGTTTCCTTAAAATTCATAAATACGAAAAAGAAGTGCCATCAAAGAAAGAATACGGCTATAACAGTCGCGGCAAGCAATCCTATGATGACAGGAAGAAAATTCTTTCTCACTAAGTCCATCACCGACACACCACATAATCCAGCTATTGCAATTAAAGATGACCAGGCTACTATTGTTCCCCCACCAGTCCAGATTGCCCCTAACTGTCCAATTGCTGCCAGCGTCGCAGCATCAATTGATGATGTTTCCAGTGATGCTGCCAAGGCACCTGTTAATGGCAACCCGGAGAAACCTGAGCCATCAAGACCGGTGATAATACCAATAATCAGAACACTTAATGCTGCCAAGAGGGAACTTTGCGGCAAAAACTCTCCGGTTGATGAAACAAGATCGAACAATAACGCCGGCCCTTCCTCTACCCCAAGTATTCTTCCAGAGAGATCTGGACTTCCCAAGAAAAAGAATCCTGCCACAGGGATAACAGGTCCCATCGCTTTAAAGGCAAATACAAATCCATCCGTAATGTGATTACTTACATAATCCAAGGCATGCTGCTTGCCAAATGCAATGGTTGAAAACAGCAGAAGGATTACTGCAACACCACCGACAAACGCTGCGCCATCTCCTCCCACCAGCTCACTGCTGCCGGAGAATAGCTTCGTATACAGCATATATATTACGACACCGAGAAGGGTCAGCGGTACAACAATTGCAAAAACCCTGCTCCATGTATTTAAATGAATGGTTTTGGGTTTATTTACTGTGCCATCAGCAGTCTGTAATTGTGCCGCCTCGACTTCATTATATGGATCATCTTTTGAGCGGATTGATTTTCGATATAATAAATATGCAAGTAGAATGGCGACAGCTCCTGCAATAAGAGATAGAACCAATGCCTTATCGGCGACATCTCCTGCATCGATTCCAGCCGATGCAGCCGAAAGACTCGGAGCAACCTGTACGATATAGTCTGAGGATAATGCCATCCCCTGCCCTGCAAGCGCAATGGCAACCGCGGCTGATATTGCCGGAAGACCAGCTCTGACCGCTGCCGGAACTAGCAAGGCACAGATCAATGGAACTGCTGGAGTTGGCCAGAAAAACAAGGAGATAATATAGGTTATGCCAATCAGCACAAAAAAGGAGACATGACCATTCACCATCATTTTCTGGATAGGCTGGATCATTCTTGCATCCGCACCCAAGTCACGCAGCGAATGCAGAAGTGCCAACATGAAAGTTATTATCAAAAAAATACTGAAAAGCTCCTGTGCAGCTACCAAATTAGCATTGAAAATCGCTGTAAAACCATCAATGAGACTGCCTTTATAAACCCAGGCTATAATAAATGTTCCGAGCAAGGTTGGCAAAACTACCCCTTTCCGGAAAATCATTGTCACAATTATAATCAAGGTAAATAAGCCATATAACAAATGAGGTATCGTTAGATCCATCCTTCTATCTTCCTCCCTTCGATTGTGCTATAGCCTATGCACAAAAACTGGAGAGCGCTACTATTTTAGAAATTGCGGAATGTTTATTTCTATAACGAACGGGAATAAAACAAGTAAGCATAAAGGAGGAGGATAATAATATGAAACCTATTGTTAGAGAATATGTAAATGAAGAGCAATTAAAAATGGATGTAACCAAATTAAAAGCAGGTGACGTCAAAAAGGAAGATATCTATGTCCTTACTCATGATGACCAGCGAACTGGGCGTCTAGCAGAAGCTGCTGATACCAATACAATTGGCATGAAGGAAATGGAACTCTCAAGTGCAGTTGGAAATATGTTTAACAGCCAAGGTGATGAATTGCGTACCAAGCTGGAAGATATGGGATTTTCCGAAGCGGAATCGGAAAATCTGGAGGAAGATTTGGATGACGGCAAAATCCTATTAATGGTAACGAATCACGATAACGTAGAAAACTTTATATTTTAAATAAATTTAAGGGGATGATCCGAAATAATGGGTTATCCCCTTTTCTATGAAAATATAAAAAGATAACCCCTTTCCCAAATAAGAGGTTATCTCCAAAGACTATGTTTCTAATTATCTTTGTGCAATGTTCAATAATATTCTAGGTTGCTTATGAAATAGAAAGAACACGATAATCGTACAAAGGACAAAAGATGGCAGCATGTAGGAACCGTTGTAAATTAGAGAATAAAGCCAATTGGGCTGTCCCTCGACTGCAGAATCGAAAAATACGATTCCTGCTGTATAATGCGAGATGAACCTCAATACAGAACCTAGTAAAACACCTAGTGTAATATATGTGAAATACTTTTTCGTTTCACCGGACTTAACAGCAAGATGAATTCTCTTAGCAAAAATGCCAGCAAACCCAATCACTGTAAATGCAATCATGTAATCAATAAAACCTTGCAACGGTGTTAAAATATACGCTGTTCCGGTTGCTATCTGCAGTAACCCCCATAAGAAACCGGATAGCAGTCCACCTTTTATACCCCAGCGAAATGCCAGAATAAAAACTGGAATCATTGCAAAAGATACCGACCCACCCTGTGCCCATATCTTAAAAGAAATTGGCAATATGTCCAGGAGCAATGCCAGTGCCGTAAAAATTGCTACCTCGACTAAAAATAAAATTCTCTTTGAACTCATTTCTTATTTCTCCCCTTTTTAAAGCAGTTTTAATTCCATACAAAAAAGCAATGCCAAGGGGAAGCTTTCTGATGGGACTGCGGTAAGACAGCCTGCTTCGCTCACATTGCTTTGTTATCCATCAAAAAGACTACCATCCCTACGCTAGCATTAACTAACAGGTTCAAAGGGTCTGGACGAAATCAACAATGTCCACTCTCAGCCAAACGGCTCCCCCTGTAGGCTTTTTCTATTTACTTTTTTGTTACCTGTATTGTAACTTATCCATTCAAAAATAACAATACCGTTATAGGCTTAGGAATTCTTCTACATCGGCAACACATAATGAAATGGCATTTTCCCAGAAATCAGGCTTTGTTAAATCGACATTCAAATGCTTCATTGCAAGATCCTCTACATTCATGCGCCCCGTATCCCGCAAGAGGGAGATATAATCTTCCTCAAAGCTTCCTGCCTTTTCTTTGGCATATGCATAAATGCCAAGACTGAACAAATATCCAAACGTATAAGGAAAGTTATAGAAAGGGACTCCAGTGATGTGAAAATGAAGTTTGGACGACCAGAAATTCGGTTCATACTGTTCCAGACTGTTACAGTATGCCTCCCGCTGTGCCTCTACCATTAGCTCATTCAATCGGTTAACGGAAACGATCCCCTTCTTGCGCTCTTCATAGAAACGGTTTTCGAACAGAAAACGAGCATGAATGTTCATAAAGAAAGCAATACTTCGCTGAAGCTTATCTTCCAGCAAAGCCATCTTTTCTTCTTTATTCTTGGCATGCTTCACCGTTGCGTCAGCTACAATCATTTCCGCAAATGTAGAGGCAGTTTCTGCAATATTCATTGCATACCCTTGATTAAATCCATTTACATCATTCATGACATGCTGATGATAGGCATGTCCGAGCTCATGCGCTAACGTGGAAATATTCGAAGACGTACCAGAATAGGTCATGAATATCCGGGTTTGTTCACTATCCGGGAAGCTCGTACAGAAGCCACCAGGACGTTTATCAGCACGATCTTCTGCTTCAATCCATCGTTTATCGAATGCCATTCTTGCAAAGTCGGCCATTTTTGGGCTGAATGCACGAAATTGATCGACAATAAAATCTGCTCCTTCTGTATAGCTGGACGTTTTCACTTCATTGGTTAATGGCGCACCGATATCATATATACTCAATTTATCCAAACCTAATAAGTCAGCTTTTTTCTGTAAATAGGCAACAAAATGTTTTTTACTATTTGTAATCGCTGTCCACATGGCGTCCAGCGTTTCCTGCTTCATGCGGTTTATTTGCAAAGGCTCCTTTAAAATATTTTCCCATTTGCGATGTTTATATGTTTGCAGCCGGAAACCCGCTAAATGATTCAGCGTTTGGCCAAACAGATCTGCCTCACTTTTCCAAGCCTTCTGCATTTGGTTAAACACATGCTTACGTACATTTCTGTCAGGATGACTCAGCTTATTGGCCGCCTGACCAACAGAATAGGAGTTAATTTCTCCATTCTCTTCAATATCCACACTCATCTTGCCTACAATCGTTCCATACATTTGGTTCCATGCATGATAGCCATCGACTTTGAGGTCATTGATTAGCACTTCCTGCTCACCGGATAATAGCTCTTTTGCAGCTTCTCTGGATTCATTCAGGATGAAAGAAACATCCTGTACTTCTGGTCTCTTTAATAATTCCTGCCACTTTGCATCCTCAATGGAAACCATCTTCTGCTCAAAATTGGTCTGGATTCCATTCATTTCAGCTGACAGTGCATTTCGTGCTCCCACTAGCAGATCCGCCTTCTCATCCTTTACATTTTGTGCACTTAAACAGCTGACAAATGCCGAGGCCTCCTGCAATTTCTTCATAGTGCTTTCAAGCTGTTTTAAAATTTCGATGAACATGCTCTCCGAGTCCCTATCGAATTCTTCCACCATTGCCGAAAGTGTTGCCATTTCCTTCTTTATATTTTCCACATATGTACGAAATTCTTCTGAATCACTTCCTCCTGAGAATATTGCATCTAGATTCCATGTAGGATTATATAACGCCTGCATCAAATCGCTCCTTATTTTTTTGATTTTACTCTATCTTTTTAGTATATCGAAAAATAAGTCAATAATCACCAAAAACATTCTCCTCATAAGTTTTTCCTATGTTTAATCAGTACCGATTAGGGAATTCTATTAAAATAACACTGTATTTAATTTGAATTGAATTAAATTATTTTTAATTAAAAGCACTTGACATTATTTGTTTATCTATCTATACTAGGTAACAGAAAGTAACTACTGGGTTACATTAAATTATTTTGGAGGGATTTTTTATGACTAAGACAGTTTGGAAGGTTGACCAGGTACACAGTGAAGTAGGTTTTTCAGTAAAACATATGATGATTTCAAAAGCAAAAGGTACGTTTGATAAGTTTGATGCAGTTGTGGAAGCAAATCCAGAAGATTTGACAGATGCAAAAATCGAAGTGACTATTGACACAGCAAGCATTAATACACGTAATGAAGATCGTGACAACCATTTACGTTCAGGAGATTTCTTTGATTCTGAAACATATCCGACCATGGTTTTCGTCGCTTCTGATATCAAGAAAAAATCAGCCGATGAATATGAAGTGAATGGGGACTTAACGATTAAGGATACAACGAAGCCTATTACACTCGATGTAACTTTTGAGGGCCAAAGCAAAGACCCAATGGGTGGTAATACCGTAGCTGGTTTCAGCGGTAAAACTGCGATCAATCGTAAAGAGTTTGGACTTACTTGGAACGCAGCTGTGGAAACTGGCGGCGTACTTGTTGGTGAAGAAGTTAACATCAACTTTGAACTTGAGCTTCATAAACAGGCATAATCAAAAAAGGCTGTATTCCATTTGGAATACAGCCTTTTTGATTTAAAATAGGATGAAATAAATATATACTTGTTATTGACGGAGGTGTTCAAAACCATGATCGTTTACTATGATAGCTACTGTAAAATTTGTACAAATTCATCGACAGTCTGGAAGAAATTGGATTGGAGAAAGAAACTTACCTTTGATTCATTCCGTACAATGCAGAATTATCCGCCTGCCATGGAAAAAAGTCTCCATGTTCAACATAATGGAAAATGGTTTAACGGCTATTCAGCGATTATAGAAATAGCTAAAATGCTTCCGCTTTTGTGGATTTTTGTTCCTTTCATGTATCTTTTTAAATTTATTGGACTTGGGGACGTTATCTATAAGCTGGTTGCCAAAAACAGAAAACTCGTTCCTGTCAATCAGTGCAAAGATGGAGAATCTTGTCAAATTAATCCTGATTCCCATTGAAATATTCAACTGTTTCTGATGAGTAGATTGTAACAACCATGCTCCCATTGACAGATTGGGCCCGGATTAGCAATGGCTCGTTATAAAGATTTTTAAACACGAAATCCGGTCCCCACCAGCTGACAGTTGCATCCCTTCCAGGAGGAACATATGGTACCCTCCTGCTATGCGCATATCTTTCCACGATCTTGACCCCTTTAAGATCCACCGCATTGTAGAGGGTTGAGAAAACCTGACAGATGCCTCCCCCTATATCCTCCGATAATTCGCCTCTTACGATGACAGGAGCGCGCTTGTATCCTCTATCCCCGGTTCTTTCACCAACAACTTCATTAAAAGAAAATGTTTCCCCTGGAAAAATAACCGTATTGTTGATCGCCTCTGCTGCCAAACCTATATTATGTGATCTTTCAGCATTGCTTTGTCTGTAGAAAGTAACATAACTTCCCAGCATGTTTGTGCTGATTTCTTTCAATAGCCCAGTATCGACCTTGGGATATACCGGTGTTTCAGGAACTTTCAATTTGCCCTCTTTCTCACTATAATATAGATTTCTGAATAAATGCTGAAATTGTTTCCGATCTAACGTCGCACCTGGTTTTTCCGCGACAATCTGTCCAAATTGATTAAAATGAGCATTCTCAGGTTGACGGTAAATTGCATCTTCAAGGTTATCCATCAAGCTTTCCAGCTTCTGTGCATCTATAAATGCGCTATCGATGGTTTGTAATCCATATTGCTGTATCTCAACTTTTTCTAATGTTATCTCCTGATTATCGACATTCACATTTGCATTTGATTCTTCTAACGGAATTGCGATAATTAGCAGGAAGAATAATAAAGTGCGCACCTCTCCACCTCCTACCGGTAGTATGCAGCAAACCCGATGATTCATTCATTGATTGGGGGCTCTAACAAAAGAAAAAAGCCACCCCTTAGGATGGCTTCATTGAGCTTCTTTGCTTATCTGAATTCACGATTATCTTCTAAATAGTCACTTGCTAAGCGGTATCCAACGACTGAAGCAAGTACAAGTAATACTCCGCATAAAAAATTTTTCATTGATTAGTTACCTCCCTGTTTTGACCTTATTTTCATTATAAAGTCTGCTTAGACTATCAATTAGAACAGACGGAATTTACCTTTTTTAAGTACCATTTTCACTCCACCGACCATAAATAATGAACGGTCATCTACAACTTTTTTCATTGCTGCAGCTGCTTTTCCGCGGATTTTGTTTCCATCAAGGATGTTGCCAATTCCATCGGTAATCCCAAGAGAAGCAACTGTTCCTTTATTATGGAACACAAAGTCCTGTACTGGCTGGTTGCGTATTAATGCTGCAATATTATCAGCTGCAACAGCGCCTTCTTGTGTTGCCAATTGACCTGTTGGAGGATAAGGTCTGCCAGATTCTTTATCCATAACCCATGAGCAGTCACCTAGAATGAAGATGTTTTCTTCTCCTGGTACTCTCAAATCAGCATCTACATTAACTTTCCCTTTTACCAATTCAAATCCGGATTTTGCGAGTACAGGGTTACCTGTAACACCGCCTGTCCAAACAACCGTTCCAGCTTTGATTAATTCTTTGTCATCTCCGACAATAAATCCATCTGCTGTACATTCTTTGATTGGAGCTCCGATTCTGAATTCAACACCGCGATCTTCAAGCGATTTCTTCGCATATGTAACAAGATCTTCATCAAAAACAGGCAAGATGGATGGAGCAGCCTCTACGTTAATGATTCGTGCTTTACTGCGATCGATATCATATTTCTTGCAAAGCTGAGGAACTTTTTCAGCTAATTCGCCAACAAACTCGATTCCAGTGAAACCACCGCCACCAACAAGAATTGTCAGGTTGTCGTCACTTGGGTTTTCATCTGTTGCATATTTTGCAAATTGATATTCAATATGTTCTGCAATTAAACGACTGGATTCAATGTCAGTAATTGAGAAAGCATGTTCGTCCATACCTGGAATTCCGAAAGTATTGGATACGAAACCAAGCGCAATTACTAAATAGTCATATGTCACTTCGCTATTTTCAAGAACAACACGCTGCTCGTCTCTTTTCACTTCAAGTACACTATCATAAATCAAACGCACTTTTTTAGGGTTTACTGCATCTGTTAGCATAAAGCGTGCTTGATTCGGATTGATTGTTCCTGCTGCCACCTCGTGCAGCCATGTACTTTCATAGTGATAGTTATGCTTATTAATCAGTACAATTTCTGCCTCTTCCGGTGATAGTTTTTGCGATAAACGTCTTGTTGTTACAAGGCCGGCATAACCTGCTCCAAGTACAACTATTTTTGGTTTACTCATAATTCTTCCCAACCCTTTCTTTTCCTTTTAAGTAGCTCGTAAAATGTAAGGAGTATAAGCGCTTCCAACCACTATATTAACTTTTTCACATATAGATTATCATAAAACCGCTTAAACTAGTTAATTGTATTGTCTTTACATAAACATAATATCAAACTTTTTGTGAATAGGCTAATAATCACATCCATTTTTCATGTAAAAATAACAATCTCCTGGATAGCTGGCTAAAATTATGAAGGTCTGACTGTAATCTCATTTACGTTGACATAACGTGGCTGGGTAACTGCATAGATGACAGCCTGTGCTATATCATCCGTATCGAGTGCTTTTCTGTCCTTAGGAAGATGCTCAGAATTCCTCTCTGTTTCCACCATACCTGGTGATATGTTTGTAACACGGACCCCTGTTCTGGCAAGCTCTTTTTCAAGCCCCATTGAAATTGCGCGTACTGCATACTTAGTTGCACTGTAGACAGTACTTACTTTTGTCACCTCATGGCCGGATACGGAAGATATATTTATGATATGGCCCGAAGACTTCTCCAGCATACCTGGCAGAACAGCGTTTACACCATATAGCACCCCTTTGATATTTACATCAATCATCTGATCCCATTCGGAGACATTGTGGTTTCGCACTGCACCCTTTCCTACCAAACCCGCATTGTTTACATAGATATGAATATCGCCAAAGGTCATTTCAGCCTTTGTTATCATGGAATCGATTTCTCTCTGTTTAGATACATCTGTTTCAATAGCAATTGCTCTGCCTGATTCTAAACCATTTATTACTTCAGTCAATTCATCCAGCTTATCTTTTCTCCGCGCCGCAAGTACAACATTGGCACCTTCTTTCGCCAAATGCATTGCAATGGCTTTTCCGATTCCGCTGCTAGCACCGGTAACTATTGCTGTTTTTCCTTCCAGCTTTAACATTGGTCCGCCTCCTTTAAATTGCCAATTCCCTGCTATTCCATTTATTAACCACTTTTTTCTTCGGGTGAAACTTCAGATTCTAACGGCTCTTTCTTTTCCCCATGTTCATCGGGTTCTTTAGGTTCTGCAGGTTCATCCGGATTTTTAATCTCTTCGGGGACCTCCGGCGTTTCTGGAACCTGTGGAATTTCTGTTTCTTTTTCCGCTTCTTTTTCTGTTTCTTTATCAGTTTCTATTTCTGTTTCTTTATCTGTTTCTTTGTCTGCTTCTTTACCGGTTTCTGCTTTATCGGCATCTATTTCATTATCTGATGGGAGTCCCTGCTGCGATGGTGTTTCTGTTTCGTTATTGGTTTCTCCCTTAGCATTATCTATCGCTTTATTATCATTTTCTGCTTTAACAGATGTTTGCTTCGTTTGATCTTCATTTGAGTTTGTAGATATTATATTTTTCTCTTCTGTCCGGTAACTTCTCTGGAGATCTTCAGAATCATTTTTACCCCATGAATCGTAAGTGCTGGTTTTGGATTCAGCCTCTTCCCTTACCATCTCCTCGGCTAGATGATTATCTTCGGGCTCTTCAGTTCCAGTATCTGGTCCAATCTTTTCCGTAGCAAGATTTTCTGCATTTCTTTTCTTTAATGGAGAGTTCAGCATCTCCGATTCGCCATCCATTGAACGATCTTCAGCAGCATTACTTTGTTCATTCTCCAGTTCTGCAGCCTTTGTCTCTTCTTCAACAGTTTCTTCTCCGAATTCCTCCTTGATTGCCTCAGTGCGATAAATGCCTGCACTTACAACCGAAAGGAAAGCGATTAGTGTAATCATATTAATCACGATTAGCTTTTTATTCATACGGCAGCTCCTACTCAATTATTGTCTATTTCCCACGAACTTTAGTATCTCTCTTTATTGTAAACTTACATCCGTGTAATTTTCAAACTATTCAATCCAATAATTCTATTTTTATTCCGCCAGACGAAATGCAAAAACTCCCGGAATGGATCTTCCGGGAGCTCATATATTTCGAATTGCTTTTGAATGGTCAGTACACGCTATATTGTCTTTTTCTTGGTGGAGAATGCCTTTCCTCTTTCCAGCCACTTTTGTTTTGCTTCATTCTTAAACTTTGTTTCATTTTTTGCTTTTTTCTTTGCTTCTTTTTTCTAGTCAATTCCATCTCTGCCAACTCCGGAAAGCTGTTCTCAGCAAATTCCTGAACATTTTCCCAGCTAGGGAAAAATAGAACCTTTACATCGTGAGATCCATTCTCTAAGCGCCTTTTATTTAAACAAACACCAAAAATCCGATCTGATTTAGCAAGCATACGGTTAAACAGGGCCGGCTGTTTTTCCAGATTTCGATAAAGCTCATGGACTTTACCCATATAGTGTGAATCATATTCACTGAAATCTGCAGATCCATCAACTGCTTTACTGCTGTGATATACTTTCTTATTGCTTGCATAAATCCATATTAATGTACCATAACTCAAGTTTTCCTTTGTACTTACGATAACTTTTTTCACACGGACCATCCTTCTCCTTCGAGGAAATTAGCATCGTAAATATAATTCATTCAAATATCCGTTTATCGAATTATGCTACCTCTATCATTAATTATACACTTTTTCTTAACTTTAAGCTTGAAAATTTTCCTAATGATTTTATGTTTCAAGAATGGACTACTTTAAAAAGTCCATCTTCCAGCTATAATAATCATTTTTGGTATTTTTTTCATAGCTTAAATATGCATCGAATTTCTTACCATTTCTGCTTGTCAGCCCTTTTACATAGGCTTTCTTATTCTTCAGTAACTCCTTCACCATTGTTTTTGTCGGCTTCTTTCGCATCGTAGCCAGGAATTTATCGTTTTTCCAAACAACAAATCTGCAGCCCTTTTTCCAATTGCTGCAGCCGAATCCTTTATAACCATCTGTAATTGATCCGCCGCATGCAGGGCATGTCCCCAACACTTCGTTTGTTGCCCGTTTGGATACCACTTCATTAATGATAATTCCCTCGCCATCTTTTATCATTTCAACCGACTCATCTGTAAAATGGAAAACAAGATTCAGGAACTCCTTTTTGCTTGCCTTCCCCTTTTGAATGTCAGATAATGCTTTTTCCAGTCTCCCGGTGAATTCCAGATCGAACAGATTCTGAACCGGAAAGGTTTCAACGAGTCGCTTACCAAGCTCTGAACACAGCAGATGTTTGCTTTCCGCTGAAATATAGCCAACGTCCTTTAATTTTTTGATTGTATCTGCTCTTGTTGCAGGTGTTCCGATGCTAAAACCAGTTAAAATACTGCCCATCAGTTCTTCGCTTTCATCTTCTTTATAGCTTTTTCCACATGTCTCCATTACACGGAGCAAGGTTCTTTCTGTATGATGCTTTGGCGGTTTCGTTACATGGGCAGTTATTTCTGAATCCAATAAATCGACCCGCTCATTTACCTCTACTAGCGGCAGTAGTGTATCCTTGGATTGAATCTTTTCAACCTTCTTCCATCCCTCTACAAGCTGCACCTTTCCCTTTGTAACAAATACGCCTGGTAAACTGATTTCATTGATTTTCGTAATCAGCTTCGTTTCTTCATATTCTGCAGTTGGCATAAATTGCATGATAAAGCGATTTTTGATCGCTGTATAAACGATATTTTCGTCAGCTGTCAGCCGTTTTGGTTTTACATACGTGGGGATAATGGCACTATGGCTCTCCACCTTGGCATTATTGAAAACTCTTTTTGTTTTCATAAATTTTATTTCATCTTTATATGGCAGTTCTTCGGTATGGGTCTTTAGCACATTAGCGGTCTTTCCGACTAAGCTTTCCTCCAGGGCCATACTGGAAGTACGCGGGTATGTAATAAATTTCTTTTCATAAAGCGATTGTGCCACTTTCAATACTTTATCGGACGTCCACCCTTTAAATTTATTCGTGATATGTCCTTGCAGGTTGGACAAATTAAATAGATATGGCGGAAATTCTTTCTTTTTATCTACCTGTTTGTCAATGATGGTACCTTGCTTATTCTGAATTGTATCCAGTATTTGTTCGAGGCTCCCCCGCTTCTTGAATTTATCCTCTTTTCCCTCTTGGTAGATTCCTTCATAACTGTCATTATTCTGTGTTTGGAATGTGGCCTGCAGCTTATAATAATCCTCTGGTTTAAAGTTCTCGATTTCCTTATCCCTATCATAGATTATCTTAAGTGTCGGCAATAGCACCCTGCCAATATTAAGTGCCTTCCCTTTTCCTTTTTGATATTTCAATGTGGCGACAGAAGTAAGGTTGATGCCTATAACCCAATCGGCCCACTGTCTGCTTATGCCCGCATCTCTCAATGGCTGCATTGCTGTATTTGGCTTCATTCTCTGTAAGCCGTTTAACACTTCAGTTTGTGTCCATTCATTTAAAAGCAGGCGATAAACTGCAGCTTTCGGTTTAGAGCCCCCGCGATAAATAATACTGTCACCGATTAATTGACCCTCCCGGTCGTAATCACAGGCGGATATAATAGCTTCCAGATCATTACGTTTCATCAGGCTTTGAATAGTCTTCAACTGTTTGGCTGCACCGGGATCAGCCTTTGCTCTGTTTTTAGGATTGCTCTTAACTTTATATTTAAACTCGGAAGGAATAAAAGGGAAATTATCCATTTTCCAGCTTCTCATTTTACTGTCATAGTCCTTTGCATCATATAGTTCAACAAGATGGCCGAAAGCCCATGTTATAAGATGGCCGTTTCCTTCAAAGTAGCCATCCTTTTTCGTCTTAATGTTTAATGCATCTGCAATATTTTTCGCTACAGATGGTTTTTCTGCTAAAATCAGTTTCATTCAAAATCACCTATTCTATTAAATATTGGGGTTTTTGCTATAAAGGAGGAATGCTGAGGAATGTTATTCTATCATTATACTATAGAAACCCTTCCCATTGAATGCTTTCTTTATTTTGCCCCCATGCCGGAGACAAGTCTGCAGCAGAAAAAGAAAGACTGTCTAAAGTAGTAATAGACAGTCTTTCCAGTGAAAACCTACTGCATATTCGGCCCAGGCAGGTCATCTGATTTACGCAGCGCCCATAATGGTGTGTTATATATATATGGAGGTGCCGGCTGCAGCTTAGGGGCAGGTGCCAGTGCTATCGGGTCCTCTACATAGTTAAAAGTACCGCAGCCATCCATACTCGGGCCATGCGCCCAGCGTCCTGCAGCACTCTCATTCCCCATCGAGAAATTGAATAATGTATAGGCTACCTCCTGCTTCTCCAATTCTCTCGGGAAGGTACTTGGTACAACAATATTTTCTTTTTCTTCCAGTTCTCTGATTGCAGCATACCACTGGTTTTGATGCATTGTATCTCTTGCAAGCAGCCAGGAAAGCATATCGCGGACCCCACGATCATTCGTCATTTCATATAAGCGGGCTACTTGAAGACGTCCTTGAGATTCAGCCGTAAGGTTCATACGAAAATCAGCGAGCAGGTTTCCACTTGCAATAATATAATTTGCCGTCCAGCGATTTCCGTTACTGTCAGCCGGCATCGCTCCCAATCCGGAAACAATTGCATGCTGTGGGTTCATTCCACCTAAAATGGCTGCAACCATCGGGTCTTTTGCTGCATCTTCCAATTCCACATCAGGTGCACCATCGAGAAGTCTTGCAATCATTGTGGCAAGCATCTCTACATGCGCTAATTCCTCAGTTCCGGTATCCATCAGTAAATCCTTGTATTTTCCGTCACCGCGTGTATTCCAGCCTTGGAATAAGTATTGCATAGCTACAGATATTTCTCCCCATTGACCGCCAAGTACTTCCTGCAGCTTCCTTGCAAATATAGGATCCGGTCGTTCCGGTTTTGCATGGTATTGTAATTCCTTTACATTATAAAACATTAAATCACTTCCTTTGATGTGATAAGAGGTAGGCTATAATCCTGCCTCTTTTATTAAATATTCATTACCAGTTAAAAAGGTGCGGTTTTCAGCTTGAAGTTTTTTATTCATGGTCAGGAAGGAAGGAAATAAATTAATTCTTGCATTTTGGAAATTTCTCCTGTACAGTGGAATTATTATTTAGAAAAATTACATAAATTAATTTAATTTCTTATCCAGAGAGACGGAGGGACTGGCCCTTTGATGTCTCAGCAACCTGCCGTTACAGGTTAAGGTGCTAATTCCAGTAGGCAAATGCCTAACAGATAAGAAGATTGCTGTACCTATTAGAGCTTTCTTCTTTATTGAAGAAAGCTCTTATTTCATATGGAGGTTGGAAAAATGACAAACAAAAGTATCGAAACAAAGCTTGCTCAATTAGGAAATAAGAGCGATGAAAAGACAGGGGCAATCAATCCCCCAATCTATCTGTCTACCGCCTATCAGCACAAAGGACTTGGCAGATCAACCGGATATGATTACACACGAACAAAAAATCCAACACGTGCTATTTTGGAAGAAGGGATTGCAGAGCTGGAAGCTGGAGACGCCGGATTTGCCTGCAGCTCCGGTATGGCGGCGATCCAGCTGGTCTTATCTCTGTTTCGTTCTGGAGACCATTTGATTGCACCGGAAGATCTTTATGGCGGAACCTATCGCATGCTTGAGCAGTACGCAGATATGTACGATATTCAAACAACCTATACCCCATTTGCAACGGTGGAAGAAACAGAACAGCTTATTACGGACAACACAAAAGCAATATTTATCGAAACACCAACCAATCCACTTATGCAGGAAATTGATATCGCAAGTTATGCCGATATTGCACGCAAACATAATCTCCTGCTCATTGTCGATAACACATTTTTAACACCATATCTTCAGCAGCCATTAACAATGGGGGCAGACATTGTAATCCATAGTGCAACCAAATATATCGGCGGCCATAATGATGTTTTAGCTGGACTTGTTGTTGCCATTGGCGATGAGATTTGTAATAAATTGCTCCAGAACCATAATGCATCCGGAGCAGTTCTTTCTCCTTTTGATTCCTGGTTGCTTATCAGAGGATTGAAAACCCTCTCCCTACGTATGGACAAGCATGAAGAGAATGCAAGAATAATAGCTGGATTTCTGAAGGGACATCCTGCCGTTACAGAAGTTCTTTACCCTAATAAAGGCGGCATGCTCTCCTTTTCTCTGCAGGATAGCAAATGGGTAGATACCTTCCTGACAAATCTTGAATTGATAGTATTTGCCGAAAGTCTTGGAGGCGTCGAAAGCTTTATCACCTACCCTTCTACACAAACACATGCAGATATACCGGAAGAAGAAAGATTCAGACGCGGCATCAGTAATGAGCTGCTTCGTTTTTCTGTAGGTATTGAGAATGCCGGGGATTTAAAAGCTGATTTAGAACAGGCGCTTGCTAAATTAAAATAAATATATTTGGAGAAAGGCTGATTGTAATGAGTCATAACGACAACCATCTGGAAACGAAATTAATTCATGGACCCCAACGAGGAGAAGTACAGACAGGTGCAGTCAATGTCCCTATCTATTTTTCTTCCACATTTCATCAAAACAGCTTTGATGAATTCGGCCCTTTCGATTACAGCAGGTCCGGAAATCCAACACGTGAGGCATTAGAGGAAAAAATCGCCGAACTTGAAGGTGGGACACGCGGCCTTGCATTCGCCTCAGGCATGGCAGCCATCTCTTCGGCTCTATTGCTGCTATCAGCCGGTGATCATGTTCTGGTTACAAAGGATGTGTATGGCGGAACTTTCCGATTTGTGTCCGAAGTCTTGAAGCGCTACAATATTGATCATACGTTTGTTGATATGACCGATTTGAACGAAACGAAACGGGCAATCAAGCCGAACACAAAAGTAATCTATGTTGAGACACCATCGAATCCATGTATGAACATTACAAACATACCTGAACTGATAAAAATTGCCAAAGCCAATAATTGTCTTACGTTTATCGACAATACATTCATGACACCGCTGTATCAGAATCCAATTGATCTTGGAGCAGATATCGTCCTGCACAGTGCCACTAAATTCCTTTCGGGCCATAGTGACGTTATAGCTGGACTTGCAGTTACAAAGGATAAAGAACTTGGTGATAAACTTGCCTTTATTCAGAATTCATTCGGATCTATTCTTGGTGCCCAGGATTCTTATCATTTGCTTCAAGGTATTAAAACGTTAGGTGCAAGACTGAATCAGTCCAGTAATTCTGCCATGCAAATTGCTGACTATTTAAATGAGCATTCCTTCGTGAAAGACGTATATTATCCTGGATTATCTGCACATCCTGGCTATGATATCCATAAGAATCAGTCTGCAGGAGCTGGAGCTGTTCTTTCATTCAACTTGCCAAACAAATCTGCTGCCAAAGCATTTGTCGATAACGTCCGTATTCCAGTCTTCGCAGTCAGCCTCGGCGCTGTCGAATCCATTCTCTCCTACCCAGCGACAATGTCACATGCTGCAATGCCAGCCGCGGAAAGGGAAAAACGGGGAATCACTGACGGGCTTTTACGTTTTTCTGTAGGACTTGAAAATGTTAACGACCTGATTGCCGATTTCGAACAGGCGCTTTTCATCGCTGAAAAACAAGCTCGCGTTGGCGTCTGAAAAAGCGAAAAAAGGTCCTGCTACTAAAAGCAGGGCCTTTTTTCATTTAGTGGTATAGGTTAGAAGGCGTTTATCTGCAATAAAATACTTTGATCTGCGATGGCTGCATCTTATCTGGGCACAGAGGTTTTTCCTTCCGAACAGAATTTTTATCTCCCGTCCGGTTTTTAATTGCCATGCCTACACCTTATCTCCTGTTTAAGCTTCTTTGCGTCGGCCGGCTTTCGATAGCTCTGTCCTATCCATCATATTTTTGCCGGTTCTTTTAAATTATTTCTTAAGAATTTCGCTATTTCCAGCATGCCAAATTGTCCGCTTTTTGCTTCTGCATCACTATTGTAGTTCGTATTTGTATTGATGTCGTACGTAAAAATATTCCCTTCTTTATCCTGGATAAATTCTATTCCGGCAATTTGAATGTCATTGGCAGCCAGCACCTGCTCATACTTCTTCAAAATGGGATGGTCGAATCCTTCTCTGATTTCAAACTTGGCTGGTGCGGATGCTTCTTCGCCTACCGGGCAAAACATATCATCGATGCGACAGGCATCAGCAGGACAGAGTTCAAAGCCTTCGGATGTATCGACGCGTACTGCGTAGACAAATTTCCCGCCTACGAATTCACATCTTGTTATAAACGCTTCCGGTGATTCGATATATTCCTGAATTAAGGTAACTCCGTCGACCGGCTCTTCAAATGCAGGACCTTCCACATAGTTATGCAATGCCTCTACTGTTTCGAAAAGCTGTACCCCGAGTCCTTTGCCTGCACGGTTATGCTTGGTAATAAATTTCTTTCCTTCAAAGGCTTCAGCCGATTTGATAATGTCTTCTTTGCCGACTGCAGCAATTGT
Organism: Oceanobacillus massiliensis str. N'diop; assembly: GCF_000285495.1. Classification (GTDB taxonomy): domain Bacteria; phylum Bacillota; class Bacilli; order Bacillales; family Amphibacillaceae; genus Oceanobacillus; species Oceanobacillus massiliensis. Next base: position 351,451 of record NZ_HE610977.1, read on the forward strand.
CTTCGGGGTTTTGATTCCGAACTTTTCAAGCTCCAAATACTGCAATACCTTGCTTACTTCCAGTTGCAATGCACGGCTTCCGTTAATGACCGTTCTCCCATGATGCTCCAGCCAAGCAAGCACTGCATTTGTCAGTTCGGGTGAGAAGCGGTGTCCGCGTGTATGGGAGGAAGCACTCATTCGATTATAAAAAATTCCTTCTGGCGGTACAGAAGTCAAATCAACTGTCCCGTTTCCCAGCAGCCAATCTTCGTAAGGGAGATCCAGCTCTTCCAGTCTGTTGATCAAGTGCTCTGTCCATTCACTATTTTCGTGTATCACAAATATTTTACTCATTATTTTCAGCTCCATTCCTGTTGTTGCAAGTCCGGATAGGGACCTATATATTCCAATTACTGTTATAATAGATTAAACTTTTCTAATCGTCAATCATTTAAATCCAAGTAAATTAATAAGTTTAAATGTATATTATGTTTCTAATTATAAAAGGTTGTTTTCGTAGGGTATTATTGTTTCTAAACTTTTCGCATTTGATAGAAACAGCGACATAACAAGAAATGATTGGCTTTATCCCCGCTCCGGAAATACACTGCGCTTTCCGCGGGCTCGCGCTAAGCCTCCTCGCTCGCAAAGTTCGCTCTCTGTGGGGTCTTAGCGTCTTCGCTTTCCCGCAGGAGTCTACGTGTATTTCCTCCGCTATGATTGGGCTTTGAATCGATATACTGATATTCAATTATTAAGCTGATGGATTGTAGCGTAGGACAGTCGACTCCAGCGGGAAAAGCAGCGGCTGAAGATCCCGCAGGAAGTGGGTTTCTTCCGAGGAAGCTGAAGCGGTGCCCGCGGAAAGCGACTGCCCGGAGCGGAAATCGGCAGTTGCAGTTATCGAACAGATTGTCCATTTATTTAAGATGGGATGAGATTGATAAGCAAGAAATCACATATCCTCTCCTTTTTTGACTCCAGCGGGAAAAGCAATAGCTGAAGATCCCGCAAGAAGCCGGTCTAAAAGCAACAATCCTCGAGAAAAGAGCCTTATTAATAGACACAGGTGCGGGATGCCGCATCTGCAGCAATTCAAAAAAAGCCAGATCCAGCACTATTGCTGATCATGGCTACGTATGCTTTTTACATAAAGCTGTCTTCAAAGATATAGCTGATAAAATACAAACCGGGAAATATCAGCCATTTTTACTGATATATCAGCGTAAATCTTAATTTATCAGCACTTTTGCGATATATCAGCATTTAGCGATTATTTTCCAAATGGCAGAGCATAAAGAAGCTTCTCCAATCTGAAAATAACCCCGCTCGCGCCGAAAATTCCAGTGGATGCCGATAATCGAGGATGCTGAATGCATTGGCTGCGGAAGGCGACAATCCCGGTGTGCGAGTCAGCCGTTACCGTTACCATGCGGTTTCCATCCATTCCAAATTTAAAAATAGGAAAAGCCACATCCAGCACTATTGCTGGATGTGGCCACAAATGTTTTCTTTATATTAAACCGGTTTTAGCTTTCTGCCAGACTGAGGTTGTTTAAGCGCCATTTTAACCATTGGTATTCACGCGTCTTTCTTGGAAGGAACTGTCGGATATCATCTTCATGGTAACCGACCTGCAACCTTTTTTCGTCAACAATTATCGGACTTCTGAGTAATCTTGGGTGCTCATGAATTAACTCAAGCAACTCCTGCAGCGGAAGTTCATCCAGGTTCAAATCAAGATCTTTATAAATCTTGGAACGGGTCGAAATTATTTCATCTGTACCTTCTACAGTCATTCGCAGTATTGCTTGGAGTTCACTGACAGTCAATGGTTCTCTTAATATGTTGCGTTCCACATAATGGATCTCGTTCTTTGCAAACCATTGCCTTGCTTTCCTCGTTGATGAACAGGCTGCTCCATATATTGTAACAGTCATATCGCATTCTCCTTATTTCTTATATTTAGGAAATAATTAATTATGAGGTTATGTTCTTCTGTATAAACCATTCTTTAAAAGATTCATCTCTATTCTGAAATGCTCCAATGCTTCCTCATCCGATAACTCCTTTGAAAACTTTTCAACAAAATTGCGGAAAGCAACAGCCGTTACAATTTGCATAATATGAAATATTTCCTTATCCTCCGAAATATTTAACAGTTGCTTATCAACTAGAGCTTTGACTTCCTGCAGATGCTCTTCTCCATGTCCTGCTTCGAATATATCTGTAAAGACATTTTCAACTTGATGGGTCACATTCAACATAGCATTCTTTAAGAATTCATGCTCTTCCTCATCTGGCATGTTCACCAGGAAACCGTAATATAATTCAATTGCGGCTTCTATAATATCACCATGATGTTTTTTTAATAAGTTAATAAAATTCGTTCTTCTTTCTCTTGTCTGCTCGCCTAATAAGTAAAAATAAAGATCCTCTTTGTTTTCAAAGTACTGGTAAAAACTCCCCCTTGGTA
>NZ_HE610977.1:354889-383829 GCF_000285495.1 Oceanobacillus massiliensis str. N'diop
GTATATCAGCCGATTTTATAATATTGGCAATCGATGCTTTATATACCGGTACTCTTGAAAACTCCTGTTCCGCTGCTTCCATTAATGTATTTCTTTTATGAACAGGAAGGTTAAAAAATGTCTGTTTAGGCAATGTTCTTCCTCCAAACTATCATGAAGTGACATGATGTCATTTATCGTATACGTTCATGATAAATGACATTGTGTCACGTTGTCAAAGAATTTGATGACAGGGCGTCACTTCACTGTATTAAACATACCATGCAATTGTGGTAAAAATATGGTAATCCTGTGGAAACATAGCTGAGAATACTGCTGTTCTTCGATTTCTTTCTATTCTCGTCTTTTTGATGTAGTATCATACACTCAGCAGAATGGGTCAATAAAAAAGGAAGGAACTGAAATCCAGTTTCCCTCCTTAAATAAGATATTTGCCCATTTTCTAGTACTCCTTGCCGAGAATTCCTATAATTTCATCCTCTATCACCTTTCCTTCATCTTCATCAAGCAGGTTATTGATCATAATTGAAATAATCAATTTTTCCCCGTCCGACTTATTCATGTATCCGGATAAGGTACTCACTCCTTCAATGGTTCCTGTTTTTGCCTTTACCGAAAATCCTTTCATTCTCTCACGAAGCGTGCCGCCAATCATTCTATCCTCTTCTCCTGCAATTGGCAGTGATGCCAGATATACCGGAAACCATTCTTTATTCTGAATTTCATATAAGAGCTTTGAGATCTCAGATGGGGGTATAAGATTGCTATGGGATATTCCGGACCCATCTTTAAGCTTGATGCTCGCCATTTCCATACCAAGGGCATCCATTTCTTTACCCAATACATCAAGTCCCGACTCCCAGCTTCCTTCATTATGTATTTTCTTGCCCATTTCCTTGACCAAGATCTCCGCAATGCCATTGTTGCTTAATTTCATGAAAGGAACGAGCAGTTCTGATAGCCGGATGGAACTTCGGGACAAAAGCAGCCCAGCAGATGCAGGAGCGGGACCGAGCTTTACAGATCCATTCCATGTGATGCCATGCTTTTTAAGTGACTGTCCAAAGAGGTCCATTGCATATTCACTTACCCCCCATACGGCCATCCACTCTTTAATTGGCTCGGCATGATGGGATATTCTCCCTTTAATTGTTATAAAATTGCCGCCATGATCGCGTTCTATAATCAGTTCATCCTCAACTGTTTCGCTCACTGTTACGGCCTCATTATAAATCGTTATATAATTGGTCGCTGGGCTAATCGTAAAGGCTGGATTCTCTCCTGCCTCCCCCGGGGCGACTTCAATCATGACAGACCCTGTATCATAATCTTCATTTGGAGATGCCGTTAACGCTGAGACTTGCGCCCCATAATAATATTGCTCGTCTTTCCATACCAAGTCCGGGGAAATCCGGACATCATCATACCATGTATCGTCACCAATTATATCTCCATTAATCGTGCGAATCCCCATTGCCTTCATCTTTTCAGCAAAGGCATCAAAATCTTTCTCCAATAGTGTCGGATCACCTTTGCCAATGATATATAAATTTCCTTCTAGCATGTTTTCGCCTATGGTTCCATCTGATCTGATTTCTGTATTAAATCTATACTCGGCCCCTAGCACGTTAAGTGCCGCCGCCGCAGTCAGTAATTTCATATTGGATGCCGGGTGCAGTCGGATATCACCTTGATGCTCATAGACTGCATCTCCCGATGATGCTTTGCGGATACTAATCCCGATTAGGCCACCTTTGATTTTCTTATCACTTTCGACATAGTTTGTTATATTTTCTACCAGCATGTTATTCCTCCTGTCTCCTGAAAACCAACTATTTAACATAATTCTACAAAGACGGGACAGAATCCTTTTTTATGATGGTTTTTATCAGTTTCAGGACATGGCATCCCATTTTTCTGCTTTTGGTTGCTATGCCCTTCCTTATTGCTCGCATTGCCATATACTGTTTGTATATTATGATTTGGGGGTGAAATTATGAGTGGTTACGCTGGTGGCGGCCAAGGAGGATATGGCGGTGGCTTTGCTTTGGTTGTCGTATTGTTTATTTTGCTAATCATTGTAGGAACTTCTTTCGGATCCTTCTACTAGGATAGAATCTAACCCATTTTCAGCTTAGCATCTTTCCTCCTCTCAAATGAAAACGGAAATCTTTAAGGGATGCCTGGTGCATCCTTTTTGTTTTATCAACGCTGTTCTCTCAAAAGATTTCTTTGCCTTTTAAAATAAAAATATAACCTGCAGGGCCACCAAATACCGGCAATGCCTTCGAAAGATTCTTTTTGATAGAATCCTCCACCAATCGTTATGCCCTCGGCTGATACATAAATTGCCAATTGATATTTCCTGTAAATCTCCATATAATAGGAACATACGTTCTAAACAGGTGGTGGTATTGGTTTGGATTATTCATCTTATCCACGTAATGATGTGCTTTGTATTGATATGTTCTGTTATTATTATATAAACGATATATTAATAGTTTACAAATGTCAGCTAAAGATAGAGGTAGTAAGGTTGATAAGTATAGTGACAAGATTTGTTTTTGTAAACTATTTATTTTCATCAATAAGGGGAGGATTTATTGAAAAAAAATCAACATCGTTATGGTCTTTATGTAGAGATTGCCAAAGATAAAAATGAGTTAAGATACATGATCACTGATAATGGTATCCCTGTACAAGATGCCTGTCTTTGGTTGGACTTGATAAGTATTAATAGTTATTTAACAGGTGAGCGTTATGCCTACATTCTACTACGCTATTTTCGCTTTTTAAGAGCTAACAGAATGAATTACCGAGAAGTGGTTAATAAAAGGGTGGTAGAAGAATATATTAAAGATCTCCTTGGAATAGGTGAAAAGATTATTAATATAGAAGCGCAGTTAACTTTTACTGCTTTAAGTACACATATCACAGTATTAAAGGCTTTTTACCACTGGTTAGAAGATGAACAAAAAGTATCAACAAATCCAGTATTATTAGGAAGTAAAAGAGTTAAACAGGCTCCTTTAGTGAATACAAAGTTACTCTATGGCCAGATATGGCAATTTGATATTGCGGAAACCATTCTTTCACGGGTTACATACAGAAGAAAAAGAAACCATCTTAAGTGGTACTCTGAAAAAGAAATATCAGCAATTCGAGATGAATTACCTACTTTAAGAGATGAAATCATATTTGCCATCAGTGTAGAGACCGGTATGCGTATCGGAGAAATTCTAGGCCTAAAGCTTGATCATTTTGACCCTTTTGAACAAACACTAGTAATAGTTAAACAAACAAACATTGAAAATCGTGCTCAAGCAAAAACAAATGAACGCACTCTACATATATACCAGTCGTTATCTGAAATGATTCAGGCCTATATTAGCACCGATAGACAAACAGCAGACTTATTTTATTCTAAATATTTGTTTTTAAATTCACAGGGACCACATAAAGGGCAGCCGCTTCGATCAAGAAATTTTTTGCGCATTTTAAAAAACGCAGGCTATAGGGCTGGGTTGAAGAAAGAAGAATTACGAACTCACAGTGGACGAAGTACACGTGCACAACAGCTAGTAGAATTAATGAGGGAAAAACCTGAATTAGGTATTACAAAGACATTTATTGAAGAAGAACTAGGATGGAAAAGTGTGAAGAGCATTAAAACCTATGAAAAAGGTTATTCCTCGCGACAAAAAAGAAAAATTTTGGAGAGAATCTACCCCATTATTCTGGAGGGAAAAAAGCATTCCCTAGAGGAAGGAGAAAACTAGAGTGATGATAGAACTCGTTAAAGAGGGATCTTTACGTTGCACAATTTTGCTTAATAATACTGAGATATCGCTCCATTGGAAAAAGGGATTTCAGTTGCTGAAACAATATATTTCAGCCTTGGATGAAGCTCTAAGTATACAAGATATAGAAATCATATCTAGATTACCAGAAAAATTTGGTGAGAACACACCTCGAGTATTATATAAAATTTCAGAACATTCATATTTTAACGATCGATTTGTAAATCTCTTCGTAAAGGTTGGTGAGAAATTCTTAGAAGAAGGAACTCATTTCACAAAAAGTGCTTTTTGCAAATTTCTGAGCCCATACAGTAAAGAAACTAACTACTTGGGAGTATTACTTAGAGACAGTTCACCCTTTAATGATGGTATGAATCAGTTTAATAATGTTGTTAAATCAGTATTGACAAATGCACTAAATAAACGGTCTAGTAAAAAAATATATAAAATTTATAAAACCATTAAATTTGAACAGTTCTTTAAATTAGCCACTTGTGAATTGTCTAAAGAGTTTAAAGCTTACCTTAATCATTGCATGGATCTTTTGGCACATGAGGGAAGAACAGTAAGTTTTCATGCACTTCTAATCACCGCAATACAGGTAAGAATTGAATTTCCCTGGTTAAATTTACAACAACAGGAATTCATCATAAATATCATAAAAGCTTGGCGAGACGCTAACGAGAAAAATAATCAACAACTTAGTATGGAGATTGGAGCTAATAATTGGACCATTCCTTATATCGATGTACAAACAACTCGAGTAATTAATATAGATTTTTCGAACCTCTACAAAATGAAACGTGAAGTACAACATTACTTACTTTATTGGTATGAGAATGGAGAATCACCTAAGGCTCTTTCGAGAAGGTACCACACATTATGTCGTGTAACGAATGCGATTAAAACTATCGGTGTAAAATATACTTCATTTCTTGATATAACATATGTTGAATCATTACAAATTCTCGATTGTCTTCAACTGATGAAAGCTACCAATGGAAGAAGAAAATATAACGTAAGCTCAATTAGTGATGCTTTTAGTGAACTAAGGATATTATTTGACTGGTTGAAAGAAAAAAGCAATCGATCCTCCCTTCGTAATCCGTTTCGACGTATTACATTTTCTAATGTTGACGGTTTTACCAAGAACAGTGTATATATTCCAGATGAGGTTGTAAAACAAATATCAGCTGTTATTCATGATTGCCCTGTTCACGTGCAAAGAACATGGCTTATCATGATGCATACAGGAATGAGGGCTGGAGACGTATTAAAACTTAAAAGTGATTGCTTAACATTCAATGAAAAGGAAAAACTTCACTATATAAATTTCATTCCGAGCAAAACTTTTAAACAACGCAGGAAATCAGGACTTGAAGATTACCACAGTGTCCCCCTCTTAAGTCAAGAAGTGGTTGATATAATTCAACTACAAATCATGGAGACGGAATTGTTACGTGTTACTGGGAAAACGCCATTTATTTTTGTGAAATTAGCAAACAGTCGACGACACGACAAAGATATGTCTATTACTGGGCACCAAGGAACTACGATTGCAAATTCTATCAATAGATGTATTAAACGACACAGTATTAAGGATGTTAATGGTCATTATTGGCATTATACAAACCACCAGTGTAGAAAAACTTTAGCCGTTAAGCTTCTTACATCCGGCAGTTCAATAGCAGATGTCGGTGAAATCCTTGGTCATCAAAATGAAAATACAACTCGTCAATATTATCAAGATGTTGATGCACTTAAGATTGCAGAATTAGATCGTGAATTATTTGAAAAACTCTTTGATGACATTGATGAGGAAATTCGTAAAGCTTATACCACAACTGAATTTGAACAACTGAAGAAGGAAATTTTGACGGGTTCACGCGAAACTCCTGAAGGGCATGGTAGTTGCCTAAAGCATGTATCTTTTGGCCCTTGTCAGAAACGCTCATGTGTTGGTTGCTCTTTGCTTTTAACAGGCCCTCAAAAGTTACCGATGTGGCGTAAACTCTATGTTGAGCAAAAAGCTTACCTGGAAGCCATGATTCAAATAATGAAAAAACAAGGTATTCATAACTATGAGGTCTACCGAGACTATCAAGCTGAAAACCATTTACTTTCCTTGTATGCTGATACAATTAATAAAATAGAATCATTTATAAAAGAAAGGATGCCAAAGTATGACGAAAAATAATTTGGTGTTTGAAACCTTCCCTCTTTATAACAAACAGAGCCTGGAGGAATTACTTAAGAACCGAATAAACCAATTAGGTGATTTCTCATTTGAAGATGATAAGTGGTATTATAGCAAAAAGAATGATAACCCCTTAAGAAAAGAAGATTTCATAGTGAATTTTTATCAAGTACCTATCCAGTACAAAAATGAATTAAAATATTATGCATTATTATCAACCGGTCTCCCAAGAGTTATTAGAACCAAATGTAACAAGATATCACAATTTCTTAAATTCATTGATAAGACCTATCTTGGATTACCTATAGCAGAGATTACACGGTCTCATGTGAACGCTTACGAATATCAATTAAGACTAAAAAACTCTGCTACATACGTTAAACAGGGATATTACGCTGCTATTCAAGATTTTTTTATGAAACTTACTGATTTTGATGATACACCCAATACTGTTCCAACTAAGAACATTAATCCTTTTCGATATATTAAAGAAAAAAGTAAGAGAAAGCCTATTCCTAAAAAAGTTATACGGTCTTGGGATCGGATAATGAAAGATCAAGATATCTCTATTCCTCTCGAATTTCGCACATTCTATTGGTTAATACGTTCCTTTCCAAACCGTATTTCTGAATTGCTTTCTATGAGAAGGGATTGTTTGAAATCTTTTTACAGTGAGTACTTAATCCAGATCCCAACTACTAAGCAAAGCGGTGGTTATATTCAAGAAGAAATTAAAACCATACCTGTAGCATACAGTGGCCATGGGAAATACGTAATTAATCTAATTCAGCAACTTCAAGAGCAAACGGAAGAATTGTTGCTGAAAAATAATATAGAAGAAGATATAAGAACTGATTTTTTATTTATTGTTCAACAATGGGGATTTAAAAATAACGGAGAGAAGCCTAGTGTACGCTATTATGACCAAATATTTCACTTGAAAAAACATAAAATTAATGCATTGTTTAAACAACTTGCTGAAATTTTAGATTTTCGAGACGATTTAAACCAACTTATTATTCCTACGTCACACCAATTTCGTCATAATGCAGTAACGGATCGTGCTTATGCAGTAGGTTATACTTTGGAACAAATTCGACGGCTAACTGGACATAAGAATGAGGTAATGCCTAAGCACTATACACATCAACTTATTGAAAAACATAAGGAAATTCACCTCGGTATCGAGAACCTTCGTTCTTCTAATGACAGCCCAGTTGAATTTCGTGGGAAAATAATGAATCTTGATGAACGTACTACAAAACAACTTTCAAGGGAACCAAGGCGTTATCTTACATGGGAGGCTAATGGAAAAAAAGGTGTCGGGATCTGTAGTGATATCACTGGTTGTAACCCTAAGGGAACTTCAGTTCATTTTGAGTGTTATGCTTGTGATTGGTTCGTACCCAAATTAGAATATTTAAAGGATTATAAAGCTGAATACGAGTACTGGATGGATGTGGTTGACCGAACATCTGGAGATACTAAACGTGCTGCACACTTTGAAAATGCTATTCGAAATGTAAGTTATTTAGAACGCATCTTAAAAATTTGTGAAAATGGAATTGAACATTTTAAAGAGGAGAAGCTCCAAGAACAACTTGATAAATTTAATACTCCTCCAGTTTGGGAGTGAAACATATGCCTAATGAAGGGTTACAATTGTTACAACAGAAAAAGCGTGAAGATAGTATCGAACGTGTAAGTTGGGCACTACAATACCTTAAGGATTTAGAAGGACCACATTGTCGTATTACAGCAGTCAAGCTAGCTGACATCGCTGGTTTAAGTAGGGCAGCTTTATATAAGCCCCATTTACGGATTTTGTGGGATAAAAACTGGTCTAAATCTGAAAAAGAAAGAAAAGCTAAGAAGGAGTCCGAACATTATAATCAAGAAAAGCAACAATTAGAAAAAGAAATAATTCATTTAGAGAAAAAGCTCCAAAAAGGAGATAATCAGATTACCAGATTAACTCAGTTAGTAGAAAAAGAAAAAATGAGAGCTAACGTCTACCGTAGTGATTATGAAGAACTTAAAGAAAAACATCAGAGACTCCTTCTCCATAACCTTCGCCTTCTTCGTAAACTACATATTCTCGGTATTGACACCTCTGATCTCACAGACCAGTCCTTATATGGTGATGAAGACATTGATTAATTCAATGTCTCCATCATCTTAAAGTAAAGATATAGCTAAAATTTCATTGAAATTAAGCCACTCGTCTCTGTCTTTGCATTTTATTAGTACTTTATCCCGTTCAGGTGATACTTTCTTTACTTTCCCAACAATATAGGTGTCCTCGTATAGATTGAAGATCTGCATCTTAACATCTTTATTTCGTTTCATAGCCTCCCCAATACTGTGAGAAAATAATTCAATTTGTTGTTCATCTAGAATAGGTTTTTTTCTTTTGTGTAGCTCTTTTTGGTGTTGTTGAAGCACTTCTTTATGTTCAGGTAACATCATCCGGCTTGACTCCCATAATAAATTAGAACCCGGGGTAAGTTTGTTAAGTTTCACTTTAGCTTCCTCCTATATTAAGGTTATTTATAGTGACCACCAATTTTTTCAGCTCGGGCAAAAGCTTGCCCTGATTTAGTTAATGAAGACGCACGGACAATAGATGTTTGGCCGTATTTAGAACGGATTATATCCATTGCTTGGTTTAATTCTTCTTTTCTCATGGAAAAGTCAAAAAGACTTAGCTGATATGAATCTGCTGATTGCAATTGGGATAATGTAATACCTGCGCTTCTTATCGGTAATCTATCCCAATGTGTACAAAATAATTTAAAAGCAGCTTTAAAAATGTCCATCCCAAAATTAGTAGGTGTTGTTAATTTCACTTGCCGATGGAAGCCAGTAGGGTTCTCAAAATCAGCTCCTCTTACTCCCACAGATACAGTATTACCCCTATAGTTTTTCGCTCGAACGCGTTGGGCAACTTCTTCACTTAGCTCCAACAGTATTACTTTAATTTCTTCGAGTGTTCCGTAGTCCCTCGGTAAGGTTGTTTGATGCCCGACGGCCTTTTGGTGTACATGGGTATTTAATGTTACAGGTGAGTAGTCAATGCCGTTCGCAATTTGCCATAAAACCTCTCCATTAATTCCCCATCTCTTTTTAAGGATATGAACAGGGAATTGTGCTAACTGACCAATGCTCTGAATACCCATTCGCCCTAAATGATGCTCCATTCGACTTCCGACACCAAACATTTTTCCAATGGGAAGTGGCCACATTTGTTCTTTCATATTTGCAGAATCTAATTGGAAAATACCCTCTTTATTTTTCTTTGCAAAAGCATCACAAGCAATTTTCGCGAGTATCTTGTTTGATCCAATTCCGATTCGGCTATATACACCAGTACCCTCTTGGATTGCGATTTGAAGTTTTTGAGCAATCTCTAAGGGACTCCCAAATAACCGTTGACTACCTGTAACGTCTAGGAATTGCTCGTCTATAGAAAAGGCTTCAACCAGGTCCGTAAACTGCTCTAATATCTGTGTAATTTGGTATGACACCTCAATATATCGTTGCATACGGGGTCTTACAATAATTGCTTCTGGGCATTTTATCTTAGCCTGCCACAATGGTTCGGCAGTTTTTACTCCAGCCTCCTTTGCTAATGGACATGCAGCTAAAATAATGCCACTTCTTCTTTCTGGGTCTCCAGACACAATTAAAGGCTTATCTTGAAACTTTGGGTTATCTGCTTTCTCAACAGAAGCATAGAACGTTTGCATATCTACTAAAAAAATAACTTTTTTCATAAGAAACCTCCAAAATAAAAGGGAACAAATGTTTCTTTTTATATTATATGCGAATATATGTTCTTTATTCAATAAATAATAATTAAAATTTAAGTGGAAATTATGGAAATGATTGCAAATAAGAAAGAGTGTTTGTATGAATCGAGAAATAAGAGTTTTAAAGAAAGTAATTTTTGTGGCTAAACTAAAGGAGGGAATAAGTAATTGTTACTAATGTAAAAGAGCAAAATGGACAATCGCTTAGGTTATAATGAATCGAATACTCAAAGATATATCATATGTACTCTCTTTTAAAAACCCAACAATACTATTAGTGGTACTAAAAGACGTTGGATGTGCCGATTGACATGTCAGACAAAACATAATCACAGGGTACTCAGTATATTTTTCTGAAAGTAGTTGAGAAAATTACTAAAAAACAAGTTAGGGTATTTGTCCAATCGAATAAGCGTGCAACTACAAATAAGATAAAAGGGGGTGTTTTCCCCCTGCTCACTTTCTACAAACCACAATCCCTAATGGTGGTTGTCCGATCGTTTCGTAGCCTGCTCGTTCAATGAGTGCACCTTTTTGATAGTAGAATGTTGTTTCGGAGTAATTAGCAAATAAAATTTTAAACTCTTCTATGGTTAATTGATGGACATGAAAAGGGGAACCGCATGGTCTACCTCTCCCTTTACCAAATGGAGTGGATAATACTAACGTGCCTTCTGGTTTTAGTAACTGGTAAATATTTGATAAAAATTGCTGCTCATTCTCTATATGTTCAATGGTTTCAAAGCTTAAGATAGTATCAAATTGCCCTAATTTCTCTGGTAGTGTCGGATCGACTACATCCTCTTTAAGAAATGTTGTTAACGGATGATAATATGTGCCACGAGCATAGGTAATAGCTTCCTTATCAATATCCACACCAATTACTTCATTCACCCTTTTCTTACATTTTTTTGCGATGATATGACTTCCATATCCTGAGCCGCTTGCAAAATCTAACACTCTTCCTCTAGCATAGTTAATGGAGAAATGGTACCTTGCTACATGCTCGAGTAATAGTTCGTTTGTTATCTTCATTTTTTCGGGAATGACACGTTCTCCAGTATCTTCTAACATTCTCTTCGCCGCTTAATCTTTTTTTGGAAATCGACTAATAAATTATACCATATACAATTAAATTATATTAAATTATAAATAAATATATTTATTTTCCAATAAAAAGGAGCCTTATCAAAAGGCCCCTTTTTTATTGGCTTTATTTTATAATGAGTACTGGACATTCTACTCGTTTCGCTACTTTATGACTAACACTTCCTAAGACCATGGTTTGCAGTTTATTTAGTCCGCGACTTCCTACAATCACACAGTCAAAGTCGTGCTTATTCGCAAAGTCAACAATTGTCGGACCTGGCTCACCGTGTAGGATGTGTGCCTCACATTCGATCTGAGCATCTGTAACCATTTGTTTGACTGCGTTTATTTTTTCGTTTCTTTTCTTTTCGATCGCATACTTATCTGTGGAGTTTAATACATCCGATTTGGCTGTCTGCCCATCCACGATATAGACGATATCAATGGTGCCATCAAATTTTTCTGCTAGCTGTACGGCATACTGGGTAGAGCGAAAAGAATGCTCTGATCCATCCGTTGCGATTAATATTTTTTGAAACATAGTTGTTCCATCCCTTCAGTGTTTGATCCTAGTGTCCGGAAGCCTGTGATAATCCACCAATTCGGTTTTTCAATTGTTCGCTCGCTTCGTTCAATCCAGAATAGTGAACTTCTATATTGTTCTGCGCAAACTTAACTTCAATTTTATCTAATGCCCCAATTGCAGAATCATCCCAAAGGTGTGCGTTTGTTAAATCTATCTCTACTTGTTTAATAGAATCGTCAAAACTAAATTTGTTAGGAAGGTCATTGACAGAAGCGAAGAATAATTGTCCTTGTACGTAATAGACTTTTTTCTCTTCTGATGTAACAAGCTCCTCTTTTACTTTGACCGATGAAATTTTTGCTGCGAAGAAAATGGCACTTAATAGAACTCCAGCTAATACGCCAATTGCTAGATTGTGTGTTAATAACACGATAGCCACTGTTGCAACCATAACTGCTGCGTCTGTTTTTGGTATTTTAGCTAGGTTTTTCACGGAGGCCCAATCAAAGGTACTGATGGCAACCATAATCATAACCCCTGCTAGTGCAGCCATTGGAATTTGTACAACCAATCCACCAAGTACGATAATCAAGAACATCAATACTGCCCCTGCGACAAGTAAGGAAAGACGTCCTTTACCACCCGATTTGACGTTGATAACAGATTGGCCAATCATGGCACAACCAGCCATACCACCGAAAAATCCCGAAACGATATTAGAAATCCCTTGCCCGCGACTTTCTTTATCTTTTTTACTCTCTGTATCTGTCATATCATCTACAATGTTTGCGGTTAATAGAGATTCTACTAATCCAACAACTGCCAATGATAGAGAATAAGGTAAAATAATCATAAATGTTTCGAATGTTAATGGGATTGATGGAAGCAAGAACACTGGTAATTGCTGTGTTAAGGCTCCCATATCTCCAACTGTTCCGACATGCAGATTAGCTGTAATCGCAATAAATGTAACAACTACGATGGCAACTAATGTAGATGGGATAGCTTTTGTAAATCTCGGTAATAGATAAATAATAGCTAATGTTAATGCAACTAAAGCATACATAACCCAGGTTTCGCCGACAAAGTGATCAAGCTGTGACATAAAGATCATGATGGCTAATGCGTTAACGAAACCAATCATAACGGAACGTGGTACAAACTTCATTACTTTCGACAATTTAAAGACACCAAACAAGATTTGGATAACTCCTGTTAAAATGGTTGCAGCTAGTAAATACTGCAGCCCGTGATCGGCGATTAAATTCACCATCAATAGCGCCATTGCACCTGTTGCTCCTGATATCATCCCCGGTCGTCCACCGACAAACGCTAGAACAATAGCGATACAAAATGAAGCATATAATCCAACCATTGGGTCAACACCAGCAATGATGGAAAAAGCGATTGCTTCAGGAATAAGGGCTAATGCAACAACAATACCGGCCATAACGTCACCGCGAATATTCCCAAACCACTCTTGTTGTAATTTTTGTATATTCATGTTTCTACTCCTTCTTAATATATTTTTTACTTTTGATCCTCTCAAAAGTTCATTCCGTTTTCAACAAGACGAATCATACCATATAATTCTTCTTTCGCAAAACCCCGAGAAAGCGTGGCCATTTTAATTTTGCTCGAATATCCTTCTTTTTTCTCGAATTATGTACCTAAAACAACAAACATACATATTAAATACATTTAATTATAACCATTTATAATTGAGCATAATTAGTTGGATGTTTTTTTGCCTCTTAATTTATTTATGGTATGATAAGAGATAGTTTAAAGTTTGGAGGCGTCTTTATGACAAACAAAGCAAACGAAATTATGACAGTTTCACAGGTTGCCGAGTACTTACAGTTAAGTGAAATGACAACATATAAATTGGTGCAAGAAGGCAAAATTCCAGCTTTTAAGATTGGTAGGCATTGGCGAGTTAAAAGAATTGATTTGAATGAATTGATAGAGAGATTAAAGCAAGGGGAACGAATATAGTAGAAAGACTCCAAGGGAAAATTCCCCTGGAGTCTTTTTTAGTTACTTATGAGTTGTGATTTATCTGGTTTCTTTGCGATTAATGAGGAGATAACGCCTATAACAGGAAAGACTAAGGTTATTAGCAGAACTAATGTATAGTTATGAAATAGATCATACCCAATCCCAAAAGGAAGTGGTCCGAGAGAAGAACCTATTACACCAATTGTAACGCCAACTCCATTGATGCTGCCAATGTATCTACGACCAAAGTAATTTGGCCAAATGACATTGAGTGCAATACGTTCTAATCCATTCGCTATTCCCCATACCGTTCCAAAAAGAATAGCTATAATGAAGTTACTTGTAACGAGTAGCATCAAGAGTAGAATGATTTCAATGATAAATATCGCTGTCAGCAAATAGTTTGTCGGAATCCGATCTGTAATGAAACCAGACACAAAGGACATCGGAATTCCTACAACAGCCATCAGGCTCAGCACCGTTGCTGCAACGGCTGGAGACAATTCATTTGAACCGAAAATGGATATGATATGGAATGTAATGCCAGTATTCACCATGGCAGGTATTCCTACACAGACAAGAATAGCCCAAAATGCCTTTGTTTTTCTCGCTTCACTTAATGTCCAATCCTCTGCAGCTTCTTTTATGAAAGGCGAGCCGATAAGCGGCTTTACGCTGGTAGCTTGTTTAGACTGAAAGCCATCTGGCTCAAGTCCCATGTCCTCTGGCCTGTTTCGTACCCCAAATAAAGCGATCGGCACAAATATAACCAACAATAAGATACCCCAGAACTGCCAAGCAAACCGCCAATCCCATGTATTGATTAGCCATGTATTCACAATCGGGAATAACATGGCACTTAGAAAGCTCCCTAAGGTCATAATACTAAAAGCAAGCCCTCTCTTTTTAATAAACCATTGCGCAACTAACGTATTGGGAATAAGTGACATGCTACCCTGTCCGAGTAGCCGGATGAAGAAAAACCCTAATGCGAGCATCCAGATACTTGAGACAATACTGTTCCAAAAACAGGCAATCGCAAAGATTGTCCCAATCGACACCATCATGATCCTCGGGCCAAAACGATCTATAAATCTCCCCACAAAAAGCATAATAAGACCAGCCACAAGCGTTGCTGCAGAATAAATGCCTGACACTTGAGAGCGTGACCAACCGAAGTCAGTTATGTACGCATCAATAAAAGCTGAATTTGAATATGTCTGACCAGGTCCAGAGAAAAATACCCCTAACCCCGCAATCATCACAATAACCCAACCATAATAAATATTTCCGAAAAGTGATTTTGTCTTAGCCAGTAGTTACACCTCTCTTTTCTGTTAAATTAGCGACAAACACACTTGAAAATATAACACTATTAAAATAATTGCGCAAAGAGTCGTTGAGCGAGTAGTGGTTGCTTCACTTTAGAAGGAGTGGAAAGTGAGCATAAGGCTCTTAAATTCGCAGTTTGGTTTTTATTGGAATAAAATTGGATTTAATACACATAATTTATAATTTGATCATATAATTTGCGTATATAAGCAATTAATTATATGATGATACACGAATGAAAGGTGGTGAGGCAAAGATGCTTAAAACTGTAATTGAAATGGATAAAGCTGCAACTATTCTAAAATTGTTAGGTGATAAAACCCGCTTAACTATGGTGAAAATACTTGATAAACATGATTGCTGTGTTTGTGAATTTGTTGAGATCTTTAAAACAAGTCAACCATCTATAAGTCAGCACCTACGTAAATTGCGAGACGTTGGTTTGGTTAAGGAAGAACGAAGAGGACAATGGATTTTTTACTCGATAAATAAAACGAATGAATATTATCCATTTATTCAGCAACTTCTTGATCAACTACCTAGTCAAGATCATAAGTTAAAAGAATTAGAAGAACAAGGAACACGAATCGTATGTTGTTAATTGGAGGGAGAAGACTTTGTCATCAACGCTTATACTGGCGATATTAATATTTTTGGTAACACTGGTTTTAGTTATCTGGCAACCTAAAGGTTTATCCATCGGGTGGTCAGCAATTGGAGGGGCTATCCTTGCCTTATTAGTTGGGGTTGTTGGCTTTAGTGATGTCCTGGAAGTAACGGAAATCGTCTGGAACGCAACCTTAGCTTTTATAGCGATTATTTTAATATCCTTAATATTAGACGAAATCGGGCTATTTGAATGGGCAGCCCTTCATATGGCGAGAATTGCAAAAGGCAATGGTATTAAGATGTTTGTTTATATAAGTATTTTAGGTGCGATTGTCGCGGCCTTTTTTGCCAATGATGGTGCAGCATTGATCCTTACACCTATTGTACTTGCAATGGTTCGGAATTTAAATTTCCAAGAAAAAATGATTTTCCCATTTATTATGGCAAGTGGATTTATCGCAGATACAACCTCCCTGCCATTTGTAGTAAGTAATCTAGTTAATATTGTGTCAGCAGATTTCTTTGGGATTGGATTTGTGGAATATGCTTCGAGAATGATTATTCCAAACTTTTTCGCATTAACTGCAACGATCACTGTATTACTACTTTACTTTCGCAAAAGTATTCCGAGATCGTATGATGTTTCTAAATTAAGTGAACCTGTAGATGCCATCAAGGATCATAAAATGTTTCGTTTATCATGGTATGTGCTTGGATTACTCGTTATTGGTTACTTTGTAAGTGAGTTCGTTCATCTACCTGTTTCAATTGTTGCAGGGGTAATCGCGATCTTCTTTATCCTGATGGCCAGAAATAGTAAAGCAGTGGATACGAAGGCGGTTATTAAAGGCGCACCTTGGAATATTGTGTTTTTCTCGATTGGAATGTATGTAGTGGTATATGGTCTAGGAAATGCTGGACTTACCGATGCGTTAGGCACTGTAATTCAGGCAGCAGCAGAACAGGGCTTATTTATCGCCACTGTTTCAATGGGCTTTATCGCAGCATTTTTATCTTCTATTATGAACAATATGCCTACAGTGATGATTGATGCATTGGCCATTGCTGAAACGAACACATCTGGCGTATTGAGAGAAGCACTTATTTATGCCAATGTGGTGGGTTCTGATTTAGGGCCAAAAATCACCCCAATTGGTTCGCTTGCAACACTTGTATGGCTTCATGTTTTATCCCAAAAAGGAGTGAAAATCTCGTGGGGAACCTATTTTAAAACGGGAATCATTCTAACGATACCAATCCTGTTCATCACCTTATTAGGCCTATATTTAACGTTACTGGTTCTATAAAGAAATTTAATTATAGACTATTACATTAATGGGAAAGGACAAAATAAATTGAGACGTTCTTTCGTAATACCAACTTTGGTTGTTTTTTTAGGTGTGTTTTTCATCTCAGCAGGTTTAGGACTGAGAAGTATAAATGATATCATACTTGCAATTGGGTTTATCCTAGGAGTGATATCCTTTTCACTAGCAGGTTACCTTTCAACCATTTTATTAAAAATTGAAGAAAATAGTAAGGAGAATGATTAATGAGCAAAAAAACAATTTATTTCCTATGTACAGGGAACTCTTGTCGAAGCCAAATGGCAGAAGGCTGGGCAAAACACTATCTTGATGAAGCGTGGGAGGTTAAGAGCGCGGGAATTGAGGCCCACGGCTTGAATCCCAATGCAGTCAAAGCTATGAATGAAGTAGACATTGATATTTCAGAGCAAAAATCAGAAATAATTGAGTCGGACATTTTAAACAATGCCACGTTAGCTGTTACACTGTGCGGAGATGCAGCTGACAAATGTCCCATGACGCCACCTCATGTGAAGCGAGAACACTGGGGTTTTGATGACCCTGCAAAAGCTAAGGGAACAGATGAAGAAAAATGGGCTGTTTTCCAACGCGTACGCGATGAAATTGGGGAAAGAATAAAACGGTTTGCCGAAACAGGGGAATAAATAGAGGGCCATGAGAAATCTAAGGGCTTTTCCTTTCGTCACTATATAAGTATATAGTTATATATTAATGTATAAGGAGATGATTTAGATGAAAAAAGTAGAAATATTTGATCCAGCAATGTGCTGTTCAACCGGCGTCTGTGGCCCAAGTGTCGACCCCGATTTAACTCGTGTAGCATCAGCTGTTTATTCTTTGGGAAAAAAGAACTTTGATGTTACACGTTATAACTTAGCTAATGATCCGGGTGCTTTTACAGATAAGAAGGAAGTAAATCAACTCCTTCATGAAAAAGGTGCCGATGCGCTCCCCATTACCCTGTTAAATAATGAGGTCGTCAAAATTGGAAGTTATCCGACGAATGATGAATTAGCAGAATGGTTAGACGTGGATCCAGGTGAACTACAACAAAAGCCACTCGTTGTTGTGCCAATAGATTTAAACAAGTAGGGGGAATAATCGTGTATCAATCATTTATCCCAGAAAGTGTTGAAACACCATTTCTTTTTTTTACTGGTAAAGGTGGCGTTGGCAAGACATCAGTAGCTTGTGCCACAGCTGTATCACTAGCTGATCAAGATAAACAGGTATTGTTAGTTAGTACAGACCCCGCATCAAATTTACAGGATGTATTTGAAATCGAGCTGACGAATGACCCTGTCTCTATTCCAAGTATCGACAATCTGTTCGCATTAAACATAGACCCAGAGGAGTCGGCAAGAGTCTATCGTGAAAAAACAATTGGACCTTATCGGGGAAAACTGCCTGATTCTGTAGTTGCGACTATGGAAGAACAGCTTTCAGGAGCATGTACGGTGGAAATAGCCGCATTTGATGAATTTTCACATTTACTTTCAGATGAAAATATACTGAACAGCTATGATTATGTTGTGTTTGACACGGCGCCAACCGGTCATACCTTGCGTCTTCTAGAACTACCAACAGCATGGAATGGATTTTTAGAAGAGAGTACACATGGCGCATCCTGTTTAGGTCCGTTGTCTGGTCTTGGTGGTAAAAAGAGAGCTTATGCACAGGCTGTTCAATCCCTTTCTGATCAAACTAAAACGAGTCTAATTTTAGTATCCCGGCCTGATAACGCCTCCTTAATGGAAGCAAATCGTGCTTCATCAGAACTTAGAGATATTGGTATTCAGAATCAGATGCTGATAGTAAATGGTCTGCTCCAAACGTACCGACAAGATGACGAGGTTTCTACAGCATTTTATATGCGTCAGCGAAAAGCTTTAAAATTAATCCCAAATAAACTTAAAGAAATCCAAACATTTTCACTGCCTTACGTATCGTATTCGTTAACAGGGATTAAAAACCTTCGACAATGGGTTAATGATAATTCCATAATTGATTCCACATCTGACGGAAGCAGCTTCGATACCGAACAGATCAAGTTGCCTAATTTAAGTAGTGTTATAGACGATTTTTCATCTAAAGGTACACGAGTTATTTTCACGATGGGAAAAGGTGGAGTTGGTAAAACATCCATTGCCTCTGCCATTGCAGTCGGGCTTTCAGAAAAAGGTCATAAAGTGCATTTGACTACGACAGATCCAGCGGCACATCTGACATATATGTTTGACAATAATGCGATAATGGGGAATTTATCCATTAGTAGTATTGATCCAACAGAAGAAGTTGAAAAATATAAACAAGAAGTACTCTCAACAGCTGGAAAAGAACAAGATGAGGAAGGGATTGCCTATTTAAAAGAAGATTTGGAATCCCCATGTACAGAAGAAATTGCAATGTTCCAAGCATTTGCAGAAGTTGTTGAAAAGTCAAATGACGAGATTGTGGTTATCGATACGGCACCAACAGGTCATACTTTGTTATTACTTGATTCAACAGAAGCCTATCATAAGGAAATGAGTCGTTCTACAGGTGAAGTGTCAACAAGTGTGAAAAACTTGTTACCTCGTCTACGCAATCCAAAAGAAACAGGCGTAGTCATTGTGACGCTTGCTGAAGCGACACCGGTACTGGAAGCATCACGCCTTCAACATGACCTCAATCGTGCACAGATCATCCCAACGTGGTGGGTCATTAATCAAAGTTTGCATGCAACTGGCACACTTGACCCCGTTCTAAAGGGCCGTGCCGTGTCGGAAAAGCAATGGATACGGAAAGTTAACGAGGAGCTATCCCAGCAATGTGCTTTAATTCCTTGGATACATGAGGAAAAAATCGGCTATGACAATATAAAAGAAATGATCAATGCATAAACATTCCTTACGTGGAGGTATAAACATGGAAAAAGTAATTATTTTAGGCACAGGTCCAGCAGGACTTACGGCAGCTATATACTTGGCCCGAGCAAATATGAATCCAGTTGTGATCGAAGGAATAGAGCCAGGAGGTCAGCTAAGCTTAACTACAGAGGTGGAGAACTTTCCAGGATTTATTGACGGTGTAATGGGACCTGAACTGATTAGTAACATGAGAAAACAAGCTGAGAAATTCGGTGCTATATTTAAGAATGGGTGGGTAACAGATGTAAACCTTAAGCAAAAACCGTTTACAATTCAGGTGAGTGGCATTGGTGAAATGACCACCCAATCCCTTATTATATCTACTGGCGCGTCTGCAAAAATGTTGAACATTCCAGGAGAAAAAGAAAATATAGGGCGTGGCGTTAGCACTTGTGCCACATGTGATGGCTTCTTCTTCCGAGGAAAGAAAGTAGTTATTATTGGTGGCGGAGATTCAGCAATGGAAGAAGCAAATTTTTTAAGTAAATTTGCCAGCGAAGTAGAGATTATTCATCGAAGACAGGAACTTCGCGCATCTAAAATTATGCAAGAACGTGCTAAAGAAAATGAAAAGATTAAATGGAGCTTAAATAAAACACCAATTCAAGTGGTGAGCGAAGAAAACAAAGTAAAAGGTATTATGGTTAAAAACAATGATACAGGAAAAGAAGAAATGATCGAAACGGAAGGATTGTTTGTCGCGATTGGCCATAATCCAAATACAGAATTTCTCAACGGACAAATAAAAACCGATGCAGTTGGTTATATTCAAGTAGTTCCAGGCACGACCGAAACGAATGTACCAGGAGTGTTTGCCTGTGGAGATGTTCAGGATAATAAATATCGTCAGGCAATTACAGCTGCAGGTACCGGATGTATGGCTGCGTTAGATGTAGAAAGATATGTGGAAGGAAATATGGCGCAGGATTGGAGTCAATCGTTAAACGAAACACCTTAACCAATAAGAATATTTCAATGTGAATTTCTAACAAACAAGGAGGAAATGAGAATGAATATTACAAATGAAGCAAAACTAAAATTAGAAGGAATTTTCCAAGAGCAAGGAGCGAAAGGCATTCGCTTTTATTCAAATGGCGCTGGATGCTGTGGTCCACAAGTTGGATTGTCCTTAGAGGAACCAAAAGATACGGATATAATTCAAGAAATTAATGGCGTTAGAGTAGCACTTGATCAAGAACTAAAAGATTCTGTTGAGGCATTAACATTAGACAACGATGAGACACCGGAAGGATCACGTTTCGTATTACTTGGAATGGATCAATGCTAAAACGGAACGCTATTTTCTAATAGGACAATACAATGAAGAACTAATTATAGACAAAGAAAATGATTAACCTATGAACACCGTGGAGGGAAGTAAAACATGAAAATCATTATTATAGGATCCGTTGCTGCCGGTACTTCTGTTGCTGCAAAAGCACGTAGAAATGATGAACAGGCTGACATAACTTTGTATAACGCTGATTACGATATCTCTTATTCAATATGTGGGATTCCATACTTCTTAGGAGGAGAGGTGGACACGTTAGAGACTTTAACTCCTAGAAGTGCTCTATGGTTTAAAAAGCGCTACAATGTTGATATCCATACACGTCATGAGGTAACGGAGATCGACCCAGAGCAAAAGAGAGTCACGGTTAAAAATTTGAATAACAACGAAGTAATGGAAGATACCTATGATACGTTAGTGTTTGCAACAGGTGCCACCCCAATAACCCCTAGTATTCCAGGGGTTGAGAAAAACCATGTTTTCCAAATACGTACCATCCAAAATACAACTCAAGTTGACGAATATTTAAAAATTAACTCGCCTAAGAAGGTTACCATTATAGGAGCCGGGTTCATCGGACTTGAGATGGCCGAACAACTCATTCAAAAGGGCTTAGAAGTAACGATTGTCCAGCGAAGCAATCAAGTCATGCCACATTTTGATAAAGATATGGCTTTTCGAGTGGAAGAACACTTGGAACAAAAAGGCGTTAACCTGTTGTTGAATGAAGAAGTTAATGCTATCTCGGACAATCGTGTCGAAACGAAATCTGGAACCGTAATTGAGGCTGATATGGTGATATTAGCCGTAGGTGTTAAGCCAAACACAAAATTAGCAAATGACATCGGAGTCAAACTAAGAACTACTGGTGCTATAGCAGTCAACAGTAAAATGCAAACCAATCTTACCGACGTATACGCTGTTGGAGATTGTGCAGAGAGCTTCTCTCTTATTACAGGTAAGCCAATTTATCGCCCATTAGGTTCTACAGCAAATAAAATGGGACGTATTGCGGGAGACGTAATTACTGGGGGCACATTAGATCATCGTGGCATATTAGGTACGGGCATCTTGAGGGTATTTGATTTGGCTGTAGGGCATACTGGTTTGAGTGAAAAAGAAGCCCTTCAGTTGGGGTATGATGTTGAAGTGCTCCATAATATCAAACCTGCAAGTGCAGATTATCTTGGCGGTAGAGAATTAGTGATAAAAGCTTTGGCAGATAGAGAAACCGGTAGGGTGCTAGGTGTGCAAATTGTTGGTGTAAATGGTGTGGATAAAAGAATAGATGTATTTGCAACAGCTATCACGTTTAATGCAAAAGCGGAAGACTTATTCCATCTAGATCTTGCATATGCGCCGCCTTTCAGTACAACGAAGGATCCGGTTATGTATACAGGCATGGCTTTGCAGAACGCGATCGATAAGAAAAATAGGCTTATTACCCCACAAGAATTGAAACATCGTATAGAGAATGAAGAAGAGAAGATACAAGTAATTGATACAAGAGCATCAAAGCAATTTGAAGCTTCTAATGTAAAAGGAGCAATTAATATTCCTTTGGCCAACTTACGAACAAAAGCTAAAGATCTTGATCCTGATATACCTACCGTTACGTATTGTAATAGTGGGGTATCTGGTAATGCAGCACAGAACGTACTAAGGAATATGGGATTTAAAGAAGTATATAATTTATCAGGTGGTAATAAAAATTATCAAAGCTTTAGTAAAAATTAGTTGTTGTCTTTCCATTTTCAGATGAAAAATAAACCATCCCGTCCCTTGTTAAGAAGGACGGGATGATTTATTAAGGAAAACGATCAATCTTTTAATTGCTGTAATTCCTCGTAGGCAAATAGAAATTCTTTATAGCTCGTTTCGCCTAATGCTTTTGTATTATTTCTAAATAACCGTTGAAAAGTGATGTCTCTTGCTTTTTGTACAGAGCATTCCATTGCATTTATAATTAGATTCATGTAAGATGCAAAATATTCTTTCCGTAAGGCACCACCATGATTAATCACCATTTTTAACAACCCTTTCCCTGTTTTTTGTTATCACTCTCCCCCACAACAATTACTTGCTGGATTAAACCATCAATTTCAATAGGTGTTGCAGTGGGACCTACTCGACAAACTCCTGTTTCTGGTAAATTCAATTTTACTTTTCTAGCTTCTTTCTCATCTCCTGCAAGGTGTGCAACAATGGAACGCACTTGTTCATAACCAGTTGTCATTAAAAAAGTAGGAGCACGTCCATAGCTTTTAACGCCAGCTATCAATATAAAATCCTTGCTCAGGTTGACGTAATTCTTTCTCTCCATGTGGACGGACTGTTCCACAACTATGAAGGATAGGGTCAATAAGCGGAGCAAGCTCCCGTGTACTCTCCACTACTGGGCTATATCTAACCTGATTTTATTAAGAATGTAAAATTAAGTATCTGCCCCCCAAAATGGATTTACCCCTGCTTGATTAGAGTCTTCAAGATTATTTAATTCTTATTCATGATTAAAATTTAAAAGCAAATGAACTTCATACTCTCTCGACAAGTTTATTCTTATATCTTTAAGTTAAGAGTGGTTGAAAGAAACCTTTGGCATAGGAAGTATTTTTTTGGAAATAAACCCGTATCTTCATTTCTTCTTCAATTCTTTCAAATTGCTTCCTAGCCAATTGTATCCCCTCTTATCTACAAAATACGACATAGAAATTCAAAAGCCCTGTATTAGCAAATAAATTTCGAATAGATTTTGAATAGATATTGATATCTTCCACTCTGTTTCATCGCTAACCTCAAAGAAAACAATCTAATCCATTACATATTAATCTAAGAGGCTGTTTAGGCGAAACAATTCACTGACCAAAAAATATTCAAAACCCCATTTCTCACCTAATTTTTTTATATCATTACAACCTCTGCAGTAAGATCGACAGGACTAAGATTAAAGTTTAAGCTGAGAAGGAGAATGAGATTCCCTTTAATAAACGGACCCTATGTCATTACAATTAAAAACAGATATAAAGAAGAAATGTCACTACTTCTCCCTATCACAATTCTAATTCAAGATAACTGAAAAAGTTTCCACTTGTAATATATATGATTTTATTATAAATTATTATAGTCATTTATAATTAATTATAATAGTTTATAATAAATATAGTAGATTCTAAACAAAGGTTGGTGTCGTGATTCATATGATAAAAAATTCATTTTATATCTTTTACTTTATTGCTGTTCTATTCATGTGGGTAAAAACATACCTTACTCAGTTAACACAGTTCGAATTAGGTGTAGACAATTCTTTACAAAGCTTTTTATTATTTCTAAACCCATTAGGATCTGCCTTTCTTTTCTTAGGGATAGCATTTCTATTTAAAGGGAAAATGAAATACAAAGTTCTTCTTATTACTTACTTCTTATGTTCTTTTCTACTTTATGCAAATGTTCTGTTTTATAGGTTCTTTAACGACTTTATTACATTGCCAACACTAACTCAAACTCAGAACTTTGGAAATGTCAATGGAAGTATTATTTCATTATTAAAGCCATATGATTTCCTAATGTTCTTAGATTTTATAATTCTTATCATGTTAGTACTTTTGAAAGTTGTAAAAGTTGACTTGCGTAAATTTAGCTTTAAACAAGTAGGTATTGTTTTCTTAATAGGATTATCAATATCTGGAGCAAATTTGGCACTTGCAAATATAGATAGGCCACAGTTGTTAACTCGAGGGTTCGACAGAAATTATATTGTGAAATATTTAGGGATCTTTAATTACACGACATACGATGCTGTGCAAAGTACAAAAGCATCGACGAAAAGGGTTTTTGCTGATAGCGATGATATTACAGAAATCAGAAACTATACGAATGCAAAATATGCCGAACCAACTCCTCAATATTTTGGAGTCGGTGAAGGAATGAATATTATTTATGTGCATATGGAGTCTATCCAAAACTTTCTTATAGATTACGAACTTCATGGTGAAGAAGTAACGCCTTTTCTAAATTCATTAACAAGAGATGAAAACACTTTATATTTCAAAAACTTTTTCCACCAAACCGCTCAAGGAAAAACAGCAGATGCTGAATATATGGTCGCAAATTCACTATATGGTTTACCACAAGGTTCAGCTTTTACTACGAAAGGACTAAACACCTATCACGCTGCACCAGCTATTTTGTCTGATGTTGGTTATACATCAGCCGTGTTGCATGGGAATACAGGAAGCTTTTGGAATAGGGATGAAATCTATAAATCATTAGGATACGATAAGTTTTATGATTCTAGTTATTATGAAATGGACCCTGATAATCTAGCAGATTATGGATTAATGGATAAACCATTCTTTAAAGAATCAATGGATTATCTAGAAGCTTTAACACAACCTTTTTATGCGAATTTTATTACGGTAACTCATCATTATCCATTTACCATGGATCAGGAAAAAGCAACCATTGAACCTCATACTACTGGAAACAAAACTGTAGATAACTATTTTCAAACAGCCCGGTATGCAGATGAAGCTTTAGAACAATTTTTCTTGGATTTAAAGGAAAACGACTTATTTGATAACTCTATTATTATTATGTACGGTGACCACTATGGAATATCAAATAATCATAATAATGCAATGAAAAAAGTGATTGGCCAAGAGGTCACTCCTTTTGTAAGCACACAATTACAGAGGACCCCTTTATTTATTCGAGTACCAGGAATGGAAGGAAATATCATGGAACAATATGCTGGTCAAATTGACCTTCTTCCAACACTTTTGCACATTTTAGGAATTGATAGTAAGGACTATATTCATTTTGGGACTGATATGCTATCTGAACAGCATGATGAACTCGTACCTTTCCGTAATGGTGATTATGTGAGTCCAAAATATACAGGGGTTGATGATAGATTTTATGATTCAAAAACAGGAGAGGAACTTATAGACGACGAACAAATTAAACAAGCCAAAAAGTATCGTCAGCTTGCAGAGGAAGAATTGTTGCTTTCTGATAAAGTTGTAAATGGCGATCTACTACGGTTTTATACACCTGAAAAATTCACACCTGTCGATCGTACTAAATATAACTATTTAAAAACAACAAAATAAGATATATACTATAACGTCGTTTAAAGTTATATAGAAATTCACAAAAAAGTTGGTTCTTGTACATTAGAGAATCAACTTTTTTAGGTAGATGAAACTCATAAATTGATCTTTAAATTCACGAATTTCAAACCTTTGCACTACGATACAATGAGAACTGTGCAATTAGTTCATTTTGCAACCTTATGGCAAATATTTTCTAATACAAATCCTTGTAATCCATAAGTCTTCTGCTACCAACAACTACATACTCGCATAATCAACAATAGAAGGTATGAACTGATAACGCATGACACTTAATGATACATCCCAAAGGCCGTAATGACTTATAACTTATCTATGTAAATTTCATGAGCTTGTTATGTAATTTACCGTACCGAACCGTAACGTGCCTTACTATACCGAAGCGCACCGGACCTGACCCAACCTAGTCGAACCAAATTGACCTATATCATCAGCAATAAGGAGGTCACCCTTATTGAACGGTAACTGATACCGTTTCTACTCTTTGTCTTCATCCCAAACCATGTTCCTCCAATTGGGTGGAATTAGTTCATTTTTAATTGCAGCCTGTATCATTCCTCTATGATTATGATCTAATCGGAGCACGTGACATTTTTTGCAAAGGGTCCTCAAATTCAGCAATTTATTACTACCTCTCACACCACTTATAATATGATCTATATTGCATTCATATAATGATATTTCAATACCACACTTACAACAAATCCCGCCGTCTCTTTTCCAAACAATAGGTCGAATAGATTTAAACCAAGTTTCTCTAGGTGGTCTTATTTTAGGCATTTAATTTTTCCTTCAATATATTAAAATTTACTACCTCAAACCTGCCGTACCCTATTTTTCGGCCATCTCCGAGTCCGGCAAATGCCCCAGCGTCCAAACAAAATGCTTCCATTTGTTGACGATTTATTAGTGTATTCTCCCACATGATTACAAACTTTGATTCCCATCCTGCTGAACTTGCTAAACGATATCTAATGTTCTTTACACCTCTTCTCGAAACTGGTCTTACATCGATATACACATCTTTTGAATTATCATTAGTTAATTCATCTTCATTTGGTACAAATCTATTCAAGAGAATTCTCTCATCAATCACTTGTAATGATGCAGATACTATAGATTCCATCGTCCCTCTACCTTTAGGTGTATATCTTGCTCCAGATCTTATACAAGAGAAAATATAATCAGGATTAAGGTATAACTGTCCTTCCGGTGTTACCTGGTAGGTCTTCTTCCATTCTTCAGGATTATTTCCAGCCACACCTGGTTTTTCTTCTTTTATAAGAGGGATCGAATTAATTGTGAAATTATTAAATAATAATGGTCTAATTCCTTTTATTTTTACTTCTGCTCTTATTAGAGACATATAATCCTCCTTTAGATACTTATAAGTACAATATTTGCTTATTTTTATATTTTATACATCTTATATAATTTTCACCCCTTTCTTAGTCTAAGAGAGAGGTGATATACATGTCAGATTTTCTGAAGTTAGTTGGAGAAAGAATTCGTATAATTAGAAAAGCCCAAGGCCTAACACAAGAGGTGCTTGCAGAGAAAGCAGAATTACAACATTCATATATAGGTGGTATCGAACGTGGGGAAAGAAACATTTCATTACTCACTTTAGAGAAAATTATAAACTCTTTAAATATATCTTCAGCAAGTCTATTTGATTTTAGTGATATTGATACTGCAAATAGTACTAACATAAACGAAATATTAGATATACATGTAAACTTACTTCGAAAACGTGATATTAAAGACGTAAAATTAATACATAAAGTGGCAAAAGAAATACTTGCTCATGTTGATGATAAAACAACTCGTTCTCTTTAAAAGTAACCAAGTCCAGTAGAACTCCTTCATTATATGGAGGAGTGTTTTATTCTGTCCTAATTCTCTAAATCTCTTTTCACTACAGTTACGTCATTCTAGATTTTTTTGGATTAGTGAATCTCTCTATTACCACTTTTATGCATAAAATAATTTGAAATATAGGGGATATAGTACAATAATATCGAATACTGTTTTTGTTTTATAACTTACTAGGGTGCGAAGTTTACCAATCCATATTAAATGTCTAGTTTATATAATTCTATTGTCTTCTTTTTGTACAGAAAACCATCTAATCGATTGTTGAGCTATAATATCCATTAATTGAGAAAACTCTTCTAACTGTTCCACAGGACATTCTGTGCCCTTTGATCTATAATTCGTCTTAGCATGTGCAAACATATTTCTTGTTGCTGTAACTGAATCTACAATCTCAGTAAACGCTTGCTCCCTCTGCTCTCTTTTACTATCTAATGTAATTTTATTTGTCCTTTTTAAAAATTTCGGTGCATATCTAGCTAACTCAAAGATATCACAGCATGTATCAATAGTAATTTTAAAAGCCTGATAATCTTTTCCTAAATCTCTATGCTCGTCAAAAATTTTACCTAATTCCAGAATGTAATCTGAATCCGGTGATAAGGCTCTGTTACTTGAGAGTTTCATCATAGTTTTCTCAATTAAATCTTTGCGTATCACTGTTTGAGATACATACTCTATAACACGACTGAAACTTAATATCTGTTGTTCATGGTACGAAGTATTAAATGCTGATTTATAGATATTTAATAATTCTTTAATGCCTCTTCCTTGTAGAAGTGGTCTTAAACTTTTTTCTTCTAATTGTTTAATTTTTTCTTCATCGTCACTTTCATCGTAATCCCAAAGCTCATATACCCAAGGATGAGGTTTGATGTCAAAATTAAAAGTGGACTTTAATTCAAAAAAGTAAGAGTCAAATATAACATCTAAGTGTGTTTCCACGATATTATTATCACTTTCTATTACTATAAATATATCCTCATATAAATATGGGGGTACATATTTATTATAAAGTTCTTCCTCTACTAGCTTAATA
>NZ_HE610977.1:384149-476079 GCF_000285495.1 Oceanobacillus massiliensis str. N'diop
ATATCAATGTTAGACTTGAAATTCATCTCAGCAAAAAATGAATCCTGAAAATTAAATTGTGAAGTTTCAACACGTATATATGCCTTTTTACTACTCAAAAAAATATAATCATTGAGAAAATACCCTTGCTTAGCTTCTTCCACAATTTGGAGTAAGTAATCCAACCTTAAAGAATCATCTTCTACTGCTCTTGGAAGGTAAATAGAAATTTCTGTATCTGCACTTAATTTTAACGTGGAAGGATCTTCTGGGTCTTCTTCCTCTATAATTGATAGATCGTCACAGTATAATTCAATCTCATAATCTAAAAAAAACTTCTTAGCTCTTCAAATCTATCTTTAATTAATTCATTTTCAAATAGCATTTTTCTTCTCCCCCTAAATAAAGCTTGTACTCCAAATTATACAATAAAAAACACAATAGGAAATTAATATCTCATATCAAAATGGATGTCCCCTTTATAAAAGTAGGGAGCAATATTATATTAAAAATTATAATTCACTAATCATCTTATTCAATAATATTAATGCCGACTAGCCAATTAAGATACTTAACTAAACTGTTTTCAATAATTTCTACATTTAATTCATTGATAGAATAAGTGATATAGTTTACTAATCATAAACAAACTATTGACAACAGAAGACATGCGTTCTTTCTATGCAAGTGTGGAAGCGGTAAAGCTTGGGCTGGATCCGATGGAAACGCTCCTTGCGGTTGTTGGAGATCCGAACAGATCGGGGAGCATTGTATTAGCCGCCTCCCCTGAATTAAAACGAAAGCACGGCATCAGCAATGTCAGTCGTTTTTATGAACTCCCGGACGATCCGGATATTCATATCGTTCCTGCCCATATGGCGGATTATCTGCATGTTTCCATGGAAATAACAAAGCTCATTAATCAATTTGTACCAATAGAGGCCATCCATCAGTATTCGGTTGATGAAGTCTGGGTAACAATAAACGGATTGGAAAGGCTCTTCGGTAACCGCTGGGAGGTTGCACAAAAAATTAAAAGGATATTTTAGAAAACTTTGGGATAACTTCTTCCATCGGGATTGGTGATAATAAATTTCTCGCAAAGGTCGTGATGGATCTCCATTCCAAAAAGGTTGGAATTGCAGAATGCACCTATGAGGATGTAGAACAAAAACTCTGGCCTTTCCCAATTGAAGATATTTGGGGAATAGGGAGCAGAATGAAGAAAAATCTGAATCGCATGGGGATTACCACTCTCGGTCAGCTCGCCAACTATAACCTGGAACATTTGAAAAAGCGATTTGGAATCATGGGAGAACAATTATACTGGCATGCATGGGGAGTGGATCTTAGCCCTGTATTTGGCAACTTTACCAAGCAGGGGCAAAAGGGCTTCGGCCATGGTATAGCTCTGCTTCGGGACTATACGGGACAGGAGGTTGCTTATTGTATTTTGGATCTTTGTGAAGAAGTATGCCGCAGAGCCCGAACAGCAAATAAGACAGGAAGAACCATTCATTTGGGAATTTCCTATTCCAAGGAAAGCGGTGGCGGATTTTCCCGCTCACGATCTATCGATATTCCTACGAATGTGACCATAGATGTCTATCATGTGTGCATGCAGCTGTTCAAAGAATTTTATGATGGAAATAGCAATATACGGCATGTTTATGTAACCTTGACTAATTTAATTGACAAAGGTAAAGGTCAGGTACAGCTCGATTTATTTGAAGATCGTACAAAGAAAAATGATATCGGCTATGTGATGGATGCTATTCGTGATAAATATGGATCTACCGCAATTCTTCGTGCTTCCAGCTATACCGAAGGCGGCGTTACATTAGATCGGAGCAAGAAAATCGGTGGGCATTTTGCGTAGGACCATCACCATAGAAATCGCAAAAAGCAATTCCCCAATATAGCTGGGTATTTTTAAACGGTTCTCTACAATAGCCTTAATCCTTTAGACCTTCACAGAAATAGAAACGGTGCTGCGGCATGCACTGACAAGCTTCTGTCTGGAGCATCGCTTTTTGCAGGCAGTACTTCAGCTTCCCATGCTATAATATATGCACGATGGCAGTATGAGGAGGCTTACGATAGACATGCAAAGATCAGTAAAGACATTCATTACGTTCACAGCCGTTTTGTTTGCTTTAATTTTAGCGGGCTGTGGAAATCAAGCAGAAAATAGCACAGCGGACGAATCCGGTCAGCAAGCAACTGGACCAATAGAATATCCGGATGTGGAAGAGAATCCGACAGCAACCATGACCATGGAAAATGATGAAAAAATCGTTATTGAAATGTATCCGGATGTTGCTCCAAATACAGTTGCAAACTTCATTTCCTTAATAGAGGATGGGTACTATGATGGCCAGATTTTCCACCGGGTCATCCCTGACTTTATGATTCAAGGTGGCGATCCAAACGGAAACGGTACCGGAGACCCTGGTTATACCATTCCGGGTGAATTCAGCTCGAATGGCTTTGAAAATGATCTAATACATGAACGCGGCATTATTTCTATGGCAAGGTCCAGCCATCCCGATTCAGCAGGATCCCAATTTTTTATTATGGTGGAGGATTCTCCTCATCTGGATGGTGAGTATGCCGCCTTTGGACGAGTGACAGAGGGAATGGAAGCCGTCGATGGAATCGTTGCTCAGGAACGCGATTCGGCAGATAAAGATCAGATTATGAAAGAAGTTGTGGTGGATACCAAAGGTTACGACTACCCAGAACCAGAGAAAATGGATAATGAATGACCAGAAAACCGGCTGCTGGCTGGTTTTTTGGTATATCCAAATCCACTGCCCCCCTTGAGTATCTGCTCCACCCTCCTGCCCATATTTACACCAAATCTCTTTAAAAATTCCTGTAGATTCATGGTTCGGCATGTATATTTT
Source organism: Oceanobacillus massiliensis str. N'diop (assembly GCF_000285495.1). Taxonomy (GTDB): domain Bacteria; phylum Bacillota; class Bacilli; order Bacillales; family Amphibacillaceae; genus Oceanobacillus; species Oceanobacillus massiliensis. The sequence continues at coordinate 387,038 of NZ_HE610977.1, forward strand.
TTAAATATTATGCAGATTATTGCGATATTTGTCACACATAGTATAATAGGACTATAATGCAATCACGCCACAGTATATGAGAGAGGTATTCCCGATGAACTGTCCAACCAAGTTAGACGACTCCATCCTCAAAAGACTAAAGGATATCGAATTTGCCCTTGATGCCTCCACAGGCATCGTCATAATAGATGCCAGCGGGATTATCCAATATGCAAATGCGAAATATTGCGAGCTATGTAAATACGATTTGGAAGAATTAATTGGAAATGATCAAAATATGGTTCATTCAGAATCCCATACGGAAGCTTTCTTAAAAGATATTCAGAAAGCAACCGAATCTGGAAACGTATGGAAGGGTGAAATCAAAAATAAAGCAAAAGATGGCAGTAATTATTGGGCAGATACAACGATTGTCCCGTTTATGGATGCAAAAGGTAAACCATACCAATATATTGTCATTAGCCATAATATTACTGCACGAAAGAAATATGAAGAGATTATTGAATCACTGGCATATACGGATTCACTGACCAAGCTCCCTAACCGGAATCAATTCAGCAAATGGATTCACAATCAGCCAAAGAAACAGGACGGGATCATCACAGCACTTTTTCTTGATCTTGATAATTTTAAAGCAATCAATGATAACTTCGGTCACGATATGGGAGACTTCATATTAAAGACAGTTGCCGGCCGATTAAAGGAAAATCTGCGTGAGACAGGCTTCACAGCACGGTTGGGCGGTGATGAGTTCATCGTCATTTTAAACAATAATGAAAACCCAAAAACAGTCAAAGAGATTGCAAAGACATTAGTAAGGCAGCTGAGCCTGCCTCATAATGCCAATGGGAAGCAGATATTCACAACAGTGAGCATTGGGATAAGCAGTGAACCTATACCCCCCGGGCAAGAATTCAGCCTCGCTTTCATTGAAGCATTAATAAAGGATGCCGATACTGCAATGTATCATGCCAAAAGGCTGGGCGGCAACCAGTTTGGCTTTAATAATGATCATCAGAATATGGTGCTTGAGCGAAATTATCAGCTGGACTTGGAAATGAAAGAAGCACTCCTTAGAAATGAATTTTCTGTTGTTTACCAGCCGATTGTCAATCTTAAAAACAGTAAAATTGTTGGTGCTGAAGCCCTTCTCCGCTGGCAAAACCGTCATTTGGGCACTGTTGCACCAAATGAATTCATTCCAATCCTTGAAAAAAATGGATTGATAGTACCTGTAGGCAAGTGGATTCTTGCTACCGTATGCAGTCAAATGAAGTATTGGCAGGAAAACGGCCATCTCATGCAGCGTATCTGTGTGAATGTTTCCCCTATCCAATTCAAGGATAAACAATTCATTCCAGACTTGAAGGAAATTTTAAATGAATCCCTATTGGATGCATCGTATTTGGAGGTTGAAATCACTGAAGGAACCATTCTTGACATTGAAAACTCTTCAAGAACGATAAATGAATTGAAGGACTTGGGAGTTAAAGTATCAATAGATGACTTTGGTACGGGGTATTCATCTTTAAGCTATCTGAAACAGCTTCCGATTGACACACTTAAGATCGATAAGTCTTTCATTGACGATCTTGACCGGGATGGCGAGATTATTGCCAACACAATCATCAGTATGGGTAAGAACCTGAACTTCAGAGTTATTGCAGAAGGAATAGAAAGCATCGATCAGCTGGATTACCTGAAGAAGCAAAAGTGCCATGAAGGGCAAGGATATTATTTCAGCAGACCGATTGGCAACAAAGAAATTACCGAGCTGTTTGGCCGCTTAGGATAACAAGAGTGCAGAGCGTCGGTAAGCGTACATATGTACTGGCCTGAACGTAAGGCAAAACAGCGGGCGAAGCGAGCCGATGTTGCCTTATCAAGTCTCGCTAGTCGCTGGCGCTCAGATCTGGACGTTGTAATTTTACTTGTTATCCAGATTCAGCAGATTTTTAATTTCCAATACAATAAAAAAACACCAGAATCGCTGAAGATTCTGGTGTTAATTTTTATGCTTTTTCTGAATCCGTTTTTACTTTTTCTGAAACAGCTTTAGTTTTATCTTTTTCTTTATCTTCTTCTGAAGAATCGTCATCCATGAGACTATTAGCAGATGTCTTAAATTCACGAAGTGTCTGTCCTGCAGCTTTACCAATCTCCGGCAATTTTTTTGGACCGAAAATGATTAGTGCTAGAATCACGATAAGAATCAAACCTGGAATTCCTATGTTTGCAAAACCCATTAGGTGTCACCTCCATGCTTTTATTCACTATACCCTACTTTAAAAATGATTATAAGCGATCTCTCTATTTCTTTGCAGGTGAAAATTACTTTATCTTCCTATTAGGAATTCTATCATACCTTTAGCTGCATTAAAAATCAACAAATAGACATAAGATCTGAAAAATCCACTACAAGAAAAATTAGACTAATTGTCCGCCATTTTTAATGTACTTCTCAATGCCTTCTGCAGCACGGTAAGTCAATGCACCTACAGTACCTGTTGGGTTATACCCTGAGTTATGCGGAAATGCACTCGCACCCGGTACAAACACGTTATCAAAATCCCACATCTGCATGTAATTGTTCAGTGCACTTGTTTCAGGATCTGATCCCATAATAACACCGCCAGTATTGTGAGTTGACTGATAAGGAACGATATCATAAGGTCCCTTTTCTCTATTTGTCACAACTTCTGTAGCACCCATTTCTTTCATGATTTTCTCGGATTGGTCACCCATAAACTCTACCATTTTCTTATCCTGTTCTTCGTAATCGAAAGTGATACGAAGCAATGGATTTCCGAATTGGTCTTTATATGTTGGATCAAGATCAAGATAATGATAAGAATAAGGCATAGAAGCACCCTGTGAAGAAACAGTGATTGCTCTATTATGATATTTTACAGATTCAGCTTTAAAATCTTTACCCCAGTTCTTCGTTCCTGGTTTAGTTGTGTTATTGCCGATTGGACGTTTTCCTAGCTGTGTAATAGCAAGGTTACCACCATGCAAGAAATCCAAATCTGCGTGGTCGAAGTTGTCTCCATTAAAGTCATCGATACATGCTCCTAATGCTCCGGCACCAGAATATAAATTGAATTCTCTCTCTTCAAAATAACCTGTAGCAGATCCACCGTTATTTTGATATGCATAGTTTTTACCGATAACACCAGTACCTGTTTCAGGATCATATGGTTTACCCATATTCGATGTTAAGAGCAAACGAGCGTTATTCAAGACATAACTTGTTACTGCAACAACGTCTGCAGGCTGGATGAATTCTTCTCCAGATTGTACATCGATGTATCTTACACCTGTTGCTTTATTGTTTTCGTGAAGAATTTCAACAACATTGGAATGGTCACGAACTTCAAAATTACCTGTTTCTTCAGCAATAGGCAATACCGTTACTACTGGAGTTGCTTTCGCACCATATTCACAGCCGAATCTTTCACAGAATCCACAATATTGACAAGCTGAACGGGAAATGCCATCCGGGTTTGTATAATCTTCCGACAAGTTGGCAGATGGCATCATGTACGGACTGAAACCTAATTTCTCAGCTGCATCGATAAATAATTGAATGGATGGAGAAGGTGTCATTGGCTTTGTTGGATATGGATTAGAACGATGACCTGTTAGATCATTATCTTCTCCTGAAATACCTGCCATTTGTTCAAACTTATCATAATATGGTTCGATTTCATCATATGTTATTCCCCAATCCTGCAAAGTCATGTCTTTGGGAATCTTATTTTTTCCATAACGTTCTTCTGTTAAAGATTTAATTTCGAAATCATATGGCAGGAATCGGAAAGTTTGTCCATTCCAATGGTTTCCTGATCCACCAACACCGGTACCCAATAAAAATGAACCGTATTGACGCATCGGAAGGGCACGCATCTTATCATTATTTCTAAAAGTAATTGTTTCATTGGATAAATCTTGCATTAATTCATAACGCTGTGCATAACGAAGTTCATCATGCGCCATAAAGTAATCTTTAGTCTTTAAGTATTTTCCGCGTTCAAGTCCAACTACTTTATAGCCTTTTTTCGATAGCTCTGCAGCCAGTATTCCACCGGTCCAGCCTACCCCTACTAATACTACGTCTGTTTTTGGTAACGTTTTTGCCATTGTCTTTCTCCTAACCGTTATTATTTTAATTAGTGACTATGTTGAGAATTTAAGCTTTTTGGTTCCATTTCAATGAATTCTTCACTATCTATCATGTCTTTATAGCTCATCTGGTGACCAGGGAAGTTCTTCATCTTCCAGCCTTCCATTCCTGCGTTACCGCCATATAAAGGATCAGCATATACACCCTCAATTGTTGCAGCGCGTAAAACACTGAAGAAGTATGCAGCTGTCACACCCTTCATTTTCACTTTATCCTCGTCGAAATCGGTTAATACTGTATCTTGTTCTTCTTCTGTTAAATCTACAAACGATTTTTCAAAAGAACTTACACTATGCTTTTCCATTGCCTGTAATCCAATATCAAAAATTTGCTGTTTGTTAAGACTGCTTTGGTATCCTTGTGTTGGTTCACCTGGGAAGAATGGGCCTGAAGTATAATCTTTGGCTCCTGTTCCCCATCCTAATGCCAATTGATGATCGATATAATAGCCAACAAGAAGCTCTTTTGCCCCAGGACCATTCTCATCTTCCGGAAAAATTCGTTCAACGGCAGCTTCCGTAATAGCAAGCTGATCCGGCGTAAAATACATCAATGCCATGTTTGGATTTGATGCAGATTTATTTTCTGCGGGCTGGGTCGCTGTAGAAGAAGCCGGTTCCTTATCTTTTCCAAATCCAACTAATCCGCCCAGTACGCCACCGACAACCACACCACCAGCAGCAACACCCGAATTTTTCAGAAACTTACGTCGGGATGAACCCTTTTCATCGAGTTGGTTTTTCTCTGAAACTCCCATATTATTACCCTCCAATTTCTTAATCTCGCAAGAATTTTTATAGATTTATAGTTTAAAGACCCCTCTTTTTAAATCAAATATTCTTAATTAAGAATATAATTGAACATAGAAATACAAAGCAGATTAGGCTCCTTTCCTGTCATTTTTTACAGAAATAGGGAAAATCTACCATGTTAATATCAAAAATAAAAAGAGAAAAGCTGAATCCATAAAAAAATCAGAAACGGCACCAAAATATGTATTCGCTAAAAATGAATTGGCCGAATCCTCTTACTTTCTCACAAGAAAGTATTATAGCAATATAGTTTTTAAAAATCAATATGCAAAAACTTCGCATTGGTTAATCATCTCTCTGGCGGCATTTTTTGGAAAGGTTTACATAAATATGGATTTCTCTAAATTAAGATATTTGAAATGCTCCGATTCTGAATAGACTTTCAACCGGAGTTCCTATATACTACATGGTAAATTAAAATAGTTTAAATAGTGGAAATTCTTTATAAGTTAGGGGAGATTATTGTGGATACAGCATTGAATAATGTGGTTTCTGAATTACACAATTTTTTGGAGGAAAGTCAAATCAGCAGCAATGATTCAATTCTTGAATTGCACAGCCGAGATGAGTCCTACCATCTGCCAAGCAGACCGGATGTTGTTGTATATCCGAAAACGGCGGAACAGGTAGTGGCAATTGTAAAGCTGGCATCCGAGAACAGCGTATCTATCTATCCATTTGGAATGGGTTCAAGCCTTGAGGGACATGTCATCCCGTACGAGCATGGAATCACAATTGATTTTTCATTAATGAATAAGATAATTGACATTAAAGAAAAAGATTTTCTTGTTACATTGCAGCCTGGAGTCACCAGAACGCAGTTAAATAAAGAGCTGAAAAAGTACGGTCTCTTCTTCCCGGTTGATCCCGGTGCAGACGCAACCCTTGGCGGGATGGCAGCAACAAATGCCAGTGGAACGCTTTCCGTAAAGTATGGAACCATGCGGGATAATGTACGCGATATGGAGGTGATCCTTGCAGATGGCATGAAAATACATACCGGCACATTGGCTGCAAAATCTTCTTCAGGCTATCACTTAAATGGCCTTTTCATTGGATCGGAAGGCACCTTAGGCTGTATTACTGAATTAACATTAAAGGTTTGTGGTATTCCCGAGTTTATGACTGCAGCCAGGGCAACCTTTCAGACGGTTGAGGATGCGATCGAAGGCGTTGTAGCAATATTGCAGGCTGGCATACCAATGGGGAGAATTGAAATAGTCGATGAAGAATCAATAAGGCAGGTTAATAGGTTCAGTGAATCCAATTATACAGAACTTCCTACCCTATTCCTTGAATTTCATGGAAACGAGGCAGGATTACAGCAGGATATTGCATTTACTCAGGAAATCGTTGCTGACTTCAACTGCCTCAACATTCAATTTGAAACAGATACCGCTGCCCGCAACCTGCTGTGGGATGCCCGGCATAATTTGGCATATGCTTACATCCATAGTTATCCAGGCAGAAAAATGATGGTAACCGATGTCTGCCTTCCCATTTCCGAATTGGCCGGTGCAATCGGCCATGCAAGACAGGTTCTTGACAAACTTGGACTTCCTGGAGGAATTACCGGTCATGTTGGTGATGGGAATTATCATATCATTTTGATGATCGATATGAATGATCTGGAGGAAGTGCAAAAAGCTAAAGATCTTAACGAACAGATAGTGGAATATTCACTTGCTCGCGGCGGGACTTGTACCGGTGAACACGGTGTCGGAATCGGCAAGCGGAAGTATCAGGAGAAAGAACACGGAGATGCCCTAAAAATAATGCAAAAGATTAAACAAGTGCTGGACCCTAACTCTATTTTAAATCCCAATAAACTGATTTAAGGCAAGTTGATGGGATAACCCTAAAAACACCTCCCGGTTTGGGAGGTGTTTTTAGGGTATTCACGTAAAAATTGCCCGGCGTGCAAATTGCCCCGTCATGCCGCATCGCAGATTCGACAGCGATTAATTCATTTTACATATCCATTCTCCTTTAAGTAATCCACTATTTCCCCGACACATTTTTCCAATGAAAGCTGTTCCGTATTTACAATGACTTCCGGAGATTCCGGTTCTTCGTAAGGGGCATCAATACCAGTAAAATTACTGATTTCACCGCTTCGGGCTTTTTTGTACAATCCTTTAGGATCCCGCTCTTCACATGCTTCCAGACTGCACTTTACATATACTTCAATAAATTCATGTTCATCAAGAATCGCCCTTACCTTATCACGGTCTTTCCTGTAAGGTGAAATAAATGCTGTCAGTGTCACGAGCCCGGCATCAACCATAAGCTTGGATACCTCTCCTATACGGCGGATATTCTCTGCGCGATCTTCGGGGGAGAAACCCAAATTTCTATTCAAACCATGGCGTACATTATCACCGTCCAATCGATAGGTATGTGTCCCTAAGTCATAAAGCTCTTTTTCCAGGGCCACCGTTAAAGTGGACTTGCCTGAACCAGATAGACCGGTAAACCATAGTACCGCACCCTTATGATTATTCAATTTTCCCCTATCCTCTTTCGTTACAATGGAGTTATGCCAAACGATATTTGATGGTTCGCTCATACTTCATTCTCCCTCCTAAAACCACCAGTAATAGCTGATTACAACCGTCATTATCATAACAAGCAAACTGAGTGGTGTTCCTACTTTTATATAATCTTTAAATTTATAGCCGCCTGGACCGTACACAATCAGGTTCGTCTGATAGCCAATTGGTGTGATAAAGCTGGCTGAAGAAGCAATCGCAATGACGACCGCAAAGCCAATTGGCTGAAGTTGAAGGCCCTCTGCCAATTCAAGACCGATTGGAATCATTAATACCGCTGCAGCACTATTGGTAATCAACTCTGTAAAAATATTGGTTAAAAGATAAATAAAAATCAATATAGCGAACAATCCGAGTGGTTTGCCCACATCCAATAATCCCTCCGCAATCCAGCTGGCAAGGCCGGTTTCTGACATCGCAATGCCAATGCCAAAAGAACTGGCTATTAATAGAAGAACATCGAAGTGAATAAACCTTTTCGCTTCCTCTGGCGTAATCACTTTAGTCAGCAGCAACAGAACAACGACAATAGCCATGCCGTTAAGCATACTTAGCACACCGCATGCGACCAGCAGAATCATACATATAAATAAAACAATGGCGAGCCGGCCTTTTGCGGGATTACGTCTCAAAGCCTCCGGTGTTTCCAAAGTGGTAAGCACATAGAAATCATTGGATTGATTATGTTTCTCCACGAAATCTTTCCCCGCCAATAACAGCAGGATATCACCCGGCTTAAGGACAATTTCTCCAATTTTACTTGTAATACGTTCATTTTTGCGATGAACCGCGATTACACCCGCATCATATCGCGAACGGAATTTCAATTGTTTGATGGTCCTGGAATGCAGGGAGGATTGATGAGATACCACAGCCTCCACGAGTTCCGTATTGCCATTTTTTAATTCATCCAAATCCAAATGGGTGCCCGTTCGCAATGTTAACCCCTTCATCATTTGAATACTCTCGATGGTGGATATTAATCCAGTAAAAATTAAACGGTCCCCTGTTTGGATGATAGTTGCAGGACGTACAGGAGATATCCTGTCTTTCCCACGAATAATTCCAATTAAATAAAGGTGATTCAAATCCCTCAATCCTGCGTGCTCCACACTCTGGTTAATATATGGAAAAGACGCTTCTACAATTAGCTCAGCAAGATACTCCCGTGAATCCTCTTTTATCTGCTGTTGGAATCCTTTATGTTCGGGAAGCAGCTTATATCCGATTGTAAAGATATAGATAAGGCCAACAATCGTTATTGGTATACCAACGATTGCCAGCTGGAATAATGAAAAACCATCATAACCATAGTCAACTAACATACCATGGACAATTAGATTGGTAGATGTACCTATAACCGTAATTGTTCCACCGATGATTGTGGCATAAGAAAGTGGAATCAAGAATTTGGATGGTGCAATTCCCCGCTCCTCACACCACTTTTTGATCATCGGTGTAAAAGTGACAACGATTGGTGTATTATTCAAAAATCCCGATAGGAACGAGATTGGTATGAAAAATCGGATCATGGAACCTTTTACGCTTTTACTTCCGGCGAGCCATAATTTCATGATATCTTCAAGGATCCCACTTTTGTGCACAGCACCAGCAACGATAAAAAGAAGTGCTATCGTTATCATCCCTTCATTGGAGAAGCCCCTCAGTGCTTCTCCCGGATTGATTACACCGGTGGTCATGAAAACAGTAAGCACTGAAAAAGACAATAATGGAAGGACTGGCAGCCTCGAGCAGCAGTGCAATCAACATGGCAATAACCATGGCTAGAACAAAAATCATTTCTGCTGACACGGATAGCAACACCCTCTAGTCTGTATTGTTCTGTTTCATTCCTCTGATAAGCACTGCAGCGACTTCAGGACGTGAAAATTCTTTAGGAAGATCTTCACCATTCCGGAGCTTCTCACGTACTTTCGTTCCACTAAGATGGACGTGATGTTCCTTATCATGCGGGCACGTTTTTTCTGTCCCCATGTTCTCGCATTTCACACAATAAAACGCGTGCTCAAATTTAAATATTTGGATGCCAAGTTCCGCTTCATATTCAGAAATTAATTCCTGTGCCTCGTAAGTTCCATAGTAATCGCCTACACCAGCATGATCCCTACCGACGATAAAATGGGTGCAACCATAATTTTTACGGACAATTGCATGCAGGATGGCCTCTTTTGGACCTGCATATCGCATTGCTGCTGGATAGATGACAAGCTCCGTACGATTGGCAGGATAGTAGTTTTTTAGAATGACCTGATAGCTTTCCATACGAATTTCTGCCGAGATATCATCCGATTTCGTTTCGCCGACCAATGGATTCAGCAATAATCCATCTACAGACTCCAGTGCACATTTTTGTATATATTCATGGGCACGGTGAACAGGGTTACGGGTCTGAAAACCAACAATAGTCTTCCAGCCCAATTTGGCGAATAATTCCCGGGTCTCTGATGGATCAAGATAAAAGTCCTTAAAATCATCATGATTAGGTCGATTCAGCATATAAATCGGACCCGCCAAATAGACTTCACCTTTTTCAAATACCTTTTTCACCCCGGGATGGGCTGGATCTGTCGTACCATAAACAAGTTCAGCTTCCTTTTCTTTATCATAACGATATTTTTCTGTTAGCTCTAGAACTCCATAGCATATATCTTCTTCACCAATAAGTGCTATTTCAGAACCTATTTCAAACGATTCCGCCTGTTCGACTGTTGCGGGAAGCGTAATTGGAATGCTCCAGACTATTCCGTTTTCCAATCGGGCATTTTCAACGACACTTCTATAATCCGCTTCCCCCATAAACCCTGTTAACGGGCTGAATCCGCCTATTGCAATCAGCTCCAGATCGGAAATGCTCCAGGCATCTATCTTGAGTGATTTCAGTGTATTTAATTTATGTAGATAGGAATCTCTTTGCTTCCCAGTCAATTCTCTCTGTACAAGCTTCCCTCCATGAGGTAAGATGCCTTGTTCGTTCTTTATTGTCATAATCAAAACCTCCATCTATCATCGTATTTCTTTTGAAAAGAGTCAGCTGTATTTAAAGACGATTCCCTGCAGACTAGTCTGCCGCTAAATATTTTTTGAGTTCAATTACCATTGCACCCATCCTCTGATTTGCCGGCTGGACGACATGGCAGATGCCCTTTTGCTTCAATTGGCTGGCAGTTACTTTCCCTACTGCTACTGCGATGACGTTCTCATTGAAGGCATTAACCATTTCCCTTGCCTCACGGGATCCGCCAAAAAGATTTTCTACCTGCGTTTTGCTTGTGAAAATCACTGCATCAAGGGTTTGATTCATGATGTGCTGCTTAAGGGAAAATAATATCTCTTCAACCGGTTTTCTATACTGATATGGTTTAGAAAGATAGACATCGTAACCAAGGTCTTCCAATTTGTCTCTTAATAGTAGATCGTCCTGATTATACGTCTGTAAAAAGGTGTGATTACGCTCGTCAGGATGAATAGCAGTTAACGATTCCAGCAGATTTTCCATCGTACCATCTTCTGATAGAAAAGTCGGTGATAAGGAGTGCTTTTTTAACCACTTCATTGTCTTACTCCCGCGTACTGCCAGCGGCCTGTTTTTCAGTTCTCCGATAAACTCTGGCAAGCAGTCCAAACGTATGGCAGCATTTTCTAATGTCGTTATTCCAATTCCGGTAGTTAGAACGATCAGATCAAAGGGGTTTGAAATCATTTCCAGGACATCTTGTTCACTCGTTCTTTCATTTAGAATCTGTTCTCCTTGGATCGGAAACAGATGGGATATACCACCGATATTATGAACAAGGGCAGCAATCGCATCTGCTCTGCGGTTTGCTGCAATCCCGATTCTTCTAGTCATTCCCTTCTCCCCCTCTCGCCAATTTCTTTAACCACGTGATGGCCATTAATTGTTGGTGCTTATCTAGAAACCCTTCGGAAAGAAGCTCTTTTAACAGTAATCTTTGATGCAGCTTATCAAGCGAGGTTAGTTTCACAAGCTTGCGACATTCATATAAAAAGTCTACATAATCCTCGTATTTTTCATCATAAAGTGATTCCAGCTGCCTTCTGATTTTTACAGCCAGCTGTGGACTCGCTCCATTGGTTGAAATGCTAATATTTAACTTCCCGCGTCTAAAGGTTGAAGGAAAGGCTACATTTCCCTTATCTGCTTCTGCTGCCGCATTGATCAGTGCACTTGAGGGCGCCTTTTGGATTACCTCCTGATTTACAATCGGGTCACTGGTTGCAACTATAATCAGAAAGGCATCTGCAAGATCACTCGTTTGCACGTTTTTTCTTTCCAGATTAAAAGGTCTTCTTCCCATAATGCACGGATGCCTTTTTTGATTTCAGGACTAATTACAGTAATAGAAGCACCGCTCTTTAGAAGTGTTTTAGCCCTTCGTTCGGCTATAGATCCGCCTCCAGCAATTACAACCTTCTTTTCGTCCAGGTCAATCATAAGAGGTATTAATGCCATTTTCGTACATCCTTTGGTTTTTCATATAGTTTTAACTGAGCTGCAGGCTTCATGAACACGTTCCTGCAGCGCCTTTTTCATGGATGAGTGGTTCCCTAGCTGCCTGCATAGAATGATGCTTTTATTTTCCCCTTGCGATTCTGCCACCCTCGTTTCAAGAAACTGCATGAGCACTCCCGTAAACCATAGATACGGCACAATGAAAAGCTGCGCATGACTTTCTCTAAGGGATGTCTGAAATTCTGTTTCAAAGGAAGGTTCGCATGCTGCCAAATAGCAAGCATCCACAGGGATATTCATTTTCTGCTGCAGATCAGCTGTAACCTGTTCAATATCCCTTTTAGTCTGGGGATTGCGGCTGCCGCGGCCAACAAGCAATACCTTTGCGTCCGGTTCAATAGGAACATCCGTTTCGTTAATTCGAGCTGCCAATACATCCGTAATCCGTTCTTGTATACCAAGTGGCTCGCCATAGGTAAATTGAACTCTGGGATATTTCCTTCTTATCTTATTTACCTCTGCCGGAATATCCTTAAAATAATGGCCAGCACCCAACAATAGGACTGGTACAATGGATATCCGGGAAGCTCCCTGTTCGATTAGAAGATCTATTCCCTGGGCTACAGTCGGTTCTGAAAGCTCCAAAAAACAAATTTCCTGGTGGGCCACATTAACTTGATTTTTTACGGATTGGATAAATGCACTTGCTTCCGCTGTTGCTTCCATCACACGGCTTCCATGGCTCACATATAAAATTCCCTGCATCGATTCCCCCCCTGTCACCCGAAAATGGCTTCAGCACTTAACTGATTTTCCAAGTCCTCTTTTTCAAACCACTGAATCCTGTCTCTGAGGCGAACGACCTCTCCGATAATAATCATAGAAGGGTTTTGAAACAAATGGGTTTGATGCAAAATACTTACAAGTGTCCCTGTAACCGTATGCTGCTGATCGGTTGTGCCCCAGTGAATTACGGCAATAGGAGTATCTTTATCCCGTCCATAGCGGACCAGCCTTTCACAAATCCCCTTCAGACTCTTGACCCCCATGTAAATACAGAGGGTATCCGAACTTTGCGCCAGATGTTCCCAATACTTTTCATACGCTTCGCCACTTTTGCTTACTCCCGATACAAAGGTTACGGATGAACTGTAATCCCTGTGGGTTAGTGGAATTCCAGCATAAGCGGGCGCTGCAGAACCGGAAGTTATCCCCGGGACGATTTCATAGCTGATACCCTTTTGCTTGAGTACTTCTGCCTCTTCCCCACCTCTTCCGAATATAAAGGGATCCCCGCCTTTTAATCGGGTGACCACTTTATCCTGTTCGGCATATTCACAGAGCAGCTGATTTATCTTTTCCTGTGTAAGTGAATGATGATCTGGCTGCTTGCCGCAATAAAGCAACTCTGCTTCTTTTGGAGCGTAAGCAAGTAATTCTTCAGGTATCAAACGGTCATATAAAATGACATCGGATTGCTGTATCGCCCGTAACCCTTTCACAGTAATCAGTTCTGGATCCCCAGGACCGGCACCGACTAAGTAAACCTTTCCCATTCCTTCACTTCCTTTCTGGAGTATACCTTCTTACTTTCTTGTGCTTTCCGTTGTATGAAAATCCAGTCCGGAATGAACTTCCTCAACATATCCTGCACGTATAACGTAATCGCCAAAATGTTCCCCTTCCTGCCTATCCTTTGCATATTGCAAGATGATAGGACGAAGGTTTTGAAGAATTTCTTCTTCACCAATATTTTCACGATAAAGCTTGTTCAGACGATTCCCATTAAAGCTGCCCCCGAGATACATGTTATATTTTCCTGGCGCTTTCCCGATAAAAGAAACCTCTGCCAGCGCCGGACGAGCACAGCCATTCGGACAACCCGTCATTCGGATGACGATTTCTTCTTCTTTTAGGCCAGCCTCTTCCAATATGACTTCGATTCGGTCAAGAAGCTGTGGAAGATACCGTTCGGATTCCGCCATCGCAAGACCGCAAGTCGGAAATGCAACACATGCCATTGAATTTCTGCGCAGGCCTGAATAATGCTTGCCCTCTGTGAGTTGGTATTTCTTGACCAGTTCATCGATTTCCTGTTTCTTTTCGCTGGTAACATTAGCAATAATCAAGTTTTGATTCGGTGTCAGCCGGAATTCTCCTGTATGGATTTTAGCAATTTCCCGCAAGCCTGTCATAAGCGGATAATCTTCAAAATCTTTAACACGGCCATTTTGAATAAATAGTGTTAAGTGCAAGCTGTCTTTACCTTTCAACCAGCCATAATGATCTCCATTTGATTCAAAATGATAGGCATGCTCCTTATCCAGATCCCATCCCAGCCGCTCATTTAGCTCATCTTTAAACCATTCAATTCCTCTGGCATCAATCGTATATTTGAATCTAGCATTCTTTCTGTTTGTACGGTTTCCAAAATCCCGCTGTATCGTTACAACTTTCTCTGCCACTTCCGTTATTTGATCCGGTGTGCAGAAGCCAATTACCCTGGAAATCTGCGGATATGTTTTGGTATCTCCATGTGTCATCCCCATGCCACCGCCAACAGCGACATTAAAACCTTTCAGCTTACCATCTTGGATGATTGCAATAAATCCAAGATCCTGTGAAAAGATATCAACGTCATTCGATGGCGGAACAGCAATACCAATTTTAAACTTCCTTGGCAGATAGGTAGATCCATAGATAGGCTCCGTTTCATCGCGGCTATCTACTATTTTTTTATCATCCAGCCAAATCTCATGGTATGCATTGGTTTCTGGCAATAAGTGATTGCTAAGCTTTTTCGAGCATTCATAGACTTCTGAATGAACAGCTGACTGCTCCGGGTTCACATTACACATAACGTTTCTATTTATATCTCCGCAGGCAGCAATGGTTGTCATTAGTGCCTCATTCATTTCCTGCAGCGTTTCCTTCAGATTCCATTTTAAAATGCCATGTAATTGGAAGGTCTGCCTTGTAGTCAGTCTGAGGGAGCCATTTCCATTTTTTTGGGCGAGTTCATCCATTACCAGCCATTGATCTGGTGTTGCTACACCCCCAGGCAACCTGACACGGATCATAAATTGATAGGCAGGCTCCAGTTTTTTGCGCCTCCGTTCATCACGGAGATCTCTGTCATCCTGCTGGTAGCTTCCATGGAATTTCAGCAGTTTATTATCTTCGTCAGAAATTGCACCAGTAATACGGTCCCTCAGCCCTTCTTTTATGGTCCCCCTCAGATGATTGCTTCTTGCCTTAATATGCTCCATTTCATCTAACTGTCCATCCTGATTTGGAAATTTAGATTTATCCATTCAGATATTCTCCTTTCCATATTCTTTAATATACATCCCGTTGGTAGCGCTTCTGTTTACGCATTTCACTCAAATACACTTCTGCCTCTGCATCACTTAAGCCGCCCTCCTGTTGGAGAATGACTGCCAATGTAGCATGGACGTCACTAGCCATTTGTTTTTCATCACCACATACATAGACATGGGCACCTTCTTCGAGCCATTGATACAGATCTTTGCTTTGTTCCAGCATACGGTGCTGGACATATACCTTCTCTTTTCCATCTCTAGAGAACGCCACATCCATTCTGCTCAGCACCCCATCCTTCAACCATTTCTGCCATTCAACCTGATACAGAAAGTCTGTTGCAAAGTGCTGGTCGCCATAGAATAGCCATGTTTTCCCTTGAATTCCATTCTCTTCGCGTTCCTCCAGGAAGGAGCGGTATGGTGCAACCCCTGTACCTGGTCCAATCATGATTACCGGCATATCGCCACGCTCTGGAAATTTGAAATTAGGATTGCGATGAATATAAATTGGCAGGAACCCTCCTGGATCCACGCGGTCTGCACATTGTCCGGAACAAACGCCGAATTGTTCTTGTCTGTATGCAGGATAACTTACTTTGCCAACTGCAATATGTACCTCATCGGGATTTGCTTTATAACTGCTTGTAATGGAATACAGGCGTCCCGGCATCTTCCGGAGTATTTGGATAAAATCTGCCGGAGTCACTCCGTGCGGCGGATAATCTTTGACCAGATCAATGACATCCCGGCCGGTGATATAAGCTTTTTGCTGCTCCACGTTATTCGGATTCAGCAGTTCTTTAAGCTCATCATTGCCAAAGAGCTGTGATGCCTTTTCAAGTAATGGTTTTGTTATTCTGGAAATTTCAAAATTAGAGAGCAAAGCTTCCTGCACGGAGCGCATTTCTCCCTGCTTATTTATTGGTACACTTTCTTCCGGTTCCCAATTCATTATATTGATGAGTTCCTCAACCAGGAGAGGATCATTTTGTGGATAAATTCCCAGGCTGTCACCCGGCTCAAATGAAAGATTCGAACCCTCCAGCGATAACTCGATATGACGCGTTTCTTTATTTGAACCATTTGCATTTAGATTCAGATTCTCCAGCACTTCCGCCCGGAATGGGTTGGTCCGCGAATACACGGGTTGTTCAGCAGACAATGTTCCGACTACAGCACTCGTCTGTTCCATTTCAACCAAGGATTGTGTATCATCAAGTGCATCCAATATTCCATCAACCCATTCGGCAGCAGGTTCATCAAAGTCAACATCACAATCAATGCGCTCGTAAAGCCTCTCTCCACCGAGTTCCTCCAGACGTCTATCGAAATCCTTGCCCGTCTGGCAGAAAAACTCATAGGATTGGTCACCCAGAGATAGAATGGAAAATCGGACATTCTCAAGTTTCGGCGCCTTTCTGGAAAAAAGAAATTCATAAAATGATAAAGCGTTGGCAGGAGGATCTCCTTCACCATGTGTCGCTGTTACAATTAGCAAGTCCTGAACTTTCTTTAAGTCTTTCGGTTTGAAATCATCCAAAGAACTAACGGTCACTTTCAAATTTCGTTCCTCAATCTTCTGACCTAAATCCTCTGCAATTGCCTGACCATTTCCGGTTTCAGAACCGTAAAGAATCGTAACATCTCTTAAATTTGCCTGATTAATCTCTTGGATAGATCCCTGGGGTTCTTCATTATTCTTTACCGCAGCACCTAATCCTTCAGCGTTCTGTGGAACGGCAAGGTATCCGCTCAACCACATTCGTTGTGTATCCGTCAATGATGGAAGCAGTCTGTTCAGATGCTCCGCTTGCTCCTCGTTAAAAGGACTGTTTGTTACCTGCAGCTGCATGGAAATTCACCTCACAATGTAAAATTTTCTCAGGATATAGTTCTATTTGCTTAATTACTAGTTAACATAGTAATTTACTTGGTTTTATAGATAAAAAATTACCCGGATTACCCGAACTGCTCCAGATAATCCACCAGCTATTTTGATGTGTGAAGGCCACACTCTGTCTTATTTACACCCGCCCATCTCCCAGCACGAGAATCAACTGAATCCGTTACCTGAGATGTGCATGGTATACAGCCAATGCTAGGATAGCCATTATCGTGCAATTCATTATAAGGAAGCTCATTTCCACGGATGTATTCCCATACATCGTCCCAGCTCCAATGGATTAATGGACACACTTTGATAGATTTAAATCGCTCATCTTTATTGACAAAATCTGTTTTGCTGCGTGAAACCGATTGTTCCCTCCTTAGTCCGGAAATCCAGGCTGGAGCCCCACTTAATGCTTCCTCAAGCGGTTTTATCTTTCGAATGTAGCAGCATTGATCGGGCTTTCGCTTCCACAAGGCGGAACCGTGCTGTTCTGCCTGTTCCTCTAAGGTATATTTCGGTTTCTTCATTTGAATGCGAAGCTCCGGATATTTTTCTTTTACCTTTTCAATAAGATCATAGGTTTCCTGGAAATGGAGATCAGTATCAAGAAATACAATTTCTGCATCTTTTTTTATTTTCGATATCAGGTCAACCAGCACTACCCCTTCCGCCCCAAAACTGCATGCATAAACCACCCTGTTTCCATAAGTTTCATAGGCCCATTTCAAAATCGCAGCAGCACCTTTTGTCCTATCCTCACTTTCAGGAATGAAATCTTTAAAAGGGTCTTCAATAAAATCTCTGTAGGTAACCGAATTGGCAACCATGTGACATCCCTCCAACGAAGAAATTTTATACAATCGCAAGTATCTTTAAAAAAGAATAGGCAGTTTTCTCAAAGTTTGTTGTTTTTACATAAAATATATAAAATGCGACGTAACAGCAATGCCCGATTTCCGCTCCGGGCAGTCGCTTTCCGCGGGCACCGCTTCAGCTTCCTCAGAAGCAAGCCCGGCTTCTTGCGGGATCTTCAGCCGTTGCTTTTCCCGCTGGAGTCGACTGCCCTGCGCTCCAATCAATCAGCTTAATAACTGAATATCAGCAAATCGATTCAGGATTCAGAAGCCAAATCATAGCGGAGGAAATACACGAAGACTCCTTGAAATTGCATTCACAATTTCTGCGTGCGATGTCTTGCTGCCGCAGCCTTCCTTGTCCTGCGGGAAAGCGAAGACGATGAGACCCCACAGGGAGCGAACTTTGCGAGCGAGGAGACTCATCGCGAGCCCGCGGAAAGCACAGTGTATTTCCGGAGTACGGATAAAGCACCAATGATTTCTAGTTATGTCGCTGTTTTTATCAAATACAGAGTTAGAAATAACAACAATACTTACGAAAAGAGCCAAAAATAAAACCCTCTTCTTACCATAAGAAGAGGGCTCTAGCCGTAGACCTGTCGGCTGGCTTCTGCTCTTCTTATCTTCCAGACAATTGTCTGCAGGAGTTGGCACAGTATACTTTATAATCTGTTGCCGAGGTTTCACAGGGCCCTTCCCTCCGCCTCTCTTGATAAGAAAACATTAATCATAGTATTACAATATGAATTGTTAGTATTGTATCGTTAAAGTATATTCAAGTCAACCGTAATTGTTAAAAAGTAATTCAATTAGGAATATTGTACTAATGGGCGTATTTCTATCTAAAACACGATACTATTTTTAATTATGACACTATAAAGAATCCATTTTTAATAGTTTAATAATAGAAATAAGGTTTACAAAAATAAAAATCAGCAGTAAGATTAAATATACTTAATTAATAATAGTAGAGGCACGAAATAATAGTGTCTCTATTTTCTAATGACAATTCGTATAAATCAAAACATCCTTTGTGACCTTCAAGTGTAGTCAGTTGATTTTGAAATACAGTAATTCAGCAGGATAAGAAGGAAGTCATACAGGCAGAAATTCAGCAGGAGATGACCTTATGGAAAAACAAAACACGCGAGCACCAATTTGGACAAAAAACTTTATCAGTATAACATTGACGCAATTTATCGTATTTGTTGCTTTTTATACTTTATTAACAACATTGCCGCTATATGTAATCAAAAATCTGGGGAGAAGCGAGGCAGATGGTGGACTAATTGTTACTGTCATGTTAATCTCAGCAATCATAATCCGACCGCTTTCAGCGCTGTTTCTCGAAAAGGCAGGCAAGAAAAGAGGACTATTGATCAGTGTCCTGGCATTTACAGCAACCACATTTTTGTATATTTGGATTGAGTCTTTCATACCTTTACTTGCTGTCAGATTTCTTCATGGTTTATCATTCGGGATAGTAACGACCGCTACAGGAGCAATTGCTGCAGATGTTGTACCGGACAACAGACGGGGTGAGGGTCTTGGATATTTTGCAATGGCAAACAATCTCGCTGTCGTAGTTGGTCCATTTATTGGTTTACTGTTAATTCAATATGTTTCATTCCAAACATTATTTTTGCTACTAAGTTTAATCGTACTTAGCGGCGCAGTATTCTCCTTCATAATCGACATCCCCGATAACAGGAGAGCAGCTTCACAGGTGACCAAAAGAAAGCTGTCCATTCACGACTTATTCGAAATCAAGGCATTGCCAATAGCCTTAATCAGTACACTTGTAGCAATCTCATATTCAAGCATTCTTTCCTATTTATCTGTCTATGCAGATGCTATTGGCCTAGCAAAAGCATCCAGTTATTTCTTCCTGGTATTTGCATTTTTAATGTTATTATCAAGACCATATTTAGGAAGAAGCTTTGATTTAAAGGGGCCAAATTTCGTCATTTTACCTGGACTTTTCATCTTTGCTATTGGACTTGTCTTGTTAGGATTTACAACAAGTGCATGGATGCTGCTGCTGGCTGCCGGATTTATCGGACTAGGATATGGCTCCTTGCTCCCGAGCTTTCAAACGATGGCAATTCAATCGGCACATCCAGCGCGGAGTGGTCATTCCACCGCAACCTTCTTTACATTTTATGATATTGGTGTCGCATTAGGATCTGTTATTTGGGGAGCCATCGCTGGAATCTATAGCTTTACGATTTTGTATATCCTCAGTGCAGGTGTAGCGATAGTGGTTGTTATTGTCTTCACCCTTTACCAGAGACGTCATAAAAAAGTTACGGCCGATCAATAACCATATTGATTCCTTCGAATACAAAAGAGATTCTTCATTAAGGAAGAATCTCTTTTTCTATTACTTCACTCTGCTTACCATGTGGATTAACGCTTCCATGATAACCGGATACTCTTCAAAGGCATTCTTTATATTCAGCCGTTCCGTTCGTTTATGCGCGTCCTGTCCGTATGGTCCAACGTTTAGAACAGGGGCATTCAATTCCTGCATCTCCTGGAATGGCAAGGTATAGCTATCTCCCCAGACTGGTGTATTCTCTTCAAACGTCTTCCATCCTTCTGCAGTACCAGAATAGCTGACATAACTGAGATCACATATTCCATTCAAATAATGGCTTCGCTTAATTGGCAGATCAAACTTCTTTTTAGCAAAATCCATTACAAATGATGTACAGGCTTCAATCAGTTCATTTCCTGTAGAATTGACTGCTGGATAATAAGGTGGCGCCAGCAGCACGATAATGGCAGGGGCAAGCTCCTGACATTGAATCATTATTTTATCGGTTATACGAAGCGACTTTTCTCTATCATCCCAAGAATCATGATAATGAATATCAGCTTTCACTTCGCGAACATATTCCTCACCCAGTTTACCGGCTGCATAAGTCAATAAGTCTTTATACCGAATGACCTTTACCTTACCGATAGGATCCACATGATGCTTTTTACAAACCTCTCCATAAGCCTTATTACACTTTTCTGCAGCAGTCTGTGCTACCTCTTCAAATAAGTTGAAGGCTTCCTTTATTCCTCTTTTCATCAGAAAAATATTATACAAAGCAGATGAACGATAAGGAGTCTGTGTCGAATAAAGCAAACGCAGATCCGTCTGCTGCAGGGTTACCGGCAATGGTGTCGTCTCGCCCATAACTGTCTCAAGAAACAAATCATTCCATTCCATTTCCCTTGTCAAAAAGGACGATATATACGGCGAGGTGATTCCACCCAGCGGCTCACCTGCATGGGTCTCTTTTCCATAAAACAAGGAAGCAGCCAATACTTTTCCAATTGATCCTGTATACATATAGTGAGACGTATCTGTTGGTTCCTGACGAAAAGTTGGTTCTCCATTCAAGAATAGTTTATAAGTGATGCCATATTCCCTCTGGATTTCCAAAAGTACTGGAACGGCATGCCGCATCCCGGCTGAGTTTACTTCTTCATCCGGGACAGTCAATAATAATAGATTAATTGGCCATTTTTCTACACTGGCTTTTTCAATCAGACTCATATGCATGACGAGCCCCATCTTCATATCCATTGTTCCGCGCCCAAACAGAAATTCTCCAGTTTTCAGATCTTCTCTTACCTGTCCCTGGAATTCATCGCTTTTCTCCTGCAATACCTTTGTAAGCTCTTCCGGTTGAGTGGCCAGCGGCTCCAGAACGCCGTATTCCTCCGTGTTTACCGTATCAAAGTGACTTATTAGACAGATTGTTTCCTTTGCATTAGGATGTTTATATAATGCAGTCAATGATTTGCGCCTTAAATCTGCATCATGCAATGCAAGTTGACCAGGAAATTTCTGAAAATATTCCAAGTCCTGCAGTTTAGCCTGAAGCTTTGCAGGAAACTGCCTCTCCCCTTCAGACATTGTCATACTCTTCCAGCTCACAATTTCATCCAGCAAAGTCCTCAGATCTTCAGGAGTGCCCCATCGCAACTCATCCATACAAGTTCCCCCTTTTCCCAAATGCATCGCTTTAATTTTATTTATAGCAATGGCTTCTCTTTTAGACAGCATTCATTACACAATCAATTATAGCAATCAAGAGTCAGAATTTACACACATTTAAAAAATAGCTAACTCTTAATCTGATCTCCAACCAGACACTTCCGAATAAATTTCCTATTCAAATTTGAAAAATAATGAGTAATACCAGTGTATGCCAAAGATCCTAAGCGCGGCCAATAAAGAACAAGCAGACCGATACTGCCAAAAAGTACTTATCTATCGCCGAAACAAGCTGATATTCCCCTCACTTTACGAACATCATTTATCATATGAAGCCATTTTTAATAAGTTGCCATGCTCTTCACCCCCAAACCGGCTGTTCATTCGATTGTAGTTATAACAAAGTAACATTAATAAAATAGGAGATTGGAGGATATGGGAATGAATGAGAGCAAAAGGAGCTTCACATTTGAAGAGATATTCAGCCAGAATGAAAAAAGGATTCATTATTATATTAATCGTCTTGATATTCGAGATCCAAACGAAGACTTCTATGAGGAAGGGCTGTTCGCATTATGGAAGGCCTATGAGACTTATGAGCCGGACAAAGGGCCAATGACAACCTATTTCAATTATTTGATTAAACATCGATTGATCGATCGTATCCGTAAAGAAAATAATTCTAAGAAAAAGCTGGAACATTTTAAGCTTGTAAACAGGGCATTCTTTAATGATGGCAACTACAAATGCGGACTGGGAACCAATACAACACTCAAGCAATCTGAAGACATCACGGCTGCAAACGATCAGCTTTGGAGTAATCTGAAGCAGCATTTGTCGGAGAATCAATGGAAATGGGTAAAGTATTTTATTTTGGAGGATCTGTCCGTAAAAACAATCGCAGAAATGGAAGACACCTCCATCGAAGCAGTAAAAAGCTGGGGAAAAGAGGTCAGGAAGAAGCTGCGCGGTACATCTTTCAGAGATAAAATCGGCTGGATTATTGAGGATGGCTGATTGTAAAACATACCTCTCTCATATTCATGGATTTTCCA
Source organism: Oceanobacillus massiliensis str. N'diop (assembly GCF_000285495.1). Taxonomy (GTDB): domain Bacteria; phylum Bacillota; class Bacilli; order Bacillales; family Amphibacillaceae; genus Oceanobacillus; species Oceanobacillus massiliensis. The sequence goes on from NZ_HE610977.1 coordinate 410,203, forward strand.
TATGGTTACACAACCAAAATACTTGGCATAAACATATCTGAAAAAAGTGATATGTGATTGGTAATACCTTCATTACTCGTGAGTATTGCGCTTCTCTGCGTATTTCCGCGGTTCTCTTGATTATTCCGCGATTCTGCGCTTTATTCCGCGTTTCTAGCGATAATTCCGCGGTTCTCCCGATTATTCCGCGCTCCTCTCGTTTATTCCGCGCTCCTCTCGATTTTTCCGCGCTCCTCTCGATTTTTCCGCGCTCCTCTCGTTTATTCCGCGATTCTCTCGATTATTCCGCGATTCCCACCTTTTTTCCGCGCTCCTCTCGATTATTCCGCGATTCCCACCTTTTTTCCGCGATTCTCTCGTTTTTTCCGCGCTCCCCAAGATATCTCCGTGCTCCTCACAATCATTCAGAGCTACCCTCGTTTTTTCCGATGATTACTTATCGTATAAATCCACATAGAGATTCTTTTTCGAATCCATTTGTGCCATAAAGACATCTTTGAAATCCTTCGCCCCCTGTTTCTTAATTTCTCCCGTCAGCCATTCTCTAGAATAGCCAAGTTTCTGAAGGCTTTTATTAAGTACTTTCCCGTCCATTATAAGAATGGATGGCCCATGTTCCGGTTCTTGATGGATTGCTAGTGTAGTTGGGGTAACGGGCTGCTGATCCGTCTTTAGCATGACACTAAGCTGACCGTTTGTTTCCAAAACAGCCATCTCAACATCCGAAATCTTAAATACACCCTTTTCTCTTAATAACAGGATCAATTCATTTATGGTTAATACATTCTTCCTCATATTCTTCTCTAGCACTTCACCGTTTTCAATCAAAATGGTCGCCTTCCCGTCAGTTATATTGGAAAATATCCGTGACTTCATGCCAATATAAGCTAAGATAATCGGGAATAGTCCCCAGATAAACAATGACAAAAGCCCGTTGACTATTTTAATATTTTGATCAACAGACATGGTTGCTGCAATCGACCCGATGGTAATTCCTACACAATAGTCGAAAAAGGTGAGCTGTGAGATTTGTTTTTTCCCCATTATACGTGCCATTAGCAATAATAAAAGAAAAGCACCAATCGATCGAATCAGAATTAACATTATTTCTGACATCATAATTTCATCCTTATCACTTTTTGATATGTAAGTTTTTTTATTATTGGACAATATAGGGATAACCATTCATGCATTAGGAGGGTGAGCATAGTGATAAAGAAAGCGGGTATCTATTTACTGGTGTTAGTGGCGCTTTCAGGATGTGCAGGCAAGATTGGCGGTGATTATTTTTTTAATCAGATTGATCAGCTTGAACAGGCACTGGATGATTCGGAGTGGAAGAAGATGAATGCACAAGCTGCTCAACTTAAAGAAATCTATCAAGATAATAAATGGAAAATACAATTACTTGGAGATGAAGGTGAATACGAAGGGTTATATCAAAGTATCAATAAATTAATTGCAGCAGCAAAGGAAGAAGATACCGTCAACTTCAGAATAGAGCTTTCGACAATAAGATCTTTTGTGGAGGATATTTATTCGTTGTAATATTGCATATAGGCTCAGCTGTTTATTCGGTGCAGAGCCTATATTGCTCAGTTGATTATAGGTTTTCTATCACTGGCAATTTCCGGCCTTGCAGCATTGTACCATTGCAGACAGAGTATGAAAATCAAAATTAAATCAACCATATCTCCACCGTAGTACATCAGCATGGCACCAGCCTCCGCATCTGAAACAGGCACTGTTGCCGGCGGATTTGAATAGATGTATTTGGACAAGATTGCATGGGAAGCGATTGCCAGAATCAACACAATCGATCGGTACCTAAAACTGTAGCGATGTGAAATGGGATCTATGTAAATCATTGCTGCTGTAAACACATATCCAGCAAGAAAGACATGGAGATGTATGAGTATATTTATGACAAGGCTATGATGCATCAGCATATATAAATCAGTCGCATATAGAACCCATAACCCACCCATATTTAAAACGGAAGCATTTATCGGATGGCCGACAAAGCGTACAGGAAGGCTATTTAAGAACCCCGTTACTCTCTTTGCCCAATTTACAGTTAAGGTTCTCAGCAGTAAAGTCATGGGTGCCGATAGTACTAGCAGGATTGGTGCCAGCATTCCAAGGAGAAGATGACCAAGCATATGTATTGTGAAATCAGCGTGGGCAAGGTGTGCTAAAGGCCCAGTGACGGCTGCTGCTGCACACATATTTCCTACCAACCAGAAAATATATCTGTATAACGGCCATTTTCTAAGTCTATTACACCGGCTTGATACAATTCCCGCCCAGAAATATAAACCTATAAGAATGAAGAAACCTGAAGCCAATATAATTTCAAGTACCAGACCGGTAGTCTCAGTCATCCCGCCATGAGTCATCTCGACTTTCGCCCCTTCAAATGATTTCCCGTTTTGATAAGGATATAAGCGCCTCCAATAATCATAAATGCTGCAAGTATATTCCAGATTAAATCATATTTCAAAACATTATCCACATAGCGAATTTGATGAAGTTTCATCATTTTATGCTGAATAATGCCATCATATAATTGGAATGCTCCAGCTCCCAAGAACATTCCACCTATCCATCTTTTTAACCAAAACCCGGCCCTCCTCCTCAAATCAGCAACCATAAACATACCGCCTACTGTCGCGAACCAACTGAACGCATGGAATAATCCATCAGATAACAAACCAATCTCTGATGTTGATTTATCGTAAAAATGATGCCATTGCAATAACTGATGGAAGACAAATTCATCGATAAATGCAACCAAACCCAATCCGAATAGAAAACCCGACCATAAATTACGGGACAAGAAATTTATTTGATAGGGGTTTTCATGATGGTGTAACGATTTGTTTCCCCCAGACACAGTCATAAACTATTCTCCTATCTATTATTTTTGTCGTTTATTAATAGTATTTTACCCAGGTGGTATTTACATAAACCCCTAAGCATCGATAAAATGAAAAAGCCGCTCGATAAATCCATCATCGGATCTATCGAACAGCTTCCTTCCTTGCAGATGATTATCTAACTGGTGTTTTTGTAACTAGATTTGTATTATTTGATGATTGTTTTGTATTCTCTGTTGAAGAGTAACTGTTTGATTTAATATCGTCTTTTGTAGACAGCAGCTCATCCTTTGCGTCCACTGATTTATCTTTAACCTCTTTAAACTCCGATTGTGCCTCTTTAGCTGTAGAAAATACTTCTTTCGTATCATCCACTACATCTTTTGTTGTGTCTTTAATATCCTTTACTTGTGTATCTAAAATCTCCTGAATTTTGTTAATCGCTTCCTTGGAGATTTCTGTTGCATTCTGTACACGGGTAATAATGGCTTTCCTTGTTCCATTCGGATCATCTTTAATCGTTGTTGCATACTTGCTCACGGAGTCCTTCATTGACTTTGAAGTGTCCTTTACTTTTGAACGTGCATTGCTATTAAGCAGAACAAGCGAAGCACTTGCAAGGACTCCGGCCAGGATTAAACCTGTTTTTGCTCTTTTTGGATTTTGTACAGCTGTATTCATTGTTCCCAATGTAAAAACTCCTTTCAAAATTAAATAATTATTGTGTGTTGATATTTAAATTCCCGTTGTCAAGTAAATTAAACCTGTTTACTTACAGCTCGGCCATTAATATTTGCCAGAGAAAAGAAAACTGCAGTTGCGGACCATACCCTCCTCTTGGTTATTCCGCAGTTCTCTGGCTTTTTCCGCGCTTTCCTTGATTATTCCGCGATTCTGCTCTTTTTTCCGCGCTCCCCTTGATTATTCCGCGGTTCTGCTCTTTTTTCCGCGCTATCCTAGATTATTCCGCGATTCTCACGCTTTTTCCGCGCTCCTCTTGATTATTCCGCGGTTCTCTGGCTTTTTCCGCGCTCCTCTTGATTATTCCGCGGTTCTCCCGTTTTTTCCGCGCTTTCCTTGATTATTCCGCGATTCTGCCCTTTTTTCCGCGCTCCTCCTGATTATTCCGCGATTCTGCTCTTTTTTCCGCGATCCTCTTGATTATTCCGCGGTTCTCTGGCTTTTTCCGCGCTCCTCTTGATTATTCCGCGGTTCTCCCGTTTTTTCCGCGCTTTTCCCGATTATTCCGCGGTTCTATCGTTTTTTTCCGCGCTCCTCATTGTTCGTTTCTATCCACTTTCCGGCAGTTTTCATGGTGTCAACATTTCCTTAGCTTCAAATTATAATTAATTTTAAATATGTGAAACATTTACTTAATCAATTCGTATAGGTATAGTAGATTCGATAATGGAGGTTTTGAACTTATGTCAGAAACAGCAATGGAACTAATTGATGTCAAGAAAGAGATTGGCAGAAAGAAAATTATTAAAGGGTTGTCTTTTACGATCAATAAGGGAGAAGTGTTCGGTTTTATCGGGCCAAATGGTGCCGGTAAAACAACTACTATTCGAATGATGGTCGGCTTGACGCAGCTATCTGAGGGCGATGTCCGCATCCTGGGCAAAAGTATTAAAACAGATTACAAAGCGGCTGTTCGCGAAGTGGGGGCGATTGTGGAAAACCCGGAAATGTATCCCTTTATGACAGGAATGCAGAATTTAAATCATTTCGCCCGTATGATTCCAGAGATAACAAAAGAGCGCGTACAGGAAGTCATCCAGCTTGTTGGACTGGAAAAAGCAATGAAGGAAAAAGTGGGAAGATATTCTCTTGGAATGCGTCAGCGTCTTGGAATTGCTCAGGCACTTTTACATAATCCATCAATACTTATTCTGGATGAGCCGACGAACGGGTTGGATCCTGCCGGAATAAGAGAAATACGTATGTATATCCGAAAACTTGCAGTAGAGCAAAATGTAGCTGTAATCATCTCAAGTCATCTATTATCTGAAATCGAACTCATGTGTGATCGAATTGGAATCATCAAGAATGGTGAGCTTGTTGCCATTCAGCAAGTGCATGAGAAAAACGAGAACAACAGCATGAAACAGGTTCAAATGGAAGTAGCACCAGTAGAGAAAGCTATGGAACTATTAAAAACAGTACATGGGATAGATGCCTTAAAAGCAGAGCAAGGCATATCCTTCCAGGGGGAAAGAGAAAACATTCCGAATCTGATTCAAACCTTGGTAAATAACGATGTGTCCGTGTTCCAAGTGGGGCTGACTAAATCTACATTAGAGGATAAATTCTTTGATTTGATAGGAGAGAATACGATTGAATAACTTTTTTAATTTAACCTATAACGAACTGTTCAAGGTCTATATTCGGAAATCAACTTGGGCGATGTATCTAATCCTTGCCGTAATCATTTTCGGTATTGGTCTTATTGCCAATATATATGGGGAAATAGAAGAGGGCTATAATGACACTAATTGGCAGCAGCAGCTGGAGGAAGAGAATGCTAAGCTGACCACAGAAATGGAAAATGATGAATTTTCACAGGGCTTTAATTCCACAATCATTGAGAAAAACAATTATTATCTCGAGAATGATATTCAGCCTGCTGGATATGGGGCATGGCAATTCGTCATGGAAAATGAAATGCTATTATCGATCGTCAGCCTGCTTACCATCATCATCGCTGCAGGCATTGTGGCTAATGAATTCAGGTGGGGAACCATCAAACTCTTACTGATCCGTCCGATTACAAGAACCAAGATTTTACTCTCTAAATATACCGCAGTGCTATTATTTTCTTTCTTTACCCTTCTATTTGTATTATTGTTTTCCTGGATCATCGGGGCAATTTTCTTTGGGGTAGAAGGTCTGAATCCATCTATTGTATTAAATACAGACAACGGATTGGAATATGTATCGGTTATTGGTGAAATAATCTCCGGCTACGGGTACCAGCTCGTCACACTCGTCATGATGGCAACTTTTGCCTTCATGATTTCCACAGTATTCCGAAATAGCGCTCTAGCAATCGGCACAGCTATCTTCTTAATGCTTGTAGGAAACCAGATCGTATTCTTTCTGGCAGAGCGTTCTTGGGCAAAATATATTCTTTTTGCAAATACGGACCTGACGCAATATACCGATGGCAACAGCCCGTGGATTGAGGGAATGACACTCGGATTCTCTATTACCGTATTACTTGTTTATTATATTTTGTTTTTATTTCTTGCCTGGCTATTTTTCGCCAAAAGAGATGTTGCTGGTCAGTAAATTAAGGACGTACAGACAGCGTGAATGCGACTTTCCTTAACAGTAAGCATAGTTCCTACCTTGGGAAAAATCCAATCAACATATGATTTCGCAGCATAAATAACAATTCAAACAGCAAACAAAAAGCTTGAGGGCACTATTATCGCCCTCAAGCTTTTTCATCTTTAATAAAATAGTTAAAAATAGTTTCCATGTACATTTTAAGATATTTGCTAACAGTTCAAAGGGACCTGATAATGTTGCCATCATATGGTTACTGCGTTCTTCCTGAGTTGTACTTTTACTTTATTCCTTGGCTATGTGTACAATATGAATCCAACCTAAAATTACAGTAAACAGCAACTTAAATTTTAATCCCTTTCAACTATGGTTTATATCTCTTTCTCTTTCATTAGCCTGCCCGGTTAGTAAAAAACAACATATATTGAATGATCTTCTTGGTGTGCTAAAGCTCCCGTTACTTGAATAACTTATACCAATACAAAGTGGTTTCTATATTTGGATTATATGACTGTTTCAATGTGTCAACTCCACCTAGTATGAATCCTTGTTTCACATAAAACCTGCACGCTCCAAGATTATCATCTTGAGCCTCTAGAGACATTCCGATAAGTTCTCTTTGTTTTGCCCATTCTTCCGCTTTAGTTAAAAGCAACTTCCCGATTCCATATCCTCTAAATGCATTTTTTGTAGCGATATTTTCAATATAACAGAAGTGATTCCAATCCTTAATTATTCTAATTTGCCCAATGCAATTATTGTTCTTATAAGCTAAAAATAGAGCTTTATCTTCACGGTTTATATATCGGTTCCAATCAAGTTTATCATCCGGGAAACGAATTTCTTTAGTTTCATCAAATAGATTCTCTTCAATAGACCATTTTCCTGATTGAAAACTGGGAACAACCTTACCGAACACTTTAAAATAATCATTTGTTTTATTGATGTCCTCAATTAATTCATCCTTTAATGGAGAAATTATGATTTCCTCTGCAATATTCATTTTGACACCTCTTCATTCTGAAAAAGAATTTTACTAGCACAACCCTATATACCTAGTCTATTCTACATTACCGCCCGTTAGTGAAAAAGAACGCATATTGATGATCTCCTTGGTGTGCAAAAGCTTGAAGAAATTACATTTTAATAAGACCTCACAGGAGAAATGAGTTGAAGATGAGAGTCGTTTCCAAACGGAACAATCAAGATAGGTCTCATTGAACCATTAAAACTTAAACTTACCTCGCCCTCTTTTATCGTTTTTAAGGCATCCATCATAAAATTACCATCAATAGAGACATTTAAATCTGCTTCTCCCGATATACTCTTAATGTATTGTATTTCTTCTACTTGACCCACATCTGATGATTTTGAGGAAATTTTGATTTTTGATTTGTCTTCTATTTGAAAATTTATATTGTTATTTCTCCATTCACTTGCAAATATACAAGCCCTCTCAATACCTTTTAATAATTGTTTAGTATCTAGTGTAACCATTGTACTTGATTTTCGAGGAATTAAACCTGAAATATTAGGATAACTCCCTTCAATTAGCCTTGAATATAAAGAAATGGTATTAGATTTAAATAAAATATTGGTCTCTGTGACAAATATATCAATTTCTTTTGTGTAACTATTAATTAACTTTAAAAATTCAATTAAAGATGTACTGGGCACGATAAATGATCCATTTAAATTTGATTGTATTTTATGATCTACTAAGGACAATCTTTGAGAGTTTGTTGCAACGCAAGTAAGTAAATCTTTTTGAAAATAAAAATTGACTCCAGTAAGTACTGGTCTTGTTTCACTTTTAGAGGCAGCAAAAACAGTTTGCTTAATAATATCTAATAAAACATCACTCGCTATTCTAATGCTATTACTTAATTTAAATTCAGGCAGCTTTGGATATTCTTTGGCATTAAGACCATTTAATTTAGTAACTATTTCTTCAGATTGTATAGTCATTGATTGATTTTCGTTTACTTTTATGTAAATGTCATTAGGCAATTTTTTAATTATTTCACATAGATACTTAGCTGAAATTACTACACTCCCTGTTTCATAAACCTCTAATATATTTAATCCTTCACTTGCTTTAGGAATTTCTCTTTCAATAACAATATCTGAATTACTTCCTATGAGTGTTAAACTATCAGCCTTTGCTACTATTTTAATTCCGGTTAATATTGGGTGGGGGGTTTTAGACGATACTGCTTTGCTAACATCTGATATAGCCTTATTGAAATAGTCATTATTTATTTTAAACTCCATTAAAAAGACCCCTGTCATTATTATTTTTCTATATTTAAAATTCGACAAGATTTTTAAAAATACCTTCTTCAACTCTTCTGCCAGCTAACTTAATAACTTCTAAAAATATAATATCACAATATTATAAAATAAAATTTGTATTTTAGCCATAGAAAAAGATGATCATACTTGAAACTCCTCTTTTGACTACAACTTCTTCAAAGATTTTTGAGTTATTTTCTTTAGCCCAAACGCCAAGATTAGGCACCCCTTCTACTTGATAGTTCCAGTCAACAGCAAAAATATCATCTTTGCATTTCATTAGCTAGTTTAAAGCCAAACTGATGGCGTTCACTCGCAGTCAATTTTAGGTCACCCTTGCGGAAGGCATTGTATTCATTATTCAAACTAGCTCCGTTTTCTTTCAGAACCTCCAGAGCCACCTTGGTTGGACGGAATTTTTTCAGACAGTCCACTACAATGCTTATTTCTCGTTGCCTTTTTTCTGTCAAAACATCTACAGTCTCCGGCATAAACATATCACCATTTTCTGGGGTATCTAAATGGGTAGTTCCTAAAACTAATACTGTTGGTTTACGTTTAATAGCAAATCACTCCCTTTCCTCCATTACTTATAGTCTTCCAAGTTATACGGGACAAAAATGATTTAAGTTTCAAATCATTCTATATTACAGCCCTTAAGCTAAACAGTTCTCCTTCATAAAAATTAAATTGTACCTTCTCATACACAAAAGCAACAAAATTTACGAAAAGAGCCTTCAATAATAACTCCACTTATAGTACCTACCAATATTCCAAGGAAACCACTGACCGTCACAAATAATATTTCAATATCTTTCCAACCACCAACCGCTTCTATGCTATAAATTACGATTCCGACACAAACTAAACTCAAAACGGCGGAAATTAAAATGAGAGCTTTTCTAGAAATCTTAAGAGATATAAAAAAGATGATAATTGCAACACCAATTCCAATATCCTGATCCGGCGACTCAACAACTTATTACTGATAGCCTTGTTCAACTATCGCTCCAATTAATGTAACAATTTTTGTACTTTTTCAGATATGTAGTTCCGCAGCAATATAAGTTCACCCTTATCGAAAAAATAAGTTCCTGTCTTATTCGCATAACTATTGACTACTTTTCTAATAGTAATACTTAATTCTTGTGGAAAAGTTTGCAACCCCCAGTTACCAGCTTCTTGCTTTGATGAAATAGCTCCTTCTTTTAGGTACCAAAACACTCTAATCAAATTTAAAGAACAATAAATTGGGTCTTCTTCAATATTTCCCAAACACTCCTGATAATCACCTAATATTGACGATATATAATCCAGCTTTGGAATTGAAGGGAAAACTTCGTCAATAGGTTCACCTTCTACACATATTCCTCTGTGATTGGTTATGGTTATATGGGCTGCTAAATCTGTATCCGTATTAACTTCATCATTCAGAAATGTATATGTACCCCTTAACAAATCATTTTCGTATCGTTTTCTCCAGAAATCGCTATAATGAAAATCAAATGGACAGGGATGTTTCCAATCCTTTAATTGTTCAGTATTCAGGAAACTTATTTCGATTGGATACGGGGAATTAGAATAATTTAGAAAGAACTGTGCTAAATTCCTTTTATCCTCAACTTTCATTGATTCGTTAGTAATAACCAAAACATCAATGTCACTGCTTTTAGGATTAAATCCCCCCATAGCTAAAGAACCGTGTAAATAAAAACCTACGAAGCGGTCATTTACGATTTCACTAATGCCTTTTTGCAGATTAATGATAAAATCCTTTACGTCAGAAGGACAAGCACTCAAATCATACCCCATTTTAAACTTCCTCCTCCCTTCTTGCCACTTTCGTTAAAAAGGATCGCCGTACCGACTGCCCCTTATTTTGTTCTTAAAGCATCCGTTGCTTTAAGAAACCATTTTTTCCTGACTGTTATTTTCATCAATAAATTTAAAATAGGATAAACATATCCCTGCTAAGGAAACTCCACTAATCAATAGACCAATTAAAAGGTACAATGGTCTGACACCAAACACTTCACTTAATACACCACCAACAAGCACTCCTAACGGCATAACGCCCCTTATAATTAGCAAGCGAACTGAAAACACTTTACCCATTAGGTCATTAGGTACAGCTTTTTGAATGATGGTTGTATTATGGATGTTAAAAATAGCCATTACTATACCTGCGATAGTTTCTGTTGCTATTGCTAAAGGGATACTATAATTAAAGCATAGTGCAATGTAGGTTAGCCCACCTATAAAAAGGGAACCAAGCATGAGATATCTACGGCTTTTATATTTAATTCGAGTTACTAAGATAGTACCTAGTATGTATCCAATAGGAAATCCAGCCATGAAATATCCATATTCAGCATATGTCCCACCCAATCCTTCCGTAATGTATGGCAGAGTAGTAACCATCGTCACTCCTACCCCAAATTGAACAAAGGCTAAAAAAAACCCTAACCAAACAATAATTTTTTGAGAAAAGAAAAAAGATATCCCTTCCATGAAATCGGCTAACCATGTTTTTCTAACTTCTATATTTTTTCTTTTTTCCTGTATAAAAAGTAATGTAAAACCACTCATCATTAGCAAAGAACTCACAAGAATAAGGGTGAGATGAACACCAGTATACTCTATTACTATTCCAGCTACTATAGGGGATAAAAAGGTCATTAAACGGACTGTTCCATCAATGTAAGCATTTGCTGATTGTAATTGATCTTTTCCAACAATAGTTGGCGTAATTGCATGATTAGCAGGAACATAAAAGGGCGTGATTAAACCGACTACGCACTGAACAGCATAAATGTGCCAAACTTCAAGGTTTCCTGATATTAATGCAGCTAACGGGATGACAAATACAGCTCCCCTTGTCCATTGTGAGAATATCATTATCCATTTTCTGCTCCAACGGTCAATATAGGGACCAATAAAAAGTTGCAGAATCAGTGATGGTAAAAAGTACAAAAGCCACATACTTCCAAGTGCCAGAGTTGAACCTGTAAGTTGAAAGATTAATATTGAATTGCAAAAGGTACCAAATGCTCCACCAAGCTCGGATATTCCATTTCCTATCCATGTAGATACAAACGAACGATTCCTAAATAGAGAAGGATTCATGATTTCTCCTTTCATGATTGTTTTATATACTGTTCTAGTTCCTTGAAAAGTAGTTCTATTACATTTCCTTTTAAGGAATATTTCCCCTCTGTTATATCAACCAATTTAGCTGCACGTAAAATTTTCAGATGATGATGAATGGTAGTTTTTCCTATGTTTAATTGATCGGTGAGTTCTTGCAATGATTGGTTATTTTCCGATAACAACTTTATTAAGCGAAGTCTAAGCTCATCACCCAACGCCTTATGCTTCAGAACTAAAAAGTTATTTGGCATATATTTATCATCTGGTGAAAGACTTTCATTCGCTACTGGATAGTAGAAGACTTTTGTATCTTCTATGTCTGCTTCAATATTCCAAGGACGATAGACATATTGAGAAATAAGTAATACCTTATGTACACTTGGTTCAGGAACATAATTTATTCCTCCAGTTGCCCACTGGACAAGCTCTTCAGGCGACAGCTTTTCTTTCATCTGCTTTTTGGACTCGTAATCGGTTCGTAAAATTTGAACCGTTCGTTCTATATCTGGGCTTATCACTGCTTCATACCAAAATGTCATAACGTCCATCAGATGTTTTTTTAGTTTTTGGGTGTCCGTTGTACTAATGAACTCTATATACTTGGGGAAAAATGGGTTATCGTGTGTTATCCTTTTAAGTTCTGATCTAGCATTTTCATCTCCAGCCGCAGCTTTTTTTCTTATGTGCTGAAACTTCTCCCCGATATATGGCAGACAGATAAATTTAAAGTTTATATCTTCCAACAAATCGATACTGTTGCAGAATTCATCGAGTGTATTGCTTTCATCGTGGTGGAGCAATTGTAACAGTGCTTTCCAGGTATCATTTTTCTCGACGTAATCTAAATGATGGCTAAGATTTTCAGATAATGATTCTCTGAGCTTTTTCCAATAATTTGCTGGTTTATCTAAAGTGTTTATTAATCGGGAATTCGTTACCGCCGCTATCCCAAGAGCACATTCCCATAAAGGAGAATAAGTAAATTGAACCTCGTATGTCTCTCTTTTTCTGCTTGTTGCCTGTAATATTTCCAAAAAATCACCTCTAATAAATATTCTTGTTGGAATGGATTATACAGAAATACAGCTCTTAGTTCAAATATTATTGAATATATTATTCAATTATTATCGAATTACTTCTCCTTTCAACGAAATATAAACAACAAAAAAACGTAGTTGATTTTTATAAGTAATCAATACGTTTCCCCATTTTCTTCTATTGAAGAATGATTAAAAATTATCTCATTCCTGTTACTCAAACCTCTCCCGTTAATACAATGAGTTCAGCAAACCGGCAATTAAACCTTATTTGAACTTTATTACTTAAAGTATTAAACTTTATTACTTAAATTATTATAGTAACTTAAAATCAAAAGCATTTTTCTCAACAGAAATTTTTTCCTTGTTACTTTTAATTATTATATCGAAATTATTACTATATGTATGCATAAAAACCTCGTACTGAATGCGTCGCTCATTGTGAGATTGCCTTAAATAATTGATTTCCGTTCGTCTTTCCTTTATGTCCCGCCCTAACCGTCTCTCAAGTTCCGTATCACCATCTGTATAAAAATAAATTAAAAGATCAAATAGCTCAGGATTAGCAAAAGCAACGCTCATACCTTCAACAATGGTTAATTCCTTCTGTGAAGAGAGGATTTCACTTTTTAAATAATGAGTGTCAATCGTGAGCAAATTCATATTTTCTTTTAGCATCAATACATCTCTTTCTAAGGAAGGTATATGATGTGCCGCGGGATGGCATGCTGTCATTTTATAATGATGTAACTTCCCTTTATGTTTGTAATCTATCAATGCATATTTTCGTAAAGAAGAATTCACTATATATGGGTCTGTATTAAGATAGTTTACATCGTACTTTATCTCTTCCATTAACATATTTGCAAAAGTCGTTTTTCCAGCAGCTCCATGACCAGAAATCCCAATAATCAGCCTTTTATCCGAACTATTTATCCAACGCATTACTTCTTGTATTAATGTGTTCATCATTTACCCTCTTTTCTACAATCTCTCTTTTATTTTGTGAAAGAGAGCCTTTGCATAATACAGAAACACCGAATTTAACTTGTTTCGTAAACCTATCTCATTATCTCAATATCTATGTCCGTAACTTTATTTCCAATCTGCAGCTAAAAGCCCATAAATAATTTCGTCTTCATAATGATCATGTAACCATTCCGCCTGTCTTATTCTTCCTTCTTCTAAAAATCCAAAACGCTTTGGAAGAGCTTTGCTACGTTCATTTCCAGCTGCAATATAAGCTTCAATCCGATTAAGTCCAAGTTCTAAAAAGCCATAATCTATAACTGCTTTAAAAGCCCTCGACATGATGCCTTTCCGTTGAAAATCTTTACCAAGCCAATAGCCCAGTTCCCCTACCCCATTGATTTTTTCAATGTCATTAAATCCTATGGTACCAGCAATTTTTCCTTTATACATAATAGCAAACCACATAGGATATCCGCGGTTTTCTGCTAACCCTCGAATTCTTAGTTTTAAACTTTCATCAGTATCTGCTTTACTTTCAACAGAATCCACCCAAGTAATCCATTTTTTTAGGTGCGACTTTGAATCAATTAGTAAATTATAAAATTCCTCGTCATCATCCTCAGTGAACAATCTTAAAGAAACTTCTTCATCGATTATATGCTTCAACAAATCTTTTCGCCTCCATGACCTTTCTATACCTCAATCAATAATTAATTTTTTACATTCTTAAATAAATCCAAAACATAGGTGTATATGTATACTCGGGATAGAAACTCGCCCCCGCGGGACTTGGTTTCGTCAGCTATAATCACTTATATCTTTTCTTGAATAAAACAGAGACATTTGCATCCTTTTGAATGTAATAGGGTTTATTATTTTCCTTTATAAAAACGTAAATAAATCATTAACATCTGTATGTATACATAAACGTAAATGATTCCTATTCCCATGATGAATTCTTTTGGCACTTTGGAATTTTCCAAGGTATGGTCAATTCCTAACCGAAAAGCATATGAACTGGATTTTCGCAAGTGCCAAGGTGAGGTGACTATAACCGCATTTTTCAATCCTCTCTCATGCATTATTTCTCGGGATTTTACCAAATTTTCATAAGTGCTCCTTGCTTTCGTTTCTCGTATGATTTGTCTACCATCCACTTCTAATTTGGCTAAGGCTAGTGCCATGACATCTGCCTCAACATGATTATTTGCTACAGATGCACCCGAACAAATAACAACTTCAGCAATTCCAGCGTGATAAAGCTCCGCTGCTTTATTGATCCGTTCTCGCAAAATTGGAGACATGCTTCCATCCTTATTTGCGGGATAACCAAGTACAATCATAACATCTCTTTTTTGCCCATGATTATAACCCGCTTTTTTAAAATGCATACGAATAAACATAAACTCCACCATAAAGCACATTAAAATTAAGCATAAAATATACAATCCTATCATTTAACATATCTCCTCCCTTTCTATCAATCAGTAGATAAAAAACTTTGTATTGGGTACACCACAGATATAATAGCCACTGTTCCGTATACAATGAATATCGGGAGAATTAAGTCTACTATTAGTAAAAACTTCATTTTAAATATCAATACTATATTCCCCTAATCAAGTTAGTCAGTATCTTTACCGCTTCTATACTCTAGAATGTCACCAGGCTGGCATTCCAACACCTCACAAATAGCCTCTAAGGTTGAAAATCTGATAGCCTTTGCCTTTCCATTTTTTAATATAGAAATATTAGCCATCGTTATCCCAACCCTATTTGAGAGCTCAGTTACACTCATTTTCCTTTTTGCTAACATCACATCAATATTGATTATAATTGCCATTGTTTTCACCTCAAACTGTTAAATCATTCTCTGACTTTATATCTATAGCATTTCTTAATAGTTTCTGAAGAACTCCAGCAAATACTGCTATAACAACTGAGGCAAAAATTATTATAAAGCCGATAATTGCTATTCCTGGATGTAAAGCACTTTGTGACATAAGTAAGATGGACCCAATTACATACAAGATACTTATAATAACCGCACAATACTTAATTAGGTTTAAAGAATTTACAGATGACTCTGAAAAGGCATCTTCATTGTCAATGAACCTTAAAAGTCTTATAGCCTGGTATAAAGAGATAAAAAGCGGGATTGCAGTTAAATACAAACCAATTAAAACGGGATACTGTAAATATGCAAACTCTGGAAACATTTCTGCCGTATCATTTGCCAACCACGGCAGTAAAAAAATACACAAAGCAAGTACGATAACTCCAATAAGAAAAACAGCGGTCTTTAAGAAAATTGTTGATCCTCTTTTCATTAAAAAGGCACCTCACTTATTAACTGATAAATTTATCTTATTATAATTATTATTGATTTTCAATAAATTTTTATCGTTTTTTATATTATTGTTGTTATAAATGTATCCTTCAATTTCAGGTAAAAATAAAAGCATTCCTATATCACAAAGAAATGCTTTTAAACTTTAACTTTCTCATAATTATTAATCCTTCTTAAACTATACTACCCAATTAATTTAAGAACCGAATTTTCTTAATTAAACCATATTTTAGCATATAATCGTATAAAGCCTATGTAGTTTTCTGAACGGGATAAAAATGATATACAAAAAACCAATACAATAACACCCTCTATCGCACGATGACAATATCCATTGTCAAGATGTTATTAGGGGTGCTATTTGCAATGCTAGTTCTGGCTTATTCTGTTATAGAAATGTTAACATATCAACAAAAAATGGCCTGCTATTTACTATGCTGCATCTATGCGAATTCATATGCTATTTAGGTGTTTCTCCATAAAAGCGGAACTATTAGTTTTAAAGGAAGTAGCTTTTTTCCATATCTATCCAACAGACCTTTTCTTTTTATTCTTCTTGCTCCAAACGAGGATAGAAGTTACAGCCAATGTCCCTAGTATAATCGGTTCTCTCTTTAATCGATTATCTTTACTGCAAAAAACGTCCTTTACGATTAGATTCATATTCTGAGGTCTTTCTGCAAGCCTTCGCATGAAATAACCGAACCAGTCATTGCCGAATGGAATATAGGTGCAGAAATTATACCCCTCTGCAGCAAGGTCATAATGCATTTCCGTTCTAAAACCATAAAGCATTTGAAACTCAAATTTTTCTGTTGGAATATTATTTTCCTCAATGAATTGTTTTAACTCGTCAATAATCCTGTGGTCATGTGTGGCAATGGAAGTAAACGAATCTCCAAGCAGCCTCATTTTTGCCAACTGTATGAAATTCCGGTCAATCTCTGCTTTTGTCTGAAAAGCGACGGACACATTTTCCTTATAAGCACCTTTAACAAGACGAATCCGCACTTCTTTAAGCTGTTCAAGATCCTCTTCGGCACGATATAAATAGGATTGAATTACCGTTCCAACGTTGCTGTATTCCTTGTGCAGCTCCTTCAATACATCTAAAGTTTTATCATAATGGACATATTTTTCCATATCAATATTGATGAACAGACGATACTTCTCTGCCGTTTCCAGAATCTCTTTCATATTCGCAATACAGAATTCCTGATCAATATCCAAACCAAGCTGTGTCAATTTTACTGATAGATGACAGTCCAGATTTTCATCATATATTCGATCCAGAATCCGAATGATTCCTCTCTTCGCTTCTGTTGCCTCCAGCTTATCCGTTACAAACTCGCCCAAATTATCCAGCGTACAGCAAATATGATGTTGATTGAGCTCCTTAACGATATCGACTACGCTTTCGAGATCAGTACCAGCCACAAACTTTTCTGCTCCGAGGCGGAATCCCCATCTTTTCGCATTGGCATTCAGCAATCTATTATTTGATAAACCAATAAAGAAATCTCTTGTTAGATTAGGCATGTCATGACCTCCATTAAAAAGTGACAATCGTTCCATTAGAAAGTCACCTTCTGCAAATTAAAAGATAATTCGCGGCAAGCATCCCCATACTTGCCGCAACGTATTGCTAGAATGTTTCAGAGACAACCTTCGCCTCGAGGAAATGCTGCAGATAATCTGGTCCGCCGGCTTTGGAATCCGTACCAGACATTTTAAAGCCGCCAAATGGCTGATAGCCTACGATTGCTGCCGTACAGCCCCGATTGAAATATAAGTTACCTACATGGAACTCATAACGTGCACGGTTAAGATGTTCACGATTATTGGAAATTACTGCACCTGTGAGTCCATATTCTGTGTTATTTGCAATCTCAAGTAATTCATCAAAATCCTTGGCTTTTGCAAAAGCAACGACTGGTCCAAATATTTCTTCCTGCATGATTCTCGCCTTTGGATCAAGATCTTTAAAGATGGTCGGATAGACAAAGAATCCTTCCGAATCATCGACTTCCCCGCCATATACCAGTTCGCCTTCACTTTTGCCGATTTCGATATAGTCTTTGATTTTATCGAGCTGCTTTTGATTAACGACAGCTCCCATATATACATTGCCTTCAGCGGGATTGCCGACCGTTAATTCTTTTGTCAGTTCAATAGATTTCTCGAGCACTTCATCGTAGACTTCCTGATGGATGACAGCCCTTGAGCATGCAGAGCACTTCTGACCCGAGAATCCAAAAGCAGAATTTACAATTGCATCTGCGGCTAGATCAAGATCGGCATCCTTATCCACAATAATCGTGTCTTTCCCGCCCATCTCTGCTACAACACGTTTAAGAAATTGCTGACCTTCCTGAACTTTGGCAGCCCTTTCGATAATACGTATCCCGGTAGCTCGTGAACCTGTGAAATTGATAAACCTTGTCTCCTTATGATCGACAAGATAGTCACCAATCTCCGCTGGATCACCCGGTACAAAGTTAAGAATCCCTTTAGGCAGGCCTGCCTCTTCCAATACCTCAACCAATTTATACGCAATAACCGGTGTGTTTTCAGATGGCTTCAAAAGTACCGGATTTCCGGCAACAATTGGTGCCGCTACGGTTCCGCAAACAATCGCAAATGCAAAGTTCCACGGCGGAATGGTCACACCAGGACCCATTGGCTGATAAAAATAATCATTATGCTCTGCCTCATGATCGACCAATTTCTTACCTTCAGCAAGTTCAATCATTTGGCGTGCATAATATTCCAGAAAATCTATCCCTTCTGCAGTATCACCATCCGCCTGGTTCCAAGGCTTGCCGGCGTCATACACGAGCCACGCAGAGAATTCATGCTTACGTCTCCTTACAATCGCCGCGGCACGATACAGGACATCTGCACGTTCTTTCGCTGACCATTTTTTCCAAGTTTTAAAGGCTTCAAGAGCTGCCTCAAATGCTTGGTCGACATGTTCCTTTGTAGCTTTTGAAACCTTTCCCACTACCAGATCTTTATTAGAAGGACTAACTGAAACCAGCTTGTCATCAGTAAATATCTTTTCCCCATTAATGACCAATGGATATTCTTTCCCCAACTCACCTCTGACCGTCTCAAGTGCTGCTTCAAAATATTTACGGTTTGAATCTTCACTAAAATCGGTAAACGGTTCATGTTTAAATGGCAATACCATATAAAAACCTCCTAAGAATAGAATTGTTGTTTGCTAGAGTGAATTTATTAATCATCTAGTATATCTTTAAAAAACACTCTTTCACATTTATATAGCAAAATCCGTGCCAATTACTCTATCAATCCATCATTTTTGTCTGTACGCCTTGATTCACCTAGATAAATAAATTTTTTACCATATCAAAATAGAAGGAACTGTCTGAATATAGTTGTAAATTTTATTTACACTGTTGTAAACTAGTTATACAGCGGTGTAAACAGTGACAAATCTTTTAGCTGAGGTGATTTTGTTGAATCCTTTTCCCTATTATTTGGATGCTGTACTGGCAGCAGAAGACGACGCCATAACCATCATCAATCAAGATATGGAGGTTATTTACTGGAATGAAGCTGCCGTAAAAACCTATAATATACAGCAGCCAGATATCCTGAATAAGCCAATCACTGACTTCTTTGACAACGATAATCTGATGGTGCTAAAGGTGCTGCATACGATGGAACCCGTCAATAATGCCTACCATCGTCCGCGACGCGATAAGCATGTCGTGGTCAATGCCGTACCGATTATGGATAATGATAATCAGTTAATTGGTGCGTTATCTGTTGAGAGAGACATCACACAGATTGTCAAATTAAATGATAACCTTGAGACAACATCAGCAGAATTAAATGAACTGAGACAAAAAGTATATACGAATCATGAAGAGTCTCCCTTCTCCAAGTTAAAGGGGAATAGCCTTCCACTGCAGCAGACCATCCATATTGCGCGAAAGGCAGCGAAAACAGATGCTACTACCTTGATACTTGGTGAAAGCGGAACTGGAAAGGAAATTTGCGCAAGGGCGATTCACGAGGCGAGCAACCGCAATAACGGTCCATTTATACCTGTTAACTGCGGGGCCATTCCGAGCGCATTATTTGAAAGCGAACTCTTCGGCTATGAGGGCGGTTCATTTACAGGTGCAGAGAAAAAAGGCAAAGCAGGTAAAATTGAGATGGCTGATGGGGGCACACTCTTTCTGGATGAAGTTGGCGAGCTGCCTCTCGAAATGCAAGTGAAGTTACTAAGAGTGCTGCAGGAGAATACACTCTACCGGATTGGTGATTCACAAGGCAGACAAGTCGATGTCCGTTTCATTGCGGCTACAAACCAAAACCTGGAGCAGCTCATGGAAGAGAAACGATTCCGTTCAGATTTATTTTATCGACTGAATGTTATTCAGCTTACAATGCCGCCACTCCGCTATCGGGTTGATGATATCCCTGAACTGGCAGATATGTTCCTTAGACACTTTTCCTCCCATTACCAGGTGCCAGTCCCGGTTATCGAAAAGGATGCATTCCAATTGCTCCTTCAGTATAATTGGCCCGGAAACATTCGGGAATTGCGTAATTTGATGGAAAGGATTGTTATCCTTACTGAAAAATCAAAAATTACAAAACAAGATCTTATAAATTATCTGCCAAACACATCACCTATCCGCACGCAAACGATTATCGATGCGAATAACTCGCTGCCGCAGGAAAAAGAAATTATCGAAAAACAATTAATAGAGAAGATCTTAAACCAAACAAACGGCAATAAATCAGAAACTGCCAAAAGATTAGGCATTTCCCGTGTAACCCTTTATAACAAGATGAAAAAATATGGAATTGACCATTAGTGCACGTGAATAAAGACTCCTTTTTCAGAAGCAAAAGGAGTCTTCCAGTCTTGGAAATTAAATCAAAGTGGAATTACTGTTTACTGATTTAGAGGTAAAAATTATTTTCTGCCATCGTTTAGTCTTCGGGCTTCTTCAGGACTTGACATCTTCGTCGAACCTTTATAGCGAAGTCCTGTGTCCCTATCTGATTCCACGCGTCCACTTTCTCTTAACTTTTTTTCCTGGCGGTCTTTTGCCATCATGAACACCTCCTATTATGTAAGATGGGAAGTTTGAGAAAGATTTATTCATCAGTTTTTTGCAAAGGCCATTCTAACTTTCTCCTTCAATCCACCCTACTGCTTATATAATTAAAAGTTGTCTGAACGGTTGATAAGGATAATTATTTAGAATATAGTAAAATAGAATTGCTATTCCTAACATTAAACTTCCCTTTTTTCTACCTTAGTTGACATTCAGTTGCAATGAATCATCGTCAATATTTTGATTTTTATGAAACCTTTTACATACCTATACCGTATATAAGGTACAGAAGCTTTTACAACTCATATAAAGGATTTGATGCATATGACCATTTTTGGATATCCGATAGAGAACCTTTATTTATTTACGCTTGTCATTGCCGGACTATTGACGTTGCTCTATATATTTTTCGGTGATATTGCTGATGGAATTGGCGAGTCTCTTGGTTTTCTAAATCCCGCCTTGATTTTGGCATTTATTACGTTCTTCTCGGCATCTGGCTATGTGCTCGAATTTCTAACATCTCTACCAAGCTTGGCTATCATCATAATCGCCGCTGTAATTGCATTGGTTCTGGACACTCTGCTGAACGTTTTTGTCCTTATTCCAATGTCTTCTGCAGAAGAGTCACTTGGCTATACAGAAGAATCGCTAAAAGGAAGGATTGGAAAAATCATTATTCCAGTCCCCCAGGATGGATTCGGAGAAATTGTTATAGAAAGCAAAAGCGGGATGATTTCAAAGCCTGCAGCGAGCTATGAAAATCAATCCATTGAAGAAGGCCAGCAGGTTCTCGTCATTGAGATTGAGAAAGGCGTTGTCTATGTGATCCCATATGAAAATGATTTGGATTACGGATACTCTGGTTAATCATATCTATCCTTAGGTAGGTATTTTTATAAAAAAACAATTTTTAAGGGAGGAATAAAAATGACGGGAATATGGATTGTCACCGGAATCGCGGCATTTATTGTGTTAGCACTTATTGGTGTATTTATAACCAAATACCGTACTGCCGGACCCGATGAAGCATTGATTGTAACCGGCAGCTATCTGGGCAAAAAGAATGTTCATATTGATGAGTCCGGCAATAAAATTAAAATCATTAGAGGTGGAGGTACATTCGTCCTGCCGGTTTTCCAGCAGGCTGAACCACTTAGCTTGCTGTCAAGCAAACTAGAGGTTACCACGCCAGAAGTATACACAGAACAAGGTGTTCCTGTAATGGCAGATGGAACAGCAATCATTAAGATCGGTGGTTCCATTGGTGAAATTGCCACTGCCGCCGAACAGTTTTTAGGAAAAACAAAAGGCGACCGGGAAAACGAAGCTAAAGAAGTACTTGAAGGCCATCTCCGCTCCATTCTTGGTTCGATGACCGTTGAAGAAATTTATAAAAACCGCGATAAATTTTCCCAGGAAGTGCAACGAGTCGCCTCACAGGATTTGGCAAAAATGGGATTGATCATTGTCTCCTTCACCATTAAAGAAGTACGGGACAAAAACGGCTATTTGGAATCACTAGGGAAGCCTCGAATTGCCCAAGTGAAACGAGACGCTGATATCGCGACTGCCGAGGCAGATAAAGAAACCCGTATCAAGCGGGCCGAGGCTGCTAAAGATGCGCAAAAAGCTGAATTGGAACGCGCAACCGAAATTGCCGAAGCTGAAAAAGAGAACCAATTAAAGACGGCAGATTATCGTCGTGAACAAGATATTGCAAAGGCCCGTGCCGACCAGGCATATGATTATGAAACAGCTCGTGCAAAACAACAGGTTACTGAGCAGGAAATGCAAATAAGAATCATTGAGCGCCAAAAGCAAATCGAATTGGAAGAAAAGGAAATACTTCGTCGCGAGAAGCAATACGATTCTGAAGTCAAGAAAAAGGCAGATGCAGATCGTTACGCTGTTGAGCAGGCAGCAATCGCCGATAAGGCCAAACAGCTCGCTGCAGCTGATGCGAATCAGTACAGGATTGAAGCAGAAGCCAGAGCCGAAGCAGAGCAAGTGCGTGCTGAAGGTCTCGCAAAAGCCGATTCCACAAGAGCACAAGGTGAATCTGAAGCAGAAATCATCCGTCTGAAGGGACTTGCTGAAGCTGAAGCAAAAGAAAAGATTGCTGAGGCATTCGAGCAGTTTGGCGAAGCGGCAATCCTTGATATGGTCATGAAAATGCTTCCTGAATATGCTAAAGAAGTGGCAAGCCCACTCGCCAACATCGATAAGATTACCGTGGTTGATACCGGCAGCAGTGGTTCAGACGGCGGGGCGAATAAAGTAACAGGCTATGCAACAAATCTAATGTCCACCCTGCAGGAGTCGCTAAAAGCATCCTCAGGAATTGATGTGAAGGAATTACTGGAAAACATGACAGGATCAAGCCAGTCAAACGACCTAGACCTTAACCGCATCAATTACGAAGCCGAACTGGAAGACAACAGACTTAAAAATACCAAAGCAGAATCAAAAAGCTAACACCAAAAAAGGAACAATCCCAGCGATTGTTCCTTTTTCCTGCCTTTTTGGTGCCTGTCACTTCCCGTTTTTTGTCGAAAAATGTCATTTATTTTAACCACCCAAAACTCTGCGTCAGCTGCCATAGACAAGTCAATTTATTCTTCTTTAATATCTTTAATATAAAGTCTCCTTTATTCAGGGAAAGAGTCTAATTTTGTAAATCCAGCGCTAGACGAATCATATCCCTGCACTGGATATTGTTCTCCATTATTTCTTCATTGTAGTTTCTTATAAAATAATCTCTTTCAATTCCGGTAATCCTGAAACCGCATTTTTGATATAGTGCCAATTGACCGATACTTGAATTCCCCGTCCCGACCTCTATCGATTTATATCCGCTTGACTTGGCAATCTGAATCGCATACATTACCAGCTGCTTTCCTATTCCTTTTCCATGTTCTGTTTCTTTAACAGCAATATTAGCCAGCTCCACCGTTCCAGGCCTTGTCTGAAGCAATACAAAAACGCCTATCAATTGATTATCCATTTCCGCTATAAAACATTGTCCTCGCTGTAAATAGTCCTCAATATAAGCTTGCGACGGGTCAGCCAACAACAGTAAATCGAGCGGGGCAGCTTCATCGCCGTTCCATCTTCGTACTTCTATCGTGCAACCCCTTTTAAAAATCAAGTCATTATCTGTATCATAAAACTTCATATGGGGCTTCTCTTTTTTGTAGTAAGCAAGGCGATCTTGTAATGTACCCGTGTGAAATTCAAATTTATGACCGTCTGGATCAGCAAAGTATATAGACCCTTTGTCTTGAGCTTCTCTTTTGCGCCCTGGCAAAATACGAATATCCAATCCTTTCAGATACGTGCAAATATCATCAAATTCTCTTTCATCTACTGAAAAAGCAAGATGGGTATAGGACTGATTAATTTCATTGCGCGGTATGCCCCTCTCTTCATTAAGGGCAAGCCAAATACCATTAAGATCGAAATAGGCGGTAGTCTTTCCTTTGACCAATAACTTCGCATCAAATACTCGCTGGTAAAAATCAATCGATTTATCTAAATCTGAAACAGAAAACAAAAAATGATTAACTCCTTTAATTCGCATACCCATCCCCCTTTACAATCAATAAAAAAAACTGTGAAGAAAAACCCAAAACCAAATGACGTATTACAATCGTTATTAAGGGCAGTCCCACTGATTGAGGCCCTTTCTCTTTAATTGAAAGTAAGGTCCATCATTTTATAATTCTTTATAGACCATTTCACGATACCTTACAAATTTATGCTTCTCATAAAATTCTTTTGCGACTGTGTTTTCAAGCCAATAATCAAGTTCAACCAAGTCTATTCCGCAGTTTTTTGCTAGTTTATAAATGTGCTCCATCAGGGCAGTTCCATAACCTTGATTCCTTTTTGAGGCATTGATGCTGATTTGATGAACATAGACAGATTTATAGCCCTTTTTCAGCGGACTTTCCGGATAGTCTCTCATCTCTATCCAAGCATATCCAACGGCTTCCCCTCCGTTCTCCAAAAGAAGAAAAGTGAAACCTGTATCCTCAACCAGCTCCTTGAAAATTTCCTTAAAGAGCTCCTCATTATATTTATTGAAGTACCTTGGATATAGATGATAATGCAAATCATGCACATGCTTGTTTAATGCAGCCACTAATTTATAATCCTTCGTCTCACTTATCTTCATCCTATCACCCACCCAACTATATTAGATACAATACTCGAAGCCCTTCTTTAAAGATGTGCATAGTATTCATATATAGAAAAAATATATCTGGAGTCTTCCTGCATGGTTAATAACGATTTAGTTTATGAAATAATCAATATAGTAGATAAATGTGGCAATTGCTGATATCAATGTGTAAATAACCGCTGTTACAAACGTAACGGTTGGATTAAAGTTCTTTTTTTCTTCCTCTATTTTTATACCTGTCTGTGCCTGGACATTCATACGAATAGAGCTTGAAACGATTCCCCCTGATGAATTGGTAAACCAAATGACGACTGCTACCATAAGACCAATAAAGAAGGAGTAGTCAATAAAGCTCCCACCAATTAAATGGACCGCAGCCCAGTTTAGAACAAAGATGACTATTAATGTACCGGCCGACCAAAACACTTTCCCCATCATAATCCCCCTCTTTTAGAGTCATACGAACAGAACCGCACCTTTGTTTCAAATAGATACCAAATAGGTGCCTGTCACTTCCCGATTTTTGTCGAATGGTATTCAAGCAATAAAAAATCCGAACTTACTTTCAAAATTCTCCCTTTAGAATTCGAATAGTTCGGATTTCCTATTATTTATGCCTTTGATTCTGTTTTTATCTATCTTTTTCCTGCGTATGTTAATTCTGTCCAGCCAATCCTATCGTCAGCAGATGATTGGAAACTGATACGTAAAAGATTAGCCCATATAGACACTATCACATGTTCCGGGCGCTGGTTCATAAAAGCAATGCTGCTTAAATTGACCGGTAAATGGCTGGTCATACCATGTCGGCGGGCATGGTCCACTGGGATTAAAATACCAAAGTGCAAATTTCGCTGGATGGTCTCTCCAAGACTGCAAATTCCGTTCTGCCAATCTTCTTTCGGATTCTCTTGCTCTTTGGTAAAACACATTGCCCTTTTGCACCGCTTCAAAAGAATAATTTCCTCCTTGCACGTGAAAAATAACATCTTCAACTGTACGCAAATCATTAAAATCAACACAATCAGCTACAACTCGATTAACAATTACATTTCCAACATATAGCATCCCTTGTTTTCCTTCACCCTCAGCTTCTGCCCTCATCATTCTTGCCATTAAACTAACGTCAGCATCTCTGTACGCTACTCTCGCCATTTTTCCACCTCCAAAATATAGTATGAAAAAAGCCCGCATTGATGTTTTTGTTCATAATAAAAGGATCTTTTCTTAAGTATTGTTGTTATTTCTAACTTTGTATTTGATGGAAACAGCGACGTAACAAAAATGATTGATGTGGTAATCGCCACTCCGGAAATACACTTCGCTTTCCACGGGCTCGCGATGAGCCTCCTCGCTCGCAAAGTTCGCTCCCTGTGGGGTCTCATCGTCTTCGCTTTCCCGCAGGAGTCTTCGTGTATTTCCTCCGTTGTGATTTAGCTTTCTGAAAAAAATTACTGATATTCAATTGTTAAGCTGATTGATTGGAGCGCAGGGAAGTCGACTCCAGCGGGAAAAGCAACAGGTGAAGATCCCGCAGGAAGTGGGTTTCTTCCGAGGAAGCTGAAGCGTTGCCCGCGGAAAGCGACTGCACGGAGCGGAAATCGGCAGTTACTTCGCAGTTTATATATTTTATGAAAAACAACAATCTTTGAGAAAACAGCCTAATAAAAAGAAGAACTACCTACGCTCAATCAAACCGATCTGCAATGTACGATGATTTTGCTTTGGACTAACTTAGTCAAATCCTCGGTTTTGCCGTTCCTCTATATCCGATCAATAAAACAGGTCAGTACTTGGGCACCATCGTCATCCACAGGAACAAACAGGTGTGGCTTGGATCCTTGGAAATAAGCACTGTCGCCTTTTTCCATTAATTGCTCATTCCCGTCATAGAGCAAATTTATTGATCCTTCTAATATGTAGATAAATTCGTCTTGTGAATGGGTATATGTCTGATCGAGCCGCTGATTCAGTTTTCTGGGGGTTACATGGACAATCGTCGGCTCAATCCCACTATACTTCGACCTATTTGCCAGAAGCTCATAGGAATACCCCATCCCTTCATCTCCGAACCTCGTTTGCCGATTAGAATTCTTTTGGAATACGATATCCTGTTCAGTTTTATCATCCAAAATCCACGACAACTGCACTCCCAATGCATCGCTAATCTTTGATAAAGTAGCAACAGCAGATGTCGTCTGTCCATTTTCAATTTTCGATAAAAGACTTTTGGAAATTCCGCAATCATCAGCAATTTGCTGCTGTGTTTTCTGATTACGCAAACGTATTTGCTTTATTTTTTTTCCGATATTCTGAAGATCTATAGAAACTCATTCCTTCCATAAGAAATCATATGTATGTTTTTTTATTTATCATAGATGAGGCAATAATTGCAGTCAAGGTACTTCTTAGCTGGAAAATGTTAAAAGGGAAGGCATCTACCCTTGTGTCCATCCCCCAACATAAAAAACTAAGCTAGTTTTATAGTAGACTATTTATCTTCCATTATGAATTTTAATCTCAATAAATTCACAAAAAAAAGACACCTCATTCTCATAGCAACCTATAAAATGAAAAGTGTCTTCTGCTTATTAGATTGTTGAAATACCAGAATCCATGCCGTAAAATCAAATCTCCATATTCCAGCGTTCTTTCTCTGTTTGCTTTAACTGTTCTTCTGTTTCCTGTGGATATACAGTTCGGAACTTATGATGAACCGCCGGTATGATTTCAATCATTTTCTCAATCATATCTGCTGGGTCAAACTGATTTTTCAACCCTTCTTGCTGTTTGAGTATGTCCTCTTTTCTCGTAAAGTTCTTCCCACTGTCGAACCATTTCCATATCTCTTCACCGCTGCGATCATTAAATCCAGTATTATAAGCCCCTGGATTAATGGTCGCCACCTGAACCCCAAATTCGTCAAGCTCCGTTTTTAAGGTCTGTGCAATCCCTTCAAGAGCGTGCTTCGTTGCACTATATGGACCAACATACGGAGTAGCTGAGATACCAGCCATCGAGCTCATAAACACAATTTTTCCGCTACCTTTTTTTACTAGCTTCCGGGCCGCAATTTGCACGGTTTCGAGTGTTGCAAACACATTTACTTCAAACAGCTCCCTGAATCGATCCATCGGCACCTCTCCAAGGGGTCCGCCTTCATTGATTGCTGCGTTTGCCACAAATACATCAAAATCATAAGCCTCTATTTGTGACCGATCTCTCTGATTGGTTATATCGAGTTTAAACACTTCTATATCCAATTCCTTTTCTCTTGCTTCTTGCAACAGATCGGTTTTCTGCGAAGTCAGTTCGGTTGTCGCAATCACATGATGACCATTTTCCGCCAATCCAAATGCCGCCCCTCTTCCAAGCCCGCTCCCAGCGCCAGTAATGAAAATTGTCTTTCCCATCTAATTCCTCCCATTATCCTTTTCTTATATCCATTTTCCCACTAACTCCACTCTTAAAACAATCGGCCCAGTGTATAAAAGTGCTTCAATCTCCCAAAAGAGCAGACCATTTAAAATACTTCTATACAAACGAAGTAGATAAACGTAAAATAATACTTAAATTAAATCTAGAATTCCAGGAGGAAATAGTATGATAACAATAAGAGATGCCGTCATCGAAGATCTTCCAGCTCTATTGGAGATTTATAATTATGCAATAGAAAATCTAACCGCTACGTTTGATTTACAGCAGCAGACTCTGGAAGAACGAAAAAATTGGTTTGATAGCCATGGGGGAAAATATCCGCTAATCATCGCCGAAGAGGATGGCAATGTCATTGGATACAGCAGTCTAAGTCCCTATAATAAAAAATCGGCCTATTCAACAACAGTCGAAATTTCGATATACATAGCTCCAAATCAGCAAGGAAAAGGAATTGGGAGTAAGCTGATGACGGAGATTCTAAGCCTTGCCTCGCAGCTAAACTACCATGCCATTATTGCCGGAATAACGGGCGGAAATGAGGTAAGTGTTCAATTACATAAGAAATTCGGTTTCAAGCTCGCTGGCTCTCTAAAGGAAGTAGGATTCAAATTCGGAGAATGGCAGGATGTTCATTATTATCAATTGATTGTTGGAAAATGATCATCAAAAAACGGCACGCAGGTCCTTCCGCCTCCGTGCCGTTTTTGCTATTTATTTTGAAGCTTCTTGACCAACAGCCAGTCGTAAATTCAGTTAGCCGCTACATGCAATGATTTTGGCTTATCCCAATTGCTCACAATAATCCTCCCACTGCTTCTCCAATGCCTCTTTCTCCTTAAATAATTCCTGTAATTGCACCAAATCGGTTATATCTGCGAGCAACAGATCTATTTCTTCGATCCTTTGCTCCAGTTTCGCTATGGTTTGCTGAAGGTTTTCATGCCATAAATTGCGCTTATTCGTTTCTCGGTTCCCAGATGCGGACTCATCTCTTCTTTCCTTAAAAGCGTTAGAATCCAGTTTATTCAATGGCCCATCTTCCTTGTACAATTTCTTTTCTGCCATTTTCCCCTTGGCATACGTGTAGTTCCCTGCAAACCCATGAACTTCTTTATTTTCAATCCAGTAGATCTTGCCAAATAATTTATTAAGAAAATACCGATCATGCGAGACAGCTACAATAGTTCCTTCATAATCATCCAATGTATCTTCCAGCACTTCCCTAGACTCGATGTCCAAATGATTTGTTGGTTCATCCAAAATAAGCAAGTTAATCTCTTGATACATCAACTGTGCCAAACGCAATCTCATCCTTTCTCCGCCACTCAGCTGAGAAAGTTTTCGAAATACCGCATGGCCATAAAACAGAAACCTGGCCAGAATTTTCCTGGCATCTCCTTCTGCAACCTTCACTTCGTTACGAAATGCTTCAATAATGGATACATCCTCCGTTTCTGAAAATATCTGCTGCGATAGATAGCCGATTTTTACATTGCTTCCAACCTTTACTTTGCCTTCATCTGCCGATATCTGATTAAGCATGAGCTTGATCAATGTTGATTTTCCGGTTCCGTTTTCGCCGATAATCGCCACTCTCTCCTGGTAGGTAACATGCATGTTAACATGTCTGAAAAGCTCCCTCTCACCGAATCGCTTTGTCACTCCCCTTAGTATCATTACATCATTCCCGCTTCGATCAGAAGAATCCATATCAAGACTCATTTTTTTCCTATTTAAAATGGGCCGGTTCAGCTTTTCCATCCTTTCCAATGCCCGTTCCATATTTCTTGCCCTTTTATGAAGACCTTCATTTGGGGGATTTGCTCTATTCGCCCAATCTCTTAGCCGCTTAATCGCTTCCTTCATCTTCTTTATCTTCTTTTGCTGCTCTTCATAGGCATGGAACTCTTGGAGGAGTCTCTCTTCCTTTGCTTTTACAAAGCCGGAAAAGTTTGTAGGATAACTGTCCAAGTTCCCGTCTTCCAAATCAAGAATCTTATTGACAACCTCGTCCAGAAAGTATCTGTCATGGGATATGACGACAACCGTTCCAGCATAATCCCGCAGGAAATTACCAAGCCATTCAACAGCCATTAGATCAAGATGATTTGTCGGTTCATCCAATAATATTAGATTAGGCTTTTTCAATAATGTTAGACAGAGGCCCACTTTCGTCTTTTCACCCCCACTTAAAGAAGAAAACTGCTTAGCCAATAGTTCCTTTATGTTTAATCCATTTGCAATTTTTTCGATATTGGCTTCTATTTCATATCCTCCATTTAGACGAAAACGATCTTGGATATCTCCATAAACCTCCATTACCTTTTGCAGCCTATCCGGGTTTGTTTCTCTGCTCATTTCTCCCTCTATATTCTTCATATCCGCTTCTATTTCCATCAGTTCAGAAAAAGCAGTCATCACTACCTCTTTTGCAGTTAGCTTGCTTTGATAATCTGGAATTTGCTCCAGATAACCGATTTTTAACTCTTTTTTCCAATGGATCTGCCCGCTATCAGGAGTTTCTCTTCCAGCCAGCAACCGAAATAGCGTTGTTTTCCCGCTTCCGTTGCGTCCAACTAAACCTACTCTGTCTTTTTCTTTAATTTCAGTCGTTATATCTTCAAAAATGGTCGTCCCACCATACATCTTTTTCACTTTACTGACACTGCATACAATCATGTAACATTCCTCCTTCAATTAAGACACTTTCTTAAAAATCGTTATTTTGAAAATTAGTTATAAACTGCAATTTTAAACCGATGATGCGCCCAATCTCCCTTTAAAAAGTGAGGATTTGGGCATATTAGCCGTTGCAGCTAGGCTGTGTTCAACATTAAGCAATGATTAAAAGCACAAAAAGGAGCCAACACAAAAAAGCCATGGAAATAAACACTCTCCCATGACTCGATAAATTAGGAAATGATGGCATAGAAAAAGAGAGCAAGAAACGCTCTCCCTAACCTTCCTTATAAAATGTGGGTATAGAGATGTTTTCACTGTTATTGTTTTGCTATAAAGTTGCTAAAAAAGGGCATACGTATCCCGTTGGCAGCTAAATCAGCAAATTTTGCACGTGTAAAATACAAGAAATCAATCCAGAACCCGTGCCTTATAACAGTATGAAACATCCTTTCCCACCTCCGTTCTTAAATAGTTATTTATATTTTATAATTTTTTAGATTACTTTTCAAGTTATTTTATTTTTCATGCTATTTTGGAAGCCCATTAAAATCCGAACAGAGCCGTCTCTTCTTCTGTTATCAGCTATTTAAGCTACTTTTTTAACTTTTGTATCGCTTCCTTTAGCATGTTCTTTGTTTCCAATAGATTTCCTTCCCCCATAGAGAAGTCTTGTGGTTCATCCGAGTAAAAATTGCCAAACTGCTGGTTTTCATATCTTGGTACTACGTGCATATGATAATGAGTCAGTTCGTTAAAGATGCCGCCATTTTGTATGATTGTAATACCATCCGGTTTATATATCAGCTTAAGTGCTTTCGATAGCAGAATGGATGCATTCATAATTGCACTGGCAGTATCGATGTCCAGTTCATCAGCTTCTACAACATGCCGCTTAGGTAAAATCAGTGCATGTCCTTCATTAAAAGGTTCATGATCTAAAAAACAAGAAACATAATCATCCTCATAAACAACATACACTGGCTCAAGTCTATTCGCCAATGCACATCCTACACATTCCTTCTTATGCTCCATTGTGGTTCATCCCTTTACATTTCGAGAATTTCTGTACACATTCAGAATTAGATGGTTCTGAAAGTATTAACGGTAATCCTCGTGCTTTGGTATAAAAAGATCTTCATTAGAATTTCTCACCATAGAAAAATTGTCCACATTATAATGTCCGTGAAGGATTTCATTATGGTGCTGGATGATTTGTTCGGCAGATAGCGTTTCTGATTTGGATGTAGAATGTCCATCTCCAACTAGGGTGACATCAAAATGATTGACTGTAGCCGTTCTCACCGCTGTATCGATACAATATGGTGTCTCGCAGCCCATAATCACGATGTGCTCGATACTCTTACCATCCAAGTATGCTTTTAAAGGTGTAGCATAGAATGCGTTTGTTGCTGCCTTATCAAATATTGCGGCTGTTGATGGCACCTTTATGTCTTTATGTATCTGAAACCCGTCACCTTCTCCATTTGCTACATCAACATCTCTTATGAAAATGATAGATATATTCGCCATAATCGCTTCATCTATGACATGATTAATGCTGGTAATCAGTCTCTGTTTCTCAAAGACTCCCTCCTCTTCTTTTCCGCCATCAATTAAATCCTGTTGTGCATCGATTATTAGTAATGCTTGATTCACATGAGCCCCTCCTCAGATTAGGAAAGTTATTTCCCTCGCCTATTTCGTCTCTTCCCTGATACCTTCTAATTCTGCTTCCTTATAGGAATCTCCTTCTTTTTAAAAAAATTTAGCAAGAATATTTGATAGAATATTTGTAAGATAATTTGAATAGAAGCAAAGATCTCCATCATGTTGAAGCTTGCACTTTAAGAAGCAAACGCTTATAGCGCAATGACTGACCATTTTCCCGCTGAATCTGTAGCGAAGTGTATTTCAGAAAGGATAAGAAAAACGCTCCATCAATATTCTGATGAGGCGCTTTTATTTGACTTACTGTGCGTTAGCAAGGTATGCGAGTGATCTGCTTGGCAGTGTCTTCTCTAATTTCCTTTGGATATATTCTCCGGCATCCTGTATTTTTTTCTCCTTGATACCGGTATTTATACCAAGTCCGTGCAGCAGATAAAGAACATCATTTGTCGCTACATTCCCTGCCGCTCCAGGTGCATAGGGACAGCCACCCAGCCCACCGACCGTGCTATCAAATCGATTAATGCCATAATGCATTGCTGTCATGATATTAGCTATTGCCATTCCTCTTGTATCATGAAAGTGGAGAATCAGCTTTTCCTTTGGATATCGCTTCAACAGCTCCTCTAAAAGCAGCTCTACCTGTGTCGGAACAGCAGTACCAATCGTATCTCCCAAAGATAGATCATCTACACCTGATTCAAGGAGTTTATCGCAGACCTTCAATACTTGTTCCGGAGAAATCGGACCTTCATACGGGCAGGCAAAAACTGTAGAGATATATCCAGTAACCCTCTTATCAGCATTCTTGGCTTCACGGACTACATCATGAAGTACTGGAAATGTGGCGTCAATCGTTTTATTGATGTTTTTCAGATTATGCGATTCACTTGCCGACATAAAAATAGATGCTCCGTCGATCTCTGCCTCCAGGGCATATTCAAGTCCTTTCCTATTAGGAACAAGTGCAGAGTACATTACTTTTGGGTTTCTCTTTATTTGCTTCCCTACTTTTCTGGAATCCGATAGAGCAGGAATCATTTTAGGACTGACAAACGATGTATATTCAATCTCACGGACTCCGGACTCAGAAAGCATATCAATCCATGTCACTTTGTCTTCGGTTGAAATCCATTTCTTTTCATTTTGCAGTCCATCACGAGGGCCAACTTCTTTAATTTGAACAAAATCCGGGAACCTTCCCATAAAATTCCTCCGTTCAATTTGGAAATCCGAAGCGTGCAATCCACCAAAAGAATACGCTTTCAGGATTAGTTATTTAAGCTTTTATGCTGACCGTTTCTTATCATTTTACAATATATTCAATCCTGTTTATTTTCATTCAACTTTGTTGAATAGAGTATATAACAAATATTCAAACAATGTCAATGTAAGTCAACTCAAGATTATATAAAAAACTCTCCTGATAGGATATGAATCAGGAGGGTTTCCGGTGACTGACCGTTTTTTATCTAAACAATCAATAAAAGTAATTATCGTTTTTATTGAACTTTCTTTTAATCATTTTGACGAACAACAAAAGAATCATCACGAGTACAAGCGCTATTATGAAAACGGGGAGACCAGATAAGACCTTGTCAAAAATAGAGCTTCCATTCTGATTGTCAGATGATCCTTTAGCAGATGCTTTATTGACGATTCCACTGCTTTCATCATTCACTTTCTCTAACTGGAACGAAGCGATTTCCCTGCGCTGATTTACAATTTTGAGTGTGCCGTCTTCCTCCATAATTTTATGGATGTCATCGTCAGGTGAATATGTATAGGAAATATTATGAGTAGCCGTGTATTCCTCACCCTCAACACGAAACATATCCCCTTTTCCAATGCTGGATGTATTGAAATTCTCAAAACCATAGTCCAGCAGATTAATAGTATCGCTATATGCCTGATCGTCTGTGCTGCTCTTTAGTGTAACAGCAATCAAACTCACACCATCTCTTTCCGCCGACGTTACGAGCGTATATCCGGACAAGGATACAAAGCCATTTTTACCTCCCGTCACGCCATCATAAGGTATTTCTTCTTTTACCAGCTTATGATGCGTTTGAATGGTAGTGTTCCAGGTTTTCCCGTACCACTCTAATTCTTTTGTACCGAAAATCTTCCTAAAATCGTCATTTTTTAGTGCATGCTGTGTAATTTTTGCTAAATCAGCAGCTGTTGTAAGATGTTTTTCATCAAACAGGCCGTGCGGATTAACGAAGTGAGTTTGTGTTGTACCAATCACATCTTCCAAATACGTATTGAGTTCTTTGGAAAACCGACTTACACTTCCACTCAAATGTTCTGCTATCGCAACTCCCGCATCATTACCTGAATTAATCAATAAACCTTGAATTAGTTTCTTTAATGGAACTTCTTCTCCTTCTTCCAGAAAAACAGTTGTACCTTCCACATTTCTGGCGCTGGCATTCTCACTCACTGTGACCACATCGTCCAGCTTTCCGGTTTCGATAGCAAAAATAGCTGTTGCTATTTTGGTAACACTTGCAGGATACATTTGTGCATTGGCATTTTTATCATAAAGAACTTGCCCGGAATTGGCTTCTAGTAAAATAGCAGCTTCACTTTCTATCTCTGGCGATGGGGGTGATGAATCTGCAAACGATTGGGGGACGAACATCATATTCAGAACTAGCGTAACAATCATCATTAATCCTGTTTTTTTCATATTAAATTACTCCATGTGTTTAGTATTGTATGTAAACTATGTACTATTTTAGGTTAAAGGTACGGAATAAATATGTAAATAATTATCGATATTTGTAATATACACCTAATATTTTAGGTAATATATGGTAAAGTTTATTTCCATATTTGAATGGGTCTCGAGTATGGTTACATTCGGATTTCACTGTTCAGTGAGCCAGCTGATTCCCGCCCGAAACATGACTGCCTGTTCCCTCGAGTATTAGCCCGACACCGCAAATACACCTAGAGTAGTTTACTAGAACTTTATTCTTCGGACAAGTCAAAACCATAAACATTGACTTCCATTTAAAAATGCGTTAAATTACTAAAGGCGAACATTTAATAAAAAGTTTTTAATAATATACGTTTTTAGGAGTGTTAAATATGGAAAATGCATTTGATTACGAAGATATACAGTTAATTCCTGCAAAATGCGTAGTAGACAGCCGTTCTGAATGTGATACAACTGTAAGCTTTGGCGGCAGGGAATTTAAACTGCCTGTCGTGCCAGCCAATATGCAAACTATAATAGATGAAAAGAATGCTATTTATTTAGCTGAAAATAATTATTTTTATATCATGCACCGTTTTAATCCTGAAAAGCGTTTATCCTTTGTTCAGGATATGCAGGAGCGCGGACTTTTTGCTTCTATCAGTGTTGGGGTAAAAGAAGAAGAATATGAATTCATCAACCAATTAAAAGAAGCAAGGCTAACACCTGAATATATAACAATTGATATAGCACACGGGCATTCCAATGCAGTGATTGAAATGATCAAGCACATTAAAGTACATCTGCCTGAAAGTTTTGTTATTGCAGGAAATGTAGGAACCCCTGAGGCCGTTAGAGAACTCGAACATGCTGGAGCAGATGCAACCAAGGTCGGTATTGGACCAGGTAAGGTATGTATTACGAAAATCAAAACAGGATTTGGAACAGGTGGATGGCAGCTGGCTGCACTTCGCTGGTGTGCAAAGGCTGCAAGTAAGCCAATTATAGCTGATGGTGGTATTCGTACACATGGGGATATTGCTAAATCCGTACGATTCGGTGCGTCCATGGTCATGATCGGCTCCCTTTTCGCAGGCCATGAAGAATCACCTGGAGAAACATTTGAAAAAGATGGGAAACTCTTTAAAGAATATTTCGGTTCAGCCTCTGAATTTCAAAAAGGCGAAAAGAAAAATGTAGAAGGCAAGAAAATGTTTGTGGAGCATAAAGGGTCCCTACAAGATACATTGACTGAAATGGAGCAGGACCTTCAATCTTCAATTTCGTATGCGGGCGGCAATAAACTGGAACATATTCGCAATGTCGATTATGTAGTTGTTAAAAACTCAATATTTAACGGGGACAAAGTGTATTGATTTAGATTTCCCGAAGAAAAACGGACGTTAAAAGTGAGTAACGAGATTTATTGAATAGTCTTTTACTAATAGAATCAAACAAAAAAGTGAACCTAACTCCTTCAAGTTAGGTTCACTTTTTTTGTCACCAAGGCCGGATAGCTTTATGAATCCCATTATCAAAATTAAGATGCTGCATTTGGTCCCTGTTAATGACCGGAAGCATCAGAAAGACCAGCCATCTGATTTTTCAATTGTTTACTTTCATCGTTTAAGCCAATATAGTTCACTTTAATATCTCTCTGTGCAAATTTCATTTCAATTTTATCTAACACACCAATTGCAGAATCATCCCATAAATGGGCCATTGTTAAGTCAATGTCAACTTCCTTTATGAAATCATCAAAATTGAATTTACTTGGGAAGTCACTGACAGATGCGAAGAAAAGTTGACCCTCTACATGATAAATCTTCTTTTGTTCACGCAGCACAAGTTCTTCAGTCACTTTAATTTTAGATATCTTAGCTGCAAAAAATATGGCACTTAACAATACCCCTGCCAAGACTCCAACCGCTAAGTTATGTGTTGCCAGAACAACCGCTACAGTTGTAATCATAACGATAGCATCTGTTTTTGGAATCCTTCCGAGGTTTTTAACAGATGACCAGTCAAATGTACTTATCGCTACCATGATCATGACACCTGCTAGTGCAGCAAGAGGAATTTGTACGACCAATCCACCTAATACTACAATCAGGAACATAAGAAACACTCCTGCTATAAGTACAGACAGACGACCTCTGCCGCCGGATTTAACATTAATAACCGATTGTCCAATCATTGCACAGCCTGCCATCCCGCCAAAGAAACCAGCCACTATATTTGCAATCCCCTGACCACGGCTCTCTTTATTTTTGTTGCTTTCTGTATCTGTCATATCATCAATAATAGTAGCCGTCAGTAAAGATTCTACCAACCCTACAATTGCCAACGATAAAGAGTATGGAAGGATAATCATCAAAGTTTCCAGTGAAATTGGGATATCTGGCAGGAAAAATACCGGCAGTTCTCGGGTAATTGTTCCCATATCGCCAACCGTTCCGATATGCATATTCCCGTATATAACAATACATGTAACCACGACAATTGCCACTAATGTGGATGGGACGACCTTCGTAATTCTAGGAAATAAGTATATAATTGCCAATGTCAAACCTACCAGAGCATACATGATCCATGATTCGCCTTCAAAGTGTGGCAATTGGGCTGTAAAAATCAAGATCGCTAAGGCATTTACAAATCCGGTCATTACGGAACGAGGAACAAACTTCATTGCCTTTGCCAGTTTAAAAACGCCAAACAAAATCTGAATTACACCTGTTAAAATGGTTGCTGCCAGTAAATATTGCAACCCATGCTCCGCTATCAGATTAACCATAACTAAAGCCATGGCACCAGTTGCTGCTGAAATCATACCTGGTCTGCCACCAACAAAAGCCATTACCACCGCAATACAAAATGAGGCGTAGAGACCAACCATTGGGTCCACGCCCGCGATAATAGAGAAGGCAATTGCCTCTGGAATAAGGGCCAAGGCTACCACTATACCTGCCAGTATATCTCCTCTAATATTTCCAAACCACTCCTGTTTTAATTGCTGTACGTTCAATTGTGCACCCTCTTTATAGAATTTTATCGTAAAAAATATATAGTAACTTCCGACTCTCACAAAAGTTAAGTTCAAATTCAATAAATCGAATCATACCATAGACTTCTTTTAATATAAAACACCATGTATACGTGAACAATCGATATTTCCTGCGAATAACTCCAAATTCCTTTAATTATCTATAATAATTACTATTATTGCTGTTTGCACCAAATTATTTTAATATAATAAATCAGAATCAATCGAGCAATGTAAAATCAGTAATGGAGTAATTTCTGATATCGGTAAATGAGATAATACAGCCACAAAAAACACCACTTTGACAGCAAATCAAAGCGGTGTGTTAATGTATTTAATTTATTCTTCTGGCCTTGTATTCTGATAGGATAATGTATCCCAAAAGGAAACATCCTGCTGCTCAATGGATCGGTCAGAGATTGCTTCTGCAGTGGCAGTTAGTGTGTTTACGGTTTGTTTAATCAAATAGCCATTACTCTTTTGCCCTAGAACATAAGAATCGTAATAGTGATCTGACATACCCCGCATTTCAAATAATAATGTAGAAATGCCATATTCTACTGCAATCCCGTTTCGGCTGATGGTTTCAGCAGACCCTCCATTATATTTTCCGATATGTCCCCATCCAGTTGCATCGATTTCGTTGAATACGACCGCACCTAACTGTTTGGATTTCTGGACTAGCGCTGGATCAGCATTTTCTGTAGTTGGATATAGAATTGAGCCGGATACAAGCTCGCCATCCCGCTCACTGCGAGCTCCCTGATGATGCAGGTCGATCATGTAATCAATATCATATTTTGCTAATACATTGTCATGCAGTGCATTCGTTTCTGGTTGAATCTTATCAACGTGGTCACGATTTAAATCAACCTCATTTGCATTATAGCGGGTCAGATGACGTTCACCGTCTGCAATATAATCATCCAAGGAAAAATCAACATCCCCCATTGCTCCATCTGCATTCAGCATGGGTACAATCAGAATATTGACACCATCCAATATTCCCTTCGTCTTGCCAGTTCCTAAATGCTTAATGAATTCCAATGTTCCTTCTGTCGTCAGCTGTTCATTTCCATGCTGTTGCGTTAAATACAGTATTGTTGGATTATCGAGATTGGTCATATATTTTACCAGATGGATATCTCTTCCCTTTACTGTTTGCCCAATGACTTCCACTTCCATCTGATCCTGTTTTAAATCCTGTTTTCGCAGGAAGCTGACCATTTCATCATACGTATGCAAGATGGACGTATTAATCGTTTCATTTCCGCCATAACCAGGACCATTCCCCACTGCATTTGCGATTGGGGAGCCAACAGAAATCCCTCCCAAGATAAGTGAGCCTGCTACCGTAAACGTTAAAATTTTTCGTTTCATAATCATCCCTCCATTTTTTTAATTTCATAACAGTCATTTTCTGTAAATGCTTGACGAAATCCTGCATAAATTGTAAAAATAAGAGATAATACTCAGAAAATTAGAGCTTATAAGGAGATAGTCTTGTGACCATTTTACAATAGTTTAAAAAAAGACAGATTTCATTTAAACTTAAGGAAACAATCAAAGGAGCTGATCTAATTGATGATTCATTCTATTAATGTAAAAGGAGCTATCGATGGAGAGACACGCTGCAAGCATTATTTCAGCGATAATGACCGGATTGCAATAAAATTCTACTGCTGCAATGAATATTTCCCTTGCTTTAAATGTCATGAGGAATATGGATGTAGAGAAATGGCTATTTGGCCTGAGAACAAATTTGAAGAAAAGGCTATCTTATGTGGTTCATGCGGTGAGGAAATTACAATCCGAGACTATCTAAACAGCGGTTATTCATGCCCTTTATGCCGAAGAGCTTTCAATCCAGGTTGTTCTACTCATCTTGACCTGTACTTCGAAAAGAAGCCGGCAGATTGAATCTTATAAAACATCGGACTAGGATCTCTGCAAAAAAACGCATATTTCATCATTCGAATATGCGCCTATCCAATTATATTTGAATTCAAATAAAAATGTATCTCAATAATCCTCTTGACCATCTTCTTTAATAGAGGCTGCCGGGTCAGTTTCAGCTTCTTCTTTTCGTTGGAACCCTTTATCTAAATTACCGGCATTTTCAATATCACCAGAAGCTTTATAACCTGCAATTTCCATATTGGAGGTTGTCCCATAAAGACCCATCCCACCCAATTTCACATTCATCTTTTCTTCTTGCTGCTGCTTTTTCTTATCCATCTTTTTCTCACCTCCTAATCGTAATATAACCAACAGGGAACATTATATAGATAAAAATTCCACCATAATACATGGCTTACAATAGTATCTCCAATAAAATATTACATCTAATAAATCAAAACAAAGTACATATATTAAATAGTGAGAAGATTTTAATTGAAACAGCGACTATATGGTCAATCATTTAGCCTCTGACTTACAGATCCATGGTTTGTTTTAGATTGAGAAAAGAAAGGGTATAGACCACTATAAAGGAGAGATGAAATTGTTATATTACACTTCTCAATTGAAAACTTATAATATTGATGCAACTGACGGTGAGCTTGGTAAGATTAATGATTTATATGTAGATGACAGAAATTGGTCCATACGCTACGCGAGTATAGATTCCAGAAAATGGCTTCCAGGAAGGAAGATTCTGTTAGCGCCTTCTTCTTTTGTCGAAGTGAATGAGGCAGAAAAGAAACTGGCTGTGAAATATGACAAAGAAACAATCAGGAACAGTCCAGATGTATCCGAAAATACGAATGTCTCTGGGGAGCATCAGCAAAGGATAAACGAATATTATGGCTGGGGAAATTTAGGTGGTAATGTGATGTATGCGGCTGGAGGAGTCTACGCAGGAAATGGTACCCAACCACCAACAGCGGAAGAAATCGAACCATTACAAGATGATAAGCCGAACAAAGCGCTAAGGAGCGAAGATGCGTCTATCGGTTTCAGAGTACACGCTAATGGCGGTAAGCTCGGTACTGTTGCTGACTTCATCTACAATGATAAAACCTGGATGATTGAACATATTATCGTTGAAACCAACAATAGCTTATTAACACCAAAATATTACACGTTCAGTACCGATAAGATTCAGTCTGCAGACTGGCAGGAAGGAGACTTGTATATCGACGAGTCAATCCAGATGATTCAAAATCTGGAACCTTATAAAAACAAAGAGGATATCCTTTCTTTCTTGATTTAGGTATGTCTTCTTTACTTTATGGATAAGATAATTTCCTAGGTGCGGCATTACCGAAGCAGATTGAACTTATGCCTTTTCCAAAATTGAATCTAAATAGCAATTCCAGCATCAGCAGAATAATTATTATAGAAACCAGGGAAGTTTTTTCCTTCCTGGTTTCTTTTTGCATAACTAGAATAAACGATTTGATTAAAGGAAAATGAACAGCACCGTTATTTCACCATTTCGTTTAAAGAATACATATTAACTTCATACAAGTACAGATTCATGATTAGTTGTTTCTATTTTTTCCACTTTCCCCTAATTGGGCAAGACTCACTTATGTTCACTCGCATTTGGCAGGCATAGATTATCCCCAATGTCTAAAGACCTCAAAACAGCTATTTCTTTTGGTCTGACAATACCGCAACCAGCAATGACCCAAATGAAATCATCAAAACAAGCGTTTCGAATACTGTCATTGTCGTTCCCCCTTCCCTTTTTAAGTCAGGAGACACATCGTTTCGCTCATTACAGATTTCACAGTCATTTTTATTAAATGGCATTCGCTTGAAATAGTGTCATGATATCGGCATAACGTTTTTGATATGTTAGCGTTATTTTTATTATGTTTCAAGATATGTCGACTCGTGCTTGTCCTATTACATAAATTTACAAAAATAAAAAAGACTAAGTATATAACTTAATCTTGTTCTAGATAAATGCACTGTTGTAATGGCGGGGAACCAAGCACCAGCCATATTTTGATAAACAATTCCAAGCGCGGCTGAGAAACATTGTTGAAAATTTTACTAATGTTTGGCGGTTGCATATTCAGCTGTTCAGCAACGTCTTTAATATAAATATTTTTCTGTCGAGCTATTTCTTTAAATCGATTTTTAATGATTGGCTGTCCATTGCCTAAAAAAGGATTGATTAAATCAAAGTGCCTTATTTGTTCTATTTTATCAATGATACTGCCAATGATGAATTCTTCAACCTTGTAATCATCATTCCGATGTTTATCCCGGTGGCGATTAATTAGATTTTCCAGCTCCGTAAATTCTTTTATATGCTCATATGTCCTGTCATTAAGCTGAATGGTTATTTCTTTCATGTATAAGTCACCTCAGAATTGGAGATTGTATAATTGAAAGGGATGATAAATGTGAAGAATTATCAACATAATGACAAAGATGAAGACGTTATAGAAATTATTCATGAAACATTTGATAAGGGCAG
Organism: Oceanobacillus massiliensis str. N'diop; assembly: GCF_000285495.1. Classification (GTDB taxonomy): domain Bacteria; phylum Bacillota; class Bacilli; order Bacillales; family Amphibacillaceae; genus Oceanobacillus; species Oceanobacillus massiliensis. The sequence continues at coordinate 453,438 of NZ_HE610977.1, forward strand.
AAACGGTTAGTCCTTATTAGTAGGACAAGCCCCAAGGGGATAATCAATTCCCCTATTATTTACATATTCTTATTCTCGTCCAAAAATTCCATTTGATTAACTTTAATTGCCTTTTCAATTCGCACAACCGAGAGCCTGGAAATTTTATGCAAGCTTTGGAAACATTGATATGTTACTAGCATTGGACTGTGCAGCCATATTTCGAAATACTGATCGTCACTGGAATCGGCTGATGGTCGCGCTTCGTTTTCTAAAGCAGAATAAAGACAGCCCTTCACCAAAAGACAGACCTCCATGGAGGTCTGTCTATTTGTTAGTAACGATTACTGTTCACTATTCTCTTCATCTTTAGCATCTGATTCTGCGTTTGGATCATCTGAGCCATCTTCTGATTGATCTTCCTCCACATCACCGCTTGGTTCCTCTGAAGATTCTCCTTCAGGTGCTTCAGCGGGATCTTCTTCAGGTGTGTCTGACGGTTTCTCTGTTGGTGTTTCTTCACTAGGGGTCTCTGGCGTTTCTACAGGTGGAGTCGGTGATTCTTCGATTTCTTGCCCGGGGTCATCGCCACAGGCAGCTAGCAAACCGGATGCAAGCAGGATCGTTCCAATCCATTTAAACTTCTTCATTTTATTCAATCCTTTCTTTCTAAGATGCCTTATAAAGACTATTTCCAAATTGAACGAACTTAAAACAATGAATTTAGATTCTTAATTCGATGTTTATTTTTATAGAATTTTACAAAAATAGAAGCAATCTCAGGCAGGATTTATACTTTTTATAAAGAATATATTATAAACGCGGCAATTTAGAGAAGTGCAGAATAGCTTAACTGATCTGGATATTATGAAGGGAGAAGATTGTATGAAAATTAATGACTATCAGCGAAGTTATAGCCTATCCGACATAGCACGCCAGTTAGGTCGGCCACGTACCACTGTGCAGGAGTGGCGGAATCAATTTAAACAATACCTTCCAACTGTCAGCGGTACAGAGGGGCGGACATTACGTTACGACGAAAAAGCAGTAGCGCTTTTTGAACTGATTGCACGGATGAAGGACGCTAATGAACCACCAAGCATGATAGAAAAGGCTTTGACAGGGTCAGTCGAGATCACTACTATCGAGTACGAAGATATAGAGGAAAATCGTTCGCCTATGTTTGCACAAATGTATGAAGGATTTAAACAATTGGCCGCAGCCCTTGACAAACAACAAGAGCATAATGAACTGATATTGAGAGAACTGCAGGAGCTGCGACAGGTACAAGCAGCTGATAAGCAAACACATATGGATAACCACCGCGAACTCATGGAAAGATTCGAGCAGCAAAGCTATATAGACGAAAGCTTAAAGCAGCGTGACGCCAAGCTATTGGAGACGATGCACGAGCTGCAGAAGAAAAAAGACAAAGAAAATCGGCAAGGACGGCTAATCCCCAAGTTATTTAGCAAGTGAAGTCTGTAAATCACAATAAACGATACATGAATAAAAGTGATATGGCATCCATATGATTAAGGATTCCTTGATTTTCCTCCTGAAATTCCCAAAGAAATCTCCAAAGCATCTAAATAATATTCCTTACGGGACACTGCTGCCAACCGGAACTGAACGAACTGAAATCCTCTTTTGGTCGAGGGATGAATCGTTATGATAACTCCATTTCCATACACACCCTTCTTAGTCAAAAATTTTAACAGGATTGACTGGGCTCTCAGCTGAATCCTATTATTTTCCAATTTTTAATTTAAGTAATTTGTCGTTTGGCAAGACCTAAAAAAAGCTTGCGAAGAACAGATTTCTCCATTCTTCGCAAGCCAAAATAACAGCTAGTAATAGAAAACTAAAACCAGCCTCCGCAGCGGGAGCATTTTCGGTGGTTATTGTTTTGTTCTTCTGCACCCCTTACATTATTTGTACGCACAACTACCTGATCAGCGTTTATGACCGGTCTCCTTTGGCTATTGCAATCTCTGCTAGGTGAAGTTTGATTACAGCAGCGTTTTTGATTTTCATTTATGATAATTACTTCATCAGCGCGTATCATCACATCATCTACGTTATCTTCTTTTCGACAATTACGGTTACGATATACAGACATTTACATACCCTCCCTTCTACTTACTACAACATATGTTTATTAGAGGACAGTGAATAGACAGGAGTATCTGCTTTTCTATAAATGTGCTTTTCAATCTCCTTCCAACACACAGTAATTGTTGAAATTATAGATGTTTACTGTGGACTGTTTTGGGTATCGTTAGATATACCAGAGAACTGAGGGAGATCGACATGCATAACTTTTTAATTGGAGCAGCAATCGTATTTATTGGTCTAAATCTTTATTATTTTTTTGCAAATAAAGACTACCGAAAAAGCCATTTCAGTACGTCTCTATTTCTTAAATTATTTTTTGTCTTATCCGGAATTTTACTAGGTTTTGCAGTGTTGTATTATGTCCTGTCAACTAGTGATCTCATACTGGTACAAGATTTATCCACCAGAGAACCAATTGACCCCACCTTTTTGAACTTTCTTTATTTCAGTGGTGAAACGCTCTTTTCCATTGGTTATGGAGATATGCTCCCAATTGGTTCAGCCCGGTTCTTTACTATCATTGAAGCAGCGATTGGTGTCCTCCTGCCTACAGCATACTTTATGAAATCATTGGATTCGTCAAATGGTTCGGAGGATAACTAGATATCAACTTGGTTCGTGTTAAGTTTACAGATACTTATCTTAAACAACAAAACAGTTTAAATAAAATAGGTACATTTCCTTTTAAGAAATGCACCCATTTTAAGATATTATTAATTAACTATCTCTGTTTACGGCATAATTAAGGAAGTGCTTCATAAAAGGCATATTGATCGGCATTTCCTGTAACACTTCCACTGCAAGACAGTAATGTTGCCACATTGCTTTTTTGGCACCCATGATTCCTAAAACAGAAACAAAATTTGCATGGTTGTTTCCCGCATCCTGAAAGGTTGGCTTCCCAAGTAATGCCATATCTCCTTCTACATCAAGTAAATCATCCTTAATCTGAAAGGCAATACCCGCATGATAGGCGAAGCTTTTCAGAGCATCCATTTCGGTTTCGCCACGATGAGCGATAATTGCTGGCATGATAAGCGAAGCCTCAAATGCCATTCCTGTTTTATAATAGCAAATCGTATTTAATTGCTCCAAGGTCAATTGCATACCTTCAGAATTCAAGTCCAGTAACTGACCTTTACACATATCGGCAGTCATTTGCGATGAATAGTGAATCATCTTAAGCACTGCATTTGAATTATATGCGTCTAATGCGGACTGTTCACTGGTAGCCTTTTGGGTCAGGAAAAGACCGGCTAATTCTGCAGTGGCGATATCATACACCTCGTGAAGAGTCGTACGCCCCCTCCTTAATGAAGCATTATCCTCGGATGGAAGGTCATCGAAAATAAGAGAAGCTGTATGCATATATTCCAAAGATTTCAGCAGCGGCATAATTTTTTTCTCATCCAATCCATATACACTAACTCCCAAGAGCCAAGTCAAGATTGGCCGAAGTCGCTTCCCATCTCCTTCCAAGCTATAATTTGCAGCAGCGGTGATCTGTTCCTTCTGGAAAAATTCCGGATCACTTCCTGTAATAGGCAAAGAATGATTGATCAGTTCACGGACTTTTCTGACCGTATCAATAAATTCATCCTGTTCCTGTCGATCTTTTTTCAGGTTAGCAATCATGTGGTCGCGAAGCAGTTTGTCAAAGAAATCCACATCATCGGCTTTTCGGACCATCTGCTGAATCAGACGGTTGAAGGCTGGGATTCCAGCAGTAAATACATCCATAACTTGATTATATTTTTCATTCCCCATTCTTGCTTTATAACGTTTCAGGCCATTTATTGCACGATCCAGGATAATCTCACGTGTTTTCGTATCCGATTGATATACGTGGTGGATTAGATAACAGATAACAGTCCAATATAATTCAAATGGGTTGATAAGGTCTGAGCGCTGATCGTGATACTTCCAATAGTAGGTGTAGGGTGTAACGGCACCTTGCTCCATGTCTTCAAACATATCAGCAAAATCATCGGCCAGTTGATTGTAAATACCATAATAAAAAGTCCTATTGTCAATATCCTCATCATCTGAAGCTGTAATAATAGACCGCATGATCAAACGGGAGGAAGCTGATTTTACAATTACGGGTATATAGATTTCTTCATTCGTGTATTGCCCATTGGCTATATCCTTTTCCCTATCCAGTTCCTGAGATTTAAAAAACACATAGGATTGCTCAAGAAATTCTTTCCTTGTTTCTTCGGACTGATTGGCATTGATATAGTTGAAGGCATCCCGAAGTTCCGAATGGATGTAATGGATCAATTCCTTGTTGTTCCCTGGCCATTCACCTAGATCTGGAACAGTTCCCATTACCAAAGTGGTACGGATCAAATCCGTGTATTGCTTTTCCTCTTCACTGGATAGGATTCTTGCATCCAGTAGATCATCAATGAAAGGATAGGTCAATCCATAGCAGTAGCCAAGCCTAATCGCCTTTTCCAGTCTTTGCTTACGTACTTCAGATGGTGTTTCGTCCCCCATTTCTTCCATCACTTGCATCACTACTCCAGCAATGATTTTAATCAGCTTACGCTGGGATTCTTCCGCATCCATTCCCTCAGGGATATTGTAAGCGACCTTTTTTAGTTTCTCCATCACCCAGATGAGGGTGGTTTCAACCCCCTCCTTTTCCGCAAACCGATATAAACTCGCCATATTAAACGGCTCTTCCCGGTCTCTTTTTCCAGTATGTGTCAGATGACTTTTCAACCTCTCAACTGAACGATCTATTCGATTTTGCATCTCGGGAGAGTCTAGTGCTTTGCCCAAATCCCGCATAAAAATATAAGAAATACTGCGATCGAGGTATGTTTCCAGCTTACCGGTTTTGTCCAGCCAAGCAATGTGATGATGATAGTCCTGAGAAACTGCTTTTCTCTTACTATTTGAAAAAAGGGAAAAGAAGGGACGATTAATATGAGCAGCCCTCCAAGATTGTATGTCTGTCGTTAAGGTCTGAACATATGATTTATCTTTTAATTGCACAGAGAGTGATTGAAAATAATCCAGTGCCTTCCGTTCTGCCACTTGATAGCTTATATCGGCTTTTTTTATCAATTCTTTTTTCATATGATTCTTTCCTCTGCTTCCTAACTACTTTTAGTCTTTATTTAAACTGTTTTCTTAAAGATTATTGGTTTTACGTAAAATATATAAACTGCGAGGTAATTTAATGATGTGTTTTATCTCCACTCCGGAAATACACTGCGCTTTCCGCGGGCTCGCGCTAAGTCTCCTCGATCGCAAAGTTCGTTCGCTCCCTGTGGGGTCTTAGCATCTTCGCTTTCCCACAGGACAAGGAAGGCTACGGCAGCTTAACATCGCACGCAGAAATTGCGAATGCAATTTCAAGGAGTCTCCGTGTATTTCCTTCGTTTATTGTGAGTTTCAAAATCTTACAATACATACTTTTTTATTAAATCTCTAAATAATTATTACTGTGAGATTGATTGGAGCGTAGGACAGTCGACTCCAGCGGGAAAAGCAGCAGCTGAAGATCCCGTAGGAAGTGGATTTCTTCCGAGGAAGCTGAAGCGATGCACGCGGAAAGCGACTCTCCGGAGCGGAAATCGGCCGTTGCTGTTATGTCGCAGTTTCTGTCAAATACAAAAAGGTTAGAAACAACGATAATTACGAAAAGAGCCTTGTTTATACAAACAAGATTTTTTCCCGGTGTGTTATTTATGAAGGAATAATACCATGTATTCTTCATCGTAATAATTATCACCAATAAGAAGGGCACGTTCCTCAAAGCCAAATACTTTAAAACCGAGTTGCTCATAGAGCGCCTTCGCGTGAGAATTCGTTGATACTACAGCTAAATTAAGCTTTTCTATTCTGTCTATTGATTCAGCATGCCTAATCGTTTGTAATAATAGACTTTTTCCTGTACCGCAGCCACGCATTTTAGGACTTACATAGAAAGCTTGAATAGTTGCTCTATGTCTGAGTTTCAATTGTTTTTCCAGTAACAGGGTAACAACTCCGATCAGATCTCCATTAGCGAAGGCCCCGAATGTAAAATTCCCCTCACTATTGAAATTCTCCGCAACAACTTCAACCGGATTCGATCGTGTTATTGCTTCTTCATAGCTGGTAGCAAATGACTCTGGATTTTGTTTCAATGCTTCCAGCCTTAAATCCCAATAACTTTTTGCATCGGATGCATTTAATAATCTTATATTCATAGATTCTCCCCATCTCTCATATGTATGAAGAATGTTTTCTCTGATTTAGCTATAGCCTGAGACCATCTTACCATAATCCCTATATATTTCTGTATGACCACTGCCAATAATTGATAAAAGCAGGATGATAATTTAAAAGCTATTATACTAATGCTTTATTACTACAGTTCACGCCTTGCTCTCATCCGGCAATAGAAAACTTGTACGGTTAAAAACCATACATATATCTTCCTTATTGCAAATAAGTTAATTAAAGATATGCGTGCAATCAAAAAATTATTAAAGGTGGTGAAAAGTGTATGGATGAGTCAGTTTACTTGGATATCAAAGGAATGCATTGTCCGAACTGCCCAGCAAAGATTGAAAGATCGGTTTCAAAGCTTGCTGGAGTTACACACATTAAAGTGAATTACGAGGATGGGAACGGGAATGTTACCTTCAATAATAGTCTGACAGAAATTACGGAGATTATCAGACGTATCAATAAAATGGGTTTCGAGGCAGAAAAGGCTCATGTGTACTAAAATACCGAATGATAGAAAAAGCGTTAATCCAAACATTACTTTGTGGATTAACGCTCATTATTTCTGAATTTAAATCACACGAATGGTAACTACACCGCTGATCTCCTTTAACTGCGCCTCTAACTTAGGTATCGTGTCCCCATTTACTTCACTGTCAATGTCAACCATTGTATAGGCGTACTCTCCGCGACTTCGATTAATCATATCAGCAATGTTTAAATTGCTGCTGGATATGACAGAGCTGATTTGTCCCACCATGTTTGGCACATTATGATGGAAAGCTGTCACACGCCTTCTTCCAGTATATGGAAGTGAGGCATTTGGAAAGTTCACGGAGTTTTTGATGTTACCCGTTTCCAAATAAGTTTTTACCTGCTTAGTCGCCATGATGGCACAGTTTTCTTCAGATTCCTTTGTAGAAGCCCCAAGGTGAGGAACAGGCACTGCATTTTTCATATTTAATACATTTTCGTTCGGAAAGTCTGTAATATATTTCCCCACCACTCCACTTTCCAATGCAGCAGCCATGTCTTCTTCATTTGCAAGTCCGCCCCTCGAGAAGTTTAAGATATGAACTCCTGGTTTCATCAGATCAAATGCTTTCTTGTTAAACATTTCCCTTGTGTCATCCGTTAAGGGTACATGAACAGTAATATAGTCTGCCTCAGCAAACAGTTCTTCCATCGTCATTGCGCGCTCCACATTACGCGATAGCTCCCATGCCGTATTAACAGAAATAAAAGGATCAAAACCAATAACATCCATATCCAAATTAAGCGCATCATTTGCAACCAGTGCACCAACCGCTCCTAGTCCTATGACACCTAGTTTCTTTCCTTTAATCTCATTTCCGACGAATTGTTTTTTCCCTGCCTCCACAAGAGATGGAATCTTATCTCCTTCCCTCTTCAATGTCTTGGTCCACTGTACCCCAGCAAATAAATTGCGTGAAGATGCCATTAAGGATGTCAGCACGATTTCTTTTACGGCATTGGCATTGGCGCCTGGTGTGTTAAAAACAACAATTCCCTGCTCGGTACACGCTTCAATCGGAATATTATTTACACCGGCCCCAGCACGGGCAATGGCCTTCAGGTTATTGCCAAGCTTCAAGTCATGCATGTTAAAACTGCGGACAACTATCGCATCAGGATCTTCACTTTCATTATCAATGGTATAGGACCCATCATGAAACACCTTTAATCCATTATCCGCAATGTTATTCAGTGTTTTTATTGTTTTTACATTTCCCATCGTTGTTAAAGTGTTCATTTGATCTCCTCTTTCGGTCTATGACTTTTTTCGAAGCTTTTCATGAATTCAATAAGCTGTTGAACACCTTCAACAGGCATAGCGTTATAAATGCTTGCGCGCATTCCTCCAACCGATCGATGACCTTTTAATGTTTCAAGACCTTGAGCCTGGGCTTCTTTAACAAAAGCAGCATCCAGTTCAGCGGAATCCGAAACAAAAGGGACATTCATCATCGAACGACTGTTTTCCTTCACAGGCGATTCAAACATGTTTGATTCTTCAAGAGTCCGATATAGCATTTGAGCTTTCTCACGATTGATTCTTCCCATTTCCTTAAGACCGCCAAGATCGGTAAGCCATTCGAAAACAAGCTTTGCCATATACACACCATATGTAGGCGGCGTATTGTACAAGGAACCACTTGCACTATGTGTCTTATAATCAAGCATCGTCGGACAGGATTCTTGGGCTTTGCCAATTAAATCTTCCCGTATGATAACAACTGTCAGTCCAGCTGGTCCAATATTCTTTTGTGCCCCAGCATAGATTAAACCGAATTTCGAAACATCGATTTCCTCTGACAATATATTGGATGACATATCCGCTACAAGAGGAACATCGCCTGTATCAGGAATCACTGAATATGCAGTACCTTCGATGGTATTATTTGTTGTAATATGCACATAATCCGCTTTCGGATCAATCATGGTGCTATCAACTTTTGGTATATATGTAAAATTATCCTCCTCTGATGAGGCAATTACACGGACGGTTCCGAATTTTTTTGCCTCTTTAATCGCCTTCTTTGACCAAGAACCAGTATTGACATAATCTGCCTTACCACTTTTACTGAGCAGGTTCATTGGTACCATGGCAAATTGTTGAGAAGCACCTCCCTGAATGAAAAGCACTTTATATGTTTCTGGAATTGCCAACAACTCTCGAAGCAATCGTTCTGCTTCTGCAATAATATCTGTAAACAGCCATGAACGATGGCTTAGTTCCATAACTGACATTCCCGAATTCCTGTAGTTCACTAACTCTGCCTGCGCCTTTTTCAATACAGGCAGCGGCAGCATTGATGGACCTGCTGAGAAATTATAAATTCTTTCCATGTAATCACCCATATCCTTCCTAATTTTTAGGCTCTTTTCATAAGCTTCGTTATCTCTGCACTTGTTATTCTATTTCGATAGAAACTGCGACATAACAAGAAATGACTGTTGCTTTATCCCCGCTCCGGAAATACACTGCGCTTTCCGCTGGCTCGTGCTAAGCCAGGGGACGACTAGCGATTGCTTCCTTGTTCCCTTGCACCGAGGAAGCCAGCTTCGAAACTGGAAGACACAGGTGCATCAAGTGGGGTCTTAGCGTCTTCGCTTTCCCGCAGGACAAGGAAGGCTGCGGCAGCAAGACATCGCACGCAGAAATTGCGAATACAATTTCAAGGAGTCTCCGTGAATTTCCTCCGCTATGATTTGGCTTTCTGAATCAATTACTGATAATTATGAAGCTGATTGATTGGAGCGCAGGGCAGTCGACTCCAGCGGGAAAAGCAACAGCTGAAGATCCCGCAAGAAGCCGGGCTTGCTTCTGAGGAAGCTGAAGCGGTGCCCGCGGAAAGCGACTGCCCGGAGCGGAAATCGGCCGTTGCTGATATGTCACAGTTTATATTTTTTTATGAACGAACGGCATTCTTAGTGAAGACAGCCTTTTTTTAACAAGCTAAAAAATATGATAGAAAAAAAGAGACTGGTGGCTTCCAATCTCCATTAACGGCAAAATAACAAGGATAGAACTATCCTGTTATTCTTCTGTCCTTTTGCCTGAGATCTTGAACCCTTCGGCGATGCGTTTTAATCGCATCCTCTCCAGAAGCTGCTCCTGTTATAGTCTGACCCACAACAATCATAGCTTTTCACATATTCTGTTTTTACCCTGTCAGCCGATAATGATTACTGATTTTCCATTCCCTTCCTCCTGTAAAATGCATAAAGAGGCAAGGGGAATAATTCCCTTACCTCTGCCCAGGCGAACGACGATTCGATACATGTGCTCCCCCGCGGTTATCCGCTTTCGCCAGTTACACATGACCTCTAAATTTGTATTTATCCTAACAAATTTAATGTCAGATTACAAGCTTATGACCGATTTTATTTAGAATTCAGAAATGTTATGTGTCTTCAATAATATGTTTTGTACAGTTATATAGCTGACATTCCCATTGCTGATCAGATTTCACGATAGACGAAACGGACGTATTTTTTAGGGATTCCTCGGCATTGTAATGCGGTACTATCTTCTTTAAAAGATGCCTTAAAAATGAGCCATGGCTGACAAGTAAAATTCTTTTATTTTCATGTTTCGCCATCAGTTCCTCCATAAACGAAGTCCCTCTTGCAATTATACTTTCTTCCGTTTCCATATTCAGATCTAAATCTGACCAATCCGGGCCCCATTTTCTAATCCTTTCTTCCTCTGTTGTCCCTTCAATCAATCCTCCGCCCCATTCACGGAGTCTAACATCCAATTGCAATGGGATTCCTGTTTTATCTGCGATTGCTTCTGCAGTCTGCCTTGCTCTTGATAGGTCGCTGGAATAAATCACATCCCACTTTTCAGCGCTCAATCGCTCTGCAACGAGCCTGGCCTGCATCAAACCCTCTTTATCAAGCGGGATATCTGAACTCCCCTGTGCTCTGCGTTCTTTATTCCATGCCGTACTTCCATGACGGATTAAGCCGATTTCAGTCATCAACAAATCCTCTCCTCTGTCCTATCATTTTTTGAGGCCCATTTACAGTGTATATGACGGATATACTCTATGTAATACCTCTGACACCCTGCTTTAAGTATTATTCGACAACTATTACAAAAATCCTCCCTGCTTTCCATAGTGCAGAGCCACATAAACTATCATAAACAGGGACAACCCTCCTCCCCATATGGTACATTAATTAAAAAGGAGATATAGTCATGAAGCAATCAAGCAGATTTCTGAAATTTATTGGTGGACATGATTTATTTTACATATTGGCATTCTTAATACTTATCGGCATTACCATTTTTATCTATAATCAAATTTCATTTATTTTCCATCCTTTGGTAATTATCTTTTCAACAATCGCCCCACCCGTCGTATTGGCTTTTATAGCCTATTATCTATTGAATCCCATTGTAAATCACTTGGAGCGGATCCGAATTAAGCGTATCTGGGGAATCATCATTATTATTCTGGGGATAAGCGGATTGCTAACTGGTATAATCCTTTTGTCAGCTCCAGCCATTGAAGCACAGGTGAAAGACCTGATCGTCCGATTTCCCAGCTATGTTAGCCAACTGGGCACTGGAATAACCACATGGCTGCAAAATTCATTTCTAGGACCCTATTATGATGAAGGATATAATTGGCTCGTAAGCACGCTGGGTGACTTGCCAAGCATGATTGGCAATTATATTGCAGATGGATTAACGGGCATTCAGAATGTAGCGAGCACGATTACTAGTTTTGTAGTGGCAATTGTTACATTCCCAATTATATTGTTCTTCTTATTAAAGGATGGCAAAAGATTCAGAGGTTTCTTTCTCAAATTATTACCGCCAAAAGTCAGAAATGGTACAAACCAGATTCTCAATAATATGGATACTCAAGTTGGTTCCTATATTCAAGGTCAGATTATCGTCGCCTCGGTTATCGGATTCCTTCTGTTTATCGGTTATCTGATTATTGGTCTCGATTATGCCATCACCCTTGCGATTATTGCCGCTGTCACTAGCGTCGTCCCTTATCTTGGACCTACGATTGCGATTATTCCAGCTATTATAATTGCGATAGTCAATTCGCCCTTCATGCTGCTGAAACTGGCAATCGTCTGGATCGTTGTCCAATTTCTGGAAGGTAATTTTGTATCTCCGAATATAATGGGGAAAACTATGAAAATCCACCCCTTAACAATTATTATTGTATTGCTTGTTGCAGGAAATCTGTTTGGCATCGTCGGGGTTATCCTAGGTATACCTGGTTATGCCATTCTAAAAGTATTCGTCACGTTTTTCTTTGAGAAATTTAAAATAAGGTACAACGAATATTATGGGGAGGATAGCGGTCTCTATCAGCTTTCCGAAAAGGATGCGGAAAAAAATAAGGGGTTTTTTAATAGGTTAACATACACAATGCCTATAATTTCAATAGTTAAATTATAATTATTTATTAAAAAATTATTTACAGCTTCCAAAAAGACTGGTATGGTATATAACAATAAACGGCCACAAACAAATAAATGCTATGAAGAGAAGAGTACAATCATTCAATTTCTTCAAAGAGAGCTCCAGTTGGTGAAAAGGAGTAAGAACTAATGGTTGGAAGCAAGCCTCCGAGCAGCACATTGGATCGATGTAGGTGATAGTGTGACAGGAGCTCCTGTTATAGAGCTAGGGTATATGTATGGACTTCATACCGTACTTAATAAGGGTAATATGGTGACATATTACCAAACTGAGGTGGCACCACGGCACGCAACAACTCGTCCTCAAGACAAAGGTCTTGAGGGTGGGTTTTTTTTATTGTCCAGGTTTTGATTAACAAAGGAGTGGGAATAAAAATGCGTATAAAAAAGTTTATTATGTTGTGGAAGAACCCTTCGATTTTATTGTCCGTCATTGGTATTTCGAGTATAGGGGAATGGGTATATTTTATAGCACTAAATTTAATTGTTCTTGATATGATGGGTGTACTTGCTGTTTCAGGTTTATATATAATAAGAGCTTTATCTACATTATTTACAAGCGTTTGGGCGGGTAGTTTAATTGATCGAATGAATAAAAAACATCTTATGGTGTGGCTTAACATATTCCAAGCAGTGTTTATTGCCTTTCTGCCGTTACTATCATTCCTTTGGGGAATATACGGTCTAGTCTTTTTTATCAGTATAGCTAGTTCCATGTATGAACCGACATCAATGACGTATATTACAAAGTTAATTCCTCCTGATAAAAGAAAACGATTTAATTCTATACGAAGTTTAATTGATTCTGGAGCGTTTGTTATTGGTCCTGCAATTGCAGGAACGATATTTATGATTGGGACCCCTAATGCTGCAATATATAGTAATGCAATAGCCCTATTTTTAGCAGCACTAATCACATTGTTTATGCCTAATATTGAAAAAAACGATATTATTGAAACACATGACGAAAAAATAACTTTAAGGGTATTGAAAAATGATTGGAAATTAGTTGTTGATTTTAGTCAAAAACACGTGTACATAATGATCATTTATTTATTATTTAGTGCAGTGACGGTTTTGGCAACTGCTGTAGATTCACTGGAAGCAGCATTTGCTACAGAAGTGCTTTCTTTATCAGAGGGAGATTATGGATTACTGGTAAGTATTGCTGGTGTTGGAATAGTTATAGGAGCCTTAGTAAACATAATAATTGTAAAAAAAGTAGCTACCTCTTGGCTGATTGGTCTTGGATCCTTGATGGTTTCAGGCGGTTACATTATTTATGCTTTTTCGAGTAATTTTTCAATAGCAGCAATCGGATTTTTTGTCCTGGCATTTTCGATGGCTTTTCTTGACACAGGATTTTACACATTTTATCAAAATAATGTTCCTGCCAATGTAATGGGAAGGGTTAGTAGTGTGTACGGATTCATTGAAGCTTTTTTTATCATGATTGGGACGATAATTTTCGGAATAATAGCTGAAGTAATATCGATTCAATTTGTCGTCATATTAGGTAGCCTAATTATGTTCGCAGTAACGATTATATTATTTATCTTTAATACGCAGCCCTCGAAATCAGAGTTTTATCCTGAGAGTTAATACTGAACAAAATAAGAAGCGCAATCGGTAACAAGTCTTTCCAATTCACTAAACTCCCTCTATTTTTCATATAATTATGAAAGTATAATTTCACATTAAAGAATCTGCCTGATAGCACATAAAGCAATGTAAATATTATAGAAATGGTCTTTCATCTAATGACCAAAGAAGAACTATATATATCCAAACAGATACTGAAGCTGTGATAAAGAATATTAACCTAACGGCAAATGGAGAAATACCAAAAAAATCTGCTATTCCGCCACAAACACCGTATAATGCTTTATCTTTTGATGACTTTTTTAATTTTTGAGACATAAAAGCTTCTCCTCCTTGTATATTTATCTCCTTATCTTATATATACAAATAAAAAATAGCTAAATTTCGCTATTAAACAATCCTGTCCATTCGTAAAAAAATTCCATTTATTAAAAAAATAAAAGAAAATTGTTTTGATGATCATTTCTTAAACCTTGCACCCGTTCGTTGAATTATATTTGAATCCAACAGTTATCCAAAGTGATTATGAAACCACCAAACAACAAGCATCATACTCACTAACCCCCAAGCCGTGGCACTCATTATCCACCAAATTACAGAATTGGCTTTTTTTGAATTTTCCTCGTCTTCCATAGTTGCTTTTATATAAGCGATCTTGTTTTCCATCCCTTTTTTCATAGAAACGAGAACAACAAATCCGATTATGAAGAAGCCAATAGTTATCCAGAGCAATAAGTCCAACTTTTATACCTCCCCTTTTTTGAATTACTTTCCTTCAACCTTCTTATTCAATTATCCTGCTTCATTAATTTTTAAGTAGATTTTACCACATAACGTTAGAATTCTTAAATTTTCTTAAAAAAGAATAAAGTCGCATCTCAAATTAGAGGCAAAATAGGACCCTGATTCGCATGCTATTTCATTGCCAATTACAATGCTTCTCTGCAAATATAGAAAGACTCCCCTTCAGCAGTCAGATCTTTATCCTGTATCTGTCCGTCAGAAGGGGAGTATGTCATTCCTTGCTTGTTCTCTTCTTTATCACTTATAGAATTAAAGCTTTTTTACAAACTTCGACTTAATATAGAGCACGCCAAAACCATCCACTTTTCCCTCTAGGTCATGGCCACCATCCACATCATCGACAATTCGAATGTTTTTGACCTTCGTCCCCATTTTTAAAGGAGAAGAGCTGCCTTTCACTTTCAAATCCTTGATAATTGTTATCGTGTCACCATCTGCAATTATATTTCCATTTGAATCCCTAGTAATCTGTTTTTCTTTTTCTTCTGCTTCCTGTTCAGCTGTCCATTCGTGTCCGCATTCTGGACAGATATAGAGAGCACCATCCTCATATGTATATTCCGAATTGCATGCTGGACAATTGGGTAAATTGTGCATTATTGTACTCCTTTGACTGTAAAGTGAATTCTGTTATGTATTTGTATTCCACGGAAAATATACATCCATTGTATCCATCTTTACCTATGGAGTAAAGAACTTTTGGATGTGAAACTTGCCTTTCATTTAACTGGTAAATAATCCTTGCAAAATAGTTCCATCAGCTCTCTCGCACTGTACACGACATTATCCGGTATATAGCTGTTCATAGGCAATTCCCTTTTACGATGGTTCATCCATACGGCCTGCCATCCGGCTTGTTTCGCACCAACAATGTCATTATCAAAAGAATCACCAACATAGATTGTTTTCGACTTATCGAGCTTCAGCTTGTTTTCGATGAATTGAAAGACTTCCCTTGTCGGCTTGGCATGCCCAATGGCTCCAGAGATAAATAAATTATTTTTTGGGACCCATCTTTCCAATTTGAGCTGCTTAATTTTCATTGATTGATGTCCCTCTGCCCCATTTGTCAGAATCGCTAGTTGTACGTTGTTTTGATACAGCAATTCCAGCATTTCTTCCACTTCATCAAACAAGGTTATTTTTTGCTGCTCCTCAACGTATGACTCCTGAAATTCCATCGCCTCTTCATCGCTGATTGTCAATCCGAATTCCTCACACGCTGCTTTTATACGAATTATATGCATATCCTTAGTTGTTATTTCTCCCGCAACATTCCTATCAAACAGGGCATCGCTATATTTCCGACTCGTTATGTAAAGTTTATCCAATTCCTCATCTGTAAAGGAATTCTGAAACATTTTATGGCAGGTTCTTTTAAACGATAATGCCTGATCATATAAAGTGTCATCCACATCAAAGATAATCGTATCCATAATGCCACCTCCTCCCAACTATAATACATTGAAATCCGATTGTCGTACAGCTGACATATTAAAAAATGTTCTATGAATAATTAGCTACCGCCGCTCTATCCTTTCAGACCATTCTTTGTGATATGGCTGATGATTCCGGCGATCTCCTTTGGTGTCCGATCCATGTCATTGGCAAGCCATTGCTTGATGATGTGGATCCCCCCGCTGATGATAAAGATGCTTACATATTCACGTCTGCTGGTTTCATATTGGCTCAATTCTAACAGATTTTGGATGAGAAACTTTCGGGAAACTTCCATGACTCTTCTTTCAAACGAAGTATCCGCATTCTCATTAAGCAGTGTATGACAGATATCCCGCTTCGTGACGATATATTCCAGCAGCCGCTCTGTCATCTGTAAAGATTCACTCTCCTCTGCAAAATTATACTGATTAAGATAGGCGTTCATATCTTCAATAATTTCTTCTTCCATTTTATGAAGCAAGTCAAACGGATCGGTATAATGCTTGTAAAATGTCGATCGATTAATGTCAGCCAAATCGCAAAGCTCCTTTACCGTTATAGAGGAGATCTGCTTGGTCTTCAATAAGGTAATCAAACTGTCCTTCAAAACCATTCGAGTGTATTTCTTCCGTCGATCTAATTTTTCATTCATTGTATTTTTCTCGCTTTCTATTTTGATTTATTCAACATTATCTCCCTATATGTTGCCTTATTTACGTTTTTTATAAAACTGTTTGTTGTTATTACAACACTGTGTCGTTTATAATATTATAGTGTTCGATATGATTATTCAAGAAAGGATGAACTCTGATTGATATTACAACACGGATACTAAATCATAAAAAATCCATCTTAATTACTTTCCTGCTCCTATCTATCATCAGTGTATTCGCATATTTTACGGTTTCAGTAAATTATAATATGGTTGATTACTTACCAGAAAATGCGCCATCTACGAATGCAATGGACATTATGGAAGAAGAATTCGATGGAGCACTGGAAAATACAAGAGTTATGATTCAAGATGTAACAATCCAGGAAGCACTTTCTTATAAGGAAAAACTGGAAAATATAGATGGTGTCAGTAATGTTACATGGCTTGACGATGCCATTGATATCAAAACACCGCTTGAACTGGCAGATAGCGAGACGGTTGAGTCCTACTATCAAGACGGAAAAGCGCTCATTTCCTTTCATGTCGAAGAAGGAATGGAAGTCGAAACGACCGATACAGTATACGAATTGATTGGGGAAAATAACGCAATGTCAGGCGAAGCGCTTGACACCGCAACATCCCAAAAGATGACCGGTTCAGAATCCATGTATGCTGCGGCATTATTAGTGCCGATGATCATACTCATTCTCATTCTGTCAACCAGGTCATGGATAGAACCCGTATTTTTCCTGACAGCGATTGGTGTATCGGTACTCATTAACCTCGGTACGAACATTTTTATTGGTGAGATATCCTTTATTACACAGTCCGTCTCACCGATTTTGCAGCTTGCCGTATCACTCGATTATGCAATTTTCCTACTGCATAGTTTTTCTGACTACCGCAAGAAAACAAATGATCCTGAAGAAGCTATGCGCCTTGCAATGAAACGTTCCTTTCCTGCCATTGCAGCAAGTGCATCGACAACCTTCTTCGGATTCATTGCACTGACCTTCATGAATTTTGAGATTGGCTCTGATTTGGGCCTGAACCTTGTAAAAGGGATTCTCTTAAGCTTTATCAGTGTTATGGTCTTCTTGCCAGTATTGACACTCACTTTCTATAAATGGATTGATAAAACACAGCATAGACAGCTTCTCCCAAGCATACGCAATATCGGAAGTTTAGTCTTAAAGCTTAAAATTCCTGTCCTGCTCCTTGTGTTGGTATTAATTGTTCCTGCATTCCTCGCCCAAAGCCAGACCAACTTCATTTACGGTATTGGGGACCAACCGGAAACAACAAGGCCTGGAAGCGATGCAGCAGATATTGAAGAAGCATTTGGCAAGTATACGCCAATGGTCGTTCTCGTACCGGCAGGAGATGTTGCAAGAGAAGAAGAGCTTGTAGAAGAGCTGGAGGATTTTGATGAGATCAAAAGTGTCATATCCTATGTGAATACGGTTGGCGCAGCAATTCCTCCAGAGTATCTCGATGAAACGGTGACGGAACAGTTCTATTCGGAAAATTACAGCAGGATCATTCTGAATACAAATGCAGAACAGGAAGGCGATGTGACTTTCGCCCTCATTGATAGAGTGAAAGCTACAACAGCTGATTTTTATGATGATGATTTTCATTTACTTGGAGAAAGTGTAACCCTGTATGATATGAAAAACGTTGTGCAAAAAGATAATACGGTCGTCAATCTGCTGACAGTGCTCACAATTGCGGTTGTACTGATTGTTACCTTTAGATCGATATCCATTCCGATTGTCCTGCTGTTAACGATCCAGTCTGCAGTTTGGATTAATTTATCGGTCCCCTACTTCACAGATTCGCCGCTCGTTTATGTAGGATATTTGATTGTTAGTACGGTACAGCTAGCAGCGACTGTAGACTATGCCATTTTATTAATGGAAGCATATAAGGAAAATCGAAAAGAGATGCGAGCATTGGATGCCATTAAGAAAACCATTGATGAGAAAATATTCTCCATCGCGGTTTCCGCATCAATCCTGACTAGTGTTGGATTCATACTCTGGTTCACATCATCCAATCCGGTCGTATCTTCCATTGGCCTATTACTAGGCCGAGGTGCGTTACTCGCATTTGTAATGGTTGTTCTCTTCCTCCCGGCACTGCTGGTTACATTCGACCGATTAATTGAAAAAACAACGTGGAAAGCAAACTATTATAAGGAGGAGAAATGATGCAAATGCCAATCAGAAAAATGGTACTTGTGTTGATGACATTCCTGCTAGTGCTGCCGTCATTTCCGAAATCTTCTTTCTCAAATGAAGGAATAGACGAGGATAGCACTGTATCGGATACTGGGAATGGTGCAATTTCTGCTAAGGATGAGGTTATTTATGCAAATCTGGATGCAGCTGGTAAACAGCGGGAACTATACGTCGTCAATACATTTCATGTAACCGAACCCGGACAGATTACTGATTATGGGGATTACACAAGCATAAGTAACTTAACGAATTTAACAGAAATGAAGCAAACGCAAGACAATGCCATTCAATTTGAAACAGATGAAGGTGAATTCTATTATCAGGGAAATATGGATGGCAAAGCCCTTCCATGGAATATTGCAATCAGCTATGTACTGGATGGGGAGAAAATTTCACCTTCTGAGTTAGCAGGCAAAGATGGAAAGCTTGAAATCCATCTTTCAACAACCGCGAACGAAGAAGTGGATCCCATCTTCTTTGAAAACTACCTGCTCCAAATATCGCTCAAGCTGGACCCAGCGATTTTCAATGAAATTCAGGCACCTGACGGAAACGAAGCAAACGCAGGAAAAGATAAACAAATTACATTTACAGTTATGCCTGAACAAGAGGAAGAATTGGTTGTAGAGGCGAACGTTGAAAACTTTGAAATGGACCCTATCGAAATTGCGGCCACCCCTTATTCGATGGCTATGGAAAGTCCAGATGTAGGAGGAATGACTGATGACATGCAGTCTCTTTCCTCGGCAATTGCAGAAGTGAATGATGGTGTTGGACAATTGAATCAAGGGATTTCTGATTTAAATACCGGCGCATCAGAACTGAGCAATGGTTCTACGGAATATCGCAATGGCATCACAGAGCTCAGCAGGTCCTCTTCTGAACTGATCAATGGGTCTACTTCGATTCAGGATGCATTGCAAACAATGAACGAATCATTACAGGCAAGTTCCGGCAGCATGGATATAAGCGAGCTGAAAGCATTGCCAGATGGACTCGAACAAATAGCTGGCGGCTTACAAGAAACTGCTGCAGGACTTGATACATTGAAAGAAAACTATAGTACTGCATATGGTACACTGGATGAAGCCATTACAGCCATCCCAGCTTACGAAATTAATGATGCAGATATCGAGGCACTATACGAAAGTGGTGCAAACGAGGATGTCGTTAACAAGCTGGTTGAAACCTATGCAGCAGCCCAAACCGTAAAAAGAACCTATTCCTCAGTCCGGGAGGCATTTGCTGCTGTAGATGGAACATTGGTCCAGGTATCCGGAGCAATAAGCGAGATGGCAGAGAATCTTGAAACGATAGCTGCAGAATTCTCTAGCTCCATCGAAGAAATGGGAGCAATGGAAGGACTTGCAGAATTGCAGGAAGGCCTATCAACGCTCGCTACTAAATATGAGTCGTTTCATAGCGGCTTAGTAAGCTACACAGATGGAATAAGTGAACTTTCAGGTTCTTATAGCGAGCTTGATGATGGAATCAAACAACTATCAGAAGGAACCTCTTCACTCCATGATGGAGCAAGTGAACTTCAGAATGGCACTTCTGAATTACAGGAATCAACAGACAACCTACCTGGTCAAATAGAGTCTGAAGTGGATTCCATGATGGAAGAATATGATTACTCAGACTTTGAACCCGTTTCATTTGTGTCACCTAAAATTGATAAAGTAGACACCGTTCAATTTGTATTGCAAACAGAAAGTATCGAAATAGAAGAAGCAGAACCAGAAGAAGATAATCAGGAAGTGGAAAAAAGCTTCTGGGACCGTCTGCTGGACTTGTTTTAATAAACTGAACCGTCCCTTTTTAGAGGGATGGTTTTTGTTTTTTTCTTAAGAAAAAGTCTGTCAACTATAATTGAAGTGTACACAATTTCAAAATAAATTCTAGAAACTCTCTCACATTGTGGCATTCCATAAAAATTGCTATACTGCACACATGCAAATAAAACAATCCATTTCTATTAGATTAGTGCTAAAAGGAGAATTTGACTATGAATAAAAATCTTATCCTTGCATCATCGTCACCTAGAAGACAGGAACTCCTACATCAAGTACAGATCCCGTTTACACTCCGTAAGCCCAAAGTAGATGAATCACAGATTAAGACAAGTGATCCAGTCGAAAAAGTAAAACAGTTAGCCACCCTAAAAAACCACAATATCACTGATCTTGATAAGAATGAAGTGATTTTATCTGCTGATACTATAGTTTCCTGCAATCAAAATATATTTGAAAAACCTAAAAACAAGGAAGAAGCTTTTCAAATGATTTATGCGTTAAGCGGAAATGTACATGAGGTATATACAGGGGTCATGATACGTTCGACTGATAACGAAGTGGTATTTACCGAACGTACCCAGGTTGAATTTTGGACATTAACCGACAAGGAAATAGAGTGGTATGTGTCCATGGATGAACCATATGATAAAGCAGGTGCCTATGGTATTCAAAGCATAGGATCTATGTTTGTGAAGCAAATCATTGGAGATTATTATAACGTAGTTGGGTTGCCAATATCTAAAGTAGTTAGGGAGCTTCGAAGATTTTCAGTGTATCCGTATAAGATTCCAGCGTCATAATCTTGGTTTTAATCTACGCATGAAGGATGCGACCTATTTTTAATGATGCTTAAAGCCCCCAACCGCGATTTCAATCCACGCACCCATGAAGGATGCGACCCATACAGTCCCGGTTGCTGCTTGTGTTATTGTATTTCAATCCACGCACCCATGAAGGATGCGACGGTACGATTGTTGATCCAACACGCTTATATAACCATTTCAATCCACGCACCCATGAAGGATGCGACTTCCGGCTCTTGTGACCTCATTTACGTCCGATTCATTTCAATCCACGCACCCATGAAGGATGCGACGCTCGAATTCCTTCTGCACTTCTTCCACTAAATATTTCAATCCACGCACCCATGAAGGATGCGACGTAAACGGCAAGGTAGAGTGTCCATTGATACCAATATTTCAATCCACGCACCCATGAAGGATGCGACTTGCTCCAACTACCCATTATTCATATTACTTGGAATTTCAATCCACGCACCCATGAAGGATGCGACTGGCCCATGAGGATGATTACAGGCTTCTGGAAATATTTCAATCCACGCACCCATGAAGGATGCGACTTAAGAAAGAAATTAAATAGCATGGGAGTCTATCATTTCAATCCACGCACCCATGAAGGATGCGACGTCACTATTTCATGTTCATCTTCTCTGTCATTGTTATTTCAATCCACGCACCCATGAAGGATGCGACCAAGATAGACTAAACAGTTATTAATTCATAGTCCATTTCAATCCACGCACCCATGAAGGATGCGACTACCTCTTCTTTTAGTTTCATAGCTTCAAACGACAAATTTCAATCCACGCACCCATGAAGGATGCGACGGATCCAATCGAAGCTGAGGTTACGGAAGACGGAATTTCAATCCACGCACCCATGAAGGATGCGACGGCGTAAGTCCGTTCTCTATTTTAGTATAGTAAATTTCAATCCACGCACCCATGAAGGATGCGACCACAGCAGGAGCGCATCGAGGAATTGCTTGGTGAT
>NZ_HE610977.1:477563-479456 GCF_000285495.1 Oceanobacillus massiliensis str. N'diop
GTTCTTTTGATGATTTCAATCCACGCACCCATGAAGGATGCGACAGGCCCGGAAATGGAGTTTGAAGAGTTAATAGATATTTCAATCCACGCACCCATGAAGGATGCGACATGTTGTAGCGAGGTTGTCTTACAATCCCAAAACGATTTCAATCCACGCACCCATGAAGGATGCGACTTAACCTTTATGTATTGGACGAAAGCAGCACGAAATTTCAATCCACGCACCCATGAAGGATGCGACTCGTTATGTTAGACGCTATTTTGCCCGCAGGAATATTTCAATCCACGCACCCATGAAGGATGCGACAAGGTCAGGGGTACTCAGTCCGGTTAAGGCGAGTATTTCAATCCACGCACCCATGAAGGATGCGACCTAGTTGCATATAATCACCTCTTTACTTATAGTAATTTCAATCCACGCACCCATGAAGGATGCGACTATCCCCGATAAACTCTCCCCAATTAACAGCATGAATTTCAATCCACGCACCCATGAAGGATGCGACGGCCGATGTAGCTAGTTTGCCTAGTGAAGCATCAATTTCAATCCACGCACCCATGAAGGATGCGACTTTACAGGAGTTCCGTCAGCATTCGTGATAGTTATTTCAATCCACGCACCCATGAAGGATGCGACGAGGTGATTTAATGCTAGCTGTAACCGATTTACTATTTCAATCCACGCACCCATGAAGGATGCGACTCTTGATAACTATCATCAGCCTTCTTCCTTTTGTATTTCAATCCACGCACCCATGAAGGATGCGACATTCAAGGGGGAGGAAATATTAGTCTATCAGGATATTTCAATCCACGCACCCATGAAGGATGCGACAAGCACCTCGGGCGTGTGGAAAATGTGATTACTGCAATTTCAATCCACGCACCCATGAAGGATGCGACACAGGTTGAGGATCTTATTTATCAATATCACTGGAATTTCAATCCACGCACCCATGAAGGATGCGACGCCGGAACTAGATAAATGGTTTTACAAGGATAGGATTTCAATCCACGCACCCATGAAGGATGCGACTGGTTAATGGTGTATTTGTGAAAGAGAGTGATTTATTTCAATCCACGCACCCATGAAGGATGCGACCATTTGGAGTCAGCAGCATCACTTTTGGTACAAATTTCAATCCACGCACCCATGAAGGATGCGACCAATTTTGCAAGGCACTTGACCCTCGTGTCGCAAAATTTCAATCCACGCACCCATGAAGGATGCGACTCATTGCTGGTAAATCCATCGGGGCATTAAAAAGATTTCAATCCACGCACCCATGAAGGATGCGACCCCAGCACAAGAGAGCGTTCCTATATACGACAATACATTTCAATCCACGCACCCATGAAGGATGCGACGTATTCGTAACATGGCTACTGCATTAAAAGAAGAATTTCAATCCACGCACCCATGAAGGATGCGACTGGGAGGTGAATAGTGTGGTGATAACAGTGGAAATTTCAATCCACGCACCCATGAAGGATGCGACAAAATTGCGGTCGTGTTGTAGGTACGAGGATACTCATTTCAATCCACGCACCCATGAAGGATGCGACAGTAAAGTTTATAACTGGTTAAACGCTTTGAACCATTTCAATCCACGCACCCATGAAGGATGCGACATCGATATTGATGATGATACCATAAAAATATTAGAATTTCAATCCACGCACCCATGAAGGATGCGACAAGCTGACCCCTCCCACAATAAGAACGATTGTTCTATTTCAATCCACGCACCCATGAAGGATGCGACTCCAGGAAGCACAGTCATCAGATGCCGATAGTCTGATTTCAATCCACGCACCCATGAAGGATGCGACTCCATTGATAAGATCCTGTTTCGGATTGATGATTTCAATCCACGCACCCATGAAGGAT
>NZ_HE610977.1:479980-553438 GCF_000285495.1 Oceanobacillus massiliensis str. N'diop
CAATCCACGCACCCATGAAGGATGCGACGAAAATACAATCAGGACTATCTCTTCTTAGTTTGTATTTCAATCCACGCACCCATGAAGGATGCGACCATTCAAGTGAATCATTTAAATGCTGATACACAAATTTCAATCCACGCACCCATGAAGGATGCGACCAATGCATGATTTTTGCTTATTAAATTATCCATATTTCAATCCACGCACCCATGAAGGATGCGACGGTATTTGACGAGATAAAATCACGTTGTTCCGGTATTTCAATCCACGCACCCATGAAGGATGCGACAAGAGTCAAAAGGGGGATTAATGTGGGATTTTTATTTCAATCCACGCACCCATGAAGGATGCGACTGGCTACCATATCGCAGCCCCTTTTGGTTAAAAGATTTCAATCCACGCACCCATGAAGGATGCGACCGAGAGAAATAAACGGTAACTTGATGATTTCAGTGATTTCAATCCACGCACCCATGAAGGATGCGACGCGATAGAATTAAGGTTTTTGATGACTTCATGGGAATTTCAATCCACGCACCCATGAAGGATGCGACAAGGTATACCGATCTATGACAACACCAAACGCAAATTTCAATCCACGCACCCATGAAGGATGCGACGGCGATTTTATCTAAAAATAGTCTTAAAATATATCTATTTTTAAATAAAACCTCCATTTTCTTCTTAGAAGAAGAACATAGGTTTCTAAATTATCCTTTATTTATCGCAAAACGAGAAAATTCATAGTGCGAAACGAACTAGAAAATTGTGTGTACTACATGTTCGCACTAGAAAATTAAGGGGCCTTCCAAATCAAGCGATTCCTTAATTCCGACATGTTCGACCTTTGATCGATAGTTATTCCCTAATTGGTAAAATCTCAAACTGTCTTGATCTTCATCGATCATATTGATTAATTCCAGTTTTAATGAAGTAAATTGTGTAGCATCCACAACACATTCGAAAACAGAATTCTGCACACGCTGCCCATAACTTTGACACTTTTTAGCAACTCTTCTTAACCGTTTCCGTCCATTAGCATTTGTGGTACTCACATCATAAGTAATTAATACTAGCAAAAATAACACCTACTTCCACAAAAATGGTGGATATTCATCTATATCATCTCGCAGATAACGTGCTAGCAATAATGCCTGAGCATGTGGGACTAATCCCCATGAAATCTTTTCTCCCAGATAAGGGTGGGTTATCTTCTCTTGCTTCTTATTTTGCCAGGCTGCCACAAACTTTTTCCTTGCCTCATCTTTCATAATGACTGCGCCATTTTCTTTCTTGTGGAAGTCCTCTTTATTCACTACCTTTTTATTTATTAATGAAAGGACGAATCTATCCGCATAGACACCACGCAATTCTTCCATCACGTCTAAAGCAAGGGATGCTCTTCCTGGACGATCACGATGCAAAAATCCTACATACGCGTCTAGTCCAACACCTTCTAAAGCGGAAGACATATCATTAGCCAGTAAAGTATAGGCAAATGAAAGCATTGCATTGACATTATCTACTGGCGGTCTGCGATTACGATAATGAAAATAGAAGTCTTCTTTTTGCTGCAAAATAAATTGATCAAATAATCTATTGTAATTAATAGCCGCTTGACCTTCTAACCCTCTTAACCTATCTAAATCTTCACATTCCCTTATATCTTTCAAAATAGCCGATAACTGTTTGGAAATATTTTTGAATTGAGCCACATCTATCCGTAATGGATAGTCTCTGGTCATTCGTTCAATGATCCATTTATTATTGTAAATTTTCCCTATGATAAAATTACGGGCAATTTTTGCCGATGCAGCTTCATCATCTGACACGCGATATTGTCTTTTCCGTAAAATTACATTACCCTTGCTCTCACCTATTACTCTAGCAAGGAATCTGCCATTCATCGTGAAGAACTGTAAAGAGATATTCCGTTCTGCACAGTATCCCATCAAAGCAGGACTCGCACCTGTATAGCCAAAAGATACCACAGACTCCAAATTATGCAAAGGGACCCTTCCCAGCCTTTCATCTTCCTTAAGCAAGACAATATTATCCCCATCCAGCGATAAATAAACATTCGGCTGTGTGACAAACAGCGTATTAAGAAGTTTCTTCATCGTATATTTTCCCTTCTATATAACTTTTCACAGAACGTTTATTCATCAGTTTTGGAAGACAAATATTTTGAAGGGAGCAGCTTTTACAAAAGGGACCAGTCTTCACTTTTGGAGTATGTCTGCGTTCAAAATAAACCCTCATCTCGCCAGCTATCGATTTTACTTTATCCTTTAATTCTATTGTTATAGGGACTTCTACTCGATGCTTTATTTCGTTATAGTATAGAAACCCTTTATTGACCTCACAAAGAAGCATTTCTTCCAAGCAAATTGCTTGTGCAGCTAACTGCAGAACATCTTCGTCTTTCTGTTTTGGCTTACCGCGTTTATATTCAACAGGGTAAGCCATATATTTTCTATCAGAACCAGATAATTCTATACCTCTTTCGTCCGCAATAAACTCTACCACATCACAAATACCGGATATCTGGAGCTCTTGTGACTTAACCGGCATACCTCGAACAATCAGCTTATCTCCACGTTTCTCACGGATAAATGGTTTGTCTGCTTTCCTATGTAGATATTGCCCCTCGACTGTTCTTACATTTTCTTCCCATTGCTGCTCAATGTGAATAAGAGCCCATTGGCGTTTACAAAATTGAAAATGCTGAATACCAGATAACATCAGAAAATCTTCTTCCTCATTAAAGGCCATCAATGACCTCGGCTTCTAGTCCTTCCAACTCATTCAATTGTACCGTATAATCATCGAATGATTTGGGTTCATCTACATTTGAGCTTATATTTACCAATCGATGCACTTTTGCCGATGAATACTGCCCAAGTTTTGAAGAATGTTCCCACCAAAATACTTTATGAACTTCCATACTGCCTTCAGGCCGCGCAGAGGAAGTATCATTTTCAAATAAGCTCACAAGTGCTTGTTTCACTTTTTCAGCATCTTCATTTGAAAATCCTGTCTTCTCTGCCAATTGTGTATTAATGCTGCCATAAAAAACATAGGTTCCGAAATCAACTCGGTGCTTCATCCCCATCGTGTCGGATCCTCTTTCTTTACCAGATTCCGAATTTACGCTCTTTGTAATCTGCATGCTGGTAATATCAATAGGGTCTACACTTGTAGCTGTATGAATCGAAACTGGTCCTCTGACACCAACAGATACACCCGAACCTTTTCCTTTCCCTTTAAATGCAAATACTTGCCCAAAGCTACGAACATCCAACCACTCAGCGCAGGCTATTTCTGCAAATTCCTCATTCATGCTCTCTTTTGCTTTCAGTATTTTTTCCAATTCAGTTTGTGCTTCCGCTCTATCTTTCAAGCTCTTGTAACTATCCGTTTTTCTATCATTGGACTGAACAAAAATAGCTTCCCCCATATCCTGCAAGCGGTTCCTTATTTTACGCTTTATTGCCACATCCGAAATTTCCCCATAACCATCATAATTCTGTCTTGGCCGGTTACCGTTTAATGGATCTCCATTTGGATTTGCATTATTAACTGTTAAAACAACAGCAAAATCGATTTTATGATCTAAGATTGTCATATTCTTTTCCCCTTCTCTATTAATTAGTTACTTCTTCTGCAGCCTCTGTTTTTTCTTCCTTTTTCTGGTATAAAGCATGGCGTTGACTATAGAATCCAAGCAAGTATTTTCCTGATAACGGCTTATTGTTAAAATCATCAAAATCAATAGCAGAAGCCACTTCATCTATCATTTTTGATAGATTGTGTCCATTCGCACCCAATCTGGCTTGATAGGGCTGCAAGCTCTCTTGAATGGTTTTCCATGTCCTTGCAGGATGTTTTGAGAAAGAATTCATATATCGTATAGCATTACTTGATCTATTATCATCCGATTTTAGTGCACGTCTCTCTAAAACATCCGCAATTGCCAGTAAGCGTCCAAATAAATAATCGCGATTCATATTCTCCGTATCTAAAGCCACTGTATACCCCTCCTCATGTCTATTAATAACTGCACACGTAATACTTAAGGTCTTCTCCCATTCCCATTTTTCCATAGAAACTGGATTTGATGCTCGCTGATAGCAGCTCTTGATTATATCAATCGGTATCTTTTTATCATCTACAACACAAGGCAAGATACGTTCCATTAATCCCTTTACTACCTTTTCATTAGCCCTTGGACCATATGCTGCAAAGGCAATATCCTTGGTTGCTGGCGCTCCCGTAAATTCGATACCCTTTCGATAGCGGTGTTGCCAGATACACGTTGAATGCCATTTTTCTAATCGCTTAAAATAAAGCTCTTTATCCAAATTCCGGTAATAAAGAACCGCCATTCGGCCGGTGGTCGCCGAATCTAAAATCAGAATATTTATATTTGATTTTGTGGTTAAATCACTTTTATATCCATCCAGCATTTTAGCAAATCCTCGAGCAAAATCCTGATTCGTGAAAATTTTTTGTGACGCTTCCTCCTGAACAGGAAAATGCTTTGCCAAAATATCGAATGGGTCTTCCGTTGGGTCAGGCACATCTGGATTATCATTACTCCATACTAAGAAGACACGATTATCTATCGTTTTCCCTTGTCGGTGGATAAGCCACTTTAATGCATTATGAGCCTTTTGGGAAACTTCATAACTGATGCTGGCAACCTCATTGCTTTTGCTGAATCTCCCTCTATAAGTAAAGCCACTTGTATCATTGGCAGATATCAACTTTGCCTTATCCCCGGCATTTCTGATTTTATTTGCGTGCCTTTCCGTACTTGGCAATACTTGTCCAGTAACAAAACATAAATCTTCGTCGCCAAGCTGGTCATTATAAAACTTGATGAAAGAATCATACATGTCAGGGTCATTCCATACCTTCGTCAATATTTCTGCTGGCGAGTGCACATTGAATCGAATGAAGGCAGCATCCTGCCCGCCGGTAATCACTGAAAATATTTCCGGCTTTTGATCATATAAGGCTTCATATTTCTTATCCCAGGTTCCAATAAGCTGTTCATCTTCATCCAAATACAGAACCTTTTCTTTCACCAAATCTTTAATCAATCTCTTTTTATTCAAATACGTATAGATGCTTTTAACTTTTGAATTGCCGAATGGAGAATGTGCCCAGTTTTTCAATTGCTGGATATAGGTTGTGAAGGGTTCTTCCTTTTTTATTTTCCCGCCATATGCGACAAAGTCTCCAGCTACATAGCTTAATTTGTCATGTAATGGATAAGGAGCTACTTTTGACCCGGCTCTGCTTCCGGACTCTTCTGTAGAAGGTATGACCGTATTCACCTTTCCGATAACATCCGCACTGTGAAAGTTCCCATCTTCTGTAATGTTCACTTCAATATGCGCATTTTGTGTGGTATGTGATACTGGCAGTAACATATATTCTTTATCATTTCGTTTTTTTTCAATGATTCCCACTTGTTTCTGATTTGCCTCATAGGTCTCATATAAATTCAGCAGCCAGCTCATTTACTCACCTCTTTTCATATTGATTGTATAATTCCTCAACAGATTCCACATTTGTTGAATCGAATTTTTTAGGTTCCATTTCTGCGATTGGCCGTACGTGATCACATTGATCTGGTCTGATGAACTGGATGACACCGTTCTTCATCACAGGGTTCCAAAGCCGGACTTCCATCTGGTCTCTCCCAGTTTCATCTGGATAATTAATTCCATGGACCATTGTACCGAAGTGAAGATCGCCATAGTTGTCGTAAAACCCTTCTCCTTCCCCAAAAACACAAGGCTCTACATAAGCCTGACACTCTCGGGAACCTAAGAAGATATCCCTTCTGCCTCCTGCATTCAGTGATCGCTTTAGGATATTATGGTGCTTGTGTTCGTTACGATCAAATGCCATATCAGGACGGTGCTCGTTAAAGACAAAATGAGCTCTAACCTGGTACCTCACATTTCTTAGATACGTATAGTTAGCGAGTGTGTTTCCACCTGTGTATTCAATTGGACGGACGCCCTTCGATTCCATCTTAATAGAATTCATAACCCTGACTTCATCAATGATCATAAGCAAAGTGGGTTTCCAATATATCGATTCTGTAATTCCTTTTAACGCTTGATAGGTTGGAGCCTGATAGGAGAATTTTTCACCACCCATTTTCATAAGCGGGTCTGTAAACAACGCATAATCTCCATACACTTCAAATTCAATACAATTCCTCATTATATTCACCTCCTTTCTTTTTTAAAAAATTTTCTTATAATTATCACCTCCTCCCTTTTTAATTTTCTTATAATTCTTATTATAAAGATAAAATCTAAAATGTCAAATAATATAATATATGAACTATATAATTTAGAGTGTCTCATGTTATAATAAATTGTCGCTTTTAAAGCGCGGATTGAAAAATATAGTATATTATTTGAAAACCTATCTTTAAACGCAAAGGATAGGTTTTTAAAATACAAGCGAATCAAGCTGTCCATCATTTTCAAGTACAAGTCCAAATTCTTCGCTATATGAGCCATCTTTCAGTGCAAGAACATTACCATCCAGATAGCTTACCATCCCTCCATTTTTACTTAGTGCTTCCTTTTCAAACTCATAAATGCTAATTGTATATTGCTGTGCTCTTTTTAAGAAAGCCGATAGATCCTCAATGGATTGATTACTGTTTAACTCTGCAATAATTTCTTTTGCATTTCCATAGGGAACGATAACAGAGGTGGTCTGATTGGAAATCACATGAAAGTTTTCTGCAGCTGTTTTATAGCTGTTGGTTATGATAAGATCCAAATTTTTCCCGTATTTGCTCCTGTAAGAATTATAAAATCTATAAGCAGACCTTGGTGCAGATAACAATTCGGTCATTTCTATATCCAACTTTGTAACAGGATAGTTTAAATCTGCTTTAAATTCCGTATAAAATTCCTTGAAATATCGATCCATCGCTTGTTTAGATAATATACTTCCCCCATGAGCCTCTGGATTCCGCTGAATATCAACCAGAATTCGCCTTGTCACTTGCTTGCCCTTCTCAATCTCTTTTAATCGGCTTAAATTTTCTTCTTCATGATCAATAATATAGACATTTTGAATATCCTTTTCCCCATGACGGTTACACCTGCCCGCAGCTTGGGCAATGGAGTCTAAACCTGCCAATGAACGTATAACACAGTCAAAACTTACATCAACTCCAGCCTCAATTAATTGTGTACTAATGCAAATTACTGGCTGTCCTTCCCGAAGATGATTTCTGACCTTTCCTAAAATATCGTTACGATGAGCCGCGCACATAGATGTGCTTAGATGATATAAAGGAACATCAAGATTTTTATCTTTTAATGATAAATATAAGTCTTTGACTACCTTCTTAGTATTTAGGATAACCAATATACTTTGGGCCGTTTTCAGTCTGGACCGGACAAACCCTGTCAGTTTTTGATTGTTATAGGTCTTCTGACTTGCTTCATCGATAATTTCCACTCGTTTAAACGCATTGATAACCGTCTCTAAGTTATCGATAATCTCAGCTTCTAGCGGGATATCCAATTTATGCTCTACAAAGTCAAGTGCTGGTTGCGTAGCAGTACATAGAACAATACTGCAGTGTGCCTTATTCTTTAAAAAGTTTAATGCCTGGTTGAATAAGGAAATACACGATGTCGGCACCTTCTGGACTTCATCGAATATGATAATTGACTCACTCAGATTATGTAACCTTCTTATATGCCTGCTTCCCTTTGCGTAGAAAACATTCAAAAACTGAACCATCGTTGTGAAGATGATTGGAGAATCCCAACTATCCTTTGCCAATTTCAATTTTTGCTGAATATTGATCATGCCATCTTGTAATTCGTCCTCAATAGAATCATCCTCAATTACATTTGAATGATGTTCTAAAATATTGGAATCATCTTTAAGGATGTCCCTGACTTCCTTTGCATTTTGCTCAATGATGGTTGTATAAGGAACGACATATATGATGCGTTTTTTATTATGAAGCTTCCCATGTTTCAAAGCATACCGTAAGCTAGCTAATGTCTTTCCTCCTCCGGTAGGTATAGAAAGTGTATAAATCCCAGATGCTTTTTCTGCATGTTCATCACTTTTATCAGACATTTGCTTTCTAAGCATATTGATAGGCGAATCTGAACCTGGCTTATTTTGAAATGAATCAATCTTGTTCATCAGCCGCTGATAATAGGTCTGAAATAACTCTCTATGATTCGGTTCCGGCTCTGCTTCCTTATTTTCTTCAAATAATCTCGTATTTGTACGGTCAGCATCGATTAGTGCACTATAAACAAATTTCGTTAGAAACATAAACTCTTTCCCTAAATCTTCCGGACGGGAAGCTTCCAAATAGGACTGAATTTCTGTTGCTGCCTTGTCTACGTATGCCTCGAAATCCTGTATCCCAATAACCTGGCTAAAAAATTGCTGTTTGGTATACTCAAATTCTGGCAATTCCTTATTTTGAACTCTATTAAGATAGTTGGAATCCAACTCGGGATTTAGAAAATCCTGCAGATAGCTATGATGTGAAATAATTGCATTAGCTGTAACTTCTGCTAACACTCCTTTATAAATATTTCTTTTTACAGCTTCCTTTGAATGGAAGGACTCGTGTAAGAGTTTTCCTCCGGCAGTTGAGTGATCCACACTCCCTCTTTTTGGCGGTGCGTCAGGATTATTCACCGCATCCAAAATATACGTTCTAAATTCAAATGTATATTTACCAAGGTCATGAAGAAGCCCTGCAAGACCCGTGACATGTTTAATGCCAATCTTTTCGCCATACGATTCTGCCAAATCTCTAACTTCCAATAAGTGCTCTTTAACAGTTTGAATCTTACTGTCGATTTCTCTAATATGCGCAATAGAATTCATACCTATCCCCCTAAATTTTATTTATTCTGAAAATAACAATTATACTTAATCAATGTCGTCTATAAGATTTTAGGCTCTATATGTAACTTTTTAAAAGTATTTATCTTTTTTTGTCTTTATTACTGTTATGGTACTATTTTACCATATAGGGATATTATTCCAATGGAAATTTCTACTTTTATTATAATGTACAAGGTGAACAATAAACTGCACACCCTATAAATAGAATTGTATTTTTTTATTTTGTGCACACAATAAGCCAAGGATGCATCAGCAAATGTGCATCCTTGGCTTCATTATTGTTTATATTCACTTTTCCCCGTCTTTAATGGTTTGATGATGTTTCAAACCGGTGGCTGGTGCCTAGATTCTTCTTCAATATATAGATATGGAAGAAATATTCACCTATCGCCATGATTAGTGCCGAGATAATGGCAGCTCCTGCCAAAGTTCCCGCAGCCATATCAGTTAAAGCCATTCCCAATAACCAAATCACTAGGAAAGCCAAGCCCAAATCTGCTGTAGTTGCTGTCATATTAGATGTTTTTGGCAAAATATAAAGATCTCCAACTGCATAGGAAACTATTCCTAGAATCAGTGTAATAAGGAATACATTCCCAAAGGACATTTCAAAACCCAATCCAAGGACCAAATAAAGGACTACAAGAGTCATGACCCCTTTGATTGCCAATGCTTTTCCATGAACCATCAGGTACCTCTCCTTTTTAGATCATTTTATTAGAAGTAATCTCTTCTTTTATTCCCGTTTTCCTTAAACTGCTCTGTTAACAAAATTCACTTTTGGAACCTGCAGGAATCCTAAAGAACTGATGGCAGGTCTTTTAAAGAATATCTATTCCTCAAAAAACTTGCCAAACTAGTGTTATATAAGTGTATACCCCCATCTGTCTCAATAAAACATATTATGAAAAAAGACAATCACCCGCTAAGTAGTGATTGTCCTTCGATTAAAGCTTGCCTATTAAACTCTTTGCTCTTATTAATGACCTTTCTAATAGGTCTGAAATAGATTCCCTACATTCATACAGACTTCTGTTCAAGTTCCTCTTCATGCATCAATTCAAGCTGTGAAGCTTTTATTTCATTGGCACGTTCTATCATGATCTTTCTGGTAAAATGAATTCCCTCGGCAAAATGATTGCTTCTTTCAATCCTTTTCTCCAGTTCCTTCAATCTTTCTTCTTTTTTGAAAAAGTCTGTTGCCAATATGGATTTATCAGCCAAAGTTATACGCAGCTCTTTTGCTTCTTCTTCCATTCTGAAGACTTCATTCTTTTTCTCCCGATACAAGCTGGATACTTCATCAATTAATCTGTTCAAGTTATCCCCTTCTCATCTCGTTTTTTCTCATTATATCAAATTATATTGTGAAATGTTCCTTTGCACATTAATTTGTTCAGGGTATTTTTACCTATAGCGCATGCTTAAGCCCTTCAAGAAATTTCTGGCAAACCTGTCACCACATTTTCTATAATTAGGATGCCCTTCTTTTCGAAGCAATGCACTTAATTCTCCCTTGTTAATAGTGACACCTGTATCTTTTAAAATTTCCAGCATATCCTCACTTGTTAATGCAAGTGCAATCTTCAGCTTCTTCATCAGTACATTATTGACGCTGCCATCATTCTGTATCATCATTGGCGGACGCTCTGGCTGACCCGGTTTAGGTTCCTGTTTACCCCTTTTAAAGATAATAAGCCCATTCAAAAACGATTCCAGCATGAAATTATCACATGGCATATGATCTGCATTCTCTTCATTAATCTGCTCGTCATCTTCCTTTACTTTGGTAAGGATTTTGCGTACATCCTCTTTGGTTGTTTCAATTCCTCCAAGCCGGAAGATTTCTATCATATCCGTATCTCTTATGTCGAGAGCATATCTCAATCTAATTAAAATATCATTATTATTCATATCCATTTTTTCCATTCCTCCTGATTAGTCCTGTTTGCACGGCGGTCATTAAATAATTAGTTTAACACGTTCCGGGGTCATTTTATAGTTTGACCCAAACCTATATTCATATAATTCTAATATTGGTGTTATACTTAGTTATAATTTAACAGTCGTAATAATTTGGAAGGGACTGGAATCCTTGACTACAAAACTCTACTATTCATCACCAAAGACTGATCAGTGGAAGACTAATATAACGGAAATAATCGAAATAGCGCATGGCTATGATGTCATCTTGGAAGAGACAGCCTTTTATCCGTCTGGAGGCGGGCAGCCTTGTGACTTGGGAAGCATCGACGGTATTACCGTCCTTGATGTCTATATGGATGGAAATGAGGTAGTCCATCGATTGGAGCATCTTCCCGAAACAAGCAATGTTACTTGCATATTAGATTGGACAAGGAGATTCGATCATATGCAGCAGCACAGTGGGCAGCATCTTCTTTCAGCTATTTGCCTGGAACTTTTTCAGACGAAAACAGTCAGCTTCCATATGGGGATTGAGCATGTGACTATTGATGTGGACCAGCCTAATCTGACGAACGAGCAGCTTATCATGATTGAAGAAGAAGTAAATAGACAAATCTATCAAAATAGAAATATCCATCCATATTTTGTAACCAATGAACAGCTTCTCAGTCTCCCGCTTGTTAAACCACCAAAAGTAACAGAAAATGTTCGTATTGTAGAGATTGAAGGCATTGAATATAATGCCTGTGGTGGGACACACGTTGCAAAAACCGGAGAGATAGGAATAATAAAAATTCTTAAGGGCGAAAGACTAAAAGACACTACTCGAATTCATTTTAAATGCGGCTTGCGGGCACTGCAGGAATTTCAGGCAACGATGCAAATCACCAATGCCCTTTCTGAAAAGTTCCATACCGGCAGAAAAGATATTCTCGATCGATTTGGCAAGTGGGAAGAGGAGCTTAATCAGCTTCATGCACGGATTGCCAACTTGGAAGAACAAAATAACAGCTATTTGGAAAAGGAATTGCTCTCGGAAACGGAAGGAAATATTATCAAACATATCTTCTCTGACAAATCGCTAAAAGAACTGCAAAAGCTAGCAGCAAAAATCGCAGCAGAACACCATGTGATTGTACTATTCGCAACAACAGCTGAAAACAAAATCGTCCTGACCCATGACGGTTCTAAAACCCTTTCATGCGGTGCATTCTACAAGGAGCACCTGCCCGCATTTAATGGCAAAGGCGGCGGAAGCCCTAAATCTGCTCAAGCCGGTTTTTCTTCAAATGAAGATGTCTTGCGCTTCTTTCAATTTGTCTATAAAGAGATTCAGCAGGAAATTTTGTGAAGCTGTTTTCTATTCCATTTGAATAAATCAACGCTATGGACACCCTCCGCACCCGGAGATTCCAGGGATTCAATTGGAGAATAATGGTAAATTACTGATGTAACGTGAAAATTACTGATATATATTCAATCGGGTATATATTCAACGCAGTTTGCGCCCATTTTATATATAATCGAAAAAGCCAATCGCGTTAATTATTTTCTCCGATTCTATTAATATCAATGTTTCCGGGCAGCCCTCACTACATGTAAGAGTCGCCTGGTCTTTTTGCATGACGCTATACCTGTTCCATCTTCTTCATATTATCTTTGACAGCCTGAATGACAGCAGTCCGAAAACCACTCATCTCCAGACTGGCAACAGATTCAATGGTTGTTCCTCCTGGTGAACAGACCTCATCCTTTAATTGTCCTGGGTGAACACCCGTTTCAAGTACCATTTTGGCAGAACCAAGCAGTGCTTGTGCTGCAATTTTGTATGCCTTGTCTCTTGGCATACCATGCAGTACGGCACCATCTGCCAGGGCTTCAATAAACATATATCCAAATGCTGGAGAAGAACCGCCAACAGCACTGGCAATGTTCATAAGGCTCTCATCGATTATCTCCGCCCTGCCGAAGCATTCAAACAGCTCTGTTATTTCTCTTTTGTCGTCTTCTGTTACAAATGAATTGAGACTGATGCTTGTCATCCCTTCGCCAACATCAACGGGGGTATTTGGCATAGCCTTAATCATTTTCACCTTTTTTTCGAAACGTTCTTCATTCTGTGCAATAGTTTGACCGGCTGCAATGAGAATGACGATGGTCTCGTCCTGAATATAATCCCTGATTTCCTCTATTATGGCGGGGTATACATCCGGTGTAGCAGATAGGAATACAATGTCGCTTTCCTGTGCAACCGTTCGATTATCTTCCGCTGTTTGAATCCCGTAGTTTTCTTCTAAATCTATTAATTTCAGTTTGGTGCGATTGGATGCATATACATCCTCAGGAACAGCATATCCAGACTTTATGATGCCGCCTATCATTGCTTTTGCCATATTCCCGCTGCCAATAAATCCTATTTTTCGTTTCATGCAAAAAATCCTTTCCTTATAAGCAAATATGTAGACTTAATTGATACATGCCAATATCACAGAAATACTTCTCTATCCTATCATAATTCCAGAGATTGTATCATGATTAAATATCCAGTCTGACAGCCAGGCTGCACTTCTTATTCGTTTACATGAAAAAGACTGCCCTCAACTGACGGCAGCCCTTTACCAATTACTAGCCCTGATAATCATTCATCGAACTGATAGAATCCATATGACTTGCAATCATGGCGATCAATGTGCTCGCTTCCTCTTTGCTGAATGTGATGATGGTTTCATCTTTTACTAAATCCTCTTCATCGTCCCATGTACGATTGATTCGTTTGATGACACCCTCACCCGTATCTTCTGTAATCCCGAACTGATAAGAGATTTCTTCTTCGTCTTCTTTATAGTAAGCTGTAACCTCTGGGGTTTCCCATTCAACATTGATTTCTTCAAAAAATAATTCATCTTCCCCCGATTTTCCGCCTTCTATTTCCGCCTCATCCTCAAGGCTATCTTCAATTGAAAAATCTTCCTCCATATAGTTATGGAAGCTTTCATGGACAGCATCGACGATATCCTCTATATCCTCGAGCATTATCTTGCTTACATGGCCGTATTCCAAGTCAATCGTTTGCATGTAGAATTCTTCATTAAAGGGATCAAAGAAGAGCGTAAAGAAATAATCCCTGTCAACTTCTCCACTGTCTGTAAAGAAGTCTATCCGCGGGTGTTTTGCCCCGCGCTCAATTATCATTCTGCCATTTTCGTCATATTTTTCACATATTGAATTGAGACTATCCTGCAATTCGCCGCAAACCCTGTCAAACCATTCTAACTGCATGTTAATTCCACCTTTTTCATATAGACTATGCTTAGTATGGCCTTTTTGCAGGAATTCTCTCGGCATTTTGCAATAGTTAATTTTTCCCTTTTCCCCCTATCAGAAAGAAGGTATGAAGATAAAGCTTTGGAACAGATTAACATTAGTGACTTATTTAGAAGGAGAGAGATAAATTGGATTATTTAACGCGAGAACAAGCAATTAAAAAGCTAAAGGAACAACTAAGAGAAGATATTGAGGCATATTTTATCGAACAAGAGAAATATGCAGGAGATCACGGAGATTCAAGTTTTTTAGTCCGTAATCGGGAAGGCGAGACTGTACAGGTTGGAATAGACTGGAATAAAGAAGCAGATGAATTGGTCTATACATTAAACGCGAGAGATTCGGATAACGCATGATAACTTGCACGATGAATTTCATCACCTCGATAAAAAGTCCTGTTTTTTGGTTTACATTTATCGAAACAAGGGAATAAGACCTATATAAATCACAGGAAAAAATTCCTCTTTGATACATAACAATCCATATAAACAGTAACATTACGAGGGGGCAGGAAATTGAAAAAAATTGAACAGATTAATTTAGACTATTTAATAGATAATCAAATGATTAACCATTATTTTCAACCAATATATGATATACAATTCAATGGAAAATTATCTGGGTATGAGGCTTTATTGCGCTCTAATTCAGTAAAAAGCAACGAAAGTTTGTTTCATGCAGCCCGAAATTCAAATAGATT
This sequence comes from Oceanobacillus massiliensis str. N'diop, assembly GCF_000285495.1. GTDB lineage: Bacteria > Bacillota > Bacilli > Bacillales > Amphibacillaceae > Oceanobacillus > Oceanobacillus massiliensis. The sequence goes on from NZ_HE610977.1 coordinate 494,871, forward strand.
ATTCGATTTAGATACGGCGTCAATCATTTTGGCAGCAGAGACATGGCACAACCAAATGGAGAGATTATCTCCAAACATGAATCTATTTCTAACTATCCATCCATCAACAATCGTTTCACCAGGCTTTACCGTATTGTCTAGAGAAATTTTCAATTCGGAAGCGATATCACCTGAGCAAGTGGTATTCGTAATCAATGAACCTGCAATAGAAGATTATGCTTCCTTAAAAAGGGCCACTTCCAACTTAAAAAGTATCGGATTCCAGATAGCAGTGAGCAATGTCAGGAGAGAGGTTTCATCTATACAGCAATGCTTAGATCTACAACCGGATATCATAAGGCTTGATGCATGTCTTTCATTCAGACTAGCGGATTCAAGTCATCTGCAGCAGATACTTACTTCATTATTGGACTTCGGTGACTACAACTACCCAAGAATTGCAATAGAATGGATTCAAACCAACAGAGACTTTCCGGTGACAAAATCGTTGGGGGCTGCTTCTGATATTGGGCATCTATCAGAGAAACAAATTAGTAAAAAAAGAGACATTCCAGTAAGCTAATCGCTAATGGAATATCTCTGTTTATCCGATGCTTCTTTATATAAATACTTCATTCCCCAGTATCTCAGGCAATTGGAGAAGTTCAAATATACCAAACACTTCCTCATTCACATTGGAGATAGTAACCCTGATACTGTTTTCTTTTAAAGTATTCACAAGGGTTATTAATAATCCCATGCCTGAAGAATCTACAAATGGCACCTCTTCAAAATTGATATTGACTGACTCCGCATCTGTCAGTTCCGGCATGATTTCTTCATTAATGATTTCTGTACCCTCGATGTCCAGATCACCGTTCAGAGATACCTGATAAAGACTATCATCTTTCAAAACTGAATATTTAAGCATCCTTCATTCTCCCATTCTAAATTCCTTCAAATATTATCTCATCATTGCTATTAATACGGGCTGTAAAGTTCTTCTTTTCTTCCTTAAGTGCCATTATCTTATTTCCAATCTTTAATACGGTCCCTTCAAAAGCCCTTGTTATCTTAATTTGCTGGTCAATCGGTACAGAAATGACTGCCTTTGTCCCGCTATGTGAGCCAACTTCATTAATTGTTGCTCCCAAGCGGCCAAACACTTCTCCGCCGCGAAGTATCCCAGTCACCTTTAAATGTCCTCCCGCATGTACTTTCGTATTTATGCATCCTTTACCGATAATACTGATATCCCCGCTGCAATAAAGGCTGCTGTTGATCGTATCCGAAAGTGTAATATACGAATTCGGCTCAACAGGCACTTCACTGAATTCTTCTAATTCTTTCATTTTTTCGGATAGCTGAACAAGACGTTCCATTGTCGTTATCTGATTGGAGATGGTTAAAAAGATCTGTCTTATGGAAATAGCAACATGGTACCATTCGTCACTATCCAAGTAATCTTTCCCTTTTTCCGCCACTTCTTGATACTGCTTGGCATAGGATAGGAAGTTTTGGAATCTTTTCTCTAATAGAATCGTGATTAGCGGCTGCAATCCAGTAATGGCAAAATCGGATGACTTGAACGCTGGGGACTGCTGCAATTGCTTGATTAAGGCAATCATTTTATTTAACTGTTCATGCATCATTCCCAGTAATTGCCCCAATTCTACGATTAACATGCTGTTTTTACCTGCAGACAATTCAGAGCTGACTACATTTCCCTTTATGGTAATCGACTTGGAAGAAATCAAATTTGCCATGGCAGCGGATTTATGGACAAATATGTCTCCACCAGCCTCAACGGACATATTTTCTTCCACTTCGCCAACGATTTCAATATCTCCGTTAAACCGGATATTTCCAGAGGATAAATCAACATTGCCCCGATGAACAAGCTTCGGTATAATTGCCGCTTTCACCAGGTTTCCCCGTTGTTCGATAGAGGGCCTTCCAGCCTCTGTTGCTACAAGCCGATCATCTACTTCCACGAGATCCTTTAAGATCAGCTTCAATGGATGGGACTGTTTTGCCGGCAATGTTTCATTCTTAACCGTGATACCGGATCTGCCCGGAATTGGGGGATGGATAACTCCGATAATCGCGCCTTTTTCCACCGTAGGTATCAAATTGGTTTCTCTAAAATCGACCTTGCCTCTTTCATCTGCTATAAGACCGTTGTGTGGGTTGACATCCACTTTGATCTCCAGCCAGCCATCCTTTCCGGATTCTGTTTTCCTTCCTGCGGCGATCTCGAATTCACCTGGTTCCGATGTCTGTATCGCAGTCATAATTTCATCATGATTAATGCCGTATGTTATTTGCAGGGCTTCCATTTTTTTGATGACATCATCATAGGTTAAAGTGTTTTTGATTTCTTTCAACTCTTCGGATTCAATCTCAATATGTCTATTGGGGGTGACATCTTTTAATTTGTATGAGATTCTGCAGCCGGGGTCAATCTTAAGTAATGCTCTAAGCTTCTCATCTTCAAATGATAGGGACCATTTAGTATCGGTTACAATAGCATCTTCCAATTTAATCTTAATGCTGTCCTTTTCAGAAAGGACGGTGGATTTCTCCGTGACCACTTCGTTATTCTTAATCAACTGAATACCTTTACCGATTGTGACGGTTGAATATCCTGCAGGTGAATCTTTGACAGTGATTTGACCGTCTTTCACATATACAGTTCCTTCTTCCGCATCAGCAGCAGGTATTCCCGTTTGTTTCGTTTCTGATTGCTTATCCGCAGTTTTTTTCGATTCCCTTTGCAAAAGGGATTCAACCAGATCTTCAGTTGAAGAACTGGCATAATGGAACGTCGGCTGATTTGTTGGCTGGCGCTTTACAAGAGATAGCTTCACGATTGCTTGCTTCTTGCCTATCCCCATAAATCCCTTAACATCTTGTTGAATGATTTCTACATTTACATCCTGTTTTGCCGCCTCCATTATTTTAAGACCCAGCTGAATTGCTTCTTCGATGTTTCTTCCCCTTGAAACAATATTTTCCATTCTGTTACCCCCTTTCCATTTAATTCAGCACAGGGGAATTATAGCTGGTAAGGTCAGCTTTACCCTTGTTTAATTTCAATAGAACCATTGTAATATCATCCCTTTGCGGAGCGCCCTCAATAAATTTTTCGATGGAATTCACTACCGTTTGCTCAATCTCTTTCACTTCAAGCGAAAAGTTCTTAAGCAATGCTTCTTCTAAACGTTCAATTCGGTACATCTCACCGTCATTGTTTTTAGTTTCTGTAATGCCATCTGTATAAAGGAAAACAAGATCATTATCTTCTACCCCAACCGTATTCTCCGTGTATACCGTGTCCTTTAAGCCTCCAAGCATAACGCCGTTTACGTTGGGAACTTCCTTTAGTTCTTTCTCCGAATGAATGATAAGCGGCGGATTATGTCCGGCGCTCGCATAGGTGAACGTATTTGTCTTCATATCCCATTCCGCACATAGTACGGTTACGAAGGATCCTAGCGTACGAAGATCGGAATAGAGAGCTTTATTCATTGCTGTCAGCGTTTCACCAGGGCCTTTGGTACTTTCTGAGGCGCTGCGAAATGCGCCGCGAGTTAGAATCATCAGCATTGCTGCCGGAATCCCTTTACCCATGACATCTCCAATGACGATGCGAAGTCTGCCGTTTGGCAATAGATAGAAATCGAAATAATCTCCGCCAATCAGCCGTGCCGGAATCGACACACCAGAAACTTCCCCATTATCCACCTTAGGTTTTGGACCATTCAACAGTTTCATCTGAATGTTTTGTGCCATCTTAATTTCTCTTTCCAGTGTTTTGTTCATCTGTCCTGCCGAGCTAAGCTTATCAATAGAAAGTTCACGGTTATACAACTATTTCCCCTCCTTTTGCAGTGTCTCCAGAATCTGAAAGACACCAATTGTTTCAAACAATACACTTACCTCATCATTAATGCCTTCCAGTTCAACCTGAAACTGTTTGTCATTTGCCTCATGCACAAGATTAATAATCGAACCAATACCAGTAGAATCGATAAATTCCAATCCCTCAAAATTGATGATAACTTTATCGGTTCCCTCATCAATTAAACGTATTTTTTCATTAAAAGCTTCCATGGTCGCATAATCCAGAATTCCAGAAACGAAAATACGGCATGTCTTGTCCTTTATCGTTATTGCAACGTCAATCATTTCTTCCATTGGAATTCCTCCTTACTTTTGGCTATCATTCAACTGAAACTCTTCTAGGTTCTTAAGCAGCTTCTTCGATATATCTGACAATGATGATGATTGGCCATGCAACGATTTCAATAGATCCGATAACGTAATCGTCATCTCTGTTGTTGAGTTTGATTGTGTCTGAACCAGCTCACGTACTTTGGCAAGATGCATCCGTAATTCCTGATCTTTGGCATCTTCGGTAAGATGTTTCTCCATCTCCTCGATAATATAATTGATATCATCGGTCTTTTCCCTTGCCTCTGTAGTTGCCTCAACAGACATTGTATATACTTTATCTACCGAGTTGTCCGCTTCCGACTCCAGCAAATAGGCATGTCTTTCCGTTTGAATCGCCTGTTCCCTGGTATGTGTCAATACCTTGTTCAATGTCCCAGCCATCTTGTTTGCACTTTCCGACAGTTTGCCTAATTCTCCAATGTCACTGACATCGCTTCGTGCCGTAAAGTCACCCTTTTCCAGTGATTTAATCTGGGAGATGATTTTTGAGATATTGCTGTAAATCTTGTTGAAGAAGCGTGTCGTTGTCAGATACAGAATGACCAATGAAGCAAATCCGAAACCAATCAGGATCAGCGAATAATTCTTGAACGGAGCACTCATTTTGTCATAGTCAAGGGCAACATAGATTACCCGGCCATCATCATAAGGGATGAACATTTTATAGATCTTCTCCCCGTCGTGTTCGTCAATCCTGGTTATCCTCTCGGGATTTTCAGCCATGTTTACCAATACTTGATCATCCGTTACATATTCATAATCACCATAGACAACCTTCTCTAATGGTGGATACATTGCTTCTGCCAAGCTTGGATCAGCGAAGACACGCGGATCCAAAACTGCAGCCTCTTTGGCATATTCGTGCTTGCTGACCACATTTTCTATCCAGGAAGCAGGTCCGACTTCTTCTGTAAATTTATAGACCTCATCTGCTTCTATAAACGGACTTACAATATAATCCGTGCCTGGTTTATGATAGTATGCATATTTGAAAAATTGCGGTTCTTCTCTGGAACCCGACTGAGCAGTGTATAGCACTACGATATTCTCAGCGGAATAACTGGCAGGTGTCATCAATTCAAATTCTTCACCGCTCAGTAGATTTTCCTGGTCAGTATGCCCTTCATCACTAATACCTTTTAAGGTAAAACCTATTTCATCCGGCTCGGTTGACTTAACAACCGAAATAATATCATTTTCATCATAAGTGAAGATATCAACACCTGAAATGCCCATTTGATCCTTCACCTTGTTTAACATTTCCATGCTCACATCTTCGTAATTGTTCGGCAGCTGTTCCCCTATCCCTTCTGATATTAGTTCTATCCGATAGTCGATTTGCTGCTCAATTGCCCGTGACGCTAAATCTGTCTCTTTGATTCCTTGCTCCATTGTATTGCTGATTGTTTCCGCTTCATGCGTCACATTGGTATTTACCTGCCTGTTAATAATATAGAATTGCAGTATACCTGATACGACGGTTATGCTAACCAAAATAATGAATAACTTCAGATTAAACTGCTGACGTAATGTCCTGTTCCGCTTCTTAGCCATGTTCTTTACACCCTCTGAAAGCTCTCTCTATGAATTTTTCGCAAGGTGATTTTATCAACCTTACCATTTGTAACTGGAAATTCCTCTACCTTGATAATTTTGTCCGGTACTTTATACCCTGCAATATGCTGTGTGCAATAATAAGTCAAGTCTTTAACATCCACTTCCTCATTGGGGATAATGAATGCAATAACCTGTTCACCATAGACGGGATGGGCAACACCGATTACGACCGTCTGTTTTACTTTGTCATGACTAGTTAATAAAATCTCAATCTCACCTGGAATTATTTGCTGACCGCCTTTTTTTATCATATCTTTTTTGCGTCCGACAATTTCGATCTTACCTTTTTCCAATTCGGTCACCATATCTCCCATGTAGATTAAACCATCCGCATCAGAATATGTTTTATTCAGTTCCGGATTATTATAATAGGCAACAAAAGATGTCGGTGTTTTGATCAGTAATTCCCCATCCATAATCTTGTATGAATTCTCTTTCGGTATAGTAAATACTACCTTTTCTCTCAAATCGCAGTAGCCCATTGCTCCACCTTCAGAGCTTCCATACATCCCAACAAAGGAGCACTTTTCCATTAATTCAAATTGATTCATGTATTCTTCCGTAATCATTTCACCTGAAAGATGCACTAATTCTAAATTTACCGCAACACTCGGGCTTAATTCTTTCGCAACCTGATAAATTGCCTTAAAGATGGAAGGGGTACTCACTACTTTATTACAGTTTCTTCGTTCCATTAATTGAACCATTTTCAATAGATCGAAAGTATCTGGATAGATAACGGTTGAACCGCTATAGATTCCATAAAATAATGCAGTAATTCCATAGAAAGCTGTTGGAGGTGCGGTTAAAATGACATTATCAGTCGGTTTTAAGCCCATGTACTCCGGTAAAGTTTTATAAGCAGCTTCCAATATATCCGGACGATAGACCATCCCTTTCGGTACACCAGTGCTTCCTGATGAGCAGCAAATCAAACCAATCTCTTTCGTCTCAAGCGGCTTAGGAAGTCCTTCAATAGAATAGTCCTTCCATTCACCATCCGAATCGCTTTCATAGATAATTGTTTCTGTTTCCCGATTCCGTGCCCAAGAAAGAATTTCTTCACCAAATGCAAATCCATTAAACTGATCAATCGTGAAAAATACATGCGGATCCAGGTAATCCAGAATGTCTGTCAAGTCCTCTTTCCGATACTGCCAGCTAATTGGTATTACAATGGCCCCAAGCTTGTTTGCTGCCAGGACCAGTGCCGTGAAGGAAGATATCTCAGGTACGATTAATGCGACCTTCTTATTTCTTAGATCCTTCTCTTGTAGTTTATTTATATAGTAATCTACCTTGTTCTTAATATCATTGACCGTGTAATCACTGGAAAAAGTCGATAATATGACCTTTTCTCCTTCCGAATTAAACAGTCCGTCCATTATCGCCTTCATTTGGTGAACTCCTTTTCTATAACTTGGTATGCATTGGCAACGGTATGGATATTCTCTGCACTTATAAATTTATTGAAGCTTATCCCGGTTTCTTCTGCTAGTTGCACAAATAGATTCACCATGTTCAAGGAATCAATTCCTAAATCATCTCGAAATTTCGATTCCCTGGCGATATGTTCCTGAGGAATATTAGCTAAATCAGATATTAGTTTGGTAAATTCATGGAATGTCACGGTCTTGTTCTCCTTATCTAAAAACCATTCTATCGATAAATAGCGTACATTTGACAATTCAAAATTACAGCAATGTCCTTCATTCGGATACTCTACCAATTCTTTTGGTGACGGAAGACTATTGTAAAAATCATAAATATCCTGATCAGCAACCATGACATCCTTGTTTCCATGAAAAAGGATCACAGGACCATAATCTTTCGTGCTAGTTAAATTAGGCAGTACTCCGCTTTGCTGATGCTCGGTAATGAATGATATCCGTTCCCCAAAATAATTAGGAATCGAAAAACCATTTTCAATTGGAGGACTAACGGCAGCAGCCTTATCCACCTTTGGGTTAGCACTGCCATAAACCGACCAAGCAGCACCAGAGCTTGTCCCGAACAATTGAATCGGCAGATCCGGAAACTTACTTGCGGCATAATCGATTAATTTATCGACAAATAACTTCCAATTGTCTCCCCTAATGGCCAGGCCATTTTGCATGAAGGTCTCTCCCTGTCCAGGTCCATCAAAGCTAACAGTAATGAAATGGGAATCAATAAAATGCTGCTCATAGGAATAAAGCTCTTCCTTGGACGAATCAATCGGATTGATAATAATGATGCAGCCCTTAGGATTTTCAGGAATTCTTATCCTGCCGGGACATGCTATCCCATCTATGATCATCGCGTCAAATGTACAAGGAATCGGCGAAAGACGATCTGCCTTCTCAACAAGTTCAGAGCTTTTCTTATACAAGGCCATCTTTTCAGGGCATCTGTTTGGATATATCCAATAGGCAAGATTGTAATAAAGGGCCGCTAAACGATAGGAATTTTCCGCTGCTTCTATTAATTCTTCTTTTAAATTTTCTTTTAAATCTTCTTTTACGTCCTCTTCCAATACTGCTTCCTGTTTAATCAAAGCCTCCTTGCGATGCTTTTCTCCAAGCTCGCTGAATGCATTCACCCAGTCATCTATCGTCAGCAAAGTTTGCCTGACAGCTTCTATTTCAGAAAGAAGAATTCCATGTGCTACCCAGCGATCCCAGAATCCGTCAAAAAGTCGGGCAGTCATTAAGGTTTTTTCTATTGTTTTCATTGCATTGTTCATTTGCTTTTATTCCTTTCCAGCCTCTAATACTAGAATCAAGGTTGAACCTTTATCAGAAGTTTCAAGCAACACCTGATTCGCCATTTTCATCATTAACGTAAAGCCTTGTCCTAGCGACTCCTTGGTGGAGAATCCTGCCATTAAAGTAGCCTTCGGAAGAATAGCCAGTGGAAAGCCGGGACCTTTATCCTCAATAACAATGTTAAAAACATCTTCATTTTGATAAATCAGCATTTTTCCATACTCTGCATGCTTCAATATATTGGTAACAGCCTCAGAAATAATCAAATTATAGCTAAGTACCTTGGACGATTTCATCCCTGTTTTCGCGAAAGCTTCCTTCGCTACATTGCGCGCTTTGGGGACATCCTGCCTTTCCCTGATATCCATTTCACATAGGAGACCATTGCTTTTATACTTGGCAACATCCTGCTTACCAATTAATAGAAATCGGCCTTGTGTAGCAGCGTATATCACATCCCGGTATACCTGCCATGTTTTTTGGGATTCATCTCGAAGCTGTTCACTGAATTTAACGTCCGACTGTATCTCATTCAATACCCGCTCCAATACTGTCTTAGATGAATGGCCAGGATTGACAGACTTCATCTCTTCCTCTATCACTGCATTCGCAGCAATCCAATCAGCGGCCGAATCCGCCAACATCAAAAGTTCCTTTCTTACCCCATCTTCCAACTGCTCAAATGATTCATTGCTGAACGCGAGATAGAATAACGCTTCCCGTTCTCGTTCAACAATTTGGAGGGCTGCCGCACAGCGAGATACAATCCATCCTACTAAGGCTCTTTTTTTTACAAGTTCATAAGAATCTAAGTGCGTAAGCTCCGGCTCATACGATTCGGTTGTTTCTTCAACAGGGGTTGCATGCGCCTGCCGAATCTTATGAAATATTCCTTTCATACTTCATCTCACATCCCCCTTATAAGATTCCAAAAGGAGGCATAATGGTTATTTCATCCACTACAGCGTTTTTTGGGCTGACATAATAGATATGCGATATGTTCAACAATCGATTCCTGTGGGATCATATTTGACTTATCTAGGTCAAAATCCTTATCATCCCAAAAGGAGTTATCAATTGACCCTGGAAGAACTGCTGTTGTTCGGATACCTTCACGCCTTAATTCCGCCTGCAAAACCTTCGTTAGACCATAAACGCCAAATTTGGATGATGAATATGCTCCATTTCCCGGCAATGCCACGGTTCCTGCTATCGAAACGAGATTAATAATTTGTCCCGCTTGCTGCTCCTTCATCTTCCTGCCGGCATATTTACATGTTAAGTAGGTTCCACGAAGGTTGACCGCAATCATATCATCGAAGTCAGCGGTGTCCGACTCTAGGATGCTGGCAAAATTACCTACTCCTGCTGCATTTATCAGGCAATCTATACGGCCGAACCGCTCCACCGTTTGGGATACGAATTCCTGTACAGAATGTTCATCACGCACATCGAGCGGTATAAGCAGGACATTTTCACTGCCGCTAAATTCACTCGATAATAGATCGATGCTCCTTGCTCCAAGCACCAGCTTGGCACCTGCCTTTTCCAATACCTCTGCTGTTGCCTTCCCGATACCTCTGCTTGCTCCAGTTATCGCAATTACGCTATTCTTCAGTGGCGTCAAATCAATAATCATTTAATTCACCAGGCCCAAAGTATTCAAAATAGTTTTTCTCTGTCTCCCATAGCCCTATTTTATGCAGGTTCGGGATATGCGGCTGCAGCATCTCATATATGACTTTTGCAACGACCTCTGAAGTCGGATTCAGACCTTTGAACTCCTCTGTGTCCAAGTTCAGATGCTTATGGTCAAATTTCTTTAAGACAATCTTATCGACCGTTCCATCCAATTCATTTAAATCTGTAATCATCCCTGTTTCAGGATCCGGCTCACTTTGAACGGTTACATCGAGATAGTAATTATGTCCGTGGCCATGCGGGTTATTGCATTTTCCAAATAAAGCTATATTCTCTTCATCCGATAACTGCTCGCTATGCAAACGATGAGCGGCACTGAAATGATATTTTCTAGTTAAACTAACCATTCTTCCCTCTCCCTTTTCTGAATACAAATAAGGATTCTCATGTAACCGCAGCCGGTGAAGTTCACAGTCCTCCAATTTAGGTGCAATCGTATTCCATAGATACGTAACCATATTTTCTGTTGTCGGAATATGCTGCATGAAATACGAATGCTCCTTATTTAAAAACTTCCCATCAAGTTCTTCGGATACCACTTCACCGACAATTTGCTTAATATCCACGGTATTCACCACAATTCCTGAGCTTTCATTCAACTCACCGCGGACCATGACCTCTAGCTTATAATCATGACCATGGCCACTCGGGTTACTGCATAGACCAAATACGTCTTTATTTTTTTCTTTGCTCCACTCAGGGATGGAATAGCTATGCATTGCTGAAAAATCTATTCTTCTTGATAGATAAAGCATATGTCCACTCCTTCCTACTTGGCTGCTATATTTCTTTCAAATTCACGAACAAGGGTTTCCTGCTCTTTAAATATTCCTTTTTTAACAGTTGTGACAGTCGAAGATCCTGGCTTTTTCACACCACGGGCACACATACATAGATGCTGTCCCTCCAGCGTGACCATTACTCCTTTTGGACTCAATTCTTTTTCGATTGCCATAACAATCTGATCTGTCATCCGTTCCTGAACCTGTGGACGTTTTGCTGCTAATTCTACCAATCTGGCAAACTTACTAAGTCCAATAATTCTCTCCCCTGGGATATATCCGATATGTGCTTTCCCAAAGAATGGAATCAGGTGGTGTTCACAAAATGTATAATAATCTATATCTTTAACGACAATCATGCCATCATAACCTTCAGAGTCAAATGTAGTGGTCAATGCTGTTTCTGGTGCAACACCAATTCCGGCAAATACTTCCCTATACATTTTTGCCACTCGCTTCGGCGTTTCCTTTAATCCTTCACGATCAGGATTCTCACCTAATAGATACAACAATTCATGAATATGACTTTCCAATACATCTTTTTGCAATAATTCTTTCGCCATCTTTACATTCTCCTTCTTTTCCCATAAAAAATAGCCCTCCCAAAGAACGGTGGACTGATGGCCTTCATGAAAACATGAACCATTATAAGTCAACCCATTTCGGCAGTCTGGCAATCCTAGTCTTTTCTCAAGACCTTAGACCCATGACTTTGCGTCCTTACCTTTCAATAAGTTTGCTATTATCGCAGGAAAAATTAACTATTAAAATTCAAATACAATTTCATTATTATTTTCGGTTGCTTGTGATAAAAGGTTAAGTGTTTTAAAAAAAGTATTTTTTACCAGTACGGAAAAATCAGCTGGAAAGCAGAGATTTAACATGTATGCAGATACTGACACCTTATTCTGTACTATTCAGAATAAGGATATAGGCCCTGCTAATTGTTGAAGGCATTTTTTAGGTAAAAATCACTATCAACATCTGTCTGCTTCATATTTAATGGTTAGGTGTTTGATTCCAATTTCTTCAAAACACTTTCTAGCTGCTCGAAATTCGGTTTTGCCACAAAGTAACTCGCACCTAGCTTAATTGCTTCCACTACATTTGATTCCGTGCTCATGGCGGAACACATGATAACTTTCGCCATAGGATCAATTGCAATAATCTCCTCTAATGCTGCCAATCCGCCAATACGCGGCATGGTTATGTCAAGAAAGACAACATCTGGCCGAATCTGCTTAAATTGCTTGATTGCCTCTCCACCGTCAATAGCTTCGTATATATCGTGATATCCATACTGTTTAAGGATTCTTGTCAGCCAAGAACGCATAAATCTGGAATCGTCAGCAATTAATACCTTTTTCATAACAGCTTGCCCATTCTCCTGGTTTGCTGTTTCATCTATCGGTTTTTCTATCAATTCTTCGTTAAACATAGTCAAGTAAAAGCTCCTTTAAGCAATTTGAAAATGGATTCCGTCTAAACAACTTTGAATCATTCCATTCTATCTCTTACGATGATTTATAAAGTGACTATTAATATATCGTGCCATTTGGAAAAAAGTGTACCTTTTAATCAAAAATTTTTTAACAGAATGAATGAATGGGATAAAGATTTTAATCAAAATGGCCGATATAAGAGTAACTTCTTCTATTAATTCGGCGATATAATGGACATGGAAATGACAAACAAACCCATCTTAATTAACGCCGATACCTTAATCAAAAAAGTATAAAGGAGTTGAGTAGATTGGAGAAACAAAGTACAAACAAAAAACCATTAGCTACTGACAATCCTATAAGAACCTTATTTGTCAATGGGCTTGGTTTAATCTTAACCTTCCTTCTCGGGTACAGGTCCGGAAAGATCGATTCACTCCAAGAGAACCCAACGAATATTTTAAACAATAATGGCTTTACGTGCTGGACGAGAAATATAAAGACGGGTGAAGCAACCGTTTCTATAAGTGATTCCATGACCTATGGATTCTCCAGCAGGGATTTAGATAATTATCCCCATTTGTTCCTTGGTTCCATTCACCCTAATGATAATTCAATCCTGCTTGATGCCATGAACCTGCAAGAGGCCGGGAACAAAACCACCGTCTTATACCGCATCTTTACCGCGGATGGCGAGATTCGGTGGGTAGAAGATCGAGGGACCCCCGTCTTCAACAAACAGGGTGAGGTAACGAAAGTCGAAGGGGTTATCTTTGACGTCACGAGTCACAAGAAAACCGAAGAAAAAATGAATGATATGGCCTATAAGGATACGTTAACAGAACTTCCCAACCGGAATTGGTTTCAAGAATATCTGACGTCCATTGTAGACAAAAGACTTCCCGCTGCGATTATGTTTATTGATTTCGATAATTTTAAACGGGTCAACGACACATTAGGTCATCGCGCTGGTGACTCATTACTCAAACAAATGGCGGCCAGACTGCAATCCTGCATCAGAAAAGAGGATATTGTTTCCCGCCAGAACGGAGATGAATTCCTTGTCTTGCTGGAAACGGATAATATAGCCGAAATCAAAAGGATAGCAGAGAAAATCATTCGTAAAATGAACCATCCTTATAAATTAAAGGGAACAGAAATAATGTCTACGCCAAGTATTGGCATCAGCCTCTTTCCAGAGAGCGGCCATACTGCAGAATCCCTAATCGAGATGGCAGATTTCGCGATGTATCTGGCGAAAAAAAGCGGAAAGAATACCTATCAGTTTTATAATGATCAGCTGAATCAGCAAATGAAGCGGAGGATGTTATTGGAAGCCCATTTACATAGAGCAATCTCCCGTAAGGAATTTGAAGTTTATTATCAGCCTCAAATTGACCTTACCAGCGGGGAGCTGGCTGGCGCGGAAGCATTATTGCGATGGGAATGTGAACTTGGCAGGATTTCACCAGATGAATTTATTCCAATTGCTGAAGATACTGGATTAATAATACCGATTGGCGAATGGGTACTGCGTGAAGCCTGTCGTCATAGCAAACGGTTTAAGGATAACGGTCTTGTATCCTTTCCGATTTCAGTTAATATATCAACGAAACAGCTTGTGAATCAAAACTTTGTAGCACGGATAAAAAGGATTTTAGCAGAAGAAAACATCGATCCAAGATTACTTACACTCGAAATCACAGAATCCGCCCTGCTTTATTATGAAGACGCCAAAAGCAATATCTCGGAATTGCGGAAATTGGGTGTGGGTATTTCTCTCGATGATTTCGGTGTAGGCTATTCTTCACTCAATATGATTCGCAATATTAATATAGATGAATTAAAAATCGATAAATCTTTTCTGAGTGATGCCCTGATAAATGAAAGGGTTCGTTCACTACTGGAAACGATTATACTGATAGGTAAAAAAATAGATGCAAAAGTTGTGATTGAGGGAATAGAAACAGCGGAAGAGCTGGAATTATTATTGTCACAACGGGTATATGGCCAAGGATATTTCTACAGCAAGCCGCTGCCTGTATCTGAATTTAAAAAATGGTATTTTGCCTTTTATGAGAAGGAGAAGTGATATTCACTTCTCCTTCCTGCTTTATTAACATTTTCTTCAAACTAAGATTTAAAGGATAGACAATATTCCATGACAGACCTGATTGGGCACCTTCCAGTGTAAGCATTTTAAAGATATAGAGGTTATCATATGCCTCATTTCCTATTTCAGTATTTCTATAGCATGATATATTCGCATATAGAAAACCCATGAATAGCAACTGAAATTTGCAGAAGCAGTACGCATGGGCTGTTTTGTTATAATAGACAGTTTATTAAATGGTAAATTTGACTCCTGTTAAGGATTCGCTTAACTTCCATAATAGTTCAGCAAACTCAGGATTGATGGCCCATGCTTCAACACCTTCTGGGTCTGGACTGCTGGCAGATCTAGCTTTGGCAATGTCAACATCCTCACAATATACCCCACCAAGCCCCTGCAGTGCTGGACTTACCGCACACCAGACACTTGTAGCAGCTCCTTGCTCAATGGTTTTAGTTTCATTGTGCTGTTCATTCGACACAGGCTGACCATGCTCGTCCAATACAGGCTTCGGTCCAAATTCTTCCTTTGTTAAATCTCTTCCTAGATTCGTATCGGGAATAAGACCCGGATGGACCGAAAAGGCACGGACTCCATATTCTTTCCCGCGTTTATCCAACATGAGGGCAAATAATATATTTGCCGTCTTTGACTGTGCATAGGCCTTCCACTTATCGTATTCTTTATCCTCGAAGTTAGGATCATTAAAATCTACTGCACCAAGCCGATGACCACGCGAAGACACAGCAACTACACGCGCATTGCCTCGCTTCAATGCAGGCCACAGTCTTGCTGTCAGATGAAAGTGTCCAAGATGGTTTGTGGAAAACTGGGATTCGAATCCGCGATTATCACGTCTTAACGGCGGAGCCATTATACCTGCACTATTTATGAGAATATGCAATGTATCGTGATTTTCAAGAAATTGCTCCGCAAACCTATCGATCGAGGCAGGATTCATCAAATCCATTGCGGCGATTTCAACATTCGGTATATCCTTCAGCGATTCACGACCCTTCTCAAGGGTGCGTACAGGAACAATTACCGTTGCTCCAGCATGCGCCAGAACACGAGTCGTTTCAAGACCAATTCCCGAATACCCTCCAGTGACAATAGCAACCTTCCCTTGCAAATCGATATCTTTTATCACTTCTTCAGCAGTTGTTTTCGGATCAAAGCCTGAATGAATCGGCATTTGAGCTGTATTTTCACTCATTCGTAGGGTCACTCCTTCGATGTAATCTTATACTTTATTTAGTATTATCCTAATTTATTCGGCAATGATTATTTATTTAAATTCTATCAGAGGATATGACCATTACTCAACTTAACTGTTTGGGTTAAAACCCGCCGTATTGACGGTCTACTTGTTGTATTGAAAGCACCCGACAGTTTAAGATCCTAAAACGTAAGAAACGATCATGTTTTTCCATAATCGAACCCTCTAATAAATGAATAATGAAGACACTCACTAACCCTTACAAATCATTATAATATTTCCATCAGGACCACTAATGTTAAAATAAGCGAAATCATTAAATCTAAAAATACTTGATTCTACTCGAAAACCTAGCTTCTTAACATAAGCAAGAGATTGTTCAATCGCTTCCGTATGAAAATTAAACAATGGATACTAAGAAGGAATAGTTTCTCTTTTACACCAACTGGACCTGCATCCAAAGTTAACCCAGTGTAATGATTAATCTTTAGGTTATGAACAGGTTTAGATAATTTTATTAAATCACTTGTCTGACCAAGCAGTTGACTATACCATCTGATTGATTTTTCTTAATCGCTTACGTGAAACAAAAATAGTGTTAATTTGGTTTTTGATTGGGCTAATCATTTCTATTCTCCTCGTCAATGCTTAACATCCTCCTTTAAGATTGAAAGGTTGCTTCTTTGTGTAAAGCAATTGTTATTCTCCACTGTTTTATTAAAGCACCAAATAGTTGAAGAAGCCTTCTCTTCAAATTCCAATCTTCTTCATTAATGGTCGATCGTCATATTGTCTTCACTACAGTGATATTAAAATTAAGTAGCACTTTCGATTGAACCAAAAGATGTGGAAGCTTTTACTAATAATAATCCGAATAAATCTGTTAAACAGAATTATAAATTAGAACGACTATGCCGGATTTAAACGTGTGTATCTCTACAAGACTCAAATTTTTCACATGTGAATTTTCTTTAAATAGACGTTCCCCACCACCTACTACAACTGGATGAATCATGAGTCTGTATTCATCAACGAGGTCATACTGCATCAGGGAATTAACTAATTGACCACTACCATGAACTGTAATATCTTGACCAGGATCCTGCTTTAACTTAGATATTTCTTCTGCTAAATTGCCTTTAATCAGCCTCGAATTATTCCATTCTACTTCCTCCAGTGTTGTTGAAACAACATACTTTGGTACATATATTATACCCCTCTAGGAATATTCTTCTAAAGGAATATTATCAGATTTAACTATAGAATAAAGTTTGATCATCCATACCTTCTAAAAGTTTTATCCTATTGAAAATTCTCAATTTCACGATTACAACATATAAAACAGCCGCGAGTATAGCTTGAACCAATAAATCTGCTTGTACAATAGAGCTAATCTCAATTAAACTAATTATTGTTAGGTGGTTTATAATAAAGTTCGATCAAAATGGATTTTTCTTTTTTAAATTAATATTATTTATCCAAATGATTGCTTAAGCTAGACGGGGAAAGACCTGGCGCCCACGGGATAATACTGTCCACGGGTTGGCATAACAAATGAAGCTATGACACTACCAGTGATGTAGGGGCGCACCGGCGAATCAATTAAAGGAGCTGTGATCATATGGATCTTGTTATTGGTCTGGATGTCTCAAGCGAAAGCCAAGTCCAAGCTTTGGTATAAAAAGCCCCGCCTCAGCAAGTAGTCAAAAAGGGACTTTTTAATTTATAATTATTCAGTTGTGCGAGTTGATTGCTCGAAAAGGGTATCCCAGAAAGAAATATCTTTCTCTTCTATAGATTCGTCAGCGATAGCTCTTGTTGTAGCCTTAAGTGGTTCTAATGTCTGTTTGGTTAGGTAACCATTGCTTTATTGAGGTAAAAATTCTGGTGTCTCAATCCAACTTATAAGTTGTCCGAAATCGGAATACTCATAAAATTTTAGTTCAATCATATTATTGGATGCCTCTTTTCTTTTTACAGTGCAGGAATAAGTAAAACCATTCACCCTCACTTGTTAAGGCATAGTTACACAACCCATCTGTTAAATAATGGTGCCCCACTAAAAGTTATACAAAGTCTACTAGGTCACGAAAAAAGCGAAACTACAAGAATTTATGCAGAACTAAGTGGTAGATTACGACAAGAGTTTTATAGGAAGTATTTTTAGAATATAAAAGAGCAACATAGATTGTATCAGCGTTGCTCTTTTTACTATTGCACCTTTTAGTTGAATAAGGAAAAGAGGCGCTTATTCCATAATCGGGCCCAATTGTCAAAAATAATGGATGCTCTTCATTAAGTTCACATGGAGTTACATCCAGAATGATACTTTCATCTCCTTATAAGCTCGGACCAGTAATTTTAAATGACGATTACTCATTTTTGCTTTATGTATGTCTTCGTCTCTTCTCTAGTTAAGTGCTCAATTCCACTTATTTTTATTTCTTTTATTGAATTATTCGTTCCTAAAAGCACTAATTGCCTGCAGTAATATTTTACAAGTAATATCAAGTCCTTTTACGTCTAGAGATTGGTCTGATTCTGCTATTCCTTTTTCTTGAGCAGTCTGTAACGATTCAATTCAATTCAATTCTCCCACAAAATATAACGAATTCAACGGAGAAGGAGAAGATTTTCGAAAGATTGAATATGGTATATCTTTTTTCGCAGACTCTAAATAGGTATCCAAGCCTTTTTTCTTTTTACATTTAAAATAGTTTTCTATTTAGCTCATTGGATTCACTATTCCTATGCCCTTCCACTTACATAGAAAAACCCCTTCTAGTCTCGATAAACGTATGCTTCTTTTATTACAACATTTCCCGCAGACGTCGTATGTCTTTCATTGGGGGCAGACCAAATTTACGGCTGTATTCCCGGCTGAAATGAGATGGACTTTCATAACCTACCTGAAACGCTGCCTCAGCCGCTTCCAGGTTTTCCGTTAAAAGCAATCGGCGTGCTTCCTGCAACCGAAGTTGTTTCTGAAACTGGATTGGGCTCATACCCGTGACTTCCTTGAAATGATTGTAGAAGGATGAAGAGCTCATTCTGGCTTCTTTCGCCAATTCGTTTACCTCTAAGGGCTGTGCAAATTCACGGTTTAACACCCCGATCACCTTTGCAATCCGTTGGGCCTGACTCCCTACAAGTGTAAAACGCTTCAAGGAATCATTCCGGTCATTCTGTAAAATCCGGTAAATGATTTCACGTTTGATACCATCGGCAAGGATTGGTATATCCTGTGGAGTTTCCAGTAGCCTAATAAGCCTTAATACCGCTTCAAGGAGCGAGTCATTTATTAGGCTGATTACCAGACCACGTCCCGGGGACTCATTAGAAACTACTTGACTCGATGACTGAACGACTTCAAAAATCTGGTTCATATCAAGCTGCAAATTTACGCATAAATAAGGGTTTTCGGACGATGCCTTTATGATCTGTCCCGTAATCGGCAAATGAACGGAAGCAGTCAGATAACTGGCAGAGTCGTACTGATAGCTTTCATCCCCAAGCATGACCAATTTTGATCCCTGGGCCACTACACATAGGGAAGGTTCATAAACAGAATAAACGGGTTCAGAAATCTGGGTGGTACGAACAAATCGCAATCCTGATATAGACGTTTCATACGTTCCATCCACCTTTACATTTCTCTCGACCAACTCCGCTAATTTCTCAATTCGCTGCATGAAACATTCCTCCGCCTTTCCAGTTACATTTATGGATCTCTTGCTCACTATACTATAATTTATTGGAGTATTAGGCAACAATTGTATATTTTCCGACTACCCCCTCTTTGGGGTAAAAGTTCATAATGAGTTTATGGTCAGACACTTCAATTAGATGGTATGGATTTGATCAAGTTTCAGTTACGTTCTTGGATCACTTTATTTGCATTTCAATCCTGCCAAGATTTGAGTGTCAACCACCTTTTATATATGAGAGGAGATTATAAAATGAAAAAAGAACTTATAAAAAATTCTCATCCCTATGTGGGGATGTGGGTGACCGCGGACGGCTATATTCGGCACGAACTGCTTCCAAACGGCAGATACGATGAAGCCCGCGGCAACAACGAAAGCGCATATCAAGGCAGCTATATCGTCAAAGACAATCATATCGAATATGTCGATGATACAGGCTTTACTGCCAATGGTGATTTTATCAACGGGGTTCTTTACCATGCAGGTATGGTGCTATATCTGGAAGAAGGGAGCAAGGAATAATGTCTGTACTTAATGGAAAAGTGGTTGTGATTACAGGGGCAAGCAGCGGAATTGGTGAGACAGCAGCCCGAATGCTCGCAAGCATGGGCGCTCATGTTGTGATCGGGGCTAGACGTGTGGAAAGACTAGAGTCATTGGCATCAGACATTCAAGGGGCTGGCGGTTCTGTAGTCATTCAACAGCTTGACGTGACAGAACTAGAACAGATGCAGGCAATTATAGGTGCAGCCAAAAGTCGCTTTGGAAAAGTTGACGCCATTATTAACAATGCAGGGGTGATGCCGCTCTCTTCGCTGGAAGCATTAAAAATTGATGAATGGAACCGGATGATTGATGTCAACATACGCGGTGTCCTCCATGGCATTGCCTCAGGTCTTCCGGTCATGAAAAAACAAGGTTTTGGACATTTCATCAACATCGCATCCATCGGCGCCTACGAAGTGACCCCGTCGGCAGCTGTCTACTGCGCGACCAAATATGCCGTACGTGCAATAACGGACGGATTGCAGCAAGAGACTGTAGGCCTAGGGATCCGTGTGACCCTTGTATCGCCAGGAGTAACGGAATCAGAACTAGCTGAGAGCATTACCGACAACCAGGCTAGAGAATTCATGAATGAATACCGACGTAATGCTCTGCCGGCTACGGCTATTGCCCGTGCGATTGTCTATGCACTTGAACAGCCTGTTCATGTCGATGTAAGTGAACTGGTCATTAAACCTGCAATGTAAATGAAACAAAGAGATATCAGGAATGCAAATAGAAAAATATAGCTTTCTCCGTTCACGAATTAATTTATCATTTTTCTGACTCCATATCATCACAGAAAAGGATTGTATGTAGTAAAATATCCTCAAATCCTCACACGATAGGGACTTGAGGGTATTCCTTTTTCCTACGTATACTTCTCTTTTAAAGTACATTCATTCATCACTTTAGGTTAGTTACTCCACAATATGGCCGATCGTTGAACACAAGTTAAACATCGACCTTCAACAAAACTGCATCATTAGTAAAATAATTCCATTTTTATAATACCGAAATATCAAAAAACACTCCAAAAAAGAAGACGATTTTTTTGATGATCGGCTTGTTCAACTCTTGCACCAGTTAGTTATATATAAAGACTTACACAATAATTGCATATTATATTAATGATATGACAATAAGTAATTATTTCTTACCTTTTATTTCTAAAAGTATAGGTGCTATATTTAGTAAGATAGAAACAATTGTCAAAAACCATAATGCCCTTTCCATACCAGGTACTACATCCCCTAAAGCTGACCAATCTTCCACCTTTACCCACCGAGATACAAGGCTATATTCTGAACAGAGTGTTAATGCTGTAAATGATAGTCCTATCGCCATAGCGAGCTTATAATCCTTTCCTGCTGCATACCTATAAAGATTTACAAAAGTTGCTACTATTGCAATGACGCCAAATATTATAAACATAACTAACCTCCATATATTCTTGTCGTGTAATAATACTGATGTATATCATCTCAATTTTATACATTCTATTTTTTTGGACATTCATACATCAAGTTTTATTTTATATTAGATGCTCTTCCTTTTGTGACAAACCTTCCACTATAGTTCGATAAGGAAAGCAAGCTAGCTCTTATATTAGTGGACTAGTTAGATAAAAGTTATAGTTCCTTCTCCCTATTCTTCTAACCTTATCATTTAATCATAATTTTTATAATAATCAATTATAATTTCTCATCTCTTGGTAAAAGCTAATAAACCATAAAAATATAGTCTCACCTAGTTCCCAATAATGATTATGATGTTGTGATGTGTTTGAATTGGCTCTAAAAAAATCTGTGACTGTTTTGTCGCTGCTAATCAAAGTCAGGTAAAAACCAATTTGTACTACAAAAATAAAAAAGCCTGTTCCCTTTGGTGTATAAGGGATCCAGACTTCTGTTCTAAAATAATTTCGATTGGGTTCGAACCAACCACCTCTACCCTGTCAATTATTTGCTAAAATTAATTAGAAAAAATAAGTCAAAGAAATGCGTTTTAATAGGGTTTTGAATGTTCTAAAAAACCAGGTAAATAAATATAAGCCAGAAAATTAGTTATGAGACATTTTTGTGTCTGATAGGTAAGTGAGTAGTCTGTATTACTAAATTTTATCCAGCAGTACGTAACATATTCTTATTAAGTGAGTTTAAAGATTCAACGATATAAACTTATGCAGCTCATGTAAATTTTATCTAGTCAAAAAATCACAATCTAAATCTCATCAAAAATCAAAGTGAGTAAAAAGTAATATTTCAGTGGTTATTTTGTTATAAAAATGAAATATATATGGTAAAATTTAACTAGAAGTCTTATTCAACTACTAGCCGTTTAATTGAAATTAGATTTTAGTGAAAATGGATATAGAAGTTCGAGAAGCAAAACTTTTAGAAGGGGACGAAGAGTGATTTAAAATAAGGAAAGAAAAAGACTTCCAGATGTAACGGGTTCTTTTAGGAAGTGCAAGCAACCAAATAACATATTGTTTCGTACTTTAATTAACATCAATTTATTTATAAGTTATCAATGTATAGCTATATAAGAAGGGGGAAAAAGAGATGAATAATTTATTTCTTTTATTATTTTTAATATCTGTTTTAGCATTAATTATATGCTTAATTAAACCTAATGTTGTTTTGCGATGGTTTCCTGAAGCCAAAAGAAGCAGGAAATATGTGGCGATGTATTTTGGGATTGCAACAGTAGTATTTTTCATTTTATTTGGAGTGACTGCACCTCCCACAAACGAGAGTGCTGATAATAACGAACAAATAGAACAAGAGAAAGCGGAAAAGATAGAAGAAAAAGAAGAGGAAGAAGAGAAAGCAAAGGCGGAGGAAGCTGAGAAAAAGGCAGAAGAGGAAGAGCAAGCAAAGATTGAGGCAGAAAAGAAAGAGGAAGAAGCAAAAGCACAGGCAGAAGCAGAGAAAGAACCAGAAATGTCACTCTCACAACAGAACGCAATTCGTCAAGCTGAAAGCTATCTAGATTATACAGCCTTCTCTAAGTCAGGTTTGATTGACCAGTTAGAGTATGAAGGATATCCTACTGAAGAAGCAAAGTTCGCAGTAGAAAACATTGAGGTAGATTGGAGAGAACAAGCGGTGTTGCAAGCCCAAAGTTATCTTGATTACACATCATTCTCCAGAAGCGGCTTGATTGACCAATTATTATATGAAGGCCATAGTGAAGCAGATGCAACTTACGCTGTTGATCAAGTCGGACTATAATAAAAATTTTGAAGCAACATAAATGTTGAAGTGAAGAAAAATAAAAGACTTTCAGATAATAGGCTATTTAAATAATTATGTTATTCCGTTATTGGGCGCGTTTTGAAGAAGAAATTAAACAGCAAGGAGCTTGGAGACTTTTCCAAGCTCTATTTGTTTCACTTAAAATGGGAGTGTATCAGCTTTGCTCTTTTATCTATTGCACCCGTTATTGAAAAATAATTATATTTTCATCGTACAAATTTTATAGAAGATATGACCATTAACTTCAATTATTCCTGTATAGACACCCTTTCGCAAATTGTAATAAATCGTCCAACGAGGAAATGTTCTTTCGTTCATTTATTTTGCCTCAAAGTTCTAGGGGCTTACTCACCTACCATACCGTCGTTATCACGATCGTCCATATATTCGTATACCAATGTTATATTTAGGTTAGAGGAGGACAATGCTTGATATAAAAAGAACCACACATAATAGACATATCTAAAATGTGTAATCTTATTTTGATTTCTTATTCAACTAAAGCACCAGTTATTTTAAGTATAATACTTCACAAATTATTAGACTAAATTGACAAATCTCTTGTTTTCCTATTGGCTATAGAGACTTTCCATCTACAGAAGTTAGGTCATTAATCTCCTTAAAGTTTATATTTTTACTGACGAAATTCTTTAACTCTTCATTAAAATCCTCTTTAGATAATGAATGAAAACACTTCATGTTCTTATCGTAATTATATCAACGAGCTTCTGTACTGTCTTTTACAACTGAATCAACGTGAATTCTTTTTTTCTATATAATTTTCTCTTGTTGTTTTAATCCACTAGATTTTTCAAGTATATTTACCTCAAAATGTTTAATGAATGGCATTTTTTACACTCCTCAACATTTGCTTTTTCAAAAAATCTTACTTCACCTGGTGTTAGGGATTTCTTGTTTTAAATAAAACTGTCCTATAGCGAAATGGTACTATCCTTTATTCAAGATAAGCACCAGTTTGTTTAATAAGAAATACGTTTTAATAATTCTCTTTTAGAAACTCTATAATCTCATTGTTGATTTTTATTAAATGTTCTTCTGACGGAAAATGTCCCATATTATAGGTTTTAAAAGCAGTTAAATTCGGTACGATTTCCTTAGCAATCTTGTTCAGTCTGCTTTCGGGAAAGAAGATATCTTTTTTCCCTGCTATGATTATAGTGGGTGAGCTGTAATTTACTAATTCTTTCCTCGTTGTTAATTTAGGCATTTCTTGTTCTAGTCTGGTGTATTTAAATACATCGCCAATAATTGTTTTATCAATATCTCGCATACTATTATCCGACATATTACCAGTAATCTTATTAAGATATTTTTCTAATGAGGTAGCATTAAATAGGACTAAGGGAAGTAAAACATCCTTAATCATTTTAATTTTAGAACCTAATCTTATTCCTGCTGGTGATACTAATACAGCACAATCAATTTTATTCGGCATAAATGCAGCTAACCTTAAAATAATTCCAGCACCGTAGGAAGGACCGATAAATGCACTGCTATCTATATTTAAATAATTCATTAACTCATCAATCCATTGAGCAAAGCTATTATCCTTCGCTGAAATTCTATTTTCATCACTGTATCCTGGATGACCAATTGTATCTGGCGCATAAATTCTATACTTATCTATTAGTGGTGTAAACCAAGATAAAGTCATTGGGTTTATACAATTACCACCTTGAAATATAAAAATGGGCTTTCCTTCTAACGGTCCAGCTACTAGAATATGCGTTTTACCAAAACTGGTTTCAACATATATTCGTTCGACATCAAAACTAAATGTATTTATGTAATTTTCATAATGCTGATTAAGAAATCTTTTTCCTTCTTCACTTTTATAAATGGTTTCTTTTCCCACACCATCACCCCAATTACATATTAAAATCATATTTTAAATACGAACATAAGCAAAAATGGTTTCATTTTCTGCTTTAACTTTTTTCAACTAACCTGCCACGTTAGTTTAGTAAGAAATCAATATTTGAATGAAGGATTCTCACTTATATTCAGAAAGATTTCATCTAAGTCTGATGGCTGTAAATAGGTTGTATTATAGAAAAAGCGTTTATCTATTCCTTCACTTTCAAATTCTTCCACTAATTCTAAACATCTTGCTCCCATCTGATGTTCTTTAATCCTTAAAGCATCTCTTCTTAACAGTTCATCACTATTGACCCATAAAACAACATATATAATTTCTACGTTTTTTACATCATCGTGAATTTTTTGAGAAAATTTTTCTACATCTTCCGGGAAAGCAACATAATCAATGATTACATTCTTATTCGCCTGGATAAAATTGATACTTAAGTCGGCAATATTTTCCCAAATTAATGAAAGCAATTCTTCACTTTTCCAAGGCGGAAGATATCCGCCAACAACCATATGATTGATTAAGTCACCTTCAATATAAGCACTATGGTCAAATTGTTCAGCAAGCCCCTTTGAAGTTGTGGATTTACCAACTCCTGCTGGACCAGATATAATATAAATTTTATTCATTATTTCCACCCACTTTTTATATGTACATATTATAATTCAATGTTAAAACCTTGAAGTCCTTCTTAAACTAACCTGCTTCGTTTGTTTAAGTACATCTTTTCACAAATCTACAAACATAGTTTAGCGAAATCCTTCATCCCCCTAGATAAATCTGATAATGGATGCTAATTCTATTACTAAAACACTTGTTATTCTTATTTGGACAACAATTGGACAACAAGAGTATTCAATTTACATAAAAAAACGCTCAACCCCTTACAGGTCAAGCGTTTACTGGTATGATTCCGATTGGGCTCGAACCAACGACCTCTACCCTGTCAAGGTAGCGCTCTCCCAGCTGAGCTACGGAATCGTATGTAATTTAATAATAAAACTATAACCGGATAATGCAAAACTGTCAATATACAACTTTATAATAAATTTTTCAAATTCCTCTACCATACTGCCAACGATGCATATCCCTTCGCTTATCATTACGGAAATCCTAATCTGCTTTCTATCTATTCATATTTTGCTTCTCGCCAGCCCTTCCCCTTTCTCCAGAATCCCAGATAACTATTTTCCCGTTCACACCCTTATCGGTAAAAACAACTTCGAAACTCGAAATACAACACTGGATAATATCTTGGATTGAACTTATAATAGTAAAAAAATTGTTTTTTATCTGAGATTGAGGGTGGGTCGCTTTTGAGAAATGTTTTATCCTTTATGAAACCATATAAACTTCCTGCTGTCGCGGCATTTCTATTAATGCTTACTGAGCTTTCAGTGGAATTGCTTCTTCCGTTATTTCTTGGAAAGATGATTGATCAGGGTGTGATGAATCAGGATATAAATAATATTGTCTTATGGGGAAGTATCATGATCGGTCTTGCATTTCTTTCTTTGATTGCCGGTATGCTGAATTCATTTTTCTCCTCGCATGTAAGTTTTGCGTTTGGATATGATATTCGTCAGAAATTATTTGAAAAGATACAGGAATTTTCATTTGCTAATTTGAATCAATATCCAACATCAGGGCTTGTAACGAGATTTACAAATGATATTAGGCAAATGCAGAATACTGTCTTTATGGCTCTTCGGATCATGGCTAAAGCTCCTTTGACCGTATTCGGCGGTGTGGTGATGGCTTTTATGGTAAATGCGAGATTGGCCGTTGTATTTCTGGTAACAGTCCCCCTCCTCATCCTTTTCCTGGTTTGGGTGCTTAAATTAGCCAGTAAGATGTTTAGCAAGGTTCAGAACAATGTCGATCTGGTAAACCGTGTGATGCAGGAGAATCTGGCTGGAATGCGATTGATTAAAGCATTTACAAGACGTGATTATGAAGAGGGTCGCTTTATGGAAGCAAATACTGGGCTTGCAGATTCCACCCGCAAGACCTTTCGCTTTGTTGAAGCATCGATGCCTATCCTGCTGTTTGTAATGAATTTAAGTATTATTTTTATTTTATGGTACGGAAATACACAAACCATCGCGGACCAGGCCAATGTTGGCGAAGTGGTAACGATGGTGAATTATGCACTGCGTGTATCGATGGCCATCTCCATGTTCTCTTTCATTATTATGGCCATTTCCAGAACAAAAGCTTCTGCACATCGAATCGATGAAGTTCTTTCACTGGAGACGGACCTAGCAGAAAACCTGGATGCTGATATTACCATGTCAGTCACCAAAGGAAAGGTTGAATACCGTCAAGTATCCTTCAAATACCCCGGGGCAGAAAAACCATCATTGTCGGATATTTCATTTACAGTGGAATCTGGAGAGAAGCTTGCTGTCATTGGTGCAACTGGCTCTGGGAAAACATCGTTGTTCCAGTTGATGCCAAGGCTCTATGACGTTAATGATGGGGAAATTCTGGTGGATGACAAAGCTATTGATGGTTATACATTTAATCAGATTCGCGGCAGTATCGGCTATGTTCCGCAAAGTCCCCTGCTATTCAGCGGCAGTATTTCGGATAATATTGCATGGGGGAAAAAAGACGCAACAAAAGAGGAGATCGTTCAATCCGCAAAGGATGCGCAAATACATGAGACGATTATGGAATTGCCGAATGGATATGAAACAAGAGTTGGTCAAAAAGGAGTTAATTTATCTGGCGGTCAGAAGCAGCGTATATCCATTGCACGTGCGCTGATCCGCAAACCAATGATTTTGATGCTTGATGACAGTACCAGTGCACTTGATTTAGCAACAGAGTCGCGACTCTTGCATGCTATTGAGAAATACAATTGTACGATGCTTATCATTACACAGAAAATCTCCACAGCTAGTACGGCTGATCGAATCTTGTTGATGGATAAAGGCAGGATCCTTGATATTGGTACACATGAGGAATTATTGGAAACATCAGGACTATATAGAGATATCGTCGAATCCCAGTTTGGAAAGGAGTATGCACATGCGAAGTGATTCATTGAAAACTCCTTTTCAATACGAAAAGATTCCTATTGATAAAACGGATGCAGATAACAAGAAGAAAGCCAAGAATATGAAGGCCACACTTAAAGGCATTTGGGATTATTTATCCGTAGAGAAAGGAAAACTGTTCCTTGTCATTCTAATGGTGATGTTTAGTTCTGGATTAAGCCTTCTCGGTCCTTTTATGGTTGGAATGGCCATAGATGAATTTATCGTGACTGGAGAGGCTGCTGGTCTTGGCATTGTCTTAATCTGGCTGATTGTTGTTTATTTATTTCATTCCCTATCGATTTTCCTGCAGAGCTTTTGGATGATTGGCATTGCCCAAAACACGGTTTACTCCCTGCGCAAGGATTTATTTAAACAATTCCACCGTCTGCCAATCTCCTATTTTGACAAGCGGCAGCATGGTGAATTGATGAGTCGTTTGACGAATGACATTGATAATGTAAACAATACCTTAAATTCATCGGTGATACAGATTTTTTCAAGTGTTCTTACCCTTATTGGAACAATTGCGGTCATGCTTTATTTAAGCCCAATTCTAACCGCTGTTACGATGTCTGTTATTCCAGCCATGTATTTTTCAATGAAATGGATTACTTCCAGGACCGGTCCGCTTTATAAACTGCAGCAGAAGAAACTGGGAGAGGTGAATGGTTATGTTGAGGAGATTGTCTCCGGACAGCATGTTGTGAAAACCTATTCTCAAGAGGATAAAGTAATCGGTGAATTCGAGCAGCGAAATGATGAACTGAAGAAAACAGGATTCTGGGCCCAGACAATCGCTGGCTTTGTACCAAAAATCATGAACATGCTGAACTTCCTGAGCTTCGGTTTAATCGCATTGATTGGTGGTATTTTAGTTATTGTTTCTGATTCGCAGCTTGTGACAGTCGGTATTATCGTCATCTTCACAGAGTTTGCACGTCAATTCACGCGTCCATTGAATGAACTTTCTAACCAATTCAACTTACTGTTGTCAGCTATCGCTGGAGCAGAACGGGTATTCAGCGTGATGGATGAACCGCAGGAAGAATTGGATGAGGCAGATACAGTGGAGATTTCCACTACAAAAGGCAATATAAAATTTGACCATGTCCGGTTTGGTTATGAAGATACAGCGATTTTAAAAGATATTAGTTTTGAGGCAAAACCTGGGCAGACTGTTGCCTTCGTTGGTCACACTGGTGCTGGTAAAACAACGATCATTAACCTGATCTCCCGCTTTTACAATTATGATGGCGGCAGGATTCTGCTGGATGGTATTGAACTGAAACGAATTAAGAGAAGCAATTTACGTAAACATATGGCATTTGTTCTGCAGGATGCTTTTCTCTTCCATGGGACAATCCGCGAAAATATTCGATATGGCAGACTGGATGCGACAGATGAGGAGGTTGAAAATGCCGCCAGAGACGCCAATGCACATGAATTTATCATAAACCTCCCTGATGGCTATGAAACGATGCTTGATCAGGATGGCAGTGGTATCAGTCAAGGGCAGAAGCAGTTGCTCACGATTTCAAGAGCATTGCTTGCAGAGCCGGCGATTCTAATTCTTGATGAAGCTACCAGCAATATCGATACAATTACAGAATTGAAGATTCAGGATGCATTAACAAGGCTGATGAAAGGCAGAACAAGCTTTGTCATTGCCCATCGTTTAAATACTATTCAGGAAGCGGATATGATTATCATGCTGGAACATGGTCAGATTATCGAAAAAGGCAGCCACGATGAGCTGATTCAACAACAAGGAAAATACTTCAACCTATACAAAGGCCAACTGCAATAGGTGCCTGTCACTTCCCGGTTCTTGTCATAATTTGTCGACAGAGTAATTTTTCCGGGAAGTGACAGGCAATATGGATAGTGATAGACTGAAAGAAAGCGTGTGCATCAAAGGATTAATCCATAGATAACTAGTCAATTGAGGTGAATGTCATGGGAAGAAAAGGTAAAATGATTGAAAAGGAAATCGAAAGCAGTTACTTAAATGAACCAATGACAATTAAGATTTATCTGCCGGAGTCTTACTCCCCTCTCTTTAAATATAATATCTGTATCATGCAGGATGGAAATGATTATTTTCAAATGGGGAGAGTTGCAACATTAAGCGATAAGCTGCATAGCAGCAAGGAAATGACGAATACCGTTTTTGCCGGAATCCATTATAAGGATAAGTATGATCGCCGGAAAAAATACCATCCAAGCGGGGAACAAAATGATGCCTATACCAAATTCCTTGTCAAAGAGGTCGTTCCGCTTCTTGATGAGATCATCCCTACTTATCATATGGGGCAGTCGCGGGCATTAATGGGAGATTCCCTGGCAGGGACATTGGCGCTGATGACAGCAATCAGATACCCCAACACATTTGGAAAAGTAGTGATGCAGTCACCTTACGTGGATGAAAATGTATTGAGCACTGTCAAGGATGCAGAAAATCTTCATTCCATAGACATTTACCATACTATCGGAAAAGATGAAACGGAAGTCCATATGACAGATGGCAATATTGCTGACTTTCTTGAGCCAAACCGTGAATTAAATAAGCAATTGAAGACGAAAGGCACTACCTATTATTATCATGAACTGGAAAATGGAGACCATTCATGGAAATATTGGCAAAAAGATATGCCGCGTATTCTAGCGACGATGTTCAATTAATTTTTTCTTAAGCATTTTTTTGCTATACTGATTGCTATACTGATTGCTGAATTGAATTGAATTGGAAATTGAAACAGAATAATCGATACTTGCTACATGATAAAAATTTAGGCAGGAGGTTTTCTTATGAATTACGGTATTGCTATTTTCCCTTCGAAGCCGATCCAAGACCAGGCAAATGCTTTCAGAAAACGTTATGACCCTCATTATTCTTTGATTCCACCTCATATTACCCTAAAGGAATCATTCAAGGCGAACGATGAAATGCTTGATAATATAACGACAGAACTTAAACGTATTGCCGACGCAGCAGCACCTTTTCAAATCAATATCAACAAAGTCAGAACCTTTTCGCCTGTCACAAACACGATCTATTTTAAGGTGGAGCCCGTTCAGCCGCTTTTGGATCTGCAAGCATTGATGCATAAAGGTATATTCGAAGATACCAATACGCATACATTTGTGCCGCACATCACAATTGCCCAGGACCTTGTGCATGACGAATTTATGGATGTTCTTGGAAGGCTTCAAATGGAGGAATTCCATTTTGAGGATACTGTAGATCGTTTCCAATTGCTTTACCAGCTTGAAAATGGTTCATGGACCGTTTACGATACATTTGTTTTTAGAAAGGAATAGGTATGGAAATAAAAATTGTAGAGACAAGAGAAGAATTAGAGCATGTATATAAAATAAGAATGAACGTATTTGTTAACGAACAAAATGTCCCTCCGGAAGAAGAGCTGGATGAACACGATGCAACGGCAACCCATTTCATCGCCTATGATAATGGATTGCCAGTAGCTGCGAGCCGGCTCCGATTTGTGGAAGAATACGGGAAACTTGAACGTATTTGCGTAGCTAAAGAACATCGTGGTAAATCCATCGGCAAGCAAGTCATCCTTGAAATGGAAAAGGTCATCCGGGATAAGGATTATAAAAAAGCAAAGCTGAATGCCCAAACACATGCTGAAAATTTTTATAAGAAGCTTGGATACGAAACCATCTCTGGTGAGTTTCTCGATGCCGGCATTCCGCATGTCACCATGGTAAAACAAATGAAATGATGCGTACCACGCTAGTCGTGGTGCGTTTTTCTTTTTGCAAAATTGGTCCCATACATGATTAATTATTTCCTGGTTACAATAAACCTTGAATGTTTTTTATGAGAGGACTAGGCTTATGTCGGATTACTTTTCCATGTTTATTGAAACATTATTTGGCTTTTTGGCATTATTTATCTTAACTAAAATTCTTGGTAAGACACAGATTAACCAGATTACACCTTTTGACTTCATTTCAGCTCTTCTATTAGGTGAACTGGTTGGAAATGCACTGTTCGATCCTGAATCCGGCATTCCAGAAATATGCTTTGTACTGATTGTTTACGGTGTATTAATGTACGTTTCAGAAATTATTACACAAAAATTTAAAAGAACAAGACATCTAATCGAAGGAAGTCCATCCATTGTCATCTATAACGGCAAGCTTATCCGTGACACCATGAAAAAAAACAAACTCGATATCAACCAGCTGCAGCACTTGCTGCGGGCAAAAGATATCTTCTCATTACAGGAAGTCGAATTTGCAATATTGGAAGCGAACGGGACTTTATCCGTCTTGAAAAAGTCAGATTATCAGTCCCCTAATCGAAAAGATCTTATGCTCGCTCCACTGGAGGTTCATTTACCGATTACCTTAATCAATGACGGCGAAATCATTTTCGATAATCTAAGGGAAAAGAATCTGACAGAAGATTGGTTGCTCGAAGCAATAAACAAGCAGGGATTCCAGCATATTACAGATATCTTCTATGCGGAATATGCAGAGAACAAAGAACTGTTTATCCTCCCCTATCATAACCGAAACCATCAAAAATGGAATATGAAATAAAAAACACTCCAATCAATGGAGTGTTTTTTCGCCTTGCTTATGCTTTTTATGCTTTGTCATTGAAAAGATTGCCTTTGCCTGTCAGTTCCCCAAATAGGGCGTGTGAAGCGTTTTGCAGTTTCGTTTCTTGTTGCTGCTGCCTGTTTAAGGAATCATATTTGCTTGAGATTTCCTGATGCCTGTTATCCAAGATAACTTTAAAGGGACGTTCAATGAAATGTTTGTTTTCTTTTTCCTGTACAACCCGCTTATGATAGTCATTATACTGATAATGATCAACCGGTAATATGTAGCCCATCCCTCTCACCTCGCATCAAAATTAGTTGCAATAATATTCGCATAAAAGATTTGCTTTATGACCGTCATTGAACTTCTCTATTCCTCTATACCCGTTTTAAAAAGAAATAACCTCTTATTTCTAATTTATTTTATTTATTCTTTTATCATTATATGCAGCGACGGCATATTTTCCTCTTCATGGAGCACGGACAAAAATTCCTATATATGCCCACACCATCTAGGTGATGACACATATCCTATAAGGAAAGTAAATTCATTTATCGAAAGGAGTTATTTTTCATGGGTTGTGGAAAAAATTTTGATACAGGAAACTGTGTAGCAGATATTTTAAAAGACATCGTGGAAGCACAAAATGATATCGTGGAAAATTGCTGTGATACCAGTTGTGACCAATCCATCAGTGATCTCTTAGGTGAGTCTGATAGTGGAAATGGTTTAGATACAGTACCAGTGATTTTATATTGCAAGGACTGTAAGCCATTTAAAGGATTTGGTGCTCCAAAAGACAATGGGCACATCGGTGATATCGTAGCGAGTTTTATTTTCCGGGTGAAAAAGGTCGACGATGATAACTGTGCTGTTCTTGAATTGCTATTAAAGAATGGTGAAAATTGCGGACATGATCATATGAAAGACCCAGCAGATCAAAGCACACATCAACTCGAAGCAACAGGAATCTGTATCACCGTTAGTCTTGACTGCTTCTGTCATGTTACTTGTCTTCCAGCAGTCAGTGCATTTAATAACTAATCCACTTCAAAACACCATTAAGGAGACTTTCTCCTCTAATGGTGTTTTTTTAATTTTTGATTTAGTTGAGACTATACCTGCTATCTCCAGACATTTAAAGTTTAAAATCGCAATAAATACACGCAGTCTCCTTGGAATTCCCCAAAGATTCTGCGTGCATGTCAAGCTTCCCTGGGCAGCAGGAAAGCAACAAATATAAACCAAGCTGCCGTTTTCCAGTAGCCGTGAAAAGCGTCCTATCTAAAATCCCAATAGCTGAACTTCATTTATATCATCGAGCAGTACTTGAATCGGTGTTTTTCTGTTGCTGGCTTTTATTATTACATTTTTGTCTTCCATTCCGAGCACGACGCCGCGGTATGTTCTCCCATTGGCTTTTATTTCACACCTTACCTTTGGTGCATATTCAGGCCGATCCAGGAAATAATTGATTCGTTCTCGTACATTCATTTCCTTGAAATTCTTTTTGTTTTCCGGCTCCTTTACAGAATCCGATTTGATAGCAGTAGGGGCATTTCCCTTAAAACTATTCTGAAAAGATGACTGTCGTCTTTTTGCCTTCTGCGGTGCCACAGCTTCTTCAGCTGTTTTTTCGACGTTATCTTTTTTCTTATTGCTCATATAATGGTGCTGCATCGGTGCCTGTGCTGTCCCAATGTCAGGCTGATGAATATAAAGCAGTGGGTCATTGGCAAATTTCTTCTTCACCATCTATCCATCTCTCCTTCCTTTATTCCTCAACCCATTATATGAACCCAGTAAATGAAATGTTAAAAGTAGGTGCCTGTCACTTCCCGATTTTTGTCGAATAAAAAACACCTTCCTGGTTCGGTAAGGTGCTTGCTTCCATGTTACATAAGATAGCCCATAAATGCGGTGGCCATTCCAAAGTAAATGAGTATGGATATGATGTCATTTATGGTTGTAATAAATGGCCCTGATGCTACTGCAGGATCAATATGGAATCTGTGCATAATCATCGGTATTAGTGATCCAGCTAATGTAGCAACAATCAGAGACGCCATTATAGAGAATCCTACAAGGAATCCAAGATAGATATTTCCTTGCCAAACGTAAATCACAATAGCCAGCAGAACACCACAGATGGAGCCGGTAATAATCCCGGTTGCCGCTTCACGAATAATTAATTTCATCTTTCCCTGGTTGCCATAGTCCCCTGTTGCAATACCACGAACAGCAACCGCCAATGCCTGTGTGCCAGTATTTCCGGCCATCCCGGCAATCAGCGGAATGAAGATGGCAAGTACGGCCACCTGATCCAAAGTTGCCTCAAATCTTCCAATAAGGCTTGCTGTGAAAAGCCCAAGGAACGATAGGATAATCAGCCAAGGGAGACGCCTTTTGGCCGATGTAAATGCTGTGTCATCCACTTTATCGGTATCTGACATCGCTGCCAGTCTGGAATAGTCCTCGCTCGCCTCTTCTTCCATAACGTCGAGGATATCATCGACTGTAATGATTCCCAGCAGATGATTTTGAAAGTCAACAACAGGTAATGCTAGGAAGTCATAGTCTCTAAACATTTGAGCCACTTCCTCCTGGTTTTTAGCAACAGATGCCGCGACGACTTGTGTGCTCATTATCTCTTCGACTAAGATTTCATCATCAGCCACAATCAGATCTCGAATCGATACGACCCCAACAAGCTGTTTATCATCATTAAGTACAAATAAATAGTAAATGGTTTCTGCGTCCGGCGCTTCTTTTTTCAAAAAGCTGCATCGTTTCTTTTACCGTTTGATCCTGGAAGATAGCAACATACTCGGTCGTCATTATACTACCGGCTGTCTTCTCTTCATAGTGCAGTAATTTTTTGATTTCATCAGCAGCTTCTTTATCCATTATTGTCAGGAAACTGGCTACTTCTTCTTTATCCAGCTCATTCAATATGTCTACCGCATCATCGGCAGGCATTTCAGAAAACACCATCGCAGCCAGGCGTGGATGCATTTCAGTAAAATACTCCGTTACATTTTCCAAATCGATATTAATCATGATTTCAGCAAGCTCTTCAGGAGATAAGTACTTATAAATATTGATCCTATATTCTTTTTCCTGTTCCTTAAAAAACATGGCCTGATCGTATGGATGCATCTCAAGAAAATCCTCACGGAATGATTCGATATCATTATTGGATAATGAGGATTGTACTTTAAGGAAATATTCCTGGTATTTCTCTTCATATTGTTCTTGATAGTTATGATGACTCTTTCCCATATCCTCACTTCCTCTCTGGCATAAAATAGACAATAATTTAAACTACTTTCCCTTTATCGCCTTCATTAAACAATAGGCTGCTTCTTTTAAGTATGAAAACAAAATAATATCCTGTAAAATGGATAACAATATCCGTATATAGTATGTGGAATTTCATCACGTTTCCACCGGATTATATTAAATAATATTATAGAAGAATGCAACCATAAATTGATAAGGGGTTTTTTCATGAAAATTGATGTGGTCGGAGATGTTCATGGCTGTATCGATGAGCTGCAGGCGCTCTTTTTGAAAATGGGATATGTCTTCGAAAAAGACATCTATATTCACCCACATGGAAGAATTCCTGTATTTGTCGGGGATATTACAGACCGCGGACCGGATTCGATAGCTGTCATTAAACTTGTTTACAACATGGTCGTTAAACAGCAAAAGGCACTCTATGTACCCGGAAACCATTGCAATAAACTCTATCGTTTCTTCTTAGGAAATAAAGTACAGGAAAAACATGGCCTGGAAACAACTGCAGCCGAGTATCGCGCCCTGCCTGCGCGCGAACAGAAATTTATCAGTCATCAGTTTATTACATTATATGAACAGGCGCCACTCTATCTTCAGATTCCTGAGCTAAACGTCATCATTGCCCATGCCGGCATCAAAGAAAGCCTGATTGGCCGAACCGATAAGAAGGTAAAAACCTTCGTATTGTACGGTGATATCTCAGGAGAATTTGATACAGATGGACGCCCTATTCGCAGGGACTGGGCAAAGCATTATCAAGGAGACAGATGGATTGTGTATGGACATACTCCTGTAAAGGAGCCCAGAATGGTCAACAAAACCATCAACATTGACACAGGCTGTGTTTTTGGCAATAAACTGACGGCCTTCCGCTTACCGGAGGAGGAAACAGTTACCGTACCCTCCAATCAAGCCTTGCTCGAGGAAAAGTTCAGACATTTTTCTTAAGCTCAATTCCCTGTAGCAGCAGTTTCATATCCTCGGGCAGCTCCACTTGCAGATGAATAGCCCGCTTTGTAAGCGGGTGTCTAAAGTTTAAATCAAAACAATGCAATGCTTGTCTGCCCATTAACTGTAAGGTGCCGCCATAAAGGTCGTCACCCGCCAGCGGATATCCCTCATTAGAGAAATGCACCCGAATCTGGTGAGTTCTTCCCGTTTCCAGTTCAACCTCTACCAGGCTGTGGCCGGCCAGCTCCTGCAATTTTTTATAATGGGTGACTGCCCGCCTGCCCGAATCATTTACTTCCCGTTCGATAATGGAACCCGCTTTCCTGGCTATCGGTGCATCGATTGTTCCTTTGGTCTGGGGGACCCCTTCCACAACAGCCATATATTTACGGTTTATCTTGGCTGCTTTCTGAGCTTCTGAAAACAGCGAATGCGTATAGCGATCCTTCGCAATCAGGACAAGACCAGAGGTATTTGCATCCAATCTGGTTACGACATGGACGGTAGAATCATTCCTGCCGCAGGACCTGTAATAGGCAATCAATCCATTCGCCAAAGTCCCGGTGAAGTGCTGCGGCGACGGCATGGTAGCCATTCCTGGAGGTTTATTTATGACGATGACTGCCTCATCTTCATATACGATATCCAAATCTATTTTTCCGGTTTTAATGCTGCACTGACCTTTTCTTTTGGAAAACGAATCTCCAGCACATCACCCGCCGATAATGCATAGCGTACGTTTTTCTCGACCCCGTTCACCTGGATGTTCTTTCGTTCGAGCTTTACTGCTGTCAAGATTCTTCTGGAAAACCCATGAATTTTTTGTAAATACTCACGGATAATCATCCCATCATACTGTTCGTCGATGATCCACTTCATTTCAATTCTGCCTCACATTCCTATTTATCATCTGACACAAAGGAATCACGAACCCTGTTCCAAAAAGGAAACTGCCTGAATCGTGCAAAACGGATTCTTTCTTTCGCAACACGGCATTGAATCGATTTTACATTTTGATAATTCTTCGTAAAATGATCAATTTGGATCAGAAAGCTGCTATCCACCATGGGCTTTAAAAAGCATGTATGGTGTTTGGGCAAGATTAATGGTGAACCGATCGTCCGGAACACCCGGTTATTGATCGATGCATTTTCCGTAATCTGTATTGCCTCAAGCGAAGGATGAAGAATCGCTCCACCCAATGCCTTGTTATAGGCGGTACTTCCGGATGGGGTGGAAATACAGATTCCATCTCCGCGGAAGGTTTCAAAATGCTCCCCCTTGATTTCTACATCAAATACGACAGAGGACCCATCAGCCGTCTTAATCATCGCCTCATTGAGAGCCAAATATCGATCTTCATTGCCACCTTTTTTACCACGGATAATAACCTCGAGCAGCGGATATTCCACTGTCTGGAATGGCGTCTTCGCTATTTCAATGATTAGCTTTTCCACTTCATCAGGTGTCCAGTCCGTATAGAAACCTAAATGACCCGTATGGACACCTATAAATGCCGTGGATTCAAGCCGGTGTACATACCGATGAAAAGCCTCCAGAAATGTTCCGTCACCACCAACAGAAATAACAAGATCGGGTTCGACTTTATCGTATGTCAAATCAAAATCTGATAAATATTGCTTCATCATTGCTTTCAGCTTATTGGATCTTTCATCACCTTTAGATACGATTTTAAATTTCATCCATTATCTCCCCTTAGATTGTTTTTCTTTTCCGGCAAAAGTATGACTACTTTCTGCGGAATAACCGTTGTGCTTCATGGATTTCGTTTCTAATTTTAGACATTTCTTCATCGAGTTTAAATGCCGCCTCGGCTGCACGTTCTAGCCTTGATCGAACTTCTCCCGGCAATCTTCCTTCATATTTATAATTTAACGAGTGCTCATTAGTTGCCCAGAAATTCATAGCGAGTGTACGTATCTGAATCTCTGCCAGAACCATTTTCTGGCCATGGATTGTTGCAACAGGATACTCGATAATCATATGGTAGGACCTATATCCACTGGCCTTCTTATTTGTAATATAATCTTTTTCCTCGATTATAGTAAAATCATTTCGTGTTTGCAGCATATTGATGATTGTATAGATATCCTCTACAAATTGGCACACAACTCGTACCCCTGCAATATCCTGAATCTCTGAATCGATATCATCAAGAGAGATATTTCTCAGCTCAGCTTTTTCAATAATGCTTTGAATCGGTTTAACACGTCCGGTCACAAATTCGATTGGTGAATGACTGGATTCCAATTCATATTGCGATCGCATGCCTCTCAGTTTCACTTTTAATTCTTCCACGACTTGCTTATAAGGTGCTAAGACAGCTTCCCAATTCATGTAATCACCCTTAAAATTCAAATAATAGCCATCCCTATTTTACCATATTGGATGAAAATCGCTAATCTTTGCATTGATTGTTTCGTTTAGACATAATGAATAAAAGCCTATTTCACAAATTGGGGGACATAAAAAATGACACAAGAAATAGAAATTGAATATAAGAATCTATTGCTCAAGAATGAATTTGAACAATTACTGAACAGCCTCCCTTTTCCTGAACAAGGAAAAAA
The DNA here is from genome assembly GCF_000285495.1 of Oceanobacillus massiliensis str. N'diop. Lineage (GTDB taxonomy): Bacteria > Bacillota > Bacilli > Bacillales > Amphibacillaceae > Oceanobacillus > Oceanobacillus massiliensis. Next base: position 534,590 of record NZ_HE610977.1, read on the forward strand.
CCAAATTAATCATTACTTTGAGACAGAAGACCTTTCTCTTAAAGCAAACGGCTGTGCACTCCGAATTAGAGAAAAGGGCGGAAAGTATCAATTAACCTTAAAAGAACCGCATCCAGATGGTCTTCTTGAAACACATGATTCTCTCACAGAGCAAGAAGCAAGGAACTGGCTAGAAGGAAATATAATCACCAAAGAACACACATCCAAACAGATGCAAAAAAAAGGGATATCTATAGAAAACCTTAAGTACTTTGGCAGCTTGACAACATTGCGCAGAGAAGCAGCCTACGAAGGAGTGCTCCTTGTACTAGATCACAGTCATTATCATAACCAGGAAGATTTCGAATTTGAACTGGAAGCTCCATCTAAAGAAACAGGTTCAAACGTATTCAATCAGATATTGAAGGATCATCAGATAATAAAAAGGGAAACACCGAATAAGATAGAGAGATTTTTCTATTCCATGGAAAAATAACCATTATTCCCTGTAAATATCCGAATCACATTTGTTGCTCATAAGTGATTCCGTTGCTACAATATATACAAACAGTTCGAAAGCGAACAAGCGTACATGTAATGCCGTACAAATCAACACATTGCTTCCGGCCATTGTTATTGGACGCATCAATCCTTTTGGGAAAAGTCAATATGCGCCTGAAGGCATTGCTATCATAAATATACTGAGGAAATTTGAAGCAATCCAAGCCGCTGTGTTTTATAGAGAAAATTATACAGACAATAATTATATTTTCTCATTTCAAGGAGAGTTGTTATGGAACAGATTAGTAACCGAACAATTTATGAAGCCATTGGCGGATTCGATACCATACAAAATCTAGTAAACGCCTTTTATAACCGAGTTGAAAATCACCCAGCATTAACCCCTATTTTTCCAGAAGATTTAACGGAAACCGCTAGAAAGCAAAGTCTTTTTTAACCCAATTTTTCGGTGGCCCACGACTCTATGAGGAAGAACGCGGGCATCCAATGCTCAGAAGACGTCATTTGCCTTTTGAGATCACTCCATCAAGACGGGATGCTTGGCTTGCATGCATGGCAGAAGCATTAAGAGAAGCTGAAATTGATGAACCATATCGAACGGCTATATTTGAAAAATTGACCCTTACTGCAAACCACATGATGAACACGCCGGAATAAGAGAAAGGAGAATTCGATGTGAGTTGGAATCAAACTGGGCTTACAAGCTCAAATCATACAAACACATCGGCCAATTATAGCTATATAGATTATGTACAAAAACCGATCGAAATCTATGTATTTATAGATCCACTCTGTGCGGAGTGCTGGTCTCTTGAGCCATATTTGAAAAAGTTGTCCGTGGAATATGGGAGATTTTTCACCATTCGCCAAATCGTAAGCGGGCACTTAACCTCCTTAAATACAGATACATTTGATAAACCAAGGAAATTGAAAGACATTTGGGAAAAAACCGCAAAGCGTACTGGAATGAGCTGTGATGGAGATCTATGGGAAGAAAACCCTGTAACATATCCATGGATTGCTTCTTTAGCAATTAAAGCTGCTGAACTTCAGGGGAAAAAGGCTGGAAGATTATTCTTTCGTAAACTTCAGGAAAATCTTTTCTTGAAAAAGCAGGATATCTCTGACGGCGACGTACTTATCCAGTGTGCCCTTGAAGCCAAGCTGGATATTGAAGAATTTGAAAAGGATCTTTTCTCGTCATCAGCCAAAAAAGCTTTCCAGTGTGATTTAAAATTAACACGTGAAATGGAAGTTGACTACATTCCAACCATTGTATTTTTCAATCAGGTAATTGAAGAAGAAGGCATCAAGATTTCCGGACTTTATCCTTACGAAATATATGAGCTTGTCTTGAAAGAAATGCTGCAGCGCACACCGATCCCTTCTGTCAAACCGACTTTAGAAGAATTTATGCAATTTTATGAGGTTGTCGGATCAAAGGAAATATCTGTTGTCTATGACTGGTCAATCTCAAAGACAGAGAAAGAAATGAAGAAACTCCAATTTAAGCGCGTTGTAGAGAGAATTCCAGCAAAATACGGATCTTTCTGGAAATATATTAGTTGAACAAAAAGCCTTGATGAAAGGCTTTATTTTTTTTGGGGATTTTTTGATTATTGTAGTTGGTGCGATTGTAAAAGAAAAATAAGAAATGATATCTTCCCCGCCCAAATATAAAAAAAGACAAAAAAATAAAGGATATACGGGGCAGCGTATATCCTAATTCCATCTTTGTATATATACAAAGGGGGATGGGAGAAAGTTTCATGATCAAACAAAAGGGGTATTTGTTTGTATTTAACTTACAATATTATAATAACAAGAACTCTTTTATGGCGCAAGGCTTATGTGCATGTATTCACAAAATGTTCACTTCTAATTCACACATTTTTAACATATAGTAGGATAACTGAAAATTTACTATTGGGAATGGACTGGGAGCAGAGGGACAATCACAATGCGACCGGAGTGGATGCTGGTCTGTTCCCTTTCACGAGAGGGCTTCGCGGTTTTCGGTGGGTTGGCGGATTATTCCGCGGTTCTGAGCTTTATTCCGCGATTTCGCGCTTTATTCCGCGGTTCTGAGCTTTATTCCGCGATTTCGCGCTTTATTCCGCGGTTCTGAGCTTTATTCCGCCGTTCTGAGCTTTATTCCGCGGTTCCGCGATTCTGTTACTCTTTCCGTGATCCTGCCATTTTTTCCCGCCGATCGCCACTCTCTCGCTCTTTTACACGCCGACCAACCGCTTCCCCGTTATTCAATCCATGGCGGTGCTGCAATTTCCGCCGGTCTTACTATAACAATAGGAGTGTGTTTAAAATGCGTGAATTATATCCTATCTTTTTCCTCGTGATAACGATATTTGCCTTTTTTTTAAACCTTTTTGGATTGATGAAGCTTATTCCGTTATATGTTACACTGCCATTATTTTTTATATCGATTTATATAACACTTCTTTCTATGACAAATCGCAATACAAAAAGTTACCGCAGATTAAGATAGGGGAACCCGCCTGAGCAGGTCCCCCTATCTTTTTTTATTTGTTTTCTCATCCACAGTCTGAATTTATCCGAGGAGCAACTTTTCCATTTCATTCAATTTGTCCTCAAATACATCGAGTGCATCGAGAATTGGCTGTTTAGAGGTCATGTCAACTCCTGCCTTTTTAAGCACTTCGATTGGGTAATCGCTGCTTCCTGCTTTAAGGAAGTCCAGATAGCGATCGATCGCTCCTTCTGTGCCATCCAGGATGCTGCTGGCTAATGCTGTTGCAGCTGAATAGCCAGTTGCATATTGGTATACATAGTAATTGTAGTAGAAGTGAGGGATCCTTGCCCATTCCAGACCTATTTCTTCGTCTGAAACAACTTCTTCACCATAATATTTTTTATTAAGTTCATAATATATCTCTGTTAATTTATCAGCTGTCAGTGCTTCTCCATTCTGAGCCCTTACATGAATATCATGTTCAAATTCTGCAAACATCGTCTGACGGAAGACTGTGCCGCGGAATCCTTCCAGGAAATGGTTTAAGATATAAAGCTTTTGCTTTTCATCCTCCAGGTTTTCAAGCAGATAATCATTTAATAATGCTTCATTTGTTGTGGAAGCAACCTCTGCAACAAAAATGGAGTAGTTTCCGTAACGATATGGCTGCGATTTTCTAGTGTAATAGCTATGCACGGAGTGACCAAGCTCATGTGCCAATGTGAATGTATTATTTACATCATCCTGCCAGTTCATGAGAATATATGGGTTTGTGCCGTATGCACCTGATGAATAGGCACCACTGCGTTTTCCTTTATTCTCTTCAACATCGATCCAGCGGTTTTCAAAGCCTTCTTTAAGGATTTCAGCATAATCGCTTCCTAATGGTGCCAAACCATTTAGCACATATTCTTTGGCCTGTTCATACGTGACTTTCATTTCTACATCTTTAACAAGTGGTGTATAAAGATCATACATGTGAAGCTCATCAATTTCCAGAACTTTTTTGCGCAATTTGGTGTATCGATGGAGCAATGACAGTTTTTCGTTAACTGCTTCAACCAGATTGTCATATACTTGCTCTGGGATATTGTTGTTATCTAAAGCAGCCTGTCGGGCAGAATCATAGTTGCGTACTTTCGCTGAGAAATTCTGTGTTTTCACATTACCGCTCAATGTAGAGGCAAATGTATTTTTAAATTTGCCATAAGTATCATATACTGCCTTGAAGGCATCTTCTCTGACACGGCGATCCTTTGATTCCAGGAATGTCGAATATCTGCCATGAGTTACATCCACTTCTTCCCCATTTTCATTTTTAATGGCAGGGAATGTCAGATCGGCATTGTTGAGCATTCCGAATGTAGTTGCAGCACTTGACATCGGTTCAGATGCTTCAGCAAGCAGCGCTTCTTCTTTTTCGCTCAGTACGTGTGGACGTTGACGGTTGATTTCATCCAGCACTTTTCTGTATAATTTCAGTTCTGCTTTCTCTTCCAGAAAGCTGTTGATTTTTGTTTCATCCATACTTAGTATTTCCGGTACAACATAGCTCATCGAACTGGATGCCGTAGTAAGAATCATTTCTGCCTGGGAATTCATCCCTTGATAAAATGAATTGGTTGTATCCTGATCATACCGCATGTGCGAGTATGTATATAGTCTACCAAGGCGCTCAGATAGTTCATCCTGCAGCTTCAGCAATTCATATAATGTATCAGCAGAATCGGATAGCTTTCCTTTATATTGCTCTACTTTTGGAATTTCCTGCTGTAATTGTTTCAGTTCTGCCTGCCATTGTTCATCTGTTGTAAAGATATCTTCCAGTCTCCACGTAGAATCCAATGAAACCTCACTGCGCTTTGGTAATTCTTTCGTTGATTTTGCCATGAAAAATTCCTCCTTTAACTCTCTATATACTATTTCTAGATGGACTTATAAATTCCTTTAAAAAATCGGAATATTATTTAGTATAACGAAATAATATGGGTTCATGCTCGTATTTTGTCCGAGTTTTGTAAAATTAATTGCTGCAGAAGAAGATTATCTGCTTTTATTGCATCTTCAACGTGCTTGTAGAAAGAAAACTGCTGCAATTTTTGAAAGGAATTTGAAGAAACACGCTGAAGGATACCGGCGTTCTCCAGTGTACGGAAATATTGTTCAATTGGATGGGTTATGGAATGTATTAAAGGATAGGAAGCAGCGCTGTGGGTACGGGTCTTGAGGACATGCGCAATGTATTCTAGACTGATGAGACCACCGATGGGGTGTGGATGGATGATTTCTAAGCAGATCTTGCTTTGCCAGTTCCATAGCGGGGTATTCATTTGATGCTGGGAAGTAATTGGGAGATGAACGGCAGATGGGAGATTTTGCGGGTGATAGCCTTTTGAATAAAGCCACTTACGCCAAGAAAATTCAGCACCATACAATCTCTGGGATGTTCTCAATCGAAATTGCCGCTTTTCGTCACTCCATAAATGCATTAGCTCTATTGGTGAAAATAAATTGAACTGAAATAAGTCAGGGAATTTCAGCTGTTTAAGCGGCATTATCTTAATTTTTCCAATTGCTCTTGTATTGTTGGTAATAAAAACGTCCTGAACGATTGCAATGTGAGCGGTGCTTGGATCAAAGAAATAAATTGCGAGTGGTGAGTCTTGGGAAAATTGATGCAGGAATTGGCGGGTAAACAGGTCCATTTTGAGGCTATTCTGATTATATCGATTGAACTGATTCGCACCGACAATCCAAATTGGAATAATACCAGCGGATTTGTATCCTTGATTTCTTTTTCTTATTTCTTCATTTGGAATCCTTGCACATTGAAATTCGATCGCTATTTTCTTATCGTTTATCGATAGCAGTATATCAGGCCGCTGCTTAATGAGCGGCAAATATGTCTCCAGCTGGACATTCATGGCATGTTTTTTCAGCCATTCATACAATATCAGCTTTCCCTGCTCATGATAGATACCTTCTCCGCCCTCACTGGAAGGACAGTCGGAAATAGATTGATGTGCAAAATGGGCAATCATTTTAATCCCGGCTTTCATAATAACTGGCTGTTTGCATACGGGACAATAGAACTTCTCTCCTTCCTTCTTCATTTTCTCGATAACTTCTCGTTTCATGATTGCAAGCGTGGTGACTCTTCCGTTTTTATTTATTGCCTGCAGCACATTAGACCACCTCCATGTCTAACTATTTTCGACAGAAGTGGTCAAAAATCCTGCAAAAAAATAGACATTCTTTAGCAGAATGTCTATAGCTCTACAGGAAAATATGCTCTCACTTGGGAGAATGTATCTGTTTCAAAAATTTTCTTGCCATATTCTTCGAGTAAGTGAACCGATACATCCGAATCATTGGCAAATTCGAGCACCTGGCTGATTACATCTTCCTGTTTATTATCATCAAGCACATCATGAGAAAATTCCATGTATAAATAATAGGTGTCATTATAATGGTAAAGCGTCTCTTCTCCAAAATCGGATAGCTCATTGAAATAATGACTTAGCTGGATCACATCTTCAAATTCATTGAATTCTACGATTAACCAGAGATTATCATCCATCAATTCCTCGTCTTCCTCAGATGAAACATTCTTTCCATACTTATCATCGAGCAGATTTTCAATTTTTTCATCTACCGGAAGATCTACACTGCTTCCGTCTTCTGAATGAAGCTCAAGATTTTCACCATTCTTTGATACTTTAGCTTTGGTTACAACTATTTCAAGTCCCTTTTCCATTGCTTGAACCTGTATCCATAAAGGACCATCTGGATTAAAGTCTTCTTTGTAATTCACTTCATCCATCATTTGCCAGAAGAGCTGTTCACTGCGCTCCCGGTTGTACCAGATTTCTTCACGTTCAAAGCCCAGGTCTTCAATATCAATATAAGAAATATAAAATTTAATAGTATTTTCATTAATTCTTTCGATTTCCATTTCATTTCTCTCCCTTCAAATTAAAAATATAAGCTGTTTCGTCCTTCCAAAGCACTTCTTGCAGTTAAATTTTTCAAGGAAAAACAGTTAGATGGAAGAGACAACTTCACCATTATTTATAATCATATAAAGTTCTCTTTATCTTAACATTACCCGTTATATTACAACTCTAACCATCTCTATTGATGTGCTTAAAACCATTGTATGACAGTGTACTGCTTTTTGGAAATTAATATGCCTATATGCCATTCAAAAAGTAAATTTCCACGCAATAAATAGGATAGTTAGTATGATATTTTAACTTATTATAACCGATTTGTCACCCTTAAATTATCAGATGGAATGAAAACAAAAAAGACGCAGTCCGGTTAGGAAATTCTGCGTCTTTTATTCTCATTATTTTATATGCTTCTTGTAAACGATTAGTTGACCATCCTTTGTGCTTCACGCAATTGAAAAGTTCGTACAGTTCTAGGTAAAAATCTGCGGATTTCATCTTCATTATATCCAACCTGTAAACGTTTTTCATCCAAAATGATTGGTCTTCTCAGCAGTCCTGGATTCTTTTGAATTAGATTGAACAGATTTTTCATCGGCAATTGCTCAATATTAACATCCAGTTTCTGGAAAACCTTTGAACGCGTGGAAATGATCTCATCCGTTCCATCTTCAGTCATACGCAATATTTCTTTTATTTCATCAAGTGTAAGCGGCTCAGAGAAAATATTACGTTCTGTAAACGGTATGTCGTGTTCTTCCAGCCATGCTTTTGCTTTCCTGCAAGAAGTACAACTTGGTGAGGTATAAAGTGTTACCATGAAACTTCACTCCTCATTTTTTAAGTGTGTATGGTGATTGTATGGCACATTGTTTAACTTACTTACATTAAAATAAGTTTAAATTACCCATATGTACAATTATACTACAGTTGTCAATCAAAGGGTAGGGGAATACGAGAATTATTAGGTAATTTTCCAATGTTTTCATGTTCAATCATCATTTACTATGTAAGATACCCCAGTTCAATTTCAATTAAACCTTCTAATTGAAAAAAAGTTATAAAAAATAATTCCTTAATCCATTTTTAATTGAAAACGTTTTCTTCTAAATTTTCTAAATTCATGACAAAAAAGACTTGCAAATATCCATTTAAACTATTATGATAATTAACATAACTAACCATGTTAGGAAAACTTACATGCAAAAGGGGTGGAATATTGATGAAAAAGATTGAAGCGATTATTCGACCGGAAAAATTCCAGTCGCTAAGAAGTAATTTATCTGCAATCGGGATTGGTGGTCTCACGGTTACCGAGGTGGCTGGTACAGGAAAACAGAAAGGCCAGACAGGTGTCTACCGATCAACCGAATTCCATATTCAATTACTTCCAAAGCTTAAAGTCGAAATGGTTGTAGAGGATACTCAATTGGACGAGATAGTCAATATTGTCATTGAAAGCTGTAAAACCGGCAATATCGGCGACGGCAAAATTTTCGTCTCTCCTATTGAAGAAACGATTCGGATACGTACCGGAGAACGTGGAATGGAAGCTGTCTTATAAAAATGAAGGAGGAAAACATGATGTTTAAAAAAAGCCTTTTATTATTTCTAATCATTTCCCTGATCGCTACACCAGCTTATGCCGCGGCGCCTACAGTTGAATCATTGGAATTATCCATTAATCTGGTATGGGTGATGCTTGGAGCTGTGCTGGTATTTTTCATGCATGCTGGATTCGCAATGGTGGAATCAGGTTTTACAAGAGCTAAGAATTCGTTGAACATTCTTATGAAAAACTTTATGACAATTAGTTTTGCAGCAATTTTATTCTTTATTGTAGGTTATGGTATCATGTTTGGAACATCTGCAGGTTCGATCATTGGAACAGATGGTTTCATGTTAAGCGGAGTAGAAGATATTGGTTTCTTCGTCTTCCAGGCTATGTTCGTTGCAACATGTGCAACAATCATATCAGGAGCAGTAGCAGAGAGAATTAAGCTTGGCAGTTATGTATTGATTGTTGTTGCCATGACGGCTGTTATCTATCCGGTAGTTGGTCATTGGATCTGGCAGGGTGATGGCTGGTTAACTGCATTAGGATTCAGCGACTTCGCTGGTTCAACTGTTGTACACTTGACCGGAGCCGTAGGAGCACTTATGGTTGTATTGATTTTAGGGCCGCGTCTAGGTAAATATAGCGGTAAGAAAGTTAATGTCATACAAGGTCATAACATTCCAATGGGTGCATTAGGGGTATTCATTCTATGGTTAGGATGGTTCGGTTTTAATGGCGGTAGTACACTTGCTGCTGATCCCTCACTAGTTCCGATGGTAATTGGTACGACATTACTTTCTACTTCAGCAGCATTGATTTCTTCTTCACTATATACAAAACTGAGATTCAAGAAGGTCGATGCATCATTATCCATGAACGGTGTTTTAGGTGGACTTGTAGGTATAACTGCTGGTTGCGCAGAAATTTCACTCGGGGGCTCAATCATTGTCGGACTGCTTTCCGGAGTTATACTTGTTGAAGGAATTCGTTTATTAGATACAAAATTAAAAGTCGACGATCCTGTAGGTGCTATCGCAGTCCATGGAATTTGTGGAATCTGGGGAACATTAGCAATTGGTTTATTCTCAACTTCAACTGGATTATTCTATGGCAATGGCATCTCCCAATTGGGAATACAGGCAATCGGAGTTATCGCTGTAATTGCTTGGGTTGGTGTGACTGTTGGAGGCTTCACGTATGTCCTTAACAAAATCTCACCAATTCGTGTATCAGAAGAGGAAGAAATTGCAGGCCTCGACTTTACAGAACATGGTTCAAATGCATATAGCTTCAAAGATAACCTATTAGAAGGTGAAGAAACGGCAGCTCCAAAAAGCCTTGGTTTAGCTGAACGATTGAATAATAATATTCCGATTGGAACAACTAAACAAAGCTCTTAAATGTAACAAATAAAACCCTGTCAGCATGATGCTGACAGGGTTTTATTATGCCTTATCCGGATTCGCTAAAGGTTTTTTTAAGCCTTGAAGAATATCGATTGAGTCACGTTTCTTATTATAGCTCAATACTTCATCTGCTGGCTGGTATGCCTTACCATATATTTCTTCATCCTTGTACGTATGAATAGACTCATACATTTTCTTCATCTGTTCAAAGATCATTTCCTCTGTTTCATCATTTGGAGACCAATACAGTATTTCCATCGGGGTCTCTTCGTCTGTTGCTAGAGAGCGACGGTTATATCCAATTGATTGAGCGTGCCTAAAACCTTCTCTACTGTAAAAATGAAGTCTTTTTTCTGTATCCGTATCCTCGTAATTAACTGGTTCGACTTCCAAAATAATCGGTTTCTTCTTGGATTTTAATTTTTCAATCAATTGATGTCCGATCCCTTGCCCTCTTGTTTCGGATGAAACCCAGAGATAATCAATGAAAATAAATGAATCAAATTCTGCGTACATCAATACATGTGTGGGGCTTTCATCCTTATAGTATACATCGCCCTTCTCTTCCAACAGCATTTCCATATGCTTTCTGGATTTCATTTCCTCTACCGGGAAATATTTATTCAATTTCTCATACCAATTCATATATCTGCTCCCTTTTTTCCACTTTTTTACTTATTATAACCAAGAAACGCTCGTTTGTTAAACCCATATGGAATGAAATACAAAGAAACAGGTCTGCGATAGACCTGTTTCTTTATTATTTTCCAATCATATAATCTACATTCTCTGTATAAGTATTGCCAGCATTCCAAAGTAAAAATTCATCTATACCATTTTCGTATAATGCTTTGATTTGTGCCTCAACTTCTGCCTTACCATATTGTTTTGTCTCTCCGCTATATAGCCAAGGTGCTTCAAAATCCTGAAGCCACGGTCTGGAAACTGGAGGATTATCAAGCTTTCCAAGAACCTCGTTTTCGACTTTAGCATATTCGGAAATAAGCCTGTATGGTTCGGTATCAGGTTTTTCGATGCCAAAATAGGATGACCAGTGACTTGGATAAATCATGGAGGAGATAACATCTACATTCTCCGAGATTCTGGAAAAGTTCTGACCAATTCCTGGTGTCTCCTCAAGCGTTGCAGCATAGCCAAAGATATCAACAGAAACATCGACATCATATTGCTCCAATTCTTTATTTGCATAGGCAACGAAGTCCGATACGGCTTCCACTCTTTTTTTAATATTATTTAGATCCATATTTTCATAGTCACCAAGAGAATAATCAAGCTCTTCATCCATGTTTTCGAATCCTTCCGGGAAACGAACATAGTCAAATTGAATTTCCTGGAACCCCATTTCCGCTGCCTTCTTTGCAATTTCCAGGTTGTACTCCCATACTTCTTTTTCAAATGGATTCACAAATGCATCTCCGTTATTGTTGGTCCATACCTCTCCATTTTCAGTAAACGAAAGGTCCGGTCTTTTTTCTGCGAGAACAGAATCTTTAAATACAACAATTCTTGCAATCGGATAGATTTGTTCCTTTTCAAGTTCTTCCATCATTGCTTTCGGGTCTTGAATCGTATTGGTTGCAGCGTCTTTTATGTCCTCTGAAGCATCTTCAGGCATGAATGTTAAGTGGCCACTATCTTCTTTCACATCAATCACCATGGAATTCAAAGCCGTCTCATCCATTAGATTCAATAGAGAATCGAATTTACCAGTCCCAGCAGAATTACCAGTAACATAAACTCCTCTCACCGCATCCGGATATTCGAAATTGTACTCGGTATCATATGTAAAACGTTCCATTAGTTTTGACGAATCAATCTTTTGAATGCTTGTCTGTCTTTCTTTATGTACATTCGCTAACATGTCTTCTCCGCTTGCATAAATCGTAATAACTGTGCCAAGGAGGAAAATCCCCACCAGTACAGTTGTCAGTTGCCATTTTCGCATGTAAAATCAATCTCCTGTTTAGTCATAATAATTTTAGTATAAAGGAAAAGCATCTTGATTTAAATGGTAAAAAGTAATCAGAAATATATGTTGAATCTTTTAATCAAACGGAAAGTCTATAGGCAGATAAACTCTATTTACCCCTTTTTCAAAAATCAAAACCGCTGTATGCCTTTTTTTGAAATGGCTCTTTTCATAAGTATTGTTGTTATTTCTAACTTTGTATTTGATAGAAACTGCGACGTAACAAGAGATGATAGCTTTATCCCCGCTCCGGAAATACACTGCGCTTTCCGCGGGCTCGCGATGAGCCTCCTCACTCGCAAAGAACGCTCCCTGCGGGGTCTCATCGTCTTCGCTTTCCCGCAGGAGTCTCCGTGTATTTCCTCCGCTAAGATTTGGCCTTCTGAATCAATTTACTGACATTCAATTATTAAGCTGATTGATTGGAGCGTAGGGCAGTCGACTCCAGCGGGAATAGCAACAGCTGAAGATCCCGGAAGAAGCCGGGCTTGCTTCTGAGGAAGCTGAAGCGTTGCCCGCGGAAAGCGACTGCCCGGAGCGGAAATCGGCCGTTGCTGTACTTATTTTATGTAAAAACAACAATCTTTGAGAAAACGGCCTTCGAAATTCACAGTTGTAGAATTATAATGCAAAATCCCAATTGCATAGGAGAAGATGTGTATCTGGATAATATCAAATATTTGGGGGCCACTCCAAAAAAATGGAGGCTTAATCGATGGTTCTAAGTCAAATGTTGGGGTGAGCTTACTTGATTAACTTTCATTCCTTTTTAGCTATGCAAAAAGGAAAGAGTGCTTTCTGCCGCAGCACTCTTTCCTTCCAATGCTTAAACATCTATCCATAATCAGGTTTTTCAGTTATCTGTCAGCCCCTTCTATTCGCGATACTTTGCTGCAAAAGAATCATCTCTTCCGCTAGTAGCTGTATTCGCTTGGAGACCTCCTTATTTATTATTTCATTGTCTTCATTAAAGCAATCACTATGAACGAATACATTCCCTGATGGCACCAGACCCTTCAGATAGGCGAGAATCGGTTTTAGCTGATATTCAGATACAAGAAAGTGTTTTTCAACTGCACCGGTTGTAATAATAGCTGTTACCTTCCCTTTAAATGCATCCACGGGAAAATGATCCAGAAGATTTTTCAAGGCACCCGTAATCGAAGCCTGGTATATGGGTGAACCAAAGACAATCAGATCGGCAGAACTTACTTTATTAACTACATCCCACGTATCCTGATTATAATAAGCTAATGGTTCTCCACGAGCGAATTCAACCTCATAATCTCTCAGGTCAATCAATTCTGTTTTCACAGTTGAATCAAGTTCTTTAGCCTTTTCCAAAAGTTCATGAATGGCCATATTTGTCTTCCATCCAGCAAGTGCACCAGAAACTCCCACTAATTTCATGTTTATTCCCCCAACTATAAATAGTAACTTTGGTTGTAAAGAGACCTTTTATTCTACTAGAATCATGCTTTATTTTTGCATCATTATGGGCGATTAGAAATGGGTCCTAGTAAGTAACTTAACCTTACCATTATGTGTGATAAGGTTCCATTGCAGTTGCTTATAATTGCACTGTTTGTTCTGCTTCTGCGATTTATACAGGCTTTTTTCGCTGCTGTCTCTATATAAAGCATCGTAAACCATCAAATAAGGTACCATTTCGGTACCTTATTGATATTAGAAATTCATTTAATGCCTGTTTGACAAGTTAGACTGGGCAATTTTTCAAAAATCGTATTCGGCTTCTTTTTCCTCACGAATTTTCGCATAGGTCTCTGCTAAAACAACAGTATCTTCAACAAGCCGTTCAATACGGAATAAAACTTCATCACTGGTAATTTCTTTTCGGTAGAAATCTTCTTCTTCGATAAATACATAGGTCTGAACCATCTGTGCTTTCATATAAGCCAAAATAGGTTTCAGTTGCTGCTCTGCAATTAGATAATGCTTTGCAGATCCAGCTGTCACGAGAATACTGACAACTTTGTTCAGAAATGCATTTATAGGAAGCAGATCAAATATATTCTTCAGTGTAGCAGGTATGGATGCCTGGAAAATCGGTGTTCCGATAATTATAGCATCTGCTTCCATGATGGTTTGTGTAATATAGCCTGTGTCGCCTTCATACTCTGTATAATTTCTTCCATCACTGAATTGAATATCGTAATCAGCTAAATCGATTAAAGTCACTTCCGCCTCCGGATATTTTTCCTTTAGTGATTTAACTGTGTAACTCATGGCCGTTTTGGTTTTTGACCCAACAATAGATCCGGATAAACCGACAATCTTCATCCTTTCACCTTCCTTAGTCTTTTGCAGTATATTTTTTGATGGCAGGTAAAATTTCAGTACCTATTAGTTCAATATTTTTCATTAGTTTCTCAAATGGCATCCCGCCAAAATCGATTTGGGCAATATATCGCTGATGCCCAAACACTTCATGCTGATAGAGAATCTTTTCGATAATTTCCTGCGGGCTGCCAATATTCATGACATTATGCGGATCGACACCTTGGGCAAAATGCTGTTTTGGAAAGCCTTGTCCATTTGTCTTCTTCATTCCTTCATTAATATGTGGATACATATCCTGCAATGCCTTCTGGGATGTTTCTGCTGCATAGAAGAAGCCAGCAGTTGCAACCGGTAACTCGGCTGTATCAAATCCCCTGCTTTGTGCGGCTTGTCGATAGGCATCAATGGTACGCTTAAATACGGAAACAGGACCACCCAGATGGGCCATAAACATTGGGGCGCCAGCATACCCTGCCCTTAAAGCGCTGGCAGGAGAACCACCAACTGCACGCCAAATAGGCATTTTACCATTTTGCGGGCGCGGTAGTACCTTTGCATTTTTTAATGGAGCACGATATTCCCCGCTCCAATTAATTACTTCTTCCTCATTTATCTGACGTAGCAGCTCAAATTTTTCTTCATATAACTCTTCATAGTCACGAAGATTATATCCCAACAATTCGAAAAGGCCAACTCTGGATGCCCTTCCAGCAATAATCTCGGCACGGCCTTTGGATATTAAATCAAGAGTCGCAAAATCCTCATAGACCCGAACTGGGTCTGATGTGCTGATTATAGTAGATGAGCTTGCAATTTTGATCTTTTCCGTTGCCTGGGCAATTGCTGACAGTACGACAGAATGTGCCTGTGTTGCAAAATACTCCTGATGACTCTCCCCTACACTAAAAAAGTCGATACCTGCCTGGTCAGCAAGCTTTGCATACTCAATAATTTCATGAATCCGCTCTTCAGCAGAAATTCTTTCACCTGTTAAAGGATTTGGCAAATGGTCACCAAGTGTATATATACCAAATTCCAATCCCTTACTTTGATCTATACGATACTTTTCCACTTTTTCACCCTTCTTCCCATATATATCTGATGGCTGCCTACACGCCCTGTACAGTCGAGAGCAAACCATTTAATCAAAACTGTTAACTACCATTATAGGATTCTCCTTTATGCCAAGTCGAATCCTTTGTCTTTATTTAATTATTTCTTTCCTTTTATCCTTTATAACGTTATTATAGGGTATAATACTAAATAATTTAAGTACCCACTTAAAAGTGGCATAGTATCCAAAATGATACCAAGGAGGAGATAATATGGAAAGGACTCCGGACAATTGCCGCGTCGAGGATGCTCTAAGTATCCTGGTCGGCAAATGGAAGCCAATTATTTTATTGCATTTGCTGCAGCAAGGAACCAAACGTTTCAGTGAATTGAAGCGTAGTATGCCCGGTATCACCCAGAAAATGTTGACCAAGCAATTGCGTGAGCTGGAGGATGAAGATATTGTTGAGCGCGTTGTCTATCCCCAAGTACCTCCAAAAGTAGAGTATTCTATTACAGAATACGGCAGAAGTCTGGAACCAATCCTAGAGGCAATGCATGAATGGGGAACCAAGCACACCTTGCATAAAATGGAAAAAGGCAGCAAAAGGGCCCTTAACTAGAAATTACATTTAGAAATGTCCAGTCCCTAAATTGATGCCACGTGTGTTAATATAAGCTTCGGACCTAATGGCTGAGGCTCTATTTTTCTTTACCCTGTTCTTCTTAATGGCTGATTGTTGTATGCAGAGTAAGAGAGCGCTTCTGATTTAACTTAATAAAGGCGAACCTCCTGCTTCCAAGCTTGTCCGCAGAATCGACTTATAGGTTAGATATCCTAATAATATTGGAAAAGAAGTGGACAATATAATAGAATTTACTATAGATTCTTCCTTATAGGATAGAGGCAAGAACACATTCAAGAAACTCATTGTCTGCGATCACCTTTTTATTGGAGTAAGACGGTCTTTGTGAGGATTTTTTCTGAATAGCCAATGATTTAATTAAATACATAATATGGAGTGAATTGAAATGGAAACGATATTTTCCGGAATACAGCCTAGTGGTACATTGACCTTAGGTAATTATCTTGGAGCCATTCAACAATTTGTTGAATTACAGAATGATTATGATTGTTATTTTTGTATAGTGGACGAACATGCCATTACTGTCCCACAGGAGCGCCTGAAATTAAGGCATAATATTCGCTCGCTAGCAGCATTATACGTTGCAGCAGGGATCAATCCTGAAACCTCGACCCTATTTGTACAATCAGAAGTATCCGCACATACACAGCTGGGCTGGATGCTGCAATCCATTAGCTATGTTGGCGAATTGGAGCGTATGACCCAATATAAGGATAAATCAGAGGGAAAAGATGCCGTATCTTCAGCATTACTGACCTACCCATCACTGATGGCAGCGGACATCTTACTATATAATACAAATGTTGTCCCTGTTGGTGACGATCAGAAGCAACACCTCGAATTGGCACGTGACCTGGCTCAACGCTTTAATAACCGGTTCAACGATATCTTTACCATTCCTGAAATACGCATCCCAAAAATTGGCGCGCGTATTATGTCCTTGCAGGAACCGACCAAGAAGATGAGTAAATCAGATTCAAATGAAAAAGGCTTCATCTCCATGCTCGATGAACCAAAGAAAATTGAGAAGAAAATCAAAAGTGCTGTAACCGATTCAGATGGCATCGTAAAATATGACAAAGAAAATAAACCGGGAGTATCCAATCTCCTCACTATTTACTCCAGCTGTACTGGCGAATCAATCAAAGCACTGGAAGCTAAATATGAAGGTAAAGGATACGGCGATTTCAAGCAAGGTGTTGCCGATGCCGTAATCAGTGTTATAAAGCCTATCCAAGACAGATATGCTGAGCTGATTAACTCCGATAAACTGGATGACATTCTCGACCAAGGAGCAGAAAAAGCTTCCCATACCGCAAATAGAACCCTCGCTAAAGCAAAGAAAGCAATGGGTCTAGGAAGAGTAAGAAAATAGCAAAGTTAAAAGCGCCTATTGGAATCATTTTAATATGATCCCAATAGGCGCTTTAGTTTAATGGAAAAGGAATTAGATATTTACTCTATCTTTAAATTGAGGCGTCGTGCTTGCTGCCTGCAAGCCGAAGCGCTCTAGCAAGCCGAAGCGCTCCGCTCCGGCTTGACAAATGTGAACATCAGCTTTTTTTGTGTGAACATCAGCAATATTTGTGTGAACATCAGCCTTTTCACTGTGAACATCAGCTTATTCACTATAACTATCAGCATTTCCTCAAATTTCCGCTGCATCCCTAACAGTGCGAGCTTCCACCGTTTCACTTTTGATTCGATGTATTGTGCTCTGGTCCAATTTCCGCTTCCCACATCTTTTCGAGAAATGGCTGGCCGCGTATTAACTTTGCACAGAGGTCCTCATGCGCAGGGCTCCATCCTGTTTTGACTCCATTATAGAGTGTTTCCCATACTTTATCCTCGTTCATGTATCGAATTGCCGGATACTGCTTTGGATCCCATTCTGTCAGCCAGTAACGCAACTCTTCTCTATTATTTGTTGTCTTGAGCTGATCCAACCCTATCATCAGCAATTGTTTTAATTGTCTTTCCTTTCTTGTCAGCCCGAAAACAAAATCAGGAGGCATGGATAGCATATGGTATTCTTTCTGGTAGTCAACATCATCAAATTTAAAGGATTGCGGTTTCGTATTTTCTATCATATCGAATACAAGCTGTTCCTGACGCGGAATCAATCTGCTCTTTCGAATAGGTATCGAGTAACCAATTGTGTCGAACGCGAGTATATCAGTACCATCTGTAACTATACACGCATATTCAACATTAGATCGCTTCTGTCCCTTTCGTGTGTAGGCCCGTTTATAGATCGAATCAAGCAAAGCTTTCGGAAGATCATGCATATCATTTTCAATGTAGTTATATAGAGTCTCTGTTATGTATAATAAAGGCACCTGATCCAATAGCTCAATGCTGTCCTCTTTTCTCCATTCATGAAAGTGACAAACACTGTAGCCATTCTCTTCACCTTCAAACCAGTTCACCCAAACATCGTGTAAATATAACATAAACAACCCTCACTTTTTATTTCCGATTTAGAATACATTATGACCATCACGGAGAAAAAATATTCGAGAAGTTACGTTAAAATTAATTAGGATAACGGAATAGCACAACTGCCATCAGCAAAATTCCAATCGGCAAAAAATAACACTCTATCCTTCCACTGATGAATAGAAAATAGTCCGCCCAGGATATACCAGCCGGAAGAAAATTCAAGTATGCTATAACCGTAACACCGCCAGTAACAGCAAGTCCAAACCCTACCAAAAATAAAAATACATGTCCCATAGCTATCCCTCACCTATGCTTGTCCTATTATTGATATATACTATGTGCCTCCTCCTAAAAGAATACTTGTTTAATAAAAGAATGAATATGCATCACATTATTCCGCGCTCCTGCGGTTTTTTCCGCGATTTCTGAGTTTATTCCGCGGTTATTCGCTTTTTTCCGCGATTTTCACGATTTTCCGCGCTCCTTCGCTTTTTTCCGCGTTTTCCA
>NZ_HE610977.1:554612-610716 GCF_000285495.1 Oceanobacillus massiliensis str. N'diop
AAGGTAATTCTTAAATTCCTCTTTTAATATTAATTCTAAGTTCTCTTTAACAAAATGAAGGACCATGGATTCGATTTGTTTAGAAAAAATATTTTCAGTTATACTAGTAGACATAGGTAAGGTACTTCCTTTCTGGTTTTTGTTGTGGCTAACTAGAGGATTTACCTTACCTTTTTGTTTTATACTTCTTTACACAACATATTGTACGTCATCCGCTCTTCTCGTTTATTCCGCGATTCTCACGATTATTCCGCGCTCACCCGGTTTTTTCCGCGCTGCCTCATCTGCACGCTCGGTCTCTAATCTAACCATGTTCACCTGCAGTCATATTCTTCAGTACCGCAATAAAAAAGCTGGCCCGCAATATTTGCGGGCCAGCTTTGATTTATTGATATTTTTTAAAGACAAGTGCTACGTTATGGCCGCCGAAGCCTAGTGAGTTGCTTAGTACGATATTTACGTCTTGTCTTCTTGCTTCATTCGGTACATAATCCAGATCACAATCAGGGTCTGGTGTTTCGTAATTGGTTGTTGCCGGAATGATGCCGTCTGTGATTGATTTGATTGATATAACGGCTTCTACTCCACCTGCTGCTCCGAGTAAATGTCCTGTCATTGATTTTGTTGAAGAAACGGCAAGATTTTTAACATGATCGCCGAAGACGGTTTTGATTGCTGCTGTTTCATATTTATCATTGAGTGCTGTGCTTGTTCCATGAGCATTGATATAATCGACTTCTTCCGGGGAAACCCCAGCGTCTTTAAGGGCATGCTGCATGGCACGTGCCGCTCCTTCTCCATTTTCGGCAGGTGCGGTAATATGGTATGCGTCACCAGTTGAACCGTATCCGATGATTTCACCATAAATGTGTGCGTCGCGCTCCAATGCGGAATCTAATGATTCGAGAATCAGGATTCCGGAACCCTCTCCCATTACAAAACCATCCCGATTTTTATCAAATGGACGACTGGCTTTGCTTGGATCTTCATTCGTTGATAATGCTTTTGCTGAGGAGAATCCAGCAAAGGCCATATTGGAAATCGGAGCCTCTGTTCCGCCAGCAATAATATAGTCCACGTCACCGCGCTGAACCGCTTTATAGGCATCACCAATTGAATTGGCACCTGATGCACATGCTGTTACGGTACATGAATTTATTCCTTTTGCACCTAATTGAATCGATACTTGTCCGGCAGCCATGTCGGGAATCATCATTGGCACAAAAAATGGACTGACCCTTTTGGGACCTTTTTCCATCAATTTGGTATGCTGTTCCTCCCATGTCTGCATGCCGCCAATACCAGAGCCAATCCATACTCCAACTCGATGGGCATTGCTGTCATCGATTGTTAGCTTGGCATCTTCAACTGCCATTTTAGACGCTGCTACCGCATATTGGGTAAACGGGTCCATTTTACGAGCATCCTTTTTATCCATATATGCTGTCGGATCAAAATCTTTAAGCTCTGCAGCCACTTTTGCAGGGTAATTGTCTTTCTCAACACGTGTCACAAAGTCAATTCCTGATTTTCCTGCGATGATACTTTCCCACATTGTATTTACATCATTACCAATAGGTGTTACGGCACCCAATCCAGTAATTACTACTCTTCTTTCATCCATTTTAATTCCTCCTCCCAGTTACTCAGTGATCTATCTTCCCCAGCGCATAGCAACCGCGCCCCAAGTAAGACCGCCACCAAATCCAACCAATACAATTAAATCATTATCTTTAATTTTACCTTCTTTAACAGATTCTGACAAAGCCATAGGAATTGAAGCTGATGAATTATTTCCATATTTCTTTATGGTCGTTGCCATTTTATCTTCAGATATCCCAAGACGCTGACGGGCAGCCTCCATGATTCGGATATTTGCCTGATGCGGAACGAGATAATCAACATCTTCCTTGCTGTAGCCGATTTCTTCAATAACATTGACAGTTGATTGAGGCATTTGTCTGACCGCAAATTTATAAACTTCCCGGCCATTCATTACAAGCTGCCTCTCCTCATTTTGGTATAATTCCTTACCGCCTGCACCATTTGCGCCAAGTTCGAAGGATAAGATACCTTTACCCTCTGATACTTCACCAACGACCGCTGCTCCCGCTCCATCTCCAAGCAGGACACAGGTACCTCTGTCCTCCCAGTTCGTGATTTTGGACAGCTTTTCAGCACCTACGATTAGAATTTTCTTGTATGCTCCCGTCTCAATAAACTGTTTTGCTGTGGTAAGTGCATACATGAATCCGGAACATGCGGCACTTATATCCATTGCTGCGGCCTTTGTTGCCCCAATACGGTCCTGCAGCATACAGGATACAGATGGAAATGGTGTATCAGGAGTAACAGTCGCCACTAAAATCAAATCGATATCTGCAGCATCGACATTTGCCTCTTCCAATGCACCAAGTGAAGCGTGATAGGCCATATCCGATGTATCGATATCATCCTCTGCCAGCCTTCTTTCCTCAATACCTGTTCTCGTTCTGATCCATTCATCATTCGTATCAACGATTTTTTCCATATCCTTATTTGTGACTACCCTTGTCGGCAAGTAGTGTCCTGTACCCAGTATTCCAACATTCATATTGTCAACTCCCCTATATATCAATGATTAATATCAATTATTATGACTTGGTACTAATTTTAATGTAAATGGAATGATTAAGCAAGAAAAAAAGAATGGCTTCCGCTTTCTTTGTACTTTGTTCCTCATTGTTCATTTGGCAAAAGATCTGTCTCAATATAAGTTTCAACATATCCTTCCATTTCTTTTTGGAATGACTCCGGAACGTCATCATTAAATCCACCAAGTGAAATAAAGTTGTCCTGGAAATCAAACGTTAAGACCGTTCCTTCCAGTTTATTTTTATTAAACATCTCAGCTGTGGATTTATAAAGCTTGTCCACATGCTGGATCGTGCTTGTAAGAACTGCGTCGGGTGCTTCATCCAGCTGATCGGAAATATAGCCGATTGCATAAAGACCATCTTCCTCTGCCATTTGGATAACCTCATTACTATAGGCATCCCCAATCGGATAAAAAATGTCCACGCCTTTCTGCTTCATCTCTTCATATATTTGCAGCGCTGTTTCAGTATCCTTCCAATCATTGACATAGTTGATTAGAATTTCCGCATCCGGATTTTGATATTTCACCCCTTCATAGAAGCCTTCAATTTCCGGCTGCCAGTTATAGGTGGCAATGATGCCGGCCAGATTGGATGTAGTCATCTTTCCTGCAACCATTCCGCCCAAAAAGCCCATCGCATGGGAGTTGAAATTCAGGCTCGTTACATTATCAGCATAACTGCCGCCATTAAAATAGACGAAATGAACGTCCGGGTACAGCTCTGCAACCTCTGTAAAGTAACTTCCATAGATACTGCTGTGGCCATAGACCAAGTTTACTCCATCCTCGACAAATTCAGCTACTGCATTGTTGATTTCCTCACTTGTCGATACGTTTTCTTTGTAATATACATCTGTATCAAACTCTTCTCCAATTTGAAGCAGTCCATTATACCCCTTTTCGCTCCATTCCGATGCGTCTATAGATGTATCAAGCAGCATACCGACATTTTGTACTTCACCAGTTTCAAAATATGAGCAGCCCGATAATGCAATTCCTGTAATTATTATGAGGACAAAGGCAAATTTCTTTTTCAAATTGTACACTCCGTTCTGCTTTTTCAAATGACTGTACTTCTACTCCTTATGTGGGATAAATCCTAACTGATTTCAACTGTCTCGATTCCTGTTTAACCGATAATGCTCCACTATCTCTTTTATAATATCACTATTAGGTATATTTTCCCGGAGATAGACCGTTTTATCAAGTTTTGTGCCTAAACTTCTTTTATTATGGCTGGAATAAACCTGTAAAAGGTCTGGTAAGCTTGGTCCCTTTATCCATTGGAGCAGTCCTTCTGTTAAATCCCGGACGTAAATTGCATTCTCTTTGAAGTAATCGGCAGTAAACGAAATGAATTCATCTTTTTGGAACAAGCCTTTTTCATTCATTGGCATCCATTCGCCATAGAGTAAGGGAGTCGAGATGACCGTACAATTCGGATGGTTAGTCGATTGGACTGTCTTTTCGTCCGGATTGATCATCATAAGTTTCTCAACCCTCTGCTGAATCGGATGATGGTATGCTCCAGCTATGATGCCAAGTTCATATTCTTTATATTCTTCTGCAGCAATCAATGAAAAGAGACTGTTCCTGCCAAAAAACATACTAAGATCATCCTCACTAGGCAAGCTGATTCCATCTATCTCATAGTCGTTTTCCAATAAAGAATTTACGATATTGTAACCAACCCAATGATTACAATCAGCGACAAGTATACGCATATTTGATTTGCCTCCCCCATAAACATTATATTTCGATGACAAGTCTTTTTTTTGGAGTGAAATTTGATAGAATAAACGAGATGTATAGACATTGTTCCAATCACAAATTAATCATACAATCAAACGTAAAGCAGTCGAGATGTTTCATACTGATCATTTCCAAAGAACTGCTTTGGGCAAATACAAAAAGGTGAGGTGTTAGGTGTGCGTTACATAATGACAATTGTTTGGGCCATATTGATTGGTGCAGCTGTTTCCTATGTACTGACTAGTATGGGCGGTGAGCCATTTGTAATGGCTGATTCATTAGTACTCTCTGCTATTTTCGCTGTGATAGCCATGATTCTTGGCGATGGAATCTTAAGACAGGAAAGTAAATAAGTTGAGTAAAACCCTTGCCTTCCAGCAAAGTCGGCAAGGGTATTCCTTTTTAATACCAAGGTAGGATACTTAATGCAGTTAGTGCTACAAGGGGAAGTACAAACCTTCTGAACCTTCTTCTCGGTCCTCCATATCCTGGAAACCCAAAACCGGGGTAGCCGTAACCGAATAATCTGCTGTTATCATTCCCAAAGTGTGACTGTTCGTTATTTTCTATTGGAACAGCAAAATATACATACTCATCATCAAGCCCTGTAATAATTCCGTCAAACTGCGAACCATCAGTAGTTTGTGCGAGCACATATGAATGCATATGGTTTTTGCAGAGTTCATACATATGTTTAGTATCATTATTCATTTTCTCAGCCTCCTCATCTTCAGCCTATTCAATGGCCTATAGGATGGTGACATGTATAGTGGATGAATTGATATTTGAGGAGCTTCTGCTGAATAGACAGAGAAAAAATGATTTCAGAAATAAGGAGAGAATAAGAACATGGATTTCATAACAAATATATGGACAATCATTCAATACTTAATCTTAGGTTTAGTACAAGGGGTTTCAGAACCGATTCCAATATCTTCAAGTGGTCACCTTGTCATCTTCAGAGAATTATTTGGAATTGAAGCTGAAGGTCTGTCCTTTGAGATATTCGTAAATTTTGCCTCACTTTTAGCTGTACTCGTGATTTACCGTGAGGATATTATACGAATTATAAAAAATGGCTGGCTTTTTGTTACAAAGAAATCCGAAGCTGCCAAAAGTGATTTCAATTTCATCATTTACCTAATCATAGCAACCATTCCAGTCGGTGTGGTCGGCGTGTTATTTGGTGACGCAATTGGTGAAGCATTAAGCAATACAAAGGTCGTTGGTGTGACATTATTAATTACTGCTGCAGCATTATGGATGATTCGAAACCTTCGGGGAAGAAAAAACGATGGCGACCTAACGATGAAAGACGCTGTTATTGTGGGACTCGCACAGACCATAGCAGTTACACCTGGCATCAGCCGCTCAGGTGCTACCATTGTTGCTTCGATGCTGATCGGAATGAGACAGGAGACAGCATTGCGATTTGCATTCCTGCTTTATATTCCAGTAAGTCTCGGAACTACCATACTGGAAGTGCCCGATATGGTTCAAAGTCCCGATTTCCAGGCAATGCTTATCCCGCATATCGTTGCCTTTATAGCATCATTTATCGCAACATATTTCGCACTTAAATGGTTCATGAATATCATGGCAAAAGGGAATTTAAGGTATTTCTCTTATTACTGTGTCGTTGTTGGACTGCTAGTCATCATATTCTTATAATACGCTTGAAAGCTGTCCTGAAAACAGGGCAGCTTTATTATATTTTGGCGTGATTCGTGATTATAATGCAGCAGTGAAAGAACCTGTCTTTTCCATCTTGTCTAACAGGACTGCCGCTCCCCAATCAAAAAAGCCTCTCCGAAAAGGATATTACCTTTTTCGGAAAAGCTTTATATAAGTCAATCCGGGATTCCCAATGCAATCTTGGCGTAGCGGGACATTCTTTCTTTCCCCCACGGCGGGCTCCATACGATAATTACGTTTGTTTCTTTTACTTCCGGGATATCGGCAAGTGCATGTTTAATATCTGCTTCAATGTGAGCAGATAGCGGGCATCCCATTGCAGTAAGGGTCATTGTTACGTCACATACCCCTTCGTCGTTCAGATCGACATCATATATTAAACCCAGGTTCACAATATCAATTCCCAGCTCAGGATCGATAACGTTCTCAAGGGCGCCCATTAAATTTTCTTTTAATGCTTCATCCATCATTTTTACCTCCTTCACTTATCTACTTCTATTTAAACATAATTTTAACTTTTATTAAATAATAAAACCCAATAGTGTGCTGAATTATAAATGCTTATCGAACCAGTTAACGGTTTGCATAATAGCATATCTGCTTACTTTATGATCGCGATTTTCTTCTTTGATAAATTTGATATTTTCTTTATTTTGATAGAGCTTCACGGCCTCGTCATAAAATGTGTAGGAATGATCAAATGGAACGACAGAGTCATTCTCGCCATGCCAGAACAGCAGTGGTCGTCCATCAAGCTTTTCCGGATGGACAGACAAATCAAGTTTCTTCAGGTTACTATACAAGCCTTCAAGCATTTCATCGGTAACAGGGAGATTCCCCATCTTCTTAAAGCTCTCGACGAGTGTTTTGGCAAATGTGGTGATCTTTGGTGAACCCATCAGAATCGCTGCCGTCTTAATCCATGGATATTTGGTCAGTGCTGCCGATGTAGTGATTCCGCCCATGCTCGTACCTGCCAAGCCGAACCGACCGTCAAGGAGCAGATTCTTATCATCTAAATAGGACTTTATGGTTTGAAGCTCGTCCACATTCTGAAGTACAATATCCCAGAAGGAAATTTGTTTTTTTCGATTGGAAATATCCGCTTCTCTTTCCCCATGATACATGCTGTCAGGCAGCACAACCCTGTAGCCTTTTTCTGCAAGCAAGTATGCAAGCGGCAGATTCTGTTCCTTTGCGCTTGTAAAGCCATGGATGTATACAACAACAGGCAATGCTTCATTCTGTTTGTCGGCATTTACAATCACTAAACTTGGAATAGATTGGATCATTTCTTTATATATTCCGATCATGTGCGTCTCCCTCTTCCTAAAATGTATGATATCTTCCATTTTAAGTGCAGGCTGGCTTCCTTGCAAACAATGTAAACAATAAATTACTTTACATATACCTAAATAATTAATAAACTATTCACATATGAGGTGAATTGCATGAAAAATAAAAAACATCTAATCGCATTGGATCTTGATGGTACATTACTAACCGATAAGAAAGAAATAAGTTCACGTACAAAACAAATCATTTTAACAGCAATGGATGAAGGCCATATAGTTGTCATTGCAACCGGCAGGCCCCACCGTGCAAGCATCGATTACTACAAACAGCTTGGACTGAACACCCCGATGGTCAATTTCAATGGGGCGTTGATTCACCATCCTAATGACCGGACCTGGGATTTCGCGATGCATACTCCCATGCCAATCAAAACTGCGCATAGGATTATTGACGCCTGTTATGAATTGGATGTTCAAAATATCCTTGCTGAAGTTATGGACGATGTTTATCTGGATAGCTTCGATGAGGAAATTATCGATATATTTCAGCAGACACAGAATGAACCGCCATACGTCATTGGAAATATAAAGCACAATCTGAAGGAAGACCCAACCTCCGTGCTTATCCATCCAAAAGAAGAACATATCGAACAATTGAGAAACCATTTAAATGACTATCATGCCGAAATCATCGAACACCGTAAATGGGGAGCACCATGGAATATTATTGAAATCATCAAAAAAGGCATGAATAAGGCTGTAGGATTGCAAAAGATTGCTGATTATTATGATATTCCCAAGGATCGTATCATTGCCTTCGGAGACGAAGATAACGATCTGGAAATGATTGATTATGCCGGTGTCGGAGTTGCAATGGGTAATGCAATTGAAGACCTGAAAAATGTTTCCAAGCACCAGACGCTGACAAATCAGCAGGATGGAATCGGTATTTTCCTTGAAGAATATTTGAACATTAAGGTTAAAACGATTTAAGCGCAGCTGGTTCCTAAACACCAATTGTTACCTGTTTTATAAAATGGAATCTATACCATACTATAAGTGGACGTAAATTTACGTTCACTTTTGTTTTGCCTTTACTTCAGCATCTTTAGAGTGATTCTGTATCTTTAGGGAGGACTTCATCTTGGGAAAGCGAAATAAATCGAAGCGCTTTAGTCATCAAGGAGCAACTTCCGTCAAGAAACACGCAGAGGTATTCACGTACCGTTCCACTTTAGCTGCAGAGGTCGATCGTAAACATGAAGATGATGATCATCATACCTTAGGAGGGTTTTAATTGCAAAACAACCTATTTCAGCGCGCAAGAGATGCAGTCACAAATATGGTAAATATGCCAGGACAGACAAGTGAGCAGGACCAGCAAGCTGCACAAAACGCCATACAGGCTGCTTATAAAGAAGCTTCTCCTGATGAACGTAATCAGTTGCAGCAGTTAGAACAGCAATTGAAACAGCAGCACGAACTCAAATAGTCGGCATACCAAGACATGTGATTTTCTGATTCCAAGAAAATTTAAAAGCAAGCAACTTTTACTTCCAAGAATAAGAAGCAGCAAAAATAATCTTCCCTTCTCCATTAGAGATTAGGGGAGATTATTTTTTTGCTTTGTAAAAATACGCTTTTCTGATACTATTAGGGTAGTATGAATTAGGAGGGATATATATGGGAATTCGCGTCGAGGCAACACCTAACCCAAATGCTATGAAATTTACTGCAGATAAACTAATATTCGAAGGTACGAACAGTGTTTCCGTTATGCCTGGAAACACAAGTGAATATGAAATCATGAATGAATTAATGACAATTGAAGAAGTTGAAAATGTATTCGGTTACCAGAACTTCATCACTGTAAATAAAAAATTTGATGCAGAATGGGACAATCTTAGTCCTAAAGTATTGGATATAATCGAAAAACACGGGTATTAGCATACATAGTAAAATGTCCGTTTAAAAGTTCAAGGGAAAATTTATAGTGCCCCATCCTTTCTGGGGGAAGTAACATTAGAGGAGCATTCAGCTTCTCTTTTTTGTTTGCATTGTTATTTCGGGTTGCCCTTTTATGTACAAGTGGCAGGTAATCTCAATAATGTCACACCTTTTTATCGCAGACGAAGGATTTAGCAAATATTAAAAAGGCCGGTGTTAATTCATGATTGAATTAACACCGGCTTTTTTGATTGAGAGCTACTCATTCTTCTATATCAATTGGGATATAGTTCGGGTTAACGGTTTTGTCATTGGCATCTTTCCCGTACAGCAAAATCATTGGCGGAGCCTCTTTACCTCTAACCGTTTCCGGAAGGGTCCCTTTAATCTCAAAATCTTCCCAGACTCCTGGATCAGCTTCTAACGTAATGCGCTGTTCTTCTACGATTCGTTCCGCTTCCTGATCAATTACGTAAAAAAATGCTCCCTCAGTAGCGCTCGCTTCTCCGGTTAGGACAAATTCATTTCCTTCCGTCTTCAGATCAAGATTTTGAAACTTTACCGATGCATTGCTTTCTTCAACTACGGTGTGCTGGCTATCTGCAGTATTGCTATTCCCATTTCCACATGCCGCGAGAATCAATACGGATGCCAGCATCATAATATATTTCATTTTGTCCATTCTCCTTATCAATCACGTCTGAAGAATCCATATACCCCTGCCGTCTCAACGATATTCGTAAAGGCGTCCGGATCGACTTCACTTATGATTTTTTCCAGATCATATAATTCGTACCGCGTTATCACAAGATACATCAGGCTTTTATCCGCCTTTGTATAGGCCCCTTTAGCAGGTAAAATCGTAATGCCGCGGACCATTTTACGATGGATAGCCTGCTGCAGCTCATCTGTTTTTAAGGTAACAATCATAGCTGTGACTTTTTCGTGACGTGTATGAATTGCGTCAATAACTCTTGTCGAGACATATAATGTCAACAACGTATATAAGGCGTTTTCCGGCAAATACAAGATACCGGCCAGAGCAATAATAACTGAATTCATAACAAGAAAATATATCCCTATCGGCTTGTCCTTCAAGCGGGATAGAATCATTGCCACAATATCCATACCACCTGTAGAGGCACCTATTTTCAGCGTCAGTCCCACTCCCAAACCACCAATTACTCCACCGAACACTGCGTTGAGAATAATGTCATTTGATAATGCGACCACAGGTATGAATTGCAAGAATAAAGATGAGAAGAAAACGGAGACAATACTATATAGCGTAAAGCCTTTTCCAACTTTGAACCAGCCTACCAATAGAACAGGGATATTCAACAGCAGCAGCAGAATCCCTGTACTGATATTGATACCAATAAAATCTTTAAAAACGCTCGACAGAATCTGTGCCGCTCCAGTAAACCCGCTAGCATATACATTTGCTCCTATCAGGAAAAGATTCAATGAAAGTGCATTTAATAGCGCACCAAATATAACAATAATAATCCGTTTTGCCTCAACCATGAACATAACGGTACCTCCTTTGTGCATTTATCTTTAATTAAATAATATTTCTTTGACTAAAATTCTAAATAGCTTTAAACTAGAATATACTAGAGTAAATTAAGAATGTGGGTGGGAAAATGTCGATAAAAATTCTTGCGGATAGTGCAAGTGATTTGTCAAAGCATTATTATAACCAATATAACATTGAAATGGTACCATTAACTGTTCATTTGGATGGAAAAGAATATGAAGATGGACAAACCATTGAACCAAAAACGGTATATGATTCCATGAGAGCAGGGAAATCCCCAAAAACTTCTCAGGTTTCGCCTCAACTGTTTAAGGCGGTTTTCACGAAATATGCTGAAGCAAACGAGCCGTTGCTATATATAGCTTTTTCTTCAGAGCTCTCAGGTACATATCAGACAGCAAAAATGATGGAGCTTGAAGTTAAAGAAAGCTATCCAGATGCTCCCATCCATATTATCGATACCAAATGTGCATCAATCGGCTGCGGTCTTGTTGCCATCCATGCTGCTAAGCTTGCTCACAATGGGGCCACCCTTGAGGAAATCATTGAATCTGCCGAATATCAAGCGGAACATATGGAACATATTTTCACAGTTGACGACCTCGAATACTTGTATCGCGGCGGCCGAGTAAGTAAGACAGCAGCATTTGTCGGTACGTTATTAAAAATTAAACCATTGCTCCATGTTGAAGATGGAAAACTGATTCCATTGGAAAAAATTCGCGGTGCAAAAAAAGTTCTTTCCCGTATGGTTGAGATTATGGAAGAGCGTGGAACAGACTTTCAGAACCAAACGATTGGAATCAGCCACGGGGATGACCTGGAAAAGGCTGAACTCCTGGCATCAATGATTAGCGAAAAACTTGGTGTTAACAAGGACGATATCGTGATCGATATGGTCGGAGCATCTGTCGGTTCACATGCAGGTCCTGGAACAATCGCATTATTCTTTTCCAACAAACCGATTAAATAATGATAAAGCCTGCCAAGCCTCTTTTTGCTGGACAGGCTCTATTTTTGGGGATTTTTATCGTAATTATATGTCTCACATAGGGTTATTCCTAATCTGCTCATTTGCAAACATGGGGAAAGTGACTGCATCACATATAGTTCCCTAACAGATATACGTGGAACTTCAATAAAAAATGGCATGATTGCTTTTCATTCGTCATACAGTTGTATATATAGCTACTATATTAAACCTGAGATGGGGGTTGCCTATGATACATGAACTTTTGGATGACTTTGAAAACGAGCACAAATTTGCACCACTTACCATTGACAACTTATTGGATTACTATCAAAAAAAATATATTAATGGTGAAATTGATATTAAGAAATACCACAACATATACAGTTGCCTGCATGAAAAAGGAGCAGTCTCGGCACACGAATATTCTTTAAATAAATAGCCCTGAAGTGGGCTTTTTTTATTTTCCAGCCCCTCTCCGTTTTTCTTCCCATGATTTAATTTCTTAATTTCGGGTACATTGTAACTAAACGATACTAAGGAGGAAAACTGATGGGAATGGAAAAATCTAATGGTACACAAACACCACCGGCACAGGTTCAAAACAAGCAGCCCGGTATTGAAACAAAAATGAATCCTGAACCTGAATATATACGTAAAGGTTATAAAGGCAGCGAAAAATTAAAGGATAAGGTAGCCATCATTACTGGTGGTGACAGTGGTATTGGACGTTCTGTCAGCGTTCATTTTGCAAAAGAAGGGGCAGATATCGCTATCATCTACCTCGATGAGCATGAGGACGCAAATGATACGAAGAGACTCGTGGAAAACGAAGGACGGAAATGTTTGCTTATAAATGGCGATATTGGAAACCAGTCATTTTGCGAAGCTGCAGTAACAGAAGTGCTGGATGCCTATGGCAAGATTGATATCCTTGTAAACAATGCCGCAGAGCAGCATCCACAGCAAAGCTTTATGGATATAAGTGCTGAACAGCTGGAAAAGACGTTCCGCACGAATATTTTCAGTATGTTCTATCTGACTAAAGCTGTATTGCCTAATCTGAAGGAAGGAAGCAATATCATTAATACAACTTCCATCACGGCATATGCGGGCAATCCTTCATTGATTGACTATTCATCTACGAAAGGCGCAATCACTTCCTTTACAAGATCCCTTTCAGGTGAGCTTGTTGAAAAAGGCATCCGCGTCAATGGTGTGGCACCAGGGCCAATCTGGACCCCATTGATCCCAGCTTCATTCGACAAAGAAAAAGTAGATCAATTCGGGGCAAATGCTCCAATGAAACGTCCAGGTCAGCCGCAGGAATTAGGTCCAGCATATGTCTACCTTGCGAGCGAGGATTCAAGCTATGTTACCGGTCAAGTGATCCATGTCAACGGCGGAACGATTGTGAATGGATAAACGTGGTACGGGAACAGTATTTCAAAGCGCTGTTTCTATATCCTTGATTAAAAAAATAGAAGGCTCTCCGATGCTGGAGAGCCTTCTATTTTTTTATCCATCTAAAAACCTGCCGAGCCGAGTTGATGCAAGGACTATCATCCTTTTTATTCAGCCATTCTCTTTTTCTGTTTGATACTGAGAGCAATGATTCCAATGACAAATAAAATGAACACAATTAAAACGAAGCCGATGAAAATCCAGTTCAACCCTGCATCCTCTTGCACGGAATATACTTCAGACGATTCACGCGGCAATCCGATTCGATATTCGCCATTTTCATTTTCCCGAACAAGGTTATCACCAAGAAATCCTCTAAGCTGCATACCAGAATCCATATCCGTGACATCGACATAGGCAGATTCACTGCCATTGTTAATTGCTATATACATGGTTTCATCATCCAACGTCCGTTTGAACACACTCATTGCCCCATCAGAACCCACTATTTCAAAATCTCCGTATTGCAATACCGGAAATTGTTCCCTCAAGGAAGAAATCCGATCATGAAATTCCTTTAATTCCGGCTCCCCACTATTGAATGGAACAAGCCGCTGTGTCTCTTCTTCCGTTGCCCCGTACATCGGCAATTCCGTTCCTTGGAGAAGGGTAGGAATTCCTGGTGTTGTATACATATATGTCAGTGCCAATGTCCAGGTAGTCAATGAATTCCGTTGATTTTCCGAATATATTTGCGTAAACCGTTCCGTATAAAAATCATCCAGATAGAGTAAAGGATTTTCATTCGACGTGTTTGCCCATGTTTCATAAATATTAGAAACAGGTTGATCCGGCTCTGCAAACACTTCTGTCATTGACTCTTTCATCTCCATATTCTCGACAGCATCCAGTTCGGTTCTTTCCAATAACTCCTCACTTGCTTCATCGTTGAAAAGAATATCACCAAGCAAGTAAAAATTCGGATTCTCATCCTTTATTTGTTTCGTGAAATTTCCCAGGAAATCAATCGATGCCTCATCTACCGCATGCAGCTTAAATCCGTCCAAATCGGTTTCTGACATCCAGTATTTTGCAGTATCAATTAAATACGTCTCCACTTCCGGATTAGCCAAATTGAGCCCAGCCGTATTGGCAGTCCAGGCAGGATCCGTCAATCCATGATCCATCATCCAATCTTCTTTTTCCGGTTCATCGGCAATCGGATTGGATTTTGCAATATAATTAGTAACAAATTCCATGACAACCTTCATTCCACGATCATGTGCTTCTGCTATCAGCATATCCAGATCATCGAATGTTCCAAACTGCTCCTCCATGCTGTAAAAATCTTCAATCCAATATCCGTGATAGCCATCAGCGCCATTGTTCATTAACGGAGACAGCGAGATTGTTGTAACACCAATCTCCTCCAATGCATCCAGTCTGGCGATAATACCTTCAATATCTCCGCCATGGTATGTATCGGGATTTTCAATATCTACCTGATCATCATTCATTGAATTTCCATTATTATAACGATCGACCATAATATTATATATAATTTCCCCTTGCAGCTCGCGCTCTTCCTCCGCCAAAGCTGAGGGAACAAATGACATAGAAGCCATCAAAATGATAAATAGCATAAATGCAGATTTTTTCATAAACGATCCTCCACTATAATTATAGTAACCCATCTCATATTATTAACTAATAACCGGAATAGTCAATGCGAAATGGAGCATTGTTGAAAAGACTTCACAAGTTGAGGCTGCGGGAGTACCGGGGATGCCGGGATGAGGCGGGATGGGGTGATTCCGCTATGCCAGGGATGGGGCGGACACGAGATGGAGGGCGGGGATGCCGGGATGGGGCGGGATGGGGTGATTCCGCGATGAGGCCAGATACGGAATTCCGCGCTTTTTGCTTATTTCTGCGCTTTTCACTGTTTTTTCCGCGAAAATAAGATTAATTCCGCGTTTTCCTATTTTTTGTTACTCCGCCCAGTTAAAATACAGCGGAGAACGACCGAATTGATAGACTACTCTCTTTCCCATTGCCGAAGCAGCCTATTATTCGACAAATTCAGACAAATTCCGGGAAGTGACAGGCACCTAAAGGGCAGTAAAAAACTGCCTCATTTTACATGTTGGCAGTTTTTTAGTATTTCTATTAGAGTTGTACTCCCATTGGCAGACGGATAAATCCTAGTACTAATACAATAATGAGCGCGATCCAGAATTGTACCCATGCGCTTTTAGCTGATTTTCTCTTTCCCTTTTTAACAAGGATCATTTCCATTGCTGCGATTAACCAGATACCTGCAATACCTTTAGTGATGGCTTCGGCAAGGATTGGCATTTCACTAGTCGAAATGTAATTCCAGAGCAGGTCGCCGCCAGTATACAGGATAAACAAGTAATCAAGCCGCAGAATCATATGAAGAATCTTTCCATTTTTTACATTTTCCCTATCCTGCATTGCAATGACCAGGATAAACAGAATGAATGCTATCACCCATGATGTTATGTGCATATGTGTCATCTATGTAACCTCCTTGTTTCAATGGTTCATGTGAAGAACCGTTGTTAAAACACCTATCCATAGCATAACATGTAAATCTAAATAATTCATTTAATATACCGCTCTAGCAAAATAGAAGGAATCTCCTTGCTGCTTCAATTATGAATATCCATCATATTTTTCTGTCCTTACTTGCGATACTTAATCCAATCTCCCGCGGGAGCAGATACGAGAGGAGATGTCTCATTTTTCTCCTTCTTTATGCTTTACTGCGATTGCCCTGCGCTGTCTATCCACGGAAAAGCTGATCAGGAACAGAAGGATGCCGCCTATCATGAAGAATAGGGATTTATTGATAGCATCCCAGGCAAATTGAATGAACACCGTAAATGTACTGAACAAAAATGCCGTTGTACCAAGTAAAATATACTCATTATTATCCTGCCTATAGCCTAGGAATAGCCATCCTAATGAAAAGATGAATAAGATGGTCAAGCTAAGAATATATGAAAATGGCAAGAATACAATTGGCAGAAACAAAAGCAAATCCATCAGTTCATACTTTCTATGCTGAATTAATTTCAATAGAACAGCAATTACGAACAGGACAATCCAAACAATGGCAAAAGACCATTGAAATTCAACTTTATTCATAAAAAAGTCTTCCTGCAGCATGAAGGTCTGATACATACTCATGATGAAAATAGAAAGCAGGCTGATAAGTTTAAATGGCTTTTGGAAAACCTGCTTTGGAACGAGATCTCCTGCGAGATAAAGGACCAGATAATAAACAATCAGCCAGTAGTATTGCTGCTCTTCGGCTATGGCAAGAATCAGCATTTGTATTGAAAAACTAATACTGCACAAATAGCTGAATAGATAGTTCGCATGGTGATAGGCAAAGTGACCGAATCCAAGCAAAAGGATGAGCAGCAGAATCCAATCAAATGAACCTGTCTGGCTCACACTGTACAGTTGGCCAATTGTTGTCACGGCGATTGCAATGGTAAATAATAATTTATGTTTATAGATAAAGTATAGTCCGAGTCCCGCAATCGCCCAAATGATAAAGGGCCATGCTGAATCTATCTGCACCTGATAAATCGTTATCGTAAGCAGCATTCCTGCACCGAAAACAATATAGCCTAAAACAATAAAGCTTACCGCCAGCATGTCCGGTCTTTTTCGATATAGGATATGCCCCCATACAAGGAAGGCTATGGTGATTACTGTGAAAATAATGACCCGTGAGATATGAGGCTGTCTTGCCCATTCGGTCATAATAAAGGTGAGAAACCCAAGCCCCGTTAATAAAATGGCAAATAAGTTGATGATGAAGTTCGGATCCTTATGAACATAGCGATTCAGAATCTGATCATACTGTTCCTGGGAAATGATACCTTCCTCTACCCAGATTCTTCCTTCCTGTTTCAATTTCTGTCGGTTCATTCGTGTTCTCTCCTTTGTACAGTTCTTTTGCGCAATGGCTGTACTTTATTATAGGTTAGGCTTCTCCATATCCATTCCATCGGTCCAAAACGGTACTTCGTGAACCACCATCTGCTGAACAACACTTGGATTATGAACAGGAGCAATACAATAATAATCCCTTCAATTGGACGTATCGTTCCATATAATCCAAAACCGATGCCATAGAACAGGATAAAGCTTACGGCAGATTGAAACAGATAATTGGATAGCGCCATCCTTCCCACTGGTGCGAAGGGTTGGATCAGTTTCATTCCGTTCTTGCTTATAGCAAGCAGGGCAAAAGATACAATGTAGAAAGTTGCGGATGCTGTCCCCCCAATATTATCCTGAATATAAGAAAACCAGATTGGATTTCCGAATAAATAAGGGCCTATTTTCAATAGGATAAATGCTAGCAGCGATAACCTCCATACTCGCAAAAGGATGCTCTTATGTTTTTCCGGCTCATGCAGCCAGCCTTTGCGTGCCAGGTACATACCGAATAAGAAGAGCGGGAGCAATGTTGTTATTAAAAATAAAAAGCCAATTCCCCCGTTCGAATACATCCAGTCCTGGTAATTTTGCATCCAGATGGTTACGAGATTGCTGCTTCGATAACTTTCCATCGCCTGTGAAATTGCGGCAGCATCATAGCCTCCCAGATAGTTTCGGGCAGAAAACAATGCCAATGACAACAATCCCACACTTCCTCCAAGAAGGATTCCTCCCCAAATTAATAAATAATCATCACGAACATTCAAAAACAGAAGCAGAAGCAGACCGATAAGACCATAAGATAGCAGGATATCTCCATGCCAGATGCCAAATGCATGTATCAGTCCAAATCCGATGAGGACCAACAGTCTTCTGAACAGGAAAGGAACTGCCTGTACATGGCGTTCCTTCAAGCGATCTTTGAGCAATTGAATACCGAAGCCGAAAAGAATCGAAAACAGTGTATAAAAGCTTGCCTGGAAAAAAATATCGATAAATGCTTGTGTGACTTTATCTAAAGGTGTACTCCACGCATCTGCTGCACCACCTTGAATAAAATAAGGTGCTGAAAAGGCTCCTATATTGACCATAAAAATGCCGAATATAGCAAATCCCCTTGCCGCATCAATCCACACAAGCCTCTTATTCTCGCGGGTAGGTATCATTTCACTATTCATGGTTTATCTTCTTCCCTTTCCACAATAAATTCTCCATACCCTAGTATTCGATACAAGCCCCCCAACTTCCTGCCAGGTGCCTGTCACTTCCCGAATTTTGTCGAAAAAAACCAGCCTCTGTCTTTAAACAGAAAGCTGGCGATATTAGATTATATCCTTTACTTCGGCAGTTCTATCAATAATTGTTTGGAGAAGAAATACAGATAGGTTTCTTTTACTGGCTGCTTCCAAATTTCTTCGAGAGCCTGTCTGTAGAGTGTCATCTGTGTTTCATATCGCTTCACAAGCTGTTCACGCACCTTGTTTGTGATCTCATTTGCGATTGCATCTGTCTTGTAATCAAGGATGATCCAGCCATCCTCTTTCGGAATGACACAGTCGATGACACCTTGTATCAGAACCTGTTCATCTGTTTCACTTTGCCAATTGGCATATACGGTACTTGCCGGCAAACTAAGGCTGAATGGAACTTCTCGATATAGTTCTGAACTTTGCATCATAATCTGGGCAATCTCTGACCCGAAGAACTTTTCAATTACTCCAGCATCCACGATATCCGCTTCCACTCTTGTCAGAATCTCCTTGTCTGCCAAGCGTTCCACATGTTCTGCTATCTCCGCTTTTGTCAAAGCCTTCTTCATCGGCAAATGCTGCATAACCGTATGCATAGCTGTACCCTTTTCAGCAGAAGTAATCTTTTTCTCCGTCTGCATGAAATTCGGGCGTTTCACAATTGGAGCCTTAAAGGATTGAACAAGCTGATCATCACTATATTCATCCTTGATTTCACGCTGACGTTTAAGTTCTGTGACGGTTTGCTTTGCGCGTGAACCGGCTGCCTGCTGGTAGGGATATTGATAGGATAACCGTTTATGAACAAAATCCTGTAATTCCGGATCTCTCCATTCAACTGGCTGCCAATTGACAATCTTTTCCTTCAGATTCAAATCGGATTCCTGGGTTGTCTCTTCCAAATTCGTCAGTTCACTGGCATGGATAATCGATACATCCCATCTTGATGGATCTGCATGGATTTCAGTCAGCACAGCATCTCCTATTTCTTCTGTACGGAGGCCGGCCGTTTCCTGATGACGGATTAGAGATGGACCGACCCAATCCAAATAGGTTTTCGACTCCATACGATAATGCGCTGGCAGAACCCATTCGGAATGGTCAATCATCTTCTGCCATTTCTGAAGTTTTTTCTCCAAGGATGCTACTGATCCAACCATGATCAGCTTTTCTTTTGCCCTTGTTAAGGCGACATAAAGCACCCGCATTTCCTCAGCCAAAAGCTCTCTTAATTTTTCCTGTTTGAGCGCATGGTAAAATAAAGTGGGATAGGTGATTCGTTTAATCGGATCGATATACTTGCTGGCAAATCCCATATCTTTATGCAATAAGTATTTTTGTCTCAGATCCTGTTGATTGAATTCTTTATCCATTGCCCCCAAAATGACAACCGGAAACTCAAGTCCTTTACTTTTATGGATTGTCATAATCCGGACAACATCCTCCTGCTCGCTAAGTGCACGGGCGGACCCTAAATCATCTCCACGCTCTTCCATTCTTTCAATAAATCGCAAGAAGCGGAATAGACCACGGAAGGATGTTGACTCGTAACCTCTGGCGCGATCGTAGAGTGCCCTTAAATTGGCCTGCCGCTGACGTCCTCCAGGCATACCCCCTACAAAATCATAATAGCCTGTTTCCCGGTAAATATCCCAAATCAATTCCGAGAGTGCGCCCTGTCTGGATGCGAGGCGAAATTGATTTAATTGATTCAGAAACTGCTCTACTTTATCTGCTGTGGCATTCACATGCTGCTTCTTATATTTTGTTGCTGCTTCATAAAAGGTATTCTGCTTATCCGCCAGCCGTATGGAAGCAAGTTCATCTTCATTTAGTCCAACAATCGGTGACTTCAGAACAGACGCCATCGGAATATCCTGCCGCGGATTGTCGATTACTTTTAGCAGACTGATCATTACCTTTACTTCAATAGCTTCAAAATAACCAGTTGATAGCTCAGCATATACAGGAATTCCTTGCTTTTTCAGTTCATCGGCTATCGTTGCCGCCCATGTCATAGAACGCATTAGGATGACAATATCCCGGTATTGAAGATCGCGCTGTGCTTGTGTTCCCTTGTCCACAACCTGCATTGGACTGCTTTCTTCTTTCAGACCGATCCATGTTTTTATTTTTTCTGCATAGGCCCTGGCTTCTATTTGAGCTTTTTCCAGATCCTGAAAGTTTTCTTCGTCCTCAGATGCTTCTTCCCTTTCATCGCCTGCTTCCCGGTCGATAATCAGCAGTTCCGGGTCTGGCTGATCATATGGCATCTCATTATACATCTTATTCCCATAGATCAGTTCAGCATCTGAATCATAATTAATCTCTCCAAGTTCTTCGTCAAGGAGCTGTCTGAAAATATAATTGGCCCCTGACAGCACCTGCTCACGGCTTCTGAAGTTGCTTGCCAGATCAATGCGCTTTGACGCCTCATCTTCTCTTGCAAAGCGTTTATATTTCTCGATAAATAGTGTTGGCTCGGCATGGCGGAAACGGTAAATGCTCTGCTTTACATCCCCTACCATGAACATATTGCCGGAGCCTGTCCTGTCACTTATCAAGGTAAGAATGGTTTCCTGGACCAGGTTTGTATCCTGATATTCATCAACAAGCACTTCACTGAACTGTTTCTGAAATTGGATCGCTACTGTGGATGGAATAATGTGATCCTTTGTCGTTGTTTCATCGACTAGCAGTTGCAGACATAAATGCTCCAAATCAGAAAAGTCAA
The DNA here is from genome assembly GCF_000285495.1 of Oceanobacillus massiliensis str. N'diop. Lineage (GTDB taxonomy): Bacteria > Bacillota > Bacilli > Bacillales > Amphibacillaceae > Oceanobacillus > Oceanobacillus massiliensis. The sequence goes on from NZ_HE610977.1 coordinate 575,822, forward strand.
CGAGGGCTTTTTCCCTTTTATGCTCGGTGAATTTTGATTTGAACTGCTTTACAAGCTCTGTCAGCTGTTTAATGACCGGCGCCATTTCTCTCATATCCGTGATATGGCTGTTCAAATCCCTGCTGAACCATTTGCTGATCATTCCGTCCCAGCGATCCTTATAGCTTTTCCTTAATTTCTTAACCTTTTCTTTCTTAGCTTCGTCACAATCCGCACGTTTACTGGACAATTTCTTGAAAGTACTGTTCGTCATAAAAGATTGCAGATTTTCCCAGGAGCCGGCATGCTGCAACGCTTCCTGCAGAAGTGCCATATCGGCATCGATTGTTTCGGCGTAATGATATGGCCCATCATTTTCCCTCGTTAAATTAAGTGCCAGCTCCATTTCCTGTTTCATTGCGTCAAATTGATTATTCACTTCATGTTTAATCATTCCGAGCCATGATATATCTTCCTCATGCCAATCTTCTGGAATATTATACGATTCAGCCAGCTGATCCAGCCAGTGTTCCGGCCAAGGATTTTGGGTGGCAAATGTATATAAATCAAGAATCAGATTCTCAACCTCCAGATCGCTTCGATCATTCGAGAAACGGTCCACCACAGCAAAAAAATGTTGCTGATTTTCCGATTCGGCACCATACCATTCCTCAAATAGATCATCGAGCACTTCCTGTTTGATTAAATCTCCTTCCATATCGTCTGCAATACGGAACGATGGGTCGATATCAATCATATATGCATATTTTCTCACCACATCAAGGCAGAATGAATGAAGGGTTGAGATCGAAGCCCTCTGCAGCAGTGATAATTGTTTCCTCAAATGAATAGAGGCAGGATTTTCTGCCAAGGCCTTTTCAAGCGCGGTGCCCACACGGTTTCGCATTTCCTGTGCCGATGCATTGGTAAATGTAACGACCAGCAGTGAATCGATATCTACCGGGTTTTGGCTATTTAATAGTTTCTGAATAATTCTCTCAACTAAAACAGCCGTCTTTCCAGATCCTGCAGCTGCTGCAACGAGAATATCACTGCCAGCTGAATAAATGGCCTCTTCCTGTTCCTTTGTCCAATTAACCATCAATAGTTTCCTCCTCTCTTAGCTTGGTCAAAATGGTATCATCCTTCATATCTGCCAGTTTTCTGTAATTATTCTCCTCCAGCACTGGGTCGAATTGGCAAACAGAATGGAACGGACAGAATGTACACGCGATATTCTGCTTATGCTGATATGGGTTTAAATGCACCCCGCCATTTGTCATATCTATCCCTGCTTGCCTTATTAAGCGCTGGATATGGAGCTGCAAATCACTAAAGGTTTCATTGTCGGCAATTTTGGAATAGTTATAGAATCCGCCATTTTTCTTAACACCCGCCGGTACAATTTGGCTCGTTCCACTTTCCAATGACTGGTCCATCATTTTTACGACTTCTTCATTGGAAAGAAGCAGTCCCTGCATTTTATATTTTTTGAAGATCTCTTCTTCTATCTCATTATCGCTCATCTTCTGATTACCTGAGATCATCGGATTGTGCACATGGAAGTACAGTACCCCAGCAGGTGTTGCCTTTGAACCAAGCCATTGCTCGGAATGTGTCAGCACAACATCCAGATAGGTAAGCATTTGAAGTGCCAGCCCATAATAAACTTCAATTAGATTTAAGCCTCTGGCGCTTGATTTGTAATCTATGATTCTCAAAAATAATGATTCTTCATTTAAAGCTTTATCCACTCGGTCAATTCTCCCCCGCAGCAAAAGCTCATATCCGTTTGGCAGCTGCATGCTCAGCGGCGGCAGCTTTTCTCTTTCACCGAAACCAAGCTCCAGCCCAACTGGTGAAAAATGGCTCTGCCTTGCCTGTTCGCTTAATATATAGGCAGCCCTCGCAATAACCTCCTGCAGTTTCTGCTGAATATATTTATATCGATTGGAACTGTGAAGAATTTGATGCTGCAAGATCGGTGCCAGATGATGTACTGCCTTTTGTGCATAACCATCTGTATCCCTTTTGGTCAGCTGGGCAAAATCCTTTCCATCCACTTGGATCCATTCCGTAATGGTCTTTAAAGCTTCATGGAAAAGCTGACCAATATCGGGTGCATCCAGCTTATAGGTTTTGCGTTCATCCAGCTTCAGACTATATTTGGCAAAGTGCTGATAGGAACATTTATAATATGTTTCCAGTCTGCTGACACTAGCCTTCACTTGCTTCGGATAGAGTTCCTCCACCGTTTCAGCTGCCAGATTGATAGGCTTGTTCTCGTAGTATAAACTTTGCAGGGTCGTATAGGTTGTACTGTATTTCGGCTGATTTTGCACATACCAGTTGAATACCTCCCACCATACCGGTTTTACCGGATACCCTTTACGGGTTCTCGCGAGCTGGGCAGTCAGTGCAGATCTGGTTTTTACCGGTGTGGTTATAAAACGCTCTGCATCTATCAGTTCATCCGGGTCCTGCAGCAGAAGATGGGCGGTACATGTTGGAAATAAGCTTTCTACACGCTTAATAAGCTGTGATGGCATTTTCGCCTTTCCTTCCTCATCACTGAGCGGAAAGCTGATCATCAGTCTGTCCTCGGCTACGGTAAATGCAAGATACATATAAAACCAGTCATCCAGCAGCTGCCGCTTACCGCTGTCTGCCAGCCGTATGCCATTTCCGGCAAGCATTTCCCGCTCTTCTTCATTAATCATGCCATCACCTGGTGGCTTCATTGGCCATATACCTTCGTTAACCCCAAGCAGGAATGCACATTTGACGCCACTCATTCTGGATCTGTCAATTGTACCGACGATAACATGATCCATGCTTGGTGGAACATGGGCGAATTTAAGCGTCTCAAAGCCCGCCTCCAACGTGGAATGGAAGGTTGATAATTTCATTTCCTCGTCGCCAGCGATTTCCACCATCTCATCAAACAACTGAATAATGGCGTTCCATACTTGATCCTGTTCTCTTCCTTTTTCTGCCTCACCACTTTCATCATATTGCTCCCTCATTTGTTCCAGCCTACTCGGAACACCTAAATCCTCAAGCAGCATATAAGTGGTTTCACTTAATTCCCTTATCGTAGAAGCTTTACGAATTTGCTCATCAAATTGCTGCAGTGCCTCGGTTACCTGATATCGATATTTATTGATTCGGTTCTGTGTATCCTTCTCCGCATCGGTTTGTGTCGCCTGATCAAAACCACGGAATCTTTGAAATTTCCATTCCTCTGTCCCAAACCATCGTTCACGGGAACGTATCCCATATTCCAGCACATAATTTTCCAATTCATCGATTGCATCACTTGTTAATGGGCATTCCTTGTCTGTGGATGGGATAAAGCCTGTTTTCAGGACACGGAATATCGCATCATATCGCCAATTCCCCTCCACAACATCCAGCAGGGAACGAATAAACTCAATCAATGGATGGTTGAGCATAGTGCGCTTTTCATCAATAAAAACCGGGATGCCATGATCATCAAAAATGGTATGGATCAAGTCATGATAGACATCTGTCTGCCTGATAAACACAGCGATATCCTGAAAACGGTATTCCTCCTCTTCCACTAGGCGCAGAATCTCCTGGGCCGCCCCCTCGACTTCTGCGCGCGGATGTACGGCTTCTGCTATTTTAATTGGGACCTCTCCCTGAAATTCGGGTAACGGCCTTACATCAAAATTCTTCTCCAAGTGAGCGAAATATGGTCGTTCCCGATATCTGCCTTTTTTGGGATCAAGAATAATTCTTTCATCGACAGTAATTCGATTTTCCATCGCAATCTGTTCTAATATATGGTAGGTCTCTGTTGTCTGATAAAATAGGTCAAGCTCGGAGATTTCCTCGTTTGGATTATCCAATGCGAGGGTGACGGTTACCGAATGACACCTCTTCATCAATGCCTCCACAACAATCAATTCCTTTGGAGTGAAGCTGTGAAATCCATCTAAATAGATATGTGCATCTTCCAGTAATGTCGATTCACTGATTTTCTCTGCCAGCAGCTGCAATTGGTCTTCGCTATCAATGTAATTAGACTGGAGAACAGCAGTCAGTTTTTCATATATATAAAGGAGATCATCCAATTTATTCATTAATGCCACTTCACCAGGGGTCTTATGTACAAATTGATCCAAATGCTCCATTTGCAGCCTTAATACCTCTGGTGTAACCTGATAACGTTTAAATTCAGTTATCATTGTCTCCAACTGATTCAAAAAGCCTTGTTTTTCCATAGCCTTTTGAAAGACCTGCCAGTCCCCTTCTTTTTCCTCGATTATCTTTCGGAGCATCATTTGGATTCCTACCGAACTGATAAACTGTCTTGTCCCGCCGCCAGTCTCCTGTAATATTCTCCACGCCAGACGGGAAAAGCTTACCACCTGGGCTCGGATGCTTCCTTGTATATTCTCATCATTAAATAATGCAAATTCCTGTTGAAATGTCATCTGATCTGGAACGATATAAAAGATGGGGGACCCTTGAGGGTTATCCAGCAACTTCTCTTTTATCTCATCCAATGTTCTTCCACTTTTTCCTGTACCGGATCTTCCGGTAATAAATCGAAGTCCCATTGTTTACCCCCTACATTAATGATCGATCATAACTAAATAGAGCTTCTATCTATTTTAACAAAAATAAGATAGAAGCTCTATCATTGAGCACGTTCATAAACCCCGGTAAAAATATCCTTCTGTTTAGAACAGATATATTAATTGCCGAAGCTGAGTTTCGCCTGTGATAATGGCCAATATTTCACATCCACTTTCCCAACAAGCTGTTCAAGCGATATAAAACCAAAGGATCTGCTGTCCAGACTGTCCCCCCGGTTATCTCCCATGACAAAAAGCCGTTCTTCCGGCACTTTTTGTTCGCCAGTTGTATCTTTAAGCGTGAAATTATCTGTAAATGGCCGGGAATCACTTGCCTGAACATATGCATCCAGAAAATCTTCTTTCACAAATTCTCCATTTACATACAGCCGATCGTTTTTGTATTCGATTTCATCGCCAGGCAATCCAATTACCCGTTTCACGTAATCTTCTTCCTCATTTGCATGAAAAACAATAACATCAAACCGATCGACATCCTTCAAATCATATACCACTTTATTTACCATTAGTAAATTACCATCATATAACGTAGGTTCCATCGATTCGCCATCGACAATATAGCTTGCAAAGATTGTCGATCGTAAAATTACCGCAAGCACGACTGCAAACAAGACTAAAAAAATCAATCTGCGATAATTGTATTTTCTCATTATATCTTCCTCCAGGTTATTATCTACTCTTATAATACCCATGGAGAAGCACTTTTAACCTATATTCACCTTCAGAACGCCTTTATTTCGCATTTTTTTTCAATCTTTGTTCGAGGTATTTGCCCAGCATCCAGAAAAGGACTATTCCTATTCCAACAACAATCGTTTTAACGGGATTCTGGGCAAATTCCATAATACTTGAACCAACGTAGGAAATCGAGAATATCATTACTGTCTTTCCCAAAAGAACAGCAAGGATGAACTGTTGTGTGCTTACTTTCGACAAGCCTGCCACAACATTGATAATCGCTGACGGTGAAAACGGAAAACAGAGCAAAAGAAACATCGGCCCGAATCCATGGCGTTCCACCCATGCAGTGACACGCGTCACCTGTTTATTCCTTCTTACTTTTTTAAGGAACTTCGTATTGCCCAGCCTTCGTATCAGCAGAAACACAACAATTGCTCCACTGCTGGCGCCAAGCCAAGAGAAAAGAAATCCCTCCAATAATCCGTAAGCCGCTGCATTACCCAACACGAACACAATGAGCGGCAAAAAAGGCAAAAAGGCTTCTATAAATGGAAAAATAATTCCGGGCAATGGCCCCAAACCTTCATACTGGTTCAATAGCTGCTGTATAACTTCTTCCAACCCATCCTCTTCAAGAGCTGTTTTCCAGTTGGAGAAAGTAATGTTTAATAGGTACATTTAGTTGGATTCTCCTCGTAACATGAACGACTTCATAAGTTAATCTTATTTATATTTTAAATTAAACAGGAAAAATTGCATAGTTTTAAGAAAAAATCGGCCACTTTCTTTTTATTTCTGTATTTTTAAATTAAGTAGTGTATTTTATGCAACTTTGTCATATAATAAGATAATCGAACAAACGTTCTATGTTACAGAAAGGTGTTGTTAGTATGCGCTATCTAACAGACGAAGAATTGGAATTGGCCACCCGCTTCCTTTTTCTGTCTATGGCGATGGTTGTAATCAGGCAGGATATCGGTCACGCTCAAAATAGTGCCTCTAAACTGAAGGAATTTCATGTGAGAACTCTGGAGAAAATGGAAACGGAAGCGGCCTTCGAACGGAGAAATTTAAAGACGTTGATGAGAAAGAAGAACATGAAAATTGTAACACTCAATAAGAATGACTCCTTCTCATCGTTTCTCTTTCTATGTCAAGGCCGGGAAGAGAAACGGAATTACTTTAATCCTGCCATCCGCAATAAGGTGGCGGCCATTGTTCAGGAGCTTACGTTGAAGGTTCTGCAATCATATCAGCAGGAGAATACTGCTGCAAAAATTTGATCCTGTTATCGAGCTGAAAGCGAAATTGTGCAGTCCGCTGCAATTGATTCAGCATGGAGCCATATGAAATATCTAGTACGACCCTGCTTCCATTTTTAAATTGGATTTCCGTCTGCTGATTATTGGCCCTGCTGACCTTGTCAATATGTGAATGGGCAATCCATGCACACTTTGGGTTACTGGGAGAAGAAGTGGGAAAGAAGTACATCCCGCTGGAAGGATCAATGGAGATTGGTGCTTTATGTGTAATACCGCAAATGTCGCGTGTCCCGTCCTGTCTGCCTTTGAGGCTGGATCCGAAGAACCGGCATGCTTCGTCAATAATCTTTGTAGGGGTTTGATCCAAAACATACTCTGTGTCTTCCTCGATCACATAAGTCACATTTTCCCCTTCCGGATTTCGCTTGGCAATGACGGCCATTGTAACAGGTGTTATTTCATGGGTTGTGAAATAATAGTTTTTCATAAATATACGATTCTTCCTTTCCGAAAAAATAAAAAGAAAGTGGCTTATCTATTAATTTACCACAACAAACTATCAAATGATACATATAAACTAAATTTTTAGAAAAAATATATTATTCCATTATTTGAGCGGTTGGGTAAGCTGCCTATAATCGATTAAAAAAGAGTTTTGCCAATCAATATGACAAAACTCGCGACTATCATCTTCATTTATGGTTTGGTAATTTGATCCCTTAGGTTTTTCCTAAGGATTTTACCAGTGGTATTTTTAGGCAGTTCCTCTAAAAATTCAATTGTCATGGGAATTTTATATTTTGCCAAATGTAATGTACAGAAATCAGTCAAAGCTTCTGCTGTAACTTCAGGATTGTCCACTACCACAAATGCCATGACTTCCTCACCAGTTTCTGGTTGTGGAGCGCCGACAACCGCAACCTCTGTTACATTCGGATGCGAATACAGCACTTCTTCCACTTCCCGTGGATAGACATTATAACCCCCAACTATTATCATATCTTTTTTACGATCGACAATATAAAAGTAACCTTCCTCATCCATACGGGCCATGTCACCTGTATAAAGCCAGCCGTCCTTTAATGCAAGCATTGTTTCCTCGGGAAGTTTATAATAGCCCTTCATGACGTTCGGACCTCGAACAATCAATTCCCCTACCTCGCCTGGTTCTAACTCCTCACCAAATTCATCCACTACCTTATTTTCCACATTGACAATATTCCTGCCAATGGAACCAGCCTTACGGGGCCGATCGAGCGGATTGAAACAAGTAACAGGGCTTGCTTCCGATAAACCATACCCTTCTGATACCCTTACATTGAAAGCCTGTTCAAATGACTTGAGTAATGCGACTGGCATAGCCGCACCACCTGAAATACAAAGACGGATATCCGCAAAATCAGCCTGATTGCCTTTGACACTTTGCAGCAAATAGTTGTACATTGTCGGGACACCTGCAAAAACCGTTGCTTGATGCTCTTTAGCAGCACGGAAAACTTCCTTTGGTGAAAACTGCGGCAGAATGATGATCGTTCCGCCATTCAAAAGTGGCGCATTAAGGGCTACAGTTAGACAGAAGACATGGAACATTGGCAGCGCAGCTATCACACAGTCCTTATGGCCGATTGACAGGTAATTAGCAACATCCTGTGCATTGGAGTATAGATTCTTATGTGTTAGCATGGCACCTTTTGGCTTACCCGTCGTACCTGATGTATATAGGATAATGGCTAGATCCTCGCCCGCCAATTTCGGCTCTTCAAACACAGAGCTGCCACCGCTCACAAAGCGGGTGAATGAATACAGTTTCGGTTTGATGATGCTGCTTGTGAAATCATTGGCTGTCTCTTTACCACTTTCGCAAATTATGTAATGTTCCACTTTTGTCAGCTCACCTGCGATTGGCAAGAACTTTTGAAGGATTACATCCATTGTGATGATACCTTTTACATCCCCATTTTGAATAATGTAAGACAGCTCTGAAGTGGTATACAACGGATTAATCGGAATCACCACCGCGCCTGCCCTTAACGCTCCATACAGGCCAATTATAAAGTGGGGACTGTTTCCCGCAACGAGTGCGATATGATCCCCCTTTTGGTAGCCAAGCTCTATAAGGCTGGAGGCAAACCTCTGCACAGAAGCTTCCAACTCATAATATGTTGTCTCCCTATCTTGAAAGATATAGGCAACTTTTTGTGGATTTTCCTTGGCGATATGGAATAACTTTTCACTTAAATTCATTTACAATCCTCCTTTTCTGAATGAATACTCATTCATAAATTTGTTTAATGTTATCGGAATTGTTAATCGTCAATACGGAAACTTTTTAATTTTCCGTATATTGTTATTATAGAAGAACCCTTCTCTCATTTCAATAGAAAGCGCTAACATTATTATTGGCAATTGATTGATGGAAGATTGTTGTATAAAAAAGTCCACTGTGATGGCAGTGGACTTGATAATCAATATAGAAGATTAATAAAATCTTCTTTTGAAATTCTCCCTAGATAATGTGACACTTCGAAATCTTCAAGTGCTTCTTCTATAGCTCTGCGTTCATGACGAACACCCTTCAGTCTTTCTTCAAGCTCTTCTATTTGGCCAATTCCGAAGAAATCTCCATAGATTTTGCAGTTTTCGATTATCCCTTTCTTCACGTCCAAACGAACATCTACGAGACCTGCATCAAATTTATAGGTTTCCTGCACATTAAATGCTGGAGATTTCCCATAATTCCACTCCCATTGCTGATAACGCTTTTTCGAGATCTCCGAAATATTTTCCCAATCTTCATCCGTGAGGACATATTGTGGAACATCTCTTACATCATCGACATTAAAGACGTGTTTTAAGATGGTTTCTTTAAACTGTTCCATCGTAATTTTTTCCTTGAGAAATTCTGAGATGTTTGCTACGCGGCTCCGGATCGATTTGATACCTTTTGATTCAATTTTGATCTTCTTGACCTTCAGCGCTTTAGTCAGTTCTTCCAGTTCAGAATTAAACATCAATGTCCCGTGGCTGAACATGCGGCCCTTTGTAGAGAACATTGCATTTCCAGAAATCTTCCGTCCGTTCACTGCCAGATCATTGCGGCCCTGCATCTCTACAGGAACCCCTAATTGATTGATGGCCTCGACCATCGGCTGGGTAAATTTAGCGAAGTTCTGAAAGCTGTTTCCATCATCTTTAGTAATAAAACTGAAGTTAAGGTTTTGTTCATCATGGTATACAGCACCACCGCCCGACAAGCGGCGCACCACTTTAATTCCTTTTTCATCGACATAATCTGTGTTGATTTCTTCAATTGTATTCTGGTTTCGTCCGATGATAATGGACGGCTGATTAATATAAAATAGTAAATATGTATCTTTCTCACCAAAGTTTTCCAAAATGTATTCTTCGATGGCCAGGTTGACCATAGGGTCTGTAATCCCTTTATTATCGATAAACTTCATGTTTTTGGCTCCTCCTCCAATTCACTTTCTAACCCCAGTTTAATTCAAAAATTCAAAGTTATCAAAGGAAATAGCTTGACAGTCCTAGGACTGCCAGACCATTCCTTCTTCAGCCAATCTGATTGTTCCATGATAGTACTGTTTTGCTTCTTCCACCAGCTGGTCAAGATTGCCAAACTGTGGAAGATGACTGAGCACCAATGTCTTCACACCGGCATTCTTGGCAATTTTTGCCCCTTCTTCACTATTCATATGTCCTGCTTTCGATCCATCTTGTCCAGCATAATAATTACAATCCGTTATCAGTAAGTCAGCATTTTCCGCAAAGTCTTTCCACTCGTCCTTATAGCTTGAATCTGCTGTATACACAATGACGCTTTCTCCATCTGTTATCCGCATTCCATAGCATGGAACAGGATGAACCGTTTCAAGAAACTGGATCGTAAATGGCCCGATTTTTAATTCCTGTTCAGGATCGTATGGCATACCCTTTGTATATTCATGGCTTAAGGATTCAAACTCTTCAAGATCCTTTGTATGCCCGTAAATTGGCAATACTGAATCTGAATTTTTTACATAGAATTGTATTAGCTTTGCATACTGAAGCACACCAATATCTGCAATATGGTCGTGATGGTAGTGGGAAAGAATAACTGCATCAAGCTCGGATACATCTCTATAATTCTGCAATTTGGATAATGAACCACTGCCAGCATCAATCAGCAATGAAAAATTATTTTTTTCAAGTAAATAAGATGAAGTTGCGCCATCCCTTGCCGGATAGCCTCCCCAGCAGCCAATAACGGTCAATTTCATATTAAATCACTCCTAAATCAAATTTTGTTGTAACACAGTATTGACAACATGAATACTGTTATAATACAATAGTTTCAAGTTCCAAAACAATTGCAAAAGGAGGATACACATGATCAGTGTTGTTGAGTTTTTCAGAAACCTGCCTAAAAAGAAATGCACACAATGCGGTGAAGACATGATCCATGAGAAAGCTGACTGCTACGGAAATGTTTGCGACGAATGTGATCACCCCGCAAGATAATCGCAGCTGCAGACTCAATTAATGTGTAACTCAGATGAAATTGGAATACTTTAATAGAACTGTACTACAACAATCCTATAAATTCTACCCGCAGCTATGATTATAGCTGCCTTTTTTCGTTTGGATATATCAGAAAGTTCTATTATTATTGTTATATTTATATTATACTTAATAGAATTAGAAATATAAATTACAAAGGAGTTTACCTATGACAATTTCTACTACGACAAGATCCAGTCGCTCCGAAACGGCACAGGAGGAAACATGGAATTTAACCGATCTATTCCCTAGAGATGAAGCCTGGGAGAATGAACTTACCAGTATACAGGAAGACATTATTGACATCACAAGCTACAAAGGGAAGCTCACCTCTAATTCCAGCACATTACTGCAAGCAATAAAAGCACTTGAAACCTATCAGCAGCGTGTCGTCCGTGTTGCTGCCTATGCAGGTCTGCGTTTTAGCGCAGATGGATCAGATCCTGATAATCAAAGGGATTCATCGAAAATGTCTGCAGCTTTAGCATTCGTCGATGCGAAACTATCATTCTTCCAATCCGAATTGCTTACACTTTCCGACCAAACAATAGAAACGTTTCTAAAAGAACAGCCACAATTGAAAAACTACTACAAAATGCTAAATGATCTGATGGAGGATAAGGCCCATACATTAGCGCCCGAAATTGAAGAGGCCCTAGCTGCACTCAGCGAAGTACATAATGCACCATATATGATTTATCAGCGCAGCACTTCTTCAGATATGGAGTTTGATTCGATTAAAAATCCGGATGGGGTCGAACTTCCAATGTCAGCAGCCCTGTATGAAGATCGCTATGAATTCTCACCTGATACCAGTACACGCAGAGCCGCATATGATTCTTTTACCAAAACACTGAATCAATATAAAAATACATTTGCTGCAACCTATGCGACAGAAATAACGAAACAGATTACGCTTTCCCGACTCAGAAAATATGAGTCTGTCACAGACTTCCTACTGGCTAAACAGCAGGTTACCAAAGAAATGTACCATAACCAGCTGGAAGTCATCCAAAAGGAGCTTGCTCCCCATATGCGCCGCTTCATCAAGCTGAAAAAGGAAAAACTTGGTCTGGATGAAATTCGGTACAGCGATTTAAAAGCACCGCTCGATCCGGAATTCAATCCTAAAACTACCTATGAGGATGCTACAGCAACGATTGTTGAAGCATTAAAAGTAATGGGACCCGAATATACGGAAATTATCAAAAAAGGAATTGCCGAACGCTGGATTGACCGTGCTGATAATATCGGCAAAGCAAATGGGGCATTCTGTTCAAGTCCATACGGTGTCCATCCCTATATTCTGATTACATGGACAGACACAATGCGCGGTGCATTCGTCCTTGCCCATGAACTTGGACATGCAGGTCATTTCTACCTTGCAGGGAAGCATCAATCCCTTATCAATACCCGCCCTTCCACTTATTTTGTTGAGGCTCCATCAACATTAAACGAGCTGCTTTTAGCGGAGCATCTATTGAACAATACGGATGATGTTAGAATGAAGCGCTGGGTGATCACACAGCTGCTAGGTACCTACTACCACAACTTTGTAACTCACTTGCTCGAGGCTGAGTACCAGCGCCGTATCTATGACCTTGCAGAACAGGGAGTTCCATTAACAGCAAATGTACTTTGCAAAGAAAAGCGTGAAGCATTGGAAAATTTCTGGGGTGATGAGGTAGCATTTGACGAAGGAGCTGGTCTCACATGGATGAGACAGCCTCATTACTACATGGGTCTTTATCCATACACGTATTCAGCAGGGCTGACAGTCTCAACAGCAGTCGCTCAAAAAATCAAAGAAGAAGGAAAAACTGCAGTCGACAGCTGGCTTGATGTCCTAAGAGCAGGAGGAACCAAAAAGCCGCTTGACCTGATTAAGCAGGCCGGTGTCGACATGTCCAAACCAGATACAATTAAAGTAGCAGTTGACTATGTCGGTTCCCTTGTTGACCAGCTGGTAAAAAGCTACGAATAATGTGAAAAGAAGATCAGCCGCAGCTGGTCTTCTTTTGGTTTTTGGGGAATGGGGCGTGGGGCTTGGGCTTGATGAGTGGCTCGATGCTAGGCAGGGTGCTGGGTGCGGGGCTGATGCAAGCTGGGCGGCGCGTCCTCTATTTAAATTTTGCGCCCGATTAATTGTGAACATCAGCTATTTTCCTGTGAACATCAGCATATCTCTTGTGAACATCAGCCTTTCTCTTGTGAACATCGGCATTTTCATTTTAAGTAGTATTTTCGACCGCTGTTATTTCCTCTTTTCGGGTATTCGTTCAACAGATTCTTTGCTATATTAACCGATGCCAGCAGTAAAAAATCTCTTGTTTCCTTATTGCCTATATATTCATTTATTAGCAATGCATAATCATCTAAATCTTTCCGATGTGCCGTTTTGGATGTTTGCTGACAAACATTGCATTTCCATTTACCGCCAGCTCTTATCATTGGAACAGCCATACAGATCGGGCAGATAACGCCTTTTAGCAGTTCTTCAAAGGATATTTTATATTTATCTAAGACATGAAGCGTTTCATCTGTATGTGCTGAAAGTAAGTGGATGGCCAATTCATTTACCTGGTTATCTGTTAAACAGCTTTTTGTATATTCAAGCTGAATTTCTTCAATTCTAGAAAGCAGCTTATCCATTCGCATTACTGAATTTTTAATTGTCTTTTCACTAGTAAAATCTTTAAGGAGTGTTTTTTGAGTATATACGGCAATTTTTTCAATCGGTATTGCTGGGAAATCGAAATTGCGGAGCCAGCGCAGGAGTCTTACGTGCTGGAGCTTGATCTGTTCAATGGGGTTTGTTAAAGAATCTTCCTTTCCTTCCTTTTTACGGACTGATTGACCCATATCATCAAAATATACTTCCCCATCAATGTTTTTCACCTCAATAATCAGTATGAAATTATTACAGAGAAGTAATGCGTCAATTTGGAAATAACCATTTGCATCGGGAATTCTCAAGTGGTAAAAAATGAGGAAATCATCATAGGAGAGAAAATCAAGCGGAAATTGGAGGGCTGCTTCGCCATTGTGTCCCGCCCTTAAGATGCGAGCTTGGCCGTTAACTGTTTCTTTGAGCGGATGTACTGCAGGTAACCTTCTGTTTAGTGCCTCCATCTGCAAAATATGCTTGGATACTTCGAGGGGTTTAACAATCACTATGATACAACCTTTCTATATTCAGTTTTATTTCTTACTATAAGTACAATTCTATTTAATTTGCAATAATCCTGCTGTAATTAACCTAAAATTTTATAAGCTGAAAAAATTTGTGAACATCAGCATTTATTTTGTGAACGTCAGCCATTTTCATGTGAACATCAGCTATTTTCCTGTGAACATCAGCATAATTCTCATAGATATCAGCATTTCCCTTCCCAACGCTCCCCTTGTCGCCACCAGCAGCCCGCTCACGCTCACTACCCCGATTCCAGTATCCGCGACAGTGACAGCCTCCCCGCCCCTGATTCCAGTATCCCCGCTGTGTTCCATCCCCTACTCCGCGGCACCAACTCACCGTTCCGCGGCTCTTATGACCGTCCAGTCCAAGCCACCACACCAAGCAAAAAGCCCTGCTTTTGCAGGGCTTTCCTTTTATCTATTCAGATATTCGATTACTTCGGACGCACTTTTTTGGCCGTGTTCGATGCAATCAGGTATGCCCACTCCGTCGTAGGAGCTTCCCGTTAGGACTAATCCTGGCAGTTCACTGGAGGCATTCGTACGGATTTCATTGACAAGCTCGAGATGTCCAACATGATACTGTGGCCTGGCATCTTTATATCTTGTAATGATACTGAATGCTGGTTTTGCTTTTATTTTCATTGTTTTGTTTAAATCTTTCAGCACGATTTCCGTAATTTCCTCATCGGTTAAGTCTACGATTCCCTGGTCATCCGGTTTGCCGACATAGCAGCGGAATAAGGCTTTCCCTTCTGGTGTCGTGGTTGGCCATTTCCGATGTGTCCATGTACATGCGGTGATGCGGTAGTTGCTGCTTCTGCTTACGAGAAATCCAGTGCCATCGATATCCTTTTTAATGTCTGCATGGTCAAACGCCATGACGACATTTGCTGTAGAGGTAGCGGGGATGTCATTCAGTTTTCTCAAGAAATCGTATTGTGTAAGCATTGCTGGCACTTTCGTATGTGGCGCTGCCATGATTACAGCATCTGCTTTATATACCTCTCCATTGCTCAGAAGCAGGTGATATCCCTGTTCTTTCTTTTCGATATGATCGACTGCCGTATTCATGCTTACGGTACCAGCATCAAGTACTTCCGCCAGGCGTTTGACCAATGTCTCAAGACCTGTTTCAAAAGAGAAAAAGGCACCTTCTGGCTTCTTAGCCTTTTTCTTTATGGATGGTGCCTTTGGTAAGGTTTTTTGCAGTCCTCGCATGACACTCCCATACTCCTGCTCAACTTGATAAAACATCGGATAGATTGCTTGCAGGCTCATTTGGTCAATGTCTCCAGAGTGGATGCCTGAGAGCAAGGGATCGATCTGATAGTCCACGATTTCATTTCCAAATCGGTGCCGCATGAATGCACCAAGTGACTGGTCCCCTTTTATCTTGCTTTTTGGCAGCACTAGATCCATCAGGGCCCGCAGCTTCCCTTTTAAGGAAAATACATCAGAAGCCAGCAGTGGCCGAATTTCTTTTGGAACACCCATGTAGGCGCCTTTAGGCATTTTATGTAATTTATTTTTTATGAGAATATACGACTGTCCTGTGCCATTGCGAATCATTTGATCACTTAGTCCAAGTTCTTCAGCAAGTTTCACTGCGGCAGGTTTTCTTGCCAGTAAGGAATCGGGTCCCAATTCAATAGTATAGCCATCACGCGTAATCGACTGTATTCTTCCTCCCAGCCGACTGCTTGCTTCAACAAGCTTCACTTCAAAAGGAAAATTTTTTTCCTTTATTTGTTTTTGCAGATGGTAAGCGGCGGATAATCCAGTGATTCCGCCACCTACAATTACTATTTTTTTTGATTCCATCACACTTCACTCTTTACTTTTTTAAGGACAACCTTTGATAGCATGTTAATGAAGTCAACGTGGGCATTTGGCATGTCCGGGCGATGGTATTTAGCACCAAGTTCATCACAGACAACCTTACATTCATAATCGTTATCATATAGAACTTCCAAGTGATCTGCAATAAAGCCAACTGGAGCATATACAAATGAACGGTAACCCTGCTTTTCATAAAGCTCGCGTGTAAGATCTTGAACATCAGGTCCCAACCAAGGATCAGGTGTATTTCCTTCACTTTGCCATCCCAATGCATAATCTTTAATCCCAGCTTCTTCAGCAATTAGTTCGGCAGTTTCTCTCAACTGGTCTGGATATGGATCGCCATTTTGTAAAATTTTCTCCGGCAGACTGTGTGCAGAAACAATCAGAACAGCTTTTTCACGTTCTGCGGCAGACATATCATTGAAGATTTTGCTAATGCCTCTTGCCCAGAAGCTGATAAAACCTGGCTCTGTATACCAATCTTTTACAGACTCGATTGTAATACCATGTTTTTCTGCCTCTTTGCCAGCGCGATCATTGTATGATTTAACACTGAATGTAGAATAATGCGGAGCTAGTACAAGCGAAACAGCTTCTTTAATGCCGTCTTTCGCCATCTCTTCTACGGCATCTTCAATAAATGGTGCAATATGCTTCAAACCAACGTATACTTTGAATTCACACTCATTTTGTACTTTGTTTAGGGTTGCTTCCAGAGAATATGCCTGGTCTTCGGTAATTTTGGCAAGCGGTGAAATTCCGCCAATTGCCTGATAGCGATCTTTCAAATCCTGCAATGCTTCTGGTTCAGGCTTTCTTCCATGACGGATATGTGTGTAGTATGGTTCAATTTCTTCTTCCTTGCTTGGCGTACCATAAGCCATTACCAATAAACCGATTTTTTTCTTTTCCATTTTTTTCAGCACCTCTTTGTAAAATTTTCAATTTATTTTTTTGTGTAGGAATGAATAAACGCTGTCAACTTTTTCAAGGTATCAGGTTTAATATCAGGCGTAACACCATGCCCTAAATTGAATACGTACTTTCCTTGCTGCATCCCTTCATCCAAGATGCCTTTTGTACGTTTCTCTATTATCTCCCATTCCGTAAGTAAAATTGTCGGATCGAGATTTCCCTGCACTACTTTTGTGACACCCATTTCACGGGCTTCGGTAATGGAAGTCCTCCAGTCAAGTCCAATGACATCAATAGGCAAGTCATTCCATTCCATCAATAGATGACGTGCACCGACTCCGAAAATAACCAATGGTACATTATGCTTTCTGAGTTCCGAGAAAATCCTTGTCATCACAGGTTTGATAAATACACGATAATCGGGTGCATTTAGTGATCCTACCCATGAATCGAATATTTGGATTGCCTGTGCACCAGCCTCTACCTGTGCATCGATATAGGTAATGATCATATCAGACAGTTTATCCATCAATGCAAACCATGTTGCCGTATCGCGATACATTAATGATTTTGTTTTGTTATAGTTCTTGGAAGGCCCTCCCTCAATCATATAACTGGCTAACGTAAATGGCGCCCCGCTAAAACCAATCAAGGGAACATTCAATTGTTCCTCTGTCAATAGCCGGATCGTATCCAGTATATAAGGGATATCCGAAGCTGGATTAAGGTGGCCAAGACTTTCTACATCACTTAGCTTTCGGATTGGATTATGAATGACAGGTCCAATCCCGTTTTTAATTTCTACGTCGACACCCAAAGCAGGCAATGGTGTCATAATATCCTTATATAGAATTGCCGCATCGACCCCATAATTTTCAACTGGAAGCCTTGTTACATATGCGCTTAATTCAGGTTGGTGCGTAATTTCAAATAGCGAATACTTTTCCTTTAATTCACGGTACTCAGGCTGTGAACGTCCTGCCTGTCTCATAAACCAGCCGGGAATATAATCGGTTTGTTCACCATTGTAAGCTCTTAAAATTGTATCGTTGAGTTTTTTCGACATAAAGTTCCATCCTTTTACACATTCTACTTTCTCCATTACCTACTATAGCGATTTCAAACTTCGCTGTATAGTTCAGGCAAAGGTTTGTCATGAATTTGCCTCATTTTGAAAAGCGGCAAAAAGTAAATCTAACTCCAGAACAAACCTCTCCATATAAACTATCTGTTTTGCCAATCCAGTTCTACAGTCTCTGATCTGCCGCCTTCCATTTTGGTCAATGGATCGTAGGCGACAACATAATATCGATTATTGCGGAAAAGAGCATTGCTGATGCTATATTCTTTCTTACCAGTTACCTCGCCAATCCGCTTATCAATGCCTTCATTATCCTGATAGATCCGATAAACGATTCGATCATCATCAGAGCCATCCCATGTTAGCTTACCCTTTACAAGAGAAAATCCGCCAAATTCGTATTCTGCTGTAAGATTAGTGATTTGCTCAAGGCGAATTGGTTCTGGCAATGCGTCCACATTTTCCGGTTTCACAAATTCTGCCGCAAGAGAGCCTCCAGTTTGTTTATCGATCTCATTCAGAATTGATTTGGTCAAACTGGTTGGGTAGGCACTTCCTCCTGTCAGGTAATGATCTTCATCCGATTTATCGTAGCCCATCCATAGAGCACTGACATATTCAGGTGTATAGCCTACAAACCAGGCATCTTTCGTTTGTCCCTCTACCCGTGGATGCTGAGTGGAGCCGGTTTTTCCTGCAAGTGCCTTTGAGTACTCACCAGAAGTAGCTGTACCGCTAGTCACCGTTTCTGCTAACATCTCTGTCATATTCCATGCAACCTGTGGATTGAATACTTGTTTCGGACTTATCTCGGCTTCATAATCCATCTGATTATCTCGATCGAATATCTGATTGATTGTGCTGGAATCCATAACATTACCTTCAGAGGCAAACGATTGGTAGCTTTGAGCCATTTGCAGAGGTGTAACACCATGTGTCAATCCCCCGAGTGCAATTGCCGGACCTTCATCCTCTATCGGCATTCCCAATCGCTTAAGATATTCTTTTGAATAATCGATTCCAATCTGTTCGAGCAGCCAGACGGCAGAAGTATTCTTTGATGTCATCAATGCTTCATAGATGGTTACTGTATTCGCATATTCTCCATCTGCATTAGAGACGGAATATTCGCCAATTTGCTGATCGGGAAGCAATGTAAATGGGTTGAACTTTTCCTCCTGCATCATTGCCGGTCCATATACAGCAACAGGTTTAAACGTTGAACCAGGCTGTCGTTGGACGGTAACACGATTCAAATCTCCGAGCTGATAGTTTCTGCCGCCAATGGCTGAAACTATATTGCCTGTCCCTTCCTCCATCATCACGAATGCACCTTCGACCCCTTCTGTACTCCCCGGGAAAAATCCATCATTTTGAAATTGTTCATAGGCAATCTGCTGAATGGCAGGGTCCATATTGACTACTATTCGATATCCGCCTTTTTTCAATGCATCTACAGAAAGTTGATGTTTATCAGCCGCTTCCTTCATCACAAGGTCGATATAGCTGTCAGTCCATGGGGTTGGCTCCTTTTCCTGAAGCACCAAACCAAGCGTCTTTTCTTGTTCACTCTTACGTGTTTCTGCTGAAATGTACCCGGCATCTTCCATTGCCTGCAGAACGATATTTCTTCTTTCCAATGCCTTTTCCGGATGATCAATCGCCGAATATCCATTGGGGGCCTTCGCAAGTCCAGCCAGCATTGCGCTTTCAGAAATGCTTAATTCTTCGACAGGTTTCGAGAAGAAATAGTTTGAAGCAGTTTCCACCCCATACAGACCTTCTCCAAAGTAAATTTCATTCAGATATAATTCCAGAATCTCAGCTTTGGAGTAATTTCTTTCAAGATAAATGGCTGCCATTGCTTCTTTAATTTTTCTTGTCCATGTTTTATCATTGTACAAGAATAGGTTCTTAGACAGCTGCTGTGTAATTGTACTTGCACCTTCGACTTTACTCATGGCAATGATATCCCGGTAAACAGCACGCGTGATGGATTTTAGATCGACGCCTTCATGGTTATAAAATCGTCTATCCTCTATAGCTACAAATGCCTGTTCCAAATGATCTGGAATCTGTTCGATGGAAACAAGCTCCCGATTTTCGTTATAAAGCTTACCTATTATTTCTCCTTCGCGTGTTTCAATCGTAGTTGCCGCATCCAAAATCAGGTCTTCGTCGTCCACAACGAGATTTCCACCATATAAGACAGCCCCATATCCAAGCAGTCCAATTATAATAAGAAAACCCGCCATCCATAAAAACAGCTTTAATTTTCGTGAGACAGTTGTTCGTTTTCTTCCTTTATTTTCTTTCTTACGCATATGTTCACCTCTACACAATTACACTTATAGTATACGACATTTTTCGCCAAGGTTAAAGAATATAGTCCCTATCATTTAATAATTATTTTAATTTACACTTAGTGTAGTTATTTCTGGTTTCGGGTAATATGATGACTATAGGCTTAATAGTTATGAAGGTGATTTGTAAAAATTCTTATCAAAGCTTTAGTATGATTAATCAACAAGGAGGTTTCTGCATGAAAGCATATATGACAAACGGCACAATTGATTTTTTGCAAAAGCTTGACAAAAAACATCCTGAATTCAATCTTCATTTAATGTCAAGCAGTGAAAGTGGCATCGCCTATTATGAAAATAACAATAAGAAACTGTTTAATGCAGGGCGTGAATACGAATTATTAATGCAGACAGGAGAAATTCAGAAAGAAGGCTTTGTCGTCATGAACAATATACCGGTCGCAGACGATAGCAAGCCTGGTTTTGAACACCGTTTCAAAAACCGTACAAATGCTGTTGAAGGAATGCCCGGATTCCAGGCATTTCGCTTTCTGAGACCGCTCCAGAATAATACTTACGTTGTACTTACCCAATGGAGTTCGGCTGCCGATTTTGAAAATTGGAAGGCATCCGATCAATTTAAGGAAGCACATAAAGGGCAAGCAGCCAAACAGCCTGCACATTTTACGGAACGTCCGTTTATAACAACATGCACGATGCTAGAAGAAGATTAACGAAAAGCAAAAAGCTAGCTGTTATCTATCACAGCTAGCTTTTGGTATATCTTCTGTACGGCGGTATATCTATTCTAAAACATATTCATTGAAGAATGCTTCATAGTCCTCTTCAGCTTGCTGGCCAACAAGACGGGCAACTTCTTCTCCGTCTTCATAGTGGACTAGTGTCGGTGTAGATTCAATATTATAGGCAGTCCCTTCCTGTCCGAATTCGAGGAGATTGAATTTCTTCATATCCACGTCCATATCCTCTGCCAATGGTGCCAAGTATGGTGTCGTGTTTTGACAATAGACACATACTGGACTATAGAAATAAACCGTTGCTTCTTCCCCATTATTCAGGGTTTCACTCAATTGTTCCGGAAGAATCTGATTCTGATATAAGGGATCATCCAACTGATCAATTGTTGCCTGATCCAGCTCTTTTGAGCCATATGGATTTTCGCTGTTGTCCAGCGCCTGATTGTTTTTATAATCAACCACAAAGTATAGTGCGATAAATAATACGACAATCGCACCGATGATGATTAACATTTTCTTTCCCATTGATTATTTCCCCCTCTGTTCTTTTAATAACATAAACTGTAAAACAAAAATGACAATAAATGCTATACCGGCTAAAAATGGGATTGTAACAAATCCTAAGTAATTGACATATACAGCATTGCATGGAACTCCGCCCGTACAAGAACCTCCCATTTCATGAAAAGCAGGGACTTTTTGTACCATATAATGATAAATGGAAACAAACATTCCGATGCCACTTAGGATTAACCCGGGCAGTGTAACGGAAATTTCCTTCTTGATAGCTGCAAAACCATAGATAACTACCAGAGGATACATCAGAATACGCTGATACCAGCATAATTCACATGGGATAAATCCCATTATCTCGGAATAGAACAGGCTTCCCCCAGTCGCCAGAATGGCCTGTACCCATATGAGCAATAACAGATTTTCTGCTTTCTTGGTCACACTTCGCATATAGACGCTATCCTCTCTTATTTAAAAGTACATTTGTATTATACAAATGCACTCCTATAAAAACAATAGTTTAGCAGCAGGTGACAGAATCATTTTGTCAAATTAATGAACGATTGCATCGATTCCTTCTGCTCATCAATATAACATATACAGTAAATCGAATCATAGAGCAGATTTATTCATATGTTATATGGATTCAAGTTACCGGGAAGTTTCATGAACTATTCCGCTCCGCTTACGCATTCGGCTGACCCGCACACCTGGACTCCATAGAACTGGAATTCCAGGACAGTACTGCCTCGCAATCCAACTAGTTATCAAAAACAGCAAGCTATTGGATGCCCTATAATAAATGCTTGCGATGCACATAGACTGCTGCCTGTGTCCTGTCCTTTACATTTAATTTGGACAGTATATTGCTGACATGTGTTTTGACTGTCTTTATGCCGATATATAGCTGGTCACTAATTTCCTGATTCGTCATTCCATTCCCAATACAAAGGAGCACTTCCAGTTCGCGTTCTGTAAGATCATCATGCAGCTTGTTTTGTTCTGAACGATAATTGGACATCATTTTACCAGCCACTTTCGGTTCAATGACATTCTCATTTCTAGCCGCCTTTTTGATTGTCTCTGCAATCTCGGGTGCGGATGATGTCTTTAAAATATAGCTGAAGGCGCCAGCTTGAATCGCCGGGAAAATCTGTTCATCATCATAGAAGCTTGTTAGAATAATAATCTTACAGGCGGCATGCTTTTCCATAATCCTTTTCGTTGCTTCGATTCCGTTTCCATTATCCATAATCAGATCCATCAGTACAACATCAGGTCTTAATTCAAGCACAAGTTCCGCCCCTTCATTCCCGCTTGCGGCTTGCCCTATTATATCTATATCGTCCTCTGTCTGCAGATATGCAATAATACCTTTTCTAACAATTTCATGATCATCAATAACAACTGTTCGAATCAATGCTATCCCTCCTTATTAGCTGTCTAACATGGAATACGTATATCGATATAGGTTCCCTCATCCGGATTCGAACGGATAATGAAGGTTCCACCGAGTTCTTCACTTCTCTCCTGCATCGTTTTTAAACCATACGACGTCTTTCTTACTGTATCTTTTGTAACATCGAATCCCTTTCCGTCATCCCGTATATGTATGAATAATTCTTTTGATTTTTTCGAAATATCGACATGCACCTGGCTTGCATTCGCATGTCTGAGAATATTGGATAAAGATTCTTGGACAATCCGAAAAACATGCTCTTCTATTGCTTCACTGAGTCTCAGATCCTCATGGATGTCCAGAATAAAATGCACCTGACTTTTCTGTCTTAGCTCATTAATCAGCTTGCTGATACCAGTAGGCAGCGAATCGCCGGAGAGATGCACCGGCCGCAAATGCAGCAATAATGCTCGCATCTCTGTTTGTGCCTGCAATGCTGCTGCAGCAACTTCATTCATTTGATGCCTGGCAAGGGCTGGATTCTTGTCAAATTGCTTCACAGAGGCTTCTGACATCATAGTCAAAGCAAATAGCTGCTGACTTACAGCATCATGAAGGTCTCTTGCAATACGCTGCCTTTCTTCTATGACTGCTGCTTTATGGGCAGATTTGGCAAAGTCTGCCTTCTCATCCCCCATCCTTTGCAGTGATTTCACTTGTTTTTGCAGTTTGGGTCCCAATTCATTCAGCTCTTTCCCAATCCTTGCTAATTCGTCCCCATCATCTTCCAGAAAGGAAATGGAAGATTGATAGTTTCCATTAGAGAATTGCTTGATTAAAACAGAAACTGCATCAAGCCTTGTCTTAAGAGAATTTCCGGTAGACTTAAATCCGGAGTATACAGAGAGAAGAAAGGAGACCGATACATACAATAATATAAATAGGAAAATACTCTGTACAGTAAGCCATGCCGGCTCAAACAGGACATGAACAGACAATAGAATAGAAAGGAGAAATATTGTCGTTAAGAATAAATGTGATAAATGTGAACGAATAAATGTATAGCGGATGCTTGAGAATTTCCTCTTCAAACTGCTTCCTCCCTTCGATTAGATGGATCTTCTATACTTGATCAATCCGAATAGACCCAGCCTTTAGATTTATCATGAAGTCCAACTTGCGTTCGGCAACTTCATAATTGCCTGTCTGGAAATTAATGGATCGATTAATCCCCTCCGCATTCTGGCCAAGGACCTTAATCTCCCCAGCGTTTACAAAGGCCTTAATGCGAAAATCCAGATTCTCGGGCACTAGAATAGTTACATCGCCAGCCAGTGAGCGAACAGAGATTGGAATATTCTTCTCCGGAATAAATGCTTTGGTAAAATCAAAGTAAAAATCCCCTGCCATATGCTTCAGAATCATAGGCTCCACCTTCCAATTCGGTTCACTGTATTCATGATCACCTACTGTAAACATAGAAAAATCCCCTTTCTTCCATTCTTTGCCTGATCCATATTCGCCAGTAAACCGTTCACGCCTAAATAGGTTAAAACCTATATACACAATCAAAAGCGGCCATAATTTAAAAATATCCCAAAAGGTAAATACAATCCAATCCATCCTGTCCATCAATAACAAGGAACCGAACAGTAATAGGAAGGAACCCATTTCCCAGCTTCCGCCCCTCTTTCTAAAAAAACCGAATAGCCAATTTATCCCAATCACAACAAAGAATATCGGATAGATATATTGCCATGCGAGATTGAGGTTGAAACTGACTACTCCAACATTCGCCATGACCAGCATCACACCGATTGTTATTAAAAAAACCGCCAAAAAATAGCGAAATAAATTATTCATCTATATGTCATCCTTCCATCAGGTATTGCTGCGGTAAATAAGAGTTACCATTATCATATAAACATTCTTCTATTTGTTAAACCAACCAGAGAATGCTTTTCACTCCGTCTTAAGACCGAGACCTGTATTTCTGAATCCATTCATACAGATAGATAATCCCTATCAAACAGATAAAACCGATTACAAAACCCGCCATAACATCTGTTAAATAATGAACATTAATAATATATCTGCTAAGACCTATCAGAAATACCAGCAAGGAAAAAAATAGCTGCGTAGCCATGATAGCCTTAGATGATTTCATTCTTTTCACGAGAAAATAGCCCAATAAGCCATAGCACACCATGGAAATCATGGCATGTCCTGATGGAAAACTATATCCTTCTGCATTGGCTGCAACGGAAATGCTCGGTCTTTCCCGATCGACAAGATTCTTTATTAGTTTATTTAATGTGTGGGCCGCTATCGTTCCACCGGCAAACATAAAAGCAGCAAACCAATCCTTAAACAGAATCAGGAGCACAATTGACATTACAAGCAAAAGCGGAATGATGAATGACCGGGAACCAAGTTCAGTTATAAACCGGGCCGCTTGATACCAATACGAATGATCCAGGCTGTCCACTAGACCTCTTGTCCATCTATCCGCATACGGAAGAGTTCCGTTGATAATTTGTGCTACCCATACTCCTATAACTATAAAGACTATAGTAAATAATAATAAAACAATCCGATGTCGCTTATCATGCATCTGCAGACCCTCTCCTTCTCCCTATATCATACTCCAATTAAGGTTTGAAAAAAACTGAACAGGGTAGATTATTAGTATAATAAAAAATTTATTTAGACAGGGGTAATCAATATGGAACAGGAATTACAAAATCTAATCGATGGCTTAAACGAAGACCTAGCAAACGAATATGGTGCGGCAATTCAATACACGTATAGTGCTTCTGTAGTTTCCGGATTATATCGTTCTGCATTAAAGCCCTTCTTTGAAGCAGAAATCACGGACGAACTTGGACATGCATTATATTTATCTGAAAAGATTAAATCCCTTGGCGGTACCCCTACAACAAAAGCTGCTGAGATACCACAGCCTACAGAGGTTAAAGAATTGCTTGAAGCAAGTTTAAAATCTGAAACAGAAACAATTGAACGTTATGAAAAACGAAAGAAACAGGCAGAAAATCTAGGGTTTACTGAATTAGTTGTCAAACTGGAAGATTTAATCTCTGATGAAACACACCATAAAGAAGAAATCGAACGTTTGCTTGAAGACGCAAGACTTTCTTAATGAAGACTTCATTCAGCAATTACAAGGGCTGAGGAGCAATTCATGTTTCAGCAAAAGCAGGAAAAGCGGCATCCATTGCGGATGCCGCTTTTCCTATTCCTTCTATTCTACATCTTCAGCCTGTTTAAACAGTACTTCCGGAATCATTTCAAATCCTTCTATCACTGTATTTTCTTCTACTTCAATCATTAAGCACAGCTTGCCATCCAGGTGCAGTTGACGCACATAGCGCAGATCTTGCGGACTGACTTTAATGTCCGCGACTTTTGTTTTGATTTTGATAGACTTGGAAGCATATTTTGGTAAAATGCTAGTAGCTTTCAGTTCATATTTTTCATCGTCGATCACCTTTTTGAAAGCCGATTCAACTTTCTCCTGATCGACGTCCTGGATTCCACTGCTTTTCAGAACCTTCTCTACATCCCGGTAATCCAGTTTTGGCGCATCTGGTTCCTCGTTCTCTTCCACAACACGATTGATTTCATCATAAACATTGGCAAGGGTAGATGTATTTATCTGACCGCCTGCCACATCCTTGACAATTTCCTCGAATACAATCTTATCGTCTTCCGCGGTCATTGCTTCTTCTGCATTCAAGACCTCTTCGATAAAATGATAATCCAATTCGTAAGGTTTTCCCGCCGAATAAAGCACGCGATTCACGTTTGCCGCATTGTCGGTAAAGCTCGGAAACAAGAATCCACCCATCGGGGCCTTCAGGTTAATTACTGGATCAACCACAAAATGATATTTGAATTCCTTTTCCACATAATCAAACAGCAATTCCTTCTTTGGATCCAGTGTTCTGTTGATACTGCACAGGATAAAGGAATTGGAATAAACACGATCTCGACTGCTCTCGTCTGCCTCGTCATTGCTTCGTCTTGTTGGCTTCAGATATTCACCATGTATGAACGTAATCACGGTGTCCATCTCGTATTGCTTATCCTTCAGCATCTTTTCAACGAGTTTGAGCATTTGCTCTTTCCATTCAGCCGTATCGTTCGTCAGCATCCCCTGATGAAGAATGAGCTGACTGCTATTTTCGATGTCACGCTGGAATTTCAGTTCGAATAATTTTTGGTCGAGCTGGCCTGTCAGGACTTTCTTGAAATTGGCCATAAACAACTCCTTTTGTTCCTGTTCCAGCATTTCAAAAGGCGTGCTTTGATGATGATAGATATCACTCGATTCTTTCATAATATAGACATTAAAAATATCCTGGATTTTAAGTAAATCATTATTAACCTTAAATTGCTTTTTAATATCTGCTATATCTTTTTTATTCAAAATTATTTCGCTCCTCTTGATTTCAACCATCCGATTGACTGTCTTTCTCACATCCTTCCATTTTATCATAGAAAAAGGATTTCGATTAAGAAGAATTTCGGTTATTCTTTTGCAAACAATTGATAAAACTTCTGCTAAACTTCTTCATATTTGTTCATACTGTTGATACTTGATAGAATAGCGGAATAGAATCAGAAATCAGGAAGTGAGATAATGCCAAAATTAAGACATATTATTGTTATCATAATACTCGCAGGAGCACTTTGGCATTTCTACGGAGAAACATTCCAGCAACATGGCGCTGCCGGTGTTTATGAAGAAATTCGCAGCGATGCCAATGCACTTATAGAAAACCCCCATATTACTGCAGCAATTGACACCATCAATCAGGAGTTTCAACTTTTGAAAGGCAGACTGACAGATATTCAGCAGGAAAGCCAGCAGAAGAAAGAAAATGCTGTTGAGAGACCACAGCTTGATGAACCCACCGAGCAGTCCTTTTCGGTGGGCAATGCAGAAATTGGAGACGATCGTTCGGAAGTGGAAAACCTAGCAGGAAAACCAAAACGTTCCACTATGAATGAATATGGGACCGACTGGCATACCTATCATGAAAACTATCATAACTTTTTCATGGTTGCCTATGATGACCAGGATCAGGTTGCCGGTATATATACCAATCAGGACATGCTTACCTCCACGAAGGGCATCAGCTATGAGAGTTCGCGTGAATCTGTCCTGGCTGAGCTGGGCGAGCCGCTTAAAGCGATTCGAAAGGGACTCGTCAATTACCAGATTCAAAATGAGCAGGAATATGATGTATTTCTGATTGAAAATAACTATGTAACGATTTTCTATGACAAACATGAAAATAACACCGTTACAGCGATACAGATTATCAGTGGAGAACTGGAAAAGCAGAAAACAAGCTATTTTGCCGATCCGGATCAGTCATTAAAAGAGGGCTTTGAATATCAGCTGTTCGATCTGACGAATGCTGCAAGAGTAAACCATGGACTTACCGTGCTGAATTGGGAGGAACCGTTGAGGAAGACTGCGCGGGACCATAGCACAGACATGGCTGTGAATCATTATTTCAGCCATACAAACCCAGAAGGCCAATCGCCGTTTGACAGGATGGCAGAGGACGCGATTTCTTTCCGGATTGCAGGTGAAAACCTTGCCGCCGGACAATCAAGCAGTATCTTTGCTCATGAAGGCCTGATGAACTCCCTTGGTCACAGAGAAAACAAATTGAAAAAAGAATATGAAGCACTTGCCGTTGGTGTTTCATTCGATAACGAATCGAAGCCGTTTTTCACAGAGAATTATCTGACGAAATAGATTAATGCTCCCTTATTTTAATTGCAGCTGCGACAGCAAAACTGGAACCGGATTACTTATGATCTGGTTCCAGTTTCTTATATTTCTTACTAAACTAACACCTTACGTAATTTCGTTTGAATCCACTCATTCCTCTATCTAAATCCTTTTTGATTCTTTCGGAAACATTTGAAGTAGTGGTTTTTTTCTTACCTTTACTGATTTCGACTGGACCTATCTCCTTAGCAATTTCAATTGCCTTGTCCTGAAGAGGTACATAGGAAATAGCAACTGTATAGATGAAATTATTCATGGATGCCTTCGTTCGGTCTGGTGAATCATGGATCGCAGTTTGCATGTGATCGATCATGCTTGAAAGCTTGTTTTTGCTAAATTCAGCATCTGGACGACTTCCCAAAAGCCAGCAGTAACAGCTCCATCCTGCCGACATTTTAAGTTCGTCATTGCTTGCAATCCATTTGTCGGACACAGCTTGGGCTATATCGGTTTCTGACAATGTTACAGCAACAACATAATCGGACAGCATATAAAAATAGGCCCCATCAATCCAACGCTCAAAATCTTCTTCTGTCATCGTTTCCGGGTCCGCAATAACACCGGCAAAATACATTGCATCATAGTTCCCAGTGGCATAGAGCTGCTCGGCCAATGGCTGATTTTTCTTGATTTTCCTTGCGATTGGCTTCATTGCTCCTGTAGCTACTCCAAATACAGGCTCCTGTGCCCCATTTCCAATATATCTCTTTTTCGTCCTTTCCTTACCTAGTGCTTCCAGTTCCTCCATAACCGTGTCTAAATCCATGTTCTCACTTCCTTTCATTTTAATAGGATCTTTTCGTAAGTATTGTTATTATTTCTAACTTGGTATTTGATAGAAACTGCGACATAACAGGAAAGGATTGGTGTTTTATCCCCGCTCCGGAAATACACTGCGCTTTCCGCGGGCTCGCGCTAAGCCAGGGTACTACTTGCGATTGCTTCCTTGTTCCCTTGCACCGAGGAAGCATACTGCGGAGTGTTACTGGCAGACGCAGGTGCATCTAGTGGGGTCTTAGCGTCTTCGCTTTCCCGCTGGAGTCCCCGTGTATTTCCTCCGCTATGATCGGGTTTTCTGAATCAAATTACTGATAATTATTAAGCTGATTGATTGGAGCGTAGGGCTGTCGACTCCAGCGGGAATAGCAACAGCTGAAGATCCCGCAAGAAGCCGGTTTTGCTTCTGAGGAAGCTGAGAGCGCCCGCCGCGGAAAGCGACTGCCCGGAGCGAAAATCGGCCGTTGCTGTTACATCGCAGTATATATATTTTATGTAAAAACAACAATCTTTGAGAAAACAGCCTTTTAATAAATACATTTATGCATTTGTGAGTCCAGTATATTATAAAACAATTCTATCTTAATGAATTTATAAAGTAAAATCGCCCCTATCGTAAAGATAGAGAGCGATTTAAAGCAGCATTTCATTGTATGGTTTGCCTGATTCCAAATAACTGATAAATTCGGATTATTTACATGGCGCAACTAAAAGTTGAAGTTGTCAAGTCTTCTTCCGCTGGCTTCAAAGCC
The DNA here is from genome assembly GCF_000285495.1 of Oceanobacillus massiliensis str. N'diop. Taxonomy (GTDB): domain Bacteria; phylum Bacillota; class Bacilli; order Bacillales; family Amphibacillaceae; genus Oceanobacillus; species Oceanobacillus massiliensis. The sequence goes on from NZ_HE610977.1 coordinate 606,297, forward strand.
TTTCATGTAATTGATCATGCGCTGAGCGGAAGTAGCATTCACCTGTTCATCTGCATGGTAAGAAGATCGAACCATCGGCCCTGCTTCACAATGTTTGAAGCCTTTAGATAAAGCAATTTCCTTTAGTTCTGCAAATTCATCCGGATGGTAATACCGTTCCACATTCAAATGCTTTTTGGTTGGCTGCAAATATTGGCCAATTGCCATGATATCGACTTTATGTGCAAGTAAGTCATCCATCGTTTCGAGGATTTCTTCTTTTGTTTCCCCAAGACCGACCATGATGCTTGATTTAGTTGGTGTATTTGGTGCTATCTCTTTGACCCGTTCCAGCAACTGCAGGGACCGGTCATACATGGCGATTGCCCGGACTTTTTTTGTCAGGCGGCGGACCGTTTCCACATTATGATTAAAAATATCCGGTTCACTGTCCATCAGTGTATGCAGACTATCGTAATCCCCTTTCATATCTGAAGGAAGGATTTCTACTGTCGTACCCGGCATCTTTCGTCGTATTGACCGCACCGTTTCTGCAAATACCGCTGCACCTCCATCCTTCAAATCATCCCGTGCTACTGCAGTTATTACTGCATGCTTCAATCCCATAATTTCTACAGACTCTGCTACACGTTCAGGTTCACCCCAGTCCAGCTCATTTGGCAATCCGGTTTTAACTGCGCAAAATCTGCACCCTCGAGTACATGTGTCTCCAAGAATCATAAATGTCGCTGTTTGCCGCTCACTCCAGCATTCATGAATATTTGGACATTTTGCCTCCTCACAAACGGTATTTAAGTTCTTTTCCCGCATTAATTTCTTCAGCCCGTTATACGACTTATTTGTATTAAGTTTTACGGTCAGCCATTCCGGTTTTTTTACATGTTCATATTTTTTTACCATTATACAACACTCCTTCTTTTATCGGGAATAGTTCCATTCGGGACTTCTGTACTTGGTCTCTGCCAGCTCATTTATTTCAGATATTTGTTCAGCTGTGGGTCTAAACGGCTTCAGTTCAATATTCAGCCCGCGTTCAAATCCTGTTTTGAATGCAGCTTTCACTTCTTCAAAGGTGTACGGTTGTTCCGATACATCGTTAATTGCAACAGCTTTCTCGCCGAAAGCTCTTCTGGCCCGCTCCTTGATTCGATCATTTGGATAGACGAATAAATCAAATAATTTTATTTGATCTACCTCTATTGGAATGGAACCATGCTGAAGAACAACACCTTTTTTGCGAGTCTGTGCGCTTCCTGCTGCTTTTCTCCCTTCAATTATCAATTCATACCATGATGGTTCTTCAAAACAGACTGCCGAATTGGCCGTCTGCAGTTTTCCTTGGGGAATGGCGAATCCTGCATCCAGATTGAGTTCTTTAAACCCTTCTAACAACCCCTTTGAGATGACCATATAAGCATCTTTGATGGAATGCGGCATTGTCGGATGTTTTTCAGATACAAGCAAGCTGTATGTTAGTTCCTGGTCATGGAGGACAGCACGCCCTCCAGTCTGCCGGCGCACGAGTTCGATCCCATAATCTTCAGCACTTTTGACGTCAATCTTTCCATTTACTTTTTGAAAATAGCCGATGGAAAGCCCAGCTGGTCTCCAACCGTAAAAGCGTAAGACTGGGGGTATCTTTCCCTCGCTGTGCCAATCAAGCAGGGATTCATCCATAGCCATATTGAAAGCAGGAGAACAATACCCTGAGTCAACGTAATACCATGTTTCTTTCATGAACGTTTAACCTCTTTTCCGACATCATTTTGTCCATCATTAATCCATAACCAATCCGCCATCGACAACTAAATTCTGGCCAGTGATTGCCCTGCTCCATGGAGAGGCAAAAAATAATGTCGCATCCGCTAATTCCTCAGGAGTTGTCACTCGCTTTAACGGGGTATTAGCCTTTATCAGTTCAAACACAGAATCGGGAGTGGATGCACTTGCATCTGTTTTATGCAGCAGTCCGCCTGAGACCATATTTACCGTGATACCCTTTTCACCTAGTTCACTTGCCATACTTCTTGTAAATCCAACTAATGCAGCCTTGCTGGCATTATAATCATGGTAAGGCACAACAGGATTTTGGAATAGATTTGTTCCTATATTGATGATCCGACCAAAATTGGATTTTGCCATTCCTTCAATTGCAGCTTGTGTGGTATGTAATGCTGCCTTAATACTTCCTTCAAACTGGGTATGATAATCTTCCCAATTGATGGCATCTGCTGTTTTCCTGTTGACAGCATCGAATTCAAAATTTACAAGGGCATTGTTTATGACTGTTGTAACTGGCCCTTTAAATTGTATTTCTGCCTGTTCAAACATCTCAAGAACCTGCTTTTTTTGGGTAATATCTGCCTGAACGGCTATTGCATCTTTCCCGATATGCTCTACGACTTCCTTTGCTTTCTTTTCATTTTGATAGTAATTTACGATGACATGTGCACCTTGTCCTCCAAATGCTTTTGCTATTTCTGCACCTAACCCCCTGCTTGCTCCAGTTACCAGAACGACTTGGTCCTTGATTTCCAATAGTCTTCCCCCTTAAATTCTTTCACTAAGGTAGGTCGAACGACGAGTAATTTGACAATCGCGGACCATTTTCTAAAAGATTGTAGAAGATTAATACAGCGAAGGCTGGAAAGCAATAATTATGAAAAAATCCTATAAAAAAACAGCACCACATTATCGTGATCCTGTTTATTAAAATTAGTCATAATCGAGTAATAGTAAACAACATCACTTCCCTTCGCTGGTATTACCCAAATCAGGTTCAAAGAGTCAAAGGAAATGAATTCCCTTTCTCAGCCGCATGGCTCCCCTAGTGAATTATATTTTATTTAATTTCATTTACAGTTTAACATACATAATTTCCCTTGTCTCCCGATAATTCTAAATATTGCCGCCTCTTTTAGTTAGAAGACTTAGCCATTACTGATTACAGTTCGTTAAACTTCTTTCTTTTTGTTTAAATTGAAAAATGAAAAATGTCAAAATAATGTTATAATAGTTGTTAAACTATTATCGATTAACCAGTTGATGGTCCAGGAGACCACTATAGAAGGTAATCGAGAAGGCAATCGCGCATAAGGGTGCAAAGGCATTTTCTTGGAAAAAATCAGATGAAGGTGGGATTTGTTTTGTTGAAAGAAATACATAGAGCAATTGATGAGATATATCCGGAGATGGTTGAAATCAGAAGATATCTGCATCAGCATCCGGAGCTTTCTCATCAGGAAATACAAACGGCAAACTATATTGCGGACTACTATAAAAAATTGGAAATTCCTTATCAGACAAAGGTTGGCGGCAATGGCGTCCTTGCAACACTTAAAGGAGGAAAACCAGGTAAGACGATTGCATTAAGGGCTGATTTCGATGCCCTCCCAATCCAAGACGAAAAGGATGTTCCATACAAATCCAAGGTGCCAGGTGTAATGCATGCCTGTGGTCATGATGGCCATACAGCTACCTTATTGACTTTGGCTAAAGTGATGAAGCAGCACCAAAATGAATTGGAAGGGACGATCATTTTTCTCCATCAGCATGCAGAAGAGTATGCCCCGGGTGGTGCGAAGCCTATTCTGGAATCCGGCGCACTTGAAGGTGCTGATGCAGTATTCGGCACACATTTATGGGCCACCTTGCCACTCGGTGTCATGCACACATCCCGCTCTGCCTTTATGGCGGGTGCAGACCGGTTTGAAATCACCATACAAGGCCAGGGCGGTCATGGCGCCTATCCACATGAAACAAAGGATGCAATTGTATTGGGAGCAGAGGTGGTCTCACAGCTTCAGCAGATCGTCAGTAGAAGATTGGATCCACTGGAAACCGCGGTCGTCACAACTGGTATCTTTGAGGCAGGAAACGCATTTAATGTGATTGCTGATCAAGCTAGATTAATTGGTACTGTGAGGTACTTTAATTTAGATGTCCAGGCTAAAATCATGGATGAAATGGATAAAATCATTAAAGGGATCTGTATCTCAAATGATGCTGCCTACACCTTTGATTATATAAAAGGCTATCCACCATTAGTCAATCATCCTGAGGACGCGGAAATAGTTCTGGAAGCATGTAACGATATAGTTGAAATCCATACCGCTGAAGAGGCACTGCCGGTAATGGGCGGTGAAGATTTTGCTTATTATACGATGGAAAAACCAGGTGCCTTTTTCTTCACAGGGGCAAATAAAGAAGGAAATCCCTATCCGCATCACCATCCGAAATTCGATATTGATGAAAAGGCAATGCCCATAGCGGCCAAAACACTCATTGGTGCCTACTTCGGCTGCCAGCGGAATAATATAAGCTGATAAAAAGGTTCTGCCTATATACGATGCTTTTAATGTAGTTAAGTGAAGTTTGCACAAGAAAGCTTTTTATATAAAAAAAATCCGACCCATCTCAG
>NZ_HE610977.1:611017-718204 GCF_000285495.1 Oceanobacillus massiliensis str. N'diop
GGATTTTTTTTTGGGCTAAAACCACATGTTCAGCCTCTTTCCTATTTTAATCTTGGTTTAATATAGCCGTTTACGAAGACAAAGGTAAATAGCAGCCCTGCGGGAAGTACCATAAAAAATCCAACGTATTCTCTTAATAATATAAAAATAATGGAGAATAGGATTGTTTGCGTAATACTGAGCTGATAAATGATTTTTAGGACAGCCTGCTTCCTATATTCCATCTTGACAGGATATAGATCAAGCCAAATATTTGTCCGATGGTGCTGATAAAGTGCCATCATCTGGAACGTGCTCAAGTAAAGAAACAGAATGGCAAATAAAAGTTTCATCCATAAATTCGGAATGAAATAAATAAATAATCCTCCGAGGACAATGAGTCTGACATACATTCCCAAGTAATCCCCGCTTCTGATAAAGGAAATGCGGAATAAATAATCATAGGTCGCTTTCTTTTCAAACGGCAGGCTTTTGCTGAAAATATTCACGAGCCATTGTCGCTTCTTTACTCGATTTTTCAGATGCGGAACATCGGCAAACATATTAGCCAGTCGATAAAACGCCTGCATCCGGTTTTGATCTTTCTCCACGAGTAAATCCCAGACGATGCCGGATTGTTTCCCAGAAAAATAATAATCATAAAGGAATACGATCACAAATAATACAGAGGTTATTCCTGCAAACATCATTTCTCCCTTAATGATAAAGTAAAATACAGCCATATTTAAGATGGTACGGATTAGGAGGTCTGTATTTCTGAGTGCCGTCTCCCTTACCTTAAGCATCCACCAGCTAGCCAATAAGTTCGCAACTTTAAAGACGAGCAGCAGTACAAGGGTCAGTAAATAGACATTTCCCTGCCTGTCCGGGTAAGATGCAAAGTATAATGGGCCGAAAGCAGCCGTAAACAGTAACACGAGATAAAGTTGGATGAAGAAACTGTAAATGATCGTATTACGGAAATATGGTCCCATTTTACTTTCCGCCACAATGATAAAAACAAGGTCAGGTTCCTTTAAAAGTGTTCTTACCGGACTGTAGCTCACAATAAGTCCAAAAGTAACCCCTATGAGAAGTGCAGTCGGAAAATTGTCAGGCAGCTCTGTGAGCCATTGCTGATAATAATAGGCTAATGCAGAGATAAAAAAAAGGATTGCAAATGCCATATGACCATTAAAGATGTACTTTAAATAACGGCTTGTCTCCTTGAGATGAGACGATAGCCGCTGTTTATAAAATTCCTGTGAATCAAACATGGCTATCTTCTTCCTTTGTTAACTGGACATAGAGATCATCCAGGGTCGAACCGGGCATCTGGAAGCTCTCCCTCAATTCTTCCAGTGTACCGATTGCTCTGATCTTCCCGTCATGCAGGATTACAAAGCGATCACAATAGCGCTCCGCAGTAGCTAGGATATGAGTGGACATCAGTACACCGGAGCCATTGCTTTTCATTCCGTCCATTAATTGCAGATAGGATTGAATGCCCAGCGGATCCAGTCCAACAAACGGTTCGTCCACAATATAGAGTGGAGGCTCAATCAAAAACGCACACATAATCATCACTTTTTGGCGCATGCCTTTAGAAAAGTGAACCGGAAACCAGTTTAACTTTTTTTCGAGACGGAATTCCTTTAACAAGGGAGGCAGCCGCTTCTCAAAGTCTTCCTCCGACAAACCATAGGCTGTTGCAGTCAAATGAAGGTGTTCATATAGTGTTAACTCATCATACAGTATCGGCATTTCTGGAATGTAGGCAAGCTGGTTACGATATGTTTCTGGATTTTCCTTAAAGGACTTCCCGTTTACTCTGACCAATCCTTTTTTCGGCTGCATGAGACCGATGATATGTTTAATGGTTGTACTTTTTCCAGCACCATTAAGGCCGATCAGCCCAACTATCTCCTTTGGCTGTACATTAAAGGAAATGCCATGCAGTACATTTTTATGTGTATACCCGCCATGCAGGTCATCAATATGTAATAATGGTTCCACAAAAGTCCCTCCTCATTATTAAATTTAATTTTATCATTATTGGGGAGCATTGCCAAAGTCAAACTGAAATTAAGTTTTCAGCAGAAAGTGACACCCGATGTCGAATAATGGACAACAGTGATCTTTTCTGAAATCAGTATTTAACCTGCCTGATAAACCAAAGCCAACTCTACATTTCATTTCGGAAATTTTCCATGTATAAGCCTTTCATTTCGGAACAAAATAGAAAGGAAGAAACGAGGGTGTCTCACATCAACAAAAATCTTGTCAAACGCAAATGAGGTGTCAGCGATCGAATATCTAATGTAATTTCGTGTAATAAACACAAAATGAGGTGTTAGTGTTCGATAATTGTTCTGAATTTCGTAATAAACAAGATGGGGTGTTAGTGTTGGGCTATTAATGAGATAAAACCTTCTTACCAAGATCCACTTCTTCTGAAATGGATAATTGGTATAACGGTTTTGTAAATGATGAAAAGCTTCATCCACAACATGATTTACAAATTGACTTACGAGTCCATGCATTCGTGCAGACATCCTCTTTCTTCTTAAAGCAGGCAGATTCGCTCCCCGCGGATCTGACCTGTTTCTTCATGTTCACCAGTTAAAAAGAACACCCTTCCCTCATTTTTAAGCCATTACCGCTTTTCTTAGAGGAATTGCTTTACTTTTCCGTCCTAACATTTATACAATATGAATAAATGATTGAAGGAGAGTCGATTGGGATGGGACATGAGGATTGTATTTTCTGTAAGATTATTAACGGGGATATACCTTCTGCAAAGGTATATGAAGATGAACAGGTATATGCATTCTTGGATATCAGCCAGGTAACAAAGGGACACACGCTTATTATTCCAAAAAACCACATGAAAAACATTTATGAGACAACACCTGAAGCGGCAAAGGAATTATTTGCCAGGGTTCCAGTCATTGCCAATGCGATTAAAAAGACCTATAGCCCGCTGGGGATGAACCTATTGAATAACAACGAAGCTGCTGCAGAGCAATCTGTTTTCCATCTGCACATCCATCTTATTCCGCGATATGGCGAAGGTGATGGCTATACACCAAACTGGACTGTACATACAGACAATTATACTTCAGAGGAACTGCAGACGATTGCCAAGGAAATTCATGCAGCCATCTGAATAAAAAATCGCCGTAAAATGAAGAGCCGAGACACAAACAGATTGCTGCAGCTAAATTAATGCTTTTGATTGCATGGTTCTTCTGTTATAATGTTTCTAACATTCCGCAGCTGACAACGAGTGTACAGCTGGGAATATAATTAGCTGAGTAGAGGAGAGTTTACAAATGAATACTAGAATTTTGGTTATTTTATCGTTATTGGTGGGGATTGGTGCTGTACTGCATACCGTTGTGCCACCTATGTTATTTGGAGTTAAGCCAGATATGCTGTTATCGATGATGTTTTTGGGGATATTACTCTTTCCAAAAGCGAAATACGTTCTTATTCTTTCTTTTGCAACGGGCTTCATCTCCGCATTGACAACATCTGCACCAGGTGGACAGATTGCCAATATGATAGATAAACCCATCACAGCAATGTTGTTTTTCGCATTATTTTTGCTGGTAAGAGACAAGATCACTACAAACATAAGTATCCCTGCACTTACTGCAGTCGGTACAATGATCAGCGGCTCTATTTTTCTTAGTGTTGCACTGTATATCGTAGGATTGATGGAAGGCGGATTTTTAGTCTTATTCGCAACAATCGTATTGCCTGCTGCAATCGTAAACACCATCATCATGATTCTTGTCTATCCAATTGTACAAAGAATCATGAAGAGATCAAAACCGATTACAGTTTCTTAATCTAATTGACAATCCTCCGGCATGATTAGCCGGAGGATTTTTTGCCTTAGAATATAGGGATGATAATGGCATTATACAGGAAGATTTTCTATAATAAACTTATAGGAAGACAGTTTTTGCAAAAATTATGTTTGATAACAGTATGAAAAGAGGAAATGATATAATAGAAGCAGGAAAGGAGCGCGTTGCAATGTCTAAAGGAAAATCATTAGTATTAGGGCTGCTTGTCGGAAGTACTGTTGGAGCAGCAGTTACATTATTAAGCACACCTGAGTCTGGATATGCGGTAAGAGGCCGTGTCAGAGACCAGGGAATGGAATTGAAAAATCTGTTATTTACTTTAAAAGAAGATGGTTTACGATTGAAGGATCAGCTTAAAAAGACCTCTAAAGAAGGTGCCGTTTTAATGAAGGATCTAACAGAAGAAATCAAGAAATCGGTCGAGGACTGGAAAGAAACGGTTGAACCTCATCAAGAAAGCATTTACCAGTCACTGGAACAGATTGAAACAAGCCTTAAGGACCTTGAAGATAAAATGAAAAATCAATAATGGCTGTAGAAGAGCTTCCCGCGAAGCTCTTTTTTACTGCTTCCTGAAGTTATTTCCTTCGGTTCTTCGTTTCCCCTTTTTCCACTATACGAATAAACTCTTCCATTAATTTTGTGTAATATCCTTCTTTCCTTAATGCCCGAATCGTTTGATTGGGATCAAGTTTTTCATTCAGCATACCTGCAAAATGGATTAAAAGCGAAGTGAAATCCAATAATCCCTCCTCTTGCTGAAGCTCATAGGTATCATTAAGCCTCTCCAGCATCTCCATCAGCTCATTATACTCCTCAAGTGAAATATTTTTTTCTATCATTAATTTAATCAAGGGGTATTGATTCATATCGATAATTTTTGAAAGCAATTGAATGTGAAAAGCAGTTCCGCCATTCATTTGATCGTATCCTTCCAATTGTTGCACCCCTCACTAAAAAAACTTTTCATATCATAGCAATTCTATTGTACAGCAACGGAAAATGACATGTAAAAAAATTTACAAATAAATACTTCAAAAACTATTGATTTTTATCCATAAACATACTATTATTCTCTAAGTGCTTATTACTGCATGTAATACATCTTATGAAAGCTGTGAGGTGATTCGAAAATGAATTGCTGGAAGTCTATTAATATAAATAAAGAAATCGGCCGTAATCGTCTCATTTTAATATCCCTGCTGATTGGCATTCTCTCATTCATGCTATTATTTGTTCCGTTTTCCCTTTTCCATGCTGGAGTCAATGTGACAGGGAATGGTTTACCATTTATTAACGTGTTATTATTATTGCCCTTATTGCATTCATGTATGAATATTTTACCACTGATTATCATGAAAAAAAGAATTAAAATTTCATTTAGACCAAGAAATAAACTTTTTCCAACATTCAACTACCATACCGAAAAACATCTGACAAAAGTAGAATCGCTGTTAGTTGGACTTGCTCCAACGCTATTCCTGACAATACCGGGATTGGCTGCAAGTTTCATTTTTACCGATTTCTATGTTTATACCTTATTGCTGACATGCATGCATATAGGTATATCGTACATTGACTTTCTACTGGTTATCCATGTAATCAAGGCACCAAAGAAAGCATATATACAAAATGTATATGATGGATTTGATATCCTTCTTAGAGAAAACTAGGAGACGGCTTTTGCCCGTCTCCTTTTTCGTATTCTTCCGATTAGCACATTCCATTTATTTTATCGAATATGCCTGTTCATAAGCAGGACTTTTTGGTAGAGTATAGAATATGAAAAGCAATGGGAGTGAAGGGGGTTGGTATCATGATGATTTTTTACATGATATTTGCATTTATCGTTCTGGTGATATTTAATTTTCTTACTAAAACGTTCTGTATAAAAATGCAATTGGATAAAGCTAAACAAGCTAAAAACTTTCGTGTAATCAATATGATCATGGTTGCATTGCTTGTATGTTCTTATCTGCGTGTAATAAATGTGGCAGTTTAAAGGTATTTTATAGGTTTTCTACATAACACTATTTTTTATCGGATGAAGTATGATATATTTATCATTGTGAAAGCTAGAAGTAACCAAAAGATTAGGAGTGTTTATAGAATATGAAGAAATTGGCATTAGCTGCTACCTTAACAGCAGGCGTATTTACATTGGCTGCATGTAACTCAGATGCAGATTCAGAAGTTGTAGCGGAAACAGCTGCAGGAGACATAACAAAAGAAGAATTTTATGACGAGTTAAAGGACCGTAATGGTGAAGCTGTTCTAGAAGAAATGGTTACCATTAAAGTACTTGAGGATAATTATGAAGTAACGGATGAGCAAATTGATGCAGAAGTCAATGCCGCTAAGGAGCAATTCGGCGATCAATTTGAAATGGTTCTTCAGCAAAGCGGATTCGCTGATGAAGAGGCATACAGAGAAGTTGTCCAAATAAGCTTGCTGCAGGAAGCTGCACTAACAGAAGACGTGGAAGTTTCAGAAGAGGAAATTAAAGAACGTTATGACCGTATGGGAACTGAAATTGATGCACAGCATATTTTAGTTGCGGATGAGGAAACCGCAAAAGAAGTAAAAACCAAGCTTGACGAAGGTGGAGACTTTGCAGAACTTGCTGCTGAGTATTCTACAGATTCATCTGCCCAGGATGGCGGAAACCTTGGTTATTTCACAGTTGGCGACATGGTGCCTGAATTTGAAGAAGCAGCGTACAGCATGGAAGTTGGTGCCATCAGTGACCCTGTTGCTACCGAACATGGTTTTCACATTATTAAAGTAAATGATAAGCGTGAAACCGAGGAAGAAATTGAGAAGTATGAAGATGTGAAAGAAGAGCTTAGACGTGATATTGCAGCATCTAAAGTAGATATGACGAATGCTCAAAGCAAAATTGACAGCTTAATTGAAGAAGCAAATGTAGATGTTAAAATAGAAGAGTATAAAGATATGTTTGCACCTGAAGAAGCTCCAGAAGAAGCAACTGAAGAACAACCAGCAGATGAACCTGCAACCGAAGAAGAAGAGACTCAAGAATAATAGCATCTGCCTATAAAACAGGCTGTCAAGGAGAATCACTCCCTGACAGCCTGTTTTTAATTTGATTCCTGCTGTTTACTTGCTTCACGCTTCTTCCTTGCTTCCTGTATGCGTTCCAGATAGATTTTCCCCTCTCGTTCGATAAATTGCTGATCCAGTTTCCTTTCTGCAAGCATTGCGCGAAAGGCCATATACCCACTAAGGAAAATCAGGATAATTACAGCGAATACCCAAAAAGGAATTGCTTCCATTATTTATCCCCCTTGTCCAATCCTTTCTATCATATATATGAACAAAAACCGGGAAAATAACTAGAGGTTAATTTTCTTCGAATAAAGGCTTATAAAATGAGCGGTTATCCATTGCAAATAAACGATCTGTGAACTCGCCAGGCTTCACTTTGTCCAAAGCACGATTGAGCATATTCATTTTTGCATCAATCAAATCGATAAAATGCAGCAGCTCTGCTTCACGCACTAACGGTGGGGTCGGGCTCCCCCATTCTGCCTTTCCATGATGACTCAAAACAAGGTGCTGAAGAATCAATACTTCTTCGCCTTCAATTTGCAGGTCTCCGGCCATCACACCGATTTCTTCTACCATAATCGGTATATGGCCAAGGAGTTTCCCTTCAAGCGTGTAGGATGTGGAGACAACTCCAGAAAGCTCTTTTAACTTACCGAGATCATGCAAAATGATTCCCGCATATAATAAATCTTTATTCAGCTGTGGATATAGTGTATGCAGTTCTCTTCCTATTTGCAGCATACTGACGATATGATGGGCCAGTCCTGATGCATATTCGTGATGATTTTTAGATGCCGCCGGATAGGTGAGCAGCCCTTCTTGATATTTTTTAATGAATGCCCGTACAAGTCGCTGGATTTTAGGATTTTCCATTTCAAAGATTGCTTCAGTCAGTTTTTCGGATAAATAGGACATCTCAACAGGTGCTTTCTCAACAAAGTCAGAGACCTGAACCCCATCTGTCGGTTGTGCAGGACGCAGAGATAAAATCTTCAACTGCGACTTTCCCCTGAACTGGTTTATCTCCCCCGTCACCTTGATGATCTGTTCAGGGACGAAAAGCGATTCATCTTCTTTCGTTGCATCCCAGAGCTTTGCTTCAATTTCTCCCGTAGCATCACGAAGTATTAGGGTCAGAAATGGTTTACCATTGCTTGCTACACCTTTCATAGATTCCTTGATCAATAGAAAGTCATCAAATGTATCTCCAACAGAATTGTAGCCGATTCCCTTTTTCATTTATTTCCCTCCCTAATTTATGGTTTATACACGCATGATATCGTGAAGATCAATACGATCCATACCTGACGCAGCGTCTGCAATTTCTTTTTTGCAAGTAAATAAGATTACCTGCTGTTTTTCAGCAGCATGACCTAGAATGTTCATCATTCTGCTTATCCGAACGGCATCAAAATGGACAAATGCATCATCCATGATAAATGGCAGCCCATGTTCCTTACTCATTATTTCGCTGATTGCCAATCTTAGCGAAACATAGAGCTGATCAATCGTCCCCTGCGATAATTCTTTAACAGTGTATCGCAGATTTTCATATGATTCTACCTGAAAGGGATTGCTTTCGGTTGGTGGATAGACATGCTGATACACGTTCCCTGTAATTTCCGTAAAATATTTCTCTGTTGTTTCAATTACTCTTGTTAAATATTTATCTCGATAGTCTTTCTTAGTCTTGCTCAGCATTTCCTTGGCTGTTTTTAAAATCGACCATTCCCTGGCCGTTTTCTGCAGCTGATCTGTTGCCATTTCATATTGATGGAGGCTTTGGGAATAAGAATCAGATGACTCCATTGCGGCAAGATTCGCCCTGAGCGATGCCAGTTCTTCCCTCACCTTTTCCAGTTCGTGTTCCAAATCCTCTATTGCTTTTACAGTGTACTCTTGGCGCATAAGCAGATTTTCTTCTGTTTCTGCCTTTTCAAGAGCCTCCTTCATACTATCTTCTGGTAATATTTTCAACAGCTGATCAACCGTTTTTTTCAGCTCCAGCTGTAATTCCCTCTTTTCATTAAATTGCTTTGCCCGGTAATAAAACAAATCTTCTGTTTCTGCTTCTGCAATTGTGTATAAGTGCCTGACTTCCATTTCATAGGCAGTTATTTTCTGCTTTAATTCTTCTCTTTTTTCTTCCATTTCGTTTAGCTGTTCCCGGTAGTTAGAGCGTTCCTGAAGTCTTTCTGATTGTAACTTAACCATATTTGCAATAATGTCCAGCATCGCATCCATATCCAAATCTGCAGCATTTTGCTGGCTAGCTGATCGCTCTATAAACTCTTCTGCCTTTAAACGAAAGGAAGCAAGCTGCCCCTCTATCTCAGCAGCTTCCCTTATATGTTTCTGCCGATCGTTGTTCATTTTTAATATCTGTTTCATGCTGTGATAGAATTCCGGCCAGTAGGCGATGTCGACCCTCTTTAAAAATGGATATGCGTCATATTGCTGATGTATCTGTTGCTCGAGTATCCTTTCTTTTTCATCAAGCTGCCTTTTCTTCTCTTTCCATTGAATGAAATGAATGCCGCTCAGCTTCTCCTGTTCTTGAAATGCTGCCTGCTCATTTTTGTTTGTACGATGCATCTCCAGAAGGTTTTCAGCTTCCATTTTTTCAGCTTCTGTTACGTCAATCGGTAAGGGATTGCTATCCGTTTGGAGCAGTTCGTCCATTTCGTCTACGGAATGTTTTGTCAACAGCCACTGTGCCATGCCGGCTGCAATGAAGAGCATCATTACAGCATATAGCCATCCAATACCAGCAATAATTGCAGCTCCTCCTGAACAAATGGCTGCAATAATACTTCCTGCCAATACGGTTGAAGAAACCTTTTTCCTTGCAGCTTTCTTTTTCACCCATGTCTTCTTTCCTTGATCCGATTCCCGTTTCATTTTCTGAAGTAAACTATATTCATTGAATGCATTCACTCTGTCATTTAGCTCGCGAACCTGGGCATCAGTTAAAAGACCACCTTCTATTTCTTTCATTTGGTTCAATATATAATTACGCTGCTGCTTTAATTGACTTTCTTCATTCGAGATTTGTTCTTTTTCCAATTTAAGCTGTTCATGTTCATTCCTCAGCTTATTCCAGGTTTTTTCCAGATAAAAAGGAAGTTCAATCCTATCAAGTTCCGTTAACTGCAATCCGATATTCAATCGGTCTGCTTCTTCGTTCAATTGGAGCTGTTCGTGATCGATTGTATTTCGGATTCTATTAAGTTCCTGTAATTGCATGTCAATCGTCGCTTTGTTATTCAGCAGGGTCTCTGCTTCCAATTGGGTTTCTTTGGAAAGCAGCCTATGTTCAGCTGCTTCCAACTTACCGTTGTATTTCGTTTCATTTTCCGCTAATATATTCCATTCACTTTGCAGCGGCAACAATAATTCTTTCCATTTCTCAAGACGTTCCAATCCACTTTCCGGAAATGATATCTGTTCCGGATAGCCAGCAAGTCTATTTTCTATTTGATGGTATTCCTGGATGAGCGGGAGCGCCTGTAATTGTTTGTCGATGGCGAACATCTTCGCTTTTTCGTCTTTTAGATTTGATTGCAGGGCAGTCAATTGACGATCATAAAGCTCAATGGATTCCGTCTTATCCCGGTAAGAGGCTTCCGTCTCGCGAAAGCTTTGTAAGGAGGCAGAAATAGTTTTCAGTTCGTTAATTTGCTGGTTAATCGCAGGTTTATTTCCTTTGGGTTTAAAAAGCTCTCCAATCCGTGTCTCCAAGCGCTTTTCAATCGAATAAATACTTGCTGAACCAGTTAATCCAATACCAAGGAGGATTTCACCTAAGTCCTCGTCCTTCATCGTCCGAATATCCGCCAAATCTAAAGCAGAAAAGGAAAAGATAGACTCGTATGTTTTGACTGTCATCCCGTTCAACCTTTTTTGCAGCCATGCCTCATCATGGACATTTCCATCCCGTGTAAAGCATATGGCGGCGCCGTTTTGGACTTCGTCAAAGCGCTCAATGTTAAAAACCCCAATTTCAGGGTCATCAAGGGTCATCCTTCCCCCCATCTTACCGCTGGTTTTAGGGCGGTAGAAGTTGCGCTGTTTTGGTGGAAGACCAAACAGCATAAATAGAATAAACTTTTGAATGGTAGTTTTCCCTGACTCGTTTTCACCATAAATGCATATTGCCGATTCCGGAGAAAAATCGACGTTATAATCAACCCATTTTCCAAATCCATTTATCGTTGCACTTCGGATCTTCAACTATTTCACCCTTTCAGCAGTTCATTGACAAGAAGCTGCTTTGCTTCTTCTTTTATCTCTTGCTCTTCCTCTTCAGACAGTACATTTAAATATTTCCTTGCCTGCCGATGCTGATAGAGCTCGCTGACAAATGGGAGAATGGATTCCTTTTCAAAGTGATGTGACAATTCTCCGATAAAATGTGTTTCTTTTAAAAGCTCCTGCCCATAAATGTCGGTATCTATATGTACGGAGACTCTGAAGATAAACTTCCAATTTTGCTGATTGCTTGTAGTTTCATTCACAAGATCTATCACATCTTCAACCAGTTTCTCGTTCTCCCATTCTTTTAACCGTATGGACTCGCTCCGCAAGGTCACATCCAACAGCTGCGGAGTATCCGCTTCTGCCAAAGCGTTCAGGATGAATTTTTCCAGATCATGTATTTGCTTGCATTCCGAGACGCTGATTTCGATTGCCTGAAACTGAATTGCCTGCAGAGGAAGGAAAGATAGCTTGGTCTCATTCTCCCGTAATATCACATGATAGCAGCCCTTCTCACCTGTTTCCTTCCTGTTCCGCCCTTGAAGGTTACCAGGATATAGAATTGGTGGGGATTGCTTTAGAATCTCCCGTTTATGGATATGCCCAAGCGCCCAATAATGGAAGTTTTCCTTAAGCAGTTCATTTATTTGAAATGGTGCATATACATCATGCTCGGTATTGCTTACAATACTTCCATGCAGCATCGCAATATGAAATGGTATCTGCGGATTGCATATTTTATATTCTGCAGCTTTCCTATCAAGAACTGCCCGGTTCTCATAGCTGAATCCATAAATCCGCGCTAATTCCTTGCCATCTTTCATAAAGGTAAAATGACTAACCTTTTCACCTGAAAATATAAAAACATTATCTGGATATGCCACCGGATGGACATTTCCTTTTATGTAATCGTGATTTCCATAGGACAAATAAACATTAATCCCGTGCTTCTGCAATCTTTCAAAAGATTTGCGTAGCCGGATCTGTGCTTTCAAGCTCTGCTTTTCGTTATCGAATAAATCTCCGGCAATCACTAAAAAGTCGACATTTCGGTCAATAGCCGCCTCGACCAGATGATCCAAGGCCATAAACGTACTTTCCCTCATTTCCTGGAAAATGGATGCAGGGGCATGTGCCATACCTTTAAACGGACTGTCCAGATGCAGATCAGCAGCATGGATAAAAGAAACCTGCTCTGCCATATAATTCCCTCCCTTGCCTTTTGATACTTATCTCCATTCTATCAAAGCAAACAATAGAATGCACGTTCTACATCAGAAAAAAACTTCCTAATATAGGTATAAAATCGACATACTAACCATCTCCTATGATTCTTTCATTACTCCCTTTGGCAGCAACTGGAATCGAAATACAAAAATTGATAGAAACAGGAAGACTCTTATGTGGGCAAGCGGTAAACATTCCTGGTAACGAAAAAGGGCGACAACGATACGCTATTGATATCGATGTCGCCCTTTTCACTTATTAGGTTATTGTATTTTTTCCACCTATTAAACCAAATCCTTAGACCTTCCAACAAGGACACCTGGCTGTTGTTCCTGTGTCCACGTGCTCTTCGCCGGAATTTTAGAATGGTCTGCTCGATGGGCATATTTTTTTGCAACCTTCGAAACTTCCTGCAGCAACCCTTCATTTAACGTAATCGGTTCTAGACCTTTTGATAAGAAGAGGTCATTTTTAACGTGCAGTTCATTTTCTGCAGACTCTTTTCGTGGATTAGAAACATATGCTATCTCGCCACCAGTAAGCTCACTGATAAGCTTGGCCAAATCATTGACTCGATGGGTTTCAGTCATTTGGTTAAATATCATCACCCGATCCTCGCGGCTTGGGGGATTCTCAATCGCCAGCTGGATACAGCGAACCGTGTCTTGGATATGAATAAACGCTCGAGTCTGTCCACCTGTTCCATGAACGGTAATTGGATGATCTACTGCAGCCTGCATAAGAAAACGATTTAATACGGTCCCATAATCACCATCATAATCAAAGCGATTGATTAATCTTTCATCCAATTTAGTTTCTTTCGTATTCGTTCCCCAAACGATTCCTTGATGGAGATCTGTGATTCTGACGCTATCATTCTTATTATAGAATTGGAAGAGCAGCTGATCTTGTGACTTCGTCATATGGTAGACTGAACCAGGATTTGTCGGATAAAGGATTTGCTGATCAACCCTCTCTCCTGTTTCTGTCTTAACTTCAACGTCAAGATAGCCCTCAGGAATCTTCATACCAGCAGTTCCATAACCATAGACTCCCATTGTTCCTAAATGAACAAGATGGATATCAAGTCCAGAATCGACAATGGCACATAACACATTATGTGTCGCATTCAAATTATTATCAATCGTATAACGCTTATGCTTTGGCGATTTCATGGAATACGGGGCAGAACGCTGCTCGGCAAAGTGTATAATGACGTCAGGCTGCTCGTCCTTCAATACTTTCAATAAATGATCATATTCATCTGCAATATTGATATTATAGTAACCAATCTTCTTCCCGGAAACCTCTTCCCATACCCTTAATCTCGTACCGATTGGCTGAATTGGTGTTAATGATTCAGCTTCCAATTCATTATCAATATTGCGTCGAGATAAATTATCAATGATAATAACTTCATGTCCCGCATTCGAAAGATGAAGACTTGTTGGCCATCCACAAAACCCATCCCCGCCTAAGACAATAATTTTTTTAAAGTTCTTATCTTCTAAGTTCAATTTCTATCATCCTTTGTCTGTTATTCTATCTTCAAATTTTAAAGAAGGTATAGGAGAACCAACTCTTATTATATTCAAAGTATAACTTGAATAATAAAATAAAAACAACAATTTACCATAACAGCGATTTTTGATACTGGTTTTGTTTATACACAATCGATAGCCTTTTTCGAAAATATCAGCCTGTTTCACCGGCTTAGCAATTTTTTTGGAGAACATCTATACCCTGGATACGTACGTTAATCAGTATTCATGAAAACTTATTCGTATTGTTGACGTTTTCCAAATTAGTATTTTATTCCCAGTTGAAAAGTGATTACCGTAATGCGTTGCTGCCACCTCCTATTCCATCAGTTGAATGCCTAAAAAATTGTCTTTAACGTATTTTACGTTTATCAATCAATAAAAATGAATAACGATTGAGGAAACAGACTCCACAATCGTTATTCACTATAAAGCTATGGATTTTCATAATGGAAAGCGAAGCTACTATATTTCTATAAAGAGAGGAATTTTACTAGGTGGGTTTGGAAAGGATGTTATTGTTTAATGGAATAGACTGCAGAGCAAGATCGGCGCTATTCTTAGAAAACTTTCTTTGTTGTTCTGTCTTCTATCAGAATCTCTACCGCTTCTCTAAAGCGCTGTGAATGAACAATCTCTCTTTCTCTTAGATATTTCAGACCATCATTTAAGTCCGGATCATCCGACATATCTATAATCCACTGATAGGTTGCACGGGCCTTCTCCTCAGCGGCAATATCCTCATAGAGATCTGCAATCGGGTCACCTTTGGCCTGAATGTACGAAGCTGTGAAAGGAACACCAGCTGCATCATGATAGAAAAGCGCCTTATCATGATTGACATAGTGGTCTCCAAGACCTGCTGCTTTTAACTGTTCTGGGGTAGCATCCTTGGTCAGCTTATAAACCATGGTTGCTATCATCTCGAGATGGGCAAATTCTTCTGTCCCAATATCATTTAACAGTCCTACTACCTTGTCTGGAATGGTATACCGCTGATTCAGATATCTGAGAGCGGCGGCCAGTTCTCCATCAGCACCTCCATATTGTTCAATTAGGAACTTTGCCAGCATTGGATTGCACGTGCCTACTCTAACTGGATATTGGAGCTTTTTTTCATAATACCACATTCCCATTTCCCCCTCGCCGTTACTTCATTCCCTTACATTATCAGTAATACAAACTAATAAATTCACTTGAAGACTTCAAAAAACTTGAATTTAGGTAGAAACTTTTAACAGCAACTTTAGATAAAAACTTCGAATTAAAAATTCAAATAGAACATTTAAGTAGAAAATTAAATAGAAACTTAAATAGAAACAAGTTGAATCAAACCTGCCACGGCCACGGTGTATCATTCCAATTCCAAGGATAACCGGAAAAACTTTTTCCAAAGTGCATAAGCGGACCAAATTGTTGTTCAAATTGAATCTTTAACTCCATACTCCTTTTCGAAAGATCGTTAAACTGCTTTATGGCTTCGTAATCGTCGGGATGGGTATCCAAGTATAAGTTTAATTCAAGTACGACAAAATCATTTGCTTGGATCTCTTCAAGCAGCACGTAAAATTCAGGTGGCATTTCCTTATTCATCATTATCCCCCCTTTGCTGTGGATTGGGATATGGACTATAAAGCTGCGGCCAGAGTGTGCCAGCATAAAGCGCTTCTTTTGCGGTTTGGAATTGTGCTAATCCCGGTGGCTGGAAACCCATATACAGCTGCGGCGGAGTGGAATAGCTCTTCACTCTTATTGGCTTGCAAGGATCAAATGGACTAATGTACGGCTCCCAATATTTATATTGTGTAGGCATAGTATCCTCCTTTCTAATGCAAACGTATCTCCAATATATATGTGCCTAATTCCAATTCTATTCCTTGAATCTTTCTGTTTGATACAACTTCAACCACCCTTCATTTCCCAGGAGAATCTGACCAAAGCCATCGTTTTATATTAAACACAACAGTGCAACTTTTATTTCATCACAAAAAAAAGCACTGCAAACGCAGTGCTGATTGATTTGAGAGTTGTTGAAACTCCATTATTTTCTGTAGCCTAATTAAGCTACAACATCATAGCCTTGTTCTTCTACAGCCAGACGCATGGCATCCAATGTTACTTCTGCTTCATCATATGTTACGTCAACCTTACCGGAAGCAAGATTCACTTCAGCACTTTTGACGCCATTCAATTCATTCAGGGCACCTTCCACCGACATTTTGCAATGCCCGCAAGTCATTCCTATTACACTTAAAGTAGTTTTCATTCTTTATCCCTCCTTCAAAATCAACGATGATTATATTTTAACCCGCTTTAGCCGAAGTGCGTTTGTAACGACACTCACTGAGCTTAAAGCCATGGCTCCACCAGCAATCCAAGGCGCCAATAATCCTAAAGCAGCTATCGGAATTCCTGCAGTATTATATCCGAAAGCCCAGAATAGGTTCTGACGAATATTTTTAATAGTGGCATGACTGATCTTAATTGCTTTTGGTATAAGCAATAGCTCTCCACCAAGAATTGTGACATCTGCTGCTTCAATCGCAACTTCCGTGCCAGTTCCGATGGCTATCCCTATATCTGCTGTCGCCAGTGCAGGTGCGTCATTTACCCCATCACCCACCATAGCTACTATTTTACCTTGCCGCTGGATTTCTTTCACTTTATCTGCCTTTTGCTCGGGTAATACTTGTGCCATTACCTGCTCAATTCCAACCTGATCGGCAATTGCTTTTGCAGTACGTTCATTATCTCCAGTCAGCATAAATACTTGCAGCCCCTGTTCTTTCAGCTGTCGAATGGCTTCTGGTGCAGTTTCCTTAATCCTGTCTGCTACAGCTACCGATCCTTTATATATTCCATTGACTGCAATCAGCATTGCTGTTTTTCCTTTTAATTCAAAATCAACCAGTTCCTGTTCCGCATTAACATTTATTTGGTTTTCACGCATCAATTTTCGATTGCCGACAATAATACGATTGCCAGAAATTGTTGCTTCGATACCCCTGCCCGGTAGTGCTGAAAAAGAATCTACAGCGATAAATTCGATATTCTGATCTTGTGCATAGGCCACAATTGCTTCTGAAAGCGGGTGCTCAGATCCCTTTTCCGCACTGGCGAGTAATTGAAGTGTTTCTTCGTTGCCTGTAAAGTCCGTTACTTCTGGTTTTCCCTTTGTGACTGTTCCTGTTTTATCCAGAACAATTGCATTTAATTGATGGGTCCGTTCCAGATGCTCCCCGCCCTTGAACAATATACCGCTTTGGGCTGCTCTTCCAGTTCCGACCATGATGGAGGTCGGTGTCGCCAGTCCCAGTGCACATGGACAAGCAATAACAAGTACAGCTATTGCAGCCACCAATGCTGGCTCAAATTCTCCTTGCTCGACAAAAGCAAGCCAGACAATAAATGTCAACACTGCGATTCCGATGACAATTGGAACAAAATATCCGGAAATCACATCAGCTAAGCGCTGGATCGGTGCTTTTGATCCTTGGGCATTCTCAACAGCTTTTACAATGGAAGCAAGTGCTGTATCTTTCCCAACCTTTGTAGCTTCCATTTCAATCAAGCCATTCTTATTGATTGTTGACCCGATTACCGGCGCATTGGTGCCTTTTTCAATCGGAATCGATTCTCCGGTTATCATCGATTCATCAATGGCAGTTCTCCCTTTGGTAACAATACCGTCGACAGGTATCTTTTCTCCCGGCTTTACAATAAGAAGGTCACCAGCAATCACTTCTTCAACCGGAATCATCAATTCCTCTCCATTTCTCACGGTACGAGCCTGTTTTGCCTGAAGGTTAAGCAATTTGGAAATAGCAGCAGATGTCTGCGTTTTGGCCCGTGTTTCCAAATATTTACCAACTAAAATCAGTGTGATCAGAATGGCACTCGTTTCAAAATATAGATGCGGCATGTATTCCGGATTACCGATGCTTTTGATTGCTTCATATAAACTGTAAAAATAGGCAGCACCTGTCCCCATAGCAACAAGGACATCCATATTTGCTCCACCATTTCTCAGGTTCTTATATGCACCAACATAGAATTGCCATCCAATCACAAATTGAACCGGGGTTGCCAAAGCAAATTGGAACCAAGGATTCATGAAAATTGCCGGTATATCTCTCCCTAATAAATGGACAACCATTGTTAGCAACAACGGTAAGGATAAGACAGCTGAAATCATTAGTTTTATTTTCATTTGACTTAACTGCTTCTCTTTATATGTCTTCTTCTGGTCTTTATCAGTTTTAGGATTTGCGTCATAGCCGATTTTCTGAATCCTATCAATGATTGCAGCTTCATCAATTATTCCCGGATTATATTCCACGGCAGCACTTTCCGTTGCAAGATTGACAGTAGCCAGCCTGACACCATCCTGTTTGTTTAGCACTTTCTCAATTCTCGTGGAGCATGCAGCACAGGTCATTCCGAATATATCAAACTCCGCCTTCTCAATTAAAACCCCATATCCAATATTTTCTATTTTTGAGGTGATTTCTTCGATGGACGTCTTTGCTGGATCATAATCAACTGTAGCCTTTTCTGTCGTTAGATTGACTTGTGCTTCAACACTGTCCATCCTATTTAGCACCTTTTCAATCCTGTTGGAGCATGCGGCACAGGTCATCCCGGTTACACCCAATGTTGCATGTTCAGAAGCACTCATTTTGAATCCGCCTTTCCTATTTAGAAAACTGTTTCATTACACCCATCAGTTCATCAATTGCTGCGTATCCTTCCCCCGATTTCACAGCATCACTGACGCAATGTTTAATATGTCGTTCAGCAACTTCAAAACCCACTTTTTTAAGCGCTGCATTGATAGCGCTGATCTGCACTAAAATATCTACACAATAACGGTCTTCATCCACCATTTTTTGAATACCCCGAACTTGGCCTTCTATTCGCTTCAAACGGTTGATGACTGCCTGCTTTTCATCCTTTGTTCTGGGAGTTGCTGGGTGTTCATGTAAAAATTCATCCATATTATTCACTTCCTTCTTATGATTATACTATACCCCCCTAATGTATTTCTAGTCAACAGAAATGCTTAGAAAGAGAAAGATACATTTAATATCAAAATCAAAGCATTGTAATAAGGATTATTTTTAGGCAAATAATATAAACTGCGAAGTAACGACCGATCTCCACTCCGAGCGCTCCGGAAATACACTGCGCTTTCCGCGGGCTCGCGCTGAGCCTCCTCGCTCGCAAAGTTCGCTCTCTGCGGGGTCTTAGCGTCTTCGCTTTCCCGCTGGAGTCTCCGTGTATTTCCTCCGCTAAGATTTAGCTTTCTGAATAGAATTACTGTTATTCAATTATTAAGATGATTGATTGTAGCGCAGGGCAGTCGACTCCAGCGGGAAAAGCAACGGCTGAAGATCCCGCAAGAAGCCGGGCTTGCTTCTGAGGAAGCTGAAGCGGTGCCCGCGGAAAGCGACTGCCCGGAGCGGAAATCGGCCGGAGCAGTTATCGTATTTACTGACTGCCTTCTTTATAGAAAAAAAATCATAAATAATTTGAGATGGTTGTTAGAAGCCAAGGAGGTCTAGCGGGAAAAGCAACGGCTGAAGATCCCGCAGGAAGTGGATTTCTTCCGAGGAAGCTGGGAGCGCCCGCCGCGGAAAGAGACTGTCCGGAGCGGAAATCGGCCGTTGCTGTTATGTCGCAGTTATATCAACTGAGAGGATGAAGCAAAAAAAATAGAATAACAGGTCGAGCAATATGGTTAATTTTACTTCACAGCGGGTAACGTATCTATGTAGGACAAAATATACAGATTCAGGAGGTTTTTTAGGAATGGCGCATGAACAGCACAAGGAATTAATCGGGACTTTACATGAATGTATGACAGCATGTAATCATTGTTTTGATGCTTGTCTAAAAGAGGATGATATTAAAATGATGGCTGAATGCATCCGTTTGGACAGGGAATGTGCGGATATCTGCAATTATGTGGAACAGGCACTTTCCCGAAACACTCCATTCGGCTCTGAGTTAGCCTCAGTTTGTGCCACTATTTGTGAGGCATGCGGAAATGAATGCAAAAAGCATGAACATGAGCATTGTCAGAAATGCGCAGATGCCTGCTTCAAATGTGCAGAAGCTTGTAAAAGTGTGGCATAATAATTTAAAAAAATTGCTCAAAAAAAGGTAATGCCTTTTTTGAGCAATTTTTTATTTACTTCGACAACATGAGGTTTTGAAAAAATCATTTGGTGCTAAATAATAATCAAGTAGTTAATCTCAACAATTTACCAGTCCAAAGCGGATTAAGGAACGTGCACGATTATCTCTGAACAGAAGCAAGAAGTGGAAGTCATAAGATTTTATCTGCTTTTAACAAGTAGATTCACCGCCTCATCAATAGCCGATTCAGAACTTTCCCCTTCTTTCTGCTTTTCACGGATGCATTGCTCCAGGTTTTTGCTGACAATTAATGCAGAAGTTCGATCCAAGGCTGTCTTTGCAGCTGACAATTGAGTAACAACGGCTTTACAGTCTTTCTCCTCTTCCATCATTTTCAGAACACCTCTAACCTGTCCTTCTATCCGCTTCATACGATTAAAGACTTTTTCATCATATTTCACAGCAGCACATCTCCTTTTTCTTCTTATAATCCAATAAACAATAACCTTGAATTTGGTATCCTTTATTCTTTAAGAATCTGGCTGCAAGATTTATTTCTACAGAATCTGCTGCAATTAAAACAACTGGTTTATGGGGTATTTCATTATAGTGTCTTCTTAAATATGGTACAGGTATACGATACATATCAGCTATCGATTCCTTTGAGGATGTCTGAAAATCCCTCGTATCAATCAGCAGTACATTATCTATGGACAGGAGATCACTTCTTGTATACCTTCTGGAACTGCCAAGGGCCGGGACATACCTTTTATAAATCAATACGGATGCATAAATTGCCAAACCAATAAGTATTATACTCATTACAAACTCCCTTCAACTTTAATACCGTTTATATCGTATACGCGTATATGAATCCCGTCAATGAATTAAACTTGAAGGGAGAGCCTTTTATAAGAATTAGCCCCCTATCTGTTTCGACAGGGGGCTATTGCTTCATCTATAATGTGTTACTTATCTTTTTTTGATAATGCCATTGCCTTCTTAATATCCTTGAATGAGCCGGAACGTCCATACATTAGAACTCCTCCGCTATACACTTTAGCACCAATATAAGCGAGAATGGCTATTGTACCAACAAGGATACCGATTGAGAGTGCAACTTCCCAGAATGGAAGATCGAGCATCCCCACTCGCAGAAACATGATCATTGGTGCAAAAAACGGAATGAATGAAGTGACGGTTATCAGTGTCGATTCCGGCATCTGCAAACCAAACATTGCGATTAAGAATGCTGCTACAATCATCATTGTCATTGGAGTGATTAGCTGATTGACGTCCTCCAAACGGCTTACAAGCGAACCAAGCATTGCTGCAAGTGTTGCATATAGCATATATCCCAAAAGGAAGAATATCACAGCATATATATAGATTGAAGGTGATGTATCCTGAACACCAAAGAAGCTGAAGAATCCTCCAGTCATCTCATCCTGTTTTGCTGCAAGGAATGCATAACCTACTGCCATAAATAAGACGACTTGCGTCAATCCGACAAAGGCTATGCCGATAATTTTGGCAAACATATGGGTTACTGGAGATGCACTTGAAATCAGAATTTCCATCACGCGTGATGATTTCTCTGTCGCAACATCTGTTGCTATCATCTGCCCATATATGATTACTGCCATATAAAGGACAAATAATATGACATAAACAATTCCTCTTGCTTGATCAAGCTCTTCTTCGGTTTTCGCAGTTTCATTCAATGCCACTGTTTCAAAAGGGATTGGTGAATAGATATCTGCTATTGTGGCTTCGTCAATTCCTGACTGCTGTGTTGCAATTGCAATTTTTAGCTGCTGCAAATGCTGTTCAATTGCTGCCTGATTCCCTGTCTCTGCAATATTATCTGCATAGTAAGCAGCTTCCGGGAGCTGATTATCATTCATGGATATGACAATTAATGCATTAAAATCTTCACTCTGTACAGCTTCCTTCCCTTCTTCCACAGAACCATCATAGGAGATTAATTCAAAGTCTTCTTCGGCAGCAGTAAGGCTTTCCTGCAGAGACTCACCCAATGCTCCAGATTCGTCAATCATTGCAATTTCTTCCTTATCCCCATCTGTGAATGTATCGATGATGGATTGGAAATTCGTAATGCCTACAATAAATAAAAGCGTTAATAATGTGCTGATAAGGAAGGATTTCGTTTTAACTCTTGTCAGGTATGTATGTGACAGAACAACCCAAAACTTATTCATAGGAAGCACCTACTTTCTCAATGAAAATATCGTTCAATGAGGGCTCTTCCAGGTCGAATTTACTTACGAAGCCTTTTCCCTGCAGTTCTGCAAAGATATTTTGAGAAACATCCTCATTAGTTATTTGCAGTTTACAACCCTGTGCCAGTTTCTTGTAATTGACAACTCCCGGAAAATCTTGCAGAAAATCGAAGTTAAAATCCCCATGTATCAATAGATTTTTCTTTCCGAATGTTCGTTTAATATCTTTCAGTGTTCCTTGTACGACCGGTGTTCCTTTATGCAGAATACATAAATGCTCACATAACTCCTCTACATGCTCCATTCGGTGTGATGAAAACACAATTGAAGTTCCCTGCTCTTTCAAATCAACAACAGCTTCTTTGAGCATTTCTACATTAACTGGGTCAAGTCCAGAAAACGGTTCATCCAAAATCAGCAATTTAGGCTTATGGATGACGGCAGTGATAAATTGAATCTTCTGCTGGTTTCCTTTTGAAAGTTCATCCACTTTCTTATTCATATACTCTGGCACCTTAAAGCGCTCCAGCCAGCCTTCAAGTTCTTTAATTATTGACTGTTTGTTCATCCCTCGGAGCTTTCCAAGATAGATTAATTGTTCCTTTACCGTTAATTTGGGATAAAGCCCTCTCTCTTCAGGCAAATATCCAATTAAGTGGCTCTTGTCATAGCTTATGGACTCCCCATTCCAGGTAATTTCACCTTCTGTAATATCCAGTAATCCAAGAATCATCCGAAAGGTAGTTGTCTTCCCAGCACCATTTCCACCTAAAAAGCCAAACATCTCTTTCTCCGGTATTTCAAGCGAAAGCCGTTTAACGGCTGTATGCTCATTGAATCGTTTTGTGACGTCCTTTAATAATAATGTCATATTCCATCTCCTCCCTGCTTCTTTATACGATTGAAATAAATTATTAGTTTCACCAAAATTATTCATTTACTAAAAAAATTCAATTATAATAGAACTATACCAGTGTAAGCGCTGACTAAAGGAGGAATACCTATGAAATCATACGCTTTAACAGTATTTGATAAGTCTGGAGAAAAATTACTTGATGAATCTTTCACTGCCGTTTCTGACCAGGAGGCAAAAGAAATAGGAAAGGCACAGCTTCTGGAGAAAGGATTTGCAGAGCACACACACCGGTGCGTAAACCCGCAAGCAAAACTAATCCTCTTCCACCGATAAATCCGGGTGCCTGTCACTTCCCGGTTTTTGTCGATATTTGTCGATTAATTACAATGCAAAGCCCGCAGAATTTAGTTCTGCGGGCCTCTATGTAATCGTCTAGTTTGTTGAATTGCCATATAGCTCTTCTAATGGCTTCGTGATGATACGGCTGATATCATTGATTACAAGGTTTAATTTTTGCTCCTCTTCCATCAATTTGGCGATATCTTGATGTTCCTGTACCGATTCCACGATCGCACGCGCTTTTTCAACTTCCTCTTCCGTAATTTCCATTCCCTGCATTTGCTTTTCCTGCAGCTCCATTTGTGTATCGCGGAAATCTTCAAACATCTGTTTTGCGCTTGGCTCGTTCATAACCGTCTCATAAGCTGTTTTTAGGTTTTTAAATTCTTCACTTTCGCGAATGGCTTTCTCTAAATCATATGCACTATCATAAATATTGGGCATCAATTTCCCTCCTAGTTATCATTTCTAAGGCTACTATAACAGAGGTTTTAACCCATGTATACCCTCAAGAAAAATATAGCAAATCGTCAAAAATCTTTTTTTCCCACACCAGGGACTGCTATAATTTAATATAGACTCAAGCAAAAAGGAGTTTTCCCATGCAGAATACGCTCAAAAAACTGTTTTCTACTTTCTTGATTTTTGACGAACTAGAGGAAATACCAGACAACTACCAATGGTATCTGACCGATTCAAACCAAATTATCGGTATCCATAAAGATGAATTGGGCGAAAAAGATTCAGCTATCCTATCTGCTTTTTTATTGCCGTACGATCTTAACATCCCAAAGCCTACAAAACTGGAAAGGATTTGGAAAAAAAGAATCACGGCACCTGCACCAGAACAGGCGGAAATGACTGGACAAGCATTCCGATTTATTTATTTCCACTTTAAGAAGGACCAAATCGAACCTTCCATATTTAAAGAGACGATAAAGGAATTCTATTCCAGTCCGGCTGCCGTCATGTGGGAGAGTGAACATGAAGGGATTATTATTGAACAGCAAGACTCCCAGCTGGAAGAACATATTTCCTACGAACAGATCAGTGACACTTTAATGAGTGATCTGTATGTAAAGATCAAATTTTTCGAAGGGCCTTTCCTGCATGACTATACCAACTTAACTGATCATTATACATCGATTATCGAATCTGCCAGAAGCGCATTTAACTATACGGAGAAATCAGCTGTCAGCTATGTCGATGCAATTCCATTCGAACTAATAGATGAGATATCTCCAACCAAACGGAAGCGGATTACACAACTAATATTGAAGGATTTTATGGATGATGAAGACTTCCTCCAAACCATCCGAACCTTCATTCAATGCAATCTGAATGTTTCTGTGACGGCAAAAAAGTTATACATGCATCGAAACAGCCTTCAGTATCGGATTGATAAATTCCATGAGAAAACGGGTATCGATGTGAGGCAGTTTGAACAGGCCGTGACGGTCTATCTCGCATTGCTATCAAACATGCACAAAGGATAGGGACAATCTTTGTGCATGTTTGCCATTCCCAAATGTAAGCCCTTTCGTTAAGCTATAACTATAGAAAAAATATACATTGGAGGGAATAAAATGGCTGAGTTACGCTTGGAACATATTCAAAAATCTTATGATAAAAACGTTATTGCGGTAAATGACTTTAATCTGGATATCAAGGATAAAGAATTTATTGTATTTGTAGGCCCATCAGGCTGTGGTAAATCCACAACATTACGGATGATTGCAGGATTGGAAGAAATCTCAGATGGTGAGCTATATATCGATGATAGGAAAATGAATGACGTTGCACCAAAAGACCGTGATATTGCCATGGTTTTCCAAAACTATGCTCTATATCCTCATATGAATGTATATGATAATATGGCATTTGGACTAAAACTTCGAAAATTTAAAAAAGATGAAATCGATCAACGTGTCAATAATGCAGCCAAAATCCTTGGACTGGAAGCATACCTGGATCGTAAACCAAAAGCATTGTCCGGTGGGCAGCGTCAACGTGTAGCACTCGGACGGGCAATTGTTCGGGATGCTAAAGTATTCCTTATGGATGAACCATTATCCAATCTGGATGCTAAGCTGCGTGTACAGATGCGTGCCGAAATTCAAAAGCTTCATCAGCGTCTGCAGACAACTACTATCTATGTAACCCATGACCAGACAGAGGCAATGACAATGGCCACCAGGCTTGTGGTGATGAAGGATGGCATTATCCAACAGGTAGGTGCCCCTAAAGACGTATATGATCTACCGGAAAATATCTTTGTTGGAGGCTTTATTGGTTCACCTTCCATGAACTTCTTTACAGCCAAATTAATAGAAGGATATTTAGTGATTGATGATGTAAAATTAAAAGTTCCAGAAGGTAAAATGAAAATGCTTCGCGAACAAAATTATGTAGAAAAAGAAGTTGTTCTTGGAATACGCCCAGAGGACATCCATGATGAGCTTGTGTTCATCGATTCCTCTCCAGAAAGCAAAATTTCTGCTACCATTGAGGTTGCAGAATTGATGGGGGCTGAATCCATCCTCTACTCCAAACTAAGTACACAGGATTTCGTAGCAAGAGTGGACTCCCGAACAGATATCAAGGGTGGAGACAATATTGAACTTGCATTTGATATGAACAAAGTGCATTTCTTCGATAAAGATACAGAACTGCGAATCAGATAATCATTTAGAGAAGTGGATAACACCACTTCTCTTTTCTTCTATAAATAGCCAAACTTCTGGCTATACTAGTCACAAAGGCATGTTTTGACTGTTAAATGATAAATCCTGGAAAGACACCCAATTATGTAAGGAAGGAAAGCCTTAAAAGACTTCCCCTCCAGCCATATTATTATTTAGAAGCTTCCATTCATTTGTTGTTGTGCAGTTTGAACAAGACGTTTAGTGATCTCTCCACCTACAGAACCATTCGCACGTGAAGTAGTATCAGCACCAAGATTAACACCAAATTCTTGAGCAATTTCATATTTCATTTGATCAAGAGCTTGTTGTACTCCAGGAACAAGTAATTGGTTTGAACTATTGTTGCTAGCCATGTTTATCACCTCCTGTAATTCTATTGTCTGCACATCGGAAAATCTTATGACAAAATAGTGCTGGTAAATTGTAGGATATCTACCACCTTCTGAAAAAAGAGACTGTTTTCTCAAAATTGTTATTTTCACATCAAATATATAAACTACGACGTAATAGCAATTCCCGATTTCCGCTACGGGCAGTCGCTTTCCGCGGGCACCGCTTCAGCTTCCTCGGAAGAAACCCACTTCCTGCAGGGTCTTCAGCTGTTGCTTTTCCCGCTGGAGTCGACTGCCCTGCGCTCCAATCAATCAGCTTAATAATTGAATATCAGTAATTTGATTCAGAAAGCCAAATCACAACGGAGGAAATACACGGAGACTCCTGCGGGAAAGCGAAGACGCTAAGACCCCGCAGAGAGCGAACTTTGCGAGCGAGGAGGCTTAGCGCGAGCCCGCGGAAAGCGAAATGTATTTCCGGAGTGGGGATAAATCACCAATCATATATTGTTGCGTCACAGTTTCCATCAAATACAAAGTCAGAAATAACAGCAATACTTACGAAAAGAGCCAAAAAGAAGAACAGGCTGCTATTAATGCCGCCTGCTCTTTTTCCTGATTATTTTGGATGTGTCATTTCTTTTGGATTGACATATTCGTCAAACTCTTCTGCAGTCAATAAACCAAGTTCAATAGCCGTTTCCTTTAAGGTAGAATTATCATTAAAAGCCTTTTTTGCAATCTTTGCTGCATTCTCATAGCCGATATGAGGGTTTAAGGCTGTCACAAGCATTAAGGAATCATTTAAGTATTTTTCGATCTGTTCCATATTTGGCTCTATTCCTGCAGCGCAACGCTCATCAAATGACATAATACTATCTGCAAGTAATTGGCTGGATTGAAGGAAGTTATACGCGATAACTGGTTTGAATACATTTAATTCAAAATTCCCCTGACTTGCAGCAAATCCGATTGCAGCGTCATTTCCCATCACCTGGGCAGCTACCATTGTTACGGCCTCACTTTGTGTCGGGTTAACTTTCCCAGGCATAATGGAACTTCCAGGTTCATTAGCAGGAATCGTAATCTCGCCAATTCCACAACGCGGTCCACTTGCAAGCCAGCGAACGTCATTGGCGATCTTCATCATATCAGCAGCCAATGCTTTCAGTGCTCCATGGGCATAAACAGTTTCATCATGACTCGTTAATGCATGAAATTTATTGGGTGCAGATACGAATTCCTTACTTGTATATTCACTGATTGCCTTACATACACGTTCGGAAAACTCTGGATGTGCATTGAGCCCCGTACCAACTGCAGTGCCGCCAATTGCCAATTCCCTTAGATGGTTTGCACTTTCTCGAATCATCATTTCTGATTTTTCCAGCATACGATGCCAGCCGCTGATTTCTTGACCAAGTGTTAGTGGTGTAGCATCCTGCAAATGTGTACGTCCAATTTTGACGATATCGGAGAATGCTTCCTTTTTCTCATTAAATGTAGCTTTTAACTGTTTGATTGCAGGAATTACGATGTCCTCGAGCTTTAATACAGAGGCTACATGCATCGCTGTAGGATATGTATCATTAGAGCTTTGCGATTTATTCACATCATCATTCGGATGGAGCCTTATCTTGCTCCCTTTCTCCTCCAGCCAGTTATTGCCGACGTAAGCCAATACTTCATTTACGTTCATATTTGATTGGGTACCACTTCCCGTCTGCCATACGACCAGTGGAAAGTGCTCATTCAATTTATCTTCAAGAACTTGATCTGCCGCGTAGTAGATTGCTTCAGCCTTGTCTTTTTCCATTAGTCCAAGATCACTATTGGCTTTTGCTGCGCTTCTCTTTAATATTGCAAACGCTTTTATAATTTCAGTTGGCATTTTTTGATCACCAATTGGAAAGTTCTCTTTACTTCTTTGCGTTTGTGCCCCCCAATATTTGTCAGCTGGTACCTTTATTTCTCCTATGGTGTCCCGTTCGACGCGATAATCCATTTCAATTCCTCCCATTGTCGGATAATATAACTGTTGAAACCCTCTCTATTGTATCAAATTTTTCAAATAAATTACTACTTATCCATCAAAAATAATGTAAAGACCTGCGTAAAATGGAGTCAAAAGATTGCAATGACACAAAATTGTACTACAATTCCTTCCAATTCAGCACGGTTTTTCGATATAATACGTTGTAGTTAGTTGTTAAAAAGACCTTTCGCATCACTGACTATACGTTTAAACAGAAGTCTTTCATACCATCATTTCTTAAAGTACCGTTTTAAAGGAGGATTTCTTTATGCCGAATATATGGACACATATACTATTCTGTGAAGATGTTGTAGATGCGGTTAAAAAACCATATCCATTTTCACCATACGAACCCTATATGAAGTTAGGAGCACAGGGGCCTGACCCCTTTTTCTATTATAATTTTTGGCCTTGGATCAAAAAAGATCCGGTAAACGAAGTGGGATCAGTTCTTCACACGGAAAATTGCGGGGACTTTCTGATGGAATTGATCGTTCATGCTAAGAATCAATGCAGGGAAGTCAAAGCCTACGTGACAGGCTTTGTTACCCATCATATATTGGACCGCAATACACATCCCTTTATCCATTATCGCGCAGGTTATGAAGGGAGCAAGCATCAAAAGCTTGAAGTGCTGATTGACACATTAATGCTGGAAAAATATTACAAATTGAAAACATGGAAGTCAGCGGTGTATAAAGAAATCAGTGTCGGAAAGTCATTGAATCCTGAAGTTCAAGCCCTGATGGACCAAACCATAAAAAAATACTACCCAGATTTAAACGTTCCCGCCGATTACATTCAGAAATCATACAGAGATATGCTTTTTGCATTAAAGATACTATCGGATCCCTACGGCTGGAAAAATAAATTGCTTGGCTCCTTGATTTCTTCCTATTCACATCAGCCTATCCATGACAGCATTGACTATCTGAATATGAACCGGACTACCTGGTATCATCCGGCAACAAATGAGCCTTCAAGTAAAAGTTTTATTGAATTATATGACAAGGCACGGGTGGAGGGAATTGAAATTTTGACAGAGCTGCAGAACTACTGGCAAAATAATAACCATTATTCCAAGCAACGGCTGAGTGAACTGATTGCAAATATTTCTTATGACACCGGCAAACCCCTTAAGCTTCTTCTTGAAAATAGATACTGTGATCCAATCGTGTAAAAGCAGCGTGCATCAGCACCCTGCTTTTTTAGTATTATTGGTTTTTTGCAGCTGGATCTGATAAATCGGAACGTAGCTCAAGATTACTTTGCTTCAGGTTCGGCAGCATAGCACGAGAGCAGAATTTGCGAAGTCTACGTTTTATTTGGTGCGATGTTTAGTGTTCATATAAATAATATACATCCTTGACATTCCATTTCTAAGCTAATGGATTGAAGCTTAGTGCAGTCGACTCCTGCGGGAATAGCAACAGCAGAAGATCTTGCAGGAAGCTAACACCATAAGCGGAAAGCAACTGCCCGCAGCGACTTGGCCAAAGCTGTTATAATGCACTTTTGACTATTACCTCGGTTTTACCCTTACTTCGCCTTCAGGTTCGGTAGCTTTTATCGCCTCCTGGACTCCCTTTTCTATGTCAACAAACCTCAAAAGAATGATACCAACGATAAAGAAGACAACGAGCGAAATAATTCCCAATCTGCTGTTGCCTGTGATTTGGCCAACAAAGGCAAACATAAATGGACCAATTACCGCTGCAAACTTCGAGGAAATCCCATAAAAGCCAAAGAACTCCGCATGTTTATCTGCTGGTACCATCCTCCCGAATATGGACCTGCTCAATGACTGGGCACCACCTTGCACCAAGCCAACACAGAAAGCGAGAATGTAAAAATGTAAGGATGAATTCATGAAATATCCGATAATGACAATTCCCAAATAAACAAAAAGCGTTATATTCAATGCTTTTTTTGCTGTGATTTTTGTTGCGAGCCAACCAAAGAAAAAGGTAAAAGGTATACCAACAAACT
The DNA here is from genome assembly GCF_000285495.1 of Oceanobacillus massiliensis str. N'diop. Lineage (GTDB taxonomy): Bacteria > Bacillota > Bacilli > Bacillales > Amphibacillaceae > Oceanobacillus > Oceanobacillus massiliensis. The sequence continues at coordinate 641,612 of NZ_HE610977.1, forward strand.
GGGTTATCAATAAAGCAAGTATTAAATCATTTGAAGCAATCCCTATTTCACTGCCATAAACAGTTGCCATACGGATAATAGTCGATATCCCATCATTGTACAGCCAAAAAGCCAGCAGAAAAATCGCCGCCTGCTTATATTGCCGGATTTCCTTAAATGTGCTGCCTACCCTCGAAAAACCAGTTGATAGATAGGATTGATTCCGTTTCACAAGTACCTTTTTCTCTTCTTTAATATTTTTGATTAAAGGGATAGAGAAAACCAGCCACCATACACCAACCGTGACAAAGGATACCCTGCTGGCCATTGCGGTGTCTGCTAATCCAAACCAGCCTGGGTTGAGAATCATAACAATGTTTACTGCAAGCAATAGCCCGCCCCCAATATAGCCAAAGGCAAAACCACCGGACGAAATACGGTCTATATCATCCTCCCCTGCTATTTCAGGTAAAAATCCATCATAAAAAATATTTGCTCCTGAGAAACCGATTGATCCTACAATAAATAATACCGATGCTAATATGTAGTCTCCTTCGCCAACAAAAAATAATAAAATACTGGCTATAATACCCATAAAGGCAAAAAACTGAAGGAATTTCTTTTTCGATGCAGAGAAATCACTGATAGCTCCTAAAATGGGTGCCAGTACTGCGACAATCAGGACCGATATTGATTGTGAATAGCCCCAATAACTCGTGGCCAGTCCTTCTTCCAGACCGGAAGCTGCAACACTTGAATAGTAAACAGGAAGTACTGCAGCCATAATCGTCGTTGCAAATGCGGAATTACCGAAATCATAGAGCATCCAGCTTCTTTGTAGCTTCTTTCTTTTCTCCATTGTCCTCCCCCTCTTTAAAAAAGGCTGTTGATTCGCTACCCATATTTTATACAATCTGATCGGACAGCAGCGAACACTTTCCAAATGACATCCTTCCCAGATTCAACTTTGGCTCCACCCCCACCATCTATTCACCTATTCGCAAAAGAGAGCCTTCCAGATTTAAAAAGCATATCAAATAAAAGTCCTTTAGACCTATCCATTTATAAAAATTTACAAAAAGAAAACAAAAAGCAAGGAAATCCGATTCCCTGCTTATCTTAGGACGGCACTTCCCAGTAGCAGTCGTGTTACTTTTTTCTTCGCTTGCCGTCACTAATTTAACCCAATTTCGAGTATTTCAGCAAAAAAAAGCCTCACCGACTGAGGTAAGGCTTCTGTTGTTATTCCCAAACAAAATGTCTATATGCTTTACTTAATTTCATAAATTGATCTTTATTGCCTTTATCAATGGAGCCATTAATATCTTCTTCCAATTGCTTTTTATTCCAGTTGAAACAAAGTTCATCCAAAACCAGTCGTGAAGCTATTCTTATTTCATAAGGAATTTCCCGTTTAGCATCTAATCTTTGGCCTTCATATCGAAAAAATCTGTAAACAATCTTTTCCTTCTTCATGGAACATGCCCCCTTTGTTCCTTTTTATCATTATCCTAAATTTTTAGAATAATTGCAACTGGATTCTGATATATTCAGCAATTTATTTTTTGAAGATTTTCTGATTTTCCTTCAGCAAACTTACTTAACAAATCGCAATATAAATTACCTTGTGCCTGATTTTTTCTCTAGACCCACCAATGTTCCTCTGATAGACTATTAAAGTTAACTTTTCCCTTACACTTAGGCCTGTCAATCTTTAAACAGGCTCAAAGAGGGTAATCTATATAAAGCAAGTGAATTTGGAGGCAGAACAATGGATCATTCAGAGAACTTGAAAAAGGGAGAAAAAGGAGCATGGATCAGTATTATTGCTTATATTTTTCTATCCTTCATTAAACTCTATATTGCTGCAATAGGCAGTTCAGATGCGCTAAGAGCAGATGGGTTGAATAACACAACCGATGTAATCGCGTCGATTGCCGTATTGATTGGATTAAAAATCTCCAGAAAGCCACCAGACGAAGTTCATCGTTATGGCCATTACCGTGCAGAAACGATTGCCTCCCTGTTTGCAGCATTCATTATGATGTTTATCGGTGTGCAGGTGATTTATGATACTTTTAAAAAGGTATTTAATCAGGAAGTAATACAGCCGGACATGCTCACAGCTTGGACAGCACTTGGGGCAGCATGCATCATGTTATTTGTATATCGTTATAATTCGAATCTGGCCAAGAAAGTAGAGAGCAGCTCATTAAACGCAGCGGCAAAAGACAATCTATCCGATGCATTGGTAAGTATTGGCGTTTTTATCGGGATTATCGGTGCACAATCCGGAATCAGCTGGCTTGACCCTCTGGCAGGGATGCTGGTAGGTCTGATTATATGCAAAACGGCATGGGATATATTTAAAGATTCGACGATAACGCTGACAGACGGTTTCGATGAGGAGCAGCTGCAGCGAATTCAGCGAAGTATTTCAAAGGATGCAGAGGTAAAAGAAGTGCTTGATGTAAAAGGAAGGGTTCATGGCAATCAAGCATTGATTGAAATAACCATATTGGTGGATCCGACGTTGAATGTTGAAGAGAGTCACAAAATTACAGAGAGAATCGAATACTACCTCGATAAAAAGCATGATATCACACATGCACATATTCATATTGAACCGTATACAGAAAAGCAAGGATGACCAAAAAATGGTATCCCTGCTTGATAGTACTTGATTGGCTACCAGCACCTTCTGGAATCTTCAATTTGAGAATGTGTTGGAAGGTGGTTTTCCAGCTCTATAAAATAATGGATAATCACGGATATATCACAAAATTTACTGATAAGTTGCCTAAAGATGCTGATATATGGTGTCTTTCGCTGTTATATTCCAAACAATGCTGATATATTCTCGGTAACAAGCTGATATAGATGTCACGGCTCATGAGACAGAAGCAGCCTTTTAAAGCAAGAATTATAATGAAAATAAAAAGACTGTAAGGATTGCTCCAATAACAACCAGCACAACATTCAATCCCATAAATGCAAGAACCGCAGCAACAACTCCACCTATCAACCCAATTTGCGGTTCCTCTGGCCTAACCGCTAATATTCCAGGGAATATCAATGCTCCTAATGCTGCGTAAGGTATCGATGCAAGCCATCTATTTACCCATGGCCTGTACTGCATTTTTTCTACGATGAAAGCCGGTATGATCCGTGGGAGCACCGTCACGATAGACATCCCAATAATAATCCAAATCATGCCCTGTCCTCCTTAAGCATAAAGATTCCACTCATTCCACCAATCACTGTTCCGGCAACAATCGCCCAGCCAGAGCTCATACCAAGCTGTACACATAAAGCATTCACCAGCATGGCAATCACAGCAATAGCTGCAATCCGCTTTTCTTTTTTGATGGTTGGAACAAGCAGACCAATAAACATAGCATATAAAGCAATCCCCATACTTTGACTAAGACTCTCTGGTATTATTTCACCTAGAAGCCCTCCGAAAAAAGATCCGAAAATCCAGGATAGATAAGCAATTATAATAATTGTCCCATAAAATACTGCTCCTTTTTCCTTTCTGCTCTGTTTGGGATTTACTGCAGACACAGCAAATGTCTCATCTGTCAGTCCGAATGACAGAGGAATTTTCCATTTTAAACTAATATCTTTGAGCAGACTCATAAAGGATAGGCTCATAACAAAATGACGGAAGTTCAATACAAAGGTCGCAATAATAATCTCCAAAGCCCCTGTACCAACTGCAACCATATTCACCGCCATAAACTGGCTTGCCCCGGCAAAAACCATTACACTCATTAATGTTAATTCAGCCAAGGTCATACCTGATTGTTTCGCCAGCACTCCATACGTAATTGCTACTGGAAGATATCCGAGCATAATAGGAAATCCTGTAGCGAGACCTTGTTTTATCATATGTATTGTTGCAGATGAATTCCCCTCTTCACTTTTTGTCACAATTTCTTACAATCCCCCTTTTGTAAAATTCTATTTATTATAACTGAATTTTTCGTAAAATTAAAGGCCTAAAAGAGGGAAATATATGTTATTGACAAACAAAGAATGAAAGATGTATAGTCATTATTATCATAATTAAAGGCTGTTTTCTCAAAGATAGTTGTTTTTCATAAAATATATTAACTGCGAAGTAACAGACTCAGCCGATTTCCGCTCCGGGCAGTCGCTTTCCGCGGGCACCGCTTCAGCTTCCTCGGAAGAAATCCACTTCCTGCGGGATCTTCAGCTGCTGCTTTTCCCGCTGGAGTCGACTGCCCTGCGCTCCAATCCATCAGCTTAATAATTGAATATTAGTAATTGGATTGAGAAAGCCTAATCACAACGCAGGAAATACACGAAGACTCCTGCGGGAAAAGCGAAGACGCTAAGACCCCACAGAGAGCGAACTTTGCGAGCGAGGAGGCTTAGCGCGAGCCCGCGGAAAGCGCAGTGTATTTCCGGAGTGGAGATAAAGGACCAATCATTTCTTGTTACGTCACAGTTTCCATCAAATATAAAATTAGAAATAACAACAATTCTTACGAAAAGAGCCTAATTAAATTACCTTTAATCCAAGGATACAGAGTAGATTATTGTCCAGCAAAAAACAGAGACAAAGCGGTTGGTGCAAGCTTTGGCAGATAATAATTGAATTACATATCCCCCGATTGCATGCAGCAATCCATGAACGGATTACATACAATGAGAGGGTGAATTCATTTCACCAATCAGGGTGGTAACGCGGAGTGAAGCTTCGTCCCTATTCAGGGACGGGGCTTTTTATTATTTTCAAGAAGGAGGAAACATCATGATTCCAATAAGTCCAAGACATCGTCCTTCCATCATGGAAGCAATCCTATTCTTTCTTTGTACGGTAGGTTTAATCAGCTATTTCATCATTGGTCTGGAAACAGTCCCACACATCCCCATACTGCTGGGAACGCTGGCCCTAATCGCATATGGACTTATGAAACAGATACCTTTTAAGGATTTACAGGCAGCAATGATTGCCGGGGCAAATTCCGGAATGGGGGCAATATTTCTCTTCTTTCTCATTGGAATACTAATTAGCAGCTGGATGATTAGTGGAACGATCCCAGCTTTAATCAATACCGGCTTTTCTGTTATAGGCAGCACTTGGTTTTATGGAATCGTTTTTGCTGTTACTGCCATTATCGGTGTAGCCCTCGGGAGTTCTCTGACAACCTCTGCAACCGTTGGTGTTGCGTTTATTGGGATGTCGGTTGCGATGGATGCTGAGCTGGCAATAACGGCAGGAGCCATTGTTTCCGGGGCGTTTTTCGGCGATAAAATGTCTCCATTATCCGATACAACCAATCTGGCATCAAGCATTGTTGGTGTGGATTTATTTGAACATATCAAGCATATTGGTCTTACAACTATTCCGGCATTTATAATTTCACTTGTTCTTTTTATTCTTCTTTCACCAGATGAAACGGTTTCTCTCGGAAAAGTAGAGCAATACCAAACAGCACTTCAATCGGCCGGTTTGATTCACTGGGCTTCCTGGCTACCATTAGTTGCCTTGGTTATTTGTACCATATTTAAAATCCCCGCATTTATTTCGCTTGCAGTCAGCAGTATACTTGCCACATTATCGGCAAGCTTCACGAGTGGAATCGGCTGGTTGGAAATCTGGAATATTTGGTTCAATGGCTATACCGGGACAACAGACTTTGAGCCTGTGAATGAGCTATTAACAAAAGGGGGCATCAATAGCATGCTCTTTACCATCTCGTTAGTTATCCTTGCTCTGAGCTTCGGTGGTCTTTTATTTGTCACCGGCATTCTCCCTAGCATGTTAGCCTCCTTTCAGGAAAAATTGCAAAATGCCCGTTCGATCATTCTTTCCACTGCTGCAACGGCGATCGGTGTCAATGTGTTAATTGGTGAACAGTATTTATCGATCTTGCTGACAGGAGAAACCTATAAGGATATTTATGACAAAGCAGGTCTTACTAAAAAGTCTCTTTCACGGACGTTGGAGGATGCAGGAACAGTAATTAATCCTCTTGTTCCATGGAGTGTCTGCGGTGTTTTTATAGCGGATGTGTTAGGTGTCTCTGTACTCTCCTATCTGCCTTTTGCATTTTTCTGCCTGCTCAGTCCTGTTATCACCATCCTATTTGGAGCCAAAACAGCAAAACAGAAATAAACCTAGAAACAAACAGGAAGAGCACCCCTCTTCCTGTTTGCTTCGTTTTATAAGACGCAATTATGATATATCGTGAATCGATGGTTTGTTCATCGGATAGTCGCTTTCAGATGGATAAATTATTTAAAATCCGCTGCATTTCATCAACTATAAATATGAATCAGCAGCAATTATAAAAATAAACTCTTCACTCGCCATTTACTTTCTCCCAAGAAAAAAAGGTTCCCCACTTAAGAGAAACCTCAAAATCTTATTGCTTACACTATTATCCTATAACCCTCATCAATTCCTTTTAAATGTTATTCTTTATCCTGATCCGTTATAATGAGGGGTCCCTCTTTGGTTATGACAATCTGATGTTCGTATTGTGCAGAGCGACCCTGGTCGATTGTTCTTGCTGTCCAGCCATTATCATCCATTTGGCTTTCCCATGTTCCTTCATTTATCATTGGTTCAATGGTAATAACCATACCTTCTTTCAGGCGAAGGCCTTTGTTTGGTAAGCCATAATGCGGTACATGCGGATCTTCATGAATTGTTGGCCCAATTCCATGACCTGTAAAATCACGCACGACAGAAAAGCCTTCACCTTCTGCATATGTCTGAATGGCATGACCGATATCGCCAATCCGATTGCCTGCCTGTGCCTGTTCTATCCCTTTATAAAGAGCAGTCTTTGTTACATCCATCAGACGTTTGCCTACTGCATCAATATTGCCTACTGCATAGGTCCATGCTGAATCGGCAAGACCGCCATTCAGATTCACAACCATATCAATCGTTACGATGTCGCCATCCTTTAATGGCTCATTATTCGGAAATCCATGGCAGATTTCATCGTTAACAGATGCACAGATGGCATACGGGTAACCGTTGTATCCTTTTTGCTCTGGTGTTGCACCATGTTCAGCCATGAATTTTTCTGCAAATGCATCTATTTCCAAGGTCGTGATTCCCGGTTTTATCATTTTGGCAATCTCTTTATGACATGCAACAAGAATGTCACCTGCTTGCTGCATCTGTTCCAATTCTCTTTTACTTTTCCTTGTGATCATAAATAAACTTCCTTTCTTATGTGTGTCACCATGTATCAACAGTCTATATAGCAAAGCAATCATTAAATCAGTAAAATATCCAAATTAAAGTGTATCATAAAACACCGACAAATACAGTAACGAAACACTCCTAAATAAGGCTGAGGCAATGTACTGGCCTGCTTACTTCTTCACTTATTATGATTATTCGATTATGTATGTACCCCATAGCATAAATAAAGGCAGCGGAATTGACCCGCTGCGCTTTTGTTTACTTAACAGTATCCCCCACCGTATCCGCCAGTATATGCAGTACCGATGATTATTAATAAAATGAATAATACGACCAGCAATGCGAAACCGCTTGATCCGAAATCTGAACCTTCTTTACTCATTCTGTTCCCTCCTCTATTTTCGAGACTACTTTACTTTATGCTGAGTCTTTAAAATGGGGAGGGCTATTTGCTTATTTATTTAGGCTCTTTTCAAAAGTATTGATGATTCTAATATTCTCAGGCTGACATTTTCAGTTTTCTCGGGTGCAAGGGAACAAGGGAGTAATCGTATGTAGTACACTGGCTTAGCGAGAGGCCGCGAAATGCACAGTGTGTTTCCATAGTGGGGATAGATCTCATCCCATGTTACCTCGCAGTTTATAAATTTTGTGTCATGAAACAACAATGATTTAACAAAATGGAGCTACAAATAATTCTTTACGTTATAGATTTTTCCATTTTTAATATTCTCGTCTGTCACAATATCAACGAGAACGCCACCAATGTGATCCGTATCCTTTAACAGATCTTGCTCTTTATATCCTTTGAATGTTTCCACTCTGGAGAATTCTGATACAGAACTGGAACGGATTTTTTCCTGCATCCCTGTATCCATAATTCCCGGATTGAATGCAATCACCTTATTATCGGTTTTCAGCTCTTGCTGTTCAAGGGCTGCCGTTTTGGTATACATATTTATGCTTGCTTTCGTGCTGCAGTAGGCACTCCATCCGGAGACCGGTGATTCGGCGGCTCCTGAAGTGATGTTTGCAGTAATGAGCGGAACACCCTTTTCAGTTGCTTTCCCCAAGAAGTAATTCGTAATTGCCATAGGTGCAATGGTATTTACATGGACATGCCTCACCAATTCATCTGTCTTAATGTTTAAAGATTGTTCAATAGGTTCTACAACGCCTGCATTATTGATCAGATAAATTGCAGTGGTATCTTCTGTGAAAATTATCTTACTGATTTCATGACAAGTTTGGTCCAATATTTGACTGTTTCCAAGATCACAAGGAATATGTTTAAACATCATATGATTTTCTTTTGCTATCGCAGCTAAATGATCATTTGCGGTTCGTGACAATCCAATGACATGTACATCAGATTCGAGAAACAATTGAGCTATCGATTCACCGAGCCCCCTAGAGGAACCTGTTACAATGGCATATTTCATCCTATCCACCCTATTCTGCTATTTAAGTAAAATACCCCGAATCCGATTCTCAGAAACAGGGTATTTAAATTAGTTATTCTTGTTTTATGGACGACTTCTTTAGTTCTTTACTCCATCCCAATAATAGATAAGTGTTTCCATGCCTTTATCAAAGCTGTCCAATGGAAAGCTTTCATTTGGTGAATGAAGACGGTCTTCAGGTGTGCCGAATCCCAATAGCACAATTGGAATATGATAGATTGCTTCAATCCATTCGACTACAGGAATCGATCCACCCATTCTTAGGTAGACGGTATCTTTTCCAAATGCCTTTGTATAACTGCTGGCAGCTTTTTCGATCAGTGGGTGTGTTGGTTCCACTTTGTAAGCTTTTGCTGATAGTTTTTCTTTTTTCACTTCTACAGTAATTCCAGATGGAGCAGCTTTATTGATATGATCCTCCAATAATTGCTGGATTTTCTCAGGGTCCTGTCCTGGAACAAGACGGCAGGTGATTTTCGCAGTGGCTGAGGAAGGGATAATAGTTTTTGTCCCTTCACCTTGATAGCCACCATATATCCCGTTGATTTCAAATGTTGGGCGGCCCATTGTATGCTCTTTTGGTGTATAGCCTGCTTCGGACACTGTCTCCGGAACTCCAGTTGCCGTAACAAAGTCTTCCCCAGGCGCCTTCTCCATTAATTTTCTTTCCTCGTCATCCAATGGTTCGACATCATCATAGAAGCCATCGACTGTGACTACTTCATTTTCGTCTTTCATGGAAGCAAGAATATGACTGAGAGCGATGATCGGATTCCGTATTGCGCCACCATACATTCCTGAATGCAGATCATGATCTGGTCCATTTACCGTAATTTCTATACCAGTAAAACCTTTTAATCCATATAGGATTGTTGGCTGGTTTTTCTCAGCCATGCCAGAATCGGAAATCACAGCAAAGTCAGCTTGAAACTTTTCTTGCTTCTCATTAAGAATGCGATAAAGATTCTCACTGCCGATTTCTTCCTCTCCCTCGATACATACTTTTACGTTGATTGGAAGCTTTCCTTCTGTCTTCATATACGCTTCAAACACGGCCAAGTGCATAAAGACCTGTCCTTTATCATCACTTGATCCGCGTGCATAAAGCCTGCCATCTCTTACCTCGGGTTTAAATGGATCGCTTTCCCATAACTCAATCGGTTCCGCCGGCTGTACATCATAATGGCCGTAGAACAGTACAGTTGGAGCGTCCTTGCCTGCACCATTGTATTCCCCATAAACAAGTGGATGCCCCTCCGTCTCCTGCTTTTCTACATTTTCAAAACCGATATCATTCAAATATGTAATAATGAAATCTGCAGCATTGCTTACATCTTTTTGATAGCTGCTGTCGGTGCTTACACTTGGAATCGATAGAAAATCATTCAATTTTCCAAGGAGGGTCTCCCGGTTTTCTTTTATATATTGCAATGCTTTTTCGCTCATTTGCCATTCCTCCAGTTCGTTTTAATTAATTTCATTTTAGCATAACAGAAATTAAAAAGGACAATCCATTGAAAAGGAATGTCCCCATTAATTAAGCCAAAGCAGCTTCCAAGTCTTCAATCAAGTCCTCTGCGTCTTCAATCCCAATAGAAATGCGAATCAATCCATCCGTTATTCCAAGCTCTTTCCTTCTGGCAGCCGGAATGGAGGCGTGAGTCATTTTAGCAGGCAATGAAATCAGACTTTCCACCGCTCCCAGGCTCTCAGCGAGAGTAAAATAGTTCACTGCGGCAAGTACTTTTTCTGCTGCCTTTCCACTGCCGACATCGAATGACACCATCCCTCCGAATCCAGCAGCCTGTTTAGAGGCAACTTCGTGTCCTGGATGACTTTCAAGACCAGGGTAATAAATGGTTGGCACTTTTTCATGGCTCTCCAGGAAAGAAACAATCTTCCGTGTATTTGCTTCAATTGCCTCCATGCGCAATGCCAATGTTTTGATACCCCGCATTAGCAGCCAGGAATCTTGGGGGCCGAGAACTGCTCCAACAGCATTCTGGATAAAATAGATCTCTTGCGCGAGTTCTTCTGTATTCACAACAACGAGCCCTGCAACTACATCGCTATGACCGCCAATATACTTTGTTGCACTATGCAATACAATATCTGCGCCCAGCTCTAGCGGTCGCTGCCAATAAGGGGTTGCAAAGGTATTATCAACAATCAACAATAAACCGTGCTTTTTGGCAATCTCTGACATCTTTTGGATATCCGTGATTTTAAGCAACGGATTGGTAGGGGTTTCTACATAGATGGCTTTTGTATGCTCATTGATTGCCGTCTCAACAGAAGCGGGAGAACTTGTATCTGTAAAGGTATGTTCCAATTTCAATCGGTTCAATACCTTTGTTATCAAACGATAGGAACCACCATACACATCATCGGTCATTATGATATGGTCTTCTGAATCAAACAGCATCATGACAGAGGTAATAGCAGCCATCCCGGAACCAAATGCGGCTCCGGCTTTCCCGTTTTCCAATTCAGCGATTACCGTTTCCAGGGCGTGCCTGGTCGGATTACCCGTTCTTGAATATTCATAGCCGCGATGATTGCCCGCACTATCCTGCTTATACGTACTTACCTGATAAATTGGAACCGACACAGCACCTGTTTGCTTCTCGCCTGTTATGCCGCTATGAATCATCTTCGTTTTTGCTCTCACTATGATCCATCTCCCTTACATTTCAGTGACTTCGTATATATTCTTGCTAAGATATCGGTCACTACCATCTGGAAAAATGGTTACAATTGATCCACCATTTGTTAATGTGCCCGCTTCCAGTAATGCAGCGTACATTACTGCACCTGAGGAACTCCCCGCCAGGACTCCTTCTCTGGAAGCTAGTTCCCTCACCATCTGGAAAGCATGTTCATCTGAAATTGTTTGGATTTTGTCGATATAAGAAAGATCCAGGAAATCGGGAATAAACTCCATCCCAATTCCTTCCGTTCGATGAGGTCCCGGTTTCCCACCGCCGATTATCGAACCATCGGGCTCCACAATTACTGTTTTTATGGCAGGATTTTTCTCTTTTAAATACTTGGCTATCCCCATAAAGGCACCGCCAGTTCCAGCACCAGCAATAAAAACATCTATTTTCCCTTTGAGGTCTCTCCAAATTTCTGGTGCGATGGATTTATAATATGTCATTGGATTGGCAGGATTAGAAAATTGCTTCGGAGAGAAACTATTAGGAATCTCTCGCAATAATGCTGCCGTTTTGTCTATTGCACCCTTCATGCCTGTTTTCTGGGGAGTGTGGACAATTTTGGCTCCCAAAGCCTGCATCAGTTGTTGCTTCTCCTTACTAAAATGCTCTGGAACACAAAAAATAACGGATAAGTTCTTCTCTCTTGCAGCGATTGCAATTCCGATACCTGTATTACCGGCGGTCGGTTCGATAATCGTACCGCCTTCCTTAACATAGCCTTTATCTAGTGCCTCATTGATTAACTCAACGCCAAGTCTATCCTTAACACTGCCACCTGGGTTGAAATATTCGAGTTTCGCAAATAATTGAACCCCTGCAGGTAAGTCAAAATTCATGATTTCCAGCAAAGGTGTTTCACCGATCAACTCAGAAACCGATTTATAAAGAGCCATCCATTTCGCCTCTCTGTTTAGAAATCTCTGTTAGAATACTTCATGCCATTCATTTTTATGATGGAGCATTTCCTCAGCTATCTCTTTTGCACCTTCCAGACTGTGATTTGCCGCCCAGCCGCATTGTACCTCATTGCATGCAGGAACTGCTTCAGCCTTAAGGACATCATTTAAAGTCTTTTCCAATATAATCAGAACATCATCATATTCCTCATGGTTGATGAGTGACAAATAAAATCCTGTCTGGCATCCCATTGGTCCAATATCCAACACGGAATCGGTATAGTTGCGAATATTTTCAGCCATTAAATGCTCCAGTGAATGAAGTCCAGCCATCTCCATATATTCCTTGTTTGGCTGCTTAAAGCGGATATCATATTTATATACTTTATCCCCATTCATTCCTTCTGTAATACCCACTAGCCGTACATATGGCGCTTTTACTTTTGTATGGTCAAGGTTAAAACTTTCTACATTCATCTTTTCTGTCATTTCTGTCATCTCTCCTCAGTGGCTTTATTTTTTGCTTGCGATTATTATCCAAACAAAATCATTCATTTGTCTAAATGATACATCAAAATTACTCGTTTCAAAAGTATTCTTCATTGTATCGATTGTTGGATAATATTCACGCTGCAAATCATCGGCCAAATCATGATGACTTTTTCTTATAGCTTCTGCTATTTTCTTTTGCTTGTCTTTCACCGTTCTAAACATCGTATCTGCGAAGATAATTTTACCTGTAGATGGGAGCAATGCCGCAAACTTATTTATTGCTGTCTTCTTTTCATTGTCTGTTAAGTGATGAAAAGCATAGGTACTTACAATTGTATCTATCTGTTCGGCAAATGTCGGATAGTCCAGAAAATCACCATCAATAATGCTAAGCGATGGTATTTTTTTCTTTGCAATTTCACGCATTGCTTTCGATGGTTCGATTGCGAATACATTATGACCTGCTTTGAGAAGCTTTATCGTCAGGTTCCCTGTTCCAACTCCAAACTCTGCAACCGTCCCTGAGCTTTCGCCAACGACCGCGTCAAGTATTTGTTCATAATTCGAAAAAACTTCCCTGTATTGCGGGTCTTCTCCTACTACACTTTTATCATAGTCGATTGCCCATTCCTCAAATAAATCAATAAATTCCCTGCCCAATACTAATCACCTCAAGGCGTTCTGAATCTTTACTATATTACTGTGGATACTTAGGATTATATGTAATTAAAACGATATTGGTTACCCACCCATCCGCTGCTGGTAAGTACGTAACACAAAATCAAAAAAACGAATGCAGCTGCATCCGTTTTTTAATCCGCTTATATATTATCTGTTTTGCGGGAAAATACGTTCAATCATCGTTCCCATTTGATCAAAGAAACCTTCAATCGGTTCACCGTTATCAACATCATTGACATAATTATTGGTTAAATCGACAAAATCCGGATTCGTTGAAACATATACATTTTCAATATCGTTATTAACGGATCTGACGATATCTCCTATTTGTCCTTTAACTTCATCAGAAAGTTCATTTTCCTGGTTGTTACCGTTGTTTCCATTATTGTTTCCTTCATTATTTTTCAAGGTTGCAGCAACATATGCGTTATTGTCAGTAGATAGCACATATGCACGGTCAACCTCATTAACTTCATTGGCGATTAATTCTGCTGCCTCTTCAGAAACGTCATATTGCTTGTTGCTGTTGTTTTCTGCATTTTGTCCAGTATCACGATCTTGGAATCGTTCTGAATCCCTGCTCATCATATGGTTACGATCACCAACCATGCCGTCACCAGTATTGTTCCTTGTCTGCTCTACATTATTTCCTGTCCCTGTTCCCGTCTCCTGATTATTATCATCCGCATTCTGACATGCAGCCAAAACAAAGAACAGCATTGACACTATAATTAAAAATTTAAATTTCATCTGAAAATCCTCCTTACATAAGTTTGTTCTTAGTATGCAGCGGAGGATGATTACTATTCAGTTTAAAGCAAAATCCTTATTATGGTATTCACACCATAATTGTTAATGACATTATATATACAAAGCAGGAAAACATAATTGTACCCTTGAAAATCAAGGAGGGGTAAACCATGATTCCAGATTACGACAAAGCGCTTTATTATACGTTGTGGGGTCAATGGGATGATCTACTGGTATTGATGGTTCGAACAAAAGATGACATTCTTTCCAAGAAAATTGAACAGTTTTTGAATGCATACCATTACTCGCTGGACCAGTCACAGGTCATTGATACACACGACACGCTTCTATATTATATAGACCACGCAATGAAATACAATCCACCGGTCATCCTGGAAATGTAATTAAAAGCAGTAAAAAAGGAAAAGCACAACTGTGCTTTTCCACTTAATTATGTCTATTTCCATGGTCCCCTTTACCATGATTAGCTTTCCCTTTAGGGCCGTTACTGTCCTTATGCTTGTTTTGGCCTTTCCAGTTTCCCTTGCCTTTGGAATGATTATTATGGTGTTTGTCCTTGTTTCCATTGTTATGCTTATTGATTTTCTCTTGATCGAATTTACCTTTGCTATCCTTAGCCCTTTGTTCGCTGGGACCTTTTTTATTGCGGTTATTAGAATTTTCTTTTGGCTTGGAATCATCTTTCGGCTTACCGTTATTTTCGGTAAGATTTTTCTGGGCTTTAATCTCAGAATTTTTTTGACTCGTATTGTTTGGACGGACACTTTCCTTTTGCTGCTTGCTTGGAACTGCTGCTTTCGCCTTTTTGCTTTCCTTTTTATTATCAGTTTTTTTTTCTGTTTTGTTAGTGCCTACTTTGGATTCTTTAGTTACATTTGTCTGTGTATCCACAGGCTTTATCATCAATTGTTCATCATTTGATTCAGAAGATGTTTCGTCAATTTCTTCGGTCTTACTTTTATAAAAAGAATTAATAATTGCTTTATCATCCGAATCAATTGAATCTTCAACCGTTTCATCTTCCATGATTTCCGATGCCATGACTTCATTC
Organism: Oceanobacillus massiliensis str. N'diop; assembly: GCF_000285495.1. Taxonomy (GTDB): domain Bacteria; phylum Bacillota; class Bacilli; order Bacillales; family Amphibacillaceae; genus Oceanobacillus; species Oceanobacillus massiliensis. The sequence continues at coordinate 656,863 of NZ_HE610977.1, forward strand.
ATCGAAGTCTCTTTGTCCTTTGCTTTCTCCCTGACATTTTCTGGAATAACAACTGTCGCTATTTTCCAGCCAGAGATGTTGGAAAAATACGAGTCCAGGTAACTAGACACATAAACATCTTCAGATTCTTGCTGATCTGTATAGCTGATACCAACAATCATATTTTTGTCTTCATTAATCATTCCAGTTTGTTCACTTTGATTCAGAATCATGTCGATTACCGATTCAATTTTTTCATTCTTATAATCAGTAAGGTTCTTGACAATTTTCTTGGCATCTTCATTTAATGGATGAATCATCTGCACTTTAAAATCCTTATTTACGTCCATTTCAATACTTGGATTTATATCTACCGTTACATATGCATATGTTTCATTCTTCCCCGAAAAAAAATATATGGGAAGGGCTAATAGCAGGATAATGCATGCCATTGAGGCAATCTTAACTGGTATGGGAATTTTTTTTCCAGAAAATAATATTGCGACTTTTTTGGCCTTCAATGGCTGATAGGAAACTTCAGAACCCACTATTGCCTTTTCATCCGTTACGATAGCTTTTTCAAAGGAACCATTTTTGGTCATAATGATTGAATAGTTGCGATGTTGTTCCATCACAATTCCTTTTTTCATTGCCCCACTCCCTTAAGATAATCCTTAAGATAGATATAGTCTTCACTGAGTACAATAAAGATCGCTAAAATGAATTTACGATTTCGCTCCAGTGTTTTTTTACTTACATCTACTTTTTTTACCAACTCTTTAATGGGGAGCTTTTTCTTTGCATGAACAAACTCCCGTAATTCTTTATCCCGATACAGGATTCTCGCGGTTCTGACAGCAGAATCACGTGCGTCTTTATGTTTTGGAGAAGTCTCCGTCAAATCGATAAGGGTAAGTTTATATTCCTTCAGCTTATCCTTGAAATCCATGATTTCTTCCTTGCGGTGGATTGTATCGATTTCCTGGCTGTATTTCTCTTTAACGGCAACAATTTCCAATGGATTCTCCATCTGCTCAGCGTCATAGGTTTCATCCAGCGAAAGCGGAAGAGGTCTCTTTTTATTATACCTTATGTAGTCAATGACCTTTCGTTTAACTACAAGCTTGGCAAATGACAGAAACGAGCTCCCCTTTTCAGAAGAATAGGAAAAGATTGCTTCATTAAAGGCCGATAAACCGATACTGAATTCGTCATCCTTCTTTGGATCGATATATCGCTTGCAGACTTCCGACACACTTTTAGCGATAAACGGCTGATAGGTGCTTAAAAGATAATTTTGCAGTTGCTTGTCCCCTTGCTGTATGGATTTCACCATCGCTTCAAGCGGTTTATCTTTTAACTGGCTGCTCATCATCATTCGGAAGACCTCCCAGCCATTATAGATTTCGTATGATTTTCACCCTTTTGGGGTGTAGTTTTTAGATAATTAATTTGATATTTTTTAAATTGGTTTCTATTTATATATGTCATATGATGTTCCCACCATTTTCATTTTATTTTTATCGACAAATCAAGCTATTTTTTTCAGTATATTTAATGTTAACCCAACAAGCATTCTGTTGCTATCTCATTTTGATTACATTTGTTTTAAGAAACGGTAACTATACAGCAAAATAATTGGGTACTGACGAATAATTGTAATACCACTTTACTGTCGATGCAGAAAATATTCCCGTAATAACAGCAGTGCTGTTGTCTCTGTTTTTCAAAATATATATCCCATGTACTATGCGGCACTTTATATTTTTTCCTGCCATAACCATACCCCCACTGTGCCTCGTATAGTACAGATAATGAAGAGTCATGCCGGAAAATTTTCATCAGCTGACAGATCAGTTTTACTTAGATAGCGCTATGTATGTACACACAAAAATGGCCTGCCATCTCTGCTGGCAGGCCCATTCCTTAAAGACTCGGTATAATGTCTTCCTTATCGAGGAACGGATTGTTTTCGGCAATCCCCTTTACCGAATCATTGATATACAGGTCGTTTTCATACCAATCTACTGTTTCAATCTGCTCTGTCCTGTATATATAGAATTCGTCCTCAATTAAATTGTCACTGCTCTTAACGACAATATATTTAATTTGCATTTGCTCCGTATCATAGATCATGTCGGCAAGCTTACCAATTTTCCCATCTTTAGCATGCACTTTAAAGCCTATCGTTTCGTCTTCGCTGCGCATTTTATTAACATCGGAAACCTCATATTCATCACGGAATAAATCGGGCTTTTGGGGAATGTTTTCCCTTACAAGGCCGTTCTCCTCAAAAGTGCCGAGCGGACCTCTCTCCACTCCTGCTAATGCATTGTCCCGGTAGCTGTTCCAACCAAAATAATCAATCAGATTGTTTTCCTGTTCGGCTGAAAGATTATCCTCTTCTGGGACAGGGGGACTATTGCGGATTTTTTCCTTGTCATATTCTACCTCAACAAATTCTTCGTCCTTATTAATCGTTTTGAATGTGCTTGGCGTCAATAGAACTTTTCTTCCTGGGAGCCACTTTCTTGTATCAACTATCGCATACCTGACATCCCATTTATCTTCATTAAAATATAAATCTTTAATTTTTCCCATTTCACCATCAGTTGCATGAATATTGAAGTCCTTAAGCTGAGATGTGTAAAAGAACAAAATAAACGCCTCCAAAACAAGGATTTTTTACTATATACCCTTATTTGGAGGCGTTAAACCATTCCATCCCTATTTTGTTGCATATTTGTAATACAAATCAATGGGAATGAATAAACCAACCTTCCCATATTCTTCATCATCTGCCGTAGCAAAAATTACACCAAGAACTTTTCCCTCCTGATTGATAATCGGACTTCCACTGTTCCCTCTATAAACAGGTGCTTCAATCATGATTACTTCTTCATCCCAATCGGATAGCTTCGTACCACCAATAATCTTCCCTTCATTGGCAATACCATTGAAGCGCAATGGGTTTCCGATAAAACGAATCGGTTCTGCTTTTGTATATTCAGCTTGCTCCGCCAATGTTAAATATGGCAGTTCCCTTCCCTCCACCTGCAGTACTGCGAGGTCAATTTCAGGAAATGTTTTGGTTACTTCCGCAGTAAAAAGACCGTCTTCAGGAAAAGCGACGGTCACATACTGCTCCCCTTCAACTACGTGATTATTCGTTAATATCGTTCCATCAGCTGCAATGGAAAAACCTGTTCCTTTACTATTTTCTGTTTCCACAACAACCACTGCCTTTTTATAATTTTCAACATCAGTATTGGTAGATAGTTTTGCAGATGTCATTAAAAAGTCGATGGCAGGAATCGAGAATGTCTGCGGCAATAATGCAAACATATTGAAAGCTAAAGCAATAGAAATTAACCAAAACGCCCATTTGTGAAATGGACGTTTTGGAACAAATTCATCTTCATTTTTAGCACGTTCAAGTGCCTTTCTCCGTTCTTCCTGAACAAGTTCATATAATTCTTCATCTTCAAATTCTTCATATAAATCTTCATCGATTATGTCATTATCTTTATTATTGTCATGATTATTATCCATATGCCACCCCGTGCTCTGAATAATGTTCAATAGTAACAGTCTGTTTTAGGTTACGGCAGCCGTTACATTCCCTTGCTGCATTTGATACATCTGATAATAGAGTCCTTTTTCGTCTATTAATGTATCATGGTTTCCCTGTTCCTTGATTGTACCATGGTCCAGGACAAAAATCATATCTGCCTGCTGAATGGTGGATAATCTATGGGCAATTACAAGGGTTGTTCTTCCCTCTTTCAGCACTTCCAACGCCTTTTGAATGATATTTTCTGTCTCTGTATCAATATTTGCTGTTGCTTCATCGAGAATTAATATTGCCGGGTCAAATGCCAGTGCACGCGCAAAGGAAATCAACTGACGTTCACCCAATGAGAAAGTAGTGCCCCCTTCTGTCACTAATTCATCATAGGTATGGGGTAATTTATCAATAAACCGATCCGCTCCAACTGCATTTAGGGCGTTTATTGCAGCTTCTCTTGTTATTCTCGGATCGTTCATGGTCACATTTGAAATGATAGTACCGGAAAATAAGAATGGATCCTGTAAAACAATTCCCATATGACTGCGTACCTGCTGTCTAGACCAATCCCTGGTATTATGGCCATCGATCATTACCCTGCCTTTTTGTGCATCATAGAAGCGGAATAATAAATTCATAATGGAGCTCTTTCCCGATCCAGTATGACCGACAAACGCTGCTGTCTGACCCTCTTTAATTTCAAACGAGACATCATGGAGCACATAATCTTCATCATTATAGGCAAAAGAAATGTGATCAAACTTAATTTTTCCGCGGTATCGATCAACTTTCTTGTTATTTACATTCTCCCCATCGTGGTCCAGCAATTCAAAGACACGACCTCCAGCAACACGTGCTTGTTCAAGCAATGGAAGCTGATTGACGATATCGGTAACAGGTTCAAATAGTCTTGTAATATAATCGACAAATGCATAAAGCATACCAATCGAAATGATACTGCTCAACTCTAGTGAAGAGGAACCATAGTACCATATAAATCCGACAAATGTCAGGTTTCTGATTACCGTAACCAAGTTATACGATGTCAGTGCACTTAATTTTATCAGCTTTTTCTGATACGTATAATTTCGTTCGTTTAACACTTCAAATTCTTCTTTTGTTTTCTTCTCGCGATTAAAGGCCTGGATGATTGGCATTCCCTGTATAGCCTCATTGATATTCCCATTAATTTGGCTAATGGTAGCCCGGATTACCTTGTTGTACTTCGTTCCGAAATACTTATACGCCTTCATCCATCCAAACAATAATGGAATGATAAGCATACACATCATAGCAAGTCTGTAATCCAATATGAAAAGCGCAGCCAATATTCCAGCCATATATACGGCACTGGTAACAATTATTGATAATACCCGTTCATATAAATCCCGAATGGCTTCTGTGTCATTGGTAATCCTAGCGACGATAGTACCTGCAGGCTGATCAACGAAATAATCAATTGGGATCCGCTGTGTATGGTCGAATAAATCATTCCGCATTTTTTTCACAATCTGATTCGCTGATTTCTGCAAATAGAATGTTTTAAAGAACTGAAATACCCCGGCAATAACGAGCAAACTCATATATAATACCAGCAGCATAATAATCGGCCGCTGCTCCGGTTTGAAAAATGGATATATTTCTGCTAATGATAAACGCTCGCCTTCATAACGATATGTTTCTTCAGAAGTCGTAATCGTTATTTGATTTTCTTCAGCAGTTCTTTCCCCCTCAAGAGGGGCCTGCCCATCAATCATGTAATAGGCCGTGCCTACTTGAAACAGTGTATTCGAATCATCGATTACGTTATCTGTATCGGCTAAACGGTCAGAGCGCTTATAATACCGGTTTTCATATTCCACCGTTTGTTTATCATTGTTTTCGGTAACTTCCTGCCAGTAGCCTTCCACGCCAAGAATATGATTATCTATAACATTCTTTGCTATCAAAGGTCCTGCCAATTCCAATACCACAGCAATGGTTAAACAGAATAAACCAATCAATATTCCTTTTTTATAATTCAATGCATACTGAAATAGTCGCTTTTCAGTTGATGGCTTCATTAGTTTGCCACCTCCCCGTCTTCAAGTTGCTGCTGCTGATACTGTTCCTTATACCAGCCATTTCGCTTCATTAATTCTTCATGTGTGCCTTCTTCTATAATTTTGCCGCCTTCCAGCACAATAATATGATCTGCATGGGTAACTGCTGACATACGATGTGCTGCTATAAAGGTCGTTTTATTTTTCCTTTCTCTTCTTAAATGCTCAATAATTTTAGCTTCCGTCTTTCCATCCACAGCTGACATGGAATCATCGAGTATTAGTATTTCCGGATTTTTTATGAAGGCTCTTGCCAATGCGACCCGTTGTTTCTGTCCTCCAGATAATGTAATTCCACTTTCACCAACCTGTGTATCGAGACCATTTGGAAGCTGTTTCATATCCTTAAGAAAATACGCAAGATCCATTACCCTAAATATCTCTTCATCGGTTGCATCCGGATTTCCAAACTGAATATTTTCTCTGATAGTTTTAGAAAACATCATCTGATCCTGTGGAACATATCCAATCCAGCTTCGGATGGCTTCTAAATTGATTTCATCCAGATTCGTATCTGAAATCCTTATTTCACCAATGATGCCCGGATACTGTCTTAAAAGTAATTTAAATAACGTTGTTTTCCCTGCACCTGTTTTGCCTACGACACCAATTGTTTGGCCTCTCTCAACGTACAGCGAAATATTTTCCAATTGCTTCCTTTCCACTCCAGGATAGGAGAAGGAGACATTTTTAAAGTCAATGGAATCTACCGCGCCGACCATTTTTGGCTGTTGTGGATTCTTTACATCTGCTTCATAGGATATCGTCTCATTTACTCGGTCCAAAGAGGCGTTGCCTCGCTGCAGAATATTGATCAATTCCCCTACTGCAAACATTGGCCAGATCAGCATTCCAAGATATACGTTAAATGTCACCAAATCTCCGAGAGTCATGGCACTTTCGAATACAAGAAATGCACCATAACCGAGTCCGATTGTGTAAGATAATCCGACGAGTATCTTCATTGTAGGCTCAAACAATGCATCGATTTTTGCAACTTCAATATTTTTATTGTATACATTGTCTGTCATAGCCTGGAATCTATCCGCATCCTGTTTTTCCTGGACAAAGGCACGAATGACCCGTACTCCCCGAATTGATTCCAGTACTTCATTATTCATATTTCCAAATGCTGCCTGTGCTTCTGTAAATCTGGAATGAATAGCTGAACCATATTTATTCATCACGACAGCCATAACCGGTAATGGAATTAAAGCCGCCAAGGTTAGTTCCCAACTAATCGTAAAGCCCATCATCGCGACAATCATCAGCATAAAGACACTCGAATCAACTAGTGTAAGCACACCGAATCCCGCAGTCTGACTGATTGCTTTCAGATCATTGGTCGATCTTGCCATAAGATCTCCTGTACGGTATTTACCATAAAATGTCGGTGTCATTTTAAGGAAATGGGAAATCAATCGACTCCGCATCCATCTTTCCAGAATGACAGCTCCCCCGAAAAGCGTGTAATCCCATAAAAAGGAAATTGCATAGTGTACGACAATCAGCACTAGATAGCTGATTATTAACACAATCAGCAGCTGCGCTGTCAAAGAATCAAATTGTATTTGATCAATCGTAAACCCTACGATTTTGGGTGGAATCAGTCCAACCGCACTTGCGATAATTAATGAAATAATAGCTAATAAATACCTTTTCCAATAATGTTTAAAGAACCAATCCAGTTTTTTAAAAACCTGAAACATCTCTTCACCCTCTTCTCTCTCTCTATTTGCAACAAAAAATAAGCATACGCCTATGACGTATGCATACAGTTGGACATAATTCGCCCACAATATAACAAAAGGTCACAGACATATGTGTGACCCTTAAATGATAAATTAACTTTTGCACTTATGTACTAAAAGACAAACTCATTCAAAGTGAAGGTCACAGAAAATAATATAAAGTTTGATGACTGATTATGATTAATTACGTTTTCCATGGTAGTGACCTCCTTTCGTTTTTTAATTCTCAATAATTATAGTATTTAGAAATTTTTTCGTCAAGAGTTTTTTTAATCTTTTTTAAATATCGCAGGAAAGAGACAGCCTGGAGCATAAATCGGCCGAAGCTGATTCATAAGCCTACGTAAATAAAATGATAACAAGAAAAAAGAGAATGCATCAAAAGGCTTGAGTCATTCTCTTGAAATATAGAGGGGGTAAACTCAATTCATTTCTGGTTCATATTCGCCTTTCCGATTAAGTCCTAGGCTAACCATGTATTCTATTTTATCAATACACACATTAGTCGATTGGGAGATATCTTCAAGAGACGCTAGGGGGTTTTTTCGGATAAAATTCCGGATTTGTTCACTATCCTTTAAACAGGTTGGACACATCATAAACAGACTGCTTTCCATTGGCTCTTTGCACAACCGACAATTTCGAACAATATCTTTCATTTCCTCACCCCTTATTAATTTGTACCTTCATATTAACGCACTTCAAAGCGAGATACAACGATATGTGGAAATTTTTAGAAAAATGATTCTTTAGTCATATTTCGATTCTTTCTTTCAAATATTTTTCTTATTTGCGGAAAAAGTGCTATAGTTTTTATCATAGAATAAAGGAGTTGATAGCATGCATTTAGATGAAATGCTGGAGTACAATAAGCAATTTGTATCCGAGAAAAAATACGAGGCATATGAAACCGATACATATCCAAACAAGAAAATGGTCATATTTACTTGTATGGAGTCGCGTTTAGTCGAATTGCTGCAGCGGGCATTGAATATTCAAAATGGCGATGTAAAGATGGTTAAAAATGCAGGTGCCATTATACGCAAACCCTTTGATAGTATTATGAAAAGTATCCTAGTAGCAGTATTAAAATTAAAAGCTGATGAAGTCGTAGTCATCGGGCACCATGATTGCGGTATGTCAAACGTTGATACCGAAGAACTCAAACGCACTATCGTTGACCGCGGCATCTCTGAAGACGTGATTAATAGCCTGACACATGGCGGTATTAACTTAGATGATGAGTTTCATGGTTTTCAAACAGTAGAAGAATCCGTCATGCAGAGTGTATCGATTATTCGCAACCACCCTTTATTGCCGAAAGAGATTAAAGTCCACGGCCTGGTCATCGATCCTGATACCGGTAAAGTGGATGTCGTCACAAGAGAATAGCACTTAACATAACTGCCACTTCAGTTGAAGTGGCAGTTTTTTATTTGCATTTAAGCAGAATTATTATTCATAAAACCAGAAAGGTTTCGGCATACTAACCAAATAAGAACTGCTAGTTCTGGAGGTTCCCATGAGAAAAAATCGCAAAAGCAAATCAACTGAAATCTTCCCGCTCAAAATCGATCAGCTGGAACCAATGCTGCAAAATAAATTTGATAGTAACAATGATTTAAGCTTTTCTGTATACGAACACCAAAACAAGAAAATTGCAGTATTTTATATCCCACATCTAGTGGCACCAGATAAAGTGGAGAACTTATTGCTTAAGTCATTGCTCGAAAGCAATTCCGATTGGACCGCTACGGCCATCTTAAATAATATTCCGTTAAGCTTTGGTCAAGAGATAAGCAAATTGGAAGAGATACTGACTGAACTTGTCAGTGGCAAAGTCTTTATTTATATAGAAGATGAAGATACTGCCGTCAATTATATGATGTTAAATGTTGAAAAAAGGTCATTGTCAAAGGCAGAAACTGAAACCGTCGTTATCGGCCCTCAAGTTGCTTTTACAGAATCCATTGTTACAAATATAAATATTTTACGCTGGCGTATCCGTACTCCCGATTTAGTATTGGAAAAAATCATGGTTGGAAAAAGATACCCAAGGGAGGTACGACTGGTCTATGTAAAATCAGTAGCAAATGAAACCGATGTTAATACCATGCGCCAGCGGATACAGGAATTGGATATAGACGAGATTGAGGATAACAATGTATTAATGCAATTTATAGAGGATTCCTCTGTCACTATATTCCCGCAGTTCTATTCTACAGAGCTTCCAGACCGTGCATCTTACGCAATAACCAAGGGAAGAGTCGGTGTGTTGATGGAGAACAGCCCGAATGCAATTTTGGCCCCTTCTACCATTTTTTCCTTTTTTGAATCAACCGAAGATATTTACATGCGCTGGAATCTAGGTTCTTTTTTAAGAATATTAAGGTTTGTTGCAATGTTTATTTCGATTACACTGACCCCCCTGTATGTTGCAGGAGTTACCTACCATTTTGAAACGATTCCTACACAATTGCTTGTTTCTGTGGGGCAATCACGGGCGAGTGTTCCATTCCCGCCGATATTCGAGGCAATTTTTTTGGAATTGATGATTGAACTTTTAAGGGAGGCTGGCGCACGGCTGCCTACCAAGGTTGGTCAAACAATCGGTATCGTTGGTGGTGTTGTCGTCGGTACTGCTGCCGTGCAGGCCGGAATAACCAGTAACATATTGATCATTTTTATTACAATAAGCGCTCTGGCATCCTTCACTTCCCCAAGCTATCTGATGGGTACGACAATTCGCTTACTGCGGTTTCCGATGATACTCCTTGCAGGTATGCTAGGAATCATCGGTATTATGTTTGGATTAAGCTTCCTGATCATTCACCTATTAAGGATAACTTCACTGGGGAGACCATATCTTTCACCGATTTACCCATTCAGGTGGATGGATCTGAATAAGGCTTTATTCCGGCTGCCCCAGCAATTTCAAGGAAAGCGCTTTGTTTCCTATCGCCCAAAGGAATTGCTCCGTTTTAAAAAGAGAAAAGGTATGGAAAAAAAAGACATCGATGAATAGTGGGAGATTGTATGGATATTAATGTAAAAAAGAAAATTAACCTGACTTTTGAAGCATTCTATTTATTCTTCATCATTTCTTCCATCCAATTAGGGGTTGGAATAATGGGCGCCCCAAAGTTTATCTTCGCAGAAGCGCACCAGGATTCATGGATATCCATTATCCTCATGACTGGTTATATTATCGTTATTCTATTGGTTATGCTTTATATCCTGAGACAATATGAAAATGCCGACATCATCGGAATTCAAATGGATCTTTTTGGAAAATGGATTGGCGGACTACTTGGCACTGTCTATATCGTATATTTCGCAATGACACTATTCTCTGTGATCATTACGTATATCGAAGTAGTTAAGGTTTTTATTTTTCCTGAGATCAGTTCCTTTATATTGGGTTTGATTCTCATTATTCTCGTCGTATATACCGTACTTGGCGGGATAAGGATTATTGTAGGTGTCTGTTTTTTATTTTTCATCCTTACCCAATGGTTGCTGTTTCTATTGATTGAACCTGCTATGCAGATTGATTTTTTGCATTTCCAGCCAATATTTGGCACATCGGCAATTGAAATCTTAAAGGGCGCCAAAGCGACCTCTTATACATTCATTGGCTTTGAAATATTTTTTATGCTTTACCCTTTCATACAGAATAAGGAAAAGATAAAATTGCCTCTCCTTTTAGGAGCGGTTTGGTCAGGTTTAATCGTACTCTTCACAACCTTCATTGCCATTGGATTTTTCAGTTCAGAACAGCTGTTAAGAAGAGAATGGGCCTTACTAGCCCTATTTAAGATCCAGACCTTTTCTTTTGTCGAACGTTTCGATTTCGTTGTAGTGGCAGAATGGATGATGGTTATTGTTCCGAATATGGTTCTCCTCATGTGGGGGATTACATATAGCATGAAGAGAGTTTATCGGGTGCCACAGAAACTTTCCTTGTATATAACAGCTATTGTACTCCTAATCGGCTCTACTTTCATCGATCACCATTTTCAAATACAAAAGATTATTGATTATGTAGCCCAGCTTGGGTTCTGGCTTGTGTATGTCTATCCATTACTTCTTCTCCCACTTGTCATCATCAAGAAAAAACGGCGTACCTCAGGAAGCAGGTGAAAAAATGTCAATTAAGCGAATAGCCATGGCAATATTTCCTTTAATCCTTTTAGCAGCCTGTGTGGAGCCCCATCCAATCGAAAGCCTGGGCATTATCCATACCAGAGGAATCGATTTATTGGAGGAAAATCAAATTGAAACAACCATTGTTGCATTCGAGTTCGATTCCGAGGCTAAAGAAATAACCTCCATCATTACCGGTAAAGGAAATTCCATCAATGAGGCATTGGGAGATGCAAGCTTCCATACTCGATTTTCGTTGACCCCCGGACAGCTTCGTGTAGAACTCTATGGGAGGGAGACAGCAGAATCCGGTATTTTGGAATATATAGCGACATTGGTGCGTGATGCCGGTGTATCAGACACCATGTATTTTGCAGTGAGTGATCAAACTGCTAAAGATCTGATTATTGATGGACAAGAAAAGCTAACTCCTAATATCGGTCAATTTATCCAGCAGATGATCGAGAAAGAAATTAATGAAGGATCGATACCAAAGTCTTCCTTATATGATTTTTCTCGTAAAGCCTTCGAGGTTGGCATTGATCCAATCCTTCCGATTATTGCTATAAATGAGGAAAGACCAGCAATTATAGGTTTGGGAGTATTCGAAAATGATAAACTTGTAGGTGAAATCAGCCGAGATGACGGATTATTAATAAATCTGTTTCAAAAAAGTCCCACGTCGACCCCTATGGATATCTCGATTCCCGCTGCACCTTTTGAGAAATATCTGGAGGGAAAGGAAACAGAGGAAATACATCTAAGACTAATGGTTGAAGGCAGTAAGACCAGAAGGAAATTGGTCGATTACGATTCTCTTAGCTTTGATGCAGATGTAAAAATTGAAACCGCTATATTCGAGATTTCAGATGCTATTTCATTAAAAAATGAAAAGATGCTTGAACTGCTGGAAAAAGAAGTCGGGAAAGAATTAACAAGAAGATATGATAAATTACTTGATCAGCTCCAGGAGGTTAATTCAGACCAAATCGGTTTTGGCACGTTATATAATGCGAAAACTCGGGACAGGGATCTTAAGGATAAGGAATGGCGGGATAAATACCCTGAGATTACCGTGAATTTTAATGTGAATGTGGAAATCCTCCACTATGGAACAATCCAATAAAAGCAGTTCAATATTCAATTTGGACTGTTTTTTTATATCTAATGAAAAAATAAGTTGAAGTTACTAATTGAAAGTGCTAGTATGTAATAGTTCACGTATCGAACTATTCACTATATGAACTATAAGGAGATGAGTAAGCATATGGATTTAAAATCATTGGTTGCCCGCTATCAGAATGCATCTAATGCTATTTATAGAAGCTTAAATGTAATCTTAAAAGAAAAAGTACATTCAGATATAACGACAGACCAGTTCTCTACCCTTAACCAGATTCTAAAGCAAGAACAGTGTACAAGTACAGATATTGCTTCTGCTTTTGGAATTGGCAAAAGTGCGGTCACTGCACAAATTAACAGACTTCACGCAAAAGGATTGATCAAACGGAAACGTGATGAAGCTGACCGCAGAGTGATTTATCTTTCTGTTACAGATAAGGGTAAGGAATTTGTCGAGTATACCCAAGACAAAGTGTACTCCTATATTGGTGAGCACTTATCCCATTTCGAGGAGGAAGAAATCATAGAATTTATGAGGTCATTGGAAAAACTGGCAAATCTTATGGAAAACAATAAAGAGGTGGACGGACAATGAAGCATATTATTAAATTTCGCTGGTTAATTGCCATTGCCTGGATTGCCGTTGCAGTTGGTTTATTCATCACTGCTCCGAATCTTCAGGACCTGGTAAGAGATAAAGGACAAATAGCTGTCCCCGAAGGATCGCCATCCCAGGAAGCTCAGAATCTATTAGAAAGTATGTCATCGGACAGCAGTGAAGATAATGCAAGTTCCGTGCTGGTTTTTCATGATGAAGATGGTATAGATGAATCCGAAAAAGAAGAAATTGCAGCAGCTGCTGACATTCTGAAAGAAAAACAGGATGAACTAGCAATTTCTGATATTCTTGCATTCAACGAGGATTCATTAATCGAAGAACAAACCGTTTCAGAAGATGGAACAACCATCATGATTCCTTTTCAGGTCTCACTAGAAGATCAAGATGTGGATGAGGCTAGGGAGAATATTTATCAGGCAGTTGAAGATATTCATGTTGACCATGAGTTGACTGGAGAAAAATTTATTTCCCAGGATATTATCAAGAATTCTGAAGAAGGACTAAAGCGGACTGAAATGATTACCGTTGGTTTAATTTTAGTTATCCTGCTTGTCGTCTTCAAATCCTTTGTAGCACCATTTGTTCCTTTACTGACTGTCGGTATTAGTTATTTGGCAGCACAGGGAATCGTTTCAATATTGGCGGATAAGGTGGATTTCCCACTATCATCTTTCACCCAAATCTTTATGGTCGTGGTCATGTTTGGTATTGGGACCGATTATTGTATTTTGCTTATCAGTCGATTTAAGGAAGAGGTGGCAAACAATGATTCGATTCAGGATGCCGTTCTAGCAACCTATAAATCTGGCGGGAGAACGATCTTCTTTGCAGGCATTGTCGTATTGATCGGTTTTTCCACTATCGGTCTTTCAACCTTTTCACTCTATCAATCTGCTGTTGCAGTTGCCGTAGGGGTTGCGGTTGTTTTAATAGCTCTGGCCACATTGGTTCCTTTTTCCTTGTTGTTTTGGGAAAAAATTGTTTTGGCCGTTTGATAAAAAGGTGGAACATGCCGAAAGCAAAATCTGGGGAGCGGCTGGAAACTTTGCCTGGAAGCGTCCATTTGCTGCACTCCTTATCATAGCGGTTATTGTTATCCCTTCATTGATTAATTATCAAGGGTCAACCTCCTATGACTCTTTGGCTGAAATTGGTGATGGATATAGCTCTGTCAGTGGATTCAATTGGATTGCAGACAGCTTTGGTCCTGGCCAGGCAATGCCAATGAATGTAGTGGTCGAAACAGAAAATGAAATTGATGCAGCTGAGGATTTCCAAGCGATTGCTTCCATTTCACAGGAGCTGGCTGAGCTGGACGGTGTAGAACAGGTCCGCAGTGCAACGCGTCCTACCGGAGAAATTATTGAGGACTTTTTAGTTGATAATCAAACCGATTCACTTTCAGAAGGAATAGGCCAAAGCACAGAAGGCATACAAGAAATTGAATCTGGTTTACGTGATGCCGCTTCTGAACTCGATCAATCGGCACCGCAATTGGAAGAAGCCCAAGAAGGTGTCGGACAGCTAATGCAAGGCACAGAGGATGCAAACAACGGCATATCTGAAATCAGCAGTGCATTAACCGAAATTGAGAATGGTATACAATCCGGTTCGCAGGGTGCCGAAGAAATAAGCTCCAACCTGCAGACAGTCAAGGGCAACCTTGATCAAACAATTTCAGGGAACCAGCAATTACTCCAAGGCTATCAGGCAATAGCAAAGGGCTTGTCAGACTTCGGCACATCATCTATGGATCCAGATGATTTGAATGAAATGATCAGCACATTGGAAAGCTCTAAAACAAATATGGAATCTGTATTTAATACAGCTGTTGCAGCCAATCCAGGACTTCAGCAGGACCAGGGCTTTATGGAAGCATACATGACAGCCCAAGGCCAAATTGACGGAGTAATTGAGGCAGTAGAGCAAATGCAGCAGCAGCTTGGACAGCTTGCGGGAATCCAAACACAGCTGGAGGAACAAGTAATTGCACCTCTCAATGAGCTAAATAGCGGCCTCGAAAAGTCCATTGACGGACAGCAACAGCTATCTGCTGCTATTGGTGAACTTATAACAGGTATCGAACAGCTTCAATCCGGGCTGAATCAGGCTGCTAGCGGCCAAGGCCAGGTTGTCGATAATCTACCAGGCTTACAAGATGGTCTAAGCCAGATTTATGGTGGACAGGAGGAACTGAATACTGCCTTCGCCTCCATGCAGGATCAGCTGGAACAACTATCTTCCGGTTTGAACGAGGGTTCTGATGGACTCCAGCAGGTTGATAACGGCCTTTCGGAAATCGGAAGCTACCTTGATGAGCTGGATATGGGCGACAATCCGCTTGTCCTTATACCTGAAGAAGCACTTGAAAATGAAGACTTTATGAAGGGAACAGAATCCTATGTTTCCGAGGATAAGACGATTACTAAATTTGAGGTTATACTTTCCTCTAACCCTTATTCAACAGAGGCCATGGAAATGGTTGATCTGGTTAAAGATACTGTTAATGATGCAAAAGACAATACGCTATTTGAAGATAGCGATCCAAAAATCGGCGGTATCAGCAGTACAAACAATGATCTGCAGAATATTTCCGATAAAGATTTCTCTCGAACTGTCATCTTAATGATCAGTGGAATATTCATAATGCTCGTCATCCTATTAAGAGGAATCATTATGCCGCTTTATCTAATTGGTTCATTAGTATTAACATACTTCACGTCAATGGGTGTAGGTGAATTCATCTTCGTTAAACTCCTGGGCTATGATGGAATGACTTGGGCAATCCCATTCTTTGCTTTTGTAATGCTGATGGCTTTAGGAATTGATTACAGTATCTTCCTGATGGATCGGTTTAACGAATACAGAGATATTTCGATTAAAGAAGCATTGCTTCAATCGATGAAGAAAATGGGTACTGTCATTCTCTCAGCAGCAATTATTCTAGGAGGCACATTCGGTGCAATGCTGCCATCCGGCGTGTTATCACTGCTGCAGATAGCAACGGTAGTATTAACCGGCCTGTTCCTGTATGCATTTATCATGCTTCCATTATTCATCCCTATAATGGTTCGCTTATTCGGTAAATACAACTGGTGGCCATTTAAACATCATATGAAATAGTAAAAACCCTGCTGATTTATAATAAATCAGCAGGGTTTTCATTTGTTGGCACTAGTAGAAGAGAGGGAAGAGATTTGGATTTTGCTGTCTAGCTCCCAAATCTTTACCTATTTACGATTTACTGACTCGATTTATTATTTCGATTACGCGGTCACGGGATTTTTCGCTTTTATATTCCTGCATTTCTTTAACCATCATTGGTCCG
Organism: Oceanobacillus massiliensis str. N'diop; assembly: GCF_000285495.1. Classification (GTDB taxonomy): domain Bacteria; phylum Bacillota; class Bacilli; order Bacillales; family Amphibacillaceae; genus Oceanobacillus; species Oceanobacillus massiliensis. The sequence continues at coordinate 673,478 of NZ_HE610977.1, forward strand.
GATTCGATTAATTTTGATAGGTGATGCTGTAAAGTCTGTTCTGTTAGTTCCTCTTCCTCGAGGACTTTTGCATAACCCTTTTCAAGGAATGATTTGGCGTTAATAATTTGGTCTCCCCTGCTTGCCCCTTTTGATAACGGAACGAGAAGCATCGGGATTCCCAATGCAAGAAATTCAAAGATGGCATTTGAGCCTGCACGGGATAATATATAATCTGATGCTGCAAAGATATCCTTCAGCTCGTCGTTAATATATTCAAATTGGACATACCCATTTTCGTCGATCGAATCATCAATTTTATCCAGTCCGCAGATATGTATAATCTGAAATGATTTCAGCAGTTCTGGTAAGCTTTCTCTTACTGTTTGATTGATTTTATGGGAACCGCCGCTTCCGCCCATGATCAGCAGAACGGGCAGTTGACCGGTCAATCCTGCAAACTCCAAACCTTTTTCCCTGCTCCCTTTAAAGAGCTCATCACGTACGACAGCACCCACATATTCCGCTTTTTTCTCCGGGAGATATTGCATCGTTTCCGGAAATGTTGCCAGCACCTTTTTAGTAAAAGGTATAGAAAGCTTATTGGCAAGCCCCGGTGTAAAGTCTGATTCATGGATAACGGATGGAACACCGCGCAATTTTGCGGCAGCTACCACTGGCACTGAAACAAATCCTCCTTTAGAAAATATGACAGAAGGCTTCCGCTTGCCAATAATCCGATATGCCTGCATAGTCCCTTTGATTACTTTAAATGGATCTTTTAAATTTTCCTTGGAAATATATCTTCTCAATTTTCCGGTCGAGATAGGATGATATGTAACACCCTCCAGCTGTCCGATCAGCTTTCGTTCTATTCCATTATAAGATCCTATATAATCGATCTCCCACCCCTTGTCCTGGTAAAAAGGAATTAAGGCCAGATTAACAATCACATGCCCAGCAGTTCCTCCACCGGTAAATAGAATACGTTTCTTTTTCATAATCGTACTTCCTTTCTTTCACAAATCATCTTAACCAAGTATAATAATCTTTATGCTTCATTAGGATTACACTCTCTATCCTATTAGAAAATATGCAAAAAAGGAAGAGTTTAATGTACCAAACAACAAGCATCAAAGAAAAGATTAGACTTTTTATTATTATAATGCTCCCCATCTTAATTACACAAATAAGCTTAAATCTGATGACATTCTTCGATACCGTAATGTCCGGTCGGGCTGGTGCAGAGGAGCTGGCTGGTGTTGCAATTGGATCAAGCCTTTGGATACCAATATCGACGGGTATCAATGGTATTGTACTGGCAATAACGCCGATTATTGCCCACACAATCGGTGCTAAAAAGGACCATGAAGTTCCTGGAATTCTGCAGCAGGGAATATATCTGGCAATTGCCCTATCCTTTGTCATTATAGGATTTGGTGCACTGCTGCTTGAACCTTTGCTTTCATTGATGGAACTGGAAAGCGAGGTTCGGTATGTCGCCAAGTACTATCTTATTGCACTAGGGGCAGGGATTATACCATTATTTATTTTTAATACGATCCGGTCTTTTATGGATGGCTTAGGGCAAACACGCGCCTCCATGGTAATTATTCTTGTCTCTTTGCCTCTTAATATCATTTTTAATTATATTTTTATATTTGGTAAATTAGGACTTCCTGTATTTGGAGGTATTGGAGCAGGGATTGCCACATCCCTGACCTATTGGCTCGTTTGCGTGATTTCTCTGATTGTAATGGCGAGGGTACAGCCATTTAGTGGATTTTCTTTGTTTAGTAAATGGTTAAAACCATCGATAGCTGCGTGGCTCAGCCAACTGAAAATCGGTCTTCCGATCGGTGCGGCAGTATTTTTTGAAACGAGTATCTTTTCAGCAGTTACCTTATTAATGAGTGTCTATAACACATTCACACTTGCAGCACATCAGGCAGCAATGAATTTTGCCACACTGCTGTACATGATTCCACTGAGTGTTGGTATGGCTTTAACCATTACGGTTGGATTTGAGGCAGGGGCAAAACGTTTCAAAGATGCCCGCACCTATGGTTATATTGGAATGAGCGGCGGTGTATTTATTGCCATATTTGCAGGCATTATTCTTTATGTCTTCAATGGTCCGGTTGCAGCTTTATACAACACGGAACCCGAAGTAATCGAACTGACAAGGCAATTTATCTACTATGCGATTTTCTATCAGTTGGCAGATGCATTTGGAGCACCTATCCAAGGAGCACTTCGCGGCTATAAAGATGTGAACATGACATTTGTTATAGCATTTGTATCCTATTGGATTATTGGACTGCCTGTTGGCTGGGTATTGGCAAATTATACATCTCTTGAACCGTTTGGGTACTGGGTTGGCATTATCGTCGGACTCAGCTTCGGTGCGGCAGCTCTATTATGGAGACTGATTCAAATACAAGGAAGTTATGACAAAGCAAATAAAAACTCATCAGCAGATTGATTGCTGATGAGTTTTTATTATATATGATTCTATAAGAATAATCCTGCAACTGTTGCAGATAAGATAGAAGTAAGTATGGCACCTGCCAATAGCTTCATTCCAAATTTAGAAACAATTGCAGCTTTTGCTGTATCGATACCTTTTACTGTTCCAGCAATGATTCCAATGGAAGAGAAATTGGCAAAGCTTGTCAGGAATACCGAAACAATACCGACTGTTTTCTCAGACATCGTACCAATCATCGGCTCGAAATCAAGCATAGCAACGAATTCATTGGTAATGATTTTCGTACCCATTATCGCACCAGCATCCAGTACCTCACTCGGCGCTATTCCCATCAGTAACCCGATCGGCGCAAGGACATATCCCAAGATCTGCTGGAGGGTAACACCAGCAAATACTGCTTGGATAATCCAATTCACAAGTTCAAGTGAGGCAATAAAGGCTATCAGCATTGCAGCAACTATCAGTGCAATCTTCCCTCCTTCAAGTGCTCCATTACCCATTGCTTCGAAAATGCTCTTATCATTTGTAACATTTGAGACATCCACATAGTCATCTTCTTTAGATACATTCACAGGGGCGATAATCGAAGCAATCATTAAAGCACTGAACATATTTAACGGAAGTGCCACCAATATGTATTCAGCAGGCAGCATTTGAATATATGCACCAACGATGGATGCAGACACAGAACTCATTGCCGACGCACTTACAATATATAAGCGATTCGCTGTTAAATGATGGAACTGGGAACGGATTGCTATTAATGCTTCAGACTGACCGAAGAAAATACTATTAACCCCGTTAAATGATTCAATCCTTGGCAATCCGGTAATTCTTGAAATAAGTCCACCAATGTATTTGATAATGGTTGGAAGAATTTTCAAATATGTCAATACTGAGAGAATGGTCGCGAAAAAGACAATAAGCAGCAATACGTTAAAGAAAAATACGCCACCTTCTTCAAGCATAAATCCTCCAACAACAAAGCTAATTCCTTCTGTTCCAAATTCAATCAATTTATTAAACACTGCTGATATACCAGTTATGATTGTATTTCCAAGCTCTGTTGAGAACATGAACCATGTGATCAGCAGTTGGCAGACGAGCATGATCCCTATGCCTTTATAATTAATATTTTTCTTATCATTGGACATAAGAAAGGCTAATGCCAATGTTACGATAACTGCAAAAATACCGAGAAGAATATCCACGGTAGACCTCCTTTAGTTTGCTGTATTAATTTAGTTTTTCCCTAATTTCAGAATTGATTAACATATAAAAGTAAAAATTCCAACTTACTAAACCGGACATTCAATGCCTGACCAAGTTACCGGTGGAGAGGTTGCGTTTACATCCTACCTTCTTCCCCGGATAATTTCGTCCAATTGCTGACAAGATAAAAGCCGTTTTCCTTTTGTATAATTAACCAACGTTTACTATAATATTCGTTCCCGTACTATTTTGCAATGGTTATCTAAAAGGATTTATAAGTGTAAATATTATGAAGAGTAGTAGAATTTCTGCATGATTTGAAACTATATAGAACCAAACAGAAAAGTCCATTGCTGGGCTACTTATCAGCAATGGACTTCTATCATAAAGTCTGTTCATTTATAGGATTTTTAAGTCATTAACTCAGATGAGAATTAAATTAGCCTTCCAGCAATAAATCATATGGGTCTTCAAGCATTTGCTTGATTCGTACAAGGAATTGGACAGCTTCTTTGCCATCAACAATCCGATGGTCGTAGGATAATGCGAGATACATCATTGGACGAACTTCGATCGAATCGTCTGGCATCACCATTGCACGTTTAACAATATTATGCATTCCAAGGATTCCAACCTGTGGTGCATTCAGAATAGGAGTGGACATCATCGAACCAAATGTACCTCCATTGGTAATGGTAAATGATCCACCTTGCAAATCACTTAACGCTAATTTATTGTCACGCGCTTTTGTACCTAAATCAACGATATCACTTTCAATATCTGCAAAATCTTTACGATCTGCATCACGCACAACTGGAACTACTAATCCATCATCTGTTGATACAGCAATACCAATATCATAGAATTTCTTGATGACCAGTTCATTTCCCTGTATTTCAGCATTAAGTAATGGGAATTCTTTCAATGCTCCAACCACAGCTTTTGTGAAAAAGGACATAAAACCAAGTTTCACACCATTTTTCTTTAGAAATTTTTCTTTTCGTTCACTGCGCAATTTCATGACAGCAGTCATGTCTACTTCGTTAAATGTTGTCAGCATGGCAGATTCCTGCTGAACATTAACAAGGTTTTTCGCGATTGTTTGACGGCGTCGGGTCATTTTCACACGTTCAACCGGTTTTTCAAACTCTGTTTTTGCAGCTTTTGGAGCTTCCGATTTTGCTGGCTGGGAAGCTTTAGGCTCATTTCCTGCCTTTGCCGCAGCTTCTACATCTTCAGGACGGACACGACCTAATGGATCGCGCGCAGACACTTTGCTTAAGTCGATATTCAGCTCACGGGCACGTTTTCTCGCAGCTGGAGAAGCGATAAAGTCACCGGTGCCGCTCTCAGTGGCAGGTGCTTCTTTTTCAGATGCTTTTGATGCTTGCGGTTTTTCCTCTTTTGCTTCCGGCTTTTCTTCTTTTGGTGTTTCTTCAGCAGGAGCTGAATCACCGCCTGCCTCTCCATTTTCATCCAGTTTTGCGATGGTATCTCCCACTGCTACATCATCGCCTTCTTCACTTAGAATCTCAGTAATGACACCAGAGAATTCAGCGTTGACTTCTACATTTACTTTATCTGTTTCCAATTCAACGATTGGATCTCCCTTTGCAATTTTTTCACCTTTTTTAACAAGCCATTCAGCGATCGTACCCTCTGTGATGGATTCTGCTAGTTCTGGAATCTTAATTTCTTGCACTGGAATTTCCCCCTTCAGATGTGGTTAATGCTAGATTTATGATCTTATTTTGAGCTGTTTTATGAACACTTGGTATCCCTCCAGCTGGCGCAGACCGGTTTGGACGGCTGATTACACGTAATGTCTGACCTTCCTGCAATAGGTCTCTTAAGTAATCATCAACAAAATTCCAAGCACCCATGTTTCTAGGTTCTTCTTGCACCCAAACTATTTCCTTTACATTTGGCAGCTGTTTCAATTCCTCTGCCAATGCTTTTTGTGGAAATGGATAAATTTGTTCTAATCGAATTGCTCGCAACCACTCGAAGTTATCCTCTGAATTGTCAATCGCTTCTTCGATATCAATCATGACCTTCCCGCTTCCGATCAATAGACGCGTTGCTTTTTCCTTACTGATTTCAAGGTTAGGCTGGTCACGCAACGTTTGGAATTTCCCTTCAGAGAATTCCACAGCTGCTGATGCCATTCGCTGATTCCGGATCAGGCTGCTTTTTGGAGTCATTAGGATCAACGGTCTTGCCTCTTCACGGTCACGCAATGCTGCCTGTCTGCGCAATAAATGAAATAGCTGTGCAGACGATGTTACATTGGCAACAATCCAGTTGTTCTCAGCAGCCATCTGCAGATATCTTTCTAATCGGGCACTGGAATGCTCTGGTCCCTGTCCCTCATAACCATGCGGCAATAGCATAACCATGTTGGATTTTTCTCCCCACTTGGCCCTGGAAGAAGAAATGAATTGATCGAATATAACCTGTCCTGCATTCGCAAAATCACCAAATTGCGCTTCCCAGATAACAAGCGTATTTGGCGCCTGCACACTATAGCCATATTCAAATCCAAGCACACCTGCCTCTGATAATGGACTGTTGCGAATATCAAAGGATGCTTTCGCCTCCGATAATCCGTGCAGTGGGCTATACTTTTCATTTGTTTCCGTATCATGGAGTACGATATGTCTGTGGGCAAATGTACCTCTTTCGGTATCCTGACCAGTTAAGCGGATCGGGATACCATCACATAGAATCGAAGCATATGCCAATGCTTCCCCAGTACCCCAGTCTGCTTTATTTCCTTCATTTAAAGCATCGGCACGGCGTTTCAGGATTTTCTCTGTTTTTCTGTATCCATTAAAGCCTTCCGGACGTTTTAATAGTTCCTGATTCAATGCTTTTAAAACATCCAGATCTACGGCCGTTTCAAATTGATCCAAACCATTCAATAACACTTCCGGCATTAGCTTCGCTTCCGGATTTCCTATTTCATTTTCTACCATTGTGGAGTAGATATCACTTAATTTTGTATCAACCGTTTGTTTTATCTGCTCAAAATCATCTTCTTTTATAATCCCTTTTTCTTGAAGAGATTCAGCAAAAAGGGCAGATACCGATGGATGATTATCAATTTCACTATATAAATTGGGCTGTGTCGTCCTCGGTTCGTCCATTTCATTGTGTCCATAGCGACGATAACCAACTAAATCTATCAGAAAGTCTTTATTGAATTTTTTTCTGTATTCATATGCTATTTTAATAGCGGAGATGCACGAAATTGGATCATCGGCATTTACGCGAATGACCGGAATTTCAAAGCCCTTCGCCAAATCACTCGCATAGCGAGTCGAGCGGCCGTCTTCACGGTCCGTTGTATAACCAAGCTGGTTGTTCGCGATAATATGGAGTGTTCCGCCTGTACTGTAACCCGGCAATCCACTCAAATTCAAAGTTTCTGCAACAACACCCTCACCAATAAAGGCTGCATCACCATGGATTAAAACAGGAAAGGCTTTATTGGTATCACGCTTTGGATAGCCTTTTTCTTTACGCTCATCCTGTGCAGCACGGGCGAAGCCTTCCACAACCGGATTAACGAATTCCAAATGGGACGGATTGTGTGCAAGTGTTATTCTTGTTTTGATTTCCCCGTTTTCAACTTCTTTTTTTGCCCCATAGTGATATTTCACATCGCCAGTCCAGCCATAATTAATCCCCATTGAACCTTCTGAGGGCATTAATTCTTTATCTTTCGAATAATTGAATTCAGAGAATATCTTGTCATACGGTTTGCCCAGCACATTGGCAAGTACCGATAGGCGTCCACGATGGGCCATTCCCATCATGACATTTTCAATCTGATCCTCTGCCGCATAATGGACAATCCGATCAATCATAGGCACCATGACCTCAAGGCCTTCGATTGAGAAACGTTTCTGCCCAACGAATGTTTTTTGCAAGAATCCTTCAAATCCTTCCACATCCACCAAACGTTTCAGAACTGTTTTTCGTTGTTCATCAGATAATTCCAATCTGGCTTTTCCATCTTCAATTAAATCGAAAAGCCACTCCCGTTCTTCATGATTATTGACGTGATCATACTCGAACGTTATGGTACCTGTATAATATTTTTTTAATCGGTTTACAACATCTAAACCATTCTCCACATCACTTGCTGCTTTATCCCATAGCCATGCTGCCGGGATTTTTTTCAAATCATCTTCACTTAAATCGTATGTCGCTAAATTCAGCACTTCTCCATTATTGCCTCTATAGCCGCCGACAGGATAGATATCTGCCTCCATGTGGCCATAACGGCGAATAGCCTCAACAAGTTTCATCGCTGAGGTCAACTTTTTCACATCGTATTCAGATGGTGATTGTGATTGTGTTTCTGTCTGTCCTGCACCGTTCGGCTGATCCATCCATGCAGGAGCTCCATAAATATCGAAAATCTCTTTAATAGAAGATTCAACCGCTTCCGGATCCTCTTTGTATAATTCATATTGCTGCTCTATATACCCCGTGTTTGGACCATGAAACTGCCCCCAGAATCTTTCTACAGATTCTCCATTTTCTGCCACGTCTGATACCCCCATTAGAAGTTAACTTTTCCCGCTATGTAAACGGTTCAATTTCATTATAGAATTGACACTTCATTTCATCAACTAATATACCCTATTTTATGCATTGTTACAACATATGTTCAGAATTTGTTTAATATATAAATTTTATATTAACGAAATTAATGCGAATAAGTGTCTCAAATGTTTTTCTTGAATAAAACATACAGCTTTATACTCAAACTTCACAGAATCATTTTTTTTCGTTATAATAGGGAATAATAAATTGAAATATGTGTTATTTGTAGAGATTAAGGAGGATGTTTACATGAAATTAGCATTATTAATCGGTGTTATGGTAACATTTGTTATCTCCATGTTTACTTCAGGTTACGAATCAAAACCGGGAGTACCAAAACAGAATCAATAATAGATAAAACCGTCATGTTTGCGTACATGACGGTTTTTTGCTTCCTGAATGCTTATGTCAGGGCTGGAAATCCCTGTTGCCTTAATGCTTCATAAATAATGATAGCGGCAGTATTGGATAAATTAAGCGATCTCACTTTACCGTTCATGTGGATCCGCAGACATTTATCTTCTTTACCAATCAAGAGTTCTTTTGGTATACCTGTTGTTTCTCTGCCAAATACAAAGAATACGTCTTCTTCCTTTTTATTAAAGTCAAAATCCGTATAATGTGCCGTACCGAAGTTTTCTATATAATAGAAGTCACCATCCTGGTACTTCTGATAAAGCTCATCTATGGAATCATACTCATGAACATCAACGTTTTTCCAATAGTCCAATCCGGCCCGGCGCAGCATTTTATCATCTGTAGAAAACCCTAATGGACGAATCAGATGAAGGGTTGTATCAGTTGCCAGACATGTTCTTCCGATATTACCAGTATTAGCTGGAATCTCTGGTTGAAATAATACGACATGTAAGCTCAAAATTCATTCTCCTTAAAAATCCGTGTTCAAAAACATAAATAAAAAGCGGCCTCTTTTTTCATAGGGCTTTTGAACATCTTCTTAATAGTTAATCACGTATCTATTATATCACTAATCCTCACCAATCCGAAAAAATTTATATGCGATATCAGGTGTCCAAGCTGTGGAATCCTCATAGGACCAATACCTATTCCGGCTGTTATCTGTATGCGCATTGACCAGAGGCATTCCGTATTCATCTTTTGCCACCACAATGGTATTATGATCCCATCTGCCATCACCTTGAAAATCATAACAGATAACGTCCCCGGGAATCAGCTGGTCGGCGCTTTCCATTTCCTTGCCCTTAAGCCCTTGGACAGAACCGCTAAGATACCACCTTAATGAATGTGCGACTGCCCAGCTATAGCTCCAGCTTCCCGAACCATACCACCAACCCCTATCTCTAACAGTAGCTCCCCACATCGGAGCCCCGCCAGCATATAAACATTGGGAGACATAATTGGTACAATCGACATGAAAAACCCGGTAATCAGGATTACGGCTGTTCCACCACCGTTCCGCATACTGAACTGCCGCCAAGCGATCATAGGAAAAGCGCTCGTGAACCTGTTCCCTTGTCTTTCTCTCTATTTCCGGCAATGCCCCCTTCTCCTTTAGATCCTTATTCCTCGGTATTTCTTCATGATTTGTCACCGTACCGTTCACTAAATGAAGACGATACGGAATTAGTTGCTCTTCTACATGGATATTCCGTTTCTGTTTAATGACATATTTGAGATGCATGAAATAATGATATTGCGTTTCGTTATCGTATTGAAGTTTTCGGAAAACCTCCCCTTTTCCTCCTACACGAATAATTTCCGCCTCCCTCCCAGCCCATATATTCTGTTTTCTTTTCCACCAATTATCCGAATCTCTATTATCCCGAAAGAAATCCTGCCAAAGATTCTTGATTAATTCCATTAGAAAATCCCCTCCATAAGAAGTATATGGAAGGGATGCTTATTTAAGCATTATTTTTGAAATGCTTCCAAAACATTATTAGTTGACTAGACTGCAGACGTTTTCTGAAAGGCAAGACCTTTTTCCATTTCATATAATACCTGTTCGTCGATTTCCTTTTCCATTGCTGCTTCAATAGCATGATATGCCTCTTCGGTGCCGATTTTCCCAAGTGACCATGCAGCCGTACCGCGAATTACCGGTCTCGGATCATTGTTCATGACCTCTGCAATATCTGCAATTGCCGTCTTGTCCTTGTAATGGCCTAAAGCTATTAATGCATTGCGCTGCAGTGGTTTTTTTCCCCTCCACGATCCGGAAATATGGCCAAACTTTTCCTTGAATTCCCGATTGGAGATGTTTAATATTGGCTTCAGCTTCGGTTTAGCAACATCATGTTCTGGTTCAAACTCCGGATGAATATGAAAATCGATGCCTTTATTTCGTGGGCAAACCTGCTGGCATGTATCGCAGCCATAAACACGATTCCCGATTTTAGTCCTGAATTCATCTGGCAGAAAATCCTTGGTCTGTGTAAGAAAGGCAATACAGCGCTGTGCATTCAGCTGGCCACCGTCAACCAATGCTCCAGTGGGACACGCATCCATGCATTTTCTGCATTCGCCGCAGCTGTCTTCAAGGGGCTCATCCGGAATAAAAGGGATATTCGTAATCAATTCTCCGAGATAAACAAAAGATCCATATTCAGGTGTAATAATGGACGTGTTTTTCCCGCTGAATCCAATACCAGCCCTCTCTGCAACTGCACGGTCGGATAGCTCGCCGGTATCGACCATTATTTTATTGACTGTATCCGGCATTTTTTCCTGCATGAAAGCAGAAAGCTTTTCAAGGCGATCCTTAAGTACGGTATGATAATCAATTCCCCAAGATGCCCGGGCAAAAATTCCGCGGCGTTCTTCCTTTGTACTTTTTGGAGCATTCTTCATCCTTGATGGATATGCAATCGCTATGGACAGGATGGAGTGCGCTTCAGGCAGCAGGCGTTTTGGTTCCGTACGTTCTTCCAGTGAGCCTTTTTCAAATCCCGACTGATACTGTAACTCCTGCTGTCTCCGCAAACGTTCTTTTAATTCTGTGAAAACATCTGCTGAAGCAAACCCAATCTTGTCGATTCCAATTTCCTTGGCATACTGAATGATTTCCTGTTTTAGCTGTTCGGTTCTCATGAAATCCCTCCCTCCTTATAATTTAGAGCTGGCGAACGCTAGCTGTACGCATTCGATTGAGTACTGCAGCAACTTCATGTCTGCGCGGACGGGCCAACTCACCTGGATGCTGATCATTAAATAATGTCAATGACGCGAGACCAAATTGATCCATTTGTGTATCAACAGAATCAAGAACTTCACGCAGCGATTTATTTTCCAATCCATTTGTGCGATGCAGATAATTAATAATCTCTGCTATCATCCTTGTTTGCGATGAATCTACCAATTGCTCCGTATGGTTGAAAATAATATCCGTACTCCCCATTATAATCTGATGTAATCCTTTTGCCTTGATTTTCGTTCGTTTACCTTTATTTAACTGTATGGATGGTGGCTGAAAAAAACGATTCGTATTTACTCGGAAATCGATTTCAGCTGCCGAATCACGTTCAATCGGATATTTTTTCATAATCGCTGCAGCCTTGTCGGTTACATTATGTGGCACGTACTCATCCAGCATGATCACTGTATCCGCTGCAGCAAAATAATCGCCAGACCCTCCCATAACGAGGATTGTAGAAACCTGGAGCTGATCTGAGATTTGTTTTATCCGGTCTATAAATGGAGTTATCGGCTCTTTCTCCTGACTTACCAGCTGCTGCATCCGATAATCACGAATCATAAAGTTAGTCGCGCTTGTATCTTCATCGATAAGCAGTACTGTCGCTCCCGCTTCCAGCGCTTCGATAACATTGGCAGCTTGTGACGTACTTCCACTGGCATTGTCGCTTGAAAAAGACGTGGTCATCTGGTGATGCGGTAAATTATTTATAAACGGGGAAATATTAACGGCTGATACTTGTCTGCCATCCTCAGCACGAATTTTAACGGCATCAGGATCGGTTAAAACAAACTCACGGCCATCTCCTCTTTTATGAAAATAGACACCACGCTCTATCGCTTTTAAAAAAGTGCTTTTCCAATGATAGCCTCCGCCGGCAATTAGCGTAACCCCTTTTTTGATTGCCATCCCTTTTAAGGGGGCTTCCTGGTGTGGTATGAAGATTGCAGCTTCATCTTCCTTTGGACTTTGGAAAGGGATTGCATGATGAAGCGGTCTGTTGCTGATTCCGCTCTCCCTTGGAAGGATAGAGCCATTGGCTATAAACGCTGTCCAATTGTTCTTTCTCATTTCATTCCGAATTGCTTCCTGCTGATCAGCAAGTTTTATAGCCTCATCAATATCATGATCTCTAATTTTAAAGATGGAATTCTTGATGATCGATGGAATTACGTTTGCAAACAGCTTCTCAGCTTCCCTTCCATTTATACGTCTTCCATTTGCCGGCAGCCCTACAGACACACAGACGGTGATTGTATCTTTATGGATTTGCAAAGCAGACCTTTCCAGAACTTCCTGTCCAGGCCCATCAAAAAGTATCAAACCACTTTTCCCTGAACCCTTAACGCTAATAGATTCCCGAGCAGCAGCCTTGGCCACAGCCCTTGCAAAAGCATCCTCTACAGCAATCCTGCGTTTAGTTGATTGTAACCATTCATTATGGATGGCACGTTTTTCCTTTGGTACAACTGCTCGGATTTTGGAGGGTGATGCAAATGGGTCACCTTGAACATAGTCTATAAATAACTCAAAGTCTTCGTAGTAATAATGGCCCTGTATATTCTTATAGGCCTTATAGCCCTTGTTATCCATTTGAATTAATTGCTTTAAAAGGTTTTTCATAATGATCCCTCAGATTTTAATTGTATTTCCTTATAGGATAGTATGTATAACTGTAGTTTTCAATTGTAGAGGCGTTGCGGGGTGAAGTTCAATAATGTTTTCTCAAAGTTTGTTGTTTTCACATAAAATATATAGACTGCGACGTAACTTGATGATGAGCTTATCTCCACTCCGGAAATACACTGCGCTCGTATGATATAGGTAACCTTATTTAAGGATCCCCACTTAAATAGTATGATGGGGGTAATCAGGTGGAGGGTGTCGCTAGCTGCGCTTGAAGTATAATCTTCGTCGGAAAGTTTGACACCTCCCCTTTATAGAATACTCGAATTAGCTGGATGGCACGTGTTGTCGAATATCTAACGAGCATGATTATCTATAAAGAAGTGGAGGATTCTCCTATCTGGTTAATTTTTCATACAGGCGGTGTTAGTGTGCATTATCTAGGTATTGATATTGGTAAAAAGGAGCACGAAGCTGGTCTTATTGACAATAATGGTAAACCTATCGGTAAAAGTCTACGCTTCGCTAACTCTAAACGTGGTAGTGAGAAACTATTAACGTTTATAAACAACCATCAACTTACCAAAGAAAATTGTGTTTTTGGGTTAGAAGCCACAGGGCATTACTGGCTTTCTATATTCACATACCTAAACAAACTTGGTTTTAAAGTAACAGCATTTAACCCCTTAAGATCGGACGCTTTACGGAACTTCTTCATTCGTAAGACGAAAACAGACGCACGAGATGCTTTTCTTATCGCACAGGTTATACGTATTGATATGCCTGATGCCACGCCTTTTTTAGAAGAGGATTTACTTCAATTAAAACAATTAGAAAGGCTACGTTACTCTCTCGTTGACCAAAGTTCAGATATTAAGCGCAAGATTATAGCTCTTTTGGATCAAGTCTTCCCAGAATATGAAGATATGTTTTCAGAAGTTTTTGGCACATCTTCTTCAGAATTGCTTAAGCATTATCCTATGCCTGAAGATATCCAGGCTATTGATACAGAAACATTGGCTAAGTTTCTAAATGATGCGAGTAAGAATTCATACGGAGAGCGTAGAGCCCATGAAAAAGCAACTAAAATTAAAGAATCTGCGGAAGATACCTTTGGTATCAACATGGCAACAGATGCCTTCAGGATGCAGATCCATCTGCTTCTAGAACAGATATCTTTATTAGACGAACAAATAGATGAGCTTGATAAAAAGCTGATGAAACTTGTAGATAACCAAAATACACATTTAACAACTATAAATGGTATTGGCTATCCAACCGCAGCCGTAATCTTAGGAGAAATAGGGTCCATAAAACGTTTCGAACGCCCTGAACAGTTAGTAGCGTTTGTTGGGTTAGACCCGGCTGTGAAACAATCTGGTAATTTTGAGGCTTCCTACGTGAAAATTTCCAAAAGAGGCTCCCCTTATTTACGACGAGCTATTTGGTATGCCGCCTTCTCTGCAAGCCAATGTGACCCGGCATTATCACAGCATTATAAAAGGCTAAAAAGTAGGGGGAAAAGCCACCAAGTCGCTGTAGGAGCTGTAGCACGAAAGTTAACACACATCATTTTTGCCATTTTACGAGATCAAAAGCCATATGAGCCTCATGTGAAATAAAATATTAACGAACTTATGTTCTCCACAACACCTTGAAAGAGAGGTGTATTTTGGCATGAGATTTTTTAAATAAGCATTATTATAAAAAAATGTCTTTCTCTCCTTGACAACTCATAGCTGGTCTTTCCGCGGGCTCGAGCTAAGCCAGGGTACAGCTTGCGATTGCTCCTGTGCTCCCTTGCACCGAGGAACCCTGCTTCGAAGCGAAACTGGCAGACGCAGGTGCATCTAGCGGGGGCTTAGCGTCTTCGCTTTCCCGCAGGAGTCTTCGTATATTTCCTCCGCTATGATTTGGCTTCTGAATCCTGAATCAAATTACTGATACTCGATTATTTTGCTGATTGATTGGAGCGCAGGGCAGTCGACTCCAGCGGGAAAAGCAACGGCTGAAGATCCCGCAGGAAGTGGGGTTCTTCCGAGAAAGCTGAGAGCGCCCGCCGCGGAAAGCGACTGCCCGGAGCGGAAATCGGCCGAAGCAGGTATCGGGTAATTAATAAAACAGCCAAAATTAAAAACGCAACGCTTCGTAATCGGTTTTACGAAACACTGCGTTATCACATATGTATGGAGCGGGTGAAGGGAATCGAACCCTCATCATCAGCTTGGAAGGCTGAGGTTTTACCACTAAACTACACCCGCATATTCATTGTACAATTTCAATTACACTTGCCTTGTCTCTATTCGTGAAGCTTGCTGATTACTGCACGGATAAAACAAATTGTGTTTTTTTGATTGCAAAATTTATTATAGCAATTTCATTGATACTAATCAACCCTATTTTCAACATTTTTTTACAAAAACTTTAAAGTATGATTACAAACCCACATTAGACAATTCTTTTAAAGCTTCATTTAGGCTATATTTATCTTTACCACTCATACCTTTTAATCCAAATACAGATAATAATCCTTATTGAATAAATCAAATTTTAAAACAATTAATCATTTACATTCACTTCATGGAGCTATAAACTAGAAATATGTTTTGATGAGAGGAGCCAATAGTATGTCTGTTTACCCGATAATACTGACACAATCGAAATTTACCCATCACGATAAACTGAAATACCCATTCGAAGAACGTGGTCTTCAATTCGGAGATGGAATCTACGAGGTGATCCGAATTTATCATGGAAATTACTACTTACTGGAAGAACACGTCAACCGCTTATTCCAATCTGCAGATGCAATAAAAATACAATTACCCTTCAATAAAGAGGAAATAACCGATTTATTATATGAACTGCTGAAAAAGAATGAAATGAACTCTGACGGCAAAGTCTATATGCAAATCACCCGCGGATCTGCTCCACGTGATCATGTATTCCCCGAATCCGTAATGCCCAACATATATGCATATGTCCAAGATCAGCCTCGAAACATGACGGGTATGGAAAACGGTGTACATGCAATTACGCATAGAGATATAAGATGGGAAAATTGCTATATTAAAAGCTTAAACCTCCTGCCAAATGTAATGGCCAAGCAAACTGCTAAGGAAAACGGCTGTTATGAAGCCATCCTCCATCGGGACGGAGTTGTAACAGAGTGCAGTTCGTCGAATGTATACATGGTAAAAGATGGGCAAATCTATACACATCCCACAACAAACAATATTTTGCACGGTTGTGTAAGAATGGCAGTTGAAAGATTCACAAAAGATTTATCAATCCCATTAATCGAAGAGGGATTCGCGGTAGAAGATATCCGTATAGCCGATGAAATCTTCCTATCCAGCAGCACTTCAGAAATCACACCGATCATAAAAGTGGATAATCAGCAAATCGCTGATGGAAAGCCTGGGAAAATCACTCGTCAATTGCAAGAAGCCTACGAACTCGATGCCAACATCAAGGAAAACAGAATCAAACACACTGTCTGACAAGAATAGATTATTCTTTCAGGATAACATTCAATGCCTCCGCATCCTTGTGCGGTGGCGTTTTGCTTGTTTAGCACTCATGAGATTTACCATACACAAGATTACATGAAGAAAATTGATGTGATCATTTTATTCTTTTCAAGCTAAAACTAAAATCCTTAACCAATCTGATACAATGGAGGCTTTTATGAAAAAAATTGCTATTATCGGCAGCGGCGGTTCAGGAAAATCCACTTTAGCCCGACAGCTGGGTGCTAGACTGCATATCCCCGTCCATCATCTGGATGCACTATTTTGGCAGCCTGGCTGGATACCGACAGAAAAGGAAAAATTCATTAATGAACAGCAAAAGATTTATCAAAGTGATTCATGGATCATCGATGGCAATTACAGCAGCACAATGGACCATAGATTAACTCAGGCAGATACCGTCATTTTTTTGCACTATAAAACAGTCCGCTGTCTCTATGGCATTACTAAAAGGCGCATCCAGTACAGGAAATCGACCCGGCCGGATATGGGGAAAGATTGCCCTGAAAAGCTTGACTGGGAGTTCTTCCAATGGGTCAAAAATTTCAATAAAACAAAGGCACCTGCATTGACCGAACGTTTATCCCAGCTGGAAAATACATCCGTATACATCTTTAAATCCCCAAAAGAGCTAAGACTCTTTTTGAATGAAATAGAATGAAAAATCTAAATTCCGGATTGATTCGAAACTCGAATTAGTTTAGACTGATATAAAAGTTCTGATTATTCAACGATATTAGGAGGCCATTTATGACGAATCTCAAACGACCTATCACCTCGGAGGATCTGAAAAACATCGAGGTATATAGTGACCCTCAATTTGTACCGAACGCGAATGCATATACATATGTTTCTACCACCATTAATGAAAAAAATGAATATCAGTCAAATTTGTATTTTCACAGATTGGAAGAGGAAGATGCAAAGCAATGGACTTTTGGAAATGACAATACGAGCTGTCTTCGGTTCTCTCCTGACGGTAAGAAAGCTGTCTTCCAATCTTCCCGAAGCGGAATCATGCAACTGTGGCTGATGGAAGCGAATGGCGGCGAAGCAAGACAGTTGACTACATTCAAAAATGGGGCATCACGTCCCGCATGGTCAAAGGATGGCAAGTCTATTCTGTTCAGCGCTTCCCTTGACCAAGATGATAATGTGCAAGATCAAAGAGAACTCTCAAAAGAAGAACGCCAAAGTGAACAGAAAGAAAAGGAAAGCCAACCTTTACATGTCAACAGGCTAAAGTATAAATCGGATGCAAAAGGCTTTCACGATCAGAAAAAAACGCAGATTATTTTATACAGCCTGGAAAATGACTCATTCACACAACTGACATCCGCAGATAGCGATCATGGTTTCCAGGATATTTCTCCAGACGGCAGCCATATTATTTTTACAGCAAATTTGAGTGATTCATCCGATTATGAACTAATCAGTGATCTTTATAAATTAAATCTAAAAACAAAAGAAGTAACGAAATTGACCAATGGCAAAAGCAGTTATTACAGTGCAGCCTTTTCTCCAAGCGGCAGCAAGATAGCCTGTTTCGGGCATGATTTTCAATATAGTGGAGCAACATTAAGTGAGTTATACATAATGGATACCGATTCCGGTCAAAGGACTTCTCTAAGCACAGATTGGGATATAGAACTTGGTGACGCAATGGCTGGGGATACAAGGCTTGGAGAGTCCGCTGCAGGTCCTGTCTGGTCGGAGGATGAGGAGCGAATTTTCTTTATAGCTACAGATTTTGGAGCTACTGGACTTTATCAGGCTACATTGGCAGGCGAATTGAACGTATTATATAAAAATGATAATCATGTTTTTGGTTTCTCCTATAACCATGCTAACGCTGAATTCATAATTGGAATCAGCACACCTGCCAATCCATGTAATTTTTATAAATTGGATCAAGATTTCAACCTATCGCGTTTAACAAATGCAAACGCTGAATTCATCGAAGAAGTGGCCATTGCTGAGCCTGAAGCATTGACGTTTTCTACCGAGGATGGACTGGAGATTCAGGGATGGCTGCTTCGTCCTTTTGACTTTGATGAGAATAAAAAATATCCATTAATACTGGAAGTCCACGGCGGCCCCCATGCCATGTATGGGCAGACATTTTTCCATGAAATGCAGCTTTTGTCTTCACAAGGATATGCCGTTCTTTATACAAATCCCCGCGGCAGCCATGGCTACGGCCAAAAATTTGTCAATGCTGTCCGCCAAAATTATGGCCAAGGGGATTATACCGATTTAATGCATGCAGTTGACTATGCCCTGGAAAATTTTAGCTTTCTCGATGAATCCCGCCTTGGCGTAACGGGCGGTAGCTATGGCGGCTTTATGACTAACTGGATTGTTGGACATACCAATCGATTTAAGGCAGCTGTTACGCAACGTTCCATTTCCAATTGGCTCAGCTTCTACGGAGTCAGCGATATCGGATTCTTCTTCACGAAATGGGAGCATGGCTTAAACTTATTGGATGATCCTTCCAGTCTCTGGGATATATCACCTTTGAAATACGCCAAAAATGTGGAAACACCACTGCTTATTCTGCATGGAGAACGTGATTTCCGCTGTCCAATCGAACAGGGGGAGCAACTGTTCATCACATTGAAGCACCTTCATAAGGAGGTCGAATTTGTCCGTTTTCCGGGAGCAACCCATGAACTGAGCAGAAGCGGTAAGCCGGAAATGAGAATTGCGCGGCTCGATCAAATCTGCCGTTGGTTTGAAAAATATCTATAGACGATTAAAACAGCTGACAAAGCCATATGTCAGCTGTTTTTTTAGAATTCTTTTTCTATAATTTTATAGAGCTCTTGCTTACATACTCTTGCAGGGAGACAACCTGTTCAATCACATAATTGTCATACAGCCACTCCATTACAGATTCAAGAGTCTCGAGACTAGTGAAATAAGGCACCTGATGGCGTACAGATAATTCACGTATATAAAAGCCATCCTTCTCCTTTTCACGACCTTGATTGGAAATATTAAGTACGATGTTCGGTGTATCCTCTTCCCAATGCTCATGTAATGTATTCTTATTCTTCCACATCGAGACTGCTTTGATTCCGCTCAGCTGCAAGTATTTTGCTGTTCCGGTTGTAGCTGTAATTCTGGCACCACGTTTTGCAAATTCACGAATCAGACATATACTCTCTTGCTTCATGCGATCGGAAATAGAGACGAACAATTGAGTTTGCCTAGATTTCACTCCCGATTTGATCATGATCGAAGAAGCCTTTTTCAGTGCCTCATTTTTATCGTATCCCATTCCAATTATCTCACCAGTTGACTTCATTTCAGGTCCTAGTACATGATCAACACCCTTTAGTTTACTTGCTGAAAATACAGGTGCCTTGACAGTATAATATGCTGGTTCCTCGAGTAAATTGAATTCACCTGTCAGCTCCTTCAACGGTGTCCCCAATTGTACTTTAACCGCCCACTCTATCATCGGTATGCCGGTTACCTTGCTCATAATTGGAACGGTTCTTGAAGAACGGGGATTGACCTCAAGTACGTGAACATGATTTCCATAAATTACAAACTGAATATTCATCATCCCGATTACCGGCAGATGACGGCTTATTTTATCGGCAATTTCTATTATACTAGCCTTTGTATTTTCACTGAGAGAAACAGGTGGGAAGATACCCATACTGTCTCCCGAGTGTACCCCTGCCTTTTCAATATGTTCAAAAATACCAGGGACAACGATTTGTTTCCCATCACTGATGACATCAATCTCACACTCCACACCCGGAAGATACTGATCAATCAACAACGGCCAGCAGCGATTATTCGTGTCCTCCTGTATCCGTGTCACATAACGCTTAAGCTCTGCTTCATTATGGCAGATGAACATCGACTGTCCGCCAATCACATAAGACGGCCGGATTAACACAGGAAATCCGAGTTCCCCCGTAATAGTTGGCAATTCCTCTAAATGATGAACAATCCGGCCATCAATGTGAGAGATATCCAACTGATTGAGAAATTCATAAAATTGTTCTCTATCTTCCATTTGATCGATATGTTCTGGTGAAGTTCCCAACACCCGAATCCCCTCATCCTTCAATCCATTTGCGAGATTGATTGCAGTCTGACCGCCAAATTGAATCAGGACACCGGCAATTTTTTCCTTCTCAATTACCGCCAGAACATCCTCTAACGCCAAGGGTTCAAAATAAAGCCGGTCAGCTATCGAATAGTCTGTGCTGACGGTTTCAGGGTTATTATTGATAACCACTGCCTCATAACCGCTTTTCTTAAGAGCCAAGGCTGCGTGAACAGAACAATAGTCAAACTCCACCCCTTGCCCTATCCGGATTGGACCTGAGCCAAGAACAAGCACCTTTTTGGCATTTTCAGTTGGAACTGCTTCATCGATTCCATGCCATGTAGAATAATAGTAAGGTGTGATTGCGTCAAATTCTCCTGCACAAGTATCGACTAATTTATATGATGGCAGTATGGCATGTTTTTTATAGTATTCTCTTAAAGATTTCGTTGTTGTGCCAAGCCGTTCGCTTAGACAGACATCACTAATATTGAATCGTTTTGCTTCTTTTATCAATTCAATTGGCATCTCCGGCCAGCTAAAGTCTTCTAATTTCTTTTCACATGCCGTGATTCTTTCTATTTTCCTTATAAACCAATAGTCTATTTTCGTTATATCCATAACCGATTTTATTTCCGCTCCGCGTCTAAGTGCTTCCGCTATCGCAAACAAACGTAAGTCATTCGGAATTTCCAACAGTTCTTCTAATTCCTCTTTCTTCTTCGATATCATTCCCGGCCATCTGAGACTGTAAATATTCATTTCCAGTGACCGAATTGCTTTATTGAGCGCCCCTTCAAAGGTTCTATCAATTGCCATGACCTCACCAGTTGCTTTCATTTGCGTACCGAGTGAGCGATCAGCCTCCGTGAATTTATCAAATGGAAAACGCGGCAGTTTGACAACGATATAGTCCAATGCAGGCTCAAATGATGCATATGTATTTCCCGTAATCGGGTTTAATATTTCATCGAGTGCATACCCTACTGCACATTTCGCAGCAATCCGGGCGATTGGATATCCTGTGGCCTTAGAAGCAAGCGCCGAGGATCTGCTCACTCTTGGATTCACTTCGATGATGCAATACTCATCAGATTCAGGATTGAGAGCAAATTGGATATTGCATCCGCCAACCACATCAAGTGCGCGTATCACCTTCAATGAAGCCGTGCGAAGTAATTGATACTGGGTATCAGACAATGTCTGGGATGGTGCGACAACGATAGAATCACCGGTATGGACACCGACCGGATCCATATTTTCCATATTACACACGATAATACAAGTATCATTTGCATCGCGCATAACCTCGTACTCAATTTCTTTCCATCCTTTAATACTTCTCTCTACCAGGACTTGATTGATTGGACTTAGCATAAGCCCCTTATTAAGTAGGTTCTTAAACTCTTCCTCATTATGCGCAAATCCTCCACCTTCACCACCTAATGTATATGCAGGGCGAAGGATAACCGGAAAACCGATTTCTTGGATAAAATCAAATCCTGCTGCAACAGATTGAATAATCTTGGAATCCGATATCGGTTCATCAATATCGATCATTAACTGCCGAAATAATTCCCGGTCCTCTCCCTTTTGAATAGAAGGTACCGACGTCCCCAGCAATTTAACGTGATATTTCTCCAAAATTCCCTTTTCATGAAGTTCCACTGTAAGATTCAGCCCTGTCTGACCTCCAAGGCTTCCAATCAATCCATCCGGGAGCTCTTTCGCAATAATCTTTTCCAATGACTCCGTATCTAGAGGCTCCATGTAGACATGGTCTGCAATCTGGGCGTCCGTCATAATGGTCGCCGGATTATTATTGACCAATACTACTTCAATTCCTTCTTCTTTCAATGCCAGACATGCTTGTGTACCTGCATAATCAAACTCTGCAGCCTGGCCGATAACAATCGGTCCGGAACCGATAACCAATACCTTTTTAATGGAATTATGCTTTGACATATACTGGTGATCCCTCCTGAGATGCAGTAAATACTTGCTGAATAAATTCGTTAAAGATATATGCTGTATCACTAGGACCTGGATGTGCTTCCGGATGAAATTGCACCGATTGTACAGGCTTGCTTACATGCCTCATTCCTTCAAGTGAGCGATCATTGACATTTCGGAATAAGACCTGGAAATCACGGGAGTCCATACTATTCTCTTCGACGACATAGCCATGGTTCTGTGATGTCATGCGTACCTTTCCCGTAAGTACATCTTTTACCGGATGATTCCCGCCACGATGCCCAAAAGGCATTTTTGTCGTTTTGCCGCCATATGCCAAGGCAATCAGCTGATGACCAAGGCAAATACCGAGTGTAGGATATGTTTCCGTCAACACTTTGATAATTGGAAAATACGGCTTTAATTCCATCGGATCCCCTGGACCATTGCTCAGCAATATTCCGTGCGGATGCAAGGATTTAATAGTTTCCAATGACGTGTAATAGGGGACAACCGTCACTTTGCAGTGCTGTTTAAGCAATGCCTGCAGGATGGATTTTTTGTAGCCGAAGTCCATGAGTACAACATGGTAGTCGCCATCACCGAAGGATTCGGGGGACTTGACGGATACACTGTCAACAAGCTCCATGTCCCTTCTCTTTGCCCACTCTGAAGAAATCTGCTCCTTTCCCTTCTCGGTAACCAATTTCCCTTCCACTGTTTTATGCTTGCGGATGGCGGCTACCAATGAACGGGTATCCACATTCTTCAATCCGGGGACACCGGCTAGCTTTAATCTTTCAGAAAAGGAAGTCGCTGCCTGATAATGACTATGCTCATCACAAATATCACTTGCAATTACGGCGGAAACGGATAATCCTTGGCTTTCATCATCTTCTTCATTAACGCCATAATTGCCGATTATCGGATAGCAAAACGTTAATAGCTGACCTGCATAGGAAGGGTCTGTCATCATTTCCTGATAGCCGGTCATGCTTGTATTGAATACGACCTCTCCGCCTATCTCCTTTTCCGCACCGATCCATTCACCCTCGAATTCTTCTCCTGATTGAAGGATTAGGTATCCTTTACTCATAATGCTACACTCTCCACTTCTGTAATGACTTCTTCAAATAGCTGTATAAACAGCTCAAGTTCCTGTTTCGTAGTCGTTAGTGGAGGGAGAATCCGTAATACATTCGCTCCTGCTGACAGAACAAGGACGCCCTTTTTCCGGAATGCTTCTATCACTGCCGATGCTCCTATGTTCAGCTCAATCCCAATGAGCATACCAAGTCCTCGTATTTCTTTAACCATTTCCTCTTCTCTGATCAAAGTATGAAGCTGATCGATCAGCCATAGACTGCTGGAATGAACCTGCTGCAGGATGCCATCTCTCAATAAAACCTCCATGGTGGCTATTCCAGCACTTGCTGCCAGCGGATTCCCGCCAAATGTGCTGCCATGCGTTCCCGGCTGAAAGCTTGCTGCGGGATGGGTCTTCGCAAGCATTGCTCCGATTGGAAATCCAGAACCAAGACCTTTAGCCAGCGTCATCACATCCGGTTCAATCCCGAACTGCTCATAGGCAAATAACGTTCCTGTTCTGCCCATACCTGTCTGAACCTCATCCACCATGAATAAAATATCTTCCTTCTTACATATATTATAAAGTGTCTCAATCCATTCCTGTTCTGCTTTATTTACTCCGCCTTCTCCTTGAATAAGCTCAAGTAATACTGCTGCTGTCTTCCCGTTATGCACCTGGTCCAAAAAGGACATTTCGTTATACGGCAGGTAACGGAAACCAGGAGTCAGCGGGGTGAAGCCTTTATGAATCTTTTCCTGTGCTGTCGCTGCCATGGTAGTTCCCGTCCGACCATGGAAGGACTGCTGAAAGGTTATGATTTCGCTTCGCTCCGGATTCCCCTGATCTTTTGCATATTTTTTGGCCAGTTTGATTGCTGCTTCATTGCCTTCAGCACCACTATTGCAGAAAAATACCTGGTCAAAACAACTGTGCTCCACTAATAAGGCTGCTAGTTCATTTTGGGCAGGTATCTCATAGAGATTGGAACAGTGCCAAAGCTGATCAAGCTGATTTCTTAGCTTCTGACGGACATGTTCTGGTACATGCCCAAGATTGCAAGTAGCTATTCCAGAAGTATAATCGAGAAATTTTCTGCCTGCATCATCCCACACATAGCTCCCCTTCCCTTTTACTAGCGTGATTGGGAATCGTTGATACGTACTCATTACGGGGCTCACGGATTGATTGATTAATGTCTCAGACATGTTGTACCTCCTTTGTTTGGATAACTTTTGTTCCTGCCTGTTTGCCTTCCAGAAATTTTCTCAGATCCTCTGGTGCTAAGCCATTTAAAATGACCGATTCCTTAACACCGCCAGACAATCCATTAAGTGCGGATCGGACTTTCGGAATCATCCCACCATGAATAATACCGGATGCAATTTTTGCTTCTATTTCTTCCTTTGTCAGTTTTTCATGAACAATCTCTTTTCCTGCAATAGTTTCCATTACACCGGGTATATCACTTACTAATGCAAGCTTTCCTTTTAGAGACTGGGCAACTGCTGCTGCCGCCATATCACCATTAATGTTATAGCGCTGACCATTTGAATCAATGCCGATAGGAGAAATCACCGGTATCCCCCCGTTTTCCATTATCAGCCTCAGCCATGAAGTATTTACCTCCTCCACTTGTCCCGCGAAGCCGAGAATTCCGTTCGGATCTACAGCCTTAGTCTGCAGCAGGTTACAATCTACGCCACTCATTCCGATAGCCGTTCCGCCTTCTCCCTGCAGCCTGCTGACAATCCTTTTATTGATGGAGCCACTCATTACCATTTCTGCAACATCCAATACTTCCTCTGTCGTCACACGTAAACCATCTATAAATTCACTTTTCACATTTAATTGCTGTAGGGCTTTGTTTATTTCCGGCCCCCCGCCATGCACAATTACTGGCTGACACAAATTCATTTTCTTTATATTTACGACCATTCGATAAAAGGAATCCGGAAGCCTTGCTAAAATACTGCCGCCAATTTTCAACACAATGCTATTCATTTCTGCACCTCACGTCCGGTAGGAAGCATTTATTTTGATATAATCATACGTTAAATCACAGCCCCAGGCCGTTGCTTCATCGGAACCATTCTGTAAATCAATCAGCAGTTTAACGGTATGGTTCTCCAGATAACGTTTTCCTTCTGCTTCATCAAAATCCAGAGGCTGGCCATTTTTTACAACCTCTATATCGCCAAGTGAGATACAAACACTTTCCGGGTCCAGCGGCTGCTTGCTATACCCAATGGCACAAATAATTCTTCCCCAGTTCGGGTCGGCACCGTAAATTGCCGTTTTTACCAGATTGGAAGAAATGACAGCCTTTGCTACCTGAGCTGCAACGATCTCCGTGGGTGCACCTTTAACATGAACTTCAATCAGCTTGGTTGCCCCTTCACCGTCCCTGGCTATCATCTTGGCCAGTTCCTGACTAACGAATTGAAGTGCTTCTTTAAATAGATGCCAGTCTGAATGTGATTCATTCAATAATGCGTTATTTTGCTGACCATTGGCCATGACAAGCACCATATCATTTGTACTGCAGTCTCCATCAACTGTAATCATATTGAAGGATTTATCTGTAACATCACGAAGGGCAAGCTGCAGACTTTTCGCTTCGACTTTTGCATCTGTTGTAATAAATGAAAGCATTGTTGCCATATTCGGATGAATCATCCCTGAACCTTTTGCCGCTCCGCCAATGGTAATTGTTTGATTATCGATTTCCAGCTGTACCGCGATATGTTTAGTAGCCGTATCAGTCGTTAAAATCGCATGTTCAAAGTCCACTGCTGACGCTTTCTGATTATCTATAGAATTAATACCATATAGAATCTTTTCCATAGGTAATGGCACCCCTATTACACCAGTCGAGACGACAGCCACATGACTCTGATCCACCCCTATTTTATCTGCTGTCATTTTCTGCATGGTCAAAGCATCCAAATATCCTTGCTCTCCTGTACAAGAGTTAGCATTTGCAGAATTGACCACAATTGTTTGCAGCAGATTATCTTTTTCAATACTCTCCTTAGTAACCTTCACTGGTGCAGCCTGAAACGTATTCAATGTGTATACTCCGGCAGCTGCTGCGGGAGTTTCAGAATGGATCCATCCAAAATCGAGCTTTGTCTTTCTGAGCCCGCAATGTATGCCGCCTGCCGTAAAGCCCTTTGGACTTGTTACGTGTCCTTTCTTCAAAATGTGGATTTTGTTATCTGTCATTACCGGCATTGTATTCCCACCCCTATGGATAAATTGGTATTGACTGTAAACCGAGTGTTTCTTCCCATCCATTCATTAAATTTACATTTTGTATCGCCTGACCTGCAGCCCCTTTAACCAGATTATCAATCGCAGAAATGATGATGACTCGATTGGTTCTTTGATCGATATGAATGCCGATATCACAGAAATTACTTGCATAGACATTTTTTGTGGTCGGGAAAGTTCCTTCCTTATGAATTCGTACAAAGGGATGATTCTCATAATAGGCACGATAAAGCTGAATCAATTCTTCTTCAGTTGTTGCTTTTGTCAGTTGTCCATACATCGTACAGATGAGTCCTCTGGTCATTGGTATAAGATGGGGCGTAAATGCCACTTTCACCGGAGACTCTGCTTTCTCTGTTAAGTATTGCTCTATTTCCGGAATATGCTGATGCTTACCGATTTTATAGGCAGTTATATTTTCATTTGTCCCTGAATAGTGCGTGTTCTCTGTGAGAGTTCTTCCTGCTCCAGACACACCCGTTTTTCCGTCAATAATAATTCCTTTCCCTGCTATTATCTTGTGTTCCAATGCAGGAATCAGTCCTAGTAAGGCCGAAGTCGGAAAACATCCTGGGTTTGAGATGATATTAGCCCGCCTGATTTGTTCCGGGTAAATCTCCGATAAGCCATAGACTGCTTTGTCGATTAATTCCTGTGGCGCCGGTTCCTTTTGATACCAGAACTCATAGTCGGATATAGAAGACAGCCGCAAGTCCCCCGAAAGATCGACACATTGTATATTGGAATCAATCAATTGAGGAATGATATCTTTCGCTATTCCTGCTGGAGTAGCCAGAAAAAGGACATCCACTTCTTCTTTTAATCTTTCAATCTGTAACGCTTGCATTGGTTCCTCAATAAAATCGGTTAGGTGCGGATAAATAGAAGCAATTTGTTCCCCATACTGCGAATGAGACAGTATCTTTTTGACTTGCAGCTTTTCATGCATTTGCAGAAGCCGTATCAGTTCAATTGCACCATACCCCGTTCCCCCGATAATACCTACCTTCTTCAATGGATTCCGCCCTTTCATAAGTTTCGAATTATTCATTATTATAGTGATACACGTTCATTTATGCAAGTATATTTATTAAAAAATATTTATAAATATACATTAATGACAAGAAAATAACTCCATTTAATTATAAAACACGTATAAATAATGCATAAAAAATGATGCTTTTAGTGAACTGTTTTTTCCAAATAAAAAAGATAGTTCGCCAGCATTGCAGCGAACTATCTCATAAATGATATATTTTAAAGAAGGCACGTTTCCTTTTGGTTCTATTTGAATTAATCGATATATTTGTCCAGGAATGCATTTAGATTTTTAATATATTTTGCTTTATCTTTAACGAAAGATTCCCCATGATTGGCACCTTCGAATATCACAAGCTCAGCATCACTTTTCGTATTTTCATATAGTTCCTTTGCCATCGAAGTAGGTACGAATGTATCACCGTCTCCATGTATATAGAGAATTGGAATATCCGTTTTGCTTACCTGGTCCATTGCAGAGGCTTCTTTCAGCGTATATCCTGCCCTGAAATTCGTTACCATACCCGTAGTTGGAAGAATAGGAACAGCCGGAAGATGGAACATTCGATCAAGCTGATAGGAGAACAGTTCATAAACCCCTGAATATGGACTATCGGCTACAATTGCCTTCACATTTTCAGGCAGTTCTTCACCACTGGCCATCAGAACAGTTGCTGCCCCCATCGATACGCCGTGCAGTATAATTTCCGCATCCGGATTCTGTTTCACGATTCGTTCTATCCAGTCCACATAATCCAATCGGTCATGCCATCCAAATCCAATATAATCGCCTTCACTTTGTCCATGACCGCGAAGATCGGCAGTAAACATGTTATATCCTAGCTCTTCATAATAATATTGACCAAACAAGGACATATCATTGGCACGTCCCAAATATCCATGGGCGAAGACTACTACTTTATTTGTAGGTTCTTCAGCCTCAAGATAATCCCCTTTTAAGTTCAACCCATCGAAGGACTCCATTTCCCATAACTCGAAATCCTGTGCTGCCGACCAGTCTCGCCAATCTCCTTCAAGCAATTCATCCATTGTTTCAGCTGAAACCTCCAGATCAGCATTGCCGGTCAAGAAATCTTTAACATTTCGTTCGATTGCCAGGTTGTAAAAGTAAAAACCTGCAATTACATCTATAATCAAGAGAACCCCGATCAGTCCCGCTGTGATTTTTTTCCATTTATTTTTTCTTTTCACATCGATGCCCCTTCCACCTCTTTACATGTGTAATAGTACTCTATCATACTATTATACTAGAAATTGGCTTTTATATGGCATCCATGTTATGGAATTTTACTAAGCAAGCGGGCAGACTATTTTGGAAGCCCATTCATCGAAACGAAACCAGTTAAACAGCCTCGGCCGATTTCCGCTCCGGGCAGTCGCTTTCCGCGGCGGGCGCTCTCAGCTTCCTCGGAAGAAACCCACTTCCTGCGGGATCTTCACCTGTTGCTTTTCCCACTGGAGTCGACTTCCCTGCGCTCCAATCAATCAGCTTAACAATTGAAT
This sequence comes from Oceanobacillus massiliensis str. N'diop, assembly GCF_000285495.1. Taxonomy (GTDB): domain Bacteria; phylum Bacillota; class Bacilli; order Bacillales; family Amphibacillaceae; genus Oceanobacillus; species Oceanobacillus massiliensis. Next base: position 703,064 of record NZ_HE610977.1, read on the forward strand.
ATCAGTAAATCGATTCAGACAAACAAATCATAGCGGAGGAAATACACGGAGACTCCTGCGGGAAATTGAAGTGTACTTCCGGAGTGGGATAAAGCTATTCATCAAATCACATCGAATATCAGTAATTTGATTTCAGAAAGCCAATTCAAGCGGAGGAAATTCACGAAGACTCCTGCGGGAAAGCGAAGACGATGAGACCCCACAGGGAGCGTTCTTTGCGAGTGAGGAGGCTCATCGCGAGCCCGCGGAAAGCGCAGTGTATTTCCGGAGTGATGAATACCACACCATAATTTCTTTAAATAATTTACAGAGCAGCATAGTAATGAGGAAATTCACTTTGTCTTTTTTGGCACTTTGGTCTGCCAGTAACGCTTCGAAGCAGGCTTCCTCGGTGCAAGGGAACAAGGAAGCAATCGCAAGTAGTAACCTGGCTTAGCGCGAGCCCGTGGAAAATGCAGTGAATTTTCACAGCACGAATAAGCACCAAGCATCACTTCTACTCCCGAAAAGGACCATTTAACAATCATACCCATTATCCCTTACAAATACTGTAGAATTTTACTCCATTCCTCCACTTTCCCCTCAAATGTTTTCGTATATCTGCCAGGAATCGGACTCGTGGAGGGCAGTTTTGCCACTTCCGCCTTGGCAAGTTGATCTAATGGGAAATTTTTCTTGAATGTCTGATAAGATTTCGTACCATTACAGGCGATTAGCTGAATCGATGGGTATGCTTGAAGTAATCCCATTATGTCGTTTGGTTCTTCCTCTTTTATGCTTGCATCAAGGCTTCCTTTGCGATAACACGAACCAATTGAATCCCAAAGGGCTATTCCTTGCCTTTTTATAAACTTGATTTTCTCATCATAATCCTCTATTGGATCTTCCTGAAATAATTCAAATAGTATCATCCAAAAATGATTTCTCGGATTTCCATAATATTCATTTTTGGCAAGTGACATTCCGCCAGGCATTGAGCCAAGAATAAGCACCTTTGGCACATCAGGCAAAACCGGTGGAAATGACTTTAATTTTTCATCCAAGACAATTCCTCCTTCAACACATCTTAAGCAATTCCTAGTAATCGTCTTTATATTTCTACTTCCTTTATTATTCTGGCTGGATTTCCGCCTACTACCGTGTTTTGCGGAACGTCCTTTGTCACGACAGCACCCGAAGCAATCACTGCATTACTCCCGATTGTTACTCCCGGATTAATGATGGCTCCCCCGCCAATCCAGACATTGTCACCGATTAAGACTGGTTTTCCATATTCAATACCAGCGTTCCTCTTCTCTGGATTCAATGGATGGGTAGCCGTGTAAATATGGACGCCTGGTGCCATGAAGCAGTTATCTCCGATCTTCACTTGACATACATCCAAAATCACACAATTAAAATTGGCATAGAAATTCTCACCGACATGACAATTGTATCCATAATCACAACGAAAGCTAGGTTCGATGTACAGCTCTTCACCAGTCGAACCAAACAGGTCCTTGAGCATTTTCTTGCGTATACCTGTCTCTTCCTCTGTCGTCAGGTTAAATAACCTCGTTGCTTTCCTTGCTTGTAATCGGTCTGCTACCAATTCAGGATCGGCAGGATTATAAATCTCACCGTCTATCATTTTTTGTTTTTCTGACTTCATCATCATTGCCTCATTTCTATCCATTTTCCACATCACTTATGATACATGATATTTCCGATAGGCATACTATAAAAAAACTGCTACTTAGCAGTTATGTCAATCACCTCATCGTTAAGTATACCCTGCTCCACATATGCAATAATCTTACGAGATTCCGTCTCCACTCGTTTCCGCCCATAGGAGGTTTGAAACCAATTGTCTTCCCTAGTATACATATCATTAACAGCACATAAAGAATATTCTATCCATGGCGGCATATATGTCTTTAAAGATAGGTGCATTCTTCGCATATGTATATTGGTTGTTACGACAATTATCCTTTCTATATTGTGCAGACCCAGCCCACGATCGAGCACAAGCAAGGAAGCGAGAACATTTTCCTTTGTATGCAGAGAAACATCCTCTACAAATATAGCCTTATCGGGCACACCCTGTTCGATTGCTTTTTCACGAAGCAGCTCCGCTTCGCACATATTCGCACCATCCCAGACGACTCCACCTGAAAACAATAGTTTCTTTGCCCTCCCGGCATGGTATAGCTGTATTGCTTTCGGCAAGCGATATATGACGGCCTTGCTGCTTCCAGGAACGAAAATGCAATCCCCCATCTTGTGATCATCTTCCGTACTCCCATACAGTAGTTCTGTCATCTGCAGATCTGTTAGCTTATCGGGCTGCAACTCTGAAATTTTCATCGGTTCCCCCCGTTTTAGTGAACTTGAGCGAAATACTTCTCTCCATTAGTAAAAAGGACACTTTGAATGTGAATAACAATCCATAGAGTTTATTTTACATAAATCATTTTTCCTTTTATTCACTCACTTCTTTCATCTGCTCTTTCTTTTTTTATATTCTTTACTTTATCGATGAGAAGATTTATATACTGTGGTGTCTTCTTTAGGTAAGTCCATGCGTCTAAAAAGATAAACCACCAAGCAATCAGATATAGATGTGCCATAACTATAAATACTGCCAAGTAGCTGCCTGTGCGGAACTCGGCAATGATGTATTGAAATTCATTCAAGCCCTCTGTCCTGCTGACGCCGTACACAAAAGAAACAAGCGGAACCAGCAGTGAAAATATAATGGTAATGGCTGCCAGCGGACTGTACACTTGACGTACCCAATTTATGATTCCGCTGCTGAGTGTAAGTAAAATATAAATACAGTAAATAATCCAGAACCAATTTGGTAAAGTTTCCAATGTCTATTCCTCCAATTATTTCTTCACAATTATTAATTCGGCAAAAAGATGAATCATCCTGCATGAGGGCGCTATATTTCTTAACGGTCTATACAAACACGTGGAATTTCATTATATTTTCATCATATTATAAGATTTTCTGTTATGATAGTCTATAAGTTTATTAACTATTGAAAAATTTCGGGGTGAGTTCATGAAAGCAATACTCATTGGCATATTGGGAGCCTTGTTTTTTTCCGTAACCTTCGTGTTAAACAGATCAATGGAATTAGATGGTGGAAGCTGGGTATGGAGTGCATCGTTAAGATACATATTTATGCTGCCGATTCTGTTTATAATACTTGGCACTAAAAACATCAAACCTGTTATGGAGCAATTGAAGGCTCAGCCGTCACAATGGATTGTATGGAGTACTGTCGGGTTTGGTTTATTTTATGCTCCACTCACATTCGCAACCATTTATGGACCCGGATGGCTTGTAGCTGCCACGTTCCAGCTTACGATTATAGCAGGGTCTTTGCTTGTACCGTTTTTGAATAAAAAACAGAAACAGCATATTCCCTTGCAAAGTATGCTTATCTCTCTGATTATCCTCGCTGGTGTAATGATGATGCAGCTGGAGCATGCTACAACAGTTCCTGCCATTACTGTTATTCTATGCGTTGTTCCCATTATCATTTCCGCATTTGCCTATCCACTCGGTAATCGCAAAATGATGATGCATGTAAGAGGAGAATTGAATACTGTTCAGCGAATACTTGGTATGACGCTAGCTTCTATGCCCTTTTGGGTTCTGCTTTCCATATATGGTCTAGCAACATTTGGATTACCGAGTTTAAATCAAATCATCCAAACATTCATTGTTGCTGTTTCTTCTGGAATTATCGCTACATTCTTATTTTTTTATGCTACTGAAATGGTGCATAACGATAATCAGAAATTAGCCGGTGTCGAGGCGACACAATCTGGTGAAGTAGTATTTGCATTAGCCGGGGAAATCTTAATCCTTAGTGCTCCATTGCCAAGTACTGTATCTTTTTTGGGAATGGGACTCGTTATCTTTGGAATGATCCTGCATAGTATTGTTTCTGCTTTAGGGAACCGTAAAAAAATCGCTATCTATCAAAAGATCAAACAGAAAAACGGATAGCTTGACTGTAATTCATTAATGAGGTGTGACAGATGAAACTGGAGAATGAAAAGGATATTATTCAATTAGTAATGAATGATCAACAAATGATGGACATATTAAAAACAGCCAGCACATTGGAATTACCCGATTGGTGGATTTGTGCAGGTTTTGTCCGCTCCAAAATATGGGATACATTGCATGGATTCCAAAAGCGTACGGCATTAGGGGATGTCGATCTCATTTATTTTGATAATCTGAATATAAATGAAACAGATGAAAAACGATTGGAAAAATTGCTCTTTGAGGTAATGCCTGAAGTTCCTTGGTCTGTTAAAAATCAAGCAAGGATGCACTTGAAAAATAATCTTAATCCATACACAAGCAGCACCGATGCCATCTCGAAGTTTACGGAGACCGCAACAGCTTTGGGAGTTAAACTGGATCAAACGGGAAATATCCTTTTAACCGCACCGCACGGAATAGACGACGTTCTCCAATTGATTGTGCGCCCTACACCACTATTCAGGGATTCGGCGGAGCTGCTTAAAATCTATAACAAACGATTGGCCGAAAAGAACTGGAGCAATACATGGCATAGGCTTACCTTTAAAAATAAATAGAGGGAAGGCGTACAATGTGCGACGCTTTCCCTCTTCCTGCTCCTATTTATGCTTCTTGTTTCCTTAATGCTGAAAGCTCAGCGGCAGCTTTCCTCCTGGATGGAGTCATATTGAAGACAATATTTAAAGTGATTGCTGTCACGCTCCCCGCTACAATACCATTACTTGTTAAGATTTGAATGCCGGATGGCAGTTGAGCGAATATTTCAGGGACTACCGTTACACCAAGACCCATTCCGACCGAACAGGCAATGATCATTGAATTTTCCGGTGAATTTGTAATGACTTTCCCTAACATCTTAATTCCCTGTGCTATTACCATTCCGAACATCGCTATCATAGCGCCGCCTAATACAGCTGTGGGAATAATCGTTGTTAATGCAGCAATTTTCGGAATGAATCCCAATGTAATTAACATAGCACCTGTCACTAGAATAACCTTTCGCGATTTAACTCCAGTCATTTGCAGCAAGCCTACATTTTGTGAAAAGGCGGTATATTGGAATGCATTGAAAATTCCTCCAAGAAAAATGGCTAAACCTTCTGCCCGATATCCTTTTGATAAATCTTTTTCATCTAGTTTCTTTTCTGTAATATCACTTAATGCAAAATAGACACCAGTAGATTCAACAAGGGACACCATAGCAACAAGTACCATTGTGATAATTGCAGACCACTCAAATGTAGGCGAACCGAAATAGAATGGCTGCACCATATGGAAATAGGACGCTTCCGCTACTGCAGTAAAATCAACCTTACCCATACATGCCGCTACAATGGTACCTACTATTAAACCAATCAATATCGATATTGACTTTACAAATCCCTCAGCAAAACGATACATCAATATAATGAACAACAGTGTACCAAATCCCAGTGAAATATTTGTGAGAGAACCAAAGTCAGGCGCCCCCTCTCCACCACCTAAATTATTGATGGCTACTGGAATAAGCGTGATCCCGATAATCGTTACAACTGTTCCGGTGACCACAGGAGGGAAGAATCGAACCAACTTCCCGAAGAAGCCACTGATTAGTACAACAAATACGCCAGAGACGATGATCGCACCATAAATGGCTGAAATTCCATATTGGACTCCAATCGCAATCATTGGGCCGACAGCTGTAAACGTACACCCAAGCACTACCGGGAGACCAATTCCAAAATAGCGATTGCTGACGACCTGGAGGATAGTGGCTACACCACACATTAAAATATCAATTGCTACCAAGTACGTTAACTGCTCTGCTGTTAATCCCAGCGATTCACCAACTATAAGTGGTACCAAGATAGCTCCTGCGTACATGGCAAGGACATGCTGAAATCCTAGTGCTGCTGTTTTCATCTTGATGGAACCTCCTCTTTAAAAGTAACTTGGCCATTTATGAGTGAGTCGATTATTGCCAAGGATTCAACCTTAATCCCTTGTTCTTTAAGCAGGCTGCTGCCATTTTGGAATCCCTTTTCGATCACTATTCCCACTCCAGCAATTCTTGCCCCTGCTTGTTTCAAAATACCGATAAGTCCCAAGGCTGCTTGTCCATTCGCAAGAAAATCATCCATAATCAGTACTACATCATCACTTTTAATAAAATCTTTCGAAACAGAGATTTCATTTGATTCTTTTTTTGTGTAGGAATAAACTTCTGCTGAATAGAGATGGTCTGTCAATGTCAGCGATTTTCTCTTTCTGGCGAAGATAACCGGCACTCCCAATTCAAGCCCCGTCATTGTTGCAGGAGCTATTCCGGAGGATTCAATCGTTAATATCTTAGTTATTCCTGTATTTGCAAACCTCCCAGCGAATTCCTTGCCTATTTCCTGCATGAAGACAGGATCTATCTGATGGTTTAAGAATGCATCCACCTTCAATACGGAATCCGATAATACTTTGCCCTCATCTATAATCTTCTGTTTCAGTAGTTCCATGATAATCCCCTTTCAAAATCAAAAATAAAAAAGCCCGAAAATAGACTTCTACCATGACCATGATAAAAGCATATTTCCGAGCTTAAAAGACGAAAATAAATAAAATGATTCCACCAGTAATCCGGCGTCCTCACATTGTTGCACTGCTTTTCATAGTCGGTTCATTTACGGCAAACCGGTAGAAACTTGCAGGCCATATCCCTGCGATTATATGAAAATTCATTATTAGAATGTTATTAGTATAGCATGTCATATTTTAAAAACAAGCCGATTGATAAAGTTGAATCATTCAAATAATTTAGAGAAGGTATTTTGATAGATCGTTGTTTCATCTTGCTTATAATTCACAGGCACATCTGAGATTTTCTTTACTGCATCCGTATTCTTCCGTGAGTATTATTTCCATCAAATCAGCGGATCAGTAGCGCTTGCTAAATCCATTCCAAAAACTCAATTCGATTTCCAAATGGATCGTGCATATAGAATCTGCTTGCACCCGGCAGCTTCCAGTCAATCTCAAACTCGATTCCTTTGGCGGCTAAGTGAGCTTGCATTTTCTCAATATGTTTCACACAGATTGCCGGGTGCGCTTTTTTTGCAGGAATAAAAGGGTCCTCTATCCCGATATGGATTGCCACTTTTCCTTCCTGAAACCATACGCCGCCATTTTTCTTAAGGGTGTCCGGCTTTTCCATTTCTTTAAAGCCGAGTATGTCCCTATAAAATCCGCGTGCTTCTGACTCCGATCCAACTGGTGCAGCTAATTGAATATGATCAATTCTTTCATATAGAAATTCCATCTCAAGATAACTCCTTATTGGTAGGATAGCTTTATCATATCCTTTTTCACACCATACGTATAATACAGATTTATTATCAAAACTACGTAAGAATTGCTTATCACTAAACACAAAAAAACCAGCCTCCAATAACGGAAACCAGTCTATTATAAATTATGTATACAGGCCACAATTGCCGTATTGTTATAAAAAGTTTTAAACCACCACTTCGCAAAGTGGGTGTTCGCAGAAACCTTCTTGTCTTCCACATCTTTGGCGGCACGACATTCCAATTTCGATGTAAAACTCCCTATACATTCATTAGAGGTTAAAACTTAATTTAATACGTACATCGTAGCTTGTAAATTTATATTAACCTTTTTCACCTGAAATTACAATGGTAAATATTTACTATATCATGAAATAGAGACGCTAAAATAATAGCTCATATACCTCATTCAACTCTTTGACTCTGCTGTCATTTTGGACATTTCTTGCATAGTCGAGCTCATTTTCAAGTATCATATCCAGGTAGCTCATCTCGTCTCCATCCAGTTCATTAACAAACTTTCCTTCGCCGGCATAATTGTTAGCTTCCAATTTGCTTAATATTTGCTGGCACATATCACTCTCAATATAATTTGATAAAGATTCACGTAAATATCCCAGCGTATTATCGATGATTATCACCTCTTTGCTTATATCTTCGTATTTTTCTTTTTGGCTCGTTGTTCTAACTGTGACTTCGGCTGCTGATCTGCTGCATCTTCAGAAATTCCCTGTGGGTTGATACTTGAATTCACGCGCTCTTTGCTCCAGGTATTATTTTTCTTAGCCATATCAAACACCTCCACTACCTATTCTTTCAAAAAATAATCCATTTTATCCGGCAATTTTTCCAGCCATTATCTTTCTCCCAAAGCTTCATATTGGTCCCGTAATGAACGCTTAAGCACCTTTCCACTTGGATTCTTTGGCAGTTCCTCGGTAAAATCGACATATTTGGGGATTTTAAATTTCGAGAGTTTTTCTTTACAGAATTGAATCACTTCTTCTGTTGTCAAACTTACTCCGGGTTTTGGCACAATTATCGCTGTTACAGCTTCAATCCAATAGGCATCCGGAATACTGATAACAGCTACTTCTGAGACACCTTCAAGTTGATATATCGCCTCTTCGACTTCCCTGCTGGAGACATTCACACCACCAGTATTAATCATGTCTTTTTTACGGTCAACTATGGTAATATAGCCATCTTTGCCCATTACTCCAAGGTCACCGCTATGGAACCAGCCATTCCGGAAAGCTTCTGCAGTCTTTTCGGGATCATGCAGATATCCTTTCATTGCATGTGGTGTGCGGTGGACTATTTCGCCAATTTCTCCTCTTGGAACCTCTTTATCATTGTCATCGAAAATCTTCGTCTGGACATTTAAGATTGAGATTCCTGCAGAGCCTAGTTTGGATAACTGATCTTCCGGCTGCAATACGGTGACAAGCGGTGCTACCTCTGTCTGGCCGTAACAATTCCAAAGCTTAGCATTCGGCAGCCGATCCGTGAGCTCTTTAATCACTTCCATAGGCATAATCGCTGCACCATAATAGCATTTCTTCAAGCTTGATAAATCACGTTTATCAAAATCCGGGTGCCGCAGTAAGGCAATCCATACAGTCGGCGGACAGAATAATTGGGTAGCCTTTTCTCTTTCAATGGTTTCAAGTATGTTCTCTGGTGTTGCATTGTCTAATATTATACCGCTTGAACCGATATATACACTCGGACCGAGGAAAACGTGAAGCTGTGCACTGTGATAGAGCGGCAATGCATGGATTGCAATATCATCTGCATCCATCCTGGCATCGACAATCGCACTTACATATTCACTGATAATGCTTTTATGGGAGAGCATAACCCCTTTCGGTCTTGATTCCGTTCCACTTGTATAAAGTACATGTGCAAGATCGTCATCAGCAATATCCACATCGCTAAGTTCCGTTGTTTGTCCCTCCCTTAGCTTTGAAAGCGCCGTCCAGGAAGACAGCTCACCCATATAATCAGCAGACACATTCATTAAGTAGCGATGGCTAATCTCAAGCCGTCCAGTTGACTGATCAAGTACTTTCGCAAATTCTTCTGATGCTATCAGTCCACAGACTTCTGCATGTTCAAGAATATAACGTACATCTTCAGTGGTCAGCATGTAATTGATTGGGATCATCACTGCTCCAATGCGTGCCAGCGAGAAATTCACAATAACAAAATCCAAGCTATTTCTGGACATCACCGTAACCATATCACCTTTGCCTATTCCATCCATCCTAAATCCATTTGCAGTTTGATTTACCAGATCGTCCAATTCGGCATAGTTTAGCCGCTCATCATTGTAAGCGATTGCAAATTTATCCGGCATGCGATCACGGGTACGCGCCAGCAAATCTCCTAACGTATTTCTTCTTGCACGCTGCAAAAGCCGGTCAACATTCCCCAAAACATTCTCTCCGTTTTTCATCTAACCACTCCTCCTCTAAAATCAGCACACAAAACATCAGAATATTCACTCTCTTATACTATCATAGGAATAGGTGCCTGTCACTTCCCGGTTTTTGTCGAATTGGCTGTTGTTTTTGGAGAGCATAAAAGAAAAAACTAAGCTGGTTAGCTTAGTTTTGATTTCGTTATTTCAAATAGATTTTTCTGCTCGTTTTTTGACGTCTTGATTTCGGAGGGGTATAGCCGCGTTCAAAAATTTTCCCTTCTTTGAGATTGGATTGATTGATAAAATCTCCAACCGTTTCTGTCCCGGAATCCTCCATCGCTTTCATTAGAACCTTCGCTGCAACCCGGGCATCTTCCAATGCATGATGATGCTCAAACAGGATACCATGATGTGCTGCAAGTGTATTGAGTTTATGATTCTCAAGCTCTGGCCATATCTGTTGTGATATCTTCACTGTACAAAGATAATCCATTATCGGATATGGCAATTTAAAGAAATCCAGTGTATTGCGGATTACGCTCATATCAAAGCTTGCATTATGCGCAATAACCAAATTGTTCATAAGATATGGTTGAAGTGTCGGCCATAGCTCTGCAAATGTAGGAGCGTCTATCACATCTTCCTCACTAATTCCGTGAATATATGTATTGAAGGAGCAGAAACCAGTCAATGGGTTTATCAGGCTGTAGTATTCATCGATAATTTCATGTTCATTGGCAACTACAAGACCCACAGCACATGCACTATGACGCTTCTCATTAGCCGTTTCAAAGTCAATGGCAACAAAATTCAAGGCATTCCTCTCCTTTTTCATTTATATTTATATATCTGGATTCCAAACCAGTACAAAGCCTCATTACGAATCAGCCTTGCAGCTTGGCTGTCGACACAAAGTCGAACCAAAAATCTGCTATTTAAAAACCGCCTTAGACTTCCATTATATCCCAGTTTGTGACAATCCCCAATAACTTTTCACTTTTTGTACCTTTTCTGGTGATCAGCAATGCCTCGATGCGGATCCCTTTTCCAATCTGTTCCTTGAAAATCTCAATTGCTTCATATACAGAGGTACCACTTTTTATAAATTTATAGTTATCTCCTGTTTCACATTGCAATATATCTGTCAATCGAGCATCCAGCACCGGTTCAGAACTATTCCTTAAACCTTTTGCCAGCCACTTGGTAATCCCCTTATGCGTAATTAATCCCAGAAATTCATCTCCCTTATAGATGGGAAACTTGGTAATCCCTTTTTGATTCACGACCTCCAGCATATTTGCCAAGGGTTCATCCTGTTGAAACACTACAACTTCCTTCATAAAAAGCGGGTCGACTTCTCTAGGCTGCGTGAGCTCCCTTTCGATTCTCTCAACTTGCTCAACGACAGAATCATGTGGTTCAGCAATCGCAAAAGCCACATCAATCTTATTATGGACAATGGCATTCCGAAGTTCAGCATATTCTAATAGATCATCCGTGTATCGCTTAATGACCGCATTTTCATCCCGAAGCACTCTGACTGCTCTTGAAAAACCCATTTCCTTCTTAATAAGCAATGATTTCAATACTTTTTCAATCCGGTTAAATGCTGATAAGAATCTTTCTGAGTTACTATACATGAGAAATTCTCCTATAATCGCTTTTTGAAAATCACTTAATTCTTTCTATTTTTCAATGCATCAATGAACATGTTGATAAATCTCTCATCGTCAATATCTGTACAAATTTCCACATTGGGAGCTTTCTTTAACACATTGTTAAAATCACAAATTGTCTGTCCATAACTCAATTCGCTTTTTGTTTCGACGTCAACATAATACTTGGCGGTCTTAACCAAAGAAGGATCCAGAACCACCCCAACCGTCAGCGGGTCATGTAAGGCACAACCATTAATCCCGCTGCTCTCTGTATATGCCCGTAGTGAATCCGTACTTTTCATTACAAAATCGTAATAGCGAGTCCCTTTAAGCTTTTCAATATGCTCTAATGAAAGGAATGTTTTCATGGTGACATCCAGGCTTACCAATTTAATTGGCAGTCCTGAGTGAAAGACAATCCTTGCAGCCTCTGCATCCGCAAAAATATTGAATTCAGAAGTCGGGAGCACGTTGCCTCGTCCACTTTCGGAAACGAGTCCACCCATCATCACGACCTGTTTGACCCAATCAGCGATCCTCGGTTCTTTGCGTACGGCGAGAGCCAGGTTTGTAGCAGGTCCGACCATGATTAATGTTAGTTCACCTCTATGTATACTGGCCTGTTCTATTATAAAGTCTGCAGCGAATTGACTGCCACTGCTGCTATCATCGACCGACACATCATTTAGTGACATGCCTATACCGTCTTCCCCGTGTACCTGGAACTCATGATGTGCCTCTTTCAATAGTGGTCTGTCAGCTCCCTCGAAGACTCTTATCGTATCGTTGCCAGCATGCTTTAAAACCTTCTTTGTATTTCTTGTAACGTAATCAAGGGGAACATTTCCATTTACAGCGGTTATCCCAAGAATATCCAGTTTACGGCTTTCCAATGCAAATAAAATCGCAAGCGCATCATCAATCCCAGTATCTACATCCAGTATTACTTTTTCCATCTGACCAACTTCCTTCCAACCCCGTACCTTCACAACGAAAGCATGTTATTTTTTGAAATAGACAATCCCATTTTCAGTTTTGCGATGTATCTTGCCTATCGATTCCAAATAAATTAATCTCGTTAGCGTTGCCATAAAAGAACTCAAATAAATATAAATATTTAACTTACTATAGACGTCCTCGCATAATTCCTTTGCAGTCATTTGTCTATCCGCTAGGTGTTCCAGGATTTGTTCCAGCCGATAATAATGTCTATCCATTATATCCTGAACTCGCAGATCTAAGTCAGAAATTATCTCCCCATGACCCGGCAAAGTAATAGTTGCCGGAAAATTCTTCATGACAGCAAGTGAGCCGAAGTATTCCTTCAGTGGATTTAATTCCTCTCCTGTCCAAAGACCGATTACTGGTGAGATATCTTTTAATACATGATCACCGATAATCATCACCTTGTTATCAGAATGGTAAAATCCATATTGATCCGGCGCATGGCCCGGTATCCAGATGACTTCGTAAAAATCATTTCCAAGTTGGATCATTTCATTTTCCTCAAAAAATCCATCTGGTTCAAAATCGTATATAAAGGAATCATCCTCCAGTTTGTCAGGTAAACCTGGCCCGCCATGTCCTTTAATTAAATGACTCAGCTTTTCTTTTCTGCCAATAAAGTCACGGCCCTTCAGCATTTCCTTATATCCAAGCTTTGAAGTAAAAATGGGAACACCGATTTGCTCCTGAAACCATTTGGCAAGACCAATATGATCCTGATGTGTATGCGTCAACACTACCTTTTCAATCGTAATCCCTGATTTCAGCACTGCTTTCCAAGTATCGATTGATTCTTTTGAGTATGTTCCTGTATCGATAATCGTGTAGCCTTTAGCCCCTTTAATCAGATAGCAGTTCACTTCACGCATCCCGCCCGGAAAGCGAACAACCAGTTTTTCTATGTTTTCTGTGATTTCTTTCAGCATAAAAGTCCCCTTTTCACCTAACCCAGCAGCACTTATTACTTTTTAAATCTTCTACTTCCCATTTTATCGTTACTGCTTTTAAATGCAACTTTCATTAACCACATCACATCTAAGCAGCCCGATTTAAGAGCATCAATCAATTCATAAATTGAATGAACTGCCTACCGAGTGTAACTGCCAAGGAATTGGAAACACATTAATGGCGATAGATATGAAAATTATCATGCAAAAACGCAAGGTCGCGAAATAACGCCCTTGCGTTTCTTTAAATGTTCAAACTGCTACACATTGGTATTTCAAAAACAGCTATGTTCAAGAAAATAGCCCTGGTTGATAGCAATCCCCATTTTTATCCTGCAGTATTTCAAATAAGTTCTAGTCTTTATAGCGGATTCAATATCCGCTGCAGAAATTGCTTGGTGCGTTCTTCCTTCGGTGCCCTCAATACTTCTTTGGGATGGCCCTGTTCTACAATATAGCCTCCATCCATAAAGAGCACTTCATCAGAGACTTCTTCTGCGAATTGGAGTTCATGGGTAACAATGACCATTGTCCAGTTTTCCTTTGCAAGATCCTTGATCACCTTCAAAACCTCTCCAATTAATTCTGGATCCAGTGCAGAGGTTGGTTCATCGAACAACATTAATTCCGGCTCCATTGCCAGCGCTCTCGCAATCCCGACCCGCTGCTGCTGACCGCCGGATAACTGATGCGGATAAAGATTCAGTTTATCCTTCAATCCAACTTTTTCCAGCAAGCCTTCAGCATGTTCTTTCACTTCTGCTTTATTTCTCTTTTGAACAATGTATGGGCCTTCTGTGACGTTTTCAATAGCGGTCTTATGCGGAAACAGATTATAAGACTGGAACACCATTCCCGATTTTCTTCTTAATCGCAAAATATCCTGTTTTGTGATTTTCTGTTCGAAATCCAGCTTAAAACCATCCTCAAAAGAATATATACCACTGTTCGGTTGTTCGAGAGCATTTAGGCAGCGCAAAAGCGTTGTTTTCCCAGATCCAGAGGGTCCTATGATGGAGAGAACCTTTCCTTTTTCAATTCCTACATCTATGTTTTTCAATACTTTTTGTTCACCAAATGATTTTGCCAGCCCTTTTACTGAAAGATACATGTTTACTCTTCCTTTCTACTTTGCGGTATACCGATCAAGCCTTTTTTCAAAACCAGCCTGGACAAGTGATAATATAAAACAGATCATCCAGTAAATAAGCGCCGCCTCGACATATAACAAGAGAAAATCATAGGTTCTCGCCGCTATTTCCTGCGCCCTGCGGAACATTTCCGATACAAGAATTAACGATGCCAATGATGTATCTTTCACTAAGCTGATAAATGAATTTGATAAAGGCGGTACAGAAACTCTTGTCGCTTGCGGAAGAATGATTCTTCTTAATGCTGTCATCTTCGTCATTCCTATTGTGTACGCCGCTTCCCATTGCCCATTTGAAATGGAAAGAATCGATGCGCGAATAATTTCCGATGCATATGCCCCAACGTTCAATGTAAATGCAATAATGGCACTAGGAAATGGATCTATTGTCAAACCGATGCTTGGCAGACCAAAAAATATAATAAATAACTGTACAAGTAATGGTGTACCTCTTATTGCCGAAACATATATAACGGCTGGAATTCGAAATATAGATGATTTAGAGAGCCGCATCATCGCCGTTAATAAAGCCAATACTAAGCCCAACACAAAGGAAATAAGGGTGAGCGGGATTGTATACTGTATTGCT
>NZ_HE610977.1:719845-766187 GCF_000285495.1 Oceanobacillus massiliensis str. N'diop
GTATTGCTCCCGATAGCATTGGCCAAAGGGAGCTTATGAATAGCTCCCATCCCCCCATATCTGCCGTAATTGTAAATAACAGATTATTGTTTAACAGAAACATCTTCACCAAACCAATCCTCGGAAATGGAAGCAAGCGTACCATCTTCACGCATAGCGTCCAGTTGCTCATTAATGGCTTCTACCAGCTCACTATTTCCTTTATTCAATACAAACGCCATTTCTGAAACTTCTTCTGACTCGTCCACTATTTTAATGCTTTCACTTCCTTGCTGATTAATATAATCCAGTACAGCAAGTTTATCATTTACAGTCACATCGGCACGGCCCTGCTTGATTAATTCGATTGCCTGTGCAAGACCTTCAACACCTACCAGTTCTGCATCATATTCTTCAGCAATAGCGCCATAGTTGCTTGTCAACGATTGAGCTGAACTCTTCCCTTCCAAGTCTTCAAAAGAAGTAATATCCTGATTTTCTTCTGGAACTACCACAACTGCTGAAGAGTACGTATATGGGGTGGAGAAGTCATAGTTTGCTTTCCTATCTTCATTTATACCAACCTGGTTGGCAATCAAGTCGAAGCGCTCTGAATTCAGTCCAGCGAATATGGAGTCCCATTGTGTTTCCTGAAACTCTACTTCCAGATCCATCCGACTTGCCACTTCTTTAATTATCTCAACGTCATAGCCAGTAAGGTTTCCTTGTTCATCATGGAAGGTATACGGGGCATAGGTCCCTTCTGTACCTACTGTAAGTACACCGCTTTCCATTACATCGTCATAAAGGCTTGCTGACCCTGATTCCTTTTTGTTATTATCCGCATTTCCATTATTTTCATCTGATGACCCACATGCAGCCAAAATGAAAACCAGGCCAAGCACTGCCAGCCATCCAATTATTTTCTTCATTTCTTAACCCCCAGTATTTTTATCAGAATGATAGTATAATCCACAGACTTAGAACTGTAAATATATTTGATTCAAGCTTAATATTCCCTATTCGTTAAGTCTTACACCACTTGCATAAACCAGTACATTCAATAAAAGATTGTAAAAATTTAAAAATTTACTGAATTCGGCTTGACAGATTTAGTTCTACCCTGTAATCTGTCTATTAACAACAACTAAATACGTAAATTTCTTATCCAGAGAGGTGGAGGGACTGGCCCTTCGAAGCCTCGGCAACAGACTTGTACAAAGTACTGTGCCAATTCCAGAAGCAGATTGATCGCTTGAAGATAAGAAGGGAATTTAGTCATGGCGTCTAACCCTCTTCTTATCGATAAGAAGAGGGTTTTTTGGTATTTTGAAGGCATAGGCTCTTTTCTTAAGGGATTATTGTTTGTATCTTCTAAGTGCTGAAAACCACGAAAAGGTTTAGGAAACAATCAAACTTATAATGAGGTGAGGAAAATGACAAAAACATTGGTAAAAGCACCATTTAAAGCAGATCATGTAGGAAGCCTGCTGCGACCGGAGGCCATACATAAGGCAAGAAATGAATTTAAATCTGGAAATATTACTGCTGAGCAATTAAGAGAAGTGGAAACAAAGGAAATTAAGCGTATTGTAGACAAACAGATTGAAGTGGGGTTACAGGCTGTTACAGATGGAGAATTCAGACGGATGTGGTGGCATTATGATTTCATTGAAAATTTAAATGGAGTGGAAGGATATCAGCCAGATAAAGGGCAGAACTTCCATGGGGTGGAAACAGAGAAATACAGTGTCCGTAATACCGGGAAAATTTCTTTCAATGAAGATCATCCATTTTTGAAAGACTTTATAGAATTGAAAGAAATTGTAGCTGACCGTGCCGTTCCGAAACAGACTATCCCAAGTCCAAATCAGCTATTTATCGCGGGAATAAGGAATACCGAGATTTATCCTGACATTGAAGAATACGCGAATGATGTTATCCAAACATACCGTGATGCATTAAAAGCATTTTATGCTGCTGGTGTCCGTTACTTACAGCTGGATGATGTCTATATTGCCAGGCTCTCTGCAGATAACATACCAGCAATCGATGAGAATTATTCAAGACAGGAATTGATCGATCTAGCCTTGCGCGTTGTGAATGGGGTCCTTGAGGATAAACCCGAGGATTTAATCGTAACAACCCATCTATGCCGTGGTAACTATCAATCCACATGGGCATTTGAAGGCAGCTATGCAAAAATCGCACCTACTCTTTTTGCTAAGGAAAAAGTGGATGGATTCTTCCTGGAATATGATGACGAACGTTCCGGAAGCTTCGAGCCATTAAAATACATTCCAAACGGTGGGGCACAGGTAATCATTGGAGCCATCACTTCTAAATTCGGAGAACTGGAAGATAAAGAAGCTATTAAAGCACGTGTGAAGGAAGCAGCAAAATATATTCCATTCGATCAATTGTGTTTGAGTCCACAATGCGGATTCTCTTCCACACACCATGGTAATAAACTCTCTGAAGAGCAGCAATGGGAGAAATTAAGATTTGTTGTTGAAGTTTCAAAAGAACTTTGGGGATGAGCTTTTCCTCAACTACCTTTGCGTTATACCATTTTATAATAGAAAAGGGGAAATAAAATGACAAAAACGTTAGTCAAAGTTCCATTCAGAGCAGACCATGTGGGCAGCTTCTTGAGGCCAGACAATCTGCATGCTGCCCGAAAAGATTTCGAGGCCGGAAAAATATCCGGGGAAGCTTTACGGGAAATTGAAACGAAGGAGATCAAACGGATTGTGGATAAGCAGATAGAAGCTGGTCTGCAAACCGTTACAGACGGGGAATTCCGCCGCAGCTGGTGGCATCTTGATTTTCTCGAGAACTTAAATGGTATTGAAGGCTATGAAAAGGAAAAAGGCTATATCTTCGAAGGTATTGAGACAGACAAACATCACATCCGAAATATAGGTAAGATTTCATTTGATCCGGATCATTTTTTCATTAAAGATTTCATAGATTTTAAAGAAATCGTTGGTGATCGAGCTATTGCCAAACAGACCATACCGAGTCCAAACCAATTGTTTGAAGCAGGAATCCGCAATCCGGATATCTATCCTGACATTGATGAATATGCCAATGACATCATTAAAACATACCAGGACGCAATAAAGGCATTCTATGATGCAGGAGTTCGCTATTTGCAGCTGGATGATGTCTATATTGCCGGGCTTTCCTCTCCCGATTTCCAATTGACAGAAGGGGGATATTCAAGGGAGCAGTTAATTGATTTGGCATTGCGGGTTGTAAATGGTGCTCTGGAAAACAAACCGGACGACTTGTATGTAACAACACATTTATGCCGGGGAAATTACCGTTCTACATGGGCATTTACTGGAAGCTATGCTGAAATCGCCCCTACTTTATTTGCCAAAGAAAAAGTGGATGGATTTTTCCTGGAGTATGATGACGAGCGCTCCGGAAGCTTTGAACCACTTAAATATGTTCCGGAAGGCGGAGCAAGAGTCGTCATTGGTGCTGTCACTTCTAAATTCGGAAAGCTTGAGGATAAGGAAGAAATCAAAGAACGCATCAAAGCTGCTTCTGAATTCGTGCCGTTGGAGCAACTCTGTCTCAGCCCGCAATGCGGATTCGCTTCGACGCATCATGGCAATGAACTAACCGAAGATGAGCAATGGGCAAAATTAAAATATATAGTAGATTTATCCAAAGAAATCTGGGGATAATCATAAAAGTTAACAAATCAAAGGAACAGCATTTCCATATGGATGCTGTTCCTTATTTTTATAAATCAAAAGGAAAATCAATTAAAAATCATAGACTCTCGTCCACTCAGTAAAATCTTTCATTACTTGCTCATCGATGTCATAGCCTATTCCAGGTCCTTTTGACACATGGATAATTCCATCTTCGACTCGCACTTCAGGTTTGATTATATCTTTTTCCCAATATCTTGAAGATCCTGCTGTATCCCCAGGCAGAACAAATTGCGGCAGAGTAGTTAAGGCAATATTATGTGCCCTGCCCACACCTGCTTCAAGCATTCCGCCGCACCACACTTGTATCCCATGTCTCTGGCACAAATCATGAATTTTTTTCGCTTCAGTAAGTCCGCCTACCCGGCCAATTTTGATATTAATAATGCGGCAGCTGCCCAGTTCAATGGCTTTTCTAGCATCTTCCATAGAGTTTATGCTTTCATCAAGACAAATGGGTGTCTTTAAAGCGGATTGAAGCGTTGCATGATCAACGATATCATCATGGGCCAGCGGCTGTTCAATCATCAACAGATCCAGATCATCCAGTTCCTGCAGATGGTCAATATCCTTAAGCGTATATGCTGAATTTGCATCCGCCATGATTGGCGTGAACGGAAACTGCTTACGGACTTCCCGTAACACTTCCATATCCAATCCAGGCTTAATTTTTAACTTTATCCGCTTATAACCTTCCTCGAGAAAACGCTCGATTTTTTGAATCAAATCTTTCACCGTTGGCTGAATGCCAATGCTGATTCCTACATCGATTTCTTTTTTTGTTCCGCCAAGGGCCTGCGAGAGAGAAATCTGGTTATTTTTTGCATATAAATCCCAAATCGCGCCTTCCACTGCCGCTTTAGCCATATTATTCCGTTTAACTGGATAAAACAGTTCGGACACTTGATCAGGATGACTTATTTCATTCTCCATTAAAATCGGAATTAAAAAATCCTCCATCACATGGAGACTAGTCTGTACAGTCTCTTCCGTGTACCAGGGACTTGAAAATGCAACAGACTCTCCAAAACCATGGTTACCCTTATCATCTATTGCTTCGGTAATAAAGAAATCTTTGTCCTGAACCGTTCCAAAACTAGTCATGAATGGTTCTTTAAGTCGCATTGTTAACTTATGCAGTCTGATTTGTTTGATTGGCAACAAAATGTGCAGCTCCTTCATTAAGATGTAATACGTATAATTTCTATTATAATCTTACCATAGTGGAAACAACTCAATTTAGTGGTGATTATATGGTGAAGGATATCTGCTTTGCTTCCATCTCCGTTTAAGAAGACCTCTTTATCTGGGAGGATTCTAATGTTCTAAATAAAACATCTACTATAATTTCAACAGATTTCGGTATCATAGCATAATTAAACTTCATGTCCGGATGATGCAGTCCTGGAACAAGATCACAGCCGACAGCAAGCATCGTTGACTTAATGGAAGGCCGTTTAATGGTATAAAAATGAAAATCATCTCCACCTGTTGTACTGATTACTGGTGTAAGTTTTTCTTCACCTACACATTCTATGATCGATTGCTGCATGAAAGATATTGCTTCCTTATCAAGTACTGCAGCAGCTATATTGGTTTCTTCCTCGAGAGCAATATCCACATCATGCAAGCTGGCAAGCGAATCCGCAATATGGGTTATCTTTTCAGTCATTTCCTCCATCAGTTCATTCGTCTGTGCTCTTACATCGATTGAAAAGCTGGCATTCCCGGGTATAATATTGAAACTCTTTCCTCCAGCATGGAAGCTTGTCATCTTAACGGATTGGGAAAGCATCGGATCCATCTGAATGCTATTTAAAGCCTGAAAAAACTCAGTACCAATTTGAATCGCATTTACATTAAGATGCGGTCTAGCTCCATGTGCATCTTCTCCCTTAATATTGCCCATCATGATTTTTGCAGCCCCATGCTCAATGGCAGGCGCAAACTGTCCATTTTCCAATTCCTCCTTGGGCCGCAGATGTAACCCATACAGATATTCCACATCGTTTACGACACCTTTTTCCACAAAAGCTAATGCACCTGTCCCCTTCTCCTCTGCAGGTTGAAATATAAACCGGAATGTACCATTATTCGGCCCACCTGCTTCCAGAACCGACAGCAATACACCAATCACAACTGTCATATGGGCATCATGACCGCAAGAATGATTTGCCTGAAACTTGCCATCCACTTCCTGCCACAATGCATCTATGTCCGCTCTTAAGGCAATCACTGGCTTTCCGCTTCCAACATCTATGATTAATCCAGTTGAGTCCTCAAATGTGCGAATGCGGCAATTCTTGTCTTTGAACAATTTTTTTATAAAAGCTGTTGTCTGTTTTTCTTCCCAGCTTATTTCCGGATTCGCATGTAAATGATCGAACACATTTTTCAATATCGGATTTAACCTCTCCCAATTTATCTCCATCATCTAGACTCCTTTCCTAGGGTGCCTGTCACTTCCCGGTTTTTGTCGAATTTTATCAAATGTGATATCTTCTATCTTCCTTGATCCAGTCCATATCCTTCCAGATTTCTGTAGTCATCGATATTTGCTGCTAGTTACGGATTTGTCCATTTCCCTTAATAAAGAATTTGCTGGATGTTAATGCCTTCAGTCCCATTGGTCCTCTTGCATGCAGCTTTTGCGTACTGATCCCAATTTCGGCACCATAGCCAAACTCGAATCCATCCGTAAATCTGGTAGATGCATTATGGTAAACGGCCGCTGCATCAACATTCCGTAAAAACATTTCAGCATGGTTTTCTTCTTCGGTAATTATGGATTCCGAATGCCTCGTGCCGTATTTATTGATATGCTGAATCGCTTCTCCTACATCATCAACGATTTTAACACTTACAGTTAAATCAAGGTATTCTGTATACCAGTCCTCTTCTTTTGCCATTTTTGCCTGTGGGAACACCTGTCTGACTCGCTGATCTGCATAGATTTCCACACCATTTCCTTCAAGCTTTTTCAAAAACGCTGCTCCATTAAGTGCAAACCAATTTGAATGAATCAGAATGGATTCAAGCGCATTGCAAACTGACGGACGCTGCAGCTTTGCATTTAATACAATCTGTGAGACCATTTCAGCCTGTGCTGTTTCATCAATAAAAATATGACAATTTCCTGCACCCGTTTCGATTACAGGGACAGATGCTTCCTTTACTACTGTATCGATTAAATGTTTGCCGCCTCTTGGAATCAGCACATCCAAATAATCATTTAATCGGAATAATTCCTTTGCTGTTTCCCTGCTTGTATCTTCTATTAATTGAACTGCATCCACCGGCACTTTGCTCTTTTTCAGCGCACGGCGAATGGAGTCCACAAGTGCGTTATTCGAGTTTCTTGCTGACGTACTTCCTCGTAAAATAACCGCATTCCCTGTTTTCAGGGTAAGCGCTGCTGCATCGATTGTTACATTTGGTCTTGCTTCATATATTATGCCTATTACACCGATTGGCACCCTTTTTTTCTGGATATAAAGTCCATTATCCTTTTCAATCCGCTCCAGAACTTCCCCAATAGGATCTTCCAGTTCAACCACCTGCCTGATTGCTTCTGTTATTCCTTTAATTCTGGCTTCATCCAGCATAATCCGGTCGA
Source organism: Oceanobacillus massiliensis str. N'diop (assembly GCF_000285495.1). Classification (GTDB taxonomy): domain Bacteria; phylum Bacillota; class Bacilli; order Bacillales; family Amphibacillaceae; genus Oceanobacillus; species Oceanobacillus massiliensis. The sequence goes on from NZ_HE610977.1 coordinate 727,172, forward strand.
GTACAGATTCTGAAAGCCCCTTATTTTTACCGTCAACAATATCATGTTTATTCTCTTCTAAAATATGTTTGCAATCGATGATTAATTGTTGCGCAATCAGAACCAGAGCAGCATTTTTGTCTTCAGTTGTTAATCCTGTCATCAAATAGCCTGCCTTTTTGGCCAACTTGCCTTTTTGCATGACCTCACTCACTTAAATCTCCCCCTTTTTGTATAGCCCGGGCCCAGCCATGACGATGAATGACTTCTATCGTTGGTGAATTTGGCGATGGTGAATTTGGCGATGCTGAATCTGGAGATGCTGAAGAACCCGGTGAAGCTATGTCTATTGAAGGTAAAAGAATAACCTTTTCATTTCCCATCCTACTGTTAACTAAAGCTGTCAGTTCTTCTGAAGAGCAGCTCACCTGCCCTTTACCCAGCAGTCGATGTGATCCATATACCTCAACCACATCCCCTGTTTGGAAAGTTCCGATTACGTTAGAAACACCTGGAGAAAGCAGGCTCCCCCCTTGATATAATATCGCCTCTTCCGCTCCCTTATCGACGTATATTTTCCCCATCGATTCAGAGTGGAACGCTATCCATTGTCTTCTAGTATTAATAGTAGTATTAGGTATACTTGATATATATGTTCCGTTTCCTCTCCCGTTTAGAATTTCGAGCAGTTTTCCATTCCCATCTCCAATTCCAATAAATACAGGTACACCAAGTGAAATTGCAGTCCTGGCAGCCATCAGCTTCGATTTCATCCCGCCTGTTCCGACCTTGGAACCGCTTGTATCTGCAGCAGCTATCAGCTCATCTGTTATTCCTTCAAGATGGTCGAACTTTTCCGCTGCCCGATCTGTTCGTGGGTCACCACTGTATATACCATTAATGTCAGTCAGAATTATCAGCTGGTCTGCGTGTATGAAACCACTGACAAGCGCAGAGAGCATATCATTGTCTCCAAATGTCAGTTCTTCTACAGACACTGTATCATTTTCATTGATGATTGGTACTATTCCCCTTTCCAATAGCTCTATCATGGTGGCATAAGCATTCTTGAAACGATTACGATTGGAGAAATCTCCCCTCGTCAACAGCAATTGCGCTGATGTAATGTTGTATTCCCCAAAATTATCCATGTATTTCCCGATTAGTAAGCTCTGTCCGACAGCAGCTGCCGCCTGTTTTCCTTTAAGCGTTACTGGTCTTGAAGAATAGCCAAGTTTAGCAAATCCAGCTGCCACTGCACCCGAAGACACCATGATCACTTCATGATTTGCATGACGAAGCGCAGCAAGTGCCCCAACATGATCAGCCAGCTTTCGCTCATCGATTTCGCCTTTATCATTCGTTAAAGAACTACTGCCAATCTTGACTACGATCCGTTTTTTGTCCATCCTTCATACTCCTTTTTTTATCATGGTATTGACCATCAAGTTGAAGACAGTGAATGCCGGCTCCAGTTAGACTTCCGCCTATATCTGAGAAAAATTAACAAAAAAGCCCAATCATCCTATATTATAAGGACGAAAGGGCTTTGCTTCCGCGGTACCACCATTACTTGAATGCTTGAACATTCCGCTTAATCCATAACGCCGGAGGTGCGCCCATGTATTGGCATGGGACTCTGAAGACAGGTTCTGCAGGCTGTATATGACGGTATCTTTCAGCTGGTAGATTCCGCTCTCTTTCATAACATTTCCTGCATACTAATTCTTCATCAACGTTCGCTATTGTTGCTATTATTATGGATACAAATCCGCTTGATGTCAAGATGAATCAATTGATTTTTCTCAATTTTTTGTTTGCTTTTCGCTAATAAGCTTTTCAATCGCATCAATACGTGGCATGGCACCTTGTGCACCGACACCTGTAACGGATAATGCTGCACCTGCGTTTGCAAACATCACGGATTCCTGTAAATTCTTTCCGTCTGCAAGCTGTGCTGCAAGTATTCCATTGAATGTATCTCCTGCACCGGTCGTATCAACTACTTCCACCTTATATCCAGGCAGAGAGCACGCTTTCCCCTCATGATAAAAACGTACCCCCATTTCACCCTTCGTAACAATGAGCTTTTCTATTATCTGCTGTCTATCTGTATCTTTTTGTAATGACGATGCTTCCAGGTCATTAGGTGTTAGGTAGGAAACTCCATCTATAATTTCACTGCTTATTGATTGAAATGGGGCTGGGTTCAACACAACCGGGACGGAATGCTCATTTGCAATTTTGATGGTATGCATCACCGACTCCATCGGGATTTCAAGCTGCATCAAGACTACATCACTTTGTTGAATTATTTGTTTATGCTGATCAATCCAATCTGGGGTAACAACGCTATTGGCACCAGGAGCAACAATAATCCGATTATCATTTTCGGATAGAATAATCGAGGCAATTCCAGTAGGTTTTTCGGCATTGAGTAGGACACCGTCTGTGATGATTCCTTCATTCTTCAGATGCGATAGCAGCTCCTTACCAAAAGTGTCTTCTCCTACAGCTCCAATCATGTTAACCAGTGCACCCGCCCTTGCAGCAGCAACAGCCTGATTTGCCCCTTTCCCTCCAGGATAGGTGGCAAAACTGTCTCCCAGCACTGTTTCACCCTGTTCCGGCATTTTCCCGGTCTTTATTGTTAAATCCATATTGATACTGCCTACAACACACACCTTTTTCTGCTCAGACATCGGCTATTCCCCTTTATATGTATTTTCTACCTGCTATTTATATTAACAAACTGCACAGCTAGTGGAATACTCGACAAAAATTTTTATGTAAAAAAGAGACTGCTTAAAATAAGTCAGTCTCTTCGTATGCGTTATATAATTGTGGCGCAGGATCGTGTGGTTCACATGCACACGTATTGCCTTATCCTTTCGTCTTACACAATTCAGCTCATCGCCTGCTAAGTATAGCATGAATTTATGAATGGTACTAGCTGTATTTTTTACCAGCAATCCACATCTTTGATAATCCCCTCCAATAATCTTTATAATAGGGAAAAGCCGTTTCTTAAAAGTATCACGTTTGCGGCAACGAATATTCGATGCGGACAGTCGCATTTCAGTACCCTTATTTCGGAAAGTTCTTAATGAGAGGAGCTATTTCATTATGTGTCTAATAAATTTTCAATTGAATGACCACCCAAAATATAAATTAATCATTGCAGCAAATAGGGATGAGTTTTATAACCGGCCTACAGCAGCGGCAGCGTTCTGGAATGACTCTCCTGAAATTCTGGCAGGCCGTGATCTACTGCAGATGGGGACTTGGCTTGGAATTACAAAAACTGGACGCATTGCAGCTCTCACCAATTATAGGAATCCAGATCTGGAAGAACCCGGTAAATATTCACGCGGTGAGATTATAACCAACTACTTGATCAGTAATCAATCTCCCGAGGCATACCTCAATGCTTTACGTGCAAAACGAGGTGATTATTCAGGTTTCAACCTTATAGTCGGGAATTCCGAGGCGCTTTTTTACTACAATAATATGGAGGATAAATTTGACTTGATTCCTAATGGAACGCATGCCTTGAGTAATCATTTCCTGAACACACCATGGCCAAAGGTTGTAAAAGGGAGAACCATGTTAAGAGAATATAGCAATAGCCATGATACGGTCGAGATTGAGAAATTATTTGAAATTGTGGCCGATGCTGAAGAAGCAGGTGATAATGATTTGCCACAAACCGGCATTACATTAGACCTCGAAAGGAAACTCTCTCCACTATTTATTCAAACGCCTGATTATGGCACTCGTACTTCCACCATTTTGCTAATTGACAAAAACGATCAGGTTACTTTCGTGGAAAGAACCTGGGATAAAGGAATTTTTGATAGGGATCGACACTTTACTTTTCCATTAATTAAAGATTAACTCTCCTGCCCTTGGGGTAATTTAATTCTAGGGGAGACTGTTTTGAGATAAATTCATTTTTTATTGGTATCTGGGTAAATACCTGCAGATTACATGATAGTACCATATAAGGATACAATGTAATATATGGGGCTAATGTATGAAGTTATGGAATAGATTCAGAATGGACTTTTCTATCAGCTATTCAGGCAGAAATATTATCCTGCTATCCATCATGCATTATGCTCAGTCGTACACTTGGCAGCAGCAAGGAGGAATTGCAATGTTGTTTGATGATCCGGTATATGCCAGCCGTTTATTGACCCTTCTGACCCTATCTTTTCATATTATCTACGCCACAATTGGGGTAGGGGTTCCACTGATGATTATGATTGCCCAGTGGATTGGCATCAAAAAGGACGATATTCATTATATTTTGATGGCGAGGCGATGGGCAAAAGGCTTCGTCGTGACCGTGGCGGTTGGTGTCGTGACCGGTACGGCCATTGGATTACAGCTGTCTTTATTATGGCCAAGCTTTATGGAGCTGGCCGGTAATATCATTGCATTGCCCTTATTTATGGAAGTATTCGCTTTTTTCTTTGAAGCGATTTTCCTTGGAATCTATCTTTACACATGGGATCGATTCGATAACCCAAAAAAACATCTGCTATTATTAATTCCCGTCGCTATCGGCGCGGGGATGTCCGCTTACTTTATCACCGTTGTAAATTCTTTCATGAATTCACCAGCTGGATTCGATATTGTTAACGGACAGCTTACAAATGCTAACCCGATTGCAGCGATGTTCACAGCATCCATGCCAACCAAGGTTTCGCATGTGCTGTCAACAGCCTATATGACAATTGCCTTTATGCTTGCAGCAATTGCAGCCTTTAAATTGATTAGAGGCTACAACCATGAATACCATAAAAAAGCGCTGTTCATGACGATGAAAATCGGATTCGTATTCTCCATTGCCACCGCTCTTATTGGTGACCTTTCCGGTAAATACTTAGCAGCATATCAGCCTGAAAAGCTTGCCGCAGCTGAATGGCATTTTGAAACGGAAGAGGGAGCACCATTGCTGATGTATGGTGTGCTTGATGAAAATCAGGAGGTCAACTATGCCATACGGGTTCCATTTGCGTTAAGTATTCTTGCACATGGGTATCCTTTCTCAGAGGTTACCGGTCTTAACGAATTCCCTGAGGAGGAACAGCCGCCGCTCGTAGTTCATTATTTCTTTGACACGATGGTGACCATTGGCATGTTTATGATTTTCTTATCGCTTGTCTATTGGATAGGCATCAAGCGAAAATGGCCGTTCATTACAGCGAATTGGTACCGGTGGCTTATCGTTCTTGGCGGCCCTCTTTCCTTCCTGGCCATAGAAGCTGGATGGTGGATGGCTGAAGTTGGACGCCAGCCTTGGATTTTGAGAGGTATTATGACAATTGATGAAGCTGCCACTACAAGCGATTATGTTGGATTAATGTTTATCCTTTTCGCTGGGCTATACCTCGTGTTGGGCATTGGTACAGTGGTAGTCCTTCGCAAAATATTTAAAAATTTCCCTCTGGAGAAGGATCTCGAAAAACTGCAAGGTGGTGAACCGTCATGAGTATAGAGATTCTTGGTATTTCAGTACTTTGGTTGTTCCTGTTTGGCTATGTAATTGTCGGTTCCATTGATTATGGTGCAGGATTCTTTAATGCCTATAGTATCATCCGGGGAAAGCAGCATATATTATCCAAAATCATTCAGCGTTACCTCTCCCCGGTGTGGGAAGTAACCAATGTATTTTTTGTATTCTTTTTCGTTGGTATTGTTGGATTCTTTCCACAGACGGCCTATTACTTTGGCACAATACTGCTTGTTCCGGGAAGTCTTGCACTCGTATTGCTTGCAGTCAGGGGCTCCTACTATGCGTTTGAATCCTATGGTGCCAGGGGACATAAAGGATATGCCTTCATGTATGGTGCATCAGGTATTTTAATTCCTGCATCATTATCGATTGTGCTGACTATTTCAGAGGGCGGCTTTGTTTCTATCGTAAATGGCCATCCCGTACTGGATTATACGGCACTATTTACTAGTCCGTTAACATGGGCAATAGTTGTTCTTAGCATTGCGGCAGTCCTATATATCTCTGCGGTTTTCCTGACATGGTATGCGTTTAAAACCGGCGATTCGGCTGCCACTGATTTAATGCGTCAGTATGCAATTGGGTGGTCCTTCCCGCTAATTATCGCTGCAAGCGGCATAATCTTTGAGTTAAGATTCCATAACGAAGAACATTTTTCACGTATGCTCGATCTCTGGTGGATGTTCGGATTGTCATTTCTATTATGGGCTGGAACAGTCTGGCTTCTTTTGAAGCGCAAGAATTATGGACTTGCATTTGGATTGCTTGCAGGCCAATTTGCGTTAGCATTTTTCGCTTACGGTATTTCCCATTATCCTTATTTACTGTATACACAGTTGAATATATATGATGGATTTACGAATATGGCTATGGCAATATCACTTGTATTCGTATTTATTCTGGGGATGGCTCTTTTGATTCCTTCCTTATACTTGCTGCTTAAGCTGTTCCTGTTTGACAAGAACTATGTGCAAGGAAAGACAACTAAAAAGGAGTGATCCGCTTGCTTAACGATTTTCTAATCTTTGTTGCTCCCATTCTGATACTTATCGGGGCCATAGCACTTTCATTTTGGGTTGCCGATAAGGACGGAACAGGAAATAATTCATAACATAAAAAATGGCAGTCAAAACGGGAAGCCTCTCCCATTTGACTGCCATTATTATTTTCCATTCTGCTAATGGGGGTTTGTGTAAAAAGTCTGATTGCATTCTTTTCCCGTCATTCTCCCCGAAACACACTCTGTTCGATTTCCTTCATTCGGTAAAAATATCCGCGCTTGTGCATCAGTTCCTCATATGTTCCCGTCTCGATAACCATCCCTCGTTCCATTACAATAATTTGGTCCATCCTTTCCAATCCTGTCAGACGATGACTAACAAGGACTAGCGTATCATCCTTCGCTGCTTCAAACAGCTGATTATATAGCTCCCGCTCTGTTATAGCATCAATAGAGGATGTCGGCTCATCCAGCAGCCATAATGGAGCCTTTTTCAACAGGACACGGGCCATGGCCAGACGTTGTTTTTCACCGCCTGAAAGATTCTCCCCCTTTTCCAGAACCGGAGAGTCTAGATTGAAATGGTCCAGCTGCACTTTTAGTAGTACTTCTTCCATTTCTCCATCGTGTATACCTTCCTTGGCAAGTGCCAGATTTTCTCTTATTGTCCCATAGAAAAAATGATTGGACTGCAGGATAACGTTTGAGTTTTGCCAGATGCATTCCTGTGAAACTCCGGCAATTGATTGCCCACTAAATGAAATATCTCCGCTTTCAGCAGGATAGAATTTCAGAAGCAGCTGCATAATGGTAGATTTACCAGAACCACTGGGACCAACAATAGCTGTCTTTGATCCTGCGGGTAGTGAGAAAGATAGATTGGTAACTGTGTCACGTGATCCCCCCGGATAGGAGAAGCTAACTTCGCTCATTCGGATAGATGGTGCAGCTTCCACTTGCAAGGCTTCCATGCCAGTCTCTAACGGCACGGCTTGATGCTGTTTACTGACAACAGCAGCAAGCCGTGCTGCAGCCTGGCGACTATCCTGTAGGTGACTGGGATATACAGCCATTGCTGTTGTGTTTTCAAATACGGTCAAAGAAATCATCACAAGCATTGCAAGGAAAATCCCATCCAATTGCCCTATCGTCACCAAATATGACCCCGCAGCAAGTACGATCACAGAAACAAGCAGGGAAGCAAATGTATTGACCGACTCACTAAACAGATTATGGATTCGTTCCTTTTCCTGTTCGTCCATATAATGGTTTGCTGAATCCGATAGTTCCGCTTCCTTCTTAGATAGCTGCTGATAAATCTTCAATTCGCGGAATCCATATAGAAACTCTGTCACATCTGTAGATAACTTTCCCCTGCTATCCCGAACCATCCGATCCACTTTCTGCTGTCTTAAACCAAAAAATGCAGGAATGATAAAGGTCGTCAGCAATAAGCCAAGCAATATAATCATGGCTGCCTGTATCGAAAAAAAGGCAGTCATAAAGATGGTGACCAGAAACACAAGAACGATAACGATAGGAGGATAAAATACCCGCAGGAAGTAATTTTGCAATGTTTCGACATCCCCTATGATTCTTGCGAGCAAATCCCCGCTGCGGTACCTTTGAAAAATGGCCGGTGCCAGCGGTTCCAGCCTTTCATAAAAGTTGACACGCAAATTACCGAGCATTGTAAAGGTTCCACGATGTGAAAAGTACCTTTCACCGTATCTGCTTAATGCCGAGACAATGCCAAGCAGTTTAACAATCGCTACCAATACCATTAAGGTATATATTGGCGGGGCCAATGCAGCCTTGGAAATAAGATACCCGCTGGAAGAGAACAGCCCAACTGCAGCTATCCCAGCGATAAATCCACAGATTATCGAAAGGATAATATCCTTTTTCTCCTTGAGCAGCACCTTGATAACAGTTCCGAGACCTTTCATTGTGCCATCCCTCCCTGCTGAACAGTTATCATATCTCGATACATAACATCAGATTTCAATAGTTCATCATGGGTTCCTGAAGCTATCAATTCTCCCTTGTCCATTAAAAGGATAAGATCGGCATTTTTGATGGTATGCAGCCTGTGTGCCACCGTAATCACTGTAGAACTTTCCCCGAGCTCCTGTATCGCTTTTGTAAGGATTTGCTCTGTCTGCAAATCCAAACCTGTTGTTGGTTCATCAAAAAGGATAATCGAAGGGTGCTTCAGAAAAGACCTGGCAATGGCAATTCGTTGTCTTTCACCACCGGAAAGTCCTCTCCCCGCTTCACCAATTGGTGTGTCATAAGCATCTTCAAGTGAATTGATTAATTCAGCTATCCCAGCCTTTTGGGAAGCATCTATAATTGCTTCTCTTGTTGCCTCTTCCGCCGCACCTATTGCAATATTGTCAGCTATGGTACCCGAAAAGAGATATGGATTCTGTGAAATATAGCTAATGTTATCGAACCAATCTTTTTCCAGAATCTCTTTGCGATTCTTTCCATTAATCCTTATTTCGCCTTCCAATGGGTCGGAAAGGCCAGCTATCATATTAAGCAGGGTTGATTTACCAGACCCGGTTTTCCCAATGATTGCAACCTGATCATATGGCTGAATCACCGTATGAATGTCTTTTAAAGTAAATGCCCCCGCCCCATAGCTAAAACCAGCATGTATTATTTCTAATGTAGGTATTCTTGAATCTGCCGGATTTTCATGGAGACGATTTTCTCCCCACTGAACAGTCTGGCTCATTTCGGATAGCTCTTCTTCCAGCTTTTTCACTGCCCCCATACTAGTCCTCCCCGTATGGAAAGCACTGCCCAAATCCTTTAATTTCGAATAAAACTCTGGGGCGAGGATCAGCATGAGAAATCCGGTATAGAAAGTAATATCCTGAAATATAATCATACGCACCGCAACTTCCAGTGCCACTAGACCAACACTCAGCATGGATATGAACTCCAATGCCAATGAATTAGTGAAGGCTACTTTTAATACATCCATCGTTGCATCTCTAAAGTCGATGCTGCTTTGGCGAATCCTCTCCTTCTGCTCCCTTGAACGACCGAATAATTTTAGTGTCGGCAATCCCTGCAATGTATCAAGGAATATTCCTGAAAAAGCTGCCAGCCTATCCAGCTGTTTTTCCGATTTATCTTTCGTTTTAAATCCTATGACCATCATGAATACCGGAATAAAAGGGGCTGTAATCAAAATAATGACGCCTGTTGTCCAGTGTTCCATAAAAATAATCACCAGCACCATTATTGGTATAATGGACGATTGAATAACCTGTGGAATGTAACTGCTGAAATAACTGTCTACCTCATCCACCGTATCCATTATTAAACTGACCTTTTTCCCTGACTGACCCTGTACCGATGTTTCCATCGGATTACTCGAAAATCTATTTAAAAGAGATCGTCTAAATGTCGCTTTTGCATGTGAGGACATTTTAATCCCTATTCTTCCATTCATAAAGGTGAGAACTGTCCTGGCTAATAAAGCGACCAGCAAACCAACCAGGAAAGGAATAGCTTCTGAAAATCCATAATCTTTTATAAAAATCCGATCTACAATCATCACCAATAAATAACCCTGCCCAATTATAGCCAAACCAGATAGTGCCGCTAAAACGATCAGCAAAATCATTTTGCTTTTCTGTTCCAAGACCATTTGCTTTAATCTGCCCATCAGTGGCGTTACCTCCTCTTAACAAGGTTAGTGAATCCCTTCACATAAGTATACATGAATTGAATCATGGAAGTAAATCTATGCCCCTTGTCTTAACTTTAAGGCAACTATCAGAACATAATAATGGTTTTGGTTTATTTGATGGGAGATAAGAAATGATTAAGATCAATGGTATGCTGCAGCCATTTCGCCCCAAACGGCATATAAAAACGGGCATAATCTATGCCCGCCTGTTTGGATGATGTTATTTCTTTCTATTTTTATTGAGATGAAAAACAAAATAGATAACTGCCGCAATCAGAGCATAAACGAAGAACATAACGAGAAAGCCCCATAGTCCCATCACCGCATCGGCAAATTCCATATTGCCTCGATTGGTAATCGCCTGCTGCAATTCAATGGCGAACACCAGTACAATCATGATTGTAAATGTATAAATAAAAGAGAAAATACTTGTACTCCATTTCATATTTTCAAGAAGCTTAAAGAACAAATAAACCAGAAAAAACATTCCCATTCCGATTATTCCAATCAACCAAAAATGCAGTTCTTTGTCCGACATGCTTAGTCCAAACATATCTATTAAAATATCGTGTATATTATTTACGATTTCTGCCAGTGTAATTACAATTTCTTTCATTAGTACCTCCAGTAAATTGATAGCCTTCTTCTATTTTACTATGTTTACAGGTAAAGCTACATTAATTTATGTAAATAAAAAAACCTTTGATTGAGATGATTAATAGTATAACTATATGAATATAATAAAAAGGAAATGAACGATATCCTAAATTCTCTGAGGAGGGTCTGTTTACATATGGTTGATTTAAAGGTTTTAAATTACACGTTTCAGAATCTGAGTCAAAAGAACATGTCGTTTAACCAAGTATTCCACTATATCAGGCAATTTATGGAGAAGGATCCAACCGGGTGCTATAAGTTAATGTTTGGTACCGATTCACAAATACATCCTGGCCATACGAGATTTATTACAGGTTTGGTAATTCATTGTGAGAGGAAAGGTGCCTGGGCCTGCATTCGAAAAGTAATCATACCTAGAAAAATGCTTAATCTCCACGAACGCATCTCCTTGGAAACAACACTTACAGAAGAAGTCGTTTCGATGTTCACAGAGGATAAGAAAGAAGAGCTTATTGATATTATTTTGCCCAATATATATAAGGGGGCTTCCTTTGCCATTGAGGGGCATATCGACATCGGCTCAGGCAGCAGAAACAAGACCAAAATCTTTGTGGATGAAATGGTTTTGCGGATGGAATCATTAGGAATCGAGCCAAAAATTAAACCAGATTCGTTTGTAGCAAGTTCATATGCAAATCATTATACAAAGTGATACATAGCTTTCTAAAATCTTGTTGTTTCAAGCACATTCTATAAAACTGTGAGGTAACAGACTCTGCCGATTTCCGCTCCGGGCAGTCGCTTTCCGCGGGCAACGCTTCAGCTTCCTCAGAAGCGAGCCCGGCTTCTTGCGGGATCTTCACCTGTTGCTTTTCCCGCTGGAGTCGACTGCCCTATGCTCCAATCCATCAGCTTCATAATCGAATCAGTAATTTGATTCAGAAAGCCAAATCATAGCGGAGGAAATACATGGAGACTCCTGCGGGAAAGCGAAGACGCTAAGACCCCACAGGGAGCGAACTTTGCGAGCGAGGAGGCTTAGCGCGAGCCCGTGGAAAGCGCAGTGTATTTCCGGAGTGTAGATTAAACACCAATCATTTCTTGCTATATCGCAGTTTCAATCAACTGGGAGGTTTAAAAATAGCAATCGTTATTAAAAAATGCATTTAAAAATCTGACTGCAATCCCCCTTGTTTATAGAAATAAGCGCGGGTATTGAGTCGGATTATCTTTATGAATACAGCGCTAGCTCAGCATCTATTCTGTTGTTAATGCTCCAAGCGTTTTCACCGTATTTGAACCTAGTTTATTGGCATATTTCGTATAGAATACCAATTCATCCGCCGTTTTTGGAATTCCATGACGATCAAAACAATGGAGGAGGCCGGCCATAAATGCATCACCAGCACCAGTTGTGTCGACTACCTCTACTTTTTCTGCAGGAACAATGATTTTCTCGTTTCGGTAAAAGACGATCGCGCCATCTTCCCCTCTCGTTATAAATACATATGGTATCTGATAGCTTTTTATTATTTGTAAACCAGCATCCAGGGTTGCTGCTTCTGTCAAGAATAATAATTCTTCCTCAGAAATTTTAAGAATGTCTACATCTGGCAGCATACCCTTCACGTTCGTCTTGCAAGATTCTAAATTGTCCCAGCGTTTCAATCGAATGTTCGGATCAAACGCAATCAGGCTCCGGTGATGTTTCGCTAATTGAATCGCCCTTTTCGTCGTAGTAAAGGCAGTAGGGTGAAATAATGTACCGGACCCAAAATAAAAAAGGAAGGCATTTTCGAAAAGCTTTTCATGCAATTCCGATTCCAAAAGCTGTTCATCTGGCGTTTCATTTATATAGGCATGAAAGTGTCTCTCTCTCATTTCATTCAGATGTATGTAGACACTACAGATCCGCTTCCTCTCAGATTCCATGCAATAATCCGTATTTACGCTTTCCTTTTCCAACTCTCTCCTGATGAACTGACTGGTCTCATCCGTTCCCAGCTTGCATATATAGTGGGATTGTGTCCCAAGCCTTCTTGCTCCAACTGCCACATTAATGGTTGTACCGCCTAGGTAGGTGTTATAAAGCTTATTGGTTCTATCCTGTGCAATATAATCTACGAAAGCTTCCCCATAAGAAATAATCCCCTGATTCATCCTTATTATCCTCTCATTTCGTTATACACCCCCGCTGGAGCGTTTTATTAACTGAATAGTGCTGTCCTTGTCTTTCTATCTATATTCAATACGTGCTAATCTTTTGGGTTGATTATTGCCAATACCTGATGATCCTCCCATTTTCCGTTTATTTTCACATTCTTCTTTGCTAAACCTTCTTTATGGAAGCCAGCTTTTTCCAAGACACGAATGGATCCAATATTATGTGGCATAACACCGGCCTCAATCCGATGTAATTTTAGAACCTCGAATGCATAGGATACCATTAATTTGGCAGCTTCCGTTGTATAACCTTTGCCATTATGTTTTTTATCGAGAAAGTAGCCAATAAAGGCACTCTGCAAAGACCCTCTTAATAAGTGAAAGAGATTGATTGTCCCTACCAGGAGATCATCTTCGTTCTTAAATATACCAAAGTGGCATCCCAGGTCTTGTTCCCTTTCTTCTTCATACTTTTTTATATTCTCTAATTGTGTCTCTTTCGTATAAAAACTGCTGTCACGCAGCATGGAAAATGCTTCAAAAAACGCGCGGTTATGAATCTGCAGTTCAAGCATAGCATCTGCATCACCTGCAGTAAGGGGTTTTAAGTAGATATTTTTGCCTGTCAGCATAGCAATCTCCTTTCTCCTGGATGACCTCATTTAAATGATGTTGCCCTTAGAAATTCACATGAAAATTTCTATTCAAACAACAAACTTATTTTCACTGCCACTTCTCTTGGTTTAATATCTAGAAAGATAAGCTTTTCAATTTCCACCCACATTGGCAGGTATTCACCTCTGTTTCGCTCTAGATCGGTGTATCCTTCACCAGTACCTGTACCAATCGTTCCACTAGCGGCAGCAGCCAGAAAATAGTACTGTGTGCCATTGTCTTCTAGCTTTATCAGGCAGGTATCAATGTTGACCACTAAACCCAATTCTTCGTACGCCTCTCTTATTGCTGCAGCTTCTGGTGTTTCACCATATTCCATGCCGCCACCCGGAAAAACATAATACGTATTCCCTTCTCTTATCCGCTTGATGACCGCTATCTGATTGCCTTCAATAATTAAGACAGACGCCCGGTTCCGCGTATTCTCCCCCCTCATCAGATACACTCCTTTGGTATCCACCCTACCGTCCCATTTACTTTCTTTATCAGCGTGTACCCAGCACACTCATCATCTAATATCCACACTTTTTCATCAAGGCCGACCGATAAAAAAGTAGTACTTAGATCATCCGTGCAATAGACCTGTTCATCTTTAGCTCGTAAATATTCATTCTTTACCCATTGTTGCAGACCTAGTTTACTATTTTCACAAAGCGAAAAAAATTCTTCCTGTCTTATTATTTTCACTTCATAATTTGGATATGTAACCGTTCCGATTCTTCCGGTTGTATCGATATGCCCTTTCGAGACAAACGACTCTTCAGATAATTCATCGACATATGTATAGGAATAGTCGCCATCTTCAATCATTAGGGCATTTAATTGCCCGTCCCTTTTAATCTGGTTCCCTCCGTCTAACGCTATCACTTGTCTATCAAAATCAATTAAAGGATTGTGTGAACTTGCTTGTGCGGAGCGGTAATTAACGACTGGCCAGTGTCCGACAATAACGGTTTTACCTGCATGATGTCCTTGTTCATAAAAGGATGGTGTATACAATGCAACTGATTCCTCCATATTCGGCCAACTTTCATCAATACCTGCATGTATCATGATATGTTCATCCGTTTCATAAGCAATCGGAAGAGATTCCAGCCATTCTATTTCACTATGGAAATGCTTCCGGTAGTAAGCAGCCAATTCTTCTAAACCACTGAAATCATCAATAGATTTATGATTCGCTGCAAGCATTTCATTTAAAAATGAATACTGTCGATTGTTCATATAATTAATTATTCCCTCTTCGCCCTCTAATACGTATCGAAAGACAACATCACAATTTCCTTTTGTCACAAAAACCCGTTCAGAGCTATTGGATAAACTTCTGACATAGCGAATGACATCTAAGCTATTCGGTCCCTTCTCACAAAGATCACCATTAATGAATAAATAATCGTCATCTGAATAGTTCACTTTGTCCAGCAGTTTTTCAAAAAGCTGTAAATTAGCATGTATATCTGAAATAACGATAATGCGCTTTGTTTTATCAAGGTCTATTTTTCTAATATCAATCACGTAAAGTCCCCCAGTTCCATTCAATCCTATTTGTTTCTATTCCTACTCCTGCAAGAAATCCGCAAACCATCCCACACATCGATACGTATTCTCCCAATTCGAATCATTACCTTCTATCGACCAGCAGGCAGATAAGGTACCCATCGCAATGGCCGCCTTCAATAATCGATTCCTGTCCAGCTTCAATTGTTCACAAATTATATCCACCCTCAGCTTCAATATTTCCTTTGGATAGGCCTTTGAATGCAGCTGATTGATTAAAAATGAAACCAGATCAAAATAGCGATCACCTATAACGCCCTTTGGATCAATTGCCAGCCACCCCTTTTCTTTGGAAAACAGGATATTTTCATGATGCAAATCCCCGTGGAGAAGTTCACCACCTACAGATGTATCCATCACATAATCAAAGCTTTCTTCAGCTAAATCAATCGACTTATTCGAGATAGGACCGTCTCCATTCGGAAAGTTACGCAGATACTTCTTTAATCCTTGAAACCATTCCGCAATTGCAGGAGTTCCGTTTTCCTCCAGCGGCCTTCGAATTTCCTTCCAAACGTTTAGATAATGTTCCATAACGACCGTCTCATCCTCTATTTCAGAAAGCATTTTCCCTGGAATAACATGTTCGAGAAGCATTGCCCGGTTTGCAGCATCCTGCTTTATTAAAGCGGCACAACCCTTTCCAGCATATGCTTGAAGAGTCTGTAATTCATTTTCGAATTCATTGCGGAGGACTCCTATTTTGAGGATATAGGGTTTCCCATTGGAATCTGCCACTTTGGCCACATAATTATAGGAAAGGTTCTTTACAGGACCGATCATTGTCATTTGCCATTTATGGAGGACACTTTCTAGTAGTTCTTGTAAATTTGTTAGCCATAACGCTCCTTCATGCCCAAAGGTATTTTTTATTTTCATCTGAAAGTCTTCAGGTATGTTGATGATAATCCCCCCTATCTGAAAATAGATTTTTCAAAAGCAGTAAGTGTTAAGCCTTCCTTTACTTCTATCTCACCAACCTTATGAAATCCACTTTTCAGATAAAAATGAACAGCAGGTAAATTCCTTGATCCAGTTGACACGATAATCTTTTCTATCCCATTTTTTCCTTCTATAAAATTCAATAGCTTCCCGGCAATCCCTTTTCTAAAATGTTTGGGGTGTACGATTAACCTATGTATATCCATAACCATTTCTTCTATTTTTATCGATACAGCGCCACATAATTTGCCGTTATTATAACAGCCGAAAAAGGTCTCCCCGCTTTGCTGCAATGTGGTAATCGTATCTCTAAGCGGCGGCAAATCTTCATATCCAATTAGATTCGCCTCGACCTTATAGGCAGGTATTTGAATGTTCAGCACTGTTTCTGCCAGCACAGGATTTGCAATATCAATCTCCTCTATCCTAAATGATTCCATTTGATTCGATTGGATTTTCCCAATCGTGAAGCCTTCAAATAGTCTCCCGCCATAAGGTTCCAGGACTTTGTCGGCCATTCGGATTACCTTTGCCTTATCCCCTGTTTTATAAAAAGTATCAAAGGCTTCTATAAATCTTCCTGCAAAATCGGCATTATAATTTCTTAAAGAACGAAGGATCCATTTAGAAGAACCAATCCACTTTCTATTTGTTCTCAATATGAATTCACTCACCAATTCAGCAAGTGCATTTGCTATAAATATTTCTTCAGCTCGATGATTGCTTCCAATAAAATCATCCAATACATCTGTAATAAAGTAGCGTTTTACCATAATCGTATCTTCCGGCCATTCCTCTGGACCCTTTTCCAATAATTCGTCGGATTCTTTCTTTATCGCATCCAGAAATCCGGTGTCTTTTAATACAATTCCTTCCGATACCATTCTTGGCATGGAAGGTTTAGCCCGCTCACAATCACTTTTAAAAAAGTGCTTATATGAGCTAAAGTTATGGACAAATACTTCAATGTTCCAGTCAAACACATTCATGGACTCTCGGTAAGATGAACGAATATCCTGATCAAAAATAACAATATCAAGATCCGAAGTTTCCGTTTCTTCTCCCCTCACAACACTTCCGGCCAGTAAAGCACCATTGCAGTCTGGAAAGTATAACGCAACGAATTGCTTTGCTGCTTGAATTGGCATTACTTTATTTCCATTATCCATCCATTCACACCTCAATTATATGTAGTAACCCTTTGGCGGTTAATATGCAAAACCAATACTGCACATCTAGTCAAAAATGCAGCAGCAAATTAGGAACAAGCAATGAACATTGTATTGATTAATGGCACTTTTCAAAAAAGATATTCTTATTATACAAGTAAATTTAAAAAGATGGTATTTTCTTATTTGTTGTTATACTTCTCTTATGAATGTACTATTTGGAGGTTTACCATTAAATACCTAAACACCTTCCAAAATAAGCAAAATCATCATTGATTGCCTTTTGCCAATATCACCTCACTATTCGTAGTTGCTGACATTCCTAACCATTCATCATTTGTACAAAGCGGGATTTCGACCCAATAATCACTGTACTTGCAGACTCTCATAAACAAGCAATTGAATGCTTTTTATTTACAAAAAAGTAACCCAGTTCGACTAGAACGGGGTTACTGCTTTTTAAGTTTCTTACTAAAAGCATCCATTAATTGAAGAGTTAATTACTTATGGTAATCAATTAACCAACAATCCTCATATATACCTTCGTGCAACTCATTCTTAGGAAGTATTTTAACTTTATTAAATCCACATTTCTCATAGCAGCTAATAGCCCTTGCATTTCTGGTCTGAGGGTCCATTACAACTCTTTCCGCTTTCTTTTCTTCTATTAAAAAATTGGTCATAGTTGATACAAGCAATGTTCCAATACCTTTATTCCAATACTCCACTTCACCAATAAATTGGTCTGTACCAAAAACATTTTCTCCAAAATAGCCATAATCTTTTTTTGCTTCATCATCCAGTCGGTAGAATTGAACATATCCAATTGCATTACCATAGAACTCCACAATACATTTAGTTTTACTATCTTCAGGGCGATAAAAAACTTTTTCAACCTTTTCTAAATCAAAGGGATTGTCTCTTCCTTCATAAAATTCAAGAACTCTAGGGTCAGACAGCCATTTTGCTAGCAGAAACTTATCCTTATTTTCTAATTTACAAACCTTGAGATGCCCATTTTGAAAAATTATAACAATACCCCCTCTGATAGCCAACTTTAACCAGAGTCCCTGTTAGCATGTTATTTTTTTAAAGGTATCCATATCTCACTATACATTCCTTATATCTGCCCAATACATCATTTATATCGGTGAGAATTCTTTCCCTGCTATCCAATTAAAAAACGGATGTCATAATTCCTTTCGTCTGCTATACTGAAAAAAATCAATATGCAGGAGATCATCAAAACAAAGACTGGTCATTAACTGTGCAATTTATGGCCTCTGCTTTTATCGGAACTGCGGAGAACTGGTTATTTAAACACATGCAACAACCCCAACTCATAACCAAATCAATTATGCATTATTTGAACGGAATGATATTAAATAATTTCAATATGTTTTTTTATTTAGATAAAATAAATGAAAACGAATATATTGTTAAGAAAGAGGTAATATCATGGAATTAATATTGTTAGCATTTAGTGCTGGTGTTTTGTCATTTCTCTCCCCCTGTACCCTCCCGTTATATCCAACCTATCTTTCTTATATATCGGGTTTATCCGTCGCCCAAATATCTGATCGTACTGGACAAACTACCGATATGAAAAAAGATTTATTTATACATAGTCTATGTTTCGTGTTTGGGTTGGCTCTTGTTTTCTTTTTACTCGGTTCTGTCTTCACTTTGATTGGCGATCTGTTTTTTAGTTATAAAAACTTTATTCGGATGATTGGCGCAATCTTCATCATTACAATGGGACTGTTTTTAATGGGCGTTTTTCAACCTGTTAAAATGATGCAAGAGAAACGATTTAGCAACATAAAAAAGCCTGCTGGATACATGGGCTCGTTCTTTGTCGGTGTGATTTTCAGTGCTGGATGGACACCTTGTATTGGTCCTATACTTTCATCCGTACTATCCTTGTCAGTTGCCAATCCAAATGAAGGGCTATATTACATATCAGCTTATACTTTAGGTTTTGCAATTCCATTCTTGGTATTATCATTCTTTATTGGTAAATCTAGATTACTTCTAAGATATTCTGATAAGGTTATGAAATTCGGTGGCCTTATCATGGTATTTGTTGGGATTTTACTGTTTTTTAATAAAATGGCTTCTCTAGGTTTATGGCTAACAGATCTATTTGGTGGTTTTAGTGGTTTTTAGGAAAAGATGGGGCGCACAAGTTTCCAACCCTCTTTTTATCGTGTGTCAGACATAAAATTTGCTTTTGTCCATTTATAGGACAAGGTATAGACAGCTTACAACTAATGCCCCTATTCCCGAATGTAAAAACCATCTAAAAGTGTTCACATTAATTTTAGATAAACTATAAGCTAACACATTAAGTACCAAAATTGTGAAGAACGCCACTATAAAAGTGAGAATGAAACTCATCATTGATATTCAACTCCTTGATTCTCTTTATTAGAATCTTGTTTATGTAACCTTTTCCGTTTGTTTCTAACCCCCTTCACAGAAAGTGTTTATAGGCCTATAAGGTTCCTACTGAATCATGGCGAATGAGCATATTCAACAGCTCATTTACGTTATGAACTATATACGTTGGCTCTGATTGACGGAGTTCTTCAGGACTTCCATACCCATAAGTTACTCCGATAGAGTCAATTCCCGTGTTTTTCGCTCCGAGAATATCATGCTCCCTATCGCCAATCATCACAAATTCTTCAGGCTTACATTCCTTATATCTGCCCAATATATATTTTATAACATCCGTTTTAGACGTGCGTGTGCCATTGAGGTTACTTCCCGCAATTAGTTCAAAATAAGAATCAATCTTAAAATATTGCAGAATTCGTTCGGCAAACACAGTCGGTTTTGAAGTTGCAATAACCAGTGTATACTGAGTTTGTAATCGTTCAAGCAACAACGTGATCTTCGGATATAGTTCATTCTCAAACATTCCTTTATCCGTAAATCTTTCCCTATAAAGATCAATAGCGCGTTGCGTTTTTTCTTCATCAAATCCATAGTATCTGGCAAATGATTCCTGGAGTGGCGGCCCAATAAAGCCTTCGAGCTTAGTTGCATCTGCCTTAAATATGTTCATCTTCTCCAAAGCATACTGAACAGACTTTGTTATCCCCTCTTTCGGATCTGAAATCGTTCCATCTAAGTCAAAAAGTAATATTTTATAATTATTCATATTAAACTCCTTTTCATCCAATAGGATAGAACACATAAAAAAACTGGTAGTATGGCTAATAATCTATATCCATTTTCGGTTCCGAAAAAGTAGAGAGCAGGCGGGATAAAGGTCATCCCACTCACCAATATTCCCACCCATGACTTCTTCCATATTCCATGTACAAGCGAAACTCCCGATAGTCCTATCAGCAGCCAAAACAAGAGTCCGAACCAATAAAAGTTCATACTTCCACACCTACATTCCTATTCTTTCTACTATCATTATTAATTCGATACTTGTTCCTTGATTCCTGCTTTTCTACGTATATGCAATTAAGGTTTTTGTTATCTTTCCACATCCTATAGTCTCCCTTTTCGGAAAGATGATAAAAAAATCGTCCTAATTCGTATTTGCGGATATACCACCGTTAACGAAAAGGACGATTTAAATCTGAAAGTTTTTATTTTGCGGTGTCTTGGCTTATCAACCACTGAAAAAGACACCCCGATATTTTCTATTTCCCATTAATTGCCTGGAAGGTTCCTTCCCCTTCCGAAAAAGCTAAGTAAAGATTGTTCTTACTGTCCAGAATTCAACTGTGTTTTCAATTGCTGAACGACCTCTTGTGAAGCAGGTGCTGCCGGCTGTGAATACCCTTTTTGCAGCGCATATTCATACATTGTTCTTTGGCGCGTTTCATCCTGATTTCTCAATTGTATTAACGTTTGTCTTAACTGAGCATTGTTTGACTGACTAATGTATCCAGCATATCCCGTTAAACTTGCATTTAACCCCGCTAAATAATCATTTACGATATCCTTATCCTGTAACATATCTTTCCCTCCTTATCCTAAAAACGTCATTAATTGTTGCTTAGCCTGTTTGGCTGCCTGTGCATCCTTTTGCAGCATTGCCTTTAATTCTGGATCGGTACAGCTTTGTGCATAGGTTTCTAATTTAGTCGTAATGGTCCCATGCCCACCGATGATATGACGTAAATGCTCCACTTCAAGTTCTGTCAGGTTATTCACATCTAGCCCTCCTTTATTAAAATCATACTTAATTTACCCACTCGTAAAAAAGTAATACAGACTTCCTCCTTCTTTACGAAGAAACACAGGAAGTCTGTTAGTTGCAGCCGGACTGCAGCTTAAAATAAGTCAAATAGAGAGGATAATTTGATATACTTTGTGAAAGTACACATTTCCCCAGCAAAACTTTAATGACTATCTACTAAAAATCGCACCGAAAAAATAGCCAAAGAACATAAAAATAAAAAAACTAAAAGTCATAAGTGTATTTGAAATAATTCCTACTTTGCTTTTACCTAATACTCCAAATAAAACACCGATTGGGTTAACAAGAAATGTCAGCAGCCAAATGCTATATCCATATTGAAA
Source organism: Oceanobacillus massiliensis str. N'diop (assembly GCF_000285495.1). GTDB lineage: Bacteria > Bacillota > Bacilli > Bacillales > Amphibacillaceae > Oceanobacillus > Oceanobacillus massiliensis. Next base: position 749,062 of record NZ_HE610977.1, read on the forward strand.
TAAAAAGTTAGGTAACCATAGAACTGCTCCCAATATAAGACAAATAATGGATAATGTACCCCAACGTCTATTTGATATCTTTTCCAAATTACAATACCTCCAATTAAACTGTAAACATTAGCCGAAGAACTAATTGTCTTTTCTCCTATCATCGAGCTTTCTTGAGCAGTAAAAACATAATAAACCAGAAATTAAAGAAATAAGAAAAGGAATGATTGCAAGATAAGGTATAACAATTACCCAGTAAAGTAAATATGTACTTATTGCAAATATAAACCAGCTAACAATTAATAAAAAACTCGAGGCAAATTCTTTTATTGCTTGCAAAGTACCACCTCCCTTTGTATCATTGCTACGGTTACTTGTAAAAATTACTAAATATTATCTTACTTATCAGTTTCTGATTCTAGATCCTTTCCATTACTTATTTCGGCTCCCTCTTTCGTACTGAACCAATTTAACGCCCGTTGCTCAAGTTCCTGGACATATGCCCCTTTTGCTTTACTATACTGACTTGTATGGGTATAATGCCGTGCCAATTCTTCCTTCAGATTACTATAATGCTTTCTCAAATAGTCCCTTACTATGAGATGACGATCAATTTGAGGATTATCATATTGGTATACATGAAGATGATGCGTACGGCTCTCTCCACCTTTACGAAAGAGCCGTCTTCCAGCTATCCCCCACTCACCAGCCGCTTCATAGCCAAGTAATTCCATTTCCTCATTATATTCATCTATTTTTTGGATATCTTTCACCAATCCCAACATATCAATAACAGGTTTTGCCTTCATTTCCGGAACTGAGGTACTTCCGAAATGTTCAAATTTTAGTAGCTCGTTACCAAATGCTGCACTTAATATCTGTACCTCGGTTTCATACATCATTATCCATTTTTCATCATATGCAGATAGTCTGAGTTTCCATTTTCTTCCCTCCTGCTGACTTATTAACGGTAGGTATTCATCATCCAGAGTCCAATATCTTTAAAACCGATTCGTTTATAGATAGCACCTGCTGCAGGATTATCATAAAACAGGCAGAGCTCTTTACCTTCTGCCAAAAGCTCAGTGCAGACTCTCAAGACACACTTGGTTGCATATCCTTTTCCCTTGTATCCCTTCATTGTAGCAACCCCAACAATCATGGCAGATAACGAATTTTCTGCTGTTGTCGAAGCGGTTGATACCATCTTTCCGTCTTCCATTATAAAAAAAGTGCGGGATGTTCCATTTTGCAATCCTCTGCGTTTTCTTTCCGTTGTAATGGTTGTATCTGAGAATTCGGGAATTCCATTCAATAATTCAACGATTGCTTCAGCATCTTCAGGTACAGCTTTCTGTACTTTGGATAACTCTCTGCCATTCGGATTAGATTTTACTTCTATACACTTTGCATAATAGAATTGGCGCTTTCTCTTTAATGGCAGTTTAATATATGGCTCTATCTTATCTGTTATCTCTTTTATACCTGACATCATCTTAAAATGGTTATCGCTGGAGATAATTTCTGCAAATCCTTCTGCATGAAAAGAATCTGTTGCATATGGTATGTAATTTTCCTCATATTTCATTAGGACTGCAATCAGCTCCCCATCCTCATTAAAATCTCCCCATAGCTTTTGGAAATCCTGTTCATAACCATACGCTTCAATATCACCAATAATAAATAAATTTTCAGCACTATTTGTCCGCAATAAATCGAAACATATATCGTGATCCTTTTTTGTCAGCCGTCTTATCATCTTCTCCGCTCCCTCTATTTTTCTAAAATTAGCATTATTCTACAGTAAAAACATTCTTTTGGGAAGAGGCATAGAAGAAATTAGAGCAACACAAAAAAGAGGAAGTCTATTTAACTTCCTCTCATGCTTAATGATATTCATGTACCACCTTGTTGTCAGATGTTTCCATTCTTTCATATTGCAAAAGCTTAAGCCGGAACAAGGTAAGTGGGTCACGGTATTGTTCTGGGTTTTCTCTCATAGTGTTTAGGCTATGTTTGTTTTCTTTCACTTCCTGTTGGGTTTCCTCAACGATTCGATTTAATACTTCAAATGGATTCGCGAAAAACATGTGAACATCTCGGTCCAGTGCGTGCTCAAATAGCTCAAATTGCTGCATGAACCTATCTGTAATCGATTGTGCGGTGCCGCTGTAATCCTTATTTTCGATAAACTGCCTATATTTATTAATGAGTACCCCTTTATTTTGGGAAAATGCGCCAAGCAGCCTCTCCGCACTCTTCATTAATAATTGGGAAGGGTTGGAACGGGTCAGAATAGCTGATTTTTCCAATTGAATACTTCCACGGGTCATTCTGTCTGTGTCCCTGATCCAATCATCCAGGACTTGAAAGTCGCAGGAAAGGGAGAGCTTTTCTTCTCCATACAAATGATTGAAGCTATCGCGTATATCGTCCAAGTATTCTTGAGCGTCCTTTAATTCCTGATTACTTTCCACAATCCAATTTTCCATTGCTTTATGGTAGCTGGTTTGAGCTGTTTCTTCCAAATAAGAATTGATTTTCTGATTCATAGCGTCATTCAGTTTCTTATTAATGTTATCAAAATCAGATTCTTCATCAATCAAATCCGCACAATTCCGAATTAATTCCGGAATCTTGGCCAACAAATCCTCTCTCATTACTGCTTTTATTTCTCTGTATGAACTTTTTAGTGCATTTATTTTCTCATCTTCCATATCCCGCAGCTGGTGGACCGCGCCGGTTAACTTCGTGACCATCTCTTCATTCCATTTTATATTCTCAGCAAGCTGATTTTCCATCTTCACCCTTTTACCTGCAAGATATTCAATGGATTCTTTAACATAATATAGTACTTTTCCGGCACGTTCTTCCTCTAATCTGCTTTCCATCGTTAGCGAATGGAGAAATGTGGATATCTCATCTCTTGCAATACCAGATGATATAGATAGAATCTTGGCATTAGGAAAATAATGATGGATTCTTTTAGTTGTGTCTTCAAGCAATTCACTTTCTGCTTTATTGTTTCTATTTAATAAGAAATGAACAGGCACCATTGGGTTCTTCTCACTGATTGTAACAGCCATATCCAGCTCCTGGCCCGTTAGAGGTGACGCTGCATCCAGTACAAATAACAGTCTATCGGCCATAGGCAGGGATGGGAATGTATCAACCCGTGTCGTGCTTTGACTAGTAATCCTAGGCGAAACAATCAAAGCAAGTTTATTTTGTTCCAGGAACGAAGAAGGTATTTTGCAGCTAATTAGTGTTTGTTGTTTTTTTGCCATTTCCTTCATTTCACCAGTGCCGGAAATCGTAATCGTTTCTTCTTCATTAATGGCATGGTATTCTGCTTCATTCCTGTTTTTAATGAACATTGCTGCTGAAGTGGATGCATCCAGTAAATCATCTTGAAGGAGATTATTCACGATGTCCAAATGCCAGCCTTTGCCTGTCCCGGCTACAAGTAAATGGCTATGTCTAAAGTCGATTAGCTCGTTGAATGTCCATTCAAAACGTTTATCAAGAAATACGCCCTTGTCCAGAGCCCAATTTTTGACGGTTTGAAATAGACGGAGTCCGTCGTCCAAAACATCCAGATGAGCAGAGGACTGGCCTATTTCAGTTTTGGCTAAATCAGTCATCGATACCTCCAAGTCATCCGGAAATAAATCGGACCACGCCAGAAGAGCCGAAGCAGATATCAGTTTATCTGAACCGGAAGAAATTTTCATCCAATTGCTTAGGTAATTTGGAATGATTGGTGACAATTCGCTTATAAGATAATTCCCATCGATCAATGTATTGTATGTTTCATGATAAATTTCCGTAAGCTGATTCCAGCCATAATAATGTGCCGGCTCTTTATCCAGCAGCAGCTGATTGATTTCCTGCAGCCAAGGGAAGAACAAATCCGTTTGTCTGTAGCTTTCCCACTGTGCTGCAGACAGGCTTTCAAAGCTTGCAAGATCAATGTCATATAATGTTTCCAACACTTCCCGGAAATAGCTCGGTTTAATCCCGGCGTTCCGTCCTTCCCTGACATATGTCTCCAGAACAGAAAACCATGATATGGAATGTGTCCGAATGGCTTCATTGCAGGCAAGCTCAATAGCGTTACGATAGTCTTCTCGTTCTTCAAAGAAAGAACGCGCCATATCAGTCACTTCCGGATAATCTGGATTCAGCTCGACTGCATCCTTGATGGATCCTGCTGCCAGTTCAAGCTTACCAAGCCTAACATATAATGAAAAAAGCTGTAGAAGTACTTCCGACTTTAATACGCTAGAATCGGTTTCAATTGCCTTATAATAATCCTCTGCGATTGCGAGCAGGTCCAATTCAAAATGTGCATCGGCAATATTCTTCTGTGCCCATGGAGCCAGTTCATTTGAAATATTTTCCCATTTGAATATTGCTGCTTCATAGTCTTTATATTGAAAATATACTTCTCCCTGAGCGAAGCGAATTGCCGATAAATCAGTCACTTCATTCTGTTGCTCAACCATATACATTTCACCCAGCGCTTCAATCGGATGAACGTTTTCCTTGCTTTCCATGAATGTAATATAGTACGATTTATTGATGAGTTTCTTCTCTAATGTCATTTGGAACCTCCGCTGTCTTATTTAAAGCTTGTTTTCTAAAGATTGTTGTTTTTTGGCAAATAAACTACGAACTGCGACGAAATTTGATAATAAGCTTCATCCACGCTGCAGTTACGCTGCGCTGGTAACTAGTATTATGCTTTTCAACTTCATATTGCTTGAGTTAATCTCACTAAATATTCATTTCAAAATGAGTGAATTCCCGAACGAAGGTTTTCAGTTACTGTTTTTCCCTCAACTGAAAATAAAAAAACAACAATGCTTTCGAAAAGCGCCTATTTTAAAATTATTATACATTAAAGAATGTATTCTTTGTTTCATTTTTATATGTGTGCAATATGAAAAGCATTCTTGCCCTATTTCGATACGGTATAGACTCATTCGTTTGAGAAATACTAACATCAATATTTCGTTAACAGCAAGAAAGGTTGGAGAATATGAAAAAAGTTACATCTGTATTTTGGATCACATTGGCAATAACACTCTCCATTTCTATATGGGGCGTCTTATCTCCCGAAAGTTTTGAAAGTATCTCCAGTGGAATGATGAGTTACATTTCCATTCACTTTGGCTGGTATTATTTATTAGTCGTTACACTATTCGTTGTCGTTTGCTTATATTTGATCTTCAGCCCTTATGGGAAGATTCGACTTGGAAGACATGATGATAAGCCTGAATTTAGTTATCCTTCTTGGTTTGCCATGCTTTTCAGTGCTGGTATGGGAATCGGCCTTGTATTTTACGGAGTTGCTTCGCCGGTTTCGCATTACATAAAGACACCAGCAATGGCTGAAGCGGGTACAACGGAGGCTCTGGAAGATGCCTTGCGCTTGACCTTCTTTCATTATGGCATCCATGCTTGGGCCATTTATGCCATTATCGCCTTAATCATAGCTTATTTCACATTTCGTCACGGTAAAAGAGGCCTAGTCAGTGCTACACTCGAGCCTCTATTCGGAAATAGAATGAACGGACCTTGGGGAAAGACCGTTGATATACTGGCTGTCTTTGCCACCATTGTAGGAGTTGCGACCACGCTTGGCTTTGGCGCAGCACAAATTAATGGAGGTTTGTCCTTCCTGCTCGGAATCGAGAGCACATTTAGAACTCAACTGATCATTATCTTGATTGTGACGGTCTTATTTATGGCTTCTGCCTACTCTGGCTTGAGTAAAGGAATCAAATATTTAAGTAATATCAACATGGCCTTAGCTGCCTTGTTATTCTTAGCTACATTATTCTTAGGCCCTACCCAATACATTCTGAACTCATTAACCCATTCGGTAGGAACATATATCCAGAGTCTGCCTGTAGAAAGCCTCCGTATGGCACCAAATGATCCAGAGGAACGGCAATGGGTCATGGATTGGACTGTTTTCTTCTGGGCATGGTGGATTGCCTGGGCACCATTCGTTGGTATCTTTATTGCCCGGATATCAAGAGGCCGAACTATTAGGGAATTTATTTCCGGCGTATTGATTGTGCCGTCTGTAGTTGGTTTCCTATGGTTCTCCGCATTCGGTATATCGGGAATCAATGCTCAGAAAAATGGAGTGGATATCGCTGGCCTTCCTGACGAACAGGCATTATTTGGATTGTTTGATTCCTTCCCGTTCAGCATTGTTCTATCCATTCTCGCTCTGGCTCTTATCGGTACCTTTTTTATTACATCAGCCGATTCAGCGACCTTCGTTTTAGGAATGCAGACGACAAACGGTTCCTTATCACCAGCAACCTCTGTAAAGTTTGTATGGGGATTTTTCCAGTCGGCAATCGCTGCTGTACTGCTCTATACCGGTGGACTGCAGGCATTGCAGAATGCACTTATCGTTGCCGCCCTGCCATTTTCCTTGATTATGGTTTTCATGGTCATTTCCTTTTATAAGGCATTGCGGAAAGATAGGATTAGAGAAGAGAAAAACCCGAGTAAACATCATTAATGAAAGCAGAAATGCTATATTAGGTTTATGAAGATAGCTGAAGAAAAAAACAACGAGGCTGTCCCAAGTCGGTTAAAGACTAATGGGGACAGCCTCGTTTTATTCTTGCCAAAATCTATTGCTCCGCAAGCAATACGGATGGCTGACAAAAAGATGGTGCCGCTCGATGATGGGTTCCCTGCTCAAAGGAATAGGCTATTTCAAGCAATGCTGGTTCCGTAAAGGCACTGGATGTAAACGTTATGCCAACTGGTTCACCTTCAGCTGAAAACCCTGCCGGTACCGTTATCGATGGGTACCCCGCTTTGGCCGCAATGGACGATCCATAATAGCTCGGAAAGACAATTGCATCCAAATCATGGACCTTTCGTACAGCATCAATCCCATTTTCCCTTGATTGAAAGCCATCCTTCAATAAGCTATCCAGATAAACCGCTTCAGTAAGATTACCACTCGATGCTCCTGCATCAAGCATTATCTTTTGACCATACTTCAGGGCTTTTTCCCCAATCTCTTCATTTTTGCGAATAACATCTTCAATGGAATGGATTCCGTGCTTTGAATCTATTGTATTTAAATAGGCATTCAAGTCACTTTTGAATTCATATAACATGACATTCATATCCCATTCTTCATCTGCAGAAGGTATTTGAATAGGATCGATTACGATTGCTCCAAGTTCTCTTATTTCTTCAATTGCCTTGTCTATAACCTGAACCATCGATTCACTTAAGTTATCGAAATAAGGGCTGCGGGCTACTCCTATTTTCTTCCCCTTCAAACCATCTTTCAAAAGATAGGAAGTGAAATCAATGTGGGTAAGTTCATTGCTAAGGGTGACCTGGTCCTTTTGATCTTCCCCTTGCAGGACATTCAGCAATAATGCCGCATCCTTTACTGTTCTTGCCATTGGTCCTGCAGTATCTTGTGTATGTGAGATAGGGATAATTCCTGAACGGCTGATCAGACCGATTGTAGGTTTAATTCCAACCAATGCATTTTGGCTTGCAGGGCTTAAGATTGATCCAGAAGTTTCCGTACCAACGGAGGCTGCCGCCAAACTGGCTGCGATAGCCGCACCAGATCCCGAACTTGACCCTCCTACTGTAAAATCTTTACCATATGGATTGACGACCTGACCACCTCTTGAACTGTAGCCAGATGGCATATTCTCAGCGATGAAATTTGCCCATTCTGTCAGATTGGTTTTCCCTAGTATAATACCCCCCGCCTTCCGGATTGCTTTTACGACAGTAGCATCTTCCTTCGCATAGGATTCTGCCAAGACAAGGGAGCCTGCACTTGTATGCATTCTATCTGCGGTATCAATGTTATCCTTAATTAATATGGGTATACCGTGCAACGGACCACGGATTCCTTTGGTTTTCCTTTCGTAATCAAGGGCTGCTGCTATCTGAAGTGCTTCCGGATTGATTTCAAGAATCGAATTAATTGCCGGTCCGGATTTATCATAAGCTGCGATTCTATGTAGATACATATAGACTAACTCTTTAGACGTTACTTGATATGCAGTTAATTTTTGCTGTATTTCATCAATGTTTGCTTCGATTAGCCAATCGGACTCCAACTGTGTGCGCTTCATAACATTCCCCTCTCATCAATGAATTTAGAAAGCCATCGATTTCAACATATACCTTTAATTATATATTTTAAAATTTTTCCGTCAATTCACTGTGCTTTTAGCTTGGCTAATTTTTGGTTAACCTTTTATTAGCATTCTATTAGCTTAATCGAGCTAACGCTTCTTTTAATTGAAGCAATTCTTCTGCGGTAAGTGTAACTCCTTTACCCATCTTCTCCTTCTCGGGGGCCCAGTCTCTTAGATCTTACTTAGGATCCCTCCCATTCCAGCTAATTAAATTCAACTCCTTGGTCCATCCTTTCGGGGATTCAGAAAGGACAGCAACTGCTTCCACGATTTCATACTTAAGATCTGCCATTATCAATCGACTCCTTTTCGATATTGTAAGTTAATTTCTATAATTAATCAAAAAAACGATTTACTCTAGAGTTAGAGTTTACAATGAATGAACGATACAGGTTTATAAATTCACACAGTATATGGCAGCCATACTTCCTGTTATTAATCTGGTATATTTGTAAATCTTTCTTTCAACATAACATATGCTACTTTATAAACTTTTTACGGGAGTGCAGGTTGATGAATAATTCACAGAATAGAATCCCCTCCGTTGTTGGCGATAAGCTAATATATTATGGTGGAATGATCTCTACAATCGGAAGTGTCATTTCATTCGTCGGCTCAACCATCATATATGAGAATGATATTATAGGAAGAAATCAAAGCGGGCTTGAAGAAACCGATAGGGCTCTTCAGTTTGAACAAATGCAAAAGCAAATAGATGAAATGCAAAGGAAAATTGACCAGATACAGAACGGGAGAAGTCCTATATAAAATTATAGATTTCCCCTGTTCATTCCAATCTTTGGTCACAAATGGAATGAAGTGGGCAGCCCTTGCAGATTGGACTGGACTTACAGTGGACTTTTGCATGTTCGACGAGTAGTGCATGATACTCATTATACTGTTGCAGATGACTTGGTAATTGCTTTTCTACATCTAATCGAAACCCATCATAGGCTGTGGGCATATCATAACCGATTCTGTAGAAGATTCTCCTTGCGTACGCATCAACGACAAATATCGGCTTGTCAAACGCATACAAAAGCATAACATCTGCAGTCTCTTTGCCAATCCCATTCACTTTCAAAAGTTCGTATCTTAATTGATTACTGTCCATCTTTTTGATTTCTTCTATATTGTAATGGTACCGTTTAAACCAATTCATAAATGCTTTAATTCGCTTTGCTTTTATATTAAAATAGCCGCTTGATCTTATTAACTGTGCAAGCTCATCGATAGAAAGTTCTTCAATTAATTCAGGCCTTAGATAGGGTCTTAATTGCAATAATGCCTTGTCCACGTTCTTCCAATTTGTATTCTGCACCAGTATGGAACCAATCATCATTTCAAACGGACTGTCTGCAGGCCACCAGTTTTGAGGACCATAATATTCATATAGTTTTTCATAGATGGATTGGAAGTTCTGCTGCATCGGTGTTCCTCCTGTTATATATTGTGTATTGCTGCATGGATAGTGAGGATGCTTATCCTATTCCCATACTAAATCAAATTCATTCCCATACTAAATCAAATTCATTCCCATAACAGTAAAAATCAAGTAAACTCGTCCTTAACATGTAATTTGAGGAGAAATAGAATGACGAAGGTTTTTAGTGATATTATACAATTTCGTGGGAATCATTATGAATTCGGATATATGCAAGGTGAATTGCTAAAGGATACTCCCATTTTGCCAAATCGCCGAAAGCAATGGGATTCTCGATGGAGGCATTTTCTTTTTGAAGAAAGGGAGGTGCACGCGGCCTTTTCCCAATTCGCTCCAGGCATCTGGGAAGAGATACATGGTTTAGCTGACGCATTATCTATGGATTTTCAGGATGCCATAAGGGAATTTGGAGGCTATTATTATGAATATGGACGCAGCGGCTGTTCCATTTTTACGGATTCAGATTATCTGGTACGCAACTATGATAACGACCCCATTTCCTATGAAGGAAGGTATGTCCTTTACCAGCCGACAGATCAAGGCTATGCATTTATCGGTCCTTCCATGCAGATAACTGGACGGACAGATGGGATGAATGAGAAGGGACTGGCAATGGGCTATAACTTTGTTAATCGCAAAAAGTCTGATGATGGATTTCTCTGTAATATGGTAGGGCGTATTGTACTTGAAACCTGTGCAACGGTCGAGGAAGCCGCACTACTCTTGAAGGAAATACCGCATCGCCACTCTTTCAGCTATGTGCTGCTCGATCAGACCGGAGTATCTGTTGTCGCTGAGGTTTCCCCTCGTAATGTAAGCATCCGGGAAGCGAATGTGTGTACCAATCATTTCGAACAATTAACCGAAGAAAACCGTTACCAGATGGATGATTCCATCCGAAGGCAGCAAGTACTGGAAACAAAAGCGGGGCATGGGTCAAATCCGTATGAAGGTTATCGTTTATTAAACGATACGGACAAGGGAATCTTTTCTAAAAAATATGGAGCGTGGGCGGGTACCATTCATACAACAGCCTACCTGCCAAAGGATAGGAAGGCTTGGATAGCACTTGGCGGAGATCGGCGTCCGCTCATCTTGGATTTTGAAAAATGGCTTCAAGGCGAGAAGCTTCATTTTACAAAAATTAGAGGAGAATTGGACGCAGCGACCGGTTTCATAAACGCCTAAATCAATACATAAAATAGACGGTCATCCTCATGTGCAAAGACATCAGGGGATGACGAGACATTAAAATGTGCTGAACCAGTATCCGATTACCGTTCCTGCGTAGTTACCGATAATATAGCCGAGGGTCCCAACGATCAATATGGGTGCTACCAGCCTGCTCCATCCTTTTGAAATTGCCATTGCTGCCGCAGTTGTCGGACCACCGATATTGGCATTACTTGCGAGTATAATCTCTTCCAGGTTGAATTTGAATATCTTGCCAAATACAAACGATGCGATCATATTCATACCTACCATGATTAGAACAAAAACTAGCAATAAAGGTGCGTTTTGCAAAATGATCGGCAATGAAGCGGGTACCCCAATCACAACAAAGAATATGTAAATCAAATATGTACCTATCTCCTGGGCACCTTTAATCCGCTCAAAATATCTTGAAAAGACAGTCACAGATATAAGCGTTATCGTTGTCAGCATCAGATAATTATCACCAAGTGCTGCATTTAATATATGGAAGATAAAGTTCACGTCGCTCCCTGATGGAATGATTGCTGAAAATAATTCCGCAAGCTTGAAGGACACAGCAACCAGTACAAAGGCCGTACCAATTGAAAAAGCAATATCTTTTAAGGAAATCTCCTTCCCTTTCCAATAGGCAGCAGCTTGATTTTCGTTTCCTTCCCCATTCTGTTCTACTTCATTTATATGCGGTGTGCCAAATTTGCTCCTAAAGAACCGCATTGCCGGCATTGCCATTAATGCGAGAAAATATAATGCCATCATCATATTGTCCGCTACTACAGTAGATGAAACGACTTCTCCCGGCGTTTCAAAACGAGCAGATAATGCTGCCAGGTTAACACTTCCCCCAATATAAGATCCTGTCATCATACCGCCAATCTTATCGAGACCCGGAATGATATCCTTCAATAAAAAAAATCCGACAATAGCTCCAAAAACTGTGCCGATTGAACTAAGCAGGAACATAATAAGAAGCCGACCGCTCTCATTCCAGATTTTCAAAATATTGGATTGAAAAAGCAACAGTGGCAGGGCCAATGGAACAACATAACTCCAAACGGCATCATATACCGGCGCTGCTGTCGGTATAATGTTAAGATTTGCCAGAAGCATCGCTCCAACCAAGGCTATAATCGCTCCGGATAATTTAGATGCCCAGCTATACTTCTGTTCCAGATGAATGCTGACAGCTGCCCAACCAGCAAGAAAAGCCCATAACAACCATGTATCATCTGTTTGTATAAGAGAAAATAAATACATCAATTCCCACCTCATCCATTTTTTCAACGTTCCTGCTACTTGGACGCATCTTTAATCCGTTTAAATATATTTTTTAATTATACAGAAAAATAGATTCCACCTCAAATTAAATTAAGGAAATACTAATTAAGGGTAGTGATTTCATTCTAAGTCAAAAGCTTTACATCTATATCTAAAAGGATTATTCTTTTAATATCAAAGAGAAATTAATGCAAGAAATAAATATCGCTTTATACAGCAAGGAGGAACCATTAATGACAATGAAAAAAACATTAACACTAGCAGGATCTGACGCAAGCGGAGGAGCAGGTATCGCAGCTGATCTTAAAACATTCCAGGAGCTCGATGTATATGGAATGACCGCCCTTACTTCTATCGTAACGATGAATCCTGAGGGATGGGGACATAATGTAACACCGATCGATGCAGATGTAGTAGAACAACAATTGGATACAATCTTATCTGTTGGTGTGGATGCAATGAAATCAGGTATGCTTGGTTCTGTAGATATTATTAAGCTCGGCGCTAAAAAAATCGACGAATATAATATTGATCAATATGTACTCGATCCAGTCATGGTTTGCAAAGGTGAAGATGAAGTGCTTCAGCCTGAGAATACCGATGCAATGCGTGAATATCTGCTTCCACGTGCTTTAGTAACTACGCCAAACCTTTTTGAAGCCGGACAATTAGCCAAAACTGGCCCACTGAAAACCATTGATGACATGAAAAAAGCAGCAGTTAAAATTCATGAGCTCGGAGCTGAAAATGTTGTTATCAAGGGCGGTAAAGCGCTTGACCATGAGAAAGCCATTGATTTGTTCTACGACGGAAAAGACTTCGAGATTCTGGAACGCGATAAAGTGGATACAACTTATAACCATGGAGCAGGCTGTACATTTGCCGCAGCTATCACCGCAAACCTCGCACAAGGTAAATCGGTAAAAGAATCTGTACTGGTCGCAAAAGATTTTGTCACTGCAGCAATTGCAAATGGCTGGAAACTGAACCAATATGTTGGTCCGGTCATGCATGGTGCATATAACAAAGTAACAAACTAAACCTTTTTCTTTCACCCTTGGACAGCCAGCTCTGCTGCCAAGGGTTTTATTATGGCTTTTTCATTATCATCTTTCCCCTAGCTTCACTTCATAAAAATGGAGCAATCCCTAGCGATGCTTTTAGGACTGCTCCTCATCTTTTCCTTACTTTATTTTAATTCCTCTGCCTGATTCTCTGTCCTTTAAAAAGAAAGATAGTGCAAGTCCGACAATAGCGATAACTCCAGCCACCATAAAGGATATATTTACACCATGAATCATTCCCAGCACACCTTCTTCAGGGATTGCTGCAGTAGTCATGATGGTAATTGGCAATGCCGTTCCAATCGCACCTGAAACTTGACGAAGTGTATTGTTAACTGCTGTTCCATGTGCCATCAATTCCATTGGAAGTACATTTAAACCGGCAGTTGTTACTGGCATCATTGCCATGGCGACACCTAGCATTCTGATTGCATGAACAGCTGAGATATACATAAATGATGTTTCCTCTGTCAGAAACGCAAACATGAAGGTTGTTACAACAATTAACCCCAAACCGATAATCGCCAAATATTTTGCTCCATATAAATCAAACAGCTTCCCTGAAAATGGATTCATAATTCCTTGCAGAACAGCCCCGGCCAGGAGTGCCAGACCAGATTCAAATGCAGAGAATCCGAGCATCGTTTGCATGTATAGCGGCAGCATGACTGCTGCTCCTATCATCACCATAAAAGTAATCATTCCAAGGATAGTTGAGATCGTAAAAACTTTGTACTTAAATACTCTGAATTCCAGGATTGGCTGTTTCAAATTAAACTGTCTTAAAACAAACCATAATATCATCATTGCTCCAACAACCATGGAAATGATTACTTGTCCGCTTGACCAGCCAGCACTGCCGGCAATGCTGAATCCGTAAAGCAACCCGCCAAATCCCAGTGTCGACAATATGATTGATAGTAAATCCAGCTTAGGAAATGTTCGTGTAGTAATATTTTTCAGAATACGTAAGCAATAATAATATCAATTATTGCGATAGGTAAAATCATAAAAAATAACGTTCTCCACGGAAAATGTTCAACAATATAACCTGATAAGGTTGGTCCAATTGCTGGCGCAAATGAAATTACCAGTCCAAATAATCCCATTGCAGTACCGCGTTTTTCAATAGGATAGATCAACATCAGAATCGTCTGCATTAAGGGCATAATAATACCAGCACCTGCCGCTTGAAGAATCCTCCCAGACAGCAGAAATGTAAAGCTAGGAGCAATCGCACATACAAGAGTTCCCGCAGTAAATAGAGCCATTGCCGTCAGAAAGAGGCTTCGTGTTGTATAAGTTCCAATAAGAAACGCTGTAATGGGTATCATAATTCCGTTTACAAGCATAAATATGGATTGTAGCCATTGGACTGTATTGGCATCCAAATGTAAATCGTCCATTATGTGAGGCAGTGCTGTCCCTAATAATGTCTGATTTAATATCGCCACAAAAGCCCCCGATATGAGCACGAGCATGATAGGTGTTCTCTTTATAGGCGCTTCTGAACCTACTGTATTCATAGTTTTCCCTTCTTTCTATTGCATTGCTACCGAATATATTGCATTGAAAAACAATATTTTCAGCACATTGAGATCAAAATCCAATCTTTATGTAAGTTTTATTTACATAAATTATTATATTTTTTAATTAATGTTAGATAATCTAACAGTATAGATGACAAATAATTCAAATTAATTTAAAATAACCAATAACAATTAATCCATGGACAGTACTGCTAATGTTTGCCGCACCCTTTGCATTTCTCAAATATACCGGTTCAACATTAAACTTTATTGGATACTGGAGGTGCTGGTTGATGAACAATCAACTTCGACACGCTGTTGAGGAAGCGAAAAAGTTTTATATCCAAAAACTTTCTGATGCAGGTATATTAAGTAAAACCGATGAAGATTATACATTGATTCCATTAAGTGAGCTGGAAAATATGTATAAAAGCCACAAACAGATAGAAGAGACCTAATTATGATTATTTTCCATCTAGTAATAGGGAAACAGGAATGGAATCCTATATTACTTCCAACCTAAACAGAAATAAACTAGAAATCTTAAAAATGAGAGTCGAGGGAGAAGGATATTTTGGCTTCATATAGAGATAAGAAAGTAATTACAATTGGCATTGTACATGAGTTAACCGGATTATCAGAAAGAAGAATACGTTATTATGAAGAGCGCGGTCTTATCTTTCCGGAAAGAACCACACGCGGTACAAGAAAATATTCCTTTTCAGATATTGAACTGCTTATTAAAATAGCCAATAAACGTGAGGAAGGTGTCCAA
The DNA here is from genome assembly GCF_000285495.1 of Oceanobacillus massiliensis str. N'diop. Lineage (GTDB taxonomy): Bacteria > Bacillota > Bacilli > Bacillales > Amphibacillaceae > Oceanobacillus > Oceanobacillus massiliensis. The sequence goes on from NZ_HE610977.1 coordinate 764,568, forward strand.
ACGAATGAAATTAAAAAGGATATGTTAAACGAAAGAAAGAAAAAAGCCATCCACGAAGGTATTATCCAAGGTCAAATAAACGCCCATTTCAAGAGCACCAATAGGCAAGTATAAGATTGTACTGCATTCCTATGCTTTTGAGAGAGCAGGAACAACCTTTATTTTATATTACTCCCCCCGAAATAACTCTAAATGAAACGAAGGCTTTCCTTGTCATAATAGTCTTTGTTTCTCTCCTCTTTTCATACCCTTTTCCAGTTTAATAAAACATATAAAAGGACCCTGCATTTGCAGACTTCTTCAAATCGTTTGTGTTTACTTCAAAGCTATATTGGTAATATTACTAAATAGAATACAACTTGAGAGGTGAACAGAATGTACAAGAAGTCAATCGGATTAATCCTGGTCTCTTTATTGGTACTAGCACTTGCTGCCTGTGGAGGAAATGAAAGCGGAAATGAAGAATCTAATTCTGAAGGAACAGGTCCAGCCGAATCCACAGGGGATGGTACACCAACCGATTCAGGACAGTCGGAAACCACTGAAAACGACAGCACAGTGTCCAACAGTAACAAATATACGTATCAATTTACCAGTTTTGATCTAGAAGCAGACATTGAAGATTCTAATGACGCAGTGGAAGTTGATTACGAAATGGATTCAGATGATTCCGAAGCGTCTTATCTTGATAAAATCCAGGGTATTCGATTAAATGGAGATGAAGCTATGGAAGAACTATCCAACATCTTTTCTTCCTTTGAATTTGATCAGGATACCCCTAACGAGGAAGTATTGAATGCAGTAATGGATGGATTTAACATTCCTGATGACGCAAAGAATGTCGATCTTGAGATCAATTTTGCAGATGGAACGGAAAAAGATTATAAGCAATGATCACCTAACTTGGCTAACCCCCACACAAAAAACAGACCTGAGCTGATAAAGCTCCGGTCTGTTTTTGGATGATTACACTGTCGGGCAGTTGAAACCTTCCTGATCTAGCAATGTCTGCCCACCATCCCTAGATCTACTACCTATTAAAAAAAGGCTGTTTTCTCAAAGTTTGTTGTTTTTACATAAAATATATATATTGCGACGTAACTTGATGATGAGCTTATCTTCACTCCGGAAATACACCGCGCTTTCCACGGGCTCGCGCTAAGCCAGGGTACGACTTGCAATTGCTTCTTTGTTCCCTTGAACCGAGGAAGCATACTGCGAAGCGTAACTAGAAGACGCAGGTGCATCTAGTGGGGTCTTAGCATCTTCGCTTTTCCCGCAGGACAAGGAATGCTTCGTCAGCAATGCAATTTCAAGGAGTCTCCGTGTATTTCCTCCACTAAGATAAAGCTTTCTGAATCAATTTGCTCATATTCGATTATTAAGCTGATTGATTGTAGCGCAGGGCAGTCGACTCCAGCGGGAATAGCAACGGCTGAAGATCCCGCAGGAAGCGGGTTTCTTCCGAGGAAGCTGAAGCGGTGCCCGCGGAAAGCGACTGCCCGGAGCGGAAATCGGCCGGAACAGTTATCGGGTTTACTGACTGCCTTCTTTATTGAATAAATCCAGAGTTAGAAATAACAACAATACTTACGTAAAGAGCCTAAAAAAATGAAAGCC
>NZ_HE610977.1:767453-770672 GCF_000285495.1 Oceanobacillus massiliensis str. N'diop
TGAAAGCCCAGCAACCGCTAGGCTCATTGTTAGTGCTTTTCTTCAAATGGGTAGATTTTTTTCTCTTTAGCCTGGTCGTATTGTTCTGTAATTATTTCATCGAGAATTTGCTCTGTATCTTTACCTTCTGTATTGATGCCTAATTGTTCAGCAGACTGCATCACTTTCACTTTATGGATTTCCTTTAGGAGTGAACGGCCGTCTTTATCCTCCGTTGGAATACCATACTTATCCGCTTCGGCTTTCAAGTGTGTTTCCATTACTTCCTTTCTTAGTTCCTTAAAATCCTTTTCTTCTGAAGAAATCCCTAATTCTTCCGCTTTCTGCTTCAACTGTATTTCTTTAACTTCCTTGAATAATTCTTTAGGTTCTTTACCTGTCGTTTCAATTCCGAGTTCTTCTGCCTTATTGGTTATTTTCGCCTGTTTCACTTCTTTGCCGACTGCATCCAAGTCTTTTCCTTCATACTCAATTCCAAGTTCCTCTGCCGCCCGCTTAATCATTTCCTCACGGACTTCCTCCGCTAGCGCACTTTCATCTTTTCCGTCCTTCTCGATGCCTAATTCAATTGCATGCAGCTTTAATAAGGCTTTACTTTTAAAATGATGTTTTTGGCCTTTCCCACCATGATTGCCTTCTTCTTTCGCTTCATATTGTTCATCGGGATGGGCAGAAGCTGCAGATGCTTGCCACGTAGAAAGCGTCAGTACCGCTGATAGTAAAATAAATAATCTTTTTTTCAATTTTAACATCCTTCCTGCAAATGTTTTTCTTCTTTAGCATTCCCAGGTCGGATATAAAAATGAGTGCGACATATTATTTTATTCTCATTAATCCAGTAATAATCAATTTGCAAAAAAATAACGCTATGAAGACCATGTCTCCATAACGCTATTTTTAGAATACCTGCTGCCGGAAAGAAAATAAGGCTCTATGCTTCCATTTTTCCCGTCCAGTTAATAAAGTTCGAAATGACAGAATCAATAAATTGCACAGTAGATTCATCAGTCAGATTCCCTTCATCATCCATCTTGTTCTGAACAGACCCAACGAAGACTTCGTTACCTGGTAATGTAAGGGTCCCTACTCCCGGAGCATTCAGGATTTGACGAAGCTGCATTTGGGCTTTCACTGTTCCCATTGCACCCATGGAGGCACCAACAATCATAGCAGGTTTGTTAACCATTACTGTCTCAACTCGAGAGAACCAGTCAATAGCGTTTTTCAATACTGCTGATATTGACGCATTATACTCTGGTGTTGCAAAAAGGATACCATCACTTGCTTTTATTTTCGCTCTGATTTCTTTAACAATCTCAGGCGGGTTTAGTTCGTCATCCTGATTATAGAATGGAAGCTGATCAATCGGCAATATTTCAATATCTGCTTTCCCCGCATATCTGCTCTGCATAAATTTAACAAGTTTCATGTTATAGGATTCGCTGCGATTACTGCCTACCATCGCTACTATTTTCATCTTAAATTCCTCCAATGCTTATCATGTTGTTCGGCAATGCTATATTTTAACAAGATTCAGTCCATCTCAGCATACGTAATTTATTTACATATATTTATCAGCTTTCTCTCAATCATTGATTTTATGAATAAGAAATGGGAGATATATTTTACCTGACTGAGGATGGTATCACCGAATATGGAACAATACGGATTTTCAAATGAGGAGAAGGTGGGATTCGAACCCACGCGGCGGTTGCCCGCCCTAATGCATTTCGAGTGCATCCCCTTCAGCCGGACTTGGGTACTTCTCCATAGGGAATGATGCTTGTATAAAAAGTACATTGAAAATTGTATACCAAATCATTATCCTTGTCCATTCATGCGATTTATTTAAGGCCAAAAAGCCAAATTATCAGTCAAATAAGAATTTCCACTTACATTTTGAAGGCAATTGGTTTATTCTATAAAAAAGTTTCGTTCAAAACGTTAACGGTAATAGTTATAAGATAAAGCCTTACGAATAAAACAAGGGAGATTGATAACTTGGCCAATAAAGATTCCTTGGTCCCTTTAAAGATGTTGTTATTCAGCTTTAATGCATCCAATACAATTATCATGAGCTTCTTGCCGCTCTACCTGAAATACAATGGATTTGAAGAGGCCCAAATCGGATATATATTGGCAATGGGCCCGCTCGCCATCATTTTTGCCCAGCCTTTTTGGGGATTTATGAGCGATAAATACGAATCAGTGAAGCGGATGCTGCTAATATGTATTATAAGTGTAATCATCGTGAGCCTTGTCTTTTTCCAAATGAGTGATATCACATTGGTTATGATTCTGGCTGGATTCTTTTACTTTTTCCAAAACCCAATTGGCGGATTAACCGACAGTCAGGCACAGCGCCGGGCAAACGATCTAAATGTTCCATTCGGGACCATTCGTACATGGGGTTCGATTGGATTCGCAGTTTCATCACTTGTAGTCGGTAATATCCTGACCATATTCGGTGTTCAATATATGATTATTCCATATTTGTTCTTTGCCACTTTTTCTTTAATAGTCGTTTTCCGCTTAAAAGATGTAGAGGGCGAGTCTGTCCCTGTCCAGCTTAGCGACATAGGAAGATTATTTAAGAACAAGCCCTTTCTGATCTTCATGGGCCTTGTCATGTTCATTATGGTTGGACATCGTGTCAATGACAGCTACATGGGCTTATACATTGCTGAGCTTGGAGGTACGGAAGGATTAATAGGGATAGCATGGTTTGCCGGCGTTGCAGCTGAGGCACTTGTGTTCGGATTTGCTAACTTTTGGTTTAAAAAGTACCATTCTCTAATCTTTATGATAGCGGCAGGACTTGTTTATGCATTAAGATGGTTCCTATATTCTTGGGTGGACAGTCCATATGGAATCGTTGGATTGCAAGTTCTCCACGGGATTTCCTTCGGCGTGTTCTATTCAGCAGCATTCCAATATGTGACAGGACTTATACCAAGATCTATGCAATCCACCGGCCATCTCCTATTTTTTGCAGGGTTCTTCGGAATAACCGGTATCATTGGATCCCTTGGCGGTGGAATGATTATGGATGCATTTGGCGGTGAGACGTTATATTTCATAATGGGTGTCATCGCTGTAACCGGCACAATCTTATTAACGATCTATCATATCCTTCCATATGGCAAGGAGATAGGTTCAACCCTAAGTATGCCGCGAATCAGGATAAGGAGACGTGCATAGTGACGTAAATCATAAAAA
>NZ_HE610977.1:771960-822428 GCF_000285495.1 Oceanobacillus massiliensis str. N'diop
GTCTTGATGCTGGTGAGAGGAATTGAACCCCCGACCCCTTCATTACGAGTGAAGTGCACTACCGACTGTGCTACACCAGCAAATAGAAGCGTCTATTAAGAATAATACTCCCATTCTATTTTTTGTTCAAGCAGTTAGTTTTTATCCAAGCTGAGAATGATCTGCATTCCTTCTTTTTATCATTGTAATAAAATCTGCTTCATGAGTGGAAAATTCCATTTGTTTGATAAAGCCAAGCTTTTCATAAAGATGAATCGCCCTTGTGTTGAAGGTTGCTACGGTTAGTCGGACGTCATGGGACTTATGATTCTCTTCTGCAAAGCGAAGGATAGTGGAGAAGAATTCAAACCCTTTCCCCTTGCCGGTCAGTTCTGGTTTCATCCCAAGTCCGATATCGACACAGTCCTCCTTATAAACGCCATAAGGATCTCCAGCAGGCACCTGGGCCGATCTCCCCGTACAGAAAAAGCCGACTAACTCATTATATGTATCAAATACCGCATAGTACTTATTGCTCAATAGTTCCATTATTGCATCCGAAGTCAGTATATTATTATAGAAGTCATACGGTTCCTCATATTTCCAGCACAACGCCTCTACCGCATGGTGCTGATTCATCTTTCCAATTCTTAAAGACATAGCCACTCCTCGTTTCTTATTCCCTTCGTCTATTATACTATTTAATCTATTCTACAAAAAGCAAAATTTTCCTTCTATATATATATAGGCATTAGAAAGAATCTGTCTACACGAAAGAAAGATTACCATATTGATGAATCGTTTGAATTCAATTTGGTAGAATGAACATATATATTTGGAAAATAAGGTGTAATGCTGATATAAACGTACCCAGCAATCAAACACCTATTTTAACCCTTCCTGGAATTTGCCTACTGCCATTCCATCAATAAAATTCACAGATATAAATTCATTGCCTTCGTTATCTCGTCTCCAGTCAGCTTCAACAATAGTTGATCCGTTTTCTTGGTACTCTGCCCTGTTGTTTGGGGGATTACCCATTAATTCTACAATCTCCTCATAGTTTGTACCACCTTCACCAGTTTCATCATCCCCAAGGCTGATTTCCTCCAAGTTTTCAATAGAAACGTTTTCATTAAATACATCATCAGGCAGTTTAGACACTATGAGCAAAAAAAATTATAAACCTGTTCCTTGAATTCCAGTAACATTGAGAATACAGAAATGTCCCCCATCTTACAATATTCGTTAAAGAAGCATGCCAATTGCTGATATCATAAAAATCATATGAAGTGGGACTTTTTCAAATTACGAATCGTCTAATTTATATAAATAAGAAAAGGGGAGAAAAATTGGAAAAGAATATAAGAGAAGAGAATATTCTAGAAATACCAAAGGAAGAAATAATAAATTTCATTATTAACTCGTATGGTGAAGAACTAAAGAGAATCATTTTCACATATGTCAAAAATCACTCGCAAACGGACGATATCTTCCAGGAGGTCTTAATTAAAACATATAAAGGATTGGATAAATTCAGAGGAGATTCGTCTTTAAAAACTTGGCTTTATCGGATTTCGATTAATAAATGTAAAGATTATCTACGCTCCCCTATACACCGACTGATTCCACATAACTTAAAAGCAATCAGAGAAGAAAAGACTTTGGAGCAGTCTAGAATAGAAGAAGAACAACAAAATATAGTTGCTGAGGCTATCTTGTCGCTGCCAATTAAGTACCGAGAAGTAATCGTGCTAAGATATTACAAGGATCTTAGCATTAAGGAAATTAGTCAAGCTCTTAATACCAATGAATCGACGATTAAAACAAGAATTCAAAGGGGCAAAAAAAATCTAAAGAAAAATCTAGGAGGCTATGAAATTGAATAAGCAAAATAGCAGTCTAATATATAGGATTGATAACTATATCGGAAACGACCCTTTGTTAACTCAAAGAGACAAGGAGAGATTTGAAAATTGGTTACTGCAGCCAAGCAAAAAGAAAAAAATAAACACTTAGTTCCTAGATTGATAACCATTGTACTAATAATGGGGTTTGCTTCGGTAATGTATTTGCTTTTTATTTCTCAGAATCAAGATCTAGAGCAGACAACCGCAGATTATCCAACAGAGGTAAGGGAAAAAATAGCAGAATTGCCGGAAGAAATACAGGAGAAAATAAACGTACCGACAGAATTCCCAACCGAACCAGAAAATGTTCAGTTTTCATACAACACAGAACCCTACAATGACCCAAAAGGAAAAATTACAGATGCTACATTTACTTATTTTGGGGATGAAGAAGCTGCTTGGCAAGCACATTTGAGAATAGTACTGAGTAACGTTACTGTTGTTAATGAAAAGATAGATGACACGTTAGTATTAGATAACGGAAGTACAGCCAAAATATCAGATAGTGAAGACTTCAAAGAAATATCTTGGTATGATGATAAAAATATTTATTATAATTTAATATTTGCAGATATCGAAAAAAATATTCTGTTGATGATGTGTTAAAAATCGCAAACTCTATATCAAATTGAATAAATCGAGATAATATATGTACGATATTATAAGGAGAATTCATGTCAAGAAAATCCCAAAATTATTAAGAGGAATTTCAGACAGGTCTTATATAGGAAACCTTGAAAAATTATAATTGGTGATAAAGAAACTTATAAAAGGTCAAAAAACAAGCCATCACAAAGGAGGCTTGTTTTTCGTCTTGGTTCAGTTCAATCTGACTGATAAGGATTATAAAAAAATCAATGAAGCTAAATATATACATACTTAGTCTAATAAGAAAGAAAGCTAAAGAAGGTGAATGCCATTATTGAGTTGGTTAAAAAGGCACAAAAGGGAAATTCCGATGCTTTTTTAGAGTTATTTCAACACTATGAGCAGGAATTATATCGGATTGCATTTGTATACGTGAAAAATAAAGACAATGCGCTAGATGTCATGCAGGAAGTGGCCTATAAATCTTTTAAAAATATATCTGCCTTACAAAATCCAGAATACTTTAAGACCTGGATAACCAGAATTACGATTAACTGCTCTAAGGATTTCTTAAAAGCAAATGGAAAAGTAACACATATAGCACCTGAACATGTTGACAACATTACTTCCAAAGACAAAGACTTTCTGTTATCTGTTACCTTAGAAGAACTGATGAATTGTCTTAACGAAAATGAAAGAACGGTAATCATGTTGCGATTTTATTCAGGCCATACATTTAAGGAAATATCGGAATTACTCGATACTCCAATGGGAACTTTGAAATCATGGTTTTATCGTTCAATGGAAAAACTGCGAAGAAATGTTAAGAGGAGAGATTTTTATGAATAATAATATCAAAGAGCAGTTTGAAAAAATAGATATTCCATTAGAATTACATGATCGAATTAAAAACGGGGTTAAGCAGGCAGAGCATGAAAATAACACTAGTCGGACAACTTATTCCCCAAAAAAAATAGGAAAGAATAAAAAGAAACTTATATATATAATAGGAGCTGCGGCCATCTTTTTAAGTGTTATGATTGGTTCTGTGTATAGTTCTCCAGCACTCGCAGCGGTTATTTCTGAAGTACCCATATTATCGAATATGTTTAACGTTAAACCAATTTCCGAAAGAATTTATAGTGAATTAGAGAAAAAAGATTATGAAACAGATTACCTCCAAAATATCGACATTTCTTATTTCCCTGATAAAGTAATCGTTTTAAATATCGGAGGACCAGAAGGATATTTCGACCAATTTCAATTTGGAATCGCTCATACTGTCGAAAGATTTTTGAAAGAAGAAGGATACGATGAATTTACTTTTCAAATTGTAAAACAGGAGGAGACAAGCGAATATAAATATTCTGCTTCTCAAAAAAGAGAGATAGAGAAAATGGAGAAAGCGATAAATGAAGTTCTTGATAAAAATGATATATCACCAAGCTTCATCGCGGTTACCCCTAATGAGAAAACAGCTCATATTCAAGCAAATACTTCCCTGGATGATGAAGACGCCTTAATAAAAGAGTCTGATAATATTAAAAACCTTTTAAACCAAGAACTAAGTGATACCAACTATGAGTTTCATGTTTTAGCTGAAGGTAACAATATTAGTTATGGAGATGGAATCATTATGAAAAAGGTTGTTGGTACAAATATTGCAACTGTGATCCCTATCCTGAGTCAGGAATTAATGGGAAAAGAAGAATATAAAGTAAATGGCATTGCCCATAAAGGTAAAGATCCGGTAAGCATTATCATAAGAACATCTCTAACTAATTCGGATAAAGATCATGCGAAATATTTAGAAGATACGGTTTCAGAACTTCTTAAGTCCGAGGAATTATCAACGATGATTGAAGACTTGTCGTATGATATTATAATTCTAAGCAAAGATGAAAAGAAGTTAAATTAAGAAATAGAAGAATTAAGTATGAGTTACATTTAGAAGCATTGTAACTGAACTGTCTAAGTAAGAGTGCTTACGGCTCTTACTTCGCAGGTCGGTTTATACTACCATCCCTTATGTAAAAAATAATAAGAGATACCAATTATCTCGCAACCTCTCTATATATTTTTCAGGTTCAACTCATCAAGTCAAGAAAGTCTGAAGTAGATTAAGAAAACATCAATTAGTCCTAAATCTTATTAATCGGCGGTAAGATCGTTTGTTAGTTCTAAGCCTTCGGAGCTTTCTTTCCAGCTTATAGTTGCTTTTATATTTGCAGATTCATCGATAAATGTACAATCACTGCAAGATCTTTCATGACCGCATATTTCTACCACACCTTTATTATTTAGTGAAGTATTGTACAACGCTAAGCATATTTCCCTGACGCCACCCGAGAATAGACTCTTAAAATCGAGAATTAATTTTCCTGTAAGTCTTTCACTTTTCTATAAAATGTTGTCTTTTTATCCTCTGTCGTAGTCAAGGATTCTCATTATGAGAATCAAAAAGCATTAGATATGCAAAAAACTCAGGTGTTTCTTGATTAACATGAGATGTGTCGATTCCACGTTCGATAATCATATCCACTTTTAGTTCTTCGCAATTGGAGGTTATTGCATCTAACTGGGATTCAATAATGACAAGTATTCTTTCATTATCAGATGTAATCCCCATATGATTGTAGTAATGATCACTTTTTTCATTTCTTACTACTTCATACGAAATGAAATTTAAGTTATCCAAGTTAGATTTTATAGGGTCGTTTTTGTGTGCATTAATATAGTTATTAATTGTAATTTTCAAGAAAATAACTTCGGATTCTGATAATTCTGTTTCAGCAATAACTAATTTTTTTTGAAATCCGGAGATAACGTCATTAACTGATTGTAACGGTCGAATCTTATGGGAATATTGCTGCTTTAAATATGCTTTGTACTCATCATGATCCACGTAATCACCTCAATAAAAAAAGAAATGAGAGATGCTCAAGAGAACATCTCGATATTAGTACTCTATAGCATATAATCGCATAGAGTACTTTAATTATACCAACAGTTACTTCTAATTCTGTACCTTAGTTTCTTTAATCAATAAGTATAAAGTTTTATTGAATTGGCCATTGTCCAATAATATTCGCGGCACTCAAACAACCGGAGCTTGTTACATATACCATTAGACCAGAATCTGAGACTCTTACTTTTGTTTGGTTTGTTGGTATAGTTGCAGTGCCAATGTAGGTAGCGTGAATATTAGATGCTATGCCAAAATTATAAGTTTTTGCTGGAAATGATTTATATACCGTACGATTAAGTAATGAACTTTTCATATCCATTTTACTAAACTTTATAACACATTGAATCTAATAATATTAAGCAGGAAGATAATAGTAAACTTCGATACGTTCCTTGTCCCGGTGGCGGAAAGCATACTATGATAGAACATGGAAGAGGTCAGTTATCACAAAAAGGACAGGAAATAGTAGCGAGTGGATTTGCGCATCAATGCAGTAAGTGTAAAATGGATATTGTCAGTGATGACGATCCAGAACAACATGGTTTGTTGGGTAATTACGGAATAGAATATGTAGGTTGGACACTTTTAACATCTTATACAATGACAAATCCTGATTCTGTAGGTTATAATACATCCACATCGCCAACAATTGCTCCGTGGGATAGTTATGTATGGTATTAATCGATATTATTAGCTTTTTTATTTAAAAATTTAATGTGACTCATTAAAAATATCTTGTAGCACTTTGTCAATACGAATATCTATATCCTCTATTTTATGTTTTTCATTTAGATTGGCTCCACCGTCGACCATTTCAATTTTTGATGATTTACTACCATCTTTTTTGTACTCTAATTCTACAGTAAAATCATAAATGATTTCTTTAGATTCTGTTTTTTCATATTCGATACTTTTTACATTTAGTTGGTAATTAGACCTCATCGGATCTATCATTATTGATGCACTGTAATTATTTACAAATTCTAAATAGGACGTTTCATCAGCAAAATAATCTTCAAAATGGTCTCGATCGTATTGCCTGATGTCTTCCGTAATATCATCACTTTCAAATACTTTCTTCAATTCTTCACTCGGACCATTGAGAGCGTTCTGTAATACCGCTTCAATTGTCCCGATATTTTTATCTTCAGTCGTGGCAACATCACTAGACGTTGATTCCGAGTCAAAAGGCAATCCACTCAGCCCAAGAGGAACCAAGATAGCTATACACGCAATCGCAGCTAGATAGGGAAGAACTTTTGAATTTAATCTACTCTTCTTACGTTCAGACTTAACCTGTGTCCACATTTCTTCCTTTAATCCCTTTGGCACTTTTATTGAATTCATTTGTTTTGTTACGTGTTCCTTTACTGTTTCTTCTTTTTTATTATTTTCCAACATTATTTTCACCCCCTAATTGATATTGCTCAAGCAATTTTTGCTTTGCGCGGAATATTCTTGATTTAACGGTCCCTAATTTAATGGATAGATGGTGTGCAATTTCTTTCTCCGTTAGATCTTCCAAATATTTTAGAACCAATACTTGTTTTTGTTCAGGTGAAATATTATCTAAATAATGATCTAACTCATCTTTATTAAAGTTAAATCCGTCTGAGACGGAAACATGTTTTACTTCATTAAACTCGTATGCTAAATGCATTTTATTTTTATTATAAATATCAATGGCAGTACGTGTAGCTATGGTAGTTATCCAAGCACTAATTTTAGAGGGCTGTTTGATTTCCCCAAGATTTTTAAATACTTTTATAAAAGTTTCATGTGCAGCGTCTTTTGCTAGTTCCTCGTTTTTTAAGATATAATATGCTGTTTTATATACCTTATCAAAATAGTCTTCATATATTTCCTTTTCTTTTGACTGACGGATTACGAGCACCTCCCTTTATATACCTATAGACTGAAGAATAACTTAAAAAGTTCCTTATTTTACTAAAATTAAACTTACAATGTCAGCACTGAAGGATTAACAGTTAAATGAATTTTCAGAAATCTAAAGGAAGGAGTATTGAAGTACAGCCAGGAAACCGGCACTGCCTTATGCCGATTTCCTGACAATGCACAATTGAAGAAACAGAAAGGATTGTGAAAAAAATCGAAAAAGAAAAGAATCTTTATTAAACCCCGTTGCACACTATCTTTGTTATCCCCTTGAAAAGCAATGCTTATAAGCATTAAAAATTACTTCATATAATTTGCAACTAATTCATAGCATCTTTCTTTAGTAAGACTTGCTTGCGTAGCTATATATTCCAATAATTCCGTCGAGCCGCCCTCATATTTGAGTGATGCTTCTTTGGCAGCTTCATCTCTGTGTTCTACCCAGTTTCGCTGTTCTTCTCTTAAATTATCCATCTGTTCTGCATCAAGCTGTTCTTTCAATACACCATAGATTTCGTTCAATGCCTCATCCCAATTTTTATATCTTTCCTCCTCTTGTTCTACCATACCGGATGTCGTTGTCTCAGCTTCTGCATTTCTATCCGATTCTTCCATTTCATTAAGAATTTTGAGATATTCTTCCTTTTTACTTTCGGTCGTTTCACTTTCACTATTACCGGACTCGGCCGATTCCCCATCACTTGAATTTGATGATTTACTATCAGATGAATCTTGGTCATTTTGTTCGTCCATATCAGTACCATCAGATGAATCTTCTGTTGTATCAGTTTGTGTTGAGTCTTCACCTGTATTTTCACTCGAGCTGTTATTTTGTGATTGCTTATTAGCGTTAGTCTCATCAGATGGGTTATTGCATGCAGCTAAAAAAACTAATATTGCCGCCAGGATTAAGGTGAAGATTTTTCTCTTGTTATTCATAATATAAGCCCCTTCTATAAAATTATATTAATATTTTACAACCTGATTAAATGAAAATCACGTATGGAAATTTTACAAAATAACAAACTCCAAAAGCCTATTTTACTATTCTGCCCAGGTAATTATAACGACCTAGTATGGATCACCTATCAAAATATCGGATTATTATGTACTAGATTAAATCATGAAGAATGAAGTTTAGTTAGTATTTCACTTCATGATAAATTACCCTTTTTTATGTCCTGATAGGTTTGCATAATAAACTTTTTGTAAGGATTATCAGGATAATTTTTAGTTGCATTTGTTGCGATTTCAGAATGCTTTAAGGCTTTTTCTGCATCTCCTTGTATTTGATAAATACGCGCTTTGTATGCCTCTAGCTCTGATCGCATACAGACATCAATAGGATGATTAGCAAGCGGCAGATTGGTGTTTATCAATTGAAAATAAGACAGCGCCCTTTCATATTCTTCCAACATAAAATAAGCAATTCCAACCATTAGGTTCATATAAGTATTGTAGATCTTTTCTGTTATTTTACCATCATACTTTAATTCATATTTATAAGATTCATACAAGCCTAGTATCCGTAGCGGATCGTTGTTTATTAAATACTCATAGCTCATTTTCGAAAAGTATAAAGAAAACTTATATTCTTTTTTATTCGTGAGTTTTACAAGCAGATCAAGTTTTTTTATATATGCTTTATAAGTATCGAAATCATTTTCAAAAATTGAAATTAAATTCCTCATCTTATAAGTTTCACTTGTAGTAGAGAAATCGCCAGTTTGGGAAGCAAGGTTAGCTGATTCATCTAAGTATTGTTTGGCAAATTCCAGATTGCCATTAGCCGCATAAAGACTGCCTAGTAAATATAAAATCCTAATATTAAATGATTGATTATCGACTAAGTATGTTTCGTTATCTGTATTCTTTTTTATGTCAATAAGCATCTCTAAAGATTGCCTATAATTGTTGTTTGCAAACTGAAACATTGCCATATCTACCCTAGTTTCTAACACCTGGCTCATCATTCCATAAGACATATAAATATCCTCAGCCTTTTTTATGTAATACTGGGATAATTCCTGGTCTTTTTTAATCACCTGCAAATATGCATATATTTTAAAGATTTTTGCACCATATACAGATTTAGATATTTGATCAAGATTCAGTTCAATCAATTCAGATAACTCTGGATTGTTAAACCCATCAGTACTTACAATATCATCAATTCTTTCCCATAATTGCTCCGTTAAATTATTATTTTCATCCGAAACAAGTTCACTTACATTAATCCCTAAGCTTTCGGCTATATAACTTAAAGTCTCCATAGAGGGTGTTGATTTATTATTTTCAATCAGACTTAACATACTAACAGAAATTCTATTCCCAGCTATATCCGCTAATGTTCTTTTCTTTTGTTTACGTAGTTGCTTTATTCTTTCACCTAAATTATCCATTTATCTGTCTCACCTAAAATTTTATTTGTTAGATTTATCATACATTACAAACAATACAAAATAAAGTAATTTTAATTAAATTAAAAAAACATTGAAAAAATAATAATTGAATGTTATGATTTTTTAATTAAATTCAAATTATAGGTGGGTCGATTTATGGTGGAAAAATTTAGCGGAAAGCCAAAAGAACAATATCATCTGTTTGTGTATCTATTTAGTAAATTTATTTCTACTTTAGGTAACAGTATTTATAATTTCGGAATCAGTTTTTATATTCTATCTTCAACAGGATCTTCGCTACTTTTCTCATTTAACTTAGCTGCTAGTGCTTTGCCGATTATTTTCTTTTCTTTAATTTCCGGTCATATAGTGGATAAATATGATTGAAAGAAAATTGTAATTGGATTTCAATTAGTGAATATTGTTACAGTGTCTAGCTTGTTCTTTACTATTTACTTTTTCGGAATAAACATAATAGCAATTTACATTAGCACAGCAGTTCTATCCCTTACAAGTTCATTCATTAGGACGGCCTTCACAAGTTCTATATCGAACTTATTCAGTCAAGAAAACATCCAAATTGTTTTAGGATTTAACCAATCCACATTATCTTTGGCGGGAATATTAGGACCAGTAATTGGTGGTGTAATCTATGGCTTCTTCGGTCAAGAAATATTATTACTTTGCTTTATTGTTGGGTACAGTGTATCTACTATATTAGACTCTACTATGAACTTTAAACTCTATACAAAAAAAGGGGAAATTGAGAATAAAAACAAAAGAATTTCTATGAAAGAAAGTATTACTTCAGGTCTTAAATATAGCTTTGGAAATAAGGTAATTGCTTCACTTATATCCATTGCGGTTTTTGCTAATTTCTTTGGAAGTGCTTTAATAGTAGGACTGAGCAAAGTTTTAATAGATCATTTTCAAATGGAGGCTCATTATGTTGGTAGTATGGAAAGTTCCATAGCCATCGGAACACTTATAGGTGGAATATTAATTGGCATTAGAAAGAATTTCCAGAACCCATTAAAAGCTTCCAAAAGAGGTCTGATAATCATAGGGATAATCATTTTAGGAATGTCATCTCCTTTTCTATTGGGTATGAATACTTTACAGGTATTATTGACCTATGGTTTGTTACTCCTAATTTTCGGGATAGTTAGTCAATTCGCAAATACTCCTATGCTTGTTTTTTTACAAAACAATGTAGACGTAAATTACAGAGGAAGAGTTTTTTCATTAATCGAAATGAATGCCATGCTGCTTACGCCTATCTCCTATATAATTTTCGGTTTACTATTTGATATGGAATTATACAAATGGATATTCATAAGTTCGGGAATTCTAACAATAATGGCGGTTTTTTGTATTCTAAGACCTTCAGTGATAAACATGAATTCACTTGAGGAAAAGAACGAAGGCCATACCGATGGAAAATCGATTAATCTTACTAGTTTTGGAACAGCTGACGAGAAGGACATGGATGTTAAAACCAAAATTGAGTGTTTGGAGGAAAAAATAACTGCATTACATAAAGAAATCCAAAACATGAAAAACAGAGCTTAAACTTTTGTGGCTTCCACTAACGACAACTTGGGCGCTTAAAAGAAAAGTCACACTAATGTCAGCGCCCTTCTTTTGAATAAGGTCGGCTCTTTGCAAAGGGTGTACCCAATTTAACAATTGTTCAAATGATCTTTACCAGCGATTATTAGTTCAGGGAAGCCCTCTTGTATTCTATTTCTCTAGTTTCTTTTTAATCTGGTTTAAATGATGAATATCATGTTCCAAAAACAGTTCAGCGAATTTTTCCGCTGAAAATAGGTTAGGTTCATTTTCGATTTGAAATTGTATCCCGTTATCTAGCTCTTTTAACTCTTTCACTAATTGTTTGCGTTTTTTTACGAAATCATCGATTATCTCACTAACCTTTTCATATTTCGTTAGATAGGCTACCGCTTCCTCATTATGTAAATCGTGATTTGGAAATGGAGGCAATACTGCTCCATCAGCCATCAATGGGATCATTTTATCTAAATTAAATTTATCCCAGTAAAACAAGTGCCCCACTATCTCTCTAATTGCCCACTTTCCTTCTGAAATAGGCTCTGTAAGAACTTTTACACTACAGCTTTTTAACCCTAAGAATTCTTCCGTAATATTTTCTAACTGATTGATCGAATTCATTTTCAAACCTCCTATCCGTAATGAACACAAAAACAAAACATACGTTCCTAACAAAAGTAGCATAACCAATCGGATTTTTCAACTCTTCAGTGTATTGTTATCCCTTTATTATCGGATTTCATTAACTTATTTGACTGCTTTCCAAATTGTCCATCTGTCTTTCTCTATTATAGCTTTGTCTATGGAAACGGACTCATTTATATGATTGATTAATAATTTCAATTCGTAATCGTCTAAATCATGCAAAATACTTCTTCCTGTTCTTCCACTCAGATCTTTTAATAATTGCTCTTTATTTTCGTGCACCTTTCGCGTTTCCCAAAACTTCACTTCCTGGACTTCATTAAAGCCAGCTTCTTTCAGCGTCCGAACTACGGTTTGACTATCATACCTTCGAGAAATTTCCTTTGCAATTAACTTGGGAAAGAGTTCAGTAAAGTACCCTCTAATATGGCTGTCGTTTCCTTCCAATATGCAATCTTCAGGAGTACGGTCCTGAATAATATAAATTCCTCCATTTCTCAAGACTCTGTAACCTTCACTAAAACAGGCCTTTAAATCCTTAATATGATGAATCAACGCTCTTTCAAGTAATAAATCATAATAATTACTTTCTAAACCAGTTTCAAGAGCATTTCCATGTTTAAAGATAATATTTTTATATTCTTTACAATTGTCTCTTGCACTTTTAAGCATTGCTTCCGAAAAATCGATTCCTGTAACTGACTCTGCACCCATATCGGATAGGGCCTTGGAATAAATTCCTCCGCCGCAGCCTATATCTGCAGCATTTGAAATATTTTCGACAGCCACTAATTGCTTCAATTCTTCCCTCCATGTTTGATCAGCAATACGAGTTGAATATGTTGTTTGATTTTTCTTATCATGAAAATCGATACCCAATTTGCATCCCTCATCCCAGGCTTTTGGTAAGTAAATAACTTCCTTCTCTCATCTTACCTGACATGTTATATAACTTAAAATACCATTACATTATATAAAGTGATTAATCTAGCTTATAAGGTTATTTAGAAGATAATCATTTACCCTTCTTTACTAAAAAGATTATCTACAGTCGTATCCAGACTTCTTGCCATTTCAAAAGCAAAAGATATTTTTTAATGGCCTCCCTTCAATTTGAGAAGACAAAAATAGCCTTACCATCTGACATGGTAAGGCTATCGCTGTATTCCCTCTAAATATAGGTTGGAATCGTCCGTTCCACAGTACCTGCGAATTGCTTAAGAAATGCATCTCAAAATGAGACTACCAAATCAACCGGCAACTTCCTGTTTTACCTATTGGCGTACTTTTTTTGCTTTCTTTTATTCAAAAACTTCCTGACGATTGGATAAATAATAGGTGCATATTTAATGAGTCTTCTTATTAAACGTCCCATACATTTCTCCTCCATTACAATCGATTCTGCTTGCTTATTTTATATTTCCTTTAACAGGAGATTTTTAAACACCTTGCCATTATTTATTTAGCGGCAAAGAGTCTATTTGCCTCTTATCATTTCAACTAATCTCCACATGGTGGAAATGATCTCTGTAAATTCATATTCATAAACCGGCTCACTCGGTGTTTTGGATAAAGAAATTAAAGCACCTTCCAGTAAAAGCACCCTTGGTTTTTCCCGGTTAATCTCCTCTTCAAGAAACGCAATAAGTTCCGTTCTTTCCGCATCTAATTTTCTATGTTTTTTATTTTTATGAAGCAATTGATTCAATTGAATAGTTGCCTGTTCTTTCATATCCTCAATCGTTTCACTCTTATCATCTGTATAAGCAAAGAAGGAGTCCGTGGTAACCGGTAAGTAAATAAACAAGCCCGTCAATGAATTCTAGAGAAGTTTCATTGTGGGCTTGTTTCAAAAACTTTAATTAAATGGAATTACAGGGGAGCGGACTACCGCTCTCCTTTTTCATGCGGCAGTCAATCTAATTCTATCCCAATCCCCTGCCAATCAAATTCGCTGATATTGGTTTCCTGCCCAGCTCTCTCGACCAAACGGACAATTGACCAATATGATGGATCTCGTGAGCGATAATGTGTCTCATGATTTCGCCCCAGGTGTGTTTTTCACTATCCCCATTTGCCAGAACACTATGAACTATATTGTTTTCCATATCCTCTTTCCAATTATGAACGAAATCTTCAACCTGTCCATGAAATCTGCCATCGAGTTCCTTTATCTTTTCTAAGGTGTTATACGAAGCAAAGTTTTCCTGGAAATCAGGCTTCCCTTCCATGAGCTGAATCCAGCTCCATTCCACATCCACAATATGAAAGAGCGTATGGAGGATTCCACCAACTCCGCCAGTGCGTCTGAGTAGAAGGTCATCTTCCTCAACCTCTTTACACCATTCATACCATTCTCTTCTAACTATCCAGTTGTATTCGAATAACTTTTGCATAAGTATAGACGCCTCCATATGTTTTTTATTACTTACTTCATTCTGCATAAAAGATGAAATTCCTTTATAATTAATTACGAAATAAAATTTAAATTTTCACTATACTATATAATTTCGTTCAAAACTGTTAGGAAGGATGTTTTCATGGAATTAATTGGGGCTTTATTATTCTTATTATCTGTCATGCTGATTATAGGTGTACTCACTACGAAGTTTTCATCCAGATTAGGACTGCCTGCTCTAATCCTTTTCCTTCTTGGTGGCATGATTCTAAACCAATTCATTTATTTTGATAATGTACAGATGACCCAATTCATAGGGACACTGGCATTGATTATTATTTTATTTGATGGTGGTACACAAACAAAATGGGGGAGAATCCGCCCAATACTTGGTCCAGCAAGTTCCTTGGCAACAGTTGGTGTTCTCATCACTTCTTTCGCAACAGGCATTGCGGCAATGTATATTCTCGATTTCTCCTTACTGGAAGGACTTCTTTTAGGGGCGATTGTCGGATCGACTGATGCAGCGGCAGTTTTCTCCGTATTAGGCAACAAAAACTTTAATAAACGGCTCACTTCTACTTTGGAGGCCGAGTCAGGTTCCAATGATCCGATGGCTGTATTTCTTACTGTTATACTCATTGAAATGATTCAGATTCCAGAAACATCTATCTGGATTGCATTCGGCGGATTTTTCCTGCAGATGGGACTGGGCCTTATTCTCGGAATGGCTTTAGGCAAAATTACTGTTTTCGTAATCAATAAAATCAATCTGGACATTTCTGGTCTATATCCCGTACTGGCAATGGGGGCTGCCGTGTTCACATATGCTGTGACCGATTCGCTGGGAGGAAGCGGCCTGCTCGCTGTTTATGTTATGGCAGTATTTGTCGGTAACAGTGACCTCACCCACCGCTTTTCCATACTGCGGTTTAATGAAGGTTTTGCATGGATGATGCAGATTGTCATGTTCACCCTGCTTGGACTGCTCGTTTTCCCTAAGCAGCTGACAGATGTATTATGGGAAGGCATCTTAATTGCCATTATTTTAATGTTCATCGCCCGCCCAATAGCTGTTTTTATCAGTATGGTATTTATGAAATTCGATTTAAAGCAAAAATTATTTATTTCCTGGGCCGGCTTAAAAGGGGCCGTTCCGATTGTTTTAGCTACCTATCCGATCATTGCCGGATTGGAAAACAGCAATCTTATATTCAACACCGTTTTCTTCGTTGTTTTGATATCTGCGTTAATCCAAGGAAGCACATTATCCTGGCTTGCTGAAAAATTACGTTTAACGGGAGCAGAAGAAGACGGTAACGCAAGCATTGAGCTAATCAATCTGGGAAATACGGACTCCGAAATCATGAAAATTTCCATACCTAAAAATTCCCCTGCAGTCGGGATAACATTAATTGACTTAAAATTACCGGATGACACATTGATTATCGGAATCAACCGAAACAAAAAACTAATGACACCAACCGGCACATCCATTCTTGCAAAGGGCGATACGGTATTTGTCCTAAGCGATAAAGAAAACAGGAAAGCAGCAAAACTGGCATTATTGGGAAGTAATGAGGAGACGGAAATGTATACGTGAAAATCGAATCTGCCAATAACAAAGAATCCCGCATACTACTTACAACGTATTGCGGGGTTTTCCTGTCCGTATTGATTTTTCTAGAGGACTATTTTTAAGGAATCCAGGACGATCTATCGAAAAAATCAATCCATCTAAAACCATTGGTTACAAATGAATTTTTGTTATCGATCGAATGCATCACACGTAGCTCCGGTATAACACTTTCTATCCCACATTCATATGGATTAAAATCTTTACCAAAAAGACTCCTGGTCACTTGACAGCTTAATCACAAATGGATAGATACCAATCATCAATATCGATAATACTATAATGATACTTATCAAAATCCCTAAAGAGACATCCATAAATGCTAACATAAGAAGCGATAAGGCAGGAGCAAAGGATATCCAATTCGTCCGTCTTCTCGATTCGGCTGTTATATATTGGTCTTGACCACAATAAGGACATTCCGTCCCATCAAGTTTAAAATTAGCTTTAAGTGCTTGTTTCCATGTCCATTTCTGATTACATTTCTGACAGTTCGGCATTATTAAACGCTTCCTTTTCTGTTGGTGTCATTCTTCTGCTAATAGAAATACGCTGTTCAGGTAACAATTGCTCAGACATCTTTCTATTTTAATTTCTTTCCCATAATCACATAGGAGGAACCCGGTGCATTTTCCAAAAATCCAGCCGCTACTTCCTTCCATCCAAGCTTATCATATAATGACCGAGCAGCATGATTATCTTCCTGAGTCGTAAGGATTGCATGTCGATGCTTGGCCCCTTCGAGTAATTCAGCTGTCAGTCTTTCTCCGATTCCTCTGCCCCTTGCTTCTGGATGGACTCCCAATTCTACAAATTCAAAGCAATCATCCAGCCAGAACTCCAAACTCTCTAGCACTAAATGCTCGCGCAGCAGGCGATTATAATACTGGCCTTCCATTGATTGATAACCATAGGAAAATCCAATCAGCTTACCATTTTCATCCTGTGCAGCCAGGCCCCTGTATCCCTCATAGATTGCATGCTTTCTCAATCTCTCCGTGGATTCTGCTTTGTTCCAAATTTCTTTGTAGAGTTCTATTGCCTGATCAAGCTTCTCATTATTATCGAGCATAGTAATCTGGACCCTATTATTGTCCACTGTGGAATCCCCCTCTGACTGACACATTTATACCTTATGAGAAACAACGATTTTCCTCTTCTTTTTAAAGAATTGAGGCTAACACGCTTAAATTACTGATACATAACCCCTCATTCTTATAACTTTTCCATCCATTTCATCTGCCGTCTTTTCCATACCTTTCTTCTGGTAAAAGCCGCATGCTCGCTTGTTCGCAGGAGCCACTCTCAGATAATATTCACTAACTCCATATTGTCGAAAAAACTGCATTGCATATCGGTGCAGTTCATCTCCTAAACCACTTCCCCGTTTTTCTGGGATGAGGTAAAATAAATGAACATAACCAATTTCCTTTCCATCAAATATTTTAATGGAAAGCTCGAGTTGCCCGACTGGTTTATTTTTATCCCAAAGCATAACAAATCCTTCTGGAAAATCGGCTATCTTCCTCTGAAGCCACACAATATAGTCTTCATCTCTTCCGAATGCTTCATCGCTGCCAAAACTTTCAATAAATGAATCTCTTCGGAAATGAATAACCGTCTCTTGATCTTTTGCGGAATCAATTGTTTTATAACACAGCATAACTGCTCACCCTTTTCCTCCGCGCCCGGATAGTATTTGGCTGAACTCGGACAGTATTCGGCGTCTATGTATTCTTCAGATTCTTCCAGCCATAGACACATTCCTTTAATTCGACACCAGCAATCGTTACTTTGATTGTATCTATCTTTCTAGCACCTAATGCTTCATAGAAGTATTTAGCTGGATTGTCATTCAATACAAGCACTATCATAGAATCGATCCCTGATTCTTTAAGGTCATGTATAACTGGCTCTATCAATAATTTGCCAATGCCAATTCCTTGAAATGGTTCTAGAATATAAATCGCGTAAAGCTCACCGTCATACTGTTCATAGTTTAGCGTCTTCTTTTTACCACCTGTTGCAAAACCAACAATATCCCCATTGTCGTTTTCTGCTACATACACTGTCTCCTCATGCAGATTGCTTTTCCATAATTCGGTTCGCTCCTGGTAAGATAATTTTTCCAGATATGCATCAGGCACGATCCCTTTATATGTAGTTCTCCAGCTGTCGACGTGTACGATAGCTATTTCCTGTGCATCACTGTTAACCGCTTTTCGTATTTTCATAGACACGTATTAAGCATCTGCCAAGCATTATTTGGATATTCATCCTCGTCATGAAATCCGAAGGCATATGTCGCAATCCTACTACCAGATTTTCGATTGAAATTATAGCTTCCCATTAGTTGTCTTTAACCACCTTTAAGTTAATCATCCATCATTTACGGAGTCCTTCTTTTACTTTCAAGGACATTCTTAATGTCTTTAACGAGTGCCCATCAAATTGATCATCAAATTCGGACACAGCCTCAAAACCCTTCGCACGATAGAAGTTAGCTCCTATTGTATTGTTTTTCTCGACATTCAATAGAATTTCCTTAACTTCCAGCTGCTCAATTCCTGCCCGGAGAAATGCCGTTCCAATCCCTTTTCCCTGATAGGTCGGATATACATAAATGGCACCAAGTTCAACCGATCCATCAACAGAAACGGGAGAGTAGTTAGCAAAGCCAACAACCTTTCCTTCAACTTCTGCCACATAGATCGTTGAACCTTTCAATCGCCTTTTCATATTCTCGTAGCTATAGGCAGCCTCGAGGAATCTGTCCTGCACCTCGATGGGGATTATCCCTTCATAGGTTGCATGCCAGCTTTCCTTTGCAACATCCTGGACCTGTGAGATATCTCTTTTTTTCATTTTGCGAATTAAATTATCCATTTTATCACCCTCCAATATTGATTTCGGAATCAAATATTTCCAATATTATAACATTAATTAAGGGGTTGATATGTATAAATTTGTAATTTCTAATATATAAGGCAATCTCTATCCTGCATCTCCACTACACAGGAACTCTCCCTTCTCAATATACTGCTTTATACAAGAAGGGGGGAATTATTTTAATGGAAAAAAATAACGAGCTAATTATGTTAGGAATTGTTATTCTTCTTGCCATTCCTTTCATGTTTTTCCTCATGAAATTCAATCCGCCTGCAGATCTTGTGGATAATGAGGACAATGATTCCAGCACCAATGGAGTCATTTGGGGCGTCGATTCTGCCAGCTATACCGACGATACTCTATACGCTTGCGTTCAGGATAATTTTGGACAGCCTAAAGTATGGGGCAGATATCTAGGAAATAAAGAAGGGGTATCTGCAGGAATGGATACTGATGAGATTCGTTTCCTGCATGACAATGATATTCAAATCCTCGTAATCTACAACCATATGAATGATGTTACTGGATTCGAGAATGGAGAAGACCATGCAGAACAGGCAATTACCTTAGCAGAGGACTTGAATATCCCTGATGGGGTTGCCATCTTTGCAGATATTGAACCCGATTACCCTGTCGATTCCGAATTTATGAAAGGCTGGTATGAAACACTATCCGCATCAGTGTACGCGCCTGCAATCTATGGTGTGTTCAATGAAGACAGCGAACTCTATGAAGCTTATAACACGTTAGATGAAACAATGCAGGAAGATATGATTATCTGGACTGCATACCCGCAAGAAGAGATTACCACAGAAGAAAATGCTCCCGATTATAATCCACAAGGACCAGAAAACTCCATGCTATATGGCTGGCAATATGCCATAGATGCAGAGACCTGCAATATCGACACAAACCTTTTCAGCGAAGAAATGGCAGACTATTTATGGTAGAGCTAAATCAGGGGCGCTAACAACACCCCTGATTTTTAATATTGGAACTTAACCATCACTTCGGCACTAACTATCATTTCCCCAGGTTCAATAGGTGTGGATAACCCTTCAGCTGCAACAGAAAAGGTCCTGATTGGCTGTGGCTGCTCTTTCTCTATAATGCTAACTGGTATCCTATCGAGATCTAACTGCATGGCATTCGCAATTGCCTCTGCTTTTCCAATCGCATTACTAAGAGCCAATGACAAGGCCTCCTGATAATGAACCTTTCCATCTTCCACGGAAAAACGGATATTCGATACTCGATTAACCCCATTCTGTACAGCAGTATCAATAATCCTTCCAGCCTGTGCAATCGGGGAAATCTTTACAGTTATCTCATTTCTTACTTCATAACCTCTAAAAACCTGAACTCCATCCACAAAGTCATAGCGCGGATTAATGGCAAAATTTGTGGTCTGAATATCATCCCTTGGAACCTCTAGATTTATAAGTGCCTGGATAACCTGATCCATAATCCTCGCATTTTCACCCTGCGCCACAGTCACTGACTCCCCCTCCGTTAGCACCTCCAGTTGAATAATAGCAATATCTGGCTGCACAGGCACCCTGCCATTCCCCTTCACTGTCAGCATACGCGCCGGCGGAGAAGGGACTAGCGCCTGGTGCCTGGACTGCCAATACGGAGGATAGTATCCATAATACATCAACATACCACCTTTCAATTCTCTGCTTATAAAAATATATGCGAATTTAGAAAGAATGATAATGGATAGTGTGGAGTGTGGAGTGTTGTGTGTCGGTCGGTCTTGTGCAGCGGGGATGGCAGACTGGCTGTAGCGGCTATGAGGCGATGGGCATTGGAGGCTGATTGCGGCTGGGGTGAAGCAGTGGGGCTGATTGCGACGGGGGTGGCTGTTGTGCCGAAGACTGTTTTTGTCCATTGGCTATTGGGTGGCGCGTCAGACTGCACTCTGACTCTGACAAGTGACTCCTAGTCCGTGAGACTTTTCAAATGCAGCGTTCGGTCGAGTCAGCGGGCGGGGCGGTGTTGGGCGGGAATTCCGCGGGTTGGGCGCTTATTCCGCGGTTCGGGCGGTTATTCCGCGGGTTGGGCATTTATTCCGCGCTCCTCTGGCTTTTTCCGCGGTTCTGGCGCTTATTCCGCGCTCCTCACGCTTTTTCCGCGATTCTGACATTTATTCCGCGATTCTGGCACTTATTCCGCGGGTCTCTCGGTTATTCCGCGGTTCTCTCGCTTTTTCCGCGATTCCGACGTTTATTCCGCGGTTCTCTCGCTTTTTCCGCGATTCTGGCACTTATTCCGCGGGTCTCTCGGTTTTTCCGCGGGTCTCTCGCTTTTTCCGCGATTCGGGCTTTTATTCCGCGATTCTCACGCTTTTTCCGCGATTCTGGCGCTTTTTCCGCGGTCCGGGCATTTATTCCGCGGTTTGGACGTCTCCACCGATACAGTTTGGCTTGTCCATTTGATTCACTTCCGAATCCATCCATATCTCTCATGACCAATAATCAGGATCCTGCATACGTCTTTCTTCTACGGCATCATCCAAGTCTGCTGCGGTTATTGTAAATACAGTATAGTCTTTTTCCGATGCCTTGGCGGTGTCGTATAGGAAACGATTGCTGCCGGGAAATTCGTCATCCATGAGCAGGAGACAGGCATCGCTCTTGTCGATAAACCAAAGATTCTTTGCTTTAAATTGGTAGGGGCCTTTGTAGTCCCCCTGATAGAGCGGCTGATAGAAATCTGCCAGCATAATCATTTCCTGATATTTTTCCTTCAAGTTATCCGGCCAGCGGCTATCCTGATTTTCGAATGGGGGAAATATCCCTAACTTAATATCATAGCTTTCCTGAAGGTCCAGCACGATTTCTGCAGTCCACAATTCTACTCCCATTTGCCCGGAAATCAAGACCCATTCCAGCCCTTCTTCGATGAAGCCGATTAACCTTTTCTCTATGGCAGATTTGATAAACATGATACGATCATCGTTTTCCTTAAAAATTCCTAATTCCATTGGTTTGTAACCAGAGACAGTTAAGATTTTCATATTGAATGGCACCTCACAATAAAGAAAAGCCGGCAATTTTGTATGCCAGCCTTTGTCTTTAGTTAACACCATTTATTCGGTTTTTTCCAATGATTTGTTCCTCCGGGTGACATAGCTCCGGCTACCTGGTTTTCTTTACCGAAACCTGGTGACATTGCTCCACCCACCTGGCCTCCCTGACCGAAACCTGGTGACATTGCTCCGCCCACCTGGCCTCCCTGACCGAAACCTGGCGACATTGCTCCGCCCACCTGGCCTCCCTGACCGAAACCTGGCGACATTGCTCCTGCCACTTGACCTCCTGGACCGAATCCTGGTGACATTGCTCCGCCCACCTGGCCTCCTGGAACTTCGAAAGATCCACCATACTGATTAACACTGTTCATTGTATTCTGAACAGATGTTGAATGAGGGAATACATGATTATTTTTCACTGTATGATGATGCATAACCGTAGTATGGGAAGGATGCACATGGGTTACTTGACTTTCTGAGAACTGATTAACACAATTGTGTTTTGTCGGATGTACAATCGTGTTATTACAAGAATTACAGCCGCAATGACGTCCATGACGATTTCTCATTGATAATCCCCTTTCTGTTTTTGTTTCACTAATAACCTATGTCAGTTATTACAGAAATGCATGAGACAGGGACCTATTTATAGGAATATTTCAATGTAAATGCTTTTAATAGTGGGCAAGCAATCCTTTATTGATTGCAATCCGTTCACAGTAGATAAATATGCCAAGGCCTATAGCAAAATAGAACACTGCATTAAATCCCAGTATCAGGAAATCACCGATACCGAATTGACTTATGGATAAACCGTCAATCATTACCTCCCGCATAAGGCTGATGCCTTTTACAAACGGCAGATAGGCAAGTGCCGGCGATAAGGAGAGCGGGATAAATGTTAGTGCCATCAAAATAAATTGCAGGATTTGCAGAAATGCCTGGACCTGTTTAAAGATAATCGAAAGCCCTGCAATCATGAAACCGACACCGAACATACTAATCAACGTAAGGACAAGAATCGGCACAATCGATACGACATCGATATTCAGCCATTGTCCTGCAGTTGCCATGGATAAATATAGAAGTGCTATCACAATTATAAAGTTAATGACTGTTGTTGAGATTAATCTCGCTGTCATAATTCGCCAGATTCCCATCGGTGACATGGAGAGCTGCTCCAGGGTTCCCCGCATCGCTTCATTAATCACTTCATACCCAATACTGTTAATCACCGTTATGGTTAAAAACCAGAAAATATAATTAACAATGACATACTGAATATTCGCATCCTGTGTACTCGGATCCCCGACAAAATGGATAGTACCGAACAATCCGAGGAAGATAATATAAAAGGTAAGCAGCATTGCAATCGTATTGGGCAGATACCGCTTCAATTCAAGATATTCCTTTCTTGTATTTGCTTTAAGAAGATTTAGCCATCGCATCTTGGTCTTCCCCCTTTACAATTTTCATAAATATTTGCTCAAAGTTGATGGTCTTACGATCAATTGCTTCAACCGGCGTATTTTCCATTTTCAATATATCGAACAAATCATAGATTTCTTCGCTTTTAGCCAAATCGATATCAAGTGTGCATTGATGGCCATCCTGTTTGAATTCATAATCAGGAAATTTTTGCAAAAGTAGCTTCTCCTGCTGTCTGCTCAGCGATTCTCCAAGTGTCACGCTGTATGCACGTACATCGAATAATTTGATTAGGTTTTCCACTTTGTCATCCGTAACGATTCTCCCCTGGTTAATAATCACTGTCCGCTCACAAATGTCCTGTATAACATCCATGTCATGTGAGCTAATAATGATGGTTCGATTGTAATCCCGGACAAGCGCCTTTAAGATTTCTCTCACCTCGTATCCCGTCTCGACATCAAGTCCCAATGTCGGTTCATCAAGTAAGATAACCTCGCTGTCTGCAAGCATCGCTACAGCAATTGCCAGCTTTTGCTGCATTCCGCGCGACAAACGATTGACAAGTTCATTTTCCTTATCCTTTAGCTTAAACATTGTTAAAAATTCTTCTACCTTTTCCGAAATATCTTTGCGCGAGATGCCTCGGTTGCCTGCAAAATATTCAAGATTTTCTTTGACCGTCAAACGCCAATATAAGTTTCGATTTCCTTCAAGCACTGCACTGATATGCCGTAATGCCTTAAGTCTTTTTTCTTTATTATTTATTCCATTAATCATAATCGAACCGGAATCAGGGCGAAGCAATCCACAGATCATCTTTATTGTGGTTGTTTTGCCTGCCCCATTTGGTCCAAGCAATCCCAGTATCTCCCCACGGTTTACTTTAAACGAAACTTCACTTACTGCATGTACGTATTCTTTCGACCTCCTCTTCCGATATGATTTCTTAAGATTCTGAACATCAATAATATATTCCATCCAATACACCCTTTCATTGTCTATCTATAAGTAAATTCTACATATACCGCAAAAACTTCTCCACTGCCCGCAGGACGAATATTTCTCCGTCTGAAGTCTGAGAAATACATTTCCAAGTGCTGTTCATTTACAACTAAAAAATTTCCATTAGTATATGATTGCAACTAACTTAAACCTGGCTTATCATAGATAGGTAGAATAAATCAAACCTATACTAGAATGGAGGTGAATACAGATGCTAATAGAATTATTGTCAGATTTGGTTAATGAATGTTCGCCGATTTATCTCTATCTGAGCTTACTGGTTACAATCATTCAATTTGAATTGATTCAACTGGACGACCATAATAAAATGTTTAGAAATGATGTACAGACAAGAAAATCACATGCGCTCCGTTTTCAACTGCTGCCACTGCAAAAAATTAACGCAGCAATGATTGATATACGTAACTGGATTGCCAATAGAACTAAGCGGATTGAAATTCCAGATGATGATAAGGAAGATCCTTCTTTCTCGATTTCCCACAGTAATATAAATCGAGGAGGAGTAACATGGAAGCAACTTCTGTATTCACCAAACTTAAAAAATATAGCCTGCTGATCGGGCTTTTGTTAATTGTATTTCTTGCCGGATGCCAAGGATCGAATGAACCGATAAATGCCGAATCAACAGGCTGGTTCAATCATTATTTTGTTTATTCTTTTTCCGTATTGATTAAATCCATCGCTGGTTTCTTCAATGGTAATTTTGGATTATCCATTATTATCATAACCCTGTTTATCAGACTTGCGCTCATGCCAATTATGTTAAAACAAATGAAGAGCAGCTTTGAAATGCGGGACAAGATGACTGTGCTGCAGCCCGAGATTAAAGAAGTTCAAGATAAGTACAAGAATAAAAAGGATGCTGCATCTCAAAGAGAAATGCAGCAGGAAGTAATGAAGGTATATCAGACCCATCAGGTAAATCCTTTATCTTCACTTGGAGGCTGCCTGCCGATGGTGATTCAATTTCCTATTCTGATTGGATTTTATTACGCCATTCGGAGAACACCGGAAATTGCCTCACACAGCTTTTTATGGTTCAACCTCGGGGAGACCGATATTATTCTTACCCTTACAGCAATTGCAGTATACTATTTCCAGTTTAGAGTTTCGCAAATTGGGATGGATCCAAAAATGAAAAAACAAATGGCTTTAATGGGCTTGCTTTCTCCATTAATGATTGGAATCGTTTCGTTTAATGCTCCCGCCGCTCTGCCTCTATATTGGACAATCGGTGGATTATTTATGATTTGCCAGACATTGATTTCCAAAAGGATGTATCAGAGCTACAAAGATAAGAAAAATCCTGCAGAAGTTTAATCTGCAGGATTTTTTCCATTTTGTTCTTGTAATAAATCTCTTATTTCCGTCAGCAATTGATCTTGCACACTAAGTTCCTCGGCCGCTTCCTCCACTACTTCCTCTTCTTCTCGCTTAAATCGGTTCAGGAAACGGATAACCATGAAAATTGCAAAGGCCACGATAAGAAAGTCAATAAATGATTGAATAAAATTGCCGTATAGCACCTCTGCATCACCAACCGTAACCCGTAAACCTGTAAAATCGATGCCGCCGACCAAGATTCCAATCAGCGGAGTGACGATATTTTCCACAAAAGATGTTACAATTCCGCCAAATGCCGCTCCTATTACTACAGCTACAGCCAGATCGACAATATTACCTTTAAATGCAAATTCCTTAAACTCGCTCCACATCTCCTTCATCTCCTTTTTTAGAATATACTACCACGATACTAATTCGAAAATACACCATTAAATATGGGGGAGATTCCTGACTTTATGATAAATGGAGCATAACCAGATAGGGTTACGCTCCATATTTTACGATTCGTTACATATCATGGTGAACATTATGATTTTGTCTTGAGTGATTTTTGTTCTTTACTTTTTTGGAACCATCCAAAGGCTCACCATACGGTTGTACTGGACTCTGCGGTAAATCCACTTTCTGCTGCTGTTTTGGTCCTTTAGGTTTTCCAGACATCATCGGTTCCTCCCTTCCATTATGATTAGTTTCCAATATAGCCTTCAATTTATTCATCATCGCTTCTCCAAGGAGAATACTATCCTATATCTAAAGAATTAAAAATTAATTTTGGCTGATAAAGCCCGTTATAATAGTATTTAAAAGCCCAAAATAAATAATTGAAAAAGTTTTTTTAAAAAAGGTGGATATTTTCAAAACAAATATGTTATACTATAAACAATTATTGTTGTTCGTTAGAAATACAGGATAGAAAGTATTAACTCTATAGTGATTTCGTCTTGATTTGTAATCTTGAACAAAAATAGTAATAAAAGTGCCAAATGCACATGGAGGTTTTTTCTATGAACACAGGTTCAGTAAAATGGTTTAACGCAGACAAAGGTTTCGGTTTCATCGAAGTTGAAGGTGGAGACGATGTATTCGTACATTTCTCAGCAATTCAAGGCGAAGGTTTCAAAACTTTAGAAGAAGGTCAAACAGTAACTTTCGATATCGAAGAAGGTAACCGCGGACCTCAAGCAACTAACGTTGTAAAAGCGTAAGCTTACTAACAAAAAAAGTCTTCCCATCTGGGAAGGCTTTTTATTTTATCCCCATACAAAAATAAAGCGTTTCTGCTTATCAGCAGAAACGCTTTTGTATTTATTTCAGAAATTCGTCGGTCAAAGCTGTGACGATTTGTTTTTTACGGGATACAACTCCCTTTAATAGGGCTCTGTCATTTTCATCCAATGTTACATCAAATCCAGATTCAACCTTTGCTTTATCCTTGCCGACAGCCAATACTTCTGAATCATTGTTCAGTATATCAGTTGCAACGAACAGGAATAAATTCAGCCCATTGGAATTGACTCTTTCAGCTATCTCATTTACCAATTCATCCTGCAATTTATAGATATCACTTGTATCCACTGCATTTACCTGTGCAATCTCTACTTTAGCTTCACCCATAGAAAACTCTTTCGCGTCCATGGTGATTAAGTCTTTCACAGATTTATCACTTAAATCAGCACCTGCCTGAAGCATTTTTAGACCAAATGTTTCAAGATTGACTTCCGCAATTTCTGCAAGTTCATGTGCTGCATCAACATCTTCATCCGTACATGTTGGTGATTTCAGCAATAAGGAATCCGAGATGATAGCAGACAGGAGAAGTCCTGCCATTTCTTTGGAAACAGTGACATCTTTCTCTTTATACATCTTAAGAAGAATCGTGGCCGTACATCCCACTGGCTCAGCACGGAAGTATAGCGGCTCCCTTGTTTCAAAGTTGGAAATACGATGATGATCAATAACTTCTTTAATCCGCGCATTGCTGATATTTTCTGCACTTTGCTGAAACTCGTTATGATCTACCAAAATAACGTCTGCACCATCTTCAACCTTCTCGATCAATTGTGGCGCTTCCACACTGAAATAATCCAGGGCGTACTGTGTCTCTTTGCCAACGGCTCCCAATCTGGCCGCCACAGCATCTTCCCCTAATTTAGTTTTTAAATCTGCATATACCAATGCTGAACAGATTGTATCCGTATCTGGATTTTTATGTCCGAAAATTAACGTATTAGCCATGTACATTCTCCTTCAACCTATATTATATCCTCTTCTAGATTAACATATTTTTTTTAGGATAGAGTAGCATTTTGGTCTATTCTATTTTTTCTAATGTCTCTGTAATATTCCAAATTCTATCATAGGAAGTATAGTCGTTCAATGCAATGTCAAGATCATGAAAATACCGGTGAAGATTGCGCACATTGGCTGCTTCCTCTTCCTCTAAAGTACGTTGTGACAAATTCACAATAGCATCTAAATCTGTGAGCAAGGATTCATCTGATATATCTGGATCCATCTCGTCAATAGTGTCTATTATAGATTGCGCCTGCTCTCTCTGCTCGTCCCAGTCCAAATTGCTTATTCCACCATAACCTGTTGTTTTATTATAAAATTCATGTGTTCTCGAAACAAAATTCCCTAATTCCCTGTTTTGCTTTCCTACCGTTTCACGAACTCTGGCAATTTCTTCTTTCCCCTCTGACGTTATATCATCCTCACTGACTGCATCTCCCATATCTTCTTCTCCATTGAATATCGATCCTAAATTTAACTGGAAGATATTAAAAAAGAACATGCTTGAAACGGCAATGGTAATCACGATAACGCTGATTAACGTCCAGCCAAACCAGCCCATTTTTGACTTATGTTTTCTTCTTCCCAAGAATGACAACCCCTTGCTATGTTTTAAAACAATATGAGTCTAATAAAAATCTTGTGCTTATTTATGTATACCTATTTAGCCAAATTCCCCTTCCTACTGCTCTAACATAGCCAATGCCTTCTTCTGTATAACTGGATCATGAACTTCCTTGGCACCCGTTCCGGCGATATCAACGACTTTTTTGTAGGAATTAAGCTGTCCATTGAATTCATGCAAAGTCACAATGCAATAGCCTTGCATTCGGGAAGGTGCGATTTCCAGGATAGCTTTATCTGAATATAGCTCATAAATTTTTTCTTCATCCGATTCACTCAGACTCCAATTAATCTCCTGTATTTCTGCGGTTTCCTTTTCCGTTGCAGAAGAAATACCAGGACTAGCAGAGGCCTCTCCCGGCTTTAGGTTTAATGAAATCAGCAGCTTTACAATCTCAGATAAGGCTATAACCACCGCTCCATTGAATAGGTACGGAATAAGTGACATGAGAAAGTATCTCATTTCAAATCCCATAGCTGTCTCATTTCCATAGTTATCATATTCCATCATTTGAGCATTTAGATAGGACTGTATGGCACCTACGACCATAATAACTATTCCAAAATAGAATAGAAACCTGCTCATCAATTTATGTTTTTCCATTTTAATCCCCCCTCTCTTATTATTCGATAAACAGTCGGATATACCTTTATAATTTTTGAAATACTGTTCATATATACCTAATTACATTATAATCGTTACTACTGGAGGGATAAAGATGTCTATAAAACAAAGCCCACTCATAAAGACTTCTGCTAGGTTAAAGGGCGATCAAGTGGTGAACATTCAAGGATAATGAAAAAGAGATATATTATAATAGGTTCAGGAATAGTAGGAGCTAGTACTGCTTATCAGCTTGCCAAGACAGGCGCAGACGTGACGATAGTCGATCGCAGCGATAATGGGCAGGCAACAGATGCGGCAGCAGGAATTATTTGTCCCTGGATATCACAGCGCAGGAACAAAGCATGGTACAGACTGGCAAAAAACGGGGCCCGAATCTATCATGAATTAATAGAACAACTGGCACAGGACGGGCAGATCGATACCGGTTATTCCCGAGTTGGAGCCATCAGCATTCATACCGATGAAGATAAACTTATTGCGATGCGTGAACGCGCGATTAAGCGGCGTGAAGAAGCCCCTGAGATTGGCGAAGTGATTTTACAAAATGCCCAACAGACAAAAGCCATGTTTCCGCTCCTTTCTGATGCATATAGCTCTGTATTTATTAGCGGTGCAGCAAGAGTTGACGGCCGCAAATTACGTCATGCATTACTTAAAGCAGCGATAAAGCATGGCGCACATTTTATAGAAGGTGATGCCCGCCTGATGCACGATGATACAACCGTAACCGGCATTACCATTCAGGGTCAATCTATTGAAGCAGACTGTGTCATAGCAGCAACAGGTGCATGGATGAATGAACTTATCCAGCCACTCGGCATGACTTTTGATGTGACGCCACAGCGAGCACAGATTATGCATTTGCAGGTCCCTGACATAGATACCTCCAATTGGCCAGTTGTCATGCCGCCAGCAGATCAATACATGCTGACATTTGATGACAATCGAATCGTTATCGGAGCCACACATGAAAATGATACAGGCTTCGACTATCGTGTAACAGCAGGCGGATTACATGATATTTTAAACAAAGCTATGGCAATAGCACCTGGGTTGAATGATAGTACTGTCCTCGAAACCCGGGTAGGATTTCGCCCATTCACACCAGGTTTCTTACCCGTTATCGGTCCGCTTCCGGGAATTGACGGGCTGGTTCTTGCTAACGGACTTGGATCTTCAGGCTTAACAATGGGACCATATATTGGCACACAACTAGCCAAACTTGCAAGCGGAGAGGAACTGGAAATAGATTTAAATGACTATCCAGTTTCTGGCGCTGTTAAACAGAGTGAATGTTAACATTCACTCTGTTTCCAAACGGCATTTCCAAAAGCATAATCATCCGGGCAGAGCTTATATACTCCATTATGCCTGACCCTGCAATTGCCCATACCGTTTAACATTATATTGCAGTCAACTGTATATTTACAGTTACACAAGATTTTGATAATCTAATTTTAGAAGCGAAAGAGGTGGGTGCAGTTTGAAAGGAAACATTATCATTCTGATTATCGTTGCTTTTGTAGTTATTGCTCTTTTATTAACCTGGTTTTGGATGCAGGTTGTGATCAAAGATTTTGAGGTTGAGCAAAGGGCATTATCCGAAGCAGTGAATTATATGATTAAATCATAAAACCAAGGTTATGATTTCCTTGGTTTTTCGTTTACATATAGTAAGCCATCTTTTTGCCAATAGAGTTCCCTTATGAACACAATTCTTATCTTTTCTGTTGAAAATCTACGTATCCATCTATCTGTATTATGCACCATTTTTTATGATTCCCCCTCATTCTGGCTCCATCCTCATTCATCTTCACCGAGTTAATCTATTGATTATTTACAGAGCATATGAGTGGCCTCTATAAAATGGATAAAGCCAAAGAATGAATATTCCTCCCTCCCTGGAGCAAAGTACTTTTGCGCCAAAAGCAGAACGTCTCTCCCCGTTTCCGGCAGATCCGAAATACAGATAAGTTCGTTCATTGTAATATAGGTATCATCATCAAATGGAATCAGTACACCTGCTGCAAGTTCACCGATCTTCGGAGTGCTAATTTTTTTACTATAAAAACAAACTTGCTTTATTTCCATACTGACTGCATCCTGGAATAATAATATCTTTCCCCTGCCGTCCTTTGACTTGATAACACGGTATAATCCTGGCTTGATATCTGACCAGCTTATCAGGATGTCCCTAAGCTTGGAATTCTTCGACAGCAGCCTCTTTTTATTTTCCCTGAGGAATTGCTGATATACAGTCAAATCTTCAGCGTCATCCGGCAAACAGAAAATAGCCATCCAATATAACTGCAGATACAGAATCCGTTTCCATTCCTCCGATATCTGAATATGCGAAACCAATATTTCTAAATTTCTGCTCACAGTGTCTCCATTGTAATAATCGTGGTAGAATAACAGATCGTCCAAAATATCAATTAATTCTTTTTGGATTCTTTCGGTGTAATAAACTACATTTGGATTTGCAGTTGATTCCATAAAATTACCATCCCTTCTCGTATATTTTTCAATAGTTTAGCATGGTGTAATTATTTCTGCAGAATGCAAATTGCCATAAACCCTGCATATAATGCCTTTAAAACGGAGATTCCTCTTAATCAAAAAGTTATTTCACGCCAAAAAAAGTACACTATTTTATAAAATTGGATAAAAAAATAAACAAGCAAATATACTTGTCCATAAAAATTAATGCTTATTTAATTGATGAAGCGATATTCTTCTGATGAACATTTGATTCAAGATGTTCATTTCCATGCATCCAATCTTGATATGCGGCTGTTTTTCTTTCCATGATTTATTGCTATTTAGCTGCGGTCGCTTTATTTTCCTCGAGTATATGTTTTATTACGTGCAGATTCTGGAATACTTCTTTTTTTACGTTCCTTTGAAATAACCTAAAGAAAATACTGCCCACCCCTGTTGCATGCAATGTTGCATTATTGACGAGCAGTGTTTGGTTCTCTCCCTTTGTGCTAATTTCATATATCATCGTATAGTGAAAAAACTTCCCAATTGCTTCCATCGACAGCTTCTGATTTGGTATACGCTCAAGGACAGTAATATCCTCATATGCTTGTCTTCCAAGCACGTCACGATATAAACGATACGTCGCACCATCTTGCCTATTGCCATTTGCCGTAATCGGAACTATTTGTTTGACAGCATAATTCCATTTTGTATAGTTCTCTACCTCCTCTAAGAATGCAAATACATGTGATGAAGCCGTATCGATCATCAAACTATTGCTGAACTGAATCATAAAGCTCCTCCTTATTCAATGGAAATAGAAATATTTTTTGATAGATTTAATTCCCTATTTTGCATTTCCTCTGTCGCATATTTCTTTTCCTTCCCTCTAACAGCAAAGGATGAGCCGCGACTCGTAATGAAGCCTCCTTAACCCAAATGCTATCCAAAATCCACATTAACCTTCCTGTTGTGCAGTAAATAAAATTGTTTAGCCATAAAGGACGGGGTATAAGGCATATCATTTTTGAGCCATGCTACAATCGTCCCAATCAAAGCGGAAGAATCATACCAAATTAAAATATCGTCTTGAATTCCAGCCTTTCGAATGACAGACTGACTCCCCTTACTTTCCACCCTGGAGACAATTTTGTCTTTCAACAGCTTTAATAAGCTATCTCTAAAAACCGGTACACTCTTGGATGTTAAAAGTACTTTATAGAATTTGGCATTTTCCGAAATATACTCCAGAAAACTGGCCATTAAGCTCCAATCCTGATCACTGGAAGCTTCAACATCAGTGGAATATGTTTGGCTCATTACAACAGAAATCTCCTGCACCATCTCATCCGCCATTTTTTCCACCATATCCTGTATGTCTTTGTAATGTAAATAAAAAGTGACACGATTAATTGTCGCTCGTTCGGCCAGACGATTGACCGTTATTTTTTCTATGTCCATTTCCTGAAGCAACTCGACAAGGGCATCTTTAAGCAATTGCCTCGTACGGAGGATACGAGGGTCTATGCGTTTCTTTTTGTTATCCATCTCTGCGATTTTCCTTTCATAACTCAATCTAAGCTACACTTATCTAAATACTGTCTTATATCATTTTGATAAACTACAGAATTTACGATTATGCAAACTAAGAGACATTTACTTAAAAAGTGTAACTTGTAAACGCCATTTAATACAAATATAATCTAATTTATGTGTTGTTAATTATACTACACTTTGTAAATAAATCACCTTATTTTTTCTTAATTGTATTTTTAAAGATTTTATTAACGTTTATTATCGGCGATGCAGCAGCGCGGGCTCACGCAATGCAAATGTTTAACAGATTTACACGGAGCCAGCCGCAGCGCTCGTGGAGTGATATAAGGCGTCATCTATAACGTCGCCGGGCCGCCAACAAAAAAGCATACAAATAGAGCTTATTTTTTTGAAAGGATGAATGAGATTGAGCAATAATATTACAATGGATGAAAGCAGCACGATAAAAAAGATACCAATTTTGACTATTATGATTGTAGGTGCCTTCCTTACAACGTTTAACCAGACGATTATGACCGTCGCCCTTCCGACATTAATGGAAGAATTTAATATATTACCATCAACAGGCCAGTGGCTTACAACAGGTTATATGCTGGTGAATGGTGTATTGATACCTATTACAGGTTTCTTGATGAAACGATATACCACTCGTCAGCTATTTCAAACTTCCATGTTTATTTTCCTTGCTGGATCGATCATATCCGCACTTGCAGCCAATTTCCCTATCCTCTTGACTGGACGTTTGGTGCAAGCTGCTGGTGCAGGGATTATAATGCCGCTGCTTATGAATGTAGTTTTGTCATTATTCCCCCCGCATAAGCGTGGGTCAGCTATGGGATTTGTTGGACTTGCGATTATCTTCGCACCTGCCATCGGTCCTACTATAGCAGGATATGTATTAGAAACGTTACCATGGCAAGCATTGTTTTATGGTATGATCCCTTTTACCTTGATTATTATTATTTGCGGATTTATTTATTTGAAAAATGTATCTGAAACATTCCATTCAAAAGTCGACTTTATCAGTCTTGTTCTCTCAACTGTTGGATTCGGTACGCTGCTGTATGGCTTCAGTGAGGCGGGAATTGCAGGCTGGTCCAATAGATGGGTAATCGCTTCTCTTATCATAGGGATTGCAGCACTTGTCCTGTTTACATGGAGACAGCTCACCTTGCAAAATCCGTTCCTTGATTTAAGGGCATTTAAATATAAGATGTTTTCGTTAACAACCATTATTAATATCGGGGTTACCATTATGATGTACGCAGATATGATTTTGCTGCCGCTTTATCTGCAAACTGCTCGTGGCTTTACGGCGCTGGAATCCGGATTATTAATGATGCCCGGAGCCCTGCTAATGGGCTTGCTTAGCCCGGTTGTCGGTAAATTATTCGATCGATATGGAGCAAAATGGCTTTCCGTCATCGGTATCGTAGTGATTCTCGTGACAACCTACAGCTATACTAATTTGACTGACGCAACGACCTATATGTTTCTTATTATGCTCTATACAGGACGCCGTATCGGTATGGCACTGTTCCTGATGCCAATACAAACTGCAGGCTTAAATCAACTACCTGCCAGCCTTAATGCTCACGGAACTGCGATTTCCAATACCGTTCGACAAGTTGCCGGTGCAATAGGAACCTCTTTGCTTGTAACGATCATGACGAGCAGAACCAATGTTCATCTTCAGGAACTAATGTCTGCAGGCAGTACAAGCGGCACTACAAAAGAACATATGGTAATGGAAGCCTCTATACAGGGAATAAATGATGCATATTTCACTATACTAATCTTCGGTGTAATCAGCTTATTCCTGTCCTTCTTTATTAAGCGTGTTGATCAGGCTCCTGAAGAAGATACGAAGGAAAACTTAAAGAAAGAACAGAAAATGCAAGGATAAAATATGATATTCAGCACTATCTTAACGCTATGAAATACGTTATTATCCGTTTTCAGCTTTACTTTTAGAAGCATTAAACAGCGGTCTCTGATTATAGAGAGACCGCTGTTTTTTCTTTCATTCATGCGATTGATTCTATTCGGCTTCACGATAGCCCGTGTTTGCTTTTACTTTCACTTCGGCATAGCGTTTGACATCATATTCTTTTGAGAACAGCGTACCAAGGTAGCCGCCAATAAAGCCAAGCGGCACACTCACTAGTGCTGGGTTTTCCAATGGAAAAATCGGGTTACCTACGAAAAGGGCAGCTCCTTCTTCTGGTGAAAATACACTTGGGCTGAGTGATACTAAAACAAGTGCCGACACCAATCCAGAAACAATTGCCCATATTGCTCCAGATGTATTGAAACGCTTCCAGTATATGGTATATAGAATTACCGGCAAGTTTGCACTAGCAGCGATACAGAATGCCAATGATACCAAGAATGCTACGTTCAAGTATTGTGCACCCAATGCCAATAATATAGATAGCACCGAAACCGATAGTGCTGCGTAACGGGCTGCTAACATCTGCTGCTTATCCGTGGCCTTCCCTTTTTTAATGATCTGTCCGTAAATATCATGAGCGAATGCTGATGCCCCAGATAATACGAGACCTGCTACAACTGCCAGTATTGTCGCGAAGGCAACTGCAGATATAAATGAGAATAATATATTTCCGCCAATCGCCTCTGCCAATAACGGTGCAGCCATATTTCCACCAGAGTTGGCCGCAAGAATATCACTTTGTCCAACAAATATTGCCGCTCCAAAACCGAGGAAAAGGGTTAGGATATAAAAGATTCCGATGGTCCATGTTGCTGTAATTACAGAGCTTCTCGCTGTTTTTGCGTCCTTCACAGTGAAAAAGCGCATCAAAATATGCGGCAATCCGGCAGTACCGAGAACTAGCGCAAGCATTAAGGAAATCGTTCCTAATGGTGAATCGTATTGAATTCCCGGATTTAAATAATCGGCCCCATGGCTTGTCGCTGATTTTACCTCGGTAAACATTGCCAATATATTGAAATTGAATTTCCATAACACAATGAATGTAATAATAATCATGCCTGCCATCAGCAGTACCGATTTGGTAATCTGTACCCAGCTCGTTGCGATCATGCCACCGAATAGAACGTATATGGTCATCATTACCCCAACGATTAATACAGCGATCCAATAAGGGATATCAAATAGAAGTTGAATGAGTGCTCCCGCACCAACCAGCTGCGCAATCATATAAAACAAAACAATTGTAATCGTACTAAGTGCTGCTACTCCCCTCACCCTTTTGGCATCGAATCGCGAATTGATCATATCTGCAAGGGTATACTTTCCAAGATTCCGCAATGGCTCTGCAACCAATAGCAATACAACCAAATAAGCAATCAGAAAGCCAATGCTATAGAAGAATCCATCAAATCCATTTAAAGCAATCGCTCCAGCGATACCAAGAAAGGATGCCGCCGATAAATAATCTCCAGCGATTGCAAGCCCATTTTGCCAGCCCGTCAATCCACCGCCTGCTGTATAGAAGTCTCCTGTGGACTTAGTTTGTTTTGCTGCAAAATACGTAATGATAAGTGTAAGTAGTACAATCGCAAGGAAAAGTATAATAACCGTAGCATCCATTAGGCCTTATCCCCCTTTTTAATTTGATTCTCTATAATCCGATCAACCTCTTCATCAAAGGAAGCAGCCTTCTTCACATAAATTGAGCATACCACCCATGTCATGATAAATTGGGCCACCGCGAAAATCCATACCCATGAGATATCACCCACCGCTGGCGTATTCAAAAAAGTGGTATAAGACGTTAAGATTGGCAATAGAAAGTAAAACACAAGAAAGAATATCGTCACCGGAACAATAAATTTCTTTTTGTTTGCCATAAACTGTTGAAACTGCGGGCTGCTTTCGACTTTCTCAAAATCTACCTCGCTCTTCCCTCGATCAGCTACTTGTTTCAGCTCAGCCATCAAATCATCCTCCCGTTTCATTATTCATTAAAATGATCTGCCATTTCCACTATCCCTGCCCCAACTCCTCTTATTTCCATTTACAAATCACCTCACGATGTGTAAGCGCTTACTAAATAGTATAATTATTATGAACATAGATAAGACAAAGAAAGCGTCAACGGTTAAATATTTTGTCTGAATGGCCTTCATACGATCTTTAATGGGAATAGAAATGCTTCCATCCTTCCTTTAATTTCTAAACGTCTTTAATATGGTTTTGCTTGCTGATCGACTCACAGGGATCTTAGTCCTGTCCTTATCTTTCAATGTAATATTACTCGTCCCGTTAAACCATGGCGTAATTTCTAAAACATGATTTAAATTGACCAGGTAGCTCCGATGGGCACGGAAAAAGAAATGATCGAACAGCTTCTTCTCCAATTCCTGTAACGTCATCCTGCTCATGATTACCTTATCCTCCGTATGGATCTCCAGCAACCGATTATTGGGTACAGCATAAAAGATTGAATCAGGAGATAAAACCACCATCCTTTCTCCGTCATCGATCAATAATTTGGATGTGGATGGTCTTTCCTTCTCCTCCATTATCATCTCCTGTTTTTTAGCTAAAGTCTTTCTGATTCGGTCCATCGCCTTCGTAAATCGCGTCTCATCATAAGGCTTTAATAAATAATCAATAGCTTCCACCTCAAACGCATCCAGGGCATATTCATCATAAGCAGTAGTGAATATAAATAATGGCGTTTGCCCATCAGATATTTCCGTAATATATTTAGCC
Organism: Oceanobacillus massiliensis str. N'diop; assembly: GCF_000285495.1. GTDB lineage: Bacteria > Bacillota > Bacilli > Bacillales > Amphibacillaceae > Oceanobacillus > Oceanobacillus massiliensis. Next base: position 809,969 of record NZ_HE610977.1, read on the forward strand.
GCTTCAATTCCTGTCAGTCCCGGCATCTCGACATCGAGGAAAATGACGTCTGGATGATGTTCCGTGTATCGCTCAATAACCTGTTCACCCGTTTCCGCATGCGGCATGATGCTGACATCCTTCATATCCTTCAATAGATAGAGCAATTCCTTTCTTGCCATCATTTCATCCTCAGCAATCATCACTCTTATATTCATCTCATCACCTGCTTTTCCACAAGTTCACTCGGAACTGGAATAGAAAACTTGATTTCACTGCCGCTATTTGGCAAATTCCTTATATGCAGCCTGGCTGATTCACCAATTAAACGAACGAGTCTCTGGTTCACATTGTATATACCTGTTCCACCATTCTCATTCCCTGTTAAAGGTTTATGACTGACAATCGGTAATAGATGCTTTGGAAAACCCGATCCATTATCCCGAACCGAGATTGAGATCTCTTTATCTATTTTTACTATATTAATTTCCACTTTTGCTTGCTTCGTGACATCTTTAAGACCATGTTGAACGGCATTTTCAATTAGCGGCTGAATCGTTGACGGCGGAAGATAGATAGGAGGTAATGGATCCGGCATATTCAGCTCCAATTGAAGTCTTCCGCGGAATCGTTCCTGAATAATTGCCCCATATGCCTTAACATGCTCACATTCCTTTTCCAATTCAACTAGTGATTTCGATACCAATCTCAGGTTAAATCGCATATAGCTTGCCAGCTGCAACGTGAGGTGACGAGCAGTCTGTGGATCTTCACGAAATAATGATGCAATCAGCTGCAGGGTATTAAATAAGAAATGAGGATTAATTTGCGCCTGAAGATTTCTCAGCTCCGCATCCCGGATATGGTCTTTTAGCTTTTCCGTTGTGAGCACATTAAGCTGATTCGAGATGAATTGCCCCAAACCTTCTGCCATCATCAGCTCTACTGGTGAAATATGCTGTGCCTTGCGGAAATAGAACGTAATTAGACCGGTAAAAGTCTCTGCTTCTGTAATCGGAATCATAATTGCAGCTTCTAAGGGACACCTCTCATGCTGACAATGCAAATCCGTTTTCAGGTAGGTCACTTGCAATTCACCCATTTGAAGGCTTTTTAATGCAAGCGGTGCAGAAAGCTTATCACCCGGTTGATGATGACTATCTCCTAACCCGATATGCGCCAGAACTTCCTGCTTATCGGCTATCGATACAGCAGCGAGCTTCAAACGATCATACAGCAAATGGGCAAGGCCTGTAGCGACCTCCTGATTCGAATCTTTTTTCAGATAAGGCAATGCCTCTTCAGCAATGGTCAGTGCCTGTTTCGTAGCAAGCGCTGCTTCATTTTCCTGTTCTCTTAAAACAATACCGATCATTGCGGTAAAAATGGCAATTGCAATACTATTGGATAGCACGAGCGGTAAGCCGATCCGATCCACGACAGTCACCATACCATTCCCATCTGTATACATGATGAGCAGTAATTGCATTTGTAAAATAGGAGGGAAAACGCCAATGAATAATGCTTTATGGGGTGGAATTACCCGTTCATTGGAAAAAAATCTTGCCGTCATCCCCGCAAGCCATCCTGTCAATGGATTGACCAGGCCATTTGCAAGCCAGCCAATTCCACCAAGAAATATCAAGTGTCCTCCCGCAATCAATCCAGCACCAAGGCCGACAATCGGTCCGCCAAGTAAGCCCGCAATCACAATCGCAACCAGACTTGAACTGACAATCAATTGATCATCTGCAACCGGAAAGATAATAAAGTTGCGAATGATTTCAGCCTCTTCTGTTAGGCTGATACTTGTCGCAGTACTGGCCATGCCGAATATTCCAAATACCAAAGCATGAAGGAGTGACATTTTCATACTGTATTCCCGATATAATAATGATTTGAAGCCCGGAGTTCGTGTCATCACAAAGGCAATAACAAGCAATAGACCCAGGCGTTCGAATAAAATAATCGTTAAGTCCTTCATGTGTCATCTCTCCTTGATGACATACCTGTTTGGGATTTGATGAAGAATTCCCTATATTCCTGGACCGATTGCGAATTTTTTAATGAAAAGATGGTTCCCAGATAGCCTCCCAAAAAACCAATGGGAATTGCAATAATCCCAGGGTTATAAAGGGGGATTACAGCCTCACCTTCAATCCATCCTCCATCCAGATTCATAATATGCGGTCCAAGCAGAACAAATGCAAGCGATGCAGCAAGTCCGCTGACCATAGCCGTTATCGCACCAGTTTGGGTGAAGCGCTTCCAATAAATCGTTAACACTAATACAGGAAAATTACTGGATGCGGCAACAACAAACGTCATTGAGACGAGAAATGTCACGTTAATTGTCTCCAACCGCAGGGCAAATAGAGTGGAAATGATGCCAATCCCTACGGCAGTCCACCGAGCTGCCAGTAATTGTTCTCTCTCAGTTGATTTACCCTTTTTTAAGATATGGTGAAAGATATCATGGGAAAACGCCGTGGTAGCAGATATTACAAGCCCAGCGACGACAGCAACAATGGTTGTAAAGGCAATCGCAGATACGAATGCCAATAGAAAATCTCCTCCCACCTCTCTCGCCAAAAGAGGTGCAGCCAAGTTTCCGGTCGGGTCATTTGCAATTAAAGTGTGATAGCCGAGCAGGGCAACCGTCCCAAGTCCCAATATGAGTGTCATCAAATAAAATAAACCGATGATCCAGGTTGAACTTATCAAAGAGCGCCGGACCTCTAATGTATTGCGAACGGTGAACAGTCTGAGCAGTATATGCGGCAGTCCAGCTGTACCAAGAACTAAAGCAAGCTGCAGCGAAAAGAATTCAATTGGGTTTCCAAACAGATGACCAGGTATGAAAAAACTGTCACCAAGGGGACTCCCTTTCTTGGCCTGTTTTATTAACGCAGACAAATCCCAATGGAAATTGGAAAATACGATTAAGGAAAGCAAAAATGTACCGGACATGAGGACAACAGTTTTCACAATCTGAACCCATGAGGTCGCAACCATTCCTCCAAACACAACGTATACCGTCATCAGTCCACCGATCACCAGAACCGATATAGAATAATCTATATCCAATAATAAGCGAAGCAAAAATCCCGAGGCGACAAGTTGCGGAATCATATAAAGTATGGATATCATAAAGGTACCAAGCGCCAGCATCCAGCGCATTCTATCACTTGGAAAACGGGAACAAATAACATCGCCCAGCGAATACTTTCCAAGACGGTGTACAGGTTCGGCTACTACAAACAAAACGACTAAATAGGAAACTAAGAAGCCAATCGAATATAAAAATCCATCATAGCCATTGATAGCAATCATCCCGACCACACCGAGAAAGGAAGCTGCGCTGATAAAATCGCCAGCAATTGCCAACCCATTCTGAAACCCTGTCAAACTGCCTGAAGCGATATAGAAACGATTCGTTGTATTACTTCGTTTGGCTGCCCAATATGTAATAATTAAGGTGCAGACAATGATACAGAGAAAGAATAAAAAATAAGTAAGATTCACAACAACTCCCCCTGCTTGATTTCTTCCACTTTCCGGTCAAAATTTTTCGCTTTAACATGATAGATCCATCCCATCATCCAAGTCATCGGGATTTGCAAAAAACCATACAGCCATGCCCAACTCATGCCTTGAATAAAGCTTATTCGATTCATCACGTCCGGGAAGAAGATCAGTGACAATGGAAGCAGAAAGTAAAATAAAAACACTAATCCTAAAGACAGAGTCATCATCCGCTTCTTCTCATAGATCAAGCGCCATATATGCTCTTCCATTCCCATCCCTCCAAGACATCCCAATTGAACTATCAGTATATTTTATCAATTCGAATAATAAACGAATTGGTAATCGTTGTAAAGGTATTTGTCCGGAAAAATGAGGAAAAGGCCAGACTCAGAATAACCGATGTAATAAATTAAAACGAGAGCTGGGACATTACTAAAAAAGCCATTATAAAAAGTAAAATCCGAACTGATTTTGCATCGTTCGGATCCTACTTTGACTCATATACTGTTGTCCCTGCTTCGTTTTACGGTAGTCGCACCGTTAAGATATTCATAAATCTGTCTGTATATCTTAAAGGACTTCTATTGCTTAATCCACTTATCAACTATTCTTGCATTCTTTCCAAATCTGCCTTCTCCAAATCCTCTTGAGAACGTTTCGCGTCTTTAATGAAATAAGAAATAATCAATCCAATAAATGATAGGATAGCCACCACTATGAATGCTATATTCACACCATAGATATCTGGATTCACTATTTCCCTGCTTGCTGCCGATTCCTCAGATGTCGTCATGACCGTAACGAGAATCGCTGTTCCCACAGAGGCCGCTATCTGCCTCATTGTGTTATCCATTGCCGCTCCATGCGGAATCAGTCTATTTGGCAATTGATTCAATCCTGCCGTAGCAATCGGCATCATAACCATAGATAAACCAAACATTCTAACGCTGTACATAATGGTCATGAAAGCTAATGATGTATTCGTATCTAATCGAATGAACGCTAAAGAAGAAACAGTAATAATCGCTAAACCAACCATCACTAATTTTCTGGCACCAAACTTATCAAATATCCTGCCCGTAATCGGAGACATAAGTCCGGTGATTAACGCTCCCGGTAGCAATGTCAGACCAGCTTCAAATGCAGTAAAATCACGCATGTTCTGCATGTATAGCGGAATCAATGTCTCGACACCGATGAGTCCCATAAAGACAATCATCCCAATAGCAACCGCTAACGGGAAAATGGAATACGTAAAAACTCTGAACTCCAGCATCGGGTGCTTTAGCCTTAACTGTCTCAGGATAAACAATACAAGCGCTATTGCTCCAATGGCTAAAGATACGACGGTCACGCCGGCTAACCAACCATGATTCCCGGCTGACGTAAATCCATAAAGCAGTCCACCAAACCCAAACGAAGATAAAATAACAGAAAGAATATCTAATTTAGGTTTCTGTAATTCCGTAACATTCTTCAGTGCGAAAAACGCGACTGCAATATCGATAATGGCAATCGGCAGAATAATAAAGAATAAGATCCTCCATGAATAATGCTCCGTCACATAACCAGACAACGCTGGACCAATTGCCGGCGCAAATGAAATCACAAGTCCTATCAATCCCATTGCCGCACCGCGCTTATGAACAGGGAAAATCATTAAGAATACAGTCTGCATCAGCGGAAGCATAACCCCCGCACCAACAGACTGGATTACCCGTCCGATTAACAATGTGGAAAAATCAGGAGCAATCCCAGCTACTAATGTACCAACAGCAAATATACTCATTGCAGTGATAAACAGCTGTCTTGTGGTAAAACGTTCTAATAAAAACGCACTTACAGGAATCATAATCCCACTGACTAACATAAACACCGTTGTCAGCCATTGAGCGGTATTTGCGGTAATGCCCATTTCTTCCATAATCGGAGGAATTGCCGTAATCATTAATGTTTGATTCAATATGGCAATAAACGAGCCCGCTAATAATAATGTAACAATCATATTCCTGTTTATATCTTTTTGCATACCCTTCCCTCTCTCCTGCTCTCTATCTATTTAACTTATAAAGTCCATTCACTTTATACAGAATACATGATTAAATATTATTAATCTATTAGTAAGTTTTAGATTTTATTTGGAGTGTTCGGAGAGGGGATGATCGGTAGCTAAAAGCCATACCCCACTAACTTTCAATTCCGCAGGTCATGGCTTGTTTATAGAGTAATCCTTACACATCTGCTGCACAGCGAAATCCCATATTACCAGTTGAACTATCTATCGTATTAGAACTTCGAGCCGCTACCCGGTAACGGTTGCAATATGACTTATGACATAGATAGGAACCGCCGCGCATTACTTTTGGTGTTTGATTATTGACTCTCAATTCATCAATCTTTCTATCTGGATGATTCGTAAACCAATCCGCACACCACTCCCAAACATTACCCGACACATTATATAGTCCAAATCCATTCGGGGGAAAAGATTGGGCGGGAGCCGTGCCCAGATAACCGTCATCCAGCGTATTTTCTTGAGGAAATTTCCCTTGCCAAATGTTGCAGTGATGCTCCCCATTAGGTGTTAGCTCATCACCCCAGGGATATCTTTTCTGTTCCAGCCCTCCGCGGGCAGCATATTCCCACTCCGCTTCTGTCGGAAGTCGCTTACCCGCCCACTGACAAAATGCAAGTGCATCATTCCATGATACATGAATGACCGGATGATCTAAGCGGCTTTCAATCGTTGAACCTGGCCCCTCCGGCTGAAACCAATACGCTCCTTCCATTGCGAGCCACCAAGGCGTTCATATCAGAGGGGGTGTTTCTTTTCAAGATTATGCTTTATTTTATCAAGCTTTTTTATCAATCGCTCACATAGATAAATAGGATGAATTTCTTCAATTAGTGTGCCGAAGGACAAAAGATAACTATCTAGCCAAGTATTAATGGGGAAATTTGCTGCAACGGTGTATGAGCCATCTTTATTTTTCGTAATCATATGATCTTCAAACTCATCGTAGACCCGATATGCTCCGTGGGAGGCAATTCGGATACTTATAGGTATGGAAGATTCCCCTGCTTGTTTTTCGGCATCTTTTATTGCATCTACTGCTGGTCTCATGCTAAATGTTTGTTCTGAAACATTCACTTGATCCATGCGACTAATTTTAAAAATACGAAAATCCTTTCGCCATAAACAATATCCAGAAAGATACCAAGCATTCTTTTTGAATAATAATTGAAGCGGCTCTACTTCTCGTACACTTTGCTCACCCAGTGAATTAAAATAGCGAAATCGAATGACAAATTGCTGGGAAATAGCATCTCTTAATAGGATGAATAACTGTTTCTTCTTTTCTCCACTTCCCCATGGGGAAAAATCAACATCAATCCAGTTTGCTGTTTCTTTTTTAAACAGACGGGCTACTTTCTTTAAGATGAGGTCGGTATTTGGAAAATCGGTGACTGCTAACGTCTGCAGTCCAACTAATATATCTTCTTGTTCATTACTTGTTAACATGGAAGCATTGAAGGAGTATCCCTCTAATAGGGAAATTCCTCCGCCTCTTCCCTTATTAGCATAGATAGGAATTCCTGCCCCACTTAAGACATCCACATCTCTATAGATTGTTCTTACGGATACCTCAAAGTGCTCCGCCAATTCCTTCGCAGTAACCACTTTTCTATCCAACAAGAGATAGATGATTTCAAAATGTCGACTAATGGTCATGTGAAATCCTCCTACTTCGCTTTACAAGAATTTATCTTCTTTTTTCTTTAAGAATTTCTCCAATGCTTGCTCACTGTCAATTCCCATTCGCTTGCCCAAAACCATAAGCCACCAAAAAGACTCAGCTATCTTGTGCTCTAAGTCCGCTTCTGGATCTGTCCCTGTTGGCCACCTTTCTTGGTGGGCCATTGCTAATCTTCCCACAAGTGCCGCATCGGTAAGAAATGCAAGTGCGTCTTCCTCTATTGCCCATTCTGAACCATGATATTTTTTCTCAAGCTGATGATACGCTTCTCTAATTTCCAATGAACGATTAACCGCGTTATTAAAATCCATTCTCTTTTATCTTCCTTTCCTGGTTTGAACTGTGGTGTGAACAACTTGTCACATGGTCATCCACCATTCCAATAGCTTGCATAAAGGAGTACATTGTTACGGGGCCAACAAATTTGAAACCCCTTTTTTTCAAATCCTTACTAATCTGACTTGATAGTGATGTTTGAGCAGGGACTTGTCCATCCGAATTCCATTGATTAATTATTGGTTTAAAATCGACATAGCTCCATAAAAATGATGAAAAGCTTTCAAACTCCTTTTGTATCTTTATGACCGCTTGTGCGTTATTTCTAACGGATTGGAGCTTAGCAAAATGTTTAATAACATTATATTGTTCTTTTAAATTCATCAAATCTTTATCGCTTAATGTCGAGCAATAACTAATATCAAAATTATGAAATGCTTTTTGATAAGCCTCTCGCTTAGATAATACAATACTCCAAGATAAACCAGCCTGTGCACCTTCCAGTGTCAGCATTTCGAATATATATTGGTCGTCAGTAGCTGGTACACACCACTCTTTGTCGTGATACAATTTCATCATATGATTATTTCCCGGCCAGGAACATTCCATTTTCATTCCACTCCTTTTTCCAGTTTGTGATTACTATACCATCCTAAATAAGACATGGGTATGTCATATTTAAAAATAATTAGTACCTCGTTTTTTACAAATATATATGAACTAAAGTTCCCCTTAAGGTAAACAAAAATCTATTTTACCTTAAAGGGAATTTTTATATCTATCTTATTCTATGTTGCAAATTCCTTTGAATAGTAACACTGTTTATACCCCAGTGAAAGCCGATAAACAGTCACTTTGCTCGGCACTATTATCTTTTAGCTTTTTCTCTCTTTTCTTTTTTCCATAAATGTCCCGGCCAAAATGCGAATCGACCTAATACGGTTGTCAGTGCTGGTACTAGTAAAGGTCTCACTACAAAGGTATCTAATAGTACACCGATAGCAGTCACTGCACCAAACTGAACTAATACTTCTAACGGCATCACTGCGAGCGCAGAAAAGGTTCCAGCTAAAATAAGGCCAGCTGAAGTAATTACACTACTCGTCTCTTCCACGCCTGATGCGATGGCGTCTTTAATTGGCATTATTTTAGATTTTTTCCATATGCTTGAAATCATAAAAATATTATAATCCCCGCCAAGCGCTACTAAAAATACAAAAGCATATAGAGGGATTAATCCCTGCATGGCACTTGTTTCCATCCCGTAGTGTATCAGAATCCAACCTAGCCCTAATGCAGTCATAAAAGATAATACAACTGTTATAAGGAGGTAAGCCATTGCTATGATGGAGCGTAGATAAACTAGTAATAAAAGTGCAATGATTATTAACACGACAGGGATAATTCTATTTTGATCCGCCTTCGTAATTTTATAGGTGTCATATAGTTCTGCTGTTTCTCCGCTTATCCATACTAGTTTTTCTGCCTCATCAATCCCCGTTTTTTCTAAAATCTCAACAGCAGTCTGATTAATTACTGGTATTTGTTCTGTAGCTTCAGGGGAATACGGGTCAATAGCTAAGATCACTTGATACTTTTGGATATCCGGATTATTCTTACCGCTAGTTGGCTCCTCAACCTTATTGACAACTTCCAGCGATTCTAAGTTCTCTTTCAAATGGATGTCTTGTCCCTTTGTATCCATAATGACCTCGATAGGAGCTATCTCCCCTTTAGGATAATGATCAGAAATTATCGAAAATCCTTCACGGGAAGGCATATCTTCCGGGAAAGATTCTAGCATCCCATACGTATACTCAATTTTGGGTACAATCAATGCAAACCCACATAAGAATATTAGAGTTATGATAATTATACGCCACGGTTTCTCCGTAACAAGCCGACCTGTTGCTTTACTAAATCGACTCCTTGTTTTTTGATGACGCACCGGCTTTCCTTTTTTCTTCTCTAATCGGTCTGTCATTTCTTCCGTTCTCGGGATAAAAGGATAAAAAGCAATTCTACCAAAAATTGACAATAAAGCTGGTAAAAGTGTTATTACAGCTATTGCCATAACCAATATGGATAGGCTAAATGGTACAGCAAAGCGGTCATAAGATGCATAGTTTGCCAAGGACAGTGCTAGTAATCCAAGAACAGTCGTTAGTCCACTCATTAAGATTGCTCCACCAGAATTGGCTAATGCAAATTGAAGTGCTTTATATTTGTTTGGCTCTAGCTGCAATTCATCACGATATCTTGATACGAGGAATAAACAGTAATCGGTACCTGCACCAAATAAAAGCACCGTCATTATTGAAATTGCTTGCGAATCAACAACGATCCATCCTTCTCTTGCCATCATGCCGAGTAACGGACTAATTAATCCATAGGCGAACCCAACTCCTATTAACGGTATAATCGCTAATATTGGCGAGCGGTAGAGGATGATTAACAGTATTAAAACAAGCAGGACAGTAGCAATCAACAAGGTAAAATCTGCTTGTGAAAAGAGCTCTGTTGCATCTGTTTGGATTCCAACTGCTCCTGTAAACCGAACATGCAGACCTTCATCTGTTAATGCTTTACTTAATGGTTGTTCTTGAGTAACCGTTGTTATTATTTCCTTCAAGGAATCTAATGCAATTTTTAATTCATCGGCACTGGCGTTTTCATCAAAGAAAATAGGTGTTGTTAATGCCTCACCATCCTCAGAAGCACTGTTTAATAGTGCCTCCCCTGGTAGATTGCCAAGGGGTGGAACCATCGTTTGCTGATAAAGGGGTTCCTCCTGCAGCGTTTTGTATAAGGATTGAATGGCATTCACATCATCTTCATTTAACCCTCCATCCCGATACCATGCTAGCAATAGTGGAATACCACCATCTGTAGGGAATTCTTCCGATATAATGTTTGCCGCTTGCAAACTCATTGCATCTTCAGGCAGCAAATTATTCATATTTGATTCTTCTTCATTTACGGCTGGCCAAATGGCAGACAACAATATGATGCTAATCACCCATACCAGTAAGGTAATCCATCTACTTTTAGATCCCGCCACGACCCGACCTAAGTTATTTAATAATTTATTCACTAAGGCTTCTCCTCTTTTCCAATCCATTCTAATAATTAATTATATATACTGGTCAGTTAATTTTCAATTGCTTTTTATTCGCTATGGTATACTTAATTTAGGCTCTTTTCGTAAGTATTGTTGTTATTTCTAATTTTGTATTTGATAGAAACTGCGACGTAACAGCAACGGCCGATTTCCGCTTCGGGCAGTCGCTTTCCGCGGGCACCGCTTCAGCTTCATAATTGGATTCAGAAAGCCAAATCATAGCGGAGGAAATACACGGAGACTCCAGCGGGAAAGCGAAGACGCTAAGACCCCACAGAGAGCGAACTTTGCGAGCGAGGAGGCTTAGTGCGAGCCCGCGGAAAGCGCAGTGTATTTCCGGAGCCGGGGATAAAGCATCATCAAATTACGTCGTAGTTTATATACTTTATGTAAATACAACAATATTTGAGAAAACATCCTTAATTTATAATTAGTATGAAGGGTGAAAAAATAATGGTTAGTAACTCAACTCGTTCACTTGGCAGACCCCGGGCTAGTGAACAAAAGCAACCTACATAACAATTGATATTAGAAGCTGCAACTACTTTATTCTTAGCAAAGGGCTACAAGGAAGTTTCTGTTGATTATGTTGCAGAGAAATGTAATGTTACGAAAGCTACTGTTTACTATTACTATTCAACAAAGGCAGAGCTCTTTACTCAATCACTCATAATATTAATGGAACGAATTCGAGATAACATGCAACTTATATTAAAAGAGGAACCTTCGCTATATTCAGGATTAAAGAAGGTAGCAATCGCACACCTTAAGGCCACAGTGGATATCGATATTGAATTTTTTTTGCGGGAAGCGAAAAACGCGCTATCCGCTGATCAGATTAGGCAAATTAATAATGCAGAAGAAAATATGTATGATGTCGTGGAATTCGCGTTTACTGAAGCCATGAATAAACAGGAAATTCCATCTGTTAATCCTACTTTTGCCACTCATACCTATATGGCATTGATGAAGGTTGGGAATTACAAGGATACAGAGGGAAACCCGATTTTCCCAACCGTCCCTGAAACTGCAGAGCAACTAATTGGGTTTTTTTGGAACGGAATTTTTCCGCACAATAAAAAGGAATGATCGGAGAGAAAGCATCTGCTTCATTTACTGTATAATTCTTAAGCTCTAGTAAGTCATCAAAGTGTTTCCCCCTACCAATCATTCGCATTTTGGTTATTTTGTTAGAATTAGTGTGAAGAGTCTGCCATTCCAAATTGATTAGAAAGCTCTTGTAAAGGGTAGAATACCTCTATAAAATAAATGAGGTGATGGGAATGTCTAACATGATAAAACAAGAAGAAATGGAAACCTTAAGAGAGTTAATCCAAGACGTAGACACTGCCATGCTGACTACGTTAACGGAGGAAGGACTTATTTCTCGCCCTATGAAAACACAAGAAGTAGAGTTTGATGGCGACTTATGGTTTTTCACTAAAAAAGACACTGATAAGTATGAAGAAATACTACATGATCAGGATGTTAATGTTGCTTATGCAGGTAAATCATATGTCTCCGTTCGTGGAAGAGCGGAAATCGTTGAGGATTTAGACAAGAAAAAGGAATTATGGAGCAAAACATATGAGAAGCTTATGAAAGTCTCTTATGATGATCCGAACCTTGTCCTAATAAAGGTAAAAGCGGAAGCAGCCGAATACTGGGAAACTGGTAATTTCACGAAAAGAATCGCCTTTCTCTATAAGCGTATGACAGGGCAGGATTCTAACTCAGCAGATGTAAATGAAACGGTTGAATTGGATAAATAAAAAAATGGGTTGTCCGATTATAGGAC
>NZ_HE610977.1:822723-875617 GCF_000285495.1 Oceanobacillus massiliensis str. N'diop
CCCATTTTTTTAAGTTTTCGCCGTGCCCAGCTTCACGAAAGTTCAAATATCCACTTGTATCTTGATATAAAAATTCACTTTATCTACACAGATATCACTAGCCAGAATCGTATTTTTAGTCAAAAATGTGTTCCTTCACATTTCAATTTGGAATACCTAGTAACCGAACACCGCCATCAGATTTCTGGACTTCGTTTTGTTGAGCAGACTCATCCAATGATATCTAGCCTTATATGAAGTTCACGTTCCTCAGACCGGAAGTTTGCCGCTCTCTTCCTTCAGATTACGCGCTACTTTAATAAAATTTAAAAGCCCTTCGCCAAGAAGAGCTTTTAAATTTTATATCTCTCGCTACACTATTGGCAGGATGACATGTGATGGATATTCATTTTGATGAAAAAGACTTTGGGTTGCCTTTTTCATTTCTTCGGAATCTAGTGTTGTTTTTCCAGTGTTAGGATTCACATCATAGCGTGGGAAATCGCTGGAAGCTATTTCAATCCGAATGGAGTGTCCTGGTAAGAATACATTGCTTGTTGCACTTAAATCTATTTCATAACGGATTATTTCTCCATTCAAACTTACTTGTTCCCTTTTCCCGCTTCGCCATTTGGCACGGATAATACCATCTGCTAAATTATAAGCAGTTCCATCAGGGAAAACATCGATTAACTTTGCTGTAAAATCAGTATCTGGAGCATCAGTAGACGCCCAAAGAATAACTTTTGCTGTGCCAGTTACTTCTACTTCCTGTTCTAATTGTTCAGAAGTGTAGACGACAACATCCTCACGTTCTTCTATTTTTCTTTGATCATGTGGCCCAGCGTTTCTACCGTTAAAAAATAGCGTTCCACCTCCATTAGTTGGTACTGGGCTCGTTGGATCATGAATAAACTGGTCCTTTTGCTCATCGCCAGGAAGGGTAGTATTTAAGATGCCAGACTTGAGATTTGCTTGTCCATCACTATGAAAATAAAAATTGGTATATGCAGTACGCTGCAACGGCCATGACTTTTCCGACCGCCATTGATTAATACCCATAACAAAAATTTTAACAGGGTCTTCATCATCTTTTCGAACCTCGTTCTCTTCTTTCAACCAATGATTAAACCATTTAATATGCAAAGATGTGAGGTCATCTTTACCATCAATAGAGTCGCCTGAACTATTTACGCCAAAAGAACGCTCTCCTAAATCGGTACCAGTCATTCCGTGTCCCCATGGACCAATGATTAACTTTTGATTTTGGCTATATGCCTGCATCTGTTCATAATTCAATAGGGTCTGATTTAAAAAATTATCATACCAACCAGCAAGATGATAGGCTGGGATATCCATTAAATCAAAATACCTCTTTACACTCCTATGCTCAATGGCTTTATTATTGTAATCTTGATGAATATATTTCTGGTAGATATCTTGTAGTGCGGGATGCTTCATGACTGCTGGTAATTCTTTAATCGGAGTGAATTTATGCCATTTTTCAATCTGATTTAGGTCGTTGGCTATCTCCTCCATTGCTTTTGCAAAATCCTCTGGACTTAGCTTTCGTCTTAAATAATCAGGCGCTAACGAATCAAGCATCCACGTTTCTGCTGCAGCTAAAGAGAGTATGCCGTTTTCCTCAAAGGCATTCTTAAAAATGTTTCCTGTCATCGCGGGGAAAATTGCTTTTAGAGCAGGGGGCTGTTCTACCATTGCATACAATTGTGTGAATGCATAATATGAGAGGCCAAACATACCTACTTTACCATTGGAATAGGGTAAGCTCGCTGCCCACTCCACGGTGTCATAGCCATCTTTCACCTCTTGAACAAAGGGTTCAAATTCTCCTTCTGATGCAAAACGGCCACGAACATCTTGGATTATAACGATGTAGCCTTCCATTGCGGTTCGAATGGGATCAATCCAACGATGTGAAAAGTTAGGAAGATTTTTATTGTAAGGCAAGCGAGTTAAAAGTACAGGAAAGTTTCCGTTTGCTTGTGGACGATAGATATTTGCATAGAGTGTCACTCCGTCTCTTAACTTACAAGGAACTTCTCGATCGACTATTACTTGATTTATGTCTGACATATTTAACTTCCTTTCGAATAAGGTAAAATTTATCATACACTTGATAAAGAGAGCAGAAACAAACAAAGTCTGTGCTGACTCAGTCAACACAGACACTCATTTATTTGCCTAACATTTCATTTACTTTATCTTGATTATTATCAATCCACTCTTGTGCTACTTCTCTGGCAGGTACGTCTTCTTCCTCAATTTTAACAATCATTTCTTCCACATCATCAAGTGGGATACTCCAATTGCTTAGAAATTCGTATGCGTCAGGTGCTGTTTCTTGTAGTTCTTTGTTCGTAATAACTTTAACAGTAGCTGTTTCAAAGAATCCTTTGGTGTCTTCTATTACTTTAATGTCTAACTTATTAAACATTGTGTGTGGACGCCAGCCATAGAAAACAACTGGTTCTTCATTTTCCAATTTACGCATAGCTTGTGCGAGCATACCACCTTCAGATGAATTGACTTGCTCCATATCCAGGCCATATCCTTCAATCAAGTCATCAATGATGCCAGTCACACTTGCTCCTTCTTCTATTCCATACAATTCATTATTAAACTGATCTTCCATACCTGCGATGTCCTCGACTGTATTCACATCTTCCATATAACTCGGAACGACTAAACCAGCATCAGCATCTGAATAGCTAACCGCTGTTTCTTCAATAGAGTCACCATACTTTTCGATATATACGTCATGGACTGGGAACCAGCCATCCATGAATACATCAATATCACCACGTGATAGTCCAATATATGTGCTTCCCGCATCTGCTTGTGTTTGTTCTACGTTATAACCCATATCTTCCAATAAAATTTGAGCTATTTCTGTAGGAGGTACAGTGCTTGTCCATGGCGTTACACCTAATGTGATTGTTTGCTGTTCTTCATCACCTGTCTGACTTTTGCTATCAACGTTTTGTTGGGAACAACCAACGATAAACATTACGAATAATGCACTGATCATACCTAGTAATACCTTTTTCATAATATCTCTCCTTCTAGTTTTCTATTTTCTTGATATGCCGAACTATTAGATTTAGTTTACAATTTATTCCCTACTCCTTGTGTAATGCGGTCAAGTATAATGGCAATTACAACGATAGCTAAACCACCTGTTAACCCCAGTCCTACGTTAACTGTCGAAATCCCTGACAATACTACCGAACCAAGACCTGGAGCCCCAATCATGGAGGCCACGACTGCCATCGATAATGCCAACATAATTGTTTGGTTTATACCAGCCATGATGGTTGGTATAGCAAGTGGTAATTGAACTTTAAATAGTAATTGTTTTGATGTTGTACCAAATGCTTTTGATGCTTCAACTACTTCTTCAGGCACTTGTAAAATCCCCAACCGAGTCATACGCACAGCTGGTGGAGCCGCAAATACGAATGTTGCTATTACAGCTGGGACACCACCAAGCCCAAATAATAGAATCGATGGAATTAAATAAACGAATATAGGTAGTGTTTGCATAAAGTCCAAAATTGGACGGACAATTTTATCTATAATGCTGCTTTTTGCACTTGCTATGCCAACAGGAACTCCAAAAATAACGGATATAATTGTCGAGACGATTACAATGGCAACCGTTTGCATTGTTTCAGCCCATAAATCAACAGAACCGATATAGAGACAACCTATTAACGTAAACAGTGCGATTCCTTTCCCAGCTAGTTTCCAAGCTAATAATATGAGGACGACTGCGATAATTTCGGGAGGGATTATAATGATGAAATTCGTCACCCCGTCAATAAAAGACCGAAGTGCCATACTAATACTATTAAAGAAACCACTCATGACCGGCAGTAACCAACCATTAACAAAATTGTTTGTCCAATCTTCTAATGGGAAATTGATATAATTCATGTTGACACCACCTCGTCTTTCTCTTTCCCTAGCACTAAGCCAGACAATATGGAAACGCGTGACACGATACCCATCAATTTACCATCTTCAACAATCACAATCGGATACTTCACATTAGCAGCAATGCCGATTAAATCATTCAAGGGTGTATCTGGCGAAGTAGTATAAACATCCTCTGTTATAAGCATTTCTTCCATTGAGATATTATTTTGATAAGCTTTAACTGCATCATCAATGGTCAAGAGGCCCTTAAAATTCTTTTCTTTATCTGTAACAAAGATACTAGAAACACTTGCTTCCTCCATTTTTCTTACAGCTAACCGGGGGCCGTCCTTGTATGATAACAATACTTCAGGGTTTTTCATCACATGGGACGCTTCAAGGACTTTGGAACGGTCTACATCTTTTACAAAGTTGGATACATAATCATCTGCTGGATTTTCTAAAATCTCCTCTGATGTTCCTATTTGTACAATTTTTCCGTCCTTCATTATTGCAATCCGATCACCAAGCTTTAGAGCCTCATCCAAATCATGGGTAATAAATAACACAGTTTTCCCCAATTTGTTCTGGATCTTTAAGAGTTCGTCTTGCATTTCTTTACGAATAATGGGATCTAGCGCACTAAATGCCTCATCCATCAATAGAATATCCGTATCGTTTGCAAGTGCACGAGCTATGCCAACGCGTTGCTGCATTCCTCCACTTAGTTCGCTTGGATAGCTATCTTCATATCCCTTCAGCCCGACATCCTCAATTGTTTCTAGTGCTATTTTTTCCCGTTTTTCTCTTGCAATTCCTTGGATTTCTAAGCCATAAGCGACATTGTTCATAATTGTTTTATGTGGTAGCAACCCAAATTTTTGGAAGACCATACCTAGTTTTTTACGTCTTGTTTCAATTAGAGTATGTTTGTCCATTTTGGTAATGTCTTCCCCGTCGATTAAAACTTCCCCATCTGTGGGTTCGATCAACCGATTGACTAATCTTATTAGTGTTGATTTACCACTCCCGGAAAGGCCCATAATAACGAATATTTCTCCAGGTTTTACTGCAAACGATGCCTGGTTAACACCAACTGTCATTCCAGTTTTTTTAAGAATTCCATCTTTTTGTTCTCCATTTTTCAAACGTTTTAGACCTTGCTGTGGATGAGAGCCAAAAATTTTCGTCAAATGATTCACTTCAATCTTATTCATCTACATTCTCCTATTCTTCTAGAGATACTTTTTGGAAAAGCACCGCCTTAACTTTTTCGCTTAATACCTATCGTTCTACCCACTTGCTTCGGTTTTTTTAGTTGCTTATCCTTGTCCCACATTACTTCTATACTATTTGCTACAGGAGCAGGAAAGGGAGCAGGTCTTTCTTGATCGGTATTGATCCCCATTAACATTTGTTCACTTGTTGCGATTGCTTCGTTCATTTCATTTTTCATTGTGAAAATTACATGCAGACGTTTGCTGTCGACGTCTAACAGTTGGATGGTCACGTCTAGTTGCTCATTCTGATGCGCTTCTTGCAAATAACACAAATGTGTTTCTAAGGTGAAAATCGTATAACTAAAATAATTTCTTGACGCTTCATCCAGTCCGATATTAGCCATAAATGCATCAACAGCCAAACTAAATACCTTCGCATACGCTGCATCATTCATATGGCCGTTATAGTCTACCCAATCTTGATGGACTACGGTTTGATAATGAAAGGGTTGTTGCTCTGCCATGGTTTAAAATCCTCCCAGACTGTTAATTAATTTGTTCAAAAAGATGGACAAAGGAAGAGAACATTCCAGGTTGCAGCTTTTCAAGTTGCCGAACGTTTTCAACTACATTCCTGACACAGTAGCAACCAGTATTTTCGTCTACCTTTTTAACCATCTATTAAATTTTGGATTGAGGCCAATAATCCTCGACTAAGTCTAATAGTTTAACTAGAAACTCGTTTCGTTTATTTTCTAAATCGGAGATCGGTACATTACCTGCATGGCTTTCACAGCCTTCAATCACTTTTTCTTTTAATTCATCCGTTAGTTCAGGTGCTTCTAGTTTTGTCCATGGCTTTTTAAGTGCTGGGCCAAACTGTTCCAGCATATGTCGCATGCCTTGATCTCCGCCTGCTAGATGGAAAGTCAGGAATGGTCCCATTTGAGCCCAACGAAGCCCTGCACCATAAATAATGGCTGCATCAACTTCTTCTGTAGTAGCAATTCCGTCATTAACAAGGTGTAGCGCTTCACGCCATAATGCTTCCATTAATCGATCAGCTACGTGCCCTTCAATTTCTTTGTTAATGACTAGTGGCTTCATTCCAATAGATTGATAGAAAGCTTTTGCCCTTTCCATTAACGCAGCATCAGTTTCTTCTCCCCCAACTAGCTCAACAAGAGGCAAAAGGTAAACTGGATTGAAAGGATGAGCAACAATTACCCGCCCTGGATACTGCAAACCTTGTTGTAATGTTGTTGCCATAATTCCTGAAGTACTGGACCCAATGATGGCATCAGGCTTAGCATGTTGATCAATATTAGTTAAAACACTTCTCTTAATATCTTCACGTTCGGGTACATTTTCTTGGATAACTGCAGCATTTTGAACCGCTTCTTCAATTGTCGGAACGAATGTCAATCGTCTTTGTGAAGCCCCTTCTGCCAACCCAAGCTTTTCCAAAGACGGCCAAACTTGCTGAATGACCTGCCGAGTACGTTCTTCTGCCCCTTCTGCTGGATCAAAGGCAATGACATCTAGCCCTTGAGCTAAAAATCGACCGATCCACCCATTTCCAATTACCCCGGTACCAATGACTGCTACTGTTGTTGACTGACTCATATGCTTTCGCCTCCGTATGGGTTTCTCAATCCGAATTGTATTCTGGCTTCTTGTGGTGTCATGACTTCGATATCATTACTGTTTAACATGTTTACTGCTTTCTCAACGAGTTGGTCATTTCGAGCAAGCACACCTTTTGATAAATATAAATTGTCCTCTAAACCAACACGTACATTTCCACCTAACTGTGCGGTTTGTTCAAGAATTGGCAACTGCATCCGTCCAATACCAAATGCTGACCAGTGTGCATTTTCAGATAGACGATTTTTCATGTACATCATTGTTTCTGCATCTGCATCCATTCCCCAAGGGATTCCCATACAGAATTGGTACATTGGATCCCCGTCAATTAATCCTTCATTCACTAGCTGCTGGGCAAAACGAAGGTGCCCTGTGTCAAAGCACTCTAATTCAGGTTTGACACCGCTTTGTTGAATAAGTGCCGCTTGTTCTCTTAACCAATCAGTTGGGCTCATATAGATCATATTGCCGAAATTTACTGAACCACAGTCAAGGGTGCACATTTCTGGAAGCAACTCACCTACAGGCTGATGACGTTCCGCTGGTGTTTGGATATCGGTTCCATTTCCACCGGCTGCTGGTGTGTTTAAACTGGGTATGAAATCTCCGCCTCCCCCAGAAGTAATATTAATAATGACATCCGTTTCAGATTCACGAATCCGATCAACTATTTCTCGATAATGATCAACGTTGTGGCTTATTCCACCTGTCTCTGGATTACGAGCGTGAACATGGGCCACAGTTGCTCCCGCTTTTGCTGATTCTATTGCTGCTTCAGCAATCTCTTTTGGTGTTACAGGTACATGAGGGCTTTTTGAAGTTGTATCCCCTGCACCCGTAACAGCAGCTGTTAGTAATACTTTTTTCAATCTGCTTCCTCCTATTCTTGAGTGCTCATTAAGCTTTCTTAGTAATAATCGATTAGTGTTACTTTGTGTACCATCCGGACGGTTTGTTTATCACAATAATAAACTATACCATCCAGACGGTTTGTTTTCAACCCTCTTTAAAATCAGAAAGGTGTTTCATTTGCTCTTTTTCATTTAAAGCAATCACTAAACTCGTCTGTAGTAGGGATTGGCTGGTTTTTCGATAAGCTTATAAAAAAACAAAAACACCCTCATAAAGGGGTGTTTTTGTTCAACATTTATCCTATACGTTTATTCGTTTGCCCATTCTCTTAGCTTTTCGTAGACAGCTTTTTTCTTGTCTTTTTCAATATGATAAATATCGAATAGTTCGGATAACCAAATTCCATCAGTAGCCAGCCTTATGATGGTAGCTTTAATGGGATCTAAACCATCGTCCTCAATTTTACGTTGCCAATCTGAATAGAGTTCACGAATAGGATCCAATGAATTAGCACTGACTGCTTTCGCCGCAAGTAAACCATAATGCATATCTTTGTTTTGGTAAGCTTGATTAAACGTTACATCAACATATGCACGGACCCATTTACCTTTATCGACTGGATCTGCCTCCGCATTATTACTTATTTTCTCTCTATAGTTATTCGCTAGATGTTCTACCATCCCTTGCACAAGCGCTTCTTTCGATGGATAGTGATAGAGAAGGCCACCTTTGCTTATTCCAGCTTCCTTCGCAGTGGCATCGAGTGTTAGATTAAAGATACCTTTTTCACTAACGACTTTCGAGGCAGCATTAAGAATATCCACTTTTCTTGAAGTTTTGCCCATTGAAGATCTCCTCTTTATTTTATTTATGCTACTTAACATACCATCTGGACGGTATACTTTCAATCTTTTTTAGAATGGGAGTAACAAGTTAATTTTACAGGTTTTGGGCTGTAATTCCCAGTCAATCACGCAAAAACTCCTTTTATTTAAGGTGAAAATTAATTAGCTTTCATACAAGTAGCATGTTTTTAGGATAGGTTGTCTTGTTTAGAACCAGAGGGCCATTCATTATATTGCATACTAACTATATAATTTATCAGCTCCTGTATTTCTTTTAATAAATCATAAATTTAGGCAATGTTGAAAGTAATTATTTTCAATCGTTGCTAATGTAGTGCAATCCTGATTGTACTTGGAGATTTTGAGATGAGAAAGATTTATTACCTTCAACTCTACACTATTTCTTCCTTAACGGGAACAATTACCATTCTCAGAAAAGTTATTGACTACGATTGTTAAATTACTTAAAAACTGGCCTGCTGTACGGCTCTGTCTAATGGAGAAAGTATCTTCTTTGCCAGTAACTAATCATTCCTGCTCAGAGCCTGTATTGATCTTTCACAACCAAGTTATAGCCCACGCCGGACGCATCAAAAAAAGCGCCCCCTACAATGTAGGGAACGCTTGATTTACAGCTTATTAACTTACTGTTAAACGAAAATAAGATACCGGTGGTCGGGGTCTAATACAGCTTATAATGGTTGATATATCAATGTTATAATTTATTATGTGTAAAATCTGTGTAAAAGTTTATGTAAAATATACTATGATGATAAAAATGATCTTTCTATTTCGAACTTGAAAAATGCTAGTTTTCATATCGTTTCATAAGAGTTTATAAAAGCTGTTCTGTCAGTATTTATATCCCAATGACTTCAAATTAATTCATATTAAATCATTATTTGTATGCACAAATTAGGCCCATAATTAGATTAATGTAATCAGAAGGGGCAAAACTATTTTTGTTCCTTCTCAATCATTATATCCTAATAAATGCAATTGCTTTTATATACTATAAAATTAGGAGGAAGTTTCCAGCTGTTAAATTTGAACCAATGCCCCCTTTATTATCAAAGTCATTGTCGTTACTGTTATTAATTTTTCCGCTCTCTAATACCCGCTATATCAAGCCTTATCTCTTGTTGTATTTCCACTCCATATCATTAATCATCCATTATAGTTATTTAAAACGTTCGTCTTTAAATGTCACTTTACTATATTTTTAAAAAGTCTTGGAAGCCTTACAATATTCATATGACATCTAAATTCTACAAACCTTTATTTTCGCTATTTATGATACGGCTCACCGTAGTGATTTAAGAGGCAAAAAGTGGGCGAGGGTTGAATCTCCAACTCTCGCCTTTCTTATAATGAGATTCGAGAATAATAATACATCATATTGTTTTATTTAATAATAATCACACATTATATTACTTTTAAATCATACACCAATTGTATGTTCATTCTCTTTGACTATCGGAACTTTTGCATCAACTAGTATTTTTAGTAACTCCGATATTTCCTTAATATCTTGTATTGTATTTTTCGGCTTTCCATATTTCAAAATTTCCCTTTCCCTGCTAATCGTAAAAATAACCCTTTGCTTTGCACGGGATAAAGCTACAAAAAAAGCATTCTTATCAGCTTCCTTCTGAGTTTTAAAACTCCAAAATGCTGCATCTTCTAAACCAACAAATATTACTGTTTTATATTCCAACCCTTTACTTTTATGTATTGTCATTATAGGGATACTATATTCTCCACAAAACTCTTGAATTAGATCCTTTAACGAAGCACCTCTATAATAGTTTAGATTCCTTATCATTCTTTGAATTCTATCTTCTATATAATTTTTCTGGTTATATTTGGGATAGGTTGATTTAATATTCTCTTCACCTAAAAACTCTACTGCCGTATTCATTATTTTTTGAAATTCATTCTCAAAATTTGCTTCGTCGACATTAGAATAAATATCTTTGATTGTTTTTAATGCTTTTGATAATTCCTTTTCTACGTTCAATATATTTATATCTTCTAAATCCGAGCTTGTATGTTTTATTTCAATAATTGTATCGGTAAATTCCAACCATAAGTCTGGCAATTTTTCCTCTCCACACAATTTCAAAAAATTTAAAAATAGTAAAATTAATTCATCCGATAATAAATCCTGAAATTCTCTCTCGATTCTACTTTCGATATTTAACTTTGAAAGAGCTTGAATTATTTCAGCTGCATAGACATGTTCCTGTTGCTTAACAATAATACAAAAAATCCCTTGGCTTTGAATCTTCAGAATCCATCCACTCTTGTATTTTTCTCGCTAAAATATTAGCTTCATTCATATGATTTTTAAATGTCCATATTTCGCAGATTCCATCCTCTGCGCTCCACTCTCCAGCTGGAATTGCATCTACCGAAGTCTTATTTAGTGTTTTAGAAAATAAATTTTGAATATAGATTAATCTAGGGGCGGATCTATAGTTATTTAACAAAGAAAACTGAGTTGCATTAAAATCTTTATTAAAAATTTCAAAAGCATTTTTTAATGCCCCAGCCCAACCCATAATTCGTTGTTTATTATCACCTACTGTTGTAATAATAGATTTTGAATCTAAAAAAGCTGTTTTTAAAAGGTCATATTGAATATATGTAGTATCCTGAAATTCATCTAAAAAGACATGACTATATGTAGCATGTAATGAATTAACAATTAATGGATTTTCCCTTAATAAATATTCTACTAAAATAGATATCATGGGAAAGGTCAATGAGCTTTTCAAATTATTTTTTCCTTTTAATAATACATTCCATAGTCTCTCATTGATCCAATAGTACAAATCATTATCAAAGGTTGATAAAGGAAGTCTTGTTTCTTTCAATAGTTTATTGACTCTTAAAAAGTTATATTCATGCTGCCATGTTGGGTAATAAACATTTGTATCAGTAATATATCCTTTAATAATGTCATCTACTAGTCTTTCATTACTAATAATCTCATATTGCTTCGCTGGCTTATACTCTTCAGGTAAGGCATGTAGAAATTGATCCAATAACCCTTTTGCAAAAGAGTCGAATGTTCTTGACTCAATTCTGCTTGAAACCTCTTTACCGTATCTCTTTTCAACTCGCTCTTGAAGGTTACTGGCAGCATCCACCTTAAAGCTTATGGCTAAAATTTTTTTTGGATATGTGCATACTCCTGTTTCAATTAGGTATCCGACCTTATGAGCTAACAACTCAGTCTTTCCAGCTCCCGGCCCAGCGACAATTGAAACATTATTAGGTTCTTTTATTGAAGCTAATGCAGAATCCTCTAATTCTATGCCATCTGATGGCTTCCAAACTTGCTCAAATACTTTATTCTTCATCGTTAATCCCTCCTGTTAAATCTATTTTTTCTTTTATTTTATCTAGAAGACTTAACAGTTCTTTAGGGGCATTGGCCAAAAATGTAGTATCTTCTACATCCTTCAAGGCAGCAATATGCGTACTTGGTTTCCCTCTACCTAAAAATAAAGAATTGTACCATATCATTAACTTTTTTTCCCCTTCAGAATATGTTTTGGCAACAGCATCTTTATTTTTAAGAGTAGCTTGTATTGATCCTTGTAATTTATCATCGTATTCTGAGGATTGTTCATCTGCTGGAATTCTAGGACCATTAATCATGGTACTTTGGTATTCCACTTGGAAACTTTTCAACATTGAGAAATCAATATCTAATGGAAATGAAAAATAAATATCTTCTTTTTCCAATTTAGTTATCCAAGTATCCATTGAATTTAAATGTTCTACATTTCTTTTATGAAATTCTTCTAATTCTTCAATGCTATAAATATACTTTTCTTTTTCTTTACCTCTATAAACTGTTCTAAGGTCTTCAGAACATCTATTATTATTATTAAGCTGCTTTAGCACATATTTGATTCTTCCCCAGCCTCCTCCATTTCTCTCTCTGTCTAAATCTAACAATGTGACATGAGGAATCGATAAATCATTTAGGAGCTTCCACATATGATTAACATGTCTACCGCCCAATGGTACTATTGAAATATTGAAATCATCTAGGTAAATATCAGAAGCAATTAATAACTTAGGCAATACAATTTCTTCACTATCTCCTTCCCCTAAGACTACTAATTTTGAAAAGTATAAATCAGGATAAGATTTAACCGCCTCTTTAATATAAGTAAATGCTTCGTCATGTTTCTCAGGAAGTGTAATATTATGAACCAAAGACTTTGAATCACTTATCTGCAAATGTCTAATATATTCTGGATCAATTTTCCCAATAATAGACGAATTATGGGAAGATAGTATTACTTGTGCATTTTTTATATTAGCTATTTCCCTTAAATTCCTTACTACTCTTCCTAATATATGCTGGGATATATGATTCTCCGGTTCTTCTATAGCCAATATATTCAACAAGGGTTTATCTTCTTTTTCTTGTTTATTTTCAATTTCAAGCAGAGAAGAAACTAGCGTTATATAAAATAAAGACTTTAAACCATCCCCCAACCCATCAACCCTAACAGAATTACCATCAACAGCTGGATTAAATAAAATCTCAACGTTTTTTAAGAAATCATTCAGACTATTGCTATTGAATTTTAATTGACTCTTTGAATATCTTTCATCCTTATAATATTTATTCCATTGAGTATTTAAGATCTTTTGTACGTTTTTAATTCCGTCAATACCGTTAAATAACTCTTCAATTGGCTCAGTTAATGATTCTATATCTTCGTTTAAATTTTTTGGCCAATCGATTCCATCAAAAATGCGCCAAAGTAAAGTTCCAGAAGCATTTTTCAATTGACTAGCTGGGTCTCTCATTGCCGGTACATAAATCATTTGAATTAATTTTTTATGATGAATTGGCACCTTAATTAAGGCATCTTGCTCCTCTTGTCCATACGGTACTTTTACATAAAATAATTCTTGTTCAATATCTCCTTCAGGTGTAGTACCCTGCACCCATTTACCCACTAAACGCATTCTTAAATACGGCTCTTTTCTCGCCTCATCCACAATCAACTGTTTTATAAATTCAGGTATAGTCTTAATTTCCTCCGGTTTTTGGGATTTTAATTCCGGAAAAGCAATTTTTGCTTCTATACTGAGGTTCATTTCCCCGATATTGGATAGATCTTCGTTTTCGGAAATGTGAAAATCTGTTTTAATCAAAGTTCTTTCATTATTTCTCTGACCAAATAATCTTAGCAAAGCCATAATCATACTAGTTTTACCTGAGCTATTTGAGCCTATTAAAGCTGTTAAATTATCAATTTTAATCGACTGAGTATCTGCACCAAATGATCTAAAATTACTTATATGAAGTTCTGAAACTATCATTTATAAAATCCTCCTTAGAATTTTCAATCTAGATAAAATTAAAATAAAAGGGTCAAATTACAGCATAGCGACATTTTCCTAGCAAGATAGACCCTCTCATTATTTAAAAACTTGTTTTCCCGCACAAAATACAAAATTTAATATGTACTCCATCCTCTTTTAAAAAAATAAATGCCAGCCATCTATAAAAGTAATTTTACCAACCTTTCTAGAAATGACTGACATTCGCTGTTTTAATCAATATTTATCTTTTGATTCTGTTACTGATAAATTTCTACCCTATACTTCATCAGACCGCAATGTTTTATAAACATCTGCAGCAATAAATGCATAGACAGTTTTAAAGTAAGTATCGTCAGCTCCAATTAACCTTTGATAAGCTTCTGTATTCTTCGTGTATTCATCCATTACTCGATCAAGGAACACATCTTTAAACAAACTATTTTCAAACATTTCTTGGCTGTTATTTTTAGCCATATTCACTATTTTCGCATCTCTTACTTCTGTGAATGCCTTGTGCAATGTTTCTACAATTACTCGATCTTGTGGAAAAAATTCATCTGGGAACCGTTCGTTAATTCGGTGAATAATCTCTTCCAATGAATCACGTTCTTCTACTGGCTTTACGTTAGCATTAAATTCTTCAGGGTGCTTTAATTCACCACCCTCTTCACCTTCAGCAACGAGCATGATTTCGCCTTCAAAATCCTTTTGAAGCTTATAATATTCAAGCTTTACTTTATCTGCGATATCCACCTTTTCACGCTTTTCTTTAGGGATAAAATTTAATAAATAACTTGTATAAATGTTTTCTTCTAATAATTCCATATCAAATGTTCGATCTAACTGTGCGACATAGTTATACCATTTTCCGAAGTTACGTAATGTCACCCTGAACTCATATTTTGTATCTTCTGGTAAGTCCTCATACCGCTGAATGACAGGCTTGAATAAACTAGAAATACGACCTAATAAACGCTCATCTTGCTTCTTTTGTGCTTGTTTCACTAGTTTCATCACCTGTGCAATATCATCGTCATTGTACAACGCAAATTTACGTAACTTACTTTGCGTATCATAAATTAAGTTCAAGTTTACTTCTTCTTTTAATATCGTTACTTCATAGAAAGCTTGAAATGCTTCTAATATCTCTTCTTCTGTGTTCACAAAGTCTAAGATAAATGTATCCTTTTTTCCTTGCATTGTTCGATTTAAACGGGATAGTGTCTGCACTGCCTTCACGCCACGTAATTTTTTATCGACAAACATCGTATGAAGTAATGGCTCGTCAAAACCCGTTTGATACTTCTCTGCAACAATTAATATATTAAAGTCATCGCCATGAAATGTTTCTTTTAATTGGTTTTCTTTAATCCGTTCGCCATCTTTCGTTACGTTCATACTCGGTTCTGTATATTCATTGTCATCATCTGTAACAGTACCCGAAAAAGCAACAAGAACATCAAGATCAGTATAACCTTTCTCTTTAATGTAAGCTTTAAACTCCTTCATATATCGAACTGCATGGAGGCGTGAAGGTGTTACAATCATTGCCTTTGCTCTACCACCAATTGCTTTTTTTGTTACTGCTCTAAACTGCTCAATCATTACTTCTGTTTTTTGCCGTAATACCCAAGGGTGGAAAGATTGATACCGGGAAATTGCACGAACGGCTTCTGTTTTCGGTAATTCAGGGTTCTCTTCTATTTCTTTAGCAATACGATAAGAAGTCTTATATGTCATATAGTTTTTTAATACATCTAAAATAAACTCTTCTTCAATCGCTTGTCTCATGCTATAAATATGAAACGGTGCAAAGCTTCCATCAATTTGTTTTGTACCGAACATTTCAATTGTTTTTTCTTTTGGAGTAGCCGTAAATGCAAAGAAACTTAAATTTTGATGCTGTCCTTGAGATAATAACGTATTCACAAGCTGATCTTGTTCATCTAACATTTGATTTTCAATACCTTCTTCAATTTCTTGATACTCTTTTAAGGACGCTTCTTTATCTGCGAGCGCTTGCTTTAATTTTTGCGCGCTACTACCTGTTTGAGAAGAGTGCGCTTCATCGACAAGAATCGCAAATCGTCTTCCTGCCACTTCATCAACTTCATGATAAATCACAGGAAACTTTTGCAGGGTGGTTATAATAATTTTATTTTTATCGTTAATTGCATTTTTCAAGTCTTGAGATGTTCTATTCTCACCAATCGTTTCTACTTGTCCTGTTGTATGTTCGAAACTTGTAATTGTATCTTGTAACTGTCTATCTAGTACTGTTCGATCTGTGACAATTAAAACAGAAGAATAAATTGGATTATTATCTTCGTCATGTAAGGAAGCTAGGTGGTAAGCAAGCCATGCAATACTATTCGATTTTCCTGAACCAGCTGAATGTTGAACGAGATAATTTTTCCCTGTTCCATGATTTTCTACATCTTGTATAAGCTTATTTACAACGTCTAATTGATGATAGCGCGGGAAAATTAAAATATTCTTTTTCACTTCAAAATTCATAAAGCGTTCGACAATATCCATAAACTGATTACGATGTAACACTTGTTCCCACAAGTATGCTGTTGGGTAGCCTTCTTTATTATGTGGATTCCCCTTTCCACCAACTTGTCCTGCTCCATTTGAACCTTGATTAAAAGGTAAGAAGTATGTTTTGTTTTTTTCAGTTTAGTTGTCATGAATACTTCAAAATGGTCAACAGCGAAATAAACTAAGAAGCGCCTATTAAATTGAAATACAATTTCATTCGGTTCTCGATCATTTTCAAACTGTACCTTCGCATGTTCAACATTTTGGCCCGTGTATTGGTTCTTCAATTCTAAAGCGACAAGGGGTATTCCATTGACTGCAAGCACCATATCAATCGTATTACGGTTATTGTTGCTGTAAGCAAACTGACGAATACATTGGAAGTGATTTGCTTCAAACTGCTCGATGTTTTCATAACTTAAAGAAGAAACAGGACGAAAATAAATAACCTTTAAAGTGACACCACGATCTCTAATCCCTTTTCTAAGCACATGTAACAGCCCGTGTGTATTTACTTCTTCAATAAATCGTTTAATAAACTTCGCTTCAGCGTCTTCACGATAAATTCTTACATAACGTTTCCAAACTTTCGGTTGTGTTTCTTGAACAAAAGATAATAGTAAAGAAACATCTAATCCATGTTGCGGATCATAATTTGTATCTTTGAAGGCGACTGATTCCCAGCCGCCTTCATCTATTAAACTTGCTTCAATGTCTTTTTCAAACCGTACTTCTCTATTTTCAAGCATAAAACATACCTCCTTACACTTCTTTTTTACCGGTCACATACTCATAAACAAGTGATTTTTTATACTGTTCGAGGTCTTTGATTACTTTTTCTTTATCAGAAATTAATTTATCGATTCTATTAGTTTGTTCATCTAAATAAGAAACAATTTCTTGTTGTTCATCAACACTAGGTAATATAATAGGAAGCTTTTTTAATAATGGCTGACTTAAAGAAGCTCTAGTTACCAAATTCATTTCTTTTGCGAAAAAGTCTCTAATAAAAGTTGCTTCTAAATAATATCTCGCATATTGAGATGAAAATTCACTTTCTTCATTGGGTCTAAGCCTAATCAAAAAACCGGCAAATGTTGCATGTTCAATATCTGAAAAACAAACTGAGGCCATTCCTACTTCTTCAATAGTTTCTGAAGTACGAGTAAATAGTACGTCACCTTTTTGTATTGAATAATATTCCTGTTCATTTACTGTTGACTTCACTAACCCTTGTACTGTAGATGGAAGTACCCTATTATTATAAACATCGCTATAACTAACAAAAGGATAGCCTTCTCCAAAATGGTCTCCTGATTTACTGATACCGTTTTGTAGTGACCCCAAATAGCCTAGCGGAATGACACTATAGTTTCTTTTGATTTTCCCAATCACTTCAATTCCACTATCTTTCATTTCCACATTGGAATTTAATCCTTTTGTTACTGATTCTGTAATGATGGATTGTTTATATTTCTTCAATTCTTCGATGGATTGCCGTGTTTCGTTTATAACGTTTTTGATATTGTCACTAAACTTATCAATCTTCGCAGCAATATTTTCTTGTTCAACAATATTAGGTACAGGTATTGGAATGTTCTTCATTTTCTCCCATCTTGTAGACCATAAGTCTGCAACAATTCCAGTCCCCCATTTATAGAATTCTTCTGCAAATGAATAGTTTTTCAATAAATACTTAGTGTATTCTTTTGATATTGTATCTGAATGAATTACTGTATTAATTACAGAAACAGATCCATCTGAATAAGCGATACCTGATGACATTTTTCTGTCTGATCTAGAATTAATGACAAAATCGTCTTTAAGAACTAATTTTCTATTATTATGATTGGAGGATTTTGCTGCCGAGTCTAATTGCGGAACTATACCATTTTTGGTCACCGATAACGGTTCATAATCTAAATCTGACACCTTTTCATTTCTATTAATATAGTGTGAACCAATTTTAGACACTACCCAATCCGTGGGTATCTCCCCTAACCAATCAACACCTGAGTCTTTCATTTCTTTAGTCAACATTACTCACATCCTTACCCGATAACGCCTGGAAGTTTGCGACGATTGATTCTTCTAGCATTTTAATACGCTCACTTATGATTTCTGATGACTCTGGCGGCGTATATTTATAAAATAAACGTGTAAACGGAATTTCATAGCCAATTCTATCTTTTTTACGGTCCATCCACGCATCTGGATTAAATGGAAGTACTTCACGCTTAAAGTAAGCATCAATATTCTCTTTTAAAGGAATTTCTTCTGTATCTCTTAGTATCGTATCTGCTACAGGTTTATTTTTCTTTAAAATGATATTTCCTTCTTCGTCACGTTGAGGGCTTTCAACTGTTACACGTGTATAGCCGAACTCTTCATTATCAAAAGTCTTAGATTCTACTAGTCTATCATCTAACTTATACTTTTTGGTATCAAATTCTCCATACGCTTTAACAATTATGTCCCGACATTCATTTGATATATCAACGCGCTTTTCTCCAATATTTTTCCGGCGTTTTTCAAACATCTTAGACGCATCAATTAATTGTACTTTCCCTTCGCGTTCAGGAGATTTATTCTTCGTAATAAGCCATACATACGTAGATATACCTGTGTTGTAAAAAGAATCATTCGGTAATTGTACAATCGCTTCTAACCAATCATTTTCAATAACATATTGACGAATACTACTTTCACCACCGCCAGCATTTCCAGAGAAAAGCGCAGATCCATTATGAATAATCGCCATTCGACCATTCTCTTTTAACTTCGAAATACCGTTAAGTTGGAAGAGTAGTTGCCCATCACTGATTTTCGGCAGCCCAACACCAAAACGTCCATTTTCTCCCAGTTCATGCTCAGCTTTTACTTTCTGCTGATCTCTTTTCCAGTCTGTTCCAAACGGCGGGTTTGAAATACAATAATCGAATTGATATTCCTCAAACTGATCATTTGATAACGTACTCCCTAATGCCATATTGTCTGGATTTCCACCGCGAATCATCGTATCTGCTTTGGCAATCGCATATGTTTCAGGATTCAATTCTTGTCCATATGTTCTAACTTCTGCATCTTTATTAAAATCATGAATACGTTCTTCCATTGCCGATAACATTTGAGATGTTCCCATTGTTTGGTCATAGACCGTCTTCACAACATCTTGTCCCGTCAATGTATCTCTATCTTCTACTAGCAACAAATCTGTCATTAAATAAATAATATCTCGGCTCGTAAAATGCTCTCCCGCTTCTTCGTTATAGCTCTCTGAAAACTTACGGACTAACTCTTCGAATACATATCCCATATCTGTGCTGGTTACTTTGTCTGGTCCTAAATATGATTCGTTTTTATTGAATTCTTGAATAATGTGAAATAGTGCATCATTATCATCTAAAGTGGATACTTCAGTGTCAAATTTAAAGTTTTCTAAAATATCTTGCATGTTTTCCGAGAAACTATTTAAATAAGCTCGAAAATTCGTCTCGATATTCGCAGGATCTGCTAATAACGTATCAAACGTATATACGCTCGTATTGTAAAATGAATAACCTGAAGCTTGTGTCAAAAAGCGATGACGAAATGCTTCGTTCATTTCTTTATGCTGCTCTGATGCTTTCATTACTTTTTCTCTCGTTGGTAATAATGTATCGTGTAAACGCTTTATTACCGTCATAGGTAGTATTACTTTCCCATATTCATGTGGCTTATATAAACCCCTTAAAATATCTGCTACGTTCCATATAAGATTCGCTTGTTTCTGAACGTTTGCTGTTGTTTGGGAATTACGTTTTAATTCGCTCATTTCATCTACTCCTAAATATATAGTTTATTCCATTATCAAATACCTATAGTATACCAGCCACAGGGAATATAGGTTGTAGCTGGTAAATTTAGTATTTACATTTCTGAATAATAATTGACTATCATCGTTTTAATAATTGGGAAAGTCACTTGAATTGCTAATAAAGCATCTTCCTCCGCAGGTTCAACTTCACCTATTTGGTCAATATTGTCCGCGGCATGTATAAAAGCTGACAAGAAATTGTAAAGACCGTTGAATAGCCCTTTCGATTGGTCATTAACCAAATTTCTGCTTTTATCTAGGATAACTGTATTGCCCAATGCCGTGCGCAGCACACTTTGATTTTTCGATTCGTTATTCTTGTCAAGATGTAAGTTTCGCACCTCTGCCAATTTTTAACAATCGTTTCGGTTGTGAGGCGTAGATTTAGAATACAAGTTTTATAGTCGCCTTCTCGAAAGGATTGTAAAGAATCCTCCATGCGCTTTGATATTGGTTTAAATAAGTCCTCATCTTGTTCTAATAGCAGAAACACCTGCTCCTTGGCTTGTACTACCTCTGAAGGAACAATTCTGATAAGTGTTTTACTACTGTCATCAAAACTAAAACCATCTGCCGCCAAAGAGCGAATTAACATATTACGCTCATAAGATCTAAATTCAGTATCATCCTCCAACAATGATTTTGATAAATATTGAATTAGTTCTAATAAGTCGGATTTATTTAAAGCGCCTGAATAAACTGCCTCTCTCATTAAACTTATTTTTTTATTGATACTGTTTGCTTTGGGATTGTCTTCTAATACAACATCAAAATTAAACATTTCTGCTATTTGGGATACCTCAGAATGTGATTGGAAAATATAACCTTCAAACGCCAAAACAATCGACTTTTTGGAGAGTAACATACAATCCTTCCTTTCTAAATTTATTTTAGCAATGTAAAGGATTCACCTAATCCCATAGATTGATAAGCCTCCATAAACCCATCTTGCTTTATGACATTAGCTAAATTTAGTTGCTTCATGTATTCCTTTTTCACTTGTAAGAGATGGTTAGCTATTACATCTTGCTCCTCATAAGATATTTGGGGAATCATTATCTTTTCAATATCTTTTGTACTAAGAACCGTTACCATACTTCCGGTTTGATATGACTTAATGAAGTACTGCCCTACTGGACTATCCAAGAAAAACTTTACAAAGTGCGGATGATATTTGTTTAGATTATTCAATCTCAAGCGTATAAAATTAGCAGAGAATACGATATTCGATTCTACATCTTCTGGTATCACAACAACTCTCGTTTTCCTTGCCCCTCTGCTGGAAATTAATATATCCCCGGCTATCACATTCTGCCCATTTAGCTTTTTTGCGGTAAGAAATGCACCTTTGAGTTGACTAAATATAATTTCTTCTTCTGAATCGATATCGGCTAAATTAATTACTTTGCAATTGCTTTCTGTTGCTTCCGTTTCTTTCGCTGTAATATTCAGACCTCGCTGTAAATCTGCAATATCTCCAATTGGAATGCTGTCTACCTCTTCATAGGCCGACTTTGAAACGACCATTTCACCAAGATCCGTTTCTACCTCAACCTTGTCAAAATAGCGGAATGGTAATAGATTAAATTCATTTTGTTGTACTGTTTCAAGATCTACTAGTGTGCTATAACCTTCCAGTTCTTTATAGTTGTGGTATACATCTACAATTTTATTAATGTTAGTTAATTGTAATAGATTTTTCACTCCCTTTTTACCATATTCATTTTCAGCGTCAATAAAAAAAATTTTATCTTTCATAAATGAATCCTTGGATTTATTGATAACCAATAACGCAACAGGAATACTTGTGTTATTAAACAAATTTGCAGGTAGACCAATAACGGCCTCTACTACATCATCCAAAATAAACTGCTTTCGAATTTCCCCTTCTTGTACTCCTCTAAAAAGTGCGCCATATGGTACTACAATAACCGCTTTTCCAGTTTCATTTAAAGAAGCAATACTATGTGAAATAAAGGCCCAGTCACCAGAGGACTTTCTTGGCACGCCATATAAAAAACGTTGATACTTATCGTCAATTACCTTTTCATATCCCCAGTTCCCTAGACCGAAAGGGGGACTACTAGCAATACCATCAAATGTCTTTAGTTTTCCATTTTCTAACCAAAGCGGGTTGGTAATTGAATTACCACACTTTGTAGATGCTATTATTTTATCTAATCCATGTAAAATAAAATTCATCTTTCCAAGCGCCCAAGCTTCTCGGTTAATCTCTTGACCAAATAATTTCACATTACCATTGTTATCAGCCGCATAGTGATACTGTTCAATTAAAAATTCATTAATTCCCGATGTGCAATCGTATACTTCTCCTTCAAAACGATTCAAGATCTTTATAACTAATTCGCTAATCTCTTTTGGGGTAGATATTTCATCTACATTATCCTTCTCTATAAACATCCCTAAAACTGCTTGGATAAATGCTGTAAAATCAGGATGCTTGGTATTAAGTTGTGATGTTTCATTTATCAAATTTACTAACCTCAACCATATTCCTGGATCCATATCCTTAAAATCAACAAGAGGGAAAATACCTAGTAATGTTGGATTAAGATCTTCAATTGCTTTGAAGGCATTTTCGATGTTGATTTTAAAATTCCCACCATCGCCTTCCAAATTGCCCCATTTCGCATGTTCAGGGATAACATAAGAATATTGATCATTTTCTTCACTAAGTTTTTTTAATGTTAGTAATGAAAAATAGATAGCTTTTGCGTTGTATGATTTCGGACCTCTGGGGAAAAAACCGTAAACTTGCGATACTTGATTATGTGCTAACTTTGTAATGTTTTTTTTGTTTTCATAAGCACTCCCCTCACAAGTGTATGGCTCATACACTTGTTTTGAATTTAATTTTTTTGTCATTTCTACATTTGATCCCTTTAGTAATCTAAAAAAGAGTATAACCCATACACGTTTCATATTCAAGTATGAATCATACACATTTTAAAATATGGATACTTTACAGATTAATCGTAAATAGCCAGTAAAAATCTACAGGTTCCCACTAAAGCTTTCCCAAAGGGTATTTGAGCTAACTCTTGCGAACCGATAATCACTAAAGGTAAATCCACCTCTTAATAAAGGTCAAAATTATAATACAACCCTAGTTGTACACATGAAACGTTAATATATCAAAGCTTAATAATGTATCGTTAAGGTGTACTCTAGCTGAACTGATTTTATCACATTAGCCTTTATTATCTTTATAATCAAAGTGCTTATGCAATATTACCGCATGGCAAACAAAACTAAGTCCTCCTTGAGCAATTTAGAACCAGTTCGTTACAAACACTCTTCTCCCAAATTTCAAAAGCTTTTAAAATATTTATTCTGCAAACAATCTCGATATTTTAAAAGTATATTAAGTATAATCTTGATAATCTAGTAGGTGATTTTATGAGTAAAGCATTTAATCTATTCGATAACTCCCAACACTTGAATGAGACTGGCTTAATTTGCACCTTATCCAAAGTGCATTCAGTTACTATTCCAAAAATAATTAGAAATACATTACAATTAAAAACAGGTGTTGAGGTAACAATTAGTCTGAGAACCAAGTCAAATGATATAGTAATACAAAAAAATAATGGTGATGCTTCTGAAAATAAAATGGTATTAAACAATAGAGGATCTGTCCGGATACCAGCAGAGATTATAAAACTTATGTATCTAAATAAAGGAGATATTTTTAAAATTTACCTAGCAAGCAATAATATATTCATTTTATTGAGAAAACGGTCTTAAAATATTGAACGCAATTAATTAAGTATCCTCCTCCGAGTAATCGCTGATACTTTCAAATTCTTTATTACAAATGAATGATGACAATTGAGTAGGTAACTAGCCATTAAATGACTAGTAGGCCTCTCACATCACCAAGCATACGGTTTACGTACTTGGCGGTTCTATCTTTTAAGTATCGGAGCTCATAAAGTGTGGGTAATTCTTTAATCCCCCTACTTTGTGAGCCCTTTCGTTTGTTATGGAACGATGGACAATCTCATATGTATCCTGAACCAAGGGCTACTAATCATAATACCTAAAAAATTAAAGAAGAATTATTCATAATGGCTGGAGATGAAGTTGCCGTATCCTTGGTAGCCACTTTATTTACTTAGGAAACCTAACTAGTAATATCATTCCAACTAATAAAGACATCTTTTTAATCATGCTCATTATTTATATTTTAACGCACCTCTAATTTAGATGAGTTATTACCAATTTAATACTGAAATATTAAGCTATTATTACAAGTACTTAGTCTGCACACTTACTCCATATTTTCTATTTAAGATTAAGGATAATAACATTTGCATAAAAGGAGTAAAACCACCTATGAAGTTAAAGAACCTTCTTCAAGAAATTAGTACTGCGAGTAAAGTAAATTCTGAGACAGCAAACCTCATTATTAGAGGTATAGCAGACAGTTCAGCTGACGTGTTACATGGCTATATGTTTGTGGCAATTAACGGGTTCAATCAAGATGGTCACCAATTTATCCTGGAAGCTATTGAAAAAGGTGCATGTTTAATAGTAGGTGAATCAGAAATTTCCGATTTAACTGTACCTTACATACAAGTTGAGAATAGTAGAAAAGCTTTGGGGATCATTGCAAATAAATTTTATGGCAATCCTTCAAACCAAAAGCTAATGATCGGTATTACAGGGACGAATGGAAAAACAACGACAAGTTATATCCTGAAACATATCTTAGAAAGTAATGGAAAGTCATGTTCATTAATTGGAACAATACAAAATGTTATCAATGGCCGGGTTAAGAAGAGCGCCAACACTACTCCAAGCTCATTAGATTTACATAAATTAATAGCGGAAAGTAAGGATGAGGTAGTCATCGTGGAAGTTTCCTCACACGGGTTATCCCAACATAGAGTACAGGGCATCACATTTGATTTTTGCCTGTTTACGAACCTTGAACATGAACACTTAGATTACCACCTTTCGATGGAAGATTATTTTCAAACAAAAATGTTATTGTTTGACCATTTAAAAGAAGCTGGACAAGCCATTGTTAACACAGATAATCATTGGGGTAAAAGACTGGCTAAAGTCTTACAGGGAAAGGGAATTAACGTAAATTCTATTGGTCAATCTACTAATAATAAAGTGAGGATACTTTATTTTAACGTCAAAAACTCTACCATTTTCCTTGAAGATGGAGATGAATTAAACCTTATTTTTTCACCTATGCATGGGATTCACAATATGTATAATACCTTGATGGCCTATGTTAGTGCTAGACTAGTGGGTCTTAGTGAGGATTCCATTATTGAATCCGTTTCAAATTTCCAAGGTGTAGAGGGGCGTTTTGAAAAAACTAAACTTTCTAATGGCGCTACCATCGTAGTCGACTATGCCCATACCGCAGAAGCTATTTTAAACTGCTTAACAACTGCAAAACGGTACGGCGCGGAGAGAGTAATCCACATATTCGGCTTCCGGGGCGATAGGGACCAGAGTAAAAGACAAGAAATGTTGACAGTAACCTCTGGCACAAGCGATCAATATATTTTGACCCTAGATGATTTAAATTCTGTTCCCCAAAGTGAAATGATAGAAATGCTAGACAGCTTAAACAACCTCTATGGAAATGAAAGAGGACTCATCATTCCCGATCGAACCCTAGCCATAAAGTGGGCTATAGAACATAGCAATCCAGATGATTGGATCATTGTTACCGGGAAAGGCCAAGAAATATACCAGCAAAATTACCGGTTGCAAACGAATTCTGATAAAGACACCGTTTTGTATATTACTAATAAGAAAAAACATTCTTGGAGTAGTTAAATATGAGAAAAATCACAATAATCATCACAGTTTTAGTTGCCATAAACTCTTTGTATGTATCAAAAGCCTTCGCAGAATCCAGTCCTTCTCTCCCAACTGTAGCAAGTGAGGCTGCTATTTTACTAGAGGCAAATTCAGGTCAGATTCTTTATGATAAAAACGCCAATTCTCAAATGTATCCTGCAAGTGTGACGAAAATTGCTACAGCGATCTATGCAATCGAAACGGGTAACCTGAATGACATTGTAACGATTAGCAGTAATGCCAGCGCCAGAAATGTAGAAGGTACCACCGTTTTCTTGGAAAAGGGAGAAAAAGTACCATTGAAGAAGCTGATTCAA
This sequence comes from Oceanobacillus massiliensis str. N'diop, assembly GCF_000285495.1. Classification (GTDB taxonomy): domain Bacteria; phylum Bacillota; class Bacilli; order Bacillales; family Amphibacillaceae; genus Oceanobacillus; species Oceanobacillus massiliensis. The sequence continues at coordinate 849,140 of NZ_HE610977.1, forward strand.
GGCTTATTAATCAATTCAGGCAATGATGCGGGTGTAGCAATTGCTGAGCATTTAAGTGGCAGTGAGGAGCAGTTTTCTAAGGACATAAATACCTATCTTAAAAACGTTATTGGCGTCCGGAATACTAACTTTGAAAACCCGCATGGTCTTTTTAATTCAGAGCATCGTACCACTGCAGAAGATTTAGCGAAAATAACACGGTATGCCATGAAAAATGAGACCTTTGGGAAAATATTTGGAACAAAGGAATTAGAATGGGATGGGCAAACATGGGACACAACCATACTTACCCACCACAAATTAGTTAAAGAGGAAATACCTTATGAAGGTGTAACAGGCGGGAAAAATGGCTTTGTCAATCAATCCGGCTATACATTAGCTACTACAGCAGAGCGAGATGGTTTAAGCTTAATCGTAATTACCTTAAAAGGCAGCATGAAAAATGATGCGTATAATGACACGATCAAGTTACTAGACTATGGATTTGAGAATTACAGAACATCCATTATCCCAAAAGGAACTAAATTTATGGTAGAAGATCAAGAATATATAGCCTCTGAGAAAATAGCTTATACTCATCCAAAGAATGAACAACTAAGTAAAGAAATAAACGAGGATGGAACCCTGGAAATCATTACTCAAGATGGAGTAGTAACAGCTTCTTATCAGTTAAAGAAAGTTCTAAATGAAACACATAATGTTAAAACTGAATTAAAAAACAAATCTACTAATGAAGTAAAATTTGAATCAATTTTTGGTCACCTTAATCCATATCTAGCATATTTTTCTATAGCCTCTCTACTAAGCATAATTGGTATATTCTACCGTCAAAAAATATAATCCTTAAGAAAGATAAAATGAAAATGCGAGCTCAATAATTTATTGAGCTGCTTTTCATTTTATCTTTCCTTACTTATATTACAAAAATTATTTTTTATATTTTTGAACTTAGAATAGGAAGATGCCGCAAGCAAATAATAACCTCCCTATGAACATGAATAGAAAAACAATTCCAGATGTTAATTTCTCATATGTTTAGGCATTGATAGTGATACCCTAGTTACTGAGCATTTACTTCTATTGCACCCTCGTAAAGTTCTTTAAATACTTCTGAAAATGCATCAACAGTGTTACTTAATTCATCTTTGTTGTTATCTATACCACCTACTTCAACCAAGATCGACCTATTAGAAATATCCTGATTATATACGCCATTGCCTTCGGCCCTCGTTTTTAAGTAAACCCCTTTACTTAACCCAGGATAACTTTCTTCAAGCTTTTCGTGGATTTCTTTTGCAAACATTAAATTCTCTTCATAATTTTCATGTTCTTGCCCCACCACAAAATATAGCCTTGCATAGTTTTTACCATTAATAGTTGAAGTTGTACTTTCTTTCCTTGCGGAATCTCTATGAATGTCAATATAGTATGAGATACTTTTACTCTGTGATGAAGCAGTCTCAACAATTTCCCGCGACAAGGTATATGAATCAGTGTAATCCCATCCCTTATCGTGTAATGCTTGCGCAATATTTGAATTCTCGTGCAGAGTAGTTATTCCATATTCACCCAATTTTTCACTTAACATCTTACCAACAAGTACTACATTTTCTTTGTTATCTGTGCTAGAAGAATCACTTGGCTTAACATCCTTATGGATTAAAGGTAGGTATCCTTCCCAACTATGAGAATGATAAATAAAAACAGAAGGATCTTTGCTGGTAATAATCTCTTCATTATCCGATTTTTCACTATTCGGTTCATTTTCCTTGTTGATATTTGAGTTATCCTCTTTTAGTAATTCATCAAAATCCGGCGCAGGAGATTCCTGAGGGAGATTCGAATAATCTGAGCCCTCTCCTGCAATATAAATTTTAGTATTTGCACTGTTAAATCCTGGAACCTCATGCAAAAGTAATGTTGATAAATTATTAGTTCTAATTCCGGTTATTTTCTCAAAAGCTAAATTAGATATAGAAGGTATTTCCAATTCTCGTTTAAGAAAATCTTTAAATCGAGGAATTTCTTCTCCTAATATAAGAAGAAGTGCGTCTGTAATAGTTTCTGAATTTGAAATTCCTATATAATCTCGATATTGGAAAATGTTAGCTTTCATACTAGGTGTATTAACTACTAATAATATTACCGAAATTATAGAAAAAAGAAAACCAAGTACTAGTACTAGAAAATTCGTATTTTTTTCTCCCTAACCTTGGTTTTCATCCATAAATCACCTCTAGTTGATTCTATGGAATTGCGAATAAAATTAGAAGTTTCATATCTAAAAATTTAATTTAAATTTTGATAACGTAATATGATAGCAACAAAAATATGTATATTGTCCTTTCTATGAAGCAACTTGCATAAATAGGTTGTTTCATTTTTTATATAGAAGTAAATTTAAAAAATGGTGAAGAAATAATTATTTTTTCTTCACCATTTTTGGGTTCATTTTTAAATAAGATAGGGTTTAAACTAATTCTCCTACTACACTTTCTTTTATCCTAGCGCCACATCTAGAATCATCATTACAGTAAAACCAATCATTAAACTCATAGAAGCAAGGTCCCTGTTGCCTTCTTCATGGGAACCGGGAATCACTTCTTCTGCCACAACAAAAATCATTGCTCCAGCCGCAAAGCTTAGGGCATATGGCAAAATTGGTTCGACAAAGGAAACTGCCAGCACTCCAATAACTGCCGAAATTGGTTCTACCATCCCTGAAGACTGACCGTATAGAAAACTCCTTTTACGAGACATTCCATCCCTTAAAAGTGGCATGGAAACAGCTACACCTTCTGGAAGGTTTTGAATACCAATTCCAATTGCTAATGCAATAGCCCCGGCTATGGATGCAGAGGGAGATCCAGTGGCTACAGCTCCGAAAGCAACACCTACTGCCAAGCCTTCCGGTATGTTGTGCAGGGTTATAGCAAGTACAAGCAATGTACTTCTTTTCCTTTTTCTCGGCTGAATTCCTTCAGCCTGATCTATAGGAGTGTTAGGGTGAAGGTGTGGGAGTAGCTTATCAATTCCCCACAGGAAAATTCCTCCTAGCATAAAACCAACTGCTGCCGGTACCCAAGCCGGTACCCGGCCTCCCTCCGCCATCTCTAAAGCAGGAGATAAGAGAGACCAGAAGCTTGCAGCAATCATTACTCCGCCCGCAAAACCTAACATCCCATCCAATAGTTTCTGATTAAATGATTTAGTGGTAAATACCAATGCTGCTCCTAGTGCAGTCATTCCCCAGGTAAATAAAGTTGCTAATAGTGCTTGAATTAAAGGATCAAGCCCTAGAAAGAAATCAACCATTTCTCTTCCCTCCCAAAATATTTTTTCTTTATTTTATGCCCTGCATCTTAAATGTTTCCTATATACAACTAATTTAACCTTAGATAACTTACCTGTCAAAAATATTGATTTGGTATTTATAGGTTTCTCTTCTTTTACTCTTATTATTTTTGACAAAATAAAAAAGCAAACTAGTTTAGCATTGGTTTGCTTTTCCATTTTTAAGATGATATTACTTCAATTATTCCAAACATCCCTGACTCTACATGCCCTGGGATAGTGCAAGTAAAACGGTATTTTCCAGGAGTTAATGGAGTAAATGAAATTTCCTGTTTTTCTCCTGCCATACTATGAACATGAACTATAGTATTATCTTTTTGGTGGATATGTGAAGTACCCGATTCCATCATTTCTGTTATCATTCCTTTTATTTCCAAATCATGTTCTACTTCCCCGATATTATCTAAAGTTATCGTTACCCTTTCTCCTGCCATTATCTTTGTATGGCTTGGAGAGAAAGAATATTCATCAGCTTGTATCACTAGGTTGTTCGCACTCATACTGTGATTGTTGTTACTGTTTTTTAGTGAATGTGAGGATGGAATTAATGACCCCAACTGATTATATCCGACAATAAATAGGACAAATAATATAATCATGACGAGGGGATGATTTACTAGTGCCTTGCTTTTTATAAATTCCTGTTGCATCATTTGATACAAAATTATAATCATTCCAATGAATAACAAAAACATGACCCTTATTAAAGTATCCTGGTGCTCGGTAGCAATCATCTCTCCCAGCATCGCACCCATCATCCCACCCATCATCCCCGCTAATGCACCGTCTAAAATCGCCATCAAACCAATCGGTAAACCTGCAAGGAAGCCGGCTGCAATTCCAATTATCATCGCCAATAAAGTGGAGGAAAACAGATCGCCTGCCAGTAAAATGCCAAGTATTACCCCAATGGTTAACCCAACAACCATTCCCAATACCATCGAAATCATCATTCCAGTCATAACCGTTATTTTCTTTCGGTGATAGATGGTATTCCATATAATCCATATCGTTAAAATAAAGATACCTATTAATGTAACATATAGTGAATTTGGCATCTATAATTCCCCTTTATGAATCTTGTCCTAATGGTTCATTATATGAGGAATAAAAACGTTCATTCATGGGAAATCATTTTCATCAAATTTATTTATCACGCGGCTCTCATATTTCTTTGTTTGTCACAGTAAATTCCTACTTAATGCAAATATTCTCGATACTTTGATTGTAGACTTGCGATATACGAGGAGGAAAAAGAGATGAAAAAAATTACTATTCTAACCGTTATTATAGGAATTATCTTTTTAGCTGCATGTTCCCAACAATCTACAGATTCACAGGCTTTAGATAATTCGGTTGAAGGAGATAATACTTCCATAGAAGAATCTTCCTCACAAGAAGTAGTACATGTAAAAACAGAAGACACCGAAGGAAAAAAAGTTAACGAGTTTAATTTAATTGCTCAGGTATCCGAGTGGAACTTAAGTCCAGAAAATAAAATAACTGCTTGGACTTATAACGGTACTGTTCCAGGTGATGAAATACGTGTTAAAGAAGGAGAAGTAGTGAAAGTTAACTTAACGAATGAATTGGAAGAACCTGTTTCTATTCATTGGCACGGTATCTCCGTTCCAAATAAACAAGACGGGATCCCGGGTGTTACACAAGATGCCGTTGTACCCGGTGAAACATACACGTATGAATTTGTTGCAAATGATCCAGGCACTTATTGGTATCATTCGCATCAAAATGGTGTAGAGCAACTAGATAAGGGTCTTTATGGCACAATTATTGTAGAATCAGCTGAAGACGAGAACTACGATCGAGATTATACCCTGATGCTTGATGAGTGGGAATCCGGAAATCATAGTGAAGCTGATGCGAGTGAGATGGAAGACATGGAAGGAATGGACATGGATGAAATGGACCATGACAGCATGGATATGGAAGGTATGGATATGAATGGCACAGGTCAAGACCCAATGATGGGGCATGACATGTCCTCCTATGATATTTATACCATTAACGGAAAAACATACGAAGAAAACGAACCGTTAAGTGTTAAAGAAGGAGAAACCGTCAAACTTAGATTTGTCAATGCGGGCTATATGGCTCACCAGATCCAAATTCCGGTAGACTATAAAGTTACCCATCTTGACGGGCAAAAGGTGAATAATCCCCAAATTGTGAATGGATCTTTGTTCGAGGTTGCTCCCGGGGAACGTGTCGATGTGGAATTTATTGCTGATGGCAGTGGTGATTTCACGATTGATTGCCATGGTGAAATGGAAGCATCCCAAGATATGCAATTGGATGTTGTCTATGAAGATGGAAATGGGAAAAAAACGGAACATAATTCATCACCAGACTTGATAGATATCACGAAGCTTGGTGAAAAAACAGAGTCACAGTTCTCTTTAGACGACGAGTATGATGTGTCCTATGAGATGGATCTAGCCACTGAGATGAACGCCGATGCCGAAATGGGAATGGTATGGTCAATTAATGGTGAAACATTTCCAAACGTTCCACCATTAGAAGTTAACAAGGGAGATAAGGTCAAAGTAACACTGACAAATAACAGTATGGATCAAGCATATCATCCGATGCACCTTCATGGTCATTTCTTCCAGGTATTAAGTAAAAATGGAGAGAAACTGGAAGGTTCTCCAATCATCAAAGATACACTAAATGTAAAATACGGAGAAACATACGAGGTAGCATTCGTTGCGGATAATCCAGGAAACTGGTTATTCCACTGTCATGATTTGCACCATGCTTCTAACGGAATGGTGACTACTGTTAACTATAATAACTTTGAGGAATTTTATAATGATACTGGAGAAGTTGATAACCAACCAGAATAACAACAAAACATATCTAGAAGTTATACTTGGAGGCTCTATCTTCTACGTTAACCTGTGATATTTGATATAAAAATGCAAAAGGAAACTGTCACCAAGTCGCACTGGCACAGTTTCCTTTTGTCATTCTCAATTCTCAGAAGACTTTAGAATCCTGAAAAACCAAACCATCCGGCTAAGAAGGCAGTTAGCTTAGTCATCCAATCAAAGAATAGTGCAATTCCCATGAAAATCATAATGTACCCACCAAATTTAATTATCCGGACACTATGTTTTTTAATCCACTTTAATCTACCAATAAAGAATGATAATACAAGAAATGGAATAGAGAATCCTAATATATAACTAATCATCATTATCATACCAATATCTGGATTGGTTGCAGCTAACGATAAAACTATAGCAAGTATGGGACCAGTACAGGGTGTCCACCCTAATGCAAATGCCATCCCTATAAGAAAAGAACCAAAAAATCCTCCGGGGCGATTTTTAAATTTGATCTTTTTATCCTGCATTAGGAACTTAAAGTTAAATACTCCCACAATGACCAGACCAAAGAAAATAATTAAAACTGCACCAATTTGCCTTATAGAATCTTGATAGATTAATAAAAATTCAGATATAAATGATGTTGTAAAACCAATCATGATAAAGATACTTGAAAATCCAATTAAAAAGAAAATGGTATGTAAAAGTGCCCTTTTATTCATCCATTTGTTTTCCTCTTTTATCTCACTAACACTCATTCCAGTTATATAAGATAAGAACGCTGGATATAACGGTAAAGTACAAGGTGAAATAAATGATAAAAAACCAGCACCAAAAGCTAAAAATATGTTTATTTCATTCAAAACTTATCCTCCATTTCTAAAATTATTGCCTATTGTTTTGGTAAGATATCATTCAGATAACCTTCAAGACTCTCCAATGATAGTGCCCCATTTACAATTTCTTCTATTTCTCCATCAGGATTTATAAAAAAGGTACTTGGTATGGGACCGACTTTGTATAGGTCTGTGATTTCTCCAGTTTTGTCGTGCGGAATCGGAAATGTTAAATCATACTTATCGATGAAACGATCGACGACAAGCTCTGTGCCGTCAAGACTTATAGCAACAATTTCAATACCTTTCTCTTTGTATTCCGGATAGAGTTCCTGCATATATGGCATCTCTGATTCACATGGCTTGCACCAAGTAGCCCAGAAATTCAACATGACACCTTTCCCCTCTAAATCACTCAATTGTATTGTTTCAGCATCATTGTTATTACTAATCTGATTTAATTGGAAGTCAGGAGCTTTATCACCCACGCTATAAACAGTATTATCCGCCTGCAAATTTGAGACAAGTGCTACTACAACCGCACCCATTAATACAGCTAAAATGGCCGTTCTAAAAATTAAGCGATTTCTTTTTTTGTTTTTCTTGTTTTTCTTGATTTGTTCCAAACTCATATAAGTACCTCCTCATAGCCAAATGATAAGAAAAGACAATCAAAAAACGTCTGAATGTTTGGTGACTAAATAGTTGGTATTTCTTAGTACACACCATACAACCATAGGACAATAATGTGCAGAAACTGTGAAGAAAGGCATACAATTACTATAATGCAGAATTAAAAAGCTGATTTCCAATTAAGGAAATCAGCTTTTTATATTTTTTATATTAGGCGACTACATCATAACCTTATTCTTCTACTCGCGCATTGAATCTACTGTTACTTTAGATTCATCGTGCGAAAACTTTTACATTTCCTGTAACTTAGGTCTACTTCAACAGATGATACTCTTTCTAATTATTTCAGAGCATCTTCCAGCGACATTTTGCAGTGGTCACATGTCATCCCTCTTACATATATCGCCCTTTTATATGATTAATACAAATATTACGGACAACTACATTATTTTTAGTTTGTAGTTTATTCCACCTTTATCTGCCCCATCATGCCGTTGTCTTCATGTTCAAGAATATGGCAATGGAACATATACACGCCCTTATGCTTAAATTGTACAGCTATTTTAACTGTCTCATCTGCTTCTACGGAAATAGTATCTTTCCATCCTTGTTCATTTTCCGGTGGTTCTTCTCCATTTCTGGAAAGTATTTTAAATTGAGCTCCGTGTATGTGGAATGGATGGATCATTCCCCCCATCTCATCCGGTTTATTGTATATTTCCCATACTTCTGTAACGCCTTGCTCTTGTGTAAAATCAATTCTTTCTGGGTCAAATTTCTTTCCATTTATCGTAACCTGGTCCATCATCCCAAAAAGTTCCACCTTTTTTGTAACTGGCAAGTTCATCTCTTCTTCTGTTATTGAAAAATCATTCATCTCTTCAGGAATGCTGCTATTCTCTCCACTTTGATCAGAAACCTCAAACGGTAAAAGGATCGATCCATCCTCCTCATTTATTAAAGCCAACTCTTCTTCTGTGTTAAGCTGTGAAAAATCAATAACTATTTCCGCCCGTTCAGATGGGGTCAGTGTAATTTCATTCAGAGTCACCGGTTCATTCAAGAAACCTCCATCCGTTGCAATATGCACAAAGGAATCCCCTGTATTCAATTTAAATGTGTAATTCCTCGCATTAGACCCATTTAATAGACGAAGACGAACCTTCTCTTTGTTTACAGTCAACTTCGGATTTAATGTCCCATTAATCAATGACGTATCACCGATTGTTCCATCCTCGTTCATTGCAGCACTGTAATTCAATTGTTTCTTATCATCAAATGTTTTATCTTGGAAAATCAAGGGAATATCATTCTTTCCATACTCATTTGGTAATCCGAGACTCTTTGAATTGTCATCTTCGATATAAATCAATCCTGCAAGTCCATTGTATACCTGTTCAGAAGTTTTCCCTTCTGGATGGGGATGGAACCATAGCGTTGACGCTTCTTGTGTCACTTCGAATTCGATCAACTCTTCTTCACCCGGCTTTAAAGAATTATGTGGTCCACCGTCTGCTTCCCCAGACACTTCTAGTCCATGCCAATGAAAGGTTGTCTCTTCATCTAGCTCATTTATCGTTCTAATTTTCACCGTATCACCTTTTTCAAATTGAATCACCGGTCCTAAAAACGACCCATTGTACCCATACGTTTTCGTTTTAGTACCATCAAATATTTCAGTCTCTCCTTTTTGTGCTCGAACAGTGTATACAACTTCTTCTTCATTATCGCTTCCAAGCACGGAAGGTATTTTCAATTCTTTTTCCCCGGTTGAGTCATTTAAACTTACCACCTCATCATGACTCATATGACCATTCTCCATTGCATCATCATCCATATCCATAGTTGAATGATCCATTCCTTCTTCCATTGAATCAGATTCTTCTTCATTCATGTTCATATTTTCACTTGACTCTTGTTCCATTTCTGAGTTTTCTTGAGCTGTGGATTCATCATTCCCTGCACAAGCCGATAAAACAAGTGCTGTCAATAAAGAAATTAAACCTATTAATAATATTTTTCTTTTCATAAACCATAACTCCCATTAAGTGAATTTTTACATATTAATCAATCTTTAAAAGCTAAGCATTAATAGCATAAATGATGGTATTAAGCGACATAATAAGTGCCCCAATTGCTGATTTAATAATGATTCCTAAATCTATTATCACACCAGCAGCTAAAGGTATGGCAACAATGCTATATCCAGCAGCCTACACTACTAAGCCTTCGAGAAGTGGCTTTAGATAATTTGAGAATATTTAATATATTGTTTGGAGAAATATTCATTAAGACGACATTTAGCTGTTTCACTGGCAACATCTATACCAGCACCTGTCGCAATACCAAAGTCGATTTCAGCAATGCTAAAGAAACTTTTGATTCATCATATTTTTACTTTCTACTAAGTTAGGCATTAGCCAATTTTATTTGATTCAAGAATTATATTTTTATTCATCGGAACCTTTTCATCACTTGAACTAGGACAATCTTGATACATTTGCTCCATTTGTTGTTCATCCATATTTGGGTGCATTACCTACTTGAATGGTAGAATTGCCTTATAACTCCACCCTTTGTCTGATCCATTACTAGCATATACTGCGTTAACCTAACCCTAAAACCAAATCAGCAACTATACCTAAAGATGTTAACTTCTTTTTCATTAATGCCTCCCTTTCGTTAGATATTTAACGCCCATTAATTTATAGTTTATTGTCCTTATGATGTAACTATATATTAAGATTTTCGAGAATTTATCAAGAAAAAGAAAATATTTGACGAAACGGAAAATACTTTGAAGTTTTCAACTTGACGATAAATCTTTAATCCAGTATGGGACTACAAATATAAAATAATTTTGTGCAGAAACGGTTTAAATGTACAATTTAACTCAAATGGGCTATTACTTTTCTGTTCCGGAAACCAACTAGAACGTTAAAAGTTTAACCCTCTAGCTTATTTCAGGAACACAACTTACTTTTCGTTATTCATTTAAACATTTAATAGACAAAAAGATTCCATTAAAATAGGTATCAACTTTCAAAACAGATAAGTTTGACTGTTTTATTAGTTCTAAGGTATCTCTGTTCAAATGACATCCATCACAAGTTTTTTTCCATAATGGCGTTAATATATCCTGTGTTTTTCCCAAGATTGCTTGATCTAGTCTTACATGCTCAAAGAATAATATTTTCGCATTAGGTTTACTAACTCGTTGAATTTCCTGAAGAGCCTTTGTCGGTTCTGGAATGGTACAAAAAACAAGTGTGGCTACAACTGAATCAAATGTATTATCTGCAAATGGCAGCTTTTCCGCTTTGACCTGATAGATTTGTATGGGGATACGTGTTCCCACCATCCGTTTAAGGGCTCGTTCCTTCATCAAAGGGTTCGGTTCGATTGCATCTACCTGTGTTGCATTCTGATAATGAGGAAAGTTCACCCCTGTACCTGAACCAACCTCCAACACCCTTCCTGTCGCTTGGTTTACAAGTGTTTTCCGTATTTTCTTAAATTTAGTTTTTTCGAGTGGTCTCATTGCCATGTCATAAATAGATGGAAACCATTTTCCCATTCTTTTTTCACCTCACCTAAGGAAGGAAATTCTCCAGAACTGGACATTACTAAGACATATTATCTTGTGAATTAGAGGTTGAATCTTCGCTTGTATCTGATGTCGTCTAAGTGAATGATGCAAACGAGCATGCAATGGCACCATCCGTAACAGCTTCTACTGTATATCATAGGCTGACTTTGGCTAATGATTGGGCATTATTAATGCAACCCCCATGGCTACTTTTTCCCACCTTGCTTTAATATAAAAGCTGATTTCCATAACAGGAAACCAGCTTTTTCATTTTTATATTTAGGCACTAACATCGTAGCCTTGATCTTCAACAGCTTCTTTCATATTATCCAATGAAACTTTTGATTCATCATAAGTAACATCTACTTTACCAGAGCCCAAATCAACTTCTGCAGCAGTTACTCCGTCTAATTTTTCTAGAGCACCTTCCACTGACATTTTACAGTGGCCACATGTCATACCTTGTACATCTAAGGTTTTTGTTTGCATTTTTTTCACCTCCTTTAAAGTACTAGAAAAAATTATATCTTAACTCTCTTCAATCGAAGGGAGTTAGAAACAACACTTACCGAACTTAACGCCATTGCAGCACCAGCAACCCATGGTGCAAGTAACCCAAGTGCTGCAATCGGGATCCCTGCTGTATTGTAGCCGAATGCCCAGAAGAGATTTTGACGGATATTTTTAATCGTCTCATGGCTGATTTTAATTGCTTTAGGTATGAGCAGTAGCTCTCCACCAAGAATGGTAAGGTCAGCAGCTTCAATCGCCACTTCTGTACCAGTTCCAATTGCAATTCCAATATCTGCAGTAACTAATGCAGGTGCATCGTTCACACCGTCACCAACCATTGCTACCTTTTTACCTTGTGATTGAATCTCTTTGACTTTATCCGCTTTTTCTTCAGGTAAAACTTGGGCTATTACTTGGTCAATGCCAACCTGTTTTGCAATAGCTTGTGCTGTTCTTTCGTTATCCCCTGTTAACATGATCACTTCTAGGCCTTGTTCTTGTAACTCTTTAATTGCTTGTGGTGCTGTTTCTTTAATCGTATCTGCAACAGCAACAATTCCGCGATACTTACCATCAACAGCAATCAGCATAGCTGTTTTGCCTTCCATTTCGTAATCGACTAGTTCGATTTCCGCATCACCAACATCGACTTTGTGATCTAGCATTAATTTTCGATTTCCAACAAGAACTTGTTTTCCGGAAATCTTAGCTGCAATACCATGACCAGGTATTGCATCAAATTCTTCTACTTCCACAAAATCAATATCTTTCTCTGTTGCGTGTGCCACAATAGCTCCTGCAAGTGGATGTTCAGATCCTTTTTCTGCACTTGCTAACAATTGTAATGTTTCTACATCACCCGAAAAGTCAGTAACTTCTGGTTTTCCTTTTGTGATGGTTCCTGTTTTATCAAGAACAATTGCATCTAACTGATGCGTTCTTTCTAGGTGTTCTCCACCTTTAAAAAGAATTCCATTTTCCGCAGCTCTTCCTGTTCCTACCATAATAGAAGTTGGCGTTGCAAGCCCTAACGCACATGGACAGGCAATAACAAGTACAGCAATCGCTGCAACTAAAGCAGGTTCAAATTGACCAGGCTGGACAAACAGAATCCATACAGCAAATGTTAGAAGGGCAATCACTACAACTATCGGTACGAAATAGCCAGAAATGACATCGGCTAATCGTTGGATTGGTGCTTTCGATCCTTGAGCCTCTTCCACAACCTTGACAATCGATGCAAGCGCAGTATCTCTACCTACTTTTGTTGCTTCCATTACAATCGAACCATTTTTGTTGATCGTCGAGCCGATAACGCCTGAGTCTACTTCCTTTTCGATTGGAATGGATTCCCCAGTAATCATCGACTCATCTACAGAGGTTCTTCCCTTTACAAGCCTACCATCTACAGGTATTTTTTCTCCTGGTTTTACAACTAACCGATCACCAACAACAACTTCCTCTACTGGAATCATGATTTCCTCGCCATTTCTTATAACGCGAGCTTCTTTTGCCTGTAAATTAAGCAATGAGGACAGTGCATTCGTTGTTTGGGTTTTTGCTCTTGCTTCTAAATACTTACCAAATAAAATCAACGTGATTAGTACAGCACTTGTTTCAAAGTATAAATGTGGCATATATGCAGGATTGCCGATGGTCTTAAATGCTTCATATAAACTATAGAAATAAGCAGCACTTGTACCTAATGCAACAAGCACATCCATGTTTGCTCCACCATTTCGAAGGTTCTTATAGGCACCAACATAAAATTGCCATCCGATGATAAATTGAACGGGTGTTGCCAAAGCGAACTGGAACCACGGATTCATGAATATATCCGGTATATTTATATTTAATAAATGAACCAACATGGTTACTAATAGCGGTGCAGATAACACGGCCGAAATGATTAATTTCGTCTTCATATGTTGCAATTCTTTTTCTTTATGTGTTTTCTTTTCTTCAGCTTCCGCTTTAGGTTTCGCATCATAACCCACATTTTTGATTTTATCAATGATTGCTTTCGCATCTGTGAGTCCTGGGTTATATTCGATGGATGCAGTTTCTGTTGTTAAGTTTACAGTTGCGTGCTTTACCCCTTCTTGCTTATTCAGTACTTTTTCAATACGGGTCGAACATGCTGCACAGGTCATTCCAAAAACATCTAAATCTGTTTTTTCCATTAAAACTCCGTAGCCGACATTTTCAATTTTCTTCGTAATATCTTCGATGGAAGTTTTTTCTGAATCATAGTCTACGGTTGCCTTTTCTGTTGTTAAATTAACTTGTGCCTCGACACCATCCATTTTATTTAATACTTTTTCAACACGAGTGGAACATGCTGCACAGGTCATCCCTGTTACACCAAGTGTTGCATGATTAGTTTCGCTCATAATAGTCCCTCCTTACTTGGAAAATTGCTTTAATACAGTCATTAATTCCTCAATTGTTTCCTTACCTTCACCTTGTTTGATCGCATCACTGACACAATGGTTCATATGCCGTTCAGTGACAGCGAAACCTACATTTTTTAACGCGGATTGAATCGCACTAATTTGCACTAAAATATCTACACAATATCGGTCATCTTCCACCATTTTCTGTATTCCACGAACTTGACCTTCTATGCGTTTTAAACGGTTAATGACTTTTTGCTGTTCATCTTTTGTTCTTGGTTTACTTGGGTGATCATGTAAGAATTTATCCAAATGAATCACTTCCTTTTCTTTTATACTTATACTATACCCCCACACGGTATATCTGTCAATAAAAGAACTTCAACTTTAAAATATTTTGAAATGGCTTCTTTTACTCTTTTAACTAATCAATTGATCCTTACCCACCCTCTTCCAGAATTTAAAAACGTCTCCCGTTTTTTACCCATCTGTGAATAGGCAGCAATAATCTCATCTACAGTATCGTACAATTCTTTCGGTGTTAAGTTCTCCTTCAGTAAGAAACCAACTTCGGCGTCTTTTCCTTTTGCTTTTCCACCAACATATAAATTGTAATGTTCTTTAAATTTCATAATACCTATGTCACTTAACATTGGTTCACCGCAACCAATCGGACAGCCAGTATAAGCCATTTTTAGAGTAACCGGTACGGCTTTTCCAGCAAAGCGTCGATTTAACTCTTTTGCTACTGGCATCCCTTCCCTTTCTTCACCTTTACAAAAATTACAGGTTCGTAAGCTTTTTACGAAGTTTCCAACTGGGTAACATGACAATCCAACACTTTTAAATTCATCTATGATTTCATCTTTTCTAACCTCTGGAATTTCTATATAGAGTTGTTGAAAAGTGGTTAATTCAAGTTCATCATCTTCGTTCATATATTTTGAGATCGTTATCAGTTGCTTTGAATTTAGTTTTGCTCCAAACCCTATTCCTCCGTTTACAGCGATTTTAATTTTTTTAACATCGCTCTCCATATTCATTCCCCCATTTCATTACCAACTTACCATACCACAGAAGGGTATATTGTTTTTAAAAAACTACCAAAATATCGATTATATAAAGCCGGCTAGCCTATATTTAATAGCTTTTTTATTTCATCCTTATTCCTTTCAAACCCTATCATGCTTTTTGACTTTCTTCTCAACCCTAAGAGGGAGACCTGAGAAAATACTAGTCCCGGAACGATTCTATTTCCCGCTATCTTTATAAGATCTTTTTCTTTCGCTGGTTGTTTTACTAAATCATATTGCTTGTGCGGAATACGATGACTTTCCAAGAATTTTTTCAAATCCTGGCAATCCGAACAAGTAGGTCTAGTGTATATTTCAAGCTGATATTTAGTCATTCTCAAACTTACCTCCTTTATCTTATAATCCCTTTGTTTATTCTTTGCTTCTATAATAAAAGGATAGAAGTGCTCGTTATCACCGAACTTAAATTCAGCTCAAATTTTATACATGCCTGGTTTAGAAAATTTCGCATAAAAAGTTTTAAACTCCGAAATGTTTTCGGATCTGATTTCTCTACCTTTCTACAACACATGATTTCGCTAGCTGCAAACTTTTGACGAACCATCAATGTCCATGAAATCGGCAAATCAAATGAGAATCCATTTCGACCCTTAAAGAAAGAGGTGGTTCTAATTATCTAATTCAAGATTCCTTGAAAGTTTTGTTTGCATTAATCTCTTACATTGTTTTGCTTCTTTTACCATCAAACTTGGGTAATCATTTGTAACACTTTTCCTAATTGGTTTGTACGCTGTGCTCTAGGTAAAATCTGACAAATATCTTCCTCGTTATAACCTACTTGTAAACGCTTTTCATCCAAAATTATAGGTTTTTTTAATAAACTGGGATTTTGTTTTATTAAGCCAATCAGATACCTTAATGGCACTTCATCAATATCAACATTAAGTTCTTGATAAACTTTGGATCGTATTGAAATAATTTCATCAGTTCCTTCTTTAGTCATTTGTAATATTTTCTTAATTTCATTATCCTTTAATGGTTCAGAAACTATATTCCTTTCGATATATGGTATATCATTTTCTTCCATCCATGCTTTTGCCTTTCTACAAGATGTACAACTTGATGAAATATAAAGCGTTATTACGTTATATCACTCCTTATGATTTTATCGTGTATAAAATTTTGATGATTTCCTAAGTATAGAACTCAATTAAGTTGTTATCTATGAAGATGAGAGCACTTACAACAGGAAAATCATAGGTTCTTTAAAAAAAGAGAATAACAGGTGCCATTCTCTTTTTTAGAATCATTTACTTAATTCGGAAAGTAGCTTTCTGAATTCATCTAACTTGATTCTAGTTGTTAGCCATACGAAAGAAAATTCATCTATCTTGAATTTTTATAACATTATACTTTACATCTGCTAATGATTTGCGAATCGCTTGATCACTATCGATTGTAAAATGTGTACTAAGACCGTGGTTGCACATCCATCGCATTTCATTCCTTCAATTAGTAATTTTTTCCATACTAAATTTCTCCTTTCAAATTTTCAGAATCTATTTTAACCCATCTAGATTACATTTTCTAAATCTTTTTCCAAATAGAATCAACGTAATTAATAAAGCACTCGTCCCTAAGTAAAGATGTGGCATATAATCAGCAGTCCCAATTGTTTTAAATGCTTCATATATACTGCGGGAATATGCTGTACTAGTTCCAAAGGCAACTAGAACATTCATATCTTTTGATTATCATAAACTTGCCCCTCAATACGCTTCGAACGATTGCTGCTTGCTTTTTATTTTTTGTTCTCTGCGTTGTCGAATGTCACGAGGAATTTTTCCAAAATAATCACTTCTTTACCTTTTATAATTATACTATACCCCCCTAATGTATTTGTAAAATGGTTTTTTTATTTATTTTAAACAAAATGCTTTCTTGGGCATATATTATAATAAATTACTATATTGAAAGAGGTTTTTATATGGATTCGTTACCAGCGATCGATCTTGGATTAATGGCAGAACACTTAACTGCTCATGAAGGAGTCATTAATAAGTTATCGTACTACCAATCCTTGGTATCTAACACCGAATTGAGAAATATCCTTAAATTACAAGAGAACGTCATGCACTCCCATGTATGGGTTATGTTAGCCTTTATTAATCCGAATTATCATAATAATGTGGAGGTTCCTCCCTTAAGTGTTTATAGAGAAGAACACATTTTCGAAAGACCGGAAAAGGGAGAGAATAATAAATGGATAGCATTAGAAGCGCACAGTACTGCAAAAAATATGTCAGTGGAAAATTATAATTCTGCAATGATGATGCAAAACGAGAATGTAAAGAACGCACATATCAAAATGGCTTTACAACAAAATCGAATAGGGGAAAAATATACCCATTTTATTAAAATGATGGGATGGAGTTATGCACCAAAAGCAACGACTCAAGCGCAAATTAACACCTTTTTGCATTTTGACCATTTATTAAAACAATGATTATTTAAAAGAAATTACGCCTGCTGTTAAGAATAAGCAGCAGGCGTTTTTAAAGCTTTCAGTTATCCCTATCATTTCCAAAAGGAATAGTTAGACCTTCTTCCAAATTATAATACCCCTATACCGTAATCACTTAACTTTTTTTCTGAATTTTAATCAATCTTCAACAATTGAGCATTAATTGCGCAAATTATGGTACTTAGAGACATCACCACCGCCCCAATGGCTGGAGTTATCAAAATGCCAATATTATACAAAACACCTGCTGCTAGAGGAATAGCAACAATATTATATCCAGCAGCCCATCCTAAGTTCTGAACCATTTTTCTTCGACTTGCTTTGGACAGCTTAATAATATTTAAGATATCTACTGGATTACTATTCACTAGTACGACATCAGCTGTTTCAATTGCAACATCCGTACCCGCACCTATTGCAATACCTAAATCAGCCTCAGCTAAGGCAGGCGCATCATTAATTCCGTCACCAATCATTGCAACTTTTTTGCCACCTTGTTTTAAATCCTTCACATTATTCGACTTTTCATGTGGTAAAACTTCCGCAATAACTTTTGAAAGCCCGAGTTTTTCACCTACATAATTTGCTACCCGGCTATTATCTCCAGTCATCATTACTGTTTCTATACCACGATCATTCAATTCTTTAATTACTGTATAAGACGATTCCCTGATAATATCTGCTAAAGCTATCATTCCCTGCAATACATTATCCTTTAGTACAAAAACAACTGTTTTCCCTTGCTGGGCGAGTTTTTCATATGTTTTTTCATCAAAAGCAATCTTATTCGCTCTCATAGCTCCAGGACTAATAACTGCGATTTCTGAGTCATTTACGTTAGCAGTTAATCCTTTCCCAGTTAAGTTTCTATAATCTGTTACATCATAGGTTTCTATGTTTCGTTCTTTTCCTTCTTTTACGATTCCTTTTGCAATTGGATGATCCGATTGTGTCTCAACAGAGTAAGCTAACTTCAATAATTTTTCTTCGCTAGTTCCGTTACTTGGATGTATATCCGTCACACCGAAGTTCCCCTCAGTCAACGTACCAGTCTTATCAAATACGACACGATCCACTTTCCAAGCACTTTCAAATGGGGTACGATTGCGAATTAACAATCCTTTTTTTGCTGCAATCGATGTAGATCTTGAGGTAACCAATGGTCCTGCTAGACCTAGTGCATGTGGACAAGCAATAATCAAGACCGTAACCATTCTCTCCAAGGCAAATTCAAAATCACCTGTAGTCATCCAATAGGCTAACGTGATAATTCCTACAACTACAGCAACATAAAATAGCCATTTTGCAGCAATATCAGCAAATCCTTGGGCTTTTGATTTCGTTTTTTCAGCGTCACTAACTAATTGAATCACTTGAGCAAGGTACGTATCATTACCTGTTTTACTAACTTTTATTTTTAGTACACCTTCACCGTTCACCGCACCACCAATAGCTTCCATGCCAGGTCCTTTTTCAACAGGTACAGATTCTCCAGTAAGCATGGATTCATCAACTGTTGATTCCCCTTCAAAAATTTCACCATCTAGTGGAATCTTTTCTCCAGATTTAACTAGAATTTGATCACCTGATAACAACTCTTCAACAGAAACATCTACAATGTTTCCAGAAGCATCAATTTTGTGTGCTTCCTTTGGCATGAGTTTTATTAACTCTTCCAAGGCTTTCGAAGCACCCATGATGGATTTCATCTCAATCCAATGTCCTAGCAACATAATGACGATTAATGTAGCCAATTCAAAGAAGAAGTCACTACCTTCAATAAAGAAAGCTGTCAATGTACTATATACATAAGCTGTTACAATAGCTAAAGAAATTAACATCATCATTCCAGGTGTTTTTGCTTTTACTTCATCCCACGCACCAAGTAAGAAAGGTTTACCGCCATAGAAAAAGACAATCGTTGAAAGCAAGAATAATAGTAAAGTATCACCAGTAAAGTTAACTTCATACCCAAAAAGCATTTGAATCATTTCCGACAAATAAGAAATTGGTATAGCCAAAACTAAGGATACCCAGAATCGCTTTTTAAAGTCCTCAATCATATGTTCATGGTGACCTGCATGGCCACCTCCATGTCCACCGTGGTGTTGGTGAACATGTTCGTTGTGTTTATGATTCTCATGTCCTTCATGCAAACTGTGTGCATGTTCATGTTGGTTATGATGCATGTGTCCTACATGTTCGCTGTGATTGTGTGTCTCATGCCTTTCTTGTTCACTATGATGGTGATGTGAATGGCTTTGCTCGTTATGACCTCCCTGCTCATGATGGTGTTTGCTCTTTTCGTTACCTTGCTTTTCCATTGTTCTCACTCCTTCAATCATTTTAGTTTGAGAAGATTTTATGTTCTTTATTCCACCTCCTATCACAATCATATCATACGATACCCATGTACCGTATAGATTAAACAAGAAATATTGTTAAGAAACTGTGCATTTTCTATGGAGTTATCGGAAATTAGTTTATTAGAGTAAATAGTGGGAAACTGTATACTGTGTACGATAAAAACATAAATAATTCAGGAGGGTTTTAAAAATGTCACATGAACAACATCAAGAACTAATCCAGTCGTTACATGAATGTGCGGTAGCATGTAATTATTGTTATGATGCATGCCTGAAAGAGGAAGATATTAAAATGATGGCTGAGTGCATCCGATTGGACAGAGAGTGTGCTGATATCTGTTCTTATTTAGAACAAGCGTTATCAAGAAACACACCATTTGTTTCTGAATTAGCCTCAGTTTGTGCCAAGATTTGTGAGGCATGTGGAAACGAATGCAAAAAACATGACCATGACCATTGTCAAAAATGTGCGGATGCCTGCTTTAAATGTGCAGAAGCATGTAGAAGTGTTGCTTAAGAGCATCCATTATGTAAAAAAAGTTTCTACAAGCGGGTTAAATACCGGCTTGAGAAACTTTTTTATCAAATATAAAATTTCATTTATTAATCCATTTATATCCGATTCCCCAAACCGTTTTAAAATACTCATCGATGGGGAAACCAACCTGACGAATTTTTTCTCGTACATTTCTGACATGTGAGTCCACGGTTCGTCCTTCCGTTTCCGAATTGACCCCCCATATTAAATCAATTAACTGATCTCTGGAAAAGACCAGTTCCGGATTTTTCAATAAGACTCCAATCATGGCAAATTCTTTTGGTGTTAATTTAATCGGGTCATTTTTATAGGTAAGCTCAAACCGATCTTCATCCCATAACAATCCATTTACTTCAATCTTACTGGCTGGTTTTATTCTCCGCAACAATGCATCCATTCTCGCTACTAATTCCTCTTCATTAAAGGGTTTTGTAATATAATCATCTGCACCCAGTTTCAGTCCTTTCACGATATCTTCTTTCTGTTCCCGTGCAGTGACCATAATAATCGGCACTTCTGAAAAACGCCTTATTTCCCTACAAAGTTCCCATCCGTTCATTTCCGGCATCATTATATCAAGCAGAATGATGTCAAATTCCTCTTCTTTTATATAGGATAGTGCCTTTTTAGCTTCCAGCGCTTTTTGACACTGATAATGATGTGGCTTCAAATACAATGCCAACAAATCCAACATCCGTTTTTCATCATCAATTAATAAGACTTTATTCATGGGAATCACCTCTCTGCAACGTTATGATAAAACTAGTCCCTTCGCCCAGTTTACTTCTAACCTCAATCGTACCACCATGGAACTCCACAATTTCTTTTGCAATAGCTAATCCCAATCCAGTTCCACCACTCAATCTTGACCTGGATTTTTCCACGCGGTATAAACGTTCAAATATATAAGGTAGGTCTTCTTCGGGAACCCCTTCGCCTTCATCCGAAATCATCGTTATAATCTCACGTTTACTTTGGGATACTTCTAATGAAATTCGCTTTCCTTGAGAGGTATGTTTTTTTGCATTATCCAATATATTCAATAGCACTTGCTGAATTCTTTCAGGGTCAATATGTGCAGTGATATGGTTTGGACAACGAACGGAAAATGTGATGTTCTTTTCTTCAAGTGCAGGTCGAATGCGTTCAGTAATCGTATGGATTAGTTTTCCAAACGCGACATCCTCTTTATTTATAGTGAACTTATTCTGATCCATTTTTGCCAGCTCAAATAAGTCTTTAACTAATATCGCTAATTGTTCGCTTTCTTCCCGAATAATTTCAATATACTCATTTCTCTCGTTACCTGATATGTCACCTCGGCTAATTATATCCGCATATCCTTTCAGATAGGTTAACGGGGTTCGGAGTTCATGCGAGATACTGGCCAAAAATTCATTTCTCTCATTTTTCAATCTCTCCAAGTCATCCGATAACTTCGTAATTGAAGCTGCCAATTCCCCCAGTTCATCTCTACGTTCGGTATGTAGCTCCACCTTATGTCTACCTTTACTTAGTTGTTCCGTTGCTTCCTTCATTTTAACCAACGGTTTTGTAATTAGTCTGGAAAGGATAAAAACAGTAATAATCGTCAGAATGATAGTAATAAGTCCAATAACTATAAATTGATCACTTAAATGATCGACAATTCTTCTGATATTATTAGTATCAGCGAACATAAATACATGACCCTGATGTTCCTCATTTATTGTAATGGGACTATCTGTTGCTATGTATTTTTTTTCCGGCCAACGTTCTTCCAATACTTTACCCTCGTTAGGCATTTGTTTATAATCCGTGTGTTCTATAACATCCATCATTTCCTGTTCAATTGAATCCGAATTGACGATTACGTTCCCTAAGGCATTTGTAATCACGACTGTAAAATCTGATTCGGACTCCATTATAGCAACATGTTCTAATGTAGTTTGATTAAAATTCTCTTCCAATACAGCGCTATGAGTATTACCTCGGGCCAATAGGTTAGCCATCACTTCCTCAATCCGTTCATTTGCTAGGTTCGTATACAGAACAAAATACAGGAAGGTCTCAATAATCAAGATAAATACAAAAAACAGAAGACCAATTTTTAAGGATAGTTTATTTAACATAATTGACCCCTTTATTACCAATAGGTTAGTGTATCTACTATACCAATCAGGAGTAGTAAAACACCAGCGATTCTTTGGGTTATTGCACCTATTTTCCTGCTTTTCTTTAAGATTGCTCCACTTGCCCCAAAATACCAGATTAAAAATATAACTACCAGCAACGGAAGTGAAGTCCCTAAGCCAAATACAGAAGGTAGAACAAAACCATTAGATGTTTCCAATACTACAGGCATCAACGTGAGTATAAATAACACAAACATGGTCGGACAAAAAGCTAATGTGAAGCTTACCCCCATCAGAAAGCTACCGAAGTAACTATCTTTTAACTTATTGAAAGGAATTTCAAAAATCGCCCAGGTTTTCTTCCACTGAAATACTCCCATCATATACATGCCGATAAGGATAAGTACTGGTCCGATTGCTTTTCTTAAAATAGGGAACATCTGTGTCAATGTACTATATATCTCTTGCCCTACCAGCCAAATAACTATCCCAATTATAGAGAACACAACTATCTTACCTAAAATAAACAAAAACACATGTAACCATGGAACCTTGTCTACGAACGATTTATTACCATAAATAGTAATTGCACTTATATTACTAGTAAGTTGACAGGGTGCAACGGCCCCAATTACTCCCAGGAAAAACGCAAACAGTAAGGGAAGATGCTCAAAGCCATATGCAATTTGTTGAAGTTGTCCGCTTAGAGTACTACTGATTTGATTGAATAGATCAAACATATTTAGTTCAACTCACTATCACTTATTTTACTTGGCCATTCTCAAGGATCTGTAACCATGATTCCGTATCATCCTCTGATAAATAAGCATGTCCTTTTATGGTATAAATGGCTAATTGGTTTTCATCCTGTGAATTTTGTGCAATATAGACAGGACTATCCTCTTCCAATTCCGGTAATTTTATTGCTACTTCTTCACCATTTTCAACATTCCTCTTTACAAGTTCTGGACTGGAACTAAAGCTTGCATAATATAAATGATCATCATTAAAAAATACAGCTGTCCCGACATCATTTCCATCCGTTACAATTTGAAAAGTGTCCCCTCCATCTTCAGATAAATAGATACCAGTCGAAGTGGCAGCTGCAACAAAGCTAGAGTTGGATGGATGAATAGCCAACGAAAGAATTTCGCCTGCAAGGCCTTTGGCATTTACATTTTCCCATGAATCGCCATCATCTGAACTTCTGTAAAAGCCCTGTTCTAATTCGGAGTTTGTTGCAGGATTCATCAGAAAAATATCGTGGCTATTATATCCCACTGCCATGGCATGAAAGTCGGTTTCACCCTCAAATTTAAGATGTTCCAGTGTTCTGCCCCCATCGAAGCTCCGCTGAATACCGATTGGATTCGGCAAATCGGAATCCTCTCCAGGGTGACCTGATGTGTAAAATCCCTCGTCTACTGCATTAAAGCCCATATAATCATTAAAATTCTTGGTTGTTTCATACCAATTACCATTACGGAGTATTTTCAAGCCGGTATGAGTAGCAAAATATAGTCCATTATCATTACCAGCATAACCCATACCATGAACATGATCTATATTACCATCAGAAGCGACTTCAAAGTCTTCTTCTTGATTATTACTGCAGCCTGCTAAAAATATCCCTACGATAATTGTTACAGTTATTATTGTCTTACTCAACATCATTCAAATCCTCCATATCTTCAATACATTCCAATTTTATATAGGTATGTTTAACCTTAAGTTATTCTATAAAAAAATGTCGATTTTTTGTGCAGATTACACCAATAAACTCACTCCTTTAGAATTGATTTTAAACGTTCAAATTCCTCATTGTCTATTTCACCTCTTGCTATTCTTTCTCTTAAAATTCTTTTGGAACGATGTCCTCCATGAATAATGTTTCTAATTAGGAAACAACCTAGAATAATTAACCCCAGCCATAATATTAACATACAAATCATAGGCCAAATTGAACCATAACCATACATTAAATGCATTTTGTCACCTTCTTTTTATTGATTCCAATAAGTATATAAAAAATTAATCCAGAAAGTTTGCAGAAGAAATTGTTTAGTCTTATTAACAAATTCTTTAGGTAAAACTTATCAATGCAGAAAAATCTGCACATAAACTGCAAAAAAATGGGGTAGAGTGGGTATGAATAATATAATGGAGGGGTTTAAAAATGAAAAGAAATAAAATTATAATGGGACTTATCTCTATCTTTACGGTGTTCCTATTAGCAGCCTGTGGTGGGGAAGCAGAAGAAACGAATCCTGAAGAAAACACGGGTACAGAAACAGAATCCAATACAGAAGAAGAAATGGATATGGAAACAGAATCTGACTCAAATGAAGATATGGAAGGTATGGACCATTCTGAAATGGATATGTCCAGCTCTGGCGAAGTTCCTGAGGATTTGAAAGAGGCTGAAAACCCAACCTATGAAGTTGGAAGTCAAGCTATTATTGAATCCGACCATATGGAAGGTATGAATGGTGCGGAATCAACAATTGCTGGTGCATATGATACTACGGTATATACTGTTTCTTATACTCCCACAACTGGTGGAGAAGAAGTAACAGATCATAAATGGGTCATTCATGAAGAATTAGAAGATCCAGGTGAAGCACCGTTAGAACCTGGTACGGAAGTGACTCTAAATACAGATCATATGGAAGGTATGAATGGTGCAACGGCTGAAATTGATTCCGCAGAAGAAACTACCGTCTATATGGTTGATTTTGTTACGACAACTGGTGAGGACGAAGTGGAAAATCATAAATGGGTAACAGAAGACGAATTATCACCAGTTGAATAAAATATAATTGATACTTTTTTAAACTTAAAGAGCTTATTCATATTGAATAAGCTCTTTAAACTATTGAAATGTTATAGAAGGTTAGAAAGAAAGACATTCTACTTTTTTCTTCACCCGCATATTTGTAAGCCATTTAACGCCACTGTGATACTATATATTAATAATAGAGACTCAAATTAATTTAAACGAAAGGCGAGATGAACTATGTATTTAAACTATAATGATGGTCATGGATTATTTGCTACAGAAAAAGAATTTTGTTTGATTGTCAATGATGATATTATTGGCCCAATGCCAGGAACAATAAAATTCTGTAACCTACTGCTTTCTTTGGTGGAAAATATTGAAGATAAACCTACTCGTTTACAAATAGCAAAGGAAATGGCAAAAGAAATGCAAGAGTCTCGAGAACGCTCCTAAAGTAATTTCATATTATCATTTTCTTTCAGTCTAATGCCTATGAATAATGACGTTGTTTCCTGTGGTGTATGGTTCAATATCAATTCTAATTCTAGCATATAGTTTTATCCGCTATATTTAATAAGATTTTAATAGGAAGAATTTAAAGGGTGAAAGAGATGGGGCTACTTATAAATGTTTATTTTGTGGGGAAAATGAGGTATACTATGTTTAGAAAGTCATATTATAATAAAAGACCGACCATGGCGGTACATGGACGGTCTAATGTATAACAGCCCTTCAAGGGGGCAGCTCACACGTTTGAGTTAAAAAGTAACCAACCCAAATGCTGGCTAGGCGTTCAATGGGTGGTTACTTTTTTTGTTGTGACAGTATAGCTACAATTAAGGTTGAGAAAGAGATCATCAGAACCAATGCTTCAAATACTGTCATATTATCACCCCCCTTCAAGAAAAGGGGTGAACTACCACCCATGAAAGCCCTATTACACTTATATC
>NZ_HE610978.1:0-8395 GCF_000285495.1 Oceanobacillus massiliensis str. N'diop
TTTTTGTTGCTGAAGCTAGCCGTTTTATTACACCTTAGGGTAGTTGTCTGGTAGTTATTGCGAAGAGGTCACACCTGTTCCCATGCCGAACACAGAAGTTAAGTTCTTCAGCGCCGATGGTAGTTGGGGCTTTGCCCCTGCAAGAGTAGGACGCCGCCAGGCAAACACGAAAACAGCTGATACATTTTGTATCAGCTGTTTTTTGATGCGGAATTTTAGAGTTAAATGCTGCAGATACCGCACATAATACTGTTGAAAAATGTAGAAATACTATTGCCTAATGTACAGATAAAAGCAAAATATCGCTCCCAACAAGCATATATCCGCCTCAATCCTTAAACCAGATACTTAGCCAGGTGTCATGAACTATTATTGTGCCAGGAAAAATAATCTTATTCATGGTTTGTCCCTATACCGAATAAGATATTTAAAGAGAGTTGTCCAGGTAGTGCTTCAATAGGAGGATATGCATGAAACTTTTCATGAAGAAGTTTGGACTAGTGGTTGCTGGAGGCGTTATCCAGGGATTTGGAATGGGGCTATTTCTATTTCCGCATTCCATCCCTTCTGGCGGTGCTGGTGGAATAGCAGTTCTTTTCAATTATTGGTTCAATCTTGATATTGGACTTGCCTTATGGATAGTAAATTTTTCCATGTTATTATTTGGTGTCAGATTTCTTGGTAAACGGTTTGCAGTATGGACAGTAATAGCGATTACCGTTACTTCGATTTCTATTGATTTCTTTGAACAGAGTTACATTCCAAATAGAAATTTAATATTAGACCTTTTATTTGGATCTGTATTTCTCGGAACCGGGATAGGGATTCTGATTCGGCAGGGTGTCTCAAATGGCGGTGTCGGAGTAGTGGCTTTGATTATTTCCTATAAGAGAAAAATCCTTCCGGGGAAGCCTCTATTAATTGTAAATGGCGCTATTTTCCTGGTTACGGCCATTGCAATCGACATTAAATTAATATTTCTTGCTTTAATCAGTCAATATATTTCCACGAAAATTGTCAATCAAGTATGTGCGTTATCATTTGTAAAAGCATATACGTTCGGGTGGAGAAAAAAGCCGTAGCAGGCTACATATAATTATAACGAGTCGGAGTGTTTTTCTGTTCTTTTCCATCTTTTCCTTTTACATGAAGCAGCAATAGTACCAAAAGGCCGACAATTAATGTAAAGGAGGCAATCGATAAAAACATACCAGTTTTTGACCAGTCCATTAAGCGGGAAAAAATGGGCGGTCCCAAAGCAACTCCCAGAAATCTCACCGATCCGTACAGGGACGTAACAAAGCCTCTTCTTTCCTTGCCGACAGCACCGGTTATGATGCTGTTAACACAAGGAAGTATCAGTCCTGCACCAACACTGCTTAGTGCAAGGACAGCCAGAAAAGGGATGAGTTTGTCCAAGAAGACAAGTGATGCGTAAGATAGCGTCTTAAGCAAGAAGCCAAGTAGCAATAATCGTTTCATTCTCTCTAGATTCTTGCCGATTTTACTGCCGGTAAGGTAAGAGGTCGTTACCATGACAAGCAAAGGGATTGCCAGAATAAGTCCTTTCAGAACACCATCAATTTTATACTCTGTTTCCAGATTATCGGATAAGTAGAACAAGATGCCGAAAAGTGTAAAAAGACAAGTTCCTCCTGCAAGGTATGTGGTAAATAGCCATCTGCCCTCATGTTTAAAGACACTCAATAGGCCCCTGACATACTTGCCGAATGGTGGTGGTGCCTGGCGGTTGCTCTTTTCTTTTATGAAAATCCAAACAAGTAAAGCGGATATCAGACTGAGTACTGGAAAGGTGAAAAAAGCAAAATACCATACAATTAAAGCCAAAATAGACCCGAGTATTGGGGATAGGACCTTACCCAATCCGTTTGATGCTTCATAAATGCCCAGCACCCGACTTTGTTCGCCACCTTTAAATAAATCTCCAGTCAATGCCATCGCAATCGGGGAAGTCCCTGCTGCACCGATCCCTTGTATGGTCCTTCCAACTAGTATCCAAATATAGGCATGAGGAAAAACAGCTGCCCCCAGACCGGCAATCAATCCTCCTAAACCAAACAGAATCAGGGAAGGAATAATGATTAGTTTACGCGAAAAACGGTCTGAGAGATAACCGATTAAAGGTATAAAAATGGCAGCAGCTATCGAAAAGACGGTAATGGTTAAGCTCACTTGCATTTGAGAAAGCTTCAATGCAGATTTCATTTCAGGTAGTATTGGAATAAGCATGGAATTTCCCAGTGTCATAATCAGTGGGATAGAACCAATGGAGGCAATGATCATGCCTTTATTTTTCTTTGTCACTTTCTCTCCACTCCTCAAGGTCCATTGAATAATTTACTTAATGTTAATCGGCGGGGAAACCAGCCAGCCTTTTTCCTTCGTAACTTTTAATAACTTTAATTCATACTCTTCTTTCTGGGTGTTGAATTCACTAAACATGGAACGTACATCCTCTTTAATAGCAATTCCTGTTATATAGCTGCATAACATTCTGCCAGCCATCAATTCTTTTTGAACAAGTACAGCTATTTCAGAATCATTGAACCTTGCACCGGCTGGTATGTCCTGGACTTCTACGTTTGGACGATCTGGCGGTGCTGGTGGTAAACGAATCCCGGAGTCTTTTAACAATGCTTCCACCTGCTGTTCTTCCTGTGTAAAACTATTCTCAAGCACATCCTCCAAAAGTACCTTCAGATCATGATCACCAGTGTGGTTAATCAACACTTGCATGACTACTAGTGTTCCTTTTGTGCTATAAAGATATGACCATAGATTATATACTTCTCCTGAATGCAATGGTTCATCTGCTGGCTTATTATTCAATGCTCCCATATGGATACCTCCAAGTGATTTTATCTGTATAAGTTTTCCTAAAAAGAAATAAATTATCCGGTATTTTTATGGTAATCAATTGAATGAGAAAGAAGGTTAGTTTTAAAGTTTCAAACGGGACAGGAACCTACTTTTTATTTATACATAATCTAAACACAGATATAAATTTCATTTTTGCAAGGATGGTTTTTGGATATGCTTAAAAAAATTTCTATGTTTACAATGTTTTTTGCATGCGTTATTTTAGCTGGCTGCAGTTTGAATAATTCATCTGCCAACAGTGAGGATGAGGGTGTTATTCGGATAGGTTATCAGAAAAATGGCCCTCTGATCATTTTAAAGTCATTAGGAACACTTGAAGAGAGACTTGATTCACTTGGCTATACGGTAGAATGGAATGAATTCCAGGCAGGTCCAGCATTGGTAGAAGCTTTAAATGCAGGAAGTATAGATTTTGGAAGAACTGGGAATTCACCGACAATCTTTGCACAGGCTGCTGATACACCTTTTGTTACGGTAGCCGCCGGGAGATCAAAATATGAGGGGAGCGGTATCTTGGTACCAGAGGATTCAGAAATCAAAACAGCTAAAGATCTGAAGGGGAAAAAGATTAGTTTTGCTAAAGGATCGAGTTCCCATTATCTGCTTGTAAAGGCCCTGGAAAACGCCGGCTTAAGCTATACGGATATCGAACTAGTCTATTTGTCGCCGGGTGATGCGAGGATTGCTTTTGAACAAGGACAGACAGATGCAATGGTTGTATGGGATCCGTATACTGCTTCGACGGAAATCAATATGAATGCAACACTTCTAATGAATGGTGAAGGGCTTACTACCGATAGGGATTTCTTCATTGCCAATGAAAAGTTTGCTGAAGAACATGCGGATTTAATCAAAATATTAGAAGAAGAAATTGTAAAATCATCGGACTGGGCAAATACGAATCACGATGCGTTAGTCGAAATGCTTGCACCCATTTTAAATATCGATGATGCATCAATTGAATTGGCTGTAGAGCGAAGGATTTATGGAGTAGAGAAAATTAATGAAGAAATCATACAGGAACAACAGGAAATTGCTGATGCGTTTTTTCGACTGGATATTATCCCTAAAGAGATAAACGTTCGGGATGTTATGGATAAACAATAGAGAAACGGAGGGTAGGGCAAATGAAAACTGTATTAAAAATGTCGATGAAGAAGTTCATTCCCTGGTTTTTCCCTCTCTTGCTGCTGGTCGGCTGGCAAGTGCTGTCGTGGGCTGGAGCTATTCCCGAAAGGATACTGCCAGCACCAACGAAGGTATTGCAGGCTGGTCTGGAACTTTCAGCCAACGGGGAATTGGTGAACCATGTATCCATCAGCCTTGGGAGAGCGCTGGCGGGATTCCTTATCGGAGGAATAATCGGATTTATTTTTGGATTACTTAATGGGGTGTTCCGGATTGCTGATCTGTTTTTTGACACTTCCATACAAATGCTGCGGAATATTCCTCATCTGGCCCTTATTCCACTTGTAATATTATGGTTTGGAATAGGGGAAACATCGAAAATATTTCTAGTGGCACTTGGTGTTCTTTTTCCAATCTATATAAACACGTATCATGGCATCAAGTCGGTTGATAAAGGCTTAGTGGAGATGGGAAGGGCATATGGACTGAAAGGAATTACACTGTTCTTCAATGTGATACTTCCTGGAGCGATGTCTTCTATTTTAGTGGGAATCCGTTTTTCGCTTGGGGTCATGTGGTTAACGCTGATTGTGTCTGAGACAATATCTGCTCATTCCGGAATTGGTTACATGGCAATGAACGCAAGAGAATTCATGCAGATGGATGTTATTGTTT
The DNA here is from genome assembly GCF_000285495.1 of Oceanobacillus massiliensis str. N'diop. Lineage (GTDB taxonomy): Bacteria > Bacillota > Bacilli > Bacillales > Amphibacillaceae > Oceanobacillus > Oceanobacillus massiliensis. The sequence continues at coordinate 4,705 of NZ_HE610978.1, forward strand.
TGAGTATATTGCTCTATGCTTTTTTTGGAAAGCTATCGGATGTCATTGCAAGATATCTCGAGGATCGATTACTTCTTTGGAATACGTAATGAAATGGGGGAACTAAATTGCAAGAAGCTATACATCAGAAATATATTGAGATTAATGAACTGCAAAAGAATTACGGAGAACGAGCTGTTCTTAAAGGATTGAATCTTCATATAAACAAAGGAGAGTTCGTTGCAATAGTAGGTAAGAGCGGTTGCGGAAAGAGTACCTTGCTCCGCTTGATTGCTGGATTGGAAGAGTTTAATGAGGGTTCGATACAGTTAAACGGCGAGCCGCTTAAAGACTTAAATAAATACGCTCGCATCATGTTTCAGGATGGCCGTCTGCTTCCGTGGAAGCGAATTATCGATAATGTCTGCATTGGACTGCCGAGAGACTACAGAATAAAAGCGATGGACGCACTGCAGCAGGTGGGGCTTGCGGATCGGATGAATGATTGGCCATCCAAACTATCCGGGGGACAAAAGCAACGAGTGGCCTTGGCAAGGGCGTTGGTTCATGATCCTTTGCTGCTTTTGCTGGATGAACCGCTCGGGGCCCTTGATGCACTTACAAGAATTGAAATGCAGGAACTGATTGAGTCCCTGTGGAAACAAAGAGCGTTTACCTCTATCCTGGTGACCCATGATGTGGAAGAGGCTGTTGCCATTGCAGATCGGGTAATCTTGATTGAAGATGGGGCTATCAGCCTAAATCAGCCGATACGACTTCCAAGACCAAGACAGCGGACGAATCCAGCTTTTTCCATGTATGTAGAAGAGATACTCGAGAAAATATTAAGTCGTAATCCGAAAAAAATCTCATTGGTAAAAAGCTCAAAGGAGTTGGAGATGTAAAGATCAGCTGCTCTTTATCCCGTAAATGATGAATGCCACTCCTAAAACAATCCAGAGCATTTTATCAAATGAAATTTTATCTGCTAAGCTGTAAAGGCCGATGGTGGTGGATATAATCAAGATCATCGGTCCAATTAATGCAAGTATACTGTTAATAATTAATGCTTTTTCAATTTCATTAAACTTCATGATTAAAAAAGCAGCGAGTATTTCCAAACTTCCCGATGCTATTCTTAGAAGTGCCATGGCAACGATTGCCTTTTCCAATAAATTAAACATTGTTCTCCTCCTGCATATTTCTTTCTCAAATTATATGCAAATCCTATCCATAAAAGGACAACTATTAAGACATCATGAATACAAAATCGTATATGTCTGTATATATTGGGTGCAGGTTGATAGGATTATTTGAAGTCTATTTTCCAATTATATTCATAGTCAATGCGGAGGGAATCGGGATGGGAAATAAAGATTGTTTTAAAAAATGGAGCAAAAAAATGTGCCATGGCAAATGGCACATTTGATCGTTTAAATATAGCATACGCTTCTAAAACATTATTGATAGAACTAAAGGATTATTCAGCGTCCTCGTCTTTAAGGCGTCGGAAGCCTTCCTGCTGTAAATAATCTGCCGCAGCATTGTAAGTGGCATATGTTCCATCCAATAACTCACCGGCATAAACGTCCCATGTTTCAAATTCACGCGTGATGGTAAGTATTTGTTCTTCATTGTTAATCCAGTTTTCTTCAAATGGCTCAGCTTCAGATAGGGAAGTGATAGATGCTTTTATAATATTTCGGAGCTGTTCCTGACTATATTCGCGGATGTTTACCATCCCTTTAGCATCAAGTGGATAATTTGCATCGATCAACTCAGCATAAACGAAACCGTTTCCGTTTGGGTGAAGATGATATACGACGGTTTTTTCTCCATAACACTGTCTTCATAATGAAAATTGACACGTCCCAATGACACATCATGACGCTTAAGTTCCTGAAATGATTCAATAATTGCTAGTTTCTCTTCAAATGTAAGCATGTGACCTCCGAGTTGATATAATTTATTAATGCAAAACTATTATACCACTACGATGATGAATAATACGATGGGATTGTAGACATTCATCACGTGCGATTTTGAAATGATTGTGTTTATAGGTTTTTATTGTTATAATACACCTAACAATTGAATACTTTCTTATTTTAGATATCTTAAGGTAAGGGTAGAGGTGCAAAAACCATAAGTACTCGTGTTGAAGAGAATGAGCTCTGACGATACAGGAGGAAAGGGGAATTTGCCGAAGCTGATGGTGACTCATTATCCGGAAGCTGGTGCTGTCATTCAATAGATGCAGGACTGTCATATAGGTAACTATATGGAGGGCTATCAAGCGTAGAACTATAGTAGACGTTCTAAGCAGCAGCGGGTCCTCTCGCTGGTGCTTTTTATTTTGGTCCTCCACACCTATCGAAAAAAATCCAATAAAAGGTGTGTGAAGTTATGAATTTTGGTAATGTATTAACGGCAATGGTAACTCCTTTCAATGAAGCTTTGGAAATTGACTTTGAGGCAACAGGCAGGCTGGTCGATTATTTAATTGCCAATGGTTCAGATGGTCTAGTGGTAGCAGGGACAACTGGAGAATCGCCGACATTGAGCCATAATGAAAAATTAGAGCTATTTGAATTTGTTGTCAAGGTGGCAGATGGAAGAATACCGATTATTGCTGGTACGGGATCGAACAATACAAGGGCATCCATTGAATTGACAAAAGAAGCGGAAGCAACCGGTGTAGATGCCATTATGCTAGTTTCTCCATATTATAATAAACCATCACAGGAGGGCATGTATCAGCACTTTCGCTCCATCGCTGAAAGTACGGAGTTACCTGTAATGCTTTATAATATTCCCGGCCGTAGTGTAGTTAATTTGGAACCGGAAACGATTGTTCGCCTGTCGGAAATAAAGAACATTGTGTCAGTTAAAGAAGCCAGTGGTGATCTTGATCGCACAACGGAAATCATCAGCCGTACAACGGATGACTTTAGCGTATATAGCGGAGAGGATAGTCTGACATTACCCTCACTTGCAATAGGTGGCACAGGGATCATATCTGTAGCTTCCCATATTATCGGCAATGAAATGCAGGAGATGATGGAGCAATATAAAAAGGGCAAACCAGATAATGCCGCAGCAATCCACCATCAGCTCTTGCCAGTGATGCAAGCATTGTTTGCTGCTCCGAGTCCAGCCCCTGTTAAAGAAGCGTTAAATCGACTTGGAGTGGATGTTGGCGGAGTGCGGCTGCCTCTTATACCGCTAAGTGATGCGGAGCGGGAATCACTATACAACGTAATAGCACATCTTGAAAGAAAAGAAGCATCCGGATATTGACCAATTAAGGGATAGGCTTATTTGCCTGTCCCTTTTTCAAGTGAATCATTCCATTGACTTATAATGACATACTCCTTAAGCGAATGTTTACTCATATCTATTAGAAAACAGCTTTTAAAAAAAGGCTCTTTTCGTAAATATTGTTGTTATTTCTAACTTCGTATTTGATGGAAACTGCGACATAACAATATATGATTGGTGATTTATCCCCACTCCGGAAATACACTACGCTTTTCGCGGGCTCGTGTAAGCCAGAGCACTGCTTGCGATTGCTTCCTTGTTCCCTTGCACCGAGGAAGCCTGTTTCGAAGCGTTACTGGAAGACGCAGGTGCATCTAGCGGGGGCTTAGCGTTTTCAGTTTTTCTGAAGACAAAAAAGCTAAAGTGAATTTCCTCATTTCTATGCTGCTCT
>NZ_HE610978.1:8777-120568 GCF_000285495.1 Oceanobacillus massiliensis str. N'diop
GTCAATTGTTTGTAGAAATTATGGTGTGGTAACCTCCGCTCCGGAAATACACTGCGCTTTCCGCGGGCTCGCGCTAAGCCAGGGTACTACTTGCGTTTACTTCTTTGTTCCCTTGCACCGAGGAAGCCAGCTACGAAGCGTTACTGGAAAACGCAGGTGCATCTAGTGGGGTCTTAGCGTCTTCGCTTTCCCGCAGGAGTCTTCGTGTATTTCCTCCGCTAAGATTTAGCTTTCTGAATCGAATTACTGTTATTCAATTGTTAAGCTGATTGATTGGAGCGCAGGGAAGTCGACTCCAGCGGGAAAAGCAACGGCTGAAGATCCCGCAGGAAGCCGGGCTTGCTTCCGAGGAAGCTGAAGCGTTGCCCGCGGAAAGCGACTGCCCGTAGCGAAAATCGGGAATTGCTATTACGTCGCAGTTTATATATTTTATGAAAAACAACAATCTTTGAGAAAACAGCCTAAAAAAATAAATTGACATGTTATTCGATTTCGATTAACATTGTCCTCAGCATGAATAAAGTCTATCTTATTAATAGCCGTTGAGACGAGGGGTCGAAGAAACGGTGGCAAACCAATCTGGATCAAAATCCGAATATGGTGCCCAACCTGAGCACAGAGCATTCCGGTTCTGTGAACAATAAGAGGATAAGCAGCTGATCTTAATCGAAGCTTTCCTTAGGTTGTAGGAGAGCTTTTTTTGTGCCTAAAAAAGGAAATTTTTAGGAGGTTTTCGAATTGGCAGAGAAGGTTTTATTTACTTCTGAATCTGTATCGGAAGGACATCCGGATAAAATAGCAGATCAGATTTCTGATGCTGTTCTGGATGCAGCACTTGAGCAGGATCCTTTTTCCAGGGTGGCCTGCGAAGTATTCAACACAACCAATACCATCATTGTGGGTGGAGAAATTACAACTACAGCGACTTTGGATATTGAAAAAATAGCACGTGACACATTGATCGAAGTTGGTTATACGAATGATCAGTTCGGAATTGATGGACACACTTGCGATGTACAGGTTCTCGTCCACACACAATCACCAGATATTGCCATGGGGGTAAATTCATCAAGCGATACGAAGGAAATTGGAGCTGGTGATCAAGGTATCATGTTCGGTTTTGCAACAAATGAAACAGATAGTCTGATGCCATTACCGATTGAAATGGCACATACCTTGGTAAAAAAAGCTTCCTCTTTAAGAAAAAGCGGCAGCTTCAAATGGGCACGTCCCGATATGAAATCACAAGTAACGATTGATTATACGGTCCCTGATGCGCCTAGAATAGATACGATTTTGATGTCCATTCAGCATGATGGGGATTTTAATAAAAAGAATTTGAGAAATATGTTATCGAAAATATCATACAGGAAACGGCAAGGGAATTTCGTTTAAACAAAACATTTCGTACTTTAATCAACCCAACAGGAAGATTCGTGGTAGGCGGTCCGCATGGTGATGCGGGATTAACTGGACGTAAAATTATTGTCGACACGTACGGAGGAGCTGCCAGACATGGCGGTGGGGCTTTTTCTGGTAAAGATTGTACGAAAGTCGATCGGTCAGCGGCATATGCTGCACGTTATGTAGCTAAGAATATTGTTGCAGCTGGTTTTGCCGGGAAATGTGAGATTCAGTTATCCTATGCCATTGGAGTAAGTGAACCGATCAGCATTTCACTTGAAACGTTTCATACGGAAAAGGTGACACATGAGCAATTGCTACTTGCCATACGAAAAGTTTTTAACTTAACGCCAAGCGGTATCATTGACATGCTGAACCTCCGCAAGCCTCGTTACAAACAAGTTGCCGCATACGGGCACTTTGGCAGAAGCGATCTTGATCTTCCTTGGGAAAGAACCGATAAGGTGGAGGAACTACATCAGGCAATTGAAACGGCTGCATTTGCTGGAGTCGGACAATGATGAACAATGTCCATGACCTTGTTGCCAGCAAAAAGACATTGGGAGAACAGAATGAGATGCCTTTATTTGCTGCATTGGTACGTTATGCCGAGCAGGAGGTCACACCGTTTGACGTACCAGGACATAAAATGGGGGCGCAAATGAATCCCTTAAAAGAGGCTCTAGGGGAAATGACCTTGCGTATGGATGTGAATTCAATGGAAGAACTTGATCTATTAAGCCATCCGCAATCCGTCATTAAGAAAGCACAGAAGTTGGCAGCAGCCGCTTTTGGTGCAGACCATGCCTTTTTTCTCGTCAATGGTACAACAATCGGGATCCTGGCAATGATCATTGCTGTTTGTAAACCGGGAGAAGCAATGCTGGTGCCTCGTAATGCCCATAAGTCGGTAATGGAAGGGATTATTCTCAGTGGGGCAAATCCGATATTCATTCAGCCGGAAATCGATTACCATTTTGGCATATCCCATAATGTTTCAGTATCGAAGGTTAAAAAAGCAATCGACATGCATCCAGAAGCAAAAGTGATGCTGCTTACGTATCCGACCTATTTTGGTTCCATGACAGATCTAAGTGAAATCTGCCGTCTTGCTCACGAAAGGAATATAACGGTTATTGTTGACGCGGCACATGGTGCTCACCTTGGTTTTATGCCTGGTGATCTGGCTGATCCAATATCGGCTGGGGCAGATGCAGCAACAATCAGCATGCATAAGACCGGCGGTTCGTTGACGCAAAGCTCATTACTGCTTTTGCAGAATGATAGAATCCCGCCTCAAAAGATTCAGCAGGCATTGAACATGCTGCAAACAACAAGTGCGAATTACTTGCTGATGAGCTCGTTGGATGTAGCGAGAAGAGAGCTAGTCCTATATGGCAGTAAGCAATACGACGAATTAAAGCCAATTGTTGAAGAGGCAATCAAAACTATCGAATGTGCATCTAATTTTGAAGTTTTAAAAGCATCTTATGTGAAGAATCAATACAATCAAGCATATGACTGGACAAAATTAGTCATCCGAGTGAATGGGATAGGTTTAACAGGATTTGAAGTTTATAAACTATTAAAAGAAAAATATAACATTCAAGTGGAATTGGCAGAAGGCTATGTCATTATGGCAGTAATAACCAGTTCCGACTCAAAAGAATCGATTGATAGACTTGTTTTTGCCTTAAAAGAAATTGAAAGACGGTTTGGAAAGCAGATGGTGGTCATGTCCACGAATGTAACGGCCGATCTGGTGAATGAACTTGTTTTGAATCCACGCGATGCCTTCTACGCAGAACAGGAATCGATTGCAATCGAAGACGCAGCCGGCAGGATCAGCGGCGATACATTGATGATCTATCCGCCTGGAATACCTTTAGTCATTCCCGGAGAGATCATTTCAAAGGAAGTCATTCAACAGTATCATTATTATTGTGAGACCTTGGGAAATGTATTGACGGAAACCAAAGAAGCGGATCATATTACAGTTATAAAGGAGAATGTATAGATGGGATTGGAAATTACAGCATTAGGGAGACATGTGTTGATTGAATATTATGGCTGCCCAAGCGAAATTATTGAAGATAACGCCTTGATTGAGAAGTTTATGCGCGGAGCGGCAGACTATTCTGGTGCAACTATAGTGGAGTCGGTTTTCCATCATTTCAATCCATATGGAGTTTCCGGAGCCGTGATTATTGCTGAATCGCATTTGACAATCCACACATGGCCGGAATATGGTTTTGCTTCTGTTGATGTCTACACTTGCGGTGATTCTGTGAATCCTTGGAAAGCGGCAGACTATCTTTCTGAGAAACTGCAGGCCAAAAAAACAGAATCATTTGAAGTGCCTCGTGGAATGGTAGATAAAATCCGTCAATTTGCAGAGCAGGAAATCGAAGAAGTAAAAGTCAAACAAGCATTAGAAGGTGTTAATTAAATGAACTGGTATACGGAACAATGGAGCGGTGAAACTAAATTTTCCATCGCATATGATAAACAATTATATAGTGAAAAAACCCCGTTTCAGCAGATTGATTTTTATAAGGGTAATGAGTTCGGCACTTTTTTCACGCTTGATGGCTTGATGATGGTGAATGAAAAGGATGAATTCATCTATCATGATATGATTGTCCACCCGGCATTTGCCACGAACCCTGGAATTAAAAGTGTCCTGATCATTGGCGGAGGAGATGGCGGAACGGCCCGCGAAGTATTACGTTACCGGATAGTGGAAAAAGTGGTCATGGCTGAAATTGATGAGCAGGTCTTCCGTCTGTGCCAGGAATATTTGCCGATTACTGCAAGTGGTATAGAAGAAGATAGCCGGATGGAGCTGCGTTTTGAGGATGGCCTTGCATATGTAAGAAATACACCCGATCAGTCCTTTGATTTGATTCTTGTAGACTCTACAGATCCTATTTCCGTTGGAGAAGGACTCTTCACAACGGAGTTCTATAAGGAATGCTATCGTGTACTGAATAAACATGGCATCTTGATAAATCAGCATGAATCACCATATTTCGCCGAATATGCAGCCAACATGAAAAAGGCCCATCAAAAGATTAAAGCAATATTTCCAATTACAAATGTTTACCAATATCATATGCCGACATACCCTTCTGGCCATTGGCTGTTCGGATTTGCTTCCAAGTCCTATGATCCACTGCAGGATTTGCAAGCAGAAGCGTGGAATAAATTTGGCCTGGAGACGAAATATTATAACACGGACTTGCACCGGGGAGCATTTGCTTTGCCGAATTACGTCAAGGAGGCACTTGTACGCGATGAATAAATCATTGAATCTAAGTACTTTTATAGGCTGTGAAAGTTCTTATAAAGAAGCAGAAATAGTCCTGTTTGGTGTCCCTTTTGACGGTACAACGAGTTTTCGGCCGGGGACACGGTTTGCCATGCAGGAAATCAGACCAGATTCATTTGGTCTTGAAACGTATTCCCCTTATTTGGATAAGGATCTGGAAGATGCAGCAATCTTTGATGGCGGTGACTTGGAATTGCCGCTTGGAAATACGGCCAAAGCAATGGATCAGATCCATGCGTATACTCGGGAAGTATTGCAAGACGGAAAAAAATTCCTGATGGTGGGTGGAGAGCATTTGGTGAGTCTGCCGACTATTCAAGCAGCATATGAAAAGTATCCAGACTTGCATTTGATTCATATCGACGCCCATACGGATTTGCGAGAGGACTATTTGGGTGAAAAGCTCTCCCATGCATCGGTTATTCGTCGCTGCCATGAATTTCTTGGAGACGGAAGGATTTTTCAGTTTGGAATTCGTTCCGGTCTGAAGGAAGAATTTGAATGGGCTGGGACCCATACGTATCTGGAGCGTTTTTCTCTTGCAACATTAATGGAAAAGATACAAGAGCTAAAAGATGTGCCAGTCTATATCACGATTGATCTGGATGTTCTTGACCCGGGCATATTCCCGGGAACTGGAACCCCGGAACCGGGCGGCATAACCTACCGGGAACTGTTGAAAGCGATCGAACAGATGCAGCAGCTGAATCAGATTGTGGCTGCCGATGTCGTTGAATTGTCTCCACCATACGATCCATCAGGGGCATCGACTGCTATTGCGTGCAAAACAATAAGGGAACTCTTACTGACACTTACAGCATAGGACAAAAAGTCCACCGTTTGACTGAATGATGGTGGACTTTTTGGTTCAAAAACGCCGTATGATAATAGAAATACCAAGAACCGAAGAACTGGGCATATTTCCACCAGAAGTATATATACTTACAATTAGAAATGAAGATACTAAATACAGGCTGCTATTTTCCCGGCAGTTACAACAAACCCTCGGGATTTTTAGAGAATAGCTTAAGTTTAATTAAGGCGGAATACGGTAATGGAAAAATAAGATGCGTATTGTCCAGAAAATATCACAAAGAAGATAAACACAAAACGATTGGTCACTATGCATTTCTGGCCGACCTTATTTTTTAAGGAGGACTTTCTTTTAATGACAAAAACGATTTTTGAAATTGAAACGCTAATCAACAATCGAATAAAAGAAATACAGAATATGGTAGCAGATGATCCATATCGGCTGCATTATCATTTGATGCCTCAAATCGGACTGTTGAACGATCCGAATGGTTTTGCCTATTACAAGGGGCAATATCACATTTTTTATCAATGGAATCCTTTTGAAACAAAACATGGGATCAAGTATTGGGGACATTATGTTTCGGATGATCTTGTACATTGGAAAGAGCTCCCGATTGCCCTGGCACCCGATCAATGGTATGACATAAATGGCTGCTATTCTGGAAGTGCGGTTGTTCACGAAGACAAGCTGTATTTATTTTATACAGGAAATGTTATGGATGAGGAAGGAAACAGAGAAGCCTATCAGTGTATAGCTGTTTCTGAGGATGGCATCAATTTTCAGAAAAAAGGACCCATCATTCATGTGCCTGAAGGCTATACACCTCATTTCCGCGACCCAAAGGTTTATTATAAAGCAGGGAAATGGTATATGGTAATTGGTGCACAGACTTCAGAAGGGAAAGGGGAAGCAGTATTATATACTTCTCCTGACCTTGAAAGCTGGAGCTTTCAGGGCCCGCTTGCAGGAAGCGGGCATAATGGACTCGGCGATTTCGGCTATATGTGGGAATGCCCGGACTTATTTGAGCTCGACGGCCATGAAGTCCTAATTATCTGCCCACAGGGCCTAACTCCAAGAGGCTACGAATTTAATAATATATTTCATGCAGGTTACCTTGCAGGGGAAGTAGATTATCATAATGTATCGTTCCAGCATGGCCCTTTCACAGAATTGGATAGAGGTTTTGACTTCTATGCCCCTCAGACGATGATGGATTCCAAGGGAAGAAGACTTCTGATAGGCTGGATGGGAAATGCAGAGGAGGGAGAGTCAATTCATCCCACTACAAGATATGAGTGGATACACACTCTGACACTTCCACGACAGCTGGAATGGAAAAATGGCAAACTATTGCAGTACCCTGTGGTGGAACTTGAAAGCTTGCGTGAAAATCAAATAGAGTATGAGGACGTACCTGTGCATGAAGGTGAACTGTCATTGCCTAACATTCAAGGGAGTGTTTTTGAATTGGAAGTGACTATCAAATCTGGAAATCCGGATGTTTTCTCCATTAAAATCGGGCAAAATAATCAATTAAGCTATGATCAATCGACTAACACCTTTTCCTTGCAGCGGATGGACCTTGCTGACAACCATGCATTCGAGAAAAGGTATTGTGTGCTGGAGGAACTTAGGAGCATTCGGCTTTATAAAGACACTTCATCAATTGAAGTGTTTGTGAATGAGGGAGAAGAAGTATTCTCAGCAAGGATTTTTGACTATCCGAATGAGCAGGATATTAACTTTTATGCCAATGGCAGTCTCACAATGGATGTAAAGAAATGGGAGTTAAAAAAATTAAAGTGCCTTTAACACGAACCATGTGAACAAGACAATGGAAATATAAAAAAATCAAAGAAGGACAGATTCGTTAATCCGCAGAATCTGTCCTCTTTTATTTTGATTTCCCTAATTTACTAACTATTCCATTTATTGATCAAACGTTTGATCAATAAAAAATATAATCTCTTTCATGAGCAAAACTCATGTTTATAGTATAATTATTTCATATTTTATCATTGACTAATTGTCAGGGGAGCGTGACCAATGCAAACCAATTTATATTTTGTAAGGCATGCACATTCTATCTATACGCCAGATGAGATAAACAGACCGTTGTCTGAAAGTGGCATTGCTGATGTAAAAAGGGTAGCTGAGTGTTTATTCGGACAGCGGATAGACACCGTAATCTCAAGCCCATATAAAAGAGCCATTCAAACGATTGAGGCGGTTGCCGAATCGGTTGATAAAGAGATAATAGTTATGGAAGATTTTAGAGAAAGACAACTGTCTGAGACAAGCGTTGACGATTTCCAGTTCGCTGTTTCGAAACTTTGGTCCAATCCGGCATTTTCCTGGAAGGGCGGAGAGTCTAATGACACTGCGCAAGATAGAGGCATAAAAGCTACTTTTGAAGTGCTGGAAAGGTATATGGGCAAGAATGTAGTAATTGGTATGCATGGTAATTTAATGGTTCTGATTATGAATTATTTTGATGACAGATTTGATTACACTTTCTGGAGAAATTTGACAATGCTTGATGTCTATAAATTGACATTCGAGGCAAGGAAACTTTTGTTTGTCGAGCGATTATGGAAGCAAGATTAAGACATACAATCTATTCGTTCAGAAAGATCAAATGAAGCAAAAGCTTATTGTTAATATGGAGCTTACCCGACTATTAATTAAATGAAAGTAAATGTTTTCCTTATCCATCTCACAATAGATCAAAAAGGATTTCGAAATGCCGCCGGATTGTACGCCATATTCAAATAGAATAGATATTGACTGCAGGAAATCGAACTTTCATTATGGTGGATAACGATATACGGAATTTTACGTGATTGAAGCCCACGCATATTCAGAGAAAGATTTGCCAGATGTCTGAAGGATGGACTCGTTACAACATTTGCCAGATAGGCTGATTGCGTACTGCCTGCCTTTCTCATGCTATTCAAACTCTCAATCATCCTATCCGCAGTCATAATGCCTAACCCATGTCCAAAAAAGGTTCCATCGCCCATAACAACTGCGTTTTCTCCACGCCACCATGAAGCTGCCGGGTCAAAATCGGGATTGTTGAAATATACGACATCTCCAGGCAAAAAATGATTCGAATGCAGGCTTCTTATTCCAAAATCAGGGTCGAAATGCCAGCTGTATAAATAGAGATCTTGGAATAGATCATTAAACAGCTGTAAGCCAATACTTGTTAAAAGCGCATGGTAATAAATAATAACATTTGCCACAGCACATTCAAATGCATATAGGTAACTGTTTCGGTAAATATCCAGAATTGCTTCTGATGGCAATACATTAGGCTTCAGCTGGAAGCCTCCCGCATCTGTCAAATCCCAATACATCGGATTACATCTTGAATTTGCAAAATTGGCGAATTGCATATCACTCTGCTCCATGGCTCTTGCACTAGCTATTATATTTTTTCGGAGTTCAATTTCAAACATTAATTCATCTTTGGACTGATAAGCGTAAACCGTTACGCTTTCTTTCATGTTTCGGATAATGATACTTTCAATGCTGCCAGGGGCAAACAAATTGTCTCCGCTAAAGCTGATTCCTGAAACTTCAATCATTTAATTCCCTCACTCTCACCATTAAAGGATCACTTGTGTTACTACCCAATCTATTCAGTTGTCACCAAAATGTTAAAGGGCCGGAATATAGACCAATTATGAAATGTTGTCTTGATTGGCGCGACGAAAATGCTGATATTTTGATTGAATATGCTGATGTTCACGGGGAAAATGCTGATGTTCACAAATAAATGGCTGATGTTCACAAGAAAAATGCTGATGTTCATATTTGGCACCCTACACTTGTTCCAGACTTCCTGATTACAATCAGAATAACGCCTGCTAATCATCCTGTCAGTATAAAAATTTTGAAACCTTTAAGTTATGCAATCGTATAATAAGTAACCATTGATTTATGTAAAGGGGAATGTGCAATGAAAAGAAAACAGCAGCTGTATCCACTAATGGCAGGACTGGCTGGATTCGGATTGACGTTTATCGTTACGTTGCTGATTGAATCAACCCACCCTTTTTTGGCTAGTCTGGTGCTGGGTTTTATAATATTTGAAATAAGCTTTTATTACTTTCATAGCGAAGAAAAGCGGATTAATGAACTATAGCTAGCTGGCTTAATCAATGATAATTTCGATTATTATTCATTAAGCCTATTTTGTCCGCGGATTTGCAAATAAATGATAGATTCAGGTGGTCTTATGAACAGTACTGTACCGAAAAGAATACATATTATCGGCTCTGTCGGAAGCGGCAAAACTACTTTGGCAAAAGAATTATCTATTATGCTGGAGATACCATATTACGAATTGGATAATGTGGTTTGGAGAAGGTGTAATTCCGGGGACAAAAGAAGATCTGAAGAAGAAAGAGATGAGCACCTATTTCGAATCATACAATCTCCTAGCTGGATAATGGAAGGGGTCCATAATGAAGATTGGGTAAGCAATAGTTTTCATCAAGCAGATCTGATTATTTTCTTGGATACAAGGTATTCTTTAAGAACTTATCGGATTATCAAACGGTTTTTCAAACAAAAACTACGGCTAGAGAAATCGAATTATAGACCAACATTAGCAATATTTTTTAAAATGTTTAAATGGAACCGACATTTTGAAGAGGTGGGAAAAGTTAATTTCTTCAGCAAGTATGGCATGCTCCATGACAAGACAGCTGTTATTACCAATAATAACGGTATAACGGAACTCTTCAAAGCAAATAATCGATAGTTTAAACAAAGGGGGAAGATTGTGTGAACGAAAAAGAGGCTCCCGAACAGAAAAGGGAAAGATTAAGGCAAGAAGAATTGAAAAAAAATCCAATTGGTAATGCGGGCGATGCCTTTAACAGTGCTGATAGCGGCAATCTTGCTGATCTGGTAGGAGGTTTGGGCTGGAAAGGTACTGGGTTAATTATTGCTGCAATAATAGTTGGATTGCTCTTATACTCTCTCTTCTTTCGATAAGGAATAAGGAAATGTAAGCAGAGGTTTCTTTTTTCGTTGAGAATAATCTATAGAAATATAGTCCTGGCAACTGTCCTATGGTATGAGCCAGAATATTTTAATGATAGGCACTTTAAATTTAGCCTTGACCTTTTATTTTCGATAACATAGAATTAATTCAATATCAAATGAGCGATGATGAAGAATAGTAGGCTATAAGAACGGTCAAGAGAGCTGGTGGTTGGTGAGAACCAGTACGGAATTATTGCTGAATGGGCTTTTGAGCTTCTGAACTGAAAGAGATGAGTAGGTTCAGCGGAATGTCTTACCGTTAAAAGAGACCAAGTATCGAAGCAAGTCCAAGTACTGTTTCGGTATGGCTAAGTGCGTTTACATATGTAAACGAATAAAGGTGGCACCACGGGTTACTCGTCCTTATTTTTGGGATGGGTAATCCTTTTTTGTATAGATTTTATCAATGGAGGGGTAGTATGAAAAAGACGATTTTGACTGGAATAAAGCCTACGGGACAGATTCATTTAGGTAATTATATTGGAGCCATTAAGCCGGCATTGGAGCTTGCTGTAGAGGAAGATTATTCGCCAATATATTTCGTGGCTGATTATCATGGCCTAACTAAAACCATTGACTCTGAAGACTTCCGCTCCTTCTCCTATGGAATAGCTGCTGCTTGGTTGGCTCTTGGACTTAATCCGGAGAAAACGATTTTTTATAGACAATCCGATGTCCCGGAGATATTTGAATTGAATTGGATATTGAGCTGCCTTGCATCCAAAGGATTGATGAATAGGGCCCATGCCTATAAAGCCATTGCAGATAACAATAGAAAAGCGCAAAAGGATAAAGATTACGGGGTCAATATGGGCTTATACAACTATCCTATATTGATGGCAGCGGATATTTTAATGTTCCGGACAGGAATTGTTCCTGTTGGAAAGGACCAGATACAGCATGTAGAAATAGCCAGGGATATTGCCGAAAGTTTCAACCGTAAGTACGGAGAAACATTTGTTTTACCAGATTATAATATTCAGGAAGATACTGCAGTTTTGCCGGGATTGGATGGCAGGAAAATGAGTAAAAGCTATCATAATACGATTCCAATTTTTAGTGAGCAGGCGAAATTGCGAAAGCTAATAAATAAAATCAAAACGGATTCGTTGCCGCCAGAGGTTCCGAAAGATCCGGATAAATCAACTATTTTTATGCTCTATAAGGAATTTGCACTTCCGGCAGAAGTCGAAAGTATGAGACAGCAATTTTTGACAGGTGTAGGCTGGGGAGAAGCGAAAGGGCAGTTATTCCATGTTATGAATCGATTTTTGGAACAGCCGCGGGAGAGATATAAAGAACTTATGGAAAATCCGGAAACAATTGACAAGGTATTAAAAGAAGGAGCAGATAAAGCGAGAGAAATGAGTGTTCCATTCTTAAAAGAAATTAAGCGTAAAATAGGATTTTATTCATAAGTTCAGCAGGAACCGGGTTCTAAATTGTGATTAGATTTCAGTCTATGAAAGTGACTTATCGGAAGGCGCAGAAGAATGACCTTTCCATCCGGCACGGCTCTAACAACTAAAATAAGTGATTGACAAAGACGTAAAATGGGAGTATTTTGTGATTAATTGAAGCTGTTTTCTAAAGGATTGTTATATACGACGGATAATCAAAACTGTGAGTTGAATAGTAGCCCAGTTAATCAATGCTATCAGTAATTGTCCATTATTTTACAAATGACGGTATGGTTGTCTGCTTCGCTTTTAGCGGATTTTCACTCACCATACGAAAAGAGCCTTCATTAACTAAAAAATTATCTGAGCCTTTATTCGCTTAATCTATTTGAGCGGGGGAACCATATTTGATAGATATAATCTATCTGGGGTGAATCTTACCTGAGTAAGAAGGGATACTCTCCGTCCCTAATCCGACAGCTAACCTCGTAGGCGTTGAATAGTTTTCGAGAGAAGGGTCAATGGCAAAAGCCAAAAGACCAATCTTATTTCTGATGGTCTTTTTCTTTTTGGAATTTACTTAGAAAAGAGGATGTGTATTGGAAAAGCAAGTAGTCGTAATAGGGCTTGGCAGATTCGGAAGAAGTGTTTGTAAACAATTGCATGAGCTGGGTCATGAAGTACTGGCCATTGATAAAAAAGAAGAGAGAGTTAAACTTGCTTCTAATTATTCCTATTATGCTGTCGTTGCAAATGCTTCAGACGAAAGCGTACTAAAGAACTATGGAGTAAGAAACTTCGATCACGCCATCATTGCGATAGGAGACAGTATCGAATCCAGCATTCTGTGTACCTTGATTCTCAAGGATATGGGGGTAAGCAATGTCTGGGTTAAAGCAAGAGATCTGCATCATCAGAAGATACTTGAAAAGGTTGGAGCAGATCGGATTATACAGCCAGAAAAGGAAATGGGTGTGCGAATTGCCAATCAACTCGATTCTGGAAAACTATTAGATTATATAGAGCTTTCCAAGGACTATAGCATTGTTGAATTAATCGCAACTAAAAAATTGTCTGGGAAGTCTTTGATTCAATTGGATATCCGTGCAAAGTATGGTTGTACAATACTTGCCATTAAACAGGATGAAACGGTCAATGTTTCTCCTATGCCGGAAGATATCATTTCAAAAGGGGATGTATTGGTTGTGATGGGCCAAGTAAATGACTTGAAACGTTTTGAAGATAAGGGATTCTAATGAAAATATCTTTAAAGAGATTTAAGCTTACCTACTTATCAACGATTCGACTTATCGTTTTATTTTATATTGTCGCTGTCATATTTTCAGTAGTATTATTGGGTCTGCCTTTTCTTCATCATGCAGGTGAAGAACTATCGCTTATTGACCTCATGTTCACTGCAGTGAGTGCCATCAGTGTTACGGGACTTGCTGTTGTTTCCACTCCTGAAACATTTAATACTGCAGGTAAGATTGCGCTTACCTTTGTGATGCAATTTGGCGGTATTGGAATTATGACCCTCGGAACGATAGTTTGGGTAATACTTGGGAAAAAAATAGGTTTGCGAGGAAGACAGCTAATTCAAATAGATCATAACCGAGCTTCCTTAGCGGGCTCCGTTAAGCTAATTTTAAAGATCCTAAAAACCATTCTTCTAATTGAATTGATCGGTACTGTTATACTGAGTGCCTATTTCATGAATTATTTTGATTCATGGCAAGAATGTTTACTGCAAGGATATTTTGGTGCAGTAAGTGCTACTACAAATGCTGGATTTGATATAACGGGGTCATCCTTAGAGCTCTTTGCAGACGATTATTTCGTTCAATTTGTAAATATTATACTATTGACATTAGGAGCTATCGGATTTCCGGTGTTAATTGAATTGCAAAATTACATGCGAGGAGACCATTTGGATGGTAATCCAAGAAATAGCTTTTCCCTGTTTACAAAGCTGACCACACTTACTTTTTTTGCGCTTATCGCAGCTGGTGCCATTCTAATCGTTCTATTGGAATGGAATGGGTTTATGGCTGATAAGGTATGGCACGAAAGGCTATTTTTTAGTCTTTTCCAATCTGTGACGACGAGAAATGGAGGGCTTGCTACCATGGACGTAGGTGAGTTTTCTTCACCCACACTTATCGTGTTGTGCTTTCTCATGTTTATCGGTGCCTCGCCAAGCAGTGTAGGGGGCGGCATAAGAACAACTACTTTCGCTATAATGCTGCTTGCCATTTATAATTTTGCCAAAGGAAGAACTGGAATTAAGGTATTTGGACGGGAATTAGAGCAGGAAGATGTTATTGGTTCATTTATGGTTATTACAACTGCTTCCATGTTATGTATGATTGCAATTATTACACTTACTTATATTGAACCATTTTCCCTGATCGAGATTGCATTTGAAGTTTCATCAGCATTCGGAACAACAGGTTTATCTCTGGGGATTACTCCGGAATTAAGTACTGCTGGAAAATGCATTATTATATTTTTAATGTTTGTGGGCAGAATAGGAATTTTTTCATTCTTATTCCTAATAAGAGGTAAAGAAACAAAAGAAAATTATCATTATCCAAAGGAAAAGGTAATTATTGGGTAATTTGTAGTATTGAAAGCAAGATGAATCGCCGCAAAGGAGTGGACCTCATGAAACCTTTTATACTTAGTGGATCAATTCTCATATTGGCCGGCTTAATTGCTGCTACAGTGATCTATCATCAAAATTCCAGAGAAATCACATATCCTCAATTGGGACAGGCCGGAAATGTACAAGATAATCAAGTGTCCGATAGTGAACCGGAAGGACCGCAGACCGAGCAGCTGCAACCAGTAAATCGTAATGAGGCGATTACTTACACTTTGCAGAACAACGAACTAAAGATTTCTTTCAATAATGGAAATGACTGGATTAGCGTCCCTGTTGAAAAAGATGAACTATTTGGCGGGGAATATAATGGAAACGGGCAGGAATTGATTGAAAACAGCTACATTCTTAGAGAAGATCTGGCTGCGTTCTTATATGCGGACGGCGATAACTGGGAGAGTCAAAGAATAATGTTAGTCTATACGCGGGATAAAGGACAGTCCTGGGAGGAGTCAGTTGTTATAGAACCATATCCTGGTATTCGTTTCAGAAAAATTGATTTTCTGAATGAGAATTTTGGCTATGTGATTATTTCTGGTGGCCGGAGCATGTCGCAAGAAGGTTCAAGTGTCTTCTTAACAGACGACGGCGGCCAAAGTTGGAGAGAAACGAACAGCTCCGGAGTAACGAGACTAATTTCTTATGGGGGATTTATCGATGAAACGACAGGGTTCTTATCTTTTGGGACTATTAATCCAGAGGAACCTGATCTGCATGTTACCCAAGACGGAGGTAATACATGGACGAAAGCGATCGTTAACGTTCCAGAGGAGTATCAGCAGATCTTTGTAGCAGCGGAAACGCCAGTAATAGAGGATGACCATTTGACAGTACTGGTTAATCAAGGCCCCAATGGGGATTATGAGGGCGGACTCGTAAAGGGGAAATTTATATCTGAAGATAACGGTAAGACATGGGAATTTTTAATGGAGGTGATTCCTGATGAAGCAGAATAGCGCTAAATGGATGAAAATTGTTGGGTGGGCGCTATTGGTTTTCGCGATT
The DNA here is from genome assembly GCF_000285495.1 of Oceanobacillus massiliensis str. N'diop. Classification (GTDB taxonomy): domain Bacteria; phylum Bacillota; class Bacilli; order Bacillales; family Amphibacillaceae; genus Oceanobacillus; species Oceanobacillus massiliensis. Next base: position 24,464 of record NZ_HE610978.1, read on the forward strand.
GGATTATTCTGTTTGCAAATGGGTTATCTCGTAATCCATGAAAGACTACAAGTCGAATTTGCGGATAATCGATTATTCTATTTGATCAATATATGCTCCTCCATCTTTCTGTTACTAGCTGTCCTGCTTCTGCTTCAACTCACTAAACGCTTTAAAGCGGCAGGTTCTGTGATTGCCGCTATTTTCATATTCACCCAAGTTATATTGCTTGGTATCAGTAACCAGGAGATAAGGAACATAGTAAGTGTATCACCTGATATGAAACATGTCCTATCGATCAAAGAAAATCTGGAAAACGGAGAAGCGGTCTACTATAGAACCTATTATGGTATTCTTGCTCGTCCAAAAGAAAGATTGCCCCATAAAACGGACGGAAAATTTCAAGTGAAGTGGTTAGCCGATGACGTTGCAGCTGTTACATACAAAGCTGCAGATAATACCATTCAGCAATATATCGGCACATACGGAGATCGCGGGAGCGGCATTTCCTATTATTATGTAGGAGCGGAAATTCATGGAAAGTGGCAAGGTGATAACATCGAGGTGGTAAGTAATACAGAAGGAATTTCTGTAACCGAAAATGGAGAGACTGAATTATTTGAATGGGATAATATCGATCAATTCGGTACGCTTGCTGTTGTCTTAAAGAAAAACAACTCAGCCGTATGGAGTCTATCTTTAGATAAGAATTTTGAGGTCGATTCTGATTCTGCTAATCCCGCAGCAGGAAATATTAGCTTATATAAAGCAGACATGGAGGGCAATCAGCCAGCTACTCTCGATTTTATTGCTCCCAATTAAGTCTGTTAAGGAATCCACAGAAATTTAGAGTGAGACATAGTGAAAGAGTTGTCATGTATGCTACTGTACTATTAGGTAATAAACCATGTTAACCAATGATTACAATGGTTAATAAATCAGCATGTAATAAGGGGGAGTCATTTAGCTATGAACTATCGTAAAGCAAGTATCGAGGATATTGACAATCTGATTGGTTTAAGGAAAATTCAATTGGCTGATGAGGGGATAGAACCGAGTCTCGATATCGATAAAGAACTATATTTTTTCTTTAAAGATAAACTGGATGATGGATCCTTAATTCAGTGGGTGGTAGAAGACAATAATAAAATGATTGCTACGGGAGCGGTCATCATTTACGAATTTCCGCCAAGTTATACCAATCCGTCTGGTAAAAAGGCCTACATTACAAATATGTATACAAGAGAAGATTACCGCGGACAGGGTATTGCTACTAGTTTATTGGCAAAATTAGTGGATGAAACCAAAAATGCGGATGTAACCAAACTGTGGCTGGGAGCTTCAAAATTAGGGAGACCAGTCTATAAAAAATTTGGTTTTAAGGAAACCGATGAATGGTTAGAATTAGATCTATTGTAGAATGGAATGTGATGAATAATCCTGGATTATGGCTAAGGTGCTTAAGAACTTAAGTACCTTGCAACTCCGACTATGTGATTTTATGACAGAATCCAAGTTTAGGAAGGATAGGTTAATTGAAGAGATTTCACCAAATCCTGTATGGTTTAAAAGAGATGATTTAAATAAAACAACCTGATTGCATGTAATGTATTAATCGAGATTAGTAAAAAAACTTTGAGTTTGTAACAATCTGGGGATGTCCTTATAACGAAAGGAAAAAATGATGCCTAAAATTAATTTCGACAGGTCCTTATAAGAGATAGATGGAAACTCATTCATGAATCTGACAATAATAGAATTCTAATCAAACACATTGAAAAGCAGGGGGATTTGTGGTAAATTAATAAAGATGTATATTGTTAATTGGATTAAAACATACTCATCCTTATCTTAATTATACAATGTAATCGATTCGTTTGTCAACCTTTTTATCAACCTTTTAAGGAGTGTTCGCTATGCATTCAGAATTCCAGCCGGAGCAAAAACGATTAGACAGTGTAATGGAGACAATTAAGGAGGAAATTGGCAGACTAGAAGAGGAAACTAACAAGCGTAAAAATGAGGTAGTTGATATCCGCAAACACTTTTGGGATGAAGTCAAGGTGAGTACGGATAGTTTTGATGATTACCTTGAGACAATCATCGGCCTAAGGCAGGAGGCTCAGGCTCTGTCCGTTCAGCAGAGCACCCATAGACATACATCCAATCGATTGGCAACGCTACACCGTATGAAAGAGATTCCTTACTTCGGTCGTATTGATTTTATTGAAGAAGGAACTTCAGCAGAGGAGCAAATCTATATTGGCATCTCGACGCTCAGTGATAATGGTGGCGAAGATTTTCTTGTCTATGATTGGAGGGCTCCGATTTCGAGTATCTACTATGATTACGAGCCTGGTCCGGCCAAGTATACAACCCCTGAAGATGATATCCAAGGAATTTTAAAGAAAAAGTGGCAATATCTTATCCGCGGTGGTGTTCTTCAATCCATGTTCGATACGAGTATCACGATTGGAGACGAGATTTTGCAGCAAGTTCTTGGTCAGGGTACCGACAAACATATGCACAATATAGTTGCCACCATCCAGCAGGAACAAAATAGGATTATCCGTCATGATCAGGGGAGACTGCTTATCGTTCACGGTGCAGCCGGAAGCGGTAAGACATCGGCCGCCATGCAGCGGATTGCCTATTTGCTCTATAAATATAGAGAACAGCTGAATGCTGATCAAATTATTCTTTTTTCGCCTAATTCTATGTTTAGCAGTTATGTATCCAATGTTCTCCCAGAACTTGGTGAAGAGAATATGCAGCAAGTGACATTTCAGGAATACTTAAATCATCGTTTGAGTAAAGATTTTCTCGTTGAAAACCCCTATGAGCAATTGGAATACGTTTTATCTGCTGTAAGCACTCCATCCTATAAATCGAGACTTATTGGTATCCAATTAAAAGCATCCAGCCGATTTTTCGATGCAATCCAATCATATAGGCAGTCTCTGGAATCATCAGGTATGATATTTAAGGACATTACCTTCAGAGGGAAAACAATCATTACTGCACAGGAACTAGCTGAAAGGTTTTACAGTCATGACACTTCACTCCGCTTCCAAAATAGACTTGAAAAATTGAAGGATTGGCTAATGAAAGATATAAAAGATTTCCAGAAGGCTGAAAGGGCAAAGCCGTGGGTGCAGGAGGAAATCGAGCTGCTGAGCAACGATGATTACCATAAGGCTCATAACTATTTAGCCAAAAAACGAGGATTCAAAAGAGAATCGATTGCCGACTATGAGGTCGATCCAAAAGATCTTGCGCAATTGATTGTTTATCAGAAATTGAAGCCACTTCGCAAACGAATCCGGTCCTTTCGTTTTATAGATTTTAAAAGTCTATACAAGCAGCTTTTTACTGATCCGCTGAAGATTAAGGAGTGGATGGAAGGGGAGCCGCCATTGGAGTGGGGCGCTATATGTCAAATGACGCTGGAAATGCTGGATGAAGGCAAATTATTTTATGAGGATGCCACGCCTTTCTTATTTTTGAAAGAGCAGATTCAAGGCTTTCAGTCGAACAACTCGATTAAACACATTGTGGTTGATGAGGCTCAGGATTATTCGCCATTTCAATTTGAGTTCTTGAGGCGATTGTTTCCTTTGGCCAGGATGACAGTACTCGGTGACTTCAATCAGGCGATATTTGCCCATGCCAGCGATAAGGTTAATTTCAATCAACTCACCAGTCTTTATGGGCCGGATAAAACCGAGGTGATCAATATGACACGGAGTTACCGTTCCACCAAGCCGATCATTGAGTTTACACGAAGAATAATTCCGAATGGAGATAAAATAATACCTGTTGAACGTGATGGTGAGCGCCCTGTACTGAAACAAGTAGATAATCACGCAGAATTGCACGGCAGCATCTCTTCCAAAGTAGCGGATTTGCAAAGCCTCGGCTGCCATAGCATTGCGATAATATGCAAATCAGCCGAGGAGAGTAAAAACGCATATGAAGCTCTTGCCAGTATTGATGAAATTAAACTCCTGAAGAGCAGCTCGACTGAATATGAGCAGGGAGTAGTTGTAGTCCCTTCATATCTGTCAAAAGGTATTGAATTCGATGCCGTCATCATTTATAACGCATCAGAACTCACGTACGGAGACGAGAGCCTGCGCAGACTATTCTACACATCCTGTACGAGAGCCATGCATTACCTGCAGCTTTACAGCATAGGTGAACCGAGTCCGTTTTTACAACATGCATTGAAGGAGGATTTGATTCAAATCTGATTCATATGGTTGATTAGAGTATGAAAAAGCGATATATATTTCTTTGATTTAGTTTCTGATAATAAAAACCAAATCTTTAAAAAGAGCCAAAATCCTAGCATAATCCTAACAAAATAGAGATTTTGGCTCTTTTTACTCTAATAACTTCTCCAACACACAAAATGCGTCTTACTAGAATGGGTCATCTTCGGTATTGATAAATTAGTCGAGATGTCGCTCCAAAAAATCGATTGCTTGCATTAACCAGCCTTTTGCCTCTGTGCCAGTATATAAATGCCTTTTTATTACCTGATTTCTTTTGCTCCAAAAGCAGGGTCTGTTATGCTGAACTCGAATAGTTCTTTGTTCAAATTTGGTTTGCGCTTGATTCGGCCTTAGGAGGAATAGCAGTAAGCAGTAAGATTACTTATCTTGAAGGGCTTTAAATACAACAATTGTGTTATCATAAAATATAATTGGTTCGCTTGTTTCATTGATGATCTCAGCAAATAAATAATTAAGATTCATTTTCTGTTTTAGAGCGATTTTGAAAGGTAGCACATGCTGAATTTGATGCTTTAGGTTGGTGATCGTATGGGGGAAGAGTGGGCTGTTCTCGTGTTGGTTGTGCTGGCAGCCTCGGTATTACAGACAAGCACCGGTTATGGATTTTCCATTATTGGTACTCCTTTCTTATTGATAATGTATCCACTGCATACAGCGGTTCAAATTAATATTATCCTTTCTATTTGTCTTTCTGCTTTTATGATATTCAGAATTAGGAAAGAAGTGGATAAGACTCTTTTAATTCGACTGATTAAGGGTAGTGTTGCAGGGTTGGTTTTCGGTATTTTTATTTATCTTTTTGCAGATATACAGCTACTGAAACTAGCAGTTGGTGCTCTGATCTTTAGTTTGACGGTACTTCTTATTTTAAAAATAACAGTAGACCGAACAAAGAATAAGGATATTCTAATAGGAGGAGTTTCAGGATTATTAACAACAAGTATTGGTGTACCAGGTCCGCCGCTATTATTGTATTTTTCAGGGGCAAGAGTAGATAAAGTGACCCTTCGCAGTACGACATTGGCTTATTATCTGTTTGTTTACTTCGCTAGCCTGGTAATGCAAATATCGTTTGGCGGAACTAGTAAAGAAGCATGGATATCCTCGTTGTTAGCTATCTTACCACTATTTGCAGGAATTTTATTAGGGCAGTTACTTTTTAAATGGATTAGCCAAAATACGTTTCGGATCATTACATATATAATTTTGATATTTACAGGAGCTTATTTAATAGTTACCAGTCTATAAATTGATTTAAAATCTATTAAGCAAACGAGCATGCTTCTGGAACAAAGTGTCCTTCAGAATCAACAAATGATTGTTGACTAAGAAAGTTGTTAAAAGGTGCTATATCAGAGATAGAACACTCTCTAAGCATAAAAGCCGAATTACCCTAAGAGGAGGGGGATTCGGCTTTTATATTTGGCTTAGCTTATTTAGTATATCTATCCGTTGAAAATATGGCTGCACACTATCAGATACAGCTGTGTTATAATACCAGATCTTGAATAAACAGGCGGACGGCCTGGAAGATATACTATCATAAAGAGCGCAGGAAAGGTCTAATTTTTTGAGCTACAAAACAGAATAGACCTAAATTATATAGGCGAGTAGTTTTTCTCGACAAACAGAAGAGGATTATCCTTCTTAAAGTAATCAGTCTGTTTGAGTTTGTCCCTAGTTTACATAATATTTATTATAGGAAGTTAAATAAATGAATCGATTTTTGTCTCATTATTTAAGTATACTTGTGATAGTGAGATAAATTGAAAAATTATAGTTAAATTTTATCTTGAAATTATTACTTCTTTATTTTCATTTTCTTTTCTTATCAATTTCTCGTCAAATTCTTGCCCGTTGTTAATCCTTCTAAACTGAATCCATGATTTCATTAGATTATGTATGGAACTAAAACATGGCTGCATTTAATTTGCAACCATGTTTTGTAGATTATTATGTTTTTCGATGGTTTGATAATAATAATCCAATAACTGCTGGGATGCTTTTTCCCAAGCATGTTTCTCAGCTTCAATTCTTGCTTTTTGTTTCATTAGTTCCATTAACGCTTTATTTTCAAGTTTGCTGACTGCTTGGATCATGCTGTCGACATTTTCATTTTCAAATAATAGTCCTGTTTCTTCGTCTTTTATTTGTTCCATTGTTGGTCCGCTTTTGGCGGCAACTACCGGTAATCCGGATGCCATTGCCTCCAGTATTACCAGTCCCAGTGTTTCTGTTACGGATGGGAAAACAAATGCATCAGCTGACGCGAACGCTTGGGAAAGCTCTTCTCCATGCATGAAGCCTGTAAAGACTGTATTTGTTCCGCTGAAAGTATGCTGCAGTTCTTTTCTGGCTGGGCCATCACCGATAATAGCAAGTGTGATGTCGTCTCTTGATTCCAGCAAAGGCTTGATTTTGTGAATTTCTTTTTCGATTGCAAGTCTTCCGATAAATACGAGTAATGTTTTTGACTTATCGCCTCTCGTAAGTCGATTTCGCATTTTCTCATTGGCATAGCGTGGATTCCTATGATGGATATCAACACCGCGCTGCAGTACGTGTAGATTCTGGATTTCTTTCTCTATCAGCTCCTGTTTGATCGCTTCTGAAGTACATAGGTTTAAATCTGCAGCATTATGAAGTTTTTTGATATGTCGCCAAAGTATCGGTTTTGCAGGCTTGTATGCCCAATAATAATCCAAATATTTCGGTATATGTGTGTGGTATGTGGCGATTAAAGGAAAATCAAGTTTCTTGGCGTAATGCACTGCAGAGGCTGCAAGTAAAACCGGGTTTGCTGCATGTACAATATCAGGTTCGAAGTTTTCTAAGAGCTCTTTTACTTTTGCCGTTGGTAATGTGAATGGCCGGTAACGGTAAAAAGGAAGTGTTATCGGTTTGATGCCGATAACTTTAGCGCCTTCATAGTCTTCCACACCCAGGTCAGGAGCTATGACGAGCACCTCGTGTCCCTTTGAACGGAAATATTTGATTGCTTGGGTGAGTCGTGTAACTACCCCGTCAGTTGATGGTAGGAATGTTTCTGTTACAATTGCTATTTTCAAAACTGTACTGCTCCTTTATTCCCATGTAATGATATATTTTGTTCGATTACACGGTCAGTGTAGTTCAGGTATGATAGGAAAGAATTTATAAGCTGCTAAAAATCATTTAACAGGCTACTTAGGCCTTATGCGTATTCTATTATAATATAACTTATGATTTAACCAAAAGATAAACCATTGAAGTAAGCGAAATTTACATAGAATAAACAAAAAAAGCAGTACTTGACTGCTTAGTTGTTTGCTCTAATTCGCTTTAGCGGTTTTTTGGCCGGTCCCTCCATTACTTCACCAGTGTAACTGAATCTTGATCCATGGCATGGACAATCCCATGTCCGGTCACCGGAATTCCATTTCACTTCGCAGCCAAGGTGCGTACAAGTTGTGTCAACCATATGAATGGCTTCGTCCTTATCTTTGTAAACACCGACCCGCTTGCCATCTATCCGTGCTAATGTAGCATCATCTCGCTCCAGTTTATCGATATTGTTTTGGGTGAATTCCAGTTTTCCTTTAATCATATGCTTTGCGACATCCGCATTAATTTCCATGAATTTCTTTACTGCCGGATCAGCATGAAACCGTGATGGCGTAAATAAATCAAAATATGGGTTTTCTGTTCCGGTAATATAGTCAGTTAATATTTTTCCGGCAATCGTTCCATTGGTCATCCCCCATTTTCTGAATCCGGTTGCTGTCAGGTATGTCTTGTTGTCCTTGGTAGCTGGACCGATATAGGGAACTTTATCCAATGTTGTGAGATCTTGCGCCGACCAGCGATAATCGATTTCCTCAATCTCGAAGAATTCCTTGGCGAATTTCTGTAATGCCTCGTAATGGGACATCGTGGACTTTCCTTGTCCGGTTTTATGGTTTTCACCGCCAAACAGCAGCATATCTTTACCATCGATGTTCGCTGATCTTATGGATCGTGTTGGAGATTCTGCATTGATATACATCCCTCCTGCAAACTTTTCGTTTTGCTTGCCTGCCACTAAATAAGATCTTTCAGGATACATACGGGCAAAATAAAAGCTCCTGCTATCATGAAATGGAAAATGGGAAGCAGCTATAATATATTTGCATGTAATGCGATGCCCATTGCTTGTTAGGATGCTTGTTTTTTATTAAATTCAATATCGGCAGCAATCGTATTCTCATATACGGTCAATTGATTTTTGATCGCTTCCTCCAATAGTGCCTTTAAATATTTCAATGGATGGAATTGTGCTTGATTGTACATCACAAGACTGCCTTTTATCGGGAGATCCAGTGGCATATTATCACTTAATTTACCCTTTATTTTTAATTTGTCGTATGCCTTCTTCTCTGTGTCCAGTTTTTTTAAATAGGAAGAACTGTTCGTATATATGTATGCATCTTCGTTCCGGAAATCGCATTTAATGGCATTTTCCTTTACAGTATGCTCAATGAACTGTTTGGCCTCCTCTGCAGCCTTATAATAGAGGGATGCCTTTTCCAATCCGAAATGGCTGAGTAATTCATCGTAAATGAGTCCATGCTGTGCGGTGATTTTCGCTGTTGTATGTCCTGTTGTACCGTTTAGAATCTGACTTGCATCCAGCAATACGACTTTAAGGTTCTGCTGAGTAAGTAAATATGCTGCCGTGATTCCGGTTATCCCTCCACCGACGATAGCTACATCTGCTTTGATCGACTCTTTTAATGCGGGAAAACTTGGTAAAGAAACACTTTCCCGCCATATTGGTTCTGGTTTTTGTGGCATGTTAAATCCGGCCATTGTCCTCTCTCCTGTCTTTTCTCTAATAAACTCATTATGGACATAACAGGAAATATTATGTATTTAATCAATAATAAACTCCATTAAATAAGGAGGATGATTAACATGGACAATAAAAAAGTTGCTGTAAATCTATAAAAAAATAACCTAAAAGCTTATTCAATCGCTTTTAGGTTATTTAAATTAAAGGCTATTTTACAGATCCAACATCTTATCAGGTGTTTTACGTAAGCCGTTTATTTGTTTTCAAAAAATAAGCGGTTTAATGAAATGAATTCTGTTTCTTCAGCGGGAACCTCGTCTTCCATATAGATTGCTTCAACTGGACAGACTGCCTCGCACGCCCCGCAATCTATACAAATATCCGGATCGATGAAAAACATGTCTTTACCTTCTTCTATACAATCAACAGGACATACTTCAACGCATTCCCCTGCTTTTTCACTTTTACATGGTGAGGTAATTACAAATGCCAAGCTTATTCTCCTCCTTCTAGCTATATCAAATTAAATTTGTATGTGTATTGCATCATTATACCTTATAATCTTCAAAAATAAAAGATTCATCATTCTTTACATCTATCATATGATATATTATTCGTGACTGAAAGGAGATCGTTTATGGAAATTGCTGTTCGACCAGGCGATACATTGTGGTACTACAGTCAGTTGTTCAGTGTACCGCTAATATTAATCGAAACTTCAAATACCGGCACCGATTTTACCCAGCTGCACATTGGGCAGGTGCTGCAGATACCAGGATATGTCCAAAGCAGCTATACTATTGAAGCAAATGATAGTTTTTGGACGATAGCCAGAGAATATAACATTCCACTGGACATGCTGGAGTTGACTAATCAGGAGGTCGATCCCTCACAGCTGCAAGTCGGACAGGTTATTGTCCTTCCCGAGAGAATTACAGAGCTAGTGGTAGATGATATCAACAATTATACGTATGAAAATATGCTGGATGACATCCGGATACTGGAGACAATATATCCATTTATCACAAGGCGTGCAGCCGGGAGTTCTGTGATGGGCAAGGAAATTACAGAACTGCAGATTGGTGCCGGCATGAAGGAAGTGCATTTAAATGGATCCTTTCATGCAAATGAATGGATTACAACTCCGATTATAATGCAGTTTATTAATCAATATGCGTTATCCCTCACAAACGGATTGCCTATAAGGGGATTGGCGCTGCTGCCGCTCTATAATGCTACACAACTATCTGTTGTGCCAATGGTAAATCCGGATGGCGTTAACCTTGTACTGGGAGGCGCCTCTGCTGCCGGTTCATATAGTGACACAGTATTAGCCATTAATCAGCAAAACACGGATTTTTCTGGATGGAAAGCAAACATTAATGGAGTGGACTTAAATAATCAATACCCTGCTTTATGGGAAGTTGAAGCGGAGAGAAAGCCAGCGTCGCCCCAACCGAGAGATTTCCCTGGGTACGCCCCGTTAACAGAAGCAGAGGCAATCGCTATGGCAAATCTTGCAGTAGAAAGGAATTTCATTCGGATGAATGCCTTTCACACACAGGGACAGGTGATTTTTTGGGGATTTGAAGGATTGGCTCCTGCAGAATCATTGGAAATCGTAAGCGAATATGAGCGCGTCAGCGGATACACTCCCATTCGCTATATCGACAGTTATGCAGGTTATAAAGATTGGTTCATACAAGTTTTCGGGAATCCGGGATTTACAGTTGAACTGGGATTAGGTACCAATCCGCTTCCAATTGAGCAGTTCCCGGAAATTTATGAGGAGAGCCTAGGAATAATGCTGGCGAACCTTTATTTATGATTGTGAGACATCCCATATACATTCCAGCTCAGCAGGATGATTTTGTTCCTTTTGCAGCAAATAAATATCCGGATTTCTCAGTTCCTTCCACTGCTTGAAGCCAAAACTTGGATCGAATTGATGGAAAAAATGTGATAGTAGATTTCCATGGCTCACTATTATAGCATTACTGACAGAACTATCATCATAAATGCAACGGAGCACATCATTGCTGCGAGCAACGACATCCTTTGCAGACTCTCCGCCTGGCAGAGAGAAACCATCATCGATAAAGGACTGTTCGAGAGCTTCCAGCCAATCATCAATCGGCTCTTCGCTGAGGATTCTCTCTTGCAGACGTTCATCCGTTTTGATCGTCAATCCATTTGCTTCTGCATATGGTTTAATGCTTTCAATAGCTCTTAAAAAGGGACTCGAAAGGATTAGATCAAATGATATGTCCAGTTCTTTAAAAAAATCAGAAAGTGCTGCTGCCTGCCTGATTCCCTCTCTCGTTAGAGGAGAATCCCTGTGTTGCCCATTAGCGGCACAATGCCTAACCAAATAGATTCTTTTCATTATCGATCAGCCCTTTCGGTAATTGTCGAGATTTAGCAGATTTCCATAAATAACTAGTTATGATAGATAAATTATAACATCATCTATTTATTTAACATATAATATAATTTAATTTTACAATAAGTTTAAGGAAGTAAAAAAATAACAGGAGAAAATCCTGTTATTTTTACTACTTTACCTCTTTAAAATAATCTTTTCTAAAACCGCCGATCCGTTCACTATTATCAATTACAAAGTAAAATTCATCCGTCTCATTTTTAACGTCATATTTTTTCCCTGGTGTCAGTTTATTGTGGACGATGAATTTTTTTGCGTCTGCATGCACACATTCTATTTGCTTGATTGTCTCTCTTTGCTCCCAGTTTAAATGAATCATTTTTATTCCCTGCCTTTTCTAGTTTGCATAATAAAGTTATTGTAAATCAGTCAAATAAATATAAGTAATTTTCATACCCTTTTTCTTTCATTTCCTCTTTTGGGATGAAGCGCATTGCAGCAGAATTCATACAATAGCGCAATCCGCCGGCCTCTGTAGGTCCATCTTCGAAAACATGTCCTAAATGCGAATTAGAGCTTTTACTTCTAATTTCCGTTCGAATCATTCCATGTGTTGTATCCGTGTTATTGTTTACCTGATAGTGATCTATTGGCTTTGTAAAGCTTGGCCAACCGCAGCCTGCATCATATTGGTCCCTCGAGGAAAAGAGAGCCTCTCCGGATACCACATCGACATAGATGCCTTCTTTATCATTATCCCAATATTCATTTTGGAAAGGTCTTTCTGTTCCGTTCTCCTGTGTGACATGATATTGGATAGGTGTTAGCTTTTTCTTTAACTCGGATTTATCGAATTCCTGCTGCCAATTATTTTTAATAAAATCTTCTCTTCCGGAACCTTTTTTATAAAGTCGGTAGTGAAAAGATTGTTTTTTATAATAATCCTGGTGATTCTCCTCAGCAGGATAAAATGGCTTTGCTGGCAGGATTGGGGTTACAATCGGTTTGGAAAATTTTCCGCTCGCTTCCAGTTCCTGTTTTAACTTTTCGGCTATTTGTCTTTGCTGATCATCATGATAGAAGATGGCTGTTTGGTACGACTCTCCCCTATCATTGAATTGACCTCCAGGATCTGTTGGATCGATTTGCTGCCAGAAGGTTGAAACCAACTGCTCATAAGGCATAATCTTTGGATCAAAAGTGATTTGTACTGCCTCTACATGTCCAGTCGTATCGGAACAGACCTGTTCGTATGTTGGATTTTCTACATGTCCTCCAGTATAGCCTGAAACAACACTTTCGACACCTGGACGCTGATCGAATGGCTCTACCATACACCAAAAACATCCACCGGCAAATGTCGCTTTCTCAAAATTATTAGACATGAAACTAACCTCCTGTCCTAGTCTTTAATTAACAGTGAACCATAGAATACTCTTTTATACAATTATCTTGAAGCAGATAAACAGTTCAAGTAAGAGTGATTACTTCTATTTTTCCCTTTTTTGGTTTAAAAATCAAGTACTCTGACTTACAGATATTGCTTAGATGAACAATTTGGGTTTCGGTACACCGTCGTCTTTCGTTTTTTTGATTGGTTGTACGGGTTTATCCGGCTTGTTTTCATTCGCTTCCGGCCGTTGGACTGGATTCGTATTTGCAACTTCTTCATCACTTTTTTCTATCTCGTTAAAGGCCTTCATCATCCGGTACATCGCTGGAAGGTTTTTGATCATTGGCCCATATTCCTGCACAAGTGGCGCACCCGTCTGTACCATATTTAAAACTTGCTGTACCCCATCCAATGTCTTGGAGACATTATTCAAGCTCTTGCCGCCAAGCAGTTTGGCCGGACTGAATTTACCTGGCAGCGTTGTATTCCTTGCTGTTCCCTGAATCGGCTGCTGGTATCTGTTAAAAGGTTGTCGTGTTGGAAATAGCATTGGTATCCCCCTTTATTTTTGTTTAATTCTCTAAGAATAGTTTACGTATGCCACGGGAAATGCGTGTAGGCAATAACAGTTGTCCATTAAATATTTCCCGGGTAACCGCAGAAATCTACAAAAAACAGCTGTGCAATGCTGATTAAAGAGAAAAATTGTCAGATTTTGAGGATGTTTGACTGAAGAGGAATGGAGCTTCAGACTGTTTTTTGTGCAGATGGATGAAAAAGACACGCTCTAGCTTGCTATCCGTGGGAAATGCTGTTTAGCGGACTAGCTGGCCACCTACCTAACTGCAGTCTGAAAAGCCTGCAAACCAACGTGTTAAATATGAACATCAGTATTTTTCTTGTGAACTTCAGCCATTTTGTCATGAACATCGGCATTTTTCCGATGAACATCAGCATCTTCATTCAAAATATCAGCATTTCCGACGATTAGTCCCATTGTTCAAAAAATTGATCAAACGTTTGATCAATTTTTATAGACTGGTGGCTGAGAATTCTATTTTTCTGTGAAACTTGGTCCGGATGGAAAGCGAAAAGCTGCTGTTACCTGTCACTGCCAGATAGTCCCCAGCAAAATTAGCATAGTGGCAATCAAAAAAAACGACCATGGAATAAGCTCCAGGTCGTTTTCAATTAGTTTCTTGATTGATAGGTTTCCCAAATCTCATCAAATACACGCAGTGCACCTGGGAAAGGACTGTTCCACTCCAGGTAGTTGCTGATTTCATCATAACTTGTTGAATGCTTTGGGAAATTATGATCGGTAAAAGCCCAGTCCGCAAGTTTGGACTTATCATCCGGCTTTATTTTCCCTCGGTATGTCATTAAAAAAAGATAGAAGGAACGCATCTATTCACCCCACTATTTACCTTCGTTTTCCATAAATTCTTTATGCTTGTTCATCTTTTTGCGATAGATGATTTTAGACATTTGGATACTGATTTCATACAGGATGATTAAAGGAACAGCTACAACAATCTGCAATACAAAGTCTGGTGGTGTAATGATAACACCAATAACAATAAGTATAAAGTATGCATATTTTCTATTTTTCGACATAAAGTCCGGAGTAAGGATTCCGAGACTTGTCAGGAACATTGCTATAATCGGCAATTCGAACAACAAGGCAAATGGCAATGTTACCTTCAGCAGAAATTTAAAGTATTTATCGACTGTGAACATTATATTAAACATGCCATCATTCAGAGAAAGCAGGAAAGGCATGACTAGTTTGGTGAACACAAAGTACCCGAAGACCAAACCTAAGATAAATAACAAAAACAGTGCCGGTATGTAAGACAGTGATGCAGTTCTTTCTTGCGGCGTCAATCCCGGTTTAATAAATGCCCAAATTTGATAGGCCAAGACTGGAATAGTACCGATGATGGCAACAAGGCCAGCCATTGAGAAATATATCCAGAGAATTTCGGTCGGACTTATTGCGGTTAATACAAGATCAATATCGTTTACGAAAAACCAGTAAATATCTTTAACATAGATAAATCCTATAATAAAAAACACAATAAAGAAAACAGCAGTCACAATCAGTCTGTTTCTTAGCTCGGATAGATGACCAACCAGATTCATTTCCTTTTCACTCTCATTTTGTTGCTGATTTTCTGTCATTTTGAACACTCCCTATGAATAGCACAAAAGAAGATGTAAGGAATAACCCTACACCTCCATTTTTATCTATTAATTACGTATTAATGTTTTTTTCTTCTTCTTTATCACTTACAATATCCCTTGTTGCGTTTTTGAATTCTCTTAGAGAACTGCCAAAGGCTCTGCCGATCTCCGGAAGCTTTGATGGACCAAAGACAATTAAAGCAACAATAAGAATAAGTATTAACCCCGGAATACCAATGTTACCGAACATACCGAATCACTCCGAAAAATTATTTATCCTCTTTCTTTTCACCTTTAACGATTGTTTTTACCTCATTAATTTCGTTTTTAGCATCATCCGTTAAGTCACGAGTCGAATCTTTAAATTCCCGTAAAGTATTTCCGGCTGCTTTACCAATTTCCGGCAGCTTTTTAGGTCCAAAAACGATTAATGCAAGTACTACAACCAATATTAATCCAGGTACCCCAATATTTGCAAACATACATTCACCATCTCCATCAGTAGTCATATAATCATTTCATGTTACTTGTCCAGTTTGCAGTAAAGTACAAGTTTATAATACACGTTTAGCTTACTTTAAACAAGTTATTACTTTGCTGGTCTCCTGCGGTCATATTGGATAAAATAATAGTCATATGGATTCGTGTCGTTCTTTTCACCTTTTATTTTCGAGGTAACTGTCCACTTCTCTTTCTGGAAATCCGGGAAATAAGTATCCCCTTCAAATTCATTGTCTATCCAGGTAATATACATACGGTCTGCTATGTCCAATACTTGATTGAAAATATTCCCTCCGCCAATGATGAAATATTCCTTTTCTGGGTTTTCCCGATTCCACCTGGTTATTGTTTCGAGATTGTCAATCACTTCAATTTCTTGCGGAAAATCGTCTTTAGTTCGTGACAGGACAACGTTTGTTCTGTTTGGCAGTGGTCCTCCCATTGAATGATACGTTTTTCTCCCCATAATAATCGTATTTCCTGTTGTTTTTTCTTTGAAAAAACGTAAATCTTTCGGTAAATGCCAAGGCATTCCGTTATTAAGTCCGATAACATGGTTCTTATCCATTGCAACTAATAATGAAATCATCTTTTTTCCTCCGTTAAACTATTCAGACTGCGATAGGCGCTTTTATGCTTGGATGGGGATTATAATCAACTATTTCAAAATCCGTTAGCTCAAAATCAAAGATGGAAGACTTCCCTTTATTGATTATCAATTCCGGAAATGGTCTTATGTCCCTTTTCAACTGGGTTTGAATTTGCTCAATATGATTTGAGTAGATATGTGCGTCGCCAAGTGTATGCACGAATTCACCGACTTCCAGGCTGCATTCATGGGCAATTAAATGGGTTAAAAGCGCATAGCTTGCAATATTGAAAGGCACACCGAGAAATACATCCGCACTCCGCTGATACAGCTGGCAGGATAATTTGCCATCTGCTACATAGAACTGAAATAATGTATGACATGGTGGAAGCGCCATATTCGGAATATCTTCTGGATTCCATGCAGACACAATATGTCTGCGTGAGTTTGGGTTATCCCGTATCGCGTCAATTACCTCTTTCAGCTGGTCAATCGTTCCCTCTTTAGATGTCTTCCATTCTCGCCATTGCTTACCATACACCGAGCCGAGATCACCAAATTTTTGTGCGAAATCATCGTCTTGAAGTACTTTTTCTTTAAATAATTGCATCTGCTCCTGGTACTCCAAATTAAATTCAGGATTTTCCTGACTTCTGATTCCGAAATTAGTCATATCAGGACCTTGATAGCAATCGCTTGTCACCCACTTTTCAAAAGCCCATTCATTCCAAATATTATTATTGTTCTCCAGTAGATAGCGAATATTTGTATCCCCTTTGATAAACCATAATAATTCGCTTGCGACTAGCCGAAACGGTATTTTTTTGTTGTCAGCAATGGGAAGCCTTGCTTTAAGTCGAAACGCATCTGATGACCGAAAACAGAATAAGTTCCCGTGTTTGTTCGGTCGCCTTTTTCGGCACCTGTATCCAGTATGTGTCTGCATAGCTCCAGATATGCCTGCTCACCTTTTACCATCGTATCTCTCCTAACCTATATATCTATGTATGATCTGTTTTGATATGAATGTTTTTATTATAACAGACTTTGTAACTGAATCGTAATTCATAGTAGGATCTTTTCTCCATAATTCTAGTATAGAGAAGAAGAAAGGTAAAGGGGGATTTCATCAAGTGAATGGGACGGTAGAACATGTGTTAAAACACTCCATCCTGTACAGCTATGTGTTAAGTCAGCAATTTACCACTCTGGGGACTGCTCCTTTTGATGTAAATAAAGATATCACTGCAGGTGAACAGCCCACCTACCAATTTCATGGAGAAACAATTCGCTCGTTACAGAAGAAACGTTCCCAAATGAATTATCCGGTAGCAGTAAAGGAAATAAAGGAGATGGCTGCTGCGACAGAACAAATCATCCCTAAGATTCAGGATGGCCACCATCTCGAGGTGGAAAGAACTGCAGAACGGAAAACGTTATCCGAAATGATTGAATCGGAAAAACGGATATGGCTTAAGCGGCTAATGAAGTCAGCGGCATTAATTGAACCAGGAATATCGAGAAATGAACATGTACAAAATGTACAGGAAGCATTACATTATATGGGCTATTTTGAGGACAATGTGGATGGAATATATGGACCTCTTACATATGCTGCACTGATCAGGGCGGAAGAAGGGCTGAATCTGAAGCTGACAACAGCAAATGCAAAGGAAGATCTGGATGCCTTATATTCTAAAAAAAGCGCAGCTAAACCAACAGGGAATGTTCATAAAGCAGAGGTGAAGTCCAGTAACGCGGATGTTATCCAATCCGCTCGCGCACTGCTTGGCACTCCATATATGTATGGAGGGACTTCGCCATCGGGGTTTGATTGCAGTGGATTTATTCAGTATGTATATAGCAATCAAAAGATTACGATTCCCCGAACGGTAAGGGATATGTGGAATTTCAGCAGACCAGTTGACGTCCCTTCTGTTGGAGACATTGTATTTTTCAACACAAACAATACAGGTCCATCCCATGCCGGCATATATATAGGCAATAGTAAATTTATCCATTCGGGTTCTTCGCGTGGTGTGGAAATAAGCGAAATGAATAATGTCTACTGGAAGGAACGTTATTTGGGAGCGAAGCGGATTTAAATAGCGAATTTAATAAAGGAACAAGCAGCACTCCGTCTGCTTGTTCCTTTGAATTGGTACGAGATCATTTCCATTCTTTAAAGAATTGGTCTATAAAATCCACCATGTACTGATGGCGCTCTGCTGCAATTAACTTCGCTGTATTTGTGTGCATCAGTCCACGCAGTCTTAATAATTTATCATAAAAATGCTGGATTGAATTTTTTGTCTCGGATGGATGATAGATCAGTTGATGGTTTGCTCCACCATAGGCAAATGTCCTTGCGATACCAATCGCTCCGATTGCATCAAGGCGATCTGCGTCCTGAACAATTCGGCCTTCCAGTGTAGCTGGAACAGTTTCTCCTTTACTGTAGGAAACACCGTCGATTATCGTTATAATGTCCGAAATATCCGACTCCAATATAGCTATGCTTCGCAAAAACTGTTGCATCTCCTTTTTTGCAATCTCGGGATTGTCAAAGAGCTTATGGTCACCAATATCATGCAGCCAGGCAGCAGCTTCGCATAACGCAATATCCGCATGTTCTGCTTCGGCAATTTGTCCGGATAGTTTAACGACTCGCTGCATATGGTAGAAATCATGCCCGGTGGCATCGCGTTTAAAGGCTTCATATACATATCTCTGGATGGACTCGAGTTGATCTCTGTCCATCAAAATAGCCCCGTGATTTTACCGTCTTCAGCAACATCCATATTTAAAGCTGCTGGATGTGCTGGCAGTCCTGGCATTGTCATGACCTCACCTGTTAAGACAACAATAAATCCCGCTCCTATCTGGGGTTTCAGCTCTCTAATGCTTATTGTAAATCCACTCGGCCTTCCCAGCAGGACAGGATTATCGGATAAGGAGTACTGGGTCTTGGCCATACAGATGGGCAGCTTTCCCCAGCCTTGTTTCTCAAAGAAAGCAATTTGCTTTCTAGCTTTTGGTGAGAGATCAATATCGTCAGCACCATAAACAAGCTGGGCAATTTTTCTAATCTTTGTCTCGATATTATCATTCAATTCATAGATTCTTTTAAAATCTGATGGTGTTTGTGTCTTTTTCACGACTTTCCTTGCAAGCTCCACTCCGCCTTCTCCGCCTTTTGACCATACATCGGTCAGAGCGACTTCAATTCCTCTCACCTCACACCAGTGCTGAATGAAGTCTGTTTCTGATCTTGTGTCACGGGGGAACTTATTGATTGCAATAACATAGGGCAGACCAAAATGCTCAATCGTTTCGATATGTTTCTGAAGATTTTCCATCCCCGCTTCTAATGCCGGGAGATTCTCTTCATTTAATTGATCAATGGAGCTTCCGCCATGCATTTTTAAAGCCCTTACTGTGGCTACAATTACTACTGCATCTGTCGTAAACCCGCCTGCCAAGGATTTGATGTCGAGAAACTTTTCTGCTCCCAAATCCGCCCCGAACCCCGCTTCGGTTACAACATAATCACCTATCTTTGCGGCAGTTTTTGTAGCGATTATACTGTTGCAGCCATGGGCGATATTAGCAAATGGGCCACCATGGATAATAGCAGGTGTATTTTCTGTTGTCTGCACAAGATTAGGTCTGATGGCATCTTTTAACAGTAATGTTAAGGCACCTTCTACCTTTAGGTCTTTAACGGTAACCGGTTCTTCATCATAGGTATAGCCAATTACAATTTTAGAAATCTTTGTTTTAAGATCTGCGAGATTCTCAGATAGGCATAATACTGCCATGATTTCGGAAGCAACGGTTATGGTAAACCCATCTTCTCTTGGAATACCTTGTAATGGCCCACCCAAACCAATGACGACATTTCTTAACGCTCGATCATTCATATCCATGACACGCTTCCATTCCATTCTCCTTGGGTCAATCTTTAATTCGTTTCCACGATGTATATGATTATCTATCATAGCAGAAAGCAGATTGTTGGCACTTGTTATCGCGTGGAGATCGCCGGTGAAATGAAGGTTGATTTCTTCCATTGGAAGTACTTGGGAATAGCCGCCACCTGCAGCACCTCCCTTTAGTCCCATCACAGGACCAAGTGATGGTTCCCGCAGAGCGATAATCGCT
Source organism: Oceanobacillus massiliensis str. N'diop (assembly GCF_000285495.1). Classification (GTDB taxonomy): domain Bacteria; phylum Bacillota; class Bacilli; order Bacillales; family Amphibacillaceae; genus Oceanobacillus; species Oceanobacillus massiliensis. The sequence goes on from NZ_HE610978.1 coordinate 44,768, forward strand.
TTTTCTCCTATTTTATGTAATGCCTGTCCGAGTCCAACAGTTACCGTTGACTTGCCTTCCCCTGCCGGCGTTGGATTTATTGACGTAACAAGTATGATTTTACCATTCGGCCTGCTGCCTAGCTTATCGAGCAGCTTATCAGACAGTTTTGCCTTGGTATATCCATAAGGCTCATAGTCCTCGTTACTCAGATTCATTGCTGCAGCAACTTCTGAAATGGGTTTTAAGGTTGCCTGTTGTGCGATTTCTATATCTGGATTCATGTTATTCTCCCCTCTATGTAGTTTATTATTAGTATAACCTTCTGACAGAATTTTTTTCAGTTATTTCTCGTTATTTTATTAGAGGAATTAATTTGCCCAACAATTTAAAAAAGATAAATTATTTAACAGATATTGAGCCCATTTTCTTGACGATGAATTCGTAATAAGCTAATATTATATATAAGCAAAGAAGATGTACGGAATCATTAATGACACAGGCAGCTTCTATAGAAGTGGATGTAATAGTGATCCTACACTTCTATAGAAGCTGCCTTTTTTTAATATTCCCGCTCGACTTTGTATTAACACGCGTTACACGTGGAATTATTAGGAGGAAAAGTTTACATGGAAAACGGAGTAGTAAAATGGTTCAATGCAGAAAAAGGATACGGATTTATTCAATTGGAAGAAGGAAATGATGTATTCGTACATTACTCTGCCATCCAGGAAGAAGGTTTCAAATCCCTGGAAGAAGGACAGGAAGTTTCTTTTGACATTGTTGAAGGCGAACGTGGCCCACAAGCTGCAAATGTTGTAAAAAGATAATCGGCATCATATATATGAAGCGGGAATCTAATTTATGGATTTCCGCTTTTTTTGGTATGCGAATTTGCTCCTCCCATCCTTTGTTAATACGAGTTGCCGTTTGAAGCTTACGATTCGCTGATCGTATAAATTAAAAAAACAGCCGAAAAGCTAAGAGCTGCCTATTTGCGCGTCTCTTTCGTTTTCGGCTGAAGCTGGACTTCATTTAGTGCCCTTTCCTCAGCTGGAATACGGACTGTTAATATCATGATATGAAGCAAAGGGAAAATGATTGCTGTATAGATCGCCCCAAAAAGTAAAGGAATGACAAAAAGTTCAATTCCTACGATAATATAGTTTGGATGTTTTACAAATTTATATGGCCCCTTGGATACCAGCTCTTCACCAGGTAAAATAATGATTTTGGTATTCCAAAACCTTCCCAGAGAATAGATACACCAAATTCGTACAAGCTGTGTCAGTATAAAAATGGCCAGCAATGTATAATTTAAGGGATAATCTATATTGTTGTTTAACCATGTTTCAAGGAGAATCGAAATAAAGAAAAGGGTGTGCAATCGAATAAACCATTTATAATGATCTGCTTCCTTCTCGATAGCTCCCCTTTCTTTCATCCACCTTTCATTACTTCTGGCAATTACGAGTTCGATAAGCCGCTGTAAAACAATAACAGTAAATAGAATCCACATATATACGGCCATCATTCATTCCACTCCAGTAATAGTAATTCAGAGCTGAATCCTGGACCGAGCGCCGACAGTATACTTTTTTCGCCAGCTTTGATATTCTGCAGCATCCATTCCCGCATAACATATAAAACCGTTGCGGAAGACATATTCCCATGATCTGCAAGGACATTATAGGAATACTTTAATTTATCTTTCGGGCAATGAACAACCTCTTCCATTGCTTCCATCACTTTTCTTCCTCCCGGATGTGAAATAAAGGAATGAATCTGATCTACCGAAAGTCCTGAATCATGGAAAAATGTATCAACATGTTTCCGCCAAAAGGAGTCGACAAGGGCAGGTATACTCTTTTTAAAGACAACTTCAAAGCCGGAATTATTAATATCCCATCCCATTACATCAACGCTGTCCCTTTTTAAATAAGAACTTGCCGATGTAATGCTTGGGACTGATTTTTTTCTATAGGATAAGTAGGGTGAATCGTCCCCGACCGCCAATGCAGCACTTACTCCATCGCCAAATAAGGCTGTCCCAACCATGTTGCTTTTCTTGCTGTCCCCTTTTTGGAAGGTCAGACTGCAAAGCTCGCAACAGATAATCAGTGCTGTTTTGGTTGGGTGGGCAGTTATCCAGTCGTGAGCACGAGCCAGACCAATCGCTCCTCCGGCACAGCCAAGTCCCCATAATGGCATACGGTTCACATCTTGCCTAAATGGTCGGGCATTCATCAGATGTACATCCATAGATGGCGTACTTATCCCGGTACTTGATACGAAAATAATCATGTCAATTGCTTCATAGGGGGGTGCACTATTCAAAAAATCAGGATTTTGCAGACAATCATCAATGGCAGCCAGTGCATATTTTTCCGCAGCTTTCTGATAGATATCGTTTCGCTCTTTAAAGCTGTGCTCTTCCACAAACCATGATTTATCTACAACAAACTGCCTGCGCTCAACTGCCGCATTATCAAATACAGGCAGCAGCCGTTTAATTTGTTTATCCGAATAGGAAAATATATCTTGTACGATCTCTTTAATTTCTGCTTGTTCAATCGTATACTCTGGTATGCCCCGCCCAATGGAACAGATATTCGTCAATTAAATCACCTATTAATATTATTTTCCCCCTGGCAAATATCAAACTATAATTTATATATATCTGTATACTTTTCGGTTAAATAATTTACAAGATAGTCTGGATTTAAGGATTCATTGGTGACGTCTTTAATAATTTCAAGCGGTTTTTTCATTTTTCCATATTGATGAATATTTTCTGTCAGCCAAATTCTTACCCTGTCGAAATTACCGGCTGAGATTAGGTCATCTATATTCATTTCTTTTAACAGGGCTGACTGGAATTGTGCTGCATACATATATCCGAGAGCATAGGAAGGGAAATAACCAAAATCCCCACCGGCCCAATGAATGTCCTGCAGCACTCCTTCTCTATCTGTAGGTGGCTCTATTCCTAGATAATCGACCATTTTTTCATTCCATAAATGAGGAAGATCCTTTACTTCTATTTCACTATTGATCAATGCCTTTTCCAGCTCATACCGAATCATGATATGGAGCGGATAGGTGAGTTCATCTGCTTCGATCCGAATGTTGGATGGCTTAACTTCATTTATGGCACGATAGAATTCATCCATGCCCACGGTCTGGAAATGCTCCGGGGCATAGGTTTGGAACCGCTGATAATGATTGCTCCAAAATGATTTGCTCCTGCCTATAAAGTTTTCCCAGAATAGTGATTGTGATTCATGAATACCCATGGATGTTCCAGTTGCAAGAGGCGTATTGGCAAGCTTTGCACTAATATTTTGCTCATAAAGTGCATGGCCGCCCTCATGAATTGTTCCAAATACGGCCATCCGAAAATCCTCTTCATCGTATCGGGTTGTTATCCGTACATCGTTTAAATTTAATGTGATTGCAAATGGATGGATTGTGTCGTCAACGCGTCCCGATTCAAAATCATATCCCATTTGTTTTAAAATTTCGATTGTAAAATCTTTCTGGTTTTGCTTGGGGAAATGCGCCTTCAGTATGGACGAATCCGGTTTAGCATGACTCGCATTTATTTTGTCAACAAGATTACTGAGTGAATCTCTAAGTTTCGGAAATACAGTATCTAAAGTTTTCGTTGTGATGCCAGGCTCATAATTATGTAACAACGCATCATAGATATTATCTTGATATCCCCAGTATTCAGCAAACCTTTTGTTATATTCCACAAGCTTTTCTAAGTATGGCTGAAATAATGAAAAGTCCGCCTTTTCCCTTGCTTCCTGCCATACGGCTTCAGACTTGGATTGAAGCATAACATATTCTTTGTATTCATCGTTCGGTATTTTGCCGTTTCTGTTATAGGTTTCCTCGCACTCCAAAACAAGTTTTTGCAGCACTTTATCTTCAGTATTATTTTTAAGCATATCGATAAAGAACTTCATCTTCTCGGAGGTTTCCAATTGATGCAGTTTGTCTGCCAGAAATCCGACGACTTCGGAACGCTGCCCGACTGCCTTTTTAGGAATTTTCGTGCGCATATCCCAATGTGCCAGGCTCAGAGCTTCACGGTAAGCATTCTGTTCATTCAATAAATCTTTGAAATCCTGTTCATTTTGATAAGTGTTCTCCAAATTTATTCCTCCCTTACTTTTTGTCCGAAATACTGAAAATAATTGGTTTGAATAAATCCGTTAAATAATTTCCGTTTCTTGGTTGCTTTTTGACCATACTCTTTTTCGAAAGCTTCAAACGCTGTAATGATATATACGCTCCAGGAAGGATGGTTTTTCATGATATTTCCGAGATCACTGTACATTTCTGCAACCATATCTTTATCTCCGATACGTTGACCATATGGAGGGTTGCTGATGATATACCCATTATTACTGCGTATAAATAAATCGCTTACCTGCATTTGCTTCCAGCTAACCAGATCGCCCAGTCCCGCTTCGATTGCATTGTCTTTGGCAATCTCGATCATTTTATGGTCAATGTCAGACCCTGTAATATCCAGTTTTTTGATCATAGTTTGCCAAGTCTTCTGCCTCTTCAAATGCATCTTCCCACAATTTTCTTCTAATAAACATCCAGTCTTCAGAGGCGAATTCACGATTGAACCCTGGTGCGATATTCTGGCCGATAAGTGCCGCTTCGATTGCTAATGTACCCGACCCGCAAAATGGGTCAATTAAAGGATATTCTGGTTTCCAGTTCGTCAGCAGCACGAGCGCAGCAGCAAGTGTCTCCTTTAATGGTGCTTCCCCCTGCCCGACACGATAGCCGCGCTTATGCAGGCCAGCTCCGGACGTATCAAGCGTCAAGGTTACAACATCCTTAAGAAGCGCAACTTCCGTTTTATATAATGGTCCGGTTTCAGGCATTTTGCTTGCGAGACCGTACTTTAACTTCAAACGTTCAGCGATTGCTTTTTTAACAATTGCCTGGCAATCGGAAACACTGAAAAGCTTTGATTTGATGGATTTACCGGAAACAGGAAATTGTCCATCCTCGGAAATAAATTGCTCCCATGGCAATGCCTTTGTTGCCTCGAAAAGTTCATCAAATGTTAATGCTTTAAACTGGCCGACAACCAGTTTAATCCGGTCTGCCGTTCTCAGCCATAAATTACAGCGCGGAATAGCTGAAAAGGGCGCTTCAAAAATGACCTTTCCATTATCCACTGTTACTTCATATCCCAATGATCTAACCTCTTGTGCAACTACGGATTCCAATCCCATTGCAGCAGTTGCAATTAATGTTACTTTCTGCATTTAACTATTCCCTTCAAATTTAAATTAATTTCAGTTTACCACCAATAAAGACGGAACAAAAGCGGAAGCCCCCCGTTCAGCGAGTGCGGACTGGACTGAGCCGCAGGAGATAAAGGAACCACTGCGAACCGAGTGAGCGGATGGTGACTTATCGAACGGAGGTAAAGGAAGTCCAAAAATCGCTGGGGACAGAAGCTGGATGAACAAAAGCGGAAGCCCCCGTTCAGCGAGTGTTTTAATTCACGCAAAAAAACCCTTTCTTGAGTCATTATTGACAGAGAAAAGGTTTCGATTCATATTTATTTAAGACCGTTAAATGCTCGGTAAGCCATGTTCTGTGCCATTGTACTGCAAACGGTGGTCATCCTCGTACTCCGGCTGTAATCATCTATCTACAAGTAATACTTGTCCCTTTTTCGGTTGAATTCCCTACTAAAGGATGCCCCTACCATTATTTGGGTTGCTCACTCGCGGGGTTTACCTCGTTCCACCTGAAATGTTTCCATTTCAGCTACGTCACTGTGGCACTTTCAAGAATAATTCCGTATCATTACTGACTTAGGAATATCTTCTGCCGTTAGCTAAAAGCTACCTTGACTTATGAATTCATCAAGCGCGAACACTACAAACATCTCAGTTTGTGTGAGCATGGACTTTCCTCTGCACGGTATGCAGCGATTACATGAGCATTTAAGTAACATATTACATTTTATCATAATTGCACTGCTTTATCAATCCAAATTAAAAATGGAAAGCGTATTACTCGCCTGCATCAGCAAACTTTTTACCGAAAACAGCCTTTTCCAGATTGGATAGACGTTTTAGAACATCATAGTTAACCTGAGGATTCGCTTGTGGCGCCCTTGTGCGTGTCTGCTCAGTTGTATTTTTTCTAAGCTTCTCATTCTCTGCCTGTAAGCGGTCGATTTCCTGTTTGAAAATGTCATAGTCCTGAATCACAACATCAAGAAACTCATCTACTTCTTCTTGATTATATCCTCTCATTGCTGTTTTGAAATCTTTCTCCAGAATGTCTTTTCCACTTAATTGAATACGGTTAATACTCATTTTATCACCTCATGATCTGCAAATACTTGTTTATTCAAATTTTTTTCGCTTCATTTTAAGTTTATTATTCCATTTTTACTTTAGTACTGAAATATTACTTTTTATTATACCATAAAAAAGGAAACTGGATATCAGTCTCCTGCCATATATGAGAATTGCCAATAAATAATGCAACAGATCCGCCCAGTGTTATTAGCCGTTTTCGGGCATATCATGCGTTTCGAAGGAGAACGGTAGAAGTTCTTCCATCGTAAAAGTTTTAGTCTCGTTTTTTAAATTTGTCAAATGAATATTCATGGTTTTCGGGAAGAATTCACTCATCACTTGCCGGCATGAGCCGCATGGAGGCACAGGCCGAGCGGAATCAGCTGCAACTGCCAGCTCCTGGAATTCTGTTTCCCCTTCGGATATAGCTTTAAATATAGCTACCCGTTCCGCACAGCAGGTTACAGGATATGCAGCGTTTTCTATATTACAGCCCGTATATACCTTCCCTGACTTGGTAAGTAATGCTGCACCAACCTGGAACTTGGAATACGGTACATATGCTTGTTCTCTGATTTTTAATGCAGCTTCCACTAACTCTTTATTTATCATCGTCGTATTCACCCTTTATTGTTTGTGCAGGTAATTATAAGAGAAATAAGAATTATTGTAAAGTTTTGCCTCCATTACCTAGATTTTATATTTCACTTAAAAGCAGGTCAAACACATAAAGAATGGAGTTATGCAATTCCATAAATCGTTTTCTTCTTGCATCGACATAATAACTGTGCATTAGAACCAGTTCCATATTTTCCTTTGTAGAGGTTACCTGCTGTGGATGCACCTTTGCTTTCCTTGCTTTAACAACCTCCAATGCCGCCTCTTCCCACTCTTCCAAAAGCTGATATACAGGGTTCGTTTCCTCTTTTACTTTCTGGAAAAATTCCTTGTCTTTTGTATTTTCTGGTGGCGTGCTATGTTCGAAAATATCTTTCAATCTTGTCAAATGCCTTTTTAAAAGCTCTGTTTGCTCTCTTAATTCCATAAATTTTCCGCCTTTATACATTAGTAGCTATATTTACTACTTTATCATCTTTGCATGCAGAAGGCATCTAATCCGTTCAGCCGTTAAGTTTTTCAATTGCGTTTTTCGTATAGTCAATCTGATGAATTTCTTTTTGGAAATGCATCCATACTTCCCTATCCACATTAACCTTTAGCTTTTGATCGATGAATCGGAGCTGTTCGGCCATTACCATTAATGTTGCATGTGCATCTTTTTTGCTGATGCCGTTTCTGCTGGCTTCTAATTCATTCAAAACTGCAGTCATGTCCATCACCCTCGTTATTTATTTTGGTTAGTAAATAATTCGCTGTACCGCTCTTGTTCTCCTCTGACTTCGACAAAACTAGAAGGAATGATACAAAACTAGTGCAATTACTTATCTTTTTACTAAAATTAGACAAACTAAAGTAAAAGGAGGTGTTCCGTGTTGAGAAAATCCAATAAAAATAAAGAAACAAATATGAAAAGCCAACATGAAAAATCGTTAAAGACTGGTGACAAAAAATTGGACGGTCCCAATCGACCATCTACTTAACCAATAATTAGTTTAAGAAAAAGAGGATTTGTACATTCTAATGGTACAAATCCTTTTTAATGAGCTGTTTAAGATGAAAGTAAGTATAGAGCAACTTTCTTTTCAAGTAGAATGACTTTCCGATTTCAAGGTTGGACGGCAGACCTTGCGACTGCTGCCATTTCCTTTTTACACCCCCTCTTTTGTACCAATCATTTCGAATGATATCCCGGTGGGCAATGATTGGGTAAACCGCTCTTAGAAACGGGGCTCCCGGAAGATTCAGATTTAAAAACTGTTCGTACTCCCGACGTGATCCCGTTGGTTCAACGGACACAATAAAATCAAGGATACCTTCCTGGATATTGGGAAATTCGAGCATAGCCGCAATTTTCTGGCCAACGTCTATTCGTCTGTCTATTTTTGTGAAGTTGTGTACATAGGTACCATGCAGATGACCGAAACAGTCAGGAAGCAATACGGCATTCATGAATAAATGATTTTGCAGTCTGTATGGAAATGCCTTGAACACTTTTTTGTCAAAGAATTGCTGTTCAATGGTAGGATGCTGTATCAAATTCTGTTCATTGATTATCAAGGCGTTCAGCAGCCTAGCCTTATCATTGGATTTCCAGAAGTGATTCCATTCCATAACCATGAAACGAGACACATGGAATTTCGTCAGCAAATGAAATAATGGGCGGTTATATTTTCTGGATAGCTGGTACATGAGCAGCTGTGGAAATGCATCGGAGAATATTAGCCAGTTTGCCCTTTCATAGGTTGTAAATAAAAGTTCCCGTTCTTTAATGCCTAATAACCCCCGAAATGGGGGTAAATATAAATCAGTCATGTTCCAACCGGCGTTTCGGGATACAATCGCTGCAACGAGAGACCATCTTATCTCTGGAAAGCGAAAATAGAAGTTCTGATATGCCTTTGTTCTTGAGATGTTATCTACATTATGTGCTTTCGTCTTGAATGTTATATAATGTAAGATAGAATGGTGTTGTTCGGTTACCATGGACGACACGTTCTTTCTTTTCTAATAATGGCTGATACAGATCAGGTGATGTTAAAAGTTATCATTTACCTTTTTTTCTGATATCATACTGTATTATGCTGGGAGGGGAAATTTTTGAACTATCCAAATGGACAGAGAAAAACTTTGCCGGTAAGGAAGTCTACATCGGAACAGGATAATAATATTTTCAGTAATCGGGGAATGACATTAGAAGAAGATATCAATATAACGAATCAATTTTATCTTGATACTGATCAGGCTATTATTCATAAAAAGCCAACGCCGGTACAGATTGTAAAAGTCAATTATCCGAAACGCAGTGCTGCTGTGATAACGGAAGCATATTTCAAACAAGCTTCCACAACAGACTATAATGGACTTTACCGTGGCAGATATGTTGATTTTGAGGCAAAAGAGACCAAAAACAAAACACTTTTCCCTTTAGCTAATGTTCATGATCATCAGATTCGCCACATGGAATCAATCGTAAACCATGGGGGGATTTGTTTCATGATTATACGATTTGCGGCATATGAAGAAACCTATTATATGCCAGCAGAGAAACTTTTTTCATACTGGTACGACAAACTACAGGGAGGAAAAAAATCAATCTCATATGAACATATCAAACAGGATAGTCATTTGATCCCTTTTCATTATCAAAGACGAGTCGATTATATATCTATCATAAATAAGCTTTATTTTTAGAGACGGAGGTATGAAACGATGGCAGAAAATAGCCAAAGTCGAACAGCAAGACGAAACCAGAAGAAATCAAAAAGCAAGAAGAAACCTGCATGGAAAAAGATCTTGAAAATAGCTCTTATTGTTATATTAGCACTTGGAATTGGTACAGTGGGCTTAATTACGTATTGGATAGCAACAGCTCCGGATTTGGATGAATCAGAGCTTTCTGTCCCCTTCTCTTCTACTTTATATGACAAAAATGGCGAAGAATTTGCAGATTTAAGCGGTGAGCAGAAACGGAAACCCATTCAGGCTGAAGACCTGCCACAGGTACTGGTAGATGCCGTAACAGCTACGGAGGATGCAAGATTCTTCGATCATCCTGGGGTTGATATCCGAAGAGTTGGCGGTGCTGTATTAGCTAACGTGACCGATGGCTTCGGGTCCCAAGGGGCAAGTACCATCACACAGCAGGTCGTGGAAAGAGCATTCCTGACACCAGATAAGAAAATCAGTCTAAAAGTACAGGAAGCATGGCTTGCATTGCAATTGGAACGCGAGTATTCGAAAGATCAGATTCTGGAAATGTACTTGAACGGTATATTCTATGGAAGCAATTCCTATGGTGTTGCCCAAGCAGCCGAAACCTATTTTGGAAAGACGGATTTAAATGATCTAACGCTGCCTGAAGCAGCTATATTAGCTGGCTTGCCACAGCGTCCAACAGCATATAACCCATTTGAAAATCCGGATTTGACGAAAGAAAGAATGAATACTGTACTGACCCTGATGGTTAGACATGGAAAGATTTCCCAGGATGAAGCGGATGAGGCAAGAGAAGTCGATATCCCTTCCCTTCTCGTGGAATCCCGTCCAAATCCAACAGCATATCAGTCATTCATCCAACAAGTTGAAAAAGAAGTCAATGAAAAAATCGAAGGAACTGACATCAATACGGCCGGATTGAAAATCTATACGACATTGGATTCGAGCATCCAGGAACATGTGGAGTATTTACTGACAGATTCTGATGAAAATCCAATAAAATATCCGGATGATACCCAGGCAGCTATGGTTGTATTGGATACGAAAACGGGTGCAGTTCAAGCTATTGGCGGTAGCAGAAATAATGACGGCAATTATGGTTACAATTATGCTACGCGCGGCGGAACCCAATTGGGGTCGACAGCAAAGCCAATCATGGCTTACGGACCTGCAATCGAATATAATCAAATGTCCACCTATCATCAGATAAATGATGACGAACCATTTGCCATACCAGGAACTGAAACTTCAATCCGGAACTGGAACCGTCAATATGGGGGATGGATGAGTGCAAGACACGCATTAAACCAATCATTAAACGTTCCGGCTGTAAAAACCCTCCAAGAGGTTGGCATAGATAATGCCCAGAAGTTTGCAGAAGGACTCGGAATTAAATTTGCCGATGATCAAATGGTTCTTACGGATGCAATTGGTGGTGCGGGTACGAATGTAACACCGCTTCAATTGGCAGGCGCATTCCGTGCGTTTGGTAATGAAGGGATCTACAATGAGCCATATACGGTTACCAAAGTAGAATTCCCAGATGGCAAAGTAGTTGAACTAAAACCAGAGCCTAAAGCGGTAATGGCCGATTCTACTGCTTATATGACAACAGATATGCTCAAATCGGTTGTTACGGAAGGTACTGGTCAAGCTGCAAATGTACCTGGTGTCCCTATCGCAGGAAAAACGGGTACAACTAACTTTACGGATAAAGAAGGAAGCCCGGACGCTTGGTTTGCAGGCTATTCGACGAATTACACCATTAGTGCCTGGACAGGCGGCTATGATGAAAATAATAAGCGTGTAGCACTGCAAGATACGAATATATCGAAAGCCTTATTTAAAAATACAATGACGAAAATCTCGGAAGGAGTCGAAACTGCAGATTTTGAAAAACCAGACTCGGTTGTAGAAGTTGCAGTTGAAAAAGGTTCCAATCCCGCTGCCCTTCCAAGCGATTACACACCGTCTTCTGAAATTGTGAAGGAATTGTTTGTTAAAGGAACAGAGCCGACAAAGACATCCGAAAAATTCGACGAGCTTGATCCAGTTTCTGGATTGAAAGCCAATTATGATGAAGAGTCAGGTGCTGTACAGATAGAATGGGATTATGATTCAGATGCGGAAGTATCGTTCGAAGTCAGTGCAAGCGTAGATGGAGGTCAGATGCAAGGACTTTCATCAACGGAAGATACCTCCATGGAAATTTCCGAAGTGGAACCTGGGTCTGTTTATGAAATCCAAGTTGTCGCAACAAGCGGATCCATGTCAAGTGAGCCAGCTGCAACTTCCATAACCATACCTGGCGGAGAAGATGATGAAGAAATTCCAGCTGTAAGCGGCCTATCTGCCCAATATATTGCCGATCGATCGCTGATTGATGTTTCCTGGAGCTATGATGGCCCTTCAGCGTCCTTTGAAGTATCTGTCAATGGCCAAACACAGACCGTACAGTCTGAAGGAATTGAAGTAAGCGGCGCAGCCCCAGGTGAGTCCTATAGCATCGAAGTTACTCCAATCAGTCAGACAGATGATGGTGATGTAAGAGGTCCTACCCAAACCACCACTGTCGATGTACCTGCTGAAGAAGGACAAAATGGCAACGGTGGAAACAATGGCAATGGAGGCAACAATGGAAACGGCGGGAATAACGGTAACGACGGCAATGACGGCAATGAAAATGGCAATAACGAAAATAATGGCAATAGCAATAACGGTGATTCCGATAATCAGGACGAAGCAGATGAAAATGAACCAGATGAAGACGAACCAGATGAAGATGAGCCAGAAGAGAATCCCGAAGAATAACCAAAAAGAGGAAAACTCGATTATGAGTTTTCCTCTTTTTTATTGCGGGCTATTCTATATTAAAGGACTTTTTTCATCCGTTTCTGCCCTTCCCTGCATAGTTCAAGCAATGGGCATTCCGGACAATTGGGATTTCTTGCTTTGCAATGATACCTGCCAAAGAAAATCATTCGATGATGGGTAACACTCCATTCATCCCGCGGAACCTTGCGCATTAAGGTCTCTTCCACTTCTATAACAGAATCTTTCCATCTGCTAATACCTAAACGTTTAGAAATTCGTTCCACATGTGTATCCACGGCAATTGCCGGTTCATTAAATGCTATAGAGGCAACTACATTTGCAGTTTTCCTTCCGACTCCCGCAAGCTTCATCAATTCCTCTTTCGTCTGTGGTACTTCTCCATCATAGTCATCCAGCAGCATTTGACATAATTTTTTAATGTTCTTGGCTTTCGTACGATAAAGACCAATGGACTTTATATCCTGCTCCAGTTCTTCAAGTGTAACCGCAAGATAATCTTCCGGTGTTTTATACTTTTTAAATAAACCTGCAGTGACCTTATTGACAAGCTTGTCTGTACATTGGGCAGATAAAAGTACGGCAATGACAAGCTCAAAAGGATTGGAATGTACAAGCTCACCTTTGGCATCCGGAAACATTTCCGCCATAGCATCAAGGCAATACCTGATCTGCTTTCTATTTAGCATTTCTCAATCTTCCCCTTCTAGCCAGTTGTAATAAAATGAGGTATCTCTTTTATCGGTTTTTTCTTCCTTTGTGGTTTGCTGTCTGCTATGGAATTGTTTACTGGCATTCCGTGCCTGTTCAACTGTATGGATCCCCTTTTTCTTCCACTCTCTTAGTATGCGGTCAATATATTTGAAATTCAATTTGCCCATTAATACAGACTCTCTTAAGCCGGCTTTAATCAAGGAAGGTTCAATTTGATCTTCATCTAGCCATGCATTGACTGTTTCGATTTCAAATGGGGAAAGTGGTCTCCCGAATTCCTGTTCAAACAGGATGAAGATGGTTCCAATAGGATCATCTTCCTTTTTTTCTTCTTCACCGTAAAGTTTTTCCCATAAAGGATCAAGACAATAGCCTTCACTTAATTGATGGTTGTCGTTTTCCTTCTGTTCGATGGAAAGGAGATTCTTCTGCGTCAATTTCCGTAGTATATTGGCACATTCTTTTTCATCCATTGTGACATATTCTGAAATTTCGAATGGTGTAGGAAAATCATTGTTAGTCTCCAGGTAACGCAGTAATTGAAGAATAATCATTACCTCTTTTTCAGTGAGACCAATCGATTTGTATTTCAAAAGCAATATACTTGGAATGTGCATCTGATTGATTAGGATTTGTTGAATTGATATTTTTTTTGTCATGATTGTACAGCACCTCAATATAAGTATAGCATGATTAAATATTGCAATTAGAGAAAATTAAAATCCCTTGCTTCATAACCGCAAGGGATTTGAGATTAATTTAAGGATACAGACGGTTTAGTAATCTTGGGAATGGAATTGTCTCCCTTACATGGTCAACGCCTGACAGCCATGCAACAGTTCGTTCCAGTCCAAGTCCGAATCCGGAATGCGGAACACTTCCGAATTCTCTCAGCTCGAGATACCATTTATAGGCGTCACCTGTCAGCCCATGCTGTTCATAGCGTTCTCTCATTAATTCCAAATCATCGATACGCTGTGAACCTCCAATAATTTCCCCATAGCCTTCTGGAGCGATTAAGTCAGCACAAAGGACGACATCTGAACGAGTTGGATCAGGCTTCATGTAGAAGGCTTTAATTTCAGCTGGATAATTGGTTATGAAAACAGGTTTGTCAAAGCTCTCCGCTATAGCTGTTTCATGTGGAGCACCAAAGTCTTCTCCCCATTCAATATCTTCAAACCCTTTTTCTTTTAGCAATTCAATTGCATCATCATAAGAAATTCTTGGGAAAGGTGCTTGAATAAGTTCCAATTTAGAAGTGTCGCGTTCTAGGATATCCAATTCAAGCTTACAATTCTCCAATACGGATTTAACAATATAACTCACATAATTTTCCTGTATTTGAAGACTTTCTTCATGATCGACAAAAGCCATCTCAGGTTCAATCATCCAAAACTCAATTAGGTGCCTGCGTGTTTTGGATTTTTCAGCGCGAAAAGTAGGTCCGAACGAGAATACTTTACCGAATGCCATTGCAGCAGCTTCCATATACAACTGACCGCTTTGTGATAAATAGGCTTCTTCATCAAAATATTTCGTATGGAACAATTCTGTCGTCCCCTCTGCTGAAGAGCCTGTGAGAATTGGCGGGTCGATTTTCACGAATTCATTTTCATTAAAGAACTGGTAGGTGGAACGAATGATTTCATTCCGGATTTTCATAACGGCATGCTGTTTCTTGGAACGCAGCCATAGATGGCGATGATCCATTAAAAACTCGGTGCCATGTTCTTTGGGGGTGATTGGATAATCCGTTGCTTCATGGATCACCTCGATTTCACTAACTTGCATTTCATAGCCAAAAGCAGAGCGCGTATCCTCCACAATCTTACCTGTTATGTACATGGATGTTTCCTGGGTAAGATTTTTTGCCTTGCTAAACGTCTCTTCGGATACGTCACTTTTAACAACAACCCCCTGGATGAATCCTGTTCCATCGCGCAGCTGCAGGAAGGCTATCTTACCGCTGGATCGTTTATTTGTAAGCCATGCGCCTATCGTCACGGTTTTATCTTGATGCTTGGGCGCTTGTGATATTGTTATTTTCATAAGATTGTCCTCCATCTTACTTTGCCTGATGATTTTCGACAAAGCGTTTTATTCTTTTTGCTGCCTCTTTTAATTCTTCCATTGACAGGGCATAGGATAAACGCACATTCTTCGGTGAGCCGAATCCCGAGCCCGGTACAAGTGCAACCTTCTCTTCCTCAAGCAATGCTGCTACCCAATCGTCAACATTCGAAAATCCATTCGCTTGTGCAGCCTCAATTGCATTAGGGAACAAGTAAAATGCACCTTCAGGCTTGATACAGTTTATGCCAGGAATAGCATTGATGAGTTCATAGAATACATCAAGTCTGTCTGAGAAAATCTGTTTTAATTCTTCCGTTGTACCTACTTCTGTTTCATATGCAGCAAGTGCAGCATATTGGGAAATAGAAGTGGGATTTGATGTGGAATGTGAAGCAAGATTTGTCATTGCTTGAATAATTTCCTTTGGCCCAGCTGCATAACCAATTCTCCAACCAGTCATGGCATGCGACTTGGAAACCCCGTTCACTATAATAGTCTGTCCTTTCAGCTCATCGGAAAGAGATGCTACAGAGATATGGGGGTTTTCAGTATAGATCAGCTTTTCATATATTTCATCTGAAATGATCAGTATATCATGTTTTAAGCATACTTTGCCAATCTCTTCAAGCTCCTGCTTATTATACATCATTCCAGTTGGGTTTGAAGGCGAATTGATAATTACAGCCTTTGTTTTATCAGTAATAGTATTTTCCAGTTCATCTGGTGTTATTTTAAAATGGTTTGCTTCTGATGCGTTCAGAAATACAGGGCTTCCTCCGGCTAATTTGATTTGTTCAGGATAGCTCACCCAATAAGGTGTTGGAACGATTACCTCGTCCCCATTGTTCAGCAAAACCTGGAATAATGTATAGAGCGCATGCTTAGCTCCAGTTGTGACGATAATCTGATCATTTGGATATTCTAATCCATTATCAGTTCTAAACTTTCTGGAGATAGCCTGTTTCAGTTCAACAATTCCACCTGCAGCGGTATACTTTGTCATGCCCTTGTCCATTGCTTCTTTTGCAGCTTCCAATATGTAATCTGGTGTATTGAAATCAGGTTCTCCTGCCCCTAAACCAATCACATCATGCCCTTGTTTTTTTAGTTCTTTTGCTTTTGCGGTGATTGCCAAGGTTGATGAAGGTGATAACGTTTTTACTCTTTGTGCTAATTCCATTCTGTTTGCCCCTTTCTATTTAAACATCCTGGTGATTCGGTATTGTTCTACCGGCGTACCATCATAAATCGAAACATACTCCATCACATAGCGATTATCGCTGTCATGATACGTTATTTGCCATAATGCTTCATTGCTTTCCAACGCTGGTACTATCTTCACGAGCTCACATTCGTTGCATTTGGTTTTCCAAAGATTAAGAACTTCCTCCTTTGGCATGATTTCCGCTCTATCCAATGTTGTTAATTCTTTTTCTTTGCCTTCAAGTGGATAGAAAATAAGCTTCTCTTCTTCTTTATTGTTAATTCCAAAGATAACATGGTAGGCCGAAGATCCATTATATTGCTCGATATTTTCAACTTTTTCTATGGCTGTTTGACTCATAATTTGCTCGGAGGTTTCGTCAAATCCTGCCGTTTTATTGTCATACAATACATTATATAAGTACACTGCATATATCAGGCAAGCCAATATAACAGCCAGAATTAACATTGAAACCCATAATAGCCAGCTGGTGTTAGAATTACGCATAAAACTCATCCATCTTTATGATCATTTTATTCATTTGAGACGAAAAGCGGAACAAATGCAGCGAATTTTTAAGTCCCATATTCATCTCCACCTCCAATAGGATTCTTTTACGTTTTATCAATATTTACTATACATAGCACCACAAAGTATGTAAACAATAAGAACAAGTTAAATTGATGAACGAAGCATAGTTCCAGTTTACCAGTCCAGATCGGTAATTTGCCTTGTTTCATCAATTTGACACAAAATATTCCTGACCCACGCACAACAACTGATTATACTACTGACACAGCTTAGGCGTGTCAGTAGTTTTTTATGGATGCATTAAAACCAATCTTCTGCCCTGCTTAAAAGCCTTTGGGTCGAGTCGAAGGATGTGGGGACCTCTGGTATGGATTCAGTGAAATATTTGCCATACTTTGTCTTTACAATCCGAGCATCACAGACAAAAACAATTCCTCTGTCACTGGAAGAACGTATTAATCGGCCAAACCCCTGCTTGAATTTGATGACAGCATTCGGTAGCGACAATTCCATAAATGCATTTTCTCCGTTCTCTTTAAGCAATTCTGCTTTTGCCTCGAAGACAGGATGGTTCGGCGGCTGGAAAGGGAGTCTTACAATCATCAGGGATGACAGGTCCTCCCCAGGGATATCCACTCCCTCCCAAAAGGAACTGGTACCAAGCAGGATTGCCTGGTCAAAAGTCTGGAAGTTCTTTTTTAGCCTTGATCTGCTGCCACTTGTTATTCCTTGCCCAATCAGCACAAATTCATTATCGATAATTATTTCCTTTAACAGGTTATATGATTTTTTCAGCATATCATAGGAAGTAAATAATACGAGCATCCTTCCTTTGGTGATTTGCGCCAGCGAGATGATTGCCTCGCAGGTTGCATAAATGAAGTCATCCACATTACCGAATTTTATGTCGGGAAAATCATTCGGTATCAGTAATTGCACCTGATCCTGATAGGAAAATGGCGATTCAATCTTTTTGGTCAGCAGACGGTCATTTTTTAAACCAAGCCTTTTTTGGATAAATTCAAAGGAATTTTTCATCGTAAGCGTTGCACTTGTTAATATAACACTTTTTTTGCTCTGGAAGAATTCCTCTGCCAGCAATCGCGAGATATCGGTAGGCTCACTATATAAATAAACAGCATTCCTCGTTCCTTTTGTGTCAATTTCTATCCATTTGATCTGGGGCACATTTCCTGCTGTGAAGAATAACGATTCCAGTCCATCAATAAATCTCTGGAATATATCAGTCATTCCCAGCAAATCTTCTTTATCGTATTTATCAAGGAGTTCCTGTTTGGAAAGATACTGTTCTGTTATAGCAAGGATATGAATCAGATCCCTCATATAAAAGGTCAGCCTCGCAACCATTTCTTTTATAATATCCCATGTTGTCTGGTCTTCTTTGCCTTCTTCAAACCGGTACTGCAATCTGCCTATATCACTTAGCGATTTACTGTTTTTATGCTGCGATACGACATATTGGTAAATGGTATGAAACAAATCATCTGTTTCATCTTTTGCCTTATCCAATATATCGTCCCATTTTTCCATTGGAATCTGTTCGTCGGTCAATGAATAGTTCTCCATCAATTTTCCAAACATTTTACCATCATCTGAATGGCCGATCTGATTGAACAAGTACTGCATGTTGATATAATCCATCTTCATGCCATAATGATGTGAGGCCGTTTCTTCAAAGTGATGGGCCTCATCAATTATTACCTTTTCATACCCAGGTAAGAACTGATAATTATTGAACATATCTGTACATAATAATGCATGATTCGTGACGATAATATCTGCTTTTTGTGCCTTTCTCCGAGCCTTCTGATAAAACGATTTTGAAAACCACGGAGATTGGGGATCAACACCATTCTCCGAATCCGTTGAAATATTTTTATAGAAAAAGTATCCGCTTGTGGGCAATTGAACTTCATCTATATCTCCTGTAGCGGTCTCTGTTAGCCAGACGAGCAGCATTGCTTTTGTCAGGGCCGTATCATAATTATCAGACTGGTTGTTATCCAGTTCATGGGCAAACTTTTCCAGGCTTATGTAATGGCTTTTCCCTTTCAATAGAGCCACTTTAAAAGGAATATCTGTTAGGTTGCGGAACGAAGGTATTTCCTCATCAAGCAATTGGCTCTGCAACTGGGTTGTATAGGTGCTGATGATAACCTTCTGATTGGATTTCACTGCCTCAAAGACAGCGGGAATCAGATAGGCAAGAGACTTACCAGTCCCAGTTTCTGCTTCAATTAACGCATGGTTCTTCGACTGAAAAGAGTCATATATTGCCTCAGACATTTCGCGTTGTCCTGCCCGTTTTTCATACTTGTCAAATTGCTTTTGCATCGTGCCTTCGTCTTCATAAATCCCATCCAAATAGTCACCAAAAGAGCTTTCTATAAGATGCGTTTCGTTCTGAGCGTCTTCGATGTTCTTAAAAGCCAATCCATTGAGCGAAATAATATCACTTTCATTGTTTGAAAATGCCGTTTCATCCAATCTGTCTGAAAGAATTTCATACGCATTCGAGATAAACACTTTTTCCAATTTCAGCAAATGAGCGATTGTCTCATATGGTAACGAATTCAGTTTCTCCCTCAGCTTTAAAAATAATTTGGCAGTCACATATGCATCCGATAGGGCACGATGCGGGTCCTGATGATGGATATCCAGATATTCTGCAAGCTGTCCCAATTTATAGCTTGGTGCTTTTGGAAACAGGATTCTGGATAGTTCGACCGTATCGATAACAGGGTTAGTCAACCGTTCCCTGCCATTAGCTGCTAGTTCGGCATTAAGAAAACCAAGATCAAATGAAACGTTATGTGCGATTAAGTAGCTATCCTGAAAAATCTCGATTATTTTGTCAGCTTTTTCATAAAATAATGGGGCTCCTTCAACATCCTCATCTGATATTCCGGTCAATTTTGAAATAAATGGTGGAATGGATTGATTAGGATTCAAAAAGGTCGCGTGGGTATCTGTGATGATATCATTTTCGATGACCACAATGCCGACTTCGATTATTTTATCATTTTTGGACGGAGAGTGTCCTGTAGTCTCAAGATCTATTACTACAAATTTGTCCACCTTTTCCACCTTGCTTTCTAATTCCAATTAATAGTAAAACTCTTACCATAGGAATCGATAAGAGTTCGAAATCTTACATGAAGAAAGCCTACGTGAGAGTTAAAGGAGGCTCTTGTTCGATAAGTTGCTCAATCTGGTTAAGTTCGTTCATGATAGCAACCTTTGGTCGATGTGATTCCAGCTCTTCTTCGGAGACAACTGCATAGGAGACAATAATTACAGTATCGCCTTTTTGGACAAGCCTTGCTGCTGCACCGTTAAGACAGACCACTCCTGAACCTTTTTCGCCAGGAATAACGTAGGTTTCCAGCCGGGATCCATTATTATTGTTGACTATTTGTACTTTTTCATGTGGTAATATATCGACCTGCTCTAAGATGCCTTCATCGATTGTTACACTTCCGATGTAATTCAGATTCGCCTCTGTAACTGTAGCACGATGAATTTTACTTTTCATCATTGTGCGGAACATCTATCTTCCCCCTAATCCAATCGATTGATTTTTTCTCCCTTAGCAGTTAATAATATATTATCAATCAGCCTTGCTTGATTAAAATGAACGGCAACAGCCAGAATAATGGTCCCTTCAATTTTCGCAATTGGCTTCAGTTCGGGATAGCTCAGGAGTTCAACGTAGTCCACTCTGCCGGAAATATGTATGCTCAAATAGTCATGAACCTCTTTTTCAATGATAGCAGGAATATTCATACCGTCAACTACTAATTCCTGACCGAACTGCAGGCTTTTATATAGCCAGGTTGCTTCTTGACGCTCCCTATTATCCAGAAATATGTTTCTGCTGCTTTTGGCTAGCCCATCGGCTTCACGGGTCGTAGGGACGCCAATTAATTCAATTGGGAAATTCAGATCGTTTAGTAAGGCATCGACCACGGCAACTTGCTGTGCATCTTTTAGGCCAAAGTAAGCTCTATCAGGCAGAATGATATGGAATAATTTTGTCAGTACCGTTATAACACCGTCAAAATGTCCCGGTCTTGACTTGCCGCATAATACTTCTGTTCTTCCTTGGATATGCATATCGATCAACGATTTCACCGGATACATTTCCTTTACGTCGGGAAGAAAAAGGTAATGGATGCCTGCTTGTTCTGCTTGCTTTATATCTTTGCTTTCATCTCTTGGGTATTTTTCATAATCCTCGCTAGGTCCGAATTGCAGTGGATTGATGAATATGCTTGTTATTGCGATATCATTTTCCGTTTTAGCGTTCTGCATTAAATTCAAATGACCTTCATGGAAGGAGCCCATCGTTGCAACATAGCCGATTTGCTTGCCTTCAAGCTTTAACTGTTTGCTAATCCGCTGCATTTCACTTATCGTACGGATAACTTCCATTTCTTTCCCCCCTGCAGGTTACGGATGAAATTATGAACGTGATTTTGTTTATTTATTTTCCGGGAACCAATTTATTTCTGCCGAGTAGAGCTTTATCGCTTCGCCAGTCCGTGATTCTGTCAGCAATGCCCCTTCTTCAGAAATTCCTAGGAAAGTCGATTCCCATTCATCTTTGAATGTTTTTATTTGGATGGGCTGACCAATCTTAAATCCATAACTTTCCCACTTTTCCTTAACAGGAGCAAAGCCAGATTTCATGTAGGCATCAAAGGATTTTTCAAAAGATTTCAGCAATTCCTGAATCAAATGTGTAATTGGCCAATCCTGCCCAGTCTCTATCTTGAGAGATGTAGCCTTAGATTGAATGTCCTCCTGCAAGTCTTCCTTTGAATGATTCACATTCAATCCAATTCCTATCAATATATATTGAATGCGGTCTTGTTCAGCCTGCATTTCAGTCAGGATTCCCGCTATTTTCTTTTGGTTCAGCAATATATCGTTGGGCCACTTGATATGGGCTCTCGTTTGTACAGTTGATTCAAGTACGTCCGCTAGTACGGTTGCAGCCAGTAATGTCAATTTAGAAGCATCATTAGGCAGCATTTCCGGTCTTAGCAGGATACTTAGCCAGATACCCTTCCCCTTGTTGGAATGCCAGGTACGGTTCATCCTTCCTCTGCCTTCTGTCTGCTCATCGGCAATAACGATTGTACCATGTGGTGCATTTTCCAGTGCGGCCTGATGTGCCAAAGTCTGGGTAGAACCTGTCTTTTCTTTATGTATGATTGTTTTAGCAATCCATTTAGTATCGAGTCCCCATTTGATCGTATTACTGCTCATTGTTTCGGGATATGCTGTGATTCGGTATCCTTTTCTTGGTCTAGCTTCAATCTGATAGCCATCTTTTTCAAGATCCTTCATATGTTTCCAAACAGCATTTCTGGATATATGCAACGAATCGGATAATGCCTGTCCGGAAATGAAACGATCTTCATTCTCAGCAAGAAGGGTTATTAATCGATCGCGTGTGGATTCCATTTTATCCAGTCCTTTATGTCTTTAAGATTATTTTTAACATTACCTGCTGCAACTTCAGCTTCTATTTGTTGGATTAGACGATGCAGCCAAGGTCCTTTTTTTCTTTCTGGATACATTTCAATAAGGTCATGACCATTGATGGCGAGCTCTGTTCGCGAGCGAATCTCTAGTTTACCTGCAACAGATGCCATCTCATCTGTCGTCAATGATTTTGGATGCATGACATTGACAAGACGCACGAATCCATCGTAGTATCCCGGGTCCAATTGATATACGAGCATTAAATCCAGCCCATTCTTTTGATATCGTTCATATGCCTTCAGCAATTGCTGTGCTTCCATTTTAATTTTATTGGAGACCTTCCATTGCCTTACCCATACTTCAATGCTGACTTCAGGCTTAATCAGATGGAATAGAGAAATAACTTCTCCAAATGAACAGAGGGGCAGCATTGTTGACGGAATGGCGTCTATGAGATCAGTATGTTTGTGAAACACCGGTAGATAGTTACCTATTTTCAGTTCCTTTAAGTATTCGATTGCACGATTAACATGTACACCTGCAAATAGCTTGGTGAATTCATTTGTGATTCGTTCAACTGCCAGGCTTTCAATTTCGCCTCTCAATGCCCTCATATCTTCCAGTGTCTTTGGATGGATGGTAAAACCAAGCTGACTGGTGAATCGAAGGGCGCGGATAATCCTTAAGGCATCTTCTGTGAATCGCTTGTAGCCATCCCCGACGGTTTGGATTACTTTCTTCTCAATATCTGCCCTTCCACCAAATAAATCAATGATATCACCGTCTAAATCCATAGCTAGTGCATTAATCGTAAAATCACGTCTTTCCAGGTCTTTATCAATCTCATCGATAAATTGGACTGAATCCGGATGACGTTTATCTGAATAATCGCCATCGAGACGGAAAGTGGTTACTTCATAGGACTCGCCCTCGTGCCGTACGATGACTGTTCCATGTTCAATCCCCACTGGAATAACCTTAGGGAAAATTTTTTGGATTGTTTCAGGCGGGGCTGAAGTGGCAATATCGATGTCGCCTAAAGCTCTGTCAAGCAACAGGTCACGTACACAGCCGCCAACAAAATAGGCCTTATAATTGTGTTTTTCAATTTGTTCCAGAACTGGTTTTGCTGCTGCAAATGGTTTTGGTAACATGGGATCACCATTTTCTTTTTGATTACTGCTTCAGTACTGAATCATAAAGTCTCAGATACTGGTTTACAATTTTAGTTGATTCAAAATGCTTCATACTGTGTTCAAGTGCGTGTTGGGAAAATTGTTTCAGCAGCTGTTCATTTTGCAATAAGTGAACGGCATGTCGAGCAGTTGCCTCGATATCTCCCAATTCAACAATATACCCAGTCTCTTCATGGTTGATCACTTCGGGAATGCCGCCAATGTTTGTTCCGATACAAGGTACACCGCACGCCATTGCCTCAAGCAGCACCAGGCCGAAGCTCTCTTTTTCCGACATCAATAATTTAATATCTGCGATTGACAATAACTCACTTATATTATTCTGTTTTCCCAGGAAAAGTATATCTTCTTTCATGCCGAGACGCTCTGATAGCTGTACTAAACTAGAGTATTCAGGGCCATCCCCTACAAGTAGAAGCTTACTTTTCACCTGTTTTCTAATTTTTTCAAAAGCTAGAATGATATCTTGGACTCTTTTCACTTTCCTGAAATTGGAGATGTGTATGAGTACCTTTTCTTCTTCTTTAATACCGTACTGTTCTCTAAGCTTCGGCATATTTTTTCTATTGTATTCCTCTTCGTTTACAAAGTTATAGATGACGGATATCTCTTTATTTAACTCGAGCATCTCGCTTGTTTGACTGGCTAGATTATTAGAAACAGCCGTAACCGCATCTGACTTCTCAATTCCGTGCTTTATGATCTTCTTAAATGTGTGATCGATTCCAAGCACGGTAATGTCAGTACCATGAAGTGTCGTGATGATTTTCACATCGTGTTCCGCAATATCCTTTGCCAATATCGCACAGATTGCATGCGGCATAGCGTAATGGACATGCAAAATATCCAGTTTCTCCTGATCGATTACTTCTGCCATTTTTGCAGCGAGTGCAAGATCATATGGCGGAAATTGAAAAACGGGATAATGATTCATTTCAACTTCATGATAATATACTTTAGGATGAATTTTATTTAAGCGGAACGGTATGCTCGATGTTATAAAGTGTATCTCATGGCCTTGCTCTGCTAAAAGCTTACCGAGTTCTGTCGCGATCACTCCTGAACCGCCCACACTCGGGTAGCATGTTATTCCTATTTTTTTCACGTATTTCCTTCTTTCTGCTGTTTTTCCTTGATAATTTCCCGCCATTCAAAGTCTCCGCGGTCCAAACCGCGCAGGAAAATTTCAGATGCCGCAATATTTGTTGCCAGCGGGATTTGATATACATCACATAATCGCATGAGTGCACTTACATCAGGTTCATGCGGTTGGGCAGTGAGCGGATCTCTAAAGAAAATGACAATGTCCATCTCATTCTTTGCAATCATTGCTCCGATTTGCTGGTCGCCGCCGAGAGGGCCGGACTGAAATCTATGGATATTCAGTCCGGTTGCCTCCGATATGAGTTTTCCGGTTGTTCCTGTTGCATAGAGTTTATGTTTTTGCAGTATATGCTTATATGCAATACTGAAACGGATAATATCATCTTTCTTCTGGTCGTGTGCAATTAAGGCAATATTCATAGAAACCTTCCTTCACAGTAATCCTAACTATAAAATGTTTTCAAGACCGTATGCAAGTTCCTTCATGTCCATCACTTTATGTACAGATAATTTAATTCCTTCCATAAAGGAGCCGCGGTTTAAAGAGTCGTGTTTAATCGTTAGCGTCTGGCCGGAGCTCCCAAAAATGACTTCTTGGTGTGCAACAAGCCCAGGTAATCGCAAGCTGTGAATGTGCATACCATCCATTTCGGCACCTCGCGCTCCGCTGATTGTTTCCTGTTCATCAGGATGCCCCTGTTTCTTCGGTTCTCTTGTTTTCATTATCAGCTCTGCTGTCTTTTTAGCGGTTCCAGAAGGAGCATCCAGTTTTCTATCGTGATGTTTTTCAATAATTTCTACATCGGAAAAGTACTTTCCTGCCATTTCGGAGAACTTCATCATAAGTACAGCCCCAATCGCAAAATTGGGAGCTATGATGCACCCCGTATTTTCTCCCTCTGCTAATTGAGCAATTTCGCCGATTTGTCCATCGGTGAACCCAGTAGTACCGACAACTGGTCTGATGTGATGTTCTATTGCCGTTTTTGTATGATAGTAACCAACCTCTGGTACCGTTAAGTCGATGAATACGTCTGCATTTACCTCTTGAAAACATTTCTCAATATCTTCATAAATAGGTACAGGCAAGCTTGGTTGTCCTTCTATATCTTTTAATTGTTTGCCGCTGTGCTTTCTGTCAATGCAGGCTACCAGTTTAAAATCCGATTCGTTTTCCACCATTTTTACAGCGGCTGACCCCATTCTTCCTCTTGGTCCCGCCAGAATGATATTTATTGCCATGTTCAATTCTCCTTTAAAAAAGTTGTCCAAAATTACTTCTGATGTTTCAGGGATTCCGTTTTACTGATCTTTACGAGTCCAGCGGTCTTTGTCCCTAGTTTCGATCTTTTTGATTGCGATATCGAATGCTCCTGAAAGGTCAATATCCAAGGAATTGGCAAAACAGGCAAGTACAAAAACAATGTCGCCAAGCTCCTCTTCGATTGTTTTCTCCTTTTCAGTTGCTTTTTTTGGCTTTTCACCATGGTAATGATTTACCTCGCGTGCCAGTTCTCCTACTTCTTCCGTAATTCTTGCCATTAAGGCAAGTGGAGAAAAGTAGCCTTCTTTAAATTGTGAGATATAATCATCCACTCTTTTTTGAATATCTTTCGTGTCATATAATGGTGCTTCGATAGTAGCTCACCTCTTTTTATACTCTTCTTCTATCATGTTAGCTAAAAGGAAGTGGTTTGACAAATTTTTGATACAGGTAGGGATTAAATTGTCCTAATAAACTTTATTTACTATAATTAAGTAGGATTGTTATATAGACACTCGATCAAGTTAGGAGGAAATAGATGATGTTCGGATTAAAATTGAAAAATATATTGTTTATATTGCTTGGCGCGGCCATCTACTCATTTGGCATCGTTCATTTTAATATGCAGAACAATCTTGGAGAAGGCGGATTTACCGGTATAACACTGCTGCTTTATTTTCTTTGGAGATGGGATCCGGCCATTACCAATATCGTACTGAATGTTCCATTATTTCTTATAGGCTGGAAGTTCCTTGGTAAGAATACATTTTTATATACCATTATCGGAACCTTTGCAGTATCTTTGTTTTTGAGGATTTTCCAAACCTATCAGTTTTCAATCCACCTGGAGAATGATATGACCCTGGTAGCACTGTTTGCCGGAGTATTTATCGGTGTAGGGCTTGGAATCATCTTCCGTTATGGAGGGACAACCGGCGGAGTAGATATCATTGCAAGGCTCGTCTATAAATATGCCGGATGGAGCATGGGAAGAACAATGTTCCTATTTGATTTTGTTGTCATAACGGCTTCTGTCTTTATGGTTCTCGACCTTGTTGAAGGGATGTACACACTTGTCGCCGTTTATCTGGGCGCAAGGGTAATTGATTTCATACAGGAAGGCGCCTATTCAGCAAAAGGGGCAACCATTATTTCAAACAAGAGCAGTGAGATTGCAGAAAAAATACTTACATCCATGGACCGTGGGGTAACGGTTCTCGATGGACGCGGCAGCTTTTCGGGAGAAAAAAGGGACGTTCTCTATTGTGTTGTAGCAAGAAATGAGATTGTGCGGTTGAAAAGTATTATCAACAGCGTGGATCCTCACGCATTTGTGGCAGTCACGACGGCACATGATGTAATGGGTGAAGGATTTACATTGGATGAGAACAAAAATCCGATCAGAGAAGATTAAACAAACCAGTTTGGCCAAAACAAAAAGGGATGACAATTTGTCATCCCTTTTTTATCTATTCTCTGCTTGAAAGGTAAATCAATACGAATCTCAATAGTTCTGCAACAGCCACAAGAGCAGCAGCTACATAAGTCAATGCAGCAGCATTGAGGACCTTCTTCGTTTCACGCTCTTCATTGTTTCTGATTACGCCAGATGAAACCAACTGTGTCATGGCACGGCTGGATGCATCAAATTCTACAGGCAATGTTACCACCTGGAACAATACAGCTGCTGACATGAAGATAATTCCCAGAAGGAGCATATTGGTCATACTGAAGAATATACCCGCCATGATAAAGAAGAAAGAGATGTTGGAACCGAAGTTGGCAATTGGCACTAAAGCGCTTCTCAACCGCAAAAATGCGTATTCCTGCTGATCCTGAATAGCATGTCCGACTTCATGGGCTGCTACGGCAGACGAAGCCATTGAACGGCCATGATAAATCCCTTCGGAAAGATTGATTACTTTTTTCCTTGGATCATAATGATCGGAAAGCATCCCTTTCGTTTGTCCAATTCTTACATCATATAACCCATTTTCATCCAATATTTTACGGGCGACTTCAGCGCCTGTCATAGCAGATGATGTAGGTTTTTTTGAATACTTTATATACGTGCTTTTAACCCTTGATTGAGCCCAAATCGGGATAATCATCAATAACGCAATGTAGATTAGGTAACCACCCAAACCCATTTTCATTCCTCCAGTAGAAGTTAGACTTGTTTATCTAAGGTCAATTTTAGTCAAATTTACCGAATTAGTCAACAGATTTATCCTTCTTTCCAACTTCTTTTGCTTCTGCTTTATATTTTCTCCAGCTTACATAAGATAATGTAACAATAATGCTTCCACCCACGATAATAGCAGTCCAAATAAACGGGGTAATAACAATCTGGTTTTTCGAGACATCTCCCTTAGCGATTGCAGTGCTTGCCTCAACCGCTATTGGGCCAATTTGGCCGTACAGCAATATCCCTATGAGCACTGCGGCTGTGATCCGAACAAGAAGTTTCCATCTGTTTACCATAGAGATCACCTCATAAACTTGATATTAATTAAGTGTATGATGGAATCCCGCAGCATATAACAATTAGTTCAATGGCTTGTTCCTTTGTGTGAGCCAATAGGCAATGAAGATGGAAATGATACTTAGCCAGAAAGTGAAGTAACCAATTTCATTCATGTACTTATTCAGTGATGAGTACGCTGGCATCATAGCAAATACATAATCGATAATATCGTTATGCAATGTCCAGACCGCAGCGAAAGCAATATGCCTTAACTTAATTTTATAAAATGGTGCATATAGAATGCCCTGAATCGCCATCCCCGCATGGGAAGCGATTAGCATATATCCCTGCCAGCCTATCGATCCTTCAACGATTAAGGTTAGAACGTTCATAACTACTGCCCATGTACCGTATTTGAATAAAGTGATTATCGCAAGGGCTTCGATGTAAGGTATATTTTTCCCAAACAGAAAGAACAGCAAAAATATAGTGAAAAATAAACTTGCGGTTGGACTATCGGGAACGAAAACCAGAAAAATATCTGGCGTTGCAGCAAGCTGCCCTTCATACCAATAATAGCCATACAGAGTACCGAAAAAGTTAATTAACAACAGGCAAAACAGAAACCTTTTCTCCTGCAATATGTATGTAATCATACCTCTATCCTTTCTATATGAACTGAATGCGATGTAAAAAAACACCTTCACCATTCATTATGGCAAAGGTGTTTAACTTAACGAATATTACTCTGCAGATTCATTAACGGATATGATGAAATCTGCTAATTGCTCAAGTTCCTCATCCGTTCCCTGGAATTGATCAGGAGGCATTGAGCCTGTTCCTTCTGTTGCAATGGTCATAATCTCTTCAGCAGACAAATCAATCCCCACTAAAGTAGGTCCTGCTCCACCTTCCAGTTCAGCACCATGACATGCCACACAGCTGTTTTCATAAGCAGCATGTCCAGGATGTTCCGTATCGATGGTTACATCTGATTCCGGAATCGGCTTATTTGCTTCTACACGGCTCTCCCAATCAACGTGAGATGCAGAAGTATAAGTCAGCCATACAACTGAAACCAATGCGAGAAGCATCATACCTACTGCAATCGGACGCTGATGCGGTCTGCGTCCAGGACCGTTGTCCAGAAACGGAGCGAGAAGCAATGCTCCGAATGCAAGTCCTGGAAGTATTAGAATCCCAAAAAGTATAAAGTCTCCACTTGCAAATTTGTATTTCAATAATTCATACAGAAATAAAAAGTACCAATCCGGCAGTGGGATATACGAAGCATTCGTTGGATCTGCCATTCCCTCTAAAGGTGATGGATGAGCCAATGTCAAACATAGGAATCCAACTAAAAATACTGCACCGGCCAACCATTCTTTTAATAAAAAGTTGGGCCAAAAAGCTTCTGTTCTACCAGGATACTCAGAATAATCTTTCGGTATATTTGGTTTCCTTTCAGCAGAGATACGTGAATCTCCGACAAATTTCATACCTTTACCCTTATGCATCACTTGCCCTCCTTTTTATAGTGGTCCGGATATACCTTGTCTACGAATTAAAATAAAGTGAACCGCCAATAGTGCGAATAAGGCTGCAGGCAAGAAGAAGACGTGAATGGCAAAGAATCTTGTCAGAGTCTGAGCACCAACGATGGTTGCATCTCCAGCCAGCAATGTTTTTAATTGCACTCCGATAAACGGAACCTGTTCAGCTATTTCCAATCCAACCTGGGTTGCAAAATATGCTTTGTTATCCCAAGGAAGTAAATATCCAGTGAAACCTAAACCTAGCATAATAAAGAAGATCAGCACGCCGACCATCCAATTAAGCTCACGGGGTTTTTTATATGCGCCTTGGAAGAACACACGTAGAGTATGTAATAATAGCATAACAATTACAACACTGGCACCCCAATGATGCATTCCCCGTACGATTTGCGCATGGGCAACTTCGGTCTGTAAATAATAAACCGACTTCCAAGCATTTTCAATGTCCGGCACATAATACATCGTCAGGAACATTCCGGAAAGAATTTGAATTACAACAACGAAAAACGTCAATCCGCCAAAACAATAAACAAATGCAGAGAAATGATGGGCGGGGTTAACATGTTCCGGAACCTCGTGATCGGCAATATCGCGCCATATTGGCGTAATATCTATACGATCATCAATCCAATCATATATTTTCTGTAACATAATCCATTACGCCTCCCCTTGTGGTTTTGCATCGCCAAGGAACAGCATGCCATCCCTTACTTCCTGCTCATAGACATCCAGTGGTGCTAAAGGTGGTGTACCTGGAACATTGGTACCATCCTTCTCATAGCGTCCGTCATGGCATGGGCAGTAGTATTGATTCGGATAATCTTCGCTGCCTTCCCATGAAACAACACATCCTAAGTGTTTACAAACCGGGGAAAAGGCTACAATCTCATCATTTTCATTTTTATAAACCCACGCAGAGCGATTTACCTCAGATTCATACCAGCCATCTACTTGGTCTATACTCCAATCGATTCGCTGAGGATCTGATGTAATGTCATCAACAGATAATCCTACATTTGCCAGATCACCTGCTGCAGTGTGTTTCAATACGGGATCAACTGCCATTCTTATAGGAGATATTAGTAAGCCGGCTGCCATAAATCCCCCTACCCCTGTAAGCGTATAGTTCAGAAACTGTCTACGGGATACTTGCTGTTTTTCATCACTCATGATTTTCCCCCCTCTTTACAATAGTCACGGACATATATAATTTAATTCAGATTACTAGGACAATACCATGATAGCGCAATCTTTTTATTCGGTCAATATAAAACAATATTCACAATCAATAGATAGGATAAAAACACACTTTACAGCAGCATTCGCCAATTTTTTGGCTACTGCCAAAACGACCTGATCAATTCAACAGTCTGTCCAACCTGATCCCTGATTATACGTTGCATCTCCTTGGAATTGATATCTTCAGTCTGGACGGCAGGCATCCATAATAAATGACTTGAAAGATCCTTTTCTTGTTTTTTCCAGCTGGAATCGAATGTAATAAGAAGGATATGGGAAAAGGGCTGTTCCGTTATCTCATTCCCCCAGGCATTCAGCCGATTTATTTCATCTTCTTTTTTGGCAGACTTCAAATAATGGTAAGGAGGTGCCAGCATAATTCTCCCTGTCAGCTCCTTTTCGATATCCTGTGCAAAGATTGTCATTGCTTCTGCCTGCTGGGCGTATTTCTCTGCCTCTGCATCCCCTGACATCTGAAAAGGAATTAATGGAATAATAACGGTGTCTATGTATTCTTTAGCCTGTACATATGTTTGGAGGTCAGATTTTCTCCATTTCATAAAATCATCCTTTCTGTTCTGTATTTACCTCAGATGTTTTCCAATTATATCATTTATAAATCTTATCTTATATAGGCAAAAAAAATCAACCTATTCCTCCGAAGAGTCAGGTTGAAGTGCTGCGATGGATTTGAGGTCATTCAATTTTTTTGAGAGAATTCTAAATTCTTCCTGATTCATCTCATCTAGTGCACGGTCAATTTGCTTTAATAATTTTTCCTTTTTATATTCATATAAAGAATAGTTCAATAGCTGATTTGCCAATGCTTTTTCATGATTCGTTATATAGTAGTCGGCAGGTATAAAAGGATTCTCTTCCAAAACAGAAGCGTAATAGGAATGCTGATTTGACCGTTTAAAATTCAATTGCAGGTATAGTGGTTCATTCTGGTTCAATCGGATCTCATGGAAAGATTTCTCTGCATCGGTTGTGACCAAATGGTTTTTGTAAAAACGAAAAGGTACTTCTTCTGAACAGTGGCTCGTCATCATAATCCCTCTTGGACAATACTTTACATCTCTGACGAAATGCACATTACCAAGCAGGTCGTTGTGATTGACCAGATAGTTTAGAATCCAAACGCTTTCCCGTTTCTTTAACCGGTAATGATTCAGGAACCACTGAATAAAACTTTTCTTATCCTTGGCAGTGACAGGAGTGATCATCTTCTTTCTCCCCCCTTTTAAAGTTTTACAAAACCCTACAGATCCAGTTCATACGTTTGTTTTAACCGGTTAAGGTATGCCTCGGTTTCCTCATCGAGGGGTTGAAGTCTGACGTAAGCTTCAAAAATTGGAATGGCATCAGTAATTCTGCCCTCTTCTGTAAGAAAGAAGCCGTATTCCTTCAGAAAATCGCTATCTTGATTTAGACTATTATATGCTTCCTTATAGTGTTTTAATGCATCATCATATAATTCAATTTCAATAAATGCACGTGCAAGTTCCCAGTCATACATCGGATCGTCTGCGCCAGTTTTTTTAATCTCTTTTATCAAGTCTGTAATCGCTTCAGAGTCTTCATTCTTTTTAAATAGTTCAATCAAAAACAGGACAGCTTCCTTGAAGTCAGGGTCCAGAGCAATTGCTTCGCGAACGAACTTTTCGCTTTCTTCATCCTGATTGAGGTGATGGGCAACAGTACCGGCAATAAAGTATAGTTCTTTATTGAATTCATCTCGCTCAAGCCCTTTGATTGCCGTTTGGAAGGCCTCCTGAACCATTCCTTCTGCTTCGTATGCTTTTGCAAGCTGATAATAAACGGTATTATAATCTTCATCCAGCTCCAGAACATGTTCCCATGCGTTGATTGCAATATCATTTCTGTCTGCCTGGAATGCGGTTACGCCATACTTGAACAGCTTGTCTGCATTTTTATTTTCATCATCTTTAAAATGGATTAATGCTTTCTCGTACTCTCCTGCAGCTGCGAACGATTCACCAAGCCGGTCATCAATCGAAATCTGCGCAACTTCACTCTGCTGTTTTTTGACGTTCTCATAGAAGTTAATCGCTTTGAAATATTCCCCAATTGAGAAATATAGTTCACCAAGTGCAAAGTCGATAATAATTTCATCCTTTGAAAGCTGCTTTGCAGTAAGCAGTTTCTGTTCGGATACTTCAAATAAACCTTGTGCCTGATATAAATCCGCCAGCTGGATTAATGCCTGGACATATGCTGGGTCCTCTGTATTTATTTCGTTAAGCAGTGTGATGGCCGGTTCGTCTTCTTCCATTTCAATAAAAATATCGGCCAATGAAATTTTCAAATCACTTTCATCAGGATAGAGATCAAGCAATTCCTCTAAAATCTCCCGGGCTTCCTGCAAGAAACCCCATTGAAGATAAAGTTCGGCAATCGTATATTTTTCATCATCAGTTGCTTTTTTCAGATAATTCCGCAGCATACTGATTGCTTTCTCAATTTGATCATTTTCCACTAATTGTACGGCTTCCATAATGGTGTCCATAAAGAACATCCTCTCTACATGTACTGCTTATATTAAATAATAACAGACTTCATCATACCTAAAATAGTTTTTTGGTTCAACTATATAAAATTAAGAGAATCTGCATGTCAGCAAATCCTCTTAAGTACAGTACCTGTCGCAAGTTATATTGTTGAAAACTGTCTGTTGATTTCTCTGCTTTCTCACGCTTAACCAAGAACAGAAATCCATCAGAAAACAGTCTTAGCGATTACATGAGTGATTCCAGATCCGTGAAAAACCCTGGATAGGATATGGATATGCATGAAATGTCATCGATTATTACTTCACTTTCCGAAATTAATGAAGCGATAGCACCCATCATTGCAATACGGTGATCATCGCAGGATGCGATTTTACCACCATTTAATGGTGTTTTGCCCTTGATGATCATCCCATCTCCAGTTGGGGTGATGTCTGCCCCTAAGGTTGAGAGCAGCTCGGTTACAGCATTTATCCTGTCTGTTTCCTTCACACGCAGTTCTTCAGCATCTTTAATGGTTGTTATTCCTTCAGCCTGTGTCGCGAGTAAGGCAATAATCGGAATCTCGTCAATCAGACGGGGAATGATATCACCTTGAATAACGGTCCCTTTTAATTTAGCATAGGATACACGTATATCGCCAATCGGTTCACCACTGATTGCTTTCTCATTTTCAATTTGTATATCCGCTCCCATATCCTCTAGTACTTCCATGATTCCGGTACGGCTCTTATTCAATCCAACATTTTTCAGAAGTATGCTGCTGCCCGGAATAATGGCTCCTGCTGCAAGAAAAAATGCTGCAGAGGATATATCGCCCGGTACCTGAACATCGGTCGCGGTCAGTCGCTGTTTGTTTGTAATTATAGTCGTATTGCCCGCTGTTTGGATGTCTGCACCAAAAGCCTTCAGCATATTCTCTGTGTGGTCTCTCGTTGGGATTGTTTCGGTTACAGTTGTTTGCCCTTCTGCCAGCAGTCCTGCCAGCAGCACAGCTGACTTAACTTGGGCACTCTTGACAGGCAGCGTATAATCAATCCCTTTAAGGGTGCTTCCACGGACGGAAATCGGCAGTAAGCTTCCGTCACTCCTGCCATCAATCATGGCACCCATCTTCCTTAATGGGGTCACAACCCGATCCATCGGGCGTTTCGATAAGGAAGCATCGCCATAACTGACTGTGAAAAATGGCAGTCCGGAAAGTATGCCGAGCATCAGCCTTGTAGTTGTCCCCGAATTGCCAAAATAGAATGGCTGCTTTGACTCTGTCAGACTGGTTATTCCATCACTTTCAATCACGAGATCTGTTCCATTTTCACGAATGTTTACTCCCATCTGGCGAAATGCATGGACCGTTCTCTTGCAATCTTCACCATCGAGAAAATTGGTTACATTTGTTACCCCATTGGCCAATGAACCGAATATGACCGCACGGTGTGAAATCGATTTGTCGCCCGGCACTTCAATTGTACCGGCGAGAGTGCCGTTAAATGGCATTAATACTTTTTCGCTCATTGTTTTCACTTCCCCTGTATTTAGGTGTCAGTTTTGTATCATCGTTTCATATCCTTCAGCCATTAATAACTTCGAACTCTTAGACTGCGCTTCCTTTGTATTAAAGCTTAACCTTAAAGCACCGGTAATATCTTCACGAACTTCCAGTATTTCAATATTTTTAATGCTTATATTTTTGTTGGCAAGCAACTGTACGACGGAACCAATTGCACCCGGCTGGTCACTGATGTCGACATATATATCGTAAAACGAAGGGATAGCCCCTTTTTCTGATTCTGCCAGGCCGTCACGATAAAGTTTTGCTTTATCCAGATATGTAATCATTTTCTCTTTTTCATTGTTGTCTAATAGGAATTTTAATCCTTTCATTTCTTCTATCCACTCTTCCAGAAGAACAGACATCTTGCCCTTATTGTGATAGAAGATATCCTGCCACATCTTCGGATTGCTGGAGGCTATCCTTGTTATGTCCCTAAATCCACCGGCGGCAAGCTTTGGCAGGAATGAATGTGTGGATTCCCACTTTTTGGCCTGATGAACAAGTGAAGATGCAATTAAGTGCGGAAAATGAGAAACCACTCCCGTCATTTCATCGTGTTCATCCGGTTTAAGAACGACAAATTTACTATTTGTATGACGCAAAATTTCCTGTAGTGCAGTCACCTTCGATCCACTGTCTTCTTTAGTGGGAGACAGCACATAAATCGCATTTTCAAATAAATGTTCCTTTGCTGCCTGGACGCCCTTTTTGTGGGATCCTGCCATTGGATGACCCCCAATGAATGTTACCTTTTCATTGGATAAATGGCCGGCCGCCTCCATGATAGGACTTTTTACAGAAGCGGTATCTGAAACAATCACGCTTTTATTAAAATCTATCGTATTGATTTCATTTATCAATGAGATTGTTTCTGAAATGGGTGCTGCCAAAATAATGCAGTCTGCTCTTTTGGCAGCTTCGGCAAATTCTGTGCTGGATTCATGAATGATCCCATTCATCAGGGAAAATTTCAGTGAATCTTCATTCAGATCATATCCAATGACATGATTATCCTTGTCTTTTGCCATCCCTTTTGCAAGAGATCCGCCGATTAATCCCAAGCCAGCAACTAGTATGTTGATCTTAGCCATTACAGCACCTTCATCCTATCTTGATAAAATTGAAGGAGCAATCTCTGAAGTTCTTCCATCTCCTGCTCGGTTCCGATGGACACTCTGATTGTACCGGGTATTCCAAGTAATTCTCCAGGGCGGATAATAAAACCATTCTCTACTAGATACTGATACATTTCCATACCGCTTACAGGAGTATGGACAAGCAGGAAATTTGTTTCGGAATCATAGTATTCCCAGCCGATAGTATCCAAAAACGTTTCGAAAGCAGCTTTTACCTTCTTGTTTTTATCATATGTATGTTCAATAAAGGACTGATCCTCTAGAGCTGCAACAGCTGCAAATTGGGCAATGGATGTTGTATTAAAGGGCCCCCTGACCTTATCGAGAGTTGTCACAATCTGTTCATTGGCAATACCATAACCGATCCGGAGTCCGGCCAAGCCATATGCCTTCGAGAAGGTTCTCATGACAATCAGGTTATGGAATCGATTAATATAGGACAATGCATTTACATCTGCTTCCCTATCCATGAATTCATAATAAGCTTCGTCAAATGCCACAACTACATGTTTTGGGCATTTGTTCATGAATGATTCAAAATCCTTGTCAGATATAACGGTTCCTGTTGGATTATTGGGCGAACATAACCAGACGATTTTTGTCTTTTCATCGATTGCGGCAAGCATTCGTTCCAAATCATGATAACCATGCTTATTGGTTGGGATTTCTTTTACTGCAGCACCTTCAATCAATGCATAATGTTTATACTGCGGAAAGGTTGGTGCAGCCATGATGACATTGGAACCTGCAACCAGAAATGAGCGGCAAAGCATCTGAATGATCTCTTCTGTACCACTGCCAAAAATAAATTGATTCTGATTGAAATTCAATCGAAGAGACAGTGACTCCCTCAGTTTACCTGTATAACCATCCGGGTAGATATTGAATTCGGGCAATCCATCTATAAGGTTCTGTCTTACTTTTTCTGAATAACCGTATGGATTTTCATTAGATGCCAATTTGACAATATGATCTAATCCGTATTCTTCTTGTATTTCTTTTGTCTGTTTGCCTTGTTTGTAAGGACTGAGCTGTGTTAGAACTGGTTTACCCTCCATCTGTTATTCTCCTTTGTCTTTTACTAAATCCGGACGCAATTTTACTGCTTCGTTATGAAAAACATGCTGCACCTCTTCTTGTGATTGAGCGGTATTGGCCACCATCATAATCCGAATGCATTTTTCAAGACTTCCAGGTACATCGATTTCTGCCATACACATGACGGGAACATAAGTCCAGCCATCTAGCTTACGCAATGCTCTGGCAGGAAATCCTGCATTTAAATCCTTCGTGACAGATATAAAGACATGTGAAATTGTTTCTGGCTTTATATTATTTTTATGGACCATTTCTTCAATCAATACTCTAGTGTTCTCAATTATCTGTGTTTCCTCATTTTCAGAAACTGTAGTTGCTCCTCGTATTCCTCTTGTCATTTCCCTATCATCCTCACTATAAACGAATGTAAGTATTCAGTTACCTCAGCATCTTCCAGTTCCTTAACGACCGGAAAAGCTGTCTCCTTGAGCAGAACCATCTGGATTTTACTTTTTACGGATTTCTTATCTGCCTTCATTCTACTTATTAATTGTTCTGTATGATATTCGAAATTATCAAGCGGATAGCGATTTTTTTCAAGCCATAATCGGAGTGCATTGAAAGGTACGTTGGCAGTTAATGCCTGTTCACTGACATGCAGGGAAAATAGGAGTCCAATTGCTACGGCTTCACCGTGCGTTAGCGATCCATAGCCTAGTTCCGATTCAAGGGCATGCCCTAACGTATGACCAAGATTTAAATGCTTCCGGACGCCGGACTCTTTCTCGTCTTCCTCCACAATTTGTGCTTTTATTTTGATACCAAGCTTCAGATGAGTCTGCAGCTCATTGCTGTCCAAACTATATATATCTGTCTGAAGCAGCATATCAAAAAAGCTCTTATCCGCAATCAATGCCTCTTTAATTAGCTCTGCATAACCGGAACGCATTTCGCGTTCATTTAGTGATTGCAATGTATCGGTATCATATACGACGGCTTGCGGCGGGTAAAAGTTGCCAATCAGGTTTTTCCCTAATTCGTGATTGATTGCCACTTTACCGCCAACACTGCTATCGTGGGCAAGTACCGTTGTAGGGATCTGAATATAATCTATTCCGCGCATGAACGTTGCTGCTGCAAATCCGGCCAGATCACCGACGACACCGCCTCCCAAGGCAATGATTAAAGATTCACGATCAAGCCCGAACTGAATTGCATCGGTCTGCAGCTGATAAAAGGTTTCGATATTTTTCGATTGCTCCCCGGCGGGAACGATTGACTTGAAAACAGGCTTTTCTGGAAAATTTTTTATAATATCCTCCAAATATAATGCTGCGACATTCTCGTCGGTAACAATAAGTATGGAAGAATAGTCCTTCGTCAAATACCTGTTCAAGTTATTGCGGACACGTTTTCCAACCGTAATATGGTAGGAATTTGTACTTGATTTAACGAAAATAGCTTCCACTAAAAACACCTGATTTCTTCACGGTAGTCATCCAATGCCTTTTTGAGCTGTTTAAACTGATCACTTGGAAATTGCTCTGTAATTGCTTTAGCAAGCTCAAAGGCTACCACATGCTCCATTACGACAGATGCAGCAGGAACCGCACAGGCATCTGAACGCTCAACTGTAGCCTTAAAGGGTTCTTTTGTCTCAATATCAACACTTTGAAGCGGTTTTTTCATTAATGTCGGGATTGGCTTCATGACTCCTTTTACGACAATTGGCATACCAGTCGTCATACCGCCTTCAAAGCCTCCGAGCCTATTTGTAGTCCGGTAATATCCTTTCT
The DNA here is from genome assembly GCF_000285495.1 of Oceanobacillus massiliensis str. N'diop. Taxonomy (GTDB): domain Bacteria; phylum Bacillota; class Bacilli; order Bacillales; family Amphibacillaceae; genus Oceanobacillus; species Oceanobacillus massiliensis. The sequence goes on from NZ_HE610978.1 coordinate 84,192, forward strand.
CCTTATCCCAGGCTATTTCATCGTGGACTTGGCTGCCGAACAACTCAGCAGCCTTAAAACCGATTCCGAATTCAACGCCTTTAAATGCATTGATACTCACCACGCTTCCGGCAATTCTGCTGTCCAGTTTACGATCATAATGTACATAGGATCCAATCCCGGCCGGCATTCCTTCAACATAGACTTCACAGACTCCGCCAATGGAGTCCCCTTCTGCCTTTGCGCTATCAATCGCATCCATCATTTCCTGCTCGACATTTTTATCAAGTACCATCACAGGTGATTCCTGTGATATGCTAATTCGTTCTTCCATTGTTAGGGAATCATTGTCTTCAGCCCGTATGCCGGCAATCTCTTTTACATAACCGCAGACTTCAATCCCGAGATGCTTGAGCAGTGTTTTTGCGACTGCCCCTGCTGCCACACGTGCTGCCGTTTCTCTGGCAGAAGACCTTTCCAGTACATTGCGCATATCACGATGGCCATATTTCAGTGCTCCATTCAAATCGGCATGGCCAGGACGAGGTTTTGTAACGACCCGTCTCATGTTGGATTCGTCTTCCATAGGGGCTTCTCCCATGATATCTGTCCAATGTTTAAAATCATCATTATGTATTACCAGGGAAACGGGAGAACCTAACGTATAACCATGTCTTATTCCACTTGTAACTTCGACAAGGTCTTTTTCGATCTGCATTCTTTTTCCACGACCATAACCTCCCTGCCTCCTTAACAAAGATTCATTAATATCATTGTTTAATAATGGCATTTGGGAAGGAATTCCCTCAATAATCGTTGTAAGCTGTTTACCGTGGGATTCCCCTGATGTAAGATAGCGCAATGTAACATTCTCCTTTACTGTATAGTTGATAGAGTATCGATAAGTATAAAGTTTTGCTAATTACTATATCATATCTGCTTTTGGTTATGTTGCATTTATTTAGAAAAAATTGATTTTTGTTTTCGATTTTCGTCAAAGTTACTGCTTTTGATAGAAAAATGTATCGGCTAGATTTAAAGCAAATTGATTTGGATTGAAAATCTGCTCCGTACTTCCGACAAACAATACACCGTTTGTTTTCAGTGCGTTACTGAAATTTTGATAGATTGCTTCCTTTGCCTTATCTGTAAAATAGATCAGTACATTCCTGCAGACAATCAAATCGACATGGACTGGGTATCGATCCGCAAGCAAGTTATGTTTCTTAAATGTAATATCTTTCTTTAATGCATCATCAATCTTGTAGAGACTGCCGGTTTTTGTGAAATATTTTTTACGCAATGGATTGGGCAGTTCTTTTAATGCCTGCTCTGTATAGACCCCTTGCTGTGCTTTGCTCAGAACAAGCTCGTCAATATCTGTGGCCAATATCTGAACAGCGGCAGCAGGAAAATGTTCTTTAATCATCAAGGCTAGGCTATAGGGCTCTTCCCCTGTCGAACAGGCAGCGCTCCAAATGGAAAGTCTGCCGTTATTTTGCAATAACATTGGCAAAATTCTATCTTTTAAAACATCCCAGCGTCGCGGATTACGATAGAATTCGGAAACATTAATCGTTAATCGGTCGGTAAATTCCTTTAGCAGCATCTCATCGTTGCATAAGGCATCAAAGTAGATAATAAATGAAGGAAATCCCCTTTTATTCCTCAATGTGGTTAGCCTGCGTTTCATCTGTGTTTCTTTATATAATTGTAAGTCGATCCCGAGTTTTTGTTTTACTTTCTTTGTAAATTCTATGTAATCATCAATCATAAGTTCAGCGCCTCTTCCAAACATAATGTTAAAAAACCTCCGTTATGTTAAACGGAGGCCAATGCTACTTTAATAGATCCATTCGCTATCTTGCTTCGAATAAGATACAATTTCATTTTCATTGAAGAACAATGAAATTTCTCTTTCTGCACTTTCCGGTGAATCTGAACCATGGATGATATTCTTTCCTACAGTTACACCGAAGTCCCCGCGGATCGTACTTGGAGCAGCTTCAAGAGGATTCGTTTTACCCATCATATTGCGGGCGGTTGCGATTACATTTTCGCCTTCCCAAACCATGGCAAAAACCGGTCCGGAAGTAATGAACTCAACTAGGCTACTGAAGAAAGGTCTTTCTTTGTGTTCGCTGTAATGCTTTTCTGCAAGCTCATTGGATATTACCATCAATTTAGCCCCTGCAAGTTTAAAACCTTTTGCCTCAAAGCGATTAACAATCTCACCAATTAGATTGCGCTGCACACCATCAGGTTTAACCATTAAAAATGTCTTCTCCATTTTTCCACCTCTTCTATGTATTAAAAAGACTAACCTTTAAAATTTTAACAAATTTCAGCAAAAATAACAATTGCATTATGAGCGTCTTTTACCAATATATTTGGCGATATCCTGCAATGTCCGTTTAGCCCTTGTTTCAGGAAGATGATCAAGTGATTGCAGCGCCTTTTCAAGATAGAGATCACTAACTCTGTATGACTGCCTGATCGCATCCGTGCTTTTAAGTTCGCTTATTAAACGTTTCATTTTCTGTTCATCTACTGTTTCTGGATCCATGAAAGTTTTGTGCATCATGCTCTTAAATGCTTCGTTTTCCTTTGCATACAATACGGGAAGCGTAATATTTCCCTGCAGCAGATCATTGCCAGCGGGTTTTCCCAGTTCTTTGGAGGACGAGGTGAAGTCAAGGATATCATCGATGATTTGATAGGACATCCCAATGTTATAACCATACTGATATAATTTATCAGCATCCTTTTCACCAAGTCCACTTACAATCGCACCCAATTTACAGCTGCTTGCAATTAGCAGTGCGGTTTTTCTCTTGATTCTTCTTAAATAATCACGCAGTGTCTGATCCCAGACAAACTTATCTTTAATTTGCTCTATTTCCCCAACAGAAACTTCAACAAGTGTTTTGGAAAGTAAACGATGCATCTTGGGATCATTTATTGTCGTAGCTTCTTCCAATGCCCTTGCCAATAGGTAGTCACCTGTATACATGGCAACTCTGTTGCCATATAGTGATTTTGTTGTCGGCTTCCCTCTGCGCAATTCTGCTTCATCAATCACATCATCATGTACTAATGTTGCCATATGTATTAATTCCAGAGTTACAGCCACTTTTCTGATAAGGCTCAAATCGTAATTCCCCAATTGCCCTGCCAGCAAAACAAAAACAGGGCGAATCCGCTTTCCCCCTGCGTCCAATAATTCGGTAGATGCTTTACGCAATATAGGATGTTCCGTTTGAATGCTCTCATGTAATGCAGATTCAATTATATCCAGATCCTTTTTCAAGAATCCATAGATTTTTGGTAGTCTCATATATGTCACCTTATCTTAACCTTGAAAAATATAAATCAGTATCAGGAAATTTAATTTTTGTAGCCCATGTGCATTGCTGCAACTCCGCCTGTATAGCTTTTAACATCAACACGGGAAAATCCGGCATCTAAAAATAGCTGTTTCAGCTGCTTCTTGCCAGGGAAATCCTTTGCCGATTCCTGGAGCCAGGAATATTCTTTATAGCTTTTTGCAATGATTCTCCCAAGCAGCGGCATGATGAAGCGAAAATAGAAATAATAGCCTTGACGGAAACCGATCATTGTCGGCTGTGATGTTTCGAGACAAACGACTTTTCCGCCGGGTTTTACAACTCTGTGCATTTCTTTGAGTACTGTTAGATAATCCGGCACATTTCTCAATCCGAAACCGATAGTTACATAATCAAATGTATTGTCTTCAAAAGGAAGCTCCATTGCGTTTCCGTGGATTAGTTCGAGCTGGCTGATTTTCAACTGTTCTTTTTCTCTTCTGCAACAGAAAGCATGTTTTTGCTGAAATCAAGGCCAGTAACAGAACCGGTTTGTCCTACCGCTTCCGCAAGCGAGATGGACCAATCTCCTGTTCCGCAGCATACATCAAGGGCACATTCTCCTTGTTTCACGTCCATGCGTTTCATGACATCTTTACGCCAGGCTTTATGCCGTTGAAAGGAAATAATGGAATTCATGGAGTCGTATTTCGAGTAGATGTTTTCAAAGACATGGTGCACGCGTTCTTCTTTTGATTGTTCCTGCATAAATTAACCTTCTTCCACCATCGACGAATTATTGCATTCAGTATCCTGCAATCTATCATGGATATAGCTTTTGAAAAATGAGTATTTCTCAGGGAGAGTTGAACAGGAACGGCTTATTTCCGTCTTATTGTTTCGGATCAGAGCATTGACTTTATTTATAAAAAAAGTATTAGTGCTGGTTTCATCGTATGCCTGCCATTTTTTCTGTAATGGGAAATGACCGGATTTCTCTGCTTCTATCTTCTCCTGGATTACTCTATCAGTGAACAGCCAATCTGAGATTAGCTGATTAAGTGAACTGTCGTATATAAATTCAGCGACATGCAACAGCAGCATGGCGTCTAATTTCTTTGTTGCTTCAAAGAAGTCTTCTAGGTTGTCCAATTCTTTATAGTAAAGGCTTATTTTATACTCATTGATTTCTTTAATCGCGGCCGCAAGTGTATGTATAAATTCGATATCCTCTATCTCGGATAAAAGGAAGTAGTATAACCCACTATAATAGTCACCGGCGAGAACCTTGAGCTGCTTTGAAAGTTTTTCCTCTTTAGATTCATTAGAATTGTTTTGGGCTGGCACAAGCTCATGTGTGTCCAAAGCAATCTGGACCAGCATCGTGGTGATAATGTACCTTTTTTTCTGTATTTCGTCCAATGAGTCTTTATGATCAACCAAAGCAGTTAACAAGCTCAGTTTTTCTTCATCGATTTTCGGTTTCTTTAAATATTTTTCCAGATATTCATGCTGGATCTTTTCTTCTAGGAGTCCCCTTATGTTATGCGTTTCTGTGATAGAAGTGTTCAAAGATATCACCTGGGTCCTTTCATCCTTTCGAGTGCTGTAGTTATTATAGCATATTTTGTCTGTTATAAAAATTATAGAATTTTGATGAAAGGCAATATGTAGTGTATTTAAGTGTTCTCCATTTCTCCATGACTTGTCTGAATGACGGCTTTGCCTCTGACCTTGACTGCTGAAGTATGCTCCGTAAATTGAGCAATCATTACTTCTCCTTTATCCAGTTTTTCTGAATGATGGAATTTCGTATCATTGCCGCGTGTCAAACCAATAACATTGACACCATCTTCCAAAGCTTTTATAACGAAAAAATCTGTACCGACAGATGAATTATTCATGTTTATTACTCGCCTCTTTTTATATCTAATATGTCCTATTCCATTTTTGATGTCAATTATTTCATCTCAATTCATACATAGAAAAAGGGTACGTATAATTACGCACCCTTCATCGCCCTATGTAAATTATTTTACGCTATCTTTAAGGGCTTTTCCTGGTTTGAAAGCAGGAACTTTGCTTGCAGGAATTTCGATTTCTTCTCCAGTTTGAGGATTGCGGCCTTTACGTGCTGAACGCTCACGTACTTCAAAGTTACCAAATCCGATCAACTGTACTTTTTCACCATTTTTAAGTGAATCCATGACAGATTCGAATACTGCGTCTACAGCTTTTGTTGCGTCCTTTTTGGAAAGTTCGCTTTTCTCAGCAACTGCATTCACTAAGTCTGTTTTGTTCATGACATTCACCTCCTCCCAAAGTGTTTAATTCGACATGGGAACAAATTGATTCAAAGTAAAAATTTGCTCGCTTGTTTGTCTTGTTTAAACGAAAATGTCACCTTTATCAAGTGATGACAAGGCTTATATTAACTGAGTTTCCAATAAAATTCAACAAAAACTATCGATTTCTGCGATTTTTATTTGATTAACGGCTAAAAATGGACCTGAAAAGGTGTGCTTAAGCCATATCTTGCTAATTAACAGAAACCCAGTAATAATAAGCCTTGAAGCCAACTCACTATACATATACGACGTTTAATATCTATTTCCTGCCGTTCCAGCAAAAATTTTTGGGAAACTAACGGTTCTTTTTGAAAGCAATCTTGATTTTTAGGCGTATACTTGTCCAAAATTGCAAGTCATTGCAGATGATGAGATGTTCTAATCTGCAGGCAAAATAAAAAGCAGCTTGTGATAAGCTGCTATAAAATAATGGCTATTAGGCCTCCAGAACCTTCGTTAATGATACGTTCCAGTGTATCCTTCAATTTGTATCGTGCATTTTCAGGCATTAACGATATCTTCGCTTGGATTCCCTCGCGAACAATGGAGCTAAGCGATCTGCCGAAGATATCCGATTCCCAGATGGATAATGGATCCTCTTCAAAGTCCTGCATCAAGTAACGGACAAGCTCTTCGCTTTGTTTCTCGGTACCAATGATGGGAGCGAATTCAGATTCGACTTCAACTCGGATCATATGGATGGACGGTGCTACTGCCTTTAATCGGACACCGAATCTTGACCCTTGACGAATGATCTCCGGCTCATCCAATTGCATATCCTCCAAAGTAGGTGCTGCAATCCCATACCCTGTTTGTTTCACCATCTGAAGTGCACCAGCTACATGATCATATTCCCGTTTGGCGAAAGCAAAGTCCTGCATCAGCTCCAAAAGATGATCTTTTCCGCGGATTTCTTCCCCTACAATCTCTTTAAGTATCTCGTCATAGAGATAATCGGGGGCATGCAAGTCGATTTCAGCTATCCCTTCTCCCATTTCCATGCCTGCCAGGTTTGCCTTATCGATATATTCATATTCTGAAAAGTTGCCAACGATATGGTCTACATCTCTCAATCTCTTGATATCCTTTACCGTTGTTTGAATGGCTTCCTGATAGTTTTCTCTCAGCCAATGGTTTTCCTTCAACACCATTACCCAACTTGGGAGATTGACATTCACTTCCAATACTGGAAATTCAAAAAGCGCTTCGCGAAGCACGTTATGGACGTCATGCTCGGTCATGGATTCAATGCTCATACAAAGTACCGGTATATCGTACTTTTCAGTCAGGTCCTGACGCAACAGCTCCGTTTCCTGGCTGGTGGGCTTGACAGAATTGACAACCATGATAAACGGTTTTCCAACTTCTTTTAATTCTTCAATGACTCTCATTTCGGCATCTTCATAATCTTGTCTCGGTATTTCGCCAATTGTTCCGTCAGTAGTGACGACAACACCAATTGTGGAATGCTCCTGAATGACCTTTCTTGTTCCTATTTCTGCGGCGTCATGGAACGGAATCGGGTCCTCATACCATGGTGTATTAATCATTCGAGGTCCATTTTCATCTTCGAACCCTTTTGCGCCTTCAACTGCATAACCAACACAGTCAACAAGGCGAACATTAACATCCAAGCTCTCATCCACTGTCAGTTTCACAGCCTGGTTTGGGATGAATTTCGGCTCTGTTGTCATAATCGTACGTCCTGCTGCACTTTGGGGCAATTCATCGTGGGCTCTTGATCGTTCGCTTTCATCTTCAATATTCGGTAATACAACCAGCTCCATGAACTTCTTGATAAATGTCGATTTTCCTGTACGGACTGCACCAACTATTCCTAGATAAATATCTCCATTTGTCCGCTTCGAAATATCTTTAAAAATATCGATTTTTTCCAAAAGATCCCCTCCCGATCTCCGTACTTTAATATGGACCACCCGCAATTTATTGACATTATGAGTCTATGATGTTGTCCTATTAAAATATGACTTGATTAATCCTTTTTCAAAAATTTATTAAGACAAAAGTCATTTTAGGATGTAATAAATGCCGGAAATAAAAAATCCCTTGCAACAATATATGTTACAAGGGAGCTATTATTCATTTTTCTTTAAAAATGCCGGTTTGCCATTTTCGATTGTGTAAGGGAGGGAATACGCGGGAGCAAAGGGAGTGTTGTCGGTAAGAATAAACCGAATGTCTTCACCTTCCGCATAATCATGTTCATATTCCTGCAATGCACGGTTTAGATCAATACTATAATCAACATATAGATTCCCATCGACATCCATTATAATTGGAAGGCTTTCCTGGGAATAGGGACTGACTACTGTAGGAGGACCCTCCAGACCCAATTTCTCATAATCTACGGTATAGATACCGTCTGTCACTTTTTCACCATAAGCGGGATAAAGATGTTCATTACGGTAAAGATCGAGTTGAACATTGACACTTCTGATTGCTTCCGTAATGCGCAAATCGATCAATTTTACGGTGGGATTATCTTCTGGTGTCAATAATGTGTACTGATAAACGCCACCCTTTTCATAGGCATTTCCCGGGATTTCGGCCAAATAGCCCTTTTCCTTTAATATCGAGAAGTCAATCAGGTATTTTTGAAAGATTGGTGTATCGCTTGCCTTCGTTTTAATTGGAACAAGCCCCTGCTGTTCTTCTTTGTAGCTGTCGACAGCCTGTTGAACTGTTTCCAGCTGCTGTTCATTCGGTATCTGGTTTTGTTCCAGCTCGCTTTGGGGGTATAGACAACCACTTAAAAGCATTATTAACAAAACCATACCGGCAATTCGAGAATATGTATGTTTCACTTTCTGCTGCCTCCTTATAAGCTTACCTTGTCGGGCCGCTTAGTACGACATAAAGTATGATCAAGCCGCCTGATATCAAGCTTAAATATGCCAGAATCGAGACGACTCCAGCCAACCATCCTTTAAGTTTGTTTCTGCTCAGTACAATTAATCCTATAGAAAGAATAAGTAAAAACATTCCAACAAAAGAAATATACATCATAAGCATCGATACTGACAACGATTTCACCCCTAATCAAACAGTTTACTTTGCAAAAGTATTATAACATAAGGTAAAAATTACATATATCATATTGATATTGTCGCAATTCTTAATATCTGTCCCGGTATAAGAATAAAACCCGAAATGAAGGGGGTTTCTTCATTTCGGGTGACTAAATAAGATCCTTTTGCAACTCTATCCATGAATGCTTGTGCGATTTATCTTATGCAGGGATCTGCTTTTACGTATCCTCGATAGCCTATGAATGGCTATTTTTTAAATATTTGATTCAGAGATTGCAAATCCCCTGGCATTTTGTTGTTAACAATGGATTGAACGATTTTGTCTTCTCTTTCTTTAGACAATGGTTTGTCTGCCATTTTTGATAAATGACGTACTAAATTTCTAACTGTCTTCTCATCCGAAAAATTTGCATTTTTGACCTTATCCGCGACTTTCATTATATCATCCGGGTTTATATTGGAGTTTTTCTGGATTTTATCAAACATGCTTTTTTGAAAATTATTCACTCGTTCTCCTCCTTGCTATGTTCATTCAACATAGTATATGCAAGGGGAGGAGTTACGTGTTACATGTAGCGTTCATTAAGCAATCTGGCCAGGTCATCCATCTCTTCCCGTTTATCTCTTTTCATCAGCTGGTCGACAACAGCTCTTGGATCTTTATTTTCGAACAATACTTGATAAATTCCTTCGGTGATCGGCATCTCTATTTGTTGGTCCTTTGCAAGCTGATAGGCTGCCTCAACAGTTCTGACGCCTTCTACTACCATTCCCATTTGTTCCAGGACTTCATCCAGTTTATTCCCTTTCCCCAATAGGTTGCCTGCCCTCCAGTTTCTGCTGTGGACACTTGTGCATGTCACAATTAGATCGCCGACCCCTGACAATCCGAGGAAACTGAGCGGATTGGCACCTAGCGATGTACCGAGTCTGGCGATTTCAGCCAATCCCCTTGTGATAAGTGCAGCTTTTGCATTATCGCCATATCCTAGACCGTCGGAGATGCCGGCACCTAGGGCAATGATATTTTTTAATGCCCCGCCTAGTTCTATTCCAAGGATATCCGGGCTCGTATATACCCGGAAGGAATCATTATTGAATAAGTCCTGAGCTATCTTAGCGTTTTCCATGTTCTCAGAGGAAACGGTAACGGTTGTAGGATGCCTCAATGCGACTTCTTCAGCGTGACTTGGTCCAGAAAGAACGACAATATCCTCATATGCATACTGGTTCATTTCTTCTGTAATGATTTCAGAAATCCGTTTTAATGTAACCGGTTCAATCCCTTTTGATGCATGGATAATCGTTACTTCATTATCGTTCAGTAAATCCTGCAATTGCCGGCAGACTTCTCTAATTCCTTTAGTCGGAACTACCATTATGATGGCACTGACACCTTCAACAGCTTCACGCAGATCGTGAAAAGCAGTAATTTGTTCAGGAATGGATACATCGAGGTATTTTTCATTTTTATGTGTCTGATTGATGGCTTCCGCCTGTTCCTGTCGATGGGACCACAAATGGACATCATGCCCATTATCAGACAAAACCATGCTTAAGGCCGTTCCCCAGCTGCCGGCACCAAGTACTGCGATTTTTTTCAATTATCTCACTCCTGTTTTCTATTGTCTTCTTCTTGCAAATAGTTTTATCGGTGTACCAATAAATCCAAATGCATCCCTAATTTTATTTTCCAAAAAGCGTTCATATGAAAAATGCATCAGATCGGGTTCATTTACAAAGATAACAAAACTAGGCGGCTTCACAGCTACCTGTGTCGCGTATAGCACTTTAAGGCGTTTCCCTTTGACAGTCGGTGTTGGGTTCATCGCTATTGCATCCATAATAACATCATTCAGCACATTGGTGGATACTCGTTTTGCGTGGCTTTCACTGGCGATTTTAATAGCTGGAATCAATGTATGCAGCCTTTTCTTTGTCTTCGCTGACAGGAAAACAATCGGTGCATAATCCAAATAGAGAAAATGGGCCCGTATTTTTGTTTCAAAATCTTTCATTGCCTTCTCATCACTTGCAACTGTATCCCATTTATTGACCACAATGACAACAGCTCTGCCGGCTTCATGTGCATAACCGGCAATCTTCTTATCTTGCTCTCTGATGCCGGTTTCAGCATCAATCAGTACTAGAACAACATCGGAACGCTCAATTGCCCTTAGTGCTCTTAATACACTGTATTTTTCTGTCGTTTCATATACTTTACCGCGTTTGCGCATACCAGCAGTATCGATAATGATGAAATCCTGATCGTCCTTGTGGAGACGGGTATCGATTGCATCCCTTGTTGTCCCTTCGATTTCACTTACAATAACCCTTTCCTCATTCAATAGGGCATTGACCAAAGAGGACTTGCCAACATTCGGTCTGCCAATGAGACTGAAATAGATTGTATCCTCTTCAGCTTCTTCTTCAGCAAACACGGGGAAATGTTTGACAACCTCGTCCAAAAGATCACCTAAACCAAGACCATGGGACCCGGAAATAGGGAATGGTTCACCAAAACCAAGTGAGTAATACTCATAAATGGTTTCGCGCATTTCTGGGTTGTCCATTTTATTGATGGCAAGTACCACCGATTTGTTTGACTTAAACAATAATTTGGCTACCTCTTCATCTGCCGCTGTAATTCCCTCTTTCCCGTTCAGGATAAAGATAATCACATCAGCTTCGTCAATCGCTATCTCGGCCTGCTGACGCATTTGAACAAGCAATGGTTCATCGCCGATTTCAATTCCTCCGGTATCTATCAGGTTAAAATCCTGATTGAGCCAATCTGCAGATGCATATATTCGATCACGGGTTACTCCCGGTATATCTTCTACGATCGATATTCTTTCTCCAACCAGTCTATTAAATATAGTAGATTTACCAACATTTGGTCTTCCTACAATTGCTACAACAGATTTCCTCATAATAAAGGACATCCTCTCTCTTTGTGTCTATTTGCCTTAACTTTAATTCATTCTAGCAAAAGAAGGTAAGATTAACAATTCTTATCAGTGTTTCACGATGATAAATAACTCTTCGCTAAGTGCATGTGATATCCCATCGGTAATTGCCTCCAGGTTTGCTGCCACATATTCCATTTCCTTTTTGGTATCACAAAAAAAGATGGGGGAGCCACCCGAAACCTTCTGTCTATTTGTTGTAATAATAGCCAATATAGCCTTCTCTATCATCATTTGCTCTTCTCTCCTTTTTTCAGCGAGTTGGATTCAGAAGGCATACGCACTGCGCTCTCCAGTACTGGAACAGAGCCGATTACATCCATAGCTGTCTTGACATCACGTATTTGCGGAAGGATAAAGATACCCAAACGGCCATCATCCAAATCGCGTTTAATCAACGGTGTCAGTGCTGGTGTGCCAGAGTCCCGAAACACGCCCAGTGATGATGATACATCGTGAAGTATTGCCTGACGCTGACCGAGATTGCCGATTGTTATGATGATGTTGATATTTTTGGGAATCAATATAAAGCCCATTCCATATTTTAAAATTTCTTCCTGCCGTTCTGGAAGCCCAATGTTCATGATGTAAATATTATCCACATAGAGCCCTGCACCATCAAAGCTCAACTTGGAGTGCTCTATGTCCACTATATCTTTTAATGTGGAACCGCTCATCAATACCTGCCCAATGATAAGGCAGATTGCCCCTACCGCAAGCGCTGCAAAAATATTCCATACGATAAATGAAAGTGTCGCCAGAAATGCCGTGAACATAACCAGGTAATTCCTGCTTTCGAAGGATATGGCGATGCCTTCGATATAGGTTTTCCCCCTTGAAACAAGTTCAAAGCTATCCACTTCGGCCAGAGTACTTCTTTCCATGTTGCGTACGTCTCTGAATTGGGTTGCAGCCACTGTCAACAATGTCACTGCTGTAAACTCTTTTTCCATAATTGCAGGTACTGCCAGAGAACCCAAAGAGGCAGCGATAAATCCCAGTGATAGATGAATGATCTTACCATGCAGATATGTCGGGTATTGACGGTAATCCGTGCGCAGCATAATGATTCTGCAAATGGTTCCTATTATGACTCCAATTATTATGGGGAGTGTATATTCCATCATTTTATTTACCTCCAGGATAAACGAAATAAAAGCTTCGATATTCCTTTTTATTATGGCTTAATCTGATAAATATAGTACCGTTAATTGGAGATGTTTTTGTGATTGGATCGGCTGCGCTCACGAAAGCTACCAATAAAAAAAGACCCCTTATTTAAAGGGATCTTTGAAAAATTTACTTTTTATATTTATCCAGTTTATCGCCTATGAAATCTCCAAGCTGAAATCCGGACTGTTCTTCATCTTTTTCATATTGCTTATATTCTTTTTGTTCCTGCTCTTGCTCCAGTTCCTTGATGCTTAGAGAAATGCGTTCTTCTTCCTCGTTGACATCAAGTACCTTCACATTGACTTTTTGTCCGACCTCAAGAACTTCTTGCGGTGTAGCGATATGTCTGTTGGCGATTTGGGAGATATGGACAAGTCCTTCAACCCCTGGCAGAATTTCGACAAATGCTCCAAAGTTAACAAGGCGTTTAACGGTTCCTTCAATTGTTGACCCTGAAGCTACACGGCTTTGGATATCTGTCCATGGCCCGGGGAGGGTGTTCTTATGTGATAATGAGATACGCTCATTGTCACGATCCACTGAAAGGATTTCGACTTTAATCTTGTCTCCCTCTGATACAACATCGGAAGCTTTTGCTACATGTTCGTGTGCCAGTTGCGAAATATGAACAAGTCCATCGACACCGCCAAGGTCGACAAATGCTCCAAAACTGGTAATTCTCTGAACAGTTCCCTCCATCACCTGACCGGCTTCAATCGATTGGAGAATATCATTTTTCTTTGCACTTGCTTCTTCCTCGGCAACCGCTCTGTGGGAAAGGATAATACGGTTTTGATCTCTGTCAAGATCGGCAATTTTCACAGTAAGCGGCTTATTCAGGTATTCTGAAAAATCTTCGACAAAATGAGTCTCCACTAGTGATGCCGGAATAAAGCCCCGCAGACCTACATCAACTACAAGTCCGCCTTTGACAATCTCTTTGACAACAGTTTCAAACACTTCTCCGCTTTCATACTTTTTCTCAAGATCTTCCCAAGCAGATTCAGAATCGACAGCCTTCTTGGAAAGTATGATTTCATCATCTTCCACTTTCTTTACTTTCAAGGTTACAGAATCTCCTTCTTTTACTACATCACCAGTTGTTTCAACATGTAAACTTGAAAGTTCACCAATTGGCAGGATTCCTTCTGTTTTATAGCCGATATCGACAAGAACCTGTTTTTCTTCCAGTTTAATCACAGTTCCTGTGACCGTGTCTCCTACATTTAATTCCTGTAAATCTTTGTTTTCTTCACTCATATCCATAGCCCTCCTAGGTACACTCCAATATCCAAATTATAATGGAAATAGTAAGAATGATTAAACATATTCTTTCTATAACTTCTAATAATTACAATTATTTGTCAAGTAAAGTCAATTAAAATTGATGCTTTTCTTTTAATAATTTAATTTCGTGCATGATGGCATCTGCTGTTTCCTGTGCAGTTAATTTGGCCTCTCTGTACAAATCCATGCTGATCGGTTTACCATAAACAACTTTCGTTTTCTTAAATGGTTTGTATGAACCAATTATTGCGCATGGGATAATGGCGGCTTTGGAACGAAGGGCAAAAAAGCCTGCTCCTGCAAGTGGTTTTCCAAGTTCGCCTGTCTTGCTTCTAGTTCCCTCTGGAAATAATCCCAATGTCTCTCCATCTTTTAGAATTTCAAGTCCCCTTCTCAATGCGTTCCGATCCGCGAGCCCTCTTCTTACGGGAAAGGCCTGAATCCCTATTAATAATTTCCCTAAAAAAGGTTTTTCAAACAATTCCCCTTTTGCCATAAAATGGATATCCCTTGGGGAAGTTATGCCGACTACCGGCGGATCCAAATTTGAAATATGATTGGAACAAATGATTACCGGCCCTTTCGATGGCACATTTTCCTTTCCGATCACATGGATTCGGTATAAAGGAAATAAGATAAGAGCAACAACAGATTTAGCAAATTTATATAAATTCATTTTTATTCTCCTCTAGCAAATTCAAACTACTTCCTTTTATCTGTTTAACTATTTGCTGCCGTTTTTTCGAATTCCATCAAAATCCGCTCTGCTACCTGATTAATGCTTAGGGAAGTCGTATCTACCTCAATTGCATCAGCTGCTTTAATCAGTGGTGATGCTTCACGGCTTGAGTCAATTCTGTCTCTTTCCTCAATTTCACTTTTTAAGGTTTGCATGTCGGAAGGAATGCCTTTTTTATTATTTTCGTCATATCTTCTCTTTGCTCTTTCTTCCACCGATGCGATTAGGAAAATTTTAATCTCAGCATCCGGAAGAACGTGTGTTCCAATGTCTCTTCCGTCCATAACTACTCCGCGGTTACTGGCCATGTTTTGCTGTCTATTGACCATTTCTTTTCTGACTGCTGCATGCTTGGCGACATAAGAAACCTTTGTTGTAACATCCTGGAATCGAATTTCCTTCGTCACATCCATTTTGTCCATGATGACAACTTGTCCGTTTATGGTTTGCTTTAATTCAATATCAGTATCCATTAATAGGTCCAGAATCGCTGTTTCATCTTCTAAATCAATCTTTTGTTTCAGCGCCTTTAATGTCAACGCCCGATACATGGCACCTGTATCAATATAAACATAAGATAGTTTTTCAGCGATTATTTTTGCTACTGTACTTTTGCCGGCTGCTGCCGGTCCATCGATTGCGATTGCGATGCTTTTTTCTTTCATAGTTGAATTTCCTTCCTCTCATTACCGTTAAAAAACTTGGCGGGTGCCAAGTTTTGTAGACTTACTTATTATCAATAATAACATAACCTAAAAATGGAGGTCTATTTAAATTCGTTCTTTTTGGCGTGCTTCCCGTTGTTTTTCAAAACAGAATCTTACAATTTTTTGTCTGTCCGCTTGACCGATTGAGTCGAATTTCAGCGATACCAGGTTAACCCTATTGTTTACTTCTCTAATAAGTACAATCTCTGTTTGGCCATAGACATAATGGTATTCACTATTCTGCATGGGAAGCGGGAGCCACACATCGGCCTTTGAATTGATTTCCAATTGGATGTTCTTCGGTACAACAATAGCCATACCTCCGCCGCTGATGTCCGAGGTCACCGTTGTGAATGGAGCGAAAAGCTTGTCAGCACTGTGGACTGCAATATCGACGGAGGTTTCAATTCTTACATACTCGCGCCGCTGAATCCGCTTAATATCCTCATTTTCTGGAATGGTAATCGCCAATGCTGGAATATTCATTTTAACTTTATCCACAATTTTTGATGTGAATTGGTAAATAGCCTGGTCATTCCCAATGAAGGTGACAGAAATAAAGGTGCCTTTTTTTAAATGGGCTGTTCTTTTGGTTTTTGAATGAATGGGATAATCTATCATAAAGTACTTCCTGTTTTTTTCTACTATCTTACAATGGTATTCATGGATTTCACCCGTTTTTGCTTCCCTGATTTCTAAGTTCAGCACTGTTCCTATTTTCATTTATATCCCCCTTGACTTTCACCCGATGATACTATATGCCTATTATTACAGAATTTTAGAAAAAGGGAAAGGCTTTTTGCCTTTCCCTAAAAATTAGCTGCAAAATTAATTTCAGTTCCGCCAAGTCTCTCCACTTTTTCTTCTTTTCCGTTCATGGCATTGATGAAAATCCGGTACGTATCGTTATCCAGCACTCCGAGAAATTCATACGCTAATACTTCTTCTCCCATGTCATTATCGATTACTGCCAAGAATTGCTCCTGTATATCGACATTTGGGTTAACGTTATTTCTTGCCTCGGTTTCAGAAATTTCCGGTTCCGGTATTTCACGTTCGGTGTGATTCATAAAATAGTTATTTGCTGTCAGGCCAATAATTTCTCCGTTATCTAGAGCAACCTTGACTTCCACAGCATCAGAGTATACACGGACATCATTTTCATTATGGAGGAATGAATATACGCCAATATTGTTATACTCGCTGCTTTGGAAAAGCGACATATCCTCTAGATCGTTGGTGTTCAGATATTCTTTTGCTTTTTCAGCACCTGCATTCAAGCTGACCTTGGCATCGTTGATTGGCCGGGTGATGAGAAGGGTTAACGGGTGTCCTCCCTGTTTTGACATATCCATATATGCCCGCTTTTTGTCCGTGTTATATGAAATACTATACATAGGTATGTCTGAACCTTCGCCAGTTTCTGCAATGGTCAGTTCATCTTCCTTTTCTGCACTTAAAATCTCTTTGCTTTTGTTTAGGGCCTCTTCCTCACTGATTTCTTCACCAGTCAGCGATTTATATTGATGCTCTTTTGTAGATGTACCGATTATTGCGGGACCGGTATTGTTCTCTGCAAATTCTTCTACTGACTTCTCAACCGTCTTAAACCCATCAATAATGGTGTTATCCACCTGTTCATCCTCATTGGCAAGTGCAAGCTGCACGTCCATCCACCTCAGATTATTCTCGAGAGCGATATGCTGCACTTCCCTTAATTCATTTTTGATATCGCCTGATTGTTTATATAGATTCTCTAATCTTTCCGACTCTTCGTCTGTAAGCGGGGAGTTTTCCAGATCTCTTACCGCGGTATGATATGTGAAGTCTCCTATTTCAGAAAGAAATTCTTCCGTTTTGTTAAATGGCAGTAAACCGAGTGGGAGCTGTCCGACATTGGCCAATGCATCTGAAGTGATTCTCCAAATTTCTACAAATTGCGGGGATAGTCTTTCCGTTGAATTCATCGCAATTGCTGTTCCGATTTGGTCATGTAAATGATCCATATTATAAGTAAGCTCATGGAACGAACGCTGGTACGTATTTTCTGCCTGAATCAAGATTGCGTTTTTTTCCTGATGTTCCAAATATCCCCAAAATGCTGTCCCTGCAATACCCACTGTGAGTACTGCGATTAATATCCACCGAATCATGTATTACTCACACCTTTCTATTTACAGAATATATGCTTTCCAATCTGTTTGATCTGCGGCCTGGTCCATATCCAGCCAGAAGTTGCTGTGTCAGGGTTGAAATAGTAAAGTGCATTACCTGAAGGGTCCCACCCATTAATGGCATCAATGACTGCCTCTTTTGCCCTTTCGTTTGGTGTCAGCCAAATCTGCCCGTCTGCAACGGCAGTAAATGCCCTCGGTTCAAATATTACCCCGGAAGCTGTATTTGGAAAGGTAGGACTTTCAACCCGATTTAAAATGACGGCAGCTACTGCAACCTGCCCTTCATATGGTTCGCCCCGTGCTTCCCCATAAACGGCATTGGCCATTAACTGAATATCGTTTTGAGAATAACCTTGCGGGACATTTACGGCAGTTACATTGTCACCACTACTTGTATCATTATTAGCCGTTCCCTGGGATGTTGATCCACTTCGGTCACCGCCTCCATAATGGGAGAAATTTTCTCCTGCATTGATCTTTCCTTTAACATAACCTTCGTCATAATCGCTCGCTTGGACAAGTTTGTCCTTTGTCGTCTGTCCGGCCAACCCATCTATCTCCATGCCGAACTCGTATTGAAAGTTTCGAAGCGCCCAATAAGTTCCCCATCCAAATACACCATCAATTTTTCCATTATAGAAACCTAAATATTGTAATCTGGATTGCAGTTCAATGACGTCATCGCCGACCGCACCCTGCTGTATTACTTGAGAACTGAATGCCTTGGCAGTATTTGTGGATGAATCTGTTTGAAGCACAATCAATGATAAGCTGATAATCAAGAATAGAAAGGCAACTCTCCGGTAAGTCATACTTTATCCTCCATTCGTTCGTTTGGATTGCAAACCTATTTTTTGAGTAATTATCCTTTTTATTCATGTTTGGAGATTTAATTAAAGACTGCTTTTGCGAGTATCATTGTTTTCATCTCTAAAGAGGAAGCAATTTGTACGTAAAACCGCCTGTTGAAGGGAGCTGCGTAGTGTAATCAACCGATGGATATATGTGGGGCAATAAGACCTGCTAAAACAAAATTCTTTTAAGTGAGAGCGAAAAAAACTCCTGTAATCAATATGATTACAGGAGAAAGGTTTCTTTATCATTTTCATACGAATTCAAATAAGAATCGTTTGCAGCCTTCATTCTCTGTAAGGCTACGATCCAAAGTACAATCATGAAAGGGATAAGCAGATAGAACCAGCTGCTTGTTTGGCTATAACTCTTGAGAATGAAGTTATATGTTCCATGCAGCATGAATGGAAACAGAAAAGCCAGTGCGATATTTAGTTTGCGGTTTTGCTTTGACATCTTGGCCTTTCCTAAATAAAAGCCCATAATGATACCGAAAAGCGCATGGGAAGAAACTGGAAAGAAAGCCCTCAGAAAAGCATATTCAATTCCATTTGTTAATAGATATAAAATATTTTCTACTGATGCAAATCCCAAACTGATGGAAACCGCATAGACAATTCCATCATAGTGGTTATCGAATTCGGGATGATTGTATATTAGAAACATGAATATGAACCATTTGAAAAACTCCTCGAACAATGCAATCTGAAAAAAGGATTCAATAAAACTGCTATCACTTACATGTTCTGTAGTGATGGCATATTGGATGAACATAATCGGAAACACCAATAAAGTACCAGAAATAAATGTCCGGACTATGATTGGCAACGGTTCTGTTATTCTATCTTTCAAGTAAATGAAAGACATTAAAGCAACTATGGGAGCTATTCCAGCGGACAAGATTGCAATCATGGTTTCATACCCTTTCCAATTCCATTACTTTTATCGTATCATTAGTTATTGGTAATGGAAATAGAAAATTATAAGCGGGTGATATTGATGAAGAAAGTACTAATTATACATACTGGTGGAACCATTTCCATGCTAGAAAATAAAGAGACCGGAGAAGTAAATGCTGCAGATAGTCATCCATTGACAAAGACGATTGATCAGTTGAAAACATTTGCCGATATTGAGGAGCTTATTATGTTTGATCTGCCCTCCCCTCAGATTACTCCAAATCATATGCTTAAACTGGCTAATAAAGTGAATGAAATAATCGATGGTTTCGATGGAGTCATTGTGACACATGGCACAGATACCCTTGAAGAAACCGCGTATTTCCTTGATTTGGTCCTGACGACAGACAAACCAGTAGTCGTGACAGGTGCAATGCGCTCCAGTAATGAAATTGGCTCAGATGCATTGTATAACCTAATCAGTTCACTGCGGGTTGCCGTTGACGATGAAGCAAAAAATAAAGGTGTACTCGTCGTGATGAATGATGAAATACACGCGGCAGAAAATGTAACAAAGACATCAACCAGCAATGTCGCAACCTTTCAAAGTCCCCAATTTGGACCTATTGGTGTGATTACAAAGGATTCGATTATTTTTCATCGGACAGTGATCACCAGACATAAGCAGCCGATCGAAACAATCTCAAAAAATGTATTTCTGCTAAAGGCCTTTGCCGGGATGGACGAACAGCTCCTTCATGCAGTTTCTGCTGCAAATCCTGACGGTCTCGTTATTGAAGGTCTTGGTCAGGGGAATTTGCCAAAGACAACGGTTGAGCCGATCCGGAATCTGCTTAGGAAAAAAATTCCCGTTATACTTGTATCAAGATGCTTTAATGGTGTTGTACAACCGACCTATGGTTATGATGGCGGCGGAAGACAGCTGAAAGAAATGGGTGTCATATTCGCCCAGGGATTATCTGGACCAAAGGCGAGAATCCGGTTATTGATTTCCCTTGAGCATACAAAGGATTTAAGTGAATTAGTAAGGCTCTTTTCGTAAGTATCGTTGTCATCTCTAACATTCTATTTGATAGAAACAGCGATGTAACAGGAACGGATTGGTGCTTTATCCCCACTCCGGAAATACACTTCGCTTTCCGCGGTCTCGCACTAAGCCAGGGTACTACTTGCAATTGCTTCCTTGTTCCCTTGCACCGAGGAAGCATACTGCGAAGCGTAACTAGAAGACGCAGGTGCATCTAGCGGGGGCTTAGCGTCTTCAGTTTTTCTGAAGACAAAAAAGCCAAAGTGAATTTCCTCATTCTATGCTGCTCTGTCAATTTTTTGTAGAAATTATGGTGTGGTAATCCCCACTCCGGAAATACACTGCGCTTTCCGCGGGCTCGCGCTAAGCCTCCTCGCTCGCAAAGTTCGCTCTCTGTGGGGTCTTAGCGTCTTCGCTTTCCCGCAGGAGTCTCCGTATATTTCCTCCGTTGTGTTGAGTGGATTAACATCTTATCATATTTAACTTTTAAATCTCTAAATAATCATTTCTTTGAGATTGATTGGAGCGCAGGGCAGTCGACTCCAGCGGGAAAAGCAACAGCTGAAGATCCCGCAGGAAGTGGGTTTCTTCCGAGGAAGCTGAAGCGTTGCCCGCGGAAAGCGACTGCCCGGAGCGGAAATCGGCCGGAGCAGTTTTCGTGTTTATTGAGTTTTTTCTTAAAACAGCCAATAGAAAAGATATTCCAATGAATAAATAAAAAGGGATAGCAGAATTTCTGCTATCCCTTATGTATGGATTTGGCTATCGCTTCTCCGTGGAACCTTCCGTTTTCAATAAATATTTCATTGTTATTATAACCGGCAGCCACTACCCCTGCTATATATATACCATCTACATTTGTTTCATATGTGTTCGGGTTATAGTCAGGTTTGCCGTTCTCTTTGTCAATTTGGATACCCGCATCGATCAGTAATGTATAATCAGGCCTGTATCCGGTCATTGCAAATACAAAGTCATTTTTCAGTGAAGTTTCCTGTCCGCTTGCATTATAAATAACCTTGTCGTCTTTTATTTCAACTACTTGAGCATGGAAAATCATGTTAATAATGCCTTTATTGACTAATGATTTAAATTCCGGAATAATCCATGGTTTGATGCTTTTTGAATACTCTCCTCCACGATAAAGCACAGTGACATGTGCACCTGCACGATGCAGTTCGAGTGCTGCATCTACAGCAGAGTTTTTCCCGCCTATCACAACAACATCTTTATCGTAATAGGGATGGCCCTCCTTAAAGTAATGCATGACCTTTGATTTATCTTCTCCAGGTATGTTCATCGTGTTCGGCTGATCATAATAACCGGTGGCAATAATTAGTTCCGATGCAATATAGGAACGGGTTTCTCCATTCAAAAGCTTGGTAGAAACCTGTATATCATCTGCTGATTTGCTGATGCTGATTGCCCGTTCATATGTATTCATACGCAATTTCATCCGCTTTGCTACTTCCCGGTAATAGGACAGGGCCTGAATTCTGACTGGCTTTTGCTTTTCGTTAATGAAAGCCATGTCTCCCAGCTCCAGTTTTTCACTGGAGCTAAAGAAGGTCTGATGCGTTGGGAAATTGTGAATGGTATTTACAACATTCCCCTTTTCAATAATTAATGGATTTATTCCGAGCTTTTTCAACTCTATCGCAGCAGACATACCACAAGGTCCACCACCTATAATAATTACTTTCTCTTTTTGCATGGCTATGCACTTCCTTATACTTATGAAATGTGTTCCGTAAAATTAAAAACTCTTAACCTGTAAGAGTTTTTTATTTAATATAGGAATTATGTCTTTACTCTGAATGTACTGAATCGAACTGAACTATACCCATCCGCGGAATCTGGAAGCCTCAGCCATTTTCCGAACACCGACCATATAGGCAGCAAGACGCATATCAACACGTCTCGTTTCAGCCGTTTGATAGATAGAATTAAAGGATTTAATCATAATTTCATTTAATTTCCTGTCTATTTCTTCTTCTGTCCAATAAAATCCTTGGTTATTCTGTACCCATTCAAAATAGGATACCGTAACCCCGCCAGCAGAAGCCAGCACATCTGGGACAAGAAGTATACCACGTTCAGTAAGAATCCTGGTAGCTTCCATGGTGGTTGGCCCATTTGCAGCCTCCACCACTATACTTGCCTTGATTTTGTGGGCATTTTCTCTGGTAATCTGATTTTCCACTGCGGCCGGAACGATAATATCACAGTCCAGTTCAAATAATTCTTTGTTGGAGATAGTGTTGTTGAACAGATTTGTGACGGTCCCAAAGCTATCTCTCCGGTCAAGCAGGTAATCGATATCTAAACCATCCGGGTCATGCAATGCTCCATAGGCATCGGAAATTCCGACAACTTTTGCACCAGCATCATAAAGGAATTTGGATAAAAAGCTTCCGGCGTTTCCAAAGCCCTGGATAACCACTCTGGCCCCTTTTATATCAATGCCTTTCTTTTTGGCAGCTTCGTTAAGCACAATTGTAACACCTTTAGCCGTCGCAGACTCCCTGCCATGCGAACCGCCAAGCACAATCGGCTTTCCAGTGATAAATCCTGGACTGTTGAATTCATCAATCTTACTGTATTCATCCATCATCCATGCCATTATCTGAGAGTTGGTGAAAACATCAGGTGCTGGAATGTCCTTTGTAGGTCCGACAATTTGGCTGACAGCGCGGACGTAACCGCGGCTTAATGCCTCCAGCTCCCGAAAAGACATTTCACGAGGGTCGCAGATAATTCCTCCCTTTGCACCACCATATGGAAGATCAACAATACCAGCCTTAAGACTCATCCAAATAGATAATGCCTTAACTTCTGTTTCTGTTACATCCGGATGAAAACGGATTCCTCCCTTAGTTGGGCCAACTGAATCATTATGCTGTGCACGATAGCCGGTAAAAACTTTTACCGAACCATCATCCATCCGTATGGGAATGCGCACTGTCATCATTCGTAATGGTTCTTTTAATAATTCAAATACTTCGTTAGGGTAACCTAGTTTTTCCAATGCGGTTTTTACAACAGTTCGTGTTGAACTTAATACATCCATGTTTTCTTGGTTTGCTTTGGTAGAATCTGCTGCTTTATCGGCTACCATGTATTAACCTCCTACAAATATACATAAAAGTTTTATACATCCTACTCAGAGATTAGTATACACTTTCGTGACAAATATGCAATAAATATAAATTGCTTTCAGATAGCTTTAAATGGCGTTTTATTTGCGGTTTTCCATCGTTAATGACACAAATTTTTCTATCATTTCCCCGTAGTCAATACCGATAGATTTTGCCGCATCCGGGAACAAACTGGTCGGGGTCATTCCCGGCAAAGTATTTACTTCAAGAATCACAGGCAAATTTTCTTCAGTCAGAATAAAATCCACCCTCGAATATACTTCACAGCCAAGCGACTGATGTGCAAGGACTGCATAGGATTTTATTTTGCTGGTAGTTTCTTCGTCGATTACTGCTGGTACAATATGTTCACTGCCGCCTGGAGCGTACTTGGATTCATAATCATAAAATCCATTTCTAGGTATGATTTCTATAATTGGCAATGCCTCTTCTTCACCCTTTTGCCCCATCACAGCGACAGTCAGTTCTCTGCCTTTGATAAACTCTTCCACCAAAATCGTGTCATCACTTGCTGCGGCATTATGGACTGCATCTGCAATTTGTTCAGCATCCCTAACAATGGTCAGACCTAGTGTAGAGCCTTCCTTGTTCGGCTTTATGACAAACGGCGGCTGGAAAGCCTGACTGATTTTCTCTGCAATCTGTTCGGTATTATTTGCTGGTGTAACCGCATATACCTCACTCTTTGCCAGCGGGATATCATTCATCTTGAATACTTGCTTTGCTTTAGCTTTATCCATAGCCAATGCTGAGGCAAGAACACCGGACCCGACATATGGCAGACCAAGCATATCCAATAATCCCTGAATTCTTCCGTCTTCACCAAATTTACCGTGAAGTCCAATATAAACAAGGTCTACATTCAAATTAACGATATTGCTCAAATCATTTGGATTGAAATCAATCCCTAATACCTCATGTCCTTTATCTTTTAAAGCATTTATAATTCCTTGACCGGAAGATAGGGAAACTTCGCGTTCTCCGGAAATCCCCCCATAAAGTACTGCGATTTTCATTTTTTTGGCACTCCTTCATTCTTCTCTATATCTGGATTTGTATCTAATTGGTTTCATAAAATGTTTCTATAATTTGTTTGATTGCATCCTTCTGAAAGATGACTTTTCCATACTCCTGTAGTCTATAGGAGGTAATAATGCTTGGATTGGAGTATTCCGACATTACACCTATAATGTCTTCTTTATTCATATCGGAAAGGTCACCTTCATCTAAGACGATATAATAGCGTCCATTCATATGGTATACTTTTCCGCCATCAATAGCTAATGGGAATAAGTAGGAGGCAACCTGGATAATGTCCTCAAATTCTTCAAAAGAAAAGATCAGTTCTTTACTTTCATCAAGAGTCACCTTCATCTCGATAAAATCTTCATCCAAACTGAAATCTTCATATTGCTGGGTAACAAAAATATGCATGCCTTGTGCCTGCATAAGGTGGACCTGTACAAGCAGCATTCCTTCGAGTTCAATACCGAGTTCACTGCTGGCCTCATACATCATATCACTAAAAAGGTTACGGACGCTCGATGCATCATGCCATAAATCGTCTTTTGTAAAACCGCGTTCAATCAAATCATCAAACGTTAAAAAAATTTTAAACTGGTCATTAGACAAACGTTCTATACGCATACTGCATCCCCCTCATTTAGGTGCCTATTGGTAACGAATTGCTATCCTCATTATAGCAATTAAATGTAATAGCAAGCACTTTATACACTATATGCATATCATCTATATGTTGAACAGTGCAATATGTTTATCTTTACTTATTATTTCTAAAAGTAATCTCATGGCATTCCGCTTTTGTCCCAATCCTAAATGGAAGCAAACGGTAGCCATATCCTTCGCTTACCAGTCTATGCGTAGTCTGATCAACCTGATAGCCACCTCTTTGGTAAGGGCCATATCCGAAGATGCGAATCTGCCCGCCATGCGTATGACTTGAAAGGAATGTATGTATTTTATGTTGCTCTGTTTCAGGTAATTCATCAAACGTACTTGGTGAGTGTGCAGTTAAAATTATATATCCTTCTTGATTATCGTCAAGAGCAAAGCCAGTTCCTTCTCTTTCATCCTCTCGATAATCCAGTCCAATAAGGGTAAGACTGGAGTTAT
The DNA here is from genome assembly GCF_000285495.1 of Oceanobacillus massiliensis str. N'diop. Taxonomy (GTDB): domain Bacteria; phylum Bacillota; class Bacilli; order Bacillales; family Amphibacillaceae; genus Oceanobacillus; species Oceanobacillus massiliensis. Next base: position 110,037 of record NZ_HE610978.1, read on the forward strand.
TTCTGGAAAAGGTTGTTTTTGCTTCTTTCAATATAGAGACGTTTTCTTCAGCGAGCAACGAAGAAATCTTCTCTTGGCCAGCATCATAGTCATTATTGCCCCAAACAAAATAAATTGGAGCATCGAAGTTTTTCAAGACTTTGAGATTTTGTCTGGTTCGATTGACCGGAACCCATTTCTCCGTTAAGTCACCACCAATCACAACGGCGTCAATTGCAGAATGTGCCTTGATAAGCGTACTCTTTCTTATCCGCCTTCGGTGAATGTCAGAAATGAAAAGTATTCGAAAACCATTAAATTCATCGGGCAATCTCTCGTCCACAATTGTCCGCCTGTCCAATGTATCATGGTGTGCTTTATACGTCATGTATACAATTGGAAGAGCTGCTGTGCAAAGAGGCTTTATTATTTTGTTAATCAACCGCATCTTCTCCCATTTTCCAGTCTAATTAAAACCATTCATTCCCTAAAAAATAGTATGCTCCAATAAATATGATGATAAGTATTAAAATAACGGACAGAAAACGAGATAATGGTTTGCTGATTTTCAGGCTCATCCGGGTGTTTTCCGAATGTATCTCTTTTCTGGGTGGAAGATTAAGGATGTCAACTTCACGTCTCTCATCTGTTTCTGCAGATTCAACATTCACATCAGCTGTATCCTGTTCACGTTCATTTTCCAATTCTTCTACCAAATTTCGCAGTTCTTCTGCTTGATCATTTGATTCCTCTAATTTTGAATTCATTGCAGGACACCTCGCTTCTTATAACGGATTACCATTCCTAATAAAAAGTCGACCAGAAAATGGAGGGTGATCGTAACCAGCAGATTATTAGTCCGCTCATACATGTATCCAATAAAAAAGCTTATAAACATAATGGAAATAAATAATACCGGCTTCTTTAAATAGCGTAAATGCACAAAAGCAAATAGGGAACTTGCAATTAAATACCCGAATACGTTTTGGATTACTCCCCTAAACAGCAATTCTTCAGAAATAGCGACAAATAATGTGAAGCTAAAAATAAATCTGACTGACCGGTTACCAAAGATTCGCTCATTGATTCCATCATCATCATAATATTTTGGAGAGAGCCAGAACAAGAAGAGAACGTCAATCGAAACGATTAATAGTCCCGGCAGCACCCCGCAGAACAATAGTTCGGTTATATCCCATTGGAAATACAGCTGCCAATCCGTTAATTTATCAAAAAGGAAGCCGCTTAACAGAATGCTTAAAATGAAAAATAATGACTGTGAGAGAAACAGCTGTTTTTTTAGTTCGGAATCAGACAGCTGCTTAATAATTTCACTTTGTTTCATTATATTCTCCAGCATATTCTCCTGCCATACTATCTCCACCCAATAAAAGGTCTTGCAGCTTCGCCTGCCAGCTTGAAAAATATCGCTGGTTAGCGGATGTTTCCACTGGCTTCCAGTCACTCCATATGAAACCGCAGCTGCTGCAGCATGAGTGCTCCGGAATTCGATAGGTTGACTGAAAAGATCTGTACAGGCCTTCACGAAGACAGGTTGCTGTATGTACCCAAGCTAGAACTTCATTTAGCTTGTCTTCCTTGTATAAAGTACGTTCTTTTATTAGATTCTTTAGGGATTCCATTACATATTGCCAATTCTCTTTTTGATAAAAGATATGATTATTTTTTATAATACCATGTTTTTCTAATTGGTAACGAAAAAATCTCCATTGTGTTTCACTTAGCTGTAATTGATTGGCCATTTGCTCACTCGTAGCATGATCGATTGCCTGATCTCCCTTTGACATCCAATAAAGCTGCTGAAATAAGTTGGCTAAATCTGTTTCATCCGGGAGTTCATTTTTAATCATATTCGTTGGGATAAAAGCGTCCATCGGCGAAAACAACAATAGACCAACACTGGATTCCCCGTCTCTTCCAGCCCTGCCAACTTCCTGAATATAGGATTCCAGCTGCAATGGAAGATGATAGTGGATAATTAGCCTAATATTTGGCTTGTTTATCCCCATCCCAAAGGCACTAGTGCAGCAGACGATATCAAGCTGGTCATTCATGAATTGCTGCTGTATGGAAATTCGATCCATTTGTTCCATGCCGCCATGATAGAAAGCAACTCGTCTGTCCGGTAATTTTTCTGATAACAATACTGCAATCTTTTCTGCTGCAGCTCTGCTTGTGAAATAAATCAATGATGGCACATGGTATTTCTTGAATAGCTGTATGATCAGGTCCGTTTTCTCCAAATCATCCACTACTTTTTCAACACAAAAAGTGATATTTTCCCTGTCCATCGGATAGACTTTCTTGATCATATCCGGTCTGTTCAGCGAGTGGATTATATCGCGCTGTACTTCGGGTGTAGCTGTCGCGCTTAATGCCAGTACTGTTGGCTGGTTCAAAGCCTTGATTGTTTCGCTAAGTTTCAAATAATCTGGCCGGAATTCATGTCCCCATTGTGAAATGCAGTGTGCCTCATCGATTACAAACAGCCGTACATCCAGCCTGCTTAGGCGTGAGACCAATTCCGTCTGCTGCAATATTTCAGGAGATACATACAATAGCTTATAGCTTGCTAGATTATGATAGACCGACCTTCTCTCTGCTGGGCTCATGAAACTGTTGATGGCTACTGCTTCTTTAAAATTATTCGCTTTTAATTCCTTTACTTGATCAATCATTAAAGAGATCAAGGGGGATACAACTACTGTTAAACCTTCCTGGATCCTTGCAGGCAGCTGATAGCATATTGACTTACCTGACCCAGTCGGAAGGATCCCGAGTACATCCTGTCCCTGCAATATATCCTGTATGATCTCCTTTTGGCCTGTCCGAAACGACGTATATTGAAAATAATTCTTTAATGCATCTTCCAATAATGGAGTATGCTGCATATTAATCACCTTGTTTTTCCTTATTGACTGCCAGCACCAGCCTGATTTGAAAATAACTGATATGATCGCTAACTGCATGTTTAATATCTTTTAATCTAAAGGACTTGTATTGATTTACTGCCGATAAAATTTCATCGGTCTCCTCGGCAGTCACATATTTGAGTACAGGGAAATCGGATTCATATAAAGCGACTTCCACAATATGGTCGTGGATGGTATTTGTTTTAAGATTCCTCATGGCAGCGATTTGATCGATTGTATAGTTATTACTTAGCAGCTGATATGTTTTGTGTGCTGAATGCGTAATTTGACCGGAACCCATTAGATCCTTTAAGATGTAGGCCAATAAAGGAAATGCCTTTTTATCTTCTATAACAGTCGCTATCATTTTATGTACAATACCAGTAAGTAAAAGGTGTACGTGATCGACTTCCATGCAATATTTTTCAGACAGCTGGCCTATGCTGAGTCCATATTTTCTATATCCGGTCATGCGGTCGACGAAGACAGAAGCATCTTCGTCAGGTAGCTGCAGTAATATGCTATAGATCTCTTTATGTAATTGTTGGAGTATCGCCGCTTCCTTTGTCCTCATCTTCCTATAGGACTGTTTAACCCATTGTTCAGCAGAATGGTTATCTGTTACAGGGATAAAATGATAATGCTTCATTCTCACATTTGTCAGAGACTGTATAAGCAGCAGCATCCGCAGATGAAAGACAGCTGCAATTTCATTGTACTGTAATCCATGGAAATATTCGATTTTGAGCTGCTGCTCATGTTCGGTAAGCCAAGATACGGCAGACTCTGCTAATCTGTATATACCTTCCTGATTTTCATCGCTAAGCAAGTAACCGGAGTCTTCCAATTTCGATATTCGCCTATTAAATCCTTGTTTGGTAAGATTGCTGTAGATTCCATAGAATCTTTCCAATTGATATAGATGTGCATCCTGTAAGGTCTGAATCGATTTTTTACCTTTCAATAAATGATAAATGTTGGAAGCAGTTCTTTCTCCTTCCAAATTTGAAAAGCAAGTTAGGATGATAGCCTTAAAAATCAAATGAATTCCTCCTTTCCGATTTGTTGATAAGCTATATTTACTTGAAAGGCAGTTTTTTAAAATCTAGGATAGTCGACTCCGGGAAAATCAACAGCAGAAGCGCCGCCACGGAAAGCCGCTGTTGCTGTTAGGAAGCAGTTTCTATCAGCTGTGTATTAAAACAACAATATTTAGGAACAGAATATCTATTGAAATAAACACTATTCAGTTTTAAAATAAGCAGTGGGTTTCGTTTTAGGAGGAAAATGAATGTCAAAATATACGATTGTTGATAAAGATACCTGTATTGCCTGCGGGGCATGTGGTGCTGCCGCCCCCAAAATATTTACATATGATGATGAAGGCCTATCCTATGTGTCTATTGACGATAACACCGGTACTTCTGTTATACCAGGGAAATGGGAAGATGACTTGCTGGATGCGCACGAGGGATGTCCGACAGAATCAATCAAAGTATCTGACTCGCCCTTTAATGGAACAACATTTAGCTATTCAGAATAGTATTTAATCTCTAGAAGTCAAGTATACATGGAAAAAGTGTTTTTGAAAAATGATATTTCAAAAACACTTTTTTATTCAAGCTTTTTTTAAAAAGAGGGCTGCTTAGGTAAAATCGCTGAATGATGGTCGTGCTTCTTCCATCTATCCTTACATTTTTTCTGTTGAAGCTAATAGTGCTTTCCACAATGCAAACCTAGCGGCAGTTAATCCCATTCATAGTAAAGCGAAACATTAAAATCCTGCCTTTTCAGTCCCTTAAATCAATTGGATTGACCGCTGCAGGAACAGAAATTGGTTCGGGAAGATAATAATGACCTATCTGATCAATAGGAGCATTCGTGAATTGGACATATTCATAGCCATAACTTTTGGCTGTCATGAGCATTGCTTCAATCATGGTCAGCTCCTCCTGCCCGTTTTCAATACGGTCCCCTTCCTGAAAGGTGATAACGAGTGTATTACCGGTCACTTTAGTTGTGAACTGTATATCATCTGGAATAGTACGATTTATATTAAATTCTTTCTGATCATTTCTCATTTCCGAAAAAGCTTGATCAATCGTAAGATCCTCTGAATCTGAAACCGGGAGCAAAAATTGACGATTGTAGAGCTTATAAACTGTTTTGGTTTCCTGCAATGGAATTTCCTGGATGGTTCCATATGGTCCAAGATCAACACCATTATTATCTTTGGAATGTAACACGGCTTTATTTATGCCGTATGGAGTGAACATCGCCGTAAGCATTTCTGCGAAAATATTAGCATTTGAAGAGCCCTCACCGATTGAGAATTCTTCTCCCAGATTGATCAGAACCTCTGATTTCTTTAGCTCAAATGTTACACCTTTCAGCATATATTCATTTAAACCCCATTCATCGTTTTTCATATAACGATCCAGCTTATTGTAATATTCATGAAGGTTTTCATTGTCAGCTATAAGAAAAGAGATTGGAATCACGTACTGCTGCTGGATATCTGAACCGGCACCATGGACAACTTTCATTCGATCATCATTTTCATTAAGAACATAACTTTCCATGGGTACTTCTGCGATCCTATTAGATTGTTCTTGTTCTACCGCTTGCCCTGCTGCATTTGAACTTGAGTCCTCTTCTATTCGATTCATGATACCTGATTCGGTCGCTTCCTTGCTTTCGCTGTAAGTATCTGCCATTTGCATATCGGCGTTTTGATTTTCTTCGTTCGCCGGCATATTCTGGAACAGGATGAACGGAATAAAGATGAGAAGTGCTACAGCTATTAAAGTAGCTGATGCGGGTATGAATTTTGATGTTTTTCCTTTGTTTTTCTTATCATTTGAAACAGCCGAGGAAATTCGGTTATATAACGCAATTTTCTCTGTGTTGTCCTTTATGACAGGCAATTCTTGAATATTTTGAATGAGCTCTTGTTGTTCGTTGTCTGTCCTGCTCACGAAATATCCCCTCCCTTCTCTTTTTCATCAAGCATAAGTCTTTTTAATGTTTTGAGACCTCGATGCTGTGTTGTTTTGACTTTACTTACACTGAAATTAAGAATTTCCGCGGTCTCTTGAATGGAAAATGATTGCAGGTACCTAAGGATCAATACGCTTTTCTGATCGATAGTACATTTATCCAGATAGTAATAAACCTGTTTAATCTGCTCATTTTTAACTGCGAGTTCCTCAGGCAGATCATTTTCTGCTGGAAGCATTTCACCCTTTTCTTCCCAATTAAAAAAATCCAGGATTCTATTCCTTTTCCGCTTTACGGAACGGAAATAATCATATGTAACATGCCTTGCAATCGAGAAAAGCCAAGTCTTTTCACTGCTTTGACCTTTAAAGTTCTCATATGACTTCAATACTTTAATATAGACTTCCTGGACCAGATCTTCCGTAGTTTCCTTATCTTTCACCATGTAATATATATATTGGAACATATCTTGATGATAGTTATCGTATAACGAATCGAAAACGGCCTTCATAGAGAGCCTCCGTTCAGCTAAATAGTCGTAATAAATATGAAAAGGTTACAATAATACTATATGTTACTAATTAAAAGTGCAACAGCCTCCGTATAATAATTACCCATCCATGTAAGGTTATGGGGTCCAGGGCCTTAATTTAACGTGTAAACGGACATTGTTCTATCATCTGCAGCGATTCAAGAGCAGCAAGACATTTAAAAGGAGCAAAATAAAAAAATACCAGCCGTCTTCAGCTGGTATTTTTTATAGTAAATCTCTGATCGGCATATTTATGGAATAAGTGGGAGATCAGCGGATATAAAAGTACAATAAATACGGCATTGCCAATAGCATGGCTCGTATCAAAAGGCAGTCCCGCAAGATAGTACGGCCAGAACATTCCTGTGAATTGATAATTTGTCAGGGAAAGAATAAAGCCATACAAATATCCACTGAATATAGCAAACAGGATGATAGCGGGCAGAGGAATTCGTTTAAACAGTCTGCCGAGGATACCACTTAATAATCCGATAATACTCCATGAAATAATCTGCCACAAAGTCCATATCCCCATCCCCATCAGCATGTTGGAAAGAAATGCAGTTAAGATTGCCAAAAGGAATGCCGAAAATGGTCCAAGGATAATCCCGCATATGATAATAAGCGATGTTACCGGCTGCACATTCGGAATGAACTGGAAGATAAATCTTCCAGCAATGGCCATTGCTGCCAATAAAGCAATGATTGTGATTTTATAGGTGTTCATAGCTTATTCCCAGCTTTGCAAATCAAAGACGACTTTATCTCCCGGTGAAAGTTCATATTCATCTGCCCCAACAGTTGCCATCTCATCATTGACAAAGTACATCCAGGCCGTTTTATCTTCCTCACTAGCCGAGACTCTTTCGATTGACGTGATGTACGCCCCATCTCTCTCGATAAAGAAATTATCCTCCATTACATCCAGCAAAATCTCGCCTTCTTCAATTTGGATTTCTTGTTCGTTTACAGACTCTTGCCCCTCGTTGATGGATATCGTTATGCGAACAGAGTCTTCTGGAACCTCTTCTGTTTGTGAAGTATTGTTAGTACTGACAGAGGTATTGCTGCCCTCTGTACTCTCTTCGGGTGAACAACCGATCAATAACCCGATTCCCAGAATAATGACTGCAACCTGCATCATCCATTTTTTCATGATATTCTCATCCTTTATAAAAATTATTATTGGAACTGAATCTCTCCAAAAAGAAAATCCGCCTCAAACAATCCAGGCGGATAACAGACATACAAATAATATTAGATAGCAATTGCAATATGTATTCGTAAGTCCCAACAGCTCTTATCCCCGGAGCATGGAAACAATTGTAGATGGCAGGTCTACTGACTGATGATTCAAGCCTACTTTAAGCCCTTCCCATATGATTAGACATACAGTGGATTGCTTATTTCGTAATCAATTACAGTTGCGAGGACAGCTCCAGAATTTCACTGGATTCCCTTAGCCAATTACAATATTCATAATAGTATTCAATTCCAATACAGTCATATCATAGCATACGGAATTTCGTAAGCATAGTTTTATTTGTCGCTGTGATTCTGAGGCAAATTAAAACTGAAGGTTGTGCCTTGATTCAATTTGCTTTTCACCTGAATATTGCCTTGATGTGCATCGACGATATTCTTGGCAATTGCAAGGCCAAGCCCTGTTCCCTTTTTCTCTTTGTTGCGGACTCTTGATTTATCCGCCTTATAAAAGCGCTCAAAAATAAAAGGTAAATCCTCTTCAGGTATACCGCTGCCGCTGTCTTTCACTTCAACCTCCAATGCATCAGAGCTATTGGTGACCGAAACTTGTACGGTTCCCCCTTCTGTTGTGTGTCTGATGGCATTGTCAATCAGGTTTGTAAAGACCTGCTCAATCCGATCCGGGTCGAGATTTGCTGTCGGATGATCGATTCTTGATAAGAAGTTTAGCTCAATCCGATTATCGGAAGCGAGACCCTTGAATTTATTTACGACTCGTTTTACATAAGAGGCAAGTTCAACTGGTTCAATATTCAAGTGAATCTGTCCTGCTTCCATACGGGCAAGATCAAGCAATTCATTAACGAGCCGTCCCATTCGCAGAGATTCCTCATGAATGATCTGGGCCAGTTCATTTTTAGCTTCATTCGTATCAGCGATGTCATCAACAATCGCTTCACTGTAACCTTGCAGCATTGAAATCGGCGTCCGCAATTCGTGGGATACATTGGCAATGAAATCTTTACGAAGTTTATCCAACCGTCTTTCTTCAGTCATGTCTCGGACGACGGCAACCGCACCCCTTACATAGGACTGATCATATAGCGGTGTCATCAGCATCACATAGTTTCTTCCTTGCAGTCCAAACTCCCGCAGTACTGCCTGTTCGGTTTTAATAACTTCTTGAAGCGCCTCGCTTAGTTCGACCGGAAGCTTGTGGTTGTCAATCTCATCAACGTCATTCTCGTAATACCAGTTTTCGATATATTTTTGTGCCGGCGGGTTGATGACGAGAATGTCTCCGTTTCGATTCAGTGTAACCACGCCATCGGCCATGGAACTTACGATACTTGACAGCTGTTCTTTTTCCTGCCGCAATGCATTAATGTGAAACTTAAGCTGTCTGCCCATACGATTGAATTCCATTGCAAGCTCCCCGATTTCATCATGTGTGAGCACAGGAACCTTCGTATTGAACTCTCCTCTGGTCAAATCGTAGGCTGCCTCCCGCATTTTGATCAATGGTGACGTAATACGTGTTGATAGGAATACAGCAAAGAAGGTGGTCAGCATAATGGCAATTCCTGCACTGAGCAGAATTAACTTTGTTGTTTGGGCCTTGGTCTGATTGATGATATCCAGAGACTGAAACACAAATATTGCACCATCATCATTTACTGGTGCTCCTACCATAATGATTTCTTTCTCTTTATCGGGAAGGCTAACCTGCTTCTTTATTTCGTGCTGCCTGCGTGTGACTTCATCGAACTCATCCCTTGATTCAAGCCAGGCACCATCCGGCAGTACATTTTCATTACTGCTGGTGGATACCCACATATCATTCTCTCCATAATAGATAGCAATCCGACTCGAAGGATCCTTCAGCATTTCTGACATATCTTCTATAAACGATCGTTCCTGGTCCAGTTCCACCAAGGAAGAAATTTTGGTTGCTGTCTGAAGCATTTCGTCTTCCGCTTCCTGAATATGAAAGTTTTCGAAGAATTCCATCAGGAAAATTGACAGGATGGAAAGTACGAAGGCAACGAGCAGCAAGATTGTTAAAGAAAGTTTACCAACTACACTGCGCCAGAACATTATATGTCATCAACTTCGAATTTATAGCCTACTCCCCAAACAGTCACAATCATTTTTGCAGCTGATTCGGATACATTGCTCAACTTTTCGCGAAGTCGTTTAACATGAGTATCTACGGTGCGAAGGTCCCCAAAAAATTCGTATTGCCACACTTCTTTAAGCAAATGCTCTCTATTGAATACCTTATCAGGTGATTTGGCCAGGAAGCATAACAGTTCATATTCCTTCGGTGTAAGACTGACCTCTTCTCCATCAGCAGTAACCCGATGGGCATCATGGTCAATCGCAATATGTGGAAATACCAAAATATTTTTAGTGGGTGTTTCCGTTTCTGTGAATGAAGCGGATGATACTCTCCGTAATAATGCTTTGATACGCAAAACAGCTTCCCTCGGACTAAACGGCTTTACAATATAATCATCAGCACCAATTTCAAAGCCTTGAACTCGGTTGGCTTCTTCCCCTTTTGCGGTCAGCATGATCACAGGGGTGTTTTTTTCTTTTCTTAGTTCCTGACAGGTCTCAATGCCATCCATCTCAGGCATCATGATATCCAGTATAATCAAATCATATTCTGTATTTAAAGCCTTCTCCAAGGCGTCCTTGCCATTTTCTGCTTCTTCAACCGTATAATCTTCCCGCTCGAGGTACATACGAATGAGTCTGCGAATTCTTTCCTCATCATCTACAACTAGAATTTTTGCATTTGAATCCATGTAAGCTCCCCCTATATTCAACTCTAATAATAAATTATAAACCAATACTATAAAAATGTATAAAAAAAC
>NZ_HE610978.1:121564-173780 GCF_000285495.1 Oceanobacillus massiliensis str. N'diop
AAAAAAACGAGGTATCTGCATGATACCTCGTTCCATAATCAACAGGCTAAGCGTAGGAATGCAGACCCGCCAATACCAGGTTGACGACAATCAGGTTAAACATAATAATGGCAAATCCTACTACTGCAAGCCAGCCGGATTTTTCCCCATGCCATCCTCTTGATAAACGAAGATGGAGAAAAGCTGCGTAATAAAGCCATGTAACAAGTGCCCATACCTCTTTCGGGTCCCATCCCCAAAATCTTCCCCAGGCGATCTGGGCCCAAATAGATGCAAAAATCAATCCGCCTAATGTAAAGACAGGAAATCCAATTGCAACGGAACGATACATTATCTCATCGAGTAAGCCAGGCTTCACATTTTTCAGAAGTGGCTGAAGTTTTGCACCAATCCGCTTTCGGGTAAGCAGGCGTGTCAGACCATAAAGAACCGTTCCTGTTATAAATGACCAGATTACAGTATTAAATTTCCTGCCGGCATCTGCTCCATGCATCCATGCTGGTGAATCGAACCAAGGTTCCATGGTATCTTCAGTGAGAAGGTTGCCTTCATTTGGACCTGCAATGGCAGGCAGATGATAATCAGTTGTCAGCATACTTTCACCTTCCGGGTACTCGAATGTAACATTATAATTCGTTAAGTTGAATGCTGATGTAATTACGATAAAACCAACAAATAAAAAGATTGTGTAAAGCACTACTTCCAGCCAAATATTCTTTTTGTTTCTGACCGTTTGATCGACCTGACTGATCAAATACATCAAACCTGCAACGAAGCTGATAAACAGGATTCCCTGTCCAAGAGCAACGGTGGTTACGTGTATATAAAGCCAGTGGCTTTGCAGAGAAGGTACCAATGGTGCGATTTCGGTTGGAAACATGCTTGCATAAGCAATAATGATCATTGTTATTGGAAGTGCAAAGAGTCCAAGAAAAGTCAATTTGTAATAAAAATAAACAATGATAAAGCCTAAGACCATACACATTCCGAAAAATGTCATAAACTCGAACATATTGCTTACAGGAGCATGACCACTAGCAATCCATCTCGTAATTAAGTAGACAAGCTGGGTCGCAAAACCAATCATTGTGATTATGATTCCGATCGTGCCAGTCTTTGTTTTCTTTCTCCGTTCCGCTTTATCTTGTCTGATGGAAGCTCCAAAGAAAAACGTTGCAATCAGATATAGAATAAAGGCGGTATATAGCATTGTACTGCTTAGATTAAGTAAATCCATGAAAAACTCCTCCTACTTCTTGGATCATACAGCTGCGTGTGATGCACGCAGCATATTTTATTCATCCTGTTCCTGCTGATCTTCAACCATTTTAATGGATGTGGTTTCAATAGCATTTTCTATATCTTTTTTAATACCGAACCAGTTTTTATTGGTATGTGCAGCCAGCAATAATCCATTTCCTTTTGGATGGATCCAGATTCTCCGGTGGTGCCAGTACATTCCCTGAATGACCCCAATCATAAAGATAACAGCTCCGATAATGAAGAACGGCAAGGTATTGTCCACCCGGAGTGTCAAACCACTGACATCGTGCATCTCAAAATCCTCTATGCCTAATTTATAGTCATTTTCCCCTGTTGCGTCAATATTCCTTCCAATACCGATAAAGCTGACTTCAGGCTGGTCACTGTCAGGCGGGTAAACCATCAGAACAAATGCTGGATTTCTTGGGTAATCCGTTTCAGAGGCTGGGATGCCGTTGTCATCCAAATAATAATCCGGATAATATTTATCAATCATGACACGGAAACCACTATCAAGTTCGTAGACCGATTCTGGATTTCGTAAATCAATTGTAAATGTGTCAAGCGCTGTTTCGTCAGGATCATCCGTTTCATGGAGTTTAAAGGTCATATTGGTAAACTCATTTACTTGATATCCCGATTGATATAACGTATATTTGTCAAATTTAGCTGGCTTATTCATCTGAATGGAATCTTCAAGAATCGTTTCCAGTTCAGGCTCAGCACCGGGAACGGATGTATTGCTATCTTGGTAGATTACAACATCTGTCTGGAAATTACTGGGTACAGAGCCCTCCTCCTGAATCGCTTGACTGAACCGCTCATCATCTTCATCATGCGTTTCCATGATAAAGTCTTTGTTTTCAATATAATATTCCTGGCTTGTCCCGGGGATTACAATAGTCTCGCCTTCACGAACCCAGACATATTCGTCCGTAAACATTAAAGGGGTAGAACGCAAGATTGCTGCAACCAGGATAATAATTAGCCCAATATGGTTTACATATGGACCCCATCTGGAGAATCTGCCTTTTTCAGCAAGAATGTGCCCATTTTCATCCCGGACATTATAACGGGATTTTTTGAGATTGGCTTTAAGGATTTCAATGTCTTGTTCTGATATGTTTTCGGATTCACTGTACAGACGCTGTCTGTTTAAAAATGATTCATGGCGCTTTGCTTTTTGTCTCTTGAGTGCTTTGTATAATGGTATAAATCTATCAAGACTGCAGATTACAAGCGAAATGCCGATAAGGGCTATTAAGATCATATACCACCATGAACTATACAGCTGGTGGAAGCCTAATTGATAGTATATCAGGCCAAAAATCCCATAAGTATCTTCATAAAAAATAGCAGGATCTCGCGATTCTGCGGTTGCCGGTATGTACATTTCCTGTGGGAAAATCGTTCCGATCATTGAAGCGGTAAGCGCTATTACGATTAACCAAACACCAACCTTGACAGAAGAGAAAAAACTCCATATTTTATCAATAATCGATTTATTATGTGTTTGGGATCGGCGTGCACTGCCATCATAACGCATATTGAGAAGTTTGTGGTCCTCATTTCCGTCAATATGCTGGTTTCCTTCTATAGGCTTCCCGCAAGCTTCGCATAAGACTGTGCCCTCCGGGTTGATATGCCCGCATTCACATTTTACATTATCCATTTAAATCCCTCACAATAGCTGTATACTGCTTAATTTGTTTCTGGCTGTATTTCCTGTAAATACCCTTCAAGTCGTTCCAGTGAAAGTGCACCGTTTACAACCTCCTCTATTTCTCCATCAGGATTGATGAAAAAAGTGCTGGGAATCGGACCTACTTTATACAGATCAACGATTTCTCCTGTCTTGTCATGCGGAGTTGGGAACGTCAGACCGTATTCATCAATAAATCGGTCGACTACGAGTTCTGTACTGTCTAGGCTTACAGCAACAATTTCAATTCCTTTTTCTTTATACTCTGGATATAGCTCCTGCATGTATGGCATTTCGGATTTGCAAGGTTTGCACCATGTCGCCCAAAAATTCAGCATCACGCCTTTTCCTTCCAGGTCACTCAATTGGATAGATTCTGCCTCGTTATTGTTATTGATCTGTTTCAGCTGGAAATCCGGTGCCTTATCTCCTGCCTTATATACAGTGTTATCTTTTTGCAGATTTGTAATAAGGGCAAAAGCGACTGCTGCAACTAACACTGCGAGTATTGCCGTTCTGAATATAAAGCGATTTCTTTTTTTATTTTTTTTGCTGTTCTTTTTCTCTTCCAAGCTCAAAACCATCACTCCCTTCGCCATTATACCATTCTAATAGAGGGGATATTTTGACTATTCTTTTACAATTCCATCGCAGAGTTTCTGATTTGTTTAATTTCCTTCGGTGTCAATGCCCGGTAGTCTCCTGGCTTTAACCCATCCAATGTAAGCGTGCCATAGCGTTCACGTTTCAGTTTCATCACAGGATAGCCTAATTGTTCCATCATTCTTCGCACATGTCTGTTCTTTCCTTCTTGTAAGGTCAATTCGATAATCATTGTATTTTTCTTTTTATCGGTTGAGAGAATAGCATAATTTGTTGCTTTGAGGAGATCCTTTTCCGCTTTTACCCCTCTTTTAAGTCTGCCTAATTCTCTTTTGTCAAGAATACCTTTGATTTTCGCCACATAGACCTTCTCCACTCCATGCTTTGGATGCATTAACAGATTGGCAAAATTACCATCGTTTGTCAAAAGCAGCAGACCGGATGTGTCGTAATCGAGTCTGCCGACTGGGAAGACCCTTTCGCTGACGTCTTCCATTAAATCGATGACAACTTTTCGGTTCTTATCATCCTTCAGGCTGGAAATGACGCCTCTTGGCTTATAAAGCATATAATATACAAAAGCTTCCTTTTCCAGAGGAACGCCGTTCACTTCGACATTGTCATCCCCAGTAACCTTCGTACCGAGTTCAGTGACAGTTTGTCCATTGACCTTGACTTTACCATCTATAATCAGCTGCTCCGCTTTCCTTCTTGATGTTATACCGCTTTGCGCGATAACTTTCTGTAGTCTCTCACCATTAGTTGTCATTGTATCACCATGCTTTACGTATTATTTACTACATAATAATAGCCTTAACTGTCCATTAAAGCCACCTTTATATATTATCCGAATACCATTTTAACAAGAATGATTGAAGAAAGTATAGCAATTAGGTCTGCAAGCAGTCCGACTTTCAAAGCATATCCCATCTTTTTGATACCTACTGCACCAAAATAGACAGTCAATATGTATAGCGTTGTGTCTGTAGTTCCCTGCATGGTAGATGCCAATCTGCCGATAAAGGAATCCGGACCATGTGTGGCAATCAATTCGGTGGTCATTCCCAGTGCAGCAGTACCAGAAATCGGTCTGATGAGGGCAAGTGGCATGATATCTGGCGGGATGCCGACCATATGCAGTACTGGAGAAATCAGCTGAATGATTGCATCCATTGCTCCTGAACTTCGCAGTATAGAGATGGAGACAATCATTCCTACTAAAAAAGGAAGCAAAGAAAATGCCATCTTGACACCTTCCTTTCCTCCTTCAACAAATAATTCATATGCTGGAATTCTTTTAATGACAGCTATTGTCAAAACGATAAGCAGAAAACATGGAATGATCCATGTGCTGATAGCCGTAATGATCTCCATAATTAATTCCTCCAAGTACTTTTGTAATAAAAAAAACGGTCGATCAGGATGGCACTTATGGTAGATATACAGGTTGCAAGGATAGTAGTTCCCACTATTTCAGTCGGAGATACCGAGTTATACTGCATTCTGATTGCGATAACAGTCGTTGGAACAAGCGTTAATCCGGAAGTGTTCAAAGCAAGAAAGGTAATCATTGATCTAGATGCGGTGTCTGTTCCGCTCAATTGCTTCATCTGCTCCATTGCTTTTATACCAATTGGGGTTGCCGCATTGCCCAGTCCGAACATATTTGCCGTAATGTTGGACACAATATATCCAATTGCAGGATGATCCCTTGGAATGTCGGGGAATAACCGAACGATAATAGGACGGAAAAGCTTACTGAGACCCTCCAATATTCCAGCACTTTCCGCCACTTTCATAATCCCCAGCCAAAATACCAGAATGCTTATCAGTCCGATTGAGAGCGTCACTGCATCACCCGCACTCTCAAAGATTGCTTTATTCACTTCCTCCATTTTGCCGTTTACCATGGCGAAAACGATACCTATGATGGCCATGCAGGCCCAGATAAGATTGATCATCTTATCTTAACCCAATCGTATTCTTAAGAATGGACTTCACTTCGAACAAGAGGGATGTCTCCTTATCCCGGAGTCTATTATTATATATAGGTGTTTCAGCAAGCTGATTATCGCCCAAATAAAAGACGGTTTTTCCGATGATATCCTCTTCTGCTATGTTGTCATTCATAACAATATAATTTTTTTGTTTAGTGATAGCTGTTCCTCTTCTGTCAAGGGGTAGGATATCTGTTCTCCAATGTAACCGGGTATCGTCTGATTGTTGTTTACAATATAATCGGACGGACCTTCGTTGGAGAGGGATTCCATTTGGTAATTGTCAAATCCCCATTCGAACATGGACATATGGTCTTGCCAATCATCTGGTGCATCAAGAGTAACGGCAATCAGCTCGACACCGTCCTTCTCAGCAGTGCTGACTAAGGTTCTGCCCGTTTTTTTTGTATATCCAGTCTTTCCGCCTGTACAATATTCATAAAACTGGGTAAGCAACTTATTCTTATTTTGCCAGGAATAAGATCTGTTCTCAGATTTATACGTTTCTGAGGCAGTTATTTTTTTGAAGAGATCGTTCTCCATTGCATAGCGCATCAGCAGCCCCATATCATAGGCGCTGGAGTAATGCGTGTCCGAATCCAGACCATGCGGATTATCGAAATGGGAATTGGTCATACCAAGCCATTTTGCCTTCTCGTTCATTAAGAAGATAAAGCCATCTTCGCTTCCGCCGACATGTTCAGCAATCGCTACAGCGGCATCATTTCCGGATCGCAGCATTAACCCATATACAAGGTCTTCCAGTTTCATTCGCTCGCCCTGTTCAAGATAAATGGATGATCCTTCTGTATAGATCGCTTCTCTGGAAGCCTCTGCCATCTCTTCCATTTTTCCAGATTCTATCGCAATTATTGCTGTCATGATTTTGGTGATACTGGCAATCGAAGCTTGGTCATTGGCATTCTTCTCGAAAAGCACCCTGCCTGTCGACTGCTCTATCAGAATCGCATTATTTGCAGATACAGAAGGGGCAGCTTGTCCTATCGTTGGAAAACCAAGATTAAATAACAATAAAATAATGAGCAATAGAAATAAACGCATGGTTTAAAAGCCTCCCAGAAAAGATGTCTCTATATTTTATGCTGGTCGGCGGCAGTTATGAGTAGTAAATGCAGTAAGCATAAAAAATCCCTGCATTGTCATTCCATGCAAGGATCTTGTCTAATCATTTAGGTTCTTATCGATTTCATCACTAAATCGTTCAAAGAATAAATCAGCTTCATTCGAGTCATCGTCAGAATCATCCGATTCCGGTAAAGGCGGTAACTCTTCAAGCGAGGTAAGTCCAAAGTAAGTCAGAAAATCCTTGCTTGTTCCAAAGAGTATCGGTCGTCCCACGCTATCTTTTCGGCCTGTCTCCTCAATCAGCGATCTTGCGAGCAGCGTTTGGACTGGGCGATCGCTTTTAACTCCTCTTATATCTTCTATTTCCGTTCTCGTGATTGGCTGCTGGTAGGCTATTATCGCAAGAGTTTCCAGTGCGGCTTGAGACATTCTGCTTGTCTGCGGAAGCTCGAGCAGCTTTTTGAAGTAACTGCTGTGCTCCGGTTTCGTTGTCAAATGCAGAACATCATGGGACTGCATAATCATTAGTCCTCGGTCACTGCTTTCGTAATCAAATTTTAATTCTTCAATTATATGAAGGGCAGCCGACTCTGAGACATCCAGTATTCTATATAGTTGTTTAATCGTAATTCCCTCATCACCGCTGGCAAAAAGCAATCCTTCGGCGACAGCTTTCAACTCATCAATCTCCACAGTTATTCCTCCATGTAATATATGTACAATGATTCAAAGTGCTGGTCCTGCTTACAGTATATTTCCTTTGACTTCATAAGCTCCAGTACCGCTATGAAGGTGACTACAATATGTCCCCGTGAAGGGTAAGGAAATAAGTGATCGAACTCGATTCCGTCCTTGGAACTCTTGACCTTGCTCAATACATCCTGCATTCTTTTTTCAATTGGAATATCCATCCGTTGTACTGTTGTGTCAAGTGGCGTATTCCAATTTTTCCGCTCCATCATCTTCCCGAGCGCATTCAGCATATCATATACCGATAGCTCCCCCCGCACCACAGGAGCTTTTTCCTTCTCTAAATCCTCAAAAATAACTGGCGGTCTGGTGTAGACCTGATTTTCTTCCAGTTCTTTCTTTTTAAGCTCCTCGGCCGCCTCTTTAAATTTCCTGTATGCAATAAGACGCTGCATCAGCTCTTCTCTTGGGTCCTCCATATATTCTTCGGATTCGTCGACTGGAAGTTCCTGCTTTGGCAAGAGCATTTGGCTTTTAATGGCAACCAGTGTGGATGCCATCACAAGGTATTCACTCGCAATATTTAACTCCAGGCGCTGCATGGTATGGATATATTCCATATATTGTTTCGTTATTTGTGCAACTGGGATATCGTATATATCAATCTCATACTGATTAATTAAATGGAGCAATAAATCAAGCGGTCCTTCAAATGCATCGAGTTTCACCTGATATGCCTGATTCATGTTGTTTCTTCCTTTCTTCAACGACAGTTTATTCAAAGTTTAGCATAAGTGCCCATACAACGCTCTTCATCCTTACATAAGCTATAAGCGTAAGATAAATGTTACCACAAAACATTTATGGAACGAAGAAGAAAAAGGAGGAAATTTATTATGAGTAATAGTTATGGCGGAGGCTTTGCGTTAATTGTAGTTTTGTTCATCCTTTTGATCATCGTGGGTGCTGCTTGGTTCTAAGTTAAAAGCTTATATAGCGTTACATGAGCACGCTTTGTTATTGGATGATAACTGCCATTAACAGAAAAACCAGCCCTTACTGGATAAGGGCTGGTTTTTTATTGGTCATCAGCAGAGGTGGCAGGGTCTTCCACATCCAAACACTTGTTATAAAAATCCTCAATTTCATCCGTGGTGGAAACTACGTATTTATTCTGGTATAGACGGTGAATCTCATTAATCATCTTTTTGCCGATTCCGGAATTTCGATGTGAAGGATTAACAGAAATATGCTGGATGACAGCATCGATTCCATCCTCGGTCCTCACACCAATGGCTCCCAGTACATCTTCTTCTTTCCACAAATGAAGATGCCAGTTATCATTGGTCTCATATTCCTTAATGGTTTGCTGTAATTTCTTGACATCTTTTTTTCTTCCGGCATAAAAGACAATAAACCCATCGCTATCTTTTCCAAATTTTTCTTATAACGAATTAACATAATTACCCCTCATTAATAAAAACTTTTGATTGGTCAAATAAGCTTTCTAAACTTAAAACTGTCTATGCCAAATATGAAAAGTATATCTCTATTTATTACACTATTGAAGCCTTTTGTCAAATTTACTCTGGCTAGTCGTTTATATTTTATAAACATTGACTATTTTCGCAGTCATTATACTATTTAGCTGAATTTTGACGATGTATGCGCACTGCTTTGATTATAGCGAACCCGTCTGTTTCCTTTCCGCCAATTCGGAATGGGACCATATTGCCGATGGTCATCCAGATATTGAACCAGAAAAACAGCTGGAGAAAGCTGCTGGGAACAAACTCGTTGATTATAAAAATAAATAATGCCGTTGCCCCGTTGAACAGTGGTCCCATTACAGCTATCCTCACGGCTTCTGATTTGCTGTAAGGGTCTTTTCTCCCGCTACGGGTGAACCCACTTAAAAAGTAAACAGGATGAAGGATAATCTGAAGGTTTTTAAAGGTAATAATCCGCGACTGTCTTCCAATCCCGACCGATAGATGGATAAAATCCGCCCTAACACTAAACGCCCCTGATACATGGCCAAGCTCATGAATCAGGGTGCTTAGAGGAGCAATAACAAATAAGAGGCATGCCAATAAATACATATCCATTTAATATACCTTTAAATCAGCTATAATGATAACTATTCTGAAATGACCTTAACTTCTTTCATTACATCACCATTTTGCATTGCTTTTGCATGCTCGATTCCGGAAGTCACTTGCCCAAATACAGTGTGTACTCCGTTAAGATGCGGTTGTGGCTCGTGCACTACGAAGAATTGACAGCTTCCAGTGTCCTTTCCAGCATGGGCCATCGATAAGGAACCTTCAACATGTTTATGCGGATTTCCTTCTGTTTCACACTTGATTGTATAACCGGCAGAGCCTGTCCCATTTCCAATCGGACATCCTCCCTGACTTACGAAACCAGGAATTACACGATGGAAAGTTAATCCATCATAGAAATTTTCATTTGCTAGCTTTTCAAAATTAGCAACCGTCTTTGGTGCTTCATTTGGGTATAATTCAAATTCGATTTTATTTCCATTTTCCATTAAAATGTAACCTTTTTTAGACATATGTACATCTCCCTGTAAATTATTTAGCAAAGCTATTTTACCACTTTATCTATAGGAATGGCAGTAATAACTATTCATAGGATAGGTCATTTCTTGCAACATCCTGAAAGGTTTCCCGTTTGACCACCAATTTATCGCTTCCAGCTTCAACAAATACAACAGCCGCATTTGGCAGGCGATTATAATGGCTTGCCATAGAATAGCTGTATGCACCAGTTGAGAATACTGCCAGGATATCGCCATGATCCACTGCTGGAACCGGGAGATCCCAGATGAGCATATCGCCGGATTCACATGCCTTACCTGCAATCGAGACCGAATTGCTTACTTCTGCCTTCGGTTTATTGGCAATTACCGCTTCATATTTTGCCTGATAGAGGGCTGGTCTTATGTTGTCTGTCATACCGCCATCGACAGACACATAATCACGGACTCCGGGTATTTGCTTCATTGCGCCGATGGTATAAAGGGTCAAGCCAGCGTTCCCGACTATTGATCTGCCAGGTTCGATCCAGATCTCCGGCATCGGTATTTCCATTTTTTCCGAATGCTCCTTCACCGATTCAACTGTGCTTCTAACATAATCACTGTGCGGCAGTGGTTCATCATCTTTCGTATAACGGATACCGAACCCTCCTCCAAGGTTAAGCACTTGAGGAACAAATCCATACTCATCTTTCCATTTTGCGAGCTCATTGAATAAGATATCCGCTGCAACCCGGAACCCCTCTGTTTCGAAAATTTGTGAACCGATGTGGCAGTGAAGTCCTTTCAGATTGATGGACTTATGCTGATTGACCGCTTTAAAGGCTTCCTCTGCCTGTCCATTCTGTAAATTAAATCCGAATTTGGAATCTTCATTGCCGGTTATGATATACTGATGTGTTTTAAGCTCAACACCTGGTGTTACCCGCAGCAATACATCCATTTGCTTGTTGTGGATTTCCAGTTCCTGCTCCAGCAACCTGATATCGTGAAAATTATCGATAACAATGCAGCCAATGTCATTTTCAATTGCCATAGCTATTTCCGCAGAGCTTTTATTATTTCCGTGCATATGGATTCTTTCTGTTGGAAAATCGGCTTGTAAGGCGGTATATAATTCCCCCTCGGAGATGACGTCCAGACAGAGTCCCTCCTGTTTAGCTACCTGAAGCATTGCAATAGCAGAGAATGCTTTGCTTGCATATGCGACCTTAGCCTTTACATTCAAATCTTTAAAGGTATCGACAAATGTTCTTGCATTCTCCCGAATCATGGCCACATCGTAGACATAAAGCGGTGTACCGTATTTTTCAGCAAGGCTTACTGTATCTATTCCGCCTATTTCGAGATGACCTATATCATTAACCTGAAACGGATGGTTATCGATTATCATAATATGTACTTCCCCCACTTAAACTTTCAAATAATAAAAATACTTTAACATATTAAAGTCAAAAACAAAAGAGCTAACCATTGTCAGCTCATTTTATTGGTTGCCGGTAGTTATTTTTTGGATGTACAATGCTTGGCCGGGTATTCGTATACGGTACTGGAACTCGTAATAATATCTGGAGCATTGCTTTTGGATTGAAAGGAATGAACGGCCAAAGATATGGCGTTCTAAGGGACGTTATTGTTGCGAGAAATAAGATATTTATCATAACCCCCACCACGAATCCCGGCAGTCCGAACAATCCTACAACGACTACAAGAAACAGGTTCATCAGCTTGTTGGCGACACTCAGTTCATAGCTTGGTGTCACATAGGAACCTATAGCACTAATGGAAACATAAAGAATCACTTCGGGTGAAAACAATCCGACATCAATAGCAATTTGGCCAATTAATACCGCTGCAATTAACCCCATTGCCGTTGAAAGTGGTGTGGGTGTATGGATGGCCGCCATACGAAGAAATTCAATCCCAAATCCAGCAATAATGATTTGAATGACTACTGGAACATTCCCTTCTTCATTTGGGCCAATGAATGCCAGTTCTTTCGGAAGCAATGAAGGATCCATTACAAAAAGAAGCCATAGAGGAAGCAGGAACATGGATAAAAATACTGCCAGATACCTTATAAACCGTATGAAAGTTCCGATGATCGACGATTGTCTATATTCTTCCGCATGCTGTAGATGATGGAAGAAAGTTGTAGGCAGTATGATGGCGCTTGGAGAAGTATCCACAAAGACCATGACATGGCCTTCCAGCAAATGACTTGCTGCAACATCGGGTCTTTCTGTATAACGGACAAGGGGAAAGGCATTCCATTTGCGATTGATGATATACTCTTCGACTGTCTTTTCTGCCATCGCTATTCCATCAATCTCGATTGCATCGATTTGCTTTTTGATTAAATCAATTAAATCGTCGGAAGCTATATCCTGCAAATAGGTAATACAGACATCGGTCTTGGAACGCTCCCCAACTTTGGTCATAACATTTCGCAATCTTTCATCACGCAATCTTCTTCTGGTTAATGCAGTGTTCTCGATAATATTTTCGGTATAGCCATCCCTGGATCCCCGAATGACTTTTTCGGTATCAGGCTCTTGTGGTGTTCTGCCGGGATAGTGTCTTACATCGACTATTTGGGCATATTGTTCCCCGTCAATAAAAATGCCAATAAGCCCCGAGAGTATCGAATCGACCGCCTCATCCATTGTTTTTACTGGCTTCACCTGCTGATGGACAATTCTATTTTCGATTATTTCGGGAAGCTTTTTGTGACTCACTTCCACATCGTTGATCTCTACAAGTTTTTTAAGCATCTCTTGTATGATGGAAGCTTCACATAAGCCGGTAACATAATAGATATGGACTTTTCTTTTCAAAATAATCAATTCACGAAAGCCGACATCGAATGAACTTCCCATTCCGAGTCTCTCTTCCATAAATGCTTTATTATTTTCAATGCTTGATGATATGGTAGGCTTTTTAGAACTAGTCCTCATGCAGTTGCTCCCTTACAAAATATTCAACGAACAAAGTAGGTCCACTGGAATAAGGATCCAGCTATTTTTCCAAACACAATGGCCATCAGCAATATCAGTAAATAATTATCTATTCCAATTCTTCTGGACAAAATGGGGAAAACGTTTAATACCTCTGTCAGTGCAGCGGCAAGCATCCCGTTAAATATGCCGTGCAGCAGTCCCCAGCTTGCCAATGCGATAAGCGGCTGATTGTAGCTGACTGCAGCAAAAGAAAAATACGTTCCCATTATCAGTCCCAGAATGACACTGGCGCTATATACTCTGATCAGTGTTTCCGTTTTGCTCAATTGTATCAGTCTTGGAATAATTCCAAGTACTGTTATAAATGCCACGAACCCGGCTCCCACAGCAAGACCTCCACTGAACCCAATTACTAATTGTATGAGATTAATGAGGAGGTTTTTTATCATTCAGCTTATTTTCGTGATGGTTCAGATAATCATTGAGATCCTGCTGGTATTTGTGAATTTCAACTTCCAGTGGGCTGGGTTCTTCATTAAATCTCCTGTTAAACCAGTGATTGAAAAACAGTAATGTGCCGAGACCTAAACCGAATGAGTAAGGAATCTGAATCCAAAGCGGGAAATCATTTTCCTCGCCTGTCAGGATGAAGTGCAGTTTTTGCTGTACCTCCTGCATACTGACATCATAATGGAAGTTCATGATTGTCATGGCAGTCCCGATAAATAACAGAAGCCATACAAATGAAGCAATCCATATATTTACAGGTTTCTTTTGCTCATTGATATGGATAATTGTCTGTTCGGGGCCTAAAAGCTGAATCTCAATGCCATCGATATTTGACATCAGGTGATCAATGATTAGATAACTATCGATAATCACTATATTTCTATCCTTTTTGGTGAGCTGATAGACAGGTATGTCCTCAAGCTTCTTTTTGTATTTGGCGGCAGCTGATATATAGGCGATATTCTTAAGATATATCTGCTGGAGTGATTGGACTTCGATATTTTTTTCATACGAAGATAGATGACTTCTGCCACGATATCCCCCCTTTTTTACCAACTGATAACATTAGTATTTGTCAGGACCGATAAATTTATCAGGCAAAAGGCAAAAAAATCACCACCGAAGTGATGATTCAATTGAATAGAAGTGAAATGGAATTGTTGAATATCATCAAGCAGAAGCATACTTAAAGGCTAGCTTGAATCCATATTTTTCTTCATGTCTTCGAGTATTTTCTTCTCTAGCCTGGAGACTTGCACCTGGGATATTCCCAGTCTGTCAGCAACTTCTGTTTGAGTTTGGTCCTTGTAATATCTTAAGTATACAATCAATCGTTCTCTTTCGCTTAGCGTTCTAATGGCTTCCTGAAGTGACAGTTTATCAAACCATTTTGAATCCTGATCAGCTATTTGATCCATCAATGTTATAGGGTCACCATCATTTTCAAATACTGTTTCGTAAATCGACTGAGGAGACTTGGCGGCTTCCTGGGCATGGACGACTTCCTCCGGCAATATTTCCAGCGCTTCGGCGATCTCCTTTACCGTAGGCGATCTGCCATACTGTTTCGTTAATTCATCCCTTTTTCTGCGAATCTTATTTCCCGTTTCCTTTAATGAACGACTTACCTTTACACTTCCATCATCTCTGATGAAACGTTGTATTTCACCGATTATCATCGGTACAGCATACGTAGAAAATCGTACATCATAAGACAAATCAAATTTATCAATCGATTTGATCAGTCCAATACTGCCAATCTGAAATAGATCATCAGAGTCATACCCGCGGTTAATAAACCGCTGCACAACGGACCATACGAGCCGGATGTTTCTTTCAACTAAAATATCTCTTGCTTCTTTATCCCCCTGCTGGCTTTTTCGAATATAATCTTTAACCTTCTCATCTGACAGCTGTTCCTTCTGACGGGTATTTTTCACATTTACATTCATGTCAGCATCCTCAGTTATAAACTGTTTTTGATTTTGAAAGCTGCTTTGTCATATTGACTACCGTCCCTTTATCAGGGGTTGAAATGACTTCAACAGAATCCATAAAATTTTCAATGATGGTAAATCCCATTCCTGATCTTTCCATTTCAGGTTTGGATGTATATAACGGCTGACGAGCTTCTGAAATGTCCTTTATTCCAATTCCTTCGTCTTTTATAGTTAATTCGATTTCTCCATCATCAAGGGAACATGTGATAAAAATTTTATGATGTGATTCACCATTGTAGCCATGGATGATGGCATTGGTGACCGCCTCTGAAACAACCGTTTTAATCTCGGTCACTTCATCCATCGTTGGGTCAAGCTGTGTGATGAAAGCAGCTACGGTGACCCTGGCAAAGGCTTCATTTTCACTGACACTGGAAAATTCGAGAGTCATTTCGTTCTTCATGAGGCCACCCCCAGTGTAGCTAAGGCAAATTCTTCATTTTCCTCCAGCCTGATAATCTTGAACATACCGGACATTTCAAATAGGCGTTTGACTGGTGGGGAAATGGAACAAACAACCATCTCTCCGCCTAATTGGATGACTTCTTTGTATCTGCCCAGCACGACTCCTAAACCAGAGCTGTCCATAAATGACACGGCTTCCAGATTTAAAATAATATGTTTGACAGGGTTCGAATAGAGCATATCTTTCCATTTGTCCCTTAAGCCTTCTGCTTCATGGTGATCCAATTCACCAGATAGCCTTACAATCAGGACATCTCCCTTTACATCGAAAATTGAATGAAGACTCATTTATCTTCCTCCTTTATAAGAACTGTGTTTATCTATTTCTTCATCTGGAGGTCATATTCCTGCTATCCGACAAAAGTAGTGTACATTCTGCTAAAATAGTTAAGATCAGCGAACTTTCACCATTTCCTGCATTGTCCTCTTTATTAAAGATAGAAGAGAGGCCTTTTCGACATCCGCTTTAACGGTAAGCGGCACTTCAGATAATACCGAACCATTTTCTTTCACTACCAGCTTTCCGACCTCATCCCCTTTTTTGACAGGGAGTGTCCAATTTTCTTCCAGTATTACATCGGTCGTAATCTCTCTCTTTTCCTCCCCTTTTTTATGAAGGGTACTGATTGATTGCGTGGATACGATGTCAATCTTTTTCTGCTGTGATTTCAATAGTGCTATGTCCGTAATTTTTTCGTCTTTATCAAACAGTTTTTTGGTTTCAAAATGATTGAATGCATAATCAAGCAAACCCGTCACCATGGCATTCCGTTCTTTCGGAGATTCAGCTCCCATAACAACGGCAATAACCCGCATGTCATTCCTTTTTGCTGTTGCAGTCAAACAGTATTTAGCCTCATTTGTATATCCTGTTTTCAAGCCATCAACATCGGGATAAAAGTGGACGAGTTTATTTGTATTCACAAGCCAGAATTCGTTCTCCTCGCCTTTTCTCAGGTAATCCTCATAAACAGAAGTATATTCTGTTACGCTTTCATGTTTTAATAATTCATTTGCAATGATGGCCATATCATATGAGGTGCTATAGTGATCATCGGCAGGCAGGCCTGTAGAATTTTGGAACTTTGTATTTTCAAGTTTTAACTCTTTAACTTTTTCATTCATTTTTTCGACGAATGCCTCTTCGCTTCCGGCAATTCTTTCGGCAAGTGCAACGCTGGCGTCATTTCCGGATGCAATTGCTACACCCTTCAAGAGATCATTAACAGACATTTCTTCACCCGTCTCAAGAAATATTTGTGATCCGCCCATAGAGGCTGCACGATCACTGACTCGGATCATCTCTTCCTTGCTTAATTTGCCTTCTTCCAGCGCTTCCATAATCAAAAGTAATGTCATAATTTTGGTCATGCTGGCAGGCGGCAATTGTTCTTGAGCATTTTTGTCAAAAAGTATTTCTCCCGTATCCTGTTCGAGTAAAATAGCTGATTTCGCATTTTGGGCTAAATTTAATGAATCACTGTCGTCACTGCCGTTTTCTTCTGCAAACACAGAAAAAGGCACAGAAACAGCTATGAGTACCATTAATGTAAGGCGTGTTATATACTTTTTCATAGTCTTACCTCCAGCAATCAATATAATGTAAGGATTGCCGATTTATGGAATTTTCATACACCAAATTAGAGAAAAAGATGGCTGATTGCAGAAGATCATTTATAAAAGGCCTTTTCGTGAACATTGCTGTTTCCAAACAATGGGGTTGACAGTGGGATAGCGGGATTGGCGGCTGAAGCGCGGAATAAACAGCAAAAGCGCGGAATTAGCAGCAGAATCGCGGAATTAGCAGCAGAACCGCGGAATTAGCAGCGGAAGCGCGGAATTATCGCCAAAACCGCGGAATTAACAGCGGAATCGCGGAATTATCGCCAAAACCGCGGAATTAACAGCGGAAGCGCGGAATTAGCAGCAAAAGCGCGGAATTAGCGTCGGAACCGCGGAATTAGCAGCGGAAGCGCGGAATTATCGCCAGAACCGCGGAATTAACACCAGAACCGCGGAATTATCAGCGGAAGCGCGGAATTAGCGGCAGAATCGCGGAAAAAGCGTGAGAACCGCGGAATTAAGCAAGGTTTGGAATAATCTCCTGCCATGCCTAAGATGAGTGCGCTTAAATAAATCCGCCATTTACGCGTATTGTTTGACCAGTTACCCACTGCGATTTTTCGCTTACTAGAAATTCGATGACATTCGCAATATCCTCTGGTTCACCGAGACGACCAAAAGCATTCATTTTTTTCATCCCTTCTATTTGTTGCTCCGTTTTTCCAGCAATTCTGCGTAAAGCGCCAGCTGCGGAAATCGGCTGCCGCTATCATGTCCCTTTTTAAAAAGAAAAAAGCACACAGAGTTGTATGCTTTTTAAATCTTATCATTCGTTTATTGTAGTATATATAAGTGATGGAGCTTCTGCTTTACCCTGTGTTATGGATATACTCTGATATAATTTGTCGATTACTTCATCAACGTTTTCCTGATTGGAATGGATGGTAAGAATCGATTCACCGGCATTAACCGTATCACCGACCTTTTTATGCAGAACTAATCCAACACTTAAGTCTATTTCTGACTCTTTGGTTGCCCGCCCTGCTCCCAGCATCATGGCAGCTGTTCCTAGTTCGTCTGCAATCATTTTCTCGATTTTACCTGAAGATTTTGCCGGCAATTCCGTTTTATACGGTGCCTGCGGAAGCAATTCAGGATTATCAGCGACCCGTGCGTCTCCGCCTTGGGATTCGAGGAATTGTTTAAATTTAGCAAGAGCCTTGCCGTTTGTCAGGTTTTCTCTTAACATATTTCTTGCTTCTTCAATATTTTGAGCCTTACCCGCCAGAACTACCATCTGGCTTCCAAGGGTTATACAAAGCTCGGTTAAATCTGCTGGTCCATTACCTTTTAATGTATCGATTGCTTCTCTCACCTCAAGTGCGTTGCCGATTGCAAATCCCAACGGCTGACTCATATCAGAGATTACAGCCATTGTATTTCTCCCGACACGATTTCCTATAGAAACCATCGCATGGGCAAGCTCTTTTGCCTCATCAAGATCCTTCATAAAAGCGCCTGCTCCTGTTTTGACGTCAAGGACAATTCCGTCAGCTCCAGAAGCAATTTTTTTGCTCATGATGGAACTGGCAATGAGCGGAATCGAGTTAACAGTTGCTGTAACATCTCTTAGACTATATAGTTTTTTATCTGCAGGAGTTAAATTACCGGACTGTCCAATAACGGCTACTTTATTTTCATTGACAAGGCTGATAAATTCCTCATTTGAAATTTCAACATGAAATCCTTTAACGGATTCCAGCTTATCAATTGTTCCGCCAGTATGGCCAAGTCCCCTGCCGCTCATTTTGGCCAATGGGACATCAAGGGATGCCACAAGTGGTGCGAGGATTAAAGTGGTTGTATCCCCAACACCACCAGTAGAGTGCTTGTCCACCTTGAATCCTTCGATTGCAGATAGATCTATCTGGTCACCGGATTCAACCATCGCCATCGTCAAATCTGCACGTTCAGCTTCTGTCATATCCTGAAAATAGATTGCCATCAGCAATGCACTAATCTGATAGTCAGGAATGGCGCCATTTGTATAGCCATCAATAAAGAATTTAATTTCTTCACTCGATAGTTTTTCACCATTTCGCTTCTTTTCGATGATGTCGTACATCCTCATTTATAATCACCTTTTTTTAGTTATAGTGGTAGCGTACTTATAATTTTTTTCACAAACGTTAGAAAGTTTTCTCTGACCCTTTCAGTTGTTTCCATTACTTCATGATGGGTAAGCGGCTGATCCAGAATTCCTGCAGCCATGTTTGAGATGCAGGATATACCAAGAACGCGAATCCCTGCATGTCTGCTCACAATTACTTCAGGAACTGTTGACATTCCTACTGCATCCCCGCCAAACGCACGAAGCATTCGTACTTCTGCTGGCGTTTCATAGGTCGGTCCAGTATTGCCGATATATACTCCCTTTTGTATTTGGATTCCGATTTCCTTTGCACATTCTTCTGCATAGCGAATATATTCTCTATCATAGCTTTGAGACAGGTCGGGGAAACGAGGTCCGAGTTCTTCGTCATTTTTGCCGATTAGTGGATTATTCCCCATATTGTTAATATGGTCTGTTATCAGCATGAGATCACCGGGATTGAATGATTCATTTATGCCGCCGGCTGCATTTGTGACAATTATCGATTCAATGCCCAAATCCTTCATAACCCGAACAGGGAAAGTTACCTGTTCCATGGAATAGCCTTCATAGTAATGAAACCTTCCCTGCATTGCGATTACCTGTTTCCCTTCAAGATTTCCTGCGATTAGCTGCCCCTTATGGCCAGCTACAGTGGATTCCGGGAAGTGCGGTATATCCGAATACGGGATAACAATCGGTTCCTCAATTTCATCTCCAAGCACACCTAGACCCGATCCTAGAATCAGTCCAATCTTCGGAGTTTCTTTTAATTGCCTTTTTACATAACTGCTTGCTTCTAAAAGTTCTGTTCGGTTCATCTTCGTCTATCCCCTCTATTTAATATCATTTAAGAAACTTTTGCCGTATTCAGGCATCTGGATGCCGAAATTGTCAGCAATCGTAGCACCAATATCAGCAAATGTCTCTCTGATTGGAATTTGCTTGCCTTCAGATATACCTGCATGATGGATAACTAGCGGAACATATTCTCTCGTGTGATCTGTCCCTTGATGTACGGGGTCATTTCCATGGTCAGCTGTAATAATCAGCAGATCATCTTCTCTTAATTTGGTTAAGGCTTCTGGAAGTCTTGCATCAAAATCCTGTAAGGCCTTTCCATACCCCTCCGGATCTCTTCGGTGGCCGTATTTGGCGTCAAAATCCACCAGGTTCAGGAAGCATAGTCCCCGGAAATCCTTGTCCATTGATTCAGTGAGCTTCGTCATGCCATCATCGTTGTCCACTGTCCGAATAGCTTCCGTTACACCTTCTCCATCATAAATATCAGAGATTTTACCAAGGGCAATTACATCCAGTTCATTATCCTTCATTTCATTCATAACCGTTCTGCCAAAAGGCTTAAGGGCATAATCATGGCGGTTGGAGGTTCGTTCAAATGCTCCTGGTTTGCCAATAAATGGACGCGCAATGACCCTTCCCACCATATATTTTTCATCCAGTGTCAACTCGCGCGCTATTTCACAGATGCGATACTGCTCCTCTATCGGAACAATGTCTTCGTGTGCAGCGATTTGCAGAACGGAATCGGCAGAAGTATAAACAATCAGTGCGCCTGTGTCCATATGCTCTTCCCCTAGTTCGACAAGGATCTCTGTTCCAGAAGCCGGCTTATTGCCGATTATTTTCCTGCCTGTCCTATCTTCCAGCTCCTGCAGCAATTCATCCGGAAATCCATCTGGGAAGGTTCGGAATGGTTTGCTGATATTTAGACCCATAATCTCCCAATGCCCTGTCATTGTGTCTTTCCCATTTGAAGCTTCCTGCATTTTTGTATAATATGCTTTTGGATGGACTGCTTTCTCTATCCCTTTTATCTTTCTTATATTGCTTAAACCGAGCGCTCCCATATGAGGCATTTCGAGACCGTTCATTTGCTCAGCGATATGCCCTAAAGTATCTGCGCCAAGATCATTGAATTTTTCTGCATCAGGTGCTTCCCCAATGCCAACTGAATCCATTACAACCAGAAATACACGTTTAAAATTCGTCATATTCATTAACCCTCCTGTAAGTATCTTCCCGCATCAAATAATTTATATGTTGGATTTTATGATGTAGGATGTCAGACAACTAAAAAATCATGCCCTCGGATGATAGGTATTGTACATATCTTTCAATCTTGTTTTGGTTACATGCGTATAGATCTGGGTAGTCGAAATATCTGCATGTCCAAGCATTTCCTGGACAACCCTTAGATCTGCACCATTTTCCAGTAAATGGGTAGCAAAGGAATGTCTTAATGTGTGCGGAGTAATTGTTTTGCTGATCTTTGCACTCAGCGTAAGCCCTTTAAGTATTTTCCAGAATCCTTGACGAGTCAAGGGCCTGCCATGCCGGTTTACAAACAGAGTGTTCTCCGGTTTGTTTTTGATCAGTTCCTGTCTTGACATTTCCAAATAATGTTCCAAAGCCCTTTTGGCCACATCTCCCAGTGGAACAATCCTTTCTTTCGAGCCCTTCCCAAAGCATTGAACGAATCCCATTGTCAAATGAAGATCGCTGACTTTTAGTGTGATCAGTTCTGAGACACGCAAGCCGGTTGCATAAAGCAATTCGAGCATCGCTTTGTTCCGGATTGCCAATACGGAATTTTCCTGGATATCCAGCAGTCGCTCCACTTCATCTTGTGAAAGTACATCCGGAAGCTTTCTTTCTTTTCTTGGTGTTTCAATATGTAAGCTTGCATCATGTGTTACGATTTGTTCGCGTATCAGGAATTGGTGAAACGAACGAATCGATGAAACGTGTCGAGTTATCGTTGCTGTCGATTTTCCTTCATCCTTCAATATATACAGAAAGCCCATTACATCCTTTCTGTTTACGTTCTCCCATGCCTGTTTCTGGACTGTATTCTCAAGGTAATCCAGATAGTGTTTCAAGTCACGTCCGTATGAATGAATAGTGTTATCAGACAGTCCCCGCTCAATTCTCAGAAAGTGAAAAAAATCCTCCAACGCGTGTTTAAGCATAGCTTCTACTCTCCCTGCTGAAAAATTAGCTGGAAACGTTCCAGTATTTTGCTCTGTGATTGAAATACTTTCACTGCCGGTCCTTCTGGAGGATCGTACCGATGTATCTGTTTATATTCGTTATGCAATACCTGTAAACCAAAATAGAAAATGAAGGTGCATATTGTAAATATGATAAAAACCTTGAAGGTGTCCCACATCATTCTGCTCATGCACAAATCTCCCTAAAATTAGTATCTATTTTAAAGATATGCAGAGTCTGAAACACAATATACTATTCAAATGTAACCTTTTTCATCTAAATTGTAAAATAGATGACATGTTGGTTGTAAGATGGGAACAGGATATGGATAGTCTTGTGGAACGAAAATGTACGCTACAAAGTATTAAAGCCTTTCTCCAAGTGGAAAAAGGCTGTTGCATGTAAGTATTAATTTGCTTTAACCGCCGACTGCTGGCATTGTTTGCAGATACCGTGAAAGGTCAATCGATGATCTTTCACCTCAAAGCCCCAATCATTCTGCACAATTCTCTCCACATCTTCCAATAAATCATTGACTATTTCTTCTACAGAGCCGCATTCAATACATACCAGATGATGATGAAAATGTTTTGCTCCTTCTTTCCGAAGATCATAGCGAGAGACTCCATCACCAAAATTGATTTTATCAACTATTTTCAGTTCGGAAAGCAGCTCCAGTGTCCGATAGACGGTAGCTAATCCAATTTCAGGAGATTTTTCCTTTACTAACAGGTAAACATCCTCTGCACTTAGATGGTCCTCTTCTCTCTCTAATAAGACACGAACCGTCGCCTCTCTTTGAGGAGTCAACTTATAGCTCTGTGCATGCAG
This sequence comes from Oceanobacillus massiliensis str. N'diop, assembly GCF_000285495.1. Lineage (GTDB taxonomy): Bacteria > Bacillota > Bacilli > Bacillales > Amphibacillaceae > Oceanobacillus > Oceanobacillus massiliensis. Next base: position 144,464 of record NZ_HE610978.1, read on the forward strand.
CTGCTTTTTGATTTGTTCTATACGGTGTTCCATGGCAGGTCGCCTCCCTCATATCCCTTCTTTATTATATGCACCATTCATTATCATGTCAAAGCATATTCTCATCTTTTAATTATAATAATTATAAAATAGTATTGTTTATAAGTAAAATGATTTAATCAGCTCTTCCATTGCTTTGTTGGAGATATAGGATTCCACGAAGGCTGCAACTAATGACACTCCCACCAAAATAACGTAAATGATGCTGTATCTTCCCAACGGCTGCAGGAGCTGTTGATTATTTCTGCGTGAGAATAATTTGTTCAGCAATGTCAGGGAAAAGATCATAGATATGGACCCTGCGGTAATATAGACCGGGATGGCAATGATATTCTGAGGGGCGATCGACAAGGATGCAAGAAGTAACCCTTTCATACCAAGCTGATTGACAATAAAGCCCACCGAAAAGCCAACCACCAATCCCTTAATGAATATTAGTACCCATACTAAAGGAAGTCCAATCACAGACAACCCTAGGATAAACAATAGCAAAAGATATTTTCCATGATAGATAAAACTCTCCCAGAGAATCTCATTTTTCTCAATGAAAATTCCATCGGTAATCTGACCGAAGAATCGTTCCAAGTAAAAAAACAAATCCTGTTTCTGTATGAATCCCATACTATTAACAATGACGGCCCCGAATATGATTCCAGTCAGGAATAAAATGATCATAAATAGATAGATTGTTGCATGATTTTTAATATGTTCCCATACGAGAAAACTGTTTTTATACATTGGAATCCTCCCAATAAGCAATAGTCTATAATTAAAACTATGAGGATTCCGGTTCAAAAATACCTATAATCCTGATTTAATAGATATCAGGAAGTCTCAATACTTCCATACCTCCCGCCACCGCCGGCATGTATCCGGAGTTCGCCTTCCCGCAGCTGGATAATAGAGTGTGCTAGTTTTTCAGGGACTACCTGCCGTAATTGTTCGATGGATGCATGGTGAATCACATTCATCTCTGTCCCAAATCTATGAAGCAGTTTTTGCATCGTTTTTGGTCCTAGAGATGGCAGATACTCCAATGGGACCTGATATAAATAAGGTGGACGATTCTTAGAATTGAATTTTCCATCGTCCAATTCCTGGATGCGGTCAAAGACTCCTTTTATAATCTTTTCACAGCCGCAGGATTTGCATGCCAAAGCATTTACCGGAAGCTCCTTCAGACAGCTGCTGCAAACGGTTGTATGGTATTTCCCAAGCTGTGGATTCATGCCGAAATTACGTTTTATCTCTCTGCCTGCCACACGGTGCAAAGACCAATTAAATTCTTTGAAGGATGGTTCCAGCATTGTGATTTCCTGGTACTCTCTGGCTATTTTAGGTAAGGAATGCGCATCCGAATTTGTAAGGAACGTATAATCATGCAGCTCGCTTATTTGATCAGCCATATTTGTATCGGAACTTAACCCAAGTTCAATACCATCTATAAGGTCTGGGTCAAACACTTCCCGCAGTGATTTAATGACGCCTTTTCCGTATAAACTTTTAAATGGTGTAAATACATGAGCAGGGATAAACAACCCTTCCAATTCTTTGACTTTATACTGCAGTCCTTTTGCAGAGCCGTAATATCGCTGAGAACTCAATGTGATATTTTTCATGTTCATTGCCAGCCATTCCGAAAAAACCTCAATCTTTGATAATGTTGGAAAAAAAGCAAGGATATGTATTGGTCCTTGGCAATTTTCGTCATAGATTTCAATTTCCGATCCCAGCACTAGAACAACATTTTCAAAACGGATACCACCATCTTGCAATTCATAGGCCCTGCCGGCATTGATCAGCTGTTTGATTTCCTGCTGTACGGCAGGTGCATGACAGTCAATGACCCCGATTATATCAATCCCTTTATTTCTGCTTGCTTCCTCAAGAATATTTGTCAGTGTCAGAGTTTTTGAAGCGGTGATTTTTACCGGTTTACCATACATATCCCTGCCGATATGAATGTGCATATCAGCAAAATAGGAATTCAATGTTAGAGCCTCCCTAAGGCATGCAAATATAGGATTGCGTAATTTGTTTTTGCATCTTGGATGCGTTCATCAATAACATATTGTTTAGCCTCTTCCAGTGTCAGTTCAATGACCTCAACAAATTCATCCTCATCACCGTTTGGCGGGTTATCCATTTTGATAAGCTGATCGGTGACATAGATATGAATCAGTTCATCAGCGAATCCAGGTGATGTATAAAACGAAGTCACAAACGAGAGATCATTTGTAGTATAGCCTGTCTCCTCTTCCAGCTCACGAACGGCGGCCGCCAGAGGGTTTTCCTGATTATCAAGCTTTCCGGCAGGAATCTCTACCAGTGATTTTTCCAGTGGTTTACGATATTGTTCAACAAAAATAATCTTATTATCCTTTGTAATCGGTATTACCGCTACCGCTCCCGGATGTTTGATCAGTTCCCTGGTGGATGTCTTGCCATTTGGAAGCGATACCTCGTCAACTTGCAGGTTAATGACTTTACCGTTAAATATCTTCTCACTTTTGATTGTTTTTTCTTCAAATTTCTTCACAATTGACCACCCTCATCTGATTTCTAGTGTTTATTTTAGTTTAGCACACTTCCGTTCTGAGTAGAAAAGTTGTATTCCGGTTTGTCAGTCCTTACAATAAACTAATAAATGAAGAAATGGGAGTGAGAAAATGAAGAAAAAGCAATTAGGCAAGTCAGATATGAAGATTTCCGAACTGACATTGGGGTGCATGTCACTTGGCACGGATCAGAATCAGGCAGAGAGAATCATTGATACTGCAATTGATGCTGGAATAAACCATCTGGACACGGCCGATCTATATGATATGGGCAGGAATGAAGAAATCATTGGGAAGGCCATAAAAGAAAAAAGAGATCAGCTCATCCTAACGACGAAGGTAGGAAATCATTTTAATAAGCAAACTGGGGATTGGTACTGGGATCCTTCCAAGGAATATATCAACAAGGCTATAAAGGATAGTTTAAGACGTTTAGATACGGACTATATTGACTTTTACATGCTTCATGGCGGAACAATAGAGGATCCAATCGAGGAAACAATAGAATCGTTTGAAGAACTGAAGAAGGAAGGGCTGATCAGGGCCTATGGAATCTCGTCCATCCGGCCAAATGTGATTCGCGAATATGTGAAATCCTCTTCCATTGACGGTGTGATGATGCAATATAGCCTTCTTGACCGCAGACCGGAGGAAGAGATATTGGATCTATTGCATAAAAATGACATCAGTGTTCTTAGCAGGGGTCCACTCGCTAAAGGAATGTTGAGCAACCAAGGTGGAGCTGTTCTTGAAAGAAAAGGGGAAAATGGCTATCTGGATTATCGTTATGATGAATTGAAAGCAATACAGCAGCACATCGCTGAACTTTTGGATGAAAGGCAGACCATGAATGGGCTCGCGCTGCAATATGTACTGAATCATCCGGCCGTGGCAACAGCTGTATTCGGTGCTAGCTCTTCGGAACAAGTCGAGGAAAATACAGTTGTTGATAATTCGGAGGCGCTTTCGGCAGAAACGATTGAGAGATTACAGACGATTACAAAACTAAACCGTTATGATAAACACAGATAATGGAGAAGATAATTTCGGCAATCGGTAGCTAAAAAAGTGAAACGGGCCAACTAATTTTCCTCTTTAAAGATAGGATTGAACAAGGCTGCGGTAAGCGATGACTTACCGCAGCAAACTTGCAAATTGAAAATATCAATCCTGTTCCTTTTGCAGCAGATTCTGTGCCGGGATTATCGGGTTTAATATCCCTTCATTGCTTGATAGCCGGAAAACATCATTTCGGATATCGAGTTTCATATTATTTGCAAAGAAGACGCTTTTGGCCTCATCTATTAAAACTTGTACATCGTCATTTTCGATGGTGACATGATGCTTTGGATCTCTTTCTCCAATAAACCGAATAGCAGGTAAACCATTTACGCCACATCCGCAGCCCTCTGTGTCATACCATAAGAGAAGATAATGGTCTTTTTCAGTGCGCAGTTGTTCCAGTTTCAATTGGGCATCAGGAGTAATTTCCAGTTTCATAATCAAGCTCCCCTTTATTTTTATACTCATCATACTATATTTCGTTTCAGATTTATTGCCTAAGCAACCGCATTATTTTTTGTTGAATTGGCTTTTCAGCATTTTCTCCATCACCCCTGGGAAAATCCTATACAATATACTGCCCATCTCCATCCAAAAAGGCATGTTTATTTCCCTCTTTTTCGAAAACAGATGACTTACGGTCACTTTGGCAACTCTGTCTGGATTAAGCATGTAGCGTTCAACACTCCTTTGATAGGAACCCTCCTTATCTGCATGAGAGAAGAAATCGGTTCGAACCGGACCTAGATTCACCGCTGTCACAAAGATATTCTTACTTTCTATTTCCTGCCTCATTGTATTAGTAAACCCGAGTATCGCATGCTTTGAAGCGCCGTATGCAGCGGATTTCGGGGTGGCTATTTTGGCAGCTTGGGAGGCAATATTGACAATATGCCCTTCTTCAAATTTTTGGAAGTGAGGAATCACCAGTTGTGATAATCTTATTGCGGAATACACATTTAACTGAAACATTTGACGGATATCTGTCCAGTCCATTTGCTGAAAAGGATCAAAAACACCTATCCCAGCATTGTTTATCAAGGCATGCACCTGCTGATGTTCTAACAGTATATTTTGCAGCACATAGTCAACCTGATCTTGCTCCTGAAGATCTACTACATAAATATAACTTTCACGATTGAATTCATTTTTAAGGGTTAATTGAAGCTCTGCCAGTTTATCGGCAGAACGCGCCAGCATAATTGGTATACCGCCGGCTTTGGCTATATGCAGACAAAGCTGTTTTCCAATACCGCCGGATGCACCTGTGACTATTATTTTTTTATGAACAAGGTCATTTCGCATAATAATTCATTACACCATCCTCTATCATATAGTCAACCAACCCCTTTTCTTCTAAATAATCCAGCTGGCCAATGGTCTCTGACATTGTTAAATTGATTCTTTTTTCAAAGTATCTTGGGAATAATTGCTTGCAAATCCCGAAAGGCGTTAAAGATTTTGTCTGCAATAATCGATACACCCTGCTGGAACGCCTTTCCTGGCTGACCATTCGTTTATGGATAATCTCGTTTGCATTCGTGAAAATTTCCCCGTGACCAGGGAGAACAGTCTTCAGATCTAATGACAAGCATTTCATTAAACTTTCGCGGTACTGCAGCATTGGTTTGGGTCTAATCGCTCCTTCTTTTGCAGGTGCTTCTATTGTAATGCTTGGTGAAATATGTTTTAGAAGATGGTCTCCCCCAATAAAAGACCTATCCTTCGTTCGTAAAAAGGATAGATGTGTCTGTGCATGGCCATATGTCCCAATCACTTCCCATCCCGGATGACCGGGCAATGAATCACCTTCACCAATCGGATTGGTCAGCCGCCCTTTTCCTGCGTAATGAAGATCGCTGGTAAATTCGGATATGGCATAATGGTATTCACTTGCTATTCCTGTCTGGCAGTAGAGCGACTTGAAAAAAAGCTTACTGCGCTCAAAGAAAGACTGATTTCTTGATAGCCATAAATCAACATCGGGATGAGCTGTTATGTATTTCAGACGCGGAAAGGCTTCAATCAGCCCAGTGTGATCCGGATGATGATGCGTCAAAACAATTTGTTCTATATCACTTACATTATAGCCAATCTCACTTAATTGAGAAACAAGTGCTTCTTTTGCCTGTTTTGTATTAACACCTGCATCTATGAGTGTAAGTAGGTCACCTTTTAACAGATAGGCATGAGTATCTCCCACTGCAAATGGTGTTGGAATTGTCAACTGACTGATTGTCTTATCAAATGTATCCAAATTTCTCTCCCCCTGTGTTGACGGTGAACTGATTCACTTAGCGCAATTTTACTATCTAGTGACGTAATTGTACATTGTTAGCGATTGTAATGGCTTCCGATTGTTGGAAAGGAACTGCTCCATTGACTTTTATATCAAAATCAAACACAATTATGACAGAGGTGAAATTATGACCAGAATCATTGCGCACCGGGGCGCCAGTAAACTGGCTCCCGAAAATACAATGCCTGCCTTTCAGTTAGCTTATAAAATGAAGGCCGATGGTATCGAAACAGATGTCCAATTAACAAAAGATAATATACCCGTTCTCATCCATGATGAACATGTCAAAAGAACAACAAACAGTACTGGCTGCGTTAAAGATTATAATTATGAAGAATTAAGACAGCTTGACACTGGTTCATGGTTTTCCGCAGAGTTTGCTGGGACATCGATTCTTTCCCTTGATGAATTTTTGCAATGGGCAATCGACAAGCCGCTCGATTTGAATATTGAACTTAAAAACAATAAAATAGACTATCAGGATATGGAATGCATTGTATATGAAATGCTAGAACACTATCATGTATTGGACAGAACGACACTCTCTACGTTCAATCCAACTAGCATCAAACGGTTAAAATCAGTCAACTCAAATATCGGAGTTGCACTGCTTACCTCCCGCAAGCGAAAAGATCTGGCAGGATATGCAAAAGGACTTGGCGCCAATGCTCTTCATATCAAATACAGATTGCTGAGCAAGTCGCTGGCACGTAGATGCAAGGAAGAAAATATGGCATTGCGTGTCTATACTGTCAATCGTTATCTGCCTATGTTCCGTTGTTTTCGTTATGGCTGTGACGGTATCTTTACGGATGTCCCAAATAAAGCACGTCTTTTTCGAACTATATTATAATAGATATAGCAGAAATTGATTAATAGATGGAGGATTAATATGGAATTGGTATTTCTGGGAACCGGTGCTGGTGTTCCGTCCAAAGAACGAAACGTCTCGGCAGTTGCCTTGACACTCTTGCAGGAACTTGGGAGCATATGGCTGTTCGACTGCGGAGAAGCAACACAGCACCGCATATTGGATACTTCTATTAAACCAAGAAAAATAGATAAAATATTTATTACACACTTGCATGGTGATCATATATATGGTCTTCCTGGCTTATTGAGCAGCCGTTCCTTCCAGGCTGGAGATCAGCTGCTGACCTTGTATGGACCTCGAGGCATTAAGGAATTTATTACGACAAGTCTTAAAGTCAGCGGAACACATCTTTCATATCCTCTGGAAATTGTAGAAATAACAGAGGGTAAAATCCTGGATGGAGACAAATTTTCTGTTTATGCGAAACAGCTCGATCATGGGATTACGTGTTTTGGTTACAGAATAGAGGAAAAAGACAAGCCGGGAGAACTTCTTGTACAAAAGCTGCGGGAACTGAATATTCCTCCAGGGCCCATCTACCGTGAAATTAAACAAAATGATAGAACAGTTACCGATGACGGTACAGTGCTTTACCAAAAAGATTTCATTGGTCCGAACAAAAAAGGCAGGATAGTCAGCATTCTTGGAGATACTCGTATGCAGGCTGAAAATGTATCTTTTGTCAAAGGTTCCGATGTTCTGGTCCATGAAGCTACATTCATGCATGATAAATTGAAGATGGCGAAGGATTATTATCATTCGACAAATACTCAGGCTGCTTTGCTTGCTGCTGATAGTGATGTCAATCAACTGATTTTGACCCATATATCATCCCGTTATCAACAGGATGATGATAACCGTATATTAGCCGAGGCCAGCGAAATTTTTCCTGCGACATTTCTTGCTAAAGACTATCTAGAATTCAAAATAGATCATCAAAACTAGAGGAGAGATTTCAATGGGTTATATTGAAACAATTGTGGATAATCAGCGGACATTTTTCAAAAATGGGAATACCGTTACATACTCCTTCCGCAAAAAACAATTACAAAAACTAAGGGATGCCCTTAAGGATAACGAAGAAAATATCTATCGTGCATTAAAAAGGGATCTAAATAAATCAAGACACGAAACACTAACAACAGAGCTGGGGATGCTTTATTCAGAGATTGATCTAGCTATTAAAAATCTGCGGATATGGATGGAACCGGATAAGGTTCATTCGCCCATGACCCATAAGGGATCAAAGAGCTATATTATGAAAGAACCATACGGAGTTGTGCTGGTGATTTCTCCATGGAATTATCCCTTACAGCTTGCCATCGCTCCGGCAATCGGTGCCATTGCCGCCGGGAACTGTGTCATCATAAAACCATCTGAACATGCCCAGGCAACATCTGCCATTATAGCTGATTTAATCAATCGTGTATTCGACGCCTCCTATCTAACGGTTATTGAAGGCGCACAGGAAACAAGTGAAGTACTATTGCAACAACAGTTGGATTATATTTTCTTTACCGGCAGCTCCCATATCGGAAAAATAATAATGCGTGCTGCCAGTGAACATCTTACACCTGTCACGCTTGAACTAGGAGGCAAAAGCCCTGCCATCGTAGATGAAGATGCAAATATCAATCTTGCAGCTAAACGCATTGTATGGGGTAAATTCACAAATGCCGGCCAGACATGTGTAGCCCCTGATTATATATATGTACATGACAAAGCAAAATTTAAGCTATTAAAAGCAATGAAAAAGCATATTAAAGCACTCTATGGGAAAGAACCATTGAGAAATGACAACTACACTCGAATCATCCATGAAAAACATTTTGATAGACTCGAGAAATTCCTCTCACAGGGTACGATATTGCATGGAGGAGCTTCCGATAAGGGAATATTGAAAATAGAACCGACAATATTGGATAAAATCCATTGGGAAGATCCTGTTATGAAAGAAGAAATCTTTGGGCCGATATTACCTGTTCTTACATTCACCAATATTGAAGATGCCATGTATAAAATCAAACGAATGGAAAAACCGCTGGCCCTGTATTATTTCGGTGAAAATGATAAAATGCAGCAGCAGGTGATGGAATACGTGTCCTTCGGCGGGGGAGCTATAAATGACACACTTTACCATATTGCCAATCCCCATCTGCCTTTTGGAGGGGTCGGCAACAGCGGTATGGGCTCCTATCATGGGAAATACAGCTTTGATACCTTCTCACATCGGAAAAGCATCTTGAAACAAACGACCAAATTCGATCTTCCTTTCCGGTATCCTGGCAGCAAAGTAGCATCCAAGCTAGTGAAGAACATAATGAAATAATGCTTTTCATCTAAAAATACCTGCCCCAGTTATTGGTGCAGGTATTTAACGTTTATAATCATCAAGAAAATCCTTCTGAAAACTAGTTCTTGGCTGTTCGGTACTTTCATTAACTTTTGATTGCAATGTTTTAAAAGGACTTTTTCCATATTTTTCGGAAAGCTGATCAATGGCTGAATACAGCTTCTCTTTCTTTGCTTCTTTTTCATAACTAAAAATATCGAGCTGTTTACCCAAATTACGTTTATCCTCGATATCCTGAACGGTAATCCCCAGCAGACGAATCGGTTCCATATTCCAGTGCTTTTGCAGCAATTCATTCGCAGTCAACAGAATGTCTGCCTTCGAATCGATATAGTGCTGCAGCTTTTTACTTCGTGTAATTGTCTTCCGGTCATGATATCGGATGGTAACCTGCACACTTCTGCCCGCTGCTTCTTTCCTATGCATTCTTCTCTCAACATTATCTGCCAGCAGATTCATCAGGCTGCTGATATCTTTCCAGTCAGTTGTGTCCTCTGGAAGGGTCTGTGAGCTTCCGATGCTTTTAAATTCATAAATTGCATCTGGATCTACTGGACTGGTATCGTTTCCGTTGGCTCTGTTTTTAAGTCTCTCGCCATTTATTCCGAGCAATTGTTTAAGTTCATATACATCCTTATTTGCCAAGTCTCCAACCGTCTCGATATTTATCGTTTTTAGTTTCTTTGCAGTCTTTTCACCGACCCCATACATTTCCGAGATGGAAAGCGGCCAAAGTATATTTGAAATCTCTCTCTTCCGCAAAACCGTTATGCCTAATGGCTTTTTCATATCGGATGCCATCTTTGCCAGGAATTTATTTGGAGCTATTCCTATGCTGCAAGGAATGTCCAATTCATTCAGGATTCTCTTCTGAAGCTTCTCAGCTATTTCCAATGGGGTGCCTTGATTTTCTGCTTCCGAAATATCCATATAGCCTTCATCAATGGATACAGGCTGAACATAAGGGGTAACCTCTGACAACATTTTAAAGATTTCCTTGGATGCCTTGCGGTAACGGTCAAAATTAGGTCTCATAACAATAAGTTCCGGACAGAGTTTACGCGCCTGCCAAATAGGCATTGTCGTTTTAACCCCCTTTGCCCTTGCCTCATAGCTGCTTGTCACGATAATCCCCTTACGTTCCTCCGGATTACCTGCAATTGCCAAAGGCTTTCCTTTTAACTTAGGATTATAGGCCATTTCAACTGAGGCATAAAAACAGTTCATATCAATATGAAATATTATCCTACCCTTTTTCCGTTCCGAAACACTCATACCAAAACATCCTTTTTGTTTCGCTGTTTTTTCTATAAGATTTATTATATTTACCACACGATAGATAGCCATGTGGAATATTAAATAAAAACTATATATCCGCAGCACAAGCATTTATTTTCCATACAACAATTATACCATATGTAAACAACCCCAAAAGCAATAGTGCTTCTGGGGTTGTCTGTTAGTTATTGGATGCTTCCTTGATAATCGCGGCTACAAGCTCCGCAACCTTCACAAGGTCTTTTACTGCGATCTGTTCAGCGGTTGTATGTATACCTTCATAGCCAACAGCTAGATTGACAGTTGGTATGCCCAGTCCTGCAATCACATTTGCATCACTGCCGCCGCCGCTTTTTAATAGCTTGCTATCCCGGCCAATAGATTTTGCCGCTTTGCGGGCAACTTCGACTACCTGGTCTCCAGCTTTTTGCTTATAGCCAGGATACATTACTTTGATTTTCACTTCTGCTGATCCGCCATTTTCCTCTGCAGCTGTTTCAAATGCTTCCTTCATTTTGGCAACCTGTGCTTCCATTTTTTTCGGTTCCAATGATCTTGCTTCAGCCAGGATTTCAACGTGATCTACAACAATGTTTGTTTGCTTGCCACCTTCAAAACGGCCAATATTTGCCGTGGTATCCTCATCAATTCTGCCTAAGGGCATTTTGGAGATTGCCTTTGCGGCAAGTGTTATAGCAGAAACCCCTTTTTCGGGTTCGACACCGGCATGCGCTGTCTTGCCTTTAATGATCGCATATACTTTTGCTTGGGTTGGTGCTGCAACAATGATATCTCCAACATCGCCATTACTGTCCAAGGCATAGCCATATTTGGCATGTATCAGTGAACGGTCAAGTGCTTTTGCACCTACAAGACCCGATTCCTCTCCAGCTGTAATGATAAACTGGATGTCGCCATGAGGAATATCGTTTTCTTTGATTAAATGCAATGCTTCAATCATTGCTGCAAGCCCAGCTTTATCGTCAGCACCAAGGATAGTTGTTCCGTCGGAGGTAATCAGTCCATCTTTTATGGTCGGTTTGATCCCTTGACCCGGTACTACGGTATCCATATGTGATGTGAAATAGATTGGATCTGCTCCATCCGAATTTCCGTGGAGTGTACAGATGAGATTGCCTGCTCCATGACCGGTTTGTTCTTTACTCTCATCTTCAAATACTTCAAGACCCAATGCAGAGAATTTCTTTTTAAGAATTTCAGCAATTTCAGCCTCAAATTTGGTTTCCGAATCGATTTGTACAAGTTCTATAAATTCTGCAACTAATCTTTCCTCATTTACTTTAATCATATTATAACCTCCTATTCTATAGGCTACTATAACTTGACCATATTTTACAGTGGAATGTTTCCATGTTTTTTAGCAGGGCGTTCCTCCCGCTTATGCTGAAGCATTTCCAGAGCCTGCATCAGTTTGATTCTCGTTTCCCTGGGATCTATGACATCGTCCACCATACCAAGGCCGGCAGCCACATATGGATTTGCGAATTTTTCACGGTATGTATCAATTTTTTCCTGTCTTAACAGAGCGGGATTAGCACTCTCCGCTATCTCTTTTGCGTAAATTATAGTTGCCGCACCTTCTGGGCCCATTACAGCAATCTCTGCATTTGGCCAGGCAAAGACCAGATCTGCTCCAATCGATTTACTGTTAAGGGCGACATATGCTCCCCCATAGGCCTTTCTTGTTATAACAGTAATTTTCGGTACGGTTGCCTCCGAATAGGCATACAGGATTTTCGCTCCATGACGGATAATTCCGGCATGTTCCTGTTTTACTCCCGGGAAAAACCCGGTAACATCTTCAAAGGTGATAATCGGAATATTGAACGAATCGCAAAAGCGAATAAACCGTGCTGCTTTGTCACTGGAATCGATGTCAAGTCCTCCAGCTAAATATTTGGGCTGATTACATACTAATCCAATTGTCTCCCCCTTTATTCTGGCAAAACCAACGACAATATTTTTAGCGAAATGCTGGTGTACTTCCAAGAAACTTTCTGGGTCAACCACCTGTTCAATGACATTTTTCACATCATACGGTCTTACCGCATGGAATGGTACAAGGTCTGTGATATCAGGACGTAATTCATCTTCCGGATTATTATAGGGGCGTTTCTCTGCCTTTCCTTTGTTGTTCGCAGGCAGATAGTCAATTAATTGACGAACGGCATCCAATGCTTCCTGTTCAGACTGGACTTGAAAATGCGCGTTGCCGCTTTTGCTATTATGTATGTGTGCACCGCCAAGATCTTCGGATGAAATCTGCTCCCCGGTCACAGTCTCAATCACTTTTGGACCTGTTATGAACATTTGGGAAGTCTTCTCAACCATGATGACAAAGTCGGTAATGGCGGGTGAATATACCGCTCCACCTGCACTCGGTCCCATAATCACCGAAATCTGCGGAATCACGCCTGAATAAATGGTATTGCGGTAGAATACTTGTCCATACCCATCCAGGGAAGATACACCTTCCTGAATTCTCGCTCCTCCCGAATCATTCAACCCAATAAAAGGAAATCCATTTTTTGCAGCAAGATCCATCACAGCGGCGATTTTTTTGCCATGCATTTCACCTAATGCACCTCCGTATACGGTAAAATCCTGAGCAAACAAATAGATCGGTTTGCCATTGATTTTTCCGTATCCGGTTACAACTCCTTCCCCCTTGGCATGATGGTTGCCTATATCTTTTACCCGTGCTTCCATAAATGGATTCAATTCGACAAATGAATCTTCATCAAGCAAATAATCAATGCGCTCTCTAGCTGTCATTTTCCCCTTCTCATGCTGTCTGTCAATTCGCTCATCGCCTCCACCCAGGTGAACCTGCCTCCTTTTGTCATATAGCTCATTAATTTTGTCAAATATATCCATTAGCTGTCCCTTCTTTCATGCTGAATTAATTCAAAGAGTACACCGTTTGCAGATTTTGGATGGATAAAAGCTACTTGACTATGATGTGCTCCTGCTGTTGGCTGTTCATTAATCAAGTGGATTTCCTGTCTTTTTAATTGCTGAATCCGACTGGATAGATCATCGACTTCCAAGGCGATATGATGAATCCCTTCTCCTTTTTTATCAAGGAATTTCCGGATTGCCGATGTTTCATTAGATGGTTCCAAAAGCTCCAATCTGGTTTCTCCTATCTTAATGAATGCAACTTTTACACCCTCTGACTCTACATCCTCAACAGCCTCTAGTTGAAGACCTAGTTTGTCTGTATAAAACGGAAGTGCCAGATCAATATTTTCTACAGCTATTCCTATATGCGCAATTTTCCTGGGCTCTCCGACTGCATCTGTATCCGGATCAATCAGGTCTTGAATATATGCAGCAAGGGAAGTAGTGGAAGACCCGCTTGTAAATATTTTTTTGATCCCTTGTTCAATCAAATATGGAATATCCTCACTCGGTATTACACCACCGCCTATAACAGGAATCTCCGCTGCATTTCGCTTTTTGAGCTCCAAAATAACCTTTGGGAACAAACTGCGATGCGCTCCGGATAATGAAGAAAGTCCAATTACATCCACATCCTCTTGCACTGCTGCCTGGGCAATCTGAGCTGGTGATTGGCGAAGCCCTGTATAAATGACTTCCATCCCATGGTCCCTGAGTGCCTGGGCAATGACTAAAGCTCCTCTGTCATGCCCATCCAAACCTGGTTTTGCAACGAGAACACGTATTTTTTTCATTGCTTTCTCACTCCCTTAAACACCAGTATATTCTCCAAACTCTTCCCGTAATACATTGCAGATCTCCCCAACGGAAGCATATACTCTCACCGCGTCTAAGATGTTGGGGATAAGATTGATCTTCGGATTTCGGGCACTTTTTTTAAGGTTTGCCAATGCTTTGTCGACCGTCGCTTGATCCCTATTTTGGCGAACATGCAGCAAAGATTCAATCTGCCCGGTCTCAAGCGCTTCATCCACTTTCAGAATATCGGGATTTACCTCTTCATCCACTTTAAACTTGTTCAACCCTACAATGACCTCGTCCTCTTTTTCAATTTGCTTTTGAATTTCATAGGCATTTTGATGGATTTCGCGCTGCATATAGCCCTCTTCTATGGCTTGGACAGCTCCTCCCAAATCTTTTATCCTGTCCAAATACACATTTACTTCCCTTTCCATCTCATCTGTTAACGCTTCCATATAATAGGAACCTCCAAGCGGATCGATTGTATCGGCAACACCGCTTTCGTGGGCTATAATCTGTTGGGTTCTAAGAGCAATCTGTGCCGACTCTTCAGTGGGCAGGGATAACGCTTCATCCCGTGAATTTGTATGCAGACTTTGTGTGCCTCCCATGACGGCTGCAAGTGCTTGGATGGTAACACGTACAATATTGTTATCCGGCTGTTGTGCAGTAAGTGTCGATCCACCGGTTTGTGTATGGAACCGCAGCTTCCAGCTTTTTGGATCCTTCGCCTGATAGTGTTCTTTCATAATCTTGGCCCAGATTCTTCTGGATGCGCGGAACTTTGCCACTTCTTCAAAAAAGTTGTTGTGTGCATTGAAGAAAAAGGCAAGCCTTGGCGCAAAAGAATCAACATCCAGACCTGAATCAATGGCGGCATCTACATATGCCACCCCATTGGCAAGCGTAAAGGCAGCTTCCTGTACCGCATTCGAGCCCGCTTCCCGGATATGGTATCCGGAAATACTGATTGTATTGAATTTCGGAACGTATTCCTGACAGTATTCAAAAATATTGGTGATTAATCTCATGGATGGTTTTGGCGGGAAAATATAAGTTCCTCTGGCAATATACTCTTTTAGAATATCATTTTGGATAGTGCCAGTTAGCTTACCGGGGTCTACACCCTGTTTCTCTCCTACTGCAATATACATGCATAGCAAAACTGCAGCAGGAGCGTTTATTGTCATGGAAGTACTGACTTTATCCAGTGGTATATTGTCAAGCAATTGTTCCATATCTTTCAGCGTATCGATAGCAACACCTACCTTGCCCACTTCCCCCTCTGACATCACGTCATCGGAGTCATATCCGATCTGGGTTGGTAAATCAAAGGCAACGGAAAGACCGGTTTGACCTTGATCAAGCAAATAGCGAAACCGCTTATTGGTTTCTGCAGCAGAGCCAAATCCAGCATATTGACGCATTGTCCAGAATCGGCTGCGGTACATGGTAGGCTGTATTCCCCTCGTATATGGATATTGTCCAGGATAGCCTGGGCTGTTTATGCTGCCTTCATTGTCATATAGACGCTCAATATCAGAGCCAGAGGAGGTAGTAAACATTTCTTTCCGTTCAGGAAAGCGCTTTAAAGTTTTGGAAACAGAAGCTGCCCATTGTTCTCTTTGCGATTCATCAAGCTTTTTTTCGTCCATTATGGTCCCTCCTTATTTCTAATTTTATCTATTCATTATATTTTCAATCTTTTTTTAATACTTGTCCATATTAAATTTTCACGATAGAATAAATATAAGCAATATGAACCAAAGGAGGACTTATTTTGGCTACTAAAAGTAATTATAAGAATAATACGAAAAAAAGATCGAAACGTGAACGCAGAAATAAAATTATTGTATATATCATGATTATCCTGATGCTGCTTTCCTCACTAACCTATGGACTTTCATTTTTCATCTGATTATATAATAGGATTCTGAATGGATGGAAGACCGGTTGTTTACAGCCGGTCTTTTATCTTGTTGTCCTTTAAGCTTAAGTTGACATCACTTTTTTTGAACTTCTGTTTTATAATCAAATAATCTTCAATTTCATGAAGCAATTGAAATAGATTTGCCCTTGTCTCAAATTCTTCCCTTGTTGCTGGAAGCTCCACCTTATTAAATTCCTCTCTCAGCTCTTTTAATTCATCAAGAAACAGGATGGCAGTATTGCCGGGGTGGACCGAATCTGATAACCCTTCGAAAAAGTCGGCAATTTTTTGTGAAATGGTATCTGAATTAGGTAAATTCGTTACAAGTGGCAGCATTTGTTTCAATAATTCATATTGACTTATACGCATATAGAAATAATCACGATACGGATGTTTGTTTCTTAACAGGTGATTCTCTCTATCTCTCTCGACCAAGTGGATGGCATCTGTCAGGATATCCTCACTCTCAGTAATTTCTTTACCATTCCAGCTGGTATCCTTATATCTAATATAGCGTGAATATTCAAATAAAATAACCCGGAAATTTTCTTCCAGCTTTTGCTGCTTATCCTTTATCGTCTTATCCAAACTTGGCATATATAGATTTAACAGCAGTCCTGTGCCAATACCGACAATAATCAGCAGGTACTGGTCCACCAGGGATGTTACTGTAATATGGGAAGAACTGTATAAATTTAAAATGACGACCGAACTGGTGGAAATCCCAGGTGTCACCTTCAGTAATACTGTAGTTGGAATAAATAGTCCCAGCATCAGGCAAAGAACTAACGGATGATAGCCTAACAGTTCAAAAAACACCAAAGAAAATATGCTTGCTACAATACACGCCAGAAATCGATGCCATGCACTGAAAAAGGATCTTTTCCTGGATGGCTGGATACATAGAATGGTCAGAATTCCAGCCGATACAAAATTTGTCAGTCCCAATAATTGAGCAATCGTAACGGAAAGAGGTGTTCCAATTGCTGTTTTTATTGTCCGATAACCAATCTTCACTTGTACTTCTCCTCGCAAAAACAGTGATATGTATAAAATGAGACTGTCAATCTTATACGTGGCAGCCTCATTTAAGTGCTATTCAGTTATTAAAATTCTTCACAATGTTCGTCGAAGACACTCTGCAATTTACTTGTCACTTCCATCGCGCTGTGTCCTTCAATATCGTGACGTTCTAGCATTGTCACGATTTTACCGTCCTTCATTAATGCAAAAGATGGCGATGATGGCGGGAATCCCTCAAAATACTGACGTGCTTTCTCTGTTGCTTCTTGATCCTGTCCAGCAAATACCGTTACTAAATGATCTGGACGCTTGTCGAAATGAATGGAGTTTGCTGCAGCCGGACGAGCAACTCCTCCCGCACAACCACATGTAGAATTGACCATCACAAGTGTAGTACCTTCCCGATTCAATGCAGCATCTACATCTTCAGGGTTTCTTAATTCTTCATAACCTGCTTCTTTTATATCTTTGCGTGCAGCATCTACAACATCCTGCATGAACAAATTAAAATCCATATTATTATCCATCCCTTTACATGTAAATTGTCTTGCTTTCATAAGCTTACCAAGATAGGAACAAATTTTCAATTTAAAATGTTTACGATTTTTTTATCGGAACTCATTTTTCTTAAGGATTATTGTTTTTGAACACAATCTTTATAAACTATGACGTAACGGCAACGGCCGATTTCCGCTCCGGGCAGTCGCTTTCCGCGGCGGGCGCTCTCAGCTTCCTCAGAAGCAAAACCGGCTTCTTGCGGGATCTTCAGCTGTTGCTTTTCCCGCTGGAGTCGACTGCCCTGCGCTCCAATCCATCAGCTTCATAATTGAATATAGTAAATCGATTCAGAAAACCGAATCACAACGGAGGAAATACACGGAGACTCCTTGAAATTGCATTCGCAATTTCTGCGTGCGATGTCTTGCTGACGCAGCCTTCCTTGTCCTGCGGGAAAAGCGAAGACGCTAAGACCCCACAGAGAGCGAACTTTGCGAGCGAGGAGGCTTAGTGCGAGCCCGCGGAAAGCGCAGTGTATTTCCGGAGCGGGGATAAAGCACCAATCCTTTCCTGTTACGTCGCAGTTTGTATTAATTGTGATAATCAAACACTTGAAAGAGATTTTCTGTATTGCTTGCTCAATATAGGTTTATAGTCTGTTCATTCATATCTTCCAGGGTTTTCTTGACATGTGCAAGGAATCTTCCACAGACAAGACCATCAAGTATTCGATGATCCAGCGACAGGGATAAATTCACCATATCACGTGCAGCAAACATGTCATTGATAATGACAGGACGTTTTACAATTGATTCAACCTGTAAAATGGCAGCCTGTGGATGGTTGATTACGCCCATCGACGAAATGGAACCAAATGAACCAGTATTATTGACTGTAAATGTTCCACCTTGCATATCTTCCGGTGTCAATTTTCCGGTTCTTGCTTTCGCGGCGAGCTGATGAATATCGCGGGCAATCGCTTTAATGGTTTTCTCATCAGCGTGTTTGATGACCGGCACAAAAAGTTCATTCTCTTTTGCAACAGCAATCGACAGATGGATATCCTTTTTCTGGATGATTTTGTCTCCAGCCCACATACTGTTCAGCTGCGGATATTGTTTCAGGGCCTGAGCAACAGCTTTGACGAAAAAGGCAAAAAAGGTAAGTCCATATCCTTCCTGCTTTTTGAAATCATCTTTCACTGTGTTGCGATATTTAACAAGCTCTGTAACATCAACCTCCACCGTCATCCATGCGTGTGGGATCTCCTGTTTCGATTTAACCATATTCTGTGCAATCACTTTTCTGATGCCTTTAACAGGAATTTCAATATCCCCTGTTTGTAATTCGTGATTGACTGCGGGTTCTGCTTCAGTAGAATCGGAATTGTTTTTGGAATTCAATTGTGGCGTCTGATTCTGCTTGTTCTTAGTCCCAGAAGCAATTATCTTTTCCAGGTCCTTCCTTGTAATCCGGCCGCCTCGTCCAGTACCCGTTACCTCCTTCAGATCGATGTCATGCTCTTGCGCCATAGTGAGTACTGCAGGCGAATATCTTTTTTTCATCGAGTCATCGGCAAAATGAGAATCGTTAGAGTCCGTTCGGCTGCTGGCTTTTGCCTCCCCTAAAACAGGTGTTGGATTATCGCCTTTATGGATATCCTTATTGTCTGTTTCGATATAGCAGATCAGTTCCCCAACAGCAACGGTTTCACCATCTGCTGCCACAATTTCCTTAATCGTGCCTGCAAAGGATGATGGTACTTCAGCATTCACTTTGTCTGTCATTACTTCGGCTATCGGATCGTACTTGTTCACTTTATCCCCTGCCTGAACCAGCCAGGTGCTTATTGTACCTTCATTTACGCTTTCTCCAAGTTTGGGCATCGTAATCTTTTCGGTAGGCACTGTTATCCCTCCATTTCCAATTATTAATATGCGGCTAAATCACGCATCGCTTTTTCCACTTTGTCTGGATTCATCATAAAATACTTTTCCATTGGGGGTGCATATGGCATTGATGGAACATCAGGGCCTGCAAGTCTTTGGATTGGAGCATCCAAATCAAATAGGCAATTTTCGGCAATGATTGCCGCTACTTCACCGATAATGCTGCCTTCTTTATTGTCTTCCGTTATAAGCAGTACTTTTCCTGTCTTTTTGGCGGCTTCAATGATGGCTTCCTGATCAAGCGGATAAACGGTGCGCAAATCAAGAACATGCGCCTCTATGCCATCCTCAGCTAATTTTTCAGCTGCCTGCAGGGCAAAATGGACACATAATCCATATGTTATAACGGTAATGTCATCTCCATTCCGTTTCACATCCGCTTTTCCGATTGGAAGAACATAATCCTCCTCAGGTACTTCCCCCTTTAAGAGACGATATGCCCGTTTATGCTCAAAAAATAGGACAGGGTCGTTATCACGGATGGCCGCTTTAAGTAATCCTTTTACATCATATGGTGTCGAGGGCATTACTATTTTCAAACCTGGCTGATTTGCAAACACCGCTTCAACAGACTGTGAATGATAAAGTGCTCCATGAACACCGCCGCCATATGGTGCGCGAATCGTAATCGGTGCACTCCAGTCATTGTTTGAACGATAACGCATTTT
Source organism: Oceanobacillus massiliensis str. N'diop (assembly GCF_000285495.1). Taxonomy (GTDB): domain Bacteria; phylum Bacillota; class Bacilli; order Bacillales; family Amphibacillaceae; genus Oceanobacillus; species Oceanobacillus massiliensis. Next base: position 164,721 of record NZ_HE610978.1, read on the forward strand.
CGCAGCTTCTGAGATGATCTGGTTAACTGCCGGCATGATAAAATCAGCAAACTGCATTTCTGCAACTGGACGCATTCCATACATTGCTGCACCAATACCGACACCTGCTATTGCTGATTCTGCAAGCGGTGTATCCAGCACCCTATATTCTCCAAATTCGTCAAACAATCCGTCTGTAGCCCGGAATACTCCACCTTTCTTACCAACATCTTCCCCTAAAATAAACACCTCTTCGTCACGCTGCATCTCTTCTCTTAATGCAGTTGTGATTGCTTGAATATAAGTCATTACAGGCATTATGATCCCCCTTCCTACTTCTCTTCGTATACATATTTCAGCGCATGTTCCGCTTCTGCATATGCTGCATTTTCGGCATAATCGGTTGCCTCATTTACAATATTGTTTATTTCATCGGTCATTTTTTTCTCAATCTCATCGGTTAATACGTTAGCTTCCTTCAAATAGCTCGCAAATGTAAATATTGAATCTTTCTTTCGCGCCTCTTCCACTTCTCCCTTCTCGCGATACGTCCGATCATCGTCATCACTCGAATGGGCTGTAAGACGATAAGAAACCGCTTCTATCAAGGATGGACCCTCCCCATTAACAGCACGGGTCCTTGCTTCTTTAACCGCCTGATAGACGGCGAGCGGATCATTACCATCCACCGTCACTCCCGGCATACCGTAACCTTGGGCCCTGTCAGCGACTGTTTTACTCGCTACTTGCCTGTCGTATGGTACGGAGATGGCATACTTGTTGTTTTCAACCATCGTAATCACAGGTAATTTATGGACACCGGCAAAGTTTAGACCTTCATGGAAATCTCCTTGATTGGACGATCCTTCTCCCAATGTTACAAAGGAAACGAAATTCTTATTCTCCATTCTGGATGCAAGAGCCACACCGACCGCATGGGGTACTTGCGTTGTTACCGGAGATGAACCGCTTAATATTCTGTTTTTCTTTTGTCCGAAGTGACCCGGCATTTGTCTGCCGCCGGAATTAGGATCATCAGCTTTGGCAAATGCAGAGAGCATCAATTCTTTTGCTGTCATCCCAAAGGCTAAGACAACGCCCATATCTCTATAGTACGGTGCCGCATAATCCTCGTTTCTGTCAAGTGCGAATGATGCCCCTACTTGTGCTGCTTCCTGTCCTTGACAAGATATAACAAATGGTATCTTGCCAGATCGGTTTAAAAGCCACATTCTTTCATCAAGTTTTCTTGCTAAAAGCATTGTCCGATACATATCCAGAACTTGTTCATCTGTCAGGTCCATTTCTGTATGCCGAAATTTCGTCATATGCATTTCCTCCTTTGTTAACCGTGGATTTGTTTATTTTCAACAGCCATTGCCGCTTCTCCCATTATTTCCGAAAGGGTCGGGTGCGGATGAATCGTTTGAGCTATTTCCCATGGAGTGGCATCCAGAACCTTTGCAAGTGCCGCTTCTGAAATCATATCCGTTACATGTGGGCCAATCATATGGATTCCCAATATGTCATTAGTATTTTTGTCAGAAATGATTTTTACAAATCCATCCGACTCTCCATATACCAATGCTTTTCCAATTGCCTTAAAGGGGAATTTCCCTGTTTCAACCTCAAAACCTCCATCAATTGCCTCACGTTCGGTATACCCGATGCTTGCTATTTCAGGATTGGAATAAACACATGAAGGGATATTCCTATAATTTATCGGAAGCGGATTCTGTTCTGCCATGTGTTCAACAGCAGTTATCCCTTCATGGGAAGCAACGTGGGCAAGCTGCATGCCGCCAATCACATCACCGATTGCATATATATGCGACTCCTTTGTCTGGAAAAAATCATTTGTTTGGATATAACCATTATGAAAGTCTATTTCTGTATTCTCCAGACCAATGTTCCCCGTATTGGCCTCTCTGCCAACAGATACTAACATTCTATCGGCCTGGAAGGTTTCCTTTTTCCCATTTATGTCTGCTTCTATGGTTACTCCAGTATCTTTAGATAACGAATCTGCCAGTACCTTCGCACCTTTTACGAACTGAATGCCTTTTCGTTTCAGAAGCCGTTCTGCTTCCTTAGCGATCGCTTCATCTTCTGTCGGGAGTATTTGATTGAGATACTCCAGTACAGTCACCTTTACACCAAAATCGGCAAGCATGGAAGCCCATTCAATCCCAATGACACCTCCGCCAACGATGACAATCGATTCCGGCAGCCGGTCCATCTGCAGCGCATCGTCTGAACTCATTACCAAACTGCCATCAAAATCTAAGCCAGGCAAGGATTTTGGTCTTGAACCAGTTGCGATAAGGACATTCTTAGGTACGATCATGGTGTTTTCATCGCCATTCTCGTATTCGATGGAGATGGTCCCGGGCATTGGAGAAAAAATACTTGGACCGAGTATACGGCCAAACCCTTTGAAGACGTCTATATTCCCTTTCTTCATTAAACCTTGTACACCTTGATGCAGCGTATTGACAATAGCTTGTTTTCTGTCTTGAACCTTTGTGAAATTCAAGCTTGTATTGGAAGTTTCCACACCAAACTCCTCTGCATGCAAAGTTTGGCTATAGACCTCCGCACTGCGCAATAATGCTTTAGAAGGTATGCACCCGCGATGGAGACACGTTCCTCCCAATTCACCTTTTTCTACAACCGCAACTTGCATTCCTAACTGGGATGCTCTGATTGCAGCAACATAGCCTCCTGTACCTCCGCCTAATACTACCAGGTCATATTCCTTAGCCATTTACGTTCACTCCTCTTCCATAGAATATATTTTAGAGTCCTCTTTGTTTCTTAGAACACGAATGACGCCTTCACTTAATGACTGCAATTCATTTTCTCCTGGATAAACAATCATATCGGCAATCCAATTGACCCGTTCCATGATCCATTTTGTAAGTTTACTTCGATTGCCTAAATTGCCTGTAATCACAATTGCATCGACTTCTCCGCAAAGTACAACACTCATTGCTCCGATTTCCTTGGAAATTTGATATGCCATAGCGCGATACACGTTTTCTGCCTCGCTGTCACCAGCATCAATTCTTTTCTCTATTTCGGCGATATCGTTTGTCTGCAGGTATGCGTTTAGCCCTCCGCTGCCCTCCACATATTCAAAAATCGTTTCGAATGAATACGCTTCAGAAAAACACATTTTAATAAGTTCAGAAACTGGGACACCACCAGATCTCTCGGAAGAAAAAGGACCTTCCCCATCCAAACCGTTATTAACGTCGACAACCTTTCCCCGCTGATGTGCTCCTACCGTTATCCCTCTTCCAATATGTACGACAATCAAATTGATGTCTTCGTAGTTTGCTTGCAATTCTGCCGCTGCTTTCCTTGCAGCGGCCTTATGGTTTAAAGCGTGAAAAATGCTTCTTCTAGGGATTTCCGGAATGCCGGAGTATCTGGCAATATCTCTCAATTCATCTACTACAACAGGGTCAACGATGTAGGAGTCAATATTTAGTCCTGTAGCTATCTCATATGCAATAATGCCGCCAAGGTTAGATGTATGCTCACCATAAGCAGCTGTCTTCAGATCATATAACATAGCGTGATTCACTTTATAGGTTCCGCCGTCAATTGGACGCAGAAGTCCGCCTTTACCACATACTGCAGTCAGCTTTGACAGGTTGATTCCCTCATAAAACAACTGTCCAAGGATGATTTGTTTTCTATATTCCACCTGATCGGCAACAGAATTAAAGCTTGTTAGCTCTTGCCGTGTATGAAGGACCTTTCTCTCAAAGATACATCTATCATCATCAAATACTCCAATTTGAGTAAACGTGTCTCCAGGGTTTATAACCAAAACTCGCTTCACTGACTGCAATTGTTACCCTCCATTTTTATCTTCTGCTCAATATATGATGTTCATTAAGTAAAAACTGATTCCGGGAATTGCGTACAGACTGTATTCTTTCTTCTGCCATCCGGTCAGCAGCAACATACGTTGGAATATTATCACGCTTCGCAATTTCAAACACTCGCTCCAGGCTGCTGTATATTGTTTCAACATTTTTCATTGCCCGTTCCGCGTTATATCCCACCAGTTCATCAGCCACATTGATGACGCCACCTGCATTGATGACATAATCCGGTGCATAGACAATTCCTTTTTCATGAACAATATCTCCATGTGTGGTTGACTTTAACTGGTTATTAGCAGAGCCCGCAATTACTTTTGCTTTCAATTTCGGAATCGTACTATCATTAATGGTGGCACCAAGTGCGCAAGGTGCATAGATGTCACATTCTGCCTCATAGATATCATCAGGATCCACAGCCTTGGCACCGAAAGCATCAACTGCCCTTTTTACTGCTTCCTTGTTGATATCCGTTACGATTAGCTCGGCCCCCTCATTGTGAAGATATTCGCACAATGCATAAGCCACGTTTCCAACACCTTGTATAGCAATCGTCTTCCCTTCCAGCGAATCATTTCCGAAGGCTTCTTTAGCAGAAGCCTTCATTCCCTTATAAACACCATACGCTGTAACCGGTGAAGGGTTTCCGGAAGCTCCTGAGTAGGATGAAGTACCGGCAACATAATCCGTTTCCAAATGGATAAGGTCCATATCCTGCACTGTTGTTCCAACATCTTCAGCAGTAATATATCTGCCATTCAATCCTTGTATATATCGGCCGAATGCTCGAAACATTTCTGGATTCTTATCTTTTTTTGGATCACCGATAATGACTGTTTTTCCGCCACCTAAATTCAAACCTGCAGCAGCATTTTTATAAGTCATCCCTTTTGCCAATCGGAGGGCATCGACAATTGCATCTTCTTCAGAATCATAGGTCCACATTCTCGTGCCGCCCAGCGCGGGTCCAAGTGTTGTATCATGTAATGCAATGATTGCTTTTAATCCTGAATTTTTATCCTGACAAAAAATCAATTGTTCATAATCGTATTTTTCCAAGCTAGTAAAGATTTCCATGGGAGTTCCTCCTAATTTATCTTTCATTAAATAGCAAAGCTTTTTTCTGACGTCAGACTAGAGTCATTGTAAACTCTCCATCATTATCATAGCAAAAATCGTGCCATTTTACTGATACTGTATATGAATGGTTTATCGCACCTGAAATATGCAAATGATTTCATACATGCAATTAATTGCATGCCATATTAATCAATTTGATATTTCTCCATCTTATAATAAAGGTTTCGGATTGAAATATCCAAAGCGCGGGCTGTCTTTGTTTTATTGAAAGCATGTTGTTCATACACTGTCTGGATATAATCTTTTTCAAATGATTCTGTCGCAGTCTGCAGTGAATCGTTCTGTACCACTACATGCGCGGGCCGTTTAATGGATTGCTTTGTGATGTTGTGCAGTTCCGGCAAATGATATTGCTCAATTTTCTCATCATGGATAGTCATAAAAATCATGGCTCTGCTGATCACATTTCCCAATTCCCGGACGTTTCCCGGCCACTCATAATGCATTAGTTTGGATAAAGCACTGTCAGAAATGGTTTGCACATTCCGGCCATAATCCTGGTTGATTTTTTGGATAATGTGATCAATCAATTCCGGGAGGTCATCTATTCTTTCCTTGACTGATGGAATGAATATCGGAAGTTTGTTTAATCGATAATACAAATCTTCCCTGAATGTACGATTCATGATTGCCTTTTCTAGATTGACATGTGTCGCTGTAATGATACGGACATCAATGGAAATCGGCTTTGTACTGCCGACCCTGACGATTTCCTGTTCCTGCAGTACGCGCAGCAGCTTCGCCTGCATCTTCATCGACAGTTCACCAATCTCGTCAAGAAAGATGCTGCCATTGTTCGCCTCTTCAAACAAGCCTTTTTTCCCACCGCGCTGCGCTCCGGTAAATGCTCCTTCTTCATAGCCAAACAGTTCGCTTTCCAGCAGCGATTCAGCGACGGCTGCACAGTTCACACGAATGAATTTATGGTGCTTTCGCTCGCTTTCATTATGAATAGCATGGGCAAATAGCTCTTTCCCCGTCCCGGATTCACCTCTCAGCAACACTGTTGCGGGCGTTTTTGCACCCACCTTAGCTTGCTCCAGGGCAAGTCTCATTTCTGGAGAACTTCCAATAATATCATCAAATGTGTATCTCGCTTCAAGATTTCGGATGATTTGTCTGGCCCGTTTCAATTCTTTGGTCAGTGACTGGATCTCTGTGACATCGTGCAGGACACCGACACTTCCCTTAATAATACCTTTTACGATAACTGGAGCCACATTTACAATGACATCTTTCTTGGCTGGCCCGACTTTCATATGTACACCTCGAACAGGACGTCTCGTTTGCAGGACTTTCATATGCATGCTTTCCCCTTCGGAAATGTCGACAGTTGCCGGCTGCCCAATCACATCCGTTTCTTTAAGACCGGTAATTCGGGTATATGCAGGATTGATGATCAATCCCAAACCATGTTCATCGACAACACTAATTGCTTCATCGGATGACTTAATGATCGCTTCAAGCATCGTTTTTATTTCATTCAGATCGGTGTTTTCTTCTGCCAGTTTCATTACCTCTGTAATATCTTTAAATACGGCAAAGGCGCCAACTAGTTCACCAATTTCATTAATTATTGGGTTCCGGGTGGATACTAGCCTCTTACCATTTTCCAGCGTTATTTTTTGATTGACTTCTTTTCTTTTAGATTGAAGAACATGCGGCAGCCTGGATGAACTGATCAGCTCTTTTACATTCTTATCTTTATAATGTTTGAGGGTTTTATCAAGAATTTTTTCCGCACTCTTATTGATAAATTGGACCTTTTCGTTACGATCAATAACAATCATACCATCATGAATATGATTTAAGATCAAGTGCTGGCGTTCTGACTGATATTTCATTTTCCCCATCAGCGATTCTTTCTCATAGAGAAGTTCAGAGATGATATATGCAACTGAACCTGGGATAACGATTGTCTTCTTTGGTCTTCTGTCGATGATTTCTTCAAGCACTTGTTCATTGCCGGTAGCTTCGATAATGATATCAATATTCTCTTCCATCCAGTCCGCCCAATCCGAACCAATCGGGATACCTTCACGGGCTGCCTGTTTTAGCCCTTCTGCAGACACATTCGTATCTACTACTGCCGCAATCTCCATTCGTTCAGTTTCCTGCAGCAGGTTTATAAGTGCCGTCCCGCCCTTTCCAGCACCAATTATGAGTACACGTTTCATTTTATCCCACCTTGCAGTTTCTTGCATACCTATATCTTACGTTAGGATGCATTTATTAGCAAATAGAGTGCCATTCCTATTTTCTCACTATTTTGTTATACTTTAGAGACGCATATTGAAATGAATTGTAAGAGGAGATTCGAACATGTATAGAATAATCGCATTGCTCATGCTTTTTATCCCCGGTGCTATAGCTGCGTTTGGAATAAAATTGATGAGAGATACTGTTTTTGATGACTATTATCCGATTTTCATGTATTCCAGCATTCAATTTATATTCGGTCTTTTACTTTTTATCGGTGGCCTTCTGTTTGTTGGAGGATTTATTGTTCATCGTGATAGGAAGAAACACAGGTCCACGGAAGAGAAGTGAAACGGATAGGGAAATGAGCAGCTTTTAAATTTTTTTATTACGATTTTTCTTATAATTGTGGTATATTAGTTAAAAATTAAGCATCAGGGGGATCTTAGTAATGAAAGTGGCAAAATTTGGCGGAAGCTCAGTAGCGAATGCAGAGCAATTAATAAAAGTAGGAAATATCATAAAAAGCGATCCCAAACGAAAGTTCATCGTAGTTTCTGCGCCTGGAAAACGGTTTGCCGGTGATGCCAAAATGACGGATATGCTGATCCAGCTTGGAGAAGCGTTTCATAATGAGGATGACTATGAACTTTATTTATCTGCTGTTATGGCCAGGTTCAGCGAAATTATAGAGGGACTTCGTGTCAATGATGACATCTATGCAGAAATTGAAACTGGCATAAAAACGGCACTTGCGGCTAAAGGATCAATGGAAAGTAAAATGGATGCCATTAAAGCAACAGGAGAAGACAGCTCAGCAAAGATTCTTAGTGCATACCTTAATTCAGTGGGCCTTTCTGCATATTACATAAATCCACAGGAAGCTGGAATCATTGTCAGTGATGAACCTGGAAACGCGCGCATTCTACCGGAAAGTTTCGATAAAATATATTCTCTGCACAATGAGGAAGGTATCCTTGTTATTCCTGGATTTTTCGGCTATACAAAGGAGGGCAAATTGGCAACTTTTTTCAAGGGGAGGATCCGATATAACCGGATCGATTATTGCTGCTGGCGTTAAAGCGGAAATGTATGAGAATTTTACTGATGTGGATTCGGTTTATACAGTAAATCCAAACATCGTATCCCACCCTAAAGAAATAACCACCTTAACCTATAAGGAGATGCGTGAACTATCATATGCAGGTTTTTCGGTCTTTCATGATGAAGCATTGATACCTGCCTTTCGTGAAAAAATACCTGTGTGTATTAAAAACACGAATAATCCGGATGCTCCCGGAACATTGATTGTAGCGGAAAAAGAAACAAGCGAAAAATGTGTTGTGGGCATCGCGAGTGATACTGGTTTTTGCAGTCTCTATGTAAGCAAGTTTTTGATGAATAGAGAAGTTGGTTTTGGACGAAAACTGCTGAATATTTTTGAGGATGAGGGAATTTCGTTTGAACATGCACCCTCTGGAATAGATGATATGTCTGTTATCTTTAGAGACAAAAAATTCACACCTGAAAAAGAGAAAATTGTGGTGGACAGGATAAAGGAAGAACTAAAAGTAGACATGGTAAGTATCCATCGCGATCTCGCTGTCATTATGGTCGTTGGTGAAGGTTTGGTCAATACAATCGGCGTAGCACAGAAAGCGACTACCGCCTTCTCGAATGCCAACGTCAATATTGAAATGATTAACCAGGGATCGTCGGAGGTTTCGATGATGTTCGGAATACAAGCTGCCGATTTAAATGATGCAATCCAATCGCTTTATACATCCTTTTTTTCATAAACGACTTGATTCCAGCTCTTTCTTACAACACAAGAACGAAAAAATAT
>NZ_HE610978.1:174418-200775 GCF_000285495.1 Oceanobacillus massiliensis str. N'diop
TTTCGTTTTGGCTGTTTTCTCAAAGATTGTTGTTTTTATCTAAAATATATAAACTACGACGTAACTTGATGATGAGCTTTATCCCCACTCCGGAAATACGCTGCGCTTTCCGCGGGCTCGCGCTAAGCCAGGGTACGACTTGCGTTCACTTCCTTGTTCCCTTGCACCGAGAAAGTATACTGCGAAGACGCAGGTGCATCTAGTGGGGTCTTAGTGTCTTGGCTTTTTTCTGAAGACAAAAATGCTGTTCTGTCAATTGTTTATAGAAATTATATTGTGGTAACCTCCACTCCGGAAATACACTGCGCTTTCCGCGGGCTCGCGCTAAGCCTCCTCGTTCGCAAAGTTCGCTCTCTGTGGGGTCTTAGCGTCTTCGCTTTCCCGCTGGAGTCTCCGTGTATTTCCTCCGCTATGATTTGGCTTTCTGAATCAAATTACTGATATTCAATTATGAAGCTGATGGATTGGAGCGCAGGGCAGTCGACTCCAGCGGGAAAAGTAACAGCTGAAGATCCCGCAAGAAGCCGGTTTTGCTTCTGAGGAAGCTGAAGCGTTGCCCGCGGAAAGCGACTTCCCGGAGCGGAAATCGGCCGAAGCAGTTATCGAACAGATTGTCAATTTATTTAAGATGGGATGCGATTGTTAAGCAAGAAATCACATATCCTCACCTTTTTTGACTCCAGCGGGAAAAGCGACTGCCCGCAGCGTAAATCGGCCGTTGCTGTTACCCCGCAGTTTCTATTAAATACAATATTAAAAATAACAACAATATTTACGATAAGAGCCTTCGTTTTTTATCAGCTTACCTTATGCTCCAGACGGAGTCGATCTGCAACCATGGCAATGAATTCCGAATTGGTTGGTTTGGCTTTGGAAATGTTGATTGTATAACCGAACAATGCCGAAATTGAATCAATATTGCCCCTGCTCCAGGCAACTTCAATGGCATGGCGAATTGCCCTTTCCACTCTGGATGCGGTGGTATTGAACTTTTTCGCAATATCGGGATAGAGTACTTTTGTTATCGACCCTAATAATTCTATATCATTGTAGACCATTGTAATGGCTTCCCGTAAATACATATAGCCTTTTATGTGTGCAGGAACCCCGATCTCATGTATGATATTTGTTATGTTTGCTTCCAGGTCCTGTTTCTTCCTTTCCACCTTCGCAGACTTGCTGATTGCCGGACTGATTGATGTATTCCCCTTCACCTGCCGAACCTGATCAGCCAGATTTTCCATATCAAACGGTTTCAGTACAAAATAGGATGCGCCGAGATCAACAGCCTTCTTCATAACCTCTTCCTGACCAAACGCCGTCAGCATAATGACATTCGGTCTCTTTTTCAATTCTTTTGATCTCAATGTATTTAAAACCGCCAATCCATCTATGTGCGGCATGATAATATCCAGGATCAATACATCTGGTTCTTTTTGTTCCAGCATTGCTAAACAATCTCTGCCATTAAAAGCTGTACCAATCACTTCTATATCGTCCTGTTCCTCAAAACTCTCCTCCATTAACTGAATTAATTCCCTGTTGTCATCAACTAAGCAAACCGAAATTTTGTCCAAAATATGTTCCTCCTTTTTCTGATAACTCTTTTTAATTATTCTACAAAAAATGGGAATATCCTCTTTTAAAATGAAAAACTTTATATTTTCTTTGATTTGCTTCGTTTTCCTTATATTTACGCTATAATTCGATAAAAACTGACAAAGGTTCAGTTTGTCGAAAAATATTAACACAAGTATAGTATAACAAATATTTTAAAAATTACCACAGAAAAAATACTTGTAATGGATTTTTTCCACTACAAGCATTTTTTATGCTGTCTTTAGAGTCGATTTATCGGTGGATATTCCCGCATCCTGCAGCATCCACTCGATATGAACTCCATATCCTGAAGTTGGATCATTTACAAAGACATGTGTTACAGCACCAACTATTTTACCATTCTGGATGATGGGGCTTCCGCTCATCCCTTGAACGATTCCTCCCGTGCTTTTCAATAATTCCGGGTCTGTGATTTGAATAACCATTCCTTTTGTGGCAGGAGTCTTTTGAGGAATGCTGCTGACAATCTCAATGTCAAATTCTTCAATTTTTTCATCTTTGACAACAGTCAATATTTTCGCCGGTCCTTCTTTCACTTCATGTGAAAGAGCAATTGGTAATGGCTTGTTGTACTTTTTGTTTTCTAATGTGTTTTCTCCAAGTTTGCCAAAAATACCAAATGGTGTATTTTTCGTAATTGTACCTAGCTTATCCTCATCCACTGAGAACTTAGCCTGTTTTTCGCCAGGTATCCCGTTATTCCCCTTTTCGATTGAAGTTACAGAGGAATTGACAATTGTTCCATTATTTATTTCAATCGGTTTTTTTGTATCCATATCAGAAATGATGTGACCTAATGCGCCGTACTTCCCTGAGGAAGGTTCATAAAAGGTCATCGTCCCTATTCCTGCAGCCGAATCACGTATATATAAACCGATTTTGAATTGATTTTCTTTCTTATCAAATACAGGCTGCAGAGATGTATGGATTGTTTCTTCACCGCGCTTTATTGTCAAATCAATTGCCTTGTGACTGTTTCCCGCTTTTTCCACATAACCTTTTATATCGTTCATTTCTTTTACTGGTTCCCCGTTGATCTTTAGGATTACATCTCCAACATCGATTTTAGCTTCTTCACCTGGTGACGAAAGTCCTTTGTCGCCTGTAACCTGGTGGTGGCCGACGACCAATACGCCGAGTGTTTGCAGTTTAACACCGATGGACTGACCTCCTGGAATCACTTTTATATCTGATTCTGTTTCGCTTGCTCGATTTATTGGGACGGAAGAAGTTGTTTGTACGAGTTTGCCATTTGGTACGTCATTATGGAAACCGGTTAGCTCCCTCTCTGTTATTGAGGGTCCAATGGTGGATGGATTGTTAATTGTCTTAAATGTCATTTCTTTATTCTCTGAAGCAAAACTTATTTGTACCGTTGACAGCTGCAGTATGCTCAAGACGGATAGCAGGACAAAGAAAATACTGCATATCCAGAAACGGACATTGTTTGCTGGTTCTTTTTTCAATCGTATCACTCTCCTCCTCCCAACCCTACACAACACTTGTTTCTGTACTTCTAATTTGGCCTCAGATCGAAAAATTAAACTGGTGAAACCTATGAGATTTACGTATCATTTCCTGTCAGTAATTCTGTAAAATGCGTATAAGTATTGTTCTGTACGTATTCGTCCATAAATAACTTGCTAAATATGTTAAAAAAGCCAAATAAAAAAACCGGTTACTTTATTTTCCGGTTTTTAAAGAATTTTATCCTTATTTATTTGATTTAAATGCTGAAGCTAGATCAAGCATTTCTTTCGCATGATCTTTCGCAGTTTCGGTCAGTTTCGTCCCTGTAATCATTCTGCTTAATTCTTCAATTTGTTCCACTACTGTAAGTTCCTTTACATTGGTGGAGGTTCGTTTGTTTTTCTCATTTTTTTCGATAAACTTATGTGTGTCTGCCATTGCGGCAACTTGGGGTAAATGTGTGATGCACAGTACTTGGGAATCACTGGATATCTGATAGATCTTTTCGGCGATAGCTTGCGCAACACGTCCACTTACACCAGTATCCACTTCATCAAAGATAACACTTGTTACACCTTGGTGTTTGGAGAATATTTTTTTCAAGGCTAGCATTATTCGCGATAACTCCCCGCCGGAAGCTACCTTTGTCAATTCCTTTAATGGCTCTCCGGTGTTTGTAGAAATAAGGAAGCGGATATGGTCAAACCCATTTTTATGAAGTCTTGGTTTCGACTCCATCCCGTTTGCATCAAACTCAATTGAAAAGGATGCCTTCTCCAAGTATAGGCCTTTTAGCTCCGAATAGATTTCTTCTGTTAAAGAATTCGCTGCCTTTTTTCGTATTTCGTGCAGTTGCTGGGCTTCAAGCAATGCATCTTTTTCCAGCTCTTCGATTTGTTGAAGCAATGTGTTTAAGTGTGAATCCTTATTGGTTATCTGCTCCACTTCTTCTTCAATCTTAGCCATATATTCGATAATTTCATTTACCGTGCTGCCGTACTTTTTCTTCAGCCGGCCAATTTCATCGAGCCGGGATTCAATATCATTCAGCCGATCCGGATCGAATTGCAGGGTATCGATCTGGCTTCTTATTTCATATGTCAATTCTTCAAGCGAAAAGTAGTAATTGGATACTTCTTCTGCCTTCTCACCTATAAACGCATCAAACCTGCTGTTATCCTGTAATGCAAGCTGTGCCTGGTTTAGCCATTCCAAACCCTTTTGATCACCGTAAAGGGCGTTATATGCGTCCTGAAGGGCTGTATAGACGCGCTCAAAATTGGCAAGCGATGTTCTTTCTTCTTCGAGCAATTCGTCCTCATTTGGTGTCAATTCTGCTGCTTCAAGCTCGCTCATTTGAAATTCAAGCAAATCAAGACGATGTGCCATTTCCTGTTCATTATCATTTAAATGCTGATACCTTTTTTTCAATGAAATCAATTTATTATATAACTGTGTATATTCTTCCTTTGCCTTGGATATCAATTGCGGTTCATACATGTCCAAGAAATCAATATGATTCTCCGTATCCATCAATGATTGAGTTTCATGCTGACTGTGGATATCGATTAGCGTCTTACCGAATTCCCTCAATATGGCAAGGGTAACTAATTTACTGTTAACCCTGCAAATGCTTTTACCTGAAGAAGTAATCGTCCGCTGCAGCACAACCTGTCCATCCTGAATGTCAATTCCGTAGTGGCTGGCAGCTGTGAAGATTGGGTGTTCACTGCTCTCGATGCTGAATAAGCCTTCAATTTCAGCCTTTTTAGCCTCATGCCGGACAAACTCAACAGAACCTCTTCCGCCTGCGAGTAATTGAATAGCATCTATAATAATCGATTTACCCGCACCTGTTTCTCCTGTTAAAACGGTCAGTCCCTCATTGAATGTGATTGCTATTTCATCTATGATTGCAAAATCCCGAATTGATAATTCTGTAAGCACGGTTATTCATCACCCCAATATTTGAAATTATATCTATATCATTTAAAGCATTTCGATAAATCGATCGTGAATATCAGCAGCCTGCTCTGTTGTCCTGCAGATGATCAAACACGTATCATCTCCGCAAATCGTCCCCATTATTTCCTCCCAATCAAGATTATCAATGAGCGCACCCACTGCCTGGGCATTGCCTGGCAATGTTTTTAAGATGATAAAATGACTGGCATGTTCGATTTTGACAAAGGCATCGACGATTAAACGCTTTAATTTCTCAAGCGGATTAAATCGCTGATCCGCAGGGAGGCTATATTTGTATTGGCCGGAATTAGTCGGTACTTTGACCAGCTGAAGTTCTTTAATGTCCCTGGATACTGTAGCCTGGGTTACATTATAGCCTAGAGATTTCAATTGGTCGACGAGTTCATCCTGTGTCTCGACAATAGTGTTTGTTATTAATTCACGAATCTTGATATGGCGCTGGATTTTACTCATGCCGCACCTCCTGTCTTAAATTAGTTTTCTTTAAAACCTTTTCGAGTAGAAGGATACAATATTCGATGAGCATCTTCCACCGTTTCTTCTATATAGTCTTGCGCGGGAACAGGATCTGCCTCTTCTTTTTGCCATGAGAAATGGGCAAGGAATTCTATATTGCCCTCACCGCCGGTAATCGGCGAATAGGTAAGATCGACAAGACTATAGCCCTCACTCTCGGCAAAAGCAATAATTTTCCTTAGAACATTAATATGAACCTGTTTATCCCGAACAATGCCTTTATTTCCAACTTCTTCTTTTTTTGCTTCAAATTGCGGTTTGATTAAAGCAATGACATCACTGTCGTCGGACAAAAGCTGCTTAAGTACTGGAAGTATCAATTTTAACGAAATAAATGACACATCAATAGATGCTAAGTTCGGTACGCCATTTTTGAGCATTTCAGGTGTTACATGCCGAAAATTGGTCCGTTCCATGACAATCACACGTTCATCGTTGCGCAGTTTCCAATCAAGCTGATTATAGCCAACATCAATGCAATAGCTTAATTTTGCACCTTGCTGGAGAGCGCAGTCCGTAAATCCCCCAGTTGAGGATCCGATATCGATAAATATACGATTATTTGCCGAAACAGAAAAATACTTCAGCGCCTTTTCAAGCTTCAATCCGCCACGTCCAACATAAGGAATCGCTTTCCCTTTTACGGTTAAGGGTGAATGTTCATCCACTTTCATACCTGGCTTATCCAAGCGAACCTGCTCTGAAAAAACCAGTCCAGCCATAATGATGCGTTTGGCCTTGTCGATATTTTCCACTAAATTCCTTTCGACCAATAATTCATCCAGTCTTCTTTTAGTCATCTGTAATATCCTTTACTATAAACTTTTTGCGCCTTAATGGTCTCTAGTACTGAAGTAATCGGTTAAGTCCATTAAATAGGAATCCTGCGCCCCTGCCTTCATTAGCGATTCTTTTGCCTTGATGGCATATTTTTCCTTTTGTTCAACCGCACCAGCAACACCTAGCAATTTCGGATACGTGCTCTTCCTATTGCCTTCATCACTGCCGACTGGTTTACCGAGCTTTTCTTGTTCCCCGGTCACATCGAGAATATCATCTTGCACCTGGAAAATCAGACCTAAATAATAGGCGAACGTTTTAAGATGTGCTAACTGTTCTTCCGTCGCCTTCCCTAAATATGCACCGGTATAGATGGCAAATTTCAGCAATTCACTTGTCTTCAAGGCATGGATTCTCTCCATGGCATCGAGTGATACCGGTTGATTCTCTGCTTCCATATCCAGAATTTGTCCGCCAACCATCCCGGAAGGTCCACTGCAGGAAGCAAGCATTTTAATAATGGTTACTTTTTCCCTGTCACTTAACGATGGATCATTCGTAATCAGTTCAAAGCTATACGTTAGCAGAGCGTCACCAGCCAAAATTGCTGTTGCTTCATTGAAGGCCTTATGATTGGTCAGCTTCCCCCTTCGGTAATCATCATCATCCATGGCAGGAAGGTCATCATGTATCAGGGAATATGTATGGACCATTTCCAGAGCTGCAGCTGTAGAAATGACTTTGCTCACTTCATTCTGATAAGCCTGATAGCTTGCAATCAACAATACGGGCCGAAGCCTTTTTCCTCCTGCTTCCAGAGAATAAAGCATGGAGCTTTTCAATTGCTGTGGTATATCCATATTCTCCAGACAGTGATTGAATTCTTTTTGAATAACCTCTTTATACTGATTGATATAGTCCAAAAGATTCGGCTTCACGTCTTATTCTTCCCCCTGTATATCGAATGGCTGCAATTCACCTTGCTCGTTCATAATCTGCGTCATTTTTTCCTGCACATTCTTCAATTTATCACCGCATATTTTCGAAAGATTCATGCCTTCCTGATAATAATTAATCGCTTTTTCCAATGGTACGTCCCCTTCTTCAAGCTTTGAGACGATTGTTTCCAGTTTTTCCATTGCTTCCTCAAAAGATAGCTCCTTATTTACCATATGTTTGACCCTCCTCCACTGATAAGACTTCACAATTAAGATTTCCATCACTCATATTAATGATGATTTTATCCTTTGCTTTTACCTTTTTAGCAGATTTGATAATGCTGCCATCTATGGAATATGGCAAGGCAAATCCGCGTTTCATGATTTCTAGGGGATTTACCAATGTGAGTTTATCCATATTATTGCTTAGTTTTAACGATTTACGTTCAATGAGCTGCGACATTGCATTGTACTGCTGTTTCACCATTCTGTCGAGGTTCATTCCTGCTTGCCGCAATTGCTTTTCCGGGTGTTGGGAGACAAGCCTTTTATAGATATGGCTAAAAGCTGCTTCGCTGTCTTTATTGTTTTTTATCATTCCACGGTGGAGCTGCTCCAGATAGCTATCCAGTTCCTGTTCCTTTTGTTTTAGTAACTGTTCAGGATAGCGGAATGCATAAGATTGCAGCAAACGTGCAAAATACTGTTGATTATTGCTCAGTTCGTTCTTCATATGTCTGGTCAATGTTTTTTTAAGTACATTGATCCTGTCACTTAATTCCATCTGTGAAGGTACTGCCAGTTCAGCCGCCCCAGTAGGTGTCGGTGCACGTAAGTCAGCAGCAAAATCACTAATAGTAGTGTCCGTTTCATGCCCAACCGCCGAGATAATCGGAATCTCCGAATGGAATATGGCCCTTGCCACTATTTCTTCATTGAAACTCCATAACTCTTCAATTGATCCACCGCCACGTCCGACAATCAGCGTATCAAAACCGCCATTGGCATTTGCCGTTTCGATGGCATTTTTAATTGACACTGCAGCGCTTGGACCTTGTACAAGCACGGGAATGACGGTTACGTTAGCTATCGGATACCTTCTTTTTATAGTTGTGATGATATCCCTTATCGCTGCCCCGGTTGGAGATGTTATAACACCAATGTGCTCAGGAAATCTGGGTACCTTCTTTTTATAGGCTTGATCAAATAGTCCTTCTTTATTTAATTTCTCTTTCAATTGCTCATAGGCAAGATAAAGCGCACCGATGCCATCCGGTTCCATTTGCTGAATATAAAGCTGATACTGGCCGTATGCTTCATATAGGCTAATTTCCCCTTTTATCAGGACGTTCATTCCGTTTTCCGGCCGGAATTTCATATTACGATTGTTACCTGCGAACATAACAGCCTGAACTCTGGCCTGATCATCCTTAATGGTCATATACATATGGCCCCGGCTATGGTGCTTGAAATTTGAAATTTCACCTCGCAGCCATAAGTTCCTCAGATGTGGATCGGTATCCATCTTTCGCTTGATATACTTTGTCAGGGCAGTAACGGTCAAATAGTTATCATTCAATACCGGACAGTCCCTTTGCTGCTTTGATCGTGTTTTTCAGCAGCATCGTAATCGTCATCGGACCGACTCCACGCGGTACTGGTGTAATATAAGCAGCTTTTTCCTTAGCACTTTCAAAATCGACATCGCCTGTAAGCGAGCCATCAGACTGACGATTAATCCCTACATCGATAACGACTGCACCTTCTTTGATGTAATCGTCAGTTATGAAGTGTGCTTTACCGATAGCAGCGATCAAAATATCTGCAGCAGCTGCAAGCTGTTGCATATTCTTTGTTCTGGAGTGGCAATATGTAACGGTTGCATTCTCATTCAGAAGCAATTGTCCAATCGGCTTTCCGACAATATTGCTTCGGCCTATCACGACTGCATGTTTGCCTTCTATCGTAATGTTTTTGGATTTGAGCATTGTGATGATGCCATATGGTGTGCATGGTAAGAAAGTATCTTCCCCGGTCATCATTTTACCGATATTGCTTGGATGGAAACCATCTACATCCTTATCAGGATGAATTGCCTCTATAACCTGCTGCTCCCTGATTTGGCTTGGGAGGGGGAGCTGAACAAGTATGCCGTGCACGGAATCATCTTCGTTCAATTCCTGGATCAATTGTAATAATTCTGCTTCTGTTGTGGAAACTGGCAATTCAATCAAAGAGGATGAAATGCCGGTTTCTGCGGCAGCTTTTTCCTTTCCTTTGACATAGGATTTCGATGCAGGATTATCTCCTACGAGCACTACACTCAGATGCGGTGTCAGTCCTTTTCTCTTTAAGATGTCGACTTCTGCCTTCATTTCAAGTTTCAGTTCTTTTGATAACTCTTTCCCGTTGATTATTTCTGCTGTCATTGTCGACTTCCCCCTTATGCTACTATTTTAGATAGAACACCATTGACGAATTTGCCTGATTTGTCATCACCATATGTATTGCCCAATTCTACAGCTTCATTAATCGATACATTGTTCGGAATATCATCCATGAAGGTTATTTCAAATGTGGCAATTCTGAGAATCGTGCGCTCAACGGAGGCAATACGGTTTATTGTCCAATTTTCAAGATTCTCTGAGATGATTGCGTCAATCTTTACTTTTTGCTCTGTAACCCCTTCAACCAGTTTCTTCAGAAAATCATCACTTTCTTCTGTCTCCAGAAATGCTTCAATTGCCTGTTGCGGTTCATTATCATTTATATCCAGCTGGAAAAGGATTTGGAATGCTTTTTCTCTTGCAGTATGTCGCTTCATTGTTCATAACTCCTTTTGATTTCTATCTCTACAAATAATAACATGATTGAACAGGGTTTGCTAGAAACTATCCAATGTGGAAATAAATGAATAATGCACAGGCCATGGAAGTATCTTTTGGCCTGTGCAAAATTATGTTATGCTTCATCTTCCGTATGATCTTTTCCTTCCATGTGTATTCCAACCACATGTACATTGACTTCCTGCAGCTCAATCGCCGTCATATTTGTCAGGGTTTGCCTTATATTCGTTTGCAGCTTTTGTGCAACCTGTGGAATGGATACACCAAAATTCAAGATTACATATATATCAATAGCGACCCCTTCTTCAATAAGCTCCACCTTTACACCTTTATTGTGTGCCTTTTTACCTAAACGTTCTGCGACACCCGAGGCGAAATTCCCTCTCATTGCATACAACTCTTCTACTTCAGTTGCGGCAATACCGGCTATGATCTCAATAACTTCGGGCGCAATCTCCACTTTTCCCAAAGCTGTATTATCACTTACTTCCAATAACGGCTGTTCACTCATGATATTAGACCACTCCTTCAAATGAATATTTTACTCTTTCTTTTCGAGAATTGGGTTTTCCTCAAGAAAGTTTGTATTAAAGTCACCATTAATGAAAACGTCATTATC
This sequence comes from Oceanobacillus massiliensis str. N'diop, assembly GCF_000285495.1. GTDB lineage: Bacteria > Bacillota > Bacilli > Bacillales > Amphibacillaceae > Oceanobacillus > Oceanobacillus massiliensis. The sequence continues at coordinate 185,194 of NZ_HE610978.1, forward strand.
CATAATTAAATGATGGAATGGGATGGTAGTATGGACTCCTTCGACAACAAACTCATCAAGTGCACGTTTCATCCGTTTTATTGCTTCTTCCCTTGTTGGTGCATAGCTAATCAATTTGGCAATCATGGAATCATAGTATGGCGGTATCTTATACCCTGAATATGCTGCTGAATCCACTCTGACACCAAAACCGCCTGGCGGAAGGTACATTTCTATTTCTCCTGCAGCAGGCATGAAGTTTTTGAACGGGTTCTCAGCATTTATTCTGCATTCAATCGCCCATCCGTTAAATTGGATATCCTTCTGGCCGAAAGAAAGCTTTTCACCATCTGCAATTCTTATTTGTTCTTTTATCAAGTCTACACCAGTAACCATCTCAGTAACAGGATGTTCGACCTGAATTCTTGTATTCATTTCCATGAAATAAAAATTCTGGCTTTTGCGATCAAAGATGAATTCAATGGTTCCTGCACCTACGTAGTCGACCGCTTTAGCCGCATTAACGGATGCCGTTCCCATTTTTTCTCTGATTTCAGGCGTCAGGGCAGGTGATGGGGTTTCCTCAATCAGTTTCTGCAATCGACGCTGGATAGAGCAATCTCTTTCACCGAGGTGGACAGTATTTCCGTATGTATCTGCGAGCACCTGGATCTCAACGTGACGGAAATCCTCGATAAATTTCTCAATATATACTCCAGGATTGCCAAAAGCTGTTTCTGCTTCCTTTTGCGTAACCCGGATTCCATTTAGCAGATCAGCTTCGGTCCGTGCAACACGGATACCTTTACCGCCGCCTCCTGCAGTTGCTTTGATAATGACCGGATAGCCAATTTCCAATGCAACTTCAATTGCCTGTTCTTCGCTATCGATTATCCCATCTGAACCGGGTACAATCGGTACGTTAGCTTGTTTCATCGTTTCTCTTGCTACATCTTTTATTCCCATTTTCTGAATTGCTTCAGGGGTTGGTCCGACAAAAATAATATTGCAGGCCTTACAGATCTCCGCAAAGTCAGCGTTTTCCGCCAAAAAGCCGTAGCCCGGATGAATTGCATCGACTCCGGTCAGTGTAGCAATACTTATGATATTGGTGAAGTTCAGATAGCTGTCTTTACTTAGTTTTGGCCCTATGCAATATGCTTCATCTGCCAGCTGGACATGTAATGACTCTTTATCTGCTTCAGAATATATGGCTACCGTTTCTATATCGAGTTCTTTGCAAGCGCGTATAATGCGGACTGCAATCTCTCCCCTGTTGGCAATCAACAGCTTCTTAATCAATTGCTCCATCCCCCTATTTTTTCTTTACTCTGAATAATGGCTGACCATATTCAACCAGTTCACCGTTTTCGGCAATGATTTCTACAATCTCTCCGGATACTTCTGCTTCAATTTCATTAAATAATTTCATAGCTTCCACAATGCATACTACAGTATTGGGAGCGACACTGCTTCCTTTCGAAACATATGGTTCGCTCTCAGGTGTAGAAGATGCATAAAACGTTCCAACCATTGGCGAAACGATTTCATAGTCATAGTCCGGGTTATTGTCAGCTTTATCATCAACCGCTGATCCAGTACTTGCTTGCGGCTGTACGGGGCTCTCCTGAACCTGTGGTGATTCATCGATGCTGATGAATTGCTGATTCATTTCCTCGGCTGTGATGGAAGCGGAAGCTTTTGCTGATTCATTTCCGCTTTTCTTCATTGTGACGCTTGTGCCATTAGTCTCGTAAGTAAATTCCGTAATTGATGATTGATCAATAAGTTTAATAATTTCTCGTATTTCCTGTACTTTTAGCATGTTCTGCACCCCTTCTATTCTTGTTGGCTCACTTTTGCCACATTATCAATTTTAACATAATTAATATAAGGTACTAATACCGCCCCTTAATATATTACGATAAATGAATGCTAAACATCAAGTCTGCACCTATGTACCCTCTCTAAAGCAGTATTATATCCCTAATTATAGCAGTATTGATTCTCCAAAGCGAATTGCAATGGAACTGCACACAAAATATCCAGGCTTTGCATCAAGCCTGGATTTTTGTATGGATTCAGATAGCTGATCAGCTTTACTCCCCTGTTGGCTGGAAATTCACTTCCGCTGTAATTTCGCCGAATTCATCCCGTACCATCTGCATAATATCAACAACTTCTGTTTCAGTCAGGGTGTCTGCTTTGACATGTACATGTACCTTTGTTCCATCAGATCTGACAAGAACATCATCATATCCTGTTGCCCCGACGATTTGTTCTTCAAGGATTGTTTCCTTTGTTGACAGCTCTTCCAATACGTCAATCTCTTCTAATGCTTGTTCCTTTTCTTGGGTATCTGCTGAGGCAGATGCAACAATTTCGGTTAATCGGCCCTTCTTCATGCTTCTCTCGTCATTAATTTCCATGCGGATGGTTGTGAACAGTTCGTCCTGCCCTACGCTGGAAATATTACTTACATCGGCGTCGTCACCTGTTTCAGTGGTAGAGGTTTCTTCTGTCTCTTCTTGTCCATCTTCAATGTAGGCTAAATCCTCGCTATTAGGAGATAGAACATAGTAAACACTTAATACGATCATTAAACTTAACATTGTCAATAGCCACACCGTTTGTTTTTTTAACATTTATTTTCCTCCTTAGTTTTTTGGCATTACAGAAATCTTATGGGTTGGAACATCGAGAACACGTGAGACGGATTCAACTATTTGATTTTTGACGGAAGGATGATCCGCTCCTTTTGCAACTACAAAGATTCCTCTAACGTCCGGCTGCTTCGTCTGAACTAATATTGGTATTTCCTGATCTCCCTTTCGGATTAGAACGACCTGGTTTTCTTCGGTATGATCCTCGACGATTCTTGTCCCGCCATTTTTGTCCGTTTCGTCTGTTGTCTGCTTCCCATTCATGATGTTCTTTTCATATACATTTTCCTTCGTTGCATCCAGATTGACCATGACCTCTGTCTCCGACACTCCTTGAATTTTATTTAGCATTCCAGATAGTTCTTGTTCTAAATTGGTTTCAAGCGTACTTATATCTGAAGCAGATAATTCTGCTGAATGATCAGTCTGTGATGAATTCTCGTTTTCATTTTGAGACTGAATGATTATTTCAGGCTCTTCTTCTGAAGAGAAGATATTGCTGATGATAATGAGGAATACACCGACAAGACCCAATATGATCAGGTATCCCATTTTCTTGGATGGGGGCTTGTCCCCGCCTTCTCTGTTTGGTCGAAAGAAATTATCGAATTTTCTTTTCAAGATGTCCCTCCCTCCCAATTAATAGATACTTTCTTATCTGTCAATTCCCATACGTCTTTCAAAAGCATTTCAATTCCAATGATGTCCTTCTCGGATTCTCCCTCATTTTGCTGAGGATCTACTGTTACATCTTCAACCGTACTCACCGCTCCCTCCCCGTTTTGTGCTTCATTTATATAAACAATGACTTCTGCAAGTCCCTCAAAGGAAATATCTTCTGGATCATTAAACACATAATCCATTGTTGTAATCTCTGCCTGATATTCTTCCTTTAAGGGTTCCTCCGCTAGATCTTCCAATTGGACAGTCATTTGTTCTAAAATATATGCATGTTGGGTGCCCTGTATTTCTTTTTTTTGAAATTCGATTTGATTTTCCATTGTTTCATTCAGATTATTTTCCTGTTCCAGTTGATTTATAGAGGTTTCAATGCTCTTTTCGATATCTGTATTAAAGATATGAAAAATCGGTTTTAAAAGAATCAATAATAATATCAGCCCCACTGCCAGCTTGACATACCTTTTCATTGTCTCTGCAGGAATCAGCAGATCAATAATTGTGGCAATTACGATAAATAATATAATTTGGGTAACCCATTGTATGACCACTTCCATAAAATCACCTTACCTCAGCAGGATTGTTATATTACTAGCAGATACGATGATGACGATAGCCAATAAGAACATCAGGGACACAGCCAGCAGACAAGCAAGTATGTACAAAATGTAATTGCTGATTGTGTTAAGCGCAGTTATGACCGGACCATTTCCGATTGGCTGCAATGCAGCTGCAGCCATTTTATAAATGAGGGCAATGGCAGCTATTTTGATTGCTGGGAACAGAACGATCAGCAGAATGACGAACAGTCCCGCCATACCCACTGCATTTTTCAGGACAAGGGAGGCACTCACAATCGTATCTGCTGCATCAGTAAAGGTTCTGCCGACCACAGGGATAAAATTTCCGGTAATAAATTTTGCTGTCTTCATAGCAATTCCATCCTGAATGGCAGCTGCCGTACCCTGTACAGATATGACACCGAGAAATATTGTCAAAAATATTCCAAGCGCACCGATTCCGACCGATTTGAACAAATTCGCCAGATGTGTAACTTTATAGTTATCGCTTATACTGCTGACAATCAGCAGCAATGCCGATAAAAACAGCAAAGGCAGTACGAATGATGAAACGAGAATTCCGCTGAAATTAATCAGGAAGATAATGATCGGATGAAAGAATGAAACGGATATCACATTTCCGAATGTTGCCATCATACCCAGCACCAGCGGGAGCAGTGCGATCATAAACCCCTTCATCGCCTCAATCGCTTCCTGTGTATAGGAGACTGCCAGATAGAAACTGTTAAGTGCGATGAATATAAGCACAAGATAGATGACAAAATAGGCAATTTTGCTAACGGCATTGCGTTCAAATGCGGTATGCATCGTCTGGAGAACGACAGAAAATAATGTCAGCATCAGCAAGGATCCCAGCAGCTTTCCGTTGATTATCAGTTCGTGGAACAGGTATTCCAGAAAGGCAATAAGCGTATTTTTAATAGAAAATGAATCTTCATTTTTAATAAATTCATAGATGCTTGTTTTCTCAAGATCTGGCAGGAAACCTCCATAATCACGAACGAGGTTGTCCCAGTAATCTTTCACACCATCCAAGGAGATTTCCTCCAGGATGGCGTTTTCAATATCCATTTCATCGTTTACTGGTGTTGAGGCAAAGGCGGTAGTTTGTCCACTTAATTCAAAAAATAATACGATTATGAATAGGATTACTATCTTAATTGGTTTCATCCACCCCGATTGCTCCCTTCAGCCGATTGATTTGGTTCCTGTTCACTAGACTGTTGGCAAGAAGCCAACGATCGCTTCGATAATTGCAGTAATGATCGGCACAGCCAGCAAAAGAATGAATATTTTACCGGCAAGTTCTATATAATTGGCAACAGAACTAAGGCCGGCGTCTTTCGTCAAATTTGCGCCAAGTTCAGCAATATAGGATATTCCAATGATCTTTAGAATTGTCTCTATATAGAGCCCATCAATGTTAGCCTTTTGTCCCAAAGTCTGGATCATCTCAAATATGATGCTTATTTGCCTTATGACAGCAAGGAAGATAATCAAACCAGTAATAAGGATTACAAAGAATGCAAAGGATTTATTAATGTCTTTAAGAATGATATACAAAATACTGGCAATGACGCCTAAAATAGCAATCTGCAGGATATCCATAGATTTTAGCCCCTAAAAAAGAAAAACAGATTTGATTTGATCGAAGAGATCGGATAGCCCATTAATCACGATGACAAGGACGATAATGAATCCGATCAATGTAGCAAATTGGGCGATTTCTTCCTTGCCCATCTGTTTCAAAATGGTATGGATTAATGCGACAATTATTCCTATTCCAGCAATCTGGAACAGAATGGATGCATCGGTAAACATGTGCAGGCCCCTTTCTGTTGTCTTACTTATCGGCACAGTATATCGGCAGATTACTTCTCAGACATCACTTCTCATAAGTGGTTGTCAAAATGCCTATATGAGCAGCAAAACAATGAAAATCCCGCTCAAGACTCCTAAACTTTTCGCCATTTTTCCATATTTATGATAATTATCGACTGCATCCTCCAGCTCTCTATCCAAATGAACAATGGCCAATTTTATATGCTTCCGCTGCTGATCAATATCGTGCTGCCCAAGTGTCCTGCCGAATTGCATTAAAATTTCCTTTTCGTTTTCACCCATACTCGAATTCTTCAGCAGCAGATTTGCTTCAGATTCCCATAAGCTAAAAAGTTCAAATGAATCACCTTGTATTTTTTCTCCAAGGTTTGAAAAAAATGACCGCATCGGGTCAGGTATTTTTTCTGAAATAGACTGAAACGCGTCATACAACGCGGCCTGGCTATAAACAATTTCAGCTTCAAGTATCTGTAATGCGCTCTTTAGCTGTCGAATCTGCTTTGGGCGTTTTGTCAGTCGATTGCTCCATTCAAACCCGATTAATGTGGCTGTCCCTATTAAAAGCAGTGCTCCAATCCACTTCATCTTTCACACCTCTTGTTCTTGAAAGCAATTCCGTTTCCTTCTTATCAAGAATTTTTGCAGCTTCACCCGGTCTATGCAGCTTGTCCAATAGGATATAACGATCAAATATTTGCTGTTCGAATAGCTGCTGTAAGGATGGACGTTTTTTCAGTTCCTTCAAGTCATTCCCATGTATCGAACATACGATAGTTACTCCAGCATTGATTGCCTCCATTAATGCAGCAATATCCTCGCCGCTTCCAATTTCATCTACTACGAGAACATCAGGGGACATCGACCTGATCATCATCATCATTCCATCTGACTTCGGACATGCATCCAATACATCTGTCCTTAGACCTAAATTATGCTGCGGGACACCTTTTAAGGAAGCTCCAATCTCAGATCTTTCATCAATCACCCCTACTTTCCTTGGGGAAATCTTGCCGTAGCCGCTTGCTATCAACCGTGTTAAATCCCTGATTAACGTTGTTTTCCCGGTTTGCGGCGGACCCACAATCAATGTATTTAAATATTTCCTGCTGAATATATGCTGAACTAGCCCTGTTGCTGAACCGATTTTCTCCTTTGCAATTCGGATATTAAAAAAAGTGATATTCTGCAACGCTTTCACCTTGCCGGATGAAGTAATCACTCGACCTGCTATCCCAACCCGATGGCCGCCTTCAACTGTTATATAGCCCTCTCTTAGCTCGTCTTCCATCCGATACAATGAGAATGAGCTAAGCTGATTGATTAGATAGGTTCCATCCTTATTATCTGGTACAACCGCTTCCAGCCATTCTGCTGCATCATCGAATATTAACTCAATCGGACGATAGAGGCGTATACGTATCTCCTGCAGATAATTCCATCTGTCGCCGATTCTTCGCTGGATGGCTTGTCTTATTTCACCCGGAAACAAACGCATAATCTCTTCCATGCCAATTCCCCGCTTTTATAGTTGCTTTATAGTAAATGTATGTTGGAATAGAGATTTTATGACCTTCTGATAAATCCGGTTCCTGAAAGTTTCAACAGAACGTTTAATCTCTGAAATCCACACAAAAAAACAGCCCTATTCAAAATAGGACTGTTTTTATATAAGAAATAATATTAAGCTCGGGAAACATATTTACCGTCTGATGTATTAATCACTAAAATATCACCCTGATTGATAAAGAAAGGAACCTGAACCGTATGTCCTGTTTCCAGGGTTGCTGGTTTTGTACCGCCGCTTGCAGTATCTCCCTTAATTCCTGGTTCAGTTTCAACCACTTCCAGTTCAACATTGTTCGGAACATCGACACCAAGTATTTCTCCTTCATAACTGATAACAGATACTTCCATATTTTCTTTGATGAACTTCAATTGCTGCTCAATCTGGTCTGTCTGAAGTTCGATCTGTTCATATGTGTGGGTATCCATAAATGCATGACTATCGCCTGAAGCATATAAATATTGCATTTTTTTATTTTCAATATGTGCTTTTCCTACTTTTTCCCCGCCACGGAATGTTTTTTCCTGGATGTTGCCATTGCGCAGGTTGCGTAATTTCGATCGGACAAAAGCGGCACCCTTACCTGGTTTTACATGCTGGAATTCCAATACTTGCCAAATGTCATTGTCCACTTCAATTGTCAAGCCTGTTTTAAAATCGTTAACTGAAATCATTTTAAATCCTCCTTATGTAGAAATCTTAGAGCTGTATCAATTCTTTTGGAGCAAAGGTTAGTCGTTCATTGCCGGTTTCCGTGATCACAATATCGTCTTCAATTCTGCAGCCGCCAAGTCCATTTACATAGATGCCGGGTTCCACGGTAACTACCATGCCCTTTTCCAGAATTCTGGAAGATCGGTAGGATAATCCAGGTCCTTCGTGTACTTCAAGACCTAAACCATGACCGGTAGAATGGCCAAAGTTTTCCCCATAGCCTTTTTCTTTAATATAGTCTCTTGTCAATGCATCTGCCTCAACGCCAGTCATCCCCGGTTTAATTCCTTTTACTCCACGAAGATTAGCCTCTAATACTATATCATATATTTCCCTTAATTCACTCGAAATGTCTCCAACTGCAATTGTTCTGGTAATGTCGGAGCAATATCCTTGATAGAGTGCTCCATAATCTAATGTCACAAGCTCCCCGTTCTGGATTTCCTTATTTGATGCTACACCGTGCGGCAATGCTGAGCGCAGTCCAGACGCAACGATTGTATCAAAGCTTGAAGATGCTGCCCCTTGCCTGCGCATAAAGAATTCCAATTCGTTGGAGATATCGATTTCTTTGACCCCAGGTTTAATAAATGACTGAATATGCTCGAAGGCATCGTCAGCTATTCTGGCAGCCTTTTTCATGATTTCCAATTCTTTATTTGTCTTGATAAGACGGATTTCCTCCACAATTCCGCTTACAGGAATCAGTTCGGCCTGAAAACTGTTCTTATAATTTTCATATTGGGAAAACGTCACATAGTCTTTTTCAAACCCTAGCCGCTTGATTTGCAATTCATTCAACTGCTTGGCGATTTCTTCTTCTATCGGTTGTTTATGCTCAATGATGTCAAATCCTTCAGCTTGTTCATTGGCCTGTTCGATGTATCTGAAGTCGGTTATAAATTTTGCATCCTTCAACGTGATCAAGGCTGCCCCTGCAGTACCGGTGAATCCAGTCACATATCTTCTATTGATTGGACTCGTAATTAGAATTGCATCCAGTGAATTGTTTTCAAGCCCATTTCTTAACTTATTCAATTTGTCCATAATCCTCTCCCTCTCCTTAACGATAAACATGCTATTGCTCTCTATGTTTTAGTTTATCATAAATGGACAAATATGAATAATTACTCTTTGGCTTTCTGCGGTTCTTTTAACCCCACCTCATGATAATCGTAGGAAATGGAGTAGCCGATAAATGTACCATATAGAATAAACAGGCATAATGTAGATATATGTGTGTTAAATGTTAGGTCCATAAAAGCTGGAATATTTGGAAATACCGGCTGCATGATATAGAATATAATCACCCACATAATGATTCCGTAAATGGATCCCATCCATATCGAGTTGATTTTCCTGAAAAGGCCATAATAGATAAACGCTGCTATTACGGAGATAATTCCGGCAATCAGAATCGTGATGATTAAGCCAAGCCACCTATCCGTCCAGGCGGCATTCAGCCATGACTTTAAAATGAAGGACCTTGGAGCAACCTCGCTAAAATTAAAATAATACATCAGACTGCCTATGCTGCTCCACAATAGACCGCCAATAAAACCGGTAAGCATTGATCTCGACAATAATGACATTTTTTCTTCCGAGCTGGCGTCATTCCGTCTTTGTGCTTTCATTGCAAACACCTCCATCTGTATTATTACCAAACCAGCACAAAAAAGTCGCAATGGCTGCATATATATATAGTCCGGGATATAATAAGGATAGTTGGAGGAAGATAATTCTAGTAAAATGAAAGCAGTTATTCATTTCATATTTAATTGTATTTCTTTGAATATTTTAAGTTAGAGTGGAAACAATTTTAATAGATAACGATTTATCATTATTTTTTTAAAATACGGATATAATTGTCTTTGTTAGTGGTATACCAATATATAAGGGTTTAGGTAGGCGAAAAGACCGTAAAGGGAGGGAATGTCATGGGCGGAAATAAATTTTCTATTATTATTTACCTGGTCATCGGTTTGGCTGTAATCGGTTTGATATCACAGCTTATTGGCAACACCGTAAACTTTTTGACCAATATACTTCTGATGCTTGCTGCAGGAGCAGCCATCTATGGTTTACTGTACTATTTTCTATTGCGAAAAAGAGCTCCATCCAATTCCGATGATATGAAAAAGTATAAAAAAGCAGTCAGACAATCGAAATCAAAATATAAGCAACCGGTCAATTCCACTGCAGCCGGCAGTAAACCAACCATCACAGCAAAGAAGAAGCGAAATAAACGTTCAAGCCATTTAAGAGTAATCGAAGGTAATAAACCAAAAGGAAAAGACCGCGCTTCGTTTTAGGAAGTACGGCCTTTTCTATGTGCTCCAATGTTTCAGGAATGCTGCAGCATAGTCCTTTCCACTTTGGATAAGTGCTGCTTTTTTCTCATTTGATATACCGAAATCAGTCGATTCGGTGTCTTTTACGGGAACAATCATAATGTTCTGCATTTGATTCTTGGCAATATACCTTGAATCGTGTGCCTGTTTCATGGTTGAAAATAATGCTTGAAACATATCAAGTGCATTTTTGATGTCTCTTGGACCAATATCCTCGTTGATGCCATCGGTTAGTTTAACACCTAACAGGGGTCTTTGTTTCTTCTCGCTTTCGTTATCGAAAATCCATAATGGAAAATTGCTCAGCAAGCCCCCATCGACCATCACACTTTTTTTCTTGTATAAACCGGGCAGTTTCTTCGGCATAAAAAAGAATGGAAATCCAGCACTCATCCTAACCGCCTTGGCAACGGGAAAGTATTCCGGCTGGATTCCATAAACCTTCTCCAGATCATCCGGTATTACAATCAGTTTCCCTAAAGAAAGATCACTTACAACAACCTTCAGGTAACCGGGCTTAATATCATGGAATGTATGTATATTCTTGCTTGCCAATTGGATTGTCAGCCATTCTTCCATCTTGTCGCCTTTATTTATGCCTAACATCGTATAAAGAAACAGCCATTTTGTAAATGGTAAATATTTTGTCACGATTGGCGGATCGACGAATTGCGTCAAACGAAGCTTTTCTACAAGTCCTTGTATTTCCTCCAATTCAAACCCTGCAGCAACTAAGGAAGCGATAATCGCTCCGGCAGAGGTGCCGGCAACCCTTTCCAGCTGCAGATTGTTTTCCTGCAGGCTATCAAGCACACCAATATAAGCAAATGCCTTCACTCCTCCACCTGAAAACACACCATCAATTTTCATCGATTCTCTCCTTAGGATTTTCTAAGATGTGTAGGTGTTCAAGACCCGATAACAGATATACCTTTGCCCAAAACCTACTATCTAATATTTAAGCAAAAGAGGAGGAAATTAGAACCGTTCCCAATTAGAAAACCATACAATTTGTTGTATGGTTTTCTAATTGGAGCCATTTTCAATTTTCAGCAGCCATTTTTTTCAATGCTTCTGCACGGGCCGGATCAGATTTAAAATAATTTACAAGATCACCGATGCGATCTATTGAATTCCAGCTTAAATGATGTTCAATTCCTTCGACATCTTCATAAATATTTGCTTTTTCAACCCCGATAATAGCAAGAAATTCCTCAAGGAGTTCATGTCTGAATACGAGCCGTTCTCCAATTTTCTTTCCTTTTTGGGTCAAAACGAATCCCCTGTATTTTTCATAATTTAAATATTCATCTTTATCGAGCTTTTGGACCATTTTAGTCACCGAAGACGGGTGTACTGTCAATGCCTCAGCTAAATCGGATACACGTGCGTACCCTTTGGATTCTATGAGGTTATATATTTGCTCTATATAATCTTCCATACTTGGTGTAGGCATAGGAAATCTCCTCATTTCAGTAAAATTTTTTATCTAAGGCAAAACTGTTTCTGTATGAGTATAGGATACAGGAAAGTAAACTCTATCTCAAGTAATATAGGTAAAATATTCTGCATAAGGCAAAAAGGACCAGTGGCTGGATAATTCCAGCCTGGTCCTTTTCGCTGTCATTCTATTACAGACCGCACTTCAATTGTGCGCCGCAGCTTGTACATGTGTTACATCCGCCAATATCCTCTACGCTGCCCTCTCGGCATACAGGGCAAGTGTCACCGACTTCAGAACCGATTGTAACCTTTGTTTTGCCAAGCTCCTGGATTGTATCCATCAAAACAACTTTTGGTTTTGCTTCCTCGTTAAATAGTTCTGTCTGCTCACCTACAGTATTTTCCTCAGCCTTCAGCGTCAGCACCTGAGAGTCACGACTGCCATCAACATACACGGTTCCGCCTTTTGCGCCGCCGTTGTATAATCTTTGATAAACACTCTCAACCTGGTTTACAGTATAGCCTTTTGGTGCATTGACCGTTTTGGAAATGGAACTATCAACCCAGCGCTGGATTACACATTGTGTATCTGCATGCGCTTCAGGCGGCAGGTCCATCGCGGTTACAAACCACTCCGGCAGATGATCGGAATCTGCATCCGGATTGCTGTTCAGATATTCCTGTACAATATCTGCTTTTACTTCGATAAATTTGCCAAGTCTCCCACTTCTAAAGTAGGAGAAGGAGAAATATGGTTCCAGGCCGGTACTAACACCAACCATTGTTCCAGTACTGCCAGTAGGGGCAACAGTCAGTAAATGGGAATTCCGGATTCCATGCTCTAGGATAGCTTGTCTGATATCATCCGGCATTTTTTGCATATACCCTGTATTGATGAAGGCTTCGCGCAATGCTCTCGTCTCTTCATCACTGCTGCCGATCAGGAATGGGAAACTTCCCTTTTCTTTGGCTATCTCAATGGAAGTGCGGTATGCAGTAGTGGCAATGGTTTCAAATACTTTATCCACCAAGTCATTGCCTTCTTTTGAACCATAAGGTGTCTCACAGTAGATTAGAAGGTCGTGCATACCCATTACACCTAATCCGACACGTCTTTCCCCAAGGGCCTGTTTCTTATTCTCAGCCAGGAAATATGGTGTTGCATCAATTACATTGTCCTGCATCCTTACACCCGTTTGAACGGTTTGCTTGAGTTTCTCAAAATTAACTGTTTTCGTCTCCTTATCCGCCATCTCAGCCAGGTTTACTGCAGCTAGGTTACAGACAGAATAAGGTGCTAGCGGTTGCTCCAATTTTGTTATCCCACCGGCTTTTTATCCGATAGTTCTTACAGTTGTCTTCCTGCAAGTTCAGCATACCTTTTCATTACATCATGAAGTATAATGTTGCGGTCTCGTGGGTGGGTTATATTCTCCTTCGAGGTTCACCACCTATGCGTTGCCCCTGACTGAAGTTTTACCTTCAGCCTTCGGTTCGGATTAGCATCTCAGCCTTCCCGCTTTATCCCGCAATGTTTAACGTGAGGCAAACTATGCGACTTTACCACACGGATTTGTTGCAACTACCTGATCGCCATATGCTTTTGCATTGGTCATATCGTTTGCATTATCAATAAAGAAGATCCCAGGCTCTGCAGAATACGTTGCACAAACATTGATCAGATTCCATAATTCTTTGGCCTTAATCCGGCGATAGACACGGACACCGAAGCCCATCTCTTCCCATTTGCGAACATCCCCTACCTCATGCCACTTTTCATTATAGGCATTCATTTCCTCTTTGGTGTAGTTTTCTACATCAGGGAAACGGAGTTCATAAAAATCGTCGTTTTCAACTGCTTCCATAAATTCCTTCGTAATACAAACGGAAATATTTGCACCTGTTAAGAACTCAGAATTATGAACAGAATATGTTCCTCCTGTCCGCAGCTTCTGATCCGCTTCACGAATAGCTGCCTCTGTAAAGCCGCCCAGCCCCTGGATTGCTTTATAGTTGACAACACTTTGGTATAAATCAAACTCTGTTTCCGTTAAAGGCTTAAACTTTAATTTTTCCTCCGCGAGACGTTTGATTTGTTCGTCCTCGGTATTCTCGATCAAATAACGAAGTATTCTCGGATTTTGCATTTTTGAAATGATGAATTCAATAATATCCGGGTGTGAATCCACCAGCATGATCATTTGTGCTCCGCGTCTTGATCCGCCCTGTTCCACTAGATGTGTTAGCTTCGCTATATCATCAAGCCATGAGACAGAACCAGATGACTTCCCGTTAACCCCTCTTGCCAAAGTATTTCTCGGACGCAGTGTCGAACCGTTTGTACCGACACCTCCGCCTCGTGACATAATCTCCATTACCTGCTTCCTGTGATCGGAGATGCCTTCGCGTGAGTCCTTAATATACGGCATTACGTAACAGTTGAAATAGGTTACATCGGTTTCTGCACCCGCACCATACAGCACTCTGCCGGCAGGGATGAAATTAAGGTCTGCAAGCTCTTTATTGAACACTTCGAACCACTTTTGACGCTGTTCTTCTGTTTCTTCAACTTCGGAAAGGCCGGCAGCATTTCGTTTCGCAATTTGTTCATAATAAACTTCCAAAGGTTTCTCGATAACGTCAAGTGAACGTGTCACAACGCCTGTGCTTGCTTCCCCTTCATCATCGAGGACAGAAACAAATTCCGGGTCCACCTGTACTTTAGCTTTCATCTCGTTCCAGTCAATTGATTTCACAAAACCAAGACCTCTTGCCGGGAACTTGGGATCTGCTTTCACAGTGAGGACGACAAAGTCTCCAGCCTTTAATGTTTTCTTTTCCGTATCTTTAAATGCATAGCGGTCAAGCATTACCAAACGGGATACTCCCTTATGTGTAAGCTTCATATCTTCTGTAATAGGATGTACTGGAGGAAATAGCTTTATATCCTCGTTAAGTGCTTCCACATCAATCTTTGTTTGAGAATCTACAACAATCGACATTCGATCTCTCCTTTAATCTATATCTATCTTTTTTAATGATAGTTATACAATACCACAATCGAATAAATCAAAACAATATATAGAGTTTACTTTTCTAAAAAATACTATATCTGGTATAAGGAACGAATAATTATTGATTTGTCAAAATCGGAACTCTATGAATTTCAGCGTAAAATAAAGAAATCGGAAGTGAAAAGGGTTATTTTCAAGCGAAATTGACATTTTTATCGGTTGCAATTCTTGTGTATAGTCGCTAGCATTCGACAAATTGTACAACATGATTACAAAGTAATAGGAAACAAAGAGAAATACTTTGAAAAATAACCCATCTGCACCTATAATAGATAATGAACATTTTTGCACAGACGGGGGAAATAGAATGAAGTTTTTATTGATAATCATCGTAATTCTGCTTGTGGTCGGGATTTTTCGCTATTTCAGACAGAAAAACTACTTAAATGTACTTACCGAGGACCAATTTCGGGAAGGTTACCGCAAAGCACAGCTTATAGATGTAAGAGAACCACAGGAATTTGATCGGGGCCATATCCTTGGAGCAAGAAACATTCCTGTTAGTCAGATGCGCCAGCGACTGGTTGAAATGCGCAAGGACAAACCTGTATACCTTTATTGCCAAGGTGGGTCACGCTCTGCCAGGGCAGCGCAATTGCTGCATAAAAAAGGCTACAGCGATATTTACCAGTTAAAAGGCGGCTTCAAAAAATGGACCGGTAAAATCAAAACGAAAAATTAACATAAAAGAAA
>NZ_HE610978.1:201969-225623 GCF_000285495.1 Oceanobacillus massiliensis str. N'diop
CTCCATATACATTATACATTATTTCGTGTATCTCAAAATTGGCTTCCTTGCCGCTGTTGTTTCATCCATCCGTTTTACAATCGTCTGATGCGGTGCCTCCTGAACTATTTCTGGGTTATTTTTTACCTCATCGGCGATAGTTAGCATGGTATCAATAAAACCATCCAGCGTTTCTTTGGATTCCGTCTCTGTCGGTTCAACCATCAGGCCTTCCTCAACATTCAATGGGAAATAAATGGTTGGCGGGTGGTATCCGAAATCCAGCAGCCGTTTCGCAATATCGAGGGTTCGCACCCCTAATTTCTTTTGTTTGCTACCTGATAAAACGAATTCATGTTTGCAATGCTGCGGATATGGCAAATCATATTCCTTTTCCAGCTGACGCATCATATAGTTGGCATTCAGGACCGCATATTCACTTACCTTCTTCAGACCTTCCGCCCCCATTGTGCGAATATATGTGTAGGCACGCAGGTTAATGCCAAAATTACCATAATACGGCTTGACCCTTCCAATGGATTGCGGCCGATTATTATCGAATGCAAATGTATCATTTTCCTTTGTAATTACTGGTTTAGGAAGGAATGGTTCAAGTTCCTTGGAAACCCCTACAGGACCTGATCCGGGTCCACCTCCGCCATGCGGGCCTGTGAATGTTTTATGGAGATTAAGGTGTACCGCATCAAATCCCATATCACCCGGTCGCGTATAGCCCATTATCGCATTTAGGTTCGCTCCATCATAATAGAGCTTCCCGCCTGCTGCGTGGACGATTTCAGCCATCTCCATAATCTCTGTTTCAAATAAACCCAGTGTATTGGGATTTGTCAGCATAAGTGCTGCAGTGTCACTTCCAACAACGCGCCTTAGATCTTCCAAATCGACCAGTCCCTGATCATTTGATCTAACAGTAACTGCATCAAAACCTGCAACAGCAGCAGAGGCAGGGTTTGTTCCATGTGCAGAATCCGGAACGATTACCTTTGTCCTTCCAAAATCACCATTTGCTTCATGGTAGGAACGAATCATCATCAATGCCGTCCACTCACCATGGGCCCCTGCAGCTGACTGGAGAGATACTTCATACATACCAGTAATTTCTTTTAAAGACGTCTGCAAATCATAAAGCATTTCCATCGCACCTTGAACCGTGCTTGGAGCTTGATAGGGATGGATATGGCTGAAACCTTCCAGCCTGGCGACATCTTCATTTATTTTTGGATTATACTTCATCGTACAGGATCCAAGCGGATAGAAGCCAGAGTCAACACCATAATTCCGATTGGACAGGCCTGTATAATGACGCATAATATCAAGTTCACTTACTTCAGGGAGTTCCGGCGCATTCTTGCGTATGTACATGTCATCCAGTTCCGTTTCCAAGTCTAATTCAGGTACATCAAGATCCGGCAGGCTATAGCTTGTTCTACCTTCTTTGCTTCGTTCAAAAATGAATGGAAAGTCTTGATTAGCCATTAATATCCCCCAATTCTTTGACGAAAGTATCGATTTCCTCTTTCGTACGGATTTCTGTAACCGCAACAAGCATATGCCCTTTTAAATCCTTAAAATCTCTTTCCAGGTCATAGCCGCCAATGATCCCCTTCTCAAACAGGTTTTCGTTAATCTCTGTAACGGGTTTACTAAGTTTAACGACAAATTCGTTAAAAATAGCATGTTCAGAAACCACTTCAAGTCCTGCCTCTTTCATTCTTGCCTTTGCATATCTTGCCTTTTGCATGTTCAAGGCTGCCATTTTTCGAAGTCCGTGCTTTCCGATAGAGCTCATTGCAACGGAACTTGCCAGGGCATTTAATGCCTGATTGGAACAGATATTGGAGGTTGCTTTATCTCTCCTGATGTGCTGCTCCCTTGCCTGCAGCGTTAAAACAAATCCCCTTGCACCATCCTCATCCTTCGTTTGGCCAACCAGTCTTCCGGGTACCTTTCGCATCAGTTTCTCGGTCGTAGCAAAATAACCACAATGCGGTCCGCCAAATTGGGCAGGGATTCCGAATACCTGTGTATCGCCGACTACAATATCAGCACCGAACTCACCTGGTGGAGTCAGATAACCCAGAGCCAATGGGTTGCTTGAAACGATAAACATTGTTTTCTTTTGCTGCTTGATCAGCTGCTGTACTTTCTCCAAGGGCTCAATATTGCCGAAAAAGTTCGGATATTGGATAACGACACCTGCAATGGTCTCATCCAGCTCCCGCTTTAAGTGTTCTAGATCGGTAAGACCTTCTTGCAGCCCAATCTCTACCACTTCAATGTTTTGCCCTCTTGCATAGGTGTCAATGACTGCTCGTGACTCCGGATGTACTGCAGCAGAAACGAGCACTTTTTTCCTTTTTGTCTGGGCTGCACTTAAATTGACAGCTTCAGCAAGTGAAGTGCCGCCATCGTACATCGAAGAATTGGCGACAGGCATTGCAGTCAGTTCAGAGATCATTGTTTGGAATTCAAAAATGGCCTGCAGCTCCCCTTGGGAAATTTCGGGCTGATATGGCGTATATGCCGTGTAGAATTCTGACCTTGATATGACATGATCGACAACCGATGGAATGAAATGATCATATACACCTGCGCCAAGGAAGGCACTGTATTGTTTTAAATTTGCATTTTTCCCCGCCATTTCTGTAAGCTCTCTTTTTAATTTATATTCATTGGCAGGCTTTTTCAGTTTCAATTCTCCCTGAAAGCGCACACTTGCCGGAATGTCCGAAAACAGTTCATCCGTTGACTGCACCCCAACTGTCTGAAGCATCTCTGTTTTATCGGATTCTGTCATAGGTAAATAACGAAACTCCATTGCATATTCCTCCCCTATCTATCTCGTTTGTAAAACGGCGTCTTAACGACAATTGCTTTAAGAATGCGTTTCCTTACCTGTATTTCCAATTCAGTTCCAGCTTCTGTAAATTGTGTATCGATTAAAGCAAGTCCTATATTTTTATTCAGTGTTGGTGACTGTGTTCCGGAAGTCACCATACCAACCGGCTGTCCATCCTTCAGTACCGTATAGCCATGGCGCGGAATACCTTTATCCAGCATTTCAATTCCAGCCAGCTTTCTTGATGGTCCATGTTCGATCTGTTCTTTAAGGACCTTTTTTCCAATGAAATCTGCATCCTTATTTGGTTTGACTGCAAAGGTCAGTCCTGCTTCAACCGGTGTTATGTCCTTGGAAATTTCCTGGCCATACAATGGAAGATTCGCTTCAAAACGAAGTGTGTCCCTTGCTCCAAGGCCAATTGGTTCAAGTCCTTTATCCTTCCCCGACTTTAGAAGTATGTTCCAGAGTGCCGGTCCATCTGTTTGTCTCACATAGATTTCAAACCCATCTTCACCGGTATAGCCGGTACGTGACACAATTGCCGAATGTTTTAGGCCATCCAGTTGGACTCCATCCTCAAATCGGAAAAACTTAAGTTCGCTTAAATTCGTTTCGGTCACTTGCTGTAATATTTCCTCTGCCTTTGGACCCTGCAAAGCTAACTGCACATATTCATCAGACACATTGGCAACCAGGACTTCATCGTTCTTATAATGATTGTTTTGCTGTATCCATTCATAATCCTTTTCCGTATTGGCTGCGTTCACTACAAGCAAATATTCATTTTCGGCGATCATATAGACAATCAAATCATCTACCGAACCACCGTCCTCATAGCACATAATGTTGTATTGAGCACGGGAAGGAACAAGTCTTGACAGGTCATTGGTTACTAAATGTTGCAAAAATTCAAAGCTTTTCGGACCCTTTACAGAGATCTCTCCCATATGTGACACATCAAAAAGCCCTGCCTTCGTGCGTGTCACCTCGTGTTCCCTTTTTATACCCGTAAACTGTACCGGCAGCTCCCATCCGCCAAAATCGATCGTTTTCGCTCCATGTTTACCGTATTCAGGAAATAATGGCGTTCGTTTCAACTCACTCATCTAAGCACTCCCCCATTCGTATTTTTAAAAAAGTGCATAAAAATAGAGATCTCTTCAAATACTGAAGAAATCTCTGTCCTTATACCAGAAAGTTGCATATCTGACGTCTAACATTAGCATTCTGTTCAGATACTTGCTTCGTGGGTGGTTTACGAATCGTAAACACTCTCCAGAGTAGCGTCCTACAAGAGTCTATTTGCCTGAGAGATTCGCTCTTAACTTGCTCCTTCGGCGTTACCTAAAGTAAGCTCTCCCCTTGTAATCATTCGCTGATATTTGGTTATACTATGTATCAGTAACTGAGAAAATCTCTTTTCTTTTAAATTATATCATATTAATACCGAAAGCAATAGCAAAATCCAAATTTTAATAACAGGAAGTGGAATTATCATATGGATTCTATTCAAGTATACAAAGATTCTGGGTTTATAGAAGAGTTAGAATCAGTCATTGATAAAGATGAACAGATTTCAAGCTGGGATCTCTTTTCCATGGCATATCAAGCAGAGCTTACTACCATGTCTCCATCGTTCAATGGCTTGCGTGCACTGCAATACCTACCGCATGTTGACTTCCTGGACCATCAGATTGAAGTTGCCGAGCAGGCGATTGAAGCAATGAACGGAAGGGCTATATTAGCTGATGAGGTGGGACTTGGTAAAACAATTGAAGCTGGTTTGATTCTAAAAGAATACATGATCCGCGGTCTGGTTAAAAATGCACTTATTCTAGTACCCGCGTCCCTCGTTAATCAGTGGGTCAAAGAATTGAATGAAAAGTTTTATATACCAGCAGTTGCACATCGCAAGAATTACAGCTGGAAGGACAATTCGGTGATTATTTCTTCCTTGGATACTGCTAAACGATCGCCAAACCAGGAAGAAATATTGGATATGGACTATGATTTCATTCTTATTGATGAGGCGCATAAACTAAAAAACCATAAAACCAGAAACTATCAATTCGTACGTGCACTAAAAAAGAAATATTGTCTGCTGCTGACTGCAACACCCGTTCAAAACCGTCTGATTGAGATATTTAATCTAATCACTATTCTTAAACCAGGCCATTTAGGAAGCTATGAATCATTTATTGAGAAGTTCGGAAAAGATAGGACAAAATTGGAACAGGATCCATACTTAAAGCAGCTGATACAAAAGGTTATGATCCGGAATACAAGAGAAGCAACCAAGCTCAATCATTCCAAACGTAAAATTGAGAATATATGGCTGGAATATCCAGCTGAGTGGCGGGAGGTTTATGATCAGCTTGTTAATATCTCACTTGGCTTTTCCACATTTTCCAAAATTACCTATCTAAGAGAAATCTGTTCTTCCAGAGAGGCGTGCTATATGTCTTTAGCCAAAGTTTCCGGGGAGCATAATGATACGGCCATCAAGCCGATTCTCGCAAAAATTGAGCAGCTTTCACATCATATCAAGGCGGAAAAGATAATTGAATTAATTCATTCATTCGGGGATGAGAAAGTAATTATCTTTACAGAATACCGTGCAACCCAGCTCTATCTGCAATGGTATCTGCAGCAGCATGGCATCAGTTCAGTACCATTCCGGGGCGGATTTAAACGAGGCAAAAAAGACTGGATGAAACAGCTATTCCAGAACCATGCACAGGTATTGATCGCAACCGAAGCAGGCGGTGAAGGAATTAATCTCCAATTCTGCAACCACCTGATCAATTATGACCTCCCTTGGAATCCAATGCGCTTGGAACAGCGGATCGGACGAATCCACCGATTTGGCCAAGAAAAGGATGTGCATATCTATAATCTGGCCGTAAAAAATACAATTGAGGAGCATATGCTTACCCTGCTCTATGAAAAAATCACCCTATTCGAAAAGGTTATCGGTAATCTCGATGATATCCTTGCTGAGTTAGACATTTCAAGCATTGAAAATGAAATGGAGTCGATTTACAATGAATCAACTTCTTCAGGTGAAATCCGAATTAAATTAAATAACCTTTCTTCAGTCATAACAAGTACACCAGCACAGCTTCAAGATGAGGAGAGACTCTATGGCAATAACTGATCTTAATGTGTTCCTAAGTAATTACTTTACGGCAAAGAACTGCAGTATTATCGAGAACAAGGATGGTATCCTTCAGATACAGCTCAATGAGCATATGGACAGAGAACTGATGAACCGACCCTTTTACTGGCACTATATTAAAAAGATGGGACGTGAAGGCGACCCGATGCAGCTTACACTGATTACGAATCCCAACAAGCGTGATGCGCAAGGAGAGTGGATCCACTTTGGCAGTCCGCGGCTTCAGCAAATCATGAATCATCTAAAAAGCAATGAACGGTTTACGAAATTATTTCAAAAGGTGGCAACGACCAAGAAAACTCCGTTATATCCCTGGCTGATTATGAATATCAAAATCAGCTATCAGGGGCAGCATAAAAAGGATGAAATCATCTCGATTGGACTGCATTTGGTGAATGGCAAAATGAAACTGAATGTAATGGAAGAATTAAATAGCATTGAGCTGCAAACAACCATATCAGATTATTGTTTTACTTTGTCACCTTTAATCAGGCTGAAAAGCGGTTATTTAAGAATAGAAGGTGTCCTATCGAGTTATATCGATGATCAGGAACATTCATGGGCCGCCGAATCAATGGCAACCCTAAATGAAGAAATACGAACACTGAAACATTTTTACGAGGGTGAGAACAACACAGAACGGATGGAAAATGAGATTGAAGAATTAACAGAGAAATACCAGCCAAGGATCAGCATGAACGTCATTAATGGAGGAATCTTCTATTTAAAAGAAAATACTTTATAGGATTGACCAGTCACGTTTCGTTTCGTTACCCTGGCGGAACATGGGAGATGACAGGTGCAGTCAGACAGCAAAAAAACCTCTAAACAGCTCTGATTAGATTCATGGGCTTTTTAGAGGAGTCTTTTTTAGAAGGTTGTTCTTTATCGAATTATCTTGCGTAATTAACTGGATGCCTTTTGCTCTGGGAATTCGTTTCCTGCCCTGCCAAACGCTTTTCAGCTGGTTCAGCAGCACTTCTGACCACGTGCAGGATTATCGAGCAACGAAGGAATCAATAAGCGTTTTACATACAAAAAAGAACGGCAGTTGATGACACATCTGCTATTCTCCCTTGTGGAATATTATTTTAAGCGTGAACGGAAGCATACCTAGCCACTTGTTTGCATAAAGGGAGGCATCCCTTTTCTGTGCTTCCTTCCGCTTCCTCTTTTCCTCTGAAGGCAATTCCATATAGGAAACCACCTGCTCAGTCATAAATTTCAAATAATCATTGCCTGACATGATTCTTCCTCCAACTAGTTCATATATACCTATCTTTTGCAAATAGAAAAAATATATTCAAAAAAATTCTTTTTTGGGGAGGAAATCATCAAATCCTGTCGAATACTATATGTGTTGGATAATTATAAGGAGGTGAAAATTTATTGAATTCTGCATCAAATTTATCTGACAGACTTTTGAACGCTTCGATTGAGGCAAAAGCTTCCGATATTCACTTCTACCCCTACCATGACCACACAGATATCTTCTTCCGCATACAGGGCAAGCGACTGCATTACAAGAAAATCCGATCCGAGCAGTATCAAGTACTCCTTACCTACTATAAGTTCATCTCAGGCATGGATATAGGCGAATCCAGAAAACCCCAAAACGGCACTATTCAGCAAAAGGCAGCCTCAAGACTGTTTTCACTACGGATTTCAACCCTTCCGCTAAATAATCTGGAAAGCATGGCAATCCGAATCCTCCCGCAGGATTCCTCCCTCACACTTGAGCAGCTGTTTCTTTTTCCAAATCAGTTAAAAAAGCTAAAACAATGGACTTCAAACCGTGCTGGCATCATCCTTCTCACAGGGCCAACAGGAAGCGGCAAGACGACGGCATTATATGCCCTCCTTGAATCGATCCTGAAGGAAAAATCATACCAGACAATAACATTGGAGGATCCAATCGAAAAGGATATGGAAAATATTCTCCAGGTACAGGTAAACGAAAAAGCAGGAATCACGTACCAGACAGGGCTCAAAGCTGCATTGCGCCATGATCCGGATATCATTATGGTCGGAGAAATACGGGATAAGCATATCGCTGAATTTGCGTTTGAGGCTTCTTTGACGGGTCACTTGGTCCTGAGCACGCTCCACGCAAAAAATGCTGCCGGCACCGTTCACCGGCTATTGGATATGGGAATCGAACGGAGTGATTTAAGGCAGTCTCTTATAGCCGTGGCAGCCCTTCAATTACTGCCAATTGAACTGGATAATATCCCCACACGCAGAGCTGCCATATTAGAGCTACTGGATGGTTCCACTCTTGAAAATGTGATAGCGGGCAAGGAAGATAGGAAGCCGCAAACGTTCCATTCATTTGAGTATTTAAGAAAGAAGGCCTTTGCGTATGGGTATATCTCTGAAGAAAATTACTTTTCGTAGGCGGAAATTAAGCAATACACTGCAGCTCCGCTTTCTCGAACTGATTCATCGTTTCCTGTCGAATGGGTACACATTACTGGAGGCTCTGGAAGCAATGCAATGGGATAAAGAAATGGAATCGACTGCAGCAGTGATGATAGCTTCCCTGAAAGAGGGATATTCGGTTGATCAGTCATTCGAAAAAGCTGCCTTCCATCCAACCATCATCTCCTATCTATATTTTGTGAGAGGTAATGGGGATCTCCAAGGGAGTGTTGCCAAATGCCGTTCCATGTATGAACATCGAATCAAATATGCTAAAAGATTCCAGCAAACCTCCAGATACCCATTGATTCTATTTTTTGTCTTCGGCTTGCTTCTATACTTTATCCAGCAAAGTGTGCTCCCCTCTTTTCAGAATCTGTTCCAAACAAGTCCTGGATCATCTGCAACCATAAAGCTATCCATGTTTGTCATCGAAACGTTAGGCTTTACTCTCACCATCTTGGCGGCAATGCTTGTCACAGGAATCATCATCTTTGGGATCACTAAATATAAATTTCCAATTGAAAGACAAATGAAGGTGTACAGAGCAATCCCCATTTACAGCAGGTTTTTGAGACTGCAAACCTCCTATCTGTTCGCCATCCACTTCAGTTCACTCTTAAAGACCGGAATGTCCTTTCGGGAAATACTCTTCCACATGTCCGAACAGCAGAAATTGCCTATTGTAGCTTATTATTCCCAACAGATGACAATTGAACTGACAAAAGGATTCCATATCGCCAGCCTGCTTACGGTTTTCCATTTTATGGAACCGCAGCTGACTTCCATTTTCCGAAAGGATGCTGACGCCCATGCACTGGAAAAAGATTTAAGCATGTATGCAGAACTGCTTATGGAAGAAATACAACGTAAAGTTGTAAAAATCATCACCTTGATCCAACCTGTATTCTTTTTGATATTGGCAACCTTCATTATCTTTATCTATGTAACATTAATGTGGCCAATGTTCCAACTGATCAAAACCATATAAAGGAGTCAAACCGATGCTAAAAAACAATAAAGGATTCACTTTAATAGAGATGTTGATTGTATTGATGATCATTTCAGTTCTAATCATACTGATCGTACCTAATCTGGGGCAAAAGGGCAGTGAAGTGCATAGCAAGGGCTGTGAAGCACTCGTATCTGTTGTTCAATCCCAGGTGGATGCCTATTATATCGATCATAATACTTTACCAGGGGATCTGACCGCCCTTGTTGATGAAAGCTATATAAATGAGGATCAAAGACATTGTCCGAACGGTGAGGAATTACGATACAATATAGATGAAGAAAGCGGCACAGGCATTGTCTCCCCGCCGTCAGAATCATAACGGCTTTACACTTCTTGAGGTCCTTTTTGTCCTGGCGATCTTCTCTATTGTCCTGATTCTCGCTCCGCCATTGAATTCAGAAACACTTCGCAAACAGCAGGAAAAACAATTTCTTGAACTATTTAAATTTGATGTGCTGTATATACAGAACCTATCTTCTATGGGTACCGGCGACAAAGTATTTATCAGACTTTACAGTGATCATTATAAGATATTGCGGGGAACCAGAAAACCAATTGCACATAGGCCCTACCCCTCCGGTTTGACCATTGACGGCAGAGGAATTTCCGATATTAGCTTTAATGAAAAAGGAACTGTACTCCATCCGCGTAAAATCCTAATAACGACAGACCATACTGCGTACGATGTGGTTTTTCAACTGGGGAAGGGAAGGTTTTATATTGCAGAAAAATAATGGGTTTACTTTAATTGAAGTGTTGATTGCCGCTTCCGTATTATTTACAGCAGTGTCCACATTACTGCCGCTTATTACGATTCTCGATTCTGAACAGAAGGTATTAAGTGATCGCCGCACTTTTGCCTATATGCTCCATGATGAACTGCAGCAGTTTATATGGGCTCCGCAAACCTATCCTGAGAAATTTGAGAAAGAAAACGATTCTGTTCAAGCAACATTTGAATTTACAGAAGAAGCTGATTTCATTAAAGGATGTGTCGAATGGATAAATGTCAAACAAAGAAATGAAACCCTATGCATGTATGGCCTACAGGCAACCTAAAAACGGCTTTACTTTTTTCTCAGCATTATTGACGCTCTCCATCCTTTCGATTTGCTTGCCATTTTTAGGATATCTAATTTCGGCGGCAGATTATAATTCAAATTACAGCGAGATTTCCGTTCAGCAGTTTTTTCATTTTGTTCAAGATGATTTTATCAGATCGTCGTCCGCAGAAACCAATGGGAGAAAGCTATATCTGCAACAGGATTTTGCTGATTCCACTGTCACCTTGGAACAGTATGGAAGTACGATTAGAAGGCAAATCGATGGTCAGGGGCATGAAATATTTCTAAGAGAAGTGAAGGAAGTAACATTCCATCCTCTCCCCCACGGTATTCAGGTTTCTGTCATAACCACTACAGGAGAAAAACATGAAAAGTCAATTATTCTATACCAATGATGAAAATGGATTTGTCCTGCCATACGTACTTTTTGTCACCACATTAATTCTTATTCTCGTCTCTGCGAATATCCAGCATTATCAAAGAGATGCAGAAATGACTAAGGCACATATCCAGCAATTGAAAATGGAAACACTTTTTCAGATGGGGCGAGAGAAAATAAAAACGGAGATTGGAAGCTTGAAAATACCTGAAACAGTAACCTATCATTTTCCCGATGGTAATGTACGAATAGAGGTTTCTAATCTGGATATAAATAAGTTCGAGCTATATTTCACGATCACTGCTGCTTCAAACGACTACAGTTATAAAATAACAGATGTATTGCAACATGATGGTTCTAGTACACCATAAGTCTGCGGGGAAAGTCACATGGACTGTTAAAACCGAAAATATATCACCAACGATCCGTTGTTTTATGACATTCGTTTACATTCTTGGAATGGTCATATATAATAACATTGAAAAGGTTATCTAAAAGGAGGTAGAAGCATGGATCGCATGTTTCGTGTTCTTGCCTTTTGGACAGGTATTTTCTCAGTAATGTTCTATGTCGGTGACATGACGAATACTGCACTATTATTCCTGGCTCAAACGGCGTTTTTCCTTGCAGTTAGTTATTTGAAATTATCTGAGCGCATGTATATGTATTTATTCGGAGCGTATTGTACCGTATTCATGGTTGGATTTACATGGTATTCTGAATTTATACTCGTACCTGGTTTCGGACATTAGAAAACAAAGGTCCCCTGTACAATCATGTACAGGGGACTTTTGTTTTATTTCATCATCCTTTTACAAATGGATTGCTTTGCCTTTCTATTCCGATGGTCGTTTCTGGTCCGTGACCAGGATAGACAGTATAAACGTCTTCCAATGTGTATAGTTTCGTCCGGATAGTTGTCTCAAGTTCATTCATACTTCCTCCAGGCAGGTCTGTTCTCCCGATTCCCTGATAAAAAAGGACGTCCCCGCTGATTGCGAAAAGTTCCTCACCAAAAATGAAACTGACACTTCCTGGTGAATGGCCAGGTGTATGAATAACATTGAAATGGAAATCTGCAATGTCCATTATCCCCGGTGTTAGTGGGCTCGTTTCTGTTGTTGCAATAATTTCATTTCCCATCAGTTTTTGGGAACCGTTTAATGCTGGATCCTTAAGCCATGCTTTTTCCTCTTCGTGTAAAAAGACCTCTGCACCAGTATATCTCTTAAGATCGTCCAATCCTCCAATGTGATCAAAATGGGCATGTGTCAATAGGATTCCTTGAACCTTTAGTTGTTTTTGTTCCAGGAAGCCCATGATTATATCCGCTTCTGCTCCAGGATCTATAACTAAAGCATCGTTTTCATCATAAACGATATAACAGTTCGTACCAATTGGACCGAGTGACAGACTTTTAATATTCAATTGAGACCCTCCATTTCCCGTCATTATTATTTTGCAAGAAAACGTTTTATTATATAACTCGACAAATACAAATGGATGCTATAAAATAATTACTATATTGTCTTAGTTACATAATAATATAAAAGTATTTCCTAATTCAATCTGGATCTAGGGACAACGCTTCAAAGGAGGATGAAATCTATGCAGCATATCTTATTGGCAATTGTATTTTTAGTTGTAGCATTACTAGCTGTTGTATCGGTCATTCGTCAATTGAAATACAAAAATCTCTTTGCTTTGGCATTTTCAGCAATTACAGCATTGGCATTTGGATTCTTCTCAATTGCAACGATCATTTCAGAAATCACTGGGTAATGATTTAAAAATTGGATCTAACCAAAAGTTAACTTACACGAGTTAACTTTTTTTATGTAAAAAACCGGGATTCAGCAATTGCTGAATCCCGGTTTTGCCGTTTTTATGTTTCAGGTACTTTTATTCCTCTTCCCCGAAATCAATAAACCGGAACAGATCTCCATATATTAAATTATCAGAGAAAGATAATTCTTTATCGACTTTTTCCTGAATTGCAGAGCAGGCATTTTCTGTTGGCGAATGCTCTTCCACCGCATCGGCATTGCCGGCAGCTGCATCGATTGGTTCACCAGTAACTCTGTCGTAACAGATTCCTGCTGTTGAAATATAATCATCGCTGACAAAATCACCATTTCTTAAGGCGATATAGCCTTTTCTTTTTTCACTGAAAAGATCGTTTCCGAAATAGACATCATCTTCGGATTCAATACCCAGCAAATTTAAGAGTGTCGGTTTCATATCAATCTGTCCGGTTACTTCAGACATAACTTTTCCATTGCCATCACCAGGTATATGAATGAATAATGGAACACGCTGAAGCTGAACCTGGTCGTATGGTGTGATTTCTTCTTTACCCAAATACATGCTCATTGCTTTATTATGATTTGCACTGATGCCGATATGATCTCCCATTATGACAATGATTGAATCGTCATAGACTCCAGATTCTTTTAGCTGCGCAAAGAATTGTTCCAAGGCCTCATCCATATATCTGACTGCCGGAAAATAGTTATTCAATGTGTTTGAATTGGATTCAAATGGCTCAATTGATGTGTCCTGTTCGTCCATTTCAAATGGGAAATGGTTCGTCAAGGTAATTAGCTTGGAATAAAAAGGCTCTTCCATTGATTGCAGATACTTGATCGACTGTTCAAAGAATGGCTTATCCTTCAGACCCCAGCCGATTGAATTTTCCGGTGTCACCTCATATGCTTCTTCACCATAAAAGTGATCAATCTCCAGACTTTCGTACATGCCATCACGATTCCAGAAGCTCTTATTATTGGAATGCAGTACTGATGAAGTATAGCCCTTTTCCTTAATTACTTCAGGAAGTGCGTGATACTCATTTGAACCATGTGTAAAGAAAACCGCTCCGCGACTCAAAGGATACAGTGAATTTTCTATTAGAAACTCTGAGTCAGAAGTGTTTCCCTGCCCTGTCTGCTCATAGAAGTTTTCGAAATAATAGGTGTCACTGTCCTTCGTTAGGCTATTCAGGAAAGGGGTAACCTCTTCCCCATTCACTTTGTTATTGATTACAAATTGCTGCAGGGATTCCGCATTGACGAAGATAACATTCTTTCCTTCTGCTGCACCGAACATATCAGACTTATCATATATTTTTACGTTTTCATCAATAAATTCCTGTATTTCCGGTATTTCATTTCCATCAGCAAATACACGTTGGGACTCCGTCTTGGAATGCACAACGAGATCATAGGCATGATAGTTGAACAATCCGATATTTTTCACAAGATATTCACGGTCAAAAGCACGGGTGAACAATTGTGGTCTTTCCATCTCCGCAAGCAGAAAGTTTCCGGCAAGCAATACCAGGGACATCGCAAGCGCAAATACTTTGCCGCTTTTCGGATAGTCGACAGACAAAGCAGCCTCTTGTTTTCTGCTCAGATACCAGATGACTGCAGCATCGACAAACAGCAGAATATCATAGGGCTTAATAAGGGTTAATATACTCGAACCGAGATCGGACATATTACTGCCCATGAATAGCTGCGGAATGGTTATGAAATCTGTAAATTGGCGGTAGAATACCACATTGACGAATACAATAACCGTTCCAATTAAAGCCGTATATCTAAGGAACTTCATCTGACGTGATTTTCTTTTAAACCAAACACTCAATGCAAAAATTAAAAAGGCTGAAACAAATGGATTGACAAAAAGAATCAATTCCTGCATCGAGTTATCCAGTTCTATATTAAAAAGAAATCTGTATACGATATATGTTTTTACACCAAATAATAATGATGCAATTATATATAATGGCATGATTGGTCGTTTGAACTTCATTGCTCTTCCTCCCATAAATCTCTCATCTTTTATTTTCTGGTTTCATTTTAGAATAACTAAATCATAAGTTCCCTTAATGAAGGGAATGTAAACGCGTTGTTTTGAAACAGCTACTATATAAGACGTATTAGCCATTCAAAAGGTTTCACCCCATTTACAATTCCTTCATAAATATATTTAATGAAATGCTATTTTAGTAGAAATAACCAAAAATTAAAGAGTCATTTAAACCAAATCCATCTTATCCAATACCAAAAATGCCCCACCAATAATACCAGCATCATTTCCCAGTTGTGCTTCCGTAATTTCGCATGCCTCTACAACTCGAGGAAGGGCATATTTCGCAAATGAAGTTCTGATTTCCCCAATGAGCTGGTCCCCTGCCCGGGAAACACCTCCACCAATCAGAACTTTTGACGGGTTAATGATTACTCCCATATTGGCAATGATGCGGCCAAGAACATCGGCAGTATGTTTTACAATACTGATCGAGAGACTATCTCCCTCGTTCGCCAATTCAAAAACCTCTTTAGAAGAGATCGCTTGGTTCTTATTATATGCAGCAGCGAGAACACTGTCAGGAAACTCTGTTATTTTCTCCATGGCCTGTCGTACAATCCCTGTTGCTGAAGTGATTGTTTCCAGACAGCCGCGTTTCCCACAGTTGCATGGATACCCATCCTCTTCTACCACGATATGGCCGAGCTCCCCGGCCATTCCATTTTCCCCATTCAGTATAGAACCATTGGCAATAATTCCACCGCCGACCCCTGTACCGAGTGTAATCGCAATTAGATTGCGGGCCTGCTTTCCTGCGCCTGTCCAATTCTCACCAAGTACAGCAGTGTTGGCATCATTTTCAACAAAAACCTTCATTCCGCTTTTTTGCTGCAGCTGGTTTGCAAGATCGAAATTTTTCCAGCCGATATTTACTGCTTCATAAACGAAACCGGTTTCAGTTTCGATAAACCCTGGAGCGCCGACACCTATTCCCGCAATTGCAGACGAATCAATCTCGATATCCGATAACGTTTCATCAATCGAGAGCCAGATATCGTCAACTATAGCTCTTCCCGCATTTTCAATGTTTGTGGGTATTTCCCATTTTTTATATATATTGCCGTTTCTTTCGATTATCCCTAATTTTACGGAAGTACCACCAATATCGATCCCAATAAGCAATTCATTCATTCATTATTCCTCCCTTTTAGCTAACAGACTATTTTTCTCTCTTTTTAGGATAAGCTTTGCCATTTGAAAATCATGGGTATTAATAAATTTCATCTGGTACAGTTCATCGATTTCCATTTCCATCAGTTCAAGGTCGCCGATGCGATCACCCGTGTAGATAAAAGTACCGTATCTTTTCAGTATTTGCTGAATTTCATAAATTGTTTTCATATCATCACCAGATTCCATTATATCAAAAATATAGGAATCAAGGAATTTTATCAAGAAAGAACCCGGAACGTTAACGATCCGGGTCCTGGGGATTCAAGAAGGTCGGTCTGCGATTTTTTAAAGGGATCGGTATCCGGATCAGAATATCCCGAAATGCTTTAAAGGAAAACGGGATAAAGGGCCAGAAATATGGTATATGGAAGGAACGCATTCTGGTAACATATAGGACCCAAACCGTAATACCAATCATATATCCGCTTACCCCAAACGAGGCAGTTGTAAGCAGCAGAAAGATTCTGGACAATCTATTGGCCAAACTCAGCTCATAGCTTGGTGTGGCATAGGATCCGATTGCAGCTGTTGCGATATAGAGCACCACTTCATTCGTAAACCATCCTACCTCGACTGATATTTGTCCAATCATAATTGCGGCAACAAGACCTAATGCGGTAGCCAATGAAGAAGGAGTATGAATGGCAGCCATCCGGAGCATATCAAGTCCTATCTCAGCAATCAGAAATTGGACAAGCAATGGTATTACTCCATTTTCACTTGGCCCGATAAACGCCAGTCCCGCAGGTAATATGTCCGGATTCGCTGAAAACAGATAATACAGCGGAAGAATAAATATAGAAAAAAACACCGCAATAAACCGGACGATTCGTAAATATGCCCCAACGGTCGGTTTCTGCCTGTACTCCTCTGCGTGCTGCAGATGGTGCCAATAGGTGGCTGACGTGATCATGACACTTGGTGAACCATCAATCAGAATCAGAATATGGCCTTCGAATAAATGCGCTGCCGCCGTATCAGGTCTTTCGGTGTATCGGATAGAAGGATATGGATTCCAGTATCTGTCGCTTAAAAATTCTTCGATTGTTTTTTCCGCCATGGGAAGTCCGTCAGTATCGATCTTCTTTAAGATGTTTTTAAGTTCTTCGACCCTGTCCATATCCACTATATCCTCGAGATAGCTGATGCAGATATCCGTTTTCGATCTTCTGCCTATTTGTAGATACTCCATTCGGAGCGATCGGTCCCGGACCCTTCTTCTCGTCAAGGCCGTATTGAAAATAATCGTTTCTACATAACCATCTCTTGAACCCCGGACCACTCTTTCAAGATCGGGCTCTTCTGAAGATCTTACTGGATATGTTCTTGCATCAATCATGATGATGGTATCGATGCCATCTACTACCAATGCGGTGGTTCCAGCAAGGACAGCATCGGTCACTTTAATCAGATCATCTTGTTTATCAATCTCGATATAAGGAATATACGTTTTCATGAGTTTGACGAATGGGTCCGGTTCCAATTGTTCTGGTTCGAGCCTGCCGAGGAACTTCATCGTCTGCAGCATGATATCATCTTTGACAAACCCATCAATCATGAACATGGTCATGTTCCTGCCGGCATACTCCAAGTCCAATTTAATGATATCGAAGCTTTTATCCACCCCTAGGCGCTCATTCAAATACTGGACATTTTTCTGATAGCTCTTCCATACTTTCTGCTCTTTTTCCTGCATCTAATCACCCGGCATCCATAATAATAGTAGCACGCTTCTTGCATAATACGGTGGAGTTATAAAAAAGTAACGTAACCGCTTCAGCCGATTTGCACGGACAAGCAAGTTTATCAATATAGTCAATAATAAAAACAAACCAGCATATGTTAAAGATAGTTTGTTCCCGCAGAGTTATTCTATACATTCCCACATAATTCAAGGCAGCTATTCATACAATCTACTGACAAGCCTTTCAAAAGAGGATGACAATGATGAAAAAATGGCAGCTATTCACGCTTATTATAATGATGTTTATTCTCGGGATAGTATATATCATCCGTGAAGGTTCCACTCCTGCTGTAAGCTTTTTTCCGATCGATGCCGACAGTTCCATCGAACAAGCAGCAACAAAGCTCACATTAACTTCTGAAGAAGGCCAAAACATCTATGAGGTGGACTGGGAAAGTTCATCAACCAGCGACAAGTCCATGTACCTTCGACAAGATGTTTCCCTGCTATTTGATAATGGAAGACTTCGCGGGGTCAGGAGTAAGTGGGTACAAAATTCAAGTCGGATAAAAATCATGGAGAAATTGACCAGTGAGGATTCCAGCCATTTTCAAAGTATATCTTTTCATCACGGAGAAAACCATGATAAATCCGACGAAATCAAAAGTGTTCAGCTAATGTCATACGATGAATTATACGTCATTGATTCGCCAACTACACCGATTGCTTCATTTAAACTGCCAGCGAGTCCCTATGAAACGGAATGGAAAGAATTGCTTGATCGAACATCTCGCCAGCAGTTGCTGTTTCACTGGCATCAGCTGCTTCGCCATTTTGAAATCAATATTTCAAATTATACTAGCATACCACTGGTCGACCTGCATAAATACAATAATAAACCGCTATCCAATATACCTATGGAAGAATCTGTGAACATAATTGGCAGGTTATGGGAAGGTTTGTATAAAAACTATATTATCCCTGCAGCAGACCCGCCACAGGATCGGCTGGACAGCTATATTCCTCTTATTCTGCTTGATAAGAAGAACACACATCTGCTCGTTCTCTTTGAATTGAACGGAAAGAAAGAAAAACTCATTCAGCGCATACCGTAAACCAGAAAAAAAGCTCACCGTGTTTAATGACTGTGAGCTTTTCTGTGAATGCTGTATAGCAAACTAAGGGGATTCTCCTGTAATCTCTTCGTA
Organism: Oceanobacillus massiliensis str. N'diop; assembly: GCF_000285495.1. Taxonomy (GTDB): domain Bacteria; phylum Bacillota; class Bacilli; order Bacillales; family Amphibacillaceae; genus Oceanobacillus; species Oceanobacillus massiliensis. Next base: position 220,813 of record NZ_HE610978.1, read on the forward strand.
TAGACTTTTATATGCCTCTACTTCAGGTTCCATTTCAAATGCATTTGAAATCATTTCTCTCGCCTCTTCTATTCTTCCATCATTAAAGTATAAAAGTGCAAGATTATAATATGCCTCAGGCAAAGGATTTTTCGATTGTATACTCTGTTCCAGATCGGTGATGGCCCGATCTATTTCTGTCAATTCGATATAGGCATAGGATCGCTGAAACAATATGGGTGCCTCCAAATCTCCTTCCATATCAAGTGCCCTCGTAGCAATGTCGACAGCCTCTTCGTATTTTTCGTCTGCCAGCAATTGCTCCATTTGCATTAACTGGTATGATTGGCTGTTCACATTATTTGCAATACCAAAGGTTATAAGCCCGGCAATGAATAAAAGATAAAGAAGAAATGCAGGAATTTGCAGCTTATAAGCTCTTTTTTGCGGGAGATGCACGACAGCAGATGCAATGAATCCTGCTAACAAACCTCCAAGATGTGCTCCCATATCTATTTGGGCAACCAAAAATCCAAAGACAATATTGATCAGCAGAATGAATAATATATTTTGACCAATCGTCTGCAGAAATATCCGTTTATATATTAGTCCAAAGAATAACAGTGCACCAAACAAACCAAATATTGCACCTGAAGCACCGGCAGACACACTTGTTGTAAATGCAAAGCTTGCAAGTCCGCCGCCAATCCCTGCTAAGAAATAGATAATAAGAAAGCGGGTTCCGCCATAAATACGTTCAACGGCAGTCCCTACATAAAAGATTGCAAGCATATTCATTGCTAAATGCAAAAAGCCAATGTGAAGAAACATGGAGCTGATGATTCTCCACCACTCCCCATTGATAATATCGGGGTTATATTTTGCGCCCAGTTCAATCAGGGTATCTATCGAGGAACTGCCACCACTTAGCTCCAGGAAAATGTACATCAGAACATTAATTACAATCAATAAGTATGTAACATATGGTTTGCCATGAGAAAACACATTTTCAACTTCTCTATTTTTTTTTCAAGCGTATCTGCCAGAAAATTTTTGTAGCTTGTTACCTCTGCTTCTTTCATTTCTTTGTCTGTCTCCAAAGAGCTGTCCTTCTCTTGCAGATGGAGATCTCTCCGAAGTCTGCCAAGTTCTGCGGAGGCATCTTCATCGTCCAAATAGTAAACCTTCATCTTTAAAGGATTCTTTTCTTTAAGCTGCATTGGTTTTTTAACACTTCCCAATCATCGATCGGTGCGTGGGACGAGACATATACATTATAGATTTCAACATGTTTTCCCTGAAGCAATCTTTGCATTGCCTTCGATTTTTGAAAAACGTTTGCGATATCTCTTCTTAAGTGATTTTTCCAGTCAAATCCTTTTTGGATGAGCCGCACGACCTTTGATGTTTTGTTTTCATATTTTTCCAGCCATACTTCATTTGCAAGCACATCCAAATGCAGGATGTCAAAATCTCCTTCTGTTACCAGACTGTATGCAGTAAAGTACAATTTATATTGTTCATCCAGATCCATAAGTTCACCTTCCTTTATTTATCATATCAGATGCTTTCTAAATAAGACATAAAAAAAGAAGCTGACAGCAAGCCGCTTCCCATTTTAGACTTCTATTCATAGTTATTCGTTTTGGCATTAAATAATTCCGGCAAAATGCTGGAACGTACCCTTGGCAATTTCATTGATAATGCGACCATAAGCTTTCGAATGATGCCAACCGCAAGTACCGTATTCATTAATTTATACCGCCAGCGGTAGATCACGGCTGCTGCCGTAAATAAAAGACTTAGAATTACTAGCGCTCTCATCATAACACCCTCTTCTATATATGGTGCTATTAGTTATTTTCCTAAAACAGTTAATTATACCTGTTAAAGGTCTCAAAAATTTCATCCTCTGTGACAACGGTGCTGACTGGTAAATCGAAGGGCTGCCTCGGAATGTTATCGACCAGCTGATCCTTGCTGCATAGAGAAATACTTTTTCCGGAATAATCCTTCAAGAACCGGTCATAATAGCCTCCGCCGAAGCCAATCCGGAATCCGTTTCTGTCAAACAATATTCCCGGGACAATCATTAGATCCATTGAGTCCTTGTTCACCGCTTTGCACATCTCTGGGTTCGGCTCAAGCAGACTATAATGGGCAACCACCAGGTGATTAAATGATTCAAGTTCATAAAACACGAGCTTTTTTTGATCCGGAAAACATTTAGGTACACAAATGCTTTTTTGTTGTTCCCAGCCCGCTTCAATGATGGGCTTTGTCGCCCACTCAAACCCTTGTGCTATCGTAATGCCGATTTTTTCTGCATTTTGCCATGCAGAGGATGACAGCAACTGCGTGGTCAAGATTTCTTCAGTCCGCTGCTTTTTGGCTGATGACAAGTTTTTGAGCCGCTTAATGGAAGCTATGCGCAGTTCTTTTTTATCCATTTCCATCATTCCCTGCTAAAATTGAAAAACTCTTATCGCTATTATGATAAGAGTTTTTTAATAAAAATTCATTTATTTTGTTTCACGGTGCAAAGTGTGTTTTTTAAGACGTGGTGAATATTTCATAAGCTCAATACGTTCAGGGTTGGTACGTTTATTTTTTTTCGTAATATAGTTACGATCTCCTGTTTCAGTACAAGCTAAAGTTACGTTTACGCGCATGTTTTTCCCTCCAAACTGTTAACAACTTGCTTTATAATCATCTTGGTTTTCGTACAGACTTTAATTATAATATCAGAGTTTACAAAGTTTATCAAGAATCTAACCGCAAAAATTTAAGGTTTTCTCACTTTCAATTCTATGTTATAACTATTATTGTACATTAAGGGAGGGAATATGGATGTTAGTGGCAATAATAGCCGTCATTATTGTTGCAGTTGTTCTATTTGTTCTATCTTACTTCATGAACGATAGATTTGAAGAATTGGAGAACAAGCTTGAACAGTTTTCAATTACAACAATGCAGGATACATATCAAATGAAGAAGAAAATCAACATTCTGGAAGAGGAATTAATGCCTTCAGAGGAATTGACCAAAGACCTCACGAACCGATAAAAGAATCATCTATCCAGGAAAAAATAAAGGAGAAAATAAAGGAGAAAATGATGAAACATACAGTACGTTCTTTCTCAGTTGGATTACTGACAAGTGCCGTTATCCTTCTGATTGTATTTTATTTTATAGAAGAGCCTGTTCAGTCAGCAAAGGATATGGATGCGGAAAAAATAATTCCGCTCATCGAAGCTGAAGGCTATACGGTCCTCAGCAAAGAAGAATATATAGAGCTGAGTATCGGCAAGACTGAAAAAGATCAAGAAGAAACCGAAACAAAAGAAGCTTCTCCATCTGAAAATAATGAGACTGAGCAGGAAGAGAGTCCAACAGAAGAACAAAACAGCACTGCTGAAAAAGAGCAGAGGAAGAAAATAGTCCAGATGAATCTGCAGCTGAAGAGGAAGAAACCAAAGAGGCCCAAGCGACTTATACATTGACAATCAGTCCTGGAATGGCCTCATCGGATATCAGTTCACTGCTTGCTGAAAACCAGATCATTCAGGATGCTTCAGAATTTAACAGCTATTTGGATGAACATGATTATAGTCTGCAAATCCAAATCGGTTCATATGAATTAACAAGCGATATGAGCTTCTATCAGATTGCTGAAAGATTGGCCCATTAAACTAATGGCAGCAGGGAAATCCTCCCCGCTGCCATTTTATTTTCTGTCAGTTTAAGTTGTAGTATTCCCCCTTCACCAAATAAAGGATGCTTTCTCCTACATTTGTTATATGGTCTGCAAATCTCTCCAAATATCTTGCCGTAAATGCAATTTGCATGATGTACTGGATTTTATCAGGATGTGTAGCCGTTTCACCAAGCAATTCACTAATGATTGTCTTGTACTGCTTATCAACCTGATCATCCATCTCCGCTAGCTTTCTCGCTATTGTAATATCTTCATATTTGAAGGCCTGTGTCGCTGAGTAGAGCATATCCTTTGTCGTTTTATGCATATCCCTTAAATCTGAAGGAATGACCGATGCATTCTTGCCTAAACGTATTGTCGATTTGGCAATATTCTTCGCATTGTCCCCCATACGTTCGATATCGGTAAGTATCTTCAGGGCAGTAATTACCCTTCTTAAGTCCGTTGCAACCGGTTGCTGCTTGGCAATAATCAAAATTGTCCGGTCATTGATTTCTGATTCTTTTCGGTCAATTTTCTTGTCGTTATCAATTACCTGCTTTGCCAATTCCCCGTCCTGATTGAAAAAAGAATCTACCGCATCATCAAGTGCCTGACCGGCTGCATTTGCAAGTTTGATAATATCCTCATTTAAAGTATCGAGCTCATTCTGAAATTGGTCACGTGTAGTCATCTCTTATAACCCCCATTGATATACTGTCTGATTTATAGGTCGTATATCCATTATAGAGTAACTATATTAAGTGATTGTAAATTTTATGTGAATTATACTTCGTAAAAAAACTACCATTCCAGCTTGCTAAGAATGGTAGTTTTTGATAATTGGTTTAACCTTCCGTTTCCTCTTCCGCGTTCGCTTCTTCATTATCATCCTTGCTTTCTTCGTCTCTGTTTTCTTTCATGTCAAAGTAGGCATCCAATATTTTCCTGCCTATTCTGTGATTCGAAGTGTTTCCGGAGTTTTCCCCGGTATATGGAACGATAATCGCAAAGGCTACTTCTGGTTCATCATATGGAGCATAGCCAATTAAGTTATGGTTCAAAGTATCTGCCAGTTTTTTACCGTCTTTATAATAGCCAACCTCTGCAGTACCTGTTTTACCTGCTGCTTTGT
>NZ_HE610978.1:225905-234270 GCF_000285495.1 Oceanobacillus massiliensis str. N'diop
AGCCAATTAAGTTATGGTTCAAAGTATCTGCCTAGTTTTTTACCGTCTTTATAATAGCCAACCTCTGCAGTACCTGTTTTACCTGCTGCTTTGTAATCTGCATCTTTGAAATAGCTATATGCTGTTCCGCCCTGTTCCTGAAATACTTGGCGGAAGCCTTCCTGTACTCGATCGAGATAGTTGTCGTCAATATCTATCTTATTCAATACATCTGTGTTAACCGTTTTGTATAACGGACCGAGTTCATCCTGAGATGCAATTGGCTCGCGTGCTTCTTTTAGGAAATGAGGCCTTACCCGATACCCGTCATTTGCTATTGTTGAGGCATATTGGGCCAATTGAAGGGCAGTATATTGATCATATTGGCCGATTGCTTGGAACATCGTCAGTCCAGGACTATTTGAAGTCCCCGTATATCCCGTTGATTCATGCGGGTAATCTATTCCAGTGGCCACTCCTAAACCAAACTGCTGATAATAATTCCTTAATACCTGCAGTGTATTTGAATCAAATCTAGGTATCTCTTTAGAAGGAAAAGGATATCTGTTTTCCCCCATCATCCTTAAAGCTACATAAAACATGTAAACGTTCGATGATTTTTTCAACGCAGTAATATCTGTCATGGAACCCAGTCCGGTGGAATAGGACCTGAATGTTGGTGAATCTTTTATTTCTATCGGTCGGTCATAAAAGCTCTGACCAGGTTTAATCGCTCCGGAGTCCAGTCCGGCAAGTATGGTAGCACCTTTGACTACGGAACCAGGCGTATGTGCATCCGACAATGCTCTAAAGCCAGAATCTTCATATTCCTTCGTTTCCTCATTATAATGACTTGCAGATATGGCCAGCAATTCTCCCGTATTAGGGTCCATCACAACTGCCAGCGCGTCCGTCAAATATTGATTCTCATACGGATGCTCTTTCTTTGCGGCCTTCAATTCCTCTTCTACGATCTTATCAACTTCCTGCTGGAATTCCATATCGATAGTAAGTACGAGATCTTTACCCCGCTGCCCTTCGACAACGGTCTTCGAATCAATTACCGTACCGTCTTTTTTGGTCGTATATTGGATTTGCTCTTTTCTTCCTCTAAGAAGATCTTCATACTGCAATTCCAATCCGCTTTTTCCAACACGATCATTGCGGCTGTAGCCCTTAGTCAAATAAGAATCTTCTTCACCGGCGGGTATCCCTTGTTCTTGAGAAGATATAGAACCCAGGAGGCTTGTAAGTGTTTCACCAAATGAATATTCCCTGTTCCAATCCGTCGTAGCATTGATACCAGGAAGTTCATCGAGATGTTCTGCGATGGTTGCATACTCCTCCGTTGATACATTCTCATTTTTTACAATCTGTGGTGTAAGTGAGTATGCTTTGTCTAATTCTTTCTTAATTGCAATCACTTCAAGCTCCTGCTTGCTGAAATCGCTGATCTCTTCTTCTGTTATCTTATCAAGTGTTGCATTATAGACCTCTGCATTTTCCATATCCTCTGCATCTTCAGCGGAAATTCGCTTGTCGGCTTCTTTTTTATTTAACAAATACCAATATTCCTTTTTGTTTCGCTCCGTAATGCCTTCAAGGGTATCTTTATCATCCATCACGATATACTTGGCAAGATCTTCAGCAACTTCAAGCCTGTCCTCTGCCTGAACACCTTTTGGTGGTGTATATGTGATTGAATACTCGGCTTCATTATCGACTATGACATTTCCATTCCGATCATATATTTTCCCCCTTGGTACAGGGATGCTTGTTGTATCCAGATTTGTCCGTTCGATTTCTTCCTGAAAGTCTTCCCCATTCAAAATCTGCACGACACCAAGCTGTAGAATCAATACTGAAAACAGTAAAAATACAACAAAGAATAATATATTAATTCGAATGGGAAGCTGGGCTTTCTTTTTCTTTTTCTTCATCTGCTCTCCCCCAATGCGAAAGGTAATTTTCTATTGCTTTTACACAATATTGATTTTACCATATTTACCGGTTTTTTTCGTCTGTAATTTGGTCCTTCATTAAAATTTCTTTCCTCTTTGAGCTTCCTAAATAGATATTCCGGACAAAAAAATAAATCATGATATGCCCGCCGCCAAGAACCGTTAATACTAATGGAATAACATCCTCAGCGACAAAGAATTTCACACCGGCAAGAAATATCAGAATGGAAAGCACCCTGCCAATGTTAAGGAATAATTCTCGGACAACAATATATTCAACTCTCATTTCTCCAGCTTTCCATGCCTTGCCGATGACATCGAACGTCAGGGATACATAGGGGACAGTAATGAGAGGATATGCAATTCCGATGACAACTGCATAAACCATCAGCAGGAAATAATTAATTTCAAAGAGGATGATAAAAATGGAGAAATAAAGCAACAATCCACCAAAGAGAATAGCTTTCTTCCTCATTGCAGGCTTAATAAATTTTGTTGCAATCATATAGAAAATAACAGATAGTCCAGAAAGGAACATATTGAATGTTCCAAGGGCAAGCTCACTTTCTGTCACCAAAAATACCCATATGGAAATAACAAATGCGAAGATTCCTTCCCGTAATCCCTGAAAAAAATGTGCATGGAGTATTCGCTTCCAATTTCTATTATGGTTCCTTTCTTCCAGGATTCTCCGGAAATGAAAAACCCCTTCTGCACCTCGCCGTTTCAATAAAAAGCTAGCCCCAACTGCGCATGCAAACAGAAAAAATGATATGGCGAAAATGACAGTATAGCCGATATTGTCCGTCATTTTTGCAATAATGAAACCTGCAAACAAAGGTCCTGTCATTCCCCCTAAGGATTGAAGAATTCCAAGGAACCCATTAAAAAAATCTCTTGTATCCGGCTCTGTAACTTCAAACGTCAGGACATTGAACGCAAGCCAATAAAAAGCATAGCCGATTCCAAGCATGCTGCCAAGCATAAAATTAAATTCTGCTGCATGTTCGCCAATGATCAGGACACTTAGGAAAAATAGCGACAGAAAAAAAACTCCCAATCGCAAAACAACAATGCGATCGATTTTTTTCGTCAATCTCCCAGCAAACACAAACGCAACGGTCTGGAAAATGCTTATCGAAAAATTGTAAATTGCTATGGTAACAAAATCGCTGGATTGTTTCCACAAATAAATATTGACAAAAGTATTTGATAGAAAAATCCCGCCTGAATACAGCCCGCCGATAAGCAGCAATACCAACAGATCCCTGTTGCTTTCCATTTTACTACGATAGAAATCCAAAAGTTTTTGCATCATAAAATACTCCTTTGCATCACTAATAGTGTGAACGAAGGAATGTTATATATACAGAAAAACACGCGGAATATTATCCGCGTGTCTCTTCAAAAATTTATTTAGCTGCGTTATAATTTTTTGCTGCTTCATCCCAATTAACAACATTCCAGAATGCGGAGATGTAATCAGGGCGTTTGTTTTGATATTTAAGGTAGTAGGCATGCTCCCAAACATCAAGACCCAATACAGGAGTTTTCCCCTCCATTAATGGTGAATCCTGATTTGGTGTGCTTGTTACTTCAAGCTCTCCATTATTGACAACGAGCCACGCCCAGCCGGAACCAAAGCGTCCAGCTGCCGCTGCTGCGAATTCTTCTTTGAATTTATCTAAGCTGCCAAATTTAGCGGCAATTTTATCAGCTAATTCTCCAGTTGGCTCGCCACCGCCATTTGGTGATAAAAGCTTCCAGAAAAGGCTATGGTTGGCATGACCGCCACCGTTGTTGCGAACAGCAGTGCGTGCACTTTCAGGTACTGCATCCAAGTTGCTGATTAAAGCTTCTACAGATTTAGCCTGAAGATCTGCCTGACCTTCTAAAGCATCATTTAATTTGGTAACATACGTGTTGTGGTGCTTCGTATGATGGATGTTCATTGTTTCTTTGTCGATTGTTGGTTCTAATGCATCATATGCATATGGTAATTCTGGTAATTCAAATTTTGCCATGATAAAACTTCCTCCTTAAATGAATAAGTATTATAAAGGATTGTAAACCCCTTAAATAAAAGATTATCAGAGCTAAACGATAGTTGCAAACTTTATGCACCAAGGAAAAGCTGTTCCAGCAAAAATGCTAATTTCGACAATAAAAGGGGAAAATTGGCATTAAAAAAACAAGCTATCAGCCTGTTTTAAAAGAGTGGCTCGGGACGGAATCGAACCGCCGACACAAGGATTTTCAGTCCTCTGCTCTACCGACTGAGCTACCAAGCCATATGAGTTTGTCCATAATACGTAAAACGTTTTTGATTGAAATAAAGATGGAGGAGGTAGAGGGATTCGAACCCCCGCGCGGTTTGACCCGCCTGTCGGTTTTCAAGACCGATCCCTTCAGCCGGACTTGGGTATACCTCCCGAGTTTTATGGTGGACCCTGTAGGACTCGAACCTACGACCGATCGGTTATGAGCCGATAGCTCTAACCAACTGAGCTAAGGGTCCTTCTTAATCAAATATGGGGCGACCGGTGGGAATTGAACCCACGAATGCCGGAGCCACAATCCGGTGCGTTAACCCCTTCGCCACGACCGCCATATAGTTTATTGAATTGGTAGCGGCGGAGGGGATCGAACCCCCGACCTCACGGGTATGAACCGTACGCTCTCGCCAGCTGAGCTACACCGCCATGGCTCCACAGGTAGGATTCGAACCTACGACCGATCGGTTAACAGCCGATAGCTCTACCACTGAGCTACTGTGGAATAATCTTAGAGTTTTGATGTCCTGCATTCGGAATTTATCAATTGCCAATTTCGTTTTATCAATGGCTTTTCGATGAATTCTTGGATATGCAATAATCAGCAACGAAATATAATTTATCATGTTAAAGTAAATCTGTCAATCTTTTTTGCGCTGTGGCAAAACTGTTTATGTATGGTCAATTTCGACTGCGTTATTTATAATAGCATGTTCCAAATCTAATTTCAAGATAAAAATCAAAAAATGTTAAAATTTGTTACAGGCTGCATGATGATAAACAAAAAAAGGAGGTTTCCCCCCTTTTTTTCTATAGCTAATTACTCTCCCAATACCGATTCTGCAATATTGACAGCATGGTCGCCAATCCGTTCGAGGTTACTGATAATATCCACGAATACAATACCAGAAGAACCACTGCATAGACCCTCATTCATTCGGATAATATGCTTCTTGCGGAATTTACGTTCCATCTTATCGATTTGATCCTCTTTTTGGACAACTTCCAGCGCTGCTTCGCGGTCCAAATGGTCAAGCGACTCAATTGCTTGTTTAACTGTCATCAAGGTCAAATCAAACATATTGTTCAAGTCTTCCATAGCCTGTTCTGTTAAATGGGCTTTATTTGAGATCTTATAGTCAATCAGTTCGACAATGTTCTCAAAATGGTCGCCAATCCGTTCAATATCTCTTACTGTATCCATTAAGGATGTATGTTTTGCACTCTCAGCTTCTGATAATGATTCAGCAGAAATGCTTACAAGGTAATCGGTGATTTTACGATCCAGATTATTCAAAGCACCTTCGATTTGCAATGCAAGCTCAGAATGCTTCTTCCCCTGTGTGGTTACATATGCATTTGTTTCTTCCAGTCCTTTGAATGCATACTCACCCATGCGAATAACCTCTGCCTTTGCCTGGTCAAGGGCGAGTGAAGACGATTGTGTTATAAAGATAGGATCCAAATGCTGTGCTTTATATTCAATAATCGTGTCCTCTCCAGGGACCAATTTAGTTACGATCCATGCCAATCCGGCTATGAATGGGAATTGAATAACTGTATTTGTGATATTGAAAGTACCATGGGCAAATGCGATGGTCATTTCAGGATTCAGATCAAATACTCCTTGCAGATACGTAATCAATGCAGTAAATACTCCCAGCAGCAAGAGGAATATGACTGTACCAACCAAGTTAAAAATGACATGCGTCAGTGCGGCTCTTCGTGCTGCGACAGTTGCACCAATTGAGGCCAATATCGCCGTAATTGTTGTACCGATATTATCTCCAAACAATACAGGTATTGCTGCTTGCAATTCGATTGCGCCTTCTGAGAATAAACCTTGCAGGATACCGATTGTAGCACTTGAACTTTGCACGATCAAAGTAAATACGGTCCCTATAACGACTCCTAAAATAGGTGTATCGCTCATTCTTAACGTTAATTCATGAAACGCTTCAAGACTCCGCAGTGGTGACATTCCGCTGCTCATTAGCTCCAAGCCAAAGAACAATGCACCGAATCCAAATATAGCCTGTCCGGCTGCTGTAACTTTTTGATTTTTAAAGAAGAAGATCAGGAAACTACCAATCGCTATGATCGGCAATGCATATTCTCCAATATCGATTCCGATAATGAATGCCGTTACGGTTGTACCGATATTAGCACCCATAATGACACCAATTGCCTGTCTAAGTGTCATAAATCCGGCGTTTACCAAACCTACAGTCAATACGGTTGTACCGGAACTGCTCTGGATAAGTACGGTTACGATAACCCCCGCCAATACTCCAAGGAATGGATTACTTGTAAATCTATCAAGAATGTCTCTCAGACGATCTCCAGCAGATTTCTGCAGGCCATCGCCCATAAATTTAATACCAAGAAGAAATATACCCAGTCCACCAATAAATTCAAATATCAGTGCTTGTACATCGATTTCCAATGATTCTCCATCCCTTCAATTATGTTGATTCTTGTCGTTTCACACCCTATCCATTATTAATGATAGATGATTCGTTTGTAAAGGATATATATAAAAATTTACATTAAATTTACATTCAGATTCCATTTTTAAACTCCATCCTATTTATATCTACCCTATTCGCGCTATTTCATACGTCACTCCTATAGAAGAAGGCTTTAATCATAAAGAAAGCCAATTCGATTAAAGTGTCGAATTGGCATTTGCAATTTATTCCATTTTTTCCACAAGAATTCTCGTTCCATCAACTTGAACCACCCTGATGCTGCTTCCTTTTTCTATCCATTGGCCATTGGAAATGGCACTGTAATCCTGTTTGCCAATTTTGACAGTGCCGACTGGCCGCAACGCATTCAGTGTAATCCCTTCCTCGCCCAATAATGACTTATATTCCTCATTCATGGAATTATATCCAGCCTCGCTCGTTAATTGGTCTGTCAGCGCGAGTTTAGTCCATACATCTCTTTTCTTAAATACCTTGAGAAAAATAAAAGATATTCCTGTACCAAAAAGAACACCCAATATGGCATATAAACCAGAAGTAAGATCCGGTGCTGCCAATGCTACGGCTGTCAGCATACTTGCAAGACCAAGAGTCGCCAAGGTACCATCGTTAACTATTTTACCATCAATAATAATAAGTAATAAACCAACAAAATATATAATAAGCATAAGGATGAAAGATCCAGTTTGAACATACGCTCCAAAATAGACAGTGATGAATCCTATTCCAAGCAAACCAAAGAATCCCCGCATATTGACAAGTACTTCGCCAATTAAAAATAACGTTCCAAAAAATGTTATAACAAACCCAATCCACTGTAAGTCAAAAATAGCCATCTATTCTCCCCCCCCTATTCAGTAATACGCTTTTACATGCAAATGGTTTCATCCTAAAGGAGAAATTTTATGTATACGCTAAAAAGATTTTTTCTTTTTATTTTCATTATATTGCTCTTCATCAGTATTTATCAAGATATAACGACGGAGGTAGATACAAATAAGCAAGAATCCGAAATGATCACCCCAGGTTCTTCAGGGAATTATTCCATTGCACATGTAAAGGTGGTCCCGGGTGATACCGTTCTATCCATAATTGAAGACATGAATAAAAGCAACCTGGAACAACTGAATATGAAGCTGGCCATTGAACATTTTGAAGCGCTAAATCCAACAACCGACCCACTTAACCTGAAACCCCACACCGTTTATTATTTCCCTGTGTATAACCAATGAATGACAACCATACAAAAAAGAGGCTGAACCGAATCAGCCTCTTTCATCATACAAATGGCAATATAAAGAGTGTGATTAAAATGGATATTGCACCAGCTGCGATTGCGATATTACCCAATGTGTCTGCACCGCGGCTTCTCGAGATAAAGCCAAAAATAATCCCTGCAGCCCCAAGAACGATTGGCCACACAAAAAATGAAATTACGGATAGAGCAATCGCTATCCAGCCATACATCGTTGTTGTATCCGATTTTCCGGACACTTCGTCGGAACGGTCCAAATCGTCAACAGTCATCTCTGCGGCATATTCTTCATTCCGGGAGCTGTCTGGTTCAATGCCGACAAAATCCTGGTTTTTATCTCGTTCCCCGTGATTCGGCGGGACCTGTGCATCTTTATTCTTCTCATGTTGAAATTCGTCCATAATCAAG
>NZ_HE610978.1:234736-345168 GCF_000285495.1 Oceanobacillus massiliensis str. N'diop
CCGTGATTCGGCGGGACCTGTGCATCTTTATTCTTCTCATGTTGAAATTCGTCCATAATCAAGACCTCCCATCTATTAATGAGGTGCGTTCATAGTTTATGGAAAGTTCCATTTAATACTGATGTTATATTATGGAATCCCGTTTCATGCACGATTGGTAAACAGAGGCATACAATAATACGTATTCTATAAAGGGGAGTCAGCGATGTCGATATTCATTAAAGAGCTCGTAAAAAATAAATTAAGAAATCTGTCCAGTTCAGAACTATTGAATTACAGTAATAAATACGGCTTTCAAATTTCAGAGAAACAAGCACAGGCAATCATCCATTATCTTAGGCAGTATTCTCCGGACCCATTTGATGCCGTTAAGCGCAAGGAAATGTTTCAGCAGCTTTCGCTCATAACCGATCAGGAAACCGCTGCTAAAGCACAGAAACTATTTGATGAGATCATTCGTTCTTATGGATTGGAACACTTGTTCGATTAAAAAGAGGAATAACAATTTACTGTTATTCCTCCAGTTTCTATGCATTTAGAATCTTTGCCTTCAAATCATCGTCAAAAGTACCACTCTTAATCATATCGATTTCAAGTTTGTATGGCGCCTTTTTATTCTTCTTATCTGTTCCAACATATGGTGTTTCCAGTATTTTCGGCAAGTGCTCAAGCTGCGGATGATGAACAACATAGTGCAGTGCTTGATACCCGATATGTCCAAACCCAATATTTTCATGCCGGTCTTTATGTGCGCCCCGCTCATTCTTGCTATCATTGATATGCAATACTTTAATGCGATCGACACCAATGATTTTATCGAATTCATTCAAGACACCATCAAAATCATTTACAACATCGTACCCTGCATCATGAATATGGCAGGTATCCATACAAACCGACAGATTTTCATTATGATGAACTCCGTCAAAAATTCTGGCAAGCTCATCAAAGGTTCTTCCTACCTCTGAACCTTTGCCGGCCATCGTTTCCAGAGCAATCTGCACTTCGCTGTCCTTTTCGAGAACTTCATTCAACCCTTCGATAATCTTTTTAATTCCCGCATCAGCACCTTCTCCAACATGGGCACCCGGGTGAAGTACGATTTGTTTAGCACCAATTGCTTCTGTACGGGCGATTTCATTTCTTAAAAAGTTGACACCAAGTTCAAATGTTTCTGGTTTAACCGAGTTCCCTATATTAATGATATAGGGAGCGTGGACGACAATATCTGCTATTCCATTGGCCTTCATATGTTCCTGTCCGGCCAGAATATTTAATTCTTCTATTGGTTTTCTTCTTGTATTTTGCGGTGCACCGGTATAGATCATGAACGTATTGGCACCATAAGAAAAAGCTTCCTCACTGGAGCCCAGTAGCATCTTTTTTCCATTCATTGATACATGCGATCCTATTTTTAACAAATTGTACACTCTCCCTGTTACATATACTGTTTCATTTTCTATTTATTAAACTTCGACTTTTTGTTTAATTTTCTCTTGATTGATTCCTGCTGTCTCTTCATTTTCTTCTTATAGCCTGGTTTGACCTTCTTGGCTTTCGGAACTTGTTTCCATGCTTCTCTTTCTGAATTTGTTGTTGTATTTGTACGAAGCTTCCGCTCATTCCATGGCTTCGCTTCTTTCCAGTCCCCGTCCTTTGCTTCCGCATAAGTGAATGTGAGACCTTTTTGCTCAAGTTTTGCAATCAATTTCAGGTCGGCTTCATCATAGAGGCTGATGGCCATTCCTTCCATACCTGCTCTAGCTGTCCTGCCAACACGGTGGATATAGAACTCCTCTTCTTTCGGAATCTGCGCATTGATTACATGGCTGACACCTTTGATATCAATGCCCCGCGCCGCTAAATCAGTAGCGACAACGTATTGATAGCGGAGATTTTGGATATCCTTCAGGACCCGTTTACGTTCCCTTGGTGTTAATCCCCCGTGAATTAGCCCCGCATCCAATCCCTTTTCCTGCAAAGCTTGAGCCAGCTCATTTGCTTGCTTTTTACCATTTGTAAAAATAATCGAAATATACGGCTGGATAGCTTTGGAAATCTCCAAAATGATAGCTGCATCACTACGGTGCTTGCGCGCAATCAGCCGATGTTCCATGGTTTCCGGAGAAAAATGTTCCTCGATTTTAACATACAAAGGGTTTTCCAAATATTTTTTGAAAAAGTGCTGCAGCCGCTGCGGAATGGTTGCCGAGAATACCAATAACTGAATATCTTTTCTTGAACGAACAAGCAGTTGATCCACTTCATTGATAAATCCGAGATCAAGCATCAGATCCGCCTCGTCTATTACAAATGATTTTGCGGAATAAATCGACAGTGCGTCAGCCTTTACCATGTCAAGGATTCTTCCTGGAGTACCTACAATGATATGGGGCGGCCTTTTTAATTTCTCCACCATTTTCTGTTTATCGGTACCTCCTACAAGCAGCTTGGCAATCCATTTTCCGTCTTTTTCGGCATAATGGATTATTTTCCTTACTTCATCATGAATCTGGGTCGCCAGCTCCCTAGTAGGTGCCGTGATAACAAATTGTACTTCTTGTTTGTTGCTGTCAATCTGATTAAATAACGGCAATAAGTAGGCATGTGTCTTTCCGGAACCTGTACGGGACTGTCCAATGACACTTTGTCCTTTTAAAATAGCCGGAATGACTTTCCCCTGAATTTCTGTCGGCTTTTTGAAACCCAGTCTTTCTGTAACATCGTTTATGATGGGATGGAGCGCGAAATGGTTAAATTCATTGTTGTTCATATAAGCAATACTCCTTTATTCTATATAAATTTAAATGGCTCTGTATTCGAATTGGAAATGACTACTTCCAATTTTTCTTGCTTAAGCTGTTCGTCCAAATAATTTTTGGTTGCTTCCTTCATCACTTTTTCAATATAATGACCCGGATCGATGACAGCCAGTCCCATTTGCTCTGCATCCTGGGCAATATGGAACGACATATCTCCTGTAATATAGACATCTGCGCCGCTGTGTTTGGCTGCATGAATATATTTTTCTCCGCTACCACCAAGCACAGCTATTTTGCGGACCTTTTTGTCAAGTCGGCCGATAACACGGAGTGCCGGCACATCCAATACATGTTTAACATGTTCGCATAATGCCCTAAGGTCGGTAGGCTCTTTCAATACTCCGGTTCGGCCAACACCGTATTTCTTTCCTTCATTGCCAAGTGGATAGATATCATAAGCGGGTTCTTCATAAGGGTGGGCATCAATCATATGATTAATAGCATTCTGAAGGCTGGACTGATGAACGACTGTTTCCAATTTGACTTCATTCACAATTTCAAGCTTATTCTCTGTTCCAATAAATGGATTCGTACCTTCCAAAGGCATAAATGTCCCATGTCCATTTGACTGAAATGAACAATGGCTATAGTTCCCAATATGACCTGCACCAGATTCATCCCAAGGCGCTGCGGACAGCGTTTAGATGCGAATCAGGTACATAAATGACAAGCTT
Organism: Oceanobacillus massiliensis str. N'diop; assembly: GCF_000285495.1. Taxonomy (GTDB): domain Bacteria; phylum Bacillota; class Bacilli; order Bacillales; family Amphibacillaceae; genus Oceanobacillus; species Oceanobacillus massiliensis. Next base: position 238,233 of record NZ_HE610978.1, read on the forward strand.
GCATAGATTGTCCTCTGCTGACTCCAATAATATCTCTCTGGACTCCACACCCAATAAATCACAAAGCATGTCATTGACACCGCCATCGGCAGCATCCAGATTGGTATGTGAAGCATAAACCGTGATATCATGAGCAATCAGTTTTTGGATAATCCTTCCCTTTGCAGTATCTATATTAACCTGTTTCAGCGGTTTAAACAATAACGGATGATGTGCAATGATAAGATTTGCACCTTTTTCAATCGCCTCATCGACAACTTCCTCCGATACATCGAGTGTAACTATGATTTTTTGGACTGGATGATTGTAAGAACCAATCTGCAGACCTACATTATCCCATTCAAAAGCAAGATTTTTGGGAGCCCAGTTTTCCATAATTCGAAAAATATCTGAGTTATTCAGAATCCCCTGCTTCATCGTTTATTACCTCCTCTATCCATGCCAATTCCCGTTCAAACTGCTTTATTTTGGATGTATCCGGTACATTGGCATTTCGCATTTGGGCAACCACTCTAGTTAATTTTTCATATTCAAGCTGCCATTTTTCCATAAATACCGCAGATCTGTACTTTAACAGCAACGGTCCGAACAATAGTTGCTTTTCCCTTGAGCTGTCGGAGTATGGACTGTTATCTATCTTCCGATCGGCAACTAGGATTTCGTATATGTGGCCGTTTTCTTTCAGGATTGTTTCATCTGTTAAACGAAAGCCATTATCCAGAAACCATTTTCTGACGTTTCTTGCATCTACGTTTGGCTGGGCAATAATACGCTTTGTGCTCGATAATTTTGATTTGCCGTCTTCGAGAATGGATCGTATTAAGGCTCCCCCCATGCCAGCAATTACTATCTGGTCTGTTTCGTCTTTATTCAATATTTCCAATCCGTCTCCAAGTCTTACTTCCACCTGTTCATCCAAATTATAATTTTCTATCGTTGTTTTTGCACTATTATATGGTCCTTCATTAATTTCACCGGCAATTGCCCTTGCAGTAGCGTCCTGTAAACACACATAACATGGCAAATAGGCATGATCTGAACCAATATCAGCAAAAAAAGCTCCTTTTGGCAGAAATGAGGCAACTTGTACCAAACGATCAGAAAGTTTAAGTTTATTAATCATCATGTTCTCCTTCTAAAAAAGAAAAGCTTTCTGTTTGCGCAGAAAGCTTAGACTTTATATACCATTCACTTTATAATTATTGTTTTTCGCTAAGCCATTGAGATAAAGCTGATAGTTCTTCGCCGGCAACCTGAGATTGTGGAGGCATTGCACCTCTACCGTTTTGGATAATTTCAGCAATTTCATCTGCTGAATATTTAGATCCAACAGCAGTTAAGTCCGGGCCTGCTCCACCAGATAAATCTGCTCCATGGCACGCAGAACAGTTTGATTGGAATACAGCTTCTGCATCTCCACCCGCTGTTTCGCCTTCTTGACCCTCTTCTGCTCCCTGTTCTGTTTGTTCTCCGCCTTCTTCAGCTTGCTGAATGTCAGCACGCTGTCCTAAACCAACAACTGAAATAACAACTACGGTAAGTACCCCTAACAGTGCAATAATTGCATATGGTACAACTGGGTTTTTTCTCATTGTGTTTCCTCCTTATGTAATCCCAATAATGTATCTATAAAAGACTATATATAGTTTACTCGAATTTTGATTAATTTTAAAGGATTAAGCCATAAAATTTATAAAAATAATGTACAATAGTGTAAAAATAATACATGAAATACTAAGTGCTTGCAGGAGCTTAATCTTCTTCACGATGCTTATCGACAGCCAAAGGATAAAATTTACAACGATCACAGTTGCTAGTATGCTCTGATTTTGCGTAAATAAACGACTGGCCTCCATTGTGAATAAAAGCAGCAGCAATAGCGATGCGATCAATGGAAAATAAATGAAATCATATTGCTTCCTGCTGAATTGCCGATAAAGCCATATGGAATAAAAACCAAACAAAAGCAAAACCGTAAGTTGCAAAAGTGAATGAAATTCAGTAAAATATATCATAAGAAATGAAAACGGTATCATCAAAAACAAAAGCAAAATGCTGGTGATAATGAATGGTTTCCGCCGCTGCAGCGTTACGGATTCATTCTCTCCATCCTCCAGTTCCTCACCGTTTGTATAAAGCGCGAGGAGATAATCGCAATATCGTTCAGGAAGCATTCTATGCTCCTTCCAATATTTAATTTCTTTAATGATAATAGAGGTTCTTTCATCATTCATGGTTTCACCCCTATACGGATGGTTTTAAGTATGATTATAGGAAAAGTCATTATCCACACAGTGCATGAATAATGACAGCCTATCAATCCAAAAAGTCTTTTAATCGTTTACTGCGGCTTGGGTGTCTCAGCTTGCGAAGTGCTTTTGCTTCGATTTGACGGATACGTTCTCTCGTAACACCAAATACTTTCCCTACTTCTTCGAGTGTTCTCGTGCGCCCATCATCAAGTCCAAAGCGCAGCCGTAATACATTTTCTTCCCGGTCTGTCAATGTATCCAGGACATCCTCAAGCTGTTCTTTAAGCAGTTCATATGCCGCATGGTCTGATGGAGATACAGCCTCCTGATCTTCAATGAAATCCCCAAGATGGGAGTCATCCTCTTCTCCAATTGGTGTTTCGAGTGAAACAGGCTCCTGGGCGATTTTAAGGATATCACGTACTTTGTCAGGACTAAGCTCCATCTCTTCACCGATTTCTTCCGGTGTTGGCTCCCTGCCAAGATCCTGCAGCAATGAACGCTGCACACGAATCAGCTTATTGATTGTCTCGACCATGTGAACAGGAATTCGGATTGTCCTTGCCTGGTCGGCTATCGCCCGTGTTATTGCCTGTCTGATCCACCATGTTGCATACGTACTGAACTTAAAGCCTTTGCGGTAATCAAATTTCTCTACAGCCTTGATCAGCCCCATGTTCCCTTCCTGAATCAAATCCAGGAATAGCATGCCGCGGCCGACATAACGTTTTGCGATGCTGACAACGAGACGTAGATTCGCTTCAGCCAGACGGCGTTTCGCTTCTTCGTCACCTTCTTCAATGCGGGAAGCAAGTTCAATTTCCTCTGCTGCCGACAATAGATTGACTCTTCCAATTTCCTTTAAATACATGCGGACAGGGTCATTTATTTTAATTCCCAAAGGAACACTTAAATCATTTAAGTTGAATTCTTCTTCCTTTGCTATCTTTTGCATGTTTGGATCATCTTCCGATTCACCAATCACATCTACACCTTGTTCTTCCAGGTACTCATAAAATTCATCCATCTGATCTGATTCAATATCAAAATTGGATAAACGGTCTGCCACCTCTTCATAGGCTAATGAACCACGCTTCTTACCCATCTCAACCAATTTTTCTTTTGCTTGTTCCAGCGTTAATTCATTTTCCTTTATTTGCGAAGGCTTATTTTCGGCCATGAGTCCCCCTCCTTCCAGACTAATTAAAGATTAATTTGAATTTGTATTCTTCATATGCTTTTGAATCTCGATGATCTGTAATGCAATCTGTGCTGCTTTTAATGGATCGTTCTGCTGTTCAGCAAGTTTTTGCTGTTCTTTCAATGATTTAATGTTAACGGAATCACCAGACTCATTTTGGATGATGCGGATGTAATCATTAATTTCCCTGTCACTTATCTCTTCCAGGACTGGAATCATGGCGGCTTCCACCACCTGCTGCTTCAAACGATCATCCAGCCTTTCAATAAACAGACTTACATCCGGAGAATGGCCTTCCTCATAAAAAGCAAACAAGTGCGTCGCAATAATCTTATGATCATCCACATTGAATCCTGCACCTAGTTCATCCTGGACCTTATCCGTAATATGCGCATTTTGAAGCATATAGGAAATAAGTTTCTTTTCTGCATTATAATAAGCAGGGAATAACTTTTTAATAGGACGGCTAACTGTTGTCTTATTAGTATATCTGTTCTTTTGACGGTTATCCTTAGGTATTTCCCGTTTGTTCCTGTATTCATTCATTTCAGCAGATAAAGTTTCCAGTGAAATATTATACTCATTAGCGAGTTCTTTTAAATAATATTCCCTTTCAATGGAACTCTCAATCATGGCAAGCTCTTTTAATATGCTTTCTATATACTTTATGCGGTCCCCTTCCAATTTCAGATTAAAATCTTTTTTAAGGTAGCGCATATAAAAGCTCATGTAGGTATCGCTTGCTTTTATGACTTTGCTCTTGAATGCCTCACCACCGAATCGCTGGATATAACTGTCCGGGTCCATATCGGCATCAAGCTTAGCCACTTTTATCGAGCATCCTACTTTCTGCAATAAACTGGCAGCCTTGTAAGTTGCTTCAAGTCCTGCACGGTCCCCATCGTAACAAATGACTACAGTATCCACGTAACGGTTCAGAAGCTTCGCCTGTGGCTCTGTCAATGCAGTGCCAAGCGTTGCAACAACGTTTTTGATACCTGCTTGATAGGAAGAAATCACATCCAGATATCCCTCAAATAAAATTACTTCATTTTCTTTCCGAATATGCTTCTTTGCCAAATCAAAATTGTATAGCAGTTTACCTTTTTGAAATAATTCGCTCTCAGGACTGTTCAGGTATTTTGGTTCCTGATCCTTGCTTATGGAACGCCCCCCGAACGCCACTGTTTTGCCAATATGATTTCTGATTGGAAAGATGACCCTGCCTCTGAAACGGTCAGCTACGTTATTTTCACTTTGCTGAGACAGTATCCCAGCCTTAACCAAAAGCTGCTGCTGAAAACCCTTTTTGGTGAGGAATTCTGCTATAAAGTCTTTTACATTGGGGGCAAATCCCATTTGAAAGGCTTCGATTGCTTCATCCTCAATACCCCTTTCCTTCAAGTACTGGTAACCTTCTTTGCCATCTTTGGTGAATCTTAATAAATGATGGTAAAGTTTTGTCAACCAGTCATAGGCTGACAGGATATTCTGACTCTCCTGCGACATGGACGATTCTTTTTTGATGCCGGATTCCGGCAGCTCTATGCCGCTTCTATCGGCAAGAAACTTAATTGCCTCGTAGAAAGAGAAGTTTTCCATTTCCATCATGAATGTTACAGCGTTTCCACCCTTCCCGCATCCAAAGCAATGAAAAATCTGCTTCTCCTGGGTGACGGAAAATGATGGTGTCTTTTCCCCATGGAATGGACATAGCCCAAAGTAGTTCCTGCCCTGTTTCTTCAGTTGAACATATTCTCCAATAACATCAACAATATCATTGGACTTCCTTACTTCTTCGATTACCTCTTCAGGTATCTGATTGGCCATAATAACCACCATACTATACTATTATTCGTGATTCATTAAAAAAATCCTTCACGTTTCGACATTTTTTTCTGAACTTCCGAAAAAAATCAACCTCTTTATGTTTAGTAACTCTAAGAAGGCTGTCGTTTTTATTGCTTCATATTTACTTACCATTGTACCTCCAGCAACAAGATTATAAACAATTAATAAAGAAAGCATCCCCTTTTACAATTGCTATATGGTTTAATTCTACATAAACAGGCAGGAATCCTTCTTTATTATGAATGTTTTATTTTTCAGAATTGCATTTCATGGTATTTTTTTACGTATATGATTGCACAAAAATTTATTATAATACATTTTTTTTAATATATCTATCTTTATGCTTATTATTTTTCATTAAGACTCTTTGCATATGAACAATCCCAATAATCTTATATAAAATATAAACTACGCCGTGATTTGATGATGTGTTTTATCTCCGCTCCGGAAATACACTGCGCTTTCCGCGGGCTCGCGCTAAGCCTCCTCGCTCGCAAAGTTCGCTCCCTGTGGGGTCTTAGCGTCTTCGCTTTCCCGCAGGAGTCTTCGTGTATTTCCTCCGCTATGATTTGGCTTCTGAATCCTGAATCGATTTACTGATATTCAATTGTTAAGCTGATTGATTGGAGCGCAGGGAAGTCGACTCCAGCGGGAAAAGCAACAGCTGAAGATCCCGCAAGAAGCCGGTTTTGCTTCTGAGGAAGCTGAAGCGTTGCCCGCGGAAAGCGACTGCCTGGAGCGGAAATCGGCCGAAGCGTTCATCGGGTTTACTGACTGCCTTCTTTATAGAATAAATCCATAAGTAATTTGAGATGGCTGATAGAAGCCAAGAAAGTACAGCGGGAATAGCAACGGCTGAAGATCCCGCAGGAAGTGGGTTTCTTCCGAGGAAGCTGAGAGCGTCCGCCGCGGAAATCGGCCGTTGCTATTATGTCGCAGTTTCTATCAAATGAGAAGTTTAGAAATGACGTCACTTACGAAAAACAGCTTTCATAAAAGAAAGCATTCCACTCTTTATGGAGCAGAATGCTGCAGTCTAATTTTTTTGTATCATTCGTAAAATGAGATTTGCTGTTTCTTCAACCGCTTTATTGGAAACATCAATGACCTGACATCCGATCCTGTCTACGATCTTATTAAAGTAATCCAGCTCCTGATGTATCCGGTCCATATTAGCATATGTTGCCTGATCACCAAGACCGAGCGCTTTAAGTCTTTCTTTTCGAATCTCATTTAATTTATCAGCGGTAATCCGTAATCCAATGCATTTCGATGGGTCGACTACCATCAGTTCTTCTGGCGGATCCACTTCAGGCACAATCGGTACATTGGCCACTTTAATTCGTTTATGGGCAAGGTACTGTGATAAAGGTGTTTTGGAAGTTCTTGACACCCCGATTAAGATAATATCTGCCCTTGCGATTCCCCTTGGGTCTCTTCCATCATCATATTTCACAGCAAATTCAATTGCTTCGATTTTTTTAAAGTAATCCTCATCCAGCTTATGTATCAGTCCTGCTTCAAGTCGGGGTGTACGGTTAAAAACCCGCTCCATTGCCTCCATGGTAGGACCCATAATATCAATTGCCTCAATGTCTGCCTCTTTTGCCCTATCATTTAAGTAGCTTCTTAATTCTGGATCGACCAGTGTAAAGCCAATCATACCATTTTTTTCTTTAGCAATCTGGAGAAATTCATCGATGGTTTCTTTATCTTCCACATATGGAACACGCTGAATTTTATAATCACCGTTTTTGAACTGACTTAACCCTGCTTTAACTACCAATTCGGCAGTTTCCCCCACAGAGTCAGATAATACAAAAACAACTGGTTGGGTATTCATTATTAAAACTCCTCTCCATCCCTCGATAATTACCTATAGAAATTTGGAAATAAGTGACAACTTATCGTTGTTTCAGGTTAAATAGCATTATCTGTCGTTAACTCTACCAGAACTTTTGTCATCGTTGTTTTTGTAATCCGACCTACTAGTTCCAGACCAGCATCGGTATCTTTGACAACCGGCAGGCCATCAATCTGTTTGGTAATTAACTTTTGCGCTGCTTCGATCAATAAATCCTCTTTGCGGCACACCGTTATATTGGGCATTCGCGTCATGATGATATGAACTGGAACAGAGTTTAAATCCTGTTGGCCAATACTTGCCCGCAGTAGATCTTTACGGGAAAGTACTCCTGTCAAACAGGCATGGTTGTCAACGACAAATAATGTACCGACATCTTCCAGAAACATTGTTGATATTGCGTCGTAGACTGAGACACTTTCTTTGACAACAATCGGTATTTGCTGGAATTCCTGAACTTTAAATTTCTTTATTTTTTCTGTTAGCAGTTCAGATCCGGTTTTACCAGTAAAGAAATAGCCTACCCTTGGTCTCGCATCCAGAAAACCCGCCATGGTCAATATGGCTAGATCCGGACGAAGTGTTGCCCTTGCAAGATTTAGCTGATCGGCTATATGTTCACCAGTTATTGGCCCGTTTTCTTTCACTATTTCAATGATTTGTTCCTGCCGCTTAGATAATTCCACCTTTTCACCACCTAAAAACATTATGTCATACTATTGGTAAATATTATAGTGCATTACAAAGCAAAAAGGGAAACTAAGTTATACGGATTAGAATTGCTGCTTCCATTCAACCAATTTCAAATCTGCAAAATCCTTAATCAGTACGGATAGGCAGTTAACCAATGCAAGACGATTATTTCTAATCTGATCATCATCTGCCATAACCATATTATTATCAAAGAACGCATGGATGGGTTCAGCCAATGTTGCTAAGCATTCTAGAGCCTTAACGGAATCCTTTTGCTGATCATAAGCATAAAAGTCGTTTTTGCTTTGGTTATATTGATCAAATAAGTCCTTTTCGGTTTCTGAAATAAAGAATTCCTGATTCACTATATCTTTTCCATTGGCTTTTTCAGATAGATTGAGGACACGCAATAATGCTTCTTGTACCGGCTTGAACGCCTGATCATTCCTTTTTTCCGATAAAAGCTCAGCCTTGGAAACCGTGTAATCAAACCTGCCAATTTCGTTGTGAAGTACAGCCTGTATAACGTCCTGCCCCACATGTAGTTCTTTAAGCAGGAAGGCTGCCCGCTGCCTGAAGAACTCTTGAAGTTCCACGGTGGATGTCATGCTCTGCTGTTCCATGTTCACGTTTTGATATAAAGAGATAACGGTAGTCAAAATTTCCTCCAGAGAGAGCTCCCATTCCCTTTCCTTCATAATTCTCAAGATTCCTGTTGCCTGTCTGCGGAGTCCATAAGGATCTTGTGAACCAGTAGGAGTTAAGCCTGCTGATATACAGCCTACAATGGTATCCATCTTGTCTGCTATGCTGACGATTGCTCCTGTCAGGCTATCCGGAAGATCGCCATTTGCCTGTTTTGGCAAATAGTGTTCGCGAATGGCTTGCGCAACAGCTGGTGTCTCACCGAAATGAATGGCATATTTTTCACCTATTACACCTTGAAGTTCAGTGAATTCATTTACCATATTGGTCATGAGATCAAACTTACTGATTTCAGCTGCTCTTACAGCTGTTTTTGTCGTCGTTTCATCCAGTTTCAGTAGATCTGCAATATGTTTCGTAATGGACATAACACGGTTTACTTTATCACTGATTGTTCCCAATTTCTCTTGGAAGACAACCCGCTGCAGCTTCTCCTGATAGAAATGGATGGATTGTCTTTGATCCTCTTCAAAGAAGAATTCTGCATCTGACAGTCTAGCACGTAGAACTTTTTCATTCCCTCTGACGACAGTATCGATCTTATGCATATCTCCATTCCTGACTCCGATAAAACGGGGCAGCAGTTCGCTATCCGCTGACAATACAGGAAAATAGCGCTGATGTTCTTTCATCGATGTGATCAGTACCTCTGACGGTAATTCAAGGAATTTATCTTCAAAACTTCCCATAAACACTGACGGATACTCAACAAGGTTTCTAACCTCATTCAGTAACCCCTCATCGACCGGTATACGGAATTGATGTTTTTCTTCGAGTTCTTTTATTTCTTTTAAGATCATGTTCTCCCGTTCCTGCGAATTTGCAACAACAAAATTTTCTGCTAATGAATCCTCGTATTCAGATGGTTCATTCAGGCTGATTTCCCGGCCAAGGAAGCGATGCCCAAAAGTCTTGCTTCCAGTCTGCACACCGGCGATTTCAAATGGGATAACCTCTTTGCCAAACATGGCTACAATCCAGCGAATCGGGCGTGCATATCGCAGTGTACCATGAGACCAGCGCATATTCTTGCCAAACTGGATGGACTCCATAATTGCTTTAAAATCTGGAAGCAGCTGTTCTACAGGTTTACCTTCAATATGTTTATTAACGAAAATATAGGAAGTACCGTTAACCTCTTTGGTGAAAATGTCATCCGTCGATTTTCCTTGTCCTCTAGTAAAGCCGATGGCAGCCTTAGTCCATTCCCCATTTATGCCCTTCGCTATCTTTTCTGCAGGACCTTTTGCCTCTTCTTCAATCGTTGTCTGGAATTCGGCCATTTCTTTTATCGATACAGCGAGCCGTCTAGGGGTTGCGTAAGAGGTAATGGATTCATAGGAGATCCGCATCTCTTTCAGCCAGTCTGCAGTTTTATTTAAAAGCTGTTTCTCTGCATCATCAATGAATCTTGCAGGCAGCTCCTCTAATCCAATTTCAAATAAAGCATCTTTAGCCATTTACTCCTCCTCCTTCTTAAGCATTGGAAAACCAAGTTTCTCTCTTTCGGCAACATATGCTTTTGCAATGCTTCTGGCCAGGTTGCGGATCCGGGAAATATAACCTGTTCTCTCCGTTACTGAAATAACACCTTTTGCATCAAGCAGATTGAATGTGTGGGAACATTTCAGCACATAATCATACGCCGGGAATACGAGGCCCTTTTCCATCGTTGTCTTTGCTTCTTGTTCATACATGGAAAACAACTGGAAGAGCATATCTGTATTCGACTCCTCAAAAGTATATTTGGAATGCTCATATTCAGGCTGGTAGAATATATCTCTGACTGTCACCCCATGATTCCACTCCAGGTCAAAAACATTTTCCTTGTCCTGAATATAGGATGCAAGGCGTTCTATACCATACGTAATCTCCACAGTTACCGGGTTTGCCTCCAGGCCGCCGATTTGCTGGAAATAGGTGAATTGCGTAATTTCCATTCCATCCAGCCAGACCTCCCAGCCAAGCCCTGCAGCACCAAGAGTAGGGTTTTCCCAATTATCCTCAACGAAACGAATGTCATGTTCAAGCGGGTCAATTCCCAATTTCTGAAGGGATTCAAGATATAATTCCTGAATATTATCTGGTGATGGTTTAATAATGACCTGAAATTGATGATGCTGATACAGCCGATTTGGATTCTCGCCATAACGACCATCAGCAGGCCGTCTAGATGGTTCTACATAGGCAACTTTCCATGGTTCGGGACCCAAGCTGCGAAGAAGTGTCATCGGAGACATCGTACCTGCTCCTTTTTCGACATCATACGCCTGCATAAGTATACAGTTTTGTTCCGACCAGTGTTTCTGAAGCGTTAAAATCATTTCCTGGATATTCATCAAATGCTCTCCTTTATAACCAATTTATAAAAAATAAGAACCGTCCCTATGTCTACCAACTGATAGACATAGGGACGGTTCTTACCGCGGTTCCACCCTACTTGCTCAAAAGAGCCACTTTATCATCTTTGCTCCGGAGTGCCTTTCCCAGTATTCCCGTTGTCCAGCTTGCACTTCCCTGGACTCGCTTTGAACAGATAAATACCGGTACTCTTCTCCATCGTTGCAATTCAATATTAAAATGAAATATGTAAAAATGATACTGCATCCGGCCATACCTGTCAATCGAGAGCTATTTTAATCGATCCAGCTGCTCCAAAAATTTTCTCGATTTCAAATAAAAACCGCCATAACGATCATAGTATGCATTGAGTATCTGTCTTAGGACCTGTTTATTTTCCGGTTTGATGGAAATGGAGCCGATCCTTTCCAGACCAACTGTAGAAAACAGACGGAATAATTTGGCCAGTGAGTCAGATAATCCAACCGCATCTGCATCAAGGTGCCTGCAGCGCTGACAAAGCATCCCACCCTCTGCTATCGAGAATGCAAATGGATAATTTGGATTACCGCAATTTGCGCAGCGGTCAACGGTAGGGGCAAATCCTGCCTTCTCATACAGCTTCAGCTCATACATGATGACAGGTATTTCTGCATCCTCATTTTTGGAAATCCAGGTCAAAGTCTGGTGAAACTGCTCATACAAGGGTGGGTCCGTTACGTTTGAGTCCAGTAATTTATCGGTCAATTCTGTGATATAGGCAGCATAGGCGGTCTTGATAATATCTTCCCTTATTGCCCGAAAAGAATCAATGATCTCCCCTTGCTGAATTGTGCTCAGACCTGTATTGACATATACGAAAAATTGGGCTTGAATGAACGGCTGCGTAACTGCAGCCATCCTGCTTTTTGTTTTCTTAGCTCCCCGTGCAAGAGCAGTAAATTTACCGATCTTTTTACTGAAAATCGTCACAAGTTTATGTGTTTCGCCATAATCCTGTGTTTTTATGATAATACCATCTATTTTCTCCAGCACTCCGTTTCACCTTTCTTATCTTATTGCAAGGAATCAACAAATCCAATGATCTGCAAAATCTCTTCAGCGCAATTCGTCAAAGCTATATATTTGTATCCATTGATTGAATCGATTCCGTTTCAGCCTGTCCACGCTCTTCATTAAATGTTGCATTTTCCAACTCTTTCAGTAATAAATAGGTTTCAATGTTTCCTGTCTGACTAAAGATTTTCCAAGTTAGGTCGATCACAAGAAACCCCACCTTTCTTTTAATTTGAAAATGTAACTTACTAATTAGAGTGACTCATCTGCTGAATATCATAAGTATAAAAAATTACCAGATTTAATATTCATCATCCCGAAAACCATATTCATACAGTTGGCTTTCCTTATTGCGCCAGTCTTTTTTCACCTTAATCCACAGCTCCAGATACACTTTGGATCCCAGCAGCGCTTCAATATCCTTTCGGGCGTTTCTGCCAATATTTTTCAGCATGCTGCCTTGTTTTCCGATCAGTATTCCCTTTTGAGTGCTTCTTTCCGTTACAATAATTGCTTGAATCAGTAATTTTTCCTGTTCTCTTTTTTCTATATTTTCAATTACCACAGCAATTGAATGTGGTATCTCTTCTTTCGTTAGGTGCAACACCTTTTCCCTGATTAGTTCCGAGATGACAAACCGCTCAGGATGATCTGTCACCTGATCGGCAGGATAGTACTGTGGCCCTTCAGGCAAATGCCCTTTCAGTACATCCACTAAATGGTCGACATTATTCCCTTCAAGCGCAGATATCGGAATGATTTCCTCGAAATTGCCTTTATCCTTGTATTGTTCAATTAAGGAAAAAACTTCCTCCGGATGAATGAGATCGATTTTATTGATAATCAAATAGACGGGTCCTTTTACATTTTTCAGCAGATCAAGTATATATTGATCCCCCTTGCCATACCCTTCCTTGGCATTGATCATGAATAAAACAGCATCAACTTCATTTAATGTATTCTCAGCAACTTTAACCATAAAATCACCAAGACGATGTTTCGGTTTATGGATTCCCGGTGTATCGATGAATACCATCTGTGCATCATCCGTTGTGAGTACGCCCTGTATCTTATTTCTGGTTGTTTGAGCTTTATCAGACATAATTGCGATTTTTTGACCGATTACCCGATTCATGAATGTTGACTTTCCAACATTTGGTCTTCCAATAATTGTTATAAAACCTGATTTAAAATTTGAATTTGTATTCATGTTGTGTCCTCCGAAACGTTTTCTATTATATTATATATAATACTACAAATAATGCGTGCTTTCACTTATTCGACAAAACCTTTAAAAAGAATATCTTTTTTTACAGTACCCCATTGAACAATTATGAAATAAGTTTCTGACATTGCAGTTGAGTCTGCAAGGCAGCAATCATAATAAAACAGGCCTACTGATTGTTATCCAACAGCAATCCAACGACAAAAAGCCCTTGAGAATAGGGCTTAGAAAATTAACGATTCTATTTTTGGCCAGAAAATCAGAACACCTATAACGACAGAAATGACGGCAGCCACAAGCACAGCGCCGGCTGCCACGTCCTTTATAACCTTAGCAGATGGGTGTATTTCCGGCCGCAGATAATCAATTGTCTTCTCAATTGCACTGTTTGTGACTTCAGCCGTAAGCACAAGCCCAATGGTTAATATGATAATTCCCCACTCCAGTGCGGAGAGATGAAGCAGCAGACCTGTGATGATTACCAAAACCGTGACAGTCAAATGTATTCTGAAGTTCCGCTCTGATCGCACGATTTCCTTTAAACCGTTCCATGCGTATGAAAATCCAATTATTTTCCGTTTATCTTTCAATTCCAAACTCACCCAGAATATCATCCTGTCTTTTAAACATGATTTCTTCATCGTGCTTATTCATATGGTCATATCCTAATAAATGAAGAAAACCATGAAGAGTCAGGAATGCAAGCTCTCTCTCATAGCTATGATCATAATCAATCGCTTGCTCTTTTGCTTTATCCACTGAAATGACAATATCACCAAGTGTCAGTGGCATATCCTCACCAATCACATCGATAACATCCATTTCACCTTCGACCGATTCCTGCATAGCAAAGGAGATAACATCTGTCGGGGTGTCCTTTTGCCTGTAATTGCGATTCAGTTCTTGTATTTCCTTATTATCAACGAAATTGACAGACATCTCAGCTTCTTTTGAAATGCCCTCCTTCTCTGCAGCAAAATCAAGCAATCGCTGCAGTAAATCAATATAATCCGCGGCCACCGTTTTTGTTTTGTCATGAAAGTCAATATACATTCAGTTTGCCTCCTTCATCGGATATTGTATTCTTGAGTGGAAAATACCTTTCAAAGATTCACATATTGTTCTCTGAATGATTTTTAGCTCCTTTAATGTTAAAGGACTTTCATCCAATTGTCCATCAGCGACTTTATCTCGAATAATGGACGCGACGATACCGTCAATTTTTTCTGCTGTCGGTTCCTTTAAAGATCGTACCGCTGCTTCAACGGAATCACAAATGCAAATAATAGCTATTTCCTTTGTATGCGGCTTTGGACCAGGATACCTGAAATCCGACTCGTTGACATCTATCCCGTTTTCTTTCTCCTTGTAATAGAAGTACTTTAGCAACGAGGTCCCATGGTGCTGTCTCGCTATATTGATGATTTCCTTTGGTATCTTTTGCCTTTTAAGCATATCCGCTCCATCATATGGATGATTGATAATGATTTCAGCGCTTTCCATTGGTTCTATGAAATCATGCGGATTGCGCATGGCAACCTGATTCTCAATAAAATAATGTGGCCTGACGGTCTTCCCGATATCATGGTAATAGGCACCAACTCTGGCTAGCAGACCATTTGCCCCGATTGCTTCACAAGCCGTTTCACTTATATTTGCCACCATAACCGAATGATGGTAGGTCCCGGGTGCTTCGGTAAGCAGCTTTTTCAAAAGCGGCTGGTTCGGATTGGAAAGCTGCAGTAATTTAATATCGGAAAGTATGCCAAGGACGGTCTCGAATAGTGGCAATAAACCAATGGTAAGGACTACTGCAAGAAAAGCAGACAGTAATCCGAAACTGGATTGGATAAATAGATCTATCCATGAATATTTTTCGAACGAGAGAAATACAAATAGTAATACCGTTACCATATTGACAATGGCTATCGCTATCCCGCCCTTTAAAATAGCGAGCCTGTCCTTCATATTGATGAGGCAGATGATTCCGGCAAGCTGTGAAATGAGAAAATATATCCCAGCTTCTACATTCAATGCACCAGCTATTTGGCCATTGAATATGACAGATCCGAGAATCGAATAAACTGCAGCAAGCAAAATTGCCAGCCTCTCATTGATAAGAATCTTACTCAACAGGACACCTGTTGCAATTGGAGTTACAAAAAAGAGCTGATTTGTCGATGTCGTATAGAGACTAACTATTTTCATAAACGCCACAACGAGGATACTAATAAAAAAGATGGCAATGATTTTACCGTAGCTCCAATTTGACTTCTCCGCAGTCCTGTACATTTCGAAACCAATCAAACTGATCATAAGCAGGGTTAGCAGGAATAAGCCCAAGAGCGGGAATATATTCCTCTCTTCATTCAATAGTCCCACAAGCTCAAGTTCTTGGTAAATTTCGTTAGTAATGGTCTGCCCTTCCCTAACAATGACTTCCCCCGCCCGAATCATGACAGGGTCAACACTGCTAGCTGCATCCTTTCTTGCTTCCGATGTACTTTCATAATCAAAAAATGAATTTTCAGTTATCGCAAAACCTGCAAGCTCATTTAAAGCTTCCTTCTGAGCTTCATTCGGGCTCGAATAATTGATAAGCTGCCTTAAATTAGCTTCGGCAGTCTGCAGATTTTCAGTCCGGACACCATTATCCATCGTTTCCTCGAGGGAAGAAATAAACAGGTCCCTTCCAGCTGCCAGGTCTTCCTTAGAAAAATTCAGCAGTTTAAGCAGTGTTGCATCATCCACTTCATTACTGATTTCTTCCGACAGTACCTGCTTTAAATGCATTGTCTTTTCCTGATCGGTGACAAGGACTGACGCATTCTCCCCGTCTTCACTTGCTTCAGGCTCATCCTTTAATTTAATGATCGCATCAAATAACTCTTCAATGAAGCCAACCTGTTCGCTTGTCACCTCATCGGAAATATCGTAGCGATCCTGTACCGCCTGAACGGTCTCTCTTGTCTTTCTTTCTGTTTCCTGTTCGTTCTCTATCGTGATTGGAGAACGGATTGTTACATTAGCATTGCTGAACCTTTCGATATCATATGTTTCCGTATGTACATTGCTTAAAGTCATAAAGAAGAAATAGATTCCCAGTAATGAAACTGGCAACAAAATGAGCAACCACTTATTTTTCTCCTTTAAGTAATCCATGCCTTTTTTTAAATGATCCTTCACTCACATCACCCCATTGTAAGAAACGGTTTATACAGAAATAAGACCCGTATCCAGGGTCTTACTTCTCTAAAAAACTAATTATTAATTTCATATGCTGTAATTATGCGCTGAACTAAAGGATGTCTGACTACATCTGTTTGATTCAAATGTATGAAGGATATACCTTCCACCGAGCTTAACAGCTGCTGTGAAACATGCAGACCGGATTTTACACCTTTTGGAAGGTCAATCTGTGTAATATCACCGGTAATCACCATCTTTGACCCAAAGCCTAACCTTGTAAGGAACATTTTCATTTGTGCCGGTGTTGTATTCTGAGCCTCATCCAAAATGACAAATGCATCATCCAGCGTTCTTCCCCGCATATATGCAAGTGGTGCAATCTCGATTGTTTCCCGTTCGATTAGACGCAAAGTGTGCTCCACACCAAGTACATCATGCAGTGCATCATACAGCGGACGTAGGTACGGATCTACCTTCTCTTTTAAATCTCCCGGAAGGAAACCAAGGCTCTCTCCTGCTTCTACGGCAGGACGGGTCAGAATGATGCGTTTGACCATACCGCTTTTTAGGGCATTGACGGCCATAACAACGGCAAGATATGTTTTCCCAGTTCCAGCAGGTCCAATGCCAAATACAAGATCATTCGATTTGATTGCACTGATATAGCTTTTTTGCCCAAGAGTCTTAACCCTTATGGATTTCCCTTTTACGTTTTTAGATATCTCATCTTCAAACAGCGTTTCCAGCTGGTTGATCTTCCCGTTTTTCGCTAAATCTACGGCATATACAACATCTCTTTCAGAAATGGACTGGCCTTTTCTGATTACATTCAGTAGAGTAAGCAGGATTTCCTGAACCAGGGCAACTGCTTCAGCAGATCCCGATACACTCACAACTTCTCCCCTTGTAACAATGGAAACATCGAGCTGGTTTTCCAGCTGTTTTAAATTCTTATCATTTATTCCAAATAATGAAAGTGCTTCATTCGTACCCGTTAATTGCAAATCGATTTCAGTTAGGCTACCTGACATAATCAATCTCCTTGGTCTATTGGTTCGTGCTTTACTATATTTTCTTCTACAGAGATATATAGGTTTAATTTAACTTTACCATGCTCCATAGTTTCATGCAAAACTTTTTCTGACAATATTTTTGCATCTGTTCCCAATTCATTCTGAAGTTGTTTCACTGCCTGATTGATCCCCGTCTCAACCGCCTCTTCTTTTGTCCTTTCCATGCTATTGAATTCCTTTTCGCTTATCGTGGTTTCAACAACAGAAATCGGAAGCTCCCACTTCAGAAACTGGATTTTATCTTCTGTGCTATCCCGATGTATTTCCTTATATGGCGGTTCGCCAAATCCCCATATTGGCAGCTGGAATCCTGCCGCCTTCAGAAAATACTTCTTCTCCCTGTTTCCGGTCAGCTGCTCATCGCGATATTCCAGAGGAACTGTAACAGTGATTTCATACCATGTGTTTGCTTTTATCTCAGCTTCCGCCACTATTGTTTGTTTTGCTGTTTCTTCTCCATCCTCGGAATCCTCACTGCCTTCTTGCTCCACAATACCTTTTACAAGCATTTCTCCTGGCTCCACATAATCATTTATGCTGACCAGCGGTTGTCCTTTAGTTACATACATGTGGGTGATGACACCTTTTTTAGAAGCGACCAGGTTTCCTGGTATCTCTGGATCTGGTTCCTGTACAACAATCTTTTCTACCCCTTCAATATAGAAGGTTGTCCCTTTTTGATCCACACCTGCCCATAAAAGCTCAGGAACATCATTGATCAGTTTCTGCTGCAGTTCGGTAGGCGGGGCCTGAGCAAATAGCCAGGCGCCCGGATAAACGCCGTAACTGTTTAACTGCTTGTCTATTTTTGCCTCGATATCTTTCGGCACACCTGTAATTTTCACTTCCCAAATGATGTTGGATAAAAAAAGAAATAGGAGGAAACCAGCAAGAAGGCCAAACACCAGTGGTTTCTTTTTCATGAACCTTCTATATGCAAATGGGTAGCCATTTTTACGCAAGAATGAAACCTTATAAATTGTTTTTCTTCTTATTTGTTTCATTTGCCTTATATCGGATAGTCTGATGTTCCCCTCACAAGATTCTTCATCTATTTTTCTGACATTCCACACCTTTATTCCTTCACTGGCGCATTTTTGAAAAAACAATTCAGGTGCAGTGCCTTTAACAGATATCGTTACAAAGCCTGTTACCTTCGAACCGTCGATATGCTTCATAGCAACCTCCTTAAAGTCACTCTTAGTTCATTAAGAATTTCACCTCAGATATCGTACCTTCAAGCAGGATCTCTTTTGGTAGCATCATTTTTAAAACAAATGATGACCCTTTTATCTGTACATATCCTTTATTGACTTTCAGCTTCAGTTCCGTATCGGAATAAGCCGCCAAGCCTTGATGGTTCTCAATGTAAAAATGTATATGTCCAATGATCGTTATCCTGGGCATTTCCAGAATAACATCAGCTGGAAGAGAGAATTGTTCAGTTAATAAGGAACGAAGACGCTGTTGCCATTTAGCCAATGATGATCCCCCCTCACATAAATATTTATGAAAGCGGAAGGAAGATAAGAACTTATTTCATTTTCTTTTAGGCATAGCCCTTGCGAATACACAAAAAAGCCATTCATACGAAGTGCAATAGCACTTCATATGAATGGCAATATTACTTTATCTTATACGATCTTGCAAAATACTTCTATATGGTTTCTTTGCTCTGGGTGCACCCAAAATCTCGGACATCATAACACCGTTGACTAACCCTTTGGCACTAATATTATCAACTACCTGCCTTTTCATTTTTTCCTTATGAATGACAGATTCCCTTGTTGGTTCTTTCAGATTACTTTCATTAGACATCTGTTTGTTAGGATCGTCTATTCTAGTATCCGAAATAGCGCCAAATTTCTGCGATAGCCGCTCGATTTGATCTTTTTTGCCGCTGTTCAAATCTCGTAACAGCTGGCGTTTGCCTTTCCCGGTTGACACTTCGTTCGGCCGCACGCTTTTCACTGCTTTCGAACGGAGCTTGCGGTTTCGGATTTCGGGGAACGGGCCGTTTCTTTTCATTCTTTTTTTGCTGTTCATCATTGTTGTTATTTTTGAAGAAGCCGATAAGCCCCGAAACTATAATTGCAATGATAAACATATTATCAAAAATCCAGTCCATCAGATCCCTCCTTTAACAAATGAGGAAGATTATTTTTGATCATCATCCTTGTTATCTTTAGTCAGTTTACCAATGGTATCGCGCATATCCGTATCGGCACCGATATTTTGATAATTCATATAATCCATAACACCCATTTTACCGGATCTTAATGCTTCAGCAAGAGCAAGCGGCACATCAGCTTCCGCTTCCACAACTTTCGCACGCATCTCTTGGACGCGGGCAACCATTTCCTGTTCTTGTGCAACAGCCATAGCGCGTCGTTCTTCCGCTTTAGCCTGTGCAATGTTCTTATCTGCCTCTGCTTGATCTGTTTGCAGGATAGCACCGATGTTTTTGCCGATGTCAACGTCAGCAATATCTATCGATAGGATTTCAAATGCCGTACCAGAGTCCAGTCCTTTACTTAAAACGGTCTGTGAAATCGTATCCGGGTTTTCCAAAACTCTAGCATGTGTCTCAGAGCTACCGATTGTACTTACGATACCTTCCCCAACACGTGCAATAATCGTTTCTTCACCAGCACCACCGACAAGACGGTCAATGTTGGCACGTACAGTTATACGGGCCATTGCCTTAATTTCAATACCATCCATTGCAATACCTGCAATAAATGGTGTTTCGATAACTTTAGGATTAACACTCATTTGTACCGCTTCGAGCACGTCACGTCCTGCCAAGTCGATAGCTGCTCCCCTTTCAAATGGGAGATCTATGTTGGCACGATGGGCCGCGATTAACGCATTTACGACGCGATCTACATTACCTCCAGCCAGGTAATGACTCTCCAGCTGATTTGTCTTTACATTCAGTCCAGCTTTATGGGCCTTAATCAACGGGTTTATAACCCTGCTCGGTACAACCCGGCGGAGACGCATCCCGATTAATGTAAAGATACTTACTCTAACGCCAGCTGCTAAGGCACTAATCCAAAGCGCCACTGGAACAAATGTAAATAATACTGCTAAAGCGATTAAAATTACCGCAATAATAATCAACGGCATTAATTGGCCTAAATCCATTTAAATTCCTCCTATTGTTTGAATCTATATTATAATTCTTTAACTACAACGCGTACTCCTTCTACCTTAACAACTTTGATCGACTTTTCCTTTTCGATAAAACCGCCTTCTGATACGACATCAATTCGTTCTCCATCAAACACTCCAATGCCGGAAGGTCTCAGAGATGTGACAGACATGCCTTCAAGCCCAATCAGTTCCAGACGATTGACAGAAGAGACATATCCCTGTTCTGTCGTTGTACTGTCCTTCAGAATAATGTGACGGAACACTCCTTTATCCATCCCGATTCTCCTAAAGAGAATGACTGCCGCAACAACAGTAACGAGAAACGCAATCCCTATACTCATCGACATATGACCAAGATCATATCCTGACATAAAAAGGGATCCGATTATCGCACCTACTCCAAGCAGTCCGATGATTCCGCCTGGAACAAAAAATTCTGCAGCAATGAGTATAATACCAAGGATTAGCAAAACGACAGCTTCCATACCTGCAAGACCTGCTACAATATGGCCGTAAAAGAAGAGCAGTAATGCAATAATCCCCATTATCCCAGGTACTCCAAAGCCTGGAGAATAAAGCTCTACAACCAGTCCGAGGCTCGCTACTGACAGCAATATCGGTATAACAATTGGATTTGTCAAGAATCTGGCCACTTCCTCAGCAAAGCTTGGTTCGGTTTCAATGATTGTCGCTTCCGAAAGTCCCATTTTATATAAAAGCTCGACCCGATCCTTTATGATACCTTCTGAATATCCAACCTCAACCGCATCTTCCGGGCCCAATGTCAGAAATTTCCCTTCAGGTGCATCAAATTCCGGCAGATCAACGGAGCTATCTGCCATGGCGGCGGCATACAATGGATCCCTGCCTGTTGACTCTGCTGCACTTCGCATCTGCTCGAGCCATGCTGATTGTGCCTTGGCATCAGCAGCAGTTCCATCTGAATTGATAACACCACTGGCTCCCATCGTTGCATGCGGTTTAAAGTAAATAGTATCAGAAAATAAGGCAATATAGGAACCTGCAGAAAGTGCTTCGTTCACGATAAACGCTGTTGTAGGAATCTCCAGACTCTGTATCAATGATCCGATCTGCCCGGCAGAATCCACCCTGCCGCCAGGAGTATCAATTTCAAAGATAATATGGTCTGCCCCTGCTTCAGCAGCTTCAGCTGTTGCTCGTGACAAAAATGCTTCTAGTCCCCGTTCGACTTCCCTTTCTATCGGGATGACATAAACCGTTTTACCGCCGCCTTGGTCAGCAGCTTCTACAGGAGCACTTTTACCGGTAAACGTAAATAATGAAAGGATAATAGCTGCAATCATCAGTATGTAAAATGGAATCCGTTTCCCCGACAACATATTTCACCTCCCTATGCCTCTCACATACTTATACGAAACTGTTATGTAAAAGGTTTCAATAGACTTGCAGGAGTTTTGCATAACTTGATACTACCATAATCCTGCACCTAGAGAAACTATGGACGCCGCGTATTCTTCTTAAGGTGTCCCGAATACATAATAAAGGACCTCTGTTATTGTAACAGAAGTCCTTCATCTAACTTATTGCAATTGCTGTTGTACTGCTTTTTTTATTTGAGAGCCATCTGCTTTGCCTTTTACTTTCGGCATTACAGCACCCATCACTTTACCCATATCTTTCATTGATGCAGCATTAACTTCCTGAATCGTAGACTGAATGATTAACATTAGCTCTTCATCTGAAAGTTGTTCCGGTAAGTATTTTTCTAAAATAACCAGTTCATTTTCAAGTTTCTCAGCCAAGTCTTCACGTCCAGCAGATTTAAATTCCTGGAGGGAATCTTTTCTTTGCTTAACTTCTCTGGATAGGATTGTTAAATCTTCATCCTCGGATAGTTCATCTTTACCGAGTTTAATCGATTCATTCTGTATAGAAGCCTTCACCATGCGAATAACGCTCAGGGTTTCTTTATCTTTGTTCTTCATCGCTTGCTTCATATCTTGATTCAGACGATCAAGTAACGTCATACGCTTGCACCCTCTTTAGAATTTACGCTTTCTAGCAGCTTCAGATTTCTTCTTACGTTTTACACTAGGTTTTTCGTAGTGTTCACGCTTGCGATATTCCTGTAGTGTACCACTTTTTGATACACTGCGTTTAAAGCGACGAAGAGCATCCTCAAGAGACTCGTTTTTACGAACGCGAGTTGTATTTGACATGCTAATTTCCCTCCCTCCGAAGCACAAAACCATTTTATACAGGCATATATTACCTTCTCATGCCTTTTTAAAGTATAATATAATACTACTTTCAGGTCAACGATTTTTTATACCAAATGTAAGCATTTGGCCATACACTGTTTAATAATCAGAATTACCTTGATTGCCATTAACGATATCCACACCTGCACTAGCCCCAATACGAGTTGCTCCAGCAGCTATCATCGCTTGTGTTGCTTCGAGATCACGTACACCGCCAGATGCTTTTACACCCATGTCGGGTCCAACAGTCTCGCGCATTAGTTTGATATCTTCAACGGTCGCACCACCACCGGAAAATCCTGTTGAAGTCTTTACAAAGTCTGCTCCGGCTTCTTTAGCTAGCTTACACGCCCTTACCTTCTCATCTTCTGTAAGCAGCGACGTTTCTATAATAACTTTTGTTAGGGCATTGTCGGAAGCGGCATCAACCACTGCCTGAATATCAGCTTTAACGAATTCATCATTCCCTGATTTCAATTCCCCTACATTGATTACCATGTCTACTTCCGAAGCTCCGTCACGGATAGCTTGCTTTGTCTCAAAAACTTTTGATTCTTTTGAAGTGGCTCCCAAAGGAAAACCAATGACTGTACAGACTTTGACTTTTGAATTCTTGAGATGGTCAAAACAGTACGAAACCCAGTGCGGGTTTACACAAACTGAGGCAAATTCATATTCCAATGCTTCATCGACAATTTTTTTAATTTGCTCTTTTGTTGTATCAGGCTTTAATTGTGTATGATCGATATACTTAGCCAGATTTTGATTCATAGTAAACTTCCTTTCTTTACAAAAGCTTTCTTATTAATGAACTTTTTCAGCAGCATGTGTAGCATTGTCCATGATTCTGACAAATGTCCCATGATTATATGGATAACCTGATTTCGTAATTTTGACGCGGACAATTTTCCCAATCATATCCGGGGTACCTTCAAACTGCACTTTCATGTAGTTATCCGTATAGCCGACGAGCAATTCAGGATGTCCTTCGTCCAGAATACGTTCCTCCGGGATTACCTCGAGTACTTCATTTTCATAATTCGATGCATATTCTTTTGCCAGCTGATCGGATAAAGAAATCAGACGATGTACCCGTTCTTCCTTTACTTCATCCTCTACTTGATTATCCATTCTCGATGCAGGTGTTCCGGTTCTTCTGGAAAACGGGAAGACATGCAATTCAGAGTACCCGATTTCCTTTATGAAATTGTAGGTCTCCATAAACTCTTCTTCCGTTTCACCAGGGAAACCAACGATTACATCAGATGTTATGGCAAGGCCAGGCAAGGCCTGTTTGATTTTTTTCACCTTTTCTTTATAAAAACCGGTAGAATATTTCCTTCTCATTCTAGCTAATACTGCATCCGATCCAGCCTGTAACGGTATATGCAAATGTCTGACTATCTTTTTGGACTTGTCAAGCACATCAATAACTTCATCGGTGATTTGACTTGCTTCGATAGATGAAATACGGATTCGTTCCAGCCCTTCCACTTTTTCAAGTTCCTGAAGCAGCATTGCAAAATTGTAATCCTTCAGATCTTCTCCATACCCCGCAGTGTGTATGCCAGTCAGCACAAGCTCTTTGTAGCCCGCTTTTACCAGCTTGTCAGCCTGGTTGATGACACTTTCAGGGTCTCGGGAACGGAGTAAGCCGCGGGACCATGGAATGATGCAGAAAGTACAGAAGTTATTGCAGCCTTCCTGTATTTTCAAGGATGCGCGTGTGCGGTCTGTGAAAACTGGAACATCCATTTCCTCAAATACACGGTTCTTCATAATGTTGGAAACACCGTTGATAGGTTCCTTGGTCTTTTTATGCTCATCAATATAACTGAATATGTTTTTACGATCTTGGGTACCGACAACGACATCCACACCCGGAATCTCCATTATTTCACCAGGAGACGTTTGTGCATAGCAGCCTGTCACACAAATGACGGCATCTGGATTTTTCCGGATTGCACGTCTGATCACCTGTCTGCTTTTTTTATCACCTGAATTTGTCACGGTACATGTATTGATGACATAGACATCTGAATCATGATCGAAGTCTACGCGCTCATACCCCTTTTCAAGGAACATTCGCCAGATTCCTTCTGTTTCATAATGATTAACCTTACATCCTAATGTATGAAATGCTACTGTTGGCATTCATCACACCTCAATTCTTCAAAATGATAGGAAATACTTGCCAAGACATATAGTGCAGCTGTTTCTGTCCGCAGTATTCGCGGACCAAGCCTGACCGGGTGGAATCCTTCCTCCTTCAGCAACTCTGCTTCCTTCAGTGAGAATCCGCCCTCAGGACCGATGCACACCAAGAGACTCTGATTCGGCAAAAGGGCGTTAATGATGATCGTGCCAAATGACTTATAATCAGAAACCTTCGCCTCTTCTTCATAGGCAAATAACTTTACATTAAAGTTTTTGCTTTCCTCTATCAGAGCTTGAATGGACATGGCATTGTCTATCGCCGGCACTTTGTTTCGATGACTTTGTTCACTTGCTTCCTTAACGATTTTATTAAATCGTTTCATTTTTTTCTCTAACTTTTTAGGATCCCAGACGGCAACAGACCGTTCAGCCTGGAAAGGGATAAAGGAGTCTGCTCCAAGCTCCGTTCCTTTTTGCAGGATCAGTTCAAACTTATCGCCTTTGGGTATTCCCTGCGCGATAGTTACAGCTACCGGCAGCTCCACCGATTCATCAAGCCATTTTTCAACGATTGCATATACCGCGTCGTCCTTCATTTCAATGATCCGGCAAAGGGCCGCTTGTGCATGATCATTATTGCAAATGATATGATCTCCGACCTTATTCCTCATGACACGAATAATGTGATGGACATCATCACCTTTTATGAATACTTGATCACCCTCAAAATCACTAGAAGGAATAAAATATCTCTGCAATTTGTGCACCCACTTCATTGTTGAATTGCATTCAATTAATTTTTTCTGGCAACCATTGAAATCCAATCTTCCATTTCATTTACAGCGAGGATCTCAAAACCTTGTTTTTCCAGTTCATCCTTAACATGCTGTTTCTTATTTTGTATGATGCCGGATGTAATAAACAAGCCGCCTTCAACAAGATTATTCCAGGCATCATCAATGAACCGAACGATGATTTCAGCCAATATATTGGATACAATGACTTTTGCCTCCATGTCAATATTATCAAGCAGATTGTTCTGCTTCACAGTAATCCGCTGGTCCATTTTGTTAACCTTTGCATTCAATCTAGTACTGGCTACTGCAACCTCATCAAGGTCATAGGCGAAGACTTCCTTGGCGCCAAGCTTTCCTGCAGCAATGCTGAGAACCCCTGAACCACAGCCAACATCAATCACCGTATCGTTCGTGTTCAAGTATTCCTCAAGTGCCTGGATGCTAAGCACTGTAGTCGGATGTGTACCTGTTCCAAAAGCCATGCCTGGATCAAGTTCAATGATCAATTCATCACTGGAAACTGGAGTATAATCCTCCCATGTAGGTGTAATCGTTATTTTTTTTGAGATTTTCACCGGCTTATAAAACTTTTTCCAGGCTGTTGCCCATTCCTCTTCATTAACTTCACTCAATGATACTTGGTTTCTCCCGAGGTCGATGTCATATATCAATAAATTATTGATTGCTTGTTTAATCTCCTCAATCGTTTCACCAAGAAAACTATTCATTGGCAGGTATGCCTTTATCCGAACACCTTCTTCCGGATACTCACTTGAATCCAGATCATAAATCTCTCCAAAAACGTTTTCTCTTACTTTCACCAGATCCAAAGGGTCCTCGATAACCAGCCCGCTTGCACCGGTTTCATGCAGGATATTGGAAATTGGTTCGATTGCTTCGTTTGTCGTATGGATACTAATTTCTGACCATTTCATCATTCTTCACCCATTTCATTGGTAACATAATATGTATAGATGCTGCAAAGCAGCATCTTTTAATTTATTCTCCTTTAAAAGCCTTCTTAAACTTTTGGAAGATATTTCCGTCTTGTTCATCAGTAGAATCATTGCCGCCAATTTCATTAAACTCACGCAATAATTCTTTCTGCTTTTCGGTCAATTGGGTAGGCGTCATTACCTTGACACGAATATGCTGATCACCTTGCCCGCGGCCACGAACATTTGGAACACCTTTGCCTTTCAAGCGGAAGGTTTTGCCAGACTGGGTGCCTGCTGGAATCTTCAATTTAACCTTCCCATGAACTGTAGGCACTTCTAGTTCGTCCCCAAGCGCAGCCTGGGTGAATGTTAGTGGCAGCTCACAGAAGATGTGATCCTCTTCTCGTTCAAAGAAATCATGTGGCCTGATTTTGATAAGCACAAACAAATCACCGGCAGGTCCGCCATTTTTACCCGGTTCACCTTTTCCGGAAACGCGGATCTGCTGACCTTCATCAATGCCTGCAGGAATATTGATATGGATATTCTTGTTCTTTTTAACCGTACCTGTTCCACCGCATGTATTACATTTTTCGGGGATGATCTTACCTGTTCCGTTACAATAATGGCAGACTCTGCGGTTCACCACACGACCAAATGGTGTGTTCTGTTCCTGATTCAACTGGCCTGTTCCGGTGCAATGGGAACACGTTTCCGCACTTGTTCCCGGTTTAGCTCCAGAACCACTGCAAGTATCGCAGGTTTCCTCTTTAGGAATCTTAATATCTGTTTCTTTACCAAAAATTGCTTCTTCAAAATTAAGCACCATTGTATATTGCAAGTCTGCTCCCTGCTGTGGTGCGTTTGGATCTCTCGTGCGTCCCCCGCCGCCGAAGAACATATCAAAAATGTCTCCAAATCCACCGAAGTCCTGTGCTCCGCCGCCAAAACCGCCAAAGCCCTGACCCTGTGGACCTGCATGACCAAATTGATCATACTGGGCACGCTTTTGCTGGTCACTCAATGTTTCATATGCTTCTTTAGCTTCCTTGAATTTATCTGCAGCATCCGCTTCTTTATTTTGATCCGGATGATACTTCTTGGCGAGTTTTCGATATGCTCTTTTTATTTCTTCTTTAGATGCACCTTTGTCAACACCAAGGACATCGTAATAGTCTCTTTTACTCAACCTTCATCACTCTCCCGACACACTATAGCATAGGTTTTATCATATCATCAATTATTCACTTATAGCAAATGATGATTATTTGCTTTAAAAAAGTCAAAGTCAAGAGAATCCTGACTTTGACTTTTGGGTTACACATATAACAGATCTAAATTACTTGTTATCTTTGTCGTCATCCACTTCAGAATAATCCGCATCGACAACGTCATCACTTCCGCCATCTTCCTGCTGACCTTCTTGCTGTGCTGCTGCATCCTGCTGCATTTGTTCATATAATTTTACAGACAGCTGCTGAACATGCTCCTGCAATGTTTCTTTCTTCTCTTTTACTTGGTCCATATCGTTGGATTCCAAGGCTGTTTTCAATTCTTCTTTAGCAGCTTCCGCTTTTTGCTTATCTTCTTCACTTACTTTGTCGCCTAAATCCTTGATTGTCTTATCTGTTGTGAAGATCAACTGATCTGCTTCGTTGCGCAATTCTACTTCTTCACGGCGTTTTTTGTCCGCCTCAGCATTCTCTTCTGCTTCCTGAACCATTTTTTCAACTTCTTCATCAGAAAGACCTGAAGAGGATTTGATGGTAATGGACTGTTCTTTGTTTGTGCCCATATCTTTAGCACGTACATTAACGATACCATTTGCATCAATATCAAAGCTTACTTCGATTTGAGGTACTCCTCTTGGTGCTGGTGGAATATCTGTCAATTGGAAGCGTCCAAGTGTTTTATTGTCTGCGGCCATCTCACGTTCCCCTTGAAGGACATGGATATCAACAGCTGTTTGATTATCTGCTGCAGTAGAGAATACCTGCGAATGACTGGTAGGTATAGTCGTATTGCGTTCAATTAATTTAGTAAATACAGATCCCATTGTTTCGATACCAAGTGAAAGTGGTGTTACATCAAGTAAAACAACATCCTTCACATCACCTTGCAGGACACCGCCTTGGATTGCTGCCCCTAATGCTACAACTTCATCCGGGTTTACACCTTTAGATGGTTCTTGGCCAAGTTCCTTTTTAATCGCTTCCTGAACAGCAGGAATACGAGTTGAACCACCAACCAGGATGACTTTGTGGATATCATTTTTCGATAATCCGGCATCTGATAGTGCTTTACGGGTTGGAACCATTGTACGTTCTACAAGATCAGATGATAATTCATCAAATTTCGCACGGGTCATATTCATTTCCAAGTGCAATGGGCCAGCTTCTCCAGCAGTGATAAACGGCAGAGAAATCTGTGTCTGAGAAACTCCAGAAAGGTCTTTCTTCGCTTTTTCAGCAGCATCTTTCAGACGTTGCATAGCCATTTTGTCCTTGGCTAAGTCGATACCATTTTCTTTCTTGAATTCCTGTACCATATGGTTGATGATAACTTCATCAAAGTCATCTCCGCCCAGACGGTTATCTCCAGCTGTAGCAACAACTTCAAATGTGCCATCACCGATATCCAGGATAGATACGTCAAATGTACCGCCGCCAAGGTCATAAACAAGAATGGTCTGATCCTGATCGTCTTTATCAATGCCGTATGCAAGTGCTGCTGCAGTAGGCTCATTAATAATACGCTCTACTTCAAGTCCTGCAATTTTACCAGCGTCTTTTGTTGCTTGACGCTCCGCATCATTAAAATATGCAGGAACTGTAATTACTGCCTTTTCAACTTTTTCACCAATGTAATCTTCTGCATAGGATTTGATATACTGCAGAATAATTGCTGATATTTCTTGTGGCGTAAATTCTTTATCGTCAATTTTCACTTTGTAGTCTGTACCCATATGACGTTTAATGGATTGAATGGTATTTTGGTTTGTAATAGCCTGACGCTTTGCAACTTCACCAACCTGTCTTTCGCCATTTTTAAAGGCCACAACAGACGGAGTTGTCCGATTGCCTTCCGGATTAGGGATTACGACTGCTTCCCCGCCTTCCATTACTGCGACACATGAATTTGTAGTTCCTAAGTCAATTCCAATAATTTTACTCATTATTTGTTTCCTCCTTGTGCTTCTATTCCCATTATTTATTTACTTTTACCATTGCTGGGCGAATAACCTTATCTTTTAACATATAGCCTTTCTGAAGTTCCTCTACAACAGAATTGGGATCAATGCTCTCATCCTCAACCTGCATAACAGCATGATGCAGTGTGGGATCAAATGTCTTCCCTTCTGTTTCGATCACTTCAACCCCCTGGGACTTCAATGCATCCTGAAGCTGTCGGTATACCATTGTAATTCCTTCTACAAGGCTGGCGTTTTCCTCTGTTGTTTCGACTTGTAACGCCCTCTCAAAATTATCAATAGCCGGGAGCAGTTCATTAATCAACTCCTGCGATTTATATTTTCTGTCGGCCTCTTTTTCTTTTTGTGACCTTTTCTTGAAATTATCAAATTCTGCCTGAAGGCGAAGCAATCTGTTATAGACCTCTTCTTTTTCAGCTTTTAATGTTTCCATCTCTTTTTCAAAACCAGATGTATTCTCCTGAGCCTTCGTTTCTTTTTCGGCAGGATCGTTTTCAGCAGAATCAATTACTTCAATCTCTTCCTCATTCTCAACCGTTTTTTCTTCATTTGCATTATTTTTGTTGTTTTCTTCCACCAGTGCCACCTCCATTATAAAAATTCCATGTAAGACTATATCACGAAAAGCATTCTAAACAAAATACAATGCATGATAGACTTTCCATTCAAACTGCCCTGTCAGGCTAGTCATTGAATCTATTCCACATATACAAAGCATCCGTCATCTCACTCGACAACCCTCTTATCAGCGAAATGACCTTCCTGTATTCCATCCTGGTTGGCCCCAGCAGCGCAATGGTTCCCATATGGTTCCCGCCCAGATGGTAGGAGGCAGTGATGAGACTGAGATCTTTTATCGCCTCAACTTCATTTTCATTTCCAATCGAGACTTCAATTCCGTTTTTACTGTTTTTAAGCATACTCGCTATTTCATCCTCTTTTTCCATCATGGAGAAAAAGGAACGGATTTTATCAACGTCGTTAAATTCAGGCTGCATCAGAATATTGGATTTCCCACCGATATAAAGTTTCACAGGATGGTCACTCACAAAGATTGCTTTCAAATAATCGAAAGATCTATTCGAGTCATTCATATACATTTTCATCAGCTGGGCGACTTCAGTATCCAGAACTTCCTGCAATCTGATGATCGGCACACCTTTAAGCCGATCATTCAATATATTGACCATTTTCTCCAGATCAGAGGAATTAATCTTTTCCGGTATTGTGAATGAACGATGTTCGACATGTCCCGTATTGGTTACAAGAATCGCCACCGCGGTATGTGCGGACAGCGGAAGAATCTGAATCTGCTTCAATGTAGTTTCAAACATTTCAGGCCCAAGGATAATCGACGTATAATTTGTCAGCTCGGATAGAACCTCTGCAGACATCTGTACAATCTGTTCAAGTTCAAAAAAACCGTCCTGGATGATATCCTTGATAATACTTACTTCATTTTGTTTTGTACTTGGCCCAATCAGGTGATCGACATAGTAACGATATCCTTTTTCCGATGGTACCCTTCCGGATGAAGTATGGGTTTTTTCCAAAAAACCGAGTTCTTCAAGGTCTGCCATATCATTCCTTATCGTGGCCGCACTATACGGGAGACTCTCCTTTTTGGAAAGTGCCCTGGAGCCGATGGGACGGGCAGAATCGATGAAATCATCAATAATGACTTGCAATAAGATAAGTTGCCTTTCTGTTAACATGATGATCACTCCTGTTAGCACTCTATCTCATCGAGTGCTAATACTATAATAAAATTATCAAATCCCATTTTTTTGTCAAACAGAATGTCTCAGATGGCTCCGTTTTTAAGCAACCGTTCAAAATCATTGTCGAGAAGGAATTTTTCAAAAACCCTGTTTCCCAGCAGCATTCCCTTGTCAGTAAGCTGGATTGCCGATTCACTCTCGCTTATCAGTCCCGTTTTGGTCAGCTGGTCAAACTCACGTCTGTATAGTTCTTCTGGTCTGAAGGCAAACCTCTTCGCAAAGCTTTCTTTGTCAATTCCGCTCATTTTCCGAAGTCCAAGGAACATCTCCTCTTCTATCCTTTCTTTTAACGTAATTTTATCGATCTGCAGAACCGGTTTGCCATCCTTCATGGCCTGTTTCACATAGGCAGGGAGCGGCCGGATGTTGGTAATCCGGCGGCCTGGAAGGTATCCATGTGCCCCCGCACCAAAACCGTAGTAATAGTTATTGCTCCAATAAGTCAAATTATGTTTACTTTCATATCCGGGAGCTGCAAAATTACTGATTTCGTATTGATTGATTCCGTTTGTTTTCATGGTGTGCTTTAGAATCTCATACATCATTACTTCATCGTCCTCTGGAGGTCTGTGAAGCTGTCCTTTTTTATGCTTTTGATAGAATACCGTCTTTGGCTCAATCTGAAGTGCATAGGTTGAATAATGAGGAAGGCCAAACGACAATGCCTCTTGCAGAGAATGGCTGAACTGTTCCACCGTCTGATGCGGCAAGGCATATATCAGATCTAGACTCACATTCCTGAAATCATGCTTCTTCAGCAAATCCACTGTATGGTACACATCCCTCACACGATGGACTCTCCCCAGCTGTTCGAGCATGGCATCATCCATAACCTGTACACCAAATGATATTCTATTAATGCCATACTGTCTAAGCAATTGTGCCTTTTGACCATCAATATCGCCAGGATTAACTTCAATTGAAAATTCTTCACATCCTGCAATATCAAATTTCTCATTCAAGAAACTTAACAACGTCTCAAGCTGTGTTTTATTTAACGCTGTCGGCGTACCACCGCCAATATAGATTGTTTTCATTTTATGCTGCCCTCCCGGCAGCGAAACGTTTATTTCCTTTTTCAATGCTTCAATATACTCTGTCGCCAATTGTTCATTGTAGAAAAACTTAACGAAATCACAGTAATGGCAGATTTGCCGGCAGAAAGGGATGTGAATATATACAGATTGGACTTCATTCATTTGTGGTCAACTCCTATGTAAATTAAAAAAGGAAAAACTATCCCGCAAAGTAGATGCATTCAAGTTCTTCCTTTATCAAAGATATTAATCGTCATTCATTTCCAGGACGGCCATGAATGCCTCTTGAGGCACTTCTACAGAACCGACCATTTTCATCCGCTTTTTACCTTCTTTTTGCTTTTCAAGTAATTTGCGCTTACGTGTAATGTCTCCCCCGTACAGTTTCGCTGTTACATCTTTCCGAACAGCTTTGATCGTAGACCTGGCTACAATCTTGTTGCCGACTGCTGCCTGTACCGGAACCTCAAATTGCTGTCTCGGAATAAGCTCTTTTAATTTATCTACAATCTGTTTGCCGCGATTGAATGAAAAATCCTGATGGACAATGAACGATAATGCATCGATAGAATCGCCGTTCAGCAGAATATCCATCTTAACGAGTTTGGACGGCTGATACCCGATGAGCTCATAATCGAAGGAAGCATAGCCCTTCGTCTGTGATTTCAGCTGATCGAAGAAGTCATAGACAATTTCAGAAAGTGGTATATGGTAGATTACATTTACCCGAATATCATCCAAATATTGCATATCCACAAAATTTCCGCGCTTCTTCTGCGCAATTTCCATTACAGCACCGACATATTCATTCGGCACCATAATGGTTGCCTCTACATACGGCTCACGGATTTCCTGAACGGATTGCGGATCTGGCATTTTAGACGGGTTATCAATGTCAATCACTTCACCATTTGTCTGTTCCACTTCAAAAATAACACTTGGAGCAGTAGTGATAAGATTGATATTAAATTCGCGTTCAATTCGTTCCTGAATGATCTCCATATGCAGCAAACCAAGGAAACCACAACGGAAACCGAATCCAAGTGCCTGTGATGTCTCCGGTTCATATTGCAGGGACGAGTCATTCAATTCAAGTCTCTCCAATGCTTCCCGCAGATCATTATAATCATTGGAGTCCACTGGATATAGTCCGCAGAATACCATTGGATTTAATTTTCTGTAGCCGGGCAGTGCTTCCGTTGCCGGTCTCCCGGCATGTGTTACCGTATCACCGACACGTGTGTCACCAACGTTTTTAATAGATGCAGTCAGATAGCCGACATCACCCACTGTTAGTTCACCCTTTGAGATAGGTTTTGGAGTAAATACGCCAACATCATTTACCTCAAATTCTTTTCCGGTTGCCATCATTCTAACCTTGTCGCCGACTTTGACCGAACCTTCTTTAATACAGACATAGGCGATGACACCGCGATAAGAATCATATAAAGAATCGAATATAAGTGCCTTCAGGGGTGCTTCTGCATCGCCCGCAGGTTCTGGCACAACTTCTGTAATCCGTTCCAGAATTTCATCTATGCCGATATCTGCCTTAGCAGAAGCAAGTATGGCTTCACTGCCGTCAATTCCAAGCACATCCTCCAATTCCTTTTTCACGCGCTCAGGGTCTGCACTTGGAAGATCTATCTTATTGATAACCGGAATTATTTCAAGTTCATTTTCCATCGCAAGGTAGACATTTGCCAGTGTCTGGGCTTCAATCCCCTGGGCAGCATCCACTACTAAAATCGCTCCCTCGCACGCAGCAAGACTTCGTGAAACCTCGTATGTAAAATCGACATGTCCCGGTGTGTCTATTAAATGAAATATAAATTCTTCGCCACTTTTACTTGTATAAGCAAGCTGAACAGCATTTAACTTTATCGTAATGCCGCGTTCACGCTCAAGATCCATTCCATCGAGCAGCTGATCTTTCATTTCTCTTTTTGTTACTGTCTTCGTATTTTCCAAAATTCGATCTGCCAAGGTTGATTTTCCGTGATCAATATGTGCGATAATCGAAAAATTACGTACTTTACGTTGTTTATTCACCATTCCTGATGCTCACTCCTACAAGACTTTCAGCTGTTATCCAGATGAAAGTATCAAAATTTAAGGCGTCCATAGCTAGCATTGATTATAGCAATTGAACTAGGTTTATTCAATCAATAAATATATTGGATGCCTTAAATCATAGATAACAGTACCGTTTATCCATCGACTAATCAGAAGAAAATCTGTGCTGTCTGATACATCACCTGCATGATTATCTCAAAGAATCCTTTCACCCCCGCCTCCAATGCAGAAGCTGTCTTTTGCGTAAGTATCACCGACGAATCCCCGTCCAGCTCCGGCTGAACAGCTGATTTCGCAATCGTTTCCTCATCAAGCTCTAATGATTCTTCCGGCTCTGCCTCTGTTATTGAAGCTTCACTGTCTTCAACTGTCTGATTCGTTTCCTGATTCGTTCCATATACGATACCCGACAAGAAAAATACTGCCATTAACAGCAGAATGACAATCAACCGCATGTTTTTACCTCCTTAAGGATTTCCTTGGACCTCTTCTGCATCCCAATAATAGTCACTGAACACTTCTGCAAGCGCATCCGCTGAACGATACAGCTCTTCCATCGTATTTTCGACACCACCGAATTCCACAAGTATCGCATTTTCTGATAGGTCCTGATTAAAAACGCCGTTCGTACCTGCCCCTTGTTTGGGGACAACCCCTCTGCTGAGTCCAGGATAGTTCTCTTCTATCAAGGCATTCAGTTCTGTAGCAATTTGCAGGTTTTTCTCATGGCCGGCATGTTCCATCCCGACAACGAACATAATCCTGGCATAGGATTCACCATTTATTTCTTTTGTCGTTTCTTTCCTTAGCTGGGCATCCCGGTGCAGGTCAAATACGTATTGAATCTCTTTATTAGTGGAAATTGCCGCTTCTACCACCTCTCTAGATGCATCATAGGATTGCCAATACTCCAATCCCTCCTCATCCAGAACATTGCCTATGTCTGTGTGATCGATCTGTGTGCCGATCCCTTTATTCTTTAAAGCTTCTGCAAGTCTATCGCTGACTTTTGTGATATTCATTTCTGAGTGATGTGCTAAGTCAGGATCTGTTGTATCTGGTAAATACGGCAGGAATGATTCCCGATTATGCGTGTTATAAATAAAAACAACATTCCGTTTTCCTGTGGTTTGCTTGACCTCTTCTTTCGGTTCCCCGATTGGCTGCTCCGTTTCTTCCTCCATGATCGCTTCCCTGTCTCTAAGCACTTCTTCGAGCGGTGGAAATGATTCTATCGGAAGGTTAGTATAGTCTGTACCTTCCCCGGCTATCAGAATGTCACTGTCGTATATGGAAAAGCCAGGCAATTCATTTCCCAGCAGACTTCTCGGGTCATTTGGCTTTAGATTTGTTGCAATCTGGAAGATGACATTCGATAGTTCTGGCAGTTTGCGATCTTCCGGAAAGGCCTGCTTAAAGGACCTGTTTTCCATGCCTAGCAGATTGTAGAACACAAATCCATCTATATCCCTTGTCCATTCCGTGATTAAGGTAGAAGAAAAGCGGTAGGCGGGTTGAACTGTTGTCAGCATTCCGATAAAAACAAACAGGATGGCGACACTGAACAAATAGATGCCACTGCGCCTCGATAAAATCTGTGCATTGTTTTTCAGGTGATTTTTACTCATAAAAATACATGATCCCACCTTTCTGCTCTGTGCTCTTGTTAAAATCTATGAGCCATGCACAAAAACTAGAACCATGTTTTTTAAAAAAATAGACCAATTAATAGAGCCTGCTATACTTACCTCGAATAGGATGCAAAGTTATCCACATTCACGTTTTCATGCAATGCCGCATTCAATCCATTAGCAATCAGACTGGCCATATCTATCATGAACCCATCAACCTCTTTAGGGGTTACCATTAAATTATGGCCAATCGGTGTTAATACCTCAGTAATAAGCTTCCTCTTTTCATCTTCCGACAAGCTCCCGACAATCCCCATAAACGTTTTCCTTTTTTCCTCATCAGGAAGATCTTCCTCGGTAAGCTTCTTTGATCCAAAAGACATCCCGGCTGGTGCCAGCGATTTGGACGGTTTGTCTTTTTCATTCCATTCGCGTCCGAAGTGCTTCAGCAGGTAATCAATCGTATCACTGGCAATTGTGACGGCATCAACGACGGTTGGGACTCCAATGGCCAGTACGGGGACACCAAGCGTTTCCTTGCTGATTTCTTTACGCTTGTTGCCTACTCCAGATCCAGGATGGATACCAGAGTCCGACAACTGGATCGTCTCATTCACCCGCTCGATGCTTCTTGAAGCAAGTGCATCGATTGCGATGACGAAATCTGGCTTGTACTTTTCAGCAATGCCAAAGATAATGTCGCTCGTTTCAATTCCCGTCACTCCCATCACTCCCGGTGTAACAGCAGCCACATCTCGGTATCCGTCCGCAACAGTCTCCTGCTGCAGTTTAAATAAATGGCTTGTTACCAGCACCTTTTCCACAGTCATTGGTCCCAGGGCATCCGGTGTTACATTCCAGTTACCGAGACCAACAATCAGGCAAGTTCCATTGGCGGGTATGTCATTTCTGGATATCAGGTCCTCCAGTTCTTTTGCCAGCACCTTAGCAGCAGCCTCCTGTCTTGCCGTATCCTGTTTTTTGACGCCGTCTGCATAAATGGTTACATAGGAACCCGTTTTTTTGCCCAATAGCTTGGCGCCCTCTTCATCAATATCCACATAGGATATCTGTATATTGTCTTCATTCCGTTCTTTAAAAGTTACCCCTTTTATTTCGCTTTTCTTTTTTTCACTGCTGGTTCTGATTCTGTGTACATATCCCGCGCTTCTACCGCTAAGTCTGTTCTCACCTGAAACGATTGATTTAAGTCCTCCATCTGTAAGCCTTCCCTTCATTTGGTTGTCAATAATAGAATGGACAATTTAACCAAAAACATACGAAATGTTCAATTACACAACAATTCTATTGAAAACATCCGCTTCCTTTGGTAAAATACAATTTGTCCGCACTGAAAGTTGACTACAATAAACTTGATAACTTTACGAGGATGATTGAACTTTATTAACCTTTAATGGAATAACGTTCCTTACTAGGAGGTGAAATATATGGCTAATGTTAAATCAGCAATCAAACGTATTGGTGTAAACGAGAAAAAGCGTGTTGCCAATACTGCACAGAAATCTGAAATGCGTTCTGAAATTAAACGTGTTGAAGGTCTGATTGAAGCTAACGATGCAGACAACGCTAAAGCTGCATTGCAAACTACAACAAAACATATTGACAAAGCTGTTCAAAAAGGTTTGATCCACAAAAATGCAGGCGATCGTCAAAAGTCCCGTCTTGCTAAAAAAGTGAATAGCCTATAGGATTTTATATCTTATAATAGAAAAACGATCCAGATTAACTGGATCGTTTTTGTTTGTTTAATTTCATTTTTATTTAACTATCTAATTTCTTTCCTTCTTAACCTATGTAGCCTGTATTAGATCATACAACAATAACTCAAAAGCAAGTTCCTTCTCCATCTTTCCTTGCTTCAT
Organism: Oceanobacillus massiliensis str. N'diop; assembly: GCF_000285495.1. Classification (GTDB taxonomy): domain Bacteria; phylum Bacillota; class Bacilli; order Bacillales; family Amphibacillaceae; genus Oceanobacillus; species Oceanobacillus massiliensis. Next base: position 276,595 of record NZ_HE610978.1, read on the forward strand.
GACCGCATCGGCATCAGAGAGTTTACTCATGATATCCTCAAGTTTTTCAATTGTAAATTTCTTCTCACGGCTCAGAGCAATTTTAATTACATATGGATGGGAACCGATATTTTTTTGTATTTGATATTGACCATAACCCTTCTGTTTCAGCAATTTCGCCCGTAATATAGTGCGAAATTGAAATGCCAGCAAACCAATCATCGCAATTGGCTCCTCCTTCATTTTCTGCAGGTCTTTATAGATAGATATCGCCTTATGCAAGTCCCTTTCGATGACTGCATCTACGAGCCTTAGCGAGGAACTGTTTGAAGTGTGGGCAATAAGGCGTTCCGCTATCTCTTTGGTTATGGCTCCATTTTCACCCACATATAACGCAAGCTTTGTCAGTTCACTCTCGAGCAGCTGAAGGTTGGCAGAAAGTTCAGATTCAAAAATTTCATAAGCATCTGGGGCTATCTCAATCTGCAGACTGTTCGCCAATGAATCGATCCATTGCCTTAAATCCTGTTCCTTAATTGGATTGCAGACAACAACGGTTGTATTTTTCTTTAACATTTTACTTACTTTTTTCCGTTCATCGATTTTCTCATAGGGCGCTATCAGAACGAGCACCGAATATTCTGCAGGCTGTCCCAGATATCTTTCCAGGTATGCGAAATCGTGTTCAAAAGCAAGGTTGTCCGCTTTTGCCTTCAGGAAGCTGGCGTTATTGGCAATGATCAGTTTCCTTCCACCGAAGAAAGGATATGTCTCTGCATCTGTCACCACTTCCTGAATCGGTGTATCTTCCAGATCATATATGGAAAGATTATCTTCTTCTCCCGCGAGCACCTTGTTAGTAAGTTCTTTTTTGATATTCTGCAGAAAAAAAGCTTCCGAGCCATAAATAAGGTAGACGGGGGCTATTTCATTTCTTTTGATTTGTTTCATGACATCCATATATGACATTCATACTCACTCCAACTATGTATAGTTATAATGGTAAAGCCGAACGCATTGAATGGCAAGTGATAATTTGGAGAGGAGAATTTCTTTTTGTCAACACTTATGGAAATCCCCCCTCCAACATCTATATAAACGTTTGATTTACAGCTCTAGAAACTGCTTGCCAAACGATATTTTTACTTGTCTTTAGCTTATGCCGACACAGCAAAAGTATAGATGTAAAGTCTTACTAAAAATGGAGATGAAAATAAATTTAAATGATGTATTGGATATAAAGTAGATTTTTTGAACAAATTATTTTATACTAGGATTGATGACATAGGAGGGGTATATTGTGAACGAATTTGAAAAAGATGTACAGTATAAAGGCAATGATGTAGTCGATTCCATTAAAGGATTTGCCTTCTCATTTGTATTCTTTGTATTAATCTTCGCTATCGGGGCTGCTATCAGCGTTATCGGCCAATAAGTCTTTACCGAAAATTATATTCCTGCAATTGTATCGAAAGAGACTGCATTGTCAGTCTCTTTTTTGGCGCTGGTGAACAATCTTTTATTGTCCCTTACATCGGTAGTCTATGGCAGGAAGGTGAAAAATGTTCCATCATCCTGATCATAAAAATATTGGACTGCCCCATATCTGTCCGTTCTTAAAATTGTGATTCCTTTCTCTCTCAGCCTGTCCAGCACTTCGCTTCCCGGATGGCCGTAAGAATTATTTTCAGCAACGGAAATGAGTGCCGTACTGGGGTTTACCGTATCCAAAAAGCTCTGCTCTGTCGATGTATTGCTGCCATGATGGGCAACCTTAAGTATATCGACTGTCATATCCGGGTAATTTCGCATCAATTCCCGTTCCGCTTTCTGACCAATATCGCCTGTAAAAAGCCAGTCTTTCCCTCCTAATGGAGAATATAGCACAAGTGAATTCTCGTTTGCCGATAATAGATCCATTCCTGGTGCGATTACGTGAAATTGATGTCCTCCAATTAGGATTGTATCGCCCTGCCCAACCCTCCTTACATCCACTTTTTTCTGATTACCGCTGAATTCATCCAATAATGCTTCATCAAAATGATGGCTCACGATTATTTTCTCCACATGCATCTCATCAATAATGGAAGGGACACTTCCTGTGTGATCAAGATCTTCATGTGTGAGGAACAATGCATCTATATTCCTGATCCCCCGTGAATACAGATATGGCTTCAGGATTTGATCATAGATCGTTTCAGTTGCTTCCATATTGTCAAACGAAAATCCTGCTCCAGCATCAATCAACAGCACCCCTTTGCGATATGGAAGTTCAATTACAAAGGCATCTCCCTGTCCTATATCAAGCATGGTAACTACTCCGCTTGAAGAAAAATATGGTCTTGCTGCAATTCCTGCAATCAGGAAACACATTAATGTACCCGCCTGGATAGAACGATATAGTTTTTTGCGCTGTAGATTCATCATAAAAAGAAAAAATAAAACGAAATATAGTGTGGCAGCAGCAGATGGCAGCCTGTCCATGAGAAGCGGAAAAAAGAGCGTTTCATCGATATATTCAATGAAGCCAATCACAATGCGGTGAACATATGCAAATAATCCATCAAGTAGACTCACTATAGAATGCGGCAGAAATGTTAACGGCAGTAATATATACATGAACGGAATGGCTAATAAGGTAAAGTATGGAACGATAAGCAAATTGAGGATAATCGACAGGGGCTGGAAAATGGAAAAGTATGCAAACTGAACAGGAATGATTGCCATTTGTGAGACAAAGCTGATTTGAAGGACCTGCCAAAATGGAGAAGAGGTTTGATTTATCCATTTCCTGGATAAGAGGATAGCGAAGGTCACGAGAAAAGACAGTTGAAACCCTATATGATAGACAATATGCTTATCAAACAGGATAAGCAACAGAAAAACAATGCTTAAGATATCCGTATAGCTAAACCTGAATCTGGATTTGTTCAGGAAAATTAAAAATATAATCATGCTTGCCGCTCTCCATACGGAAGGCTCACCACCTGCCAGCAAGGCATATACTGGCAATAATGCAATCATCACCCACTCCGCCTTTTCCCGTGTTAATATATTCAGTTTAAGCAGCAGAAAGTAAAACAGTGCAACGATAAGTCCTATGTTGGAACCCGATATTGCTATAATGTGCGAAAGGCTCCATCGCTGGAACACTTCTTCTGTATCTTTATCAATCATGGAATCATCCCCAAAGACTATCCCGCTTAACCAGGAAGCCGTAAAATCACTAAGGGTTTCCTCCACATGAAGAAGAAGACTCTCCCGCAGCATATAGAAACGGTTAAGAAAGCCAGAACCAGTGCACTGGATATCCGCCAAGGAATCCACTATAAGCTGATAGGCAATTCCTCTCGTCTCCAAATAACGCCGATAGTCAAATTGACCAGGATTCCTGATTTCTTCGGGTAACTCTGCAAGCCCTGTCAATTGGCATTCAGCCCCAGATTTCAGATAAGAGCCTTTGGGGTTTTTTCTTATAGATTCTTCGTTGTCATCAGGAAAGTAAAGGATGAGGATATCATGATGGGAGTGCTTTTCAGAGAACACAAATTCAACCTTATCATCTGTTATGGTTACTGGTCCTGTGATTTGCCCATTATAGAGGCTAGTTTCTGAGGGTAAGGAATGTTCCGTGGCGATTCCCTTATCTAAGGAGGGGATATAAAAGCTAAAAAAAATGAGGACAGCCAAGGAAATGATAATGGTCCACTTCCCTAGCAGCTCATGATGAAACAGATAGAAGAGCCAAAATATAAAACTGAAGATAATCCAGTATTGCTGACTATATACAGCACAGATTGCAGCCGCGGCCGCCAGAGCCGGAAAATGCCAATATCCTTTCAATAGCTTAGTCACCTATTTCGATTATTTTTCAAGACTGGTTCGTAACGCAGCTTTTAAAGAAGTCTCTCCGCTATTTTCTTCATAGCATGGACTTCTTCGTCGTCTTCTGTAATTGATTCCAGTTTCCCTAACAGATTATTGATAAGTGATGTCTTTTGCTGGTAATTTGTGTCGACCGCAAGATAATCAAGTTTAACTTTGACTGTCTTGACACCTGCCTCTTTAAGCAACTGTACAGCATATTCATGATTATGGTAATCCTCGGCATAGAACACTGTCCGGATTCCGCTCTGAATCAGCTGCTTGGTACATTGCAGACATGGAAAATGGGTAACATAGATGTCCGCATTATCGGTAGGTACACCAAATTTAGCGCATTGCAACAATGCATTCGCCTCAGCGTGAACTGTCCTGACACAGTGACCATCAATGACATAACATCCTTCATCCATACAGTGGACACCGCCTGATACACTTCCATTATAACCACCTGCAATAATTCGCTTATCACGTACGATGGTCGCACCTACCATCAGTCTAGTGCATGTGCTTCTAAGTGCCAGTAAATGGCTTTGTGCCATAAAATACTGGTCCCATGATATTCTTTCCATCTCTGTGCATTCCCCTTTTTATGTGATTATTACCAGTTTACATTCCGGATTGAAGCTTCGTCAATGCTATAAACCATACTGCAATTATGGAACCTGTATTTTGTCTTCCAGATTTTCTAAAGTCTTCTCACCAATTCCTGACACTTGAAGCAAATCCTCAATTGTTTGAAAATAGCCAAATTCCTCCCTATGCCGGATAATTGCCTCGGCCTTTGACGGACCGATACCCGGTAATGTTTCTACCTCTTCCTGGACGGCATAATTTATTCGCAGCTTGCCATTCTGGCTTGCAGACGATGCATTGCTGTCGGTCAACTCTCCCATGTCCGGAACTATGATTATCATTTCATCTTGTACTTTTTGAGCTAGGTTTACCTGTGATTGATCGGCATCTGCTGTAAATCCTCCCGCTGCTTGAATGACGTCATTCACTCTCGCATCCAAATCCATTTCATATACTCCCGGACTTGAAACCGCTCCTTTTACATCAATTATAGCTGTTTCACTGAGCTGATCGATCTCAGACCGCTCTTCCTGTAAATTATCGGTTGCTTCTGCTGGGTGAAGGTTGTTTGCTATTGTCTCCTCGTCTTCATTTGTAAAGATAATAAAGAGGATTACAACAACTGCAGCAGCAATAAAAAAAGAGGATTTTTTGAAGAGCTCCAGCAATCGGAATACCTCCTTCCAAATAAAATTTAACAGTGGAGAAGATGGTGTAATAATGTGTTCTATAGTCTATTTCGACATTTGCCTTAAAAATCCTGCACAAAAGAAAAGACCGGAATAAGATAATTATTCCGATCTTTTTTCGGCCAAAAAGAAAATTCTTTCTGCCTTTTCTTCTATGAAATTTTGCTTTAATGAAAAATCTGCAAATACTTTCAGATTTTCGAAGCCTGCATGCCTTAAAAGATTTTTATAAAAATCAACAGAGTAGGTTTTTTGATGATGATATTCATCAAATCGCTTATAATCTTCCCCATCAAGTGCGAAGAAGGTCAAGTCATGAAACATCTCACCGCGCTCATCGCCCGCCGAACAAAACCAGATATAGGAAGCTTCCTCTGTCACATCGGCAAATGTCTGGTTAATATAATGCTGCTCCACCTGAAAAAGCGAATGAACATCAAACATGAAAATCCCACCCGGCTTCAGCGACTCTGCCACGTTTTGGAAGGTTTTCTCAAGCTCAGCAGGCTCTGTAATATAATTGATTACATCGCAAAAACTGATTGCAGCATCGTAGTCCATTAATCCGGTCAGATTTATTAAATCCTGCTGGAGCCATTGAATGGACAGATTTTTCTCGCTCGCCTTGTGTGCTGCATAGGTAAGCATATCGGCAGAATAGTCAATCCCGGTCATCGAATAGCCCGCTTGAGCCAATCTGGTTGTAATTTCGCCAGTTCCGCAGCCAAGATCCGCTATCTTCGTGATATTTTTCCCTGACTCATTCAGTACCTGTTCCGTAAAAGCAATCCACTCATCATATGGTGCATTCAGCATTAATTTATCGTACAATGTTGCCATTTCCTGATATGCCATCGATTAGCCTTCCTGCCCCAATTGCAGCGGCACCTGGGCAGCATCTCCCCATAGTCTTTCCAGATTATAGTAGTGCCTTTCATCTTTATGGAAAACGTGGCATACGATATCTCCAATGTCCACCAGAACCCAGCGGGCCTGCTCGAGTCCTTCTATCCGCTTAACATCTATCCCTTTTTCATCCATTGCTTCTTTAATTCCCCTAGCAATTGCCTGTACCTGTCTTTCTGTGTTTCCGTGGCAAATCAAGAAATAATCTGCAACTAATGATACTTGATTCATATCCAATGCAATAATATCCTCAGCGCGCTTATCATCACAAGCCTCAGCAATTATTTCAACAAGTTGTTTATTCTCCATATAATTAATTCCCTCCGTTTATTTGTTTAGTCAAATCATTGTAAGCATGAAAACTGTCTGGATAGATCGTGGCGTTCTTATTCATCAGATGGGCAATCGTATTTCTGGATGCCATCCAGCAAGCCTTTGTCAAATCCTGTTTAGCCATTTCTCTTACTTCATCAACTCCAGGAAATTTCCTGCCCGGTTCTATATAGTCGGCCAGAAATATAATTTTATCCAATTTACTCATATAGGCTTTTCCTGTTGTATGATAATAAATGGCATCCTGAATTTCACGATCTGCTATCCCATGTTCAATCTCGACAAGTATGGATCCAACAGGTCCATGCCATAATTCATGGTGATACTCGAGCAGATCCTTCGGCAAAGATGTTCTCTTTATCCAGCGCGCCAACTCGTCTATAGGCCGGTATTTGGCATAATCATGAAAGACCGCTGCAAGCTCAGCTTTTACTGACGAAGCTTTATATTGCTCCGCTAATTTTACTGCAGTCTCTGCAACGCGGAGTGTATGTTGAAACCTCGCGTCGGTCAAATGTGGTTTAACCTTTTCTATTGCAAGCTCAATCTTCATATAAATGATGCTCCTTGATATAGCTTATCACTGCTTCAGGTACAATATAGCGAACATCCTTCTCTGACCGCAGCCTTTTTCTTAGCATAGAAGATGAAATATCAATCATCGGAATATCTACTTCGGAAATAGGATACTCTGAATGCAGCTTGTAGCCTGCCCGTTTGACTCCAACAAAGTTTACAAGATAAAGCAGTTCATCAATTTTGTTCCAGTGCGGCAAGTATTCAACCATATCTGCACCAATAATGAAATAAAATTCCTTATCCGGATGCTTCTGTTTCAAAATTCTCATTGTATCCAATGTATATGATTTTCCCGATCGTTCTATTTCAATGGTATTTACTTTAAAGAAAGGATTATTATCTGTCGCCAATTGCAGCATGTTTATCCGATCTTCTGCGTTTGTCATCGAAGCTGCTTTGTGCGGGGGAGTATAGGTTGGGATGAACCAAACTTCAGCAAGTTCCATCGCCGTCCTTACCTCTTCTGCAATCAGCAGATGTCCCAGATGCGGCGGATCGAATGTGCCGCCCAATATTCCGATTCGTTTCATTTTAAACCCCTCTATTTAACTTTAAGGTAACTGCAGCTGCTTATTTTCCTTTGATTCCTTATAAAGGACAATATTATTGCCGATTACTTGTACGATATCAGAATGGGTACCTTCAGAAAGCTGTTCGGCTACTGTATCCTTATCTTCCATACAATTCTGAAGTACGCTTACTTTCAGCAATTCTCTTTTTTCCAATGCTTCTCCGATCTGTTCAATCATATTTTCATTTACACCCGTTTTTCCAACCTGGAAAATCGGCTTCAAATGATGTGCCTCTGACCTTAAAAAACCTTTTTGTTTACCTGTTAACATATTATCTTCCTTCCAATACAGCTTTTAGTTTCACATCTAAATCATTAATTGACAATTGTCTGTCTGTCCAAATCTCGAATGCATATTGTGCCTGATAAAGCAACATCGTATGGCCATAATGCAGCATCGCTCCGCGATTTTGCGCCTGTTGAAGAAACTTAGTCTGTAATGGCTGATACACAATGTCACTGACGATTGTGTCTGAGGTCAGTCTATCCAATGATAGGATTGCCTCATTCACATGCGGTTTCATACCTACAGATGTCGTCTGGATGATTAAGTCATATTGATCGATACACTTTTCTGCCTCACCCAAAGACAATATGTTTGATTTGCAGGAGTTGCTTGCAAGTTCCGAAATTTCTCTGGCACTCCCAGGGGTTCGGTTGGCTATATCAATCGCTGTAAACCCTGAATGGTTAAGTGCAAAATAGATTGCTCTTGCAGCACCACCAGCACCAATCAATAATATACGTATATTTTTATTCTGAACAAATTCCGGGTATTTATTTTCAAGCGAGCGTAAATACCCCATTCCGTCGGTATTATAGCCAATCCAACGATTATTCTTTTTTACTACCGTATTAACGGCCCCCATGTTTCTCGCAGTATCATCGATTTCATCCAGAAAAGGAATAATCGCCTGTTTATAAGGTACGGTAACATTGAAACCATCAGTTTCTTCCCTTTTAAGATGTTGCACGCTTTCTTCTAAAGACTTTTCGGGGCTTATTTCAAATATCGAATAAATCCCCTTCAGTTTTGATTTCTTGAGAAACTGCTCATGGATCCATGGAGAAAGGGAGTGTTTGATTGGGTAGCCAATAAGTTTGAAGCGATATCCCATAGTATCTCTCCTTTTTACAACAGTGATTTTCTTTTGGAAACTGCAACACCTTTTGGACTGTGTGCTGTGACGGTTGTATTTGCTCCGGCAATACTGACCCACCCCAGACCAGGGAAAACAATATCTGTTTTTTCTCCATCAATCTTAAAGGTGCTCTCCACCAGCTTCGGTAATTGTTCCAATGTCTTCTCATTTGGCGGAGACAATAACTCCCCGGCATGGTTTTCATACAATTCATCGGCTTTTTCAAGCTTTGTACGGTGAATGGGCAGTTCATTTGAAAAATAGCAAACAAATGATTGTCTGTCACCCTTGATAAAGTCGATCCTGGCCAAACCGCCGAAGTATAGCGTTTGTTGACTGTTCAATTGGTATACCCTTGCTTTTATTTCTTTTTTGGGAGTGATGATCTTCAAATCTTCATCAGAAATATAATGAGCCATTTGCTGCTTATTGACAATTCCCGGAGTGTCAATAAGTGATGTATTCTCATCCAAAGGAATCTCAATAAACCCAAGTGTTGTCCCCGGAAAATAGGAAGTTGTAATTACTTCGCCCATTCCTGTCGACTGCTTAATCAAACGATTAATGAACGTTGATTTCCCCACATTCGTTGTACCTACAATATAGACATTCTTATTGTTGCGATACCATTCAATCTGCTCTGTCAGCTCCTCGATTCCAGTACCCTTAACCGAAGAAATCAAGAACACATCCTTAACTTTAATACCGGCATCTTTTGCCTCTGTACGCAGCCATTGTTCCAGCTTGTTGCGATTGGTTGACTTTGGCAATAGGTCAAGTTTGTTTCCTACCAGTATAATTGGATTGTCGCCAGTGATCCTTGGGAGACTCTTAATTAAACTTCCATCAACATCAAATATATCAATCACATGGACAACAAGACCATTTGCTTCTCTTATGGAACTGACCATTTGCAAGAAATCATCATCTGTAATCGAGACATCCTGTATTTCATTATAATGTTTCAGTCGGAAACATCGCTTACATAATATATCTTCTTTTTCGAGTGATGAGGCCGGTGTATACCCTATTGCATTCGGATCTTCTGTCTGGATTGGCGCACCGCACCCTTGGCAATATATCGTTTCCAAATCTATTCCTCCCAGCTGATTTTGCCCTTACGACGCATATAGTTTAAGATTCTGCGTTCGATAGACCGGTTGATTTTCGTGATTTTTCCATCTGTCTTGACTATCGGTACTACAAGCACCGTATAAAATCCCGCTAGGTTGCCGCCAAGTACATCTGTAAGCAGCTGATCGCCTATCACAACTACTTCTTCCTTCTTTAATTCCATTTCCCTGGCCACGGTCTTAAAAGCTTTACTCAACGGTTTTCTGGCACTGTAGACAAAAGGTGTTCCCAGCGGCTCGGAAAATATCTCCACTCGTTCCTGATTATTGTTTGAAATAATAGTTACTTTTATATCATGGTCCTTCATTATTTTAAACCATTGAAGCACTTCGGAGGTTGCATCTTTCACATCCCAGGCTACCAACGTATTATCAAGGTCGGTAATTATTCCCTTTATGCCTCTTTCTTTCAATGTTTCCGGCTGTATATCAAACACCGTTTTTACATGCTGATTCGGCAGAAAATACTTTAACATTCCTTACACCTCAATGCTTTCATATGTACTGAATATATACAATACCACATTATAACCTAATCCTATAATAACTTACTACCGTTTTACAGCGAAAACTTCTTAAATAGTATGGCTGTCTCAGTTTGTCACGAAATTTATTAACTACGACGCAACAGCACCGGCTGATTTCCGCTCCGGGCAGGCGCTTTCAGTTTGCTCAGAAGCAAGCTTGGCTTAGCGTGAGTCCGCGGAAAGCGCATGGTATTTCCGATTTTGTGGATAAGGTATCAATTATTTCTCATTCGGCCATGGTTCCATTCGACTATAAAGTCTAGTTAAATTATCAGGATATGAATGAAAAGCTTCGTTAATTCCCAAATAATCGATAAAATCTGAAAAAATCGTTCGACAAATTCTATTGTTTTTCGCATTGTGGATAACTTTGCCAACAAGAAAAAATGGATAACAGGGGAATTAGTGAGCTTTTAAAACACCTTTATACACAAGTTATCTACAGCCCCATGTATATAACTTCCGCCTTGTCCTCAAAATAGAAACATGTTAAATTATTAATAACTTCAAACAAGAAAAATAAATGTAGGAGGGCTATATTGTGGAAAGTTTATCCGACGAACTATTGCTGGAGTCCTATTATACAGCATACGAATTGAATTTAAGCCCTGATTTCCTGTCTCTATTTGAAGAAGAGATTCATAAACGATGTTTATCCCATAAAATAAAACATCCTAAACTGGGTTGATTTAGGAATCTCCTTGCTTTTCATCGTTTTCACCTTTTTGAAGGCCAGCAAACCTGATATCTTCATGAAAATGAAATTACATTTGAAACCTGATACATCATATAAAACAGCAGTCCCTATCTTTATCTGATAGGGCTTTTTTGTTTTTAAGAGCCTGTTAATTGTGTTAAACTGTCCTAAAGTATGTTTTTTACATAATCAAACTGAATGAATTGTGTACCAATCGCATGAAACCAACGAAATCCCTGTAAGATCCACCAGTTTAAAACAGGCATGCCAGTAAAACTGCCCCATGTAAGAATCAATACCACACTACCCATTACTAAAGAAAAAAATCACATTCTTGTTACTGCTAAGGAGGAATACCATTAGATGATTTACGCAATTTTCGCTCCACTGATTTTGGCCCTATTTGTTCCACTACTGAGTAGGATTAAAGATAAAATACATACTGGTATTTTTGTTTTTTTCATACCACTGATTATATTTATATCCTTTGCCAGTCATATCGGGAGAAATTTCCAGCCCATAAGGGAAACCGTTAACTGGATACCATCAATGGGTATCAACTTTGATTTCTATCTTGATGGCTTAAGCTTACTATTTGTACTGCTCATCAGTGGTATTGGGGCGCTGGTAGTTTTATACTCTGTATTTTATCTGAACAAATCAGAGAAGCTTGGTTCTTTTTATGTCTATTTATTAATGTTTATGGCGGCAATGCTCGGTGTTGTTCTTTCCGATAATGTATTTGTACTTTATACATTCTGGGAATTGACATCCATTTCCTCATTCCTGCTAATTGGTTATTGGAATTTCAAGGAGCGTTCAAGATATGGCGCACAAAAATCCATGCTTATTACGGTGTTTGGCGGACTGAGCATGCTCGGTGGATTCATTCTGCTAACGCTTGTTACGGGTACAACGAGCATTCAGGGAATGATTGCTCAAGTGGATTCCATTCTGAACAGTGATTATTTGCTTTTGATTCTCTTATTGATATTACTTGGAGCCTTTACCAAATCTGCCCAATTCCCTTTCCATATCTGGCTGCCGGATGCAATGGAAGCTCCTACGCCTGTCAGTGCTTATCTGCACTCTGCAACGATGGTGAAAGCGGGTATCTTTTTGGTAGCGAGATTTTCACCGATCTTCGCTACGTATGAATGGTTCTTTATCATTGTAAGTCTTGTGGGAATCGTTACGATGTCCTGGGGAGCTTATATGGCTGTGAGACAAACTGATCTTAAAGCAATCCTTGCCTTTTCAACAATCAGCCAGCTTGGTATGATTATGGCAATGCTTGGATTCGGTACGGAAGCAGCAGCCTTTGCTGCCGTGTTCCATATTCTGAATCATGCAACCTTTAAAGGAAGTTTATTTATGGTTACGGGTATTATCGATCATGAAACAGGGACAAGAGATATCCGTAAACTAGGTGGGCTGATGACCTTTATGCCGATGACCGCGACACTTGCTCTATTCGGTACATTTTCCATGGCCGGGGTTCCATTGCCGTTTCTGAATGGCTTCTATAGTAAGGAATTGTTTTTTGGTGCCGCTGCTGATTTGGAAGGCATCGACCTGCTTAGCCAAGCAATCCCTTATTTGGCGGTATTGGCAAGTATCTTTACCTTTGTGTATTCCATGTATTATTTCTTTGGTGTCTTTACCGGATCAAATCATGTCGATAAATTACCAAAGAAGCCACATGAAGCACCAATCGGAATGTTAATCTCCCCTATCATTCTTATATTGGGAGTTATCCTGATTGGTATCTTCCCGGATATGGTCAACGCACCATTCCTTCTGCACGCAGCTGAAGCAGTAAACAGCGGTGCAGAGTTTGCAAGCATCCATTATTGGCATGGCTGGGACAGTACACCATTTATTATGTCACTCATTGTCGTAGCAATCGGAACTCTACTGTTCCTTACGCGTAAAAAATGGACCATGGTATATAATGTTCTCCCTGGTAAATTAAGCTTGAATAAGGCTTATGACTGGTTGATCGACAAAGTGGATAGTTATTCAGAGGCTATCACCAATACGTATATGACTGGATCTTTAAAAACGTATATGGCCCTAATTCTCGGTGCGATGTTTGTCGTAACAACGGCAATCATGATAATCACTGGCGGATTCACGATAAGCTTTGCCGACACTGCCGATCTTAGCAGCCTGGAGATTTCCGTTGTAATCATTATCATAATCGGTGCAGTTGCTACACTCTTTACTAAAAATAATCTGGCTGCGATTCTCGTTGTCGGAATTGTCGGCTATGGGGTTTCTATGCTTTTCGCAATATACCGTGCACCGGATATTGCTCTAACACAGCTCGTAATCGAAACAGTATCCATTGCGCTCTTCCTGCTTTGTTTCTATCACCTGCCTAAAATGGAAAAGCGTGTAGAAAGCGCTCGTACCATATCATTGAATCTGATTATATCAGTCGGCTTTGGAGCGATGATGACATTGATTGGCATCTCAGCACATAGCACGAATTGGTTTGACTCTATATCGGATTACTTCCTGGAAACCTCCTATAAGCTTGGTGGTGGAGATAATGTTGTCAATGTAATCCTTGTAGATATGCGCGGACTGGATACATTATTTGAAATAACCGTGCTGGGAATTGCTGCACTAGCAGTATTCGGCCTCATAAAGATGACCAAAAATAAGGAGGCGAAATAATTGGAAATCATTATTTTGATTCTCGCGGGAGTATTGTTTGCAACAGCAATCTATAATCTTTTGCAAAAACAATTGCTCCGAATTATCATCGGTACGGTTTTACTATCACATGGAGCCCATTTGTTCATACTGACAATGGGTAAATTAAAAACAGGTATGGCTCCGGTTTTGACAGAGGGTATAACAGACTATACCGATCCGTTGCCCCAGGCCCTGATCCTGACATCGATCGTTATCAGTTTCGGTATTACCGCCCTTTTGCTGGTACTGGCATACCGTACAACACAGGAAAACAAAACAGATAATATGGAAGAGTTGAGGGGTAATCCGAATGAGTAATCTAGCTGTTCTACCAATACTTATACCGTTAATATCAGCTGTAATTCTTATATTTTTCAATTCAAAAGTCAATGTTTCCAGAATGCTGACCAAGATTTTTTCAGTTGTAAGTCTAGGGGCTTCCGTCTACATTGCCTGGCAGGTAATTGAACACGGAACGATTGTACTGGAAACGGGAGGTTGGGTGGCACCTTATGGTATTGTGCTTGTTTTAGACTCACTTGCAGCCGTCCTTGTACTTACAACAAATATAATTTCAGTGGCAGGTGCTTTTTTTGCACCCTATGCCGGATTGGGTGAGAAAGAACGATTTTATTTCTACCCCTTCTACTTTTTCCTGATTACAGGGGTATCAGGTGCCTTCATAACTGGTGACCTATTTAACCTTTTCGTATTTTTTGAAGTGCTGCTGATGGCTTCCTATGCATTGATTGTGCTTGGTGGCGGGAAAGTACAGTTAAGAGAGTCTGTGAAATATCTTTTGATCAATCTATTTTCCTCCATGCTATTTGTTACGGCAGTAGCCTTCCTTTATGGGGTTGTCGGCACCATTAACATGGCTCAGATTGCCCAGCGTGTACAGGAGATCGATCAACAAGGCATCTTAACGACAATTGGAATATTGCTCTTTTTCGTCTTTGCAACGAAAGCAGCTGTCTTCCCGCTTTACTACTGGTTACCGAATTCGTACATAGTGCCCAATCCATTAATTTCTGCTCTGTTTGGTGCTTTGCTCACTAAAGTCGGGGTATACTCTCTAATCAGGGTGTTTACATTAATTTTTATCTATAGAATTGATTTGACACATGATATCTTTTTATGGATAGCTGGATTGTCCATGATATTCGGGGTTATCGGCGCGTTATCAACCAATAATGTTAAACTCATCGTTGCCTATAACATTATTCCTGCCATTGGATACGTCTTAATGGGGATTGGAATATTCAACCAGGCAGCATTAAGCGGCTCCATCTATTACCTGATTCAGGATATGATTGTAAAGTCAGCGTTGTTTCTGCTGATTGGTATCATTGTCTATGTGGCCGGCACGTCGGATTTAAGGAAAATGAATGGGCTGATCCATCATTATCCCGTGCTCGGATGGCTGTTATTCATCTCTGCATTCGTATTGGCAGGAATTCCGCCTTTCAGTGGATTTATCGGCAAGCTGCTGCTGCTTGAAGGGGCATTTAAAAGTGATTTGATCATCCTTGCAATAATCGGATTGCTGACAAGCCTGCTGATCCTCTATTCCATCATAAAAATCTTCGTACGAGGGTTCTGGGGGGATGAAGAGGCAATGGCCGGGATAGAAAAGAAACCAATTAAAGGCATGGTAGCACCAGTCGTTTTTCTATTGTCACTTACGGTGGTGCTTGGTGCTGGCGCTGAGTTATTCTATCCGATTGCAGATTCGATTGCTGCTTATCTGCTGGACCCGCAAATCTATGTTGATTCTGTTTTAAAGGAGTAGTTGAAGATGCCATTTCAAATCGTAATTAATTTAACTGTTGCAATTATGTGGATGTTCTTAAGTGAATCTTATACAATGCCAAGCTTTATCACTGGTTTCATCTTCGGTATTCTGCTCCTCCTCTTATTGAGGAGGTTTTTACCAGGTGGCTTTTACCTGAAACGAGTATTTAAAGCATTCAAATTATTATTCATCTTCATAAGAGAGATGATTCTATCCAACATTGATATGATTAAATATATTTATTCGCCACAGCCAATCAAAGAGCCGGGCATTTTTGAATATCCGATAGAGTTAAAACGTGACTGGGAGATTACCCTGCTGGCGAATCTTATATCCTTGACACCAGGAACACTCTCGATCGCCATCTCAGATGACAAATCAAAATTATACATCCATGCGATGCATATTGATGACGTGGAGATTGAAATCAAATCGATAAAGGATACATTTGAAAAGACAATCATGGAGGTGACAAGATGACGGACGTACTTCAAGCAACAGAGACAGTACTAGAATGGACATTGCTGGTTGGGTTTGCCGGTATTTCCCTCTCGTTAATTATGCTTATGTATCAGACCATTGTTGGTCCCTATAACAGTGACCGTGCCGTTGCACTTGATACTATCGGGATCAATCTAATGGCAATCGCTGCCCTGCTCTCGATTTATCTTGTGACCGATAAATTGAATGATATCGTATTATTGATCGGGATTCTTGCTTTTCTTGGTACTGTCGGTATAGCCAAATATTTGGAAGCAGGTGTTATCATTGACAGAAATTGAAGCTTTGTTTCGTATAATTATAAATATAGCGATCATTTTTTCCACTTTAGTTGGTACGTTCTTTATCCTTTCAGCTTCGATTGGAATTATTCGCTTTCCCGATATTTTCACAAAGCTGCATGCAGCAACAAAGGCATCCACTTTAGGTGTCATCAGTATCCTTATTGCCGCTTTCTTGTTCCTTTATCTTCAGCATTCAATTATTAGCGGGAAGCTGCTGCTTGCCATTGGATTTATCCTGCTTACCAATCCGGTTTCAGCACATATGATCTCACGGGCAGCACATCTAAAGGGTGTAAAGCCAGTACTCAACAATCGGAAGGATGAATATAACGAAGCAATGAAAAATCTTGAAAGCAACACATCAGCCAATCGCGAGTGACTGCAGAAGCAAGCTTGTTTGCTTTCTTATTTTCATAAATGGGATTAAAACGTTTAATTAAAGGGAAATATGTTTAATAATACTATTTTTATGTCAAATGAAAGATGAAAAGATTTTAAAGATTGTGAGGATTATTATGATGAATACATATGAATTGCTTTCCAGCCTGAAAATGAAACAGGTTTTTGGAATGGTACCAGATCATATACAAGCACTCCAAGATGATTCCAGAAAAGTGGTAAAGGACTCTATGTTCATATGTATCCGCGGTTATACTGTTGACGGGCATAATTATTATTCTGAAGCGATTAGAAATGGAGCGACCGTTATTATTGCAGAGGAGAAGCTTGATATTGATTTGGATCATGTTGCTTTAGTTGTCGTAAAAGATTCAAAGAAGGCCTTGGCACTTTTAGCCTGTAAATTTTATGGCTACCCTTCAAGTCATCTAAAGATTTTTGGTGTGACCGGTACGAATGGAAAAACTACTGTCACATCACTGATCAACCATGTTTTAAAAAAATCCGGTCAGAAAACGGCACTGTCAGGCACAATCGGTTCTCAATTAGATGAAGCATTTTCAAGCAGTCCCAATACGACGTGCGATGCTTTGACAAATCAGCAAATGATGAAGAAAGCTTATGATGCCGATATAAAGAATATGGTAATGGAAGTCTCTTCCCATGGCCTGTCTCAAGGCAGATTATGGGGCGTAGACTATGATATCGTAACGTTCACAAACCTAACACAAGACCATTTGGATTATCACAATACAATGGATGAATATGGCTATACCAAAGGATTGCTATTTGCCCAGTTAGGCAATGATTTGACAAAGGAAAAGTTCGTCGTTTTGAATCAGGACGATCCCTGGTTCGAAAAATACTCGATTATGTCGCCAGCTGAAGTAATTTCATACGGTATCCAAAGTGACGCCCATTTTAAGGCAGAAGATATCGATTGCCAAGAGAATGGGACCGAATTTAACCTTATTACCCCAGAAGGCACATACCGAATGAGCATAAATCTCCTAGGAGAATTTAATGTTTATAATACGCTTGCAGCAATAGCATCGCTCTACGCCAAAGGTGATATACCACTGGAACGGATCATCCATTCGGTTCAAGAGATGAGACCGGTAAGCGGGCGTATGGAAAAGATCGATGTCGATTCACCGATAACGATCTATCTGGATTATGCACATACTCCAGATGCTATTGAAAAGGCAATTACTACTGTCCAGCCTTTTAAAAGGAATAGGCTCATATTCGTTGCTGGAACAGGCGGAAATCGTGATGAGCTGAAACGGCCGATAATGGCTGAAAAAGCGTCTGCCGCAGATTATGTTATCCTGACGGTGAATGACCCTCGTTTTGAGGACCCCTCTTCCATCCTTTACGATATGGAAAAAGGGATGCGTCATAACAATTATGATATGATCCCAGATCGCAAAGAAGCAATACACCAGGCAATCGATATTAGTGAACCTGGAGATATCATTATTATTGCAGGGAAAGGCCAGGAAGATTACCAAGTGATTGAAGATAAAAAGTATCCTCACAGCGATAAAAAAATTGCATTGGAAAAATGCATGTCCAAGTATCCTTACACCGTCTAAAGCATTAGAATCTTTTAGATATTATTATCATGGACAGACACTAATCAACTCCTTGCTTCATAAAGATGATATATAGGCAAATACCCAACAACATCTTTTTGAACTTGAACCAGAATACCTGCCTGGGAGGTGATTGCGTTTGTCCGGGATACTATCTGTTCTTGCTCTTCTTATCAAAGAAGCCATCTTTTTCGTTTCCTATGTAAAAAATCATGCTTTCCCACAGCCTTTACCCTCTGATGAAGAGGCAAAATACATCCAGGAAATGCAAAATGGCAGCGAATCTGCCAGAAATAAGTTAATTGAACATAATTTGCGGCTTGTTGCACATATCGTCAAGAAATTCGAAAATACTGGTGAGGATATGGAAGACTTGATTTCAATTGGAACAATTGGGCTGATTAAGGGTGTTGAAAGCTTTTCCACCGATAAAGGTACAAAATTGGCCACCTATGCAGCAAGATGTATTGAAAATGAAATTCTGATGCATTTACGGGCACTGAAGAAAGTAAAAAAAGATGTATCTTTACATGACCCCATCGGTCAGGATAAAGAAGGAAACGAGATTAGCCTGATTGATATACTAGAGGCTGAAAATGATAATGTTATTGAATACATTCAGCTAAATATGGAAATTGCCAAAATGCAAAAGTATTTCTCTGTCCTAGATAAACGGGAACGTGAGGTAATTGTCTACCGATATGGTCTGAACGATTATGAAGAAATGACACAAAGAGAGATTGCCAAAAAGCTGAATATTTCCAGAAGCTATGTTTCACGAATTGAAAAAAGGGCTTTAATGAAGGTTTTCCACGAGTATTACCGAAAAGAACGGCAAAATTAAGGCAGGAGCGCTAAAATTAACCTTTAGCGCCCCTGCTTCTTTTTGTGTCTTATTTTATGCTATTCAATCTCCTTCAGCATATTCATAATCAATTCTGCAGCATTTTTGGCTGCCTTTTCCAGGAATTGATCAAATGATACCGAGGATTTCTTCCCTGCTATATCCGATAATGCCCGGATGATGACAAATGGCTTTCCGTACTGATGACAAACCTGAGCCACTGCTGCAGCTTCCATCTCTGCTGCGAGCATTTCCGGAAATTTTTGACGTACAAATGCGACTCTGCTTGGATCTTCCATAAATGAATCTCCTGTCGCAATAATCCCCTGTTCATACTTGATATCCAGATTTTCGATTGCTGACACCGCTGCCCTTACTAAATTACCATCGGCCTGATACATTGCCGGCAATCCTGGAACCTGTCCGTAAGCATAATCAAACGCCGTTACATCCACGTCATGATGGACTACTTCTTTCGAAATGACCACGTCCCCGACTTCAAGGCTTTCAGCAAAGCCGCCTGCCGATCCGGTGTTAATCACATGTGTCGGAGAAAAACGTTCCAGCAGAATGGTTGTCGCCATTGCGGCATTCACTTTACCGATGCCCGATTGCAGAAGAACAACTTCCTTTCCGCGCAGTTGTCCTTCTATAAAGTGACAATTGGCTACCGTCACTTCCTTGCTATCTGTCATATTTTCCTTTAACAGGGCCATTTCCTCATCCATTGCCCCAATAATTCCAATCTTCATCCAGAATCCTCCAGTTTGCTTTCTTCGGCTATTATTTCTTATCATTCTCTATTAGAACTTCTATTTTTTTCGGCTGCCAGCCTTCTCCATCTATCCAGTCCATGAACACACGGTAGGTATCCGTTTCTGCCTTATCCGAAACAGTTGCAATTACTTTCTGTTCGCCGCCATTATCAACCCACCATACTATCATATCATCTTCTGCTATTCCCGTGGCCATTGCCGCTGCCCTTTTTACTTCGATCCGGTCATCTGAACCGTCGTCAAAGTTGGTTGTATGCGGACCGGTTTGTTCGGTGCCGATTGGGTCCCAGTTGCCGGAATATGCTTCAGCTACATTATTATCGGACGGTTCTGCAGGTTCCGTTTCTATATCTTCCTCTGTAGTTTCCTGTTCTTCTTCATCGATAGGATCTTCTCCCGATTCGTTTTCCTCAGCAGATTCCTCTTGATTTGAGTCATCATTAGCAGAAGAATCATCCTCTGCATTATTCTCAGCTTCTTCATCTTCATCCTCAGTCTCCGTGACCAGGAAATCAGAATCCTCCTGCTCGCTTCCTGTTGAATCCTCAGCCGTTTCATCATTGCCGCCGAAAAGCCATACAGCAAGCAGAATGATCAGCAGCAATGCTCCTGCTACAAGGAAAATAGAAATTGCCTTTGTATTTTTTCTGCGTTTATCAAATTTGTTTAAGCGTGAATGATTGTCTGAATCGCTCATCTCTATTCCCTCCTATTTCTATATTATAGTATCATATAATAGGATATATTCCGATTCAAACCATAACCATTTGTTTCACCTTAATTCCTATCATTATTGTATTGACCAAACACCCGACGCGGACCGATAAACCAGCCGATCAGGATTAGAAAAATAACGGCCAATAGAATAATCGGGATTACTGTCGCTGTTGTGACGTTATCTACTATCCCTGTATCCAAAAGAAAGTCTCTCATTTTATTTACCGCCCATAGAGCGGACACAACAATCCAGCCGATGATTTCTGAAAATAGCATCTTCAAGAAATCAAGAACACTATTTAACATTTCTTCCATTTTATTCCCTCCTCTTGAAAACTTGATTGAGGTTAAATTTTGTTATCGGCTTCAGCTGGAAATACTGTTGAAGTCCAAATATAGACCGAATTTCTCAAATGATGGTTTATGCAGTCGGCTACAAGCACGACCGAAAATACACCCTTATAGATGAAAAGTATCCTCAATATATTTTATCGAGCACTGGATACAATTAATTAAAATGATTATTCCACTTCATTTGTAGAAAATTCAAAAGAAATTTGATTCGAGAGTCCTTCATAGCCTCTTCCAGCGTGGAGCACATAGGAATCACTGACTTCCATGTCATAGAGCAATACACCAGTCTGAGATCCTCCAGGGGCAATTTCTTCCGTCCATTCTTCTGCTACACCATCAACATAAAACCACGGAACAGCATAGCCTTCTGCCTCCGTTGATAAGAATGTCGTACTGAAAGCATCTGCAGCATAAGCTGCTTCATCACTGAGATTTGTCAATGTCACATCTACAATTACATAATTGCCTTCTAAAGAAGGTTCTTCTCCTGCTTTTTCTGTTATTTCAACAGAATTCAACGTAATTTCATATTCTCTATAATCATTTTTTAAATGGGCAGTATCTCCGATGGAAAGGCCCAACTGGTTTTCAGGTAGTTCACCTTCATTGCTGGACGGTTGCTCGGTACCTGAAGTATCTCCACTTTCTTCTACTGACAGTTCTGACGGTTCTGCCTGATCGTCATCTGAACCACCATTTTCTGTTGAACTTCCTTCCACTGATTCTTGAGATTCTTCTTCACCATGATTATTGTCTTCCCCGTTACAAGCAACAAGCAATAAGCATAGCATAAAGCTGGAAATGGTCATTTTTAGAATTCGTTCCATATATAATCCTCCTTGTTATACTTCTTCTTGTTTACTTCCAATCTTTTACTGTATTTCCTCATTGATATCTTGAGCGCCGTCTGGGTCCATTGTAATTCACTACTGCAATACGTATTTTTTTATCTATTCACCCTCATTCTTAAAATCTACTGCTTTCACTTTGTCTGAAACAATATTACTAAATTTATTGCAGAATATTAAGTGTTTCACTCAAAAACAGTCATAATTTCCTATTTTTCATGTAAGGATTATCTTAGTTTCAAGACAAATTGGTTAAGTACTGTCAGATGTGATAATTTTAATATCGTCAGCGATAATTTTATGTAAATACAAATATTTTCTAATATTTTATTTATTATATATCTCTACAAAAAATTTATTATTTTATTCCAGAATCAAATAAGGATATACTTAGGTATTTAGCTATAAATAAACGCTATCGTAACATAAATGTAATATCTTGCTTGCCTATTCTTTGCAGTAAAATTGGAACCCTAGCGTTAACTTGATTCAAATGAAAATGAATACTTTGTAATCAGTGAATCAGATAAAAAAGTCTTTGAAATCAAATAAAAAAGCGGGGAATCACCCCGCTTTTTGCCTTAATCAACTTTTACGATCTTAACTTGAATATCTCCGCCTGGAGTGGCAACTGCCACTTCGGCACCGACTTCTTGTCCCAAAAGACTTTTTGCCATTGGTGAATCGTTTGAAATTCTGCCTTCAAATGGATCTGCTTCTGCACTCCCAACGATTGTATATGTTTCTTCTTCGCCATCAGGCAGTTCTGCAAACGTAACGGATTTCCCTAAGGAAACCACATTTGGATTATCATTGTCATTTTCGATGATGACCGCATTGCGTATCATTTTCTCAACCTGTGTGATCCGCTGCTCAACAAAAGCTTGTTCATCTTTTGCTGCATCATATTCTGAGTTCTCGGAAAGGTCACCGAAGTCACGGGCAACTTTAATGCGTTCCACAACTTCCTGCCTTCTATCTGTTTTTAAGAAATGCAATTCCTTCTCTAGCTTTTCTTTCCCCTCTTGAGTCATGTAATAACTTTTCTCTACAGCCATTAAAAACACTCCTTCTCTTCACTGTCCAAATAAAAATAAGCTCTAAAGCTTATGCATAAGGTATTAAGAATATACTAATCAATACTATGGCAGATTTGAATTAAATTTTCAATCTTTTTGACTGTTTATTTTCTTTTGCTCCTATCAAGAATGTTCTCTATCTTCGTAGCCATGATATCGATAGCTACATGGTTCTGGCCGCCTTCGGGAATGATGATGTCCGCGTAACGTTTCGTCGGTTCGATAAACTGCAGATGGGATGGTCTTACGTTATTGATATATTGATCGATTACCGAATCAAGGGTACGGCCTCTTTCTTTAATGTCACGCAATAGTCTTCGAATAATCCGAAGATCCGCATCTGTATCCACGAAAACCTTTATATCCATGAGATCTACCAACCTTGGATCTTCAAGGATCAAAATACCTTCAACGATTATTACTTCTTTCGGTTCGACAAGAATGACATCATCAGATCTGGTATGGATCTTATAATCGTATACGGGCTTATTGACAGGTTTATTATCAAGCAAATTGTGAAGATGTTCAATCAGCAAGTCATTATCGAATGCCAGCGGATGATCATAATTCGTGTTTAACCGTTCTTCAAGTGGAAGATGGCTTTGATCCTTATAGTAATAATCCTGTTCTATCACTAGAATGGTTTTGTCTGTAAATCGCTGGCAAATGGAACGGGTTACAGAGGTTTTTCCGCTTCCGCTTCCGCCAGCAACACCAATAACTACCGGTTTATCTTTCAAAGCTGCCACACTCTCCTTCGTTAACTTTTTTTGTAGCTCACTGCAACTCCATCGCCGATAGGAATAATAGACGTTGTAAAATCTGGGTGGCTCATTAGCATCTGATTATAGCTTCTTATCTTTTCAACCATTTTAGTGTATCTTTTTGGAACATCTTCTGGGTTTGCAACGAAACCTCTGAACAATACGTTATCCGAAATGATCATTCCGTTTGGGTTCAACATCGGTTCAGCAAGCTCAAAAAAACGCTGGTATTGCCCCTTTGCTGCATCGATGAACAATAAATCGAAGGTACTGCCATTCTCCGATAATTGCTGTAGCTTGTCCAATGCATCGCCATATATCACTTCAATCTGTTGTTCCTTGTTTAGTTCCCTGATATGTTCCATAGCCTGAGCGTAACGGTGTTCATCTTTTTCTATCGTTACGATCGAAGCATCTGGTGCAGCTTCCAGCATCCTTAGTGCTGAATAGCCAATAGCAGTACCGATTTCCAATATTCGATGCGGCCTTGAAATTCTGATCAGCTGCATCACCAGGTTTATGCCGGCCTTATCCATGATCGGTACATTTTCAGCCAGTGCCATTTCTTCAAGCTTCACTACCCAGTCCGCTTGTAAAGGCAAAGTATCCGTTAAATAATCTTTCAATTTTTCATTCATATGCCATACCTCTTATCCCTATAAAAATGGGAAATGTGAAGCAATTACTCCACATCCCCATTTTAATTCATGTATTTATCTCTATTTTGACGATGCTCTTCAAATGTCTCTGCAAAGTATATATTACCCTCGCCATCATGGAGAAAATATAGATTATTCGAATCTTCAGGAGCTACTACAGCCTTCAGGGAATTTTCGGCAAAGTTCGAGATTGGTCCAATTGGAAGTGCTTCAACAAGATACGTATTATATGGTGAATCTATCTCGAGATCTTCATATGTTACTGTCTCATTATGCTCACCAAGCGCATACAACACGGTCGGATCTGTCTGAAGCGGCATACCTTCTTCTATTCGATTATAGAAAACACCTGATATTTGTGCCCGCTGGTCCTCACTCGCAGTCTCTCTTTCCACTATAGAGGCAAAGGTAAGTGCCTCATGCGGGGTAAATCCAAGCTGTTCGATTTGCTCTGCATAAGCTGAATAGACCTTCTGTGTTTGTGAAAGCATTGTTTCAATGACAAGCTCAATACTCGGCTCCTCTTCATAGAACTGATAGGTGGATGCAAACAGATAACCCTCTAAAGGTGTCTTAATTTCAGGATCCAGAACGGTCTCTGACAAAATATCCGGATAGGCTGCAATCAATTCATTGATATATTCCTCATCGCTTGCCTTATCCAGGAATTCTTCTTTGGAAAAATGTAATTTTCCGCTAAAAATGCCCGCTATCTGGTCAATGGTAAGACCTTCAGGGATTGTAATTGTATGCACAGCTTCAAGCATTACTTTCCCATTTTTCAAAGACTCGATAATTTCATCAAAAGTTACTGCAGGTGTGAATGTATATTCTCCGGCCTGAAACTCAGATTCATTATTGAACTTCGTATATAATCGAAATATCCGTCCGTCCTTTATAATCCCATTTTCTTCAAGAATCGCTGCTATGGAAGAAGTTGAAGAACCGATGGGTACATCGATTGTAATCTCTTCGTCACTATCCGGATCAACCGGTTCAAGTGCAGACTTAACATACATGTAGCCGGAAATGCCGCCAATCAAAACAATCAGCGCTAGGGCTATAACGATGATAAAGACAATCTTCCTGACTGTTTTGGCTTCTTCGCTTCTAGCGGTAAGGTTGTCCTTAAAATCGCCAGTCAGTTTCTTTTTAGACATTAAGTATCCCCCTTTCACCCGGTATATTATACTAAATAAAGAACTTTTAATCCATCATATAGGGGATTACAAGCAAAAACTGATGTCTATTTACAGACATCAGCCGCTTTTATCTTTCATTCTTACGCTTCGTCTTCTTCATCTGCCAATGTGTTAAGCATTTCTTCGACCAATTCCCATTCCTCATCCGATTCTATAGGGAAAAGTGTGAAGTCTTCATTATCCTGTTCTTCAAAACGGAATGCATAAACTTCCACTTCATCCTCTTCTGCCTGTTCAGCAGGAACCACTGCAATATAGGATTGCTCCGTATCATCTACATCAAATGTAAAGAGGACTTCAAATAAATGTTCATCGCCATTCTCATCCGGTATAATAATTCTTTCTTTTTCTTCCAAAGCCATTCGAACACTCCTTTATTTTTGATTTAGGTAGCCTTGTAAAATCATAACAGCAGCCATCTTATCAATAACTTTTTCCTTTTCTTTCTGCTCATGTCTGCTTCAAGAAGTACTCTTTCGGCTGCAATTGTAGAGAGCCGCTCATCCCATAGTTCTGCTGGAATGCCGTGCACTTCCTCTATATGGCGTGCATATCGCTGTGAAGCCTCTCCGCGTTCTCCAATCGAACCATTCATGTTCTTTGGAAATCCTACAATAGCTTTGCCAATTTCGTGTGTTTCTATAATCGATTTTAACTCTGCATCGGCCGAGTCAATCTCATTTTCATCCCAGTTGATTGTCGTCAACCCCTGAGCTGTCCAGCCAAAAGCATCACTGACTGCAACTCCGATGGTTTTTGAACCAACATCCAAGCCTATTATCTTCATTTACTCTCCCTGTTCTGTTCCAAGTAGAATTTTACCAGCTCTTCGATCACTTCATCACGTTCCACTTTACGAATCAGATTTCTGGCATCGTTGTATCTCGGAATATACGCAGGGTCACCAGATAATAAATAGCCTACTATCTGATTGATTGGATTATATCCTTTTTCCTGCAGTGATTCATGGACAGTCAAAAGTATATCTTTGATATCCTGATCAAATGGCTCTTCTGAAAAATTGAACTTCATCGTTTTATCAATTGAACTCATCGTGACACCTCGTTCCAAGTTTGCCTTCTAAAAATAGTTTAACATGTTTATTGGTATTATTATACTTTTTTAATGTCTGGGACACAAACCTGCTGATTTATTTTACGTTTTCGATCATATAATTCCTTGCCGATTCAAGTGCCTCGTCAATCTTGGCGGGATCCTTCCCTCCAGCCTGAGCCATATCCGGACGGCCTCCACCGCCCCCGCCGCAAATTGTGGCAGCTTGTTTAATCAAGTTCCCTGCATGCAGACCTTTTGCAATCAAATCTTTGGAAACACCCGCAGCCAGGAGTACCTTTCCATCATTATCTGCGGCAAGTAAAATTACACCGCTGTCTAATTTCTGTTTCAAATCATCCACCATATTGCGGAGCTGGTTCATGTCAGCAACATTGACTTTTTGTGCCAGCAGCGGGATTTCCTGAACATTTTCAATCTGATCCAGAATGGAAGAAGCCTCCATATTGGATAATTTGGCACTTAACGATTCATTTTCTTTTTGCAATGCTTTTAATTCCTGCTGTAACCCATCAATTTTCTCAGGAAGCTGTTCATCGTTTGCCTTAACCAGCATTGCAGATGTGCTCAATAATTCAAGCTTGTTATTCAGAAACGCATATGCATGTTTGCTTGTGACAGCTTCGATTCTTCTTGTTCCCGCACCAATGCCGCTTTCAGAAATGATTTTAAATAATCCTATTTCTGATGTATTCGTTACATGGCAGCCGCCACATAATTCAAGACTATAGCTGCCAATTTGGACAACCCGTACGACATCGCCATATTTTTCACCGAATAATGCCATTGCGCCCATTTCTTTTGCTTCATCCAATTTCTTATTATCGATTGCTACAGCGATGGACTCCCATACCTTCTCATTTACAATCCTTTCCACTTGTCCCAATTCTTCATTGGAAACACTGCTGAAATGGGAAAAAATCAAACCGTAATCGTTCTGGAGTCACTAAGGATCCAGCCTGATTAACATGCTTGCCCAATACATCCTTCAATGCCTGGTGGAGTAAATGTGTTGCCGTATGGTTCTTGACAACGGACGAGCGGAAACGGGAATCCACTATTGCTTTTACCTTATCACCGGTACGGAATTCACCGTCTTTGATTTGCACCCTGTGGATATTTTGCCCCTTAGGTGATTTCTTAACATCTACGACATAGGCAGCTGCAGTGTCCGTATATATCCAGCCATGATCGGCAACCTGACCACCGCTTTCAGCATAGAATGGTGTTTCATGGAGAAACAGGAAGACTTCATCATCTTTCGCTGCTGTCTCAACGACTTCTTTTCCACCAATCATTATCGCTACTGTTGTTTCGGCCTCAAGCTGGCTATAGCCTATAAACTTACTGTCTATATCTATGTCACTTAAAATGGTATCCTGCACCTGCATGGAGTCCACTTTTTGTCTGGCGCTTCTTGCACGTTCCCGCTGCTTTTGCATTTCACGGTTATAGCCTTCATTATCTACCGTAAATCCCTGCTGTTCCACATATTCGGAAGTGAGTTCTTTTGGAAACCCATACGTATCATATAAACGGAAAACTTCCTTGCCCGGAAATACTGTATTGCCAGCCTGTTTTTCCTGCTCCATAAGTGTCGTTAGGATTTCAAGTCCATCATTTAATGTTTCATGGAATCGTTCTTCTTCAACCTTAATGATATTTTTGATGAATTCCTGCTGTTCCAGAACTTGCGGGTAGAAATCCTTCATAATATCTCCAACAGTAGTCACTAATTCATACATAAACGGCTTTTCGATTCCAATCTCTTTAGCAAAACGGACAGCTCTTCGAACAAGTCTGCGCAGGACATAGCCTCTTCCTTCATTCGACGGAACTGCACCATCTCCAATGGCAAAGCTTACCGTTCTGATATGATCGGCAATCACTTTAAACGCGGTATCGCCTGCTGCGTCTTTTCCATATGCTGTATTTGAAATCTCTTCCGTTTTGCGAATAATCGGCATAAATAAATCTGTCTCAAAGTTCGTTGGCACTTCCTGTATAATCGAAGTCAGACGTTCAAGACCCATGCCTGTATCAATGTTTTTCTTCGGCAGTGGTGTGTACGTGTCATCCGGATTATGGTTGAATTGTGAAAATACAAGATTCCACACTTCCAGGTAGCGATTATTCTCTCCACCGGGATAAAGCTCCGGGTCGCCAGGATCATTACCATACTTTTCTCCCCGGTCATAAAATATTTCCGTATTGGGTCCGCTTGGCCCTTCTCCGATATCCCAGAAATTTTCTTCCAGACGGATAATACGTTCCTTCGGCAATTTGATATCATTTAGCCAAATTTCATATGCTTCATCATCTTCCGGATGGACCGTTACAGATAGCAGTTCCTTATCGAATCCAATCCATTTATCATCTGTAAGGAATTCCCATGCCCAGTCAATTGCCTCTTTTTTGAAATAATTACCAATGGAGAAATTCCCCAGCATTTCAAAAAAAGTATGGTGGCGTGCTGTAAAACCAACATTTTCAATATCATTTGTACGGATTGATTTTTGGGCATTCACAATACGCGGATTCTCCGGTATGACCCTTCCATCAAAGTATTTTTTCAATGTGGCAACACCACTGTTGATCCATAACAAGGTTGGATCATCATTTGGAACAAGTGAAGCGCTTGGTTCAACTTGATGTCCTTTTTCCTTGAAAAAGTCAATAAACATTTGTCTGATTTCTGCTGAGCTTAATTGTTTCATCATATACCTCCCATAATCATTCGATAAAAATAAAAAAATCCCCTCTCTGCAGTATTGCAGGGACGAGATTTGATCGCGGTACCACCCTAATTATGAATGAATTGCTTCATTCATCACTTCATCATGTTAACGGTATGACACCGGCGGGGTTTGTCCGCACTCCGGATTAGCTTTCCATGACATGTGTTTAGAATCTCTTGCAGCCTCGGAAATTCCTCTCTAAAAACCATCATTCATGTACTCTTAACCATCAGCGTTTTTGATTTTATTATGCTAGCGATATTATATGAAACTTTTGGATCATTGTCAACGATAAGAACGCAGGGCAAGGATCTGGGCAACAATAACTTTTGATATGGTCAGTACCGGTACCGCAAGAATCATTCCGCGTACACCAAACAAGCTACCTCCAAGCAGCAAGACAAAGATTATTGCAACTGGATGAATCTCTATACTTCTGCCCATTATGTATGGCGACAAAAGGTTCCCATCGATGATTTGTATAATGAAAATCGCGATAATGACAAGAATCGCCTTGTTCCCAGCGGTGGTGAATGAAATGGCTACAGCAGGAATGGCACCAATGATGGGCCCAAAATAAGGAATTATATTCGTAATACCCATGATGACAGATAGCAATAGGGCATATTTAATATTCAATAATTTAAAAAGAACCAGTGATGTGAGGCCGACAAAAGCGCTGACAATCAACTGGCCCCGGATATACCCGCCAAGCCCTTTATCGATCTCCTGCATTAATTTAGTCGCATCATCCCTATAACGTACGGGAATGAATTTGACGATAAAGGATTTGATTGTCGTGTAGTCCTTAATGAAGTAAAAGACAAGAACTGGGATGACGGTAATGATGATTAGCATATCCACAATCTTGGCAAAACCGCCAATAAGCCGATTCAGCAGGCGTTCAAGGGATGTCTCCAGGGAAAATACCAGCTCATCAATCTTATCGTGAATCGTTTCCGGTAAGAAAGACGTATAATTATATAACTGGTAGATTAAGTTCTCGTACATATCGATAAATTGAGGGAGATTTTCATTTAAATCTCTCAGCTGGTGGACAATTGCCGGATATCCCCTATATAGCAGGTAGCCTGTTCCCCCAAAGAAAATAAAATAAATCAGCAGGATTGCCAGGCTTCTCGGAATGTTCATACCATGCAATTTTTCAACCAATGGATGCAATAGATAAGCAATAAGGCCAGCAACAATAAAAGGAATGAGCAATCTCCAAAGAAATGAAAAAAAGCTCCATAATACGGCATCGTTTTTACGAATAAAAATGAGAATATAAACAAAACAATACCAATCAGCAAGAAATATAGGATGGTAAACCGTTTCTTCTCGTCAAACATGAAAGACACTCCTCAGCAGAATAAACTTTATTCCTATAGTTCGGAGTACTTTACGGAAGTTGTCTTTGTTCCTTTGTGAAAAGATCGTCGAGCGAACTAAGACTGCCATCAGATTCAATCTGATGCACCATTAATTCATTGCCGGATATAGTCATTTCAATGCAACAGGTCCAACAGAAATAATCCTGTGTACCTATCTTACCGATATCTTTACCATTGCAATTCGGACAGCGCAGCATATACATACCCCTTTTCGGATAATACGCTACTATCGTTGCCCAAAATCCCCTATTCCATACCCTAAAAAATCACATAAAATCATAGGGCGAAATTTCGTGTTCCTCTGAGTCAAGATTCGCTGGTATTGTGATATCTTCCAATCTCGCAGTTAATTGTTCCTTTAAAGAGGTATAACGCTTATTCGTATCCTTTGTCTGAATACCACGCATAAATGCCTGCTGTTCTCCGCAGATTATCAACGATTCTTTACTTCTTGTTATTGCTGTATAGAGAAGATTCTTTCTGAGCATCCGGTTATAGGTGGATACAACAGGCAAGATGACAATCGGAAATTCACTTCCCTGTGATTTATGGATAGAGATGCAATAGGCATGCATGAAATTGACGTAATCCTTACGCTCATAGACTACTTCCCTATCATCAAACGTTATGACCACCTGCTCGACATTTTCCTTGTTTTCATCTGGTTTAAAAATTGCTGCTACCTCTCCAATATCCCCGTTATAAACACCATCTTCAGGCTGGTTTACCAGCTGGATCACCTTGTCGCCTACACGGTAAATCACATCATTGAACTTGACTTCTCTTCGTCTCTTCGTCATTGGGTTGATGAGATTCTGCAGTTCTTTATTGATCGTGGTGATCCCTGCCTGTGTCCGGTACATCGGTGCGAGCACTTGGATGTCACGCACATCCATTCCTTTATCCAGTGCCTTTTTTATGATAGATGTTATGACCTGGACCATATGATGTTCGAAACATGAAATAAAGCTGAAATCCTTATCATTCTTAAGTGATTCAATCGTACATGCATCATTTTTGATTTCATGTGCAAGCTGAATGATTTTGGATCCTTCCTTTTGACGATACACTTCATTCAAACTTACAAATGGCAATAAAGCACTGCCCAATAAATCGGAAAGCACCTGTCCCGGCCCGACAGATGGTAGCTGATCCTCATCTCCTACAAGCAGAATCTGCATATCGTCCGGTATGGCCTTAAATAAACTGTTTGCCAGCCAGGTATCAACCATCGAAAATTCATCCACGATTAAAAACTTTCCTGAGAGCTGTTCTTGTTCGTCTTTATCAAAACCGTCACTTCCATTCCAGCCCAGAAGTCTATGTATAGTCAGTGCGGGAAGACCGGTTGATTCATTTAGCCGTTTCGCCGCCCGTCCAGTAGGAGCAGTTAATATGAATGGAAAATCCTGCTTATTCTCATAATCTGCAGGGTCAAGCGATACTTGGTGAATGGTGGCATATGCCTTGAGAATTCCTTTGATTACCGTTGTCTTCCCTGTACCTGGGCCGCCTGTTAATATCATTATTTTCGAATGGAGTGATTGGTTGATTGCTGAAAACTGTTCTTTTCCATAGCTCAGTACTTCAGCTTCTTCAATTTCACCGGTTATTTTCATGAGTTCAGCCAACGACGTCTCACTCTCGATAGGCTTGCTCATTATTCGTTTCAGATTGGAAACAAAGCCATCTTCTGCATAATATAGCGAAGGCAGATATACATTGCCATTTTGGATAATCAATTTTTTCTCAGCATTCAGCTCTTCCATTCTATCGGTAATAATCGACGTTTCTTCCGGCTGTATAGCAAGAAGCCCCGAAACTTGATCCACGCAAAGGTCCACTGGCAGGAAAACGTGGCCTTCCTGAATACTATTTTGCAGAATATAAATACATCCTGCCCCAATCCGATTCGGGTGTGTCAATGATAATCCATTCTGACTGGCAATCTCATCGGCTGTTCGGAAGCCAAACCCCTCAACATCAAAAACATATTGATAGGGATCCTTTTTCAGAATATCAATTGCCTCTTCTTTATACTTCTGATATACGTTTTGAGCCATTTTCAATCCAATTCCATAATTGGAAAGGAAGACTGCTACATGCTCAAATCCCTGATTATCTCTAAGACTCTTCGCCAAACGCTCAGCAGCTTCTTTATTTAGTCCAGGAACCCCCTGCAAAACATTTTCGTCTTGAAGAATTTTGCTTATAGCCGTTTCTCCCAGGTGTTCAATGATGCGTTCTGCGGTCTTTTTGCCGATTCCATAAAAAAGATCACTTGATAAGTAAGCAGCCAAACCATCCTTAGTATCGGGTACAATGGTTTTATAGGATGTCACTTTATACTGCAGGCCAAATCTTGCATGCCTTTCAAACTCGCCATAAAAAAAATAGGTTGTTTGTTCCTGGAGATTGGAAAAATACCCTTTTGCAACAATCTCTTTTTCTTTGAAGTTTTCATTCGTCTCTTGGACGCGAAGCTTAACGATCGAAAAATGTTCTGCTTCGTTATGAAATATGGTATATAATATTTCACCTTTCATATATCCCAATTCTTCATTTGATTGTTGCTGATCCTGTTCCATTCCAAACAACCTCACTATTCTCTACCTAATTTTCATTCAATAACTGCTCGACATTCTTCTTCCCGTTTGCAGCAAGAACATGATCGGGCTGAATCCGGAGCGCCTCTTCAAAATGATGCAGTGCCGCTGCTGTCTGGTCGTTGAATAAGGAAAGGACACCCAGATTATAATGGGCATCACTGTGTTCACTATTCATATCCAGTACTCGGCGGAACACTGTATCGGCATCCTTCAATATATTGCTTTGCGCAAGAGACAGTCCATATTGAAACAGGATTTCCTCATCTTCTGCATCCAATTCCGTTGCCCTCAGAAGGTATGGCAAAGCCAATCTATACTGTTCCTGATTCTGCAGGGTCAGTCCAAGCATGTAGTAGACATCACTTTCCTCCAGACCAAGTTCAATCGCTTTATGAAAATTGTGCTGCGCTTTCTCATAAAGGGAATTTTCAAAGTAAAGATTCCCCAAACCGTAATAGGCTGTAGCAGCTTCAGAATCCAGTTCAATTGCCTTCTTAAAAAACCGCTCCGCACGGTCATTTTCATTCAATTGAATTAATAGATTGCCAAAATTGATATAGCCTAACGCCTCATTCGGATGCTCTTCAATAACCTCATTGAATAATCTGGCCGCCTCAGCGAAGTTCTGTTCTTGCATATACTTTATTGCCTGTGCATTTTTATCCATCGAATTACTCCTTACCTATCCTACATATTCCAGCGCATGATCATTCTTTATGATCTCATCGATCGTTCCACCGCCAAGACATACTTCCCCATCGTAAAAGACAACAGCTTGTCCAGGGGTTATTGCACGCTCTCTGCTGTCAAATTCGACAAATGCTTTACCGTCGCTTTGTATGCTGACCGTTACCTGACTGTCCTTTTGACGGTAGCGGAATTTGGCCGTGCAGCTAAATCTTTCCGTGATAACATCCGCGTTGATCCAGTTTAGATCCGTCGCCACCAAGGCATCTGAATAGAGCTTTTCATTGCTGAATCCCTGTTCGACATACAGAATATTATCCTTCAGATTCTTGCCGACAACAAACCATGGATCTCCTGAACCGCCAATACCAAGACCTTGCCGCTGTCCGATCGTGTAGTACATGAGACCATCATGACGGCCCATCACTGCCCCATCAAGTGTCTGCATTTCTCCAGGCTGTGCAGGTAAATATTCACTTAGAAATTCTTTAAAATTACGTTCCCCGATAAAGCAGATTCCGGTTGAATCTTTCTTATCTGCTGTAACCAAACCATGCTCCTTGGCAATCCTTCTTACTTCTGATTTGGGCATATGTCCAAGCGGGAACATTACTTGCTTCAAGACATCTGCAGACAATTGGTTGAGAAAATAGGTCTGGTCCTTGTTGTCATCCACACCCCGGAGCATCTCAATACGCCCGTCAGTTTCTTTGACTTGTGCATAATGCCCTGTTGCCAGATAATCGGCTCCAAGGGACATCGCATGGTCAAGAAAGGCCTTGAATTTAATCTCTTTATTACACATTACATCTGGATTTGGTGTACGTCCCGCTTTATATTCATCCAGAAAATAGGTGAACACTTTATCCCAATATTGCTTTTCAAAATTAACGGAGTAATATGGGATGTCCAGCTGGTTGCAGACACGCACGACATCGTCAAAATCCTCTGTTGCCGTACAGACCCCAAACTCATCTGTATCATCCCAGTTTTTCATAAAGATGCCGACTACATCATAGCCCTGCTCCTTTAGAAGCAAAGCAGCTACTGAAGAATCAACACCACCGCTCATCCCGACTACTACCCGAATATCTTTATTGCTTTTCATCTGATTCAGTCCCTTATATTGTTAATCGTTTTACTATCCGCGAAACCCGTTTTGCAGCTTCTTCCACGTTCTCCTTTGTATTGAAGATGCCAAAGCTGAAACGTATGGAATTGGTTGTACATGGATTATCTTTTCCAAACATGGCCGTCAATACATGAGATGGTTCAACACTTCCGGCTGTGCACGCACTTCCGCTTGAAGCAGCGATTCCTTCCAAGTCAAAATTTGTTAGCAGTGCCTCTACATTGGCACCAGGAAAACTGATATTTACAATCGAAGGTATTGCTGACTCCGGATCACCGTTCACTTCAAAGCGAATTCCATTCTCACGCAGCTCTTGAATGAACAAATCCTTGAATCCTTTATATTCTTCATTTCTTGATTGCCGTTTGTCCATTGATAGTTCGACCGCTTTTTTAAAACCGGCAGCCCCAGCTATATTTTCAGTCCCTGGACGGCGTTTTCTTTCCTGTTCCCCGCCAAATTGCAGGGCATCAATCTTAATCCGTTCGTCCGCATACAGAAAACCGATTCCTTTTGGACCATTTATTTTATGAGCGGACACGGTCAGCATATCAATGCCAGTTTCTTTTACATTTATATCAAGCAGTCCATAGGCTTGCACTGCATCAGTATGAAAATATGCCTGGTGATCCTTTAGTAGTTCGCCTATCTCTTTAATTGGCTGGATGATGCCAGTTTCATTATTGACATACATGACAGAGACAAGGATCGTTTCATCGGTTAAAGCACTGCGTAAATCCTCAAGCGCTATCTTGCCATTTTTGTAAACCGGCAGATACGTTACCCTGAATCCCATTTTTTCCAATGCTTCTGCAGTATGCAGCGCAGCATGGTGCTCCTGCACGGTCGTTATGATATGGTTCCCTTTATCCCGATTTGCAAGCGCAGTTCCCATTAAGGCAAGATTATCCGCCTCGGTTCCTCCACTGGTAAAAATAATTTCCTTTTCATTTGCATATATGCTTGCAGCCAGCACGCGTCTTGACTCATCCAGAAGCTGTCTTGCTTTTCTTCCGAATGAATGTACGCTCGAAGGGTTTCCAAATACCTCATTATAGACTGGCACCATTGCCTGAACAACCTCTTCGGCTATCGGAGAGGTTGCTGCATGATCCATATAGATTGGTTCCATAATACATTTCCTTTCCCTAGGGCAGACAGAATAGCTGACACGGCTTTGCCATTTCACAAAAATAAGCCATGGCTGCTTCTTTAAGCCCATATTCTCACATCATGCTTTTGATCGCATGTTATATATAAAACATATAGGCGTCCTGTGGATCATCATTTTCATGATTGGCCAATTCGTCCAAATTTGTTTTGTCCAGGACACCCTTTACGGCATCGCGAATTTGCAGCCATAAAGCCTGCTGTGCTGGCTTTTCAGCTTCAATCCCCTCTACGATTGTGAGCGGTCCTTCCAGAACACGAATAACATCACCTGCCGTAATCTCTCTTGGCTCTCTTGACAGAATATATCCGCCGTACGCTCCGCGGATACTTTTAATCAGACCGGCATTGCGGAGTGGAGAAGCAAGCTGTTCCAAATAATGCTCCGACAGATTATTTTCTTTTGCGATTGATTTCAATGATGTCGGACCTTCCCCGTGTTTCTTCGCTAGATCAATCATGATGGTTAATCCGTATCTACCTTTTGTTGATATCTTCATTAAATGCACCTCAAATTCTTTCTTTCGTCCATCATTCTATAATAAATGCTATTATAGCATGAATAGTATGTCCCTTGCATTTAAGCTGAATCGGGATTAAGCTTTTAAATATATTATTATATATAAAGGACGATTAAAATGAAACAAAAACCGCTCGCATTTCGAATGAGGCCCGA
This sequence comes from Oceanobacillus massiliensis str. N'diop, assembly GCF_000285495.1. Lineage (GTDB taxonomy): Bacteria > Bacillota > Bacilli > Bacillales > Amphibacillaceae > Oceanobacillus > Oceanobacillus massiliensis. Next base: position 313,615 of record NZ_HE610978.1, read on the forward strand.
ACATATAGAAGAAATTATCGGACAGGAGCATCTGGTCGGTGAGGGAAAGATTATCAATCGGATGGTTCAAGCGAAAAGACTGGCTTCCATGATTCTTTTCGGTCCACCCGGAACAGGAAAAACTTCCATGGCCTATGCACTTGCCAAAACAGTCGGTCTGCCTGTTAAAATGCTGAATGCCGTCGCAGACAAGAAGAAAGATATGGAAATTGTCGTCGAAGAAGCAAAGATGATGGGTCAGGTAGTATTGATTCTCGATGAAGTGCACCGTCTCGATAAAGCAAAGCAGGACTTCCTTCTGCCGCATCTGGAAAGCAATCTGGTAACCTTGATTGGCTGCACCACCAGCAACCCCTATCATTCCATCAATCCAGCAATCCGCAGCAGATGTCATCTATTTGAATTACAAGCCTTGACTCCGGACAATGTTAAGACTGCTATCATTCGTGCACTTAACAATAAGGAAGAAGGCTATGGCACACTTGATATCGAAATCACTGATGATGCCATAGAACATTTGGCAAACGCAGCAAATGGAGATCTCCGTTCAGCATTGAACGGACTGGAGCTGGCAGTATCGTCAACACCGGAAAATCCTGAAAATAAACGCTTAATCGACTTGCATACAACCGAAGAATGCATGCAGAAAAAGAGTTTTTCCCATGATAAAGACGGGGATGCCCATTATGATGTACTATCCGCCTTTCAAAAATCAATACGCGGCAGTGATGTGGATGCCTCACTTCATTATTTAGGAAGATTAATTGAAGCGGGTGATCTGGATAGCATTGCGCGACGAATGATTGTCATAGCCTATGAAGATATCGGTCTTGCAAATCCGCAGGCAGGTCCGAGAGCGGTTGCTGCTGTACAAGCTGCCGAGAGGCTCGGCTTTCCAGAGGCGAGAATTCCCTTGTCCGTTGCCATTGTCGAGCTGGCACTGTCTCCGAAATCAAATACTGCCTATAAGGCATTGGATGCAGCATTAACAGATATAAGGGCTGGCAAAAGCGGGGAAATCCCCTTGCATTTGAAGGATTCCCATTACCAGGGTGCGGCAAAACTCGGACGGGGAAATGATTACAAATATCCGCACAATTATGAAGGCGCGTGGATTAACCAGCAATATCTGCCAGACTCTATCAAAAACAAAAACTATTACCAGCCCAAGAACAGCGGGAAGTTCGAGCAGGCATTAAAGCAAGTTTATGATAAAATTCAGAGAGATAAAAAGAATTGACGTATAAATCCCTTTTTATGAGGCAACAATAGACTTAAAAGTTACAATCTATTGTTACTAGTGCATGTTCAAAGAGCAGTCTACAATCTTTGAACATCCTCTATTTATAAAAAGGAGTTGAACATATTGGTAAAAGTCAGACAGGATGCCTGGTCTCATGAGGATGATTTATTGCTAGCAGAAACAGTTTTACGTCATATCCGGGAAGGCAGCACACAACTGAATGCTTTTGATGAAGTCGGAGACAAATTGAACAGAACCTCTGCAGCCTGCGGTTTCCGCTGGAATGCAGAAGTTCGAACAAAGTATGAAAGTGCTATCGATCTTGCAAAAAGGCAGCGGAAAGAGAAAAAACGGGCAATGGGCACCGCAATGAAAAGAACGAGAGTACCAGCAATCCCTCTCTCAACTGTATATGATGCAGAGGAGACTGAAGAAGAAAACACATCCATGATGGTGTTGGAACAACCATCTATAAATCTTGACATGGTTATTCAGTTTTTACGAGAGTTGAAAAAAGACTATCATGCTTCCAATCAATCAAAATCCGCCCTGGAATCAACTGAAAAAGATAATGCCATGCTTAAAGCAAAGGTTGAGGAACTAGAGAAACAGCTTTCCAGTACGGAAAACCAGCTGGTATCGATCCAGGAGGATTATCAGACATTTATTCAAATAATGGATCGCGCAAGAAAAATGACCGTTTTGGATGACAAGGGAAGCCATGCATCTCCGGCATTCCGGATGGACAAAAACGGCAACTTGGAACAGCTTGCCCAGGGGAGCAATTAATAGTATTGCTCTATAGCCGCCCCCATGAATTCCAAAAAAGCTGGATTTGACGCGGCAGACAGAAAGCTAAGCAATTAACCAAAAACATTAAAAATCCGAACAGCTAAAAATTCTCATAAGAATTTAGAAGCGGTTCGGATTTTTCGTTGGTTAAAACACCTATGCCAACGCTATACTCTAATCATATGTATTCGTTCAATCCCGATTGTGCCGTCGACGTAAAGTTTTGATCCCGCTTTAAGCAAGTGGGTACCCTGTTTTATAGATATTGTACTTCCTCAAGCATGAGGCAGGTACGCACTATAAAAACAAAATCAGGTTCCCATTTTTATAGTTGTTCGGTCAAAATACTTGTAACAGACGAACACATCAGGATTGAACGATTTGTATCAATTTGTAAATATATATTAACATGCATATGATATTTTTTCAATATCCATAAATGTTAAATTACCATTACACACTGTAATAAAAAATGCTTTGGTCAGTCTTCCTTGTCGGCCAATTCGATTGAGAGTTCTCCAAGCTGAACATTGCTAACTTCACTTGGTGCATTCGTCAATAAGTCGGAGGCAGACGCCGTCTTAGGGAAAAGAATCGTATCTCTAAGATTTGATCTTCCTGCAAGAAGCATAATGATCCGGTCGAGACCTAGTGCAATCCCGCCATGTGGCGGAGCACCATACTCAAGCGCGTCCAGAAGGAACCCAAATTGGTCTCTCGCTTCTTCTTCACTGAATCCAAGTGCTTTAAACATATGATCCTGCTGCTCTTTTTGATAAATACGAATCGATCCGCCGCCTAATTCATATCCATTTAATACAAGGTCATAAGCATTGGCGCGAACGCTGCCAGGATCGGATTCAAGCTTCTCGATATCCTGCTCGATTGGGGAAGTGAATGGATGATGCGCTGCAAAATACCTGCCCATTTCCTCATCATATTCAAATAATGGCCAATCCGTTACCCATAGGAAATTAAACTTGTCTTCATTAATCATACCTAATTGCTTTCCTAGCTTTAAACGCAAAGCTCCAAGACTATCATAGACAACAGATGACTTATCTGCTACAAACAATAACAGATCTCCATCTTCTGCATTGGCCTTTTCTATTATGCAGGCTTTTTCTTCATCGGTAAGGAACTTAAGGATCGGTCCCTTCAGATCAGACCCTTCTGCCTTCAGCCATGCAAGACCTTTAGCTCCATATACTTTGACAAAGTCTGTAAGCTTATCGATGTCTTTCCGTGAAAAGTTTCCAGCTTCCCCTTTCACATTAAGTAAAGCAACCTTTCCACCAGCTTCAATTGCACCCTGAAAGACTTTAAAAGTGGATGAAGCCAAGACATCTGACACCTGAATTAATTCCAGATCAAATCGCGTATCCGGTTTATCGGAACCATAACGATTCATTGCTTCGTCATACGGCATTCTTGGCAATGGCAATTCAATATCAATATCCTTAACTTCCTTCACAACCTGCTGCATCATTTTTTCCGTCATTTCCATAATTTCATCACTGGTCAAGAATGAAGTTTCAATATCAATCTGGGTAAATTCCGGCTGACGGTCTGCACGGAGATCTTCATCACGGAAACATCTGGCTATCTGATAATACTTCTCGAAACCGCTCATCATAATTAACTGTTTGAATAATTGTGGTGACTGCGGCAATGCATAAAATTCGCCTGGATGTACACGGCTGGGGACAAGATAATCACGTGCCCCTTCAGGTGTGCTTTTTGTCAATATTGGTGTTTCCATCTCTAAAAACTCATTATCGTTTAAAAAGTTCCGAATAGACTGTGTTGTCCGGTGGCGCAATTTGAATGTTTCCTGCAAGGAGCTTCTTCTCAAATCCAAATAACGGTATTTCAGTCTGACATCCTCGTTGACATCTGTCTCGTCCTGTATAGCGAAAGGAGGTGTTTTGGATTTATTCAAGATATTGATCGATGTGGCAATCACTTCGATTCTACCTGTTTCCATCGTTGTATTTATGGTGGATTCATCGCGACCAACAACTTTACCGCTGATTTCCACAACATATTCCGAACGGATTCTTTCTGCAATTTCCAAAGCTTCCTGAGAATGGTCCGGATTAAACACAACCTGTACAATTCCTGACCTATCGCGCAAGTCTATAAAAATCAGCCCACCAAGATCACGTCTTTTCTGTACCCATCCTTTCAGTAAAATTTCTTGTCCAATGTATTCTTCCGATAGCTTTCCAGCTAATATCCGTTCACTCATCAACCTTACCTCCTGCAAACTTTTCCTTCATTTTTGCCGCAATGTCATTTAATGGTATTTCTACTTGCTCCCCTGTTTCCATTTCTTTTACATTGATAACCTGTTTTTCAAGTTCATCTTCACCTAGAACCAGAACATATCTCGAACGGTAACGATCGGCCGCTTTAAACTGCCCCTTCATCTTTCGCCCCTGATAATCCTTATCGACTTGAATCCCGCTCATCCGCAGCTCGTGTACCAGACGGGCGGCCGCTTTCTCTACAGCAGCAGAACCCATGGCAACTACAAAACAATCCAGATCATCGTCTGCAGGAATTTCTATATTTTCTGCTTCCAATGCCATTAACAGGCGTTCAAAACCCATACCAAAACCAATACCTGGTGTGTCAGGTCCGCCCAGCTCTTCTATCAAGCCATTATAGCGGCCGCCGCCAGCCAATGTTGTAATAGCTCCGAATCCAGAAGCTTCACTCATAATTTCAAAGGCAGTATGATTATAATAGTCAAGACCTCTGACAAGGTTTGCGTCGACCACATAGTCAATATCCATCATGGATAAATACTCCTGTACCTTGTCAAAATACAATTTAGATGCTTCATTCAAATAATCAAGAATAGATGGAGCAGTTTTCATTGCCGGATGATCACGGTCTGTCTTACAGTCAAGAATCCGCAGCGGGTTTTGGGAAAGTCTTGTCTGACAATCCTTGCAGAGCTCTTCTTTATGTGGTTCAAAATGCTTTACAAGCGCCTGTCTGTGATTATCTCTGCTTTCCTTATCTCCAAGGGAATTAACAACCAGTTTCAATGATTTCAATCCTAATTGCTTGTAAACCGTCATCGCCAGATCAATAACTTCTGCATCGACCGCCGGATCATCGCTTCCAAGGACCTCCACTCCAAACTGATTAAGCTGACGCATACGGCCTTTTTGCGGACGCTCATAGCGAAACATCTGTGCAAAATAATAAAGCTTAACAGGCTGGTTTGGTTCACCGAATAACTTGTTTTCGACAAAGGCCCTTGCTACTGACGCTGTTCCTTCAGGTCTTAAAGTTAAGCTTCTGCCGCCGCGATCCTCAAAGGTATACATTTCCTTTTGGACAATATCTGTAGAATCCCCGACACCACGCTGAAATACTTCCGTATGCTCAAACAAAGGTGTTCGAATCTCTTTAAAATGGAATCTGTTACAAACATCTTTAATTATATTTTCGGCATATTGCCATTTAGCTGCATCCTTAGGCAATAGATCCACTGTACCTCTTGGCGCTTTCATATTCATCTTTATAACCCCCGATATTAAATTATAAAACAAGGCTGTTTTCTCAAAGTTTGTTGTTTTGCATAAAATATATAAAATGCGACGTAATTTGATGATGTGTTTTATCTCCACTCCGGAAATACACTGCGCTTTCCGCGGGCTCGCGATGAGCCTCCTCGCTCGCAAAGTTCGCTCCCTGTGGGGTCTCATCGTCTTCGCTTTCCCGCAGGAGTCTCCGTGTATTTCCTCCGCTAAGATTTGGCCTTCTGAATCAAATTACTGATATTCAATTATTAAGCTGATGGATTGGAGCGTAGGGCAGTCGACTCCAGCGGGAATAGCAACAGCTGAAGATCCCGCAAGAAGCCGGGCTTGCTTCTGAGGAAGCTGAAGCGTTGCCCGCGGAAAGCGACTGCCCGGAGCGGAAATCGGCCGTTGCTAGTTATGTCGCAGTTTTTAGCAAATACAGCGTTAGAAATAACAATAATACTTACGAAAAGAGCCTAAAACAAAAAACTCCCGTCCCTTATATAAATATAAGGGACGGGAGTTTACCCGCGTTGCCACCCTAGTTGATGCCAAACAACAGCATCCGCTCTACACAGTTAACGCCTGCAAAACGTTCATACCTACTATATTTCGATATAAATCCTCGGGAATGTCCTTCATCAGACCACCATGGAAAATGCTCTCAGCCAGGCGACATTTTCTCTCTATACATGTGATATCTGATTACTTTTTCCGTCATCAGTGTACATTGATTTAATTTAATTGAATGTCTATTATATTAATCGGAACAAACTATAATGTCAAGAACGGCTTAACTTTTTCTTCAATAATTTGACTTCGCCAATCGATATCCCCAATTCGCTTGCAATCTCAAGGTAATTCCCCTGCCCTTCCAGCTCGATAAATTGGTGGAGATCCGCAGTGAAAATGTCTTTCTGGGTTGCTGCATTCCATTGCTTATCATTCATTCTCAACCTAGTTTCCTCCTCATTTCATATACCTGTCATCTATAGTTTTGCCTTAAATGAAAATTTTTATTATACTTATTAGATAGATACATAAACATAAAATGAAATTTGGGAGGAAAACCGTGCATTCAGGAAAACTGATTTTAATATTATTTACTGCATTCATCTTCTTCCATGCAACCGGAGGGAATGTCTATGCTGAAGAGGCCGTGATTACCGGATCCAACCTCAATATCAGAAGTGGACCCGGAACAGAATACGAAAGCATCGGCAGTGCCGATACTGGTCAAAGCTATACGGTTGTCCAGCAAATGGACGACTGGGTTGAAATTGAATTGCCTGAAGGAACGGGCTGGGTTTCAGCAGAATTTATCTCTGTATCCGAAGACTCGACAGCAGAACCAGAATCCTCTGCCGTATCAGGTGAAGAACCCGGTGTCAGTTCCATTACAATCCAGGAGGACAACACACAGTTAAGAGAAGGACCTTCAACAGAGCATGATATTATTGACTTTGCCGCTGAGGGTACTGAATTTGAGGTTATTTCCAGTTCTGGCGATTGGTATGAGGTATCAAATGAAGAAGTTACGGGATTTGTATTAAAGGATCTCATCAATGATTCCGGCAGTACCGATAACAGCGGATTCAAAAATAAGACAATCGTCATCGATGCGGGCCATGGCGGAAGAGACGTTGGAGCAATCGGCGCAACAGAGTCGTTTGAAAAAGACATTACCTACCTGACAGCCCACGAGCTGGCACAGGAGCTTCAATACCTTGGGGCAGATGTACATCTCACGAGAGCAGATGATGAGTTTATTTCCCTTGCCAGCAGAGCAACATACTCGAATTTTGTCGACACGGATGCCTTTATCAGTCTCCATTATAATAGTGTACCGGAGCTGCCGAATGTATCTGGGATAGAATCGTTTTATTATGCCGGTCAAAATGAAAAAATGGCTCAATATATTCAAGAAGGCATCATAAAGGAAACCGAGGTATCTGACCGTGGAATAGGAGAAGGAGACTTTCTTGTGCTGCGAATGAACATGAAGCCTTCCGTGCTCCTGGAACTGGGATTCATATCCAATCCCGAGAAGGAAGCATTGCTTAAAACAAATGCCTATCAGAAGAAACTGGTCAGCGGCATCGTCAGCGGTCTTGGTGCCTATTTCGACGAATAAATAAACAATCTGCTTTCCTTAATACAAAGAGGATGATGTTACAGCAAAAAATCGCCCTGTCCGTTAATTGTCGGTTATTCACCTGCAATATAATGGACCTGGCGATTTTTTTAATCGTTCTTGCCAGAAATGACATGGAACGTTTCGTGATATAAAAAAGAAACTCTATGTTTGGCTGCAGCCCTGAAAACTCCTGCAGCACATCAAAAAAGGTGCCCTCAAGCCATAAAATATATGACACAGCCCCTTTTTTGCCTATTTCTCCTTACTGTCAACGATCAAAGTAACCGGCCCGACATTTGTAAAGGTAACATCCATCATTGCGCCGAACTCGCCTGTTTCTACAGTTATCCCCTGTTCTCGCAACTGACGATTAAAAATCTCATATAATTGTTTTGCAGCCTCCGGTTTTGCTGCCTGCATGAAATTGGGACGTCTTCCTTTTCTTGTATCTCCATAGAGCGTAAATTGGGATATGGACAAAACTTGACCATTGACGTCCTTTAGCGAAAGATTCATTTTTCCGCTGGCATCCTCAAACACACGCAAATGAACAATTTTATTTACCAGATATTCTACATCATCGATTGTATCTTCATGGGTGACCCCTAGAAGAACAACAAATCCGTCATTGATCTCACCGACAGTTTCTTCTTCTACTTGAACATCAGCATTTTTAGCCCGTTGTATGACTGCTTTCATTTCTATTGCCCCTTTAAATAATTACTGTACCGTTCTTGTAACCGTATAGACATCTTTTATCTGCTTGATGCGTTCAACAATTTTCCTCAGATGATTGGTGTTATGAATCAGTATCGTTATATGGATAATCGCCATTTTATTTCGGTCAGATTTTCCGTTAACATGTGTAATGTTCGTTTTCGTTTCATTCACCGCCTGAAGCACTTCATTAAGAAGACCCCTGCGATCATATCCGGTAATCTGAATATCGACATGATATTGCTTGTTGTCTGTATTTCCATTTTCCCACTCAACATGAAGATAGCGTTGTTGTGCTTCTTCTGTTTGTACATTTGGACAATCAGAACGATGAACCGAAACACCTCTTCCCTTTGTGATATAACCGAGAATTGTATCACCAGGTACGGGATTACAGCATTTAGCAAGACGGACAAGCAGATTGTCCACGCCTTCCACTTTTACACCAGAGTCCTTTTTATGGGACCTGCTGTGGCTGGGATCGGTTTTTACTTCCTCCAAGGTTGTCGCAAGGTCCTGTTCCTTCTGTCTTGTCTGACGGAGTTTTTCAGTCAGCCGAGTAGCTATTAACGCAGCAGTGATTCCCTGATAGCCGACAGCTGCATACATATCCTCTTCATTCGTGAAATTGAACTTATCGTATACGCGCTGCATATTATCGGGCAGCAGAACTTCTTTCGGTTCAATATTTAAAGCGCGGATTTCCTTCTCAACCGCTTCCTTGCCCTTGATAACATTTTCTTCTCTGCGCTGTTTTTTGAAGAATTGCTTGATTTTGCTTTTGGCCTGTGACGTTTGCGTCATTTTCAGCCAATCCTGCGAAGGACCATAGGAATGCTTTGATGTCATTACCTCGACAATATCACCGTTTTGCAGTTTATAATCCAGCGGCTCCATTTTGCCGTTTATTTTGGCACCTATTGTCTTGTTTCCTATTTCGGTATGGATTTTATAGGCAAAATCAAGTGGTATCGAGCCGGACGGCAGCTCAATAACTTCTCCTTTTGGCGTGAACACATATACCATATCGAAAAAAAGATCGATCTTAAGTGATTCAATGAATTCCTCCGCATCATGTGTATCATTTTGCCAGTCAAGTATCTCCCTGAACCAAGTCAGCTTTTCTTCAAAAGATTTTTTGCCTGGTTTCACTTGCTTGCCCTCTTTGTAAGCCCAGTGGGCAGCAATACCATACTCAGCAATCTCATGCATTTCCTTTGTTCGTATTTGAACTTCAAGCGGGTCGCCCTTTGGCCCGATTACCGTTGTATGGAGTGACTGATACAGATTCTGCTTGGGCATTGCAATATAGTCCTTGAATCGTCCTGGCATTGGTTTCCAGTTTGTATGGATGATTCCCAGGACCGCATAGCAGTCTTTAATACTGTCGACAATGATACGGACTGCCAGGAGGTCGTATATTTCGTTAAATTGCTTGTTCTGCAAAACCATCTTTTGATATATACTGTATAAATGTTTCGGACGACCGGACATTTCCGCTTCAATATTCACTTCATGTAAATCTACCGAGAGTTCATCAATAACTTCTTTAATGTAAGATTCTCGTTCTTCCCTTTTCTGTTTCATCAATTGGACAATTCTATAATATTGCTGGGGATTAAGGTACCTTAATGCTGTATCTTCCAACTCCCATTTGATAGTTGAAATTCCGAGACGGTGTGCGAGAGGAGCGAATATTTCCAATGTCTCATTGGAAATTCTACGCTGCTTTTCAGATGAAAGATGCTTTAGCGTGCGCATGTTGTGCAGCCTGTCTGCGAGTTTGATCAGAATGACACGGATATCCTTTGCCATTGCAACAAACATTTTACGATGATTCTCGGCCTGCTGTGCTTCTTTTGTTTCATAGCGGATTTTCCCTAATTTGGTTACTCCGTCAACCAGCATTGCTATTTCATGATTGAATTCCTGCTCCATTTTTTCGAGGGTAACGTCAGTATCTTCTACCACGTCATGCAGAAAACCTCCGGCAATTGTTTCGGCATCCATTTCAAGATTGGCAAGTATTCCTGCAACCTGGACAGGATGAATAATATAAGGTTCACCGGATTTCCTGAATTGATCATGATGGGCTTCACTTGCGAAATCGTATGCATGCTGAATCAATTCAACATCATCGTTCGACAAATAAATACTAGCCTTATTTATAATGTCTGTTATCGTTAAATTTTCTTCTTTTGCCATATAATCACCTTTACTAGCTGTCTGGATTATTTATTACATATTTTCATGGAAATAAACTCCGACATATTTATACAAATGTCCTAAATATTTTAATTATATGCCTTTCCGCTTCCCATGTCCATTTAAATTTTCATATAACAATAGGTCTGACGATAGATAGCGTCAGACCTATTGTTTTTATACTATTCATTCCCGCAATATATTGCAACTGCGAATGTTCCGGACCAATAATCAATATGTCATTAAGGTTAAAACGTCATAGCCTTCTAGTTTTTCTTTTCCATCCAAGTAGCTCAGTTCAATCAAAAATGCGCAGCCGGCAACAATACCGCCAAGTTCTTCCACTAGTTTAATTGTTGCTTCAATGGTACCTCCAGTAGCAAGAAGGTCATCCGTTATCAATACACGCTGGCCTGGTTTGATAGCATCTTTATGAATGGTTAATACATTCGTTCCATATTCTAGACCGTAATCCACTTTAATGACCTCACGTGGGAGCTTGCCTTCTTTTCTGACAGGTGCAAAGCCAATCTCCAAGGCATAGGAAACAGGACAGCCAACAATAAATCCGCGCGCCTCTGGTCCTACTACGATATCGATTTCTTTTTCTTTGGCAAATTCCACGATTTCATCTACTGCTGCTTTATATGCTTTTCCATTGTCCATTAATGGCGTAATGTCTTTAAATTGAATTCCTTGTTTCGGCCAGTCTTCTACAATTTTAATATATTGCTTATAATCCATTTACTGCTTCCTCCTTGGGATTTCCCAAATAATCCATACAACTGCTGAACCATTCTTTTAATTCATCATAATTGGAATAGTATAATTGTTTTTCGATTGCTGCCTTTTGAAGACGCTCCTGATAAGATACGGAGTCCTGCAGATCCTTTTTCGCAGGATTTGCAACCGCCTCAATTATTCCATTGTCTATTTTAACAAAACCAAGTTCAAAAAACACCTTTGATATAAAGATAACCTTGTCCCTGTTCCAGCCTTTATGTGTTAATATGGCGTTCATCTCTGACTTCATATCAATCACTTTGCGCTTTCTGACCAATGCATAGAACCATATAAATTCTTCTCTTGCAGGAAATGCCGACAGATAGGCACTATCCTCCAAATGAAAGCAGGCATAGATATTAACCGGCTTTACCTTTTGAATAATATCTTTTAATACATCTAGATTGGAGGGCAGATCATACAGATAGAGATTGTCTTTCTTTTCCAGTGATTCTACTGGGTCACCGTAAGATACCTGATCAACTCCGGCATGAATTTCATCACCGGATCCCACTATCAATTCTCTTCCATTCCAATCGGGGGTAATAGATTCCATGCGCTTTCCACGATAGTCAAACAGCTGCCATTCGTCAATTCTCATGTCCTGGATCATCATTTGTACTTTTCGGTTGCCGTTCCATTCGTTGACCCCAAGTTCACCAGCGACTGTCAAAGCTGTTTGCGGAGAAATATACTTATGGAGTTCACCCAAACCAAAACCGATTCCATCGAGTAATGTCCCTTGGCTCCTGAATTGCAGCTTAAGATGATTTTTGGCACTGCCGATTATACGAGCGTCAGCAGGGATTTCTTTTAATTGAAAAATCGGCTTGGGGTTTTTCATCCCAAATGGTGCAAGCTTCTCAATTTCAGTAACAAGATCTTCGCTTACTTGATCCATAGTCAGTTCTGCGCTGATCAATAATTCCTGTTTATAATCAGCTTCCGATAGCTCTTCATGGATAAACATATCAAGTTTCTCTTGGACAGCAGCAAGGTTTTCAATAGGAAATGTCATTCCGGCAGCTTGGGCATGGCCCCCGAAGTGTGTAAAAAGTTCTCTGATCTTCATACAATTCCGGAAAAAATCAAACGCCGGAATGCTTCTGGCTGAGCCTTTGACAACTCCAGTCTCTGGTTTAATTGTTAATACGATTGCTGGGCGGTCATACTTACGGACCAATTTGGATGCCACAATACCAAGAACACCTTCGTTCCATCCTTCTTTTGCGGCAATGATAACTCCATGCTCCTTAGACGATTGTATGACAGACTCTGCCTCAATGACAATATCGTTTACAATTTTCTTCCGCTGCTGATTGATCTGATCGATTTCTTCCGCAATGTCCTGTGCCGTTTCCATGTTATCGGTTAGAAGCAGCTGGACAGCCAAATCGGCATCCTGCAGTCGTCCAACAGCATTTATTCTTGGTCCGATTGAAAAACCGACATCCTCTTCAGAAACATTCCCTTCTATATTGCAAAGCCGTTTAAGTGCCTTGATGCCCGGATTGTTCGATATTGTCAAAGCATGGAGGCCATAAAAGGCCAATACTCTGTTCTCGTCGACCAATGGCACCAGATCGGCTATTGTACCGATTGCTGCAAACTCCAATAAATGCTTAGGAAAATAACCAAGTAAGACTTGAGCAAATTTAAACGCAACTCCTACCCCCGCCAATTCTTGAAAAGGGTATTCCGGTGAGCATTTCGGATGCAGAATACAGAAGCACTCGGGCAGCTCCTCCTGCGGTTCATGATGATCGGTTATAATCAGATCAATACCTAACTCTTTAGCGATTGCAGCCTCATGTACGGAAGCAATCCCCGTATCTACTGTAATAATCAGCGTATATCCTTGCTCTGCAGCTGTTCTGAATGCAGCTTCATTCGGTCCATACCCTTCCGTAAAACGGTTTGGAATATAATAATCACAAATCGCGCCAATTTCTTCTAAAGCTTTGATCATTACGGTGGTCGAACTTACACCATCTGCATCATAGTCACCATAGACAAGAATTTTTTCATTTGCTGCAACAGCATTATGTACACGCTCGGATGCCGCTTCAATAGCAGCAATGCGAAGCGGGTCGTGAAGGTTTTTAATATCAGGTGATAAAAATTGTCTCGCTTCTTCTGTACTTGTAATGCCCCTTTGCAGTAAAAGCCTTTTCACGGTTGATGACAATTCAAGTGAGTCTGCATCAAACTCCACCGACTCTTTGTTTGCCTCGCTATATTTCCATTTTGATTTACTCTCTAACATTACTTCACCCCTGACTAATCTATTATACAAGAGACTAGCAGGGGTAGCAAACGGAATTATTTCTCTTCAGTGGACCCATCCTGGAAATCTGTTGGTTCTTCCATCGTTATTCCTTCTGCAGGAACATTATATTCCTCAAGCTTTTTAATTAGTGCTGCGTTCTCAGCCTTTAATACCTTTATTTCTTTCTGTAATCGGTAAAATCTCATAGAACCAACGATTGCAGTAATAATCCCGCCCATCAGTAAGGAAAACAAGATTACGAGGATCAATGGTGACTCCTGTGTCGAAAATAAATAATTCACTTCTACCGGTTCTACATTGATCACTGCAAAGACTGCCACAATGATCACCAGAATAATTGCTAAAATGACGTATGTCTGACCTTTCATACGGTTCTCCCTCCATTTTTCTTTATAGTTTAGATTACCCTCTCAGGCTTTTATTTAAGCATAGATTAAAAACAAGCTTTGTTAGGTTCACTAACAAAGCTTGTTTACTGTCATTAAACCTGTGGGCCATCCACACGCTTCTTCTTGGTGAATTCCAGCGGTTTATCTTTTACTTTCCTTCCGCGCCATACAAGCCATATTTGCGAGGCAAGCAGCAACGATGAATAGGTTCCTGCAATTAAGCCTACTGCCAGTGCGATTGCAAAGCTGACAATGGAGGATGCTCCCAATACCATAAATGCCAATACAGCAATGACGGTTGTAAGCGAAGTGTTTAGCGTTCTCGTAAACGACTGCACAATACTCATATTGACAATACCTGCAAGTTCTTTGAACGACTTGACGCGTTTCTTCTTCCTGATATTTTCTCTGACACGGTCAAAGATTACAATTGTGTTATTGATGGAATAACCTACAATCGTTAAGAGTGCCGCCACTATTGTAATGTCAAATTCAATCTGTGTAATGCTGAAAGCGGCAAGCATAATGAATACATCATGCAGTAGTGCAATCAATGCCGTTGCAGCAAAGAAAAATTCAAATCGGATCGTAACATAAATGATCATGAATACAGAAGCGATGGCCACTGCATAGATTGCATTTTTAACAAGTTCCTCACCGACAATCGGGGACACGACACTTACACTCGGATCCTGTCCGTATTGCTCACTAAAATGCACTCTCACTTCTTCTACCTGATCATCTGTCAGCACCGTTTCAAAACGGGAGACAGCAAGCTGATTATCGTCTCCGGAAAGGACAACCGATTTAGGCTCTATTCCAAGCTGTTCAAATTCGGATTCCACTTCTTCCGTTGTCAGACTCGAGTCAGATACAATCTCGACACGGGTACCACTTGTAAAATCGACTCCAGGGTTGATTTGGAAAACGGCAATGGAAATGGCGCCAGCAATAATAAGGATTAGGGTACCGATAAAAAATTTTTTACGATGCTGCACAATGTTCACATTACGATTAAATAATTTCGGTTCCTCTTCTTTTTCTGCTATATCGCGAATATCTTTCTGCTTTACGCCAAGCCACGTTTTGCGTTTTGTCAGAAATCCGCTTTGCACCCAGAACCCAAGCAGCAGTCTTGTGCCGAGGACTGCTGTCAGGAAGCTGATCAGTATACTGATAATCAGCATCGTTGCAAATCCTTTAACCGAACTCGTACCAAATATAAACAGAACGATAGCGGCAATCAATGTCGTGATATTCGCATCAAGGATGGTCGTAAATGAGTTTTTGTTACCGGTCTTAAAGGATGCTTTTGCTGATTTGCCTGTCCTTAATTCTTCTTTGATGCGTTCGAATGTAATTACATTCGCGTCTACAGCCATACCGACACCTAGAATTAACGCTGCAATACCCGATAGAGTCAAGACCCCATGCAGCAATTCAAACACCAATAGAACCAGATAGACATAGAATATTAAATTGATTGATGCGATCAGACCAGAGAAACGATAGAAAACAAGCATGAACAGGAGGATGAGTCCTACACCAACAATACCTGCTATCAGGGTTTCATTTAATGCCTGTTCTCCAAATTGAGCCCCAACCGATGTAGAGAAAATCTCTGTCATATGAACAGGAAGAGAGCCCGAATTAATGATATCAGCCAACTGTTTGGCAGACTCTACCGTAAAGTTACCGGAAATCATGACATTGGTCGTATTCAATGGTTCACTTACGTTCGGAGCTGAAACAAATTTCGGCTCTGCCTCGAGTGCTTCAGCCTCGTATGAATCTCCTTCTTGAAAGTCCATCCAGATGACGAGCTTATTATCCGGTTCTGCCATCTGACTGATCTGAGTTGTTATTTCCCCAAATTTAGCTCCGTCCTTTAACTGCAGGGTGACGATTGGAGCATTTGTCTGCGGGTCGAAATCCTGCTTGGCACTTCCCTCTTTAATATCTGTTCCATCCATTAATTCTTCGTCATTTACATCACGGAAAGATAACTGTGCAGAAGTGGACAGCAATTCTCTGGCCGCTGATTGATCTTCAATACCTGCCAGCTGAACCCGGATTCTGTCTTCGCCCTCAATATTGATGACAGCTTCACTAATTCCCAGCCGGTTGACACGATCGTTTAACGTTTCAACTGTACCTTCCATTAAATCTCTGGTAACTTGCTGTGTTTCATCGACAGGTTCAACTTCATAGAGAACCTCAAAGCCTCCCTGCAGATCCAATCCAAGATTAATATCTTTTGTTATTCCTGTTACCGTTGTTCCAATTGTTCCTGCCAAAACCAGTACGACAAGAAAAAAGGCAACGATTCTGCCTCTTTTATTCATTTAATCAGCTTCCTCCTTAATAGTGCAAAACAACTATGTATGATTCCTACTCTTCCCGCTTCCCGCCAGTTAATGCAGCGATAGAGGCCATGAGATTATCGTTTTGATAGGATTTCATCGTCAAGTAGCTTAGATACGTATTTGATGCCAGGTGGAGTATGTCCTGAACAATTTCATGCAGCCTCTTCTCAGGTTCCCCCTTCCATACCTTTTTTACAAGGCATGTCCAGACATCTTCAGGTGTTGCCTGTGAATAACCCATCATTTCAAGTTCCTCTGCCTTGCTCTTCAATGCTGGAATAATCATTTGTTTCCATTCGCTGACCGTCTGTATAATTTCCATATTTACCCACCATTTCTCCGGATATACTTTTTTAGCTTGTCATGCATTGTCCACCTTTTAGCATATATATCATTGTATATGATATTTAATTATTTGAGAAGGCAGGTCGACAAAAAATGACCAAACAAACATTTCTCCAGGGTGCGCTAATACTAATAGTTGCTGGCATGATTACGCGATTTATGGGTTTCATCAATCGAATTGTTGTTGCAAGGCTGATGGGCGAAGAAGGTATAGGTCTCTATATGATGGCCCTCCCTACCCTGTTTCTCGTAATGACCCTGACACAGCTCGGCTTGCCTGTTGCCATATCGAAGCGCGTAGCAGAAGCCGATGCAGTAAACGATCAGGCCAAGATTAAAAAAATCCTAATTGTGTCCATAATGGTAACTATGTTTACGAGCATCCTCTTCACCATACTGCTTGCAATCGGTGCACCATACCTAGCATCCTTCCTGCTTACAGACAGCAGGGCCATGCTTCCGCTGATTGTCATTAGCCCAATCATTCCAATCACCGCTGTTGCTGCCGTTCTAAGAGGATATTTCCAGGGCAAGCAAAACATGAAGCCGCAAAGCTATGCCCAAGTGATTGAACAAATTGTAAGAATTACTTGTGTTGCTTTTTTTGTAAACCTTCTGATGCCCTACGGAGTGGAATATGCTGCTGCAGGTGCGATGATTAGTGTAATCATTGGCGAATTCATTTCCCTGTTGTACATGATCCATACATTCAAAAAGAAAAAGACTTTGAAACTGAGAAACCGATTTTTTGCATCCTTAAAATCAGGACAAGATGTAGCAAAAGAGCTCTTCTCCATTGCTATACCAAGCTTGGGCAGCAGGATGATCGGTTCCATCTCCAATTTTCTCGATCCAATTTTAGTCGTACAGAGTCTAGCAATCGCTGGAATATCAAGCTCACTGGCCACAAGGCAATACGGAGAACTTACTGGCTATGTCATGCCATTATTATATCTCCCTACATTTATAACCCATTCATTATCAATTGCACTTGTTCCATCAATTGCCGAGGCTGAAGCAAATAAAAACAGGAAAATGATTCATTACCGGATTCATCAGTCTATCCGTATTTCGTTTGCTTCCGGAGCGATTTCGACGGTCGTGCTCTCCCTGTTTTCCGTTCAACTGCTAACCTATATGTACGGAAACGGCGATGCCAGTCATTATTTGATATTAATGGCGCCATTTTTCCTGCTCCTCTATATACAGTCTCCGTTACAGGCCACACTACAGGCGTTGGACCTTGCAAAGCCTGCCATGTGGAACAGTTTAATTGGCATGGGGTTAAAGTCGGCTGTATTGATCGCCCTTGCCTCCAACCCTAATTTTGGCATGATAGGGGCTGCAATTGCTATTTGTGCCAGTGTGGTAGCAGTTACCTTACTCCATTTGGCCGTTCTGCATAAAGTAATCGGGTATTCCATACCGTTGCTGGATGCTTGTAAAATGGCTGTTCTGCTGTGCCTCTCCTTTGCCGGCGGCAGCTACCTGAAGCATATCTATGAAGAAATGGAAGGTAATCTTCTGCTATTTATAGGTCTCCTGCTCCTATTGCTGATAATTTATATATTCCTGCTTTTTGTTCTAAAATTCATTACGAAAGAAGAACTAAAGCAGATTCCATTATTTCAAAAGCTCCTGCAATAAGACTAAAAAACATCCAGTCCAGTTTAAGTGCTGCAATAATCAGCTAAAAACAGCTTTTACAGCATAGTTAAAAATACAGACACCTGCCAATGGCAAGTGTCTGTATTTTTATCCTTCCCCCATATAAGGAATCAAATATCGAATATAAATATAAACAGTAGATACAATCAGAGAAACTATCACAATCGGAAGACCATACTTCATGAACCTGATAAAGGAAATTTTTTGATCATCGGCCTCTGCCATTCCAGCTACTACAACATTGGCGGACGCCCCTACAAGGGTGGCATTTCCTCCCAGACACGCTCCAAGGGCCAAGGACCACCAGATAGGGTCCAGATAGACCATTCCGTATGTTTCGAATTCATGGATGACCGGTATCATGGCCGCTACAAACGGGATATTATCGATGAACCCGGAGAATAGGCCTGAAACCCATAAAATGAGCAACGTCGTTTTCACATAATCTCCTTCTGTCGAATAAACGATCATCCTTGCCATCTCATCAATTGCCCCCACTTGCTGAAGGCCTCCAACCAAAGCAAACAAACCAATAAAAAAGGATAAGGTAACCCACTCCACTTTTGAAAGCACGTGTTCTGTTTTCAGTTCATTTTCTGTCAGCAATAAAAGTAAAACCGCTCCTGTCAGCGCAATGGCTGTCATTTCAATATGAAGTATCGAATGCAGGAGAAATCCGCTTAATGTCATAACAAGAACCGCAATAGATTTATATAGGAGCGGAGATTGAGTAAGGTTTGCTTTGGCATCAATAGCCATCAGTTCTTCCAGATTTGGAGTTATTGTCCCTAAACTTTTCCTGAAGAACAGTATGCTGAAAAGGATAAGAAGCAGAAACATAATGCCCGCCACCGGGGCTGTATGCTGAATAAACGAAAGGAATGTAAAATGCTCGACAGCCTGTCCAATCATAATATTTGGCGGGTCTCCGATTAACGTTGCCGTCCCACCAATATTTGAACTGAATATGATTGTTAATAGATAAGGGAATACCGGCAATTTGAGCAGTTTGGTTATTTTCAGCATGACCGGCACAAAGATTAGCACCGTTGTCACATTATCAAGGAATGCTGATCCCAGTGCCGTCAAAAAAGCTGAGCCAATCAAAAGCGATATTGGATTCCCCCGTACTTTTTGGGCAAATCGGATAGCAATGAAGGTAAATAATCCCGTTTGTTCTGTTATTGAAATAAGCACCATCATGGAAAACAGCAATGCAATCGTATTCCAGTCAATATACTGAAAGAACACCTCCTCTGTCGTGTAAATTCCTGTCAGGAGCAAGAGAACGCCACCAGCGAGTGCTGCTATAGCACGGTTAATTTTCTCGGTCATGATGAAGAAATAACTAATTAAAAATATAAGGCCTGCAAGTATGACATCCATATTAGCCCTCTTTCACCTTAATTTATAGATCTCTATAAATTGTATGCTTGTGAAAATATAAATATCTTCTTCTAAATTAATTTCATGCGAATAAAATGAGGGTAAACGGACAAACATGGGGGGAAAGCAATGCAGAAAAATCAATTCATTGCATTATTGTATGGTTGGATTGTAGTCTTTGGCATTATACTAATATCCAGTTTCATTTTAGCCCTGATCTGGAATTTCACGGCATTAAAAGAGTCTGGACTGCAATGGGCAACATTGGTGATTGGCCTGTTGGCCCTATTTTCCGGTGGAATTACAGCCGGCATCAAAGGGAAGGCAAAAGGATGGATGATTGGCGGAGCTACTGGAATAGGGTTCTCTTTAATCATTTTTCTCATTCAATATCTTGGTTATCAGCAAGGTTTTTCACTGGAACAGGGCCTCTATCACCTGAGCTATCTGGCAGCAGCACTTCTTGGCGGCATTATCGGCGTAAACCTGACTGAACCAATCAGTGAATAATGTAATTGAAAAAAGAAGTTAATGCATTGGCATTAACTTCTTTTCATGAAAACGATGTGTGCTTTCTATGTATCTTCATACATACCATGCACCCGTATAAGCCAAGAATCAGTGTTTCTCAGCTTATAACCCGGTTACATTATTAAGCCTGTTTCACTTCGCGGACCGCAGAGCGATCGTACGTAAGTTTTGTACCATCGACAGTGACTAAAATGAGTGTAGATTCATCAACCGCATGAACCTTACCATGCATCCCGCCAATTGTAACGATGTCATCTCCCTTTTGCAGGTTTGTCTGCATTTCCCTAACTTGCTTCTGTCGCTTTTGCTGCGGACGAATAAGAAGGAAGTAGAAAATGACGAACATCAAGATAATAGGTAATAATGATACTAACATATCCATATTATTTCACCTCTTTCTATTACTTAAAAATTCTTTGCATCTGGTTTATTCAAACCATATTGCTCAAAGAATGACTCTCTAAAATCACCAAGTCTATCTTCTTTTATAGCAGTTCTTACCTGCTCCATCAATTTTAACAGAAA
This sequence comes from Oceanobacillus massiliensis str. N'diop, assembly GCF_000285495.1. Taxonomy (GTDB): domain Bacteria; phylum Bacillota; class Bacilli; order Bacillales; family Amphibacillaceae; genus Oceanobacillus; species Oceanobacillus massiliensis. Next base: position 334,534 of record NZ_HE610978.1, read on the forward strand.
ATGGAGGTTATGATAAGTCGTAAGTCTGAAACCAAACGTTTCATTGCATTTTATTAAATGCCTAATATAGGCACGTGTATAATTTTTACATACATGGCAGTCACAATTTTCATCAATAGGACTAAAGTCACGTGCATACTTGGCATTTCTCACAACTAGTCTTCCGCTCGATGTCATGCATGTACCATTTCTTGCAATTCTGGTTGGAAGGACACAATCAAACATATCAACACCGCGAATAGCACCATCAATTAATGAATCTGGTGAGCCAACGCCCATAAGATAACGCGGCTTTCCCGATGGCATTAGTGGTGTCGTGGTCTCGAGAATTCGATTCATAATGTCTTTAGGTTCTCCAACTGACAATCCTCCAATAGCATAACCGGGAAAATCCAATGAAACAAGGTCCTGTGCACTTTGCTTCCTTAGATCCTCATATTCGCCTCCCTGGATGATGCCAAACAGGCCTTGGACATCTTTTCTTTCATGGGCCTCCAAACATCTTTCTGCCCATCGGGAAGTCCGTTCGACTGAGGATTTCATATAATCATAGCTGGCAGGATATGGAGGGCATTCATCAAATGCCATCATAATATCCGAACCGAGTGCATTTTGTATTTGCATCGCTTTTTCAGGAGAGAGGAAAAGCTTGTCTCCATTTAAATGATTCCTGAAATGGACACCTTCTTCTTTGATTTCTCTCATGTCACTTAGGCTGAATACTTGGAAACCACCGGAATCTGTCAGTATTGCCCCATCCCAATTCATAAATTTATGGAGACCGCCCGCTTCACGAATAATATCCTCACCAGGACGCAGCCAGAGATGATAGGTATTGGACAAAATGATTTTCGCATCCATTTGGTGAAGCTCTTCAGGACTCATGGTTTTGACGGTTGCAAGTGTTCCTACTGGCATGAAAGTCGGTGTATCAAAAGATCCGTGCGGGGTATGGACCCGTCCCAGCCTTGCACCTGTCTGTTTATCTGTCTTAATCAATTCATAGGTTATTGGTGTCATAAGTATTCTTTCCTCTTTTTATAAAATTAACATCGCATCTCCAAAACTGAAGAAACGATATTTTTCCTTCACTGCCTCATTATAGGCTTTTAGCATCGAGTCTCTATCGGCAAGCGCACTAACGAGCATGATCAGCGTTGATTTTGGCAGATGGAAGTTTGTAATCAGACCATCAATTGCCTTGAATTCATATGGCGGATATATGAAAATATCAGTCCAGCCGCTTGATTCCACAAATGTATCGTTGTCTCTTGCTATTGTTTCCAATGTTCTAGTAGATGTTGTGCCAACAGAGATGATTCTGCCGCCATCTGCTTTTACCTGATTTAACGTATCGGCTGTTTCCTGACTCATATGATAGAACTCGGAGTGCATCTTATGTTCATCGATATCATCCACACTAACAGGACGGAAGGTTCCCAGCCCGACATGCAAGGTAATAAAAGCAATGGTTACGCCCATTTCGTTGATTTCTGCAAGAAGTTCGTTCGTAAAATGCAAACCTGCTGTAGGTGCAGCTGCAGAGCCCTCTTCCTTGGCATAGACGGTCTGGTAGCGTTCTTTTTCAGGAAGTTGTTCTTTAATATATGGAGGAAGAGGCATTTCTCCCAATTCATCCAGTACCTCATAGAAGATTCCATCATAAGAAAATTCCATTACACGTCCGCCGTGTTCTTTCATTCCTTTACATGTCGCCTTCAGTTTCCCGTCTCCGAAGATCAGCTCTGTTCCAAGCTTTACTTTTCTGGCCGGTTTTGTAAGGACTTCCCACGTATCCTGTTCTTCCTGATGCAGCAGCAATACTTCTATCTTTGCACCAGTATCCTGTTTTATTCCATAGAGCCTGGCGGGAAGCACCCGGGTATCATTGAGGACGAGACAGTCACCTTTTTTCAAGTAGTCCTTTATATCGCTAAAATGCCTGTGCTCGGTTTGCTTTGTCTGTCGATTGAATACAAGCAGCCTTGACGCTGTCCGTTCTTTTAAAGGGGTTTGGGCAATTAATTCTTCTGGTAGGTCAAAATCAAAATCTTCTATATTCATGTTGTATCTCCTTACTGTAAGCTTCACAATCTTAGCGGAATTTTCCTAGAATAAAAAATAGCAATGAAAGTATGATGCTGATGACAATTGATGTCATGATTGGAAAATATACCGTGAAATTCCCCTTTTTGACAGTAATGTCACCTGGCAGTTTGCCAATGAAAGTCCAAATGAGACCAATGATTACGAACGCGATACCGAGGACAATAAAAAGCTTTCCCATGTTCATCCTTCACCCTGGCCGTTTAATCCAAAATGCTGGTATGCTTTAGGTGTGACCACTCTTCCCCTTGGTGTACGCTGGATAAAACCAATTTGCAGAAGATACGGTTCATAGACATCTTCAATCGTCTGGGATTCTTCTCCGATTGTCGCTGCAATGGTGTCCAGTCCAACCGGTCCTCCATTGAAGCCATCCATAATTCCTTTTAACAGCTTGTGATCGATATGATCCAAACCGGCATCATCCACCTGCAGCATGTTTAATGCAAGATCTGTCGTTGCAAGATTGATTTCCGTTTCTCCTCTAACCTGAGAAATATCACGTATCCTTTTCAACAGTCTATTGGCAATCCGGGGCGTTCCCCTCGATCTTCTTGCAACTTCGATAGCTGCTTCTTTTGTAATGGATGTATCAAATATTTCGGCAGTTCTCTCCACAATCGAGCACAGGTCTTTGACTTCATAGAATTCCAGTCTGCTTAAAACTCCAAACCTGTCCCGGAGCGGCGCAGTAAGCAGCCCTGCTCTAGTAGTTGCCCCGACAAGCGTGAATGGAGGCAAGTCAATCCGAACTGATCTGGCGCTCGGGCCAGTACCAATAACAATATCGAGGAAAAAATCTTCCATCGCTGGATAGAGGACCTCTTCAACGGCTCTTGGAAGACGATGCACTTCATCGATGAATAACACATCCCCCGGCTCAAGCGATGATAGAATAGCGGCAAGATCGCCTGCACGTTCAATAGCAGGTCCTGATGTTGAACGGAAATGAACCCCCATTTCATTCGCGATAATAGCAGCCAATGTCGTTTTACCTAGTCCGGGTGGTCCGTATAATAAGACATGGTCAAGGGGTTCTTCCCGCATTTTGGCAGCCTGAATAAATATACTGAGGTTTTCTTTCACTTTGTCCTGCCCAATATATTGATTCAGGCTTGTTGGACGCAGACTAAATTCAATAGCGGTGTCATCCTCTTGGATTTCACCAGTAATCATACGTTCGTCCATAATGGTCCCACCTTTCCTAATTTCTGACAAGCAGCCCTAGCGCTTTTCGAATTGCCTCATCTGTGCTTGAAACATTCTCCTTCTTCAGTTCGGGCATGATCCCTTTTACTTCTCTATCGGTATATCCAAGAGCTTTCAACGCTTCTCCTGCCTCTTTGATTAGCGCACTCGCATCTTCTTGTTTTTCCGTTGTCTGTTCTGTCTCCGTATCTATCGAGAAGACATGGATAAGCTTCCCTTTCAAATCGAGAATAATTTGTCGTGCGGTTTTCTTGCCAACTCCAGGAAAGCTTGTCAGGAATTTGTCATCTTCCCTCTCAATCGCTGCCACGAAACCAGCTATGTCCACACCTGCAAGGATCGCCAAAGCACCTTTTGGACCGATGCCGGAGACGGAAATCAGTTTCGTAAATAGATACTTCTCGTCCTGATTCTTAAACCCGTATAATACCTGTATATCTTCACGTACATAATGATATGTATTGATCAATATCTCTTTTCTTAACGATGTTTGAAATGCAAATGGATTTGCACAAACTATTTCATAGCCGACACCTTGTACATCGACAATTACTGACTCATCCTGAATCGTTGTCAGCTGACCCTTAATATAGGCAATCATACAATCATTCCCTTTACTTATTTTAACATAGTTACTCCGGAAACAATAAACTTCTATTCCCTCATAGAAATAGAAGTTTATCTCACAGTTTAATTGGATTCTTCCAAATTATGATGAATATCCTGTACATCTTCGCTTTCTTCCAATGTTTCAATTAGATTCATCATTTTTTGCTCATCTTCCGGGGCGAGCTGATTGTAATTTTGGGCAATCAATGTCACTTCCCCGTCAGAAATCTCATACCCGTTCGCAGTTAGGTGTTCGGAAACGGTCTGAAAATTCTCTGGCTCGGTAAATATTTCATATGCTCCGTCCTGAACGGCAATATCCTCAGCACCTGCTTCAAGTGCGTCCATTGTTATCGCATCTTCATTGATGGAGGCATCATCATTGGTGATGACTATATATCCTTTGCGATCGAACATAAAGGATACACTGCCATTCTCCCCCAGATTTCCGCCATTCTTTTTGAAGGCATGTCTCACTTCAGCAGCTGTTCGGTTTTTATTGTCTGTTAAAACATTTACGATAACAGCAACACCGCCAGGACCGTAGCCTTCATAGGTAATCTCTTCATAGGTTGCACCGTCAAGTGTACCCGTTGCCTTCTTGATATTACGGTCTATGTTGTCATTGGGCATATTATCTGCCTTTGCCTTTTCCACTGCCGCTCTCAAAACGGCATTCGTACTAAGGTCTGCTCCACCCTGTTTTGCAGCTATATAGATATCTTTGGCATGCCGCATAAAGATTTTACCTTTTTTAGCATCCTGAGCATTTTTTCTTTTCTGTATGTTTTTCCATTTAGAATGACCAGCCATTGGACTTTCCCCTCTCTAGAAATTCTTTTCTTACTATAACAAAAAATACAGTTCGGGAAAAGGAAAATCCTTTCTAAAAGCCGATCATCTAATCGTTCAGCTGAAATAAATCCTCAATGAATTTCTCCACACCTTCTCCGCTGTTTTTCGCTCCCAGCCTGGCATCCAGGTTTTTCATTCGGTCCCAATGGATTTCATCTGTGTATACGATGATCTCCTTATCGGTATCCGGAACGATTTCCCTGACGTATTCCTCAACATCCGGCACCTCAAGGTTAAAGCGTTCCTGAAGCATGACAGCGACAATAATACGGTCATCTGTGGATGCAACCTGAGCCTGAATGATATCTTTGCGCTGCTGCAATTCCTCAGATATTCGAATCGATTCTTCATTGGTATATGCATCTGTATAGTTGCTGAAATCAGCATCATTAGCCATCTTTTGTTCACTTTGAGGATAGCCGCCCTGTTCTCCGATCGATGATTCATCTTTATTGTAGATGTCCCGATCTTTCCTATCAAAGTGAATGGGCTGTATCGAACCACCATCATTTATATCCGAAGTCTGCTGTGTACGTTCGCCATTTGTACATCCAGCTGCAAGCAAAAGGATCAGCATTAGTGATAGCAATAATTTATTCAACATAAAATAAACCTCCCTTATATGTAGTTTGCATAAGGGAGGTTTATTTACACAGTTAAATTAAGGAAAAATCAGCTACGTTTAAACTGCGGTAGACCATCGCGTTTATGGGATGTGCGTCGATGCATTGTCTCGATGATTTCTTTATCTCCGGCAGCAATTTCCTGCCCCTTCAAATATCCGTCAATTGTATCATAGGATACACCCATTTCTGCTTCATCGGTTTGATTTTCCCAAAGATCAGCACTTGGCTTCTTGGCAACAATCTGTTCTGGAACTTCCAGATATTTAGCCAATTCTCTAACTTCTGTTTTAGTAAATTCGACTATTGGCAGAATATCCACTCCGCCGTCGCCATATTTGGTGAAATAACCCGTATACCATTCCGCTGCATTATCAGTTCCAACCACTAAATAATTATAATTGGTTGCAATCGTGTACAGCGTACCCATCCGAAGTCTCGCTCTCAGATTCGCTCCCGCCAGGCGATCATTCTCTTTGTTAAATTGACCTTTTTCTTTTAATCCGCTTTGGATCTGCGAATACATTACATTGTGTGTGTCTGTAAGATTCACCGTCATGGAATCAATTCCACTCTTTTCAATAACACTTTTCGCATCATCCAAGTTGGCATCTGAGGTATAAATTGGCATCATAACACCCAGAGAGTTATCCGGACAGGCTCGTTTGATTAAATTGGCAACTACAGCAGAATCAAGACCGCCGCTAACGCCAACAAGCAGTCCATCTACGCCGGCCTGTTTAACTTGTTCCTGCAACCATTCTACAATTGCATTTACTTCATTTTCCATTATAATCTCTCCTCATAACATTTCTATTTTTATTATATATTACCATTGATTCCCTATTTTTCAAAAATAAAGGCATATACGAAGAAGAATTTTGTCGGTTTGGAGCTGGTAAAATAATGAAAAGCTGAAAAATACTGATATATGCTATATGTCACGTGGCCAAGCTATAAAGCTTGCTTATATAAAAATAACGACAGACAAAATAAAAGAGACGAACTCTAGGTCGCCTCTGTTGTAGTTATTCATGATGGTCCTTTTCTTCATTTTCTTTACGCAATCCGGAAAAATTAGGAAATGTAGGGGGACTCGGATAATAATTAGTTTCTTGCGGGTTTTGAATTTGTGGCGGGTACATGTTGCCAAAACTACCCTGGTTCGGATAGGAACCAGCCATTGCATTCTTGCCCTGATCCGCTGGATATGGCACCAATGGACTGCTTCCCTGACATCCACAGTCGGACGTGGCAGGAGCAACTTGCGGCATCATCGGGTATGCTGGTTCCATTTGTCCTTCCATAGGGTATGCAGGATGGTGGAACGGCATTGCAGGCCAACATGGATGACAATAATGCCAGTAAACAGGGACCATATGCGGGGGCGGGCTCTGTATTGGCTGTTCTGCTGCCGGCTGCTGATATGTCGGTTGTTGAACCGGTTGCATCTGCTGATATGTCGGCATCTTCCCAGTTTGTTGTTGAGCAGCCTTCTGCACAGGCTTCTGTCCTGGATCCTTCTTTTTTGTTTCTGGTTTTTTGTTTTCTGGTTGTTTGTTTTCTGGTTTTTTAGCTTCTATTTTATCCGGCAACGGTGCAGGCAATATCTGCGGCATCTGTGGCATCTGTGGCATCTGCGGAAAGTTAATTGTTGTGTGGTTGCTGATATCCTGCTCCATCATGGGCATTTGCGGTAATGCAGGAACAGGCATTTGCGGCTGTACGGGTTTTTGAGCCTTTGTATCATCTTCTTTAATTGCTGGCATTGGCTTTGGAGAAGTATTCATGTACGGCTGCTTGACTGTTTCCTTTTGATTCTCCTTTTGAGTTTCCTTTTGCTGTGTTTCCTTTATAGCAACAGTTTCTTTTTTAACGGCTTTTGCCGAACCTGGCACTTTAATTTTCATGCCGGGCATAATCATATCCGGACTCGACAGCTGTGAATTTAATCCTTTCAGCTCTTCAAAATCCACTCCGTACTTTTTGGAGATTTCCCACAATGTATCTCCCTTTTGAACAATGTGTATTTTCAAAATGAACGAACTCCTTTCATTGCATTAATCTGGGCTAATTTCTCTATATCAGCATATGCACTAAAAGATTAAAAGTTGCCCACGAAATTCCAAATGGACGTCAAATGAAAAAAACCGCCGATGCCATTTATTGGCCCGACGGTTCGTTGTTTAAATATTCATGTGGTAGACAGGATATGTACCAAGAATGGTCACTTTGCATCCCAATGCCTCCAATTCCGCTTGGACACCAGGGAAAAGGACATCATCATACTGCTGGTTAACATCGATCATAAAGAAGTAATTGCCTAAACCTGTTTTCGTTGGACGGGATTCAATTTTGGAGAGATTCATCTTCCTCCATGCGAATGCGGATAAAATCTGGTGCAATGCACCGGACTGGTCACTTGGTAAAGTAATCAGCAATGTTGTTTTCTCCGTCTGAATCGGGTGGTTGATCTGGACAAGATCTTTATTTTTCGTCAAAGCCAAAAAGCGTGTATGGTTATTTGGATAATCGTGAATGTTCTCCTGCAGTATCCGTAAACCATACTCACTCGCAGCCAGTTTATTGCCAATTGCAGCAATTGGTTCATTGCTTTCGCTGACAAATTCTGCAGCCTTACCGGTAGATGTCGTATATATCGTATTCGCATTTGGCAAATTCTGATGGATATACTGGTGACATTGTGCTATAGCATGGCTATGTGAATGCACCTCCATAATGTCGGAAAGCTCACCAATGAAGTCTTCCCGCACCAGCAGATGCTGCTGAATCGGAACGACAATCTCTGCTGCAATCGGAAGCCTGACCTGATGCACCAAATAATCTACGGTTAATTGCACCGTTCCTTCGATAGCATTTTCCAATGGAACGACTCCTATATCGATTATTCCTTTATCGACCGCATCAATACATTCCGGGATTGTCTTAAAACTTTGCTTCTCTTCTCGGTTAAAGGCAGTATCTACTGCCAATTTGGTGAAGGTCCCCTTCGGACCCAAATAGCCAATCGTCGTCAAAAATATCCCCCCACAATATCCTGCTGTTTCTATTCTACAAATTCAAATTCATAATCCAGCAGACGGATAATGTCGCCGTCCTTTGCACCACGTTCCCTTAGGGCAGTATCTACACCCATTCCGCGCAATTGTCTGGAGAAGCGTTGTGCTGATTCATCGTGCTGGAAATCAGTCATTTTAAATAATTTCTCTATTTTAGTTCCATAAAGGACATATGAACCATCCGGATCACGGGTTATTTGGAAAGGTGCTTCCTCTTTCTGATAGCGGTATACAACTGTTTCATCCGCATCATCAAGTTCTGTCGTGACTTTCGGAATGGATTCAAGCGCATCTGCTATCGCAAACAGAATATCGCGTAATCCCTCTCTTGTCAGAGCAGAAATTTTATAAACCGGATAATCATCACCAAGTTGCTCTTTGAATTTCGCCAGATTCTCTTCTGACTCAGGCATGTCCATCTTGTTGGCCGCAATAATCTGCGGACGGTTCATTAATCTTGGATCATATTCTGCCAGTTCCTGATTGATTTTGACAAAATCATCATATGGATCTCGCCCTTCCGTACTGGCCATGTCAATCACATGAACAATCACTCGTGTACGTTCCACATGACGGAGAAACTGATGTCCAAGCCCAACGCCTTCTGATGCTCCCTCAATCAGACCAGGTAGATCGGCCATCACAAAACTGCGATGATCACTTGTATCGACCACACCTAGATTAGGGGATAGTGTTGTAAAATGATAATCTGCAATTTTTGGTTTTGCAGCACTTACGACCGAAAGGAATGTTGATTTACCTACGCTTGGAAATCCAACCAGTCCAACATCGGCGATGACCTTCAGCTCCACCTTAATATTCCTTTCCTGACCTGGCTCACCATTTTCAGCAATGGCCGGAGCAGGGTTATTGGCTGTTGCAAAGCGGGTGTTTCCTCTTCCGCCCCTTCCGCCTTTCGCTATAACTGCCTGCTGCTCATGAACCAGCAGATCTGCAATCACTTCGCCAGTATCCTCATCAATTACGGTCGTACCTGGTGGAACAGGAACTACTAATGCCGATGCATTTTTCCCATGTTGGGTTTTACTCATTCCGTTTTCTCCGCGCTTACCTTTAAAATGGCGATTATAACGGAAATCCATTAACGTGTTCAGACCTTCGTCAACTTTAAATATGACGTCTGCCCCATTTCCGCCGTCACCACCGGCCGGACCGCCAAGTGGTACATACTTCTCTCTGCGATAGGCAACAAGGCCATTACCGCCGTCACCTGCTTTTACAAATACACTGACCTGATCTACAAACATTCAATTCACCTCATTATTGACATGGTACAGAAAAACCAAAAATTATTCCATCGGCAGTATTGTCTATGTCAATTTCTAAACTTTCATTTCGATTTTTTATAGCTTCTATTTCTTGAACAGATTCATTGGATTCACTTTCGATTAAAAGGGTTGCCTTTATCGGAGAATCAGCTGAAATTTCCAGTTCCAGCTTCGTATCATACAAAATCTGACTGTCCAATACATCCTTACATATTCCTACAATATATTGACATCGCTCCAATAATATCGAATCCAAATGCTGCAGATCCCGATGTTCTGAACTGATTTTGTATGTAAGCCGAAAATTCTCGTAACTATGATTAAATCCGATTATCCAAAGCATAAAGGCAGGCATATTCAGACTCATTAGTTTTCGTTCTTCATTGTAATGACGGAGCGTTTCACTCAGCTTATCTTCTGCTTTATCTGCTTTTCCCATGCCTAAATAGCCTTGGACAATCTGCAGCCGGTTCATTAAATCATGCCGGTAATGCTGTAAAACTCGAATCGTATCATCACTCATCACACTTCCACCCCATTATGAAGAAAGTATAGCAGAAATAAACTAAAAGCGGAAGCGCCCGGGTTGCGACGTATGGGCTGGACCGATCCGCAGGAGATATAGGAAACAGGATGAGCTTCAGCGAATCCATGTTGACTTATCGCACGGAGGCGAGGGAAGTCCAATAGGCGCTGGGCGCTAGAGCTGGATAAACTAAAAGCGGAAGCGCCCGGGTAGCGACGTATGGACTGGACCGATCCGTAGGAGATATAGGAAACAGGAAGAGCTTCAGCGAATCCATGTTGACTTATCGCACGGAGGCGAGGGAAGTCCAATAGGCGCTGGGCGCTAGAGCTGGATAA
>NZ_HE610978.1:345381-381598 GCF_000285495.1 Oceanobacillus massiliensis str. N'diop
GTTGACTTATCGAACTGCACCAATGCCCTTTTATCATGGCAAAATAAAAACTCCAGCCAACGAATTGACTGGAGTTTTTGTTTGATTATGCTTCTTGAGCAACCGGATATACACTAACTTTTTTGCGATCTCTACCATAGCGTTCGAATTTTACAACACCATCGATTTTAGAGAAAAGAGTGTCATCTCCACCACGGCCTACATTTTCACCAGGATAGATTTTAGTACCGCGCTGGCGATATAAAATGGATCCACCTGTTACAAATTGACCATCGGCACGTTTAGCTCCAAGACGTTTGGACTCGGAATCACGTCCGTTTTTAGTGCTACCAGCACCTTTTTTAGTTGAGAAAAATTGTAAATCTAGACGTATCATGGATTACACCTCCTTATTTATTTACGATCTTTATGAATTCACTATATTCAAGTTCAATCGACTGAAGTGATATAATCATACCCTCGAATAAGAGCTGTGCTTTTTCCATTATTTCAGGTTCAAGTGTATCGGGCAGCTTCACATGAAGATAACCGCCTTCTGCTCCCTGTTCGATTTCCAGGTCTGTTTTGAATAATTCCATCACTGCATTTACTGTACCAATTGACACAGCCGAGACTCCAGCACAAACAAGATCATATCCATACGGCCCACTATCGGCATGTCCGGATAGTTTAAAAGATGTTATTTGATTGTCAGTCCGAAATACAGTTACCTGAATCATAATCCAATACCTTTATGCATTGATTTTTTCAATCACTAATTTTGTGTAAGGCTGACGATGACCTTGTTTACGATGATAGTTTTTCTTAGCTTTAAATTTGAAAACAGTAACTTTTTTCTGACGGCCTTGTTTTGCAACTTTAGCAGTTACAGTAGCACCATCCACGAATGGAGCGCCAACTTTAACGTCATCTCCACCTACAAAAAGAACTTTTTCAAAAGTAACAGAATCGTTAGCTTCTGCTGCAACTTTTTCTACATAGATTTCCTGGCCTTCAACAACTTTAACTTGTTTACCGCCTGTTTCAATAATTGCGTACATTACTTGCACCTCCTTAATAGACTCAGACTCGCCATACAGGTACTCCGAAAAGTTTATAACCTGATCTGCGCGGTTGTAGCACGGGTGCTACGATGAATAACGTATTGATATTATCATGTTTTGCCAATCCTTGTCAAGCCTGCTAGAGTAATTACCTATTATTTGTACTGAAAAGTTTCCCCAACAGTATGATGATAGCTTTTATCATAAAAATAACTTCGGAGGCAATCATTTTCATCTATCGATATCCGCTCGTTATTTGGGTAGATAATATATACTGGATGTTTCTTTTCCCTTCTAAATTTACTGAATACATCCATAAACGTGCTTTCGGATGCAACGGTGACCGGGACTACCTTTTTAATGGCTGAGTCGCCTTCATATCTCCTTAACAGGAAACGCATAAACACATAAAACCGCTGCTTCCAATCCGTACGGTTTTCCATAAAGAGAAATATCCAAATCAGGAAAGAACTTAAGGTAAATGGAAAAAACAGCAATTGGATCAGGACGACACTTACAATGGTAATCATTGAAAACAGGATTGTAAAATGATAGGACTTTTTATAAGGAAGGAATGCAGAAGTGATAAGCAGCAGCAGCTTCCCTCCATCCAGCGGCCAGACAGGAATTAAATTGAAAAACAGCAGCATCGTATTATAATATAGCACAAGCTCGAGGATGGAGGCAGGAATGAATTGAAACAGTTCCAGAAAAAGGCATAAAAAGAAAATGATAAGATGCTGAAAGGGTCCTGCCAGTGTGACGATTGCTTCTTCTTTGATTGATTTATTCCCATGTTCTTCTGTGTCGACCACCCCGCCAAATACCCACAGTACAATATTTCTGATTCTCCATTTAAACATCGAGGCTGCTGTAAAATGGCCCAGTTCATGAAATAATACCAGAAAAAATATAATGAATAATTCCAGAAAGGTACCTGTAACAAATGAGATAGCAATAAAAGCATACAGAACAGGATGGATGTGGATACTTGGCATCTGCTTAAGGAAGTTCATCAACCTGGATCACCTGGACAGGATCTATATAATCATCGTTTTTTTCAATTGAAAAATAGACCATTTCACTTTCTGAGCTCGGTGTGAAGCTTCCCACTGCTTGACTAGCTGAAATGAATTGATAGAGATGGACATCGATGGAGCTAAGATTTCCATAGCTGGAAACAGATCCATCCGCATGCTGAACAGTTACCGTCTTATTCGTTTCTTTGTCATTACCGGCAAAGATAACAACACCTTCTTTAATTGTGGACACATTTGAAGTTTCACCCGGCTCAATCATGATTCCTGTTCCATTTGCATCGAAGGTTTCAGTAATATTGCCATTGACCGGCAGTGCCATTGATTGAGACTGATCCACTTCCGCAACAGGATTTGGCGAGAGGGATAACGGCCTTCCAAACGCTTGCTTGTACCACATATTGGCTCTCGCAAATGGGAATTCATCTGTTAGTGCCTGGTTCGTCCATTCCTTTGGCTTCTGCAATGCATCCGAATCCACCTGCCAGACCAGCGCAGTCCCAAAGAATAGCATAACCGACAAAATCCCTTTAACTGCAATCCTAGCTGCAGGACTACCCTTACCCTCGAGTTCACCGCTTCCTGTATACACCGGATAATAGCCATGTCTTTCTTCAGGTTCCGGCGATAAAGAAAGTAATTGTTTCTTCGTGCTGTCAGGAGCTCGTCCTCGGCTTTTCTTGCGCTGTTCAATCGACTTTCGGATTTTCCTGATATCTTTGTCCATTATTTTCACATTCCTTCAGATTCATTTGTACATTTATATGTATTTATAAAGGGATGTATGTGTACAAAAAAAGATGTAATGAAATATGCTTTCATTACATCCTCACAGGATATTCTCTATTATAAAATCCAGTTAAACTCGCATTCCAAAGAATTTTTTCACCCTTTGCAGAACGCCTCTTTCGTCTTCCAACGATTGGAGCGGCACGGTTTCTCCCAAAATTCTTCTAGCTATATTCCTATATGCAATGGAGGCTTTTGAATTTGGATTTAAGGCAATTGGTTCACCTTTATTGGACGCTTTAATGACTTCATCATCATCAATTACAATTCCGATTAGATCAATCGACAGCAGCTGGACAATATCATCCACATCGATCATGTCACCGCTTTTCATCATGTGATTTCGAATACGGTTTATAATCAATCTAGGTGCCTCTTTCATTTCCTCTTTTTCCAGTAATCCGACAATACGGTCTGCATCGCGGACACTTGATTTTTCAGGAGTGGTTACTACAATTGCTCTATCTGCACCGGCAATAGCATTTTGAAAGCCCTGTTCAATCCCTGCAGGACAATCAATGATAATATAGTCGTATTCCTGTTTCAGCTCGGCAGCAATCTCTTTCATTCCATCGGTTGTCACCGCCGTTTTATCACTCGTTTGAGCTGCAGGAAGCAATGACAAATAGTCGAAACGTTTATCCTTGATCAATGCCTGCTTTAATTTACAGCGACCCTGGATCACATCCACAATATCATAAATGATTCTATTTTCAAGGCCCATAACGACATCAAGATTTCTTAAGCCGATATCTGTATCAATCAGACAAACTTTCTTCTCCATTAGTGCCAACGCAGTACCGATATTTGCTGAAGTCGTTGTTTTACCGACTCCACCTTTACCGGATGTTATAACAATTGCTTCACCCATTATTCATTCTCCTTTCAAATCCGCTTATTTCCTTACGCTTTCGGGAAAGAACCTTTAACGAATCGATAATGATTTGATCCTGATCCTGATCGATAATTCCGCATTCCATATATACGCCATCCGACTCATAATCAGGAGCACGACTGATATAATCTGCAATACGTAACTGTGTCGGTTTCATATAGGAGGCTGCGATAAAAGCATCCCGATCACCATCCGAGCCAGCATGGGCGATGCCATAGAGGTTACCCATGATATAGATGTTCCCTGTAGAAATAACTTTCCCGCCCGGATTGACATCCCCGAGCAGAAGGAGATCACCTTGCATTTCCAGTACTTGACCGGATCTGACAATACGGTTTACTGCCCTAATTTCACTGTCCTCCCGCCACTTTAATGCATCTTCTACTCTAATAAGCTCTGATTCTATTGACGCTATTGTAAAACGATTATCCACACTAATTATTCTTCTTAGTTCCCGTTCCTGTTCTTGATTTAAATACCTGTTGCCCAATTTAACTTTTACAGAGACGATAGGTTCATCTTCCTTTGGTTTGCTCGCCATTATCTTTTCGTCAAGTTCTTTAATAGCATCATAAAAAGATGCCGTATCCTCAATAAATAGACTGAGACCTTCTCTTGTTCCTTTTATCGTAATTGTCTGTTTCTTGTCAAGCACAGCAAGTTCACCTCATTAAAATAGCCTAACTCGTTTATGTAAATATACTAAATTATTATAAAGTACTATTTCCAGTCAATTGCTCCCTTTCCCATCGTGCCAGCCTTTTAGCTGTAAATGGATATATCAGCAAAATAAACACCAAATTCAGCAATACAGTGGGAAGCAAGCGATCCATAAGATAATTTTCAAAAACCATGTCGATCAGCCCGGCCGAGGTATAGATCAGATATATAGAAAGCTCGGAAAGACATACGCCAAGCATTCCAAGCAGCAGCAGGACGTAAATATTTCCCTGGAGCAATTTTGTAAGTCCATGAACGATATAGAGAACCAATGCGTAGGAGAACATGTACACTCCAAGCACTCCTGTATAGACGACATCAATCAATAAACCAAATATTAATCCATAAACAATTGAATGATACGTGTTGTCTCTATCATAAAACACGGCGACAAATATCAAAAATGCCAACACCCAATGCGGCACAATCAGCATATTGTTCTTGACAAGATCAGGCGGCAGCAATTCCAGTGCCACCCCTTCAAGAATGGTTAGCAGAAAGAGAATGAGCGGTATGTAAAAACGTTTAATCATTCTTCCTCCTCACCACTGCTTTCTTCCGGTTCCGCCAAGGCTCGATCGACAACAATTACATGGCTCAAATTATATATATCGGCAGCCGGTGCAACCATTGCTATCCGAGTGAGTCCATATTGATCGGAAACAACCTCTTTGACTGTTCCAATAGGCAATCCTGCAGGAAACTCACCGCCAAGTTCAGAGGAAACAACCAGTTCTCCTTCTTTAAGATCATTATCAGATTCTTCGATGATTCTGAAAAGAAGTGAGTTGGACTCCTGTTCAAAGCCTTCAATCATACCGAATATATCTTCTCCATCTTCACGGGAAATGGTCGCTGAAATCCGATTATACTGGTCAAATCCTGTAAGCAGCTGTACCGTGGAAGTAAACTCGGATGTGCTTTGAATTTTACCAACCATTCCCTCGGCAGTTATGACAACCATGTTGGCAAGGACACCATCCTGCTCCCCTTTATTGATGGTAACCTGTTCAATCCATCGTTCAGGAGACCTGGAGATAACCGTTGCCTGTATAGGAGTATAATCCCTTACAGATTCACTGATTTCAAGTAAATCATGAAGTTCTTCATTTTCTTGTTTAATTTCCTGTACTTCATAAACTAAGCTTTTATTTTGAGACAGCTGTTCCTTGAGCAGCTGGTTTTCACTATACGTTGCTTTAAAATCATCAATATTCGTTACAATATCTGTGATAAAGGTGACAGGTGTATGAATGACACTCTGTGACCAGCCGACCACATCATTGGTGACTTTTTCCATAGTTGTCAGATTTTCTCTATCTCTTAATGAATATCCTATTAAGGCTACTAAAACGATAAAGCCGATTAGCAGAATAAATAGCCTTTTATTACGAAGAAATTGCATAGTTACACCTACTTATTAATTTAAAGGACGGGATGAAACATTCAAGCTGGAACGGAAGTGCTGGATATAATCCAATGATTTACCTGTCCCAATTGCCACACTATCTAATGGATTGTCGGTAACAAATACCGGAATCCTTGTTTCATCACTTATTACCTGATCCAGATTTTTGAGCAATGCGCCGCCTCCGGAAAGAACGATGCCGCGATCCATAATATCCGCAGCCAATTCAGGAGGCGTATTTTCCAAGGTGACCTTTACCGCATTAATGATTGCATCCACTATATCATCCAATGAAGCGGAGATTTCATCAGCCGTAATACTAATCGTTTTCGGAAGCCCTGTTAAAAGATCGCGCCCGCGAATGTCCATTTCCCTATCCGATTTGTTTTGTCTCGCTGCACCAAGGTCCATTTTGATCGATTCTGCAGATCGTTCACCAATCATCAGACTATAATTTTTTCGTATATAATTAATGATTGCCTCATCCATCTTATCCCCAGCAATCCGGATTGACTCACTCGTTACAACTCCTCCAAGAGAGATCACAGCAACTTCTGTAGTTCCGCCGCCAATATCGACAATCATACTTCCGGTCGGTTCCCAAACTGGCAGACCAGCACCAATCGCTGCTGCAAAGGGTTCTGCAATCGGAAAGGCATCCTTGGCCCCTGCCTGCTTGGACGCATCAATAACAGCACGCTCTTCCACCATCGTTATGCCAGAGGGCACACAAACCATCACATTCGGTTTTTTGGCAAAAAGTGAACGCTTCTTCATCGCTTTCTTTATATAATATTTCATCATTTCTGCTGTCGTTTCATAATCTGCAATAACGCCATCCTTCATGGGACGTATGACAGAGATATTGCCTGGAGTCCGTCCAATCATATTTCTTGCTGCATTACCGACCGCCTCAATTTCCCCGGTCGCAACATTTTTTGCCACTACTGATGGTTCACGGACGACAATACCCTTGCCCTTAATAAATACAAGTGTATTGGCAGTTCCCAAATCGATTCCCAAATCCTGTGAAAAATTAAATATCGCCAATAAAATCTTCCTTTCCGGTAACCAAATTGCATTATATGTATTCCACTAAATCACTCAAATATAGTAGTCGTAAACAATCATCAATTATTACATCTTAGCTGAAATAAGTAAACTGTTTCGTCCAATTTCATAATCAGAATAAGCGCCACTTTCATAAAAATGGCGCTGGTATCTCAGTCCTTATATAATTATACGAAAAATATTCTAAAATAGATAGTGTTATACGTATCCTTTTTCTTTTAAGGATACAAATTTCCTGTCACCAATGATTAGATGGTCGAGAAGATCAATACCGATCATCTTTCCTGATTCTGCCAATCTTCTCGTAACATGAATGTCTTCCTGTGATGGGGTTGGATCTCCAGAGGGATGATTGTGAGCTACAATGATAGAGGCTGCCGAACGCTTGACTGCTTCACGATATACTTCTCTTGGATGCACAATTGATGCATTCAGACTTCCAATGAAGATTGTCTGACGATGAATAATCTGATTCTTTGTATTCAAAAAAAGGACAACAAAATGTTCTTGTGTAAGATTGCGCATTTCCTCCATGATATAATCTGCCCCATCATCGGGAGAACGAATGACATATCTATCCTCTGCCTTGTATTCACTCATCCGTTTTCCAAGTTCAATTGCCGACAGGATCAACAGTCCCTTTGCTGTGCCAATTCCCTTTATCGATACCAATTCTTCAATCGTTGCATCCCTTAAAAGCTTCAATCCTTCAAAGTGCATGAGCACCCGATTTGCCACAGACATGACAGATTCCTCCTTCGTTCCGCTTCCAATCAGAATAGCGAGGATTTCCTGATTGGACAAATGCCCGGGACCAGCTTTCAAAAGTCTTTCCCGTGGCCGGTCTTCCTTTGGTACATCCTTAAATCTAATTGATGGTACAGCCATTTCGTTTCCCCTTTCATTTTTGGTACCATTATCATACCCAGTCTATGACATGCTAACAAATGACTACAACAGAATTTTAGCTCGCTCACTTATATTGAATAACACACTTTCCCCAGAAGAAAATGTAATTTTGCTTTACTTCATGAAGCGCAAAATAAAAAAGCAGGCAATCTGGAGATCACCTGCTACATTATATTAATGACTTAACTGTTCATAGTAATACATCCATTGCAGGAGGTGAATCTGTGTCACCTGTTCTCCTGCTTCCGTAATAGCTGTTGTAAGTGGTGATAGCCCATCTGATTGTTCGGGACTTTCAGCAAGCAATCCTTCCCATCCTTCCATAGATATACTGTTTTGCTCACTCCAGGAAACCAAAGATGCCTCCCATAGATTCTTAAACTTAGCGAGCCAATCCTGCTCCGTTGCCGTGACATTCACTTCCCCTGCAGCAGTACTCCATTCTTTTACATAGATTTCGACATTGCCACCCTTTTGCAGTCCGTCAGCAATCGCTTTGGCCCCTTCCTTCGTATCCGCCGCCCCGGCAATAAGAAAATATTGCTGATCCCTTTCCCAAATCATGGCTGGAACCCCTTTTTCTGCATATTCACCCGCCCATTCTTCAGCATTTCCCTTTTCGGAAAAGATACCTGCCTGTAAAACAAAAGCATGCAGCGGTTCCGGATTGAATAGAGACACAGCTGTCGCTGCCTCATTATCTTGAACAGCAGTGGCAGCATTATTATTAACGGTCGGTGCGGTCATTTCTGCTTCCACATCAACAAATAACCGAAGCATTGAAATACCCAGCAGCGAACCAATTATAACGGCTGATCCAAGTGCAAATAATATAGGTTTAAAATAATTGAATTTCCCTTGCCTTTTCTTTTGAAGGCCTTTTTTTGATTTATGAAGTCCCGTTAAGACAGGAATTGATTCCTCGGATTCATCAACAGCTGCTGCAGATTCCTTTTCTGCAGTGATAGGGCGGATATTATCATGCAATTTATATTTGAGCTGTTTTCCATTTTCTTCTACGAGTATTGCTTTATGTTTGTCCACATTTTCGCCTCCTGTGCCGGTGATACATTTAAACTAGCACACTGAATTTGAAAAGTAAGACGAATAATGACAAGCAGTCTAAAAATCGTTCTACAAATTTCTGCTTTATCCATTACGTTTTTCAAGCACATATGCCCTTACTCGTGAAATGAAATTTAGGGAACCCGCGACAAAATAATAGCCTGATTCCATATTTAACCATTCATCGATTTCCTGTTTCCAATCAGCGACAAGCCTTTTTCCTTTTGCCTGCGACAGACGGAATAGCTCCTCTGCACTGGTGGCGCGAGGATGATCAAAACTTGTTAAGGAAATGGTAGTAAAGGTCTGATTCTCTGCCAGAGAAAGCATGGTATCCAGCTCTTTATCCTTAAAGGCACCAAATAATAAATGCTTATCAGATTCAGGGTAATACTCTTCAACCGTTTTCACAAAAGCTTCCATCCCAGCAGGGTTGTGGGCCCCATCGATTACAATAACCGGTTTCGTGCTAATGGATTCGAATCTGCCTGGAAATCTGGTGGTCGCAATCGCTTCCGTCGCCTTCCCAAGCGAAATTTGATAGCCGTTTTCCTGCAACCTTTCAATTGCCATCAAGGCAACAGAGGCGTTCTGGAATTGATGTTCCCCTGCCATTTGCAGCTTCATCTCTGCATGATTTTGCCGACTGGACCAGATGATTTGATGTTGCTCCATTTTTTCATAGGAAAAGTCCTCACCGAAACGATAGAGATTGGTCATTCGCTTCTCGGCTTCCTCGACTATCACTTGTAAAGACTCGCTATCAAGAAGTCCTGCAACCACCGGTACACCTGGTTTAATGATACCTGCCTTATGGTAGGCTATCTCTTTGAGGCTGTCTCCCAAAAATTTCGTATGGTCCTTGGCTACATTTGTTATAATGGAAATAATCGGCTGGAAACAGTTTGTCGTGTCTTCCCTGCCCCCCATTCCAGCTTCGATAAGAGCAAAATCGCCATTTTTTGAAAAATAGAGAAAAGCAAGTGCCGTAATGATTTCAAATTCCGTTGGGGCATAGCCTGTACGATCCAACTGTTTAATGACAGGGTGAATTTCGTTACATAGTTCCAAAAAAGACTGCTCACTGATTTCCTGATCATCTAAATATATGTGACCAGTCAATCCGGTCAAACTCGGTGAGGTAAATACACCCACTTGATACCCACTTGCCTGAAGTGCATTTTTAATATATTGAGCGGTCGAACCTTTTCCATTCGTTCCAGCTATATGGATAGCGTTGACTTTTTGCTGTGGATGATCCAACAGAGCGAGCATTCGGTCGATCCGCTGCAAACCTGGTTTGATGCCAAGCATTTTTCTGGAAGCAAAAAAGGCTTCAACCTCCTGGTACGTTTTAAACATGGTTACACCACTTTCCATATGTAAGTAAAATAAGTATAGCAGAAAGGATTTAATCGGATGAATAAAAAAGGATGGGTCATTTATAATGGCAACCTGGCAGGAAATAAATTCCTGGATTATGCAGAAATGATTCAAGCAGCAGCATCAGCTAAGAATCTGGAAATTACCATTATGAAAAATAATGAGTTACTGAGTCTACTATCAAAAGATATCCTTGAAATTGTATCTTTTGCAGAAAGAGAATTACCCGACTTTGCAGTTTTTGCCGATAAAGATATATATTTGGCAAAACAGCTTGAGCTGGTTGGCGTAAAGGTGTTCAACTCTGCTGAAGCTATCGAAATCAGTGATGATAAAATTGCTACTTACCAGCATCTAGCGGTAAGCAGATTGCCTATACCTAGAACAATCATCGCTCCCAAGGTATTTTACTCTGGACAGCTGGAAGAAACATTGCTCGATAAAGTGATCAGGGAAATACGTCTCCCAATGATCATAAAAGAGGCTTATGGCTCTTTTGGTGAACAGGTATATCTATTGCACTCCAAGGAAGCGATTCATAAAAAAATGGAGGAAATTCAGGGGAAGGCCTATTTATTTCAGGAATTTGTTCCTGAAAGTTATGGTAGAGACTTACGGCTCCAAGTGGTTGGAAGCAAAGTTGTAGCTGCGATGGAACGAAATAACAGGAATGATTTTAGAGCAAATGTAACAGCTGGAGGGTCGATGTCCAGTTATACTCCGTCACAGTCGGAATCAGACCTTGCTGTTGCAGCGGCAAGCGCAATAAAGGCTGATTTTGCCGGCGTGGATTTGCTGATAGGACCGGATAATACAAGAATTGTATGTGAAGTGAATTCAAATGCCCATATTCGGAATCTTCTTGAGTGCACCGGTGTTAATGCAGCTGATTATATAATTGATTATATACTGGAAGCTCTATCATGAAAAAAGGATGGCTGATTTACAGTATAGAAGATAGTTTCCTAAATGCCTCCTACATTGCTTGGTTTAAGGAGGAAGCCGCAAAGCAATTCCTTGAATTGGAGCTAGTGATAAGAGAAGAATTAACAATTGGTGTTAAAGACAATAAGAAATTTGCAAACATACATAAAGAACCGTCTGAGCTTCCGGATTTTGCTGTTGTAAGAACGATAGATCCCATGCTCAATCTTCACCTGGAGTCTATGGGGATCGCTGTATTTAATTCATCAAATATCGCCCGAATATGTAATGATAAAGCATTAGCACATCACCATGCCAACCTGCTTCAACTACCGATGGTTGACACTATTTATAGTAAAAGAGAACATATCAGCGATACTCCGCCATTGCCTTACCCCTTTATCGTAAAAGAAGCAGGCGGCAGAGGCGGCAGGCGGGTATTCTATATTGAAGATCAGATCTCCTGGCTGAAGTGTCAAACAAACTTACAGACAAATATTATTATCCAGTCCTGTGAAGTTCAGCTTGGCAAAGACCTTCGTGTGTTCATAGTCGGAAAAGAGGTTGTTGCCGCAGTCCTTCGCGAAAGTTCAACAGATTTCCGTGCCAATTACAAACTCGGCGGTTCCGCTTCTCTCTATCCACTGAATCCAACAGAGACAGCGCTAGTTCAGAAGCTGGTGGATCACTTTGAATTTGGCATGGTTGGTATTGACTTCTTAGTCGGACTTGATGGACAACTGCTTTTCAACGAAATAGAAGATGTCGTCGGTTCCAGAACATTAAGTGCCACAAGCGATATCAATATATTGGAGAAGTATATTCGGTTGATTAAAACCAGGATTACATAGTGGGCTGCTTTTTAAAAGGTCATCGTTTATGAAAAAAAGCGGAAATCCGATTTCGGATTTCCGCTTTTTCATTTTCAAGAGAGCTTATTTTTGCTGAAGTATCAGAACTGTTATCCTTTCAGTTCGCCAAGACGCGCTTTAACTTTAGCCTGTTTATCTAGATAGTCCTGTTCTTTGCGTTTCTCATCATCAACAACCTGCTGTGGTGCTTTGCTGACAAACCCTTGATTGGAAAGCTTCTTCTGAACGCGTTCCACTTCTTTCGTCCACTTGCTTAATTCTTTCTCTAGACGTTCGATTTCCTTGTCAAAATCAATCAGACCTTCAAGCGGAAGGAAAATTTCTGCACCAGTCACAACAGTAGCCATTGCTTTTTCAGGTATATCCAATGTTTTGGATATTACCAGCTCACTCGGATTACAGAAACGTTCCAAATACTCCCGATTACGTTCCAGTTCTGAAACGATTGAATCATTCTCAGCCTGTATCAGCATCTTAATCTGTTTGGACATCGGTGTATCCACTTCTGCTCGACTGTTGCGCACGGATTTAATGATCGATACCAAGCGCTTCATTTCCTCTGACGCCGTTTCATCATGGAAATCAGCCCTCACTTCCGGCCACTTTGCAACAGTAATGGAAGTACCCTCATGCGGTAGCTGCTGCCAGATCTCCTCTGTAATAAAAGGCATATATGGATGAAGCATCCGCATCGTTTGATCGAGTACATATGCAAGTACAGATCTTGTTGTTTTCTTTTTGATTTCATCTTCACCGTATAATGGAAGCTTTGCCATCTCGATATACCAATCGCAGAGCTCATCCCAGATAAAGTTGTATAAGTGACGTCCTGCTTCACCAAACTCATATTTACTTGTGTTCTTTGTTACATGTTCAATCGTTTCATTCAAGCGGGTCAATATCCACTTGTCTGCAAGCGATCGTTCTCCACTCAAATCGATATCCGCAGATTGGAAACCTTCCATGTTCATCAATGAAAAGCGTGAGGCATTCCAGACCTTATTGGCAAAGTTCCAAGTCGACTCCACTTTTTCCCAGCTGAAACGCAGATCCTGACCTGGTGTTGAACCAGTTAACAGAAAATAGCGCAGCGAATCCGCACCGTATTTTTCGATAACGTCCATTGGATCCACACCATTGCCAAGAGACTTACTCATCTTACGACCATCTGCATCTCTGATTAGTCCATGAATCAATACATCTTTAAATGGTTTTTCATTTGTGAATTCTTTTGATTGGAAAATCATTCTGGCTACCCAGAAGAAAATGATATCATACCCTGTAACAAGAACATCCGTTGGGAAGTAGCGTTTGAAATCTTCTGACCCTTTGTCAGGCCAGCCCATTGTCGAGAATGGCCATAATGCAGATGAGAACCATGTATCCAATACATCCTCATCCTGCTCCCAGTTTTCAATATCTGCTGGTGCTTCCTTTCCAACGTAGATTTCTTTTGTTTCTTTGTGGTACCAGGCTGGAATCCGATGCCCCCACCATAGCTGACGGGAAATGCACCAGTCACGAATGTTTTCCATCCAGTTAAAATACGTACGCTCAAAACGCTCCGGAACGAAGTTTACCTTGTCATCGCCATGCTGCATATCTAGCGCAGCTTTTGCCAAGGGCTCCATTTTGACGAACCATTGCGTGGAAAGATAAGGTTCAACAACTGCACCGCTTCGCTCAGAATGGCCCACCTGATGCACACGCTCTTCAATCTCAAAGAGAACTCCCGATTGCTGAAGATCTTCAACAATCTGTTTGCGGCATTCAAAACGATCCATTCCTTGATATTTTCCGGCATTTTCATTCATGGAACCATCTTCATTCATAACCAGAATACGTTTTAGGCCATGACGGTTACCAACCTCAAAGTCATTCGGATCATGTGCAGGTGTTATTTTAACTGCCCCAGAACCAAGTTCCATATCCACATACTCATCAGCTATAATTTCGATTTCACGGCCAACAATCGGCAGCAGAACTGTCTTGCCAATTAAGTGTTTATAACGATCGTCCTTTGGATGAACCGCCACCGCCGTGTCACCTAACATTGTTTCTGGACGCGTGGTCGCTATTTCAATCGTCTCATCACTATCTTTGATTGGGTAGCGCATGTGATAGAATTTACCATGAACTTCTTCATAGATAACCTCTATATCGGATAATGCCGTTTGTGTATTCGGATCCCAATTGATAATATATTCACCGCGATAAATAAGCCCTTTTTCATATAATGTAACAAACACTTCTTTTACAGCATCTGATAAGCCTTCATCCAATGTGAACCGCTCACGTGAGTAATCCAGACCCAGACCGACTTTTTCCCATTGAGAGCGAATGAAATCTGCATACTCCTCTTTCCATTCCCAGGAAGTATCGAGAAATTTTTCCCTTCCGAGCTCATAACGGTTCGTGCCCTGTTCCTTAAGTTTGGCCTCTACTTTTGCCTGTGTTGCGATTCCTGCATGGTCCATTCCTGGGAGCCATAATACATCATAGCCCTGCATCCGCTTCATGCGGGAGATTGTATCCTGCATAGTCGTATCCCACGCATGCCCTAAATGCAATTTTCCTGTTACATTTGGTGGTGGGATTACGATGGAATAAGGCTCTTTCTCCGGATTGCCGGTCGCTTCAAAGTATTTTCCATCCAGCCAGAATTGATAACGGCCCTTTTCGACTTCCTGTGGATTGTATTTTGATGGAAGTGTATTGTTTTCCTGTTCACTCATTACCTAACCTCCTGTTTTTGCTAAAACTAAAAAACCCTTTTCATCCTTATATAAAGGACGAAAAGGGTTAGCTTCCGTGGTACCACCTTTGTTTACAAACCAAGAAAAGTTTGTACACTCATGTATTGATAACGGTCAATTACCGGCTTCTTCTACTGTAAATTCAAAGAAGCTGCATCAAGGGCGACCTTCCAAAACAACCAGCCTGGGAAATTCGCAGCTCTAGATTTCCCTCTCTTAAGGCGTTTATTCTGTACTCTTCCCTGTCATTGCTTTTTCATATAACACTTATTCGTATGGTTTTTATTTTATCCAAAACGGCACGGTTTCGTCAACTATTATTATTGTTATTGCACAAAAGTGATGTATTTATACATATTATAGCTCATATAGAAGTAATGTGAACACATTTTATTGAAAAGGGGGTGAGTGATGTGGCCCGTTATTATCGCTATAAGCTGCCGCCATGGGGAAGACATTGTCTCTTTATTGCGGAAAAGGTAACACTGCCGATTATGATATTTCAGCTCATCCGGACATTATTAATTCCTACCACCTTTGACATTCTGTTATTAGGCGTATTTATTGGTCTTTTTGTCGCTTTTTACTTGGAATGGATTTAGAGTTCTGTGTCTTCAAAGGTAATTCCTTCATATTCATCCTTGATAAATTCTGTCCATTTCACTGCAAATAAAAGATTTCTGTATTGCCGCTGGAGATCCTTTACTTGATCTGCCATCGGTTTATCAGATGGTTTCTCCTTATAGTCACGGATAATGGTAATATAGTGCGAAGGATTGAGCAAGTAAATGGACAGCAATTTTAATTCCGCTTCCGATAAATCGTTTATTTTTTTATATTTTCTAAATGCCTCATTGATTTGGTCTGCCGGCTGATCATAATTTCCTGTTAAACGACTGAAGTAATCAGCTAAATCTGCCGCTGCATGGTTATAGCCAGCTTTTTCCCAATTGATCATATACCCGTTAAGCATATGGTCGGTACGAAGATTGCCATGGCATAGACTGTGATTCCATATGAATTCTTCCTCGGACTGATCCAGAAATTCACTGATTCTTGTATTGATGAGTTGGAACGCATATTCCATGACTCTAAAGTGGGTACAAACCTGTAATTCGAATGGAGACATATATGTCTTCTTCTCGAATTGAATAACATAACCACGCAGTTCTCCAGGCAGCCGCTTACAAAATGCAAGATATGTATCAAAGTTTTCTTTTAGGGTATCCCTTGAAATCCGGTGGGACTTTTTTGTCTTCTCGTGCAAGCGGGCAAGGGAATCCAGTGTAATTGAAATGCTATTCCTTTCTTTATTTTCATCAGAATGCTCAACCCAGGGAGTAAGATAGAAAATGCCATTATTTGTCTGCTCATAAAGTTTACCTTCCTTTGTTAAGTAAACCGGGACAATTTCGGAAATATTTTTCTCATTGGCCATATGATAGACATTTTGCCATGCCGCTACCGTTTCTTCTGTTAGTGAGCTTCTTTTCAGAGCATAATCCCGTTTGCCGTCATTAATACGGAATAAACGGTCTGTTATTTGTTCTGTATCAATAGGATAGATCCTGTAAGATTGCAGTACTTTCTTTAGCATATCCATTGTTGTTCACCACCATTAAAAATAATAACCCCCTGAAATATTAATCAAGGGGATAACCAATCACTTGTTGACCGGAATATATAAGAGCTGACCTTCATGAACTTCGAAATCATCACCTAGCTCATTCTGTTTTATCAGCTGCAGCGGGCTTATTGAAAAACGCTGTGCTATCGTTTCGATTGTATCCTGCTCCTGTACAATGCAAAGCCTCATCTTCGTATAACGCTCTTCCTGCGTATTTCTGAATATATCAGATAAGTAGGTTGCATCTGCAACTGGCTGCTGCTCGTTTTCATTTTCAATCTCTTCGGCCGCATCGTCTGCTTCACTTTGCTCATCTGCTGCCCCTACTTCCGGTTCTGTTACGGCACCCTCTTTTGGCATTTGATTAAAAAAGTCAGCCAATGATTCAGACTTGACCTTCCACCGATCGGGGTCTGCTTCTCTTTCCCGGTCTTCCTTTTCCCCGTCTTCTTTTTCAATAGAGATTCCTCGTTCTTCTGAAGCAATAACCTCTGGCGGGACAACTTTATTAGCGGAAACGTCCATATCATCTTTCCCCACGTCCATCGGTTTCCTGATTTCAAATTCAAAGGTTCCCTCTTCTTCATTTTCGATTTCTTCAATGGCTTTACCTGGTTCATCTGCTGCCTCATTCTGTTCTTCGAATTCATCCCGCAGCGGCTCTGCCTCACTGTTTATTCCATGAATCTCAACCGAAGCGAATAATTTCAATTGGCCTGGTTCGGGTAATTCGTAATCAAAGGATTCAATGCTGACAGTGACTTCATTTAAATCTGCAACTCGATATGGCGGAACAGAGATTTCAACAGGAAACTGATGTGAAAACAATGCCAATCCATCTTCTTCTGTAACTTTTCCCACAAATCGCTTCGCCTGAAAATCCTCAAAATCAAGTGGTTCTTCCACTATTTCTGCTGAAATGATTTTTTCGTATTCCCCATGCAGTTCAATAATGCCTCTTATTGAAATATATTCATCATAGGGATGGATCGATATCTCTGGTTCTAAAGCTATCCCTCTCATTTCCGCAACTTCCTGTCCCTTTTCAAAATACAGGGACTCCTGCAGTTCAAAAGTAAATGCCTTGGAATCGCCAGTCAAAAAAATTCCTCCCTTCCACATATATCCATGTACCAATTGTCTTTATAATCTATATGAATCAGCATTTATGGATATGCATGAAAAAAAGCTATTCTTATTCGGAAACCATTACTGGTCACATCCAAATAAGAATAGCTTTTGATTCTTCTAGCCTCCGCTTTTGATTCTTCTAGCTTTGGCTTTTTGGTCCTTCCGGCATAGGCAGTGACCCTTCATACAGATAGTTCACTGTATTTCGGTCCCTGCCTATGCGTCCGTACCAGATCAATCGCCTCCGCTTTTGATTCTTCTAGCTTTGGCTCTTTGGTCCTTCCGGCATAGGCAGTGACTCTTCATACAGGTAGTTCACTGTATTTCGGTCCCTGCCTATGCGTCCGTACCAGAACAATCGCCTCCGCTTTTGATTCTACTTTTTGATTTTTGAAAAGGCGGTGCGGATTGCTTGAATTGTTTTTGCAATGTCTTCGTCACTATGGGCAGTTGAAAGGAATAATCCTTCAAATTGGGACGGCGGAAGGAATATTCCCTCTTCCATCATCGCCCGGTAATATTGTGCAAAATAGTCCAGATTGGAAGTCTGTGCACTATTGAAATCAACAACCGATTCGTCAGTAAAGAAGACACCAACCATTGATCCTGCACGATTAATATGCAATGGGATATCATAATCTGCTGCCGCAGTACGGAAACCGTCAATAAGTGAATCGACTTTTTCGTTGATTGCCTGGTAGGATTCTTCAGTAAGTGCCGATAGCGTCTCATATCCAGCAGTCATTGCAAGCGGATTTCCAGAAAGGGTTCCAGCCTGATAGATCGGTCCTGACGGTGCAATCTGCTCCATTATCTCACGCTTTCCGCCATATGCTCCAACAGGCAGACCACCGCCAATTACTTTTCCAAGACAAGTTAAGTCCGGTGTTGCATCAAAATGCCCTTGGGCACAATTGTACCCGACACGAAAACCGGTCATCACTTCGTCGAATACCAAGAGAGTTCCGTAATCTTCTGTAATTTCCCTTACCTTTTTCAAGAAATCATTCTGCGGTGGAACAACACCCATATTTCCGCAGACTGGTTCCATTATTACGGCAGCAATATTGTCACCATAGTTTTCAAAGGCAAGTTCCAGACTTTCGAAATCATTATATGGGACGGTAATCGTATTGCTTGCAACGGACTTCGGTACACCAGGACTGTCAGGCAAGCCCAATGTCGCAACACCTGAACCTGCCTTAATCAATAATGAATCGCCATGCCCATGATAGCTGCCCTCAAACTTCAGAATAAGGTCTCTGCCAGTATACCCCCTGGCAAGACGGATGACACTCATGGTGGCTTCAGTACCTGAATTCACCATGCGAACCATCTCGATTGACGGAACGCGCTCAATAACGAGCTCTGCCAGTTTATTTTCAAGTATTGTCGGCGCACCAAAGCTTGTACCTTTTTCGGCAACTTCTTTTAATTTATTTACAACTGCAGGATCGGCATGTCCTAGAATTAGCGGCCCCCAGCTGAGCACATAGTCAATATATTCATTACCATCAATATCGTAAATTTTTGAGCCTTTTCCCGATTCCATAAAAACGGGAGACATGCCTACTGACTTGAAGGCACGAACAGGCGAATTGACACCGCCGGGCATCAGGTCAACTGCTTCTTTGTATGCATCGATTGAATTATTGTAGCTTCTCATTTTTTGAGCCTCCATATTCTATTGGTTTTCTCTCAGCCATATGGCAGCATCTTTTGCAAAGTAAGTAATGATCAAGTCTGCTCCAGCGCGTTTCATGGATGTGAGTTTTTCCATTACAAGTGCTTTTTCATCAATCCAGCCGTTTTGTGCTGCAGCTTTTACCATGGAATATTCACCACTTACATTATATGCAACTATAGGTAAGTTAAAGTTATCACGGACTTCACGAACGATATCGAGATAAGATAATGCCGGTTTAACAATAAGGAAGTCTGCTCCTTCAGCAACGTCAGATTCAGCCTCGCGAAGTGCTTCCAGACGGTTGGCAGGATCCATTTGATACGTTTTTCTGTCACCAAACTGTGGTACACTTTCTGCAGCATCACGGAATGGACCATAGAACGCAGAAGCATATTTGACCGCATAGGACATGATTGGGATATGGGAATATCCAGCCTCATCCAATGCCGCACGAATAACTGCCACAAAACCATCCATCATATTAGAAGGGGCAATGATGTCTGCACCTGCCTGCGCTTGGGAAACAGCCGTTTTTGCCAATAGCTGAAGTGACTCATCATTATCTACATCATGATTGTGGATTACGCCACAATGTCCATGGGACGTATATTCACAAAGGCAGGTATCTGCAACAACAAGCAGGTCAGGGAATTCTTTTTTGACCATTCGTGTCGCTTCCTGGATAATTCCGTCCTCTGCAAATGCCCCGGAACCGACCTCATCCTTTTCCGAAATCACGCCAAAGAAGATAACAGATTTGATTCCCAGTTCATATACTTCCCTTACTTCATCAAGCAGGAGGTCAAACGAAAGCTGATACACTCCAGGCATCGAAGGAACCTCATTTTTGATGTTTTCCCCTTCAATCACAAACATCGGATAAATAAAATCTTCTGTACGTAAATGTGTCTCCCTTACCATGGAACGCATTGCATTAGAAGAACGTAATCTGCGGTGGCGTTTAAAATTAATTGAATCGGACATTTCGTTATCAATCCTTTCTGTTTATGTAATCGCTAATAGCCAACAGCATTGCATCTGTTGTAAATTCTTCTGGTGTAATCAGTGTGTGCAGACCGTGCGCTGCTGCAGATTGTTCCGTAGTAGTGCCAATACAGACATAGTTGCTGTCAGGAATCTCATCCGCCATCACCATAAAGGACTCTACTGTAGATGGACTCGTAAACGTAATGAAATCAATCTGCTGCTTTGACAATACGTCATTAAGTTGATGCTTCATTTCCAGATTGAAGCTTGTTTCATAGACTTCCATCGTATCAAAAGCAAGCCCTTGTTCGGAAAACCTGGCAGGAAGGACATCCCTTGACCGATTTCCTCTGATTAATAGAACCGGCCCTTTTTCACCAGGAGTCCTGAGAAATTCCTCTGCCATGATGTCTGCATTATAAGTTGATGGAATAAAGGCGGAACGATAGCTATATTTATTCAGCATAGACTCTGTTTTATGGCCAACCGCTGCAAACAGCACGTGATCTGCTATTTGTACATGATACTTTTCAATGATTTCAAAGAAATTTTCAACTCCGTTAGAGCTTGTGAAAATGATCCATGTATATTCGTGAAGGCGATCAAGCATCAATCGGTTCGCTTTTCTATCTTTACATGAAATTTTGAGCAATGGGACCTCCAAAGGAATCCCACCCATCGCAATGACCTTGTCAGCAAATTCCTTTGACTGCTTAGCTTCTCTTGTAATCAGAATCTTGCTTCCATGTAATGATGGAGCCATTACTTGTCTAACTCCTCTTTTACCTCATCCACTATCTTCTTGGCTCCTTGCTTGATCAGCAAATCAGCTGCTTCTTTTCCAACTGCTTTCGGATCATTGCCGCGAACGGTCTCTTTCAATATGGTCTTGCCATCCGGAGTCCCGACCAAAGCAGTTAGAATAACATCATTTCCCTCAAGATAGGCATAACCGCCAATCGGCACCTGACAGCCACCTTCCAGCAAGTGCAGAAACGTTCTTTCTGCTGTAACTGTCCTTGTCGTCAAATCATCATTGATCTTCTGCAGAATACGGCTGATTTCCTGATCATCCGCACGGCTTTCGATTGCAAGCGCCCCTTGCCCAACAGCGGGAACACATATTTCAGGCTCCAAGTATTCTGTAATCAATTCTTCGTTCAGTCCAACACGCTTCAATCCAGAAACGGCAAGAATAATGGCATCATAATCTTCTTCCTGCAGCTTTCGAATACGTGTTTCAATATTTCCTCTGATCCACTTAATGTTCACATCAGGACGTTCTGCAAGAATTTGTGCTGCACGGCGTAAGCTGCTGGTTCCGACATTAGCCCCTTTCGGAAGATCTTTTAACTTAACATCGTTTTTGGCGATATAGGCATCCCGGTGATCTTCCCGTATCGGGATGGATGAGATTTTTAATCCTTCTGGAAGCTCTGATGGCATATCCTTCATACTATGTACGGCAAAATCGATTTCCTTATCATACATAGCCTGCTCTATCTCTTTTACAAAGAGACCTTTGCCACCGACTTTAGATAGCGTGACATCGAGAATCCGGTCACCTTTGGTTACAATTTTTTTAACTTCAAATTCGTTCTCAACACCAGCCGCCTTCAATTGGCTGATTACCCATTCTGTCTGGGTCAATGCCAAATTACTCTGTCTTGATCCTACTACTATCTTGCGCATATAGTAATCCTCCTAAAAGTGAAAATTCGATAACGAGCTAAATAAAAAGAAATTAATCAGCAATATTAAAAATGCAGCCGTATTATAGGTGGAAAGAAATTTCCCTTCATGTCCGTTTATTCTTAAAACAAGGTACACAATATAAACAAACAAAACAACAATGGATCCGATTGTTTTCATATCGAGCCAGTAAAAAGTTGTCGTGGATACATATGCCCATACCACTCCCATAATAATGGCTATCAATAATAATGGAACTCCTATTGAAATAGTTTTAAAACTATAGCTGTCCAATGCGCCGAGATCACCAAGCCGCCACAACCATTTTAAACCTTTTTTCTTTTTTAACAAACGATATTGAACTAAATACATGATTGAGAACAGAAACCCGATGGTGAAAAACCCATACGAAATAATGGCAACGGTTATATGCATGATCAGTATTTCATGTACAAAGTGAATGGCTTCATCCGGAAAACGTTTGGTCGCACTCGCAGATACATACATCAACAGGATAAAGAAACCAAATACATTCATAAAGAATACAATAAAACGTACTGGAAACAATCGATTGATGATCAGCGAGAACGTAATCAGAACCCAGGAATAAAACAGCAGGCTATCCACCAAGGTTGCCACAGGAAAGTTATTTTCCACGAAGACCTCATAAATGAAAAAGATAGTCTGTATAAGCCAAACCATAGTAAGCAACCAGAAAGCAATCCTGTTTGCCTTCCGGTTGTTATGAATAAAATCTATAAAATAGCCGATTAAACTGAAGCCATAAACGATAAGAATAATTTCATAAATCCACTTCATTTCAATCATCAATTTATCCCACCCATTCAGACTGTCGTAATTTTTTCTATTATGGGAAAGGATACTTTGTCTGCTTTGGCCAAAGAATGTAATGTCTCATTTTTTTTGGCCTGCTTTGCGGCTTCTGCCTTTACTTCATCTTCAATACCGAAAATATCAATAAATAACTGCAGGGATTCTTCTGCTTTGTCAGCGCCTGCGAGTTCTTTCGCCTGTGTTATAGGTTCTTTTAAAAGCTGATTGATGATGCTTTTCGTATGCTTACTGATCACTTTTTTCTCTCGGGCAGTCATATCCGGCATCTTTCTCTCTATACTCTTCATCGTTTCTGCCTGAATGGATAATGCCTTCTGCCGCAATGCTGAAATGACGGGTACGACACCAAGGGTTTTCATCCATTCCTTAAACGTGACTATTTCCTCTTCCATCATCAGTTCAATTTGTTCGGCTGCCGCCTTTCTTGCCTCCAAATTTTCATCAACAATATTTTTCAAATTATCAATATCGTAGAGAAATACATTATCCATGCTGCTGATTTGTGGATCGATATCTCTTGGAACTGCAATATCCACAAGGAAAAGCGCCTTGCCTTTGCGTTTCTTTTGAATCGGTTCAAGCATCTCTTTTGTGAGAACAACTGAATCAGAACCCGTAGAGCTGATCAGGATATCTGCTTGCTGTATCACTTCCAGCAGGTTATCCATTCCCATGGCATTTGCCTGAAACCGTTCAGCTAATTCTTCTGCCTTCTTTATAGTACGATTGATGACCGTAATCTCAGAGGCACCGGATCCTTGAAGATTCTTAGCAGTCAGTTCACCCATTTTACCTGCACCAAGAATGGCAACGTGCTTATTCTGCAGGTTTCCAAAAATCTTTTTGGCCAATTCAACTGCAGCATAACTGATCGATACCGCATGTTCACCAATGGCAGTGTCATTATGTGCACGCTTGCCAAATGTAATAGCCTGTTTAAACAGCTCATTAAATATGGTGCCTGTAGTTTTCATTTCCTGTGATGTCAGAAATGCCTCTTTTACTTGACCTAGTATCTGTGTTTCGCCAAGCACCATCGAATCAAGCCCTGTAGATACGCGGAAAAGATGTTCCATTGCACCATCATCTTCCGTAATTCGCAAATAAGAGGAAAATTCCTCTTTATCAATATCGAACCAGTCGGCTAAAAATTGTTTTATATAATATCGCCCTGTGTGTAATTGATCAACTACTGCATAAATTTCCGTACGATTGCATGTTGAAACAATCACATTTTCGAGAATGCTTTTCTGTTTTTTCAGCTCCAGCATTGCTTCATGGAGAGAGCTCTCAGAAAATGTGAGTTTTTCCCTTACTTCTACTGGGGCTGTTTTGTAATTGAATCCAACTTTTAAAATATGCACTTTTCTACCCCCAAAACCATTTTACGGATATATCAATGTCTATACCATACATCATTACCTAAATTCTATTATAACATGTATTCCTATACCCTTTTTCCAAAAATGTGAACAGAATCTGAAACAATATGTTAGTATAAATCGTATAATGTTTAGCACGAGTGTACTTTATCATAACGGTAATGCGTAATCAAGCAATCGACTCATATTCGAAGGGGTTATTAGAGAGTGAAAAAGCAAAATTCATTACTTGCTTATATATTGATAGGCATAGGTATTTATTTTTTATTGAGAGAGCTGAAGGTACCAATTCTGACAGATTTCTATTCTTGGCAAACCTTACTAATCATAATCGGACTGGCACTGTTGATACACAGTTACACGGCAAAACATTATCAGAACCTGTTTGCAGGCACCATTGTACTAGGCTTAGGAATCCATTTGCATGGTGTACAGCATTACACCTTCTGGATCGATCACTGGGGTGTGTATGTGCTGATTATCGGCCTTGCATTTATTGTCAGGCACACAAAGACGAAAAAAGGAATACTGCCTGGGATACTCTTGGTTTTACTCGCCGTACTGCTGATCTTTTCTATCAATCTTCCAGGATATTTTGATTGGATATACGATATTATCAATCTGCTTGAGAGGTTTTGGCCAGTAGTACTCGTGATTATCGGTATTTATCTGTTAAGGAAGAAATGATATCGGCATTAAAACAACCAGGATAGAAATCCTGGTTGTTTTATTACAATATGGAACGAAGAAAATCCTGTGTACGCTGTTCTTTTGGATGATTGAATATGGCTTCCGGTTCTCCCGCTTCAACAATTTTCCCGTCATTCATATAGACGACCTTGTCGCCAACTTCTCGGGCAAATCCCATTTCATGAGTAACGATAACCATTGTCATCCCTTCTTCAGCAAGTCCCTTCATCGTGAAAAGCACTTCATTTACAAGTTCAGGATCAAGTGCAGAGGTAGGCTCATCAAATAGCATGACTTCTGGTTTCATTGCCAGAGCACGGGCAATCGCAACCCGTTGCTTTTGCCCGCCGGATAATTTAGATGGATATACATCATGCTTATCACCAAGACCAACTTTATCGAGCAGCACTTTTGCTTCTTTTATCGCTTGGCTTTTCTTAATACCTTTTACCTGTATTGGTGCTTCAATAACATTTCCCATGACCGTTTTATGCGGAAATAGGTTGAAATGCTGGAAAACCATGCCGACTTTCTGACGGACTTTATTTAGATCATGCGTTTTCGGTTCTACCTGATTCCCTTCGATCATAATTTTCCCGCTGTTCTTTATTTCAAGGAAATTAAGGCAGCGCAGCAAGGTGCTTTTGCCAGACCCGCTTGCACCAATCAATACGACAACGTCGCTTTCGTTGACAGTTAAATCGATATCCTTCAATACATGTAATTTTCCGAATGATTTATTCAATTTCTCCACACGAATCATTTCCTGCACGATAATCCTCCTATTCTTCATCAAGGCTTCTGGTATTTGTCTTTTCTTCAGGCTCTTTTCATAAGCTATTGTTGTCTCTGCACTTCGTATTTGATAGAAACTGTGACGTAACAGCAACGGCCGATTTCCACTCCGGGCAGTCACTTTCCGCGGCGGGCGATCTCAGCTTCCTCGGAAGAAACCCACTTCCTGCGGGATCTTCAGCTGTTGCTTTTCCCGCAGGAGTCGACTGCCCTGCGCTCCAATCAATCAGCTTAGTAATTGAATATCAGTAAATCGATTCAGAAAAACAAATCATAGCGGAGGAAATACATGGAGACTCCAGCGGGAAAGCGAAGACGCTAAGACCCCACAGAGAGCGAACTTTGCGAGCGAGGAGGCTTAGCGCGAGCCCGCGGAAAGCGAAGTGTATTTCCGGAGTGGAGATAAGCTCATCATCAAGTTACATTGCAGTTTATATATTTTATATAAAAACAACAATTTTTGAGAAGTCTGCCTTTATTTTATTTTTCATTAAGCTGTTTCGCCCTGCATTCATTAATCACTTACCGCAAGCCTCTTCTCTGTCAGGTTCACTATAAATGTTAGTAAGAGAACAATCAGAAGATAATATACTGCAACAGTTACATAATAGGGTAGATAGTCGAAGCTATTTGACCCCATCGTACTTGCCACTCCAAACAGATCCTGCATCCCAATGAAAGAGACAAGTGAAGAATCTTTTATACCGATGATAAATTGGTTGCCAAGCGATGGAACCGCCCTTCTGAATGCCTGTGGCAATATAATTCTTTTCATTGTAAGGCCCTTATTCATCCCTAAAGATAGACCTGCTTCCCGCTGCCCATTATCGATAGATTGAATGGCTCCGCGGATAATTTCCGCAATATATGCGCCACTATGGAAAGCCAGTCCGATGGCGCCGGCCCAGAACATTGGAACCAGAAAGATGTCGGTCAATCCATAGTAGAGGATGAATATTTGTACAATTAATGGGGTTCCGCGAACAATCCATATGTAAATATCAGCGATCCATTCCAGAATCTTTATATTGGATATTTTAAGCAGTGCAAAAAACAATCCAATCACAATAGCAATTAATAATGATACGACAGATAATTTCAAGGTAATCCACAGGCCCTCCATGAATACATTAAAGCTGCCTGTAAATACTTCGATAAAATGCAAAAGGTTTTCCAACTTTTTCAGCTCCTCTAAGATGCAAATGTGCGCATTCGATATGCGCACATTTGCAAAACGCTTATGTTAAATCTCAGTCCGCATTAATCCAACAGGCGGAAGTAACAAACTTGGCTATCCCTTACTCTTCTGTTTGCTCTGGTTCTGCTGTGATATCTCCGCCAATCCACTCATTCGATAATTCAGCGAGTTCTCCACTATCTTTCATTTCCTGCAAGGCTTCATTGACGGCATCCAATAATGCATCGTTGTCCTTATTTACTGCAACGGCCTGTTCTGCAATACCAAGCTGGAATTTACCTTCAATCTCCAGGCCAGCATCAATAGCTGTCAATCCGGTGACATCATCTGTGATAACCGCATCATGATGTCCGCTTGCAAGAGATTGAAGCGCTACTACATCACTATCGACCTGCGGAATATTATCGGTATATTCTTTAGCATTGTCCAAATAGGTTGTACCTCTGGCAACAGAAATTTCTTTTCCTTGCAGATCCGCTTCTGTTTCAATATCACTATCCGGTCTTGTGTAGACTACCGGACCTGAATAGTAATAGGGATCAGAAAAGTCTACCTGCTCAAGTCGCTCTTCAGTAATTGTATGGCTTGCTACCGCAATATCATACCGCCCCTCTGTTACACCTGTTACAATGCCTGAGAACTTCGCACGCTGCGGATTTGGTTCAAGACCAAGCTTTTCAGCAATCGCTTCGCCGACAGCAACATCGAAGCCGACCATATCACTGCCCTCCATATAACTGAAAGGCTTGAATTCTCCTGAAGATGCAAAGGTAAGTTTCCCGTCTTCAGTCAGACTAAATTCATTTGCCGCTCCTTCTGCATCCGAAGCCCCTTCGGAAGAATTATCGCTCCCGCAAGCGGCCAAGACAGCTAATAATAATGTAGAAAATAGTAAAATTTTCAGTTTTTTCATCCCGTATACAACCCCTCTATGTAATTTGATCATGCTCCCATACTGACATATAGCTTCTGTCATCGTTTTAAAGCCCTGTCAGGAATAATTTGCCACATATTTAAGTATAACAATGCAGGTTTAAGTTATCGAGTGCTCCATATTCGTATATTGTTTATTATATGTACATTTAACTATACCAACAGACATTACCTCCCTCTTGGTTACATATACCCCCATTAACTAATAAATACTCTCAATTACTGGAATTTTTGGAATTATTTTTTTGGCAGGCATTAAAAAGCACCCTGTCCACCAATAGCAGACAGGATGCCTTTATCAATTATTTATTAATTTCGTAATCACAGACCACGATTCTTCCTTTCCTTCACCAGTTTCTGAGGAAAAAGGAATCAGGATATCATCTGAATCCATTTGGAACGTTTGCTTTGTTCGCTTAATATGCTGTGCCCTCTTCGTTTTGGGGATCTTATCCAGCTTTGTACCAATTATGATTACCTGCACTCCATTATACTTCAAAAAATCATACATTCGCAGGTCATCCTTTGTTGGTTCATGACGAAGATCCGTAATGAGCAGAACAGCCTTTAAGTTCTCTCTTGTCAGGAAATATTCCTCCATCATTGGTCCCCATTTTTCCTTTTCTTTTTTGGAAACCTTCGCGTAGCCATAGCCAGGAACATCAACAAAGTAAAATATATCATTGATTTTATAAAAATTTAATGTTTGCGTCTTCCCCGGCTTCGACGATGTACGGGCAAGATTTTTACGGTTGATCAGTTTGTTGATGAATGACGACTTTCCTACATTCGATCGGCCAGCAAGTGCAATTTCAGGCAGCATATCACCTGGATATTGTTTCTTGCTTACAGCACTGATTACGATTTCAGCCTTTGTTACTTTCATTTTTTCCCTCCACTAATGCATGCTCCAGAACCTGATCCAGATGTTTCACCGGAATAAATGTCAACTCACTTCGCACGCTTTCTGGTATATTCTCTATATCTTTTTCATTTTCTTCAGGTATGATCAATGTTGTAAGACCAGCGCGATGGGCACTCAATGTCTTCTCTTTTAAACCGCCTATCGGCAGTACTCGGCCACGCAAGGTAATTTCACCGGTCATTCCCACTTCTTTTTTGATAGGTCTCCCTGTCAACGAGGACACTAATGCAGTGGCAATGGTAATACCAGCTGATGGTCCATCCTTTGGAGTCGCTCCCGCTGGAACATGGATGTGAATATCATACTTTTCATGGAAATCAGGCTCGATGCTGAATTGCTCTGTCCTTGAACGCACATAGCTGAATGCAGCTTGAGCAGACTCCTGCATCACATCCCCCAGCTGTCCGGTCAGTGTCAGCTTGCCTTTGCCGGGATAGTGGCTAACCTCTATGGAGAGTATGTCCCCGCCTGCTGAAGTGTAGGCTAGTCCTGTCGCTGTACCAATCTGATCCTCCTGCTCCATCAGACCATAGCTGAATAACTGCTTTCCAAGCAGCTGTTCGAGACTTTTTTCTGTGACAATTACCTTATCTTTTTCCTTGGAAATGATTATCTTTGCTGCTTTACGGCACAGTTTAGCCAATTGTCTCTCTAATCCGCGTACGCCCGCTTCCCTTGTGTATGTCCGTATGAGCTTGAGAATAGCATCCTCTCTAATTTGCATGTTTCCCTTTTTTAGACCATTTTCTTTCAATTGCTTAGGCAATAGATGCTGCTTGGCAATATGGAGTTTTTCCACTTCGGTATAACCGGCAATAGAAATAAGCTCCATGCGATCCAATAGTGGTCCGGGAATGCTATTTACATTATTGGCAGTTGCAATGAACAGGACATTGGACAAATCATAGGTCTCTTCAATGAAATGATCACTGAATGTACTGTTTTGTTCAGGATCCAGCACCTCTAGCATAGCCGAAGAAGGATCACCTCTGAAATCATTCGACATTTTATCGATTTCATCGAGTAAAAAGACCGGATTGATGGTCCCCGCTTTTTTCATACCTTGAACAATTCTTCCAGGCATAGCTCCGATATATGTCCTCCGATGGCCCCTGATTTCCGCTTCATCACGAACACCGCCAAGTGAAATCCGCACAAAATTTCTATCGATCGAATTTGCGATTGATTTGGCGAGCGATGTTTTCCCGACTCCCGGTGGTCCGACAAGGCAAAGGATAGGACCTTTAATGGTATTGGTCAGCTTTTGTACGGCAAGGTATTCCAAGATGCGTTCCTTTACCTTTTCCAATCCATAATGATCTTCATTCAAGATTTTCTCTGCACGATTAATCTTGATTGTATCCTGTGTCTTTGTTGTCCATGGCAGAACAATTAGCCATTCCAGATAGTTGCGGATGACCGAGCTTTCAGCGGAAGTTTGCGGAACCTTTTCATATCTTCCAAGCTCCTTAAGTGCTACCTCCATAACATTTTCCGGCATGTCGGATTGTTCGATTTTTTCACGCAGCTGGTCAACTTCACTTGTCTTCCCATCACGCTCACCGAGCTCTTTCTGAATCGCTTTTAATTGTTCGCGCAAGTAATATTCCTTTTGGGTCTTCTCCATTGAAGTTTTCACACGCTGCCCAATTTTCTTCTCCAGATCAAGAACCTTTTTCTCGTTGGAAATCAGCTTAATCAGCAGTTTGATCCGTTCTGGCACATTTATCGATTCCAGTATCTCCTGTTTATCTTTCACTTTGAGAGTTAAGTGTGAAGAAATGATATCTGCAAGTCTCCCCGCTTCATCAATATCTTCTACGGTTTCATATGTTTCCTGGGTAACCTTCCTGGATAATTTTATATATTGTTTAAATTGTCCAAGCAAGGAGCGCATCAGCGCTTCCTCTTCATTTTTCTCACCGTTAACATCGTCCAATTTAACTATCTCAACCATAATTTCCTTATCGGATTCCAAATATCGTTGAATTTCTGCACGATGCAGACCTTCAACAAGTACTCTTATTGTTCCATTTGGAAGTTTTAGCATTTGCTTTACTGTTGCCACTGTTCCAATATTATATATATCCTTTGGTTCCGGTTCATCCAAACTCACTTTTTTCTGTGCTGTCAAAAAGATTGTTTGGTCATCCATCATCGCCTTTTCCAGTGCAGCAATAGATTTATCTCTGCCTGCGTCCAAATGAAGGACCATCGATGGAAATACAAGGAG
The DNA here is from genome assembly GCF_000285495.1 of Oceanobacillus massiliensis str. N'diop. GTDB lineage: Bacteria > Bacillota > Bacilli > Bacillales > Amphibacillaceae > Oceanobacillus > Oceanobacillus massiliensis. Next base: position 376,389 of record NZ_HE610978.1, read on the forward strand.
TCCACGCAGGGGTAGGAGGGGAAGTTGTATTGTCTCTTTACTCATTATTTGTACCTCCATTTAATTATGTAATATCAATACAATAATCATTATTATGTATCTTTCAAGTTTAAAGAATATACTTCCATTTGTAAATCTATTTATATCGGTATTGCCATTTGCGTTAGTATTGCCATTCTCCTTATTTATTATCAAAGAACAGATAATGGATAGGAGCAAGCTTCAGTTGACTTTTCAACATGAAAAAAAGACTGACCAGGGCAGTTCTTGAAAAGAAGAAGTTGCCCTGGTCAGTCTGAACCTTATTGTTACGCACTTTCTTTTGGAAGTTTTTCATTTCCTACTTTTACTGTTCCATCACGGAATATCAGTTTAGGACTACCGTCTTCCTCGCTGACCGTTTCTTTCGTAATCACGCATTTTTCGATATCTTCTCTCGATGGAAGATCAAACATTACTTCAAGTATGATTCCCTCAATGATCGAGCGGAGTCCACGGGCACCTGTTTTACGTTCGATTGCTTTTTTGGCAATCTCAGATAGTGCCTCATCTTCAAACTCAAGTTCCACATTATCCATTTCGAATAGCTTCTGATATTGTTTGACAAGCGCATTTTTTGGCTCAGTCAGGATTTGGATAAGTGCTTCTTCATCAAGAGGTGTCAGACTTCCGATAACCGGAATACGTCCAATAAATTCAGGGATTAAGCCGTAACGCAATAGATCTTCAGGCAATACTTTGGAAAGCAATTGGCCCATATCAAGATCTTCCTGCTTTTCATTAGAGCCAAACCCAATTACTTTCTTGCCAAGACGGCGCTTGATCACCTGATCTATGCCATCGAAAGCTCCACCGACGATGAACAGGATATTTGTTGTATCGATTTGGATAAATTCCTGATGCGGATGTTTTCTTCCGCCTTGTGGCGGCACACTTGCAACCGTTCCTTCAAGAATTTTAAGCAATGCCTGCTGTACACCTTCACCAGATACATCACGCGTAATGGAAGGGTTTTCCGACTTACGTGCCACTTTATCGATTTCATCAATATAGATAATGCCCTTTTCGGCTTTTTCAACATCATAGTCAGCTGATTGGATTAGTTTTAGAAGGATATTTTCCACATCTTCCCCTACATAACCGGCTTCGGTTAATGATGTTGCGTCTGCCATTGCAAATGGAACATTAATAATACGTGCCAATGTCTGTGCAAGCAATGTCTTACCGCTACCAGTCGGTCCGATCATCGCAATGTTACTTTTCGAGATTTCAACATCGTCTGTGCTTTTCGTCGCATTGATGCGTTTGTAATGGTTATAGACTGCTACAGCAAGATTCTTCTTTGCTTTGTCCTGACCGATTACATAATCATTGAGTATATTGCAGATTTCCTTTGGCTTTGGAATTTCGTTCATTTCCATTTCTTCTTCCGATCCAAGTTCCTCTTCTACAATTTCTGTGCAGAGCTCAATACATTCATCACATATATAAACGCCAGGACCGGCGACTAACTTTCTTACTTGTTCTTGACTCTTTCCACAAAACGAACATTTCAGTTGGCCTTTTTCTTCATTAAACTTAAACATTCCATCTCACCCCTAAACGTGCTGAAAATCTCAGCATTCAACTTTTATAGTCATCATATCAGATACTGTTTAAAAAACAAAACAATATACTTTAACCTGGTCGGCAGCAATAGAAAATTGATTGTTGTTTCCATTATGGATATATAAATAAAAAAGTCAACACTTAGCTCTCAAGGAAAACTTCTTACTAATTACTATATGTATAATAAGTATAATTAATTGCATGTTATATAATGAAAATATAAAACAAGGTGCGACAAAATCGCACCTTGTTCCAGCTATTTCATTGTACTTCCTCTTATTTCGCTTTGCTGTTCTCAGCAAGGAAATCAATTGCAGCTCTCATTTTCAAATCATTTTTGATTGTTTCTGTGCTTCCGCCAAGCATTTGTACAAGCTGCTCAACCTCAGTACCATACATAGAAGCCATTTTTTCCAATTCTGCCTGTACATCTTCTTCAGATGCTTCCAGGTTCTCAGCATCAACAATTGCTTCCAGTGTAAGATTGGTCTTAACACGTTTAGCAGCATCTTCTCTCATTTGTTCTTTCAATGCATTTTCGTCCTGACCAGAGAATTGAGAATACATCTCTAAAGTCATACCCTGCATTTGCAGTTGCTGTTCAAACTCACGAACCATTTGATTAAGCTCTGTATCAACCATTGCATCCGGTACGTCTACTTGGGCATTGTCGGAAGCCTGCTGAATTAAAGCTTCACGCTTTTGGTTTTCAGCATTTTGTTTCTTTTGTGCTTCAAGCTCTTCTTTCTTCTTTTTCTTCAAGTCTTCAAGTGATTCTACTTCTTCGTCAACGTCCTTCGCGAACTCATCGTCAAGTTCTGGAAGTTCTTTTGATTTCAGTTCATGAATCTTCACTTTGAATACTGCTTTTTTACCTGCCAGGTTCTCAGCATGATAGTCTTCAGGGAAAGTGACTTCAATCTCTGTTTCTTCGCCTGCTTCCTTACCGATTAATTTCTCTTCAAATCCTGGGATGAATTGTCCTGAGCCGACTTCAAGGGAATGATTTTCGCCTTTTCCGCCTTCAAAAGCTTCCCCATCAAGGAATCCTTCAAAGTCGATTACAGCTGTATCGCCATTTTCAACTTTCCCTTCTTCTTTCACAACGAGCTCGGCATGACGCTCGCGAAGGTGTCCGATTTCATGGTCTACATCTTCATCCGTTACTTCAACAGACTCTTCTTCAACCTCAAGACCTTTATAATCGCCAAGAGTTACTTCTGGTTTCACTTCAACGATAGCAGTGAAAACCAAATCTTTGCCTTTTTCAATTTGTTCAATATCAACATCCGGCTGATCAATTGGGAAGATGTCTGTTTCTTCAACAGCCTTCGTATATGCTGCTGGAAGCACGATGTCTACCGCATCTTGATACAAAGATTCTACACCAAAACGTTTTTCGAACATTCCACGCGGAATTTTACCCTTACGGAATCCAGGGATTTGGACTTCTTTCGATACTTTTTTGAATGCCTGATCTAAGGCTTGATCAAATTCTTTAGAAGATACTTCAAATGTTAGTTGACCTTTGTTTCCTTCTTGCTTTTCCCATTTTGCTGTCATTAATGTTCCCTCCAAAATCTATTGTTTCGATTCATTTTTTAACGTTCCATGCGTAAATGATATATAATCAAATTTGCAACCATCTCATTATAACATAATATCTAACTGTTTCAAGCATTTACTGCTATTTCTGCTTACTCTTCAATGATGCTTAAGTACAAGGAATCACACATTCTGATCTCTTTTATATAGTGTTTTGTCCGGCTGCTTGCTTCCCTATCTTCAAAGCTATGTATTTGCAAATATTGATTTCCTATATATTTGATTGCTTCTACAATATCTGAAACATCTTCACCCGAAGGCGCAAGTGGATAGGTTACATATACATATCTATACAGCAGCTGTTCCAGCAGCTTGAATAATGTTGGGTTCTTCTGTTCGACATCACGCAACGCCAGCAGAATCTGCTCATATATTTCATTTTCCTTTATGTCTGGGATGCTGCTCGGTATAACCGTCATGCTTGAGCCTAGCTTATGTATTTCAACTTCCTCAGATATACGCTGTTCCCGCATCCAAGCTAGTATTGCCGTCTTGATGACTGGGTGGACTAATTCATTAGTCAAAAGGGATGTAATCTGGTTGACAGGTCGCGCTTTCATATTTCTGAGCTGGTCAACTATCCGCCACTGCACCATATGATTATCCTGATTAACCGCTTCAAACAGTTCGTCTATCACTGAATCTGTCTCTTCAACCACAAAGTCAAGCTTCATTTTTTCGCTCATATCATAGAGCTGTTTAAACTGTTCGTACAATTTTTCTGGAACTTGATTTTGTTCAAATTCATATTCAACCTGTTCCATCAGTAAACCATATTGGCTGGTCTGAAACAGGATGGTAAGATATATATGTACATAATGATAATAATTCTCGTCCTTAAGTTTTATTAGTTCCTCACACAGATCCTGGGCTTCTTCATGCCTTCCCAGCTCCATCAGGCAGATAAGCTTGCCAATCATAATCTCATGGCTGCCCTCCTGATAACTTATCAGCTTATCCAGTTTTACGAGTGCCTCTTCATACCTTTTTTCTTGCAATGCCTTTAGGCTTTCTTCTTCAAGCGTTTTCTTCAGCTTTGGAAAAAGAATGACATTATCCGACTTCGATTCCATAAATTCACCCCTTTCCTATTCAATTTTTTAAAACACGTTAATATGTATAAATACCCGAATTTGGAGAAATTAAACATTCCTGACTGCCCAATCCTTCCCCCAAATAAGCGACATGACCCCAATTCATATTCTAACTAAGTATAAGAAAAAAAGAAACCTAATATCTATGCTTAGGTTTCTTTCTGTTAGACGTCCCAGGCAGGATTCGAACCTGCGACCCACAGCTTAGAAGGCTGTTGCTCTATCCAGCTGAGCTACTGGGACATATTATGTTTGGAGCGGGTGAAGGGAATCGAACCCTCATCATCAGCTTGGAAGGCTGAGGTTTTACCACTAAACTACACCCGCATCTATTATGCTTAAAGACCTAATCCAACTTACGAACACTGCCCCTACATCTTCCAGTTCATACACAGTTGCCTTGTGCTTCGGGGCAACTCGAAGCCTATCCGTCAGAGGCTTTGCTCGTCACTAAACTACGCCCGCATCTATTATGCTTAAAGAATTATCCTACTCACGAAAATCTATTATGTACTTAACCAAAAATGTTGCATCCGTTTTTAGCGGACAAGAATTATTATAGGCATAATACAGTTAATTGTCAACACTAAATTAAATTTTTATATAAATTATCTATCAGAAACGGTCCAGCGATATTTCTGATAGATAATTTGATAGCTTATAATGCGAATTCATATGTCAGCTCATGTACTCGTTCACCGTTGACATTAAAGTAGTTAACAATAATAGAGGATGGACTTTCCCATTCCATTATCGCATACGTTTTCTCTGTTCTGTTCCGTGGCTGCCTGATGCTTCCCGGATTGATAAAAATCTGACTTGAAACCTGTTCGGCGCCAGCGATATGGGTATGCCCAAAGCATATTACATCTGCATTTAATTCCTTCGCACGATAGGACAGTC
>NZ_HE610978.1:382030-456670 GCF_000285495.1 Oceanobacillus massiliensis str. N'diop
GCATATTACATCTGCATTTAATTCCTTCGCACGATAGGACAGTCCCATCAGATCCATCTTCACGTTATGAAGGTGACCATGTGTAACGTAAAAAATAAGTCCGCCTATCTCTAAGGTCTGTTCATCGGGATATCTGACATCAAAATCACAGTTACCTGCAACTTTATAAAAGCCTTCCAGTTCCGCTGCATCCATGTCCAGTTCGGAATCTCCACAGTGAATCATCGATTTTACCTGGTGACGTTCTTTTATAGCGTTTAATTCATCTGTTAAACCGTGACTATCGCTTAGAATAAGAACCTTTGTCATAATAATACCTCCAGATCTTCCTCTTTATAGACTATGTATCCAATTTTCTAACTGATTAATCGCGTTTTTGCGGTGGCTGATACGATTCTTCGTATCTGATGGAATTTCCGCCATTGTACTATCAAATCCTTCCGGTACAAAAATCGGATCGTAACCGAAGCCCTTTTCTCCTTTTTCAGCGAAAGTGATTTTCCCTTCACAAAGGCCCTTACGGAAAATGGTTTCTTCTCCTGGAACCGCAACTGCCAGCACACAGATAAACCTTGCCGTCCTGCTCTGTTCTGGCACCTCTTTCATTTCTTTTAGAACCTTATCTATGTTTGCCTGATCATCTTTGGGTTCACCAGCATATCGAGCAGAGTATAATCCAGGTCGCCCATCTAAAGCATCGATCATCACCCCTGAATCATCAGCAAGTACCGGTTTGTTTAAAAGTAAAGAAATCTGTTCTGCTTTCAGTGCTGCATTTTCTTCAAACGTTGATCCAGTCTCCTCTATATCAGGGATATCTTGTTCCATGTCCAATAAAGAAACAGCTTCAATTCCATACTTTGAAAAGAATTCTCTGAACTCTTTTGCCTTTCCTGCATTCTTCGTAGCGATAATTATTTGTTTCATCATTATTCTCCTAGTTAGCGGTATTTGTTTCTCCAATACGATCAGCCAGGTTACCAATCATTTCTTTTTGCTTTTCCACGATTTGCTGTATGCCCTCATCGGCAAGCTTGAGCATATTCTGCAGCTGCTGATAGGAAAATGTTGCTTCTTCTCCGGTCCCCTGAACCTCTACAAATTCTCCGGATCCGGTCATGACAATGTTCATATCCACATCCGCTTTATAGTCTTCCTCATAATTTAAATCCAATATTTCCGTACCACCTGGAAGCACACCGACAGATATTGCTGCCAAATAATCCTTTACAGGCATCTTCTGGATAGCTTTATTTTCAAGCAGCTTGCCAAAAGCAAGCACAACAGCAACAAACGCACCCGTAATGGAAGCTGTTCTTGTGCCTCCGTCTGCTTGTATTACATCGCAATCTACCCAAACTGTTCTTTCTCCTATTTTATCCAAATCAACAACAGATCGTAATGCACGGCCAATCAGGCGCTGGATTTCCATCGTCCTGCCACTGACTTTCCCTTTCGATGATTCGCGAATATTGCGTTGTGCAGTCGCGCGCGGCAGCATGGCATACTCTGCTGTAATCCAGCCCTTTCCCTGTCCGCGCATAAATGGCGGAACCCGGTCTTCTATGCTGGCATTGCAAATCACCTTTGTATTCCCAACCTCTATTAACACAGACCCTTCCGGATGATTAATGTAATTTGTTGTCATTGCTATTGGTCTTAAGCCATTGATTTCCCGTTGATCGTTTCTCATAGATAATTCCTCCTCATTGTACATTCATTAGCTTATCATATTTTAAACAAAAGCAACATGATGATACATGCATTATGAGTGGAAGTATTCGGTTCAGCAGCTCGATTGGATTTCATTTGCAAACCGCCTGACAGATTCCAATAAAATATGAGGCTGAACATGTCAGCCTCATCCTTTAGAGTTTTTCCGTTGGTGTAAAAGTCTGTTTTGTTACTGGTTCGGTGTATGCTTCACCATTTTCATTGACTAGTTGGTCCACGTTTTCAACCTTTACATCCACTGCATCGACATTCCCTTGCTCTGTTAACGTTCTTACGATGGTCTCCATTACTTCATCCGCAATTACGGGCTGTTCAGAATCCTTCAAGATCCCCTCATTAAAAACCAGTTCAAGTACGCCATCATTCAATACCGGTTCACTGGCGAGCAGTGTTTCTGTATTGAATACGTGCAGTACATTGGCAGTGAATCCTGGCCCGTCTATAAGGGCCTGGACAATTGAGCTGAATTCACTCTCTCCATCGGCTTGGATATATTGGGTTACAGGAACATAATACCGATTTTCATCGTGTTCTGCCGGATAGTACATCGTGACGGCTTTACTGTCCACAAGATCCAATATATCTGTATCGGTTATGTTAATGCCATTTGCTCGGGAGTATCCTTCATTGATAGGTGTTCCGTTGACAGGCATCTCATTTAATTGATTTCCATTGATCCGAACCATAACCTTATTAACATTTTCAAATTGGGTTAAGGTATGTGTCATTGCTTCCAAAATTTTAAGCTCTTCTTCTGCTTCATAGTTCTTAAATTCCTCCGAAAAGTCGACTATCATCGTCCCATCTTCCTGCAGGTTCATGCCCAATACCTCTGTGCCCTCCGGCAATACAGCCTGAAAACCGTTTGGAAGGATTGGTGTCACTGGACCGCCCTTTACTAAGTATTCCATTACTTGAGAAGCAACTTCATTCCCATTTGGAGCAGGCAGTTCAAGGGTCTGTGATGCGACCATTCCATTTGAATCGATTAAGAATAATTGCCTGGGAATCGTTTCAGCCGTTGTTTCGCCATCGTTACTTGCCTCTTCTGTACCCTCTTCAGATATATTCTCTAAATCATTTACTGCTTCAGCATTCTGCGGCGGATCAATGTCTTCCAATGATTGTTCTCCCTGAAAACAGCCTGATAGAATTACCGAAATACTGATTGTACCAACCAAAAGCATTCCTCGCTTGTGCATGCTATTACCCCCTACGATGGTTTGTACTACTATATATACGAGCCTACTTAGAAAATAGACCAACCAATGCAAAAAAATCAGGCACCTTTTTTAAGATACCTGATTTGGGGTGATATTCGCTTTTTTGATGGTAAGCATATGGAAGTTTGCCTCTTTAAAAATGCTCCTTGATATTTCGATAAAAATATTTAGATCGCCTGTTGCATAAAATTCGTGGACAGGAGGCAGTTCTGCTTTATTCAACAGATGATGTACATCTAAAATCGCACTTGTTTCCCGAGCCGTCTCTTCACTGGAGGAAATGATTGTCACCTTTTCTCCAATCACTTTCTGAATCGTGTCTTTTAATAATGGATAATGGGTGCAGCCCAGTATCAATGTATCCATTTCCTTATGTTTCTTTAAAGGAAGCAATGAATCAGATATGACATCAAGGGCGTGTTCACCAGATAATATCCCTTTTTCTACCATCGGCACGAATAATGGGCATGCAAGGGCTGTTACATGTATGTCCGTCTTGATTTTCTTTAATGCATAACTATAGGCACCACTTCGGACAGTACCTTCCGTTCCGATAATTCCAACCTGATTATTTTTGGTGAAATTAATTGCTGCCCTTGCCCCCGGCTGAATAACACCAATTACCGGAATGTCCAGTTTTTCCTTCAGGTCATCAAGGGTAAAGGCGGTAGCGGTATTACAGGCAATGACCAGCATTTTAATATCTTTCGTCAATAGAAAATCGACCATTTCCCAAGTGTACTTTTGTACTTCCTCTTTTGACCGTGGGCCGTATGGGCATCTTGCTGTATCCCCAAGATATATTAGTTTTTCTTTTGGTAACTGTCTCATCAACTCATGTGCTACGGTTAATCCACCAACACCTGAATCGATTACGCCGATTGCTCTATCCAAAACGATGTCTCCTCTTTGCTGTTATTTTGCTTTGTTTTTATCATCGACTAATTTCATTTCGTCATATAGGAAATCCAATAGATGGTTCAAAGAATCTTTTTCTTCATCAGAGAACCTGCTTAGAACTTCACCAAGGTATTCCTGCCGTTTTTTGATTACTTCACGGATGATTATTTTCCCTTTGTCCAAGAGATGGATTCTGACAACCCTTCTATCATTTGTGTCACGAACTCTTTCAACAAGCTCATTTCTTTCCATGCGGTCAACTAGATCCGTTGTTGTACTAAAAGCAAGACTTATTTTATTGGATAGCTCCCCAATCGTCAGGTCGCCCTCCTCCAATAACCATTGTAATGCAACAAATTGCGGTGATGTGATAGGATAATTATTTAAAATTTTCCGGCCGTTTTGCTTAATGATTCCGGAAATATAACGAAGTCTTTTTTCCATTTTATTAATGGATTCCATTGTTGCATCTTTTTCCAATGTGTTACCTCCTACTTATTCCTTAACGAATAGTTTAACATATTTTGCTGTTTTCCATATAAATTTATCGTTTCAGCTTTTGCCACAGTATATTCATAGAATATTGATTTGGTTTGCCAGCAGCAAATCGGACATTTCCCATTTGCCCGACCCGAAGAACAATAACTGTACAACCGCAGTACAATGGGAAATTTTCATAGAAATGTGCGCACTATTTCCCGGACTTTTCATAAGCTATATTGACTAAATAATTTCCCTTCATACTGCAGCTCTATAGAGCAAGGAGGGGGTAACATTTGAAGGACAACGAGTATAAGCCGAAGCAATTATTAACCAAACGCGAAAAAGAAGTGTTTGAACTATTAGTACAGGATAAGACAACAAAAGAAATAGCACAGGAATTGTTTATTTCCGAAAAAACTGTCCGGAACCATATTTCAAATGCTATGCAAAAACTGGGAGTCAAAGGACGGTCACAAGCCGTAGTTGAGCTTCTTCGCATGGGGGAATTAAAGCTCTAAGAAAACCGACTTCCCTTTATAGGGGGTCGGTTTTGTATGTGTTCATTCAGTTACTTGAGAAGCAGCTTTTTCATTTCTTCTGTAAGCGGGATTGGCCTGCCTTGCTCAGGATTAATATAAACCACTCTTCCCCGCCCAGTTAAAGCAATTTCCCCGTCTCCTTTGACAACCATATAATGGAGATCAAAGGAAGTATTCCCGACCGCTGCCGTTTTTACATAAACCCGCAGCATATCCGTAAAATAAATCTGCTGTAAATAATCACACTGGAGATCTGCCACAATGATTCCCTGTTCATTATTATTCATATCCAGCAGAATCCCTAGTGAACGGATATAATCGATACGCGCTTCTTCAAAGTAGATAAACGGTGATACATTATTGACGTGACCATACATATCTGTTTCGGAAAAGCGGACTTTGACAGGAATGTTAAAAGAGAACTCAGAACGCCATGTATCCATATCATCTATGTAGCTGATCGTTTTCATTTGACTCCCCCTGTTTATGTTGAACTAAAAGGCCCTTACCTGAGCAGGAAAGGGCCTTTTGCTTTTGTCATCTGTTCTTTAGTATCCATTATCGCTTCCGAAGAAGTTCTTGAAAGCCTGGATGTTCGTTGCACGATTCATCGCTGCAATAGAAGTTGTTAAAGGAATTCCTTTAGGGCAAACCTGCACACAGTTCTGTGAGTTACCGCAGCCATCAATTCCTCCATCCTCCATCAGTCCTTCAAGTCGTTCACTTGCATTCATTTCACCCGTTGGATGCGCATTGAACAAACGCGCCTGTGAAATGGCAGCAGGGCCGATAAAGTTCGATTTGTCATTTACATTTGGGCAGGCTTCCAGACAGACGCCGCACGTCATACATTTCGATAGCTCATATGCCCATTGGCGTTTCTTCTCCGGCATCCGTGGTCCCGGTCCCAAGTCATGTGTTCCATCGATCGGAATCCAGGCCTTTACTTGTTTCAACGCATCAAACATCCGTTCACGGTCAACGATTAAATCCCGTACAACAGGGAATGTCGACATTGGTTCTAGACGAATTGGCTGTTCCAGCTGGTCAACCAATGCTGCGCAGGATTGTCTTGCAGTTCCATTGATGACCATGGAACATGCTCCACAAACCTCCTCAAGACAGTTCATATCCCACATTACCGGAGTTGTTTTTTCTCCTTGTGCGTTTACTGGATTTTGCCTGATTTCCATAAGTCCTGATATGACATTCATATTCTGTCTATATGGAATTTCAAACGTTTCCTCATAAGGAGCAGAATCCGGGCCGTCTTGTCTAGTTATAATAAAGGTAACTTTACTTTGTTCAGCCATTTTCACTTACTCCCCCTTTAGTGTTTTGTAGTGTAGTCACGTTTACGAGGCGGAATTAAAGAAACGTCCACTTCCTCGTAATTAAATACCGGCGACTGTGTTGCTGCGTCAAATTCAGCAATTGTTGTTTTCAGCCATTCTTCATCATTACGCTCCGGGAACTCCGGTTTATAATGGGCACCGCGGCTTTCATTGCGATTATACGCACCGATAGTTATCACACGGGCAAGATGAAGCATGTTTTTCAATTGTCGGGTAAACATGACACCTTGGTTGCTCCAGCGGGAGGTATCATTGATATTGATTTGATCCCATCTTTCAATGAGTTCTTTGATTTTCTCATCGGTTTTCAGAAGCTTTTCATTCTCACGGACAACAGTAACATTATCTGTCATCCATTCTCCTAGTTCCCTATGAATCTGGTAGGCGTTTTCTGTACCCTCCATGCTCATTAACTGTTCGAATTTGGCTGTTTCCTCCTGCTCGCGTGATACGAAAACATCATCTGACATATCATCTACGTGAACATCCAGACCATCAATGTAGTCAATCGCTTTCGGTCCTGCAACCATTCCACCATAGATTGCCGACAATAGCGAGTTGGCTCCAAGACGATTGCCGCCATGCTGTGAGTAATCACATTCACCTGCTGCAAAAATACCAGGGATGCTTGTCATCTGATTGTTATCAACCCATAGACCACCCATGGAATAATGCACGGCAGGGAAAATTTTCATTGGCACCTTGCGCGGGTCTTCGCCAACAAATTTCTCATAGATTTCGATGATTCCACCCAATTTAATATCCAGTTCCTTCGCATCTTTATGTGAAAGATCAAGATAGACCATGTTTTCCCCATTGATACCGAGTTTTTGATTGACACAGACATCAAAGATTTCGCGTGTTGCGATATCACGCGGTACGAGATTCCCGTATGCCGGATATTTCTCTTCCAGGAAATACCATGGCTCTCCATCCTTATACGTCCAGATTCGGCCGCCTTCACCCCGCGCCGATTCACTCATCAGACGTAATTTATCATCACCAGGAATTGCGGTTGGGTGAATTTGAATAAACTCTCCATTGGCATATTTTGCGCCCTGCTGGTACAGGATACTTGCAGCAGAACCAGTGTTGATCATTGAATTTGTTGATTTACCGAAGATGATCCCTGGTCCGCCGGTAGCAAAGATGGTGGCATCTGAGCGAAACGCTTTAACCTCATGCGTTTTAATATTCTGCGCGACAATCCCTTTACCGACACCATTGTCGTCAATGACAGCCTGCAGGAATTCCCAGCCTTCATACTTTGTGACAAGACCTTCTACCTCAAAACGGCGAACCTGTTCATCAAGAGCATACAATAACTGCTGCCCTGTAGTTGCCCCGGCATATGCAGTACGATGCATTTGGGTTCCTCCAAAACGACGGAAATCCAACAATCCTTCCGGTGTACGATTAAACATTACGCCCATACGGTCAAACATATGTATAATCCCCGGCGCTGCATCACACATAGCCTTTACTTGCGGCTGGTTTGCCAGGAAATCACCGCCATATACTGTATCATCAAAGTGTAACCAAGGAGAATCTCCTTCTCCTTTTGTATTTACTGCGCCGTTAATACCACCTTGAGCACATACAGAGTGAGAGCGTTTAACAGGTACGATAGAAAACAAATCTACTTTAACGCCTGCCTCGGCTGATTTAATAGTAGCCATCAATCCGGCTAGCCCACCGCCGACAACAGCGACTTTACGATTATTCATTTTGTTTGCTCACTCCTTCTCTTTCTATTAAACACCGTACGCAAATTGAATCAGTGTTCTGACACCTAAATAGCTGACAACAAAAAATACGACGAGACAAAAATAAGTCGAAATCCGCTGTGATCTTGGAGACTGTGTCAAGCCCCATGTCACAAGGAAGCTCCATAATCCGTTCGCGAAGTGGAATACAGTAGAAACCACACCGATCAGATAAAACCAGAACATAATAGGGTTTGTCAGAATGCCTTCCATTAAACTATAGTTGGCTTCTGCATTGCCCAAACCAATTTGGACACGGGTTTCAAAGACATGCCATGCAATGAAGATAAGCGTCACGATACCTGTGATGCGTTGCAGGATGTACATCCAGTTACGGAAAAATCCATATCTGCCAGTATTGTTTCTTGCAGTGAAAACAATATATACCCCTAGTATGGCATGAAACAAGATTGGCAGATAGATAACGAATATCTCCAGCAGCAATACAAATGGAAGCCCTCCCATAAAACCTGCCGCTTTATTAAAACTTTCTTCTCCATACACAGCAAAATGATTCACCGTAAGATGCTGAACAAGGAAAATACCGATTGGTACAACACCTAAAAATGAATGCAGTCTTCTGTAGAAAAACTCACGATGCTCTGCCATGTTTACCCCCCTTAATCATTTCATATTCTTTTAGTTATGTAGACTATCAAAAAGTAAAGCGCTTTTATAATTCAATAGCGTAACTTTTTAAAATAGCACAAATTTGTAACATATTTATTGTACTTCTTACTCCTAAAAGCGTCAAGAAAACAAAATTTGATTTTTTCGGAGTGACAAATTATAATCTAGCGAATTAATCATAGAATACTTGATAATTCCCTGATTTATATAGATAATGAAATTAGGGAAAAACAGATTACACTTTTAAATTTCACTGATATACAATGGCTTTACTGGAAAGGATGAATTAGGATGTCAAAAAAGCAACAATCATTAGATATTACACACTTAGATGAACTTCATACCACGGGAGCTGGTTATGACATCCTGCGTTATGTTGGCTTACCGGAATTGCTCGGACAGGAGAAAGATACACTGTCATATTTCATAGGGAAAAGTCTTGCGAGAAAATTTGATATGAAAACATTGGAAGATATCTATCTGATGTTTGAAAAGATGGGCTGGGGCAAGCTAGAGCTCGTAAAACAAAAAAGAGGAATTTATCTTCCATCTTTTATCCGATTCAGTTGTACTTCGGCTGAAAGCTCCATTTGAAGTTGATTTTCGTTTGGAGGCCGGTTTTTTAGCCGAATCGGTACAGCTGACTGAAGGTATTGAATGTGAATGTGTGGAAGAAATCAATCACAGAATCAATCAGGTAGAGTTTACGGTAGTATTTACCCGCTGATTCTGGCATTCAGGGCGCCGCAAATAAAACAAGCGCCGAAACCGCCGGCTTAAATGAAACTGCACCCCAAATTGTCAGCCTTATACAGCCAACAATTAGAGGTGCAGTTTTTCTATTCCTGTCTATTTAAATGGTTTAAAATTTCATTGGCTGTATTTTTCGGTATACCCAGCTTTGTGATATCTGTTACATTTGCCTTTCTGATTTCATTTACCGATTTGAAATGGGTAAGCAGAAGCTTCCTTCGCTTCTCGCCAATCCCCGGTATTTTATCCAATTCGGATTGAAACAGGCTTTTCCCCCTTAGCTGTCTGTGAAAGCTAATCGCAAAGCGATGCACTTCATCCTGTATACGCTGCACGAGATAAAACTCCTGTGATTGTCTCTCAAGCTGGACGATAACAGGCGGCATCCCAAACAGCAATTCACTTGTTTTATGCTTATCATCCTTTGCAAGCCCTGCAAGCGGAATGCTGAGTCCCAGCTCATTTTCCAGTACATCAAGCGCTGCAGACATTTGGCCTTTCCCGCCATCCACAAAAATAAGATCCGGCAATGGCAGATTTTCTTTCAGTACTCTACTGTATCTTCGACGAATTACCTCCCGCATTGTTTCATAATCATCCGGACCTTTAACATCTCTGATTTTATACTTCCGGTATTCTTTTTTATTCGGTTTCCCGTCTTCAAAGACAATCATCGCTGAGACAGGATCCGTACCTTGTATATTCGAATTATCAAATGCCTCTATTCGATGAGGCATTTCAATGTTGAGCCTTGCCCCCAGTTCTTCTACTGCCTTTATGGTCCGTTCCTCATCTCGCTCGATCAGCTGAAATTTCTCGTTTAAAGCAATCTTGGCATTTTTGGTTGCCAACTGCACCAGCTCTTTTTTGCGTCCTCTAAGTGGTGTGTGCACATTGATTTCCAGAAGTTTTTCAAGTATCTGATCATCCGTACCAATCGGCACAAGAATCTGTTTCGGTTTGATATGATTTTCATGCAAATAGAATCTGCCAATAAAGCTGAGAAATGTTTCTTCATGATCATCAAAGAATGGGAATACAGAAACATCCCTCTCTATCAATTTCCCCTGCCTGATAAAGAAAACCTGGATACACATCCAGCCTTTATCATAGCTGTAGCCAAATATATCTCTATCTACAAGGTCATTCATTGTCATTTTCTGCTGAACCATTACCGATTCGATGTGCTGAATTTGGTCTCGTAGTTCTTTCGCCCGTTCGAAATTCAACTGTTCACTCGCCTCAAGCATTTTCGCTTCGATATTTTTGCGTATATCTTTATATCCACCGTGAAGAAAGGAGGCTATTTCCTGGACGATTCGATGGTATTCAGCCGCAGTCGGAGGTTTTTCACTGCATGCCATGCATTGATGCATATGAAAATAGAGGCAAGGCCGTCCTGGCGGATTATTGCATTTCCTTAATGGATATAACCGATCAAGCAGCTTTTTTGTTTCCCTTGCGGCTATAACATTGGGATATGGACCAAAGTACTTCCCCTTATCCTTTCTAACCTTTCGGGTAATCAGCAGACGCGGATGTCTCTCCGATGTGATCTTAAGATATGGATAGCTTTTATCATCCTTTAGCATGACATTATATTTCGGATCGTGTTTTTTAATCAGATTCATTTCCAGAATCAATGCTTCCATCTCTGAAGATGTCACGAAGTACTCGAAGTCCTCTATTTCCTGAACAAGACGTTGTGTTTTACGGTCATTCGCTCCTCTGAAGTATGACCGAACCCTGTTTTTAAGCATCTTGGATTTGCCAACATATATTATGGTGCCATGTCTGTCCTTCATCAAATAACAGCCAGGCTGTGCTGGCAGTATCGCCAGCTTCCCCTCAATTTTTTCATTCATAGTTATGTCAATTCCTTTTATTTCTTCAAAAATCCCTTGTTACATCAGCAACAAGGGATTTTCTAGTTTCTTCATATTATACACTTTTTAAATAAATTACCAAAGCTTTTGTACTTATTAGGCGTGCTTATTGATTAGATCTGTCAATGCTTCCTTTGGTTGGAAACCGATTACCTGATCAACAACATTGCCATCTTTAAACAATAGTAAAGTTGGAATACTCATAACACCGAATTTACCGGCAGTTTCCTGATTTTCATCAACATCCAATTTTACGATTTGTACTTTTTCTTCCATTTCTCCATCAATTTCTTCTAAAACCGGAGCGATCATTTTACAAGGTCCACACCATGGAGCCCAGAAATCAGCTAATACAAGGCCTTTAGAAGTTTCATTTGTGAAGTTTTGGTCAGTTACATGTTTAATAGCCATTATCTTATACCTCCTAAAAATCAATATTAAGTGAAGCTTAGTATGAGTATATCATCGTACGTATATACTTCCTAATAGTTTGCTTGATAATACAAAAATCCGCTCCCCGACCTGTCTTTGTTCAAACGGTCGAACATGCAGCAAAAAAGACCTGATCCTGAGGCGCTCCAGAAGTTAGATCGTTCACTCTTGCTTCTGGGGCAGTAACCTCGCTTTCATCAGGTCTTTTTGCGGCTCTTGTTATTTCAGCTGTTTGATTTCTTCTATCAATAGAGGAATTACCTCAAATAAATCCCCGACAATTCCGTAATCTGCTACATTGAAAATATTGGATTCCGGGTCTTTGTTGATAGCGACAATTACTTTCGAATTGGACATGCCCGCAAGATGCTGAATAGCCCCGGATATACCGACCGCAATATAGAGATCAGGTGTTACGACCTTTCCAGTCTGCCCGATTTGCAATGCATAATCACAGTATTCGGCATCACATGCACCACGGGAGGCTCCAACCGCACCGCCCAATACATCAGCAAGTTCATATAATGGTTTGAACCCCTCTGCACTTTTAACTCCGCGTCCACCCGCAACAATTACACTGGCTTCCGACAAATCGACACCTTTTGATGCTTTACGAACGACTTCTTTTACGACTGTACGAATGTCAGTGACATCAACATCTTTCACACTCACATTTCCTGTACGGGATTCATCCTTTTCGAGCGGGGCAATGTTATTTGGCCGGATGGTTACAAAGGTCATTCCACTTTTGATGATTTTCTTCTCAAAAGCTTTTCCCGAATAGATTGGCCGGACGAATACCGGCTGATCTCCGCCCGATTCAACCGCTACCGCATCGGAAATAAGTCCTGTCTGCAGTTTACCTGCCAGCTTAGGTGTTAAATCCTTCCCAATGGATGTATGGCCCATTACGATACCGGCCGGTGATTCTTCATGGATAATTGCCAGGATTGCTTGCCCATAGCCTTCAGATGTATACGTTTTCAAATTTTCATGCATAACTGTGGTTACTCTATCTGCTCCGTATTGTATCAATTCTTTTGCCAAACCTTCCAGAT
This sequence comes from Oceanobacillus massiliensis str. N'diop, assembly GCF_000285495.1. Lineage (GTDB taxonomy): Bacteria > Bacillota > Bacilli > Bacillales > Amphibacillaceae > Oceanobacillus > Oceanobacillus massiliensis. Next base: position 394,790 of record NZ_HE610978.1, read on the forward strand.
TTCCATCCCCAACCAGGATACCAACGATTTCTGCCTCTGAACTGATCTGCTTTGCGGCTGCGATAGCTTCAAAAGAGACATTACGAAGCTCGCCTTCCCTTACTTCCCCAATAACCAATAGTTTGTCACTCATGTTCATGCTCCTCTCACTGCACCTGTATGTCTTTTATAAAACTTTCTTTTCATTTTTTAGCAATGAAACCAATTCTTTAACCTGCTCTTTCATTTCCCCTTCCAGAACCCTGCCTGCTTCCTTTTCAGGTGGGAGGAAAATCTCTAAGGTTCTCGTTTTGGCCTCTACATCATCTTCATCCAAGTCCAAATCATCAATCTCAAGTTCTTCCAGCGGTTTCTTTTTCGCTTTCATGATTCCGGGCAGTGACGGATAGCGAGGCTCATTTAGCCCCTGCTGGCAAGTAACAAGCAATGGCAGGCTCGTCTCAATGATTTCTGCATCACCTTCAACGTCTTTTTCCAGCAGCACCGTATTTCCGTCAATTTTCAGGCTTGTAATCGTTGATACATATGGAAAACCAAGAATTTCGGCAAGTCTTGGGCCAACCTGACCGCTTGCTTCATCAATTGCGACATTCCCCGCAAGGATAAGGTCGGCATTCTTATCGTCCAAATAGGCTGCAAGTATTTTAGCTGTCGTATACTGATCGCCTTCTTCAAGGTCTTCTTCCGTATTGACCAACACAGCTTTATCTGCTCCCATTGCCAAAGCAGTCCGCAGCTGTTTCTCTGAATCCTCATCACCGATTGTTATGACAGTTACTTCACCGCCATGGATATCCCGCTGATTGATCGCTTCCTCAATCGCATATTCATCGTAAGGATTAATGATAAATTCAACACCATCATCCTCAATTTTTCCGTCAGAAACAGAAATCTTTTCCTCTGTATCGAAGGTCTTTTTTAATAGTACATAAATATTCATCTGGCATCCTCCTTAACTCTTTCTATTTATCTTGGAAATTTGGCTTTCGTTTTTCCAGAAATGCATGGACTCCTTCTTTGGCATCTTCTGAACCGAAGATATCACCAAATGCCTTTGCCTCTGCTTTGATGCCTTCGGAAAATTGTCCTGTTTTCGCAAATGGAATCAGATTCATGATTTGTTGGATGGCAGGTTTACTCTTAGCTGCTATCTTTTCTGCCAGTTTAACGGATTCAGCAATCAGTTCTTCTTCGCCAGCGACACTGTTTGCGAGGCCGCATCTAACCGCTTCTTTCCCGTTGATTGGTTCCCCTGTAAGTATCATCTCATAGGCTTTGGCTGTTCCAACATAACCAGGCAATCGCTGTGTCCCAGCAAAGCCCGGTATAATTCCGAGTGTCATCTCAGGCAATCCCAGTACTGCACTTTCCGTTACTATACGGATATGGCAGGACATTGCTAGTTCAAGACCTCCTCCCAGCGCTGCACCATGGATTGCAGCAATAACCGGAATCGGAAAGGCTTCAATCCGATCAAAGAGCTCCTGCCCGTTCCTCGATAGCGACTCGTAATCGGAGGAATGCTGCAAATTTGTGAATTCTTTTATGTCCGCACCAGCAGAGAAGAACTTTCCTTCACCATGCAGTACAATAGCTTTCACCATTTTATCCTTTTCAATCAAATCCAGTTTTTCGCTTAAGTCGTTCAATAGTTTACTTGATAATGCATTCGCCGGCGGACTCTGGATAGTTAAAAATGCAATCTCTTTTTTTGCTTCATATGAAATAGTCCCGATTATCTTCCTCTCCCCTCTATTCCTTTATGAATGGATCTTTTCCATTATCTTGCAGATGATAATGCGCCTGTTAATAATGCATGGACCTCCGGAACCTGACTGATCAAATCGTACTTTTGTTCTTTCATTACCCAATTTGTAACAATCTCATCTAAGGTACCAAATATCATTTGCCTAACCAGTCGGACATTCAGATCGGATCTGAACAGTTTCTCCTCCATTCCTTCTTTAACAATACTATCGATTTCTTTTAAATAAGGTTTCAGTACTTTATTGATTTGAAGACGAAGCGCATAATTGGATTGCCTTAACTCCAATTGTGTGACGATGGCGAGGTCATAATCCGCTGACAGCTGACTGAAATGCATTTCAATCAGCGTACGTAATTTTTCCTCTGCATTTTGTTTCTTACTTGTGGATTCAGCAATCTTTTCAATAAACTGCCCCATTTTCTCTTCAAATACGGATACAAGTACATCCTCCTTATTTTTAAAATAAAGATAGATGGTCCCATCTGCAACACCGGCAGCTTTGGCAATCTTGGAAACCTGTGAACCATGGTAGCCGTTTGCAGCGATTACTTTGACGGCAGCTTCGATAATCTGATTGTATTTCGGTTTATTATTTTTCATGATTTTCTCCTTAGATGAGTTCAAACTTCTAAAAATGAGTGAATAGTCATTCATAAATTAATTGTATCTTCAACAGATAATTCTGTCAATATTAAGCATGTCCTATTTTCTTTTAAAAAAAGAGCACGGGGCTCAAACGGTCTTGGTGGCTTCCAGCTTCTTCGTCTCTTCATCAACCAGTTTTCTTCTTAAAATCTTACCTACCGCTGTTTTGGGCAGTTCATCCCGGAACTCATATATCCTCGGAACCTTGTAAGCGGCAAGCGCTTGCCTGCAATAGTCATTAAGTACTTCTTCCGAAATCATGAAGCCCTCCTTCAAAACGATAAATGCTTTGACTGTTTCTCCGCGATATGGATCGGGAATTCCGGCAACAACAGCCTCTTGAACAGCTTCATGTTCATATAGCACTTCTTCCACTTCTCTTGGATAGATATTATATCCCCCTGCTATAATCATGTCTTTCTTGCGATCGACGACAAAGAAATAGCCTTCTTCATCCATATAGCCAAGGTCTCCAGTAAATAACCAGCCATCTTTTAAAACATTTTCTGTCTCTTCCTTGTTGTTCCAATACCCTTGCATGATTTGCGGCCCTTTAACCGCAATTTCTCCCACTTCTCCCACTTCCGCTTCCGTTCCATCTGAATCCATCTTAAAGATTTTGCAATCGGTATCCGGCCATGGAACTCCAATACTTCCATTCACCCTGTTTTCCCAAACAAAATTCGCATGTGTTACTGGCGAGGATTCCGTCAAGCCATAGCCTTCAACAAGTTTACCGCCGGTTATCTCCTCAAACTGTTCCTGCACCTCCAATGGGAGCGGTGCCGATCCACTCAGACATGCTTCAATGGAAGAGAGATCATATTTTTTTATATCAGGATGATTCAATAATCCCACGTAAATGGTTGGTGCACCAGGAAACAAGGTCGGCTTTTGCTTTTCGATTGCCTTCAGTACATCAAGTGTATTGAACTTCGGCATCAGTATCATTTTAGAACCTTGCTTAATCGAAAAGTTCATCACGGTTGTCATCCCATAAACATGGAAAAAAGGCAATAGACCTAGTACGACTCCCTGCCGATCATTTGTCTTATATAGCCAGGATTCGCACATTTGCACATTTGCAGTCAGGTTGAAATGTGTCAGCATTACTCCCTTGGGATGTCCCGTAGTGCCTCCCGTATATTGCAGCAATGCAAGGTCCTCTTCCGGATTGATCACAACTTCCAGATAATCCTCAGAAGATTTTTCCATTAATTGCTGCCAAACATGTGTATCATTGCTTGCCTCTACTTTTATGACCATATTGTATTCTTTTTTCTGGATAAATGGATAGATAAGATTTTTCGGAAAGGGAAGATGGTCTTTTATGCCGGTAACGATTAAATGCTGAAGGGACGTGTTCAGTTTTACTTTTGATACTCTAGGAAGCAAAATATCCAAGCAGATGATTACCGTCGACTCTGAATCGTTCAATTGATATTCCAGCTCACGTTCCGTATATAGCGGATTCGTCTGAACAACAATTCCGCCTGCCATCAGAATACCATAATAACTGATTACTGCCTGCGGAGAGTTTGGCAGCATTATCGCCACCTTATCACCTTTCCTTACCCCAATTGACTGTAAATAGTTCGCCATTTTCTTAGAAAGTGTATACAATTCACCATAAGAAATTTCTTTACCCATAAAATGAAGCGCTTTCTTTTTCGGATAGCGTGCTGCGCTTTCCAAGAGATACGAATACAATGGTTTCTTATCATAATGCAGAGACGGGGGTATTTCACTCGGATAATGATTATGCCACTTACGGATGAAGTCCATTTTACATTCCTCCTTATAGTTATACTATAATCATTATACCGATTAATTTCTATTTTTTGAAATTTTATTAATTTTTATTTCAATTACAGCAAGTAAAAAATTCCTACAACCATAAAAACGATTGCTACAACAAGCAGAATCTTTGCTAAACGATCCAATACCATTGTCTATTCCTCCCTCTAACCAATGCTCGCGCCAATTACAAATGCTAAGCCGGCAGATATCATCATGGAGATGAAGCCAACCGCATTATTTCCTTTGCCGATTTCCTCATCGATTTTCATGAATGGTGTTAGAAATTCGAATATCAAATAGCCAACCAGCAATAATATATAGCCGAATACGCCCCAGCCAATAGATTGAAGCAGTGTATCGTTGTGTTCTATCGAATAACGGAAAATCGTTGCAATACCAAATATCTTCCCGCCTGTTGCCATCGCAACTGCAAAATTCCCTTTTTTAATTTCTTCCCAGTTCTTATATGATGTCAGCAGTTCAAATATAGCGAGAAAAACAAGTGTGCAAAGTATAACCACACTATAGCGGGCAGCAGTTACAACAATGATATTTTCCCAAAACCCTTCCACTTCAGTCATCCTTTCCCAGTACATTATGTAGTTTCTGCCCCCACGCGGGAGCAGAAGTTATTTCAATTCGCTTCAAAAGCCTATCGGAGTTCGATTACAGTAACCCCGCTTCCACCTTCATTGCTTTCTCCAGCCTTTGCTGAAGCAATATGCGGATGGCGTTTTACGTACTCCTGTACCCCTTTGCGTAAAGCCCCTGTCCCTTTTCCGTGGATAATGGATGCTTTGGAGTAGCCCGCGAGCAGAACATCATCGATATATTTCTCAAGCTTTAACAATGCATCTTCATAACGCTCCCCCCGCAAATCAAGTTCAGCACTGACATGGAAATTGGATCCTTTTATCGTTGCAACGGGTTTTTGAATGGTTTGTTTCTGTTTACCCAATAATTGCAGGTCGCTTCTTTTGACCTTCACTTTCATAATTCCGACCTGTACCATATACTCATTGTCACTTACCTTTTCCAATACCTCGCCTTTTTGATTTACAGTCAATAATTTAATTTCATCTCCAGGTTTAAGGTTCTGCTTTTCTTTCGCCACCGGTTCTGTCTGCTTCGATTGCTTTCTGGAGAGATTCGGCTGCGCTTCCTCGAGCATTTTCTTGGCTTCGATCCACTCGTGTTCCTTTAAAGTAACATTGGTTTTCATTTGACGGATCTCATTCACAATCAACTCTGCTTCTTCGCGTGCTTGCGACAATGCCTTCTCCGCTTTTTCCTCTGCCTTTTTATAAAGGGTTTCCTTTTTCTGTTCTAACTGTTTCCATTCTCTCATAATCTCTTCACGAAGTTGTTCACTTTCCAGCAAAATTTCATGTGCCTGCTCATAATCTCTCTCCGCATCAAGCTGAGACTTTTCCAAAGAAGCGATCATGGTTTCCACACTTTTAGAATCTGCTCCCACAAGACCCTTCGCTCGATCAATGATTTGTTCATCCAGTCCCAGACGCTTGGAAATTTCAAACGCATTGCTTCGCCCCGGCACACCTATCAATAGTCTATAGGTAGGCTTCAATGTTTCCACATTGAACTCTACGGAAGCATTCACGACATTTTCGCGATTATAGCCATATGCCTTTAATTCAGGATAATGCGTTGTTGCGATAACCCTCGCCTCTCGGGAAACCACTTCATCCAAAATGGACATAGCGAGAGCAGCTCCCTCCTGCGGGTCTGTTCCTGATCCAAGTTCATCAAACAGAACAAGTGACCTGTAATCTACTTTTTTGATAATATCCACAATATTTGTCATGTGTGAAGAAAATGTACTCAAATTCTGTTCGATTGACTGTTCATCACCGATATCTGCAAATACTTCTTCAAATACGGCCATTTCACATCCGTCCAGTGCCGGGATCTGTAATCCGGACTGTGCCATTAATGTACATAGTCCAATCATTTTCAGAGTGACCGTTTTACCGCCTGTATTCGGTCCCGTAATTACAATCGATGTATAGGTTTTTCCTATTTCCACATCATTTGCGACAACCTCATTTATGGGAATTAAGGGGTGTCTGGCCTGCTGCATTTTAATATAGCCCCGGTCATTTATCTTAGGTCTTGAAGCTTTCATAAGATTGCCCAATTTTGCACGTGCAAACATAAAGTCAATCTTTCCCAGCACCGTTACATTCTCATACAAATCCCGTTCAAAGCTAGCAATATGTTCACTGAGCTCTTTAAGAATCTGTTCAATTTCCTGCTGTTCCTTGCTGATTGCCTCATGCAGCTGGTTATTTAAGTCCACAACAGCCTTCGGTTCCATAAACAAAGTCTGGCCGGAAGAAGACTGGTCATGAACGATTCCGCCTATTGTTCCTCTATATTCCTGCTTGACTGGCAGTACATATCGGTCATTCCGTATGGTTACGATAGCATCTGAAAGCATACTGCTATTGTTTCTCGTATAACTCTCAAGCTTTTCCCGGATTCGGTTTTCATACGTACGGATTGAACTCCTGATACTGCGAAGTTTGGCAGATGCGCTGTCCATCATATGTCCATGGTCATCGATACAGCTCTTAATATGCTGCTCAAGCTCTCTTAGTGGTGTAATTCTATCCACTAATTCTTCTAAAACAGGCAGCTCCGGTTCCTCCAGATTCTCAATAAATGCCTTTACCTGTCTGCCGCCGTAGACAGTGTTGGCAACATCCAGACATTCTTCACCTGACAGAATACCCCCTATCGCACTGCGCTTCAGACTCTCCCGGATATCCGTAATTCCTCCCAGCGGAATGGCTTTATCCAAGCGGACAATCGACGCTGCTTCATCTGTCTCCTGCTGCAGCTGAATGACTTCAGCCAAATCGGTCGATGGCTTTAATTGGGATACCTGGTCTTTGCCAAGCGACGTTGCTGCTTGACTATTCAGTTGTTCTATTATTTTTTTGAATTCAAGTACACGGAGAATCCGTTCATTCATTCTTATTGCTCCTTTAACTATTAACTAGTCTTCATCATAATAATCCGATTATTTATTTCGATTAAAGTAATCCATCAGCTTCTCTTTCGTCCATGTATTCATGACTGTTTCTTTTTCAATCCAGCCTTTTCGCGCAACACCGACACCATATGCCATATGATCAAGCATTGGGTAGCTGTGTGCATCTGTATTGATTGCCAATGTGGCACCGGCTTCCTGAGCTTTCCTTACCCAATCCGAAGAAAGATCCAGACGATTCGGGTTAGCATTGATTTCCAGAGCTGTGCTGGTTTCCTTCGCTTTTTCAATCAGCTTATCAACGTCAACCTTATAACCAGGACGCCTTCCAATCAATCTCCCGGTTGGATGTGCGATAAGTGACACATACGGATTTTCCAGAGCAGAATATAACCGTTTCATTATTTTCTCTTCAGATTGACTGAAACTGGAATGGATAGCTCCAATCACGTAATCCATTTCACGGAGGAACTCATTTGAAAAATCCAGTGTCCCATCCGGCAGAATATCCATTTCCACACCGGCAAATATATGAAAATCGTCAAATGTTTCATTCAAAGCAGCGATTTCCTCATGCTGTTTTCTTAATCTCGCTTCATCCAGTCCATTTGCTACGCGAAGGTATTTGGAATGATCGGTTATAGCCATATAGGAGTAACCTTTTTCTCTGACCCGCTTCACCATTTCTTCAAGCGACTGCGCACCATCGCTCCATGTTGTATGCATATGAAGGTCGCCTTTTATGTCCTTTAGTTCAATCAGCCGTTTCTCCGCTTTAAATGCTTCAATCTCACCTGTGTTTTCTCTTACCTCTGGCGGAATGAAAGTCAGATTGAAATGCTCGAAAAAATCCTTTTCCGTCGAAAAAGTGAGCACTTCATTCGTATCCTCCACTTCAACACCATATTCGCTGATTTTTTCGCCGCGCGACTTCGCCAGCTGTCTTAATGCTACATTATGATCCTTTGAACCAGTGAAATGATGCAGAGTCGTTGCGAATTCATCTTTTGAAACCAGTCTGAAATCAACATTGATATCATATACTTCCTCAAGGGTCACAGAAACCTTCGTATCCCCCTTGGCTATAACATCTTTTATGTCCGGAATTGCAAGCAGGCCATCTCTTACCGCTGCAGGATCTGAAGTGGCAATGATGAAATCAAGGTCTTTGATCGTTTCCCGCATTCTCCGTAAGCTTCCCGCACGAGAAAATGCGTCAATCCCGTCCATTTCTGTAAGATATCCTTCAATCTTTTCAGCAACAGGCAGCATAATTGCGATTGGCAGCCGTTCTGGTCTTTTGCCTGCTTCCTCCAATGCCGCTGCAATTTTCTCTGCAGTTTTCTTCCCAAAACCCGCAAGACTTTCAACTTTTCCGCTGAGACAGGCTGCCTTTAGTGAATCAGCATCCACAACTTCCAGTTCTTGATATAGCTTGGACAGTTTTTTGCCTCCGAGACCAGGAAGGTTCAACAAAGGAATCAATCCAGGAGGTACCTCCTCTGTCAATGTTTTCAGGGTTTCCGACTCTCCCATTTCAACAAATTCCTCAATTACCGCACTTGTCCCTTTTCCAATTCCTTTTATTTTTGTAAAATCATCTATTTCGGACAATGACCTGTCATCGGTTTCAAGTGCCTGTGCTGCTTTTCTATATGCGGATATTTTAAAAGGATTTTCTCCCTTCAGCTCCAAATACACTGCTATTTTTTCAAGTAATTTTATAATATCTTTTTTATTAATTGCCAATTTATTAGCCTGCCTTTCTAATCTATAAAAAGACTGATCCATGGTGGTTAAATACAATTGTATATCACATACAAGGTATCCCCTACTACAATGAATCAGTCTTTTGAAATACTATCTAACCTTGACTGCCTTCTATATAAGTAAACCATAGATCAAGGATTTTCTCAGAGAAAAACGGTGTCTGTTCAATAATAAACAATGCCATGGATGAATTGTTTATCGCGTTCTGAATGGCTTCCACCGGTGTCAGTACCAATATATAAAGTATAATGAACATAATTAAGTACACTTCCAGAAATCCTAAAATGGCACCAAGCAATTTATTTACCGAATTTATAATTGGAATCGATGCGACAAAATCAAGCATAGAAGCGATAATCTGCAATATAATTTTCACCGCAAAGAAAATAATGGCAAATGCGATGGCATTATAAAATGCTGTTTCAAGCGGCATCGCCTGCAGGAAATCAGCCCAGGCACTTTCATTCGACAATTCAGGATAGGGAATCCAAAGCGCCAATTCAGCTCCCAGTTCATCATAATACATCACAGCAACAATAAATGCCGCAATGTAACCGATCAAGTGAATCAATTGTAAAATAAAACCTCTCTTTAAACCCATTAAAAATCCAAAAATCAAAAATAAAAATATAATCAAACTCAACATATCTTACTTATCCTCTTTCTTTCTAAGCGATCCCAGCAGTGTTGCGTAATCTTCTTTTAGTTTCAGGTAATCGTTCATCGTATTTACAGCGGTTAAGACTGCTAGACTAGCTGTATCCAACTGTTTATTCACATTATGGATATCCTTCATCTTTTGATCTACAAGGCTTGCAACAAGCCGCACATGGCTTGCTGATTCTGTTCCTATTATCGTATATGTTCGATTATGTATATCCACTGTTATGCGCTGCTTTTCGCCCTGGCTCATGCTGCTACCTCCTGCCGACAAAAAATTCTCCACTTAATAGTAACATGAAGTTCTTGCAAAAAGAAGTATTTCATTATGTTTGCCATTTTGCTATAGTGACTATAGGTAATGAATGGAGAGATACTTATGGGACAAGAGGTACACGTATTGCCTATGCAAACAATCAAGAAAATGCAGGTACATTATCAAGCAGCACTGACTTCAACACCGGCCGGAGCTGTTTTTCGTGCCAAAACCCCTGCAGCGGTCATTACTGCTTACAAGTCCGGAAAAGTCCTGTTTCAGGGAAGTTCACCTGAAGCAGAATCCGGTAAGTGGAGTTCCATACCAGCACAACCGGGGCAAAAGAAAACAATAAAGAAAACTGCAAGCTATGCACCTGAACAAAGTCTTTTTACAAGCAGTCACATCGGTTCGGATGAAGCTGGAACCGGTGATTATTTCGGCCCAATTACCGTGGCAGCTGTCTATCTTGACAAATCACAGATTCCTTTGCTGAAAGAACTTGGTGTTAAAGATTCAAAGAACCTGACAGATCCTGTCATTTCAAAACTGGCAAAAGAAATCGTCAGGCTGCAGATACCGTATTCATTGTTGGTGCTGCATAATGAAAAATACAATCTGCTTCAGAAAAAGGGATGGTCACAAGGAAAGATGAAAGCGATGCTGCATCATCACGCAATCCGTAAGCTGCAAAAGAAAATCGGCAATGCGGAGCTTGAAGGAATCCTGATCGACCAGTTCTGTGAACCAACCATATACAGCAGACATATCGGGTCCGAGAAACAGACACTGCCGGATAAAACCTTTTTTATTACAAAGGCTGAGAGTCATTCCATCGCTGTTGCAGCTGCATCCATTATCGCAAGGTCGCGTTTTGTGAAGGAAATGGACAAACTATCTGGAATCATCGGTCAGGAGCTGCCAAAAGGAGCTTCCAGCAAAGTGGACCAGGCCATTGCAGGCATTATCCGGGCTAATGGCCATGATATCCTGAACACCTGTGCCAAAACACATTTTGCAAATACAGCTAAAGCAACTAAATATCTGTAAATCGGGTATACACATTAATAAAAACAGGAATGAGAGATTATGGATAAACATATTTTAACTAACGATTGGGCTGAATTGCTGGAGGATGAGTTCAGCAAACCCTATTATCTTGAACTTCGCAGCTTCCTAAAAGCAGAATATCGCACCCATACCATTTATCCTGAGATGGATAATATCTTTAATGCACTGCACTACACGCCGTTTCACAGCGTCAAGGTTGTCATCCTTGGACAGGATCCCTACCATGGACCAGATCAGGCACATGGTTTGAGCTTTTCAGTGAAGCCCGAAGTCAAACTGCCCCCCTCACTGAAAAACATATTTAAAGAATTGCAGAACGACCTCGGCATCCCCATGCCCAGTCATGGTTATCTGATGTCTTGGGCGAGGCAGGGAGTTCTTCTGCTAAATACAGTATTGACCGTAAGAGCGCACCAGGCCCATTCCCACAAGGGAAAAGGCTGGGAAAACTTTACCGATCAAGTAATTGCTGCTCTGAACAAAAAACAGACCCAGTCATTTATATGCTATGGGGCAGCGCTGCACAAAGCAAAGAAAAACTGATTGATACGTCCAAACACTATATTATCCGATCTGTACATCCAAGCCCGTTATCAGCACACAGAGGATTCTTTGGCAGCAAACCTTTTTCCGAAGCCAATCAACTGCTGAAAAAAATGGGGAAAGATCAGATTGACTGGGAGCTTCCAGAAAAAAATGAGATTAAAAAAGCATAAGTGGAAACCCATTCCAGGGCCTGCTTATGCTTTTTCTATTTCTGCAGACAGTAAAGCAATTTGCTGTCTCCACTCCTTACAGACACCATCTGCAATGCATTTCGATTATTCTCCCACTAAAAATATAGGCATTCCCCAAGGAGAATGCCTATTTATTATGATCTTACGTACGCTCCAAATTTTTCATTTACTGCATGAAGGATATGCTGATATGATTCTTCCACTTCATCATCCTTCAATGTTTTATCCGGATGCTGATAGAGCAGGCTATAGGCAATTGATTTCTTGCCTTCCTCAAGATTTGCACCTTGATATACGTCAAAGATTTCCACTTTATTGACAAGCGGCGCACCAACTGACTCAATCAGTTCTTTCACATCCCCAGCATGGATTCCTTCATCAAGGATAAAAGCAATATCACGGGCAACGGAAGGATACTTCGGAATCTGAGTGTAGGAAGGCACATCCTCAAACGCTTCAAATACTGCTTCCAGGTTGATGTCCATTACATAGGTTTCTTTCAGGTCAAGTTTCTTTGCAAGGGAAGGATGCACTTGTCCGATAAAGCCAACTGTCTGCCCATTCATTTCCAGTACTGCACTGCGCCCCGGATGCATATCGGCCAGTTTTGCCTGACGGAAAGCCACGTCAAGTTCCAAGTAATCAAACAGTCCTTCAACGATACCTTTTACAACGTAAAAATCAACTTCTTTCTTTTCCTGCTGCCAGGAATGGTCAACCCATTTGCCTGTTAGTGCTGCTGAAAGACGCAATTTCTCATCCGGCTGTTTGCTTATCTCTGATTCACTTGAAACGAAGACAGTTCCCACCTCATAAAAACCCAGATTCGCTTGGTTTCTCGCATTGTTATAGGAGAGTACACGAAGAACTTCCGGCAGTACACTTTGACGAAGATATTTATGTTCTTCACTCATCGGCATTGCTAGAGAAACTGGTGATACTGCCTTTTCCTTGATCTCTGGTGAAATCAATCTGTCTATATTTGCTGCATCTGTCAGCGAATAAGTCATCGTTTCTGACAGACCAGTGCTTTGAATGTATTTATTCACTTTTCGCTTCAGCGATTGTCTAAGTGTTAATGCCCCAGCCTGTGCTTCACCTTGCGGCAGTGTGAATGGTAAATTGTCATAACCGTAAATCCTTGCGACTTCTTCAAGCATGTCTTCAAAGATTCCAATATCGCCGCGTCGTGTCGGCACTTGGACAGTAAATATATTCTCTTCCTGTTTAAAATCAAACTTTAGTTTTGTCAGGACAAGGGCAATATCATCTGCAGACATGTCCGTGCCAAGGCGGTCATTGATACGCCAAGTATCTACTTCAACTATTTTTTCACTGCGATCCAACTGATCGAATTCTGCTGTACCTGCAGCAACTTTACCATTTGCATATTGCTGCATTAACAGTGCGGCACGGATACCAGCATTTTTGACCCTGTTTGGATCAATTCCTTTTTCAAAACGTGTACTGGACTCGCTTCGCAGCCCCGTCTGCTTGACAGTTCCTCTTACAGACGCGGAATCGAAATACGCCGCTTCCAGCAATACATTTCTTGTTTCAGCTGTAACTTCAGTGCTGGCTCCGCCCATAACGCCTGCCAATGCAACCGGTTCTGTTCCATTTGTAATCACAAGGTTTGCCTCTGTCAGGGTGCGTTCCTGTTCATCAAGTGTAACGATTTTCTCACCCTTTGCAGCACGTCTGATTACAACCTTATCCGATCCGAACTTATCATAATCAAAAGCATGCAATGGCTGACCATATTCCAGCAGCACATAGTTTGTAATATCAACAACATTATTGATTGGACGGATGCCAGCAGCCATCAGATAATTTCGCATCCATAGCGGTGATGGTTTGATTTCCACATCTTTAATGACGAAGGCACCGTAATAGGGATTCAGATCGGCGGCTTCTACTTCTACAGAAACAAAATCTTCTGCTTCCAATTCTTCTGTTATGTTCACAGCCACATCAGGCAATTTGACCGGCTGATTCAGAATGGCACCCGCTTCATATGCGACACCTAGCATACTAAGAGCATCGGCACGGTTTGCCAGTACATCCAGCTCCAGAATGGCATCGTTCAAATTAAGCAGCTGTTCGGCACTTTCGCCGACAACCGCATCGGATGGGAACACAAAAATCCCTTCAGCAATTTCAGCCGGGACATATTTTTCTTCAATGCCAAGCTCCTTCAAAGAACAAATCATTCCATTGGATTCAATTCCTCGCAATTTCACTTTTTTAATCTTAAAGTTTCCCGGCAGCACTGCACCCGGTTTGGCAACAGCGACCTTCTGTCCTCGAGCAATATTTGGTGCACCACAGATAATCTGCAGTTTCTGATCACCAACATCCACCTGACAGAGATTTAACTTGTCGGCATTTGGGTGCTTTTCACATGACTCTACATAGCCGACGACCACATCCGTACTTTTTTCTGCTACATATTCCACACCTTCAACTACAATGCCGGACTTCGTAATTTTTGCGGCAAGCTCTTCAGGCGTAAGATTTCCAAGATCAACGTAATTTTTCAACCAATTATATGATACTAACATCTTTAGCTTCCTCCTCTTTGAAATGTTCTTATGCGTGGTGATATTGCTTAAGGAATCGGATATCATTTGTATAGAACTGACGAATGTCATTCACACCATATTTGAGCATGGCAATCCGCTCCGGCCCCATTCCAAATGCAAATCCGCTGTATTCTTCAGGATCGTATCCTCCCATTTCAAGTACTCTCGGATGGACCATTCCTCCACCAAGGATTTCAATCCAGCCTGTTCCTTTGCAGACATTGCACCCTTCTCCATTGCATACCTTGCAGGAAATATCCATTTCAACAGATGGCTCTGTGAACGGGAAGAAACTTGGACGCAGACGAATTTCACGGTCTTCTCCGAACATTTTCTTGGCAAATGCATCCAGCGTCCCTTTCAAGTCGCTCATACGCACATTTTTATCGACATATAGACCTTCTATTTGCGTAAACTGATGGGAATGGGTTGCATCATCTGTATCACGGCGATACACCTTGCCGGGACAAATCATTTTTACTGGCTTCTCCCCTTTGAATTCTCGCATCGTACGTGCTTGTACAGGTGATGTATGAGTACGCATCAACAATTCATTGGTAATATAAAATGTATCCTGCATATCGCGTGCCGGATGGTTCTTCGGCAGGTTCAGTGCTTCAAAATTATAAAAATCGGTCTCCACTTCCGGACCTTCTCTAATTTCATAGCCCATACCGATAAACAGGTCCTCTATTTCCTCTACAATATTTGTCAAAAGATGGGAACCACCAACCTTTACCGGTCGGCCTGGCAGCGTAACATCGATCGTCTCTGCCTGCAATTGCTGCTCCAATTCAGCCTGCTCCAGCTTTTCTGTTTTTTCATCAAGGGAAACGGTGATTGCTTCCCGCACCCGGTTGGCAATTTCTCCAACTGCGGGACGTTCTTCCTTGGATAATTTCCCCATACCGCGCAATACACCAGTGAGGGAGCCTTTCTTACCAAGGTATGCCACTTTAATATCCTGAAGTTCTTTCATATCCTCTGTCTGGTAAATTCTTTCCAGTGCTTCTGCCTGAATTGCCTCCAATTGTTCTTTCATTGCTTCATTCCTCCTTGAAATTATGTAAATAAAAAAAGCCTTCATCCCTAAAAAGGGACGAGGCTATTATTTCGCGGTACCACCCTTGTTGACAGCTTTGTGCATGCAAAAGACATACAGCTACTGTCCAACTCAAATCTGATAACGGATCTGCATCCGGAACACCTTTACATATAGCTAATGAGAAGCATTCGCTTTAGCTATATGGTCCAAGTGCCTGCTCCAGAGTGAATGGTCAGTATTTGATACGATAGAAATGCTTTCAGTCGAGACATTTCCTCCCTGCATCGTTCTTAATACACTGACAGGCTCCTTCTACGCTTCCATATAATATCTACATTATAGTTAATTTTTTGCATGGTTGCAACATTATCTTTTCAAATGATACATCAGGATTCCGGCCGCAATGCTGACATTAAGCGATTCTGCCCTTCCATAGATCGGTATTGTCACCGACTGATCGGCAATTTCTATCAATTCCGGCTGTACACCGGCACCTTCATTTCCAAGGATGATCGCCACTTTCCCATTAGGTGAGACTTCTTTGTAATTGACTGCATTCAATAGAGCGGTTGCCCATACCGAAAAGCCTTCCTGTTTAAGGACTTCCACTTCCTCTTTAAGTTCTGCATGGTAGATGGGAATATGGAAAAGGGATCCCTGTGTGGAACGGATCACTTTATCATTATAAAGGTCAACAGTGCCCTCACCGATAATAATTCCATCCATACCCGCTGCATCGGCAGTACGGATGATTGTTCCCAGATTACCGGGATCCTGTATGGAATCAATGATGAGAAAATGGTCGCCATTGCGGTCCTTTGGTTCTTTGATTTCCATAATAGCAAGAACGCCTTGCGGGGAAGGAGTTTGTGAAATATATGCCATGACATTTCCGCTTACTCGTTCAACTCGATATGCTTCTGTCCAATCGGGAAGTTTGATATCCTCCTGTGCAATAATCTCTACTATCGTCCAATCACTTTTTGACGCTTCCTCCAATAAATGGAAACCCTCCACAATAAATGTTCCGCTATTTGTTCTCTCTTTACGCTTATGCAGTTTTTTCAAGGCTTTTATTTTTTCATTTTTTACTGAGGTAATCATATTTTTCATCCTTATCCATTATTTCTATCTGTATCATACATATTTTAGCCACCCTTGGTCAAACTATCTTTAGTTTATAAAATGACAAGGAGTGTCCTAGATGGATCTAAATTTAAGAAAAGCGATTTATTCCAACATTGCCACAAACGATCAGCAGCAGCTGGAAGCAACAATTGTGGATGCCATTCAAAATGGTGAAGAAAAAATGCTTCCTGGGCTTGGTGTGCTTTTTGAATTAATCTGGCAGCAATCCGCTGAAGAAGATAAAAAAGAAATGATTGATGCACTGGAGCAAGGTGTTAAGCAATTACCTGATGCTCATTAACAGATGAATAATGTCAAGGATGGTTGTTCCGGCAGCCATCCTTTTTTTCTTCCAAACACAGTATTGCTGCATCCCCTCTCCCTTCCCATCCTAAAAACCGATTTAAATGTAGCCCAATTTGACTACTAAGTTTTTAAATGATATAAAAAATTGAAACAGTTTTTATTATATGTTACAGAAATTTATAATACACTTGTTAAAACGAAGGAAAAGAGAGGGGAAAATTTGTGGTAGAATCTGGTTATAACCAAAAGAAAAAGGGGTATCCAAAGGCATTATTGCACTTATTGCAGGTGTAATCGTATTGGCCGGCGGCAGTGCTGCAGCCTTTATGTACCTGAATGCGTCGCCAAAGGCATCTTACTTTCTTGCAGAGAAAAATACGTTGGAATACATGACGGATCAATTTGAAAATCGCTATCAGCCTGAATTGGACTGGTACGAAAAGACACAACAAGAAAAGACTGCTTCGACAATCGAGCTTTCCGGATCCTATAATGACCCGGCAGCAGTTACTGGATATGGAATGGACCCAGCAATGTTTATCAATAACTCCAGCATCACCATTGATGCACAGTCTGATATGCAGAACCGACAATTGTATACTGGGCTTTCTGCCAATATAGGCGGTATGGAAGTAAGTGATATTGAATTCTTTTTGGATGAAGAGAAAGTAATGCTTGGTCTGCCATTCATCGAAGAAGTCCTTCAGTTCAACGATGAAGATCTCGGCCCACTTTTGCAGGACATTGACCCAAACCTGTTTACTGGGGAAGAAACACTTAACCTCGAAAGTCTCTTCGATTCTGCCCAGGGTGTACTGCCTGAAGAGGATCTGGAATACCTGGAGGAAGAATATATGAAACTGATCTATGATGAACTTCCAGAAGAAGCCTTTACTAGCAGTGATGAAACGATTGACGTTAATGAACAATCGATTTCGGCCGAAAAAATTGCCCTTGATTTAAGTGAGCAGGAGCTGAAGGATATAATGAAGACTGTTCTGGACAAGATGGAAAATGATGATAGATTAAAAGAAATCATCAAGGAACAGGCTGCTGCACAGCAATTCGGCAATACGATGTATATGCAAAACGACCTGGATACATTAATCTCTGATTTCGACACGGCGATTGCAGATATGAAAACTGGACTGGAAGACTTCCGTATTCCGGATGGTCTGAAATCAACTCTATGGATACATGATGATAAGATAGTGCAGCGTGATTTCTCTATCGAGATGGGGCCAACTGCTGAAGAACTGGGTTTGTTTACGATAAAAGGTTCGCAGCTGCTGACGGAGACCAATCAATTCTTTAACTATGATTTCTCTTTCTCTGATGCTTATTCAGATGGCACGGTGAATCTTGCTGGAGACCTGAACTGGGAGGATGATCAGGCAAAAGACTCTATCAAGATAGCGATGGAAGATCTTGAGCTTTCCTATGAGGGTTCTGAAACGCTTGAAGATGGCTCACGAGAATTCGACAGGACATTTACACTTCAGGAACCGACCAGCGGCGGCGGAAGCCTCTTATGGAGCGGGAATGCCAGCTATGAAAATGACCAAATGAATTCGGAACACAACTTCTCATTGGAGACTCCCGATATCAGTCAGGATATGATCTCATTCAATATTATTAGCGAAGGCAAAACAATCGATTCAGTAGAGTCACTTAGTGAAGACAATGTCAAAAATATTGGCGGCATGTCTGCAGATGAAATACAGCAATATATCGAAAACGACATAACACCAAGCTTCCAGCAATGGCTATTCGGCATACTGGCCGGCGGAGGATTGGGATTCTAAAGCAGGATTCAATCGTCATTGCCTAAAACTGCCGCAAAGAAAACGTTTGACTTAAATTGTTTGCTATCTCTTTAATTCACATAAGAAACGAGTGTGTCACGATGCATTTCATGAAGCAGCTATTCTTATTCACCCAAAATCATCTAATGCAGCTTAGGAGGAAGTGGTTATCACTTCCTCTTCTTTTCATTTTCCCTGCAGTCATTGTCGGCCTTGCTGCAGTCATCATCATCACCCTGTTCTCCCCTTCTGAACAGGATCCGATTAAGATAGGGCTTGTTGACCATGATCAGTCTTCGGAAACGAAATTGGTCACTCAATTAATAGAGGAATCTTCACAATTAGGTTCCTACCTTACCATACAAAATATGACAGAAAACGATTCGAAAAACGCAATCACCAAAAATGAAATCAGCTCCTACCTCATTTTTCCTGAAAATTTCACGAATCATCTTTATCAGGGGGAATCTGTAGAATTGCCAATTGTCGGAAATCCGGATCAGCCAATCGAGAGTTATATGATCAATGAGCTGATTGAGAGTGTAACGAGGCATATAGGCGCCTCACAGGCCAATATTCTGACGATTAATTATTATGCCAAAGACCTCGGGATGGAGGATGAAGCGCGCAATGATTTTGTTTACCAGCAATTCCAGGAATTTTTATTTTATGCGCTTGGCCGTGAGCAAGTAATCAATCAAAAAGAGATATCCAACATGGCTACCTCTTCCCCGCTCTCCTATTTCTTTCTGGGTGGGTGGTATATTATCACAACCGTTTGGATGCTATCTATCTATCAATTGCTCACAAAAGAAAATCCAGTCCGTCTGAAAAGCAGAATGAGACTATACGGTGTAATAGATTTACATCAGATCCTGGCAAAAATCTTGGTAACATTAGCCACCTGCAGCCTCTTTTCCATATTGTCATTATCTTTTCTTTCTTCTGTTTTTGAAGCTGACATTGTGCTGCAGGATTATGTGAGGATTTCATTGGTGACTGTACTTTACAGCAGCTGTTTTCTCCTTAGCCTTGGCATTCTGGAATCACTGTTTGATTCCCAAAGGATTCGACTGCTGGCCCAGTCACTATTGACCATCATTACCTTGCTTCTGAGCGGCTCTATCGTTCCTGTCATCTATTACCCATTATGGATTCAAGAGCTCCTTCCTTATCTCTTTTTCCATGAAGGGCTTTACTGGCTGCAGGAAATTATACTGCATGACAGACTCTATGCCGACTTTACTCCATTATTGTTAATGAATGCTGCGGTTTTCTTGATACTTTGCGGCATCTCACTTTGGAAGGAGCGTGCAGCGATATGATATCGATTATCCATACACGATGGACCCTTCTGAAGAAACAATGGCGATCCCTGCTCTTCTGGCTGCTGCTGCCAATTATTGCAACGGTTATTATCATTCATATCACAAGCTCCATTCAGGAGGATAGCAAGATACCGGTAGGGATTGTGATGGAGGAGCATACTTCCATGGCTAAGAAACTTGCAGAATCATTGCAGGATTCCCCATTGATAGAAGTGGTCAAAGTGACTGAACAGCAGGCCCGCACGATGATTGAAACCCATGATCTTGACAGTGCCTTCATAGTGGAAAAGGGCTATGCGGAGCAGATCCAGAGAGGAACCCGCAATCATTTGATTACAGGCTATAGATCTAACCTGTCATTTGCCTATACACCTGTAAGCGAAATGGTTATGTCATATGTACAGCAGGATGCTGGGAAATCACGGGCAGCCCATACTATCATTACGCTCGCCGAAAATCTGGAAAAGGGTAGTCCGTTTACCTATTCTGAAATCATTGCGAAGATACAGGACGTCCAGGAAAACGAGAACCTGCTCCGAACAGCCTTTTCCTTTGCAGATAATAGCCACGCACAGCATCATAATGAATTTACTCTATGGAATATTTGGGGGCTATGGGCAATTTTCAGCGTTCTCTCTTCCCTGATGCTGTCCGATTGGATCATCAAAGAAAAGAATTCCGGTCTCCTGCCGCGCTTTGCCTTTATTCGTTTTACCCATAAAAGCTACCTATTACAGAATCTGGGCTTCTATATAATGATGCAATTACTGTTTGATCTGTTGGCTGTCATAGCTTTTCGGATACTTCTTGACGAAACCTTCAGCTGGGGGTTTCTCGCTGCCATGGCTATGTTTCGCTTACTATGCAGTATAGGATCTTTTCTGCTGGCATTGCTTTTTAAAAATGTATATTTATATTACAGTATCAGTTTTGCCATTGTATTGTTTTTGACCATTGCAAGTGGTGCTGTACTGCCAGTCGAGGGACTGACAAGCCGATTGAACTGGCTTGTTCACATAAATCCGCTCCATCCCTTTTTAAGTCAGGAGTTTTGGAATCCATGGCTGCTGATTTTATTCTCTATCACGAGTATTTGGTTTTTTAAAGGAGAGAAATGGAATGCTTAGTGTACAATCGCTAACGAAATCATATGGAAAAAAAGAAATACTGAAAAACCTGTCCTTCAACGTACATAGCGGTGAAATCGTCGGGCTGGTCGGGGAAAATGGTGCAGGCAAATCTACTTTGCTCCATATTCTGGCCACCTTGAAAAAAACGACAAATGGAGAGATTTTTCTTAACGGCCATGCCTACAGCAGCAGTAACAGCAATATCCGCAAGCAGATTGGCTTCGTCCCCCAGGATATTGCACTTTGGGAAGACTTAACGGTTGAAGAAAACATGATATTCTTCGAAAAATTGTCCTGGATAACAAAAGATAAGCAGCAATTACAGCAGCTTTGTCTCGACATGAATCTGGAGAAATGGAAGGAAACCGTAAATACATTATCTGGCGGCATGAAGCGCAAGCTAAACCTTGCTATCAGTCTTATACACGACCCACAGGTACTGCTCTTGGATGAACCGACAGCAGGAATCGATTTAAAATCACGGAAAGAGATTGCAGCTTACCTTAAAAACCTAGCAGAAGAGCATCATAAGATCATTATCTACACGTCACATGATGTTGATGAAATCAGCAGTCTCTGTGACCGCGTTTTATGCATTGGGGATGATTTATTCTATAAAGAGATCCTGGAGGCTGCTGGTAAACATGTTGTCACATTTTAGTATTGCTTATCCACAGGAATAGTCGTAAAATAAGATGTATAAATATGGAAAGGAGCGATGTCAGATGGAAATAGGGAATATACAGCAGATGATGCAATATCAAGCAATGTCTGGCATGACAAGCAACTCCGCTTCTGCAAGCATGTCTGGAGCTTCTGGATCTATTGGTTTATCGTTTCAGCAATTATTACTCGAAAAAATCAACGAAGCCCAGAGACTATCAAATGTAAATTCGTCAATACAACATAACACTTCTTATATAAATTCATTTATAAATCCGATAGATGGTCCTGCTTCAGGATCAGTCACTGCTAATCCGATTCCAGATACAGAATTTGATATGCTTATCTCTGATGCCTCCAAGCAATATGGTGTAGATGAAAATCTTATTCATGCAGTAATCAAAAACGAATCGAATTACAATGTTATGGCAAAAAGCTCTGCAGGTGCTCAGGGGCTAATGCAGCTAATGCCCGCGACCGCTGCCGGTCTTGGCGTGGCCAATTCCTATGATGCACGTGAAAACATAAATGGCGGGACTAAATATCTAGCTCAAATGCTCAACCGCTACGATGGCAATATTCAGCTGGCACTTGCCGCATATAATGCCGGAGCAGGCAATGTGGAAAAATACCAGGGTATTCCTCCATTTGAAGAAACCCAGAATTATGTTTCCAAAGTAATGAATTCCTATCTTGCCTAAAGATGCAAGGAATTCCTCAACCCGGTTCCCATTTTTCATGCAGAAAAGGCACTTCAGGACAGCCTAATCCTAACAAAAGCGCAATCCCTCTAACGGGATTGCGCTTTTTGCTCATTCATATTCTTTTTCGAATTCAATGGTACTTCTGATGGTATTGATTGGGCGAACAAGCTCTTCAATCTTATCGCGTTTTGGTTCCAGGAATGGCGGTAATGATAGACTTTCTCCCAACGTTTCATATGGCTCGTCCCCCATAAATCCCGGTCCGACTGTAGCAAACTCAAACAGGATCTGTGGTGCAATCTGTGAATATAAGGACCCGAAGAAGAAGCGGTCGACAAATCCAGAGGTCTGAAATCCAAAGCTGTGCATACGTTCCATCCATTGGTCAAGCTCTGCACGATTTTCCACTGCGAGTGCTGCATGATGCACTGTTCCATATCCCTGTCTAGCCATTGGCATAACGGTATTATGCTCCACAATGATTTGGGCACCATTCCCGCCCTGACCAACTTCAAATAAGTGGAAGGACCCTTCCTTTGCAATCTCTTTATATTGCAGGACTTTCTCAAGCACTTCCTTAAAGTAATCGAATTGGGCAATCCGGACAAAAATAGGTCCGAGGCCAGTGATCGCATATTCCAATGG
Source organism: Oceanobacillus massiliensis str. N'diop (assembly GCF_000285495.1). GTDB lineage: Bacteria > Bacillota > Bacilli > Bacillales > Amphibacillaceae > Oceanobacillus > Oceanobacillus massiliensis. The sequence goes on from NZ_HE610978.1 coordinate 417,852, forward strand.
AACAGGTCCATTCTTCCATGGCGTACCGGATGCAATGCCTGAATTGTTTTCATCTGATATCAACTGATATTGCTGATCATCAAAGTCTGCAAATGGTAATGTTTTAGTCCCGAATTGTTCCTTTATGCCGGAGTGTTTAACTTCCAGGCGGTCAAATCGTTTCACCCAATACGCTAATGCAGCATCACTTGGTACACGTAAAGATGTTCTGGAGATTTCATTCGTTCCATGGACTCCCTTTGGAATCCCCGGAAAATCGAAGAAGGTCATATCTGTCCCGGCATTCCCCTCATCATCTGCAAAGAAAAGATGATACGTTTGGATATCATCCTGATTCACTGTTTTTTTAACTAATCGCATTCCAAGAACAAATGTAAAAAATTCATAGTTTTTCTCGGCACTGCTTGTAATCGCAGTCACATGGTGCATTCCTTGTATACTATTCATTTGATATTCCTCCAGTACATTTACTTTAATTAAGATATCTTTAATTAATTATAAATATAGCATGATAATGTGTTGCTGTCAATTAGGATCAATCATTTTTGTTCTTGATAATACCGGGCAAATTGGCAATATAGCAGAATCTCCGCGGAACTGGCTTTTAGAGACATTTTTTCCTTTGCAAAAAAAGACCAGCATATCATTATGCTGGTCAATAAATATTAGGCCAATACTAGGCTTTTCACTGTATCTGAATCCATCTTTCTAATCACTTCGACTATCAACTTCACTGCATTTTCAAAATCATCGCGATGGAGAATTCCTGCATGTGAGTGAATATAGCGCGTTGCAATTGTGATGGATAATGAAGGAACTCCATTACCAGTGAGATGGATGGAACCTGAATCTGTCCCTCCACCAGCAATGGTTGCAAATTGATATGGAATATCGTTTTCTTCTGCCGTTTTGACTACGAAGTCACGAAGCCCCTTATGCGATACCATGGAAGCGTCATATAGGACAATCTGCGGTCCTTTGCCCAGTTTACTGTCTGCTTCATTATCCGATATTCCAGGTGTATCCCCTGCTATCCCGACATCAACGCCAAATCCAATGTCAGGCTGAATCGTATGGGTAGCAGTTTTTGCCCCGCGCAGGCCAACCTCTTCCTGGATTGTTCCTACACCATAAACCACATTAGGATGTTCCTGGTCTTTTAATTGTCTTAACACTTCAATAGCAATCGCGAGTCCAATCCGGTTATCCCAGGCCTTCGCCAATAAAAGCTTCTCATTTTTTAACGGAGTAAATTCAAAATAAGGTACAACAGAATCACCGGGTTTTACACCGAATTCCAAAGCTTCTTCCCTGCTGGATGCCCCAATATCAATGAACATATCCTTGATTTCATATGGCTTTTTCCTTGCATCTGCCGATAGGACATGCGGTGGTTTGGAGCCAATCACTCCAGTCACATCTCCCTTGCTCCCCATAATGGTAACACGCTGGGCAAGCATAACCTGGTTCCACCAGCCGCCTACTGTCTGAAAGTATATAAAACCTTTGTCATCAATCCGGCTGACCATAAAGCCAACCTCATCCAGATGACCTGCAATCATAATTTTTGGACCATCTTCCTTACCGATTTTTTTCGCAATGGAACTGCCAAGATTATCCATCTTCATTTCGTCAGCAAGCGGGCTGATATATCTTTCAAATACTTCCCTTACTTCTTTTTCATTTCCGGGAATGCCCTTTGCATCCGTTAGATCTTTAAGCATTGTCAATGTTTCATCCATATGTATTGCCTCCTATTTATCTATTCATTAGCCATTTTGGTTATTGCTGCCATCAATATCCAGTGTTCTGCCTCTCATAATTTATCTCATTCTTCTTCATATATGCATGCTGGATATCCGATTCTGTGAAACCGAGGATATTGCCGAGCTGAAGAAACTTTCCAAAAAGGAGATTGTAGTTGTTCTGGGTCGCTTCGCCCTTGAATTGGACCGCTGCTGCAAATACTTCATTAAATTGTTCTGTTTCGCTGTTGGAAGAAGCTTCAAGCTTATCTGAACGATAGCTTAAACCTTTCTCTAGCCCAAGTGATAGAATGAAATGAACGCCATCGACATACTCTTCCAGAATGACCGATTTCTCATTTGCGGGCTTCTTGCTCCAGAATTTAAAGCATCTTGTTTCATTGGCAAGTTCCCCTATTTCCACAAGTAAAGCCAAATATTTCTCTTGAAAAATGTCTACCCCTCTCAAATCATGATTGTTTTCAATATATGTATCCAGTTGCTTTTGCATTGTAAATAATTGATCCCAGTTCAAAAATTTTCACCACCTGTATTCTTTTCTTTAGTCAGTTTTGTCCAATCCGATCATGGACTGTGACATAACAGCAATTGCGCACTTCCGCTGCGGTAGCCGCTTTCAGCGAAGCAAGCATACTCTGGTTCTGTGTACCGTTTACCATTACCTTGAAGAGAAAACCAGCCTTATATACAGTACCTTTATTTAATTGTATCATGAAATTTTAAAAAAAGTGAAACCTATGCATTTTCTGATTCGTATGAATAAAAAATAGGACAAACAGGAGGACGATGGAATGATCGTAATCTTATTTCGTGTGTTGATTATTATTGCACTGGTTCTCCTCGTCTATACGGGGATAAGATATATTCAAAATCCAGAGAGACGGCTGATGATTGCTAAGAACTCCAATGAATTCTTTTTCCTCGACGATACAGATGATAATAAGAAAAATCTGCAGCTTGTCTATAAAAGCTGCCTCTTTGAAGGTGAAAAGTATCTTGGAACAACCGAGGATTCCTTTGAGGTCGTTGACATTCATATAACGGTCCGCGATCCTCTCGAGCTCCGCGGATTCACGAGAGATGACCTATACTACCTGGAGAGAGAAATTCTGCTTCACTATCCGTATGCCAAAATCACATGGAAGCATCCGATCGATAAGCTTATTCTCACAGAGATAGATTGAAACGCAAAAACACCCCTCTATTGTTTCATAGACGGGTGTTTTGCGTTTCGTGCAGCGGAAAGAAATCCTGCCATTTAATAATGATTTCCTTCCTTCTTAAGATATAAATGAATGGTAACAGGACAATCAGAAAAGCGAAGATATAGAAAGGGGTAAGATGTGAAAGCCAACCGCCAATAGACGTATAAATCAAAGCAAATGGAATGTTGGATAAAAAAGATGATTTCATATATTCCTTGAAACCTGATGAAACCTCAATCAAACAAAGAGACAGAAGATGAAAATGTATAAATGGAACGAGCCTGAGCAATGTGACCTGCGAGGTAGTCAATTCAGAATGCTTCCCCATCAATTTTTGCTTTACTTGAATAAGACGATTTAGCGACTTCGGCATCCAGCCAATCATTGTATAGAACAGAATACTGGACAGTGTTATTCCGATGATCGAATAGACACTGCCTGCTACAGGTCCAAAAAGAACTCCACCTGAGATGCAGATAAATACTACCGGAAGAAACAGCATCGGCCGCAATAGGTGAAACACAATGAACAGCAGTGGTGAAAACAAGCCTCCCATCTCGATAAACGTCATAAGATAGTTTCCGAAAAACTCCATAATCCACCTCCTCCGTCCCTACAAGCAATTAAAAATCCCAGCGGCAGAATTATGTCTTTCGGTACATGTATATGACATGAGACGAGCCTTTATGACATAAAAAAGAAAATATAGGTAAACGAGATAACATTGATGATAATGAAGATTGGCATACCAATTACAAACGAACGGTGCTTTGTTTTATGCCGAAACAAATTCATGCCAGCATAGGTCCCTAATGCACTCCCAAGGATGGCCAATGCCCAGAATGTACGCTCCGGTATCCGATACTTCTTTTTAATTGCCTTTTGCTTATCAATATACATCAGCAGGAAACCAACAATGTTTACACCGATAAGATACATTATAACTGAATTAAATTCTTCCATGGTTTTCTCCTATTCTTTGACTATGTAATCATATCTTGATAAAAAGGACCAAATCCAAACTCAATCTGGATTCGGCCCTTCAAAATAAATCAAATAATAATGCGGTCATTGCTTTACGTTCTTATTTAAGAGCTTCTTTAGCCTGACCAACTAGTTGTGTAAATGCTTTTTCGTCATTGATTGCTAGATCTGACAGCATTTTACGGTTGATGTCAATTCCTGCAAGTTTTAGACCGTGCATTAATTTGCTGTAGGAAATATCGTTTAAACGTGCAGAAGCATTGATACGTGCGATCCATAGTTTACGGAAATCACGTTTTTTCTGTCTGCGGTCACGATAAGCGTATTGACCTGATTTCATTACTTGCTGTTTTGCAACTTTAAATAGAGTTCTCTTTGAACCATAATAACCTTTTGCTAATTTAAGGACGCGTTTACGACGTCTGCGTGTTACTGTTCCACCTTTTACACGTGGCATAATAATTCCCTCCTAGTACAATTTATACAATTGTAAATCCGAATTTAATCGTTAATTTTTTTTGCTTATTTTGGCAGCATTGCTTTGATGCGTTTATAATCGCCCGAAGACACTATTGCACCTTTGCGCAGCTTACGTTTTTGCTTTTGAGATTTGTTTGCAAACATGTGACTAGTAAATGCATGAGATCTTTTTAATTTTCCGGAACCAGTTCTTTTGAAACGCTTAGCAGAACCACGGTGAGTTTTCATTTTTGGCATAATAATTTCCTCCTCTTACTGATTGTTCATCCAGTAAATGATTAATTACTTTTCGTTGATTGGAGCGACCATCATAAACATATTACGGCCTTCCATTTTTGGTTTTGTTTCGATCGTTGCGATATCTTTCACTTCATCAGCAAAGCGATCTAAAACTTCACGGCCAAGCTCTTTATGCGTAATGGCACGTCCACGGAAACGAACCGCGGCTTTCACTTTATCGCCTTTTTCAAGGAATTTACGAGCGTTCTTCAATTTCGTTTCAAAATCATGATCGCCGATTCCAGGTGTAAAGCGAACTTCTTTTACGTTGATTACTTTTTGTTTCTTACGTGCTTCTTTTTCTTTCTTTTGCTGTTCAAAGCGGAATTTACCATAGTCCATGATACGACACACTGGCGGTTTTGCGTTTGGAGCAACCATTACTAGATCCAGGTTGCGTGTTGTTGCAATTTCCAATGCTTCCTGACGTGTTTTAACTCCAAGCTGATCACCATTTGAATCGATAAGTCGTACTTCTCTAGCACGAATCTTCTCATTGACATTCATATCCTTGCTAATAGCCAGCCACCTCCAAATATTTTTGATACTGATCTATCATTGACAAGCAATTTTTTGTGAATTAAAAAAGTGTCGGTACATGATGCACCCACACGTCTCCAATAACTTATAAAAAAGAGTTGGAACCAGTTAACTGCCCTTTCGGCGTCAATCAGGTGAGAAGCGGGTGCTTCTACTTGTCTTCAGATCATTTAATTTTTCAACTTTATAAGTATACCATCATCATAAACATATGTCAAATAAGTCTTATATGTGCCTGATATACATCGTTACTTGGAATACAATAACACGTTTTACCTAAAAAGAAAAGCGTAAAAAGGAAAAGCAGCATATAAAAGGAGGACTTTCCCTTCCATATGCTGCAGTATTTCCCGTAATAGAACCTAGCTATGTGATTTCTTCTCGGCAATCTCTTTGTTTATCAATGCCTTAAATTCGTCATAGGAAACCGTTTCTGTCTTCTGTTCCCCGTAGCGGCGATAGTTTACAGCGCCTTCCTCAATTTCCTTATCTCCAAGCACGATGGCAAACGGTATTTTCTGTGTCTGTGCTTCACGGATTTTATAACCGATCTTCTCATCACGCTCATCAAGTTCTACCCGGATACCGTTCAGGCGGAGATCCTCTTCCACTTTTTTCGCATAATCAAGGTGAACCTGTGGCGATACAGGAATCACTTTCACCTGTACAGGAGCAAGCCACGTCGGGAATGCACCTTTATATTCCTCAATCAGGAAGGCAACAAAGCGTTCCATTGTGGAAACTACGCCACGATGAATGACGACTGGGCGATGTTCTTTCCCATCCTCACCAATGTAAGTCAGATCAAAGCGTTCCGGAAGATGGAAGTCAAGCTGAACAGTCGATAGCGTTTCGTCTTTTCCAAGCGCCGTTTTCACCTGTATATCCAGTTTAGGACCATAAAACGCTGCTTCCCCTTCTGCTTCCACATATTCCAGTTTCATATCATCCATCGTTTCTTTCAATGTTGCCTGTGCTTTTTCCCACATTTCATCATTATCGATATATTTCTCTTTATCTTCCGGATCACGATAGGAAAGACGGAAATAGTAATCGTCAATGCCAAAGTCCTTATAAACTCGCTGCACCAATTCAACTACACGAATAAATTCCTCTTTCAGCTGATCCGGACGAGCAAAGATATGTGCATCATTCAGTGTCATGCCGCGCACTCTCTGCAGGCCTGCAAGTGCGCCGCTCATCTCATGGCGGTGCATAGTACCTAGCTCAGCAATACGTACAGGCAGCTGTCGGTAACTCCATAAATTATTTTTATAGACCATCATATGATGCGGACAGTTCATCGGACGCAATATCAGCGTTTCATTGTCCATTTCCATAGGCGGGAAGATGTCATCCTGATAATGGTCCCAGTGTCCGCTTGTTTCATACAGTTTCTTGCTCCCCAATACTGGTGTATATACGTGGTCATAACCTAAACGTTCTTCAAGATCGACAATATAGCGTTCAATATTGCGCCGGACAGTAGCACCTTTAGGAAGCCATAACGGAAGCCCTTGGCCAACCTTTTGGGAAACGGTAAACAGATCCAGTTCTTTACCTATTTTTCGATGATCGCGTTCCTTGCGCTCCTCAAGAATGCGCAGATACTCATCCAGTTGCGCCTGCTTCTCAAACGCTGTACCATAGATCCGCTGCAGCTGCTTATTATTGCTGTCGCCGCGCCAGTATGCACCAGAGATGCTGAGCAGCTTAAATGCCTTGATTTTGCTTGTGGAAGGTACATGAATGCCCCGGCAGAGATCGAAAAATTCACCCTGCTCATAAATGGTTACCTGCTCATCTTCCGGAATCGCGTCAATCAGTTCCAGCTTCAGATTATCACCAATTTCTTCAAACCTTGCTTTTGCTTCGTTCCTGGATACCTCAACACGCTTAATTTCCAGATTTTCATCGACGATGCGTTTCATTTCCTTTTCAATCTTTGGCAAATCTTCCGGTGTGAGTGTATCTTCCATATCGATATCATAATAGAACCCTTCTTCAATAACGGGTCCTACACCGAATTTAACGTTTTTGTACAGACGCTTGATTGCTTGGGCAAGCAGATGGGCTGTCGAGTGACGAACCACTTCCAGTCCTTCTTCATTTTTATAGGTAATGATTTCAATCTTGCCGCCATGATCAAGTCCACGGCGCAAGTCGACAAGCTCGCCATCCAGTTTAATTGCCAATGCCTGCTTTTTTAATCCTGGAGATATGGATGCCGCAATTTCTTCTCCCGTAGTTCCAGCGGCAAATCCTTTTTCGGCGCCATCAGGAAATACAATCTTAATTTCTTCTGCCATTTCAATCTCTCCTTTAACCAATAAACAAATTTATACAAATTAAAAAACGCCCACCCCTCTGCACTTCATGCAAAGGGACGAGCGTTGGATACATCGTGGTTCCACCCTAATTCCCGTATAAATACGGCTTCATTAATCTTTAACGCAGACGATACGCTGCCCATTACTGCTATTTCACAGGCAGAGTTCAAAGGTGGTAATTACTTGTCAGCATACAGAAAGCTTTCAGCCGGTGACTTTCCTCTCTAGCCTATGCCAAAGTTCAAATAATCATGTCCTTATCATTACTTTTTCATCAACACTTTTGCGATTGACGTTTTTAATAAGTATTTAATCAGTATTATAGACCCACAAATAAGGAAAATCAAGTCCAATTATCAATCATTTTTTATATAATTAGAAAAAGGAAAATTGCTGATAGGTTCAAAGTCTACTTTCTCCTGGAAAACATTAATTACCGTCAAAGTTTTTGGCTCCGATGGGTCATCACCATAAATCTTCAGTTTCTCAGGGGCCATCGCAATAAGCGGCGCAAGATTGAATTCATTATCATGGAGCCCAACAATATAAAGCGGCTCCTTTTTCATCATCACCCTCAATTCGATATTTGACAACCGCTTACCGTTCTGTTTATAGAATGTAAATGTATTCCCCTGTAAAATATGGATCACAGGAAGACCGGGCTCCTTTTTCATTACATATGCCCGCAGCATATCGACAAACGCCTGATGATCTTCTTCCCGTTTGAATTCATCGATTGCCAGCCCCACAAAATAAATGAGCTGGTCCTTGAACGGCTTCAAACGGAAATTAACAATCGAATCGAAATGAAATTCAAAGTTCTCTTTTAAATTAGCAATGAACAAAGACTTCAAAAATACCCGCTGGTCCTTATTCTGTCTCATTCTCCTGCACTCATCATCATCCCCCGTAATGATCCAATGCGTCAAATCATGAATACGATCAATCTCCTCATGATCTCTGTAATAATAATAATCTTTAATGATCCGCCTTATCGTCGAACCTAACCGATGTTCCATAAAAACCTCTGCCATCGTACCTGCAATCACATCCATCAGTTCATTCAATGGCAGCTGTTCCTTGAATTTCAGATGATTACCCCATTTATCATCTGTTTTCCAATTTAATTCAATCTGTTTATGCTTTCGAAACAGATTTTCACAAAAACTAATCACTTCTTTATCTGACTCGAAAAATAATTCCACCAATAATTATCACCCTCATCCACGACCAAACTGTTACATTATATGGACAAACTAATGAAAAAATGAATAAATTCATAAACTAGCATGTACTTTCATTAGTAGGTTTGGCTAAGGAAATTGATAGGGTGCGGGTGCGGGTGCGGGTGCGGGTGCGGGTGCGGGTGCGGGTGCGGGTGTAGTTGCTCGATTATTCCGCGCTTTCCCCGGGTTTTTCCGCGATTCTCATGTTTATTCCGCGATTCTCCCCATTATTCCGTGCTTCTCATGATTATTCCGCGCTTTCCCCGGTTTTTCCGCGATTCTCACCATTATTCCGCGCTTCTCGGGATTATTCCGCGGTTCTCCCCATTATTCCGCGCTTTCCTCGATTATTCCGCGCTTCTCGGGTTTATTCCGCGCTTCCCCCGGTTTTTCCGCGCTTTTCATGTTTATTCCGCTCTTCCTCCGGTTTTTCCGCGCTTCTCGTGATTATTCCGCGCTTTCCTCAATTTTTCCGCGATTCCTGGGTTTATTCCGCGCTTTCCGCGATAATTCCGCGGTATCCCCCGGTTTTTCCGCGCTTCTACCCATTATTCCGCGCTTCTCGTGATTATTCCGCGCTTCCCCCGGTTTTTCCGCGCTTCCCATGTTTATTCCGCGGTATCCCCCGGTTTTTCCGCGCTTCCCCCCATTATTCCGCGCTTTTCGGATTTATTCCGCGCCATCCCTGATTATTCCGCGATTTCCCCCAGTTTTTCCTTTCCGTGCTCCAATCGAGCTCTCTTCGCTGCCACTTTATGTTTAAACGAAAAAAGCCTGAGAGATATTCTCAGGCTTCAGGAACTATATTTATAGTCGGCGGTTATGTCCTTCTATTTTTATTTCTTTGCTTACTTGCTTAATCCGTTCTATGATTCTTCCTGCTTTTACTGTTTCTACACCGCTTTTAGTCGATGCTAGCTGGAATTCCAATTGATCAAGATCATAATTGGACGTAAAGAAAACGGGCAGGCGTTCCATCATCCGGTATTGGAGAACAGATCCGAGAACTTCGTCTCTGAACCAGGCCGACTGCATTTCTGCGCCTATATCGTCGAGCATCAAAACGTCCGCTTTCTTAAAGTAATCAATTTTGTCATTAAATGAGTCGTCCTTGAAAGAAGCTTTTAGTTCTCGTACAAATTCAGGCATATAGATTAGTGTTGATGAGATGTTGAAATTTTTCAATTCATTGGCGAGAGCACCTAATAAATAGGTTTTTCCGACACCAAACTGTCCATAAAGATACAGGCCTTTTCTTGGAAGCTCTGTTTTTGCCTGATCCAAAAAGTCCAATATTTCAGCGATAGCCTGAATTCTTGTTTCATCATTCGTTATGTCAGATAGTCGTGCCTGGAGAATGTCTTTCGGCATATGCAGGCTTTGAATCAATTTTTGCTGCTCCTGTGCCTTTTCATGCATGATTTTACTGTGGCATTTTTCATAGGATAATCGGATTTCATTATTTTCCACATGCAGGACCGGTGAGTATCCGGGCAGCATATTTTTGCATGATTCAAATCCCTGGCATTGATTACATTGCTTTGACTGTGTTTTATATTCATACAGTTTAATCAGGCTTTTATCTATCTCCTGCTTTGTCAATTGTGGATTGAGCGACAGGAACTCTCTGATTTCCTGGTCTTTTAATACTTCATTTTTTATCTTTGTGTAATTTTCTTTGAAATTTTCATTTGTTCGCATCCATGATTTCAATGCAGATTGTATAGGTTTCAATTCAACCATCCTAACACATGATCAGATTAGTTTCCGTTCGAATATTGTCTCAATCGCGCAGCAATTTTTTCCTGTTCCTTGGTCATATTAGTGTTTTTCGAAACTGCAGGCTGTATTGTCTGTTTATGTTTTCTTTCTTTAAACCAGTCAGGGATAACTTCTTTGGAAACCTGTTTCTTATTATACGTCGTCTTACGCTTCATATCTTTCTGGAACTTGTCCTGTTCTTTCTTGGCAAAAATCATCGCTTCTTTTGCTGATTTGATATTGGCACGTGACCAATGGCTGGCTATCTTATCGAGATATGCCTTAGATAGTTTCATGTTCGATTGCAGCAGAACATAATGTATCAATACATTCATGACCGGTGCTGGCAATCCTTGGGTAGTCATCACTTCGCGGATCGCTTTCATATCCTGCTCAGAAGCATGATTGCCGCTTGAAAGATCTTCGAGAAGCTGTTTCGGAGAAATGGTCTCCAATTCTTGAATGAGCATTTCTTCTTTCGTGGTCGGTACAGGTACAGGCTCTTTTGTCATAGCGGTGACATTCTCTGTCAGCCTGATTTTCCTATTGTTATTTTTCGCCTGAAATAAATCGTGACAAGCGCCTTTGAATTCTTCAATATCGAGTACATTTTCATCTGTTAAAGCCCACAATACTGATTTATCGATTTCATGGGTTTCCAGGTCGTAAAGCACCATCATTTGCGAAATTATTCTCCTGTTTTCTAAAGTCAGCACCTTGCCGGAAGGAATCATCCGCTGTTTCAGCATTTGTTCCATCCATGTGAAGTCCATCTGAATCTCTTCTGTGGATGGTTCTTTTTTCGGAATCCCCCTTAAAGCTTCTGCTGACGGCTGGAATGTTTGGAAGACATCACTGAACGATGCAGTAATATTTTGACCGCGGTCATGCCTGGGCCTCTTCATAAAATGGTTTTTCAGCATATTGAATTTCTGCTCACCGATATGATGATAGAGCAGCTGAGAAAGCATTGCATCCTTAAAAAAACTGTCAGGTGAAAATGGGCTTTGCAGCTCATATGTATACAGATCATTTGATTCCCAGCTCTGTTTATAGGTTTTTAGCAGCCCAATCCCTTCCAGCTTCAACCTGGATTGATAGATCTGATCCAATGGCAGATTCAAATAATTCATCAGTGTGTGATGTGTCTGGAGTGACGCTTCCTGCTGCAGTCCGATCTCGTGCAAAAGGGTCTGATAAAGAGACATAGCCTGTATCCCGATCAATGGCTGGTATAAATGTGTCATAGACTTTTCATAGCCGACCGGCAAATTTTCTTTTTGCATAACAAGATAACCGTCCACCGGCAAGATTTGTCCAATATAATTCATGTTTTATCACACCCTTTTGTACGAAGTAGAAATCACTTACTTTTTTATCTGTGTTAATAATGTCTTTCAGCTCGTCCAGAAATACTGTAATGTCTTTAAATTGACGATATACAGAGGCGAAACGAACATAGGAAACTTCATCGACTTTCGACAGTCGCTCCATAACCATTTCTCCAATATCATTACTGGAAACTTCCGATGAACCAATGTTACGCAGTTCTTTTTCCACATCTAGTGCCAGTGCCTCAATTGTTTCAAGTGGAACCGGCCTTTTTTCACATGCTCGAATAAGGCCTCTTGTCAGCTTCTCACGGGAGAATTCCTGTCTGACCCCATCTTTTTTTACAACAATTAAAGGGACTTCCTCCATACGTTCAAAGGTTGTAAAACGGAATCCGCATTTTTCGCATTCCCTGCGTCTTCTAATTGATCTTCCTTCTTCTATTGGACGGGAATCCAATACCTTCGTATTCTTATTTTGGCAATTAGAACATCGCAAATCTGATCAACCCCCCTTCATCCTGACTTTCTAACGATTCTTTTCTTTTATCTGTGGCAGCTCTTTATTTACCTGCGCATATAAATTATTGATTACCTTGGAACTATATCCGAAATCAAATGGCAATATCGTTTCAGTTGTAACAGAGAAGTCAATAGCAGTGGAAAAAGGGCGGACCATGATTACCGTTGCCACAATAAATACCTTCTTGCCTCTTTTGCTGATAACGCTTATTTCCCCGTGTTCAGCTGATGTGGCGTTTATAGCAAATTCCGCACTGTTCGTGAAGTAATTTGTAAGCATTGCCATTGCTTTATCTTTACTGGTTTTATAATAATGTGTTGTTAAAGATGGGTCCCAGTGACGCTCCCCGGTCTCCGCATGATTGTTAAGATATTTCTTTAGTGTACTGCCAAACGACATTTTTCGCACCCCAACCCGCAGTATGCTTATCTGCATATATTATTTATTATTTTAACATGTTTCGTGCAAATCCTCTAGTTGATAAATTAAAAAGCAGATAGACATTAAAAAATCCGCTGCATTTCCAGCAGATGCAAAAGATTTTATCAATTCTACTGTGCTGTATACTAAAATCGTTTTCTTTACCCTGTTGTCGGGCACCAGACAGCCAAGCCGCCAGTCAGGATTTCACTGTGCCAAAAAGACACCTGTTCCGGGATAATGCCGAACCAGATGTCTTTTTAAATGAAAATGGAGACTGTTTTCTATGTTGCTTTCATGTTACGCCTTTTACAGTCATTGTTATATTTTAGGCTGTTCAGTTGATGTAGCTTGGTTATTCAGTGAAAAATGGTTGCAGTACAATGTCAGCATATCACAAAACTCTTGATCTATCATTGTGATGATAGAATTACAATTGGATGTGGGCAGCGATCAGGATGGAACTTCTATCTCGCGTCTTTGCAGCTGGCTCCCGACCAGTTTTGTCAGGTCCAGAACACGTTTGGAATAACCCCATTCATTATCATACCAGGCAATTACTTTAATTTTGTTCCCATCCATTACAATTGTTGATAGTCCATCAATAATTGCCGAATAATCGCTTGTTGTATAATCGATTGATACCAATTCTTCCTCCGAATAATGAAGGATACCTTTCATTTCATTTTCGGAAGCAGCCTTGAATGCCTGATTCACATCTTCAATCGTTACGGATTTTTCAACATCAACCACTAAATCTACCAAAGACACATTCGGTGTAGGCACGCGTAATGACATTCCATGAAGCTTACCTTTCAGATGCGGCAAAACTTCACCTAAGGCCTTTGCAGCACCTGTTGTTGTTGGGATGATCGACTGTGTGCATCCACGGGCACGACGCAGATCTTTATGTGGGTTATCCAGGTTTTTCTGATCGTTTGTAAAGGCATGAACGGTTGTCATTAAGCCATTGATAATAGAGAAATGATCATCAAGCACTTTTACCACTGGTGCGAGACAGTTCGTTGTACAAGAAGCATTGGAAATAACATCATCTTCCTCAGCACTGTAGACATTTTCATTGACACCCATCACAATCGTTTTATCCACTTCCTTGCCAGGTGCTGTGATGATAACCTTCTTCGCACCTGCTTTCAGATGTAAACCAGCACTGTCTTTTGTTTTAAATTTTCCTGTAGCCTCAATAACTAAATCGATATCCAGAGCCGCCCAAGGAAGTTTTACCGGATCTCTTGAATTCACAATTTTTATCTTTTGCCGATTGACTTCAATTGCATTGCGAAGCGCTTTCACTTCTCCGGAAAATTTTCCATGAACACTGTCATATTTTATAAGATGTGCAAGTGTTTCAGGAGGGTAACTCGCATTGATTGCGACAACTTCTAATTGGTTATCTGCAACTGCTTGACGAAACACCATTCGACCGATTCTTCCAAATCCAGTTATGGCCACACGCGTCTTATTCATAAGATACTTATTCCTCCCATATATGTTATACTTTTAATCGATTTTATCGTTATTAGTATAACATATTTGATTTGGATGTGTCCTTTATTTCCCACTAATTAATATATTTTTATTTCTTAAAAAACATTCTTTTCTTTCTATATAACATAAAAAAATCCGGAAAATGAATTCATCATTTTTCCGGATTTGATTAAAGCTCTGCGTTTTCTGCGGACTCACGCTATGCCATGGGATGACTTACATCTACTTGCTTTTTCCCTCGCACCGAGGAAACAATCCATCGAAGAGCAATTGAAGAATACAGGTGCATTTATAGGTGTTTTGTATATGTCCTCCTAAGCCTTCAGTAAAGTGGAGACGCTGTATTAAAGTATCTGCCAATCCTTCAACAGCTCTTCTAACTGGCTGCGGGATTCTTTGATAGAACCATTGTTATCGATTACTGCATCCGCCATCCTTACTTTCTCTTCTATAGGCATCTGTGACCGAATCCGCTGCCATGCCTCTTTTTCTGTATAGTTATCTCGTTCCATCAGCCTCTTCAACTGAACTGTTTCGTCAACAGATACAACAATTGTCCGGTCGGCAAAATGGGATAATTCACTTTCAAATAATAACGGAATGTCCAGCACAACACATTTGACACCGGCGTTTAGGTAAAAGTCTCTACGTTCAAGCATTCTTTCACGAATTGCTGGATGAACAATCCCGTTCAGAAGTTTCCTCTTCGATTCATCAGCAAAAATTATCTGCCCTAAAGCTGGCCGGTTTAGGGATTTATCCTCCCTTAAAATCGTTTCTCCAAATGTATCTACAACCTGTTTGTAGGCTGTCTGACCTGGTTCCACAACCTCTCTGGCCAATTTATCTGCGTCAACTACTGGAATGGAATAATCATCAAACATCTGTGATACCGTGCTTTTTCCGCTCGCGATACTGCCAGTTAACCCAATGACTAGAGACATTTCTTTTCACCTCTTCAGCTTTTTTGGCAGGTTGGGCAAATATGGGTTCCCCGCCCTCCGACTTTCATTTTTGTTATTTCGGTACCGCAATTTTTGCAAGGCTTTTGATCCTGTCCATAAACAAATAATTCCTGTTGGAACATGCCCATGTCTCCCTGACTGTTCACATAGGAACGGATAGTAGTTCCTCCGGCTCGAACCGCATCCTTTAATGTTGCAATAGCCTGCTCCTGAATCAATTTGATCTCTTTTTTCGTCAACTTGCTTGCCCGTTTAAGGGGGTGTACCCCAGACTTAAATAGTGTTTCATCAACATAAATATTACCTAGTCCGGTAACGATTGTCTGATCAAGCAATGCCGACTTAATAAAACGCTCCGTTTTCTTTAGTTTTTGATAGAAATAATCAAATGTAAAGGCGTCATCAAACGGATCCGGACCTAACTGATTCAGTGGCTTATTCTGAAATTCCTCGCCTTTTTGAAATACATGCATCGTACCGAATTTCCTTACATCATTATAGCGAAGCTCTTCCCCATCCGTAAACGTAAAAATGACATGGGTATGTTTCTTAACAGGTTCGATCGATCGATGGACAGCATACTTACCTTCCATTCGCAAATGGGAAATCAGTACATAATCATCCAGATAAAACAGCAGGAATTTTCCTCGCCTTGACAGCTTCCTGAAGCGCTGTCCTTGGAGCATCATTTTAAACTGCTCCGTATCATCGGGTTTTTTGATAATATTTGGCCAATATACGTCGACTTGCTTGATCGTTTTATCCAATATAAACCGTTCAAGCGTGTTTTTTATAGTTTCTACTTCTGGTAATTCGGGCATGGTTTTACTTCTCCTTATTTCGCATCGAACCAGCTGTTGCCGTATTCATAGTCCACTTTCAACGGTACATTCAGATTCACCGTTTTCTCCATCATTTCCGGTACGATTTCCTTCAATTTATCAAGTTCTTCCTTTGGTGCCTCCAGAATTAGTTCATCATGTACCTGCAGCAGCATTCTCGACTCTAATTTTTCATCTTTTAACTTCCAGTGCAAATCAATCATTGCCTTCTTGATAATATCTGCCGCACTGCCTTGGATAGGTGTATTCATGGCAGTACGTTCCGCAAAGCTGCGGAGATTGAAATTACGGCTGTTGATTTCAGGCAAATACCTTCTTCTGTTCATCAATGTCGTTACATAACCTTTATGCTTTGCCTCCTGAACAATCTCGTCCATATATAATCGAACACCCGGATAACTATCAAAATATCTTTCAATGAAATTCTTCGCTGCCTTTCTGGTGATTCCAAGATTCTGGGAAAGTCCATAATCGCTGATGCCATAAACAATACCGAAGTTCACTGCTTTAGCTTGCCTTCTCATATTTGAGGTCACTTCATCTTTCTCCACATGGAAGACATCCATCGCTGTCTGTGTATGGATATCCAGATCATTCTGGAAGGCGGCAACCAATTTTTCATCATTGGCAATATGCGCGAGCACCCTCAGTTCAATCTGGGAATAATCGGCCGCAAACATAATCCAGTCTTTTTTAGCTGGTACGAATGCCTGTCTGATTTTCCTTCCTTCCTCCAGACGGATTGGGATATTTTGCAGGTTGGGGTCAATCGAACTTAACCTTCCTGTCTGAGTCAGTGCCTGATTGAACCGGGTATGGATTTTCATGGTATCCTTTTTAACGACCTTCAGCAATCCTTCTATATAGGTGGACTGCAGCTTTCCAAGCTGACGGTACATTAGCAGCTTGGGAATAATTTCATGTTCATTCTGCAGCTGTTCCAGAACATCCGCCGCTGTCGAATAGCCGGTTTTGGTCTTTTTGATAACGGGCAGCTTCAATTTATCAAATAGGATTGGCCCCAGCTGTTTGGGGGAATTCAGATTAAAGCTTTCTCCTGCAAGTTCATGGACTTCTTTTTCCAGAGTGTTTAGCCGTTCTTTCAGATCTGCTCCCATTTCTTCCAGCTTGCTGATATCCACCTGCACTCCAAGATGCTCCATCTCCCCCAGTATCAAGGCAAGGGGCATCTCCAGTTCTTTCAGCAATTCATATTGTTCATTGGCCCTTAACTGTTCTGACATTTCATCCTTTAGAGCAAATAATGCTGCAGTTTTTCTTACAACATGTTCTGCTACTTTTTCTTGTTCCGGTATCTTTTGCTTTGCGCCTTTGCCATACACTTCCTCGTCAAACAGGACATCATTTTTTCCCATCCGGCTGCTGATTGCCGGAATATCATGACTGTTTTCTGCAGGGTTGAGTAAATAGGAGGTTAACAGCATATCGAAGGAAATACCTTGAATATGTATACCGTTTCTCAAAAGAGCAACCATTGTCTTCTTAGCATCGAAGACACTTTTGGTTTTTGCCGGATCTTCTGCCCATTCTTTGAACGCGTCTGATTGAAGGGCAGTTACTGTAGGTATAAAATATGCCTTTTCCTTGTTGACGATGCCGAACCCTTCTATATCGGACTGATGGTAATTTTCTCCAACCATCTCCACAACTAATGATTCATCTCCAGTGAACATATCCGTTTTTACTTCCTCCGCAACAACAAACGATATCTCTTTCATTATTGTACTTTCCTGTGCTTCCTCTTCCGATTCGCCTGTAATCCGTTTCAGCAGTGAAAGGAAACCGAGATCCTTGAAAACAGTACTGACCTTTGTCTGCTGATATCCCTCATAAGCGATATCATCAACCGATATTTCAATTGGGGAATCACGGTCAATCGTTGCAAGCTCCTTACTCATAAAGGCATCTGCTTTATGGTTTGTCAGGTTTTCCTTTAATTTCTTTCCGCTCACTTCATCGATATGTTCATAAACTCCATCAAGTGTCGTGTATTGTTTTAACAGCTTGGTTGCTGTTTTTTGGCCAACCCCCGGAACACCAGGAATATTGTCGGAACTATCCCCCATCAATGCCTTTAGATCAATGATTTGCTCTGGTGTGATTTCCATCTTTTCAACCATATATTCCGGTGTGTATTTCTCAATATCACTGATGCCTTTTTTGGTAACATGAACGGAGACGTGATTGGAAACAAGCTGGAGTAAGTCCTTATCTCCAGAAATAACCGTTACTTCCCATGCTTCATTGTTCCCTTGTCTGGATAGTGTACCAATAATATCATCTGCTTCATATTGATCCAGCTGATAGTGCTTAATATCAAATGCATCAAGCAATTCCTTCAGCACTGGGAACTGTTCCGAGAGCTCTGGTGGTGTCTTTTGACGACCTCCCTTATACGCTTTATAGGTCGCATGCCGAAAAGTCGTTTTCCCCGCGTCAAATGCCACGAGCAGATGGGTCGGCTTCTCCTCTTCCAAAATCCTTAATAGCATTGTCGTAAATCCATAGACTGCGTTTGTATATACACCCTTATCATTATTCAAAAGTGGCAATGCAAAAAATGCACGATAGATAATACTGTTGCCATCAATTAACACCAATTTTTTTGACATTTGGTTATCCTCCTGTATATATGATTCCATAACTCATTTTAGCATTCTATAGTAAGAATTGAAAAAATAAAGTATAGTTCCGCCATGATCAATAAGTCACTCTATACCAAAAATCATGGTCCATAAGCGAAAAGCACCCTCAGTAGTCCTGAGGATGCTTATTTCGGTATATAGACGTGGATGGTCGTTCCCTTATTGACTTCACTTTCAACCTCAATTTTCCCTTCGTGCACTTCAACAATATGTTTGACTATCGCAAGTCCCAGGCCGGTTCCGCCAGTATTCCTGCTTCTGGCCTTATCCACACGATAAAATCTCTCAAATATTCTGGGGATTGCTTTTTGTTCAATTCCAAGCCCCGTGTCGGCTACTTTGATATGGACATAGTCTTCAACCTGGCCGAGATGAAATTCGATATTACCATTTTCAGGTGTATAGTTGATGGCATTATCCAATAGGTTGATGACCACCTGCTTCAGCCTTTCCTTTTCAGCCTTCAGGATTATATCGCAATCGACATCGATCGAGAAATCAAGATGTTTCTTTTCTGCTTTATGTTTTAAAGCAGGAAGGACTTCATCAATCATTTCCCCTGCCCGAAACTTGTTTAATACCAGGCGGAAGTCATCTCGTTCGAGCCGGGACAATGACAGCAGGTCTTCAATCAATAATTGCAACCGATGACTTTCACTATGGATAATGGTCAGAAATTCTTTCGTCACTTCTTCATCCTTCGTCCCATTTTCGAGCAATGTTTCAGAAAAGCCCTTTATCGATGTAATAGGCGTTCTTATTTCATGGGAAACATTTGCAACAAAGTCTTTTCTCGTTTTCTCAAGCTTCTTTAATTCCGTTACGTCATATAGGACTAAAACCGCCCCTTTGAGCAGGTTCCGATCGTTAAAAATGGGAGCACCGATGATCTCGATGTACCTCTTTTCCAGTCCCGCCCTATGGACAAAGACTTCTTTCATGTTTCGTTCATACAAAAATGTATTCTGGACCGTCTCGTGAAATTTTTCTATCTCCAATACATTGTAATACAGATATCCCTTGTATTCCTTCTCTGTCTTACCAAACATGGAAATGAATTTCCTGTTCACGAGATGGATATAGCCTTTCTCGTCAATCAATACAAGCCCGCTCTGCATATTATCAATCAACGTCGATAATTGTTCGGATTGCATTTGTTCATGCATGGAGATTTCACTCATGCTTCTTGCAAGTGTGTTGATTTTTAGACTGAGCTCACCAATCTCCTCACTTGCAGAGCTATGGAATCTTGCGTTGAAATTGCCTTTGATGATTTCATTAATCGTATGGGTGGCTTTGCTGATCGGTTTCACGTATTTAGTGAATAAAAGTGACAGCACAATAAGTAAAAATATGATTTCAATGATCAGCATAGAGATCAAGATGAAAATATTTGCATCGGATTGCCAGATGATAAATCCGCTGGCACCTATACTAATCACTATTGCAAAGATATATGGTATTAGAGCTTTGGAAAACAAATCTTTCATCAAGTCGGATCCTCCAGTTTATATCCAAGGCCCCTTACGGTTTTGATGTATACAGGTTTTTTTGAATCCGGTTCTATTTTTTCTCTCAAATGACTGATATGTACATCAACTATTCTGGTGTCCCCGACAAAGTCATAGTCCCACACACTGCTTAACAGCTGATCCCTTGAAATAACTTTCGCTTTATTCTTGGCGAGATGAAACAATAGTTCAAATTCTTTCCTCGTAAATGTTATCACTTTCGAATTCATTTCTGCCTCATATCGTTCCGGATAGATAAACAGCTCACCTATTTTCATAGAACTAAAATTATCTTCTGCGGCTTTTTTGCTTCTTCTTAGAATGGCTTTTATTCTTGCAATAACTTCTTTTGGACTGAAGGGCTTTGTTAAATAATCATCTGCCCCCATTTCCAGTCCTAACACCTTATCGAATTCTTCGTCCTTTGCAGTCAGCATAAGGATTGGAGTCTCTATTTTATTCATTCTCAATGTTCTGCAGACCTCTATACCGTCCATTTCCGGAAGCATAAGATCCAGAACGACTAGATCATAGTCATTATTTTCGCATTTTACAATGGCTTCCCTGCCATCATATGCAACGTCCGTTTCAAAACCAGCATTTCCTATATTATAATTTAATAGAGTAACAATCGGTTTCTCATCGTCTACAATCAAGATTTTTTGGCTCATCATTATGTACCCCCATCTGCAACAGCAATTATTATTCAAACATGCTTAACATTATCTTATCATTATTATCCTTACACGTGTATGGAATACAGAAATGTAAATAAAATTTTACGTTCTTGTCCATCAAGACTAGTCGCTATTTGGGTGATACCGTTGCAAGAGCTCTCCGTTGATTGGAATAGTATCGTGTCGATGCTGAAATTCCGCTGTCACTCGGATTATATGGCAAATCAAATAAACATATAAAAGTTACGATTATCAAAAATCTCCGGCTACGAATATCGTAACCGGAGATTTATGGAAAGATATTCAGTTTAAAACGCGGAGTACATTTTTAACAGACTCGGCAGATATATCCAATGCTGCCTTTTCTTCGTCCGTCAGCTGTAATTCAATAATTTCTTCTATCCCTGTACCTCCAAGGATAGTAGGCACACCAAGATAAATATCGCGATAGCCATATTCCCCTTCAAGAAATGCAATAGATGGAATCACACGGCGCTGATCTTTAAGGATTGCTTCAGCCATTACAGTTAGTGAAGCTGCCGGAGCATAGTATGCACTTCCATTACCAAGCAGATTGACGATTTCACCGCCGCCTGTTCGTGTACGCTGTACAATTTCTTCCAGGCGCTCTTTTGAAATCAAGTTCTCAAGCGGTATTCCACCAGCATAAGAGTAACGGATTAATGGAACCATATCATCGCCATGACCACCGAGAACAAATCCCGTAATATCTTTAACAGAAAGGTTTAATTCTTCCGCTACAAATGTTCGAAAACGAGCTGTATCCAGTACACCGGATTGCCCGATAACGCGTTCTCTCGGTAAACCCGATTCTTTAAAAACTGTATAGGTCATCGCATCAACAGGATTAGTCAATACAATAATGGTTGTGTCAGGTGAATAATTCACAACATCTTTGGCAACAGTTTTCATGATTTTTGCATTGGTATTTACCAAATCATCACGGCTCATTCCAGGTTTGCGAGCAATACCAGCAGTGATGATAACCAGGTCGGAATCCTTTGTATCCTCATAATTGGAAGTACCTGTAATTTTCGCATCAAAACCTTGGACAGGTGCAGCCTCCGCCATATCAAGCGCTTTTCCTTTTGTGGCATTCTCCATATCCGGAATATCAACCAGCACCACATCTCCAAGTTCTTTCTGAGCAAGCATCAACGCAGTTGTCGCTCCTGTGAATCCAGAACCAATTACGGATATTTTTTCCTTTTAATCCCATCTTTATTATCCCCTTTCTAAACTATAAGATTAGAAAAATATGATGATGGACGAATGCGGCGAACTGGTTTGCAAAAACCATTCCGCCGCTTCCGAATTCAAGGATTTTTTCAATCCATATTTTTGATTAATTCCTGACCAAATTCTGAGCATTTCACTTCAGTTGCTCCATCCATCAAACGTGCAAAATCATAGGTTACAACTTTGGATGCTATAGTTTTATCCATAGATGCTGTAATTAAATCAGCTGCTTTTCTCCAGCCAAGATGCTCTAGCATCAATACCGCCGAAAGAATTACCGAGGATGGATTTACTTTGTCCAATCCTGCGTACTTTGGCGCTGTGCCGTGAGTTGCTTCAAAAATGGCATGTCCAGTATCATAGTTAATGTTGGCACCAGGTGCAATCCCGATTCCGCCTACTTGTGCAGCAAGCGCATCAGAGATATAATCCCCGTTAAGATTCATTGTTGCTACTACATCAAATTCTTTCGGACGAGTCAGAATTTGCTGCAGGAAGATATCTGCAATCGAGTCTTTGACAAGAATTTTCCCGTCAGCAAGTGCTTTATCCTGTGCTTTGTTAGCTGCATCCTTGCCATCGGATTCAACAAGACGGTCATATTCAGCCCATGTAAATACTTTATCACCGAATTCTTGTTCAGCTACTTCATAGCCCCATTGTTTAAATGCACCTTCCGTAAATTTCATGATGTTACCTTTATGTACGAGCGTAACACTTTTGCGTCCTTCTGTTAATGCATATTCAATTGCGGAGCGGACGAGTCGCTTTGTTCCTTCTTCAGAAACAGGTTTAACGCCGAGACCTGAAGTTTCAGGGAAGCGAATGTTGCTGACACCCATTTCATTTTTTAGAAAGTCGATTACTTTCTTTACTTCATCAGTTCCTTTTTGCCATTCGATGCCAGCATAGATATCTTCGGTGTTTTCCCGGAAAATAACCATATCAACATCTTCCGGACGTTTAACCGGCGATGGCACACCTTCAAAATAGCGTACTGGGCGCAGACAGGTGTATAAATCCAATTCCTGGCGAAGTGCAACGTTTAATGAACGAATCCCTCCACCGATCGGTGTGGTCAAAGGACCTTTAATCGCTATTTTATATTCATTGATTTTATCAAGTGTATCCTGCGGCAGCCATTCTCCGGTTTTATCAAATGCCTTTTGTCCCGCATATACTTCCAGCCAATCAATTTTCTTTTCGCCATTGTATGCTTTTTCCACAGAGGCTTCGATTACTTCTTTTGCCGATGACCAAATATCAGGACCAGTTCCGTCCCCTTCAATAAAAGGAATAATTGGATTGTTCGGTACGTTCATGTTTCCATTTTCTACGATAATTTTTTCTCCCTGAGCCATTGAATAATACCCTCCTAAGTGTAGTCAAAGGAATAGCCGGCGGTACCAGCCATTCCGGGTTCCTAATTATTTTTTAGCCGCGTTGAGGCAATTCTACATAATCCTGTAATTCCGGACCTGTATATTCCGCACGCGGGCGAATCAGGCGATTGTTATCATACTGTTCCAGAATATGTGCGAGCCAGCCGGATGTACGGCTTACAGCAAATATTGGTGTAAACAGGTCGTGATCAATTCCCAAGCTGTGGTAGACCGATGCACTATAGAAGTCCACATTTGCCGGAAGGCCTTTACTTTCTTTCACATATTCTTCGATTTCTACAGACATATTGTACCATTTTTCCTGTCCGGTAAGTTTAGTGAGTTCTTCAGACATCTTCTTCAGATGTTTCGCACGCGGGTCTCCGTTTTGGTATACCCTGTGTCCCATACCCATAATCTTTTCTTTGTTTTTCAATTTTTCTTCTATATAAGGAATTGCATTTTCCTCTTCGCCAATTTCGGTTAGCATTTTCATAACATTCTCATTTGCCCCTCCGTGGAGCGGTCCTTTTAAGGCGCTGATTGCAGCAGTAATACCAGAATAGATGTCTGATAGAGTTGCCACACAGACTCTTGCTGTGAATGTGGATGCATTTAATTCATGGTCGGCATGTAATACCAACGCTTTATTAATTGCTTCAATTTCAATATCCTCTGCTTCTTTTCCATTGAGCATATATAAGAAATTTTCTGCATAGCCAAGATTTTTCTTCGGCTTTACAGGATCCTGACCATTTCGGATTCTTGAGAAAGCGGCTACAATAGTGGCAATTTTAGCCTGAATGCGAATTGCCTTACGCTTGTTCGCTTCCGGATCCATCACATCAGCCTCACTGTCATACAATCCAAGCAGGGATACAGCTGTTCGCAATGCAGCCATCGGGTGGACTGTTGATAGATCATAAGAACGTAAATGTTCGATAACCGCATTCGGAATTTCCATATTTTCAGCAAGCTCTGTTTTGATTCTCGCAAGCTCATCCTCAGTCGGAAGCTTAAGATTCCATAATAAATAGATCACTTCTTCAAAACTTGATTTTACAGCTAAATCATCAATTTTATAACCAACATAGGATAATTGGTCATCAATGATTGAGCTGATTGATGATTGAGTTGCGACAATACCTTCTAGCCCCTTTGTCGATGTTGTCATATTAACCCTCTCCTTTTTTGAAATTAATTGCGGCAGTGGCAGTATTGAAATTCAATTCAAATCCAAATTCCACAATTTAACCGGCAATAATATAGCCAGCACAGTTTCTGTCATTATCACAATGAAACAGCAGAAGTCGAGCTGCTCTTCTACTTAAATCTATTTATTCATTAAGTATTTACTTATTGCCTACCCCAATTTTCATTATAAAGTATTATTACTAGAATGTGAATTGAAACCGTTTAAATTTTTAATATTTACTCAAATACCATTAATTTAAAGCATGGCAGCAGTCGCTAAATCGACTTTAAATTTTAAAAAGGCATTACAAACTCAAAGTCTATTTGTCTCCATTTTAACATAAATAAAATAGTACAGGCAGTTGTAAATCAAATTGATAATTGGAGGAGCAAGGATGCAAAAAGCGCTCTTAATGCAGATTATTCGGTTTCTTGCTGTGATAGCATCTGCAGCAGCAATCGGGCTGTTATTCATCTATACATTTAAATTCATCTACCCTATTCTGATTGCTGTTCTGCTGTCGATCATGATCCATCCGTTCGTTGCATTTCTTGAAACAAAGGCAAAGATGCCGAGATTTATCTCTATCATTTCAGTCCTCAGCGGCTGCTTCCTTTTCCTTATTGGAATTGTTCTGCTGATTGTCACGGAACTATATCAGGGAACTGCCTTTTTGGCAGAACAGATTCCAAAGCACTTTCACACTTTTATCATGTTTTTGGAGTCTTTTTTTATAACAAATCTATTGCCCATATACGAAAAGGGGATTTCCCTGTTCCATTCCCTGGATATGGATCAGCAAGCTGCAATCAACGGATATATCCGCTCCGCGACAGACTTTGTCGCCTCTACAGGGGCAGACCTGCTGAACAGCAGTCTCGCTAAACTGCCGGCAATGCTTGGTATTGTACCGGGTTCATTGACGACGCTAACCTTTATATTGCTTGCAACCTTCATGATTACAAATGATCTGGAGCATTTCAAAAGAACAATCAAACGGTTGCTTCCTACCGGTACAACCCAGTCCATCAGCGCATTATTCAGCCATTTCAAGATTGCTGTTACTGGTTTTTTCGGGGCACAGCTGTTATTGATTGTCATTTCCGGATGCATTATCCTTGGTGGATTAATCATTATTCAGGTCGATCATGCCTTAACCATCGCTTTAATCGCTGCAGCAGTTGATTTAATCCCATATGTTG
Organism: Oceanobacillus massiliensis str. N'diop; assembly: GCF_000285495.1. GTDB lineage: Bacteria > Bacillota > Bacilli > Bacillales > Amphibacillaceae > Oceanobacillus > Oceanobacillus massiliensis. The sequence goes on from NZ_HE610978.1 coordinate 443,906, forward strand.
GTACAGGTCTCTTATTCATTCCTTGGATTCTCTACACATATGCCACTGCAGATTTCGAAATGACAATTAAGATCGGCATTCTTTATATGGTCGTCATCGTTTCCAGGCAGATCTTGGAGCCGAAGATATTATCATCCAGGATTGGGATTCATCCTTTAATCATTTTGATCGGTGTGTTTATCGGTATGCAGGTATGGGGATTTGCAGGATTGTTTATTGCTCCCTTATTGATTGTGACGGGGAATGCACTATATCAATCAGGGATCCTGCAAATTATAGGAAAATTCATTCGAGGATGAAAGAGTTATTTCCGGTAAATAATCACTCCGTTTTCCATCATCCTATTCATGATTTTACGAATTGAATTCTTAAATAGTCCTCTAGTTAGAGGCAATACCAGAATAAATCCCACGGTATCTGTTATAAAGCCTGGCGAGAACAGGAAAACAGCTCCTATAAAGATACATATGCCATCAACAATTTCTTCTGTTGGAGGCCGCCCATTATTCATTTGAAGCTGGGCCCTTCTCCATGTATCCATTCCTTGTTTCTTGGCAAGCGTGACTCCCGCTACACCTGTCAATACAATTAAAAATACGACCCACCACGGTCCAGTCATTCCGCCTATCCAAATGAATAAACCAATCTCAGCTGCAGGAATAATAAGCAGCGCGAGCAATAACCAGCGCATTGAGCACCATCCTCTCTATATATCATCTTATCACGACAAAAGAAAAATAAAAAATAGAAACCGGCATTTACGCCGATTTCTATTTATAATTAGCAACTATATATTAATTAAAGTACACTTGCATGTCCTTCGTATATATCGCCTTTTGCACCATCAACGGTAATATCCTGACCATCTTTAAGAACCTCGAAGACATTTGGAACGCCAACAATGACTGGAATCCCAACACTTAAGCCAACTACGGCCGCATGTGATGTAAGTCCTCCTTCTTCTGTAATAATGGCAGCAGCCTTCTCAATGGCCGGCATCATCTCACGTTCCGTACCATAAGTTACCAGAATATCACCTTCCTGGATTTTAGCTAATGCTTCCTCATTGGATTTGGCAAATACAACGCGGCCATATGCGCTTCTCCTGCCGATACCCTGTCCCTTGGCAATGACATCGCCAATCACGTGGACCTTCAGCAGATTGGTTGTGCCGCTTTCTCCAACAGGAACGCCTGCAGTAATGATGACCCTGCTTCCGCGTTTACATAGTCCTGTTGTCAAACCTTTATCAATGGCAACATCAAGCATCTCATCTGTTGATCCCGCCTTATTTCCCGATACGGCATGTACGCCCCAGACAAGGGAAAGCTGGCGATTAACAGATTCAGTGAATGTAACCGCAAGTATCGTTGCCTTTGGTCTGTATTTTGATATCATTCTGGCAGTATGTCCACTTTCTGTTGGTGTAATGATTGTATCCACATTAAGGTTCATTGCCGTATGTGTAACCGATTGGCTGATTGCCTCGGTAATTGTCATATCGACATTTTTAGAACGCTCTTCCAAAATCGTTTTATGTGCTAAAGCAGATTCTGCTTTCAATGCAATATTGCTCATAGTCTGTACCGATTCAACCGGGTAGTTTCCTGCGGCAGTTTCTCCGGAAAGCATAATAGCATCTGTTCCATCGAATATTGCATTTGCTACATCGGACGCTTCCGCTCTCGTCGGACGCGGGTTCCTTTGCATGGAATCAAGCATTTGTGTTGCTGTGATAACTGGTTTCCCTGCATTATTGCATTTTTTAATCAATGCCTTCTGTACAAGCGGCACATCCTCAGCTGGAATCTCCACTCCAAGGTCACCACGGGCCACCATCAGTCCATCACTTATTTCCAGGATGCTGTCAATATTATCGACGCCCTCCTGATTTTCAATCTTAGGTATGATTTGGATATGTGTTGCTTGATTCTTCTCAAGCAATTCTTTGATTTCAAGAATATCGGTAGCCCGGCGCACAAAGGATGCGGCAATAAAATCGACACCCTGCGCGATACCGAATTCGATGTCATTTGTATCTTTTTCGGTAATCCCAGGAAGGTTTACCGATACATTCGGGACATTGACCCCTTTTTTATTCTTGATGGTACCGGAGTTAAGAGTCTTGGTAGCAATTTCTCCTAGTTCATGATCGATTCCTGTCACTTCAAGTTCTATCAAACCATCATCAAGTAAAATTTTCGAACCTTCATGGACATCGCGAATCAAGCCTTCATAAGTAACAGAAAATTTCTCTGCAGTTCCCTCCACTTCATTCATGGAAATGATGACGCTGTTTCCTTGTTCAAGATCAGCATAACCATCCCTGAAGTTACCGGTACGGATTTCCGGACCCTTTGTATCCAGCAGGATCGCTACTGTTTTATTTTTATTTTTTGCTGCTTCTCTAATATTTTTGATACGTGCACCATGTTCGTCAAAATCGCCATGTGAAAAATTTAATCTTGCGACATTCATTCCAGCATCAATTAATTTTTCAAGTGTCTCTACGGTTTCAGAGGCAGGTCCAATCGTACACACGATCTTAGTATTTCTCATGTATTGCTCTTCCTCCTTGGTAATAGCTGTTTCCTAAAATTTTACATGTAATAAAAGTATTGCTGGATATTACCCCATTGCTAGATGGATAATTCCTTAGAAAGCTGGTACATTTCTTCATTGATTGTATGATTTTCTGTAAACACTTCATCAAAGGCATAATCAACCAATTGGTTATTCTGTATCCCAACCATTCGACCGCCGTCATTTGCTTTAAGCAGTTCGACAGCTTTCGCACCCAGACGGCTTGCAAGCACTCTGTCAGTTGCTGTTGGTGACCCGCCGCGCTGAATATAGCCTAAAACCGTTACGCGTGTTTCGAGCTGGGTTGCCTTTTCAATTTTATCACCATACTCAAACCCGCTGCCGACACCCTCAGCCAAAACAATGATACTGTGTTTCTTGCCTCGGTCATGCCCCCGCTTCAAACGATCAACAATATCAGAAAAATCTTCTTTCTTCTCCGGTATCAGAATACTTTCTGCGCCACCGGCCAGTCCAGCCCAAAGTGCAAGGTCACCGGCATTTCTGCCCATTACTTCAATAATATAAGTACGTTCATGAGAAGTGGCAGTATCTCTGACTTTATCCACTGCTTCAATAATTGTGTTCAGCGAGGTATCAAAACCGATTGTAAAATCAGTTCCAGAAATATCATTATCAATTGTTCCAGGCACACCAATGCATGGGAATCCTTTATCGGTTAGCTTTTGAGCTCCTCGAAAACTCCCGTCGCCTCCGATGACAATCAGACCCTCAATTCCAAATTTATTTAATTGGTCAATGGCTCTTTGCTGTCCCGCGTCGGTTTTGAATTCTTCACTGCGGGCCGAAAATAAAATCGTTCCGCCGCGCTGAATAATATCTCCAACAGAACCAAGATCCATTTGTACTATATTACCTTCCATAAGGCCTTGATAACCATTTTTTACCCCAAAGACCTCTAAGTCATGAAAGATTGCCTTTCTGACTACAGCACGGATTGCAGCATTCATGCCGGGTGAATCCCCTCCGCTTGTTAACACGCCTATTCTCTTCATGTAAATTCACCTCTAGTGCAAAATTATGTTTCAGTTATTACTGTACCATACCCTTTAAAGATAAATAAAAACAGAACAAATAGCAATCATTTACTGTTGTTTAAAGAAAAATTTATACTAAATTAAATATAATAAGAGGCTGATACTATAAAATATCACCCTCTTATTACTACAGTTTTCTATATGATTTCAAATTCACCGATCTGTTTATACTTTTCCCATCGTTTCTCAAGTAATTCCTCTTTTGTTAAATTACTTAATGTATTAAGTGATGCCTTTAGAACCTTATCTATGTTCATCGCCTGCTGTTCCACGTCACGATGTGCACCACCCTTTGGTTCAGGGATCACCTGATCGATGACATTCAAATCTTTTAAGTCATAGGAGGTGATTTTCATCGATTCTGCTGCCCGTTTGGCTTGTCCTGCATCTTTCCATAAAATGGATGCCGCCCCTTCTGGGGAAATTACAGAATAGGTGGAGTTCTCAAGCATATGGATCTGATCACCTACACCAAGACCTAATGCACCGCCGCTTCCTCCCTCACCGATGACAATACAGACAATCGGTACCGTAAGTCCTGCCATTTCCATCAGGTTTTTGGCAATTGCTTCACTTTGCCCTCTTTCTTCTGCAGCCTTACCCGGGTATGCTCCTTTTGTATCAATAAAACAAATGATCGGTCGGTTGAACTTCTCTGCCTGCTTCATATGCCTCAATGCCTTCCGGTACCCTTCCGGATGCGGCATTCCGAAATTCCTGAGGATATTTTCCTTCGTATCCTTCCCGCGCTGATGGCCGACGACTGTAACTGGTTGCTTGTTATAAAAAGCCAATCCAGCGACAATTGCCTCATCATCACCGTAGAACCTGTCCCCGTGAAATTCGATGAAATCGGTAAAGAGCTGTTCTATATAATCCATTGTCGTTGGGCGCATTGGATGTCTTGCCATCTGCACCCGATTCCAGGGTTTCAGGTTACCGTATATATCATCTTCCAAGGCTTCAAGGCGTTTCTCAAGTGTTTCAATTTCCGTAGTCAAATCGATTTCGCTATTCTCTGTAAAGCTTCTCAGTTCAGCAATTTTTCTTTTAGGTTTACTATTGGCTTTTCGAATTCCAATACCTGATTCATTTCAAGTCCCCACCCTTCTGATGCATTGCAAGAAGCTTGGAAAGAATCTCTTTCATGTCCTTACGGTGGATGACCTTATCCAGTTGGCCATGCTTCATCAGGAATTCTGCTGTCTGGAAGTCTTCAGGCAGCTTCTCTCGGATGGTTTGTTCGATGATTCTTCTGCCCGCAAATCCAATCAATGCTCCTGGCTCTGCGAAATTATAGTCACCAATTGATGCGAAACTTGCAGAAACTCCCCCTGTCGTTGGGTGGGTCATGACCGATATCATTAAACCGCCTTTATCACTGAATCGCTTAATCGCAATGGAGGTTTTCGCCATTTGCATGAGGCTAAGTACACCTTCCTGCATTCTGGCACCTCCAGAAGCAGTGAAGATGATGAATGGAATGGATTGTTCTTTTGCATTCTCGATTGCTCTGGCAATTTTTTCACCCATTGCTGAGCCCATGCTGCCCATCCTAAAATGGGAATCCATTACAGCAAACGCAGTCTGGAATCCTTCGATTGAACCTCTTCCCGTTACGACACCTTCATTCAATTCCGTTTTTTCCCGGTCTTTTGCTATTTTCTGTTCATAATCGGGAAAGCCAAGTGGATTGCCTGAAGTTATTCCTTTATCCCACTCCTGAAGGGAATCCTGGTCAAACAAACTGTTAATCCGCTCCCAGGCAGTCATTGGATGATGGTAGCCACAATTAGGACAAACATTTAATGATTTGCGCATTTCTTTGCGATAATATATTTTATTGCATCCACTGCATTTTTGCATAAGCCCTTCCGGAACATCCAGCTTTGTCTGTTCACTTGGTATGGAAGCGTATTTCTTCCGCTTGCCTTTACTAAAAAAATCTTTAAGCAAGGTTATTCCCCCTTTATACCTACCTTTGCCTGCAAGCATGTACATATGCTGCATTGGTTATTACATCATAACTATTTTTCTATAAAAAGAGTGTCATAAACAGTCGAAAGAAAAATATAACCCTTGTTGCCTGTTATTGTCTATCGATCCAGCTTTAAAAACAGCTCTTCAATAGAAGTGCAGTCGCCTTCTGAAAACAGTGCAGTCAGATTGACGTAAAATGATTCATCATAATATTGCGGATTGACTGCACTTGAAAATTCCTCCATCAAAAGCCAGATTTTCTTTAATAAAAGATTTTCCGTTTTTTCGAATAGGTAATTAAAATATGCATTATGTCTTGTTTGCGGGTCGTTCTTATTTCTTTCCGTTAAAAAAGTCAATTCTTTAAAGTCGGTTTTTCCTATACGGTCGCAAGCAAGCTTTGCCGCTTCTTTTTCGATGATTTTCTTCGTTATCGATAATTCACTCTTGATATTTTCCTGTCTCAAAATAAAGGAAGACAACAGCTCCACTGTCTGGTAGGAGCGGTAAGCCCTCAAAAAAGTGCCTTCACCATGTCTGGTTTCGATCAGGCCAATAAGTTCCAAGGCTCTTAATGCTTCCCTTACCGACGACCTGCCTGCGTTCAATTTTTCCGCCAGTTCCCTTTCTGATGGAAGTCTGTCTCCGGCATTCAGATTATTCACTTCAATATAGCGCTGTAATTCCCTGATAACTTCTTGATATACCTTTTGTTTTGTTGACAACGTCATTGCAGGGATTCAACTCCTTTGGCATCCGGACTTTATTTTGCAGTCTGCCTTCTCGTTTTCTCGGCAACCTCTTCCGGATCGACCTTCAATCTTGCGACACCAGAATCCATCGCTGCTTTGGCAACCCTTGCTGCAACCAATGGAGCAACACGGGTATCAAACGGACTCGGAATTACATAATCATCATGCAGTTCGCTTTCTTCTATTAATGATGCGATCGCCTCTGCTGCTGCAACCTTCATCTCCTCATTAATTCTGGTGGCCCTCACATCTAATGCACCGCGAAAGATTCCAGGAAAAGCCAGAACATTGTTCACCTGATTTGCAAAATCGGATCTGCCTGTACCAATCACTCTTGCACCAGCTGATTTCGCCTCTTCAGGCAAAATTTCCGGATCCGGGTTGGCCATGGCAAAGATAATCGCGTCATCGTTCATTTTGGATACCATGTCTTTCGTGAGCGCTCCGCCTACAGATACGCCAATAAACACATCTGCATCCACCAATACGTCTTCAAGGGCACCCTCTGCCTTGTCACTATTCGTAAATTTGGCGACATGATCCTTCACGCTATTCATTCCATAAGGTCTTCCTTCGAATATCGCCCCTTTAGAGTCACACATGATCATCTTTCTTACTCCAAAGCTCTCCAATAGACGAATAATGGCAATTCCGGCTGCACCTGCACCATTGGCAACAACCTTAATCTCAGAAAACTTCTTGCCGACAAGTTTAAGGGCATTAATTAATCCAGCTACCGTTACAATGGCCGTTCCGTGCTGATCATCATGAAAGATCGGGATATTGGTTTCGCTCTTCAGCCTTTCTTCAATAATGAAGCAGTTTGGTGCAGCGATATCTTCCAGGTTGACCCCGCCAAAAGTCGGCTCCATTAATTTAACCGTCTGGACTATCTGATCTACATCGTGGGTATCGAGACAGATTGGAAATGCATCCACCCCCGCAAAGCCTTTAAACAATACGGCTTTTCCTTCCATGACTGGCAATGCAGCCTCAGGTCCGATATTTCCAAGACCAAGCACGGCAGATCCATCACTGACAACGGCTACCATATTCCCTTTCATCGTATAGTCATAGACTCTCTCAGTCCGGTCATGAATTTCTTTGCAGGGCTCTGCTACACCAGGAGAATAAGCAAGGCTCAAGTCCTCAGCATTATTGACGGCTACCTTTGTACTGATTTCCAATTTACCTTGATTTACTTTATGCATATGTAATGCTTCATCTCTTAAGCTTGCCATTTGATTATTATCGCTCCTTTTTAAGTAGAAGTTGCGGTCCTTTAAAATCCTGCATCGATTTCAAAGGAACATCTGCAATAGATGTTCAGACAACATATAAAATACATTGATTGCTGTTTTCATAAACGTAATGAAAAGTTTTTAAATCGTATTTTTAAGTGGTCAGACCACCAATAACCTCTTAATTATACCAGATGATTTTTATGTGTAAAGTAATGCAATCAGCAGCAGGAGATTTTGACAGATTCACTTTTTTCCGTCCAGAATCCCCGCTGGCTTAGAATTATTCCATTTTTTTCAGGACAACATTGTCTTTACCAAAATGACGATTCAATTCCTTTAGGCAGCTATGCTCCGTATGCAGAGAATACGCATCAGCAAGCTGAAAGGACTTGCCCCTTTCGTCATCATAAATGATTACAGGAGTCACACCCGGATGCATTTCTGCAATCTGTTTAATGATTTTGAGGGTATGCTCACTTGAACTCGTTCCCGATTTGATAAATAGACGCTTTTTCGGTGGATCAGACAAGTTATTTTCATCAAAAGGGGTGATCATGCTAATTACCCATTGAAGCTTATTGTTTCGTGATTCCACTTTTCCTTTTATGCTAATGATCATTTCTTCATGAAGCCAGCGGTTTGCTTCCCTGAACAAATCAGGAAAGACAACTGCATCCATCTCAGTATGTTCATCGCCAATTGTAAGGAAAGCCATTCGCTCGCCTCTTTTAGTACGGATTGTCTTGATGGATTGTATGATGGCCGTTGTGGCAACTTCCTTTTTCCCTACCAAATTTGCTGCATTTTTAAGTGGAATATGCCCATTTGCCCGCAGCCTGATCCGGAATTCTTTCAGCGGATGACTGGATATATACATTCCAAGGAGTTCCTTTTCATCGGCGAGTTTTTTTACCTGACTGAAATCTTCTATATCGGCGTAATCCACTTCCAGCTCTATCCCGTTCTGAAAGAGGCTCGGCTGTCCGGAAAATTCGCTGAACAATTCACCTTGTTCCATAGCCTGATCAATGGATGCTAGCAAGCTGGCCCGGTTTCTGTTTGTTTCATCAAAAGCTCCTGCAATTATCAGGTTCTCTAGAGTTGTGCGGTTGACCGTTTTAGGAGAAACACGCAGGCAGAAATCAAATAAATTTTTAAAAGGGCCATCCTTTCTGACGCGGATGATCTCTGCAATCGACTGGTTACCGACACCTTTTATCGATGACAGTCCCATCCGAATTTGGTTCTTTTCCACCGTGTACTTGCCAAAACTGCGGTTGATGTTCGGTGGCAGCAATTCCAGACCCATACTTTTAAGCTCCTGCATATATGCACTCCACTTTTCCTGCTGGTTCCGTGTGGAGCTTAATAATTCAGCAAAAAAACTGGCAGGATAATGCGCCTTCAAAAATGCAAGCTGATAGGATATTTTACTATACGCCACTGCATGGCTTCGTGGAAAACCGTAATTGGAAAATTTGACAATCCAGCTGAAAATCTCTTCCGCAACAGGCAGATCATACCCCTTCGTTAGACATCCATCGATAAACGCTTTCTTTTGGGCATCCATCATATCCTGTTTCTTCTTACTCACCGCTCTTCTAAGGATATCGGCTTCACCAAGTGTGAAGCCGGCTATCCGATTCGCAATCTGCATAATCTGTTCCTGATAGACAAGAACGCCGAACGTCTTCTCAAGTATCGGCTTTAGATCAGGATGCGGATAGGTGACTTGTTCCTTGCCATGTTTTCTGGCAATATATACAGGAATAAAATCCATTGGGCCTGGACGAAACAACGCGTTAACCGCAACAATATCTTCAAATGATGTGGGCTTCAGGCTTGTAAGCACCTGTTTCATTCCCTGTGATTCAAGCTGGAAAACACCGTTTGTCCGACCGGTCCGCAATAGCTGATATGTCTGTTCATCGTTATCCGGAATACGTTCCAGTGATATCTGCTTATTTGCTGTATATTTGATGGAATTGATTATTTTCTCAAGCAACGTCAGATTCCGCAGTCCCAGAAAGTCCATTTTCAATAGACCTACAGCTTCTAAATCGTTCATCGGAAATTGGGTCAGATGTGTCTGATTCGCACCGACCGTCAATGGAACATAGTCAGTCAATGGTTGTTCACTGATCACTACGCCAGCTGCATGGGTGGATATATGCCGTGGTAACCCTTCCAGCTTAACGGCAACAGCAAACAGGAGCTTCAGTTCAGGAGAGCCTTTGACATATTGATTCAATTCCTTGGAATCTTTCACGATCTCTGCAATGTTTTTCTTCGTCTGCAGCGGTATCTCCTTTAGAAGGAATGCCGCATCCTGCTGGTCTATGTCCATTGTTTTGATCAGTTCTCTAATTAAAGATCGCGCTGCAAATGTGCCGAACGTAATAATCTGGGCAACATTTTCCCCGCCATACTTGTTACGGACATATTCAATTACCTCATCTCGCCTTGCATCCGAAAAGTCGACATCAATATCCGGCATTGTACGTCGTTCCGGATTCAAAAATCTTTCAAACAGCAATTGATATTTTATCGGATCGACATCGGTAATGCCTAGTACATATGCAACAATCGAACCTGCAGACGAACCCCGGCCAGGACCAACCAATATATGCTGGGATTTTGCATAGCTGATAAAATCAGCGACAATAAGAAAATAATCACTGAATTTCATGGTTTCGATAATACTTAGCTCATAGTTCAGCCTAGCCTTAACCTCATCCGTGAGTACAGCGTATCTTTTCTCTGCATTCTGAAAGCATTGCTTCGTCAGGTAATCGTGCGCATCAATACCATCTGGTACCGGAAATGACGGCAAGTGACGCTGATCGAAATCTAAATCGATATTGCATTTATTTTTAATGGATTCCGTCTGATCGAGCGCCTCTGGCCAAAACGAGCTAAAGCAGTCAACCATCTCCGCTTCTGAACGGAGATGTCTCTTTTTCAACGCAGCGTCGCTGACCTTCATTCCCCAATGGTCGCCCTTTTTCATGGATTGCAGACAATCATAAGCAATATCATCCTTCTCATTCAAATAGATGACATCGTTTATTGCTGCAGCCGGAATGCGATAGGTTTGCTGAAAATCCTTGACCGATTCATTGAAAGCCTTTCCGGCAGCAGAATGAGGATAATCGATTCCGAGATAAAAATCATCAGAAGTATATATGGATTTCCATTTATTTATATATTCAAAAGCCTTTTCAGGAGAATCGTCCCGAATAAGTGTTTTTAATTTTTCATGATTTATGGGAAGAATACAGATTATATCATCTTTATAGCTAGCTAATTCTGTCATTCCTATCGCATTCTCGCCGCCAAACTGAATAGCTGTGCTTAATTTAATCAGCTGATGATAACCGGCGGCACTCTTTGCAAGCAGAATACATGGTATGTTCGCAGCATTCTCTTCATACTGGACAAAGACAGTCATCCCAATGATTGGTTTTATACCATAGCTTTGACACGCACGGTAAAAAGGAATGGCGCCATATAGCACCCCTTCATCGGTAAGTGCCAGAGCATCGAAATTCAATTCATGGGCCCGTTCCACCAACTTGGGAATCGTAATGGTACTATTCATAAGACTATATCCGCTTTTTACCTGTAAATGTGTAAATGACATACTATCCCGCCTCGTGCTTACTTATATGTAATTAAATCCTTCTACAACCATTATAACAACCAATCCAGAACATGCATACGCTTTTCACTTGATTAATTAGCATAACCTGTCCACCCCCCTCATATGATGTAAGAAGTATGCCTTGAAGGAGTGCATTCATATGGAAGAACGCTTTTTTGCAGCTTTTATTCATTGTTTCTTTATTGCTCTTGGCGTTATTATCGGGGGTTCATTTATCGGCAGCATTGGAGATTTCGCTACTGGAGATGCCCCCTTGACATCAATGGGCCGTCTTGCTGACAGGCTGAGAATTTGGGGCATTGTCGCAGCAATCGGAGGAACCTTCGATGCTATTGCCAATTTTGAAAAAGGTTTGTTTGATGGCTCAATGATTGATCTGGTAAAACAAGCATTGCTTATTCTTTCTGCGATGGGCGGAGTAAAAGTAGGCGTCGTCATGATCGATTGGTTTCTGCAAAAGGAGATTTCCTGATGCATATTCCGCCCTACCATCGACAAGCTACATGGAAACGATTTTTTGCTGGAGCCTTTTTCGGCGGAATTATTGCCTATTTTATCCTCATTTATATGTATGGTACCATGTACGAAAAACTCTTGGCGGAAAATATGGAGCTGACATCACAATTAGGTGATCTAAAAGACCAGAATGAGGCATTGCTAAAGGATAAGGAAGATTTAAACGAGAAAACAAAGGCCCCCCTAACGGTTAGTTCAATTGATATCAAGATAGCTGAAGGAGAGCAACTGAAAATGGACAGACTGATTGAGCTTCAGCTGGAAGAAATGGTTAAAGAAGAGATTGACCACCTGATCGGCCAGGAAGTGGCCACCATTTCCAAAAGTGACCAGCTTCTACTGTCTGCAATCGAAAATAAAGGTTTTACCATTGATGATTTCACGTACTATTTTGAAGTGAAGAAAATGACAATAGCAACGGAAATGGAAGTCACAGTCAGCCCGCGACTGAGCGACTAAGAACCCTAATAGCAGATGGGGGTAATGTGGATTTTCACTTAAAAATATTATATAATAATGGTGTAAATCAGATGTAATAGAGAAAGAACTGAAAGGAGTCGGTTGCTTTGTTACCCATCAACCTAAGGCGAATGCGTGATGAAAAGATCGATCAATTGCGAAAGGGCAATACCGCCTATGCCGAAACAGGCGAACTTATCCGTTTAATGAAAAGAACTATAGAGAAAGAGCAGCTCCATGTACAATATGACGAAACAGATGCCGGCTGCTGGTTTATACCGGTCCCTGCCAGCAATACCATCTGAACAAGCGAACGCTTATAGCATAGAGAACAATTCAAGTTGAAAAATAAAAGGTGATGGTTGGTATTATCCCCTCTAAGTAGACTGATAAAAAAAGAGAACATGCTATCATGTTCCTAACAGTCTTACTTGGAGGGGATTTTTCTATGGCAAAGAAAGGGCAGCATTTTACACAATATACACCCGAAATAAAACAGGAAGTTGTGT
>NZ_HE610978.1:457717-522846 GCF_000285495.1 Oceanobacillus massiliensis str. N'diop
GGTTCCAGTTGGAAGCCATCACCTTTTTTAGGATAGTGCACCTATTATCAGTTTCTTTGCTGGGGTTGCAGCACAATAGAAAGGATTGTCTCACTTGCAAAAAAAGCAGATTGCATAACCCGCAGAACAAGAAATTTTCCAGCATTACGCCGTCGGGATTCCTTATGTCAGTAAATTATTTTTCAAAGTTCTTACAGACATTTTCCAGATCGGCTGTCATATTGTCCGCTTCATCCCAAGAATAGACGGTCGCTCCAGAAGCAAGCGGATGGCCGCCACCATTATAATCGGCTGCAATGCCATTGATGACAGGACCATTTGAACGCAGCCTTACACGGATCTTATCCTTCTCTTCGATAAAAAATACCCATGCCTTAATCCCCTTAACATCACGGATAATATTAACCAGCTGTGCCGATTCATCAGATGTTACAGCAAATTTGTCCAATATCTCTTCTGTCAGCCTGATCGTACATAGCCCTGAGGGAAGTAATTTAAACTGCTGCAAAATATAGCCGCTCAAACGGGATATCTTATCTTCCACACTATACAATTCCGCATATAGTTCCGAGCGTTCAAAGTCGTATGCCACTAGTTCAGCAGCATATTGAAAGGTTTTCTTTGTTGTATTTGGGTACATAAATCTCCCGGTATCTCCCACAATTCCAGCATATAACAGACGCGCTGCCCGGTCATTCATGATAAGTCCCGCGTCTTTGCCATGCTCATAAAATTCCCAAATCATCTCACTTGCCGAGCTTGCATCGGTGTCTACCCAACGTATCTCACCGTATTCATCTACATTTGGATGATGGTCAATCTTAATTAGCTTCGCACCAAGCTGGTAACGTTCGTCGTCAATCCTGGCAGCATTTGCTGTATCACAGACAATGACTAGAGCATCTCTATACATGGTATCTTCCACTTCATCCATTCGAATAAGAAAATTTAATGATGGCTCTTCATCCCCCACCGCATAGACTTGTTTCTGCGGGAACGATTGCTTGATGATTTCCTTCAGGCCACCCTGTGATCCGAGCGCATCCGGATCTGGTCTTACATGACGATGAATGATAATGGTATCGTATGACTTGATAGTTTCCATAATTTTATTTATTTCCATGTTTTTACCCCTATCCTGTTAATAATTCATGAATATGTATAACTTATCTGGCTATATTTTTGAAAAAAAGATACAATTGAATGGTGTTTTACGGATTTCCCATAAATCTAACCACAATACTTTAGAACAAATTAGGAGAGATCAAATGGTTATTTTCCCGATTATCATCGTTGTATCAGCAGTACTCTATATTTATTATAAGGTTGCCATTCTGAAAAGCAATGATGAGCTTACCCAGAAATACTTTAATGGAAAAGCCCGGTTATGTCTAGGGACATTCCTTTTATTTTTTGGCATCAATCAATATCTATTTTACAAGACACAGCTTTCTTTATTCATCGGCATATTATTTCTTATTCTTGGAGGACTTCAGGCATATAGAGGTTTTAAAGAAGCAAAACATTATCGCAATGAATGGCGCAGACTCAACCCAAATGAATAAATTCCTATAAAATAAGAGAAATACAACTTGATAGAGATATAGTTGACGTGATTTCCATCAGAAAGCATAGCTTTCATCTAGAAATCGGCCACACTGGTCGATTTCTTTTTTTAATCTCTTATCATTTGTTTACGATAATAGCTTCGGCCGATTTTCGCTATGGACAATTGCTTTCGGGTGGAGGGCGCATTCAGCTTCCTCTGAAGCACAAACCGGGAAGATAAAAAAAACGGAAAGGCTCTTTAACGAGAGCCTTTCCGTTTAACCGGCTTCCAATCAGCGATTGATCAGCTGGGCCATAATCAATCCCTTTCCTACCAGGTTACGCTCGCTGAATACTTCCACATCTATTTTCGCGTAAAGCCTGCCGACATCGAGCAATTTCGGCTTTATGATTAGCTTGCTTTCGATTTGTACTGGTTTGCTGAAATAAACAGTCAAATTTTCCACTGTAATGTCCGCCTTTTTCACTCTCATCAATAATCTGCTGCTCGCTTCGGTGATTAATGCCGTGAAAACACCATTCGATAACGTGCCCAATTGATTGGTCATCTGCGGGATAACTTTTGACTCATAAACAGCCTCGTCATCTTCGCTTGCTATCAGATTACTCGAAACAATATCATCAATAGTATCCCCAACCTGTGGCTGGCGCTGGATTTGCTGCATAGCCTTTAATACATCTTGCCTCGAGACAACGCCCTGCAGTTGGTTTGACTGATCCACTACCGGAATAAGCTCAATGCCTTCCCATACCATCGTATGTGCAACAGAAGCCAGCGATGTCTTAGCCTGGACAACTTGCGGCTTTCTGCTCATAACACGGTCAATAACAATATTTTTATCCTTCCCAACAATATCTTTGGATGAAACCATACCAACAACACGCAATTTATCATCGACGACAGGGAAACGTGTATGTGAGGACTTCTCATTCCATTCATACCACTCGGAGATAGAATCTTTTGTTTTCAGATAGTACGACTCATTGAATGGTGTTGCAATGTCACCGACAAATACGATTTCCTTCTTGATCAGCTGGTCATAAATTGCACGGTTAATCATCGCAGCAACAGTGAACGTATCATAAGTGGTCGAGATAATCGGAAGTTCTTTTTCATCCGCAAGCTTCTTAATATGTTCTTCGGTATCAAATCCACCTGTAATAAGCACAGCTGCACCAGCATTCAATGCCAGTTCATGTGCTTTGAAACGGTTACCGACGATGAGCAGAGATCCCGCTTGTGTATAACGCATCATAGCATCCAGCTGCATTGCTCCAATAACAAATTTGCTTAAGGTTTTATAGAGGCCATCCCGCCCCCCTAATACCTGTCCATCAATAATGTTTACAACTTCCGCGAACGTTAGCTTTTCAAAGTTTTCTTTTTTCTTGCGCTCAATCCGAATGGTCCCGACACGTTCAATCGTACTTACAAGACCTTGGTTCTCAGACTCTTTTATTGCACGGTATGCAGTCCCATCACTCACGTTCAGATCTTTGGCAATTTGACGGACGGATATTTTACTGCCAACCGGCAAGGAAACAATATGCTGTATAATTTGCTCGTGCTTTGTTGCCATTTATTTCACCAGCTTTCAACTGTACTATATCATTTATTTACTATTATTATACAGTTGAGCTGAATGAAACTCAATGAAAATCACGCTGCCTTCTATTATACTGATTCTGTTCCATAACTGGAGGCCTCGTCATTTGCAAAAGTGTTGCAAAATTTGCTCCAACTACGAGCAATAGGAACACAAGCCAGCCGCCCCAAAAGATCTGCTCCATGTATGAAGATGCGTACGGAATCGCCGGCCAGGCAATATAAAGAAAAAAACCACTTAAAAGTAAGCGCAATATAGCGTAATGGCGCATATAACTCTCCCCCTTCCCTTATCATTTTATGAAGGTCAGGAGGACATAAGAACCTGTCGGGACAAAGTAAAAGGAATAGCTAATTCCAGCTATCCTGCGTAAAATGCCGTGAAGGTAAGTTCCAGGAAAATCTCACTATCTTCCTGCTGCAGATTGATGGAATCAACCCGCAAAGAATGGACCGTTTCTGAAAGCCCATCCAAAAATTGATCTATTGCCTGCAGGTCTCCCGAAGTAGCATCCATTCTATAAGACGTTTCATTTAGCAGGGAATCCTTATCCTGTCCTTCAGGCTGCTGCACTGCAGCTTCCAAGTCAGTACCGATGTAATCGATGCTAACACCAGCACCACTTGCCATTGCCTGCAGTTCGGTTAGGACTTCTTCTGGAGAAGCCATGTCCAAAACCTCGGAACCTACTCCATTAACTGTCTCGCTAATGTCATTTTCTTTTCCATCAATAATAGACTCGAGATTGCCCTCATACATGGAAATCTCTTTTTCCATACTTTTCTGTTCTGCATGTAGCGGCTTTAGAATAGATAGATAGCAAATCCCATAGATTAAAAAAATCACGATAACCATGCCAAAGACAAGAAATGTATGGGTTTTCGTCCAATGTTTATTCATTTGCTGCTAACTCCTCTACCAAATTATCTCTGTCTGTTGTTACCGTCAATGTCGCTTCATAGGAATCCTCCACTTTGACAGCGGCTGTAAGCTGAGCAGCCTGAATGTAATTTTGTTCAGTGAGTGATGCTATATATTCAGCAACATCATCCAGGGTATCGAATGAAGCATCGATGATAATCTGATTTTCAATCGCATCATCATAACCGTTTAAACGTTCTTCACTTGGCAGTAATTCAACGATTTGATGATACAATGCAACGGTTGGCTTCATTTCCTTCTCGATGGCTTCTGTTACCTGCTCGGTCCTTCCGCGTTGTTTATCCGCGTCAACGTCATGCTGTATTTCCAGCATAGCAGCCTCCATTTGATTCCGCTCAAGTTCCAGGTTCTTAAGCTGGTTATCATACGTATTCTTTTGAAAGAGCAGCGCAATTACGAGAAATATTAGGAGCAGGATAAAGACTGTCCCGAGAATAATACTTGCAACAGGTTTATTTTGTTCTTTTTTCAGAAAATTAATCTCCGTATTCATGCTCGCTCCCCCTTACGAATCATTCTTTAATGCCAGTCCGAGTACATCCATATATTTGGCAGGGAGTTCTTCTTGCTCCAGACCATCTATTGGAAGCGGAATTAGACTGGACAGACTGGATTTCACCATCCCAAGAAAAGGTGAATCCCCGGTAAGAAGCAGTTGTTCGACCTTTCCCTCTCCTTTAGTAATGGAATAGTGATAGAAGTCAATAATTCGATTTATTTCGATCATGTACTGATTAATCAATTGCTGCACTTGTTCTTCATCTGTCTCTTTATCTACAGTGATTTTCATATATCTTGTGAAAATGGCTTTATGATTACGGAAGGCTGTCAGGACAATTGCATCTTTGTTCCAATGGATTAAGAGCACATGGTTTCTATCTTTCGGTTTTGTTTGATAATAGTATCGGTAGATCGATAGCGATGTAAGATCTGCAGCCATCGGTCGCAAGCCAGCTGTTTCAAAGGCAGCTTTAAAGCCCTTTATCTTATCTTCAGGATATGCAAAGAGAAGAATGTCGCGATATTTATCATCTGCATCAATTGACTCAATCGCAATTACCGGATCCGGAAACGGCAAATAGAGGCTATTGCCTATTTGCGTCTTTATATAGCCCACTGTTTCTTCCATTGCTAAGGCAGCAGGGATCTGTAATTGCCGAATGACAACCGTATCATCCGGCATGGCGAAAAACAGTCTTTTCCTTTTCCATTTATGCACATGGACCAGCTGATTGACAATTTCAACAAATACGCCATCATTTTCTATGTTTCCATCTTTAATGGTACCTTCTGGAAGTTCCACTTCACCATGCACAGTCATTCCTGCTACTGTATTGTTTTTATGATAGCTATAACGCAAGACGTGATTCGTGATCACAATATTAACCCTTCCACTTTTCATCAAACCCATGTTGTCACCTGCTTATATTAGTAAATTTAAATACCATGTTGTTAAAGAATTCCCATAAAAATAGGTTATTAATACAGCAAAAGCTATATAGGGTCCAAATGGCACTGGCTGCTTTCTGTCAATCAACTTGAACGACAGCAGAAATGTTCCGATAGCTGCACCCAGCAGACAGGAAAGGAAAAAAGCAACCAAAATCTGGTCCATGCCCAATACAATCCCGACTACACCAAACAGTTTCATATCTCCTGCCCCCATCGCGCCACGGCTTATCAAAATAATGATAAAAATGATGGCAAAGCCTATCACAGCACCAGCAGCTGCCGACCACCAGGGACTGAGCGGAACGACAAAACGCAGGAAAATGAAAAAGGGCAGGAAAAAAAGGAGCACTTTGTTTGGAATCAGCATGTATTTGAGGTCTGACACAAGAATGATCATCAGCATGGAAATCAATAATAATGCTGTAATTATTTCCAATTGGAGTCCCACTATGTAAAAGGCTGATGCGAATAGCATACCAGTCAGAAGCTCAATTGCCGGATACATAACGGATATCCGCTCCCCGCAATGCCTGCACTTTCCATGCTGGATGAAAAAGGAAAGCAACGGAATATTCTCATACCATGACAATTGATGCTTGCAGACTGGGCAAATCGACCGGTCCGCAGCAAAGGGAATGTTTTTGGGGAGGCGTAAACCGACAACATTAAAGAATGATCCGAAGATGAGTCCCAGGAGGAAGAATATGAATGCAGTGGCTGTAGTCATTCTGTTTGCTCCTTGCAATAGATTTTGTGTTAAAGAAAACGCCTTGCAATAAAGAGGTGCGAGGCGTTTCAATTGGATATACAGGTTGATTGCATTCCCTCTTTTCAGTCAGCAGAGAACGCCGGGCAATAGCAGCGGCCGATTTCTGCAGCGGGAACTAACCAATCAACAAATTTTATTTAACAATGGTTTGTCAAAGATTGCTGGTTTTACAAAAAACTTGCTAGTTAATCGGACTTTCTAGCAAATGCAAGTGCAGAAACGATAATCCTTACGAAAAGAGCTTTTTTAAACCTTTCCAGATAGAGCAATTTCTCAAAAATTGCCGACGCTCTAACTATTCGTATTTGTAGGTTTTCGCTCCTCCATTTTCCTCATCGTCCTCCGTAATCACTACTTTCCCATTAAGTCCTTCTGGAGCCTCTTCTAAATAACCGCTCTCAACTAATTTAGCAACCGTAAATGCACCGGATTCTGGTTCTATGCCGGATATATCGGCCAATCTGGCAGCATTTTCTACCAATTCGATAGAAGCCTCGTTTGCCTCTTCCTCTGCCTTACCGATGACATTGCCAACTGCTGGTACTGCAATCGCCAGGATGATTCCTAATATGACGATAACTGCCAATAGCTCCACCAGTGTAAAACCTTTCTCTTTCTTCATCAGCTTTTTCAATTTCTGCAGCATTCTTTCTTCGCCTTCCTTCCTTAATCCAAATTATTTCTATTAATTCAGTCGGCCGGTTGCACTACTAACTCCCAATTACCAAAGTGCCCAGATAAAGGTAATCGATCAAAGTATCCTACTTTATTCCTATTTACCCCTTATTGTATTACACTTTTTTCCATAAATCTACTGTTTTCGTGCTAAAAGACCTAGATAAAATCAAATATTTTCAAACATACCAAACATTGGCATAATAACTGCAGCGATTATGCCGCCTACTAATATGGTAAGTATGATAATCATAAGAGGCTCGATCAAGATTTTGATGCGATTGGATAACTGATCAACCTCTTCTTCATAGAACTCAGCCGCTTTGGCCAGCATATGGTCCATTGTTCCGGTTTTTTCTCCAATTTGAATCATTTGGATAATCAAAGCAGGAAACGCCCAATGTTCTTTCATTGGTGTTGTAAGCGAATCGCCGACTGTCAAAGACTTTCTTGTCTCAGCCAGCACATTTTCAATGACACGATTTCCAACAACCTTCTCCGTAATTTCTATCGACTTCAAAATAGGAACCGAGCTATTGACAAGGGTGCTTAACGTTTGTGTCATGCGGACCATTGCCCCCTTATGGGCGAGCACACCTAGAATAGGAAATCTCATCTTCAAGATATCCACAGCATACATAAATAGATCGAATTGCTTCAAATAGCTATATAATAAGATTCCTGCTGCAGCAAAAAGCAATAAAATCCACCAATAATTTCCTGCCAGTTGACTCAAACTCAGGATAAACTGGGTATAGGCCGGTATTTCCCCTCCAAATTGGTTAAACATCGTGACAAATTGAGGGACAATATAAACGAGCAGAAATATGCTCAGAATTACTGTAATGACACCTACTACACTCGGATAAAGCAATGCTGAAATTACTTTTTGCCTGTTCCGATACTGCTTTTCATAGTAATCTGCCATTTTAGTCAAGATCTCCTCCAATCTGCCACTGACCTCTCCGGCATGAATCATATTAACAAGCAGCGCAGGGAATATTTTGGGATGTCGTTTAGCGGCCGCGGATAATGGCTCTCCCTGTTCGAGTTTCTTATCAATATTTGTAAGGGCAATGCGCAACGCATGATTATCTGTTTGCATCATCATGGTCTTTGTTGCCTCCGAAATGGTTATACCCGCATGTATCAATGTGGCATATTGCCTCAGGAAAATGACCAAATCCTTATTTTTAGCCTTTTTGTGGATGATAATATCTTTATTCCATGGTTTTGTTTCTTCGATATTAAAAATGACCAGGCCATCTTTCTCTAGTTGGGATAAAGCCGTCCTCTGGCTATCTGCCTCTATTTTCCCTTTTATCTTTTGTCCCGAGATTCTGCGGCCACTATATTGAAAGTCCATATCTTATACGCTCCCTTCCTTCAGAAAAGGAGCAGCGGTGGTTTGGTCGATTTTATTTTCACCGATCAGTCGTGTTAAGTCCATTTCAAGTGTATGCATCCCTTGGTCCCGCGACATCTGCAGCACATTTCGAATTTGATGCAGTTTTTCATTTCGTATCAGATTCTTGATAGCTGTCGAATTGATCAATACTTCTGTTGCAACATGCCTTCCCGTCCAATCATTCGTTACAAGCAAACGCTGTGAAATAACCGCTTGCAGAACAGTGGAAAGCTGAATCCGAATCTGTGCCTGCTGTTCTGCAGGGAAGACATCGATAATCCGCTCGATAGTTGCTGCGGCATTTGTCGTATGTAACGTGCCGAATACTAAATGTCCGGTTTCTGCTGCTGTAATTGCCGTTGAGATTGTTTCCAGGTCTCGCATTTCTCCAACCATAATAATGTCCGGATCCTGGCGCAGACTTGCCCTTAAGCCATTGACAAAGTTATTTGTATCGGATCCTATTTCCCGTTGATCGATAATCGATTTATGATGGGTATGCATATATTCAATCGGATCTTCCAGTGTAATAATGTGTCTTTCCATTGTCTGGTTAATATAATCAATCATGGCTGCAAGTGTCGTACTTTTCCCGCTTCCTGTTGGGCCCGTTACCAGGATCAGACCCTGCGGATAATGGACAACATCCTTCGTCACTAAAGGCAGATTCAATTGCTCAATCGAAGGTATGCCATTTGGAATGACCCGGATTGCAAAGGATACTTCCCCGCGCTGATAAAACGTATTGATTCGAAAGCGTGAACTACCGTGTATTCCATAGGAAAAATCAAGTTCTCGATTCGTATGAAGGTACTCCAGCTGTTCTTCAGATAAAATTGTACGGACAATCTGTCTTGTATCTGATGGAATAAGTTTTGGCAAGTCCTGTTCCACCAAGTTTCCGTTTATACGGAATATGGGTGCTTTGCCGATTGTCAGATGCACATCAGAGGCTTTCTGATGATAGGCATCCTGCAGCCATTTTTCAAATTTTATTTTCATACGCTCCCCCCTAGACAGTAATAGATAACTGCATGATTTCTTCAACCGTCGTTAAGCCCGCTTTCACTTTATCCAATCCATCATGAATCAGAAAATTCATGCCTTTGCTTTTGGCATAATTCTTTATATCAGCGGTCGATTTATTATCCAGCAGCATGCTTTTCATCTGCTCGTCAAGTACAAATATTTCATGTATGGCCAATCTTCCCCGGTATCCAGTCTGATGGCATACACTGCATCCTTGACCATGATAAACATATTCTATGTCCACACCATTTTTCGCAAAAATTTCCTTTTCCATTGCAGTTGGTTCACGTTCCATTTTGCAATCGCGGCATATCTTTCGCACTAATCGCTGGGCAATAACCCCAGTCAGTGAGGAAACTACTAAATATGGCTCAATCCCCATATCTATCAATCTTGGAATCGATTCAACAGCACTGTTTGTATGCAATGTACTTAAGACAACGTGACCGGTTAAAGAAGCACGGATAGCAATCTCCGCGGTGTCCTGGTCGCGGATTTCACCAACCATAATGATATTGGGATCCTGTCTCAGAATCGATCGGAGACCTTCTGCAAAGGTCAAGCCTATCTCGGCATTGACCTGAACCTGATTGATCCCCTCCATCTGATACTCGACCGGATCCTCAACCGTTATGATGTTTACATCCTCGCTGTTCAGTCTGTTTATCGCGGCATATAATGTCGATGTCTTGCCGGAACCTGTTGGACCTGTCAATAAGACAAGACCGGATGGCTGGGAAATTAAATCTTGATAGATTCTCCTATTTTGCTCTGAAAAGTTTAATTCGGATAAATCAAGCAGGGCATTTTGCAAATCCAGAATTCTAATGACTACCTTTTCCCCGTGTACCGTGGGGAGACAGGAAATACGCAAATCAACCGGTGTCGATCCGACCGTGGTTTTAATCCGTCCATCCTGTGGCAGTCTTGTCTGTGTAATATTCATATCCGCCAAAATTTTTATTCTTGCAACCAATGAATTCTGCAGCTGCTTTGGAATGAATTTTTCCGTCTGTAAGTGTCCATCAATCCGATAACGCAAGTGCACAGTTGTTTCCTGTGGATCTATATGTATATCACTCGCTTTCAGCTGCACACCCGTATTCAGCAGCTGATCCAGTATACGGATTACAGGTGCCTCTGTTTCTTCATTGTGGTCAAGCGAAGCAGCCGCCTCATTTTTGAAATAGTATTTATTGATGGCATATAAAATGTCGTCCTTTGCCGCAATAACCGGGGCAATACGTAAACCTGTTCCAATCTCCAAATCATCGATGATGAAGTAATCCATTGGATCGCTCATCGCAATCGTCAGCGTACTATTTTGTAGTTTTAAGGGCATTATGTAGTTTTCCTGCGCCATTTCTTTTGTCACAAATCCAAGCACATTTTCTTCAATCGGGTAGCGGTACAGCGACACATGGGGAATTCCAAGCTGAAACTCAAGCACCTCGATAAGCTGCTGCTCTGTAATAAATCCTAGATCCAGCAATGCATCCCCAAGTTTCTGATTATCTTTTTTCGATTCAAGTGCTTCCACTATTTGTTCATCAGTAACAAGACCAGCATCCTGCAGTAAATCCCCGAGTCGTTTTCGGTTAATCATGTAATAAATCCCTCCAATCCGGCAATGGTATAATCACCTTTCCATTTGCAGCTGCTTCAGCACCTTCTGTATATCCCATAACTTGATAATCAATGACAATTTCCGTATAGGCAGTCTCTAAACTTATATCAAAATCACTCATTTCAAAGGCCCTGCCCTCAAACTCTTTATAAGGTGCATTTCTTACTCCAGATCTGATCTTTTCAAAAAAACGGATGATTGGCAGGATACCTGGTTTCTCTCCAGTTATCATCGATTCGTAATCGTTATGCAATGTGCTGATCCAATGCTGGAAATAATCCACCCCCATCTGCGCAGTCATCTGAGCATCTATTTCACTTTCCATTGCTTTGACCTGTCTTGAGGTATTGATCGTCTGTGTAAACATTATCAGCATGAAGACAAGAAATAGCGTGATAATCATGAGACACAGTACGAGCACTGCTCCATCTTCATTCTTATATTTAACCATCATGCACCACCATCAATCGACATATAGGTAAACGCTTCGCTTATACTTCTGTTCTTGCTGTTTACGATATTAATCTTCGTTCGGTATAGCTTAAGATTATCTTCATCGCATACATCCAATGCAAGCGTCAATTCCGGACCGTCATCCGTGAATGTATTACTGCTGAATCCTTCCAGATATATACTCGGGATGGAGGTATATCCATTTCTGCAATCCAATATAGAGTTACTATCAATATAGGACAGGATTTCACTATTTAGGGCTTCATCTTGCAGATTATTGGATACATTCGTTACCAGGTTGCTTGAGACAAGTTCATCCTCCGTGACGTCCGTCCATGCCATTACTTGAGGGAAAAATGGTACCAATGACCCAATTACTATAGCTAAAATGGCAATAGATGCTATAATCTCTATAAGGGTAAACCCTCTATCACTCATGAATTGACGGTATTTATGCACTGTTTTCTCTCCCTACCGTGACTTTTATACTATTATATCATTATTTAGGATGGTTAAAAATGAAGAATCGACAATTTTCCAATGAAAAAGGAATGACCTTGATAGAGCTGCTTGCATCTCTCGGATTAGTTGCCGTTATTATTGTATTATCCTCTTCGGCCATTATCCAGCTCATAAAGGATGAATCCAGGATAAATGATGGGATTTCCCATCAACAGGAGATGAATATTACTGTCAGTGACCTGCGAAGTCAGTACTATCAGGGGAACCAAAGATTATGCATCACGACGGAAGAACCCAAATTCAGTTTTACAGAATTAGTAAATCTTCAACCAGTAAGCGAGGATTGCATCGAGGTGGTGGATTCGGCCGAACCGATCTCTTTTTCACTGAGCGGAACAACTTCCAGCAATCAGGAGTATTCTGTACAGACTGCATTGGTCAACAATCGCACACTGCAATTGGAGCCGGTTTTGTTTAAGGACGTTAATCCGGATTACCCAAGGGATTATCAAGAAGGGAATATTTACATGTGTGAGTTCAATAAGGATACCAAATTCAGCGCTTCGGTAGACATCCAGGATAATGGCAACTCTGGTTCCAACCGAAACACGAGCAGCCTTTCAATTAAAGGAAATGGAGACAATAAAAATATCTGCAACGGAATATATACGTTCCATAAGAATGTCGCCTTTCTTCAGGATTTACATATAAAAAATCATAATAGAATAGAAGTATCGGGTGACATGTATGTGTTCGAAAAATTGGATGTTGATAATAACGCCTCCATCCATGTAGCAGGGAATCTCTACATCAGGAATAACTACAATATCGGCAAGCAGGCAGATATTGATATTAAAGGGAAGGTATGCAGGATCAAGGACGAATCGAATATCAAGAAATGTGACATCGAAATTGACATTTAAAAACATAAAACAGCATGAATCGTTACGATCCATGCTGCTGCTCTCCATCTATTATATTTCCATTGTTTCTCCAATTTCCATTGCTCTTCCTTCACCCGTCTGCACTTTATCAGCCCAGGATTTCGGATCTTGTGTGATCACTTCAAATGTATTGTAATGGACCGGAACAGATACGTTGGCGTTAATCCAATCTGCAGCAACTAGCGCATCTTCGGGTCCCATTGTGAAGTTATCGCCGATTGGGATGAATGCTACTTCAATGTCATGCATGTCCCCATACATTTTCAAATCTGAAAACAAGGCGGTATCACCGACATGATAAATCGTTTTTCCTTCGACAGTCAGTAAAATACCCCCTGGCATTCCGCCATAAATTACTGTCCCATCCTCTTCAGTATATGAAGAGCCGTGGAATGCCTGTGTAAATTTCACCTTGCCAAAGTCAAATTCATGTGCTCCACCGATATGCATTGGGTGTGTCACAACTCCTTTGCCACCCAGGTAGACAGCAAGTTCGTTTGGCGCAATTACAAGTGCTTCATTTCTTTTCGCAATCTCCATTGTGTCTCCGACATGATCATTATGCCCATGTGTAAGCAGAATCACATCCGCCTCCACTGTATCCGCATCAAGGTCACATAACTCATTGTCAGAAATAAACGGATCAATTAGGATGGTGTGACTCTTTGTAACCACTTTGACCACCGAATGTCCATGATAAGAAATCTTCACTTTCATCTCTCCCTCAAGTAAGTATTTACTTTATCTATTCGACAAAGCCTATATAATTCCTTTACCCTTTTTGGCATTTTTTAAAATACACTTCACTGAAAGCAGTGTTTTTAGACACTCAACCTGTTATGTAATTGGAAGAAAATCGGTATCCGCACTTCGGAAATTTACTTCAATCTCTCAGCAAGCAGGGACTCCGGCATTCCTAGAAAACAATGGCTTTAAGATGCAGAATTCTGGTACTGAATCCTTTCTCCTATGCCTGTTCTCAGTAATTTTTCCACGCACGTTCGTAAATTGGGATCAAGTGCGGGTCAATTAATGTGTTGGGTTTTAATATAGCGGAATTCCCGTCGGCATCTGTAATCTCTTTATCCTCATCTTTCCCGAAGCTTGTCAGGCTGGAAAGCATATCACTTGTCAGGAACCGGGCCGGTACATTGATTTCCAATTGATCAAGCGTGATTTCATCCCGGCTTGCCATCACGAACCCCCAATTTCCAAAGCTTGGAACATCCACATGGAGGTTCTCCGTATTCAGTCCTGTTGAAGCTACTGTTTCGGAAATTGTCCAATATACTTCTGTAGCAAAGACCGGGCTTGTCGCTTGAATCATTGCTGCTCCGCCTGGCAGAAGATGATTTCTTACCAATGAATAGAACTCTTTTGTATAGAGTTTATTTAAACTCTCATTATTCGGGTCTGGCAAATCAACAAGGATGACGTCAAACCATTGATCGGTTTCTTCCAGATACTGAAAGGCATCCATGTTCTTCACTTCTACCTTGTCATCTTTCAGTGAGTCCTGATTTAGTTTCCTTATTTCCTTATTTTCATTTGCCAGCTCCACAACAGCAGGATCCAGATCTACCAGTGTTATCTGTTCAACATCCTTATGTTTCAGAACTTCCTTTGCAGCAATCCCATCCCCACCTCCGAGAATCAGCACATTTTGCTGATTTTCAGCCTGAGCCATAGTTGGAAGGACAAGTACCTCATGATAGCGATACTCATCTGTCGAGCTGAACTGGAGCGAACCATTTAAGTAAAGACGGACATCCTCTTCCTTTTCATCCTGTGTTACTGTTATTTTTTGATAACTGCTTTCCTCCATATGGATTATTGGATCGTTATACATCTTTTGTTCAAAACTGAAAGCTGCTGCCTCACCGAAAAACAAACCGATCATCAGCAGGATAAAGATTATCAGTCCTGTCATAGCATGGATAATGAAGTGGCGGATTTCTTTACGGAACAGCCATAGAACGACAAGTGCTACTGTCACATTGATACAGCCGACCAAGAAGGCTGATTTCACCATTCCTAGGTGGGGACGCAGAAGAAATGCAAATAAAAGCCCGCCAATCAGACCACCGGCATAATCAGAAAACAGTACACGTGCCGTACTTCGATTCAATTCAACACCGATATCATTTGCTTTGCGAATCAATATCGGCAATTCAAATCCTGTCAGCGCCCCGACCAAAATGGTAATCAGGTATAAAAACGAGGCATCTGATCCCGCTGGAGCAAAGGCCGTGATTCCAAACATTGTAAAGCTGGAAAAGCCGCCAATAATGGCAACGCCGAATTCGATCCAGACAAAAGCAAGGATAAGATTTTTCATTACCTTTTCACTTAGGCTTGCCCCTATGCCCATACCAGTTAAAAACAGGGAAATGGTAAGTGTATATTGGGTAATGCCATCACCTAGAATATAGGACCCCAATGCACCGAACAAGACTTCAAATATAATCCCGCAAATGGATACAATTCCTGAAGACCAGTAAATTATATTGCTCTTTCTAATTGCTACTTCATTCATCTCTCTCACTCCGTCTTAAGCCTAAGCACTTTTCGTAACTTTTATTGTGTTATTTTTAATTTGCAGTTGATAGAAACCTCGACGTACAAGCAATTGTCGATTTCCGCGGCGGGCGCTTTCAGCTTCCTCGGAAGCAAACCCGGCTTCCAGCGTGCTGTACTTCCCTGGTTTCTATCAGCGATCTAAAATTATTTATAAATTTATCTAATAAAGAAGGCAGTTAGTAAACCCGATAACTGCTACAGCCGATTTCCGCTCCGGGCAGTCGCTTTCCGCGGGCACCGCTTCAGCTTCCTCAAAAGCAAGCCCGGGATCTTCAGCTGTTGGCTTTTCCCGCCAGACCTCCTTGGTTATTTATGGATTTATTATAATACAATCGAATAAGAATAAAACTCAATAAACCCGATAACTGCTACGGCCGATTTCCGCTCCGGGCAGTCGCTTTCCGCGGGCACCGCTTCAGCTTCCTCAGAAGCAAGCCCGGCTTCCTGCGGGATCTTCAGCCGCTGCTTTTCCCGCAGGAGTCGACTGCCCTGCGCTCCAATCCTCAGCTTAATAATTGAATAACAGTAATTCGATTCAGAAAGCTAAATCATAGCGGAGGAAATACACGGAGACTCCAGCGGGAAAGCGAAGACGATGAGACCCCACAGGGAGCGTTTTTTGCGAGTGAGGAGGCTCATCGCGAGCCCGCGGAAAGCGCAGTGTATTTCCGGAGTGATGATTTCCCATTATAATTTCTATAAATGGACATAGCAGCATAGTAATGAGGAAATTCACTTTGGCTTTTTGGCACCTGCGTCTGCCAGTAACGCTTCGCAGTATGCTTCCTCGGTGCAAGGGAACAAGGAAGCAATCGCAAGTCGTACCCTGGCTTAGTGCGAGCCCGCGGAAAGCGCAGTGTATTTCCGCAGTGGGATTCCCACAACATGACTTCTTTAGATAAATGGCAGAGCATATAAACAGAATAAATAAGAATTGCTTTAAAACCGCTTATACAGACTAAAAATAACGCGGCCGGGTATTTGCCCAGCCGCTTTTCTTAACAAATTATGTAATCGATGCACCAATTACAAATGCCAATCCGATTGACACACTCATCGACATGATTCCTACAGCCACATTATTATCCTTCAGCTGTTCCTCTACAGAGAATTTGCGGGTGAATACATCAAACAATAAGTAGGCAATCATCTGTAAAACAACTCCGAACGCTCCCCATATCAATGTTTCATAGATATATAGGCTATGGTAGATTGCAAATGCAAGAATGATACAAATGCCGATAACCTTTCCGGCAATCGATAATGCCACCGCCACATTACCATTTTTAATTTCTTCCATATCCTTATACTTACGGGTTAAATTTTCGAAAATAAGCAGTCCGATTAATACGACCACAATCGAAATAACAAAATAAGCTATTGTCGCTATGTATGCTTCCATTCATTCATCCTCCTTTATTTTCCTGTACCTGGGCCACCACCACGAAAAGTAGTGCTGCCACGATTTGGCGTTCCCATTCCACTACCGGACGTTTTGCCGGTATACCCTCCATAACAGTCTGCTGTCTGACATGTACGGGACATGCTGCTGCTCCAATTGTTGCCGAATAGACTATCGAGCATCCGGATTGTAAAATATGTACTCAAGAAACTTGGGGAATAATTTCTTTCCACAAATGCTTCCTCAGCGACTTCAATCAACAGCACATTTTTATCATCTTCACTTGGTTTTAATGTAACGAAGTAGCCAGGATAGATAAATATTTGCTGATTATCGACAACCTCACTTGTTTCTTCGGGCTCTGCAGCTGAAGTAATGACACTTGCAAGCTCTTCAAGTTCGAATTGTGCTGTAGCATAAATCTGCGCCGTGCTCTCTTCGCCAGCAACCGTGTCCATTAATGAAAAATGACTTGCAATGATTGCATCAATCTGGTCACTTGGACTAGCTTGTATCGATGAAATGATTTCATCTGCCGGAAGCTCTTCTGGCACATCTTCTGCCGTAATTGTTATTTCTTGATCCATTCCTCGATTGACACCACTTGTAAAAGGGGATGAGCAAGCACTTAACACGAAGACCATTAGTAAAAATCCAATAAGTAACATCCATCTTTTTGGCAACGATATCCCCCTCTCCCATGAAAAATTCGGGAGCAGTTAGCAAACTGCCCCCATTCAAATATTGATTGCTTATTTACCCATTTTAGCTTTCAATGCTGCCAGTTCATCATCGACATCATTTTTAGTCAGATCCTCAAATTCATCATCTAAGGTTCTGCTTGCCTGTGAAAGGTCCTCGCTTGTATCTGCTTCTGCTTCAAACTGCATTACTTTTTCTTCCATTCGTTCAAATCCCTGTTTGGAAGCATCGTTCCCAATCGAAGACATGGTTCGATTCATTTTTGTTCTTGTTTTTGCAGACTCTGCACGTGCTTTCAGCGAATCCTTTTTCAATTTCATTTCCTGGTATTCCTTTTTCATTTCATCCAATTTACTGCGAAGCATATCAGCGTCGCTTTTTGCACGTTCCCATGACTCATTTAATGTTGCAGCAGTTGCTTCATGATCTTTCTTATCCTGCAGTGCACGTTTTGCCAGGTCGTCATTTCCTGCTTCAATGGCCTGTTCAGCTTGTTTCTGCCTCTTCTCCACTAAAGCAAGTGCATCATTGGCTTTACGCTTTAGCATTTTTTCATTGGCAATCTGCTTTGCTACAGCACCCTCTACTTCTCGGATATCTTCACCCATATCGCGCATGAACTGATCCAGCATTTTCACCGGATCTTCTGCCTTATCCAGCATGGAATTTAATTCTGAGCTTACTACTGTCTTCAAACGTCCAAAAAACTTAAACATATAATCTCCTCCTAAATAATTTTAATTTTAAAATGAACCTGCTATAATCTTAATCTCATATGCCGCGATGGAATAACCGATGCTTGCTTCCACTTCCGTCCCCCACGATTCCAGGCTGATAAATCTTTCCTCGCCCTCATCTGCATATTCAGCATAATGGCTCTCCAGCCCTTGCAGATTAGCGTTTCTTCCTTCCCCGATAATTCTGGCTGTACCTTGTTCATCCAGATGGAAGGTCTTGTTCTCATACTCTAATTGCTTTGGATATGGTGCTGACACCGGCAGCTGAATCTTCTTATAGATGCCAAGTTCAAGTTCATCATCCATTTCAGCCGATAGCCAGAGTGTATCATTGCCTTCCAATAACTGATAGGCAAACCATTCATAGCCGCCATCACGATACGTTATTTTTCCCACTACCTCAAAATCCCTCAGGTCATAAGTAAGGATATCGCCGACCTTGATCGATAATGGTGTTCTATCTTTTGGAACCGGCTTGTTATCTTTCTTAGAAAAAATACTGGAAAACAGACCCATTTGTTCACCTCGCCCATCATGCAATTTCTATGTTTCCCTAGGTAATACGGTTTACACTGAAAAAGGTTTCAAGTAAACTGAAAAAACTTTAAAGGATGAAATAATTCATTCATTTGTTATACTTATTGTAGTATAAAAAGATGAGGTGGACACGTATGAACTCCCGAATTGAAAATTTATCCGAACAGCTTAAGAAAAATAACCTGGATAGTGCACTCGTTACATCAAAGGCAAACTTTTATTATGTGAGCAACTATTATACAGATCCGCACGAGCGTGTGATTGCCGTTTATGTAAGCAACAACCTTGACCCGATCATGGTGGTTCCAAAGATGGAAGCAGAAGATGCGAAGGCGGCAGGATGGTCTGGAGCGATAATCAGCTACTATGATCACGAGGACCCATGGCAGCTGCTGCTTGACTATTTGAATAAGAACGATAAGGTTCCACAATCAATCGGACTTGAACATGATCACATAACACTGGAACGCTTTGAAGCAATTAAACGGATACTTCCGAACACAGCTATTTTCGATGCAAAAGAAATACTTGCTGATTTGCGTGTCGTGAAAAACAAGAAAGAATATACACTTCTAAAACAAGCAGCAGCACTTGCTGATTTCGGTATCGAAACAGGAGTCATGGCCATTGCTGAAGGTGTGACCGAGCTTGAACTTATCGCAAAGATTGAATATGAGCTGAAGAAACAGGGTGTGCAGGAAATGTCATTTAATACGATGGCACTTGCCGGTGCAAAAACAGCCTCTCCGCATGGAACACCATCAACAATCGGAGTCAAACCTGGAGACCTTGTCTTATTCGACCTAGGTGTCATCTTTGAGGGCTATTGTTCAGATATTACCAGAACCGTTGCCTTTAAATCGATTACTGATGAACAGAAAACAATCTATGAGACGGTTCTGGAAGCAGAACTTCGCGCCATCAACGCTTCTGTTCCAAAGACAGCTGTCGGACAGATTGATTTCACAGCACGTGATATTATTGGAAAAGCAGGCTACGGTGAATACTTCACACACCGAATCGGGCACGGTCTCGGGATTGAAACACATGAATATCCGTCCATGCACAGCAATAATGAGCTCGCTCTTAAACCAGGCATGTGCTATACGATTGAACCAGGCATCTACGTGCCGAATATCGGCGGGGTCCGGATTGAGGATATGATTTTTATGACAGACAAAGGCGCAGAAGTAATGACTGCCTATCCTAAGGAATTACAGATTATTGACTGACAAAGAAAGAGCACTCCGGAGTGCTCTTTCTTTATGGCTATTATTTACGCAATAATACATTTGCATCAGCAAATGCCAGCCCATGTGCGTCAGCTACAGCCTGATAGGTTACATAACCATCAAGTGTATTGATCCCTTTCAGTAATGCTTCATTGTCCAAACACGCTTGCCTATAGCCTTTATTAGCCAATTGCAGTGCATATGGAACCGTCACATTAGTGAGTCCAATCGTTGATGTCCGCGGTACAGCACCTGGCATATTGGCTACCGTATAATGCAGCACACCGTGTTTTGTAAATGTTGGGTCATCATGCGTGGTAATCCGGTCACTGGTGGCGAAGTTTCCTCCCTGGTCGATCGCAACATCCACAACAACTGAGCCTTCAGACATCTTTGTCACCATTTCTTCCGTTACCAGTTTCGGTGCTCTCGCTCCCGGAATCAATACAGAACCGATAACAAGATCCGATTCTTCTACAGCCTCCTGGATATTGAGTGAATTGGAAATTAACGTATTGATGGATGAGCCGAATATATCATCCAGCTGCCGTAACCGATCCGGGTTCAAATCAATGATTGTAACATCGGCTCCGAGTCCGATTGCCACTTTAGCCGCATTCGTTCCGACAACACCACCACCGATAATCGTTACCTTGCCCCGTTTGACTCCCGGAATACCCGAGAGAATGATTCCTTTTCCACCTTTTGGTTTTTCAAGGAATTGAGCACCGATTTGCGTTGCCATCCTTCCTGCAACTTCACTCATTGGAGTCAAGAGGGGGAGCGAACGGTTAGGAAGCTGAACCGTCTCATAGGCAATTCCAACCACCTTCTTCTCGATTAGTGCTTTTGTCACTTCAGGTTCATTAGCTAGATGCAAATATGTAAATAAAATCTGGCCCTCATAGAAGTATTTAAATTCCTCATGTAATGGTTCTTTTACTTTCATCACCATTTCCTGTGACCAGGCTTCTTTTGGGCTGTCAACAATGAATGCTCCTGCCGCTTCATACTGCTCGTCTGTAAAATTGGAACCAAGGCCAGCATCTTTCTCTACGTAAACCTCATGTCCAGCGTCCTTCAATGTCTGCACACCAGATGGAGCCATTGCAACCCTGTTCTCATTGTTCATGATTTCTTTAGGTATTCCTATTCTCATTCTATTGCCTCCCCTAAGCCTGTATATGTATTCGGAACATTTGAAGATATTTGCAATTTAATTGTATCAGATGATTTTGCAAAAAGCACCATAAAATAAACAGGGAGAATTCTCCCTGTTTAGGATGAAGCTTTGTTTTCTGTTCAATTTTTGCGGTTATTGAAGGTATGGATGTTCTTGTTGTTATGCAGCTGTTCGACAACACCGCTTTGATAGCTTTCAATCAATTGGTTGCGTACTGCGTCAACACCTTTGTCATCTTCAAAAAAGTTGCGTATTTTCCCTTCTTTTTTAGACAACATTCATCACCTCCATACAAGTATTATGTCCATTTTTCTGTTGGGATGATGTTAAAAATATTGCCAATTCTGGATTGTTGGGTTGTGATATAGGGTATATAATAGTAGTGAAAGGGGAGATATATATGGAATATAAAAACATTCTTGTTGCAGTAGATGGTTCAGAGGCTGCTGAAAAGGCTTTTCAAAAATCCTTGGATATCGCTAAGCGAAACCAAGCCCGTCTGATTCTTGCGCACGTGATTGATTCTCGCACATTTGCCACTGCCGAGGCATATGATCGTACACTTTCCGAAAGATCGGAGGAATATGCGGCAGAATTACTTGATTCTTATGTGGATAATGCAAAAGCTGCCGGATTAAATAATTTGGTAAGATGTGTAGAATATGGTTCCCCTAAAGTTAAAATCGCTAAAGATATTGCTGATAACTTCCAATCAGATCTGATTATTTGCGGTGCTACTGGAATGAATGCAGTAGAACGTTTCCTTATTGGCAGTATCTCCGAAAACATTATAAGGTATGCATCCTGTGATGTTCTGGTCGTCCGTTAATGGTAAGATCAGCGCTGCAGGAAAACCTGCAGTGCTGTGGCTGTTCCATGGCGCTGATGGATCAGCTTCCATTCATAATTCATGCTCCATCTAGCCTCCAGCATCAAATCGGCTGTGTCTTTTGTTGCAGCAGACAGTGAACCCCTTCTTTTTCTCCTCATATTTAAAAAAGGCCTTGCTCGCATATGCGGCAAGGACCTTCTTTTTTCATTATTTGCTTAAACGTACCGTATCCCTTGCAATCATTACTTCTTCATTAGTAGGTATAATAATTACTTTAACCGGTGAGTGCGGATACGCTCAAACCCTTAATATAACTGACTTTTTTCTATGTAATTAATTCTAATATAGCAAACTTGTCTTGGTTATTCAAGGGTTTTGTCATATGTTTTTAGGCAGATTGTGCTACCCATTCCATGGTAAATATCCGTAATCCTGATTGAAGCAAATTAATATCAACTACACGATAATTATGATTGATAATAGAATGTTCACTTGTCATAGCAATCAATGCTGTAACTTCATTATCAGGCATGATAATCTTGATACGTGTTTCTGGCATGACGATTTGACCACTTGTCAATGTTGGACTACCTTCTTGGAATGCTACACATGGCAATTCTTCTGTCAACTCTCCGGGTTCAATAATCCATATCGGGCTGCCATGTCTATCAACTTCTTCATAGTATCCGTCAGAATAATACGTATAAGTAAATGTATTAGTCATTGGACGAATAGTTGCCTTATACTCATAAGAACGTTTGCTTTGAATATCAGTTATAATAAGGTACTTTACGCCTTCGTAAGCAATCACATCTCCACGTTTAATTTTAAAATTAGTGTGGATACTCTTATCATCAAAATTTGGAAGTGAATCAGATACCTTTGAATTGGTTAAAATTGCCTTTCTTGTTACAGTTTCTATATTTAATCTTATTGGTACACCAAACTCCTGAATCAATTGGTTAAAATCTTCTGTGAACATTTGCATTTCTCCTTTCTGTTAAAAATAAAAAAGTGTTAAAATCACCCCCTTTTTCTGATAGCCATAGCACCCTATTTTCCCATGATCGACATATAGTAAATTAGCCATTTTTAGGGGTATTTTAGCCATTTGAGAAAAAGGGAAAATAGGAAAGAAGGTGCTACATCAATCTTTCTACAGGAAATAAGGGGAATTGTCAGGAAATAAGGAATGACTAAAAAATCATGTTAAATTTAACACCTTATTTATCAAACAACATAAATGTATTTGAGTTAAGTGATGCTTGTTCATCTGTTTTTAATTTGCGTATTTTATATTCTAATTGGTTAATCCTGTTTTGAATATTAGTAGCAAAATCTGATACAGTCATATCCTCATGCTTAATATTTTTAAGTGTAGATGGTGAGTTAGCAATTGATTCCAATACAGATAATGCAGATTTATAAATATTACGCTTATTTGTATGTGATTGAGCATTGTATTCTTGATGTGGAGACAAGTCATTTTCTTCTAAGTAGACAACCAATTCAGATTGATCTAATGTGATACCTTTTGTTTCCATTTCAAGACGTTGTATATTGTTCATTTAATCACTCCTCTTTATGGCAATAAAAAAGAATCACTTATTTTAGTGATTCATGAATTGCATCTATTTTCTTTTTAATTTCTTGATACTCTTCTTCTGTAAATGTTATTCGCCATTCTTTAATTATGGATAAAAATCCGTACCACCATAATTATCTTTCAACCAATCATCGTCTGTTATAGATGGATTATTATCATAAATCCTAAAATTATCGCTCATTCCATGTAGATAGATTGCTAAAAAGAATACAAAGAAAATAACAATAGGTAAAGAGGACAGTATTATAGCGAACCAATTAGTTTTCAAATTCTTCTTTTCAGCATCTTTTTTAAATACATAGTAAATACCAAAAATTATTACCGCAGGAATACCAATTAGTAATATAAATAGCATGATATTATAACACCCCTATTAGATTATTATTTTTGAATCATCTAAGGTGCCGTTACCATTTTACCATAAATTTCTATTAAGCCATCCGTATTACCCAATTATTTTTATTATTAATAAAGTTGATATAATATAATGGATATCCTATATTTTTTCTGGGCGAGCACAATTTGATATGCTAGGGGGCAGGCAAGGCATAGGGGGGTGAAATGGTTGTAAATATAGATTGCATAGAGTATACAGTCAAAGTTGAATTTGCTTCCTATAATCTTTATTATGTATTCTCCAGAATATTCACATTACGCTTGTATCCCATGCCCAGCACAGTTTGTACTTTAAATAAGTAGATTACTAATAGTAGGGATTAGGCAATGTCAGTATGCATAGTATCGTAGTATTGATACAACCTATATTTACTATTAGTAACCACTTTAATTAATGCATAAAATACTGTATAAAAGTTTGATTTTAACTAGAAATATGTGTCGTATAATTATCATTATGTAGACATTGGTATAAAATAGTACAGTTGTTCCCCTAAAAAGTGTATAACAGAACTCCCGAAACATCACTGGCTCTTGTGTGATTCCTGTGTAATACTTTAGTACGCTAAAGTGTTAACGTAACAGGCGAAAAAATTTCAACATATTTTATTCTATTCATCTATCCCCACTAAATCAACACTTTTCCCTAATCCTGATTCCCACCAAATCGGCTATAACAGAACCATCATAATGTGACTGGCATTAATCCTCATTTACCTCTCCATTTACACCTTCATTAGCCAATCGTTCCATCTCACTTACCTTATCAATAAATGACACGTTATCCAGTATAGTTTCCGTACTAATTGCACCAATACCCTTCAACTTATCAATGATCTCAACTAATTGCTTATCATCTTTCGGCATATTTGGACTGAATACAAACTGTGTCGCTTCATAATCATCATCATCAAACACGATACCTTGCATATCCAACACACTTCTAATCTTGTCTAATCTAACCTCAAAGCCATCTTGTAAATACTTACTGTTTAAGTTTGCTTTAATCAATGATAAGTAGAAGATACTCTCTATTGCTACATCACCAACATTACTGATTGTACTTCCACCATTCAATAACACGTTAGGCATACTTGATATATCACCCAATGCATTCTTTAATGTACCATACAACTCTTTAAATGCTTGATGACTAAATGGATTGGTCACATACTTAAAGTCACCGTCATCATCTAATCTAAGTCCAATACCATTGCCATGCTTAGGTATATCTGCATTAGTTAGGTTCTGTCCAATGATGACAGGTGTACCCATGATGTGTCGGTAGTATCCATCTACTGCCTTACTTAACAGGTGCTCCATACTATCAATGATCTCAATATAATCATTCAACTCACTGTATCCTCGTGTGCTGTCACTCTCATTCTCTGTCTTATAATGGATTGGTAAACCTGTATTGTTAGGACGTTGATTAACTAACTGTATATCCTCACCCTGACTATTGTTATACTTATATACAATGTCCTCTGTAAACACGACATAGAAGTCCGTATAGTCGCTATGATAATACTGTATAAAGGCAAGCATCTCATTCGTTTCTGGGTCATATACCGGGAACGCTTCAGAAGGGTCTATAATCTGACTAAATATCTTCCCATCTTTCACATAAACATATTCAAATGTTTCACCATAACGGATTAAATCATTAAGTATTTTATAGTCAATCTTGTGGTATTTACCCTTCTTATATGTACGATTCAATTCTTTTACAACATTCTCTTTACCTGATAACTGTACAGGATTCTTACCTAATAGGAAGTTGACACCAAAATGAATAATGGTCTTAGCATAGTTTAAAGTAACCCTTTCTACTTCTACCTCTTTACCATTAAACGTTTCATTTGGTCTTGTATTCACCTTATGTTGATTTTTACCAAGATACTCTTTAATACTTGTAATCTCACGAATATGTGACTGCTGCGAAACATTATTTACTTCATCTAAGATAAATTTCTTAAACTGTCCATCATAACGATTACCGATATACTCTTGTAATTCCATTTCCTCATTCCTTTCAAATTATTATATGTACCACTTATTGCTGTCTTTGGCTAAGTTGGCTAAGGCAGAACTGATAACCTTATCGTCATGGTTGCCTTCACCTTGCTTATTACCCATCTTTCCACTTACATTTTGATAAATTTGCATCTGTTCAAGCGTTTCAACGTCATTGATTAAAATACGTCCTAATTCAAACGATTCCTTAAACTTCTCCAATAATATTGGCTTACTGGATTGGCTTGTCGTAAATCCTAGTTGGCTCTTACGTGAACCCTTATGATCGAATAGTTTTTCTTTATACAGATTCATATAAAATTTCTCGTCTTTCATCTTCTCTAATAGGACGATACCCACGTTATTACGCTCAATTGCTGTAAACGGCTCTGCATACCACATCAACAAGTCATAGACAACATCAGTAAACTTGTAAACTGGCAATTTATTTGTACCTAGTGAAGCAACTTCTATTCCTTCCTCGTCAATGATGGTACAAGTGGAACTATCCCCATTACCACTACCATGTGCAACATCAATTCCTGCATAATAATATTTTGTCTTAGGATTGTATTTATGGAATATTTTTAATTCTTTACCTATGTATTTCTGTAAACTATCAGGAACATCATCTAATTCTTTTAATGGAATATCAGGCATAACGTAATTAATACGCTCTAACACTTTGTTTTGGTCAAATACTGATTTATTGGTACTAATGAAGGATTCCATATCATTTGATGGATATTCTTGATAAAATTCTTCAATCTTCATATCTTGTAACTTGTAATCTCTCCACATTAACTGCCTTAAATCTGCACCCTGTTCATGTAAACGGATCTCGTCACCTTCTAAATCCTTCTTAGCCATACGCTTACCATACTTTGCCTTGTACCATTGTTCGGCTTCATCATACTCGCCCTTCTTACTTTCACGATAAAATGGGTGAAACCAAGGAACAAAATAATGCTTATACTTTGAATTACCTCGTTTTGCCTTCTGGTACAATGTGTAATAGTAGTTACTGATACCATTTGACGTTGTTTCAATTGAGATTCTACCCTTATCAACAAGTGCCTGTTCAATGGACAATAATTGTTCTTCTTGACTACCATTCCAGAACGCAAACTCACTTAGATGTGCCCATGTAATACTTAAACCACGCCCAATATCCTTGTATCCTGCAACGGTAGAAATGATTCGGCTGCCATTCCAAAATAGCAATTCATTTTTATTATCACGTCTTGTTTTACTGAATAAATCAGGGTACTTATCTCTGGGAAGGTTATCATTCATGAATTTTAATGTGTTAAATAAACCTTTAGCACTATCACCCTCATATGACACGATCAATATAGATTGGTTTTCCTTTGTAGTTGCTTCATAGATTGCTTTGGCAAGCATAAGCGTTGATATACCTGCCCTACGTGCTTTATTGATGATGGTGTAACGGTTATTATTCATCAACTCTGTCAATTCTTGCTGTGCAAGGTTTAATTTCATTGGTACTGTTTCATTCTGCGTGTTTACTATCTTGATAAAATTCTTAGAAAACAACTCAAATGAATCAGTTATCTTTTTTAGTTTCTGTTTAGTTGTTAATGCAACCATCTAATCACCCCATTTCTATTCCAATTCCAACCCATCATCTTCAGCAACATCATCACTGTTATTAAATATTTGCTTGACAATCTTGTTATTTTCCTTGATTTCCTTTTTCAACTGTAAGAATAGTTTTACGTCCTTATCCTCACCTTTTTCCTTTGCACGTTCGGAAACAAGATTATATATTTCTTCAAAGTCCTGTGTGGCTTTGTAATCTAAATAAAGTTGCAACAATGCTTTATATTCAGGTGTTTTCTCCCAACTAATAAAACTATTCATTGTTTTAACTTCTGTATAATCCATCAACTGTTGCTCTGTTTTCTTTGGATTACGCTTGTCATAGTAAAGGTCAAACTTCCAACGGAAATATTGTTCTTTTTTAGGGTTGATTTGCTTTAATGCTTCATCTAAGGTCATTACACTTCACCCCTTGCAATTGCTCTTGTTTCAGTGACTAATTGATTCATTTCATCTAATTTTTTATCCATTTTCTCCAACCTATAATTAGAAACAATTGTATTGCTTAATATTTGGACTAAATCTTCCTCTATTTTTGCTACTTTTTCTTCAAAACTTTTTTGATTTTCCATTGATTATCTCTCCTATTTCGATTAGTTTTTGACAATAAAAAAAGCCCTAACTTTTGTTAGGACTATAATTGTATTTTAATTGGTGGTTGATATGTTCTGATACGTTTCCGTAAACTTAAATTGATAGGTGGTGTATCTTGATCTTCATGTATCAAGT
The DNA here is from genome assembly GCF_000285495.1 of Oceanobacillus massiliensis str. N'diop. Classification (GTDB taxonomy): domain Bacteria; phylum Bacillota; class Bacilli; order Bacillales; family Amphibacillaceae; genus Oceanobacillus; species Oceanobacillus massiliensis. Next base: position 486,230 of record NZ_HE610978.1, read on the forward strand.
CACCCTCATGTTCTTCATCATATGACCTATCCCTATTATGGGAATTTGCAATTTCTTTACGAACACTTTTTAATTCTTCTTTAACGGTGTCAACATCAAAATAGCCATGTGTATAAATTATTTCTTTTGCTTTATGTAGCAATTCCTCTTGGACATCATCAGAATAATTATAATAGTCAAGGTATAAATCAGTTGTCCAACCAGTTATCAATTGTTCGATTGTCATAGTGTCTAAATCACCTTTAAAATCTACAAAATAAATAGTATCATCTGTCTTTACTTTGTTGAAATCATCTAAATATACATCTTCATCATCAAATGGGTCTGTTGCACCTGATTTCAACCTTTTAACAATAATCTGACCATCTTTAACTTTATCCATTTTCGCTTGTTTACGTTGTTCTGCCATTTCCTCTTTTTGTTGCCTTTTACGTTCATCAATTTCATCTTCTGCTTGTTTCTTCAACTTTTCATCAACGTGTTCAAACTTTTCATTCTTAGACATAATAAATTTACGTTTATTATCACAATCTGCAACGAAATCTTTGGACAATGGATCAGTTTTCCTTTTATGTTCCAGATAGATAACGTAATCATCAACTGTTAATTCTACCTTACCCCTTACTGTCCAATTACCTGTGTCAAATAGATAGTCACTGTTGCCGATACTCTCAATATCAGGTGTGGGATTATTTTTTCTTTCCTTCACACGTTGCATATTGGACTTTTCTTCTTCTGTAAATGGTGTTGTCTTATACTTATACATATCTTGCTTACTTTGACCAAAACGTGCTTTATCGCTTGTATAATCACCCATAACACGATATAAGAAACCTTCTTCTTCACACTGTTTCAGATATTTCTTTGCTGTATTCTCACTATCAACACCAAGAATAGTAGTCCAACGATCATTGGAACAATTAAATGTGCCTTCTTTTGTACCTTTCCATTTCAATATGGCAAAATGAATATAGATAAATGCTGTATTGTTCATGCTATCGAATGTAGAAAAAGGAATAAACTCATGCCCACCATTAAGTTTTGCAAATGTTATCTTAAACACTTCACTATCCTTTTCTGGTTCACAATCACTGTGAATCACACCTTTTTCCACTAACGATAACAAACAATTTTTAATTTGTTTACGTGAAGGTGACACCTTTTTGTAGAAGTATGTATTAAGATATTTACGTGTATATTCATCAATAAACTTGATACTTGTAATTGTTTCCTGATTATAATTCATCAACCTTCTTAACACTGACCACAAATACATTTCTTCAACATTTAACCTATACTTATTATCCTCATTTTCTTCAACAAACACATTGTAAATTAAAATACCATTTCCCATTACCTGATTATCTCCTTTTAAATTAATATTTTACACTAACCACAACCAATTTTATTTATGTGGAAGATGGTTTTGAACTTTATCTTTTGAACTTAAAAAGTGTAAACGAAACAAATATTACACATAGTATATATTGTATTAATAGTATATATTGTAAACGTATCAAAATAAGTCCATTTTTGAACCTTTTTTGATACCCCAGAGTATCAAATTTGGGTCATTTTTAGTCCTTTTTTGACACCCTATTCTATTGTATATCAATTTAGGGTCAAAATCAACCTTTTTTTGATACCCTATTTTCCACCATTTTCTTCTTTGTACTTATCCAATACTGCCTGTAAAGATGGTGACTTGCTATATAAAGAAAAAGTGCGACCACTCTTAGGATTGATTGCAATTGTCAAAGGTGTAATTTTCCCATGTGATTCATGATAGATAAAATCACTTAGTTTCCGACTGTAACAATAAAATAAATCTTCATTTTTGACTATCATGATAAAATCTCCTTTTAACTTATTGTAAATTTATAATAATTTCTGTTAGTCAATGCAAAACTAACCACATTCTTACTTAGATTACCGATTTCATCACCTTGTACCTGTCTACCCTTGCTTATATATTGCGTTTGTAAGGTGAATGTGCATGAAGGTAATTCTAATTCCGTCTCAAGTGCCCCTGACAACAGGGATAATGGTAATTCTGTCTGTAAATGACCACTTTTATCTAACTCAATATTTTTGTGCAGCATAAATTTACTTTGGACTTCTCTAAATTCTTCCTTAGACGTGTCGTTGAGTAAATCAATTAGTTCTTCAAACCCTAACATTCTAAGATACTTGTTATGGGTATTTTTAAAACGGTAATCATAATGACCTAGAAATCCTGAATCCACGCTCAATAATAACATTTTACCTAGTTTGGTTGATGGTAATGGCAAATCATAATAAGACCACATAAGGATTGCTGTTGACATAGCATATTTCTTAAAATAATTATCACCCGACACGTCTAAAATTGAGTTTAAGTTAGCCGATTCTGGATTGATTGTATTGTTCTTATTTAGACGTGTCACATGATTATCAAATACTTTACCAACTGTCCACGCAAGATCAATTCCTAACTTCTCCAAAGGGTCATTTTTGTCCGCAACATAGATAGCATTAAAGTCATAAAAATAATTAATTTTATTACCTTTAACTCTTTTCTCGATTGCACAACCTAACAGGGAATCAATATCATTTGTTAATACTGTTGCATAATGTTCACTTCCGGAACACCATTCTGGGAATTTACTTTTTAATTGTTCGTTCATAATATATTTGTGAAAGAGAAACTCTCCCACTACCTTTTATGTGCTACGTTTGACGCTTAACTTGCTCCTTTTATTCCATGACCCTTTATGTTTAAAGTGAATTTTTGTCTACCTTAAACGGTCACACTTGAATAAAAGGAGTGGTTAAGACGAATTTCTTACTTCTTTCACGCCTTCACCTCTACTTTCTGACTATGTTTTAGATTATTTTTGGTCTATGTATTGTTTATATTTCTTAATCTTGTACTCTGACATTTCACATTCATTTTTCTCATAGCGACTAATTAAACTTTGACTACAATTTAATTCCTTTGATAATTCAATTTGACTAATGTTTTTACGCCTTCTTAAAATTAGATAAATTTCTTTTTTATTCATTCTCCTTTATGTCTCCTAATTTGATTAGATTAAAAAGAGGATACAAGCCAAATGGCAAGTACCCTCTTAATGATATGTATTATGCTTGTGTTGCTACTGTAACGACACCTACACCTTTAGGTGAAGCAACTTTCAATGTAGATTCAGCGATAACTTGACCCTTAACACTGTCACCAGTTTTAGCAAGTGGCTCAAAGTGTGGCTCACGAAGATATGCAAGGTCTACATAGCCATCATTGAATACAACCATTTTATCAACAGGTGTATGTTTGCTAAGGATAAAATTAACTTGACCAAAATTAGTGTTTACACTGTCTGCTAGTACACCAAAGTTAGTTGTAACGTGATTGTAGTTGTAACGGTCTTTGTAGATAGCGTCAATTTGTTCTTTAACGTCAGCGTTTACTAATGCGTATAAGTTACCTTCTGCAAGGTCTTGATTCCAAAGGTTACGTGCAACCTCTTTAATCGTTTCTTCTGTTACAGTACCAGTTGCAGATACAGCGTTAGTAGCGTCAGCACTAGCAATCAAACCTGCCATTTTACGGATACCAGATACAGAACCGTCATCTTTGATTGAGTTGATTAATGCTTTTTCCATATTGATTTTAAGTTCAAGCAAACGATCTTCAACTTCAGCCGACAATTGACCAGCGTTCATTGCTTGTGCAGAACCGGAAATGCTTGCACCCTTTTTAAATATTTGAAGTACATTGTTTAGTTCACGTCTTGCTGTTTCAGTAAAGTTAGTTGTTTCAGAACCCTCTGCTGCGGAAATATCTTCATCATGAGAAAGAGTTTTCTCTCTGAAAGTGTAGATAGTAGAAGTTGCTTTTTCTACTTGTTTAGCCATTAGTAAAGATGTAAAAGGCGTTGCTTGAACACCAATCTTAGCGATTTCTTGTGCTAGTGAAATTTGTTCGGCGTTAGTATAATTTGTAGATCTAAACATTTATATATTCTCCTCTAGTGGTCGGTCACTACCCAATATTGTTTGTTTTTTATATGTAATAAGTGACTAATAGCCACGAATTATTTGAATAACTGACTTAACTTACTTCCAATCATGCCTGATACGTTTCCTTCTTTAGAAAACTTGTCATACTCATTTTCTTCCAAATGATTATCAGGAATATAACCTGAATCCAATTTGATCTTCTTAGTAATTTGAGTTAATGCTTCAACAATAGTTGTTAATTCTTCTTCATTCTCAACTTTGATTACATCTTTAAATGGTGTTAAGCCATTCTTTTCAAGTTGGAAGTCAACTTTTTGTGTGAAGAAATCTTGTTGTTGTTGCTTAAATGCTTTTTCATCATCTGATAATTCTTTTGGCTTATACTTAAGTAAACCATCACGTTCAGTAACGATTGGATTTAATTCTTGTGACACCCACTCATTCTTAGCGTTCTGAATTGCTTCATCTACTTGTTCCTGTGTAAAGTTTGTTTCTGACATTAATAAATCTCTCCTTTAGATTAGATAAATTTGATTTGTAGTGAATCTCTTACTACTGTTGGTTTATTGTTATAAACCCCTCTAAACTCGAAAACCACTTCTTGTTTGTCATTGGGGGTAACATAGTCATAAAAATAGACACCAACATCTTCCTTGTTCGTGTCATCTAAAATAAACTGTTCAATTTGTGTTTCAGTTGTATCATAAATAGTCAAGGTAACGTTAACTGGGTTAACCGCCTGATTATCAAATGCTTGAAAATTAACCTTTAACCTAACTGTATCTCCTGAATAGATCATTCAATCACCTCCACATACGAAGGATTTTCTACGTGTGTAGAATTTGATGGATTCGTAGACGTATACGAATTTGAAGGATTCTCAACGATTGTAATGTAAGCAACCATAGGTAAGGTGTCTAAATGTGTAATAGTGTCTGTATGGGCTTGTATGGAACGAATATGACTGAACACATTTCTTATAACTTCTAATGGTTGTCGATATACAGTTACACTCACATTAGAAATAATTGGATTAATATGACTTGTAACTTCAATCATATTATTATTAGGCGATATGACGCTTGTAGAGACGCTTGAAACAATCCGTGAAGAATAACCCTCAACACTTCTAAAAGACGCTATATGACGTTCTGTGTGGCTATGTATTGGCTTGACGTGTGAATTTACTTCTATTGTTAAAGTTTGTGGTGGTAATTGTATTTCAATATTTACATTAGATTGAATTGGATTAGCGTATGATGATACTTCCCTTGATTCTTGCTTAGATGGTACTGTCGGAACACCAAACGCTTGTAAATATGGATAATCACCATTCATTCCCCAAACAGTTGTAAAATCCCAACCAACATAAGATGATTGAGTTTTCATTTCTGCTGTTGTTAAACCTGCACCACTTCCACTTGTTGTTTGACCACTTGTTTCAGTATCCCAATAGGAACTTGTCGTTGTTGCACTTTCAATCCCTGTTAATCCACCAACATAAAGACCATCTGACTGTACAAGAGCAGTTGAATAGCAATTTTCAATAGAGTTATTTGCGTTATAACCTACTAGACCGCCAATATAAGCACCATTAGATGACGTAATCGAACCACCTAAAACATAACAGTTTGATATAAATGAGTTAGACCTTCCTAATAAAGCACCTGATTGACTGGGTGCATTTATAATATTAGGATTTTCTATCCCAACATTCCTAACTGTACTATCAATACCAGTCAAAGCGAATAATCCTGACCTACTCAATCCAGTTCCATCAATATGTAGATTGATAACCTTATAACCATTACCATTAAATACACCTGTGAAGTATGGTGACGCTTGTGAAATAGGTGGAAATGGTGTAGAACTCATTTCTATATCGTTTGCTAACTCTACATATCCATCCCAATAACTTGTATTACTAGATAATTCCCTTAAATCCGATTCCGTTTGAATTAAATAAGGGTCTGTCTGCGTTCCTGCACCTAGCATAGAACATCAGCCCCCTTAAACAGTCACCTGTGGAACTTCAATATTATGTACGATTGTTAATTTATCTTCTGCCTGTGTCATAGTGAATGTTGTAAATGTTTCTTCACTTATAATAAAACCATATTCATCTTCTAATCCAATTCCACCAAATGTTTTAGGTAATGTAGCAAACATAGGGTCTGTTCCAGATAAAACAACTTGTAATTGTAATGTTGAACCATCAGGTACAGTTTCTTGAATCCAAGTACCCATCTGGTCACGAGACATATCCTCTTGTCGTGTAGGGTGAATCCAACTTATTCTATCATCTGGTAATGAAATTCTTTCTAAACTAGCACCAAGATCATCTCTTATTTCAATCAAACTAACATCATTCTGAATTGCTAATTGTAATTTTGTATACGTTTTTGCTGTTACTTCTGCCATTTAATTAAACCCCTTTCTTTTCAAACTCTGTTAATCTTGTGTCGATTTTATCAACTTTTGTATTTACGTTTTCCATTCTGTTACTAAGTACATCAAGTGTGTCAGTAGTTTTTTCTATGTGCTGCATTAATCTTTCTTCTCGCTGCTTAGAATCCTTACGACTATCAATTAAAAGCCAAACAAATAAGATTGCAAATGCACCTTGCGACAACCATACATCTATTGGTATTTGTGCTAAATCCACGTCTATCCACCTCCTTAAATTAAAGTAATATATATGAGTAATAAATATGAGTAAAAAAAAGAAAAAGAGTAGCCAAATTAATGACTACTCAATCAAAAAGTAGAAGTCAAGACGCAAATCTCGACTAAGGTAATTATTGGGAGGGACAATAATGAAATACGATTCACCATTGTGGGGTAACAAGCCCCTTTAAATATTCAATTTTTTTGAATATCTAAAGCGAATTATTACCACTCTCTCTATTAAGATAAATATCATCTATTTGATTAGACATTTTCTTCCTATATGGTCGAGTTATGGAAAACGTTCAACCCCAGTCATATCAAGGGATTTGAGAGTTGTGAAAATTATTTTTTTATAAAAACCTTATGTATCAGGGTTTGTAGCGATTTCTAAACTTGGACATTTTATATCCTTTGTCTTCTTTTACTCTTTCTTTCCATTATTGGATAATATGGAAATCCATCAAACCCAATGGTATCAAGGGTTTCATGACTATTCATTTATTTTTTCGTGAACTTTTTATACCTATTGTGATAAATAAGCCCTAAATATCTAGCATCTTCTTTCATATATAACAAATGAAACGTTAGTTTAGACATACTTATTCTCTCTAGTAATCTTTCAATTTTCTAAATATACACGTCAGCCACGCCTTCCCTAATAGACGATTATCTCCAAATCCAAAAACCCCTTTAAACATTGGTATATCAACGTTTGTATCATTTTGGGAAAATCCAGTGTGCAACTCAAGCGGAATTTCTACCTTGCTTCCTAATTCTATCCTGTTTTTTCCTGTGTTCACTTTGACAGTTATCACACCTTACTTGTCTTTGCTTAGGATTAGATACTTTCCTTTAAAGATGCTTAACGACATTTCAAATAAAACACCCAAACCCCTTGAAACACACGGGTTTAGAGTAATTGTGCATAATAATCGTAATTTTATTTTCGTTCACTTCATATATAGAAAATAATTGAGAAACGCTGTATGCCAGTCACATCAAGTGGTTTGGCGTTTTTCTAAATGGTAAGATTTTTGTATCTTCTACATTCTCTCCTTCATTACCTTCAAACGAAACATAAATCGCTGTAACCCAGTCGTATCAAGGGGTTTGATGTTTAAGAATAACTTCACATGTATTACAAACGCGCCTTGTTCATACTGTTTCTTTGCCATTCTTTTTTCATATATAGAAAATAATTAAAGACCCCTATAACCCAGCCATATCAACGGGTTTGGCGTTTTTCTAAATGGTAAGATTTTTGTATCTTCTACATTCTCCTCTTCATATATACTATTTACCGACGGTGCCTGTAACCCTTATACATCAACTGGTTTGAGAATCTTTGTCTTCGAACATTATTTCATACTATCCTATTAAGATAAATATCATCTATTTGATTAGACATTTTCTTCCTTTAGGGTCGAGTTATGAAAAACGCTCAAAGCCAGATGTATCAAGGGTTTTCGGGGTTGCGGAAAATATTTTTTGCAACAACCCTTTAATACCAACGGTTCTAGAGCGTCTCGCTTTCTCGTATTTTTCTCCTATACCTTAAAAGCGAAACATAAATAGTTGTATCAAGGGTTTTCATAATTTTCTATTTCGAACTATTACTTCTTTTCGTTCTAGTTTTGGCTTTCTTTTTCAACAAGTTGATTGGTGTAAACTGTCCATGTTGTACTTTAATTGTGTCATCTAATACATGTGCATATCTAGCCGTTGTAGAACTATCTGCATGGTCAAGGATTGATTGCAAAACTCTAAGTGACCCATTCTGTTCAAGGAACATCTTAGATGCTGTATGCCTAAATAAATGAGGATGGATACGTTTATCAATTCCAGAACGATCTACAATTTCCCTTAAATGCTTTCTAAATGTACCAGGAGTTAATCTTGTTCCAAATACGCTAAGGAATAAATATTCACTTTCAAAGTCCTCAGTTTCATTAATTAATTCCTCAATTAACTTTATGGACTGTCTAGTTAATGGAATAGTCCTGACACGTCTATTCTTAGTACGTTGGAATGTTATAGATTTATGTTCAAAGTCAATATCTGATTTTTTAACACTTAAAACCTCATCAACACGTCCAAAAGAATCAAGCATGACATGTAAAGCAACATAATCCCTAAATTCTGTATAAATACTTTTATCCATTGATCTAAACAACTTATTGATTTCATTTACTGTCAACGTTTCGATTTTTTTTCCTGTTCTTTAATTTGTTTGATTGACTCAAATATATTAGTTGTAATACCTTCTTTCTCTAAAATATTAAAAGCCCCTTTACCGTAACGTAAATAAGAATTTACACTAGATACAGATATTCCTTTCTTGGTGTCATCTCTTCGATTTGCCTTGAGGAATGGTGTTTTTTCGTACCGTTGCCAATGGATAAAATTCCTAGCATCATCAACAGTCAAATCAGATATGTTCATTTTCTCATTAAAAAATCTATCCATATCGTTCCAAAACTTCTCATATCCTTCAATTGTGTGCTTAGATAAACCTTCCAATTCTTTTAATTTAATGACCACATTTCTAGCATCGTCAATGGAATATGTTTTTTTCTTTCTTGGAGTTGTATATTTTCTTGTTTTTCTATCTTGTGGTCTTTTAGACATAAAATAATAACCTCTTCCCTATGCAAATTTTACATAGAAAAAAGGTTATGGTTACAATGTGTTAAATTTAGCATATTCCCAGTTGATATGAACAATCGAAAACCACTACAAATACTGTTACATCAAGGGTTTATTTGCTTAAACGTACCGTATCCCTTGCAATCATTACTTCTTCATTAGTAGGTATAATAATTACTTTAACCGGTGAGTGCGGATAATTTATAAATTGCTCTTTACCACGTACGTGGTTTAATTTAGGATCCCAGTAAATTCCCATGAATTCAAGTCCAGTAAGAATTTTTTCCCGGATTGAAATACTATTTTCGCCAACGCCCGCCGTAAAGATAATGGCATCTACACCATTCATTTTGGCTGCGTAGGAACCGATATATTTGTGGATTCTTCCTGCAAATACATCCAATGCAAGCTCTGCCCGCGGGTTTGAATCGGTTTGCTGCTCGATATCGCGTAAATCACTGGAAAATCCGGACAATGCAAGCATTCCACTTTTCTTATTCAAGACGTCAATCACTTCGTCAGCAGTTTTACCGGTTTTATCCATGATATATGGGATTAGAGCAGGGTCAATATTACCCGACCTTGTTCCCATTGTCACTCCCGCAAGTGGTGTGAATCCCATGGATGTATCTATGGATTCGCCATCCTTTATCGCTGTGACACTTGCACCATTTCCGATATGGCAGGAAATGAGACGTAAGTTATCAAGTGGAACACCCATTAGTTCTGAGGCACGATTAGAGACATATTTGTGGGAAGTCCCATGGAAACCATATTTGCGGATTCCATAACTTTCATAATATTCCCTTGGCAAACTGTACAAATAAGATGATTCTGTCATGGTCTGATGAAAAGCGGTATCGAATACAGCTACCATCGGCACATTTGGAAGTATTTCCTTAAATGCATTGATTCCTGTAAGGTTTGCCGGATTATGCAATGGTGCCAGTTCTGAAGTTTGTTCAATCCGCTCAATAACCTTATCTGTTATCAGAACGGAATCCCGAAAATATTCTCCTCCGTGAACGACCCGGTGTCCTACTGCATCAATTTCTTCAAAGGATTTGATGACGCCGGTTGAGATTAAGGAATCAAGCAGCATCTTCACGGCGATTCCATGATCGGAAATATTTCCGACCGTCTTAGTCTTGTTGCCATCAACTTCAATATTGAAGACCGAATCGTTCATCCCAATTCTTTCTACTAATCCGATCGCAGTAACAGTCTCTTCAGGCATCGTGATAAGTTGGAACTTCAAAGAAGAACTGCCTGCATTTATTGCTAATACGTTAGTCATTGCTGTCAACCCCTATCATTTATTTATACATATCAAACCACGCATTCATTTTACCAAGAATGTCTGCCATTCCATTGCTATTCTTAAATGATGGCATTTGCACAAGCAGCGGTTGTTTCGGAGTGCTTGTATTTTTCCTTTTTTCTGCAGAATCAGAATGCTCTTTGTATTTTTTTCTGATTTAAAGGCAGTATCCGGCAAGCGAATTACACCGACAATATGAGCATATTTCTGAAGATAGGCCTGCAGTTTATCTGATTGATCATTATCAAATAGAAATTCCGGAATCACAAGAACCAAGTATCCCCCATCAGCTGTATACTTAATGCTTTGCTCGATTAAAAGATGATGGGCATAGGAATGGCCGGAATCAGCTTTCAATTCATACTCATTGGCCTGAATATCATCTGGATAATATCCGACAGGCAAATCAGCCACTATCAGATCAACCGGGTCCATTAGGAATGGGCGAAGGCTGTCCTGATGAAAGAACTCAACTTGCTTTTTCTGCAGGTTTGCGTTTAACACAGACAGTTGAATCAATGTTGGATCCACTTCACTTGCATATGCTTTTACTTCCTGTTTTAGCTGTCCCAGAACCGTAGTCAGCAAATTCCCAGTTCCGCTTACTGGATCAAATACCCTGATAGCCTTTTTATCCTTTGTCAGCTTATCGGATAGGTAGCCGACAATAAGACCGACAGTTTCCGGCGTCATTAAATGCTGTTGTTGTGTCGAACCCTTCATTCCTTTGAGAATTGCAAGCTGAATCGCTTTACGTACTTCCTCTGTGTGGAAGGAATCCATATTTATTTTAATTAACGTATTTTGTAATTTATGCGCTAATAGATCATCCATATCCTCGGGTGCTCCCTCATAGAACAGGAACTCCATTGTTGCCGATAAACTATCTAAATATGGCTCATTTCTATGCTGCTGGATCAATTCAGTTGTTTCGTCCAACCAGCCGAATAATCTTTCAACATTTGATTTTTCCATGAACAATCCTCCATTCACTCTCTTCACAACTCTACTATTGTACCAAACAGAATTGGTATATGTAAAAGAAATACGACGAAAGCGAACTCATCAGCGTCAAAAACTAAGTGAAATATTGAGCAATCTTGTTTTTTGGAAAATCTCTCCCAATCATTTTGGAGGAGAGATTTTCCAAAAAACTTATTCCGCTTCTTTAGCTGCTTTTAATGCCGCTTCATAATCCGGATGAGTCGTTCCCTCTGATACGTATTCAACATAGGACACTTCATCCTTGGAATTAACTACGAATACAGATCTTGCCAATAAACGGAGTTCCTTCATTAAAGTACCATATTTTTCACCGAAATCGGCATCGCGGTGATCGGAAAGTGTGTCCACCTTTTCAATCCCATTGGCTGCACACCAGCGCCCTTGCGCAAATGGCAGATCCATGCTGATTGTCAGGACATAAACATTATCCAGCTTGTCTGCCTCTTCATTAAAACGTCTCGTCTGTTCGGAGCAAACACCAGTATCAATGGAAGGTACTACACTGATCAGTTTTACCTTTCCACTGTAATCGCTTAACTTTACTTCTTTCAGATCGTTGGAAAGTACAGTGAAGTCAGGCGCCATATCCCCCACTTTTATCTCTGGTCCTACTAATGTAACTGGTTCCTGTTTGAATGTAACACTTGCCATAAAAATACATTCCTCCCTTTTTTAACTCTATTATTATTATGAAGATTGTTTCATAATCTGTCCATTATGAGTAACCGGGATAATGTTAAATTTATGTGAACTTCTGAACATAATGATGCCTTTTGCCAAGGTATGACCATTAGCTAGATATCGTAATGGGAGGGATTGCTTTTCGGTTGCTTATCTCTTTTGCCTTCTTTGTTCTCTCCGCCTGATTCTTTCATTATTTGCTGCACCTTTTCAATCACTTGCGGGGCAAAATCAATCATCTTTTCATATAAATGTGTATGCTGGTCAAGGTGGACCATCTTGATCCCCTTTTCACTTATAATCAGGAAAGCTACTGGCGTAATGGAAACACCACCACCGCTTCCTCCTCCAAATGGCAATGTGGCCTCACTATCTCCCTGTGATTGACTATTGTTAAATTCGCTTCCACCTGCCGCAAATCCAAAACCGACCTTCGATACAGGAATTATCAGACTGCCATCTGGTGATTTGACTGGGTCACCGATAATCGTGTTCACTTCTACCATTTTTTGCAGATTTTCCATTGCTGTTGTCATTAATCCTTCAATGGGATGTTCTTCTGTCATATTTATCCTCCTTGTTATTTGGCAATGTCATATTCATTTTGCCAAGCTTTATAAAAGTGTACATAGCTTGCCCTAATCGCATCGATACCATACAGTCTAACTCGGAATGAAGAAAACGCCGCTGGAAATTAGGCTCGACATGGATAAATGGCTGGCATTTCACTTGAAATCTCCTCGTAAAGAAACCTGTTACCATTCCTTTTACTGTCCAAACACCGGCACTGGCCATGCCTGTCGTAAATGCATCACCTGTACCGCCAGTGGTTATCCATTTAAAATGATGCAGGCGTACTTTTTGCAAAACTTCTTCCATTGTCCGATTTATTTCGTTTAGATTTGAATGAAATTCTTTTATTTTTTCAGGCAATGATCTGAAACTGATATCTCCAAAAGCAGGAAATTTACTATCCCGCGCTGTTAAATCCTGTTTCCTTTTAAAAATCCTTATTCCCAATATAAAAATTGAGAACGTTAACTGCTGCTCATTCTGTTCGTATGTATATTGAACGGAAATAATGATTTTTGAAAAGAACAGAAGCAAAAGAAGAATACAGAACAATCCTATGATGATATACAGCATATCGCTCCAACTTTCCAAAGTAGCCTTTTTTCATCTATTCTGTGGTATTTTCGGTATTTTTAAACATTTGCTTCTGTTTGATTAGAATAAAGTTTTTAGAAGTGATATCATGAAGAAAAATAGCTGGAGGGGGGAATAAGGATGGCAAAGAGCAAAGATTTATTCTTTTATTACCATCATGACAATGAAACAGATCAAAAAGTGGAAAGACTTCAGGAAATAGCTGAAGCTAATGATTTTCACATCGTTGACCATCATAAAAACGCCAGCATTATTGTAAGTATTGGCGGGGATGGAACATTTCTTCAGGCTGTCAGAAACACAGGATTTCGACAGGATTGTATTTATACCGGCATTATGCGTGAAGGACAGTCTGGGTTATACTGTGATTTCAATATCGATAACTTTGATGAGATGCTTCATTCACTCCAGCACGACGAATTGGAGGTTCGGAGATTTCCTGTTATCAAAACACAGGTTAATGGAGGAACGGCATTTTATTGTTTAAATGAAGTGACAATCCGTTCGACCATTGTAAAGACAATCGTCATTCGTGTTGATATAGATGGCCACTATTTTGAAACCTTTCGTGGAGATGGTTTAATTGTGGCTACTCCGACCGGAAGCACCGGCTATTCAAAATCAGCACGCGGCGCAGTCATCGATCCATTAACTGCCTGTTATCAGGTTTCTGAGATTGCCTCGCTCAATAATAACCAATACCGGACACTCGGTTCCTCCTTTATACTGAATAAAGACAGGCAACTGAAACTGGAACTGATTGAAGAGGGAAATGATCATCCAATTATCAGCCTTGATAATGAGGCACTGCCGATACGAAAGGTTCAATCTATCGAGGTATCCATGGATGATCATGTAATCAAAACAGTTAAGCTGAAAAATAATTCCTATTGGGATCGTGTTAAACGAACATTTTTATAAAAATCAAATAAGGTAGCTTGTATCCTGACAAATCCAAACGAATTCGATTGGACAGTAAGAATCCCGCTAAGATGGACAGTTTTTTTAATCTGTCCATCTTAGCGGGAGCATATCAAATTCCAGCAGAAGAATTTTACTGCTCTGATTTTTGCGATTTAACAGCCGTTTTTCATTATGGTCGTGTATTTTTCCCCTTATATACGATTCTGCCATTTACCACTGTCATGGCAATAGGGATTTCATGTATTTTTTCATGATCGACTTTGAAAATATCTTCGTCCAGGATCGTAAAATCTGCCTTGTAGTTCTCCTTTATTAGCCCTCTTTCCGTTTCCTGGCCAATTGCGTATGCACTTCCTGTTGTATACAGATGAACCGCTTCATAAACGGACAATCTTTCTTCAGGATTATATATTTCACCATCGAAGGAGGACTTGCGAAGCACAGCTGCTTCTATTCCGAGTAATGGATCAACTTGTTCGACTGGGGCGTCGGACCCGCCCGCACAATTTATGTTATGTTTGAGGAGTGTTTTCCACGCATATGCATTCATTAGGCGCTGCTCACCGATTCGCTCGATTACCCACGGAAAATCTGAAGCCACAAATGTCGGCTGAATGTCAACAATGGCCGAAAGATGCTTCATCCGTTCCAATGTTTCCTCATCCACTAACTGGCCATGGATAAGACGGTCCCGATTTCCATTTTCCAATGGGTATTTTTCGATTACCTTTACGACTTCCGAAATTGCCTGATCGCCTATTGCATGGATTGCTACCGGCAATCCATGCTTTCTAGCATTTTTTACAAGCTCCTCCAGCCCTTCACCTGTATGCATCGGCACACCATTATTGCCAGGATCATCCTGATATTCTTCCATAAGCCATGCCGTCCTGCCGCCAAACGCCCCATCCGCGAAAATCTTTACGGCACCCAGCTCCACGAATTCAGTCCCGCTTCGATACCCAAGTCCCTCCTGAATCATATCATCCATTACTTCATGATGAACTAGAAGATGTGCCTTGAATTGCTTTGTCTGATTAAGCGTTTCTTGAAAAGCAGCCAATGTTTTATGAAAACCTCCATAATAATATAGATCTTCCGTATGTCCGCCCACAACCCCTTTAGAAAGTAAATCCTCTACTGCAATGTGGATCGCGTTTTCCAGATAGTCTTGCGAAACATCAGGCATCACACGTTTGATCAGATCCTGTGCTGCATCATGAAAATAACCCGTTGCCTCACCACCTTCATCACGTACAATTATCCCGCTCTTAGGATTCTCTGTATAACGGTCCACACCGGCAAGCTCCATTGCTTTTGAATTAGCAAGTAATGCATGCCTGCACACGCGTGTTAGCATCATTGGGTTCTCCGGACTTATTTCATCCAGTTCGGATTTATGAATGATGGATGGGAATTCCCACTGATTCTCGTTCCAGCCTTCCCCTATCAACCATTCACCTTTGGCAAGCTTTGCGGTTCGATTTTTCAAGGCTGCTTTCACTTCGTCTGCTGATTTCATTTGCGACAAATCCAAATGCAGCAGTTTTTCACCATGGCTGATCAGGTGCAGATGGCTGTCAACAAATCCTGGCAGCAGCGTTTTTCCCTGCAAATCTACTTCCTGATCGATTTGATGTTTGTATTGCATATGTAATAATGAATAATGTCCAACTGCTTTTATTATGTCATCTTCTGTATAAACGGCTTCTGCAGCCTTCCCTTCATTTTCTAAGGTGTAGATTTTCCCACCATGCCATAGTATTCCCATTCTGACTTCTTCCCTTCGCTGCAATTATCTATTTAGTTAAAACTTTAATACCACATAGTCAAAAAAGCAAGAAAAATTGGGAATATACTAAATTATAGTTATCGTTTATTGGTAAATGTAAGTTTTAACTTGCCAAAATAAAGAGCTACTCCCATATTGAAGAGTAGCTCCATCCATAAATATATTTAGTTATTTTGATCCGCCAAACTGTTGTTCAGCCATAGAAACAAGACGTTTTGTAATTTCCCCACCGACAGAACCGTTAGCGCGGGAAGTTGTGTCAGCACCAAGTTGAACACCAAATTCTGATGCAATTTCAATCTTCATTTGATCTAAAGCTTGTTGTACACCTGGAACTAGCAATTGGTTTGAAGAACTGTTATTTGCCATGTAGTTCACCTCCTTGGTACTTATAGAATGTCTCAGAGAAGGGTAAACCATGCACAAATAAAATTGGTAGTTTTTGTTTGTTTCCCTATATTTTGTTTAATGGGTTTATAACCAAAACTAAAATAGGTCGTGAAACGATTCCTCCACATTGGATTGATCAGTTATTTTAACCGTTTCAATCCCATTTATCGCTTCTTCAATGGAAGCGCTGAAATCATGAGTGGATTCATAATAGTTCACTTTTTCCCGTTTCGGCTTCGTTTTTGGTGACTTGGGAACGAAAATCGTACAACAATCCTCATATGGCAATATTGATGTTTCATATGTTCCGATTCTCTCGGATATTTGTATAACTTCCTGTTTATCCATTGTGATCAATGGACGAATTATGGGGTAGTTGGTAACCTCATTGATCGTATGCATACTTTCCATCGTCTGACTTGCAACCTGACCAAGATTCTCCCCTGTTGTTAAGGAAAGGATTGACTCTTTTTCACAGACACGCTCACTGATGCGGAACATCATTCGGCGCATAATTGTCATTGCATAATCTTCGGGCATCTCACGGAATATCTCCTGCTGCAGCTTGGTGAACGGGACGATATGAATCTTAATCGCTTTTCCATATTTTGTGAGCTGCCTTGACAGGTCAAGCACCTTTTGCTTAGCACGCTCACTTGTAAATGGAGGCGAATGAAAATGGATTGCCTCTAATTGCACTCCTCGCTTCATCGCCAGAAAACCAGCAACCGGACTGTCAATCCCCCCGGATAGAAGCAAAAGCGATTTACCGGATGTACCAACAGGCAATCCCCCAAGACCAGGAACGACGCTTGATGTTATATAGGTTGCTTCCATCCGGATTTCCACTTTAACTTCAAGGTCCGGATGATGCACATCTACAAGAATATCTTCCGTATTTTTCAGTAAATGCCCACCAAGTATTTGGTTCATTTCCTGGGAACGGATTGGAAAATCTTTTGCGATTCGTTTTACGGACACTTTAAATTTATGGATGTCCTCGTTCTTCTTTAATGCATATAATGATGCTTCTTTTATTTTTTCCAGATCATTTTCAACTTTAATTGCCAGGCTTAAACTGTGAATGCCAAAAACATTCTGCAGCTTGTCCATGACCGGTTCCGGATCATGCCCATTGAGCAGCACGAACATCCTTCCCTGTGTACGTTTTACTTTTGCGTTCGGAAATTCCTTGATCTTTTGCTGAATATTTTCCTGCAGCCGAATAATGAACTGTTTTATATTTTTGCCTTTTAAAGACATTTCACCATAACGGATTAAAATATGATCATATTGCATAATTATCTACTCCAGTGCTCTTTTAAATTGTCTTATTGCCTCTGCTAAGGCTTTTGTAAATATATTCATTTCTTCCATCGTATTATCATAGGTCAGGCTGACACGCAATGCAGTGGTTGATCTGTCGCGACCGAACCCACAAGCAGCGAGTACTTTGCTTTCATCCTTCAGCTTGGACGAACAAGCTGACTTGGTAGAGATAAATATCCCCTGTTCGCCAAGCATATGGATGATTACTTCCGGCTTTATCCCCGGTACTGACATATTGATAATATGTGGTGCTGCATTTTGCGGTGTATTCACTATAATCCCGTCCATGGTGCTCAGGACATCCAGCAAATACTGCTGCAGGTCCTCTAAATGCCGCCATTCATTCTTTTCACGTTCTTTTATAAGCCGTAAAGCCTTAACAAATGAAACAGCCCCAGCCAGGTTTTCGGTTCCTGACCGGAGGGACTGCTCCTGATTGCCACCATGGAATAAAGGGAATATTTTCGTATGTTTATTCACATACAGCACTCCAGTACCATTTAATCCATGGATTTTATGACCGGAGAAGGTGCAGAGATCTATCCCGCTATCCTTTAATTTTAACGGAACCTTTCCAAGTCCCTGTACACCGTCGACATGGAAAAACAGCTTCGGATATTTCTTTGCAATCTGTCCAATCTCTATAACAGGCTGAATAGAACCCATTTCATTATTCACATGCATGATGCTGATCAGAATGGTATCTTTTCGAATAGCTTTCTCCAAATCATCTACTGATACTACACCTTTTTCATTAACAGGTAAATAGGTCACTTCAAAACCAAGCCTTTCCAGACTATTGCACGCCTCTATAATAGAGGGATGTTCAATATCAGAAGTAATGATATGCTTCCCACGGCCTTGGTGTTCGAAAGCAATACCCTTAATTGCCGTATTATTTCCTTCTGTGCCGCCTGATGTAAAAACAATTTCCTCTGTATCGGTCCCAAGAAGTTCTGCTGCCTGTTTTTTGGCAGTCAATAGTAGCTTCTCGGCAGTTCCGCCTAATTGATGGATAGATGAAGGATTGGCGAAATAATTGTTTGTGACCTGCTGGAAACTCTCCAGCACAGATGGATCCGGTTTTGTTGTTGCGCTATTATCCAAATAAATCATCATCGGAAAACTCCTCACATTATCTATACACAAAAATGTAAGGCTGACTTAAGAAACGGGGAAATCCGGTTTCTTAATGACAGCCTCTTGGTTTCTTATCTATTTATGACCATCTGATTCTCTTCAATCCGTTTTAATGCGCCTGGCTCCACTTCTTCAATCGCCTTCGCAGCATTCTCAAGCGACAGTTCATATTCATATGCCCGGAATAGTCTCTCTGCCTCCTGCAGTTTGGCTGCAAGAACCGGATCCTGACTTCGATATCTGTTCGCATATTGGATGACCTGCTCCGTCAGATATGCCTGATCAAGCATAATTTCCACTTGCTCCGCTGTCTGATCGAGTGACATTTTTGCATCCGTTAAAGCCTTTTGAACGTTCATCATATCCAGTGGGTATTTCTCCAGTGTTTTGATGACTTGTTCATTTTTTTCAAAGGCCGTTTCAAAACTGGACCAGATAAAATTAGGTACACCGGGAATATTGCTTTTCTTCAATCTCCTGTTTAGGTAAGAGAGCTGGTTTCTCATTTCAGCAATCTTTTCCCGAGCTTCCATTTCATCTTTGCGCAGATTCTGGATGCTTTTCTTAAATTCTTCATGCTTGGCCTGCAGCTCTTCAATCTTTTGGAATCCATCTTCTACAAGTTCGCGTAATTCAGAATGTGTTTTGCCATCCTCTTTCATATCGACTTCAAGCTCATTCAGCTGCTCCCTTAATACGGAGATGGTTTTACCGACAGACAAGAATCGCTCCATATCATTATTCTCAACATAATAAGCCTTTTTTATTTCCTCTACCTCAAGCTTCGTCGCGTCGAAAGTCTCACCAAGCTCTGCCAATGACTGTTCATACATAGGGATATGTGCGTCCAAATAGTTCTTCGCATGTGCTTCACTCTCAAGCATATCATACATTTCTTTAATCCGTTCCTCTATTTCTGAAATGGTTTGTTCTGCATCTGTCATATCGCCATTTTCCAATTGCAGAAGCAATTCAGATAGCCGTTCCTGATATGTATGAATTTCCTTTGATAGCCCAAGATGTTTAATCCGGTAACCTTCTTCGGTCATCTCTTTGATTCCGGATAATAGACTGTCGAGCTGTGCAGGTGTATCATGTTTGCATTTTTTATAGACAGCCGGAAAGTCATTGAGTTTCTCTTCCAGTACAGCGATTTCCGCCTTTATATTTTTAACCAGCACGCTTGCTTCCAAATAATCCCCCGACTGAACAAGTTCGAAGTATCTGGTAACCCGTTCTTCCATATCATCAAGTCTGCTGTCAAAATATGATTCAGCCTTTCCGTACTGATAACGGCTTTGGGAAAGCAGCTTACGAAGGACTTTAATAGCAGGACCGATCTCCTCTGCCTCTTTTCTGCTTGTTTCCTCTGTTTCCAATAGTTCTTCAAGCTCAAGCAAAATGCTTTCAATATTATTTTCAATAGTTTGCAGCGTCGACTCGGCTGTGTTCAAAACACTTTTTGCTTTATTGAAGCGAAAGCGATCTGCTGCTTCTTCTGCATCGAAGAGATGTTCTTCTATGTTTGGAAGTTCATGTGTGATGATATGCTCCCAGCGGCCTTTCCAAGCTTCAAACTTTTCCTGTGTTTCCCCAGACAGATTTAAGGTTTTGATTTTACTTAACTGGGCTGCTACATTGCGCCCCATAATATCCATTTTCCAGTTTTCCAGGTTATCAACCTGGTCATAAATACGTTTTCTTAATATTAATGCAATAATAATGATAACAATGACTGCTAATACTATTCCGATGACGAAAACCATAAAATGCCTCCCAACCAGTTTCCAAAAGAGGTTACCCCTGTTAACATGCTGCATATTGCTTATTATTTCTTTTTTACATGTTTTTCTATAAGTTATCATAAATTTTATAAATACATTACTAATGATACCATGGATGATGGGTTTTTGGCTAAAAATATACAAATTTATTACTTATTCGTCAGGTTTTCTCCTTGCAATTTACTAACCGACACATTTTGTTCAGACTGAATTCTATTTTCGGTAATGAATTCGAGCCACTGTTGGATGATATTAACATAATTCCTTATGAATAGCCGGTGTGAATAATCGCCGATAATCTGTCCTTTCAGGTCATTGTGCAAAATATAGGGAGTAACGAGCATTCCTTTTAGCTGCATCAGCAAATATTGGCGTGTATCTCCTTTTACGCGACCATCTATCGCTTCGAAAAAACTCTGGCGTATAAAATAATTTTCCTTTGCCAAATATGTTACCGCCATTTCTCGGACGAATACAGAATCCAGCGACAGTTCCCTGTGAATAAAACATGTCAATTGATGGTTTGATTGTTTATACTGTATAATAGTGAAAATTAACTCATTTAGTTTTTCCAACGGAGAGAAGGTATTCGACTTCTCCATGGTTTCTTCCAATGTTTTCAGGTATATCTCATAATATTCGGCTACTGCATATTCCAGCAGGCCCTGTTTGCTTTTGAAATAATAGCTGATCAAGGACACGTTGACAGATGCTTTTTCGGCAATGTCCCGGACAGAAGTACCATCAAATCCTTTTTGGAAAAACAATGAGGAAGCGGCGTCGATTACTTTTTGCTTTGTTGAGTTCTTTTTCATTGTTAGTCATCTCCTTATATTGCCAGTTCACGGAATCGATACGTTGGAACATTTCGTTCCATATTACAACATTACGACAGTGAATCGTGAAATTCCTGCAATTTCTTCTCGACAAAAAGCATGATCGTGTCGAATTTCGCCAAACAATTTATCTTCTGAAGGAGGAGTCAACTTGTTCCAGTCAACCCAAACTCCAGGTACTAGAATAAAGGATTATGAGTTATTAATTAAACAATTGGATGCATTGTCAGAAGGAGAAAAGGATGAAATTGCCATCCTGTCCAATGCGTCAGCCCTATTGAATCAGTTTCTATCGGAGGTAAATTGGGTCGGATTTTATATTTGGAAAGACGATGAACTTGTCCTTGGGCCATTCCAAGGTCTTCCAGCCTGCATCCGAATCCCGTATGGTAAAGGTGTTTGCGGTACCGCTGTAAAAGAACATGAAACACAAAGAATCGCTGATGTTCACCAGTTCCCTGGACATATTGCATGTGACAGCGCAAGCCAATCGGAAATCGTCGTTCCCATCATCGTTGATGGCAATATTTATGGGGTACTTGATATAGATAGTCCAACAACAAATAGATTTGATGAAACGGATCAGATCCATCTCGAGAAATTCGTTAACATATTGGAAAAGCACCTGAAATAATGCTTTTGAGTATAGCAAAACTAGCAGCCAATCATAGCTGCTAGTTTTTTTTGACCTGATTTTTACCATTATTTTTCGCTTCATATAGTGCCTTGTCCGAATGGAGATAAAGTGTCAGCATTTCTTTACCGTCTCCCCGGACCCAGGCAGAGACACCTGATGATAAGGTAACCGATGGATCTGTCACAAGCTGTACTTGCCTGCTCACCTTTTCAGCAAGGGCACACCCTTCTTCCAATGACATTTCTGGTGCATAGATTGCCATTTCTTCGCCGCCCCATCTTGCAGAGATGTTATCTGCTCCAATATTGTTCGACAGGGTGTCTGCAACCTGCGTGATTACCTGATCCCCCATGTAATGGCCATACTTGTCATTTATTTGTTTGAAATCATCAATATCAAATAATATCAAAGCCCCCTGGTCTCCCTTAGCCATATGTTCTTTCACTTTTCCCTCTAAGTAGTTCCGCGTAAACAAACCTGTCATATAATCGGTAACCACTGCCTTCTTAAGCTGGTCCTTCAGGATTGTATTTGCCATTGCTAAAGCCGAATGAAAAATGATGGCCTGAATCAGCTTGAATTGGTCAAAGGTGAAACGGTAGGATTCCTGATGCAGGACTATGACAATTCCCAGCACTTTCCCACCCTTCATCACCGGAAATGCCATTACGGAGCGAAAGCGGTCTGAAATGATCTCGTCCTGTTCTAAGATATCTCCGCAAAAAAGCGGTTCTGTACAACGATTGGTTCTCTCTAGTAAATGATTCATGAAGATCCTGCCATCAACAGTATGGAAGAATGTGGAACTTCCGGACAGAACCTCTTGGCCACCTTCATTAATTGTAATAAATCCTATCTCGGCAGCCTGGCAAGTGGATAGAATCTGTGATTTCACCAGGCTGACAATTTCCAGTAAATCCAAATTGGAGTTCAACAGATGCGATGTCTTGTTGATCAGCGTCAGATCGGAAACCTGATGCTTGGATCTTTGGAACATGGTTGCTGCCTCAATAGCTTTCCCTGCAAGGTTAGTGAGTTCAACCAGAAACTGTTTTTCCATCTTTGGATAATAAACTACCAGTGGAACATTGATTTCAAGAACCCC
Organism: Oceanobacillus massiliensis str. N'diop; assembly: GCF_000285495.1. Taxonomy (GTDB): domain Bacteria; phylum Bacillota; class Bacilli; order Bacillales; family Amphibacillaceae; genus Oceanobacillus; species Oceanobacillus massiliensis. Next base: position 509,659 of record NZ_HE610978.1, read on the forward strand.
GTAGATTCCTTGCTTTCCCTTTAATGGTGCATATATATATGTGGTTTTAATTTCCGGCATATTCTCTATCTGTAATTCACCTGTCAGAAAGGCCTTCGTGCTTAGACTATTCAAAGATTCCTGATTATAGTCTAGACTCTCAACAGGCAAGGCGGGAGAAACTTCAACATCCTGAGAAAGAAGAAAACAATAGGAGATGTCCGTGTAATTTTTCCTTAATACGTGCGACAATTCCGTCAGAATGGTCGTCATATCATTCGCCGTTAGAATTTGCTTGCTCAGTTCAAATAGTTCATGGCAATGCCATGAATTACTTTTCTTTGTATAGAACCTGCTAATCATATGAAGCAGGCTAGACGTCTCCCTTTTTACAATTTCAAAATAGGCTTCGGTTGGCACTTTATCAGAATAGGAAAATACGAATTGGAATTCCTCCGCATTATCTATAGTAAAATGCAAGCTTTTCATTTCGGTACTGTCTGATCCTTCAGCTAAAACAGTTTCCGCATTAAAAAGGGAATCTTTTTCTATGCTTCTATTAAAAATGGGGCTCTTATAAATGGAGCTTTCTTTTTGTAAATCCTCATCAATCAATTTGAATGCATGCTCATATTCCTCATAATAATACACCGCAGCATCCATTGGAGTTAAGTGGTTCTTCATTTCCCTAAGTATTTGTGATAAAACCTCTGTCCTGTTAAAATTATTGCCCATTATTTTGAAAAGCAGCTTAAAATAGGATTGCTGTATTTCTCCACCAGCGTTGGTCTCCGGAACCATTTGTATCACCTAGCTTACCTTGTAAATTTTTTAATGGTATATTTAATGGTAGAATTATGCTATATCTAATTGTTTTATATTGAATAAACTGTTGAATTTATTAATCATGTGTCGTTTATCCTGTATATTATATAATAACTAGTAATATTTTCCTATAAAAAGGCATCAGAAATGCAATTAATTTTGGCGGGTTGACTTTGCGGCAATATAATTATATACTATCCTTTGTGTAAAATAATTAGGTAGCCTATGTGAACCGACGCTTGAACCCATTTTGTTCCTCAAGAGCGGCATTTCCGCTGAGGTGTATCGTGTAACTCTCTGCTGCTGGAGCGATGGTACATGAAAACAAAATGGACAACGAAACGGACACGCGCGTTTTATTTTATGCAAATAAAACAAATAAAGGAGAATGTCCTTATGTCACGTTATACTGGATCAGTATGGAAAAAATCACGTCGTCTTGGCATTTCATTAACTGGAACCGGTAAGGAATTAGATAAACGCCCTTACGCTCCTGGTCAGCATGGACCGAACCAACGCAAGAAAATCTCTGAATACGGCTTGCAAATGCAAGAGAAGCAAAAATTACGCTTCATGTATGGATTGAACGAACGTCAATTCAAAAACTTGTTTGTAAAAGCTGGTAAAATGAAAGGTATTCATGGCGAAAACTTCATGATCTTACTTGAATCCCGTCTTGATAACCTTGTTTACCGTCTTGGTCTTGCACGTACACGCAGACAAGCTCGTCAATTGGTAAACCATGGTCATATCACAGTTGATGGCAGCCGTGTAGATATCCCATCATTTGCTGTTAAACCTGGTCAAGTAATCGGTTTACGCGAAAAATCCCAAAAGCTTGATATCGTTCAAGAAGCTATTGAAGTAAACAGCTTTGTACCTGAGTACACTACTTTTAATGCAGATGCTTTAGAAGGAACTTACTCTCGTTACCCTGAGCGTTCAGAGCTTCCAGCAGAAATCAACGAACAGCTTATCGTAGAATTCTACTCTCGTTAATAAGTTACATTCTATGTATAGACTAGTATTTCAAACCCTAGAAACCTTGTTATATCAATGTTTCTAGGGTTTTTCTATGTATAAAGGTTTCCAATTAAATGTATTCTCCCCCACTTTAATAAACGAACTTTTGGGGGAGATTTTTAATAAGTAAAACGTGGGTCAGTTGCTACGAATAAGTTTAAGCAAATAAGAGGAATTAAGATTAAATTGTCGAATATGAATATATGGATGAAGAATCTTATATAAAGGAGGTTTTATGTTGACTATACTAGAATTTACTTCTTCAGTTATTGATTCATTGGCATGGCCACTCGTCGTTCTGATCATTGCATTCATTTTGAGAAAGCCCATTATCAAAGTCTTTTCCAAGCTGAACAAATTAACGTATAACAATTTAGAAATGGATTTCTCACAGAAATTAGAGAGCATAGAGAACCAAATGGAAGCACAAGAGATGTCTGTCGGTGTCATGCAGACGGTCGATCCAGATAAAATAAAAAGGCGAAATATACTAACGGTCGCAAAGATATCTCCAGCAGCCGCCATTCCAATTTCCTGGTCTATGGTGGAGCAAGAGATTCTGTCAACAATCAAAAGATTATCTATTTCAGATTTCCCATCATCCAGCTCATCATCAAAAAATATAAACCTTCTAGCAGACGCTAATTTAATCGACAATGAAACTCGTAAAGCTTTTGATGAATTGCAAAAGCTCAGAAATGAGATAGTTCCTTCTAATCCAATTACGGATAATATTACTTATTCGGATGCCGAAAAATATTATCGACTATCCATTAGATTAATCCATATACTAAAGAGTCTACAGCGTCAAAATTCTAATCTTTAAAATTAAAGAGAGCATCACCTCTCCCCTTATATAATTATTCAACTTCGAAGACTGCAACAATTTTCAATGATCGTAATCCCTTTTATCCACCAATTTAACAATTTAGATATTCAAACTGACCCATTGTCTTCGTGAACATCAAGCAGCAGATTGACATAATCTGCTGAACCAGTGAGCTAAAAGCTGCCTTATCACAATCCAAAGAACACCTAACATTTGATTATTCTGTTGTGCTTTGAAACCAAATGCACTATCATCCCTGCGGCTAGAATACCAATCATCCGAACCCCAATTGAAATAGGCATTGGCTTGAATTCATCTGGTTTCAGGAGTTTTTTCTTTAAAAGAAGCGGCGTACTGTGCTATAATTGGATATGAAAATTAAATAAAAGTCTGCATTATTGCAGGAGAGGTTCTAGCTACACCCTCTATAAAAAACTAAGGATGGACTATACCTCCTTGTGGGTATGGTTTTTTTATGTTTATGGGTGTGTGGAATTCTCTTTTGATTGATGGAAGGAGAATTTTTTTATGGAAAAAAATAATAAAGCTGTCGTTGTATTCAGCGGCGGTCAGGACAGTACAACCTGCTTGTATTGGGCATTAGAAAAATTTGATCATGTGGAGGCTGTAACATTTGATTACAACCAGCGGCATGCAACAGAAATTGAGGCGGCGAAGGCTATTGCCGATGAACTGAATGTCCCCCACCATATACTCGATATGTCGCTGTTAAATCAATTGGCACCTAATGCCTTGACCCGGGATGATATTCAAGTGAAAGATGGGGAAAATGGAGAATTGCCATCTACCTTTGTACCCGGAAGGAATCTTCTCTTCCTCTCATTTGCTACCATACTGGCAAGACAAATTGGAGCAAAACATATTATTGCTGGGGTTTGCGAAACAGACTTCAGCGGGTATCCTGACTGCCGAGATATTTTTGTGAAGTCACTGAATGTTTCCTTGAATCTATCAATGGATGATCAATTTGTCATCCACACACCATTAATGTGGCTTAATAAGGCCCAAACATGGGAACTAGCAGATCAATTAGGGGCATTTGATTATATATGCGAGAAAACGATTACCTGCTACCATGGTGTTCGCGGTGATGGATGTGGAGAATGTCCTTCTTGTATTCTCCGGAAACAAGGTCTGGATACATATTTGAAACAACGTATAAAGGAGCTTTCCTGATGTACGGCTTTACCATTGTGGAAAACCTGCAAAAATTTGACAAAGACATAAAGCGCCATGAACTGAAATATCACAGAGAGCGTGTCCTCATCAGCAAAGAATTCACCTTTGATGCCGCCCATCACCTGCATTGCTATCAAGGTAAATGCAAGAATCTTCATGGCCACACCTATAGGGCGGTTTTCGGAATCAGCGGGTATACGGATGAGATTGGTATTTTAATTGATTTTAGTGAAATCAAATCCATCTGGAAAGAACAGATTGAAATTCATCTCGACCATCGCTATTTGAATGAGACCCTTCCGAAAATGAACACAACCGCTGAAAATATGGTTGTATGGATCTATGAAAAAATGAATCAAGTCCTGATCAATCGTCCTGATGATTGCAGGCTGGAATTTGTAAAGCTTTATGAAACACCTACCAGCTACGCGGAAGTAAGACGGGAGTGGATGATACATGAATAAGTTCCCTGTACTTGAAATATTCGGTCCTACCATTCAAGGAGAAGGCATGGTCGTCGGCCGTAAAACGATGTTTGTAAGAACTGCAGGCTGTGATTACAGCTGCTCCTGGTGCGATTCTTCATTCACCTGGAACGGCAGCGCAAAGGTTAAAATCGAGAGACTTACCGCCACTGAAATCATGGAACGATTAGATCAGACAGGCGGCAATCATTTTGACCACGTTACCATCTCTGGCGGAAACCCCGCCCTGCTAGCAAACCTCCATGAACTTATCGCTCTATTGCATGAACATGGAATGGAAGTCGCACTCGAAACCCAGGGAAGCCGCTGGCAGGAATGGTTCCTCCAAATCGATGATCTGACCATCTCGCCAAAACCGCCAAGCTCAAGAATGAAAACAAATTGGAAAACATTGGACTTTATTATAGCTTCATGTACAGAACATAATCGTTTGAAGCATATGAGTTTAAAGATTGTTATTTTTGATGAAGAGGACCTTCATTATGCCGAAACCGTCCATAGACGCTACCCAGAAGTTCCTTTCTTTCTACAAGTAGGCAATGATGATCTGGAAGAAAGCGTTCCTGCAAATCTTGCCGGAACCTTATTAACTAAATATGAATGGCTCATTGACAAGGTAATGCAATCCCCAAACCTAAATCACGTCCGTGTGCTTCCACAAGTGCATGCCCTTGTTTGGGGTAATAAACGAGGCGTCTAAAATCATACAACGCCCTCCACCCTTTTGGAGGGCTTTTTTTAATGCTTGCATTTAAACAGATTCTAAGAACGCCAGCCGGCCGGGAAGCCTGTGCGGGATGCAGGGTGCGGTGCGGGGTGCGGGATGCGGGGTGCTTGTCCTTCTCAGTTTCTGCTACAGAAGCGATTAATTTGTGAACATCAGCATTTATATTGTGAACATCAGCATCTTTCCTGTGAACTTCAGCGTTTTCTCTGTGAACATCAGCATTTCTCCTGTGAACTTCAGCATTTCCTCTAAACTTCAGCATTCCCTCTAAACTTCAGCATTCCCTCTAAACTTCAGCATTCCCTCTAAACTTCAGCATTCCCTCTAAACTTCAGCATTCCCTCTAAACTTCAGCATTTCTCCTGTGATCATCAGCATTTCCTGCTACTAGAAATTTCTCAAGCAGTCCTCGAATCCGCATCGGATCATATAACTCCGCTCCATCACTTAAACACAAAATAAGCACCAGCCTAAGCTGATGCTTTATCGTTATTTATAGGTTACAAGAAAATATTTCTTTTTCCCTCTTCGTATAATGGTGAATTGTTCTTCGATCCGGTCTTCAGAAGTTATGCTGTGGTCCAGATTCTGGACTCTTTCTCCATTAATATAGATTGCACCGCTTTTCACATCTTCTCTCGCCTGTCTTTTCGAAGAAGAAATGGAGGCATTTACAAGCAATTCAATCAGAGGGATATCCTGTTTTTCTGTTTCAAAGGTTGGTACGTCCTTGAATCCTTGTTCGATATCGTCTGCTGATAGTTCTTTCAATTCGCCATTGAATAAAGCTGCTGAGATTTTTTCAGCTTGCGTAAGCGCTTCTTCACTATGAACGGTGCGTGTCATTTCCTGTGCAAGGCGTTTTTGCGCGATGCGATTTTCCGGACGGTTCTCTAGTTCTTCCTGCAGCTCGGCAATTTCTTGGGCTGAAAGGAATGTAAAATAGCGAATGAATTTGATAACATCACGGTCATCTGTATTTATCCAGAACTGATAGAATTCGTAAGGTGTCGTTTTGTCCGCATCCAGCCAAACAGCGTTACCCGCAGTTTTCCCGAATTTGGTTCCATCCGCTTTTGTAATCAATGGCACGGTTAAACCGAATACTTTAATTTCCTCAGCCTGGTCTTCTCTGGAACGGCGGATAAGCTCCATTCCTGCCGTGATATTGCCCCATTGGTCGCTGCCGCCGATCTGCAGGGTACAGTTCTCTTGCTCATACAATTTCAGAAAATCAAGAGATTGCAGGATCATATAGCTGAACTCTGTAAATGTGATACCTTTTTCAATACGGGCAGAAACAGATTCCTTGGCCAGCATGTAATTAATTCCGAAATGCTTTCCGGCATCCCGCAGGAAATCAATTACACTCATGCTGCCCAGCCAGTCATGGTTATTTCTCGATAGTACCGGATTATCGTCCTGCTCCAGATCAACAAGTTTTCCAATTTGCTCCTGGATTTTGGAAGCATAGCCCTGTACCACTTCCGCTGTATTCAGTGATCGCTCACTTGATCTGCCGCTTGGATCCCCTATCATGCCTGTGCCTCCGCCAACCAATGCTATTGGCTTATGACCAGCCTGCTGAAATCGCTTCAGCATCGTTAGCGGGACTAGATGACCGATATGCAGGCTGTCGGCTGTCGGATCGAATCCACAGTACAATGTTATTTGATTTTCCTTTAAATGTTTCTCCAGTCCTTCTCTATCTGTTGTTTGATGAATTAGCCCACGGCCTTCCAGATCTTGTAAAATGTCCATTTTCACACACTCCATCCACTTTATTAAATGCAAAAAAACCCGTCTCTTATCGTTGGATAAGGGACGAGTTTAACACGCGGTACCACCCTTGTTGCCGGAAAACGGCCACTTGGAATTGTTAACGATGTCTCCACCGATCTTTTGAAATACGATCAAAAGAATTGCTCCAGATTGTAATTCGTCTGCAAATATGTACTGGCTTGCACCTGCCGCCAGCTCTCTTTAAGATTGCGCTTGTAAGAGATTCTCTCTCCTATTCGCTTCTTTAACAGGGATTTGCATAACTACTGCGATCTTTCTTAGCAAAAAGTATTATGATACATTCATAACACATCTGTAATATTATTGCAATATATATTTCCCATTTATTGTACAACATAAATTGCTCTTATGCTATAATTATAAAAGAATTTTAGGGGGTTTACAAATGAATTACAAAGAAAAGTTTCATGAATATATGCAGAAATCAAGGTCGATATGGAAGACCGGAAAGGTACAGCGATCATCCAGAATCACCTATGATGTTGTCTGGAATATTATCTTATTAATTCTTGTGGTAGGTTTTATCGGATCTATATTTGCAGGTGCAGTCGGCGCGGGCTATTTTGCATCTCTCGTAAAGGACGAGCCAATCCGAAGCAAGGAAGCAATGGCAGAGGACATATATAATTACTCAGAGACTTCCAAGTTATATTTCGCGGATAATGTCTATTTTGGAGACGTCAGATCGGACATTCAGCGCGAGGAGACAACATTAGAAAAAATTTCACCCACACTGCTTGACGCAGTAATCGCTACAGAGGACCAATATTTCACAGAGCATCATGGTGTTGTTCCCAAGGCCATTCTTCGTGCTGTTGTACAGGAAGCAACAAATGCTTCTATTCAAACAGGCGGAAGTACATTGACACAACAGCTTATCAAAAACCAGATACTCACCAATGAAGTCTCCTTTGAAAGAAAAGCGAAAGAGATTTTACTCGCACTCCGCCTGGAGAAATTCTTCGAAAAAGATGAAATCCTAGAGGCATATTTAAATATTATTCCTTACGGCCGTAATTCGTCTGGCACGAATATAGCCGGAATCCAAACGGCTGCAAATGGAATTTTCGGTATCAGTGCAGATGAAGTCAATCTTGCTCAGGCCGCCTATTTGGCAGGACTCCCGCAAAGTCCTTCTGCATATACCCCCTTCCTTAGTACAGGCGGACTTAAGGATGAGGCAGGTATTCAGCCTGGAATAAACCGGATGAAAACGGTATTGAACAGAATGTATGAAGCAGAATACATCACAAAAGAACAATACGATGAAGCAATGGCTTACGATATTGCTGCAGATTTTAAAGAAGAGGAATCTTCGCCAATTGAAAAGTATCCATATCTTACGTACCAATTAGAAAGTGAAGCAAAAGAAATCATAAAAAATCAATTACTTAAAGAGGACGGCTATACCGCAGAAGATATCAGCGGCAATGAAGAGCTGGATGAAGAGTATGAATTATTGGCAGAACGTGCCATGCGATTGAATGGTTATGAAATCCATTCGACAATCGATAAGGAAATCTATGACGTATTTCAGGAAATAGCTAAGAACTATGAGCATTACGGAAAGGATAGAACCTTTACCGTAACCAATGAAGAAACAGGAGAGTCCCAAGAAGTCACCGAAAAAGTACAAGCTGGCGGCATGCTGATTGAGAACAGTACCGGCAGAATCATAAGCTTTGTCGGTGGACGCGGATACAGTAATGAGAATCAAATAAATTATGCATATAGACAACGTTCTCCCGGCAGTACGATTAAACCCCTGCTTGACTACGCGCCAGCAATGGAAGCAGGAGTAGTACAGCCCGGTACACCGATTGCCGATGTTGACAGGACATTTAAATTTCCAGGGTATAATTCCTATTCCTTGGGGAACTATGGCGGCGGCTATCATGGACTAGTGTCAGCAAGGTATGCATTGGCACAATCCTATAATATACCTGCAGTGGATACCTACTTACGAAACTATGCGAATGATCCTACTCAATATCTTGAAAAGATGGGAATATCGCTATCCGAAGGGGAAAAAAGCTATCCATCCATGGCAATTGGAGGCATGGACTATGGTGTGACTGTTGAGCAGAATACCAATGCATATACGACTTTTGGAAACAACGGAAAATTTGCTGAAGAATATATGATCGAGAAAATTACAACGAATGACGGCGAAACGATCTATGAACATAAAGTAGAGCCTGTCGATGTCTTTACACCGCAAACCAACTACCTGACACTTGATATGATGCGCGATGTAATTTCCGGCGGTACTGCAAGATATCTTCAGTCACAATTGAAATATGGGAATGTCGATTGGGCCGGTAAGTCAGGTACATCACAGAGATATCATGATGCATGGTTTGTTGCGACCAATCCTAATGTTACGCTTGGCACATGGATAGGATATAAGACGCCATCATCGATTGATGACAAATCCTACCCATTAAGCTACAGCCAGCGGAATCAAAATCTATGGGCACGGCTGATTAATGCTGCCAGTGACATTCGACCTGACCTTGTCGCACCATCAGAACGGTTCGAGCGTCCGGATGGCGTGGTAGAAAAGAGCTATTGTGCCGTTTCAGGTATGCTTCCTTCAGAGCTATGCGAAAAGGCAGGACTCGTTAAAACAGATCTATTCAATGCCAAGTATGTGCCAACGAAAAAGGATGACAGTCTCATTACAGGTAACCAGGTTATCGTAGACGGCAAATCCGTCATCGCAGGATCTGACACCCCAGCTGAGTTTACAGAAGGCGATGGACTTACCTTCAATCCGGCTTGGCTGGAACGAATGGGTTATGAAAATATTGGTGATTTGACCCAACTCTACCCGAGATCGGAAACAGACAAATGGAAGAAGATCGGAATACCAAAAGGTAAAGCCGGCAGTTCCATTTCCGATGATGGAAAAGCACCAGGTAAACCGACTTCCCTTAAAAAGTCCGGCAGCCATTTAACTTGGAAAAAACCAGGCAGCAAGGATGTTGTCGGCTATCGTATCTTCCGGTCTAACTCACCAGGAAGTGATTTCAAACTTATCGGAAGCACTACCTCTACTGATTTTGGAATCGGAGATGAAAATGCCGTTTATATGGTTAAGGCAGTAGACTATTTCGGCATGGAATCCAAGGCGTCCAGTGAAGTCATTGTCGGCCAGCCGAAAAAGGATGAAAAGGAAACACCTGATAAAAAGGACAAAAAGGATGATAAATCAGAGAAACCTGACGAACAAGATAAGCCAGAGGAAAATCAGGATGATGATAATCAATCCGATGAGGAATCTTCAGACGACGAAAATCGCGACCAAGAGGATACTGAATCTGAATCCGGGCAGGATGAGGGCGACGAAGAATAAATCATGCACGACTACCAAGGGAGCAAACTCTGCTCCCTTTTTTATTTTCCTCAGACCGGTCACATCTCCTCCCTTCCACCCATTAATCATTGGCATTACTTTCACAAAATACTAAAAATAATCATAAATTTCCTGTATAATAAAGATGAAAGCGCATCAAATACAGGTGGTGAACAAATGGAACATGTAAAAACATATCATTCGTTAACATATAAAACAGAGCTTGGACCAATTGTTATTGAAGGACCACTGCATTCAAATGAACTGAAGCAATATCACTTTCATGAAAAATTAACCGCCTTTCGTCCCGCAGAAAAGCAATTTGAAGCCCTTCTGAGCATTGCTGACTTTCCAGAAGGAAGAATTCTCGTCGCACGAACAGCGAGCACGATAGTTGGCTATGTCACCTATTTGCATCCGGACCCCCTTGAACGATGGTCGGAATTTAACATGGACGATTTATTGGAATTGGGAGCGATTGAAATAATTCCCGACTTTCGCGGTGCGGGAGTCGCTTCGAATTTACTGAAAGTTTCCATGCTGGATCGTTATATGGAAAACTATATTGTTATATCAACTGAATATTATTGGCACTGGGACTTGGATGGGACAAAACTGAGCATCTGGAATTACCGAAAAGTAATGGAAAAGATGATGGCAACAGGCGGCTTGCTCCCTGCACCTACCGATGACCCGGAAATCATTTCCCATCCGGCGAACTGCCTGATGGTCCGAATCGGAAAAAATGTATCTGAGGAATCAATCGAGAAGTTCGATAAGCTCCGCTTCTTGGCAAGGAATAAATATCGGAATATGAGAGAGGGATTATAGATGCTGGTTGAAGAGATTATGAAGACTGATGTAATTACCCTGCCTCCTACAGCAACCATTGCGGAGACACTGGTAATCCTCCAGGAAAATAAGATAAGACATATCCCTATCGTCGATCGGGAAAATGCTGTAATTGGAATCGTTTCGGATCGGGACGTGCGAGATGCAAGCCCATCCATTCTCCTTAAGGATGCTGATCAAGGAGAATTGGAACATGAGATTCAGACAATCATGAGTCATCCGGTTGTGACGATACACCCAATGGATTTCGTCGAAGAGATTGCATCCATTTTTTATAATAAGGAAATTGCATGTCTTCCAGTTGTCTCTGGAAGCAGGCTTGTCGGAATCATTACGGAAAAAGATATGCTTCATACGCTGATCCAATTAACCGGCACCCACGTCCAAAGCTCACTTATTGAGGTAAAGGTCCCCCATCGCCCGGGAATATTACCGGAAGTCGCTACCATCTTCGGTAAACGTAAAGCGAATATTGTTTCCGTCTTAATTTATCCATTCGGAAATGATCCAGACTATAAGGTGCTCGTATTTCGAATTCAAACCCTTAATCCCATGCCTGTGATTCAGGATCTGAGAGACGCCGGATATCAATTAATGTGGCCAAATAATATACCGGGGCCAAAACGATGAGCAGCAATCCAGGATTCGTTTTTTCCGATGACTTTCTAATTTATCATTTTAATGAAGAACATCCTTTCAATCAAAAAAGGGTGCTCCTCGCAAAAGAGTTATTGGAAGCTAGTGCAATGTTATACGCTCAAGACATCATACCTCCAAGAATGGCCACAGAGGAGGAAATCGGTCTTTTTCATGATAGAGCTTATATCAATGCGGTCAAGCAGGCAGATAGCTTAAGTGAAGACGAAGCATATGAATATGGCCTCGGCACAGAAGATACTCCCATCTTCCCAAATATGCATGAAGCAAGCAGTTTTGCCGTGGGAGGTACCTTAACCGCTGTCGATGAAGTGCTGACAGGCAGACGGGACCACGCTTTGAATCTAGGTGGAGGCCTCCACCATGCCTTACAAAGAAAAGCAGCAGGATTCTGTATTTATAATGATTGTGCCATCGCCATTAAATATATCCGAGAAAAATATAATCTCAAGGTGTTGTATGTTGACACGGACGCACATCATGGAGACGGTGTCCAATGGGCTTTCTATGACGATCCGAATGTATGCACCTTTTCTATCCATGAGACAGGCAGATACCTTTTTCCCGGAAGCGGAAACGTGAGTGAGCGCGGCATCAAACAAGGTCATGGCTATTCCTTTAACCTGCCAATCGATGCATTTACACAGGATGAATCTTACCTACATTCCTATGAAACCGCATTCAGAGAAATTGCCAAGTTCTTTAATCCGGATATAATCATCACACAAAACGGCGCGGATGCACACTGCTTTGACCCATTGACACACCTGTGCGGAACAATGGAGATTTTTAATCGAATCCCTCAGCTAGCACATGAACTCGCACACCAATACTGTAACGGAAAATGGATTGCAACAGGTGGCGGCGGCTATGATATGTGGAGAGTTGTCCCCAGGTCATGGGCACAGATTTGGAACGTAATGAAACAAGATTCTCCTGCAAAAGGAATAATCCCTGCAGAATGGCGAGCCAAATGGCAACGCGAAGCCCCCATCGATCTGCCAAAATTTTGGCATGATACCGATGAAGCTTTCCCTGAGATACCAAGGAAAAAAGATATTACAGAAAAAAATAATTCACTGCTGGAAAACCTATTAAAATATGCTAAAACGATAAAATGATAAGCAATATTTGAAGTGAAACTGCGGTATGGCAGAGGCGGACTTTTCCCGCGGCATTGCTGGTTATTCCGCAGTTTTGCTGTTTTTTCCGCGGTTTTTCTGTTTATTCCGCGCTTTCGCTGTTTTTTCCGCGCTTCTGTCCGTTATTCCGCGCTTCTGCTCTTTTTTCCGCGGTTCTTCTCGTTATTCCGCGCTTTCGCTGTTTATTCCGCGGTTCTTCTCGTTATTCCGCGATTCTGCTCTTTTTTCCGCTGTTCTTCTCGTTATTCCGCGGTTTTGCTCTTTTTTCCGCGGTTTTTCTGTTTATTCCGCGCTTTCGCTGTTTTTTC
>NZ_HE610978.1:524524-753342 GCF_000285495.1 Oceanobacillus massiliensis str. N'diop
GTTTTTTCCGCGATTCTGCTCGTTATTCCGCGCTTTCGCTGATTATTCCGCGGTTTTACTAATTATTCCGCGCGGCTGCTGATTATTCCGCGGTTCCTCTGTTTTTTCCGCGCTTCTGCCGTTTATTCCGCGCCCCTGCTCTTTTTTCCGCGCCGCCGCTCTTTTTTCCGCGCGGCTGCTCGTTATTCCCTTTCGCTCAACGGTCAGATCTCTCCCGGGGTTTTCGATGTTCTCTCACTCCTGCCATTGTTTGAAGCATATAAAAAAGGAACTGATCAGCTGTCAGTTCCTTCTTCTTCATTACCCTTTTCTAAGATTACAATTTCAACGCGGCGATTCTGACTCCAGTTTTCTTCGGATGTATTTGGTACGAGCGGCTTTGTATCTGCATATCCAACCGTAGAAAAACGTGAGACATCAAGGTTGTTTTCCTCAATGAGATATCTGACTACACTGCTTGCTCTTGCACCGGATAATTCCCAGTTGGATGGATATCGGTAATTGGAGATTGGTCGGGAATCGGTATGCCCTTCCACTTTTACATTGTTTGGTATATCCGTAAGCAGGGTTCCAATCCGATCGAGAAACGGTTGTCCTTCCACAAGTATGTCTGCTTCGCCGGAATCAAATAAAATGCTTTCCTGCAGTACAAGAACGACACCCCGCTCAGTTCGATTTGCGGATACAACGTTATTTAGATCATATTCATCCATATAGCTTTCGACATTGTTTACCAGTTTATTCAAAGAATCATCTTCCGTTGAAGAACTAACAGTGTCACTAACTTCCTCTGTTGGTGTATCAGAATCAGGTTCCATTTCATCTTTCTCATCTTGGTCTAAATTGTCTGCTGAGTTATCCAGCGGCACCGCGGATGAAGAAAAATCAAAGATCATGCGATTTCTGAACGACTCTGAAATCGTATCGAATTTAGTCAGATCGATTTGGGACATGGAGAAAAGAAGGATGAAAAAAACGAGAACAAGTGTAACCATATCTGAATAGGTTACCATCCATTTTGGTGCACCTTCCTTTTTTTTCCGTCTCATCTGTCTACGCTCCATTTACGCTCTCCCCCACGTAACTAGCAGATTCCTCATTTACTTTTCGCTTTGTGGTATCGTTCGTCAAAAATGCGCCAAGTTTTTCTTCCAAAATACGTGGATTTTGACCTGACTGAACACCAATGATGCCCTCTATAATAATTTGTTTTGTAAAAATTTCTTCTTCTGTTTTTGCTTCCAATTTTCCAGCCATTGGTGTGAAAACCAAGTTGGCAAGAACGGTTCCATACAAGGTTGTAAGGAGGGCAACTGCCATACTAGGTCCAAGTGTGCTTGGATCGGACAGTGTATTCAGCATCAGTACTAGTCCAATCAATGTTCCAATCATTCCCCATGCTGGTGCATAATCTGCTGCCTTTTCAAATAGCAATCTTCCTTTATAATGCCTGTCTTCCATTGCAGTAATTTCAGCATTCATAATATCTGTAATCACTTCTGGTTCGATTCCATCGACTGCAAGTAATATTCCCTTTCGGATAAAAGGGTCTTCTACATCTTCCAGTTCGTTTTCCAGAGCGAGAATTCCCTCCCTTCTCGCACGTTCAGATAAACGAATGAACAGATGGATCAATTCCGGCAGCTGCATATCATTTTTGTTAAATGCTTCTTTTAAGACCTTACCAGTCATCTTGATTTGTTCCTTTTTAAATGTAATCAGCATCGATGCAATCAGACCGCCAATTACAACAAAAATAGATGGAATATCTGCAAAGGAGGCTAAACCGTCTGTTCCACTGTTCGTTAAGATCGCTAGCATTATCATAATAAATCCTAATGTAATACCGATTGGAGTTAATATATCACGTTTTCTCATATTTATTTGTCTCCCCATTATATCTTTGCTGAAAATCAATATTTTATTGGAGCTCACAGGTCCCATTAAAATAAGAAGCGTCCAAAAAGGTATCGATAAAGCTTTAGAGCCGCTCGTAACTTTTTGAACACTATTTGATTTATTATTATATCGGTATTATTTTTCTGATGTTGAGTTTCTGAACTCAATTCGATGTGGTAATACGACGTTTTTATCGTCTACCTGTTCTTTATTCATATACTTTGTCAAAAGTCTCATTGCAACTGCACCTATATCATATGTCGGCTGAACAATGGTTGTCAGTGTTGGCCGGACCATTGTAGCAAGTCGCGTATTATCAAAACCAAACACTTCCATATCATCAGGAACTTTATATCCGCGATCCTGCACACCGTGAATAACACCTAATGCAAGTTCGTCATATGCAGCAAACACAGCTGTGGGCTTATTATCAAGACCAAGGAATTTCTCTACGGCTTCTAGGCCGCTCTTGTAACCATATTCCCCTTTGAAAATCAAGTCTTCATTAACTGTAATGGACGCATCCTTAAGTGCCCGGATATATCCATTATATTTAAGCGCACTGACACTTGATTCCGCTTCACTGGTAACAAGCGCAGGCTGTTGATGGCCCTTATCAATCAAACTTTTTGTTGCTTCATAGGATGCGAGCTCGTAATCAATATTTACAGAAGGAATTGTATCTGTTGGGTCATATGTAGAAGCGAGAACGACCGGTACCGAAGAGGTTTTGAATTGGTGAATATGCTCATCGGTGATATTTCCTCCCATGAATAAAATACCATCGACCTGTTTTTCCAGCATGGTGTTAATCAATTGAACTTCCTTGTCCTTATTCTGATCAGAACTGCTTAAGATAATATTATATTTATACATGGTTGCAATATCCTCAATACCGCGTGCAAGTTCAGAGAAAAAGATATTGGAAATATCCGGGATAATCGCTCCCACAGTTGTTGTCTTTTTGCTTGCCAGTCCTCTTGCAACAGCATTAGGGCGATAACCTAATCTTTCAATTGTTGCCAGGACTTTTTTGCGTGTTGTTGGCTTAACGTTCGGGTTACCATTAACAACACGTGAAACCGTAGCCATGGAGACGTTTGCCTCTCTTGCTACGTCATAGATCGTAATGTTCATCTAAGTCTACCTCCTAAAAATAATACAAATCGACTTCTTTCTCTATATGATACTCTACCATGAAAAAAATTACAAAATTTTTCATTATAAAATCAAGCTGTCATCACAACCAGTAACTAATAGTGCTATCTTTTACAAGGAACGTTAACTTTAAATAACTGGAATCCGTGTGTTGGACATATACGCCCAGTTAACGATTGGCAGCAATTCCGCGATTCTAACAAATAATTCCGCGCTTTTCCGATTATTTCTGCAGTTCTGCTCATTATTTCGCGCTAATCCGATTATTTCCGCCATTCCTGCTCCTTTTTCCACGCTCAGCCAAATACCCCATTTGCACAATAAAACCTATACAGAAGCATATTTCTGATGGTGCTGGATGTGGCGATTTGTTATCTTCATCTGAAATGTTAATAAAAAGAAGGGCTGATCATGTTGACCAGCCCGGGTACTGCTATTTCAAACGGTTTTCCAATCCTTTAATTTCTTCAAAAAAGCTATCAAATGTTGGTATATCCATTTGCTGTGCTGAATCAGATAATGCTACAGCGGGATCTGGGTGAACCTCTGCCATGACACCGTCAGCGCCAATTGCAAGTGCTGCTTTGGCTGTTGGAAGGAGCAGGTCTCTTCTGCCCGTGGAATGGGTCACATCCACCATGACAGGAAGATGGGTCTCCTGTTTTAAAATAGGTACAGCTGAGATATCAAGTGTATTGCGGGTTGCCTTTTCATAGGTTCTGATTCCGCGTTCACATAAGATAATATTTCCGTTGCCGCGGGACATTATATATTCGGCAGCATTGATGAATTCTGAAATGGTTGCAGACAGGCCGCGTTTTAACAATACTGGTTTATTGGAATCACCGGCAGCTTTAAGCAATTCAAAGTTTTGCATGTTTCTTGCACCAATCTGGATTACATCAATATAATCGGCAGCTTCCTCAATATGGGCTGGATTCACAATTTCGCTTATAACTGCCAAATCATATTCATCAGCGACACGTTTTAGAATTTGCAGGCCTTCTACACCAAGCCCTTGGAAATCATATGGTGATGTTCTAGGTTTAAAGGCTCCACCGCGAAGCAGCTTCAATCCCTTACTTTTAATTGATTCTGCTACAGCAGCAACCTGTTCATAACTCTCGACTGCACATGGTCCGAATACGTAGCTCGCTGTTCCGTCACCGACTTTCTCGCCTTTGAGGTCGACAACCGTATTCTCCGGCTTCTTTTTACGTGATACGAGTAAAGCTTTGCTGTGATCGTCTTCCTGTAATTCAAGACTTGCTTTGAAAATTTCCTTAAAAATATGCTCAAGTGTCGCATTTTGGAATGGTCCGTTATTGTTTTCCTTGATCTTATCCAGCATTTCCCTTTCACGCACTGGATCAAAGCGCTTCATACTCTGCTTCGTTTTCAACTGACCAATTTGCTGAATCAGCTCTGCACGTCGATTTATTAACTTTAGAATTTCCAAATTCACATCATCTGTTTGCTTTCGTAGCTGCTCCATTTCGTTACTCATTTCCTATGCGCCCCCTGATTCAAAATTTAGCTATTTTTAATAATTAGTGACAATTATAGCTAAAATTCTTTTATTTGTCATCATTAAGTTTATAATATAGTAGATATTATTCTATTAATCATAGATTATGTGTTCAAATCAACGTTTGAATATCCGATTATATAAGAGTACTAGCAAATTGGAAGGAGTGCTGAACATTGGAATCACCTATCTTCGCACTTGATATTGGCACCCGCTCCGTAACGGGTCTATTACTGGAAAAACAGCAGGATAAGTTTTCCGTAATAGATTATTGTATAATAGAACATACCGAACGTTCCATGCGTGACGGACAGATACATAATGTTGTAGCAGTTGCAGATGTAATTAAAGAAGTAAAAGATACGCTTGAGGAAAGATCCGGTACTGTGTTGACGAAGGCATGTGTCGCTGCTGCAGGTAGGGCATTGAAGACGATTGAAGCAACTGCTTCGATTTCACTTCTTCAACAGCCGATCACGAATGATGAACAAATTAAACACTTGGAACTTACCGCCGTCCAGGCTGCCCAGATGGACTTGGCCGGACAGGAGAAAGACAATGATTATACCAATTATTATTGTGTTGGTTACTCCGTTCTCCATTACAGGCTGGATAAAGAGTTGATTGGATCACTGATTGAACAAAGTGGTGAAGAAGCTTCCGTTGATATCATTGCTACATTTCTTCCTAAAGTAGTTGTGGAATCATTGCTCGCTGCACTGGCAAGAGCAGATCTTGAAATGGAGGCACTAACACTCGAACCAATCGCCGCTATCCATGTGCTGATTCCTGAGTCGATGCGCCGTCTTAATGTAGCACTTGTTGACATTGGTGCAGGGACAAGTGATATTGCAATAACCGATAGAGGAACAGTTGTAGCCTATGGCATGGTCCCAGTTGCTGGTGATGAGATCACCGAGGCGATCAGCGATCATTATTTGCTTGATTTCCCACAGGCAGAAGCAACAAAACGGCGAATTGTTAATGAAGGACAGGATAAAGTCGCCGATATACTGGGATTTGAGTCCACGATTACATATGATGCGCTCGTTGCAGACATCTCTGTTCATGTCGATAGATTGGCAGCAGCCATTTCAGATGAGATTCTTCAGTTAAACGCCAAGTCACCTAGGGCGATTATGCTTGTTGGCGGCGGAAGCCTCACGCCTGACTTGACCAGTGCTCTTGCAAACAAGCTGGATTTGCCGGCCAATCGTGTTGCAGTGCGCGGAAGTGATGCCATCCAAAGCCTTGTCAAAAATGAACATATTCCACAGGGGCCAGACTTTGTCACTCCCATCGGTATTGCGATTGCAGCAAAGCAAAACCCTGTGCATTATGTAAGTGTCCGAGTAAATAAGAAGATGATCCGCCTATTTGAAATGAAGCAATTGACTGTAGGAGATTGTCTCATTCAGGCAGGAATCGAATTGAATAAGCTATACGGAAAACCCGGAGTTGCATCCATAATTAACGTAAATGGAACAGAAATTACTGTGCCAGGCAGTTTTGGAACTGCACCGACCATTTACCTGAACAATAAAGAAGCTAGTATGGACGCTCCAATCAAAAACAGGGATGATATCAGTGTCATTGCCGGAAGTCCAGGGGCAGCAGCAGAAGTCACATTGGAGGAACTTATTGGAGAAGTACCAGCGATGACCATTTTTTATCAGGGGAAGGCCTATCAGCTTCAATCCTCCCTTTACGTAAATGGCCAGTTAAGAACAAAAGATTACCTAATAAAGGATAGGGATATCATTGAATGGAAAAAGACTCAGTCTATTAAAGACTTCCTCTATTCAAGAAGCACAGAGAATTTAAACAGTACGAAACCTTTCATCTGTTACGTAGACAACCGGAAGATTTCCATTGATAAAGGTGAGACTAAGGTTTTCCTAAATGGGGAAAACGTGACTGTTGAACAGAAAATGCAGCATAATGACAGACTCGAAGTGAAATCTGCAGGCAATCCAACCGTTCAGGATTTGCTTCAGCAGTTGGATATTGAGTATATCCGGACCATTACAGTTACTTTTAACGACAAGCGCATAGTGATGAAGCAAATCCTCGTTTCTGTTTTGCGTGGGGTAGAACAACTAGAATTGGAAAGTCCAGTAAAATTTAACGACACATTGAAAGTCAAAGAAAAAAGTCCGGAACCGTTTATATTTCAGGATATCTTCCGTTTTGCTGAATTTGATATATCGATGGTAAATGGCAACTTTAAACTCTACAAAAACGATCAAAAGACAGCATTTGATGCGGAAATCCAGACTGGTGACCGACTGGAAATCAGATGGAGCTAAATGATGTTTTATGGGTTCATATTGCCCATAAACGAAAAAGACCGCTGCATGAATAAATCTGCAGCGGTCTTTTTGCTATTTGTTTGTATTCGTTTTTAATTTCGGATCTGCCGCCGGCTTTTTGGATGCGTTATTATTTGATTTCGCTGCAGCAGCATTTTTTGACTGAGAAGCAGCTGTATTTTTCACTTCTTGCGTTTTATTGGTAACATCCTTTTTTACTTCCTGTGCTTTTTGACTGACATCGCTCTTTACTTCAGCAGCTTTTTGATTAGTATCATTCTTTACTTCTGCCGCCTTTTGGGAAGCATCGTCACTCAATTCCTGCGTTTTCTGGATTGCATTGTCTTTTAATTCCTTTGATTTCTGAACAACATTGTCTTTAACTTCCATTGTCTTTTGACTAACGTTTTTGGTCAGCTGGGAAGTCGTGTCCATTGCTTTTCTTCTTAACTCCGAACCAGTTGTATAGGCCTTATCTTTCCACCCGGAACTTTTCTCCTGGGCAACATCTTTCCATTCCCCAGCACGATATTTCACTTGAGTAGCTCCTTGATTAATATCGTCTCTTAATTCCCTGCCGGATTTAGGAGCAAACAGCAATGCTGCAGAGGCACCTACAATTGTTCCGACTAATGTACCGATAATAAAATCCTTTGTGTTAATATTATTCTCTGACATAAAAATTCCCTCCTTAATATATTACTTGCTTTTTCTCTTATTCCAATATTCGAAGATGGAAGCTCCCCATTTAACGGCCTGTGCCGCCTTTTCCTGATCCTCTTTCGAATTTCGTGAAATGACACTGGACAGCTGCCGTAACGTCTGATTGAAGTCACTGACAGTATCGCCAATACCTTTGGCTCCTTGGAAAAGTCCATCCAATTTTGCGGATTTATGATTAATATCGTCTGCTAATCGATTCGTTTTATTCAACAATTGTGTTGTTTCGGAAGTTACTCCCTGCATTTGCTTTTCCAGACCCTGTACGGTTCCTGATACGTCATTTAGTGTTTGTTTTGTTGCTTTCAATGTGATGATTACATATACTACCAGCACCACAAATGCGATAGCAGCGATAAGTGCGGCAATATACAACATGATTTCCATTCCTGAATCAGCTCCTTTTGTATGTAGTAGTACGAATAATCATGTCTTATACAGATAATTCCCTTCCTTCATTTTGTACCTAATTAAATAGGATATCTTCTTTAGTAAATACCCTAAATGAACCATGGTAAACATACGTAAAAAAGAAGGCGTTATATCGATAAAAACATAGCTATAGTATATCCCTTTCCAATAACAAATTCGACAAATATGGGAAAAATCCTTCCAATACATATCATTTTTCTAAAGTGGAGCTATCTGAAGTAGCTTCCGGACTGATAATACGCAGTGTATATATGTGCCTGTTTTAATGATATACCCCTATTTTTTGAGAAATATCAGGCAAAAATACAAAACTTATCAATCATTATTAGAATGCCCTTAATTAAAAAGAACCATCAAGGTAATATATACCTTGATGGTTCTATAAATTAGTTCTTTATGGAGCGGTTCTTCGTATCTTCATAAGCCTTCTGGAATTTCTGAATATCCCCTGCACCCATGAAAATTAAAACACTGTCTTTATATTCCTGAAGCACTTCCGTCTGTTTCAGATCAAGAAGCTTGCTGTCGGGAATCAATTCCTGTAATTCATTGATTGTAAGCTGGCCTGATTCTTCTCTTGCAGACCCGAAAATATCACATAAGTATACATCATCAGCTTCATTTAAGCTATCAGCAAATTCCTGCAAGAACGTTTTTGTTCTGGTAAACGTATGCGGCTGGAATATAGCCACAACTTGTTTAGTTGGATATTTCTTTCTGGCAGATTCAATTGTTGCCATGATTTCTTTCGGATGATGGGCGTAATCATCGATAATAACCTGATCTCCGGCCATTTTTTCCGTAAATCGGCGCTTAACACCTTGGAATGAATAAAGTTTCTTAATATCCTCTGCTACAATGCCTTCATAGTGGCAGATTGCTATGACGGACAATGCATTCAGGATATTATGATTGCCATACATAGGTATGGTAAATGTGTCATAATACGTATTTCTTACAAACACATCAAACTGTGTCCCCTCAGTTGTTTCCTGGACATTTTGAGCCTGAAAATCATTCGTTTCGGCAAATCCGTAATAGATGACCGGAACCTTGGTATGGATTTTCTGCAGCTCTTCGTCGTCACCACATGCCACAATACACTTCTTAACACGGTCTGCCATTGATTGAAATGCATCGACAACATCATCAAGGCTCGTAAAATAGTCCGGATGATCAAAATCAATATTGGTCATGATGGCATAATCAGGTTCATAGCTCAGAAAATGGCGGCGGTATTCGCATGCTTCAAAAACAAAATATTTGCTGTCTACATGTCCATTACCTGTTCCATCTCCTATCAGATAGGAAATCGGAAAAGTCTCATTGAGAACATGTGCAAGCAATCCTGTAGTGGAAGTCTTGCCATGTGCCCCTGTTACGGCAATACTTGTGAATTGCTTTAACCATTCGCCAAGGAATTCATGATATCTATAAAAGGTACAGCCCTGTTTTTTTGCTTCCTGAATTTCAATATGTTCATCTGAAAAAGCATTTCCTGCAATAACGGTAAATTCTTCTTTAATATTACTCTCCGAAAACGGGAGTATCGGGATATTTTTTGCTTCCAGTGACTCCTGTGTAAAAAACTTCTTATCTACATCCGAGCCCTGGACTTTTTCACCTGAGTCGTGAAGGATTTGTGCAAGAGCACTCATTCCTGTCCCTTTAATACCAATAAAATGGTAAGTTGTCATAAAACGAACCTCCAACATGTTCATACAAACATTTATCTAAAAATTGTATGAAAGGATATTCATACCGCTTCATTATAGCAAAGATCGATTTAGTTTCAAACACTTTATACTGACTGCTCTATAATTAGAAAATTGATTAATATTAGTGAATCGCTTTGATAACGAATATTTACTGGATGATCCGTATCTGCTTGTATAGCTTATTTGTTCGGGTCATGATAGTCAACCTTTTCAAGCCGGGGATTCGGTCTGAAACGCCGTCCCTCTTTTGCTTCAGGACTGCCATTCAAAAGAACCAAATCACCGGTAAAGCCGATATTGAGCCGTAGCAAGCTTCGGCCGACACCATACATATCCACTGGCACACCTGCTTTTTCAAACTCGGTAATCCTATCCTCCGTAAATCCTCCTGTCACCATGATTTTAACATGCTGGAAACCATCATCATCCAGTGCTTTCCTTAAAGCAAACAGCAATTCAGGATTGACCCCGCGCGGATCGAATGTTCCCATTAAATGATGATTTCTAAGGAAATACTTATCAACGAGTGTTCGCGATGTATCAAGGCGAACAGACTTTAATTTATCGCCAAATTCGCGAGCGACTTTCAGTGAATCCGTAATGACATCATTATTGTAATCAACAAGTGCGGCCAATTCATCTTCAGGATACATCTCATGGTAGGCTTTTGCAGCTGCAACCGTATCTCCGCGAAACATTTGAATCAGCGCATGTGGCATCGTTCCCATACCTTCTTTGCCCCACCACTCATTCATTGCATGTGTAGCCTGTGCGGTAGAACCCCCAATAAATGCAGCGTACCCATCACCGGCCTGTGTCGTATAATGGTCATCACGGTCACCCATAAATATAACCGGCTTCTTCTCCCCGGAGGTTCGCGCAGCTTTTACCACATTGTATACATTTGTTGCCACAGATGTTCTTCTAGCAAGGATACCATCTATAAGTCCTTCGAGAAAGCCAAACTGCTGATAGGATCCGGAAATCGTCATTACCGTCTCATATGGACTGATTTTATCTCCATCTTTCAATGATTTTATCTCCAATGTTTCAGGATGATCGGCGAAGCTATGGAGTAATGCAATAGCTTCATCGGTTCCGCACAGTACAGCATCCTCTTTCTGAAAAAACTGCATGGTTACATAATTATGGGGTATTTTCTTCTCGGCAATCTCTTTTGTTTTTAAAAAGTATACAGCGGAGAACCAACCATCTTTGATGCGTTCATCAAATTTAAATGTTTTGTTGGTAAGACGTTTGATATTCCCTGAAAGCTTCTGACTGATTTCCTTCATTATAATGATGTCTCCTTATCGATTATCCATAGTCTCTATATCATATAGAATTTTTCAATTTCAGACAAACAATTAAAACTCTTCAAGCTGGTTTTGGGCAATCAGAACATCTCTCGGTTTGCTTCCATTCTGTCCGGAAATAATTCCTCTTCCCTCGAGCGAATCAATAAGCCGTGCCGCCCTATTGTAACCAATTTTAAAATGACGCTGGAGCAGGGATGTACTAGCACTGTTTTGATTGAGAATAAATTGAATGGCTTCATCCATTAATTCATCCACGTCCTCATCCATACTGAGCTGTTCAAGCAGCTCCTCCTGTTCAAATAAGTAATTCGGCTCAGCAATTGTCCGAGCATAGGCGGTTACACGCTCAATCTCTTCATCGGATACAAATGGACCTTGCAGACGAACGCTCTTTCCGGCACCATTTTCAACAAACAGCATGTCTCCTTTTCCAAGCAGCTTTTCTGCGCCGCTGGAATCAAGAATTGTACGGGAGTCGATTTGGGATGAAACACTGAAAGCAATCCTTGTTGGGATGTTTGCTTTAATCAGACCGGTAATGACATCCACAGACGGACGCTGTGTTGCCAGGAGCAGGTGAATCCCGCATGCCCTTGCTTTCTGTGCGATCCGGCTAATCGAATCCTCGACATCCTGTGGAGACATCATCATCAAATCAGCAAGCTCATCAATCACAATGATGATAAAAGGCATTTTTTTATCGGCTCTTCCCTGTTTGACTACCTTTTGGTTATATCGCTCGATGTCCCGGACACCTTCCTGGACAAACTTCTCATAGCGTTCTTCCATCTCGCCTACTGCCCATTTCAGACTTTGTGTCGCTGCCTTCACATCTGTAATCACCGGAGCCACCAAATGGGGTATCCCATTGTAAGGTGCAAGCTCCACCATTTTAGGATCTATCAGAAGGAACTTCACGTCTTCATGGCTCGCCTTATAAATCAGACTGATTAAAATCGTGTTGATACACACACTTTTACCCGATCCTGTCGCACCAGCTATCAGGCCATGGGGCATCTTCTGGACATTGGTAATCTTCGGATAGCCTTCTATCGTAAGACCAAGCGCTATACTTAATGGAGATTTACTCTCTCGAAAATCAGCAGTTTCGAAAATTCCCTGCAATCCAACCATCTCAGCCTTTAGATTCGGCACTTCAATCCCTACTGTATTTTTCCCTGGAATCGGTGCTTCAATTCGAATATCCTTTGCAGACATGTTTAATTTCAAATCATCCGAGAGGTTTTTAATCTTGCTTACTTTAACTCCCATCTCCGGTTGCACTTCAAATCTCGTAACGGATGGACCCTGTGTTGCTTTTACAACCTTGGCACGAACATTGAAGTACTTTAAAGTCTGCTCCAATAATTGCTGCTGTTCATTTACCCACAGCTGGTCATCAGTATTTTTTCCAACAGGGTCATTCAGCAAATGATATGGAACATGAATCTTTTGCTCCGGGATGATTACTTGCTGAACTTCAACAGGTTCATGTGTGCTATCAGATTGCTGGGCCGTTTCCTGCACTGCTTCCCCATCTGAGGTTGCCTGTGTGCCTAACACATCTCGCTTCCTGTCCGCAGCTTCCCTTTCAAAATATGGTTTGTCCAAATTTTGCCGGCTCGATTTCCGACTTTCCGCTTCTACTGGCCGGATGGGCGTGTTCTGCCGTTCACTTGCGGCAGTGCGCTTCTGTTTATCAAAAAGATTCTTCTTATCCCTTGGCGTCATCAGAACATTAAAAGGTTCTGACTTGGATTCACCAGTTCTTCTATCAAATGCCCTTCTATTTTCCCTTGAACTGATTGGATTCATCTTACGCTGTCTTTCCTGTTCACGTTTTGCTTCATTTAAATCGTCTTTCCCATCGGACACTCTATCCTCCCGCGATTCTATAGCGGCCGCTGCTTCTTCTTTATGCAGATTCAGACTGGAATTAAGCGTGTTTTCAGAAGGTATGTCTTCTTTTGGTTCAGTTTCCTTTGCTTTGACATTTTCCGAATCCCTATTATTTATACGATGTACAGACGC
Source organism: Oceanobacillus massiliensis str. N'diop (assembly GCF_000285495.1). GTDB lineage: Bacteria > Bacillota > Bacilli > Bacillales > Amphibacillaceae > Oceanobacillus > Oceanobacillus massiliensis. Next base: position 537,642 of record NZ_HE610978.1, read on the forward strand.
AGGCTCGTTACCTGCTGATGGAAGTATATTTTTCTGAATTTCCGAAGAAAGTGAGCTAGTCTGATCGGAAATATCCTGGTTAAGTTCCTTACGTTTATAGGCAGGAATCTGTTCAATTTCTTCATTCTGCCTTCTTTTTTGGAATCCGTATATGGGGGATGGAACTTCTGTAGGCTGAAATGGTATACTCGGGTCCTTCTTATATACTTTTCTTCCTGGTATCGATTTTTCCCGAGGCTCGATTCTTTGAGCCTTCTCTTCCCCACCACTGCTTGTCTGCCCGTCTTTTCTATGCTGATTGTTATGCTTTTCTTTATCCTGGGAAGACCTTTCCTGACGTTTACTTTGTTTTTTCTGATAGGCAGGGATATCCTCCCTTGCCTTATTTGTTTGTGGCTCATCCGGTATCACCGGGAAACGGAATGCATTTCTCTCCGGATATTGATATGTCATTTTTGCCTTCAATTGCTGTTTTCCGCCATTACGAAAATCGCTTGGTTTGGTTTCCACAATTTCTTCTACTTCAATTTCAACTTCTTTAGTAAAGATATTCTTTATTTTTTCTTTCCATTGGTCCCACATTTTCATTCACTCATTTCTGTTTCCTAAAAATAGTTCACTCTCTATTCTAGCAGTTTTTGGATGTATTTGGAATGTATCTGGAAAAGGAATCTAAGAAAGGCTTCTTGTCAGGATCATCCAGAATTCAGAAAACAGATATGGGGAACGGAATCGATACCTGTAATTAAAAAACAGCCTCTGTATCATTCAGAGGCTGCTCCATTTAAAATACAAACTCTTCCCCAGCGGAATAGGAATCATCCAGTACATAGATCCCTTTTTCCTTTGGTGCGTTCGGCAAACCAAGTTCTTTCTGAGAACAGATCATCCCATCAGATGGAACGCCGCGGAGCTCAGAAGCCTTGATTTTCATCCCGCTCGGCATTGTTGCACCCACTTTGGCAACAACCATCTTTTGACCTGCATCAATATTCGGTGCCCCGCATACGATTTGTAACGTTTCCGTACCCACATCGACCTGGCAAACGCTCAACTTATCTGCATTTTCATGTGGCCCTTTATTGGTAACATACCCTACTACAAATTTCGGGCTCAAATCAAAATCAAGGGGGTCGCTTAGATTATTTGCTTGGAATAACTGCTTTATTTCCTGTAAAAAGGTTTCTGTAAGCTTGATTTTGCCCTTTTCCTTCAGGTCAAAATGCTCGGAAGCCTGGAAAATATTATATCCCAGAATATCACCAGCTTTTGTGGTGATTTTCGTAATATCACCAAACTTTTCATGTTCAATCTCGTATCTGTCGCCATCTTTAATTGGAATCAGCAGGACGTCACCGATTCCGTCTGGATTATAAAAAACATCCATTTAACTCATCCTTCCTAGCTTTTCTCCGGTTTGTTTTTCGCAAGTATAAATATGGGCTCCAATTTCTTATCTTCATAAATGAACGGAAGAGATGTAATCGGAATACGACCTTCTGCAAAGAACTTCATCGTCATCTGCGCTAAAATATCATACCCCATTTTGTTCTGGATGTCAGCAAAAATCAGGACATCCTGATGCGGAACGGCAACAGTCAGATCCCCCTTGGCATTTGCCTTCATTTCTTCAAGAAAGACTTCGTTCAAAATTCTGCTGGCATCATACCCATCCTGTGTCGCTACAAAATAGAAATCATTGTCGGCAACACGATCATGTTTCGGTTCACGCGAAAGTGAACGCACATTAAAGGCTGCAATTTCATTAATACGGGAAACCGTCCAGCCCTCTTCTTGAAGAAGCTCTTCATCCACCAGCCGGTAAGACTTGCCGAGATCCAAAGCATAGAAGATCCTTGTTTCTGCTGTATGGTCTTTATAAACCAGCTTGGCACCTGCCTTGGTCTCCGTTGGGAAGGAAGGCGAACGCAGAACAGGATAGATATTTTTCTCCATGCCTGAGAGATGATGCTCCTCATCCATAATCCGGAGCGCCTCTTTAATATGCTCTTCCAGTTCATCAATCGCTGTTTCACCGCGCTCGTTATATTTCACAACCATATTCGGCAGCGTAATGGATATTCCCTGCTTCGATTCCTTCCATTCTATCCGAAATGTATCTGTATCCCGATTGAATGAAGTATTATAATTCTCATTCGAGAGCCGTTCTTCCAATATTTTCTTTAATTTAAAGCTTGTCATTTTCGACATTCAGTTACCTCCTGAAACCATCAATTAGGCAGTTAATCCATCAATAAACTGTTCTATCTCCTCTTTCGTTTTTCGATCCTTGCTGACGAATCTTCCTGCCTCTTTCCCATCCGTAAATGCCAGAAAACTCGGAATCCCAAAGATATCATGCTCTTGGCAGACTTCAATAAATTCATCTCTGTTAACTTCCACAAACTGATACTGCGGATATGCATCCTCTATCTCTGGTAATACCGGCTCAATCACACGGCAGTCCGGACACCAGCCTGCAGAAAAAATAAAAATTACTTGTTCATTATCTTTTAACTCATTAAACTGTTCAACAGATTCTAAATGTTTCATCCTTCATCAACGTCCTTTCTCCCCTTATCATATCCTTGATTGCACTCCGATTCAATTATCTTGGTTTGGGATTATGCAGCCTGGAGTGGACAGCAGGAATAACGTAGATTTTCGCACTTATTTTGCAGGGAAGCCGGAGGGTGCGTCTACGAGGACGCGCTCTTTTTGGCTGATGCTTGAAACCGGTTTGAACTGTACGCAGGGCAGGGTTGGGCGGGAGGATTTTTTTGGTCGATTCCGCGTTTTTTGGGATATTTCCGCGCTTTTCTCGGTTTTTCCGCGCTTCTCTCGGTTTTTCCGCGCTTCCCTCGGTTTTTCCGCGGTTCTCTCGGTTTTTCCGCGGTTCTCTCGGTTTTTCCGCGCTTTCTCCGATTATTCCGCGGTTCTCTCGGTTTTTCCGCGCTTTCTCCGATTATTCCGCGCTTCTCTCGATTATTCCGCGCTTTTCTCGGTTTTTCCGCGCTTTCCTCGTTTATTCTGCGGTTTCCTCGTTTATTCCGCGCACTCCCGCTTCTAACTTTGTTATCCTATTACCTTGGCAAATGCGGATAATTTAGGCCCTTGTATCACGATACAAACATTCTCCTGTTTTTTACTGCTGCATTGCAATTGATTTTGCGGTTTTCATCAATTCATCTGCATCCTGCTCCATGTTTGTTTTTGTTGTATAAGTAGTAATTTTCACTCCCCCTACGCCCACTTGCATTTCGTAGCCTTCTTCAATCTCCGGCAGTATGCGGATATAGCCAAATGATGTGTCATTATTGAATGATTCCAGAACTAACACTTTTTCATTCTTTGATGCAGCATTGAAATTCATTTCACTTTGTGCGTTTTCAATTGGATTTTTGAAAACGATGTATGTCTGCTTTCCATCTTCCAATATCAGATTGCTTTCGTCATTGCTTTCCACTGTCAGATGGGCGGGTATGTATATCGGATCGCCATTTATTTCCTCATTGGCCTTAATCTGTGCCTCATCATAGAAAGCTTCCTCAGCAGCAGTTTCAGCTTCTGAAATTGCGGTTTCTTCTGATTTCAGACTGCAGCCTGCCAGTATTAGCGCAAATAGAATTGCACCAAACATATAAATTGGATTTTTCACATTGTTTCCCCCTGTACAGTCCTTTTTTCCACATAATATCATACTATTAAATGGGGAAATTTTAAACCACGTTTTACTGTATGCGCTATCATTTATTTGCAATACGGATAAAGTCGTTTACTATGAATGGTAGATGCTATATTTTGGAGGGATAAAAATGGAGCTTACTGTTTATTTGGCCGGTCAAATCCATGACAGCTGGCGTGAAGATGTAAAGAGAAAGGCAAATGAAAGAAACCTGCCGCTCACCTTTGTGGGACCGCAGACGAATCATGATAGATCCGATCATGTTGGCGAGCATATTTTAGGAGAACAGCCAACTGATCTGCATAAAGATGATGCTGCCTCAAGTATCAATAACTTCCGAACACAGGTATTGATGCAAAAATCAGATGTTGTCATTGCGTTATTTGGAGAGAAGTACAAACAATGGAATACTGCAATGGATGCAAGCACAGCAATCACGATGAACAAACCGACCATCATAATCAGACCTGAATCTATTATTCATCCATTAAAAGAACTATCAAATCGAGCAAATGTAACAGTGGATACGATTGATCATGCCCTTGATGTCCTGGCATATATTTTTGAATGATAATGTGAAGAAGGTTGGGATTAAGCACCCAACCTTCTTCTTGCTTTGATAGGAATTCAATGGTCTGACGAAATCTTCCTCTATTTTCTTAGAAGGTATTCCCACTGTCCGCGCAGCAGCTTAACCACATGTGCGAACATTTCCATACGAGTGACGAGATCATTTGTAAAGATTCCAATCGCTCCTTCGTTTTTGCTAACTTCCTGTTTCTTCGCAAACTGATCCATCAGTATCCCCAATTCTATTCCGTCGCTGAGACCTGCCTCAATTTCATCTGGCAAAGCAATCCTCGCCCCGCTCGCTGTCAGCACCTTTCCCTCAGAGGTGACAAGCGCGCCCCAATTGCATAAATATAGCTGGTTTGCAACATGCATGACCCCTCCTTCCAAACCAATCCCCATTGCTTCTGGTACGGATTTTGCACATTGGAATGCTCTGTTTACCGCACCATGTTTTGTCTCTTCATCGGAAAAAGGTTGTGCTGGAACCCCTGAATCTGCTGCCATTGCAGTCACGCTGGCAGTTGGGAAAATCTCTTTTACCGCACTAATCTTTGTTGGATTCTCAGATCCTATAATAATCTCCATTTTGTTCCCCCATTAAAATAGCTGCCTTCACTATCGGCAGCTATTCCTCCTGATTTATGAATTCCTGATTTGTTCAAGCGTGTTGCTGTCTGTCGTTTTTACTAGTTTAATAAGCAATTCTTTTGCTGCTGCATAGTCGTCCACGTGAATAATCGAAGCAGAGGTATGGATGTAACGGGAACATATTCCAATAACCGCCGATGGGACCCCTTCGTTGGAAACATGGACACTTCCGGCATCCGTGCCGCCTTGTGAGATAAAATATTGGTAGGGAATATCATTGGTCTCTGCTGTATCAAGTATGAATTCACGGATTCCTTTATGGGTAACCATGGTTCGGTCAAAAATTCGGAGTAATGCACCTTGACCCAATTGGCCGAAAGCCTTTTTATCTCCAGAGGCATCATTTGCAGGCGATGCATCAAGTGCATAGAAGATGTCTGGTTTTATCATATTCGCTGCCACCTTAGATCCTCGCAAGCCAACTTCTTCCTGTACAGTTGCACCGGAATATAATTGGTTAGGTACTGTTTCATTTTGAAGTTCTTTTAATAATTCGATTGCCAGACCACATCCATAGCGATTGTCCCACGCTTTTGCGAGGATTTTATTTTTGTTTGCCATCGGTTCAAACGGCGTAATAGGAACAATGGTGTCTCCTGGTTTTACGCCAATATCAAGTGCATCTTCACGATCATCTGCACCAATATCAATCAGCATATTTTTAATCTCCATTGGTTTGCTGCGCTGGGCATCTGTCAGTAAGTGTGGCGGGATCGATCCAATTACACCAATCACTGGACCATTTGCTGTCATTACTTGGACACGCTGGGCCAGCATAACCTGGTTCCACCAGCCTCCAAGCGGCTGGAACCGAATCATTCCGTTATCGGTAATTTGTGTAACCATAAAGCCAACTTCATCCATATGTCCTGCAACCATAACACGGGGCCCTTCACCATGCTTTACACCAAACACCCCTCCTAGGTTATCCTGGATGATTTCATCGGAATACTTTTCCAATTCCGTTTTCATAAAAGAACGGACCGGATGTTCGTTTCCCGGTGCTCCTTGCAGTTCTGTCAGCGTTTTAAATAGTTCCATTGATTCTTTATTCATTTAGACCCCTCCATTTTATGTAAGTCATACTATCCGTACTTTCCCATATATTCAGTGAACTTTCTATCTAAGTATAACTGAATATATCTAAAACTTTCCACTAATCGGGTATGTTTGATTTTCATTTTAAAATTATATCCTGTATACTTACAACTAATATAGAATCAATTAATCTTTTCGAGAGGTGAATGAATTGAGCAGAAAAAAAGTAATTCTTGCCGCCGCATTGGGCGTTGCTATAGGTTATTTAGCAAAGGAGCAAGTGAATAACTATCAAAAGATAACACCCGAGAGAGCATTGAATAACGCGAAAGAAATGTTTAAGCGAAAAGGACCAATCAGTGGTTCATGGATCTATATGAAACCTGAGGAGATCGAAAAAAATGGTCTGCTTTACAGTGCATACCGCGGCGGCATTACACGTAATGTTGATGGGGAAAATAAACAGTTTGAATTCTATGTCGATGTAGAAACTGGCGGTATTGTCGATACAAAGGAAACTATTTAAATAAAAATTAACAGATGAATTAAAATAAATGAAGACCGCAGCTTATGGAAAAAAGACCAAAACAGACCGGCCAAATGGCCGGTCTGTTTCTAGCTGTAATTATATCTTTCCCGTTTAATTGCTTCAGTCTGTTCTCCTGCTTGATTGAATTTTACTGCCCGATAATAGGCATCATGATAGAATGTGTACCAGGCCTCTTTTCGGTAACCAAAATCCATCCATTTCTCCTTTTCATGGACAGAGCTTATTGGGTAATCATCATAAGCAAGCACCCATAGTTTATTCTGGTGTGCATGTGTTGGCATGATATCAGCCATATGGATCAAGGTTTCATTACCTTCCTCAAAAACAATGATTGCGTGTCCATCACTATGCCCGCTTGTATGAATCATTTTCAGACCATCTGCTATTTCAACTTCTTTATCAAACGTTTTTACTTGCTCGACGATTGGTTTCCAGTTCTTTTCCCAATAGGAATTGACCGATCGAATGTTTGGGTGTCTCATTTCATGCCATTCCACTTCTGATGTATAAATCACCGCATTTTTAAAAACAGACTCATATTCATCTTCCCTGACCTTTTTCGTCAGCCCGCTAGCATGGTCATAATGCAAATGCGTCATTAATACAGCATCAATATCATTAACCGACAAATCTAACTGCTTCAATGATTCTTCCAGCCCCGATTGCTCCAGAACCCCGAAATTGCGCAATTGCTTTTCCGTAAGTTTTTCATTTCCGATGCCTGAATCGATCAGAAAATTTTTCCCGTCGATCTGCAGCAGGATTGGATCTGTTCGCAGCTCGATCTGGTTTTTTTCATTCGGCTCATATTTTCGCTGCCATAAGGCTTTGGGTACAACTCCGAACATTGCACCACCATCCAAATGTGTTACACCACCATTTAACCATGTTAAACTTGCCCTTCCAACTTTCAGCTTCTCCATACTCCCATCCCCTCCTGTCTCTTTCAAGTGTAGCTAAATTAAAAATACTTTGCAAACGCTAACAAACCTATGAAAGATAAATAATTGTAAAATCTTAAACAATAGGCTATACAAAAACCAAATAAGATATTATAATATAAACAATATTTATACTATTTAATATGTTTTCTTTTTATTCAGCGAGGTAATTAATACATGGAGGTGAGAATTGATGATTCAAATAAATTTAACAGTCGATTATGAAGGAAAGTTTTACACAACCAATGTGATAGCAAAACGGGACGCAACATATGATGAGATTATGCAGCAGGCTATTTCCCAAGTGGAAAAGCAATGGAAAGTATAAGAAAATGTAGGCATCAGAAATGATACCTACATTTTCTTTTGCTCCAAGTATTGTTCCGTTACCACTTAAAAAAGCCTGGCCTCTCTGCTAGAGTGCTCTGCCCTTTTGCCTTAAGGCTTAAGCATTCCCCTTCTTCTTGCTTTTGCCCGCCTCTTTTTTTCCGCATCGGATAAAGGCGCGTAATCCTTCATCCCGGGGATTGCACCTGTTGCAATCTCCCATAAATACAAGCTGGCCACGCTAGCATATGGAGTATAACGCCGTTTGTATTTATCAAATAATTTCTTATCAATTCGCCGGTGGTGATACAGCATCCGTAACCCACGATGGATTGCCAAGTCGTTCCAGCTCATGATATTGGCACGCTGCATGGAGAAAATTAAAATCATTTCCGCTGTCCAGATACCGATCCCCTTCAATTCAGATAGTCTTTCGATTACTGCTTCATCGGGAAGATCATACAACGATTCTATTTCAAGTTCCCCGCTCATTACTTGATCTGCTGCCAGTTTGATGTATTCTGCCTTCCTCATTGATATGCCGCATGCCTGAATCTCTTTTGCACTTTTTCCCGCAATATTTTCCGGAGTGATAGTTCCAATCATGCTAACCATTCTCTTCCAGACTGTCTCCAATGCCTTCATTGAGATTTGCTGTCCTACAATATTGTTAACGAGCGCCTCGAAGATATTCGTCATTATCTCGCGTTCAATTGGTCCAATTCGATCAATTGCTTCCCCAAGAATTTTATCTTTCTTTCGTAAATAATCTGTGGCTTCTTGTCCATATTGGAAAATCATAGGCTTCATCCCTTTATCATAGTCATATAAATGTAGCTTTATTGTATCCGATCAGAAAATGTTACCCTGTTATTTTGTTTATAATGATTAATTTTAGCATTTTTTAAATTATCTATAAAAAGTTATGGCATTATTGAAAACTATTTGCTATGATATTTTATGAACATTTTATGAACACTTGATGGGGGTGCAAATCAGATTCAACAGGAATTTCATTGTCTTTAATGTGAATTTTTTCACATGCATTTATCAATTTTACATAACAGCATGAAAAACATACATAGACAGCCGCGGCAAACGGGAATTTGATTGGACGATTCCATATGTGTAAAAGAGAAATAGCTCTGGAGGTGTTTTAAATGAAAAGAAACGAATTAAAATGGGCCTTGGCCATACTAATCATTTTAGTATTGGCATATACCCTTCCTTATACCGTCTTTACTGATGTGACAAAGTGGTATGGGAGTTTTCTCGTCTGGACAGTACTTGCACTAATTACGATTATCATCAATTATTTCTTAACAAAGGATTGGGGTAAATAATATGACTACTGCATTGATATGGTGGGCAATTGGAATTTATATTGTTATTGCCCTGCTGATCGCATATTTATCAAGAAGCGGAAAACAGAATAACATGGAAAGTTATTTTCTGGGAGACAGGAAACTCGGCGGTTTCGTTTCGGCTCTCAGTTATAGTGCAACAACATATAGTGCTTTTATGCTCGTCGGTCTTGCAGGCTTGACCTACAATGGCGGAGTTGGTGCTTTAGGGTTTGAACTCATATATTTGATGGGAGTTTCCTTGGTTGCCTTTTTTGGACCACGATTTTGGGTTGCAGGAAAAAAATATGGTTATGTTACCCCTTCCGAGATGCTCGGTGACCGTTACAATAGTAAATCTGTCGCGATTACCGTTGCGATTACAAACTGTCTTTTCCTCATACCATACAGCGCTGTTCAGTTATCAGGTGTTGGTTATTTACTGCAGGGTGTATCCAATAATGCGATCCCTTATACTTCAGGAGTATGGATAGCTACCATATTGGCTCTCATCTTCTCTTTTGTTGCTGGTATTCGCTCTGTAGCATGGACAGATTCCTTACAATCATTGTTTATGATCGTAAGTTCAACCGTCGTTGTCATAGTATTAGTAAATGGGCTTGGAGGATTTAGTGGATTCTTCGAAAAAATTGAAGCAGCCCAGCCTGAATCCTTAACGGTTCCTGGCAATGGGTTCTTCAGCTTCTTCGCATTTTTGGGAATGACCATTCCATGGTTCTTTTTTAGTTTATCAAATCCACAGGTCAGTCAGCGTCTGTACATGCCAAGTTCATTAAAAAGCATGAGATTTATGCTAATGGGCTTCCTCGTGTTTGGATTTATCTATACCCTTGTTGCTGTCAGTTGGGGGTTTTCAGCATCGATTATGTTTCCTGACTTGGAGAACGCCGATCTTGCCACACCATTGGTACTGTCTTCAGACCTTGTTCCGCCAGTGCTTGGTGTAATTGTAATGGTTGGAATTATGGCTGCTGCGGTATCAACAATCGATTCCATTTTATTGACCCTTTCTTCTCTGTTTGCCAAAGATGTTTACGGAAACGTAAGCAGGAAGAAGAGTGATAGAATGCAGCTTCGTGTAGGGAAAATAGTTATCCCTATCATCGCCCTTCTCGCCTATCTCTTTGCAGAAATGGAGCTGAATCTGATTGCTGTGCTATCCGTAGCCTCTTCGGCAGGACTGATAGTCGTCGTACCGTCCATCATCGGAACATTTTTCTGGAAGAGGGGCACTGCTGCCGGGGCACTTGTCAGTGTCATCATACCAGGACTTTTCGTCATTATAGTGGAGTTTTTCCAAATAAAACCACTCGGGCTTGCTTCCGGCTTATGGGGCATTATTCTTGCGGCTATACTCTTTATCGGTGTCAGCCTGGCAACAAAAGCACCGGAAGAAAAAGCAACAGAATTCTTATCCAACATTAAACAGGAATTAAAGAAAGCAAAGTAATTTGTAGCAAATAAATAAGCAGGAAAAGCGTTTAAACAAGAAAATCCGATCCAACATTCAAAATTCTTTTCAATGGATTTTGAATGAGATCGGATTTTTCTTTATGAAATAATTCCAACTCCCATGGATATGACGGCAGAATTGCGGTATTACGCCCACGCCCGCGGATTTGATGGCAGAAACGCGGTATTATGCCTAATAATCCCGCGGAATGTCTGCAGGGCAAATTGCTGTTGGTGCTGCCTTCGCAGTTTATTGATATTAAATTCTTTCATCCTTTATGTATGGTTGTATTTTGATTGGATAACCTAAGGCAATAAAATCAATAAAAAGAAAGGAAGAGGATCAATGAAATACGTTTTCCCTTTTATCGTTAAATTTATTATGATTACCGCCGTACTTTGGGTAGTTTTAGGGTTATTCTATAATGTGTCATTTGGAAATATTTTAGCAACAAGTTTGCTTCTCTCGGCTATTTCTTATGCTGGTGATATTTTCCTCATGCCAAAAGTTGGAAATACTGTGGCTTCACTTGCTGATTTTGTCTTGATATGGGCCGTTGTTTGGCTGGTAGGGAATAATATCTTCGAAGGACCTATTGCCCTTGGTACAGCTGCATTTATCTCAGCAGTTGCATTGACCTTGGGAGAAATTTTCTTCCATAGGTACTTAATAGATCACGTCTTAACGGATGAACACGATCAACAAAGTAAAGTTGCCCACTTTCCGAGTGAAAGGTACCAAACCGAGTTCAGTTCTGAAATGGAAGAAACAGATGGCCATCCGCCAAATGAAGAAAAATAAGTCGACGGCAATCTCCTATTTCATGAGATTGCCGTTTTTTTGTGCGCTTTCTGATTAAGGATTATCTCTGCTGCTTTATTTCCGGAAACGACTGCACCTTCCATCGTGGCGAAGAAAGGCTGCATTGTGTAATCACCGGCAAGTACTAGCCCGTCTACTGGGGTATTCTGTTCCGGCCGCAGCCAATTGTTACCAGGCTCCAGACTATGGAAATCATAATGATGGTTAATCTGGCGGTAATCGACGAGATGCTTTTCCAGATCCATTCCCAACTTTTTCGTATCCTGCAAAACGATTTTCAAGGTTTCTTCCGGTTCCATATCAAGGAATTTTTCTGGTTCCGCTAATATTATGGATAATCTTCCATGTGCGTGCCTGAATGTCGTCCGTGACTGTTCAGCAAAGCTTGCCAATGCAGTACCAGGTCCAAAAGTTGTGATATCCTTTGGGAGTGCCCGTTTGGTCAATTCTAACTGAAAAGTAACGGCTGGCATGACTGGAAGCTTCAGCATTGGTGCAAACCAGGGGTGATCTTCGAAATCTGAAGCGAGAATCTGTTTGGCCGAATGCAGGGTCGTCGCTAGCACGACATGGTCTGCCTGAATCGAATTCCCATTATCGAGTTTCACTCCATTTACTCGCTTATTTTGGTCAATGGTCAGTTTCTTTACCTTACAGCTTGTCCGAATCTCCCCACCTTTTCTTTCAATCGCCTTGCCGATTGGGTTGCACATAATGTCTGTCATGCCACCTAGAAACGCACCTATCCGCATCTTATAGATAGTAGGAATACCCGCGGCAAATAACCCGAAAAATGCATAGGCCGAATAGCGTTTTGGACCTATGAAAAAAAGACCGGAGCTTAGCGGCACTATCAATGATTGAAACGCATTCTCGGTTACTCCATACTTTTTGGCATAATCCGCTATTGATATTTCATCAAGCTGTTTGGGGGATTTTTTGTAATCTTTCAGTCCACTTGTGAAAAAAGGGATTAGGGAAAGCTTGTCAAGGGGAGATAGGATTCGATTATTGCCGATAACTCCTTTTAATGCTTGGTACGGACCCAGTAACGGGGCAATTCCGAATTTGGCTGTTTTTTCCTTTTCAGCCAATCGGACCTCCATTCGCTTTTCCCACATGAATATTTCCTTCAAATCAATGCCTGCCTTGCGAAGCATCTCTGGAAATGCAGTATAATAACCAATCATCCGGTGAAAACCTGACTCCACTTCCATACCATTATCCTGATAGTTCGATGTTCTCCCGCCAAGGACAGGTTCCGCTTCAAGCAATAATACCTTTTTCCTTTTGTCAGCAAGTTTCAGTGCCGACGCAAGTCCTGCCAAGCCACCCCCTATGATAACAACATCATAACGTTTCATCATAACCATCCCTCTCCAATTTATCTATTTTATATAATTGCCCTTTCCCTGCTGCAAATAAACTTTAAAAAGATGATGAATTTAAGGGTATTTTTTGAATAACAGTGCATAATACTCTTTGTAAAAGCCATTCCTTCACTTTGAAGAATCGGTTTTGCCAAAAACTAATACCAGGAGGCTACACTATGAACGAAAACAATAACCGCAACAGAAACCGCAATGAAAACAACGAACGCAACAACAATGTGGATAACGTTGAATTTGCAAACGAATTTAACGAAAATAACCTCGACAACAACAATGAAAACAACCGCAACAATAACAGAAGAAATAACAACAATAATAATAATAACGACAATAACAACAACCGCTAGAAGCAAAAACAGCGCCTGGGTGAAGATTCTTCTGCCCAGGCACTTTTTGTATACTTCTGGCATTTAGTCAAATTTTAACAATGGAGGAATTCAAGTGAAGGCAGTAACCTATCAAGGAAAATATAAAGTAGAAGTTAAATCGGTAAAAGCTCCCTCTATCCAGGATCCTCAGGATGTCATCATAAAAATTACTTCGACGGCCATTTGCGGGTCCGATTTGCATTTATATCAAGGGAATTTTCCTCTTCCTATTAATTATGTTATAGGCCATGAACCAATGGGGATCGTTGAGGAGATAGGTCCTGAAGTGACAAAAGTAAAAAAAGGCGATAGAGTTGTCATCCCTTTTACCGTTGCTTGTGGTACCTGTAAATATTGCAAAGGTCATCTCGATAGCCAGTGTGATAATTCCAATCCGCATTACGATTCAGGAGGGTATCTCGGCTATTCCGAAAAATTCGGCGATTATCCAGGCGGACAGGCCGAATATCTTCGGGTTCCTTTTGGTAATTACACGCCTTTTCTGATCCCTGAGGATTGCGAGTTAGAGGATGAAAAGCTGCTCTTTCTCTCAGACGTACTTCCAACCGCCTACTGGAGTGTGGAGAATGCCGGTGTTAAGCAAGGCGATACCGTTATTGTGCTAGGTTGCGGCCCTATCGGATTAATGGCACAAAAATTTGCCTGGCAAAAAGGTGCAGAACGAGTAATTGCAGTCGATTACTTTGGATACCGGCTCAATCACGCCAAATCTGTCAATCGGACGGAAGTGTATGATTTTACCCAGTATGATGATATGGGTGAGACGCTAAAAGAAATTACAAAGGGCGGAGCCGATGTTGTTATCGACTGTGTTGGAATGGACGGCAAGAAATCACCGCTTGAATTTGTCGAGCAAAAGCTTAAACTGCAGGGAGGAACCCTTGGACCCATTCAAATATCTACAAAAGCCGTAAAAAAAGGCGGTATCGTACAGATTACTGGTGTGTACGGAGGAAATTATAATTTATTTCCACTGGGCGCCTTCTTCTCTAGAAACATTACACTTAAAACCGGTCAGGCACCAGCGCGAAGCTATATGAAAGAGCTTTACGAGCAAATCGTCGCCGGCAAAATTGACCCGACAGATATCATCACACATAGATTGCCTCTCGATAAGGCAGAACATGCCTATGATATCTTTAACGGGCGCAAAGATGATTGTGTAAAGGTTATTCTAAAGCCATAATAAACTACGACAGTGCATAGTTTATTTTTGTTGACTATACAATTAGATTGGATTTTATTTGCAAGATACCACGCGGAATTGAATTTCCATTTTTTATGAAGATATAAAAAAAGTCCCAACTGGTTTGCTGGGACTTTATCTTTTAGCTAAAGTATGACAGTAGTTGCCGATGTGCCAGTTTGGCATGCTCAGCATCCTGATGCAGTCTTATACGAGTCACAGGATTATTTGAGTTTTCTGCAAGACTTTCCAGTTGATTGGAAATCCTTTCATGCTCCCCTGTCACGTAGCGCAGGTTTTCCATCTCTGTATGTGATAAAAAGTAATTCAAAGTGAATTTTCCTTTCCTAGTGATTAATTACCATTCTATCCTCTTGCATCAAAGTTATGCAGATACCTCCTATTTTCCTATTTATGCTTCCTTCAGCTCCCTTAAATACATTGTATTCCATTGCTGGCTTATCCAATCACTACTTAATTTAATGTATTGCAGATTAACAGGGTATTCAGCGTGAGAATAAGGTTAACTGCACTGTTATACACTATGAACGGTGAGGGGTAATCCGTTTAATATGCGGATGGTGCATTCGTTCATACGGGAAGGCTCTTTTCGTAAGTATTGTTGTTTCTAAACTTCCCATTTGCATGATACTCAAAAAAAGCTCAGGAGCACTCTCCTGGGCTTTATCCCATACAAATATCGGCATATGACGCATCTGTAATATTCACTAAGTCAGAAGGAGAAATCTCTATCTGCATCCCCCGTTTACCTGCAGAAACAACTATTTTTTCCATTACTTCTGCTGGTGCTGCGATATAAGTCGGAAAGCTTTTTTTCATTCCGATTGGCGAACAGCCCCCTCGTAAATATCCGGTCGTTTTTTCCAAATCTTTCATTGGCAGCATTTCGATCTTTTTATTTCCGCTCTCTTTTGCCAAAGCCTTCAAATCCAGTTCGTTCGCTGCTGGAATGCAGGCAACCGTCACTCCTGTCTTCTCCCCTAGTGTCACGAGTGTTTTATAAATTTTTCCCAGCGGCATCCCAGCCTTCTCAGCTGCAGACTTCGCATCGAGATGTCCTTCACTCCAGGAATACTCGTGTACATGATAGTCGACCCCAGCAGAATCCAGCATCCGGATAGCATTGGTTTTTTGCAGTTTTTTCTTTTTCATTTTGATTCCCTCTTATTGTTTTTTGGATTGGTTTTATGGTTGGCTCTATTTTAGCATAGCATAATGAGCGTGCAGCATCATTTGCGCTTTGCATTTTCTGCCATGTGTCGAACGCTTATTTTCAGGGTATAGTAGAAGGATTTAATTAAATGTCGGCATGGAGGTCCTATATGTTACCGGAGCTTAGCGATTCCACCTTTCTTATACTCACATTTTCAATCATCCTTATCATCAGTATTATTGGAACAAAATTCACTGCTAAAGTAAATACCCCATCCCTTCTCTTCTTTATCACGGTAGGAATGATTATTGGGAAAGAAGGATTGAATATATTTGCCTTCTATGACCCGGAAATGGCACAATTAATCGGAATGATGGCATTAGTGGTCATTTTATTTGACGGTGGGATAAAAACGGACTGGAAAACAATCAGACCGGTAGCGATTCCTTCCATCTCCCTTGCAACAATCGGAGTGGTCATTACTTCTTTCATTGTCGGCATGGCGGCGAAGATTATCTTTGACATGGGCTGGGCCGAATCTTTATTAATGGGGGCACTTGTTGGGTCCACGGATGCAGCAGCAGTCTTCGCTATGCTTCAAGGGAAAAATATTAAACCACACCTGGAAGCAACACTTGAAGGGGAATCCGGTGCCAATGATCCAATGGCAGTGTTCCTCACCGTCACTCTGATCTCTTTTATGGAACTGGAAAACAACGGCTTTCTGGCGGTGATCGGAAGCCTGTTCTGGAATATGGGCGGAGGTCTATTGATTGGACTGCTCGTCGGTTGGTTTGCGGCCAAATCGCTGCAGCGAATCTCACTGAACTCAAGCGGACTTTATCCATTACTTGCTCTGGCATTTGCCCTTTTATCTTACAGTGGCGCTTCCTTAGTAAATGCAAGTGGGCTTTTAGCTGTTTATACTACAGCATTGTTTATCGGAAACAGGGGCTTGCAGAACCGCAATGCAATTCTGTATTTTAATGAAGGATTCAGTTGGATCGCACAAATTGTCCTCTTTATTACGCTCGGCCTTTTTGTATTTCCAAGCGATCTGTTTCAGTGGAAAATCGTGTGGCAGGGGCTGCTGTTATCCATTATATTAATGGTGATTGCCCGGCCAATTGCTGCCTTTCTTTCCGTTACAGGAATGCGAATCAATCTAAGAGAAAAGTTATTGCTTTCCTGGGCAGGTCTACGTGGTGCTGTTCCCATCGTACTTGCAATGTTCCCGATGTTATCTGACCTGGAGCACAGCCAGCTGTATTTTAATGTTGTATTCTTTGTTGTCATAACCTCCACACTGCTTCAAGGTACAACCATTTCCTTGCTGGCGGAAAAGCTGAATCTGGTGGATCCGGGTATCCGTACGCAAATTAATCATCTGGAAATATTGTCCGTCGGTAAAAACAAATTGGAAATCGTTGAGATTGTCATTGATGAAAGTTCTTCCATTATTGGAAAAACCATCAAAGACATCGGCTTCCCTGAAAAAGTAAACATTACATTTATCTTAAGAGATGGTGAAACTATCTCCCCCTATGGAGATTTAGCCATCCAAGAGAATGACCTGCTTTACATGCTGGTCCCTTTCAAAGAACTCAACCAACTACAAAACCTGCTTGATAAATAATGCAGGTCCAAGGGGTGCCTGTCACTTCCCGAATTTTGTCGAATGCTGCATGGTTATACTGTTGGCCGGAAATTGGTTTAAAGGCTGGCAGCTTTTTGCCGTAAGAATTTTATTCCTTCATTCGCGGCCACCTCAAAGCAAACATTCAAAAACAGCCTGCTGGACCATATCACATATCCAGCAGGCTGTTCCTTATAATTTAAATTTACTTACAAGCTCATTCATTTCTTCTGCCAATTTGGCCAGCTGTTCGCTGCTGCTGGCCACTTCTTCCATGGAGCTGCTTGATTGTTCTGCAGTTGCTGCCGCTTCTTCTACACCTGCAGCAGCCTCTTCTGAAACAGATGCTATTTCTTCAATTGAAGCATTCATTTCCTGACTGCCGGCTACCATTTCGGATAGTCTCTCAGCTATGGACTGAATATTTTCAGCCATATCACTTACAGAGTCGCTGATAATTGTAAACGTTTCGCCAGTTGACTTAATTTGGCTTGTTCCCTGTTCGACTTCTTTATAGCCCATTTGAAGTGATTTCGCTACATTACTCGATTCCAACTGTATATTTGCAGCAAAGCCTGTAATATCTGTTACGGAATCAGATACCTGCTCCGCCAATTTTCTAACTTCGTCTGCGACTACAGCGAAGCCCTTTCCAGCTTCACCTGCCCTTGCTGCTTCGATTGCTGCATTAAGTGCTAGCAGGTTAGTCTGGTTGGCAATGTCCTGGATTACTTCAACCAGCTTGGAAATCTCCTGTGATTGTAAATCCAGCTCTGCCATTTTGGTAACTGCATCCTGCACAATACCATCAATCTTTTGCATCTGCTCATCGGAGGTTTTCATTAAATGCTTGCCTTTATCCGTTAAATCAAGCACGTCTTTGGAGGACTCTTTGATTTGTTCCCCTCTTGTATTTGTTTCCAGGATGTTTGCCGTAAAGTTACTCATCGTGCTTGCCAGTATACTTGCACTGTTTGCCTGCTTTTCTGTTCCGGCCGCAATCTCCTGCATCGTCATTGCAATTTGTTCCGAACCACTCTTCACTTCTGCAGAAGACTGAGTCATTTCCTCGCTTTGAGAAGCAACACTTGTTGATGAATCTGCTACCTGCGACAATGTCTCGTGAAGATTATCCTTCATGATTTGCATCGACTTGGTCAATTGGCCTACTTCATCATTACGTTTACTTTCTTTAATTGCCAGACGTAAGTTTCCTTTGGAGAGCTCGACCATCAGTTCGGAAATCTTGCGGACCGGATTTGCAATAGAATTGCTAAAGGTGATGGAGACGATTAAAACGATAACCAGCGAAATAGCGGAAATGATGATACCAGTCCATATAATCTGCTCATTCGTTTGCTGAATGGTTGAGATATCCTGCGTTATTCCAATAACCCCGATAATATTATTACCAGTTGGATCCAGCATTGGCAAATAGGAATTCATTGACTGATCGTCATATTCGGATACCTTTTCACCGTCAATTACAGCGTTCAGAGTCTCGGCGTCATCGAGTGTGCCTCCAATATTGTCATCCAAAGATGAATCAACTATGGCACCTTCAGCATTATATAAATCGATTGTCACACCTTTGAATTTTTCATTCATTTTTTCAAGGAATCTATCATCGACCCCCATTTGAAGCGTACCAATGATTTCCTTGTTATACATAATTGGAGAAAAGGCACGTACAGATAACCCGGAATCGCCAAATTCAAAACCGGAGATTGATTCTCCATTCAAAGCATGCTGGATGGCTTCCACACCACTTTTATCATCCCCAAATTGGGTCGGTTCGTGGCCGCGCAGAAATACGATGCCAGACGTGTCCCCATATTCAATTACATCGATTCCATGCTCTGAGAACAGACGGGAATAAATTCCGTTTACAAGATTCAGCAATGTTTCGCGATCCCCCGCATGAAAGGCTTCTACATATTCCAGATTCTGAGAATAGATCTCTGTAATATCCTGAAGTTCCAAAGCGACATTATCAAATTCGGTTTGAATAATCTGTTCCATATCGGACTGCTGCTCAGTAATCAGCTTATTAAAGCCATTGGAAGTTGTAAAGAAAATAACTACTATTGTAACTACCAACGGTAAAATTGTCAGTATTAAAAATATGCTTAGCAATTTCTTTTTTAAACTGTTCATCTTAAAAAAATTTTTCATCTGATAATCCCCTTATATTCCTCTATGTATCTTGCCATATCTGTCTTATTATCGGCAGTATATGTGCAATGTTTAGGACAATTGGATTATTTTTCTGGGGGTGCTATATTCAGGCAATTCAATCAATATATTCCGTTAAATGAAATTTGTTATACTTATCGAAACGTTATAATTATGGGGGTGACAGAATGAATTTTCAGTATAAATATGTGGAGCGCTACGAGAACTTCTCGAGAAAAGAGGAAGTCACGGATATACTTGAACAGGTGGAGCAGGAATTCACTCCCCCGCTATCTTCCTGGCCGTGGATGAAGGGGAATAGTTCCAGAGAAAGGATGGCATTCTACTTTAGACCTCATGTTTCGGTACTGATAGCAATCGACACGGAGACAGATACAATCGCAGGGCTCTTTCATCTTAGAGAGGATGATGACAGTGGAGAATTAGAGGCATTCTTGCCAAATTTAAAAATAGAAACCGTAATCGTGGCACCAGTATATCGTAATATCGGACTTGCAGGTAAAATGTATCAAGAAGTGGAAGAATTGAATAAATCTCATTATAAAAAGCCGTATTTGGCAAGCGCTACATGGGAGAGCAATGAGAAACAGCATCATTTATATAGGAAGAACGGTTATCGGCTTGCGTTTATATCTACGTATCCGATGAATGATCAGCTAAAGCGTTATTATTATGTCAAACAAGTGGAATAGCGAAAAAAGAGGATGGAATCACTTGCTGTTGATTCCATCCTCTTTTATCTTGGCTTTCTGTTATCCCTTATTTCCTTCATTCGGACAAATCTTTCCAATTTATCAAGCTCGTAAAACAATTCCACAATACTGTTGGCAGTGGGAAAAACATATGTCCATTTTTCAAAATCAGAGCCTTGGAGTGCCTCAATCAGATTATTGATTGTAATGCGCATCGCATGCTTTGTTTCCCTTTGAAGATCACTGTCCAGAATAATCCGATCCTCATACATCAGCAAAACATTTTCACTGTACGTATTTATTTCACTTACAAGCTTTTTAATCAGATGGGATTTACCGCTTGCAATGACTTCAATCTCTTTCAGGTTTTTCTCCAAATGCTGAATTAACGTATGCTTTTTCCTCAGTACCCTGATCATATGCTTATAAATAATTATATTTCGCAAAAAGTCTTTTCTATTCCGGATAAATAAGCTATTCTTTTCATCGGAAATGATTTCAAAATAGTCTCTTGTTTTATTTACAAGCTTCTCAATCTCTCTATCCTCATCTTTCATTTGCGGGACACTCATTGTTTTATTCGGGATCACACGCAGGAGGAAATTTGTCTTCTCGCTTGCTTTTTTTATCATAGCGAAAAGGATTTTCTGATGGTCCGGCGGATAGATAAGGACATTGATAACAAATGCCGATAGTACACCAATCGCAACAAGCGATAACCTTTCATAAATATAGATAAAATTAACGCCCTCATCGCTTGCAAGCATCATCGTGACGATTGTCAGTACCGTTAAACTGACTGTTTTGTTTAAACCGAGACTGATATTAATCGCAATAGAGATTATAACGACTGCACCTACAGAAATTGGATTGTTCCCCACAAGGAAGATACCCAATAAGGCCAAGATAAGACCTACTCCATTCGAAATCAAGACTTCTTTTATATATTTAAACGAACGCATGATCGATGGCTGCATTGCCAGCACTGCCGCAATTGCCGCCACTATTTCAAGTTTCAGGCCAATCAAGCCTGTTACAATTAAGGTCAAAGCAACCGCTAGCCCGGTCTTTACCATCCGCGGCCCAATATTAAATTCCATTATCCACTGCACCTCACTAGCAGTAGTATACCCTTTAATGGGGTGCCTGTCACTCCCCGAATTTTGTCGAATAAACACCTGTCAGACAGAGCTCTTAAAGAGATGAACGGTTGTCTATTTCTTCTGATTTATTTCTATAATAAATTCCATTATTTAACTTTATTTTTGAGAAACTAACTGAAGCAGTTCCCTGTAAAGTCCAATGCCAGATTCTTTATATACGTGAGTCCATCATATTTCAGGTTAAATTTTTGGACGCCTGCCAGATTTGACCAAAAAATTAGATGCTATCAGAATAGATGAATGGCTATCATGTCAGAATGTGATATAATGGCCGTAATTTCAATTGTTATACGAAAGGAGATCCGTATCCGTATGTTCAAAAAATTAAAAAAGCAATTGAGGCAGCTTACACAAGGAAGCAGCAGCAGAAGACATAACCGTTATAGTAAAAGCAGCGGAAATAGTCATCGCTTTGGGAGCAGCAGTAGTGGACGCCGTAAGCATAATCCGCTGAGCGGCAGCAGCCGGTATAAAAACAGAAGAAGATACAGCAGCAGTTAAGTCCGTTTATACAATTGCAAAGCCCTGTTTAAATCTGCGGTGATCTCTGCGGCAGACGTATAGGCAGTTTCAATACCCAATAGTCTTTTCAGCAAGTGCGTGGTTTCTTTTTTCAAGGTAAGCTCTTCCGTCCATGGAAGAGCTTTTTTGCTATCGGAATCAAATTCAGTGTAGAGGAGAAATAATAGAATATCTCCGAGATCATAATAATCCTGCTGTCTCATTGCCTCTTCCACATGTTGTTGATCCTGCTCATTCCCTGCCATATTTTTGGCAAGTCCAAAATCTATCACATATGGCTCTGATTCTTTCAGGATGATATTGGGTATCCTCAAGTCCAAATGATAAATACGCTGGGAATGAAGGTAGTCGATGACCTGCAGCAAATCTGAAAATAAGCTTAGCGCCGTTTTCTCATTAAACATCTGGTTATGAATGAAAATCTTTTCATCCAAATTTTCCGCTTCAATGTAATCCATTACATAAAAGTGGTTCTTCTTGGTTGAAAAATGGTCATATAATGTCGGTAAATTAGAGTGATTCAATTGCCCAAGAATCGATATTTCATTTTCAAATAGTTCCAGCCCACCTTTTTTCAGGCGCTTGCTCTTCCTAAGCTGTTTAGCTATTTTCATTTCATTGTTTTCAATATCACGGCAAAGGTAGATTAACCCGAAACTGCCGGCGCCAACTGTCTTTATAATTTCATAGCGGGCATTCAACAGTTGACCATCCTTGTAATATCTATCGAGCAGAAATTTCATCAATATTGCAGTCACATCCCTTGAAAATCAACTATGTTCCCAATTATAGGGAGAGTTGTCCGGTATGTGAAATGTAAAGGCCTGCTGAAGCATCCTCCAGCAGGCCTTTATTATTTTATAATCCGATTGAAATATATTTTACTTCCAAGTATTCATCTATACCATGGTGTCCACCTTCGCGGCCAATACCACTTTCCTTAAAACCGCCAAATGGAGCTTGTGCCGTGGATGGCAGCCCATCATTGATGCCTACAATACCGAATTCAAGCTTTTCACTTATCCGCACAGCCTTCGAGATATTCTCTGTAAAGAGGTAAGCTGCCAGGCCAAAGGGAGAATGATTGGCACGTTCAATTGCTTCTTCCTCGGTCCTGAAGGTGGAAACTGGCGCTAGTGGACCAAAGGTTTCCTCATTCATACAGAGCATGTCTTCGGTAATGTTCGTAAGGATGGTAGGCTCAACAAATAATCCATTCCCTTCCTCATATGAATTACCTCCGCAGACAAGCTCTGCCCCCTGATCCAGTGCGTCCTTAATATGCCTGTTTACCTTTTTATAAGCCTCTTTATCGATCAGCGGGCCAATATCCACACCCTCATCGAGTCCGTTTCCAACTTTTAATTGTGATACTTTCTGCTTAAATTTTTCATTGAAGGCATCAACAATATCCTCATGGACGTAAATCCGATTGCTGCAGACACATGTCTGGCCTGCATTTCGGAATTTGGATCCTACTGCACCTTCAACAGCTTTATCCAAATCTGCATCATCCATCACAATCAGCGGTGCATGTCCGCCAAGCTCAAGTGAGATTTTTTTCATTGTATCTGCTGATTTCCGCATGAGAATTTTACCGACCTCTGTGGACCCTGTAAAAGAAATCTTTCTCACTCTGGAGTCTTCCATCCAAGCATCACTTATTTCCCCGGAATCCCCTGGTAAAATAGTCAGAACACCCTTTGGGATTCCCGCTTTATATGCAAGCTCGCCAAGTTTGATAGCTGTCAGCGGGGTCGCACTTGCCGGCTTTACAACGGCCGTACACCCTGCAGCAAGTGCTGGACCAACCTTACGGGTAATCATTGCTGCCGGAAAATTCCATGGTGTAATAGCTGCAATAACCCCAACAGGCTGCTTCTGCACCACTATACGTTTGTTACGGGCGGATGCAGGAATTGTTTCACCGTAAACCCGCTTGCCCTCTTCTGCATACCAGGAAATAAAGCTATTGGCGTATGCTATTTCCCCTTTTGCTTCCTTGAGCGGTTTTCCCTGCTCCATTGTCATTGTCCTAGCAAGGTCTTCCATTTCTTCATTGATTAGCTCGTGCCATCTCAGCAAAAGCTCACTTCGTTCATATGCCGTCCGTTCAGACCATTCCTTTAATGACTCAGATGCAGCGTCCACAGCAGCAATGGCCTCTTTTTTACTGCCGCGTGGAATCGATTTTATCTTTTCTCCGTTCATTGGATTGATTACATCCATCATGGATTGCTTTTCTGACATTGTTAGAACCTCCTCCTATGGCAAAACTATTTCTATCAATTGATTATACTACTTGTTTCATTCAGGCGTAAGTGAACTGTTTCCTAAGATCGTAAAGCAAGATTATAGCATCAGATATTGGAGGTCTGACAGTATTTAACTTAAAACGGTTATGGCTGCAAGTACAGTACATTTCCTCGGGCACGAACGGATTAATGGCGGAATTCAAATAAAAGCAAAGGGCAGCAATCGTCCTTTGCTTTTATCTGATAATAGATGGAAATACCTGACTTCCATCATCCCGGCCTTACCCGTAAAAATATTTCCAGGCCTCATGAATTCCGCCTGCACAAGTTTTGGTGGCCCGGTATAAGTTCGCATTCTCTTTCACTTCCAAAAGCTCCTGTCTGGCATTCGCAACAATAACGGAAGGGTAACCAAGTGTAAGCATTTCTAAATCATTTCCGGAATCGCCAGCAACGAGTATGGATGTATCGCCGTCCGCAAACTTTCCAGCAATAAATCGCAGTGCTTCTCCCTTTCCGCTGCCAGCCGGCAAAATATCAATATCTCTTCCGGAACTGAATATGAAATTATGGGGAATCTGCTCAGCATCCAGTGCTTTTTTAAACTCTTCCACTATATGCTCATTTTCTCTCTCTTCTATTGTAAAGGAAACACGTCGGTCATCTGGCAGCTGCTGTGGCTTGATTTGCGGGAAATCTTTTGCCGCTTCACGAATCTGTCGCGGATACCAATCCTTTTTCATTTTTTGCTTCCACTCCAGATCTTGCTCCATGTTACTTCCTTGATAGATACTTGTTCCAACGTCTGTCACAAGGAGTTTGGGAGTTGGCAGCTGTTCAGATTTTATCAGTGAAATTGCTGATTCCAAGTGACGTCCTGTGATATAAACGAGCGATACTTCATATGGCAGATTTTTATAGTAATTGATTAAATGCTTCAGACCTTTTGCATCACCTACAAGGGTTCCATCAAGGTCAGTCGCCAACATGTGCGTGACTGCTGCTGACATGTTTTAACACCTCGTATGTTTTATTCAATTGCTGCGCTATTTCTTTCCAATTAAAATATTTCTTTGCGCGTTTTGATGCCTGGGATCCAAGCCTTTTTACAAGCAAACTATGGTTTGCAAGCTCATGTATGGCCATTGACAGTTCAATAGGATCTTTCGGTTCGGTGAGCAATCCTGTTTCTCCATCTGAGACAACATTCTTTAATCCCCCTACATCAGAGGCAATAACAGGAGTCCCGCAGGCCTGTGCTTCTGCTGCAACCATTCCGAATGATTCATAGTAAGAAGGCACAATCACTGAGGTGGCCTTATTGAATAATTCGGCAAGGTCTTCCTGGGTTTGGGGACCAATAAATTCTATTTTCCCTTCCATACCTTTCACCATTTCCCTTAAATCTGATTTCAATGGAAGCTTCTTGTTCAAATCGACAGCTTCTTCATCTCCACCGGCAATAATAAGTTTCGGCATGCGTTTAGAAGTTTTATGGAGTCTTTTAAAGGCTTCCAGCAGTGTATAAATTCCTTTCGTCTTTTCCAGCCGCCCAGCAAATGCGAACGTCGGTGCTGCCGTTTGTTTTCTTTTGATGTACGGTTGGAAAACAGGATCAACACCGATGGAAGAAACTTCAACATTCACATCATTTCCGGCAAATTTAAAAATTAATTCCTTTTCGGTTTGGGTTGTTGCGATGACCCTATCTGCTCCTTGCAAAATCATCTTTTCAGCCCGCAAACGTCTCTTTTCCGCTTTCACATTCGCTTCTATTTTTGCTATGCCTAGTGAATGGGAGGTATGAACCAGCGGCAGATTATATTCTTCTTTGACATATAAACCCAATAAACCGGATAACCAATAGTGTGAATGAACGATATCATAGGATTTAAGATCTATTTTGTTTTTTATTTCCTGATAGAAAGCCGGTAAAATCCGATACATTTTGTTCTTCGGCATATAACCCTTATGCCCTGCTGCAATGCGGATTACCCGGCATTTTTGTCCAAAATTTTCTTTCATAGGTGCTTCAGGGTTACTCCAGTGGGTGATGACATCTACTTTTATTCCTATATCATCAAGCGCAAGTGCCAGTTGTTTAACATAGTTGTTTTGACCGCCAGCCTGCTCTCCTCCTAGCTTAGCAAGTGGGTCTCCGTGATCTGAAATAAAGAGTACTCTTTTCCCCAAAACAAAACCTCTCCTTTATTAAGAATCTTCTTTAACTTATTTCCCTAAATTCCTATATATAAACGTATCCGTTGCCTATAGGGTGCCTATAGGGTGCCTATAGGGTGCCTGTCACTCCCCGAATTGAGTCGGATTATGTCGAAAATATCTGATCTCAACCGTGATTTCCTTTTTGCAAACTATGATGAAAATCAAGCGGACCATTACATCAAAAAGCCCATAAAAAAATCAGATTGCACCATACCCGCAATCTGATTTCTGCTATTTCTGATTTACATCGGAATTGACTATTACCGATTCAATTTGTTTATATACAAACGCATATTATCCTTCATTCCTGATAGACATATTGCTGCCGGATCGCTATCTGTATCCAGTTCAATGGAAGAACCATCAATCGGCAGGGTATTGTCAAAAATACGCTCGTACTCTGGTACGGTCACTTCTTTTCTCGATTCAAACAATTCCCGGTGATGCTGTATCTGCAAATGCTCTCGATAGTTTGACTGCAAAATACCAGTAAAGAATTCTCCTACTGCTCCAGAACCATAGCTAAACAATCCTATTCTCGATCCATCTGCCAAATCTTCTTTTTGTTCAAGCAGCGAGAGGAGACTTAAATAAAGCGATCCAGTGTAAATATTACCAACCATTCTATTATATTTCGAACTAATCTTGTAGTTTTCCA
The DNA here is from genome assembly GCF_000285495.1 of Oceanobacillus massiliensis str. N'diop. Classification (GTDB taxonomy): domain Bacteria; phylum Bacillota; class Bacilli; order Bacillales; family Amphibacillaceae; genus Oceanobacillus; species Oceanobacillus massiliensis. Next base: position 564,528 of record NZ_HE610978.1, read on the forward strand.
GTAATCGCTGTTGTTCTTCTTCTGTTCCTTGATCCAGGATGGTGCGTAAAGCCTTCAGACCCATTTTAGTGTATGGAAGATGATAGCAGATTGCTTCAAAATCGGTTATGCCAAAGTCCGACTTTTCTTTATATTGCTCCCAGACCTTCTGGAAGAATAAAATATATTGTTCGTTTGAAAATTTGCCATCGACAAATGCCCTATCTGAGTAAATCGGACGCCAGAAGTCCATTATATCATCCGTCAAATAGGCACTTTTTTCTTCCAGTGCCAAAATCTTAGGTTCAGCACTGATTAGCAATGCTACAGCACCAGCGCCCTGGGTGGATTCTCCGGAAGTGTTCAGTCCATATCTGGCAATATCTGAAGCAAGCACCAATACCTTACTGTCTGGATTTAATGCGATATGTCCTTTAGCCATTTGAATTGCAGCAGTTGCTCCATAGCATGCCTGCTTCAGTTCGATACTGCGGGCATGAGGATTAATCCCTAAAAGACGGTGGACATATACTGCCGCAGATTTTGAATTGTCAATCCCGGATTCAGTACCGAAAATAACAAAATCGATTTTTTCCTTATCCTGTTCGTCCAGAATTTCCAGTGCTGCATTTGCCGCCAATGTTACTGGATCCTGCGTAATTGGGGCGATGGCCATCTTTTCCTGACCAATACCTATCGTAAATTTCTCTGGCTCTATGTTTCTGGCAACAGCAAGTTCATTCATATCAACAAATAAATGTGGTGCATAAAAACCAATTTTATCTATACCTATTTTCAATGTCATTCTCCTTATCTGCTTATGTATATCGTAATTTACTCCAAATTTGTCTTCGTTTAAAGAAAGAAGACCATGCTAAGTGATGAAATTCACAAAGACTCCTCATAAGCAGCAGCCTTCATTACATAAAATGATAATATAACCCACCACAAAAAAGCAACTATGAGTGCCTGTCACTCCCCGAATTTTGATGAAATTTGTCGATAGGTTTATGGTACTTAAACATGGTGTTAAAAGTAGTCCCTCTTTTTCGATTACGGAATTTCAATGGTGCTGGTTATCTCGATGCCTTTAAGTGCCTGTGATGCCAGCTGGTCAGCTTCCCGGTTCATTTTTCTGGATACTACTTCATATTCGGGCTGGATTCCCATTTTCTCAAGTTTTGCTTCAATCCTGTCTATCCATAAGGACAGCTCCCGTTCATAGCAAGGCCACTCCCCGTTCAATTGATTGATGACAACCTTGGAATCACCGACAAATGTTACCGGCAAATGATGGACTCCAAGGAATTCCAGTTCTTGCAACCCGAGATGGAATGCCGCATATTCGGCCTCATTATTCGTGTTCAGCTCCTGAACAAGAGCATTTTTCCGAAGCCGGTACGATTTATTATTTTGCTTATAATAAATGACACAACCAAGTCCCGAATCTCTGGCTCCCAAATCAAAGCCGCCATCAAAATAGACCTTCACATCATGTGGTTCGGTTTTTATTCCTTCCATTAATTTTGTCAATTCTTTCGTTGTCCAGGTATTGTCCTTGCTGTCGACAAAAGCCAATTCAAATGCCCGGCCGGTCTTCATAAGATCCTGAGCAATGAGCAAAGCTTTTGCTGCTGGCATTTCATCCGAAACAAAAGCGGCTTCCGTTCCTTTCGGTGTCTTATATGCCAACTCTATTCTGACCTTCATATGCAATCACCCTCAAACGTAAATAGTCTCCCTTTATCATACCCCAGGTTGGTGCCTGTCACTCCCCGAATTTTGTCGAAGTCTCTTCTCAGCACAATTTCATTATCCTGGCCAGCAGCCGACCGTTTACCCGGACTGGTGTGCTGCTGCCCATTAGACTCCTGCTTCTTCTTTCATATTCAATATATCTAAAAAGTATGAAAGAACCACGGATTTCCGGCTTCACCAAGAAATCTGCAGTTCTTCCAATTTACCATCCATTACTTCACAACAAATTTTGTCTTGCTATAGCCTTCCTTTGTCTTGCTGACTTCAAGTGTCGCCGGGAACATTGATTTTAGTTCCTGCACATGGGAGATTACACCAATCATCCGCCCTGACTGCTGTAATCCAATCAGTGTGTCAATTGCCTTTGTTAATGACTCCTCATCCAATGAGCCGAACCCTTCATCGATGAACATCGTCTCGATTGATATATTTCCTTGAAAGCTCTGAATCACATCGGACATTCCAAGTGCCAATGAAAGGGATGCATTAAATTTCTCCCCACCGGATAAAGTCTTCACATCACGGGTCTGACCAGTATAGGAATCATAAACATCCAGGGCAAGACCACTTTGTTTACCGTGAGATTCCTGCCTCTCACTTCTCAGCAAATAATACTGTCCGTTGGAAAGACCAGTTAGCCGACCGTTTGCAGCCTCAATGATTTGTTCCAGATACTCAATCTGCAAATACCTTTCAAATGAGATTTTCCTGCTGTTCTGCCCTCTAATCACATCGTATAAATCCGTAATGACCGACAGACGCTTCTCGCTCTCCTGTAACTGCTCGTCCGCTTTTACTATATTTGCCCTTAGACTCGCCGCCTCCTGTTGATATTCTTTGGAACGATTCAATTGGCTTAATGCCTGCTCAAAAGCTTGCTTCAGTTCGATGAGCCGCTGTTCGAGAACAGACAATTCCACACGCGTCTTATCTTTTAGAAAATCCTTCAAATCTGCAACCTGTTGTTTGATGGAAGCAAGCTGCTGATTAAACTGCCTGATCTCTTCCTTCCAGTTTCTCCGGTTCTCTGCGGTCATTTTAGCCTGATTATATACTTCAACCGATTCAAAATCTGCACTGGAAAGCGCCTCTTTAAATTCTAGCTGGGCACTTTCTTGTTTGTTTTTGGTTTCTTTTAATTGTCTTCCAGCATGTGATTCATTTGATAATGCCTTTGTTTGTGCCTCTTTTGCCTTCTCGTATGCTGTTTGTACTCTTTCCCATTGTTTTTCCAAGTTCAATTTATGTGCTTTTGCGTCCGCAATCTGTCTCTCGAGTATCGTCAAAACCTGGACTTCTTTCGGGATATTTCGTAGCCTTTCCTCATAAACAGCCATTTTTTCCTTATACGTTGTGCGCTGCTCATAATATGTTTTCTCCAGTCTTTCCCGTTCAGGCTCGAGCTGCTTGATTTCCTGAATGACTTTTTCCTGAGATTCCTTCAAGTTTTTTAATTGAGTGCGAATCTCCGTTAATGCTTCCACTTCTTTCGCGGCCTTTTTCCCATCCTCCACTAATTGCCTGAACAGAAATGGAATCTGTACCATTTCCACATTATATTGCGATACTTCCTTTTCCCTCTCCGCCAACTGGGATTGAGTTGCTTTGACAATCGCTGCAGCACTCCGGTAAAGGTCATCCTTCTCATCCAAGTCCTTCTTGAATGCTTCCAGCTGCTCTTTTGTAACCAGATCTTCTTCCGTTGCTGCTTTATTCGGATGCTCTACACTGCCGCAGACAGGGCATGCTTCCCCGTCATGCAAGTGATTTGCTAAAATGATTGCCTGATTATTGAGCCATGCCTTTTCCAGATTTCTGTAGGCTTCTTTTGTACTGATAAATGCTTTTTCTTTCGCACTGACATCCTTAGCAAGCACTTGCTGTCTCTCATGCAGATCCATATATGCCTTCAATACCTTTGCCTTATCGCGCATCTCGCCCAATCTTTCCTGCTTCTCGGGCAATTGCGAAACATCCTGATCCAGCTTATTGATTCGTTCCATACCTTTTTCAGCTGCTTCATTTTTTATTTTGATTTGTTGTTTAACTTTCTCTAATTCTATGTTGGTCTGTTTCCCCTTTTTCGCTAGTTCCTCTAAATAGGTTTTCTGTTTATCGATATCTTTTACAATCGGTAAGTGGTCAATCAGACGTTCCAGCTTTTTAGCTGCTTCTTCTCTGTTCCCTTTATTGTTCTCTTCCTGCTTGTATTCATGTTCGGCTGTTTTCAGACTTGCTTCCGCTATTTTCCTCGCTGCTTCCGCTTCCTTAAGTCCCCGTTCTTTTTGCTTTACCTCAATATGCCAATTATTCAACTGTTTTTCATAGATTTCAATCGTACTTGCGCGTTCTGCTGCTTCCAGCTTGCTTTCTTTTTGCTCAAATTCCGGGATTCTTACTTTGAGCTCTTCAAGCAATCTATCTTTTTGATCCAATTCCTGGAATCGCTCATTCAATGCCTGTGCCTGGTGATAGTTTTTTTGTTCTTTATCATGTTTCTTATACGCACTTTTATAATTTTCCTCGTCTTTTTTAATCTGTTCCTGGTAAAATGCCGTCTCTTCCTCAAGCCCGGCAATCACCTGATATACATTATGATGTTCAGCTGAAAGCACATCAGTTAGAAGGGAGTCCTCCCGTTTCGGCAGAACGGATTGTATATTTCCAATAAAATGATCACGGGATTGCTTCATTTGATTAAAATTCTGCTCCACAACATTCTTCTTACTTCTTAACAGTTCATTTAACTGCTTGTAATTCTCTGTTTTGAAAAGTCTTCGTAAAATTGCCTCTTTATTCTCCGTCTCTGAGGTTAGCAGTTTACGGAACTCTCCTTGGGGAAGCATGACAATTTGTTTAAACTGATCCTGAGTCAATCCTATAATCACTTCTATTTGTTTATCAATTTCTGAGACGATTTGCCTGTCCACACAAGGAACTTCTTTACCATTTACATTTTCAAAAAACTCATAGCGCTCGCCTGTTTTCGACTTATTTCCTTTTTTCACATGGCCCAGCTGCCGTAAAATCCGGTAATTTCTGCCGTTCAAGGCGAATTGCAGCTCCACTGAGGTATGTACACTATCATCGGCGAAATCACTGCGAAGCATTTTATTATCTTCCCTGTCCGATCCGCTGGCACTGCCATATAACGCAAATGCAATTCCGTCAAAAATAGTTGTTTTTCCGGCCCCTGTATTTCCGGAAATGGCAAATAGATTCGACTCATTTAATTCCGTAAAATCAATTACTTCTGTGCTTTTATATGGTCCAAATGCCGTCATGGTTAATTTAAGTGGTTTCAATGAATTCGCTCCCTTCCGCCTTCAGAGGCTTAGTTTGTTATATAGGTATCTGTTTTTGCTTTTTCATTTGTTTCTTTTTTTACATTGGTTTCATTGGCTTCTTTTAACAACTCGTCCAGAACTTCTGTGAAAATTGATTCGGTTTCTGCTGTTGCTTCATTTCCCTTTACTTCCTTATAAAAAGATTTAAATAGATCGACGTCACTCATTTTACTGCGATCGACTGATTTATCACGCTCTGTCAAAGTCGATCCAGGAGAAAGTGCAAAGTTTTTACGTTCCACGTGCATTGCATTTGGAAATACCGACTTTATCTTCTCCATTGGCGAAAGCACGGGTGCCTCATCCAGCAATTTAACAAATACATAATCATTATTGATTGGCTGTTCTAGAAGATCGTCCAAGGTGCCTTCTACCGTTCGAATATCTCTCCTCGGTCTCAGTAGACGTTTTTCCACTGTTATCGCGCCTTCTGCATCCATCTCCACGATATGAAAACCTTTTTTATGGTGTTCTTCCGAAACAGAATATTTCAAGATAGATCCTGAGTATCTAATTCTCTCATCAAGGACATGGTGTGCCTGATGCAAATGACCAAGAGCTGTGTAATGGAAAGGTGAATAATGATGTGCATCCACGTACTCCGCTCCCCCGATCGATAACGGCCGTTCCGATTCACTGGTGTTTTCTTCCTGTTCGCCAAACGGTGTAACAAAAGCATGCCCTACTGCAACATGTCTGCTGTCAGGATCCATCTTGGCTTGGATTTGTTCAACAATTTTCTGGGCGGCATCGTTATGGGAGCGCACTTCTTCATCATTCAATATATTTCTTACGACACTTGGATCACAATATGGTATCAGATGAAAATGGACTTCACCGAATTCATCATGCAGTACCACCGGGTCCATATCCTTCGAAAAGTTTCCGACAATATGAAAGCCGTTATTTCTCATAATACTGCTGCCAAAATTCAATCTGCTCGGACTGTCATGGTTACCCGCAACAGCAATCACCGGTGTGTTCAATTCTAATACAATCGTATCAAGCACCTCGTCCAGCAGGTGGACTGCTTCAATTGGGGGAACAGCCCTGTCATATAGATCACCAGCAATAATGACAGCATCCGGCCGCTCTTCTGCCACAGCTTGTACGAATTGCTGCAGAACATGGCGCTGCTCTTCCGTCATATACACGCCTTGTACAAGTTTTCCCAAGTGCCAGTCAGCGGTATGGAAAAATTTCATATACATTCCCCTTTTCCTTATATATTGATTAAATGATAATTTGTTTTATGGTATTAGTTTATCATGCTGAGGCTTGCTGCGGGCTTCCAGAATGAGGAAGGTTGGCGGAATCTTTGAGCATGTTCAAAGCATTCCGCAACGAAGTTCTTACCATCATACATAACATTCCTCTAGAGCAAACCTTCTTGCTCATACAGGTATTCATAAGGGATATCGAGAAAAACATACAGTTCATCCGAGATTGGATAGGAGTATGTTCTGATGAGTTCATCTCTCTCGATATCCGTATACAGGTCGGATAAAAGTCCCTTTTTCTCCACATTCATACGCATGATATTTTCAAAAAAGTATGGGCGCCAGCTCCAATTTTTATTTCGCCCTTCCTGGATGAGTTCCCAGGCTTCTTCCCTGTTTTTCTCCGCATTGGACGATAGCTGAATTCCTTCCCCATTGCAGATGTAAACACGGAATGCAAAGTCCATGCAGGCTTTGCCTACACTCAATATGAGTTCATCATAGGATTGTTCAGGATTGATTTCAGGGAGAGTCATTTTAAATTGCTCACTAATCTGATTCATCAATTCCAGCTGCGCCTTTACTTTTCTTTTTTCAAAAATGACAAACTGGCGAAAATTCGTTTTAATCTTTTCCTGACAGCTATCAACTGGGATAAATTCCGGGCCTTCTTGTTCCAGATATGTACCTTCATAATAATGTCCGCCATTACGCCACGCATAATTAAGCTGATTATAGGAAGAAATTCCTTTAAATAATAGGGTTGCCCCTATTTTCCGTGACAGCATGGAAAGCGAATGGTACACATCACGGTACAGATGCGGCAGAAATTCATCTTTCAAAAATCCTGCATCTACTTTAATAATATTTGGTTTGACAAGCGCAAGTCGGTCGAGGCTGCCGTTTTGCTGCTCCACATCGACAGCGATCCTGATACCCAGCGTTTTCAAATACTTAAACAGGTTCCGCAATGTATCGAATTCCGCTGCCATATACGATTCCTTTATCTCAATAATAATTCGCTTTAAATCAAGCCCTCTCTCTGCATACGCATGTAAGACAGATAGTAATGATTCACCATTATCTCTAATCAATAAGCCTGCATCATAATAAAATGATAGATTGGTTGGCTGTTCTGTCATTAATAGCTTTTCCATGGCTTTCTGCTGCAAATGGCAATTTAACTCCAAATGGAATTCATCAGGAATAGTAGCATCCTCCAAAAACCAGTCCAGCTCTTCCAGACTTCCGTCAGCCTGCTGGAAATAAGGTCTTGCCTCATAGCCTGCAACCAAATGTGTATCTGCACTTATTACTGGATTATAGTACGGAATGACTTTATCCAGATTCAGCATAATCTCTAAGGGATCCAAACAATCACCTCCATAGCAGTTTTTTCTTCTAACTAGTATAGCACAGAGGGATAGGGCATTGTTTACTGTCAGGCTCCGTTTGCGGCTTGCACATTTGGTTTGGATAATTGGATGAGAAGTAGTGACAAACAGTCCATTTACAACTGCGTTTTCTAGCTGTGAAGTCTCACTTAACCCGTACAAGTACATGTTCCAGTTAAGCCATCATCGTATTTTCGGAAGAAATGATAAAAATGTACAATGATTGTTTTTTTTGCCGTCTGTCTGCGAGTGGCCGTCTGTTTATAAAAAAGCGAAAGCCATGGCAATATTTTGGGTTGATCTAGACAAGGGGATTCAGGTATCGTATGCAGGGCCTGATTTGTAGAAATCTTACAAGGAATAACGTGATGGAAGATTTGGAACACTACAGCGGATTCACATTGGAAAATTGGAGGAAAATCGGTACCTGCATTAGTTGTTCTTTAGTCCTAGGCAACGTAAGGGTAGGAACATCTCGTTGTACAACAAGTGCTAACGAGGATATGCGGAAGTATAAAAAAGCTTACGGAAACGCGGTTAGTTCAATTGATTGGTCCGTTCCCTCCCTCTTACTAATAAATAGTCAAGACTGTCCCACCCTTCATTATAAGTATTTTCAGAATACACAAACATTATATACCCAACCCACAAAACAATCAAATCCTTAGGTGCCTGTCACTTCCCGAATTTTGTCGAATGAAACTTTGTCATGCTATAGTTCAAACACGTTTTGACTGTCCTTCAATAAATATACAAATCTTCATGAACATTTTGTGAAGTATTTCCCAAACTATTGTTTTTTTGGTGTCCGGGTACTAGTATGTTATGTTGTGAGCATTATCGTACTGCAATTTAAATTTATATTACTAGCCTAAGAGAAAGGGGTATATAGATGAAGTTTAAATGGATCTTTCTAACATTTATTATCACTATTGCCACAGTGTTAACAGGTTGTGAGCCTCTGCTGGTTTTAGATCCTAAAGGACCCCAGGCAGAAACAACAGCCAACGTCATTTGGATATCGATTTTTACAATGGCACTGATTGTTATTATTGTAATCACATTATTGACGGTCATACTTGTAAAATACCGTGCATCAAAACAGGCGGATAATTACGAACCGCCTCATATTGAAGGGAATCCGATAGTGGAAGGAATCATTGTTGGAGTACCAATTCTGATTGTAGCTTTTCTTTCTGTCGTATCGGTTATGTCGACACATCAAGTGGAAGATACACCAGTTGGATATGAAGAACAGGAACCACTTGTCATCTATGCTTCATCCTCTAACTGGAAATGGCATTTCAGTTATCCGGAACAGGATATAGAAACAGTCAACTATCTATTCATACCAACGAACCAAGCAGTTGAGTTCAGACTGTATTCACATGGCACCATTACAAGCTTCTGGATTCCGCAGCTCGCCGGACAGAAGTATGCAATGTCTGACATGATTACCAAACTGAATGTAGTTGCTGAAGAGCCTGGTGAATATCTTGGCCGAAACGCCAATTTCAATGGTGAAGGTTTTGCAGAAAACACGTTCAATGTCACGGCATTGACACAAGATGAATTTGATACATGGATAGATGAAATCCATGAAACTGCTGAACCGCTTACTGAAGATGAGTTTACAGAGATACTTGCTCCTGGACACCTAGGTCAGATGACATTTACAGGAACTCATTTAGATTTTGCACCCGCTCCAGAGGGAGAGAACGGTGGACATCATCATGGTTCAGGTGACACTGAAGCAGATGAGGATTCAGAACATCATCATGACGAAGGACAAACAGAGGATCAAGAATCGGAACATCATCAACATTAATTCGATTTGATTCTATCATTATTTAAACTTATAGACTCTTGGAAGGAGTTAAGATAGATATGGAATTTTTTGAGAGATTCGCCATTCCACATCCAAGTCCCATGATTTATGCATCGATGGTTGCTATCGGTCTTGTATCAATAGCAATTGTTGTTGGTATCACATACTTTAAAAAATGGAATTATCTATGGACAGAATGGCTGACAACAACGGACCACAAACGAATCGGTATCATGTATCTCATATCCGCCCTGCTGATGCTTTTCCGCGGCGGCGCAGATGCAGTTATGATGCGGCTTCAAACAGCGGTACCGGAAAACAGTTTCCTGGATGCCCAGCATTATAACGAAGTTTTCACAACGCATGGTGTTGTTATGATTTTCTTTATGGCAATGGCATTCGTTATTGGATTAATGAACTATATTGTCCCGTTGCAAATCGGTGCAAGGGACGTTGCATTTCCACGATTAAACGCACTTAGCTTCTGGCTTTATTTTGCTGGTGCAATGCTGTTTAACATCTCGTTCGTAATCGGTGGATCACCTGATGCCGGCTGGACGAACTATTACCCGCTCGCCGGTACGGATTTCAGTACCTCTGTCGGCGTCAATTATTATAATTGGGCATTACAGATTTCTGGTATTGGTACCTTGATGACAGGGATTAACTTTATAGCAACAATCATCAAGATGAGAGCGCCTGGAATGACATTGATGAAAATGCCAATGTTTGTCTGGTCTGCTCTAATAACAAATGTAATTATCGTTTTCGCATTTCCAGTATTGACTATCGCACTATTGATGGGTACATTCGACCGTCAATTCGGCACATTCTTCTTTGCTACTACGAATGGCGGCATGGATATGATGTGGGCGAACCTCTTCTGGATATGGGGACATCCTGAGGTTTATATCCTTATCCTACCAGCGTTTGGTATTTACAGTCAGATTATCTCCACTTTTTCAGAGAGAAATCTGTATGGATATAAGTCCATGGTGGCGTCGATGGTTATCATCTCGCTGCTGTCCTTTGTTGTATGGGTACATCACTTCTTCACCATGGGGCAGGATGCCGTGACAAACAGTATCTTCTCCATTACTACGATGGCGATTGCGGTCCCGACAGGTATCAAGATCTTTAACTGGCTGCTGACCATGTGGAAGGGAAAGATCCGATTTACAACACCAATGCTATATTCGGTAGCATTTATCCCCCTCTTTACCATTGGCGGGGTAACAGGAGTTATGCTGGCAATAGCAAGTGCAGATTATCAGTACCATAATACGATGTTCCTGGTAGCTCACTTCCATAACGTAATCATACCTGGTGTCGTATTTGCTATGATTGCTGGTTTGATCTATTGGTGGCCGAAAATGTTTGGCTTTATGCTGAACGAGAGAATCGGCAAATGGGCTTTCTGGTTCATTACTGTCGGCTTCTGTCTCGCTTTCTTCCCTATGTACATCACAGGGCTGGATGGTCAGGCACGACGTATGTATACCTACTCGGAGGCCACAGGATTCGGGCCATTGAATATGCTTTCATTCTTTGGAGCTGGTTTGCTGGCAATCGGGTTCGTTATCATTGTTTATAACGTATACTACAGCTTCCGTTATGCACCAAGGAACGTTGGCGATGACCCTTGGAATGCGAGATCATTGGAATGGGCGACACATAACCCGGTTCCTGAATACAATTTTGCCTTAACACCAAATGTTGTTTCATCTGAGGCTTTATGGGATGCCAAGAAGAACGGACATACTCTATTCAAAGGTAAGCTTGAAGAAATCCATATGCCAAATAATAGCGGTGCACCGATTATTATGGCTGGATTATTCTTTGTACTAGGCTTTTCCGCCGTATTCTATATCTGGCCTGGTGTCATTATCGCTGGTATCGGAATATTGATATGTCTGGCATATCGCTCATTTGAAAAGGATCACGGCCGTCATATTTCAACTGAAGAGATACAAGAAACAGAAGATAGATTTGGAGGTGCGAACAAATGAAAATAGATTCTGCTCAGCCTCTTGAATACAGTACCGAACAAAACCGCATGAATATATTAGGCTTTTGGCTTTTCCTTGGTGCGGAAATCATGCTTTTCGCAACACTGTTCACATCATATTTCATTTATGAAGACCGAATAGGGAATGGTCCTGCGGGTTCCGAGATCTTTGAAATCTCTCCTGTTCTGATTGAAACCATCCTGCTGTTGACAAGCAGCTTCACAATCGGTCTTGCCGTTAATGCCATGCGTCTCCAGCGCAAGAATGCAATGCTTGCTTTTCTGGGTATTACGCTCTTGCTTGGTGCTGGCTTTATCAGTTTTGAAGTATATGAGTTTATTCATTACTATCACGAAGGTGCAGCACTTCAGTCCAGCGCCTATACGGGCATCCTTTTGACTACATTGGGCACACATGGGGCTCACGTTACATTTGGATTTTTCTGGGGTCTGTTCATCTTCCTGCAGATCAGGAAGCAGGGATTCACTCCCCAGACTGCCAATAAATCGTTTATATTCTCGTTATATTGGCACTTTCTTGATGTCATGTGGATCTTCATTTTCAGCTTTATTTACCTGAAAGGAATGATGTAACATGAGAGAATTATTTCCTATGAAACAAGTCAACGGCTTCATATTCTCACTGCTGCTTACCGTTGTGGCACTAAGCGTGTATTTCATGGATATGTCCTTTCAGATTGGGATGACCATTTTAATCATAACGGCGTTCATCCAAGCTGGAGTTCAATTGATGATCTTCATGCATGCTGGTGAAAGTGAAGACAGCAAAACCATCTATGCCAGTATCTATTACGGTGTATTGATTGCACTTCTAACTGTATTCGGTTCCCTGCTCGCGATGATATGGGGTTACCTATAAAATGATAAAAACATCCGGTTCACTACTTAAAGGTGAACCGGATGTTTTTTCGCTAAAAATGATGACCGTCTTACTCCGGGTTAGTGCTTAGTTGTTTAGCGCCTATCTGCTGCCTCATGCAAAATAAAAATGCCTATCAAGTGACAGGCATTTGAATTATACACTTACAATAATTGTCTTTTACCGTTCTTCTCTTGAATGCTTTCTTCCGTTGCAACAAGGAAGATGCCCATGATAAAGATAAATGATGCACCCATAACTGTTCCAATTCCGATACCAGTTACCTCAGCGGAACCGCTTCCAAAATATCCATAAAAGAAAAGTGCAGTTCCAATAATCAATAATGTTCCACATATATAAGATATTGCTTTTAATACTTTTCGGTTTACATCCATTAAAAACATCCCCTTTCTTTATATTATTTATCTTGTTCATAAATTTGTCAATAATTTATGTCTATTTTCCAAAAATATTAATTCACTCTTGACATTTTCGTAAATCATTAAAATTATTCCTATCATGTAATATAAAATAACATCTTCAACAGAAAAAAAGATGTCTTTTTGTCTTGTTTTGTCGAAACTATTTATTTCGTTTTCGTTTTCTGAGATAATGCATAGCGTGCCAATAATACAAAGCGAAGGTGAAAATGAATGTTTGTAGAACAGATGAACACTGACAGGGAGAAGATTGTTTTGTCTATTGTCAGGAAAAGAAATGAAATGCTTCTATTAGCAGAAAAAAATGGATTATCGTCGAATAAGACAATAGCCTGCAGTCAGGAACTCGATTCCCTGTTAAACCGATTAAACAGTTTAGAACTCACTTCCAAAAGAACGGGTTAACTAATAATTTCTCTCTAGCAGATTATTGTTTTTTATCCATTTCAGATACAGTTAATCAGCAGATGCTGCCGATTTCTGGACCGGGAATAAAACCCAGCACAACCTAAAGTTGCGCCGTTTAAAAGCGAAATTGACAAATAATAAAAAGGCAACCAACGTAATTCCAGGTTGATTGCCTTTTTATTTGAATTTTTAGAATGGTCCCCAGTTAATCATCACTCCTATAATTAATGTCAATACTGCAATGACAAGCCAAATAATAAACAGCGGGAACACCCATTTCAGCCATTTGGTATACGGAACCTCAGCAACTGCAAGGCTCGCCATTAAAATTCCGCTCGTCGGGAAAATAAGATTTGTAAGTCCATCCCCAAATTGATAGGCCTGTACGGCGACCTGCCTTGTGACCCCTACCATATCCGCTAAGGGTGTCAGCAGCGGCATCGCAATCATTGCCTGTCCACTTCCAGAGTTGACCAGGAAGTTTAACAGCCCATTGGAAACGAACATACCGATTGCAGACAATACGGGAGCTAAGTTTTCCAGTGGTACGGAAAGTGCATAAACGATTGTATCGATAATTTCCCCGTTTTCTAATAGGACAATCGCTGCGCGGGCAAATCCTACAACAAGTGCCCCATAAACAAGTTTCCTGGTCCCTTCCAGAAAATTCTCGGCAAGCGTATTATAATGCATGCCCGCAATGATTCCTGCACCTAATGCAATAAATAAGAAAAATGCCGACATATGATTGATGGTCCAGCCTAATTGTGTAGAACCATAGACAAAGAACCCCAGACATAATACAACAAATGTCAAAAGCAGCTTATGTCTAGTTGTGAATGGATCTTCCAGGCCGCTTGTATCATTTCCCTCATTTTCATATACATGCATAAGGCTTTTCGAAGGATCCGCCATAATCTTTTTCGTATATCGCCATGTATACCAGATTGTAACCCCAAGTATGACGACAAAGACCACGGTCCGCAGCACGGCACCAGAGAATATCGGAAGGTCAGCGATTTCCTGTGCAATGCCTAATGTGTATGGATTGATGAATCCCACACTGAACCCGGCAAAGTTTGCGCCAAATGTAATCGCTACAGCTACAATCGGATCCAATCTTAAGGTCCTGGCTATAATCACACCTACAACGACAAACGCAATAACAGCATTGGCTACCGCTCCAATTGCACCAGCAAGAGCAAAAATTGTTGAGACAACCACAATCAGCCAGAATTCATTACCCCGAGTCAATTTTACCGCCCGGTTAATTGCCCCGCGCAAAGCCCCTGATCGTTCAATAATCTCAAACATTCCACCAGTAAATAATACAAGAAAGATAATATCCGCAGACTCAACCATTCCTGTTTGGATTGCATTGAAAATATCAAGGATTCCCATCGGCGAACCCTCTGTCTGCACGTATGTATCAGGTACAATCCGTTCCACTCCATCGATTGTCTCTCTTTCAAATGTTCCGGATGGGACAATATACGTTGCAGCGAATCCTGCCAGCAGCACCAAAAATAAAATGACATATGTATCCGGCATTACCCATCTGGATTTTTTAAACTGTTGCTTCTCTTCCTGTTGTGTCTGTTGAATGATAACGAAACCCTCCTGTATAGTTTTATTTCAGCACCCTAAACTGTCAATTCATTCTATTCAGATAATGACGTTCAGAGATATAGTTATTCATTATACTTAATTTTCAAATTATATTCAAGAGGGGTATAATCTTAATGGTGAAATCTTCTAAAATCTCCCCTTATCTCCTTCCCATCTTGTCTGGTACGACTTAAAGGACATATGAGCAGCAGAATCCAATTGGAAAATAAATAACAAATACCTTCTCCCTTCAATTGATATTGCCTGCCATCCTTGGTATAATAAACAGGTATTAATATTGAGGGGGAGCTATTTTTGTCAATCGAAGTAGGTAGTAAGGTAAAAGGTAAGGTTACAGGTATCACAAATTTTGGAGCATTTGTAGAATTACCCGGTGGTACAACTGGCCTCGTGCATATCAGTGAGGTTGCAGACAGCTATGTAAAGGATGTCAACGATCACCTGACTGTTGGCGACGAAATTGAAGTAAAAGTAATTAGTGAGAAGGATGGTAAAACTTCCTTATCCATTAAAAAAGCAATTGACAGACCTGAAGGCTATTCCAAACGTCCAGAGCGACAAGGAAGAGATAACAGAAGTTCCCGGGATTCCCGCCCAAGAGGTAATTTCAAGCCTAAGGAAAGTTTTGAAGATAAAATGGCTAAATTTTTGAAAACCAGCGAAGAAAATTTATTTACTCTCAAACGCAGTACAGAGTCTAAACGCGGTGGCCGAGGCGGCAGACGCGGTTAAATAGATAAGGCAAGTCAGTTAGACTGACTTGCCTTTTGTTTTGGAAAAATTATCGCAATTCTTTTGGACTGAACCAATTCACCAGATAATCGGTTTTATAGACATCATTTGGGTAATCAATAAATCCAGTGTCCCCACCTTCGTATAGAAACTGCAGGAATTCATTTAAGGCACCCATATATTGCTCATAAAGAAATTCGAAGCTAACTGTTTCTTTAGGCATATTGTTTTCCTCACAGACCTTTGGATCCGCATAATTCATATAGGTCCTGCATGGAATCGGTCGAATTTCATATGCCATGCACTGATTGGTCTTTGTATCCAACATCACACAGGGCACCTGACTTGTAATATACTTCTTTTTAAAGTCTTGATCCGCTGCGAAATCTATGCCATTCAGCTGCTCCAGCCGGTCTCCGTACTTATCATAATATCCCGCCAGGTGCTCTCTCATCCTGCCCCTTCTGTCTTCAGGAAATTCCTCGATGGCTTTCTTCATTAACTTTGCTTCCATCTCATTTACAATGATTGGGAAATAACAGCAAAAGGCACAGCCCATTCTGCAGCTCGGTTTCATGTCAAGTACATCTTCCATACGGACAATCTCATTACTGACTACCTGCAAGAGTCCGGAGAAACTTGCCAAAAGTTTCGTTTCAATAGCGGTCTCTTGATCCGCCCAGTGTTCGACAACCTCATAGAATTTCTCTTCGTCAATTTCATATATTGTATTTAAGTGTTCACATTTTGCTTGAATTTCTTTATAGGAAAGAAACTGTTCCATTTTTCAACGTACTCCCTGCCTGCTGCAAATAATATATGTATTGCCGCACCACTTCTAATAGAATGTAAATCATTTATTTCATGGGAAGCCAGTAAGATATGACTTTCTCTTTAGGTCCTAAAATTCGTTCTCCTCCCTATGTTAAAGGAACTGACACATTATCTAACTGCCACTGGAGAAAAACAGCTTTTCATAAATACATTTAATTTTTATAAGAACTGAAAAAACCCAGCTTACCGGTCAATCTCAATATCAGCCTAAGTTTTCCAATGCTTGCTTAACGGTAGCAAAGGAACGCACCGTTCTTATTTCCATACCGCCGTTTACGATTGATTGTACGATATCTGCCCGTAAACCAGTCGTTATCACCTGAACTCCCATCAGGCTAAGTGTCTGTGCCAATTGATGGAGGAATGCTGCAATCTCTGTGTTTAAGGTTAAGGCGCCGGAGAAATCCGCTATCACATAGTTTACTTCCATTTCTGCAATCTTTGGAATAACGTTGTCCAACACATGCCTTGCAACGTTTGAATTGATATATCCAATGATTGGAACTATCACGATATCATTAAGAACCGGAACGATAGGTGCCGATAATTTAAGAAGTTCACTTTCTTTATCTGCTTTATACTGGTTGGAAAGACGTATATAGGAGTAAAATGTTTCATTTAAACTAATATCGAGCAATTTATTTACATGTTTGATGATTGCCGCATTTTCTGCAACTGACAGATTCAGCTCAATGCTGATTCTCGTAATTATTTCAATGAAAACTTCCCTTGTTGGCGGATAACGAACTAAGATTTCATTGATATCTCCTCCACTCATCGCCTGCATTTCTGAATTCTTTTTACTCCATTCAAGAAGAGCTTCAGGAGCCTTTTCACAGTCATCCACGAAAAGATATTCCCCTAAAAAGCTAAAAACTTCAACGTACATTTTTATTGCCTGTTCTTTCTCCCAACCAGAAATATCCAATTGCATTTTGGACATAGCAGATTCTACCACTTCCACTGCCAAGGAATCGGCATGTTTACTTATGTATCTATTTACTTCCGTCATTGATTTCAATCTTAACCACACCTTTTTCTATTAGCTAATTGTATTATACCGTAAAACTGTTTCGAGTTTATTACTTTATTGTATAAATACCTAGTAAATATCGTATAGAATCTCCTATATTTGTAATTTCTCATAAAAAGTCTCTATAGCTATCCTATTTTGCTATGTATAATTTTAGTTTATAGAGAGCATAAGCCACCATCAAATGAAGAAAGATGGTGGTTTTTTATATGCTAAACAAATTCTTTTATAGCAGCCTGCAGGGAATGGCTGAATTCAATTTCCATGGAAAAACCCCGATGATGCAGCTGCTGCGCCTGATTTGGATTAATGCCCGTAACAATAATATCTTTTCCCAGAACCTGAATTGATTTGAATAGCTCTGCCAGGCCTGCTAGTCCTTCCCGATCAATATGCCCCACTGCCGTTAAATCAATCAATAATCTCTTTACCTCTGCCTTATATGCACTTTTAACAATATGCTCGATCATGGTCTTCACTTTCACTTTATCGATTTCACCGAACAAAGGAACAAGGGCCATATCTTCTGTCACGCAAATAAAAGGAGCAGATAATCTATTATTTTCCACGATAATCTCTTCTGCTCTCTCTTTCTCTTTTAACAGTTCAACATCGGCTTCTTTCAGCCTCAGCTTCAAATCGTCCACACTGCCGGCACCTTGCGTCTTTTCCTCTCTTTTTTTAATAATAAGAACTTCCCCGGACAAATCGCTGTTCCAGCCAGTAAAAAACTCCGCTAGAAACACTTTTCCCGATTTATCAATGATATTTGCTTCAAAGGTGTTCTGCCTGATATCAGGCTGAATAGACTGTCTAACTTTTTCTTTACTATCATTCTCAACAATTTCCATTATAGAAGATGGTGCTGCGAAAAAACCTTTAACAAGAGGAGAATATTCCAGGATATGCAAGTTTTCATTTATCTTAAAAATAAAAACCGGGAGCATACTATCTACTTGATGCATCAATATCACTATCTCCTTTTTCATAACATTTTATGGCCAGAAAGTAATCGGTAACAAACACACAAATTTCCATGCATCTCAACATTTTCAAAAGGATCATCAATGATTGCGCAAAACACATTTAGACTTTATTTATTCAGAAAAATCAAGTTTCTATTAGTTTATCATATTTAAATTCTCAATCAAGATAAACAGACAACCTGATTCAACATCGTCCGATTAGAGCCCGGGAGGATTTAGTAATCTGTAGGCCACTGGTATGAAGGGGCTTGGCTTGCATAAAGGCAGGACAGGAATTACAGGCCAGAGGTGGCGAACTACTGGACGAGTTCTGCGGGTTGCTGGCCTAGTTTGGATAATACTGGCCGGGGGCCGGTATGCGGGAGGGCAAGGGAAAACGCCCTGTTGAAGATTGGGCGTTTTGATAGTGATCTATAAGACATCGTTCGTATTTTGCTGGGCTTCCTTCACTTGCTGGCGTGTATCGTGAAGTTGCTGAAATGCCTGCTGGAATTGCGGATTTTCTGTGGCTTTATCGCCTGCTGACTTCTGAACATCCTGTAATTCCTGTTCTGCCCGCTGCAGTTGCTGCTCTGCTTGCTCAAGGTAATTTTGATCTGATCCTTGTGCAAGTCGGATAGCCGCTTGTGCCTCCTGTATCTGCTGGCTGGCCTGATGCAATTGCTGGTGTAAATTCTGTTCTTCCATAGCATTAACCTCCAATTGACTCTCGATAAAACCTGTCTATAGTGTGCCTTACGTACTGCAAAATATGTATCTTCACTAAATCCTGCTCTCAGTCCAGATTCTTTAAAAATCAACTGAACCCCTGATACACCTGTCCATTCGGTTACGATTGCGTCACATATACTATCCTGTGGCTCATTAGAATTTTTTGGAGGTGCAAGGATGTCATTTGCTCATTATTACGGTGTATGCCAGCAAAATAGGGGCAGAGCAGTGGAAATCAGAACACATGATGGAAGGGTTCACAGAGGGAGAATTCAGCATGTAGATGGCCGAAGAGTGTATTTGCAACCGCTCGGCCGACAAAGTAATCTAGGCGGGTTCGGCTACGGTTTTGGCTTTGGTTCAGGTTTTGGCTTTGGTTCTGGGTTTGGCAGACGAGGATTTGGTGCAGGTATTGCTATAGGTGCCATAGCGGCATTGGTACTGCTGCCATTCTTCTTCTAGTTTAAGCTGTTAAAGAATGTAAAACGGCGTATTTATCTGTTTTACATTCTTTTTATTGACTTTTCCAGTTGAGGACTATCCTTGAAGCCCAGAAGAAAACTGTACAGACGGGACAGGAAGAAGTTCTCTGGTTGATAGATTGTGATTGTTTACATATTCTTTCACAAGATAGTAGCCGAGACAATAGCCAAGCATTTTAGGATAGGACCTCAACCCATATAATAATTTCTGATGCTTGGACGTATTTATCCGTACTTTTTTGCTGCGGGTACCATAGGTCTTCCACATATTTTCCAATTCCTGATCCGTATAATAGGCCGTCCATTCAGCTAAGAGCTCCTTGCCGCATCTTTTTGCAACAGCATTTTCTGCCATGCCTTCCAATATAATGGAATCTAAAAATGTATAATCGCTTTCTTCCTTCTTATATTTTTCCATACGGCAAACATGATTGTATTCATGTGTGAGCAATGCTATTATTTCCCTATCATGATTTTCGGGTGAAAGAAACAGGAAAAGCTTATTATCAAAAGCAAGTCCTGATTTTCCGTTAAAATGACGAATTAAATATTGATTTCCCGTATCAGAAGGAAAGATAAAGACAGGTATATCCGGACCATCCCATAATTTTTTAAGCAGCTGAATTTCACGTGCCACGGTTTGCCATACCTCTTTCTTCTGCAGGGAAGCTATCGTGCCGTTCCCATTTTTATCCGGCCGGTACATACCGTGCATCATTAAATGTTCATAGATTTCCTCTGCTGGACTGCCCTCGAAATAATCCTCGAGCATCTCACATAGTTTAATCGGATCTTCATAATGCTCAAGCAGCCATTTATCTGTCTGAATTACACTCAATATGAGCACCCCAATCGACGTTCACTACACCTATCTTATGCCGGGAAATGGAAATGGTTCACCTGCTGGAATTAGCCATCCTAATTGTGATAGCAGCATATACGAAGCGGGAATATGGATTTTATCCTGTCGTCCGAGAAGTTCAGTGCAAATTTATTTATTTTTAAATGTGATATGCTTCAGAACAAAATGCATAAAATCCTCGAAGGATGGAAAGTTTTTTTGACGCTGGTGATACCATTTACGGATTGTTTCAAGCAGCCAGAATGGAATTGGTCTCCCATCCATTAAGTGATAATAACGACCATACGCTTCTTTCAAATGCTCCCACCGGTAATCATTCCCAGGTTGAATGTATTCAGATACATCAAGGATTTTAGCACGCCCATTTTGCATTAAAATATTTTTCAGATGAATATCCCGAGGGTTGAGCGCCTTCTGTCTTACGTATTCTCTTGCATCTTCTACATCATGGATGACCCGCTCTGGAATATGAACTCCCTGTAACAGACAGTCAAACAGGGTAATCCCTTCCTCATAGCTCAAGACGAGAAAGCGATCGGTTGAGGCAAAGCATGTGGAAAAGAAGGACGAGCCTTCCAATTGCTGGTAAACCCTCTCTTCTGCCTCTATTTTGTCAAGACGATCTTCAGCATAGATCTTAAATGCATATTCTGGTGCACAATACGATTGAAACACCGCTGCATCCGTACCCACTCCAATACATCTGGCCCCCTCTGAATCTCCTTTTATCGTAACGGGCTGATTGTTTGGATTGGAAAGGACAATAATATTGGAGAGCGATTCTGATGCCTTTTGCCACTCATTTTGCATGGGTCCCCTCCTTCAACAGGAACAAAAAAATCAATTTGATTACTTCATTATAGTTAACCGTTTTCTGGTTTATGATTTATTTCCCTGTACCGTACAGAAGTATAATCGGTTAGGAAGCAGCTTGCCGTTAACTCGTTTATTTCAGCAAGATAACATCGGAAGAATTGATGCCCGCCGCAAAGTATACCCTTCTTATGGAAGCAAATACAGCAGGACACAAAAGAAATGCGAGATGGTTCCTGCAAGCACAAACAAATGCCATACCATATGATGGAACCTGAACCCGCGCCACACATAAAAAACTGCACCTACCGTATAGCATATTCCACCTGCAACCAGCAGTATGACACCATTCGGATGTAAATTCTCAACGATTTCCGTCCAGCCGACAGTAATAATCCATCCCATTGCGACATAAAGAATTGTCGAGGTAAACAAGTATTTTTTTACAAAATAGGACTTAAATACAATTCCGGCTATCGCAAGGCCCCATGCCACACCGAACATGGTCCACCCCAGTGTTCCCTGGATCACCAAGATAGTGAAAGGCGTATAGGATCCTGCAATGAATAAATAGATGGATGAGTGATCGAATATCTCGAATAGATCTTTAGCATTTCCAGCCGGCAGTGCGTGTACCATTGTTGATGACAAATATAAGATAACCATTGTCGCACCGAAAATGGTAAAGCTTGCGACATGCCACGCCGTGCCATGCAGTACGGAGGCGACAATTAAAACTACTAAACCGCCGATGCTCATTACTGCTCCTATTCCATGTGTAATTGCATTTGCAATTTCTTCACCTTTAGAGAAAATATGTGTATCTGCCAAAATAATTCATCCCTTACGTTCTTTTTATTATATTATAGCAGGGTTGAAGCAGATACGAAATTCGGGAGTTTATCGGCCCATCCTTATTGGAATTTCATTCATTCTTCTCTGTCAGCCGTTAGAAAAGACTAAATGACCGGATAATATTGTTCATATCGTGGATTGCAGTAGTATGGCGGTCTTGGCCCAATTTTTGGTACTTGGATTTTTTCGGCATTAAGATCATATCGCATTTCTTCTTTTTCTGCCGAGTAGTTCAATAACAATAATTTCACTTCAGGATTGAAATAATAGTCCATCGTTCTCATCTCCTTATTTTTTCTATCCTATTCACTTAACATTCCCAGTGAGCCTGTATGACTATTAGCCAGATTCCCATTCGTCACGACATTTGCCCACCTGGCATAAAATGAACAGATTATACATTTGTCAGGAGGATTGAACGGAGATGACTGAAGATCGTACCCCCGCCCAAACTTATCCGTTATATCCCAATTACGGGAAAATAACACGCTATGAGGATATTGCAATTACCGTTCCTGAGCAGCGGCAATTTCGGCAGCCTGGCCTGGAGCGTTTAATGGTACCAAGACCCATTATCGAAAATCCAAATTATAAAGGAAGCGGCAAGCTTGAAGGAAAAGTAGCGCTTATCACTGGCGGCGATAGCGGTATGGGTGCTGCAGCTGCCATTGCATTCGCAAAAGAGGGTGCAGATATAGCGATTTCCTATTTAGATGAACAGGAAGATGCCGATCGCACAAAAAGAAGAATCGAAGAGCTTGGCAGGAGCTGTCTCCAGCTGCCAGGTGACTTAAGAGAAAAACAGCAATGTATAGATATCGTGAAAAAGACTGTCGACACATTTGGCAAGCTTCACATCCTCTGCAACCACGTGGGCATTCAATTCCAACAGTTAAGCTTAACGGATATAACGGATGAGCAGTTTGACGATACATTTAAAGTAAATATCTACTCCCATTTCTATACGACCCGTACAGCATTGAAATATTTGGAGGCTGGAAGCTCCATCATTAATACAGCTTCCGTTGTTGCTTTTGAGGGAAATGAACAATTAATGGACTACACCGCTACAAAAGCGGCCAATATTGGCTTTACCAGGGCATTGGCAAATAACTTAGTGAGCAAAGGAATAAGGGTAAACGCAATCGCTCCCGGCCGGATATGGACACCTTTAATTCCATCGAGTTTTTCCGCTGACCAAGTCCCGCTTGCCGGTAACCCGATGGACCGTCAAGCCCAACCGTTTGAAGTAGCGCCTACATTCGTCTACCTTGCATCCGATGATTCAAGATTTGTTACCGGTCAGACGCTTCATGTGAACGGGGGTCAGGTGTTTGGATAAAAAAACCTGAAGAGATGTCTCCGCATCCTCTCTTCAGCCTGCAATTTCCTTGTTATAGAATAGAACTTCAGTGATGAAGGCTGTCTCTAGATCATAAAATTGGCAATGATCCATATAAGCATAAAACTCGTAATAATTGTCAGGTTGGATACAGTCCCGATAAACCGTTTATCGTAATTGAATTCCACTGCATAAGGCAGGACGGACATCGCTGCAGGAAGAATCAAACCAATTAAAACGGTGTAGTTGAACATATCATCGAATGGCAGCAGGAAAAACAGGGCAAAACCGGCAAAAATTCCAAGCCCATATTTCATTGCCATATAATGAAACAGTAAGCGAAGGTATTTTTTCTCAATCGTAAAGTTCAAATAGATTCCAAGCAATAATAGCGATAGTGGCATGTTCGCGTACGAGATGATGTCAGCTGTTTCAACTATGAACGATGGCAGCTTCAGACCTGACAGATTCAGCATCAGCACGACGATATAGGTCATCAGCGGAATGGACCTGGTCATTTTCAAAAGCATCGTTTTTATATCGAGACGCGTCTCCTCGCCAGCATAGTGGCTCCCGATAAAATAGCATATCCCGAATACAATAAACGAATTGCCTACATCAAACATAACAAAGTGCTGTATTCCTTCTCTCCCCCAAATTCCTTCTACTAACGGAAAGGCAAAGAGGCCAATATTGAACCCAGGAACCATCATGGAAAGCATCCCCTTCGCATGCCGTGATGGATTACCTTTGAACAGCAGAACTCCAAGCATTGCTGCCAATAAGCCATATGCAAAAGAAATGATGACCAATAAAAATAACGAATACTCCATCACAAAATCATTAAATGTAACGAGTATCAGCGCAGGAAGTGTGATATTAAAAATGATTCTGGCTAATCCTTCGCCATCCTCTTCTTTTATGACATGCATTTTCTTTAATATGTACCCTGCTGCAATGATGACGATTGAATAGATAAATTGGTCATTAAAACTGGACAACTAGCATTACTCCCCACTGCATCTTCTATTTAAATATGAATTTTGTTTTTTATAATGAATTCATTTTAACATAGACTCTTTTCGTAGGCATATTCTTTTTTAATCGCAGAGTTTAGAGAAGATGTTACATGCAGCAGCTTCACGGTGCCTGTCACTCCCCGAATAATGTAGAAAATTGTCGAAAATACCAGGGCAATGCAACGTATGCATTGCCCTGGTATTGTTTTAATTTCTTTTCAACTCATATAAACTAAATAGACCGCTAACTGGCTCAGAGACTAGCCTGCACCAAAGAAGCTAAACGTTCATGCCGATTGCCGAGTGATCTGAAAATCACTTATCGCTTAGAGATGCCGACCAGTATGTCCGGTAAGCCCTCAAACAGTACAGTAACCGGTCAGTGGTATAGCCTCACGATCATTATAGATGATATTCGACAAAATTCGGGAAGTGACAGGCACCTAATAGATGCCGACTTGGTCGAATCCGTTTGCGACTGCTTCTGCTTCCGTACTGTCTTCTCCGTAAATATCGACTGCAGATTGAATCAGCACGTTTCTTGCGTCACTGAAGTCGGATGTTGGTGTCAGGTATACAGTCAGCGCACGATAATAGACTTGTCCAAGTTTTTCTTTCCCGATCTGTTCTCCAATCAGATAGGCTGCATGATTTGTAATGGATGAATTAACATGGACTCCTCCATTATCCACATTGGCTGGCATATCATAAAAATCATCCATATGGGCCGGGTACATCCCATTCCCGTATGGTGCCCTTTCAGCAGAAACAGGGAATTTACTAGGATTACTCAGACTGCGCAATGCAGTTCTTCCATCTTCCTGGGAAGCTGGTGCCATAATATCTTCACCCATTTCCCAATCATCTTCATCTACGAGGGCGCCGAAGATATCTGCAAATGATTCGTTCAATGCTCCTGATTGATTACGGTACTGCAGATTCGCTGAATTGGTAATAACGCCGTGGGTCATTTCATGTGCCGCCACATCAAGACCAGCGGATAATGATACCATGAACTCCCCGTCCCCATCTCCATATGTCATATTACGGCCATTCCAGAAAGCATTATTATAATTATCTCCGTAGTGGACATACGAAATGATTGCCATACCATTGCCATCCAGAGAATTCCGTCCATGCTCCTCCATATAATAGTCATAGACCATTTCTGAATTATAATGGGCGTCTACTGCCGCTGCTTGATATTCATCCTTCCATGATGAACTGCGATTCTCAAAAATTTCTCCTGATGGATGATCATACGTATAAATTCCATCTAATCCTTGATGGGATTCATCATATAATTTGAATACGGCAGGAAGACCAGGCTGTACTTCTTTTGTGGTGTGGATCTCACGCAAATTCCCGTGGACTCCCTCACCTATTCCTTTATGGTCCTTCTTCTTAAGTTCATCAGCATGGAGCAGGGCATTATATTTGTCGATTATCTCCCCTGTATTTGCATCAACAAATACAAACCAGTTACCTGGTTCATCACCTAAAAATGTCAGATTCACTTTATATGCCAGACTGGTTTTACCATCAAATGGGTAGGCAATCAAGTCGGTTGTTGGATCATAGGACATCACAAGAGGCGCTTCAACCGCTGATTTAGCTGCTTTTACCGCATCATTAACAGAAACAGCAGCAGACTTACTGATTACTTCGCCCTCAGCCGAATGATTGTAATGTCCATTTACAGCCACCACAGCATTGTCTTTGTTAAAGTGAACAATTACTTCCGCTCCTTCTATCGGAACATCATTTTTTGTCTGTTGGAAGCGAATGTGAGTCATTCCCAAATTATCCTTTTGAATATCCTTTACTTTCAAATTTTCTTGTGGACGCTCAATTCCTGTTTTCTCCTTGTTCTCCTTTAAGTAAGCTACCGCATTCTCTTCATTGCTGGCAGTCTGCTTCCCAGAAATTTTTTCTTTTACAAATAGCGGTACATTGGCCTTCTCATTCCAAGCTTTCTGCGCCTGTGTGCTCAGAGCTGAGCTGGATTCTATCGGTGCCGCCAATACATTACTTGCCGGAAACGAACCTGCGATGATTGCTGACGATAATATGACTGGAATCAAATTGTGTTTTTTCAAAAGCTCTACCTCCTATTGTTTTTGTGTTAGAATCATTATAGATTAATAGATTTTAAATTGCATGATTATTAATAACTGTTTTAATTTTTAGTTAAATAATAGTATTTACCTTGCATTAACAGGAAGATGATTCTTTTGTTAGGGGTAAGAAGTAGGAGGATTAAAGGATGCTTGGAACAAAGCGTTTCAATCAGAAGCTAAATTCGTATCATACGAATCCCCTGGATATTCCCTCCTTTCTTCACTTCAATAAATTAGCGGATTCATATTTTCAGGACATTGCCGCCAATCCACTGCTTTTACGTTATACTAGGATCAATATAGGGTTTACCCGCAAACCATAACCTTAACTTAAGAAAGGAACAGGTGTTTACATAATGAGTGAAACAATTCGATTAAAAGAATCCTATAACCAAACCAGCTATCATTTGAAAGGTCATGGTAATCGCAATATCGATGTTTTAAGAGAAGCTTTTCATACGGTTGATGGTAAAACGGAAAGTGATATGTACGGTAAAGGACATATCATTGAAAATTTCGAAGCAAAAATGGCTCGTATATTGGGAACAGAAACAGCAGTATTTTTCCCAAGCGGTACGATGGCACAGCAAATTGCATTGCGTATTTGGTGTGATGAAAAAGGTTCGAGAAAAGTTGCATACCACCCATTGTCCCATTTGGAAATACATGAAGAAGACGGTTTAAAAGAACTGCATCAAATCGAAACCATATTGCTTGGTGAAACGGACCGGCTCATTACGTTTGAGGATATCGCAAATATCAAGGAGGATATTTCCTGTATACTGCTGGAATTGCCTCAGCGTGAAATTGGCGGCCAATTGCCAAGCTTTGATTCGTTAAAACTCATTTCAGCTTATTGCCGCGAACATTCTATTAAACTACATCTCGATGGTGCACGCCTCTTCGAAGTTCTGCCCTATTACGGAAAGTCTGCGGCAGAAGTTTGCGCGCTCTTTGATAGTGTCTATATTTCTTTTTATAAAGGGATTGGCGGGATTGCTGGAGCAATTCTTGCAGGTACAGTAGAATTCATAGCACAGTCTAAAGTATGGAAACGGCGTTATGGAGGGGATTTGATCAGCCTTTATCCATATATTATCCCAGCTGATTATTATGTCGATCAGCGCTCACATAAGATGGACCAGTACTGGAAGGGAGCCAAGGAGCTGGCCGGATACTTCAATTCCTGTCATGGCATATCCACGGTCCCACTCAAACCGGTGTCGAATATGTTCCATGTTCATTTTCATTATGCTAACGAACAAGTAGCGGCGATTCTGACAGAGGTTCAGCAGGCAACCGGCATCGGATTCACCAGCTACTTGGTGAAGATGAATGAAGGATCCTGTTACTGTGAAATCAGCATTGGCGATTTGTATAAGGGAATCCCAAAAGAGGATCTCCGTGCAGCCTTCAAGCTTCTAGACGAAAAAATGAAACAATAACCAAAGCAGCAAAACACGTAAACAGGACCAGCCAGTGCGCTCGTTTTTTATAAATAAGTGAGTTTTTACTGCCGCATGTATAAATTTCATGCTCTGCGGTCCACACATTGCAATTTTTCAGTTTTGAGAAAAAAGCAAAGACCTTAAAGCCATATACCTGCTTTAAGGTCTTTCCATTTTTAATACGCTACCTTATTGGTCAACAATCGATCCATCCATATGCAGTCTTGTGTTAACCTCTCTCCGCTTATATGGAAACTTCTCTTCCGCATCTTCCACCAGATCAATTCCAATACCAGCTTGTACAGGCACCTCAATAAATCCATCCGTAACCGAAGGAACCCACGTTACCATATCACGCTGCTTAAATTTCACTTCTTCGATGGCATCGGTACTGGTAAACCTTTCTGTAGCCGATATGGTGTTGTGGTCTGGGAGTTCCTGTATCGCCAGATTATCCACTGCTGTCGCAATCTGAATACATGCAGCAGTACTGACAGGACTCAACGGGTTATGCGGAACGATTGGTACGCCATGTGCTTCCGCAATTGCAGCAATTTTCTTCGTACCGCTAATACCGCCGCAAAGGCACACACTTGTCCTTGCATAGGACATAGCATTCCGCGAGAGAAGCATTTCGAATTCCTGGATAGAATGGATTCTTTCTCCAGTTGCGATTGGTACATTTGATTTACTGGCCACAAGTGCCATGGAATCAAAATTATCCGGCGTTAGGGGATCTTCCAAAAAGAATGGATGATACTTTTCGACTGCTTTTGAAAATGCAATTGCTTCTCCCGGTTTCATCCTTCGATGCAATTCCAGACAGAGGTCCACATCATCCCCGACCGCCTCGCGGATTATCCGTACTCGCTCAACAGCTTCATTGATCATTTTTACATAGGGCTGGAAATAAGGCGTGCTTCTTGGCTCATCTAAAAAGGGAGATAGATGGCCAATTGCATTAAAGCCCTGTTCTTTTGCTTTGACACAGTTTGCCACAAGTTCTTCCGTCGTCTCACCGTGCACATGATAATAGGTTCTGATTTTATCCCTGCTTTTACCTCCAAGCAGCATATATGTTGGCACATTAAAATATTTCCCGGCAATGTCCCATAAGGCTATGTCAACCGCACTGATTGCCCCCATGATGGCAGCACCCCGAAAATGGAAGGAACGGTACATATATTGCCAATGATGTTCAATTTGCAGCGGATCTTTTCCAATGAGATAGGATTTAAACGAGTTAACTGCCTCAGCAGAAGCATCCAGAAACCCCCATGCACCGGATTCTCCAAGACCTGTGATTCCTTCGTCCGTAAATACTTTCACATACAAAAACCTATTTACAGGTATAACCTTTACATCTGTAATTTTCATTGTATTCCCCCTCTTACTTGATGGCTTTTACCAACCGAAATAATTGATTGGCGGTGAATCTTAAATTATCAAATGCAGTCTCTGTATCCATCGCATCTTCCAGTGTCATCGGCTTATTCATAATCGAGAAGCAGGATGTTATCCCATCGTCATTCAAAGTAAATTTCTCCTGATTGATCCCTCCTGCTAAAGCAATGACCGGGATATCATATTTGTCTGCAAGCTGCGCAACCCCCAAGGGAGCTTTCCCCATAGAAGTCTGCCCATCAAGCCGGCCTTCTCCTGTAATCACAAAATCAGCATCCTCGATTTGTTTCGCAAGTTTAACCTGTTTCAGCACCAGTTCAATCCCCGACTGCAGATTTGCCTGAAGAAAACCTGCAAAAGCGGCCCCTAAGCCACCTGCTGCCCCAGCTCCTTCCATCGCATGAATATCCAGATTCAGCTCTTCTGAGACTCTGTCGGCAAAATGCTTCAGCCCTTTATCGAGCAATCGTACATCTCCTTCACTTGCCCCTTTTTGCGGACCGTATACATGGGCAGCTCCGTCGATACCATAAAGAAAATTTTTCACATCACATGCCACCTGGAAACGGCATTCCTTTAACACATTATTAGCCTGCTTTATATCAATAGTTTGAATTTCACTAAGACTTCCTCCGCCAAATCCCACTTCTTCCTTCTTTTCATTCAGGAAACGATAACCCAACGCCTGAAGCATACCAATACCGGCATCTGTGGTCGCACTGCCGCCAAGTCCAATTATAAAGCTGCGGCAACCTTTGCTGATTGCATCATTAATCAGTTCGCCCACACCATATGTCGTTGCCTTTAACGGCTGTTGCTCTTCCCGGTGAATCAGCGGCAGGCCACAGGCAGCCGCTATTTCAATCATCGCCGTTTCCCCGTCCCCTGATATGCCGTATTTTGCCGTTACATTTTCTCCCAACGGCCCGGTCACCCGCTTTTCCACCCACCTTCCTTTCATCGCATGGATCAATGCCTCTGTCGTTCCTTCGCCACCATCTGCAAGGGGAAGCGCTATTATATCTGCATCTGGATAAATTTCCATTATTCCTTTGGAAATGGCTTCGCTTCCTTTTGAGGAGGAGATGCTTCCTTTAAACGAATCAATCGCGATCAATACCTTCATTCCCAACCCTCCTTGAACATTATCTTTATAATTATTTACATTAGGAAAGGAGCTAAGATCGATAAAATGATCAGCATCATCGCACCACCGATACGAGATGATATTTGCAGGAATGGCATCAATCCCATTCTTTCCGCGGCACTGAGTACTGCCACATCACCGGAACCGCCCATGTCCGCCATACCAAGACCAGCAGAAATGGAAGACTCCACAAAATAGAATCCGACCAATAGACCAAAAAATCCAGCAGCAAGCACAGCAATAATTACGGTCATAACGGTCAAGCTGATGTAACTAGGATTTGTCAGGATATCCATTACACTTGAAAAATCAATCATACCTGCACTGATTGCTACAAGAATCGCCGGAACCCATGCTTTTGTGATCAGTTCATACCAATCCTCAGCCGCTTTTTCTATATAACCCGGAAGCAGGTTGAAGATTTTTAGAGCTGCCGCACCCAAGATAATCCATACATATGAATGAAATGTCGGAATGAGTTCAGCAACAATTTTCCCAAAGACAAAGATTGTTGTTGCAACAATGATCCCAATGATTAGGCTATTGATAGTAAAAGGAAATGCAGAATTATCACTTTTTAGATTGAGTTCCTCTTCTCCCTCTTTTAATCTCAATATCTGCCCATCGCCAGAAAAGTTTTTCAATCTGTTTTTTCTTTTCCCCAAACCATTTAAGGCACCCGCCGCAAGGATACATACCATGTTGCCGACCATAACAGCTGGAGCAATTTGTGCTAGGACGGCTCCCGAACTCTCGCCAGTAGTGGATGAAAAAATTTCGGCCATCGGTACCGCTCCTGCAGCCATTCCCCCTCCCATAATGGGGCCAACAACAAAGAAAATGGTTCTGCTGAATCCGAATCCAACCAGATGACCAACAAGCCCACCAATCAACAATGCGGAGATTACAGCACCCAACAGCGGAACGAAAAAGCGGGCACCAACCTTCATCAGCATTTTGCGATCCATACTTAAAATACTTCCGACAATAATACCTGTCACTGCAAAATCAGAAAAACCGATCTCATTATAGAATGTATCTGTCAATGTCCCGACACTCTCTGGCAGCCACCCCCAAAAGAGGAATAATGCAGGTATCAAAATACACAAAATCGGTCCGCCGCCAAACGTATTGAATACGGGAATCTGATCACCAATCCACATCAGCAATATCCCAAGAACCATCGAGACAATCAGCCCGCTCGCAAAATTCATCGGCAGAATTTCCATATAAACACCAACGAGTAATACAGCTACAATTGCCAAGAAGATCGGTCCCTCGATACCAGCGATTTTGAATTTCTGTTTTGGATTCAGATCATAGTCTTCCAATACTTCTTCCTGTTTCAGATTGCTCATGTTAACACTCCTTTTATTGTGGTGATTGGGTAACGGTTTATAGAAAGCGCTTGCATTCAATTGCCAATATAGGAATCTATCCTAAAAGATTAAATAGATTCCCACCAGGACACTGCTACTATGATGTTAGGTTCTCGCTTTTAAGCGACTGATGAGCTCCTCCGTAACTTCCTTTGTTGTATGCTTTCCGCCGATATCCGGTGTGATGATCCCGTCACTTGTTACACTTTCAACAACATCCAGCAGCAATGTTCCAATTTCCTCTTCCCCGATATGATCAAGCATCATTTTTGCTGTCCAGATTTGACCAATTGGATTGGCAATTCCTTTCCCGATGATATCCGGAGCTGAACCATGAACCGGTTCAAACATCGATGGATATTTTCCATTCACATTTATATTTGCAGCAGGTGCAATTCCAACGCTACCCATTATTGCGGCACCAATATCCGTTAAGATATCCCCAAACAGGTTACTGGCTACAATGACATCGAATTTATCCGGGTGCGTTACGAAGAAAGCCGCCAGGGCATCAATATGCTGCGAATCCGTCTGGATATCCGGATATTCCTTGGAGACATCTTTAAATACTTCATCCCAAAAAGGCATGGAGTGGACGATCCCATTTGACTTTGTCGCACTGGTCACATGCTTTCCTCGCTTGGAAGACAGCTCAAATGCATAGCGCATGGCTCGTTCTGTTCCTCTTCGCGAAAAGATATTATTCTGGATAGCAATTTCATCTTCCTCGCGAAAAATCCTGCCTCCAACCTCACTGTATTCACCTTCACTATTTTCCCGAACCACAATCAAATCAAAGTCCTTGGGATTCACTAGCGGCGACCTTATACCTTGAAGAACTTTCGCTGGACGAATATTAATTTCCTGTTCAAATTCACGGCGAAGCTTGATTAAAAGCCCCCATAAGGAAATATGATCCGGAACTAGCTTAATGTTTCCAACAGCCCCGAGGAATATGGAATCAAAATCTTTTAACCTTTCCAGTCCCTCTTCCGGCATCATGACTCCATGCTCGAGATAATACTCACAACTGTACGGAAACTCTGTAAACTCAAAAGATAAACCACCATGCAATTCTGATACCGCTTTCAAAACATCGGTAGCAGCAGGTACAACTTCTTTACCTATCCCGTCTCCAGGAATGCTTGCAACCTTAAATTTTTTCATTCTGTAAGCCTCCTACATCTATATCCTCCAACAGTCGTCAGTCGACTGTTCTGAATTTAAACTCACTATATAATAAATTCTGTTTTTTAGCAATAATATTTTAATTTATTTTTTAATAATTTAAAAAATAATTCGCTAAAGGATTGCTGTCCAATATTTAAACTTAGACAGTGATGATGGATAACAAATTCAAACTATCGAAATAAACTTTCTTTCCCCTAGGCTTGCTGCGGTACCAACAGAAAAAGCTGCCATTCTATTAAAGAATGCAGCTTGACCGTTTACAACAACCATTTTCATGATAAGAGTTTTTGATTTTCCACCGATTCCTGAAGGCTTTCCAATAAATGATCCACATCAAGCTCCAAATGCTTCATCATCTCTTCTGAGGCGAGTGATTCATCTCTTGCTTTGATATACCCGAAGATTCGCCTGTGCTGATCCAGAATCTCCTGCGCCCTGTCGCTTCCCTTAAAATTCAAAATCCGAAAATAATAGATGATTCCCTTCAGATCATGGACCTGCTTCTGCAGCCGATTGTTCTGAGAGTGCGTGAGGATTAAATGATGGAATTGCTCATTAAGGGGGATAATGGTATGCTGGCTGCTGCCAATTTTAATCGCTGCCTCGGTATCATCCAACACTTTTTCGATTGCTGCCAGTTCACTCTCGTTCGCCAGTCTTGTCGTTAGCTTCACCGCAAATGATTCTAGCGCCATTCGGCATTGATAAATATCCTTCACGTCTTTTAGCGTTGGCTTATAGACGACCACCTTTGACTTATCCACAACCAACAGCCCTTCTTTTTCAAGAATCCGTATCGCTTCCCTTATCGGACTCTTGCTGACGTTATATTCCTTCGCCAACTGCGTTTCATTAACCCGCTCCCCCGGCTGATATTTCCCATCAAAAATCATCTGTCTGATCAGGTGATAAAATTGTACGTAATAAGGTTCTCTCTTCTCTAAAATTCGTTCACTCATCATT
The DNA here is from genome assembly GCF_000285495.1 of Oceanobacillus massiliensis str. N'diop. Taxonomy (GTDB): domain Bacteria; phylum Bacillota; class Bacilli; order Bacillales; family Amphibacillaceae; genus Oceanobacillus; species Oceanobacillus massiliensis. The sequence continues at coordinate 598,740 of NZ_HE610978.1, forward strand.
AACCTCTTTCCTGTCAGCTGAATTGTATCGTTGAAATTGAATATCGCGCTGTTAAAGCTAAATCGCTTTACTCCTGTAATGTATACCCCTTTCTCTCAACTATATCCAGATACGTAAAAATAATCAACTGAACTTTTATAAAATTCCCATTTTATGTATAGCGCTATTGGAAATCGGGTGCGGGTGCGGGTGCGGGTGCGGGTGCGGGTAATGGGAATGGGAATGGGAATCAAGAAGAAGTTTAGCCGGTTATTTAGGCTGCTCCGGAACATACGGCGGACGTAGGAAGTTATACGAGGCCTCGAATTTGTGAACATCAGTATTTATCTTGTGAACATCAGCTTTTTTCTTGTGAACATCAGCCATTTCTCTGTGAGCATCAGCCATTTTAGTGGAAATATCAGCATTTCGAGATTACCGGCCGCATTCGGGCGATTACCGGCCCTCATCCGAACAACACCGGGACGCCCTACACGATCTGAAATTTCCCGTTTCCGTCGCCGCAACATCTATTTCCCAAAATTAACCTTACATATTTTTCAAGGGGATGTGATATAATAAGAACAAACGTTTGGAACATTTGTTCTCGAAAAGGAGTGAGGTTCATGAAAAAGCTATTATGGCAGTCTTATGAAAGTAGGGAGAGGATCATCATTTTTTATATGGACCGGCAGCATCGCGTTACCGGGCGATATATTCGTGTACTTGAGATGCATGATGAGTCCTTGTTGGCATATTGTTATTTCAGGAAGGAAGTACGATCCTTTAGAATTGAAAATATCCTTTCGGCTGGAACCGCAGGACGAAGGGTGGGTGCTTGACTTTGCATGATCGCGGAAATATTAAATGGGCGGCAATGATGCTGCCTGAGCACAATGAATTGTTGAAGGATTTTTGGAAGCAGCAGGAATATAAAGAAAAACCGACACTTGATGAACAGCAGGCCGGAGAAATAAATATGAAACTGCAGCTGGCAATTCATAATGATCTAACCGTTCGCCTTACCTATTTTGCAGCACACGACTATAAAGAAATAACCGGCAAAATATCTAAAATTGATTCCATTCATGGATTGATTACAATGAACGCGGATGATCCATTTATTATCCGGCTCGCGGACTTACTGAATGTCATCATTGACTAGCACGTTGGATTGCGGCTAATCCTGGTATGGATCAATCGTTAAAACAAAATTTGTATTCGCAAGCATTCTTCGTATTCTTAATTTTTCATAGTTCTGTTCAAAACAATCTTTAATAAATGTGAACACTTCAATTGCTTCCAATTCAAAATAGAGGGCATGATTGAGCTTGGACTTAGGTATAAAACTGCTGAAATCCTTGATCCATTTTTCAACGGTATCCTGGGGAACGCCGATAATCTGGCTGATTCCATTTAAACTGATTAAATACATCGAATTCACCGCTCTTTCTCTTGAAATAGGAAAATAGCCTGATCGGGCAGGTACTTCCCATCGTAAATGAAAGCAGCGGTAAAGATATGAAATAAATGTGGAAAATAAGAGTAATTCACCAGCAACTGCTGCCCCTATATCTTTGACCAGCAGCTCAACACAGGATTTTCCCGTATCCTGTCCGATAAATAAACCAGCGGTCACGAGACTATCACAGTTTTTCTTTTGCGGTCTCCTGCCGTTGGTTTTTCACATCGCCACATTCACAGCCATTCTATAAATCACCCCAAAACAACAACTTTTAGAGGATTACAGCCTTTTATGAGAGCTGAAAATAATTCCGCAGTCTGTATTCTGTCCATTTGCACTTAGGATGATGTTTAATATTTTCCAGCAGCCCATTGATGACCGCGCGGCCCAGAGATGGAGCGGATAGCTCCTCCTTTAATAATTCCAAGGATTCCTTTTCAATTGAGTCACTCATTTCATCTATATGACGATCCAGCAGCTGTACGAGTTCATCGGTTGATGTCTCATCGCTCTCAGGTTTCCTAATCAGCTGAACCAAATCTCCCGTTATGAAGGGAATCGTCGAATAGGCAGCCAATAGATTTGTCCTCTCTTCCAGCGAGCGGCATAGCGTCTCTAAATCCAACGGAAAATTATGGAAGAAAAACAGCTCTGAATAGGTTTTCATAAAACCTTGGATGCAATAAACCAAGTCGTATTTGATATCTGCCACTTTTTCTCCATATAATCGCTCAATCATCGTCAGGATGGATGTCTCTATTAAATGATTGTAATGATGCATTTTTGTAATAAAATCATCATTGATAAAATGTGTCTGTTCTTTAATAAAGATTTTGGCGTAGTTAGAGTGCTTGCTAAATGAACCAAAAATCACCTGATAGAACTCAAAAAGAAGCTTCTCCTTTTCTCCCCCTCTGACTACCCGGTCAATATCAGACACAATCTCCATCATAAAGAAATCGATCAACGCTAAAATCAATTCATGTTTGGACTTAAAAGACAGGTAAAAAGCGCCTTTTGAAATCCCGCAATGTTCCGTGATCTGCTGTACAGAAGTTGCATCAAATCCCTGTTTCGCAAAAAGTTCCAAAGATTTTTCCATAATTAATTGTTTCTTCATCATAATTTCACACTCGCTTTCACGCGCATTTCATTGACTTTTGACCGATTAGTCATTATTATAAATACTTGAGTTAATTAAGTCAATAAAGGGTAGGTGCAATAGTGAGAAGTATCGTAAATTTCGTCCTGAAAAATAAACTGGCCGTATGGTTGTTAACAATCATCATAACGGCGACAGGTATTTATTCAGGTACACAGATGAAGACAGAATCAATTCCGGATATTTCCATTCCATACTTAATGGTGATGGATGTATATCCAGGAGCAACTCCAGAACAGGTAATGGAAGACGTGTCGATTCCATTAGAAAAAGCGGTGGAAAACCTTGAAGATGTTAAAGCCGTTTATTCAGATTCATCATCCAGCATGGCGAGTATTCAGGTTGAATACGATTATGGCATCGACATGGATGAGAAAAAACGCGAACTGGAGGCGGCACTTGACGGTGTTTCCTTGCCAGAAGATGCACAGGAACCAAATATTACAGCCATCAGCATGAATATGATGCCTGTCGTCGCATTAAGTGCAAGCAGTACAACCGAAGATATTGTCGGGCTGACATCAACAGTCAATGACAGTCTGCTTCCCAAAATCGAAAAAATCGATGGCGTTGCCTCAGCAACTATAACCGGACAGCATATTGAAGAGGTCCAGCTGACGTATGATGAAGCGAAACTGTCTGAACTGGAATTGACCCAAGAATCTATTGAGCAAATGATCCAGGCAAGTGATATGGCCGTTTCCTTAGGCCTTTATGAGTTTGAAGAAGGCGAACAGGCTGTATCTGTCGACGGTAAATTCATGACCGAAGAAGAATTAAAAGAGATGGTCATTCCTGTCACACCTTCCGAGGCAAATCCCAATCCATTTGTGAAACTTGAAGATGTTGCAACAATTGAAACAGTTGGTAAAGAAGAATCTATTTCCCGCACGAATGGCAAAGATGCTATTGCCATTCAAATTGTCAAAGGACAGCAAGCCAATACTGTAGATGTCGTGAATGCAGTAAAGGACTTAGTTGAAGAGGAAGAAGAAAACATCGAAGGCCTTGTCGTCGATATTTCACTCGATCAGGGGCAGCCAATTCAAGATTCCGTAAACACAATGATTGAAAAGGCGTTATTCGGTGGATTAATTGCGATTTTAATTATTTTGCTGTTTTTACGAGACTTTAAATCTACTATTATATCAATCGTCTCCATTCCAGTATCCATCTTTATGGCTTTACTGCTGCTGAACTGGCTTGGAATCACATTGAACATTATGACTTTGGGTGCAATTACCGTTGCCATTGGCCGTGTAATCGATGACTCCATCGTTGTAGTGGAAAATATCTATAGACGTTTACATTTAAAAGAAGAAAAACTTACAGGTCGTGCATTGGTGCGTGAAGCAACTATTGAGATGTTCAAACCAATATTATCCTCTACATTAGTAACGGTTGCTGTATTTGCACCACTTATTTTTGTAGGCGGTATGGTCGGTGAATTGTTCTTGCCATTTGCCTTGACCATGACATTCGCACTCGTCGCTTCATTAATCGTTGCAATCACGATAGTGCCAGCAATGTCACACTTCTTATTCAAGAAGAAATTGTACAAAGAAAAAACGGAAAGCAGCCACAAAGAACATGGCAAACTTTCAAACGGCTACAAAAAGATACTTGACTGGACCTTGAACCATAAAATAATTACCTCCATAACAGCAATTGTACTACTAGTCGGAAGCTTGATGCTGACGCCTTTAATCGGTTTTAGCTTCTTAGGAAGTGAAGAAGAGAAAGTGATGTATCTGACCTATACTCCTGAAACAGGTGAATTGATGGATGATACATTGGAAAATCTTGCGGTTGTTGAAGAAGAACTTCTGCAGCATGAAGATATTGATATCGTTCAATTATCTGTCAATGATCCAGAATCAGCCGACATGACAACGGCGATGATGGGTGGAAGTGCCGGCGGAGCATTATTGTATGTGATTTTCGATCCGGAAATGGACGGCTTCCCAGAAGCACGTGATGAAATTGAAGAATATGTAACCAATATCGGCCAATCAGGTGAATGGAAGAGCCAGGATTTCACTTCGATGTCGATGGCGACCAATGAAGTCAGCTACACATTCTATAGTGAAGATTTAGACAAGCTAAACGAAGCTGTTGCAACGGTGGAAGATGCCATGAATGATAATGATGGACTTAAGGACGTTTCTTCCAGTGCAGAGGACGCTTATGTGGAATATGTGTTTAATGTTGAGCAGGATGAACTCATCCAATATGGCCTGACAACCGGCCAGATCGTCGGAATGCTAAACACCTCTTCCACAGAGAATGCTTTAACCACTATCGAAAAAGACGGCGAAACACTTGATGTGATCGTGCAGCAGGATAAGAAATCCGAACCGAATTCAGTTGAAGAAATGCTGGAAACTGAGGTTCCGATAGCTGCTGCTCCTGGTACAACAATGCTGCTTTCCGAATTGGTGACCGTTGAAGAAGGAACAACCTTAAATACGTTGTCACGCAGTAACAATGAATACTATGCAACCGTTACTGGTACAATCCTTGATGAGGATATTTCAAAAGTGACATCTGAAATGGATGAGACAATTGATGATATTGAATTGCCGCAAGGAGTAGAAATCGGCGTTGCCGGTGTTGCAGCAGACATGAATGAAACATTTACTCAGCTCGGTGTTGCCATGATAGCAGCGATTGCGATAGTATACTTCATTCTGGTCGTAACATTTGGTGAAGGTGTTGCACCATTTGCGATTCTGTTCTCCCTGCCATTTGCAGTGATTGGTTCCTTTGTCGGCCTGCTGATTGCAGATGAAACAATTTCCGTATCCGTAATGATGGGACTATTGATGCTAATCGGTATTGTTGTAACGAACGCAATCGTACTCGTGGACCGAATTATCCATATGGAACGCGACGGTATGACAATGCGTGAAGCAATTCTGGAAGCCGGAGCGACACGCCTTCGTCCAATTCTAATGACAGCACTTGCTACAATCGGTGCATTGATTCCATTAGCAATCGGTTCCGGCGGTGGCGGTCTCGTCTCCAAAGGTCTTGGTATTACCGTAATCGGCGGTCTAACAAGTTCAACTCTGTTAACATTGATTATCGTACCGGTCGTTTACGAAGTACTATCCAAGCTATTTAAGAAGAAACGTAAAGATATAGAAGAAAACTAAAAGAATCCCTGCAGAATTTACATAATCTGCAGGGATTTTTTTACCGTAAGCTGAATTGCAAAAATCAGATTCTTTTCGGAACGGTCTATTCATAAGTATTGTTGTTTGATAGATACAGCTACGTGCCAGCTTTAGCCGATTTCCGCTCCGTGCAATCAACCAGCACTAGATGAATATTATGTATGATATTCAAGTAAACGGAGGCGGTCATCCTGCACTCAACCCTAAAGGTCAAGCAAACAGGATAACCGCCCCGATTTTTTTATTCTATTTTTTGTCCATGATTTTTATTCTAGGATGGTAAGTTCAACCGTCCTTCTCCCCCAACTGTAAGCCTCAGATTTGGTCGGTAGATGGACATCTATTTTATACCCTTTGATGGCACCCCCCGTATCACCAGCAACGGCATACCCATATCCTTCCACATAAACTTTTGTGCCAAGCGGGATAACGTTCGGATCAACGGCAATTACCTTTTCATAAGGATTATTATTCAAATTTATACCGGTTGCTGTTATGCCTGAGCATCCGGAGCACCCTGCTGTATAAGCAGTCGATTCTACAGAAATTGTCTTCCTTTTTGATTGCTCTATCGTTTTCTCTTGATCTTTCTCTTGATCTTCTGACCTGGCATTTGCTTCCACTTTTTGAGTACTGTCTGTGGCCGTTTCCTGCTCATCGCTTTCTTTTCCTGATATTGACTCTTCCGCTGATGCTATTTCAAATACTGAAGTTTCAGATTCCGGTTCTCCCGACGCTGTTAACGACGCCTCTTCAAAGGTATCGAAATTGTCCACAACCAGTTTCTGTCCAATAATAATCAGATCGGATGAAAGTTCATTCCATTCTTTCAGTTCCTCTATCGATACGTCTGTGCTTTGATCTCTGCTAATCTGACTCAGCGTATCTCCCTCTTGGATAATATAATACTCCGGCTCTGGTTCTTCTATCTCCAAAATCTGCTTCGGATAAATCAAGGAGTCTTTCAATTCATTTATATTCATCAACACTTCCACGGTTGTGTTATTGTTTTTTGCTATCGTCCAAAGATTATCACCTTTTTGTACCTCATATTCCTCTGCTGACACCGTCGTCGCAGCAAAACATACAACAATCATCCCTATAAATGCGGCAACCAACTTTTTCATTATGTAGTCCCCCTTTTAATATTGACAAGCTCAATATTAGCATAGGAACTCTCTATCTGCGGTTACAGCTTGTTTAAGACTAAGTGACAATTATTACAGAATAGTTTGATAATATTAAATATTGAATATATTATTCGGACGAAGTACTTCTTGTCCAACTACTTGCATAGAATAGAGGTTACTGCCATTTTTGGCATAGGCTGAGAAGGTTGAATGAAAAGGGTTTTAAGGTGAATTCCGGTTAAGTACAGAGGGAATGACAATCTCATTAAATTAGAATTGAATGAATTGAATTGAATTGAATTGAATTGACTGAACTGATCCATCGATTCACTCTCGTATTCGGTCGGAGTTGGTGGCTTTAAAAAAACGAACGGAATAGAGCAAAGGAATTCCGATCGGCATAGAAAGGCGGAGAAACGTGCTTGCCATCTTTTAGTGATTAAGAATGGACGGCAAAGCGCTGGCTGGTTATTCGCTATCAGGCATTCGGTACCTTTTTTACTCCAATCTGCTGTTGAACAAACTTATGGCACTCGCTTACAATCAGATCTTTATCATGATCCATCGATGCAACGTGATAAGAATTTTTCAATGCAATGCATTGCTTTATATCAGAGTCGATATGTTCCAGAATATAATCCGTATTATCAGCAGGGACGAGATGGTCCTCAATCGATTTAAAGCCTAGAACTGGGCAATTTATTTCACGCAGTATTTCCGGTGTTTTGTCCATTAACCCCTGCAGTGTTTGAATCGCTTTAATAGGAGTTTTCGAATACGTAATTTCATGGACATCCCTTGCTTTAATATCCGGTTCTCCCTCATCCAGATACCTTGGCTCCATCTTGCCTCTTAACCATTCGTACGACGGAATCTCCAGTGCCGGATTAACTAACACGACTCCAGCCAGATTCCGATGCTTTCGTGCAAGCCAGAGCGCCAGTGTTCCTCCCATCGATTGACCGAGGACAAAAATCGTTGTACAATGCTTTCGCAATACCAGATAACCAGCCTCCAATGATTCCAGCCAGTCATCCGATGTCCGCTGTTCCAGATCCAAATAATGCGTTCCATGCCCCTCCAGCCGCGGAGCAAATACAGAATATCCATAATCAGCGAGCTTTTCACCTATAAATCGCATACTTTGTGGAGTCCCCATAAAACCATGGGAAATAAGAATACCTGTTTTACCTCCCTTGTAGTAAAACTGTTCTGCCTGCGAGATAACGGGAAAATTCTCATTCATTGTAATTCCTCCTCAAGATAGTGGGTAAAAAGCAGCGTTAAAATTCGATAATGATAATGATAATGATAATGATAATGATAATGATAATGATAATGATAATTAATCATACCATTTTACTTATGATTAATAAAGGAAAATAAAAACAAGCAAGGATAACCAACTTTACGCCAAATCTTTTCATTTGTTTTCTGTACATATGTATATTTATCCCCAATTCGTCAAAACATATGGGAAAAAAAGGCGGTCTTCACATGATTATTTTGCTTGTTTTAAGCGGTTTATTAATCATTTTTGCTTTATTCTATACGCTCAGGGTCGGTAAAACGGTGGAAACAAAAGGGGAATCCGATACAGAATTCAAAGGAACCCGAAGACACCCCATTTTGCTTAATCCTGCCCTCTATGCCTATCTGCTTGGATTCATAGGAATCATTATTTATATCGCCTATATGGCCATGGCATCTTGAACAGTCAGCAACATTCGACAAAATTCGGGAAGTGACAGGCACCTCCCTTTAATTTTGTGTCCATTTACGGATGGCTTCCAATGATTTTTCAGAAGGCTGGGAGCCATTTATGATCAGATCTGCATGCCATTTTGTCGGCTCAATGAACTCATGATGACGGTGTCTGACTAAATCCAGATACTTCGATGTGATTTCGTCAAAGGTCAGTTTATCATTATCTCTTTTCAAGCGACGAACCAGCCGTTCATCAGAGGGACATTCCACAAATAATTTTAAATCAAGCTTATCCCTTATTTCCTCAAAATATAATCCCATTAATCCTTCTAGAATAATGACATCATAGGCATTCGAAGTCATCCAATGCGTTAAATCAATCGCCAATTTTTCCCTATCTACGGAATCCGGATGATCATAATCATCGTATTGTCCCACATTAAATGGTGCTTCCACTTTCGGCTTTTCCTCTTTAAAATAATCATCCATTTCGACTTTTTTCACATTCTCGCGGTCGAATGACTCTGCCAATTTTCGAGCGAATGTCGATTTCCCGCTTCCCGAACCGCCAGCGATTCCAATCACCTTGCACGTTTTTCCTGTTCCCATAGAAAACATCCTTATCTTCACTTTTTTATCGTTCTTCAAATGATTAATATTACATTCCCGTAAACCATCCTTGAAAAACCCACCTTATTTCAAAGTGGCAATAAATATGCATCTCCATAAAGGAAATGCATCATTTGAAAAATATGAATGATACTGTCATTTTTCTATGCCTTTTGTCAGCCAATAAACTGTGCTAAAAGCCGATTGAACGTATCATGCTCCTCCCAGAAAAGTCCATGGCCACTATATTGAAACGGTACGAGCTGCGAATTTCGAATCTTTTGATCCAGCTCCTGTGCCTGTGCAAATGGAACGACGCCATCATGGACGCCATGAACAATTAAAGTCGGCACCGTAATGTTCGGCAGGTCGTCATAAAGCGTTTCATCCCTCAGCGTCCTAATGACTGCAGCGGTTGACCATCCGGCAGCCTGAAGGCCCATTTGCAAGAACCATTCCGAGAACGGCTCCGTTATATACTGAAAGAAAAAACCATCCGTAACATCCTGCATCATCTTCGGCCGGTCATGGAGCGCTCCTTTCAGAAATCGATCTGCTATTTCAGCAGTTAAACCAACAGGTGCTGCTGCATCGATAAGGACCAGCCTTGAAACCTTATAACCATTCGTTCGGGACATATAGCGAATCGCAATCGAGCCTCCTGTCGAATGGCCGACAAGCGTTATATCGTCCAAATGAAGTGTCTGGACCACCGCAAGAATGTCGTCTGCCAGCCTATCGAAAGTATATCCATCCATTGGTTTATCCGAATTCCCAAATCCTCTCCAGTCAATTCCTATACAACGGTACCCCATGGCCGGAAGAACATCGAATTGATATTCAAATTGTTTATGGCTTAGTGGCCAGCCATGCAGAAACACAATCGTCTTGCTCCCTCTTGGGTTAATATCTTCCACATATAAATTAACTCCGGACTCGACATTTACAAAATAACCCATATGACACCTCCAAAATATATCACATTATCATATAGGTTATTCAGCTGGAAAACATAGGTGAATGTCTGGCTTCTCCAGCTATTGCAGCAGTTGGACTGAAAGCACAGTTGAACCTCAAGCTATGTGACCATAAAAAGGATGCACATCCCTAAATAGGACATGCATCCTTCCGTTCATTTCCTGCTGACTGTTCATAATCTAAATCCATCATTCTCGATAAATTTCGTTTCTGTACAACCATACAAAACTGCTAACCGTGGCCATAATAAAGTTCTCCTAAAAAAATCCAAATATACTTCTGATTTAACGCTTAACTAAAAGTTTTATCCAGTAAGGTCTGTTCTTTATGAAGCATAAAGTCATGATTATTACTTAAAAAGCTAAATCTCCTCTAATGACTGAATACATATATAAATCATCAAATTTCCCACAAGTGAATTCATAATGCCTCAATAAGCCTTCTCTTATGAAGGACTGTCTTTCCACAAGTTTCTGCGAGGCAATATTGTCTGGTTCAATTAAAGCTTCTATTCTTTCCAGCTGAAACTGCCGAAAACCAAACGCCACAACAGCCGCCAATGCTTCACTGGCTATGCCTTTACCCCAGTGCTCTTTATTCAATTCATAACCAACCTCTGCCCGAAAATGTTTAGTTTGCATATTAAGAAAACCACAGCTTCCGATAACTTTATCAGAATTTTTTAGTGCAATTCCCCACCTTATTCCTGTTCCGTCATTATATATGGTGTCGTACCAGTGAATTTCGTCCAGGACATCTTCTTCGGTTTGGAACGGCTCCAATCCCATTGGTTTTACGACTTCTTTATCGGATAAATAGGCGAGCATATCTTTCGCATCCTCTTTTAAAACTTTTCTGAGGACTAATCTTTCAGTCTCGATGATTGGAAAATCCTTGTTCATGTGAAATCCCCGCTTCTTCAGTAATTGATGGTTTATTTTGATTGAATTAGACTGAAACCATTTCCAGTAGGATCTACTAAATAGGCAAGGAAAAATTCATCAAACTCCATTTTTTCACGTACAACCATGGCTCCGTTCTTTTTTGCTTCAATGATGTAATTATCTATTGAATCAACTTCTATCTGAATACGTGTTCCATGGGGATAGTCATGAGGACCTTTGCTTATCCCGCCATTTAAGGTCGTTTCTCCCTTAGCTTGTTCTTGAGAAACTGACCAGTAACCCCACTGCGGATCAGAAAATTCCCAGCCAAAAACAGCAGAATAGAATTTTACCGCTTTCTCCGGCTGCTGACTGCTCATTTCAAAACCTACAACCTTGCCCATATCTATCTCCCCCACTAATTTATCATTGCTATGTAAACGTGATACTGCTCTGAGTCCTCAATAAGCTCCTAGAGCCTTCATCCATTTGCAGAAGCAAAAGTTATACCTGTTAAAACATGCATACATGCTTTGTTTAATCATGCTCCTCGTATGTTTTACGAAATCCATAAAACGGTCTATATTTCTGCTGTTCGTAAAAGGTTCTGGATGTGCTCGATGCAAGCATTTCTATTCTTGTTTTCGGATATAAACGATGTACAAACTGAAGCAGCTCCTGTCCTATTCCAAGGCGCCGATAATCTTTGCTAATTAACAATTCACAGATAAATAATGTCATAGACTGATCTGTAAGACCTCTGATATATCCAGCTATTTCACCTTGATCCAATACGACAAATGTAACATTGGAATTATTCCACGCATCCTTCGTGTCTTGCTTTTTCGCAGCCAAATTGGTCCAATGCTCTTCCTCATTCAGCTTTTGGATATACTTAAAGTCATCTTCTATGTATGACCGAACTGTCAAAGAACGCCCATTCTTCAATTTCAATTCCATTTCTTTCCCCTTCTTTCTTGTATCTGTTTGGGCTGCAGAACCATTAAGTTCTCCTGCAAAGGGTCATGGCTGATAGCCCAGCATCGCGACCTGCAGCGATATAAAGAGATAGAGGATACTTACGGGAATGATGCTCATACCAATCAGGATCCTCCTTGTTCTGCTTGGAGCCTTTTGCAGCCATTTATAGTAAGAGTAGATCAGTAGCGATAAGGCCGGAATAAGCAAGAAACCTTGGTATGCAGCAACATGTTCTGTCTGCATATCCCAGAAATTCTCCTGCATCGCCACATCTGCCGCATCATTGTGATTGTATCCATTCTCAGAACGGTATGCCTCATAATCATTATTCAGTTTCGTATAGCCTTTTTGAAAGTAATAAATCACGATAGTATAAAAGACAACAAAGGCCGATTTTGCCCACCATCTTAAATACCTGTTGAGGATAAGAAAGACAGCCAGGAAAATGATTAAATAAAGCAATATCTTTTCCATTTAACCCCTCCAAATCAAAGGTACTCCAATTACCACAGCACCCTATTTCGAAACCCTTCACTATAAATTCGATAAACAACCCAAAACTCCTTCTTTTTGGGTGCCTTTTGGGTGCCTGTCACTTCCCGAATTTTGTCGAATTTGTTTTACGGCTAATTATAATTAACGGAATATCTGCTATTCCGTCTGTTGTTTAATTTCCAAAAATGATATAATTTCTTCATTGTATTGTTCATTTGCGAATTTACATAATATAATAAATAAAATTTGGAAGTTATGGGAGCGGATGATATGAAACTGACAACGGAAGAGTTAAATATTTTATCGATACTGGATGATAATCATAGTGTATCTGCCAAATCCATTGCAATGCAGTTGGGTTTGACCGAAGAAAACGTAAAAAAACTGATTAAAAAACTGGAAGATGAAAAAATTATCGTAAGCTACCCTACCCTTATCGATTGGAACAAAATCGAAGGGAAAGAAACCATTGTCGCCATGATCGATGTTAAGGTGACACCTCAGCGGAGCGTTGGATTCGATGAAGTGGCAGAACAGATATACCGCTATCCCGAAGTAACTTCGCTTTATCTGATGTCCGGCACATATGATTTATCCGTAACTGTCGAAGGAAAAACAATGAAGGAAATTGCTTTATTTGTATCCAATAAATTAGCGACGCTTGAAAACGTAGTCTCGACAACGAGCCATTTCATTTTGAAAAAATACAAACATGATGGCGTCATTATTGAAGGTAATGAAGACAAAGACCGGAGAATGGTGGTTTCTCCATGAGTATGAATTACCAGCAATACCTTTCCAAAACGGCAATGGGACTTGAGCCTTCCGGTATCCGGAAATTTTTTGACCTGGCGGCGAGCATGGAGGACGTTATTTCACTTGGTGTAGGCGAACCCGATTTCGTCACCCCCTGGAATATCAGGGAATATGCAATCGAGGCCTTGCAGGATGGCTTTACTTCCTATACGGCAAACGCCGGTCTATTAGAGCTTCGCCAGGAAATCTCAAATTATTTAAACAGAAGATTCAATGTCGACTATCGGGCGGAGGATCAGGTTATTGTAACGGTCGGCGCGAGCCAATCGATTGATCTGGCATTCCGTTCCATTTTGAATCCTGGAGATGAAGTACTTATCATCGAACCTGCATTTGTTTCTTACTCTGCCCTTGTAACACTGGCTGGCGGAGTCCCAATTCAAGTAGAAACAAATGCCTCTAATGGGTTTAAAGTAACTCCTGAACAGCTTGAAGATGCCATCACTGACAAGACGAAAGCAATACTGCTATGTACGCCAAATAACCCAACAGGAACGAGCCTGAATAAATTAGAGCTGACAGCAATCGCAAGCGTTGTCGAGAAACATGATCTGCTCGTTGTTTCCGATGAGATTTATGCAGAACTAACCTATGATCAGGAATTCTCAAGCTTTGCATCGATTCCCGGCATGTATGAAAGAACCATAACAGTCAATGGTTTTTCCAAAGGCTTTGCCATGACCGGCTGGCGTCTAGGCTTTCTTGCCGCACCGCAGGAATTGATCCATGTCATGGTGAAAATCTACCAGTATACCACGATGTGTGCACCAACCATGCTGCAGATGGGGGCAATTGAAGCCTTACGAAACAGCTCTATGCAAGTGGAAAAGATGCGGCAAAATTATTGGAGAAGAAGGAATTTCACGGTCCAATCCCTTAATAAAATTGGACTGGAATGTCACACACCAGGTGGGGCATTCTATGTATTCCCTTCGATTCAGCAAACCGGACTCAGTTCAGAGGAGTTTGCAGCAGGACTGCTCCAGGAGGAAAAAGTTGCTGTGGTTCCAGGAAATGCATTCGGTCCATCAGGAGAAGGCTATATCCGCTGTTCCTATGCCACATCGATCGAACAAATCGAAACGGCAATGAACAGGATTGGAAGGTATATCGAATCCATCGAAAAAAGAAAAACCAAAACTTGAAAACGTAAAATGATAATCATCCACACAAAACCGGGAAGCCGGCTCCATATAGGTGCCTGTCACTTCCCGGTTTTTGTCGGTTTTTGTCGAAAATCAGTATATCCATCATTCATACCCACTACCCTTTAACAGCCCCGCTTGTTAAGGCGCCTACAATAAACTTTTGCAATAAAACAAATAAGATGATTACCGGAAGAATGGAAAGAATACTTCCTGCAGCCAAATAATGAGTTGTAACAGCTTGTTGAGTGGATTGCAGGTTGATGATACCAACCGAAACTGGATAGAGGGTCATATTATCCAGTAATATAAATGGAATGACAAACTGAGACCAGCTTTGAACTGCGACTAAGATAATTACTGAAATGATTCCCGGTATACTCGAAGGAAGGAGCACCTTCACTAAGGTTTGAAATTTATTGCATCCATCCACAGTAGCTGCTTCGTCCAATTCTTTTGGTATTGTATCGATATACCCTTTTAAAAACCAAGTGGAAAATGGAAGAACAACAGCAACGTAAACAATTACCAGGAAAGCAAGATTATTTAGTAAGCCTAACTTAACGAATAATCTGTACAAAGGAATAGCTATAACGACTGCTGATATCATCTGCGTCATTAATATCGTAATCAACACGATAGGTTTTAGCTTAAATTGAAATCTCGATAAAGCAAAAGCAGCTGGTACAGCAATTATCAATACTAGGAGAACAGTCAGAAATACAATTTTGGTTGAATTGGCCAAGTAGAGAAATATGTCATTGTTTTCGATAACATGGAAGTAATTATCAAGATGAAACCTTTCCGGGAAAAGTGTTGGAGGGACTTTATATAGTTCCTCTGATGATTTAAAAGATAAGGATAACACCCACAATAGAGGGAATGTAAAGAACAATACCGTTATCACAAAACATCCATATAGGCCTATCTTTGTCATCAGATCACGAACCGATTTTCGCATCACTTATTCCCTCCCTTACCTAAAAACAATATATAGACAATCGTCATCAGTACATTTATGCCCAATAAAATTACGGATGTTGCCGCACCTTGTCCTAGGTTGAATTGATTGAATATCGTACTGTATATACTTAAAGAAATAACCTCCGTACTCTGGCCAGGTCCTCCGCCAGTTAAAGCCATAACCATATCAAAAGTATTAAACGTATCTATAGAGATAATTACTAGATTTATAAGTAACATGGGAGCAAGCATCGGCAGGATAACTTTTATAGCTCGCTGAAATGCATTTGCACCATCAATTTTTGCTGCTTCAATGACATCAGTCGGTAGGGTTTTTAATCCTGCATAAATCAGAATCATACTAAAGGCCGTTCCACGCCAAATGTTGGCAAAGATGACGGCAAACAAAGCCATTTGCGGGTCGGATAAAAAAGGAATGGTTTCTATTCCAACGGTATTCAGCAAATAGTTGATGATCCCTGCATCTGTCTCATTGTACAGGATTTTCCAGATTACACCTATAACAACTCCAGGAATTGCCCAAGCGGTTAAAACAGCCGTTCTAGTAATAACGGTCCCTTTCAATCCTCTTTTCTGGCCTTGATCAATTACGATTGCAACAATGAATCCCAATAACATCTGAAAAAGAATACTAAAAAAGACAAAAATACAAGTGGTCATCAGCATCTGGAAAAAATTTGGATTTGAAAGTAAATTACGATAGGAGTCCAAGGTATATATATGGTTATCGTCAATTAATGTTGCATCCGTAAAACTAAGTCGAACGATTTCAAATACAGGATAGAAATAAACGAAAAGTAAAACCAGTCCAATCGGCATTAACCAGGGTAACGCCGATTGGAAAAACATTTGATTAAGTCTGGTACCTATTGGATATGATTCTTTTTCTCTCATATATAACTTCATCCTTATTCCTTATTTACAACTTCCCAAGCATCATCCACTGCTTCTTCCGGCTCCTTATTTCCGGAAATAACATCAGAAATTGCAATTTGCATCTCGTTGGAAATCTCAGGATAATATTCCGATCCAGGTCGTATACGCGCATAGCCATCAAGCATTTCTTTGTATACGTCACTGAATTTGGTACCTTCATAGTGTTCAGAGTCATAAACGGAGGATCTTGCAGGCAAACCACCATACACAGATGCAAATTTACCCATACCTTCTTCACTTGTAAAGGTTCTGTAAACCAGGTCAAAAGCGGCCTCCTTTTTCTCAGGATCATCGGTAAAGATACCCCAAACCCATCCACCAGCAGTCGTTGTTTTTTCACCATTTTCAAGAGTAGGCACTGGAGCAATATCCCACTTTTCGAATTCTTCTTCACTTAATGTATCCTTCAACGTTGCCTCTTGCCAGTTACCACCAATAAACATAGCAATATTCCCGGCAGCAATTTCTTCATTTTGGTCATTTTCACTACCATAACCTGCTACTCGTTGCGGGAGTACTCCTTCTTTGACAGCATTTTGTACCGTTTCCAAAACTTCAATCATAATATCTCTATTTTTACCTTCACCAAAGACAGGATTCCCATCATCATCGACTAACTCGCCACCCTTTCCCCAGAACAGCGGCCATAATGTCGTTACAGAGGTTCCTTCCCCTCTTCCTCCAGGTGTCGTTATGCCATCATACCCTTTTTCTTTTAATTCTTTGCCAATCTCGATAATCTCTTCCCATGTCTGTGGAGGTTCAGGAACCAATTCCTTATTGTAGAATAGCACTCTAGTATCTGTAGTCATATATAAGCCATAGACTTTACCATCTGGACCAGTAATCACATCCTGTGCAAACGATAAGAAGTCATCAGGTTCCATTCCCTTTTCTTCCATTAGGTCATCAAGCGGTTGTAAGTATTCGGTATATTGAGGAAACAGATAAGAGTCGATAACTGCAAGATCAGGCGCTCTGCCCTGGTTAGCTTGCTCTAATAATTTCGACATTGCCTCTGCTATGTTTGTAGACTGTATCTGTGTGTTTAGTTTTATTCCTGGGTAATCGCTTTCAAAATCTTCCACCATACCAGAGATATACTCTGCAGCGGCAGTTGTAGAAGATTGCGGAGAATAACCTGAAGATGTATACCAGCTCAACTCTTTACTTTCCGCATTCGTAGAGTTATCAGATTGACAGCCTGCGAGGAAGGCAGTTGCTAACAAAAAGATAAAGATCATATACTTTTTCATTTTCCCAGCTCCTCTTATTATAGTTGGGATTATAAACACAACCCCATTAATAACCTAATCGCTTTTACACCAGCTCTATGATGATCCTAACTATCCCTCTCCTGTCAGCTACTTGTTGTTAACGCTTATCCAGCATCCTTCTTGATTTGATTTTGCTGCTATTTCGTTAATCAGAGTTAGATTCATAACATCGGATCGCCCAATAGTCGGGGTAGTTCTATCTAGAATTGCCGACACCCATTGTTCCATCGGCAATGGCAGATCTTCTAAGGAGGTATCAGGAGTTGACCATTCACTTCTACTTGATAAATTGCTATTTATGCGGATCTGCTTGTCTTCGATTAGTAAGGTTCCCTCTGTTCCGTAAAGTTCCAATTGGAATGGACTCCCTTGAGAAAGGAAACTTGTCTCAATAATGCCCATTGCGCCAGATTCATACTCCAATAAGACGACTGCATTATCATCCACTCCCAGATTGTTCGTATGATGCATCCGGGCAGCGAGTTGCTTCACTTTCCCTGCTAATCGATTGGTTAAATATATCGGATGGGCACCAAGATCGATTAATGAACCGCCTCCGCATTGCTCCTCATCAAAGAATCGTTCCGGCAACCAACCTTCACTTTTTTCCGGACTTGCTACAGCGCCATTATGTGCAAGACGGCAACGGATTGTTGTAAGTTTGCCTATCCAACCATTATCTATTACGTTTTGTGCATATAAGTAATAACCTTCTGTCAGTCTTGGTAGCGAAACCATTAATTCAACTCCATATTGATCTACCGTTTCATAAATTTCCTCGCACTCTTTGACCGAAAAAGCTAAGACCTTTTCAGTAAAAATATGTTTTCCGCTCCTTGCTGCCGTCAGAATCACTTCTTTGTGCAAATTCGTAGGCGTGCTGACAGCCACAGCATCGATTGATGGGTTTGCCATGACATCTTGAAGATCATCAACAAATGGTACTTCCAATTCCTTTGCCCACTTTTTGCCTCTCTCCGCATTTTCATCCCATACAAGCTGTATAGCTAGATTGTCATTATTCTGAATCTGCCGTGCGTAATCATCTGCATGTACATGCCATCTGCTTAGTAATGCAACATTAATCAATGAAAGGCCTCCTAAAAATTATTTATAGTACCAATGCTTGCCACCCGCGAACTAGTGATCAAAATAAACAGCTTTACCCGTTCGCGCAGACTCATAGATTGCCTCTAAAATTTGTGTCACAACGAGTGCTTCGCTTGGCTTGACCACCGGATCCGCTTCATTTAAGATACTCTCAATCCACATTCTCGCTTCAACATCTGGATCGCTTTCGGATTTCCCATCATAAAAAGCGACTCCCCCATTATCCAGTTCTATATTTTGCGTATATAATTTACCAAAGCTTTCTCCATTAATGCGCAACCCATTTTTCATGTCTGCGCCACTTTTAGTTCCACTAAGGGAACACTTTGCCTCATCTACGTCTAGCGAATTCAAGGCCCAGCTGGATTCAAGAACAATGGTCGCACCGTTTTCCATCGTTATAAAACCGAAGGCAGAATCTTCCACCGTGAATTTCTTTGGATCCCAAGGTCCCCAAGCGTTCGCCGAATTTTCATTTTTTCCTAGTTTATGATAGATTGTTCCCATTACTGATTTTGGTTTATAATTATTCATCATCCATAGTGTCAGATCCAATGCATGTGTACCTATATCTATTAGTGGCCCGCCACCCTGTTTTTCTTCATCCAGAAACACTCCCCAGGTAGGTACTGCTCTCCGCCTTATGGCATGTGCCTTAGCATAATAAATTTCTCCCAAATCACCCCGCTTACACAGATTATGTAAGTACTGACTGTCTGGTCTGAATCTGTTATTATAGCCGATTGTTAATTTTTGGCCAGTTCGTTCAGCCGCTTCTACCATTTGCCTAGCTTCCTCTGTTGATATTGCCATCGGTTTCTCACACATCACATGTTTGCCGGATTCCAATGCAGCAACCGAGATTTCCATATGGGAAATATTAGGTGTGCAAACATGGACAACATCAATCGATTTGTCCTGCAGCAATTCCTTATAGTCCGCATACGTCTTCGCATCTGCACCCCCATACTCCTTTGCTGCTTTTTCCGCTCTTTCAATTACAATGTCACAAAAAGCTGAAATTTCGACTTGCTCTAGTTTGCTGAGACTTGGAAGATGCTTCCCATTTGCAATTCCCCCGCAACCAATGATTGCTATTTTGAGCTTATCTTTCATAGAATCCCCTCCAATGAAAACGATTACATTTGTCCTCATTTTAACTTATTCAACATCATTGTCAATAGTTTTTTAATTATTTAGTAATTTTAGTTAACTTTTACCGGTTAAAAATCCTTATATTCGCTTCCTCTGCTCTTAACGATTTTTTATGTAATCGATTACCTGAAGCAAAACTTTCAAATGCTCAAAATAACCGCTGCCCCATTAAAAATTCCCTTTCCCTCTCCGTCAAATCAAATAAAAAAGTGCAAATCCCCTAAAGGAAATGCACCATGAAAACACTATTGAATCGCCGCTCTTATTTGTTTCGTATAGAAGAAACGGACGATGATAAAGTAGACAATCTGAATGATGAAAAATACGCCTAGGACGACAACAGATTCTGTTAACAGATTATAGGAAAACAGATTCGCTAATGCCGTAAGCGCAACGGCCCCGTGAAAGAGTGCCACAGCAATTGGCGCGAAGAAAAGGATTGCCGTCTGTCTGCTGAGCACTTTTTTCAGTTCTTTTTCACTCAGACCCATTTTGGCAATGGAATGGAACTTCTGCTTATCTTCATCCAGATCCGTATAAAGACGGAAATAAAGAAAGCTGCCGGCAGATACAAAGAATACAATTCCGATAAACAGTCCGACAAATAGGATTGGTCCATAAGCTTTATTTGTTTTATACACCTGATACTCCCCGGACATAAATTTATATGGAGTAAGTTCCTTAGATAGCTTTTCAGACGCTGTCAGGACCGCGTTTTTTCCACTGACAGCCTGCCAAGCATGATAATGCATTTCATCGACTGCAGCCGGAAGCTCAGCATAATCATTATCGGAGACAACATAATAGGAATCGGTTGCCGGCAGTGCCCTTGAATAAATGATTTCTTCCGTTTTCAAAACTGTACCAGAATCGAGCTCAATTGATTGGTTCATCAATTCGTCTGTTTGTCCGAAAGAAAAACCATCATATTCCACAATCACCGCCTGTCCGTCCTGAATATCGATAATATCGTCGTCAATCAGCCCAGCAAATTGATTATAAACAGACTCCTTAGCAATCAGAACTCTATCTCGTGCAATACCATAATATTGAAGATCCGCCTGTGCGGTCAGTGTCTCGATATTTTCCTCCTGCAGGGTCTCATTAATGATGGCAATGTCCTTTTCGACCTCACCTTCAGTTGAGCTATAGGTGAATGTATTGGGATTGGTTATTTTTGTCGATGACGTTAAATAGGATTGCAATCCAAACAATGACCCGATAGCACAAAAAGCTACAGTCGAAATCACTGCCACCAAAAAGAATGTTCGTGCGTTGTCCTTCATTCGAAAAGAGAGATCCGAGAACAGGAGCAAATTCGTATTTTTCCAGAAGAATGTTTCATTCCGCTTCAGTCTGCGGATGATAAAGACACTCAATTGCGTAAACAGCAGATAGGTTCCAATGATAACGACAACGATGACAGGCAGCATAACTACCATCACTTGAATTCCCTCTGCAAGCAAAGCGGCTGCATATCCTACTGCAAGCAAAAGCAGAGCAAGTACAGTCAAAAAGATATTTGCCTTTGGCTCACCCTTTGATTTCTTGTTTCCTTTGATTAAATCAATCAGTTTTCTGCTGCGCAGGATGTAGGAAACAAAAATGGAAATAAAGAAAAATAAAACAATAAAGGATACAAATGTCAGTAAGATTGCCTCCATTGGAAGGTAAAAATTCAGCTTATTGTCAATGACCAGGATATTCTCAGCAAGCAACAGAATTCCTTTGGCAGATACCAAACCGAACAGAATTCCTCCCACTGTGGCAAAAAAGCCAATCAGCATATTTTCCAGAAACACCATGGAACGGATCTGTCTCATTGTCATGCCCTGCATCATCAGCAATCCGAATTCTTTTTTACGGGACTGCAGAAACGAGCTCATCGAATAGAGCACAAAGAAAAAGGAAAAGACATAAATGATTCCCGCAGAAATATTCATCCCATTCTGGACATTCCCATTCATGTCATCAGCTGTCAGCACCGGATGGAAAGCAAATATGGAAAACGTAAAGAACACCATTACCGTAAACATACTGCTTAGGAAATATGCTGCATACAACCTTTTATTCCGTGTAACATTGTTAAACGCGAACCTGCGAAAGGTCATTTCCGTCCCCTCCCAATAAAGAAAGTGTATCAATGATTTTCTGGAAGAATGCCTGACGGTTATCACCGCGATGTATCTCGGAATAGAATTTGCCGTCTCGGATAAAGACTACGCGATTGCAATAGCTTGCGGCCTGCGGATCATGCGTTACCAGCATCATCGTTGCATCCTCTTTCTTATTGATGGATTCAAGCATTCCCATAACGTCCTTTGACGACTTTGAATCGAGATTCCCTGTCGGTTCATCTGCAAGAACTAGCTTCGGGCTGTGAATCATTGCTCTTGCAACCGCCACTCTTTGGGCCTGGCCACCGGAAATTTCATAAGTACGTTTCTTTAAAATATCTGCAATCCCCAATTTGGCCGCAATCTCTTGTACCTTTTGTTTCATTACCTTCACTTTCTTTCCATCAAGCGTAAGTGGAAGTACGATATTTTCTTCAACTGTTAATGTATGGAGTAAATTAAAGTCTTGGAAAACAAAACCCAGTTCCCGGCGACGAAATTTGGCAAGATCATCTTTTCGCAGTTGATGTGGATTGCTCCCATCGATCAGAATTTGCCCCGTCGTTGGTTCGTCAATTGTCGCAATCATATTGAGCAGCGTTGTTTTTCCACTTCCGGATGGCCCCATGATTCCGACAAACTCCCCGTCTTCAATCGTCAAATCGATATCTGTCAATGCCCGATATGCAATTTTGCCCTCATAAATCTTACTTACCTGTTTAACCTGTAACATCACATGATCTCCTCTCAATATTTGATCTGTGAATTAAGTTTATCTCCTGTTCCCCATTCGATAAATCGATTTTGCTTTCATGAACCTTACACCTTTGTAAGGTTCTGTGTGGAAGCGAAGATAATCTTTACCGATGTACCTTGACCCACCTGTGAATTGAGCTCAATTCTATGTCCGAGATGTTCAGCTGCTTTCTTTGTCAAATATAGCCCCATGCCAGTAGATTCCCGGTAATTACGCCCATTTTCACCTGTATAAAACGGGGCAAAAACGCGTTTTTTATCCGTCTCAGGGATGCCAACTCCGTTATCAGATACTTCGAGGACAGCCTGCCCATCTTTTTCAAACAGCTTCAGAAGAATTCGATCGCTGATTCCCGCTGAATATTTCACCGCGTTATTAATCAGCTGGGATATCATAAAGAATAACCACTTCTCATCTGTTTCGACAGTTAGATCTTTATCCAATTGAAGCTTCGGATAGACCCGGTTTCTTATGTAAAATCTTTTATTTTCTCCATTCACCTCATGGATAATCTTGGATAAATCGACCGGTTTGATATGAAAGTCCTGTTCAACCGAGCGCAGACGTGCCATGTAAAGGATCGTGTTCAGCCCTGTCTTCATCCGGTCAGTCTCTTCCCGAATATTGGAAGAATCCGGTTCATCCAAATTCTGCGCAGCAAGCTCAATTACAGATAACGGCGTCTTCATCTGATGAACCCACTGATCCATAAATTCCAAATGCTGTTCCTGTCCATGCTCCAATTGCTTCAATTTGTTTTGATAAAGCTTATACTGGTCGATCAGCAGCTGGTCTAGCGCCTCTGAGATAGGTGCCTGTTCTGTCCTCCGAAAGGAATCGTCCAGGCTCTCAAGTGGACTGCAGAGCCGCTTATAAAAATGATATCGGCTGTAGTAGTTGTAGAAAAGGTAGCATAGCAGGATGAATAGACCTAGAAACACGGCATAAAGACCCGTTCGATGGTCATGGTAGCCATCAAGCCAGTAAATTGAAAATATAATGGCAAATTGGATAACCTGCATGGTTATAAGCAAGATATGCTCTCTAAGAAATAGCTTCATCCCTCATCCTCCTCTGACCATGTAACAGACAGACGATAACCGGCACCCCTTACCGTTTCGATCGCACCTTTAATGCCAATACTCTCCATTTTTTTCCTGACTCTTGTTATATTGACGTTCAATGTATTCTCATCTACATATACATGCTCATCCCACAGTTTTTCCAGCAGGTCCTCCCGACCGGCGACACGCGGGTAGCGTTCCATCAGAACTTCTATGGTATCTGTTTCTTTCTTCGATAATGCAGCAGTATTCCCTCCGAATGACAGTTCCATTCTTTCCGGATACAATCTGAGATTCTCTATTTCCAGAATACGCTCCTCGACCTTAGAGGCGTATTCCCCATATGCACGACGGAGCTGACTCCGTATTTTGGCAAGCACAATCTCAGGATGGAATGGCTTAGTGATAAAATCATCCCCACCATTTTCCAATGCCATAATCTGATCCATCTCACCAATTCTCGCGGAGATAAAGATAACCGGACAGATCGACTCCTTCCTAATCTGCCGGCACCAATAATAGCCATCATAGCTTGGCAGATTGATATCAAGCAGAACAAGATCTGGTTTGGTCTTATGGAATTCATCAATGACCCTATCAAATGCAGCAACTTTTACCGCTACATATCCATACTTCTCGATATAGGACTGCAAATGCTCTGCAATTTTCGGATCATCTTCTACAATCATAATTTTTTGCACACCGCCATCTCCTCTCACAGATTTGATTATGACATAGACGGAAAAGATACACAAAAAACGAATACACAGCCGGAGACTCCGCGGGATTGGGGTTTGGGAGGGTGATAGGATGAGGTGTAGTTTCGCGGAGGGCGCGATTGGCGGGATTCCGCGGTTTTGGATGGGTATTCCGCGGTTTTTTCGTTTTTTCCGCGGTTCTGCTCTTTTTTCCGCGGTTTTCCTGATTATTCCGCGTTATTGGCGGTTTTTTCCGCGATTCGTCTTATTTCGCTCTGCACAGCAACGTGCTTAGCCGCGATTCCGCGCTTTTCCTGGTTATTCCGCTCTTTTCCTGATTATTCCGCGATATTGGCGGTTTTTTCCGCGCTTTTTCCGATTTTTCCGCGATTCTGCTCTTTTTTCCGCGCTTTCCCCAGTTTTTCCGCGCTTTCACCTCTAGATTCCGTACTATTCAAAATCACAAGAAAGGCCTCAAATCCTTAGCAGGAAATGGGCCTTTTCGGCGGAACTATTCAAATCTTTTCTGCAGGAAGTATTGGCTAAATCCCTCTGGGTGGTTCTCGAGCATTCCGAATACCTCATAGCCATTTTTCTTATAGAATTCTGGAGCTTGGAAGCTGAATGTATCCAGCCAAATCAAGCGACATCCATTATGTATGGCAAATTCTTCCATCTTTTTCAACAGCTTACTTCCATAACCCTCTTTCCGAACTTTTTCATCGACCCACAAAAAGTTAACTTTTAGATGATGCCAGTACATATTGCCTGTAATACCACCTACGATTTCTCCGTTATTATTTTTTAGGACAAAGTTTATATCTTCATTCGGTGTTTTGATGTGATCCGGAACTTGCTGCATGTTATACGCAATTAAGCTCTTTCGGATAAACTCACTATCTTCCTGTTTCCCTTGTTGAATGACGTTCAATTCTCTATCTCCTTTCACCCACTCACTATTTAACTCCAGCTGCTTTCACTTAATTACTTCGATACACATATCACTAATTCCTGCTTGTACTTTTAATAGCAGCGACGAACTCATTTCTTTTTCACAATTCAAATAGGACCCGCATAGCGCGGAGCCTAGTATGATTAGAAGTTAATCTTTCCCTTTTCACCCATCTTTAAAAGTAGCCTTACTTTACTTCCGTCTTGATATTTTTATAGTTGACTTCAAATAAATCTCTGCGCCGATCCCGTAATTGTCTTACCGTACCGGATCTTCTCTGGCGTCTCAGGATTTCCAGATCGACATCCCCGACAACAGCTGTTTCTATATTGGCATTGCATTCCCCGACAATACCGTCACGGGCAAATTCAAAATCGGAAGGGGTAAATATTCCCGATTGCGCGTATTGAATATCCATGTTTTCTACCTGTGTCAGGTTACCCACCGTTCCTGCAATAACGGTGTACACCTGATTTTCCACCGCACGGGCTTGAGCGCAGTATCTAACTCTTAAATAGCCTTGTCTGTCATCTGTACAGAATGGTACAAAAATAATATTTGCCCCCTGATCAACCGCATACCGTGTAAGTTCCGGGAATTGAATATCGTAGCAGATCTGAATCGCGATTTTACCGCAATCCGTATCGAATACTTTTACTGTATCGCCTGGCTGTATTCCCCACCATTTCTTCTCATTTGGGGTAACATGGATCTTATATTGCTTTTCAATCGTTCCATCTCTGCGGAAAAGGTAGGCAATATTGTATATGTGGTCCTCTTCCTCGACAAAGTGGGATCCGCCGATGATGTTTACGTTATATTTCACTGCCAGGTTTGTGAAAAGTTCGATATAGTCCTCTGTGTATTCTGCAAGCTTGCGGACAGATTTGGAAGGAACCTTTTCCTCTAGAAATGACATCAGCTGTGTTGTGAATATCTCAGGAAATACGGCAAAATCAGAGCCGAAATCATAGGCCACATCCACATAGTATTCCACTTGCTTGGCAAACTCCTCAAACGACTCAATGTTTTTCATCATGTATTGAATCACTGTTATTCGTACCGGATATGCTGTCTTATAATGGCGTTTGGTCTTTGCATGGTACTCAATATTATTCCATTCCATTAAAGTCGCATACGCCAGTGACTTATCATCGTCCGGCAGATACCCCGGATTAATCCGCATTACGGTAAACCCATTCATAATCTGGAACGTCAATACCGGGTCATAAATATTCTGGAAGCTTACTTCCTCCACATATTCCCGTGGCGTATACTTATCTTTAAATTTATGATAATTCGGAATTCGTCCGCCGATGATGATGCTTTTCAGATTCAATTCCCTGGCCAGTTCCTTTCTGGCCTCATAAAGTCTTTTGCCAATCTTCATTTGCCGAAATTCCGGATCGACCATGACTTCAATACCATAGAGATTATAACCTTCTGGGTCATGATTGGTAATATAGCCTTCATCGGTAATGTCATCCCAGGTATGTCTGTCATCATACTCATCAAAATTGACAATCAGACTGGAGCAGCTTCCAATGATCCTGCCATCATATTCAACACAAAATTGCCCTTCCGGAAAAATAGCCAAATGACTTTCCAGATGCTCTCTTTTCCAGGGATCCATATCCGGAAAGCAGACCTTTTGCATGTCCAGTATCTGGTCAATATCATCCAACGTTATATTCCTGACTTCAAGCTTATGTTCAAAATTCGATAAATCCAATTTTCTCGACATATATTCTGTTCCTTCCTTTATCTGCCATCATTAATAGGCAAATCGATAACCGCTATGTAAGGATATTTTTGCGGTTTCACTTCTTCTTTTTAATTCCCCTTTTTTAGAGATATTAATCTTCGGCTGAATTCTGTTGTTTTTGATGAATGACCTATTAGCCGCTACATAAGTACATCGGTAATTTACGATTCCGGTTATGGCTTTTTGGCGGCTGCTCTGTTATCCCCTTGTCCAATGGGCGGACAGAACCTGGGCATGCTCCATCGGTACAGTATGCAGTGCCATATTTAGCGTGTTCCCTGTTATGTAGCCCTGTCTTCTCCATAAAAAAACACCTCTCCTTTATGTAAACTTACATAAGAGAGGTTCTTGCTTTCAGCTAATATAAACCAAATCATTTTTTTACCGGTGTACATACCGCATACAGACTTTCTGTTGAATCGGATATATTTACTTCAATTACTTCATATCCGCCCGTCTTTATGCCTTCTGCTATTGTTTTTGATCGGCTTTCAGTCATCGAGATTCTTCCTTTCCTGCTATTTTTCTTTGCTTCTCACACAGAAGCTAATATATGCAGGAAAGGGATAAATGTGCATGACTTTTTCATTAAAAATCAGCTTAAACTTTACATTTCATAACGCCTGACCCGATTGAATTGGGAGTTAGATTCCTTTAGAGAATATTATAGTTTTTATGTGCCACTACGGTTTTATTGCCTTCAAATACTAAATCTGTGGAATTCTCTGTTATTTCAACGATTACAGAATTGGTGTTGACCTTTTCTACAATTCCTTTAATCCCTGATTTGAAATAAATTTCATCGCCAACGTCCGCAAACTTCTCTGAACTCAATAGATCCCCCACCTTTATTTAATATTTCTATACTCATTTCTTATTATGATATATGAAAATGTGAAATTTATAAAGTCTTTTGACTATTACGTTTTAACTTCTCAATGTGCTGCCGCCTTATTGCCGGATCGGTTATTGCCGCAGCAGCGAATATTCCGTGAATATGGTTGATATCCGCTTCATTGAGAATCGGTTCGGCATACTTGAGCTTAAGCAATGCCACCTTTCGAAGGATGGACTCGGTCAGATAGAGATCGTAAATGACCAATTCATCCGATTTAATGTCTCTAAGATCCATATCAATCTTCAACCTGCAGCGCTTTGTAAATGATACAATCGATTGGAAATGCGGGCGAAATCGCTTATGTAATAAATTTTTCAATGCCTGGATATGGCCATAATTTTGCAGGACCGGATTCATCATTTTGAACTTACCATTGACGAGCCAAGTTTTTCGCTCTTTTCCGCCATAAATGGTCCCTTGGAAATTTTTCGTCTCGATTACAAAAATACCATACGGTGTGATGACCACATGATCAATCTGAGAATAGCCTGAGGCAGATTTTGGATTGGCTATCAATAGATCATTCAGATGCCGGTATTCCTTTGGAAGCTGTGACAGCTGGATTGCTACCTTGTATTCTCCTGTCTCTCCTTTCCTTACAGCAGTATATTCATCACTTTTCTTTTTATGTACTGTCTCTTTCGCCTTTGGTTCTTCTTTTTTGACTTTGAATAGATTCCGCAAAGCAAGCATAGTGGCACTCCTTCTATCTTTATCTATTTATTTTATCGGTTAGGTTTCTTAAAAATTTAGGCTAAGAGAACTATTTAATTATATTTTCTGGACTTTTTGCAGGCAGTTGATGGAATTCCTGGGAATAAATATTTAGTCCTCGTTCCTATAACATTCCGTCCGTCTGGCAACCCTTTGCAAAATTTGTTGCAGCATAAAAAAAGCGCCATTGATTGGCGCTTCCCACTACATCAGCTGCATGGTTGTTATGCAGGTATTGTCACCTTCAAAGGTAGAAAGCTCAGATTCTGCTTTTTTTCCATTGTGGCTGATTGTTATATGATAGGTTTCATTACGCGGCAGCCATAGATCGATAAATCCATTGGAGAAAGATTCCATAGCTTCATCCACGATGACATTTCCTTCCGTATCTTCAATATATACGTCGAATTCTTCCTCGATCATTTCTCCCTGGCAGCCGGTCAGGCTGTGGACAGCACAAGGATGGCTCGTTTCGACAAACGGTGCTATCGAGACAAAGAAATCATCCTCCGGCAAATCATAGCTTACATCTTTTCCTTCACTCGTAACAACAAGTTCTTCTGAATTGATGGATGCTGCCTCAGCTGTCAATTTGTCGGTACTGTAATCATTTACTATTTGCCTAATGTCCTGTTGCTCATTTTCCTCGGCAGCATTGCTTTCACCAACTACAGTAAAGACATATATTGCCAGCAGCACAACAACGACTGCAATTGCAAATAAGAATATTTTCTTTTTTTCTTTCTTTTCATATTGACCAGCTCCTGTCTGACTCGGTGATATTTCGGGTGACCTGTCGTCGTCTGACATTTACTTAGATAAGTCCCCATTCCTTTCCTATACCCCATATGGAATTCCATAATCGCAAATAGAGATAAGGAAGGACAGCCCATTATATGGCATCTCCATTGTAGCACGGCAACGAAACAGATACGAAATCGAATGGTCAGGACCAAGAACAGACTTCCATAAATTTCTGCAAATAGGGATACACTCCGCCGACTATTACTATTCGCTCCTACCGAAGGCATTATTCTTTGTCTTAGAAATTAGGCAAGCAATCGATGGCTATTTGCGGTATTTATCGGAATTAGGAGACTTCCTGTTCTTCCTTCGTCAGAAAGTCGACATTGTTAGATACAGCTTTTGATGACATTTAGCAATATCATATTCATTTACTGAAAATACGCTAAATTTTTAGATAAATGTATTTACAAATATAGATGACGGTAGTAATATAAGAAAAACGATTCTTAATAAAGAACAAATGAATCTTTATTAAGTAAATATTGATGGATTGGGAGGGTAAATAATTGACGGAGACCATTAATGTCGAAACGAGGAAGCAATCAAGACTACACGGTTATGAAAATAATCGATTGCTAAAGGATAACCTGATGGGTATGACCGGTATTAAGAAATCTTATATGAAGCCAAGGATTGCTGTATTTATACCAGCACATAATGAAGAAAATTCGATACAGGATTGTCTTGGCGGGCTGCATGATCAAGTCCTTCCAAAGGATGTGGAGCTTGATGTATTTGTCATCGCAGATAATTGTACAGACCGCACGGAAGAAAGAGCAATAGAAGCTGCCGAATTGTATAATCTGAGCGTAGTAGTTTTAACAACCGAAAATAACAAGCAGCGAAAAGTCGGCGCCTTGAATACGGCCTGGAAAAGCATAAATGGAGATCATCTGGATATTTATTTCAGGGAATTGTCCCACACCCAGCAAATCTATAAAGAATCGATTAAAGCAATACTTGGAATGGATGCTGACAGCAGACTTGCCCCCAACGCCTTGATCCATATGTGGGAAGGATTGATGAGCGCCAGGAATATTGGCGGTGTAATGGCAAAATACACGATGAGATTTCCCAAGAAAAAAAGCCTAATTGCCAAGGATGACGTTCACTACGAAGAGAAAATAAAAAGCGGAGAGTATGGCGGTCCGATTTCCCGCTGGTGGACACATCAGCAGAAACAGGATATGGCAAGCTGGATATTGGATCTGCAATACCATGGCGGGAGTACCTATGTGCTTGGAGGGCAGGCGACATTATTCCGTCCGGAGGCACTGCAGGATATTATAGATGAAAACAAGTTGGATGGACCATGGCAGGATGACAGTGATGTGGAAGATATGCTGCTGACCTGGCAGTTACAGAAATCAAACTGGAAGACATTGGTCAGCCCAGAGGCAAGATGCTTCGTAGACTCGATGCGATCTTATCATACTTTCAGACAGCAACGGAACAAGTGGAAATCGGGAACTGTCGACTTGCTTACAAATAGTGATATCGGCGTAAAAACAAGACATAATGGGAAATTATGGCGGTCAGAGGCTAAAACGTTCATGGAACTCGGAGTACGCGTCCTTTTTGTTCTGCTCTTGACGATTGCACTGGCAACAGATCAATTCTATTGGAACTGGCTCTGGATCACCCCGATTGCTTTGGCATCATTACTTAATATCATCCTCGCGATTAAAACACCGATGCATCGGCCGATTGATGTCATTATGGCAGGGCTGCTGATCAGCCCGGAAGTCTATTTATGGGTCAACCTAATGTCAGCCATCCAAGTATGGCTGGATAAACTATCCGCCCATAAAAAAGATGGATGGGCGAACCAGTATCAGGCAGAAAGCGGGAAAACAAACAGTAAACTAATACCAGGTATACTGCTTGGCATTATTGTCATCTCCGCCATTGCATATCTCTGTATCAATTACCGGGAATTTTTGACATCAGAACCAATTCAGATGGCAATTCAGCCGTATTTAATGGCAGGATGGGTCTTATTGACTGTACTGACCATCTTCGCTTCACTCGTCATGGTCTACCAAATATGGACATTGAGAGCCAGATACACAGCCTAGCATTTCTGCACTTAGCAGGAATGCTTTTTTACTTCTTAGCTGTACTGGTGAACATCTATTTTACGCTTTAATAAGCACTATTCATTACCGTTTTTCTGGGCATTTCAACAGCATTATTTATGAATCCTGCCTGCCAAAATATTCGGGAACCATCGTTTCAAATACTTTGCCATCCTTTATATGACGAAGTCGCTTCACCTCAATCTGGAAGTATTTCAATACATTCTCTTCTGTTACGATTTCAGATACCGGCCCGGTAATGACAGGTCGGTCCTTGGCAACCAGCAATGTCCTGGCACCGAAATAGTATGCATGATTGGCATAATGGGTGTTGATCACACAAGTTAATCCCTTTTCTTTGACCAGCTTTTGAATCGTTTGCAGAATAATCTTTTGCTTATTCATATCCAAATGTGATTCCGGTTCATCCAATACAAGGATTTTGGGATCCGCCACCAATGTCCTGGCAATCAATGCGAGCTGCAGTTCTCCACCACTAACCGTATTGCAGGATTGATAGGCTAAATGTGTAATCCCAACCAGCTCCAATGCTTCCAGAGCAAGCTGTCGGTCTGTCTTGGATGGTTGTGCGAACGGACGAATATAAATGGACCGTCCCATTGTCACAAGATCGAGAACCGAATAGCTGAATGTCATTTTGGATGCCTGTGGGACATAGCCGATCTGAGACCAAATATCCTTGGGCTTGAGCAAATCCAAGGATTTTCCATATAATAGAGTCTCTCCTTTTGTCCAATCAAGCAGTCCCATCATGCATTTCAGCAAGGTCGTCTTACCGGCACCATTTGGACCGAGTATCGAAAGAATTTGTCCCGGCTCCAGCTTCAAATTGATATCATTCGAATATAAGAATCGTTGTGTCTTACCTCTTTTTTTCCTTTTGATAGTAAAAATTACCGTCTTTGATTTCCAGAATCAACCCCAGCCACCTCCTGTTTTACGAAGTAAGTATGCAAAGAATGGAGCTCCGATTATTGCCGTCAAAATCGATAATGGAATCTCTGCAGCTATTAAGCTTCTTGACAGGTTATCGATGAACAGCAAGTATACGGCACCAATGGAAATCGATGCAGGCAGAACATATTGGTTATTGTTTCCTACAATCATGCGGGCGATATGGGGAATGATCAAGCCAACCCATCCGATAATCCCCGCTATGGAAACGGCTGCTGCTGTGATTAGTGTTGCTCCTGCAATGACCAGCCATTTCACTCTGGTTACGGAGATGCCAAGTGATTTCGCTTCTTCTTCAGAAAGCGATAAGATATTCAAACGCCACCGCAAGACGTAGAGAAGAATCATACCAAATAAAATGAGCGGACCACCAATCAGCAAATCGGAATAGCTCGCGGTACCGAGACTTCCCATAAGCCAATAGGTTATGCTCGGCAGTTTTTCCTCTGGATCTGCCATGAACTTCACCAGTGAAATCAATGCCTGAAACAGTGAACTTGTGACCACACCAGCAAGCACAAGCATATAGATTGGCATTTCCCGCTTCTTACCACCGATGAGGAAGGTAAATCCAATGGCAATAATCCCCATTCCCAATGCGATCATTTGCATGGTAAAACTGTTGCCGAACAGCAATATCCCAATCGACGCACCGAATCCGGCCCCTGCCGATACCCCTAAGATATCAGGACTGACCAGCGGATTGGAGAACATCCCCTGAAATGCGGCCCCAGCAACCGATAGCCCTCCGCCAATCAGCATCGCCAGCAGAATTCGCGGCAAGCGAAAGTTCATTACCACTGTTTCTTCCATTTCGGTCCAAGTTGATTCTATTGGAATAATTTGTGAGAGCAATATTTTTAGTTGTACGATAAAATCTATCTCAAACCGTCCAATCCCGATTGAGATCAGTCCAGCGATTGGAGGCAGTAACCAAAGCATAAGCTTCATTAATTTTGACTGCATTTGAAAGACACCTTTTGTTTAGTATTTTGCCGCTTCTGATGATGGATGTAAGATTTCCTCCACTTGCTCATCTGTTAACTCGTAGTCATAGAAACGTTCATAGTAATCTTTTATTTCATGATTTATGTCGTAGGTAAACAAATCCGGATGATTCTTCTGCGCCATCCATTTCAGCATCAATGGAGCATCCCCGCTTGGCGGGTACCAGCGATAGATGCCTAATGGCATTTTGTAGACCTTCTTGTCCTTCACCGCTTTTATTTGGCTCCAATCCTGACCTTCAAACACATTGTTATACAGGTCCTCTGGCTGTGTCTCCGTAAAGTTTGTGATGTAGATGATGTCCGGATTCCAGCTGTAGATCTGCTCCATGTTGACTGCCTTTATCCCTTCAATTTCCGCTTCCGCAACATCCGCTCCACCAGTAGAGTGCAGCCAGCGGTTACCGTGCATATTTTGTCCTGCAACAGAGATTTCGCCATCGTTATGATATTGCAGAACCATTACCCGCGGCTTCTCTTCTTCCTTTATTTTCGCTTCCGCCAGTGTTTCGTCAATCATCTCTTGACTTGCTTGTCCTTGTGCAATAATTTCTTCCGGACAATCCGTCACACCAGTGATATCTCCTGTCAGCGCTAACCATCGATTGAGTGTATCCAGTGGATTAAGGGAAGTTGTTGTGGTATCCAGCGCAACGGTATTGATCCCTGTATCCTCCAGTTTCCTGACTGTTTTCTCCTGATTTGCAATTTCAAAATAAACATCTGGATTTAAGGCTGCTAACTCCTCGACATTTACTTCTCCGTTTTTGATAAAATTCGTTTTTGCCTCAAGAATCGCAGGTGAGATATCCTTTAAAATAGAATGTGAAGCTGCATTGAATGAATTAGGATGGATTCCTGCAATCTCTTCTGTGGAATTTGTTGCAATGAACCATGTAGAGAAATATGGCAGGATGCTTCCCATTACCACTCGGTCAATCTCTTCTGGAATCTCTACCTCCCTATCCAATTCATCGACAACCATTTTCGTTTCCTCTGAAGCCTCAAGACCTGACCCGGTTTCCAGACTTTGGCAGCCGCTCAAAGTAATCGCAAGCGCTGCTGTAGATAATAAAATTCTGTATGTATGTTTCAATATATCGCTGCCCCCCTGTAATTGATAATGATTTTCACTCTCATTAAGCAATCTATAATACTTCAACATGCTTGTCAATGAAACTATTAAGTACATAAAATTATGAATTTAGGATTTATTCTAAATGTCCCCTTTTTGATTGCCCTGTTCATCATGTGTATGATAGTATTCTCTTCAATGAGAACTATTATCAATTAGAAGATAGGAGGGAATTTTATGGCACACTTGAAACCAATATTATTTTTAGATCCCGGCCACGCATTCGGCCTAGGCAATCGAACCGATCCATTTATTCAGGATAACTTTGAATTAATCGATCAGTATCGTCTGGCAGAAACCGATTTGTCCTTGTTCAAGTGCATCGTAATCCATGACTTTATCGACCAGGAATATTTATATACATACAGATCGATCATCACGGATTTTTTGGCGGAAGGGAAAATCATCATCTTCACAGGACAGCTCTTTAAAGCATGGCTGCCCGGATGTTCTTCCTTTACACCACGAGACATTCAATCTTATAAGGATTATCAGGTTTTGATTGCAAAAGACCATCCTATTTTCGCTGGCGTCCATCCGGATGACATGACATTCAAGAAAGGAATTGCGGGATTCTTTGCACGCGGAACGCATGCACCAGTACCGGCACATGCAGAAATCTTACTGACCTTCCGGGATGAAATGCCAATCACCTATATTGACCGCAATACAACCAACGGGACAATACTATGCCATTCAGGTCGGGATCTGTTTGCGTTTCGCAATCAGAACAAATCAACCGATCGGATTATCGGACAGCTTCTGCAATGGATTCATGATGAATACGAAGCACTGCAAAGGGAAGGAAAGCAGGTATGAGAAAAATTGCGGTC
This sequence comes from Oceanobacillus massiliensis str. N'diop, assembly GCF_000285495.1. Lineage (GTDB taxonomy): Bacteria > Bacillota > Bacilli > Bacillales > Amphibacillaceae > Oceanobacillus > Oceanobacillus massiliensis. Next base: position 634,532 of record NZ_HE610978.1, read on the forward strand.
ATCTATAGCGGGAATGCCCCGCATCACCGGACTTTTAATGAAGCAAAATATAAAAAGTACATCGAAAGTCTGATTTACTTTCCGGAATTCATGTCTGCTTCTTTAGAGGGATACGAAGTTCTGATCGTGCCTTCCCAATTAAATGAAAGGTTATTGTTAGAGGCAAAGGAAAAAATTAATGACTTTGCGGATGCAGGCGGAACCGTGGTTGCACTCGGACCACAGCCATGGTCATGGATTGCTAATCAAAAGTGGGAAGAACGCGAAACCAACTTCTGGTGGTGGCGTGAACCCGATGCGAAAAGCGGGCTTGTCTTGGCGGATCCAGATTATGATTTATTTAACTATATAACACTGTCGGATGCAACCTGGCATCAACATGGTGTCTTCTGGCCGATTGAAGGTGCACAAAAACTCATCACTACTGAAGACGGGGGATCCGTCCTGTATGTCGATAAAGTAAGCTCGAAAGGTACGTGGATTGTCACGACGCTCGACCCCGACTATCATTTCGGATCCTATTTCATGCCGGCCACTGAACGATTTCTGAACGGTTTCATACCGTGGCTCGCAAAGGGAAAAATCTAACAGAGCGGCATAAACAGGTAAGGCTATTTTAAATACAGCCTTCACAACTGATAGTAAATGCATGACAGCAAGACACATCCATGCACCACTCCACAGCACTGGGAAGCAGCTTTCCGGAGTGGACTTTCCGGAAAGCCATTTGGCAGATAACGGTAAAACTGATATTACATCTTGTAACTGAATGTTACCCTATCTTTGTTAGGAATGATTATAAAAAAATTTACAAATGTTTCCTGTCACCTAGGCAATCATCTTTTATGCTCACCAATTTTAAAAGTATACCCAAAGGTTTCCTGCCTGGACGATATCTTGTATCCCATGCCATTTTTATAATCGAGAATTATCTCTTCAGGTAAGGAATCTATTGAACTGTTTGGGACAAAGAAATGAAATCCCTTTTCTTCTATTGTAAGGTCATCTTCCTTTGCCTTTTCAATCGATAGCTCTATCTCCGTTGCGATGGCGCAGGTTCCCACAAACTCAGCAAGGATTCGAATCCCTTCATCTTCACGGAATGCGATTTCCGATAATGCTCGCACTGCCGGCTCGCGAATTTCTATTTTCATCTCCATACCTCCCTTCCATCCTGCAAATCGTTTTACACTCCATTTACCTCATCAGGTCTAATCTTAATCATTTTTCGTTCAATCTGTCCTGAAAGCTTGCAGGTAATTGGCGATAGAGCATGCCCTTATATTTGATGTCAAGCAACCCCGCTGCAGTCAGAAGTATTAAAAAGAAGAATATTTTTTTCATATGCAATAGCCTCCATCAACCATGTTTTCTTTAGTATACACCGTAATGGGGAAGGTTACTTCTCATTTGGCTTTCAATAGACACCTTACTATTGTCTTTATCTTATTATGGAAGTGAAATAGGGATTAGCTCCATGCCCTGCCATCCCTATTTTCTAATAATTTGCTTTATTATTGAAAATTCAACCACCATAGTGATATGCTCAGCATAGGAGATCCATAATTTAATAGAGGAGTGGTTAATGTGAGCAGGGCGATACCAGAGATTACATTAAATGATGGAATGACGTTACCAGTAGTTGGATTGGGTACCTATAATCTGAAAGGCAGTGACGGAGCAGCATCAATAACGAGTGCCATCGATTCGGGCTACCGGCTGATAGATTCCGCCTATAATTATGAAAATGAAGGAACGATTGGAGAAGCCGTACGGCGCAGTACCATTCCAAGGGAGGAGCTGCTTATAACTTCCAAACTCCCTGGCCGTTATCAGGAATACAGCAAAGCGGTGACAACCATTCAAGAATCGCTGTACCGTGCAAACCTTGATTACTACGATATATACCTTATCCACTGGCCGAATCCTAAACAGGATTTATATGTAGAAGCCTGGCAAGCGTTGATTGATGCGAAAAGATGGGGGCTTATCCGTTCCATTGGGGTCTGTAATTTTCTGCCCGAGCATCTCGAGCGACTGGAGAAGGAAACGGGAGTGAAGCCAAGCTTAAATCAGATTGAATTGCATCCCTTCTTCAATCAGGAAGAGCAAAGGAAGTGGCATGAAGAGAATCAGATTGCAACAGAATCCTGGAGCCCAATGGTCCGTGCCAGTGAGGTCTTCCATAATGAAACATTGAAAAGGATTGCCGAAGCAAAACATAAATCTATCTCACAGGTAATCTTACGCTGGCATTATCAGCTTGGAGCCATTTCCATACCGAAATCTGCATCACCCGAAAGGCAACGGGAAAATATCTCCATATTCGATTTTTCTTTGGATGACGAGGAAATGCGTACGATTGATGGATTAACCAGACCGGATGGAAGATTGGATGATCAAAATCCGGCGGTTTATGAAGAGTTTTAAATGGCTGAGCTTTAATGATGAAATCGGTTGAATGCTGATATATAGTGTATTTTCGCTGATATATCAATAAAACAGGCTGCTATCTTATCCGCATCGCAGTTTTTTGATACGTCACTCAAACAGCAATCTTATCACTAACAAAAATGGTTTACAGAGTCTCTCTGTAAACCATTTTCAACGAATCAGGCCCTGGCCTTCTTCATAGATATCTTCTTTAACCATGCTTGTGAATTCCAGCGTTTCCAAGCGAATATACCACGAAGCCATTCATCAAGTCCCTGGGCAAGCCAGACTCCGAGCAGACCCATGCCAAGTGCGACACCAAAGTAGTAACTGAGCAGGACAGCGACACCCCACATGGAAATCACACCGATTACTACCGGAAACTGGACATCACCCACTGATTTTAGCGAGCCCATCAGTACGATATTCATGGCACGGCCCGGTTCGATGAACACAATCGCCCATAATACTGGAAGGGCAATAGCAATGATGCTCGGATTGTCGGTAAACACAGTCAGGATTGGTTCTCCAATTAATGCAACGGCCAGCGAGGCGAATGCTGAGACCATGACAGCTATTTTTAACGTCTTTAAGCCTCGCTTTAGTGCCCTATCATATTCTCCGCCGCCCATATAGCGGGCAACCAGGAGCTGTGTGCCTTGAGCAATTGCCATCGTGAACAGGAAGCAGACCATCGATATGTTCAATATATAGACCCTTGCTGCCAATGCAGCGTCCCCTGTCATGGCCACAAAGCTCGTAATGACCACTTGGGAGAATTGATAGGAAAGATTCTCGCCGGCAGAAGGAATCCCGATCGTCAGCAGGCCTTTTACATCCTGCTTATTGATTTTGATGATATCCTTTAGATGGAACTTCAATGCCAGTCTTTTGTATACAAAGTAAAAGAGCGCAACAACCAGGAAGACCCTGGCAACGATAATCGAATAGGAAACCCCTATGACTCCCGTTACCGGAAAGCCAAACAATCCCTTGATAGCAATAAAATAACCGATGATGCTGATCACATTCATGATTACCGTAACAAACATCGTCTCTCTCGTATGTCCGTAACTCCTCAACACAGCACTCAGTGCCAGCGCAATAGCTTCGAGGAAAAGAGACATTCCTGTAACGGTCAGGAATGTATAGGCATAGTCATACACTTCCCCGCTCAACCCGTAAAATTGCAAAAACAGTCCGCCAAAGGCAACAGCTACAATCGTCATTATGAGCCCAACCCAGAAATTAATCCCAAATGCTGATCTGGCAAGACGCCTCGCCTCTTTAATCCGGTTCGCCCCCAGATTCTGGCCAACCAGGATGGTCGCACCGATTGCCGATACATTAAAGACCAAGATAAAGATATTGATGATCTGATTGGCCACCCCTACTCCAGCAACAGCATTATCAGCGTATCCGCTCAATATCAATGTCGCTGCAATACCCATGCTCATATGAAGCGAGATTTCAATGAAGAGCGGCCACGTAATGCTGAACAACGATTGATTCCGATACTTATTATTTTCTATAGTCAATTATATCCTTTTCTCCTTTTACATAAAAAATCACTACGGAACTTATTTTAATCCTCTTTGAGGCAAAAGGAAACATAAACTTTTCGACTTTTTGAGATTATTTTTGCACGCTGTTGCAATACAATCTATTCGATAAAACTGGCCATTCCAATTTATTTTATTTTCAATATAAAAAGAAGGATTTGGTAATTCCCTTTTTCTATGATTGCTTATGCTATGCAAGCCACCAGCTTTGGACCAGATCACATCCATGTGAATTCTCTATTTCCCGGAACCATCCTAACTCCTCTCATTAAGGAACTGGGAAGCCGTGGAGAAAGCGGAGTGGACGCTTTTAAGGAGAAGATGGGCGCCAAGCATCCAATCGGCTTCCTCGGCGAACCAATCGATGTTGCCTATGCCTCGCCTCCGACGAAGCCTGCTTCGAACTGGGGCACACCTGGCTGTCGATGGCGGCTATACTGCGAGATAAAAGCAAAAATGGACCCAGCAGGTAAACATAATCTGCTGAGTCCGGTGCTTTATTTAAAATAATTGATGAGGCTACTGATCACGATTATGGCAATTACAATTATAATCATGGTGCCGGGTCTTCCGAGGAATGTCCTGTCAAAGACATCCTGATCCTTTTCCCTTGTTTCATCCCTATTCTCTCTCATAGTTTGCCCCCTTTCTTTTTATGTTAACACACTTCTTATATAGTGTGAATATTGCGATTTCCTCAACAATATTCCTGATTTTTGCTCACATAACTTCAAATTTATCAAGACTGGAATTCAATTAAAATCATGTTAAAATTAATAAATCAGTGTGTAGAGATATTGGTATGTGTTTACTTACCAAAAATATATGTCTCATGATACGTCTACCATCTGAAATTTTATTTTTTTCGGAGGGTAAGAATTATGTATAGGGAAGATAGACTGCCACAAAATCCAAAAGAAGGTGTCTTATTTTTATTGATTATTTCAATCATCTCAGTGAACACCATCGCCCCGATTATTATGGGAATGCAACTAGGATTCAGTAAAGAAAATTACTTGGAAACGCTAAAGGTCATTCCGTTTATGTGGGTTATCGTCGTTTTGCTAGTTAGAATGGTTGCAGGACCAATAGCTACGAAGCTTATGAAACAATTTGCAGGAAAAACAGACGGATTTAACGCTAGAGTATTATTAAATATTTTATTTAATGTTACGATCTTATCACTTCTTCTTACAATTATAGGAAATTGGGTTGGTACGAAGCAAATCAGTCTGGAACCTTTTCAAAACTTCTTTCCAAATTGGTTCAGAAACTTTGGCGTCGCGTTTTGGATTGAACTGATAGTTGCACAGCCTATAGCAAGATTTGCAATGAAAAAATTACATGCAAAAAAGGCAAGTAAAGCTGAAGCAGTAAATCTATAAAAAATAATAAATACTCCCCGTCTCAGTTCATTGTATAGCCGATTGGTTTTGTTAATAACCAATCGGCTATTATTCTTTTTCAATTAGGAACATTTTCCATGTACCTTGTACAGTGCCTATATAATGTGGACGCCCCGTTATCTGCTGAAACTAAAAATAGGCCAGTCCATCAATAGGAACTGACCCCAGTATACTTCAGCTTAATACACCTAATAGCCATGGTGCTGCGTACAACACCATAAATAGTACGCCATAATTCACTCCATTTCGATGAAGCAATCCGGAAACCAGCGCAATTAGGATAACACCAAATATATTGAGCCATCCACCATCCATGAAGGCAAGCATAACAACCAGACCTGCAAAGAGTCCGATTAATGCCTCATGCGGAATTACCTTAAACACAAACGCACATATTTGGGCAGCGAATTTTATCGTTACATAAAATGTAATCAATAGCGCAATTGCTGCCCCGATTACCGTAGCCGTCATGATTTCACCCATCGAAAGAATGTGGTGGATATTATGTTCCGGAGTAAAGACAGGTGGTGCATTAAACAGTCCGGCAGCAGGACCGATTGCCATCGGCGAAAGTGGCAGACCAATCGCGATTAATGGAATAAGTGTCCCGGAAATATAAGAAGCATTGGTCAGTCCGTCCATGGTTGATATTGCCCTAGATGCCCTTTTAACCGGATCTTTAATATGCCTTGTTAGAAGTTCTCCGAGGAATACCGTCATTCCTACCGGTGTCAGAAAGAAAGTAACGGAGCCCAAGAAACTTCCAAATGCTGATGTCGCTGTTTCTTCTTTGGTAAGTATCTTAAACGGATTCGGAAATCCCTTTTCTTTCTTTGAATCTTTCAATTGAATCTCCTTATCTCCCAACCTCGGCAATTGTTTGCGATGTTCTTTATTTAAGAGCTCAAATAAGGTAAAGGCAATTGGACCTATCGTGATACCTAAGAAGAAGGAAACAAATACTGTCACATCTGGAGGAACAACTTCCAACCCCCAGTACAGATGCCTGAGTCCTTGTATCAATAAAGCAAAAGGAATAATAATGGACAGTGATAAAATCTTATTCTTTGTCATGAATGCCAGAAAGATTGCTCCAAGAAAAAAGATTAATCCAGCATATTCGCTGATTTTATCCGCATACGGAATGATCAGATTAGCAATCAAAAAGCTTGCCGGAATCGAGATCAGTGTTCCAATTACAGATCCGGATGACATTTTCTTGATACTGACATCCGGCATGCCATGTTTTTTCAGCACCATTGCGTGTTCAACCATTGGCGCTGCCATTACGCCTCCAGGGATTCCAGCAATGGCGACAGGAATGGAGTCCGTCAGTTTCTTCGCCACAATTGCCGCGATAAAAAATGCAAGAATAACATATGGAGAAATCCCCATCAGTGCGAGGGCAATCGTCACTGGAGCAAGCACCGCTGTTTCATCTGTCCCAGGGGCGATTCCTATAACTGTATAGATTACTGCCCCTGCTATACCAGCCAATACCATCTGAGAAATGATTATCATATCCATCGTTAATCATCAGCCTCCATTTCCGTGATTTTCCGTTTTGGCTTTATGACAACACTACTGATAATAAACCCGATCACGCCTCCAGCCAACCCGAAAATTAACGGCTGCGGTGCCTCTCCTGGAGCAAGCAAATATCCACCAAGTGAAAAAGTGATACATAATGCCATTGCAATACCAAGGTCTTTAATACTGACGTTATCTCCCCAAATATCAACATAGTTATCCTTCTCTTCTTTCACGTTCTTCCTCCTCTATCCCTAATTTTTACCCTTCCAAAGAAAACGCTTTCAATTGTGAACCAAGTAGATAGAATAATAGAATGTTATTATTCCTGATTGAGTGCTTTTACAAATTCCTTTATGTCATCATACCGAAAGCGTTGATGCTTGACTGCCATTTCTACCACGCTTTTGATTTGGTCACTGTTTGCTCCCGCCATTACGGCCATGTTTCTAGCGTGCAACTTCATATGTCCTTTTTGGATACCTTCCGTAGCCAATGCTCTTATGGCAGCGAAATTCTGCGCCAGACCTGCAGATGCCAGGATTCCCGATAGTCTTTCTGCTGTTTTCACCTGCATTAGCTTAATCGCAAGCTTCGCAACAGGATGGGACTGGGTAGCACCCCCTATTAAACCTACTGCCAGTGGAAGTTCTATTGTGCCGATTAAATTGTTGTTTGGTCCCCTTTCCCAATGTGTCAAGGCCCGGTAGTTCCCCGATATGGATGCATAGGCATGTGCTCCTGCTTCAATTGCTCTCGTATCATTACCAGTCGCAAGTGCCACTGCAGAAATCCCGTTCATAATACCTTTATTATGGGTTGCTGCTCGGTAAGGATCAACTATTGCCAATTCATATGCAAGCAGAAATCTCCTCATCGCATCCCCATCATCATTAAACGGATTATCAAAAGTCGCTCTTGCCCTCACAACTCGCTGGTCTGCCAGATTGGATATAATCCGTAAAACTACCTTTCCACCAGTCGTCTCCTCTATGAATGATGCCGCCGCTTCAGCCATTGTATTGACAGCATTGGCACCCATAGCGTCTTTTGTATCGACGAGCAGATGAACGACAACCATTTTTTCTTTCTCACTCTGAATAACCTGTACATCAATGTCCTTTGCCCCGCCACCAAAGGCTACTAGCGTGGGATCCTGCTCATTACAGATATCCAGAATTGTTTGCTTGTTTTCATAAATTAGTGCCAGAGCGGCATAAGGCGCCTCTAGATCAGTGATTTGAATCTGTCCCCTCATGATAGAACCGGTATAGGAAGTCTTAAACCCTCCATTAAGATATGTATATTTCGCTGCATTACTGGCAGCTGCTACTACAGAAGGTTCCTCCGTTGCCATCGGTAAAAACACATCTTCCCCATCCACCTTGAAGTTCATGGCAATCCCCAAGGGAATTGGCATATATCCAATAACATTCTCAATCATCCGATCCGCTTCATTTACAGTAAAACCTTCTGCCCCTTGAAGTACGCTCATTTCCTCCTCCGTTAAACGGATATGTTCTGATAACTTCTCAATCCTTGCTTCTGGGGACAATTCATAGAACCCAGGAATCCGCGATAACATGTCTATCCCTCCTTAAACGAAATTCTGTTGAGTTATATGCAAATTCACAATAACTCTAGCATTCCTTTATGTTTCTTATTGTTCAACTTTGTTGAATGAATTATATGCTTTCTTAATCATCGATATGATTGAATAGTTAGTTTTTTATTATAGCAGAATAGTCAAATAAATACATATTTTTGTAGACATTATATTTACAGAAAAGACATCATCTGATTGTTCCTATTATTATCTGTCAGAAGAAATCTAATTTATAGCAACACAATTTCTTGTACACCCGTTGCGATATAATAGGTATACACGTTTGAAGTTACTGTCGTGCAAATACAAATAAGGGGTTGTTAGTTTTGAGATTTAGCAAAGATAAAAGGATGGGTCTAATTATACTTTTAAGTATGATACTAGTACTCACAGCATGTGGGGATACCGACAAAAGCAGTGCTGAAGATAAAGAAAAAAGCACTGTATCAGGAGAAGAAAGTGATGAATCTTTAAATGTTGATAAGGGTCTGTTGAATGTTGAAGTAACTCTCCCGCCAAGTTTCTATGAGTCCGAAGATAAGGATATTGAAACGATTATTGAAGAGGCAGAAGCTGAAGAGGGAATCAAGGAAGTCACAGAAAATAGTGATGGCACCCTGACATATAAAATGTCCAAGTCAAAACATAAAGAAATGATGAAAGAAATGGAATCAGATATCAGTAGCACGATGGAAGAGATTGTAACTAGCGAAGATTATGTCTCCATTCAGGATGTCAAGGCCGATAATTCCTTTTCGGACTTCACCTTGGTAGTGGACCGGGAAGCATTTGAAAACAGTTTCGACGGATTCGCCTCATTGACACTAGGCATGAGCGGTATGCTTTATCAATTGTTCGATGGAGCATCGCCCGATGAATATAATGTAAAAATTTCCATTGAAGATGCTACAACTGGTGAAGTATTTGATACGGTGGATTATCCAGAAGCACTGGAAGAAACTGACCAGGCAGCAGAATAACCAAAAAACCCACTCTTTTAAAGAATGGGTTTTTTGGTTCGCTTTTTATTTTTACGATTAAACTTAACGCTTCTTTATGAAAAATTCAATCATAACCTTAAAAAGACTCGGCTTCCATATAGAAACCGGGAATTGCACTACAGGTTTATCTCGATGCTTTCGGCGGTTGGCAAACATCACATTTCCGCTGTTGTTTGTTCTTGAATTTGGTAAACGTCTTTTCAAACTTATTTCCACACGAACATTCAAACAGTAGCTTCTGTGAAAAGCCGTGATACTCTGTCGAAAGAAGCTTGCTTTCCGAGTTCTTCTCGACAAAACCCTTAATTTCGCTAATTGTCCATCGTTTATTCATCTCTCTTGCACCTCCATCTTTTTGTCAGTCGGAGGCTTTGGCGCATCCGTACAGAATGATAAGATTTTAATTACTGGCAAGGCTTTATTATATCATTGGTAGGTATGCATTGCTAAAACGTAATAAATTCTTTTTATTAAATAATATTTTTTGAACAGCCTATCGTACTGTTTAATTTAATATGCCTGTATCCCACGCCTGTATCCCAAACTTCAACAACTTCTTAGGCAAAATATCATCCAAGTGCTGGATATCTATATCTTGCAATTCTATTAAGTTAAATCCGTATTTTTCGTAAATCTCTATCTTTTTCTGCTTCCTTTCCGCATATTTAGGATCATTTTCCAATCCACAGTATTCTATGTAAACTTTTCCTACTGGTAAATAGAAGTCTGTATAAACATCTTCTTCAATTGGAAGCTTTCTTTCGTATGCATGAGCAATCTCAGACATATATAGCCAATTATCTATTAGCATTTCAGCTCTTGCATAATGACCGTCTGCACTTCTGTGTTTTGCTTCAAATTTTTCACGGAATCCTAATGATTTACTTTCTTCTGAATTAGATACAGGTTCAATCGTTTCTTTACCTTGTAACTCATCTATGGTTTCTACCAACCTTTTATTTTGTAAAATGTTTTTGGGCCAATTAACATAAGGTATACCCGTTTTGTCATATTCTAATTGTTTGCCACCAACGCTCAACCCCAGCTTGGTCAATACCCAACCTTTTACCGATTTTTGGACAAATCCCAATTCAGAAAGAATAGGGTTCATTTTAAATTTAGAAACTCCAAAATGGGTACTTAATGCCGTAGCGTTTAATAACGGTTCATTACTAGACTTAAAGTTTTTATTTCTTCACTCCAGGCTATATACTCCCCTATTCTTGGGTGTTTCTTTGTAATGCCACCAAGTTGTTTACCCTTTTCAGTTAGAATCCAATTATCATTCAGTCTTTCTATATAATTGTTATTGAGTAAAATTTGAAATACATCTTTAACTCCCATTTTTAATTCTTTAGAGAGCGCTGTGGTCGATAAATATTTAATTTTGTTCGTTATAGACACGAGTATCCCCCTGATTTACAAAATTTACTAATTTCATAGTACTTCTTATTCTGTTATCGGACAACCAAGGTAGAAAATTAAAGAACAAGATAAATAGAAGTATGCTTTTATGAAAGGTTAGCATTTTTCGAAAATATGGTAGCCTATTCTTTATGAAATCAGATGTGGCGATTATTGCCCAAAAAATAAATATTTCATTACTTAACCTTCAACACGAAAAGATTGGTGAGATATAAATTTCTAAATTATAAACGGCCCAATTCCTTTAAAAAGAATTGGGCCATTCATATCGATTCTACTCTAATCCATTCACAATGTAGTTATAAAGCTTACTTTCAACCGGTTGCTCCATTACCATATTCATGTGAACGACTGGCTTATTATCTGCCATTTTGTCTTGGTGAACCGAATCTTTATCTGGCTTTACTTCACCCATATAATAAAATCCTGTTCCCTCATCGTCATCTTTTTTCACAAATAAATGTACGTCTATGCTGTTATTCTCTGCATGAATAATCTTTTGGACTTCATCTGATTGCAAAGTTCTATTACTCCTCGTGTACCATTTAAATAATTCAGGGCTGATGAATTCGTCACCATAATCGACACTTGCTTCTACTTCATTATTTTTATGGTAGGTTACAAATATAGGACATGTTTGATGTTTTGGCTTGTAGCCATACATGGTAGAACTTTCATCTTTATCCCAATTTAGTAATTTACAAGAATCTTTTCTCGAATATTTCTCGTACAATGTTAGTGACTTGCCAGAATCATACTTTTTACTTTTTTCGATTCCTGTTTTAATAACATCTTCAAAAAGGCGTTTAAAGTAACTATTATTTTCAAGACTTTCTTTAATCTTGCTATTAAATGAATAGTTTTCACTTTTAAACTCTACAATTGGAACAGTACCGTACTTCTTTTTATCATTTTGTGAAAAGAAAGATAAACTCAGGATACGGTGCACAGATTGTAGAGTTGCTTGATCAACAAGACATTTAGACTCTTCAAGTAGGTGTATATAATCTCTGTTCGAAATTTTGCAATGACGCACTAGCTGATCTAGCAAAATCAACTCATGTTTTCGCTTACCTGGAAGAATTTCTAAAGAAAGCATTGTCAAAACACTATTCTCATAAGGAGTTATATTTGACACTTCTTCCTTCATCTTAAGTAAAAACAGATAATAATTCTTAAATTTATCAGCTATAACAACCGGGTCGATGGAGTGATTTGTTACAAAGTCATACAAATATGGGACTTTTCCTATTCTATTTTTTAATTCCATATATGCATCTTTAAGGATTTTTACTGCAGTTAGGTTACTATTATTAATCGATTTAAAAATTTGTTTTTTGGCTATCTCTTCAAAATTAATTGTAGAGACTCCTTTAATATAACTAGTTTCCGTTGTATTTCTACGAATATTATCCTTGTTCTGGGATTTATCTCCAGACAAAGCAATTGGTATTAAATAGTTATTTTTATAGTTACCGATAAAATCAATTATTGTAACAAATTCTTTTGAATCATGCTTCCTTAGCCCTCTTCCAAGTTGTTGAATAAAGATGATACTAGATTGTGTTTGGCGGAGCATGACAACTTGATTAATACTTGGTATATCAATCCCCTCATTAAAGATATCTACCGTAATGATGTAATCCAGGCTGCCATTTTCTAAACGGTTCACCTGATGTATCCTATCTTCTTGGGACGTATCTCCAGTTAAAGAAACTGTTCGTAATCCTTTATTATTTAAAGCTTCCGACAACTTAATTGCTTCTTCTTTTCTGCTACAGAACATTAATCCTCTTACACGTTCACCAGAAAAACCATAATAATTAATCTTATCAAGGATATGGTTTACCCGCTCTTCAGTAACGAGATAAGAAAGAATTGTTGCATCATCAATTAGCTCACCATTGTATTCTAAGTCCGTTACGCCAAAATAATGAAATGGACAGAGCATATCTTCTTCGAGCGCTTCTTGTAATCTAATTTCATAGGCGATATTGTAATCAAACAACTCAAAGATATTGAAATCATCTGTACGTTCCGGTGTTGCTGTCATTCCCATTAAAAATTCTGGATTAAAGTAATCTATTACTCTTAAATAGGATGCTGCGCCTGCTTTGTGAACTTCATCAATGAGGATATAATCAAATTCTTCTGGATCAAATTGATCTAGCATTTGTTGCTTGGAGATTGTTTGGATTGTTGCAAATAAATATTTTGCTTCTGTCTGCTTGCTGGAACCTGATAATATTCCAAAGTCTTTATCAATTCCCCCAGTAATCAATTGGAAATCAGACAAAGCCTTGTGTAATATTTGCTCTCTATGTACAATAAAAAGCATTTTTTTAGGTGCAAATCTTCTTACATCAAAAGCTGATAAATATGTTTTACCAGTACCAGTTGCTGAAATAACCAAGCCTTTATCATTACCCGCGTCTCGAACGGCTTGAATTTGTTCTAATGCAGCAATTTGCATCTTGTTTGGTTTGATTTCTAAAGCCTCTTTTAATGAATTAACCTTATATTCAGTTGGCAATTCAATGACTTTTTCTGCCTTTTTGAAGTCTATTGGTGTATAATTTTTCTCATAGTTTTCAATCCATTGGTCTGTTAATTGGTGGGCCTCATCCCAAACATCTTCAAATTGTCTCTTAAAATGGTTGATTACTTCTCCATTTTCATAAGATGTAAGTTTAACATTCCATTCATGATTTACTTGCAATGCATGTGCAGTTAGATTAGAGCTTCCAACTATTAACGAATAGAACTCCCTATGCTCAAAAATATAGCCTTTTGAATGAAAACCTGGGATATCCGTCATTTTCACCTCAACATTCGTGAGCTTCATTAATTCCTTAAATACTTTTGGTTGGTTAAAATGCAGGAAGGTTGACGTTAAAATTCTTCCTTTAATACCTTTTCTATCCAAATCAAGAAGATGTGATTTTAGAGTAGCAAGACCACCTTCCGTAATAAAAGCAACAGAAAACAGGAAGGAATTACAGCTATCCAACTCTTCAAGAATTGTTGATAATACGTTTTTATTCTGACTCGCGTTATTAATCAATAATTCTGGAATGTACCTACTTGACTTATTGTACTGCTGATCGATAAAACCTTTATGTAAAGAATCCTGTAAATCTTGGATAAAGTCTTCCATAATTACCACCAATCATTTCCAATTTATAGATTAATTTTACTATCCAATCTATTAAACCGCAAATGCCTCTCTAATAATTCAAAAACCTACTCCATAATTGGAATAGGTTTTCTAGAATACGTTAAACTATTCTGCTGTGAGTTTCTCAATAGCTGGTATATCAGCCGGGGCCCATTCCAACAAGGGAAGTTCTTTAGGAGATAGCCATTTAATAGAAGCATGTTCTGTTAATATAGGGTTTCCCTTTACTAGTTTACATTTATAAGTAGTTAAATGGACTATTCCAAAATCATATTCGTATACTGTAGCTTCAACTTGCTCTCCTATTTCAATTTCACATTTCATCTCTTCAATGATTTCTCTTCTAAGAGCTTCCTGTGGAGTTTCTCCAACTTCAATCTTACCGCCGGGGAATTCCCACAAATAAGGGAGTGATTTATCAGGTCCTCTTTGTGCACATAGGATTTTTTCATTCCTTATAATTACAGCTCCTACTACATGGATATCTTTTTTCATAGTTATTCATCCTAACTTCATTTGTATAAATTAAATTATATCTTGATCGTCTAAATATAACAAAATTATTCCTTGAATAAAGTTTTAATGAAAATATCATGCACGACAGTCTATCAGGCGTACTATCTATAGCTAAGAGAGAATTTATTTGTATAAATGGCTATTTAAAAAACTAAACCTTTAGCCAATTAAGTAATTTTTTAAGCTACAGATATAATATCCATTCTTCCTTCTTCAAGAGTTATATACGACTCTTTCGTGCAATACTTTCTTCATATAGTGAAAAAACTCGCCTATCAAATAGACGAGTTTTTATCCATTCCACTATCCTCTTTTAATACCCCCTAACTTCCCAACTATCACTACTCAGCTCGAACCTAAGCTTCTCTCCATTTGCGTCGACAAGCTTGGCGTCCGATACATACCAGCCGCGTCCGTTATAGTACGTGTCGGTGGAATATCGGAATCTTATTTCGGTTGTTCCTGCCGGGATAGTAACACTTTCACGCAGCCATCCGTCACTATAGCCATTATATTCTGTGATGGTTGTCCAATTTTCTCCGTCATCGGTCACTTCCACATAGCCATAATCTGCTCGTTCCTCTGTTCGGAACCATGTATTAAAGGAAAGATATGCCTCTTCTGTCAGGTCCACTCCTGCTTTCAGCGTGTTTTCGCTATTCCCGCCATAGCCAGAGAACCAGGCAGGTTGTTTGCCGGGAATTCCAACCTGGATCGATTCTGCCACCTGTTTGGCAAAGTCCCTCCGAATTGGATTGATGGTTCCCATATCTCGGGAAGGGTGTACACGGTTCGTCAATAGGATGGCAATTGTTTCATTATCAGGATTGATGACGATTGATGTTCCGGTATAGCCTGTATGCCCAAGGGAGTTTGTTTCGGTAAGTCCTTCCATGTACCACATCTGGTTCATCTCCCAGCCGAGTCCATGATCATTATCGACAAACCCGGGAATCTGGTTCGTGGTCAGCATCTCCACTGTTTCCGGTTCGATAATTTGTTTTCCTTTATACCTACCTTCATTCAAGTACATTTGGGCAAGGATAGCCAGGTCCTTTGCCGTGGAGAATACGCCGGCATGTCCTGCGACTCCATCCAGATAGTAAGCTTTTTCATCGTGTACTGTTCCCAAGATGATTTCTCTCCCTGTCCATGGTTGGAATTCTGTTGCAGCAATCCGGTCATTCAGGGATGCTGGAGGATTGTACATGGTATCCCTCATGCCAAGTGGTCTGGTAATTTCTTTTTCCACAAATTCATCAAGTCGCATACCACTCAGGCGTTCGACCAGAACTCCAAGCGTAATCATACCTAGGTCACTATATGTGTAGACTTCACCGGGTTCGTTTGCAAGCGGATATTCAAGCACATATTGGAGTCTGTCCTCCCTATCGCCTTCCTGCTCGTCAACCGGGGCACTAGCAGGCAATCCGGAAATATGAGTCATCAGTTGGCGAATAGTGACATTGCCTTTTCCGCCTGCCGCAAATTCAGGTATGTGCTCTGCAACCGGATCATCCAGTTCAAATAATCCTTGTTCATAGAGAATCATTGCTGCAGTCGTTGTAAATATTTTACTGATTGATGCCAGGTCAAATAGTGTATCTTCCGTCATCTCCACAGGATCATCGACCAATTGAAATTGATCATCTGCATATAGATAGGAATGTCCATACGCACCAGTCTGCACAATGGAACCGCTGCGGGAAACGAGTGTTACCGCACCGGGAGTCAGCCCGCTTTCGATATAGTCTTCCATAACATGATCAATTTCCTCAAGAGGCGCTTCACGCATCCCTACCGATCTTGCGGAGCCATTATTCAGGATGGGTGTGCTTTTGGCTGGATTTCCCCATGAATATTTCGTGTTATGCTTTCCGGGTGCTTCAGTAACTGTGCCGGAATTCCGGCTCGTTGTCTCTTCAGCATTCACTGGGCTGAAGACCATCGTGACGATTAACAATAGTGCAAAAAACATCGAAAAACTTCGCTTCATTTAACTCCTCCTCAGAAAATAGTTAAAATTCTTACAATAATTTTAACTTTAAGCAGAGAAAGAATCTATCAAGCTTTAGTAGCATATCCTTTCCATTTCTCCTACCAGGAACCCGAAAGATTTGAAAATATTGGTATTTCTTATATTGTTTAAGGTTCTACAGCAAGCGGCAGGATAGCTGAGCGGCGCCAGAACTTTTAATTGATTCCAAAGATATTAATAAAGTGAGGGATTTAAATAACTTTGTCAGGGCAGAACTAACGGATTTCTTTCTGCTGGTTCTCTCAAAAAGCAGATGCCACTTCATTACCAGCTCATTTGATAATGAGAAGGGTCTTTATAAATATCTCTATCAATTTGCACAGCCTTTTATGCCATCCATAAGCTAAGTATTTTCACATAGAGTACCGTGTTTACGTTTCTCCATTCACCAAGAAAATGCACAAATCCCAACTATAGGATTTGTGCACATTAAAGATACCATGTATAAAATGAGTTTTGTGGTATCAGCAATATTGATTCACTAAGCTCTTTTCCCGTCAGTCTTCTCCCCTTCCAGATTGGACGAATCTTCCTCAAGTAAATAACTGGTGGTTTTCTTGAATTCTCGAAGGGTTTGGCCGGCTGCTTTAAACATAATATAATCAATCAAATACTACCCTCCGTACACTTCCTTTGCATTCAAAAGCTTCTCCAGCTTTGCTTTCAGATCTTCATTCGTAATGATGCAGCTTAACGTCCCTAATCTTGTCTTTATCCTTAATTCGTGTTTGTCATTGACTACTTTTGAGTGTCCATAGTATCTATGATTAATATCAATTGGAACAAATGTATAAGATTGGATACTTTTCCACGATGCAAATCGGGCACCGCATAGTACGCCAGCTTCTGTCACTGCAAATAAATTCAGGAAATCGGATAATCGCAAAACAGGTAGCAAGATAAGAAAATAGAGCATGACAGAGTCAGCAAACTGAACTTGCCAAATCAATATCAGCATTCCGGTGATATATAGCAGAAGTAAAATATAGAAGATGATGCCAGTTTTTTGACCGGAATAGGACGGAGGTTTTACGGTTTTCTGAGGCTCTTTACGAATTGATTTTAATTCTTCAACAGTTGCAGGCAATATGACAGACTGATCTAATCTGATTAGAACCTGTGTTATCCTGTAGACATAATAAATTAATATAGCAATGAAAATCCATATCATAACATTCATCCAATCACCCACATATGTTTATTTTTTGTTACATTATATACGTAGAACCAGCTAAATAAGTTTCAATTCCTCTTGGACGGCATCTTTAAAGGCTATAATAGGTGTGGCCAGGCCTGGGAGTGAAATTATCATAAATTGAGAGGGCAGACCTGCTGAAACTATTACAGAAACCTACCATAGAAAGGAACTTTTACTTCATGAATATTCACCAGCTCCAAAACGAACTCTCCATACAAGGCTTTAAGAATGCAGCAGTTTTCCTGCCCAAGGCTGTTCAGCAGAATGGGAATACAGTTGAAGCAATCCGCAAGATTTTCGAATACTGTCAGGAGAAAACCATGAACCTATCCGGCGATATTGAAATCCTCTATGCCCAGGTACGTGCCCTGTCTACCTTTGACGAAGCCTATCATGATATCTTATTGCGGGATTTGCAATTCATCCTAGAGGAGCTTCTTACACCGGCAAAAGATGAAAGAGGCATATTTTTAGAAGCGGATGATTTGCAGGAGGCAAAATCAATATATCAGCAGGCAATGCTTGCAGATCCGGATGCACAGTTTTCACTAGGTCATTTCTATAATTCATTCGGACGGGACGATTGGGCATTAGTCTGGTTTGAAGCGGCAACGGCGGCAGGTAACTTGGATGCCCTATACTGGATTGGCAATTATTACTTTGATGGCATTGTTGTCGGGAAGAGTTTTGAAAAGGCATTCCATTGTTACAGGAAAGCTGCATTGGAAGGACATCCTGATGCGATGAACAATTATGCAGACATGTACTTCCGCGGCGAATATGTAAAGAAGGATGTTAAGCGTGCATATGAGCTGTTTTCCCAAGCTGCCGAGCGAGGTGTTCCTGAGTCCATGTATACGGTTGGCTATATGTATACGAACGGGATTGGGACTGAAAGGGATCTGGAGAAGGCGAAGCATTGGATTAAGCAATCCGCCCTTTCCGGTGATAGCTATGCAGCCAATCATCTCGGTCAGGAAGCCTTCGAAGCGGACAATGGTGAAGAAGCGCTCCGCTGGTTCCAGATAGCCGCAGACAGGCAGGACCCTGTCGGCAAATTCAACCTTGGCTATTGCTATGAATCCGGTGTCGGCACCTCCGTAAACATGAAAAAAGCAAAAACTTTATACCAGCAGGCTGCACTGCTGGGAGATGCGGAAGCGAAGGAAAGGCTGAAGGATCTGTAATCTGGCAATTAGGTACAGTTTTTGTTGGAACTGCTTTTCACGATGCTTTTTCTGCCGCTTTCCCTTCCCAATTTATGGCCTATTCTATTAAAATTAAATTCACTTCTCAAAAATTGCTGTTTTTACATAAAAATATAAACTAGCTATTGCATCACATTTTCTATCAATGCATTCGCAGAAACAATAACGCTTATAAAAAGAGCCTAAATTAAAAATAACAATAAAGGAGCTAACTATATGGTTGCTTTTCTGGAAAATTTAAAAGCACTGGCTTTTTTGTTAATATTTATTTCCAGCTATTTTTACTATAGGAAACTAAAAATAACGAAAAGGGAGAAAAAACTTTCTGTAATTGAAATGAGCCTGTATATCATTACTTCGATTGCGCTCCCTGCATATGCTTTTCTATATTTGCTTCTCCTTTTAGCTACCTAAACCGGACACATTCAATTACAGAACCATAAGCCGTTATGGTATACAAATCTTATCTCTCTCACGTATACTATCTATTACTAAGGCAGTATATTTTCTGTATATAGTATACAAAAGTATACTGTAATCTGGATTAGATGGAGGATTGTTTCCATGGATTATGGGCGTGAAAGAGAATTTAATTGTGAGAAGGAACTAACCCTTTCCGTTATCGGCGGGAAATGGAAAATGCTGATTCTTTGGCATTTGGGCAGTGAGGGAACGAAGCGGTTTAATGAACTAAAACGACTTATTCCAGGAATTACACAACGTATGCTCACCACACAGCTCCGTGAATTGGAATCCGATTTCCTTGTTCACCGGGAAGTATATCCGGTTGTTCCGCCAAAGGTCGAATACTCATTGACAGTACAGGGAAAATCACTCCGCCCCCTGCTCGAGCAGATGACAAAGTGGGGTATATCCTATAAGAATTTCTTAGATGAGCATGTACCTAATTCCATAACCATAAAAGAAACAGCAGCTAAATAGCCTGCAGCAAGTGATGGATTTCTTCCATCACTTTTTTTGGCTTGTGACGGTATACTTTTCAGCACTATATGATTTCAATGTGCGTACTTATAAATTTCAAGCTAAAGCATTATACTAGGTGTGCAGAAAATAATAGCCCAAAGGAGAAATCATACATGAAATTACAATTAGCACTGGATCTAGTTAATATTCCGCAAGCCATTGAGTTGGTAGAAGAAGTTAAAGACCACATCGATATTGTTGAAATTGGTACACCAATCATTAATATAGAAGGTCATAAGGCAGTAAGAGAAATCAAATCTGCATTTCCTGACCTCGAAGTTCTGGCAGACGTAAAAATCATGGATGCCGCTGGATATGAAGTAGCTAACGCTTCTAAGGCCGGCGCTGACATTGTTACCATCCTGGCTCAGGCAGAGGATGCATCGATTAAAGGTGCTGTAGAAGAAGCGAAAAATCAAGGGAAACAGATTCTTGTGGATATGATTGCTGTAAAAGATGTTAAAACCCGTGCACAAGAGCTTGATGAATTAGGCGCTGACTATATTTGCGTGCATACAGGCTATGATTTACAGGCAGAAGGAAAAGATTCATTTGAAGATCTGCGTACCATCAAGAGTGTTGTTAAGAATGCGAAAACAGCAATCGCTGGTGGAATCAAGCTGGAAACTTTACCAGAGGTCATTAAAGTACAACCGGATCTGATTATTGTTGGCGGCGGAATTACTGGCAAGGACAATAAAAAAGAAGTTGCAGCTGAAATGCAGCAGCTCATTAAAGCTGGCACAGCAGAATAACATGCAAACAACTGCCTATACAAAAGATATTCTCGCTGAGCTTGGCCATACGATGGAACAAATTGATGACACGGAAGCGGAAAAGCTGTCAGAAGGAATTCTCCATGCAAAAAAGATATTCGTCGCCGGCAGCGGCCGTTCCGGTCTCATGGCAAAGGCTTTCGCGATGCGCATGATGCATGTTGGACTTGATCCATATGTAGTTGGTGAAACGATAACACCGAATCTCGAGCCCGAAGATATTCTTATCATCGGCTCTGGTTCCGGGGAGACCAAAAGCCTGCTCTCTATGGCAGAAAAGGCAAGAAGTATCGGTGCAGCAATTGCACTGGTGACAACCAACCCAAAATCTGCAATCGGTCAGTTATCGGAAATCACCATTGATATTCCGGCCCAGGCAAAAGCAGAAGGCACGAGCGGGAAATCCATTCAGCCAATGGGTTCCCTGTTTGAGCAATCCCTTCTATTATTTTATGATTCGGTTATTTTGCGATTTATGGACAAAAAGGAGCTGCACTCCGATACGATGTATGGAAGGCACGCTAATTTAGAATAGGTTGATATCACAGGTCAGGAGCAGCGTTTTCGATTTTTGAAGCGGTGTTCCTGGACTTTTCTTTTATTCCCTCGAACATATCAAATCAGCTATTTTTTTATCAGACTGACAGAAACGTAAATAATGATTTGATTTTCACAATAAGATGGTATATTAATATTGGAATTACATACGGACTATTTCTCAAATGGAGAATGAGCCGCAATAACTAATAAGGAGGGCAAAAAATGGAATTCGATTTCTTTTGGTTGGCCATCGGATTGGCAGCTTTGGGCTATTTCATCGGGGACGGCCTGAAAAACTTTAAAAATCCTGCCGCAAAAGGTCTGATAGAATCGCTGGATGATGATGACTCACATGAATTGCTCAAGGAAAATCAGATTCACTGGTTTATGGGCATTTCTAAAGAAGATGTAAAATCTTTGCTGCAGGAATATCCTGATATTCCGCATATCACGATTAATGGCAATGTATATTATCCCAAAGAAAAACTGCGTGAATGGCTGATAAATATTGGAGCATAATGGACTGGGGACAGATTGTGTGTCCCCACCCTTCAGTTAATTCTCCTTCTGCTAGTCCAGATTCCACATTAAGCGCATCACAAACATGCAGCTTTTTTACCTCATCCCCGATTAAGGCATCATTCTAAGCATGAAGCCCTTCTTTAAAACTCCAAAAACTGCTTGCCCTGGGTTAATTTTTGCATTATTATCCAGATTCGAGTAAAACTAGAGATAAGAATACCAATATGAAACAAGGTCCTTTTCTCGAAGATTGCTGCTTTTAGATTAAATCTATAATCTGTGAAGTAACAGACTCTGCCGATTTCCGCTACGGGCAGTCGCTTTCCACGGCAGGCAACACTTCAGCTTCCTCAGAAGCAAGCCCGGCTTCTTGCGGGATCTTCAGCCGTTGCTTTTCCCGCTGGAGTCGACTGCCCTGCGCTACAATCCATCTCACAGAAATGATTATTTATAGAATTAATAATTAAGAATGATAAGGTGTTGAACCTCTCAACACAACGGAGGAAATACACGGAGACTCCAGCGGGAAAGCGAAGACGCTAAGACCCCACAGAGAGCGAACTTTGCGAGCGAGGAGGCTTAGCGCGAGCCTGCGGAAAGCACATTGGATTTTCGGAGTGAGGAAAAAGTACCTATCATTTCTTGTTACGTCGCAGTTTCTAATGCAAAGTTTAGAAACAGCAATACTTACGAAAACAGCCTTAAATAAAGACGGAGGATGATTCATATGGATAAAATTGAAGTTGGCGAGGTATTTACGATTGCTGATGAAACCGATCAGGACCAGGAAGTGGAAGTATTGGCAAAGGTGACGTTAGAAGATACAGACTATGTTGCTGTCAGCTTTGTTGAAGATCTGAAAGAGGATAATGAAGAGGACATTGATCTCTTTTTTCTCAAAATTGACGATGATGGTGAGTTATCTGCTATTGAAACCGATGAAGAATTCGATAAAGTATCTGAGGCTTTTGATGAAATCCTGGATGAGGAATGATAAACGTTAACTCTTACGGCTCTGTTTTAGAATAGAAGACGTTAATTCACTCCTTTTTATTATATGGATACTAGAAGTTTCACTTTTGCAATCGGCTGCTTCCTTTTAAGTGAAGCAGCCATCAAATCAAAAAGAATCCCTATCATCATGAACATAAAATATAGTCCACTTTTTACATTTTAAAAATCCCCTATAAAAGATACTCGGTCTTCTAATTCCCATTTGATTATTATTGGTTTTCAAATAGGAAATCAGCGCGTTAATTTATCTAAAAATTTAGATTTAACTATATTTAACCTTCCTAATCTAGTATAATAGTCTTAGATAAAACTAAACTAAAGGTGATGGAAAAAATGCGTGTAGTCCGTATAATGATTTTTTTCGTATGCTGCATGCTTTTCATCCTATCATACAATCCATTGGATGCTTCCGCAGAACTACAGTTAAAGGAAGGAAAGGAAGGTTATTCGCTCGGCCCTACCCTCGAACTCCTGATAGATGAGGAGAACCAATGGAATATTGATGATATAGCAAGCGGAAATCTCGATGAACAATTTTTCCGTTTTCATGGTGATGTACCGAGCTATGGCTATACAGAGTCCGTATTTTGGGCTAGAATCACCTTGACCAATAACTCTCCAAAAGCAGAATGGCTACTGAAGATCGCCTACCCTCCCCATGATTGGATTGGTCTTTATAAACCTATTGGAGAGAATCGATTTGAATTAGAGCAAACTGGAGATTTATTACCTTTTTCATCAAGAGAAATTCACCACCGAAGCTTTGTCTTTAACCTCCACGTCCCTCCTGGCGATACGATGACATATTACCTGCAGTTCGATACGGATGGGTCCATGCAATTGCCAATCACCCTATCGTCAGAAGCAGAATTTTATGAAGAAAGTCAGATGGAATATATTCTTCTTGGTATCTACTACGGATTTGGTCTGATTATGATTTTTTATAATTTATTCCTATTTTTATCGCTTCGCTATACCAGTTATCTCTGGTACGTTCTCTTCATACTGTCGATTATGCTCTGTCATTTGACCTTGAATGGACTATCTTTTCAGTACATATGGCCGGAGAGCAGCTGGTGGAATAATCGGGCGATCTTGTTCTTTATGGCAGGTGCGAATATTAGTGCATTGCTGTTCACAAAATCATTTCTCAACACAAAAGCCTATTTACCAAGCCTTCATCGGCTCATAAACGGTTATATTCTACTTCAGCCATTGCTTATTGCAATTCTGGCGATTGACTATGGAACAGCTCTCGATTTAATTATGGCAGCGACCATTGGTTTGGTTTTCATAGTAGCCACTGCTGCAGTCCTAGCTTGGAGAAAGGGATACGCTCCAGCAAAATATTTCTTTTTCGGATGGATTATCTTTCTAATTGGTGTGACATTCAGTTCGCTAGCCGATATGGGACTAATTCCCATTACTTTTATTACAAAATATGCTTCCCAACTCGGATCAGCGATCGAAATTATCTTATTCTCCCTTGCACTTGGGGAAAAAATCAGGAGACTGCGCCTGAAGAAGGAAGCAGCAGAAATCAATGCGCGGCAAAGTCAAGAACTTGCGGTTAAACATTTACAGCAAGCCAATAATGTAAAAAATGAATTCCTTGCAAATACTTCCCACGAATTAAGAACTCCACTTCATGGGATTATTGGCATTGCTGAATCTTTAAGAGATGACCCAAGTGTCGATGATCGCATCAAACAGAATCTCACCTTGATTATTACAAGTGGTAATCGTCTCACCCATCTGATCAATGATTTGCTTGATGCATCTAAACTGAATCATCATGAACTGGGTCTGGAGATTGAACCGGTTTCTTTAAGGGAGTTAGCTGAAGTTATTTGCACCGTCACTTCAACCTTAAGTTCAGGGACACCCGTGACGATTCAAAATCAGATTCCGGCAACACTCCCTCCTGCAGCCGCTGACGAGAATAGGCTACAGCAAATTATGTACAATCTCATTGGCAACGCGATTAAATATACGGATATAGGAGAGATTGTCCTCTTTGCTGAGATTAGGGGCAACGAAATAGTGCTGTTTATCAAAGACTCCGGGATTGGCATATCCGAAGAGGACTTGGAAAATATATTCAATAGTTTTGAACGAGGGACGAACTTGTCAGACAGAACCATTATTGGAACAGGGTTAGGATTAAGCATCACGAAACAGCTGATTGAACTGCATGGTGGAGACATTTCAATCCAATCCACCCTGGGAAAAGGAACAACTGTATCTTTTTCCGTTCCTATTTATCAGGGAAAGAAATCATTACCCAGGCATATGATCTCGAACCCATTACCTAATGAGCAGGCAGGAGCAAACCACGATGAAATCGCAGCACAAGCCACTGAAGCAAGCCATTCACAGCGAATTTTAATCGCTGATGATGAAATCGTAAATGTTCAAGTATTGCGCAACCATTTATCCACGGTCGGTTATTGGCTGGAAGTTGCCTATGACGGAGAAAGCGCACTGGAAATTCTGACAGAAGATCCTTCATACGATCTCGTTATTCTTGATGTCATGCTGCCAAAGCAATCCGGGTTTGAGATTGCAAAACGGCTAAGAAAAAGGTATTCGCTGACAGAACTTCCTATATTAATGCTAACTGCCAGGTCTCAAACGGAAGATATTGTTACAGCCTTTGAATCAGGAGCAAATGATTATTTGACCAAACCATGCTCCAAAGAAGAGCTGCTATCTCGTGTAAAGACACTCTTGTCCCTAAAACTCGTGATGGAAGAAGTGGTCTCTGTTAATCGGGAACTCTCTGATTTAAATCAGTCCCTTGAGAATCAAGTCATGAAGCGAACAAAGGAACTGGAAGTAAATACAGAACAACTAAGAAGAACCGAACAGGCAAGAAAGCAATTGATGTCCAATATTTCCCATGAACTTGGCACACCGATGACTTCTGTCAAAGGGTATGTGAAAGCAATGATTGATGGTGTGGTACATTTAAATGATTCGAGCTATTTACAAATCGTATACCAGAAAATTTTATTTATCGATCGGCTTATACAAGACCTGTACGAACTATCGAGACTAGAATCAGGACAATTGAGCTTTCGCTGGAAACAGCATGCTGCTGGTGACTTGCCTGCACTTCTGCTTCAAAAGTATGAAGTCGATATAAAAGCTCATGATATTGGGTTTGAGATACATGATTTTCTGGAAGTGGCGGAAAAAAAGGAATTGGTGAAGATTGATATCGATAGAATAGATCAAGTACTCCAAAACCTTATCTTTAATGCCATCCGCTTTACCGGGAAATCCGGCTTAATAACTATTGAAATGAGGAAGACAACTACGGTACAGGTACAACAGGCAAAAGAAAGGGAAACTTCAGGATATACCCCAGGCAATTCATTTTTACAGGTAAGCATAAGTGACACCGGACAAGGGATGGACCCTAAAACGATTCCACTCATTTTTGATCGTTTTTACCAGGCAGATAAAACGCGTGCAGGGCAAGGTACGAATACAGGTCTCGGACTCTCTATTTCCAAACAGATTATGGAATACCATCAGGGTTACTTATGGGCTGAAAGTAAAGTCGGCAAAGGAAGTACGTTTTATATCATTCTTCCTTTGTATCCGATAAATACCAAAGAGGTGAACGGGTATGAAAAATGAGACCATCTTAGTTGTGGAGGACGACGCGGATATCCGTCATCTGCTGCAGCTTTATTTAAGGCAAGACTATCATGTCATCGTGGCTGGAACCGGTAATGAAGCACTTGAATTCTTTCATTCTGACGCGCCAGCTCTTATTCTACTCGATATACTTCTCCCTGGAATGGACGGATTGGCAGTATGTCGGGAAATTCGCACCTACAGTGAAGAAGTTCCGATTCTTTTTTTGAGTTCAAGAAGTGAATATGAGGATCGCATCTATGGGCTGGAAGCTGGGGCTGATGACTATATAATAAAACCTTTTGATCCAGGAGAAGTGCTTGCGAGAGTGAAAGCACATTTGAGAAGAAAAGAAATTTCTTTTAAAAAGGCATATGAAAACGCATCCAAAATGAAACTTGGAGAGCTTGAGATAGATATGGATACTTATATTGTTCTCCGGAATGGTGAACCTGTCCAATTATATGCCAAAGAAATACAGCTGCTTTTCTTCCTGATCCAAAATCCCAATCAAGTCTTTTCCAACATCCAGCTTTATGAACATATTTGGGGAGAAGATAAATTTGGTGATTATAAAACGGTCAAAGTTCATATTAGCAATATCCGAAAGAAATTAGAGAAAAATCCTGCAAATCCAGAATTTATCATCACCGTCAGAGGTTTTGGATACAAATTTCTTCCAAAAAATTAAAAGTTTATGATTTTAAACCTCATTTTAACCTTCTCCTATTAATATATAGAAAGACAGAAATTTTCGGTAATTTATGGAGGAAGGGTGAACAGAAATAACTATGCATTCACAACTGCCGGTTGATATAACAGAGTTAGATCAAGAATGGCTTGATTTGATACTAGAGGCAAAAAAACTCGGTCTTTCCGTCGAGGAAGTACATTATTTCCTGCAGCAAGAGAGTGTTCCAAATTTTACCCCTAGAAAAACAGAAGTAAATCATTCGAATTCGTAAGAAAAAATCCGTCTTCAGCCAAAAAGAAATGAATTCAATTCTCCCGTTTGCTCCGTTATAGACGCCTATAACGGAGCATAATTTTATAGAAATCCAATTGTGTTATTCTTATGACTCCTGTCGAACTGCCACTCCCTTCCGTTCCAACTGTCTCCAAATTTCCCGGTCCAGTGCATATCCCCCGCATTTTTGGAGGGATTCAATCTCTTCCTCGGAAAGATCTACGCTATATGTATAGCAGCCTTTTTTTACAATCAGGTTATAGTCAGCTAGCTTGACGATATAGACTTGATATTCGCTGTCCCATTCCTTCAGCTTCCGTTCAACACATCCAACCACATGGTGAAAGAATTCCTGTACACTTAGACTTTTCACAATATAACCTCTTTCATTTCCGATACTATTCATTATACATACTCCCTTTTCTGTTATTAAAGCAATTCCTTAATCGAATAAATAACAAAAAAACCCTTCATTGCAATATGCAACAAAGAGCCCCGGCCGTTTGTTATCATTCAAAGCAATGCTTTGCTGGAAGAAGCACCTTGCACTTGGCAGGTTGCTGTGAAGTCGTAGAGCCAGATCTCTCGTTCACTCTTGATAACTTATTTAATTACATTCTATTTTACATAAATTGGTCTAAAAGTAAAGCTTTTTTCATTCTTCTCTTGTTTACCATTTATTATTAAATACCTTCTTACCCATTGCCGCCGGTCTTCCTTACCCGCCTATAGATGAAAAATAAAATAACGGCAATTGCACCCAGCAAAATAAACAATGGTAAATTTCCAATCACAAAGACGAACATTCCAGAAAATGCAGCAAGAAGAAAATTGATGCTTTTTAGAAACTGTTCTTTCGTTTTTCCCATGTGTTAAGTTCGCCATCATTCATTCCTGATAGGCTTACATTGTTTTCTTGAATCGAAATGGACACGGTTGCCAAGTCTGTCCTGTTTTCCAAATAGTTCATGCGCCCTGTTATTTCCTCTATTTCTCCCTGGACAGTCGCCAAGTCATTAGAGATGGCTAGCAGATCCTCTGTTTTCTCTGCTTGTTCCATGAAGGAGAGCAATCTTTCCTCCACGACATGTTTTGATTTCAACCGTGACTCCAAGTCAATATATTCCTCTGTCACATCCTGGCCAGATTCGGAGCTTTCTAATACTGTACTGCTCCCATCTTCCACGAATTGAATGAATTCCCGGTATTGGTCCTGTGGAATCCGTAATGTCACATGTCCGTATGTTGTATCATTTGCCGTATCTTCCATCATATTCGAGTCCACGATGTACCCGCCGCGATCCGCTGCCTGCCGTTGAATGTCATCCAGCGCCTGCTGGAAATCTTTCACTTCAATAGAGAGGTTGGCAGTATAGATTATTTTTCGCTCGGACTGGATTACCTCCTCCTCTGTTTCTGACGGAATGGCTTCATCTCCCGATTCAGCCGTTTCCTCTCCAATGGCATCCTTATGCATGGAATCACCACTTTCCTGTTCCACGCTTCCTGCACTCTCCTCAGTTGTTTCAAATGCTGCTTCATTACTGGTGCTTTGACTGCTGTCCGATTCATTACTGCAGGCAGTCAGCACCATGCCCGCAAACAAGATGATGATGATAACATATAATCTTTTTCCCAATCTGAGACCCACCCTTCCAGTATCCTTATATAAAACGTTTACTTTGTATGTATAGACGCAGAAGCCAGAAAAATGTTACATCAGATGATTTATCTTTATCCAGGTAATGATGAAAGCACTACCCACGCTTTGGAGAGGATGTTGTCCCAAATAGGATTCAGCATATTCATTAAAATGGAGCAATGCAAACAAGAGGACGAATGAGAGTTGTCCATGATTACTTCATGAAAGTAATAGCAGATCAGCACATTTGTCCTCTTATTCAATCAGTATGGTGAATAGGGATGTTCGTTAAATAATTCCTTGCAGGCGAAGTACGATCTCCGCTACAATCGCTGAGCCCAAGAAAGTTCCAATCATGACACATGAGCCGATGATTATCGTTTTCCAGCCTAGTTTCTGAAAATCAGTCCATGAACGGCCAATGGATATTCCGGCATAGGCCAGTATTGGCGTAGCAATCGCCAAAAGATTAACCTGATTTGTCCAGATGACGATTTGTTCTTGACCTGGCATTCCTGGTATAGTCAGGATTAACGCCAGAATTCCAATGTAAGCAATACTAGGAATCGCTTTAAAGGGTAATAATTTGTGGATAATCAATCCAGCTAAACTGATTAAACAGAGAATAATTACACCTGGCAATGCCTCAAGCGGCATCACTTCGTACCCTATCCAGTTACCCACCGTTACGATGACAGCGACAATAACAAATAGTAAAACCCATTCCTGTATATTCTTAATCATTCGCTACACCACCTTTGACTCGGGATTAGTATCGTTATTCTTCTTTTCTCTGGATAGAACCTTATAGAATTTCTCTGTCAATGGTAATGCTATAAAAATACTTACGTACAGTCCGGTTACGCTTGTAAGGAGGTTACTTGCACCGGAAAAGGCTGTAATTGTATCGGCCATATCAGGAAATGCTGCAACCAGCGGACCTACTGAGGCTGCCGCCATACTGCCGCTGCCGATTCCAGATGCCATTGCAAATGAAAATGGATGAAGCGGGGTAATGGTTGCCAGAAACCCTGATGCCAGTCCCATAAAAATGGAGCCAAATACGGTACCATAAATATAGATGGCCATCACGCCCCGTCCCTCTGGTGAAGATAATCCATATTTATCGGTTATCAATGCCAAATTGGGTTCTCTTCCCACCGAATGCGTCATCCCGATGCTTTCTCTTTTCAGACCAAGAAAAACGGCCAGCGGCAAGGCGATCAACATGGTTCCCAAGTTACCAAGTTCCTGTAAGATCAATGCTGGTCCAGCTTCTATCAATTGTGGCAGAGCAGGTCCTGCCTGCACACCAAACTTTGCTATCAGCAGTGTTACCGAAATAAAAACAAGCGGTTCTGCGTTCTTTGACTGTTTTTGTTTTACAAGAGGGGTGAAAAATAGCGCAATACCAATGATAACCGCATATAGCATAGGTAAAAGCAAAATAACCCCTGGTCCAATCGTTATTTGCTGCTGTCCGATAAACTCCGTTACCATAACGATTGCAAGTACCAATACATGCAGACGCCAATCCTTCCATAGACCTAATATCTGTTCAGCCATTTTTCTCTCCTCCTTATGATGTATGAATTAAAGTTAAGCTTTAGGTATTTAATTTACAGTCTAATAGACTTCCCCCAATGATTTGCTCGCTTGCTCCATGTATTCCAATGTCGCCTTGCCCAGTACCTTGGCAGCAATTACCAATGCCCGTTCATCGATATCAAATTTCGGATGATGATGCGGGTAGGACTTGTTCCATTTTGGATCCTTGGCACCTGTAAAGAAAAACGAACCTTTCACATGCTGTAAATAGTAGGCAAAATCTTCACCACCCATTATTGGCGGGGTCTCATTGACTGCTTCAACTCCAGGAACATCCTCAGCAAGAGTGGCAATAAATTCTGTCTCTGATTTATGATTGATCAAGGTCGGATAACCTCTTATGTAGGTATATTCATAGCTTGCTCCAGATACGTCACATGTACCTTTTACAATCTGTTCTATTTCATTCTCAATAAAGCTCCGGGTTTCTTCTTTAAAAGTACGAACCGTTCCTGTCATGAAGGCTGAATCCGCAATGACATTGTAAGGATTCTTCGCCTCGAAGGAACATACCGATACGACTGCCGAATCAAGTGGATCTATTTTACGGCTTACAATTTGCTGCAAGTTGCTGATTAGCTGGCCACCGATGACAATGCTGTCTTTCGTTTCATGTGGAGATGCACCGTGTCCGCCATCCCCTTGTATCTTAATGTCGAACCGGTCAGGTGCTGCCTGAAGCGGTCCAGTCCGATAGCCGATTTCACCAAGGGGCATTTGCGCCTGAAGATGTGTGCCAAAGATTACATCGACCCCATCGAGGCAGCCATCGGCTATCATGGAAACAGCTCCACCTGGGGGCAATTCCTCTGCATGCTGATGCAGGAATACTATCGTTCCTTCTATCTCATCCTTCATCCCATTCAGTACTTTTGCCAGTCCCAATAAGCTTGCTGTGTGCCCATCATGTCCACATGCATGCATGACTCCATCATGCTCGGATTTAAAAGGGAGATCCGTCTGTTCATGGATTGGCAATGCATCGAAATCCGCTCTTAACGCAACAGTCGGTCCTGACTTTCCTCCTTTCAGGTAAGCAAGCACACCATTCCCCCCGACATTCGTCCGTACTTGATGCCCCAGCTTAAGATGAAATTCTGCAATAAACGCTGCAGTATTAACTTCCTGAAAGGATAGCTCGGGATGCTGATGCAGATAACGTCTGATTTCAATAATTTCCTCACTCATATTGTCCAGCTTTTCAAAAATAGTGCTCATTATTTGCTCCTTTCCAATAAATTATTTTATTTTATACAATATCATAAAAATTCAGTTAAATGAATGTAAAATTTTCCAATTCACTCATTTAAACCTAGGCAGCTGTTAAAATCATTCAACTATTTCCTCTGCTGCTGAAGAATCAAGGTGCCCTCTTTCCATGTTGATAACTAGCTGAAAAATGGAGGGGTTTCACTGGAAAGGCTTACCGGATTAAGGTTCTGGCATCATCCCAGACATTCATTTCAGGACATAGCAAAGACGCCATGGAAGCAATAACCATGGCGTCTTTGTATAATAGATTATTATTTTTGACGATATACCAGTAATTAACAATCATTTCCCAAATCACAGAGCGGAATGTTGCTCCGCAAATTGACAATCCCACGAAAAGGAAGCATTAAACCCACTTCGTAGTAATCACTTTCTTCCGTGTATAAAATTGCAGGCCATCTTTTCCATTGGCATGAAGATCACCGTAGAAGGAGTCTTTCCAGCCGGAGAATGGGAAGAATGCCATTGGTGCTGGCACACCAATATTCACTCCTAACATACCCGCATCAATCGTCTCACGGAATTTACGTACATTTCCTCCATCTCTCGTGAAGATACAAGCTCCATTGGCAAAGCGTGACTGATTCGTTAAATCAACTGCTGCTTCAAGGTTTTCCACTCTTGCAATCGATAAAACAGGTGCAAAAATCTCATCCTGCCAAACCTTCATTTCGGAAGTTACATGGTCGAAAATAGTTGGGCCGACAAAATACCCTTCTTGTTTTGCTGCTTCATCCTGACGCCCGTCACGAACGAGTTTTGCTCCTTCTTTTTCTCCTTTTTCGATATAGCTCAGTGTACGTTCTTTATGATTGTCACGGATAACAGGGCCTAGGAAAATCCCTTCATCTAAACCGTTCCCAATTTGTATTTTATTCGCCTTTTCGATTAGCAAATCGATAAATTCATCCGCAACCGATTCTTCCACCGCTACTACAGACGCCGCCATACAACGTTCTCCAGCAGATCCAAATGCTGCATTCATGATTTGTGTTGTCGCATTATCCAAATTGGCATCATTTAAAACGATCGAATGGTTTTTGGCTCCTGCCAGTGCCTGCACACGTTTCAAGTTACTCGTTCCGCGCTTATAGACATACTCTGCTACAGGCTGAGAGCCGACAAAGGAGATTGCAGCGGTCTTCTGATGATCCAATAAACCATTAACCACATCATGTGCTCCGTGGACAATATTGAATACCCCTGCTGGCAAACCTGCCTCTTCAAATAACTCTGCCAATCGATTGGCTAGAAGCGGTGTGCGCTCTGATGGTTTCATAACAAATGTATTTCCAGTCGCAATCGCCATCGGAAACATCCAGCATGGCACCATCATCGGAAAATTAAAAGGTGTAATGCCAGCTATTACGCCAATCGGATAACGATACACACCGGATTCCAGCTCTGTCGCAACGGATGGAAGCGACTCTCCCATCATTAACGTTGGTGCACCTGCTGCAAATTCGACATTTTCAATTCCACGCTGGACTTCACCATATGCTTCAGCCAGATTTTTTCCATTCTCTATCGTAATCAGTCTAGCAAGTTCCTCGTGGTTGTCTACCAATAGTTGCTGATATTTAAATAGAATGCGTGCGCGTTTCGGTACAGGCACTTCTTTCCACGTTGCAAATGCCTCGGCAGCCACTTGAACAGCATGATCTGTATCATCGGCAGTTGATATCGGCACATGGGCGATCACTTCGCCTGTCGCAGGATTATAGACTTCCTGCGTTTTATCGGTTCCCGCTTCTATCCACTTACCGCCTACATAGTTTTTTAGTGTTTTAATTGTTGTTTGTGTCAATTGAATAACCTCCTAATAAATTTTGAAAATAGTAAATCCATCTTAGAAAATGGTATAAAGAAGAACGGCCAATACTAGTACTGCGCTAGGCAAAAGTACACTTAACAATAGAATAGGCTTATAGGCCCGTTTATGTGTTTCTCCGCAAATCGCGCGAACGGTCGTTACGACATATCCGTTGTGCGGCAGCGAATCCAGTCCTCCTGATGCCAATGCAGAAATACGATGCATTGCACCTGGGTCAACGCCCTGGCTCAGATATATTGGGGCAAGAATCGGCAAGGCAATTCCCAACCCGCCTGATGCAGAACCAGTTAAACCACAAATGACTGTCACACCTACCGCCAGTCCGAGAAGCGGAGGACCTGGCATATTAACAAGGCCTGTAATCAAGGTATCAAAGGCGGAAACTTGTGCAGCAACGCTTCCAAATCCTACTACTGCACACGTGTTTGCCAAAGCTACTAACGCATTTTGGCTCCCTGTTGCCAATGAACCCCAGAATTCTGAAAGAAAGGTAAGCATTGACAAGCACGCTACGGCAATGCCGATTGTTAAAGCAATCAATAATGCTGTCGTCGGATTCATGAATTGACCTAAAACATTTAAGAAAACGATAACTAGAACAAGCGGAAGAATGGCAACAATGATATTAGGCAATTCTCCTATCCTAGGATTGTTGCTTGGCTGTTCCTCTTCAACTGCCAAACTAGCCGCAGTCTCTTCCTTACTAGCATTAGGCAATGAAAATACTTCCCCATTTGCAGAAGCCTTTCTGACCATTGAACCAAGCCACAGTCCACCCACAATCATGATTAATAACGCACACAGGACACCAATCCAACCACCTGCTGTCGGAGATGTTGCAAAAAATTCTGTTGGTATGATATTTTGAATTTCCGGAGAACCTGGTGCAGTCATCGTAAAAGAAATGGAACCAAATACTAATGCAGCAGGAATATACCGATGCGGAAGATTAGCGGCACGAAATAACGATACTGCAATTGGGTATACCGCAAAACCTACCACAAATAGACTCACACCGCCGTAGGTCATGATTGCTGCCGCTGCTACTACAGCAAATACAGCACGCTTCGCACCGAACTTCGTTTTAATCCATTGTGCGATACTTTCGGCCGATTTTGTCTCCTGCATGATTTTCCCGAATATCGCCCCAAGCAGGAACACTAAAAACCATGAAGCGAAATAGCCGGTAAATCCGGTCATATAGTCATCCATTAATGCCGTCTCTAGATTGAGACCGCCTGTAAGAGCAATGACAACTGAACTGATCAGTGCCGCAATAATAATATTGATACCTTTCATGGTCAGGTATACCAATAATGCAAGTGAACCTATTAAACCAATCATCCCCAGAACATCCATCCCCGTTCCCCCTTAAGCCCTTTTTTAATTTGTACTGTATTTTAAAAGATTGTTGTTTTTGAAGAATTTCATTTTAACCCCGACCTGAATATCAGCATTTTTCAAGAATATATCAGTATTTCAGGGCCATATCTCAGCATTTCTTGGGTTATATCAGCATAAATCAGTGTTTTATCAGCATTTCTCTATTATCTTTCAAATAACCCAGTCCCGGTCTAGAAACCGTCAATTGCTGTCACGCCGCATATCCCAACAGCTATTCTTAATTTTTGACTGCATTATCTAAGCTGAACTGATATTCGTAGCAAACTTCATAAAGTTCCTCTATTTCCTGTTTGGTTGGTACCTTGGGATTATTATTCGGACTGCCGCTTGCAAGTGCATCTTCTGCCATTTTACGGCTTACCTTCTTGAACTCCTCCCGATCAATTCCCCAGCCCTTTAAATTAGGAATTTCCAATTCTACACAAATTTTTTTGACCTCATTTACTGTAAGCTCGGCAGCTTCTTCCACGGAAAGATTACTGGAATCAGGTTGAAATATTCTGGCCAAATCGGCTAATCGTTCCATACAGGAGTCTTTGCTGAATTCAAGTACCGCAGGCAGCAGCATAGCATTTGAAATACCATGCGGAACATGAAACAGTGCTCCGATTGGTCTGGACATACCATGCACCAGACAAACAGATGCATTTGTAAAGGCCATACCAGCCTGCAGGGATCCTAAGGCCATCTTTTCCCTGGCATCGATATTTTCACCATCTGTAAAGGCAACTTTCAAATTGCTGACTATTTTTTCAATTGCCGAAAGTGCCAGCATATCTGTCATTGGCTGTGCCAACCTTGATAAATATGCCTCTATTGCATGACTTAATGCGTCCACACCAGTTGCAGCTGTAATTGACTTCGGCGAAGAAACCGTCAATAACGGGTCGACGATAGCAACATCCGGCATGAATGCGGGCTGCTTAATCATCATCTTTACATCATTGGTTGTATTTGTAATAATGGTCGCATCCGTTGCCTCAGAACCCGTTCCGGCAGTCGTCGGAATCGAGATATGGGCAATCGGAGCTGTATCAGCCAATCTTCTTGCTCCCATATAATCACCAATGTAACCACCGTTGGTCGCCAGGACAGCTATCGCCTTTGCTGTGTCGATACAGCTTCCGCCCCCAAGAGAAATCACGACATCACAATTTTCTCTTTTGAATATTTCAAGTGCTTCCGCTACATAAACATCCGTCGGCTCGGACATAACCCCTAAATAGATAGCGCTTTCAACTTTTTCATTTGAAAGAAAAGTTCTGCACTCACTTACATAACCTAGACTATCCATCACTTCATCACTAATAATTAAGGCCTTTTTTCCTTTGGCTGCTGTTTCTTCCCCTACTTTCTCAAACACCTTTCGCCCATAGTTAATCGTTTGGGGTGTTCGAAAAACAGCATAGTTATCCATAAATAATCCCTCCTGTTCCTATTCACTGATTATTATGCAAAAAGTATGCCAACACAGGACCCCTTGTAATTAAAGCGTTTTCATAATGAAACTGTAGGAATAAGACTACACTATTGTAGCCGGTGCACTACATTATCGGTATTAATCACCCAGACCATGTTTTTTTAACTTTTTATATAGCGTCGTTCGATGGATTCCTAATTTATCGGCTGCCTTTGATTTATTCCATCCCGACTCTTTCATTATTTGGACAATCATTTCTTTCTCTCTCGTATTTTCTTCTCTTTTAACCTGATCGATTGGTGAAAGAGACAGGAGACTTGAATCGTACCGGGTTTTGATATAACCAGGAAGATGTTCTATATCAATCTTATCCCCTTCTGCTAAAATAACCAGCTTCTCAATTATGTTTGCAAGCTCCCGAATATTTCCATACCATTCATATGTCATAAAAGCAGACAAGGCTTCAGCAGTGATTTCCTTCTTGCCCACACCATATTTGTTGCATGTTTCTGTTAGATAATGAGAGATCAATAGTGGTATATCCTCGCTCCTCTCCCTTAATGGAGGAATTTCAAGATCTATCACATTTATTCTATAAAATAAATCTTCCCGGAAGGTACCAGCTTTTACCATGCTCCTTAAATTTTTATTTGTTGCCGCAACTACTCTTGCCTTTAATGGTAGCTTTTGGACTCCGCCAACCCGTTCAAATGCCCTTTCTTGAAGAATTCGCAATAGCTTTGTCTGCATCATCTGTGGCATCTCGCCAATTTCGTCAAGGAATATGGTTCCAGATTCGGCCAGTTCAAATTTCCCTGGCTTTCCTCCTTTTTTGGCACCAGTAAAAGCACCCTCTTCATAGCCAAATAATTCGGATTCAAACAATTGCTCTGGAATGGCACCGCAATTAACACTGATGAACGGACCTTGATTATAGTGACTGAGATCATGAATGCTGTTGGCAAACATTTCTTTTCCTGTGCCGCTTTCTCCAGTAATTAAGATTGCAGCATCCGTTTTGGCAATCTTTCTGGTCATCCGCTTGAGATTTGCTATTTGTTCACCTGTCCCAATGATTTGTTCGATGGATCTTGTTTTTACGATATCTGTCTGCAAGGGTGCTCCTTTTGCTTGGGCGTTCTGGACTGTTTTTTCCAAGAAACGATCATAAATACGGTACAGCTCTGTCACACCTTCAAAGATCAGCAAACCAACCGCTCCAACCAGCTCCCCTTCCTTCCATAAAGGGATTCGATGTACGACCATTGGCTGACCTTGAATATACTGGATTGCCCCACGCTCTGGCATACCGGTCTTAACTGTATTATGAAGGTTGGTATTATCAATAACCTCCTGTACAGGCTGACCGATCGCATCCCTTTTGGCTACCCCGGTAAACCGGCTATATGCTTCATTAAATTCAACGAGCACACCGTCCTTATCTACAACAGATACGCCTTCATAGGCACTTTCAAGGATAATATCTAAGATTTCTGATGTATGGAAATGCTGAGTGAACTGGTCGATATAGGATGAAAATCCCTTTAATATCTCATTCCTTGTCAACATGCCGATTAGTACCTTATTTTCATCAATTACGAGAAAATAGTGGTTCGGCAATTTATAGATGTCCAAAAGGGATTCATCGGAACGGATGATACAAAAGTCTTCTTTAGACATGTACTGTAATATGGATTCATTTTCTTTCCCTTGAAGGAATGCTTCTAGCAGTATTTTGTCCGTGATGATTCCAATCGGATTCATGGAATCCCCCAGAACAGGAATACAATCTGCATTCCTTTCACGCAAAGCCTTTGCTGTATCCTTTATTGAATCATTCGCTCGAGCTGTATAAGGGACCTTATACATCCAGTTTCGGACTTCATTGCTCTCGCTATCCAAATTGTGCAAATCTCCGCGCAGCATCCTCTCACCTCTTTTAATATTAATGTTTATCTTTCTAAATTTGCATACCTTCAATAATGCTAATAAATGACAGTTTTTCTCTGAAATAATCATTTCCATGAATGTGAAATAGTCTAAATATTATAACATGTATTCCTTGGTTTTTACGAACGGTTTCTTATCTAGTTAGAGCAAAAAAACAGCAATCCAATTCTATGAAGAATTGGATTGCTGTTTAATAGTTAGCTTGAAGTTTTCTCTGTCCAGCTATTTTCCTTACGCTTTGTTACAGACTTTCTGCCATGAAGGAAATAATAGACTGCAATGGAAATGAAAGCAATGACCGCCATAGCAGTATAGAGTCCCTTGTATCCAGTGTGCGGCACAATAAATCCGAGCAAGAATGGACCAACACCTATACCAAAGTCATAGAATACAAAGAATGTTGATGTGGCAAGGCCCACCCTATGCTGCTCCGCCATACTGACAGCAATTGTCTGTGCACTGGATTGCAGTGTTCCAAATCCAATTCCAATGATGGCACCAGCAGCCAGTAATGTGATTCCGCTCTCTGCCTGGCTGAGTATAACCAATCCGATTCCAAATAATAGTATCGACGGATACATGACATAATTTTCACCCTTCAGGTCAAACATACGCCCTGTAAACGGTCTTGAGAGCAAGAGGAATGCGGCATACATGACAAAGAAAAAGCTTGCCGCATCCACGAGATTGATTTCTGTTGCATATGCTGTCATGAAAGAAAGGATACTGGAGTAAGCAAGACCGGCAATCAGAATGAAGGTTGCAATTGGAAACGCCGCCTTCTCGAAGTAGTCACGGAGCTGGAATTTCTTCTTTACGGCCTGTACTGTCACATCTTCCGCCACTGATTCTCTTTCCGGTACGTTCATCAAAAGGGTTGTGATAAGTGCGATGATGGCAAAGATAGTCGTCGCAACAAAAATCATCGTGTCAGCAAAATAGTGACTAATGATCAATCCAAGGAATGGGCCGATTGCCATTGCCAGATTCATGCTCGTCGCAAAGTAGCCCATCCCCTCTCCGCGTCGGGAAGGCGGAATGACATCCACCGCAATTGTCCCTGTTGCTGTCGAGCCTATCCCAAAGGCAAATCCATGTATAAACCGAAGCAATAATAAAAGGCCTATGCTATTGACCGGAAAATATAATAGCATAATTACTATAAACAGGCTGATGCCTATAATAAGCAGCTTTTTCCTGCCTACCGTCTCAATGATTTTCCCCGCTATTGGTCTGACAATAACGGCACCCAGTACAAAGATGCTTGATGCAAGGCCTGCAGTACTATCAGAGGCCTGGAAATGTTCAATTGAATAAAATGCCAATGTCACCATCAGCATATAAAATGACACAAATAACAGGAAGTTAGATGTGGATACCATGATAAAGTCTTTCGTCCATAGTTTTGGTCGCTGATCCATCTAAATTCCTCCTTCATTCAGTTTTTTTCTTAGATGTTGTATCGTACGTATGGTTATCTCCTCATCTTGTTTGGAAATCCCCTTCAGCAGCTCTTGTTCGAACTGTTCGACAATCCGCCCTGCTTCTTCATATACCTGAATCCCTTTTTCTGTAAGTTTGATCCTGCGTTCCCGCTTGTCCTCACTTGGAATGCCTTCAACAAGGCCTTGTTCTGCCAAGCGTTTGACGGTTCTGGTGATCGTCGGTTTTTCCACATCTAGATATTCGCTTATGTCTACGAGTGTCGCAGATTTCTGGCATTCCAGATAGTAGATCAGCAGCCATTGCGAATGAAAAAGACCAGCTTCCGCCAAGCGTTCATTCAATTTCTTTTTGAACGATCGGGTAAATTGAAGCTGCTGATGGAAAAAAGAATATCCCATAATCATTCCTCCGTTCAAATTAGTTACCTAAGTAACTATACGCCTGTATCATCCATTTGTCCAGAAGCAATGAGAGTTCTGGCTTTTTTATGGGATATAATTGTATACCAGTCCTTTATTATTTGAATTTTTTATACTAT
Source organism: Oceanobacillus massiliensis str. N'diop (assembly GCF_000285495.1). GTDB lineage: Bacteria > Bacillota > Bacilli > Bacillales > Amphibacillaceae > Oceanobacillus > Oceanobacillus massiliensis. Next base: position 675,198 of record NZ_HE610978.1, read on the forward strand.
AATTTTAGTTAATTTATATAGGAGTGGGGAAGTATATGAAGTTTGTATTCGATTTAGACGGAACACTTTGTTTCGATGGCAAGAGTATTGATACGGAAATCATCGAGGCACTTCAAGAATTAAAGTTAGCAGGTCATGAAGTAATTTTTGCTTCAGCTAGGCCGATCCGTGATATGGTACCTGTTATACCCAAAAGCTTTCATGAAGGTTTATTGGTCGGCGGAAACGGTACATTTACTTATGAAAATGGGAAAATTCAAGTGACACATTTTGAACAAGAACTTTTAGACAAATTCGTTTCTCTCATTGATCAGCACCAATTATATTATTTAGCAGATGGTCAGTGGGATTATGCTTATTCAGGTGATATTGCACATCCTATTTATTTAAATATCGATAAAGCCAGTTCAGCTAACATATTATTAGAACAGTTAAGGCCAGTCTGCAAGTTAGTCTTATTCAAACCAAATCAGGAAGTGTTAGAACTGCTTGAAACATTTCCAGTCACAATAACACACTATAAAGCAGAACACGCGATTGACATTAGCCCACTAGGCATTAATAAAGTTAGAGGACTGCGTATGCTGAACATACATCAGTTTGTTGCTTTTGGAAACGACAGTAACGACCAGTGTTTGTTTGAAAATGCTGTACATAGCGTATGCATCGGAAATAATGATGTGAAACATTATGCGAAAGAATGCATTAAAAGAGCAGAGGTTGCAGAAAAAATTCGGGAATTAAAAGGAAAGTATCGTGTAGGTGAAATGCCCTTATTACACTCTTAGAACCCTTAGTTGAATGCCTCTTTAATTTTGGGACACTTTGGTAACTCGTGCAGTTGTTTTATAATAGCAATTGCTTTTTATGCGAACGGTACTTTTGTAAAATAAGCAAAAATACAAGCTGGAATCAGAATCCTCTTTTCTTTCGTCAAAAGGACTGGCAGCGTACCTTAACAGTTAGCATTACATAGACATAAGAGCTTGGATTTGGTGGGGGATAGCCACCTTTTCCAAGCTCTTTTTGATTGCTATTATTAAAGTAAGTAAAATCTTCCCAGCCACGTCCTTATTCGTAATTCTTAACCGCCCTACTCCTGACTAATGGTTCCAGACAGCTGTCGTATCACTTGCCAGCCCTGCCTTCATCACCTGTCCGGGAAGCTGATAGCCCAGTAATGTTTCCAGATTCTTGGCAGCCTCGGTCAGCTTCCGTACATCCGGATCGATTGGAATACCCATGAAGGAAAGCATATGCGCCACATCTTCCAAACAGACATTTCCAGTTGCTCCAGGTGCAAACGGACAGCCCCCTATACCTCCTATTGCTGCATCAAAATGCCTGATTCCAGCCTGGTAACCTGCATATAAATTCGTAAGTCCCATCCCCCTCGTGTTATGCAAATGGAGGCTGAAATGCGTATTCGGATAGGCGGCTTTCAATGTCTTTACAAAAAGAATGATTTGCTTCGGATTCGCCATTCCAGTCGTATCGGCAAGTGTTATCCTGTCAACACCGATAGAATCCAATCTCCCCATAACCTTCAATACCTTATCAACCTGGTATATCCCTTCAAACGGACAACCAAATGTTGTTCCAAGGCTGATGTTTAGCCTTTTGTGATGGTCAATAGCAAGCTGGTGGATAATTTTGATTTGTTCAAGGGAATCTCCTACCGATTGGTTAACATTTTTATTGTTATGCGTTTCGCTGATCGAAACAACAAAATTGATTTCATCCACGTCCGCTTCAATGGCCAATTCAGTCCCTTTTAGATTTGGTACCAATGTGACCAATTCAATTCCCTTCCGGTTCAGGCTGGAAATTACTTCCTTGGCATCTTTCAGCTGCGGAATGGCTTTTGGAGAAACAAATGACGTTGCTTCGATGCGAGTCACTCCTGCTTGAATAATCTGATTCAGAATAGAAATCTTTTCCTCAGTTTCAATCCATTCCTTTTCCATCTGGAACCCATCTCTTCCAGTCACATCCGTAAGATAAACCTTTTTACTCATCCCTGTATCACTCCTTTCTATTTAGGTAATGTAAACAGTTCAGTTAGTTCACTGTATCTTCCGCCTGCAAATCTTCCGAGCGGTTTTAGTTTTTCGATATCAACCTTATAGTTTCCCAGATAATAGTCTTCCTTGATATGATAATGAATGATCTCACCGATAATGAGATGGTCCGTACCAAGCTCCAGAATCTGATGAAGCTTCAGTTCAAATGCAATTGGCGCTTCTTTTATCCTCGGTGTGTCTATTTTTTTGCTTGGGGCTGTTTTTAGCCCTGCAAGCTGGAATTCATCCACGTCAGAACCAACGTTTTCTGAACTTTTCTGCATCGGATTTCCGAGTTCTGAGGATACAATATTGATGCAGAATTCCTGTTTTTCACGTATGTTTACAAGGGTATCTTTTACCGTCCCCTCTCTTTCTCCAACACCAGGGCCAATCGAGATACACAGCATCGGAGGTTTCCTGGATGCTACCGTGAAGAAACTAAATGGAGCCAGATTGAATCCTCCGTTAGCATTAGCTGTCGAAACCCAAGCGATTGGTCTTGGAATTACCGAACCAGTCATTAGTTTATATGCCTCTTTGGTCTCAAGCTCCCTTATATCAACATCCATATTTCTCTCCCCATTTCTAAGCCAGATTGATCTTCTCCAATTCTTCTTCCTTCTCCATGTCAGCAGGAATCATAAGGGAACCTCCCACTGCAATCAGGAAATTGACAGCAAGGCCGATTACACCGCCATGGATACCATATAGGGTACTGTTTCCTGAAAGTGTCAGTATTCCTGCAATGACCGCCCCAATCAGCATGCCCCAGAATACGGGCCTGGACGCCATCCGCTTCCAGTAGAGCCCAAGTACAAATGCAGGAAAAACCTGGACAAGCAGTTCAAACTTCAATACAAAGATTTGATACAGTGTTCCAGGAGGGTTCCAGGCAATCAGCAGCAATACTCCTACAGCTATAACACCAATGATTTTCCCTACCAAAACTTTCTTATGTTCACTTGCATCAGGATTAATGAATTTTCCATACACATCATTGGAAATAAGGGATGAGAAACTGAGCAGAACGGAGTCAGCAGTCGATACAATTGCTGCAACAATGGCACCGAAAAAGATAATCATCACCCAATAATAAAAGCCATTGATAGCAGCTATTTCATTAGCCATCATCCCTACAATCTGTTCGGAATTGCTCTCACTTAATCCCGGTAGCAATATAATTGCGAGTATACCAACCAGGAATACGAGCCCTGTTGTGATTGGAGGCATCCATGCCATTCTTGCAAAAGAGCGCTTCAATGTCCGTTCACTCTCAGCCGAATAGATGCGCTGGACCGCATGCGGGTAAATTGCCGCCCCACAGCCGACAAGCAATAGCATGCTCATCCAGTTAACGGAGGTGAGCATTTCCGGCACACCGACTTTAACAGGCTCCGTATCAGCTATGTGCTGGGTAACCGTAGCGAGGTTTCCGTCTATCAGCTGAAAAGCCCCAAAGAGAAATATCACGATGCCGATCATCAGTACGATCCCCTGCATGACATCTGTAAACGCAACCGCTTTCATTCCACCCATCCATTCATAGATGAGCATGACCAGCACAAAGGCAATTACCCCAATTTGATAAGGTATCGTTCCCCCTGTCAGACCGGATACAGCCTGTCCAATTGCAACAAGCTGCTCAAGGAGGTAATTTCCAAGACCCCAAAGCATGAGCATGACAGCAAGAATCGTGACAGCTTTTGAATTGAATCGAAAACTGATCCAGTCTGACGGCGTTACGAAATTTCGTTTCTTCGAGATTACATACAGCCTCGGAGCAAAGAGCAAATACACCCCAATGATGATTGTCATAAAAGAAATCGACTGCAGCCAGACAAAGCCGGTTCGGTATGCAGATGGCGCATATCCCACAACCGTATTTCCACTATACTGGGTAGCATATAGCGTGAAAAACAATGCGATAAAGCCCAAGTTCTTCCCTGCCAGATAATAGTTGCTTAGACTATTATGAAGATTCTTCTCACCTCGACCAGATAGATACCCAATCAGCAGCATGAGGAAGGCATAGACAGCCAAAATGATAATTCCATCGGCACCAGCAAATGTCAAATCACTCATTCATCCACCTCTTTCCCAGCTTCTTCTTCCTCTTCGACAATATCCCACTGCTTGGCGCATAAATAGCTTAAATATCCACAAAGCACGAGGGAAAATAGCATCACAATAAATGCCCAATAAGGAACTCCCAGAATCAGTGGTTCAATGCTTCCTGCCGGGAAATACCATGGAACATTCCCAATCAGAATCAATCCCAATACAATCCAGATCCATTTTTTCCGAATTGGTTCTTTTACTGGCCGTTTATCCATATAGCCCTTCCTTTCCGCTAAAAGATATATTTTTAAAACGCTTACATTTATTGCATCAGATGATTTGTCTCTCCTTAAGCCGCTGAAGCTTTTCATCATCATACTGAAGAAGCCCGCCATACACTTCTTTATTATGCTGTCCCATAAACTCTGCACCAACGTACTTGACTTCTCCTGGAGTTCTGCTTAGTTTCGGCACAATACCCGGCATCGGAAATTCACCAAGCGTTGGGTGATCTCTTTTGATAACCATTTCCCTTTCTTTGTAGTGCGGGTCATCTATAATATCTTTCACAGAATAAATCAATCCGGATGGGACCCCTTTTTCTGCCAATATATTCAGCACATAACCTGAATCATGCTGCATTGTCCATTTTTCTATCAGATCATCAATTTCATGGATGTTCTTCCCTCTTGCCAGATGTGTATGAAACCGGGGATCATCATATAGCTTGGGCTGTTCCATCGCCTCGCACAGTCGTTTGAACACCCCGTCTGCATTTGCACCGATAACAACAAATGTCCCATCCTTTGTCTTATATATATTGGACGGTGCTACATTCGGCAAGATATTCCCCATCCTCTCCCGGACATAATCCGCAAGCAAATAATCCGGGATCATGCTTTCCATAACAGAAAAAACAGATTCATAGATTGCCGTATCCACTACCTGCCCTTTACCAGAATGATGCCTTTCGTTAAGTGCTGTGAGCGTACCAATCATGGAAAAGAGCGCTGCGAGCGAGTCGCCTATCGATATCCCAATTCTCGAAGGCGGCCGGTCCGGAAAACCTGTCACATGTCTGATTCCTCCCATTGCCTCACCGACACTGCCAAATCCTGCCCTGCCCTTATACGGACCTGTCTGTCCATAACCCGATGTCCTCGTCATGATAATTCCCGGATTTATTTCCGATAAGGTCTCATACGACAGGTTCCATTTTTCCATTGTACCCGGGCGAAAATTCTCGATAATGATGTCCGCTTCCTTCACCAGATCCTTAAATGTTTCCTGCCCTTCTTCTTCCCTGAGGTTCAGTGTGATTGATTTCTTGTTGCGTGATTGGATTGGCCACCAGAGACCAATACCGTCCTTCTCCTGCCCCCATTGTCTTAATGGATCTCCCTTGTCAGGGGCTTCAATTTTAATAACTTCTGCACCAAAGTCACCAAATAATCTTCCCGCAAACGGACCGGCAAGCAAGGTACCTAGTTCAAGAACCCTGATTCCTTCCAATGGTAATCTTTCTTCTGTGCTCATCCTGCACCTCCATCCAAGCTGAAATAGAATGATAAGTTTGGAAATTCATCCTATTATTGCCTATAAAAATATCATACTGTATACAATCGGTCAATATTACTTTTGGAACATTTTTAATATTTATAAATGAATCATATGTATCACTTGACAAGACTGCAATCATACAATGAGTCATGCCTATGCTCTTTTCTTTCTTTTTCAATACTGTATACAATATAATGAAAGGTGGAGGTGTTACTTTGACTGCCTATCAGATTATTAAAGATGCAATCATTACCGGAAAATATCAACAGGGAAAGCGATTAACGGAAGAGGAGCTTGCTGAGCAGCTGCATGTCAGCCGTACACCGATTAGGGAAGCCATCAAACAATTGGAATCAGAAGGTCTGATTATACCTTTCAGAAAAAGAGGTGTGATTGTACGAGAATTTACAGAAACCGATATTCGTCAAATCTATAACCTGCGGGCATTGCTGGAAAGCTATGCAACCGGCGAAGCCGCCATTCAGCGAAATGAGGAAGAAATCTTTCAGATGGAACAGGGTAACCATGATTATGAGCAGGCAATCCGACTGCTTAACAACCCAACCCTTGGGGATATCGAATCTATCCAGCAAAAAAATCAATCATTTCACAGCAAGGTATTCGCAGCAGCACATAATGAACATGTAATGAACCATATCGAAAGGGTGGTCGTTGTACCGCTCATTTTCCGTGCCTTTTACTGGTACAGCGAAAAACAGCTTATACAATCAATTGAAGCACATAAAACGATTCTGCAGGCAATCAAGGATCGTGAATCTGACCGGGCGAAAGCGGCAATGCATGAGCATATCTATCTTGGCAGGGATCATGTCTTGAAACATATCGGGGAAAAGAAACTGACGGCAGAATTTTAATTCATACGCATCAAATTTAGTAGATTGCTATGGAGTTTAAGTTCCCGAAAAAGAAACCTCGGCAATTGCCAAAGTTTCTTCATGCTTCATTTCATCTTCCCGGGCAGGGCATGGATGGATTCAATCAGGGCATTCAGTTTGCCTTCAATCCGATGTAACAAATAAAATGTTACAACAATTGGAAACCCCACTTCTGTTATGAATGATATCCAGTTTTCCATCAATTTTAACCTCCATTCTATACTAGAGAACATGACCAGCAAGCGAAGTCACTGGTCATGTTTTTTTACTAGATTATTAGAATGCGCTTCTTATGCCAAGTCAATATCTTCAACATTACGTTCAACTAGACGCGCACTCTTTTTTGCAACGAGATCTCCGCCTGTTGATGAGAAGGCATTATGGGTTAGAATCTCATCCATTGCTGCGTGGACATCTGCAACATTGACAGGCTCCACTGGATTGTCCAATGAGTAGGTGACAATTTTCCCTTCCTGATTCGTGAATTTCAGTTCAAGCTTCTTCATTCTGCATGCTCCTTTCTAATTCGATTTAATTGTTCGATTCATCCTTTTACCATGCGCTATGCTTCACGAATATCTGAAGTGTCCTTACGATTAATTTCGTATAGCGGACTCTCCTGAAGTGCTGCCACAGCTGTTGCTATTGCATAGAGTTGGTCTGCTGTCGCTTCTGTTTTTACGTTGTTGAAGCTTTTGTACTTAAAAATGGGGGATCCTGTGGTTGAATCGATTCCATCATCAAGTACTAATTGCAATGTTGTTTTTGTCATGTCGGCTACTGCCATGTATCTCACCTCCCTTTCATAACTACAATCGTATAGAAGCTCGATTTGGGGGTGGCAAATATCAAAACGGCTGCCAGTTCAATATTCAGTCAAGTTCGTTGATTGCGTTCCGGTTAATCATTGCCGGGAATCTGGCAGAATATCCAAAAGAATTTAAAATACTTTATGACTTTATCGCTTTATTGTAGTAAACTATTAAAAGATAAAGAAAATTGGAGAGATGACTATGAAAAACATTGCAATCATCGGTAGCAGCGGTGGCAATTTATATAGTTTGGGAGGGAAGAGCCCTCATAAGCTTCTACAGGAAATTAAGCTCCAAAGTGATGCTGCTGGATTTCAGATTACCGCTATGCAATTTATCGCAGCTGATGCCTCGATGGATGCTTTAAATGACACAGCACAAGCTTCACTCTTCACCAGTAATCCTAATGGACAAGTTGTTCAGAGCGAATCAGGCCCCTTGAAAACAATAAATGAAATTGCCAAAATTAAGGATCAGGAAATCGGGACCATGATACTGGAAGGTCAGATTGATGGCTTAGTCGTGATGAGTGCCGATCCTGATGATGTGAATAAGCAGTCGGTTGCCGCTGCTGTCGAGAAGCGGATTCCCATTGTCGGTACAGGCGGAACTTCCATGTCCAAGATCAGTTCTAAAGGCGCATACATCGTTGCTAAGTCTGGTACAACCGGAACAACCAATCGTACAAGAGCTATTTCCTTTATCGGTTCTCTTGCGAACTATTGGCACGTTAACTATAAGGCTGTGATAGGGTCACATATGGAAGACAATTCCCAGCCAACAGAAAACATCTGGAGAAATATTAATATCCGGGGAATTATGATTTCTGCACTTCCTGGTTTTATTGCAATGGCAATTGTTCTTGCGCTGAGTAAGATTCCGGCTTTCTCTGGATTACAGGACGTCTTTGACTTGATGATTCAAGCGCTCCCTGTCATTGTTTCAGTTATCGCGGCAAAACAGGTTTCCAATTTAGATGAGGTTTCGATTGTGGCAGGTGTTGTCGCTGGTGTATTAGCTGTTGATGGCGGAATTATCGGGGGAATCATTGGTGGTATTGTGGCAGGTATCCTCGTACACTTCTTCTTTACAAAATGTATAAAATGGAGATTCCCTGTGACAACTGTAAACATTGCTGCTGGCGGACTTGCTGGATTAATCTCGGGTTTACTCGTATTCTACCTTTTTGCACCGATAGCATTATGGATAGGGGATGGAATCAAGGACACAATTGAAATCGCAATTGCGTTTAACCCAATTATCGCTGGTCTTATTGGGGGACTGCTCATATGGCCGGCAATCTTAGGTGGTGTCTATCATGCAGCAATTCTACCAATCGTGTTATTGGAAATGGAACGTACAGGTGCAAGCTTTCTGGGTGCAATTGATATGGTCGGATTAGTGCTGGTTTCTGCCGGCATCAACCTGGCAACCATTATTTCAACAAAGGATAAGGGTGAAGCTGCAGCGGCAACGCCAGGATTTTTGATCAATATGGGATTCGGCACATTTGTTGAAGCTGCCTATCCATTCATGTTTTCCAATAAACTGGTATTTGCCGGCGCCATCTTTTCTGCTGGTGCAGGAGGAGCTCTCGTTGGTCTTTTCGATGTTCGAGGCACAGCCTATGTCCCAACTTTCACTGCTCCGTTTCTAACAAATAATTCTTTCGGTTTTGTAATCGCAATGGCCGCATCCTTTGGCCTTTCGTTTGTCATTACGATAATTGCTAATAAAATGAAAAAGAAATAATAATTATCACACTCCCCGGCTAGCTAATATTCTATGCCGCAAAGCCATTTGTCAGGAAAATGCCTGGTACGGTTCTTACTGGTTTCAACAAGCTTTGTTAAGGTAATATGACTATAGGATGATGAATCATATAGATAGATTGATGGGAGGATTATCAAATGCCCAACGGAAAGCATACTGTTCAAGTGGATCGGCCTATTGATGCGGTCTGGGATTTTGTCAGCGATATCAATAACTGGGCACCATTGGTTCCAGGATATATTGAACATGAAATCATTAATGAGAAGCAGTCCACTTGGAAATTTGTCAGTGATATCGGCGTAATACGGAGAAAACTGTATATGAAGGTGAATATCACAGAATGGAGAGAGCCAACCAAAGTTACGTTTGACTTGAAGGGAATCAATGAGAAATTTAGCGGATCCGGTTATTTCGAAGCAGAAAAGGTAACTGACTCCAGCACCTTAATAACTGGCTATCTTGAGATTAAACCGGGTGGCGTACTTGCACCGGCACTAAAGCCTGCCCTAAGATCCGTCCTGCCCAAAACTGCAGCCGGACTAACCGAAGCAATCGCCAATCAAATATAAATCGGGAGGTGCCTGTCACTTCCCGATTTTTGTCGAAAATTATTAAGTTACTAACACTGCTTGAATGCAAGCACCTTTCCTTTTTTCGCTTTGAATATTTCCTTTAACTGACTTAGCACGCAAGCAGCAGCTTCGTTTCCAAGCAGGCCGATTACATAATCAACCCCCTCTTTGCTGCCAAATACCCAACAATCCAATTCTTTATCATCGAATTCAGGATGAGTCAGCTGGTAATAGATACCGATTTTGACCGTTTCATTAAGAATGTTTTCACTCGTTATATCGTAAATATAAGAATCATTCGTGTAATTATTTTTTACTACACCGAGACCGAGCTTTTTTATCCATTTATCGTTAATGACATGGTTATCAACACCATAAAGCCGCTCCACTATACCTTCTGTAAAAGGAGTCTCTGTAATCACGTCAAAATCGATGCCATATCTCAATTGCGATGCATCCAAATAGTACATATCGTTCTTGCTTAAATTCATATACACTCCTCCTGTAAAAATATGCCAGTATCTATTAGACTATTTAAAGGGACAAATAGTAGCATGAAATCGACAATTTTCTTATTTTTTTAGTTTAGCAGTAAAGCAGTGCATTTCTACGCTCCGGACAAGTGTTTGGTTTGGTTCTGTTCTGTAATGATGAATGGAACTAGTATGCGAGACTAGCTTAGCGAGGTCTTCCTATCGTCTTCCCTCCAAACAAAAATAAAGAAAACATACCTGCTCTGGTACATTCCCTTTACGATTTATCCTTCTTATCATTCATTCTTTCATAAACAGGCTATTTTCTGAAGTGATTCAATCATACTGCCTTCGAAAATATGTCCTTCATTACCTTCTCCAGCCGGTCCATTGCCTGTTCAATCTGTTCGTATCCAGAGGAATATGCCATTCTTATGTATCCCTCACCAGCATTCCCAAAGGCCGACCCGGGCACACAGGCGATATGCGCCTCTCTTAATATCTTTTTCGCTAAATCCTTCGAGGTCATATTGATTCCTCTAAAAGACGGAAACACGTAGAATGCACCCTTCGGCACGACACAGCTTACATTTGGCATTGCCGATAGCCGATCAATCAATAGTTTACGGCGCAGATCAAATGCTCTAACCATCTCTCCAACCGGTTCCTGTGTGCCATTATATGCTTCAACTGCACCATATTGAGCGAATGAGGTTGCACTTGACGTATTATACTGGTGCATTTTTAATATAGATTGAATCAATGAACGCGGACCTGCTGCATATCCCAGCCTCCAGCCATCCATCGCGTATGCCTTTGAAAAACCATTAATGATAATCGTTCTTTCAAACATCCCAGGAAGTGATGCGATACTGACATGCCTTGCATCATCATAAATCAACTTTTCATATATCTCATCGGATAAAACCAATAGATCATGGTCCATTGCAACTTGAGCTATTTCCCGTAAATTTTCCTCAGGCAGCACGGAACCGGTTGGGTTATGCGGGGAATTGATGATCATCATTTTTGTTTTTGGCGATAATTTATTTCTGATATCATCTATATTCAGAAGAAATCCCTCTTCTTCTTTGAGCGTCATTGGAATGGGGATGCCTCCTGCCAGCCGGACAATATATTGGTATTCCAGCCAGGATGGATCTGGGACAAGTACTTCATCTCCCGGATTGATAAAAGCAAAGATTGTATTGGTGATCGCTTCTTTGCACCCTACAGAAACGACAACTCCATCTTCAGGATTTATGGTTACATGGTTCTCTTTTTTCAGCTTGTCGGCAATAGCTTCAGTCAGCTCCTGAATTCCTCTGTTGGGCGTATAATGGACATGGCCATCTTTCAATGCTTTTATCGCCGCTTCCTTTATATGGTCCGGTGTATCAAAGTCAGGACGTCCTATCTCCATATGTGTAATAGCATCACCATTCATTTCCATTGCGGTAGCTTCCTCAAATATTTCGCGAATACTTGAAAAAGGAATCTGGGAAATCCGATTCGAAATGTTTGTCATAAATTGCCTCCTTTTTATTTAAAAATTCCGCTAATTTAAGTCGTTAAAATCCAATTATGACAATACTATATCTTTTCCTCGCTACTTCAGTTCTGTCTCATTCTTGTAACCAGTTTAAGCAGGATGAATTGCAAAGTAAACAATTGTGTTAGAAAATATGACGAAGGATTAAAAGTACAGCAATAATAGCATTATTCTGCTGCACGAAAAAAAATCATAGCCGGCAAAAATCCTTTACAACTTTTACTGCATAAAAAAAGCGCATCCAATAAAGCTGGATACGCGTAAATAACCTAATCGATTTTATCCTTTCTTCCGTCAGCCAAGCGCCACATCCAGAATCATCATTACCGTAAACCCAATCATCAGACTCATGGAGGCCAAGTCTTTATTGCCTTCCTCCTGTGATCCAGGTATAACTTCTTCTGTCACAACAAAAATCATTGCCCCTGCCGCAAAGCTTAAGGCATATGGCAGGATTGGATCGATATAGGCTACAGCCAATGCACCAATGACCCCTGCAAAAAGTTCGATCATACCAGAGAACTGGCCATACATGAAACTCCTTCTTCTGGTCATACCATCGCGCCTGAGCGGCATTGCAACAGCAAGCCCTTCCGGAACGTTTTGAATCCCCATCCCGATTGCCAGAATAACCGCTCCAGTAATGGAGGCAGTTGTAGAATCAGCTGCCAGCGCTCCAAAAGCCACCCCTACAGCAAGCCCCTCCGGTATGTTATGTAAAGTGATTGCAAAAACCAGGAGCGTACTCCGTTTCTTCTTATCGTGCCGTATTCCTTCCGCATCCTCTACAGGTGAAGTCGGATGAAGGTGCGGGATTACTTTATCAATACCCCACAGGAAAATACCACCCAGTGCAAAACCCACTGCAGCCGGAACCCATGCTGGCGTCGGACCAGCTTCTGCCATCTCCAGTGCAGGTGAAAGAAGTGACCAAAAGCTTGCAGCAATCATAACACCACCCGCAAATCCAAGCATACTGTCCATCAGCTTTTGATTAAACTCTTTTGTTGCAAAAACCACGGCTGCCCCGAGTGCCGTCATTCCCCATGTGAACATCGTTGCAATTCCAGCCTGTATGACCGGATCAAGAGATAGAAAAAAATCAATCATCATCTATATCTCCTTTCAATTTCAGCTAAAAAGAATCGTATAAATCCTTCAGAACATCTTATCAATTCAATAGTAGGCTTTTGCAGTCCATACGTCAATTTGTCGAACTTCCTGTAAACATTCTATCGTTTTTATACCCGAAAACGCAGCATTTAAAAATGCTTTCATTCTTAGCTGTCCTGTCAGGATTTCTTGTATTTCCGGAAAGCTAAAATAAGCTCCATTCATGGAATGGAGCTTATCAAAGTCTATATATTTAATCCACGACCCTCTAAAATTTACGAGTGATTAGTAGCCACCTTGTTCCTGTGTTGGTCCCATTACTCCCGGGACGTGAAGGCCAGCCTGTCGTAATAGCACCGTCATCTGCCCTCGATGATGTATTTGATGATTAATTACATCTCTTAACAAGGCTCCTCGTGGCGTTAATGTGCCAAAACTGTCCACTTCCTCAAGCATTGCTTCATCCGTTAGATTTCTCTTAACCTCATCGACAAGACTATCCGAAATATTTCTATAGGCCTGTACAATATCGGCCGCTTTTTCCGGAACCTCATTACTTTCTGGAGACGCCACCTTCAAACCTACCAAATCCGCAAAAAATACCGTACTCGTTGCGATATGCCAGCCTAGCCAGCCGAGTGTGCTATGTCCTTTGACAATAGCTTGGTCTAATTTTTCATCTGTCAGCGATTCCAATACCTGAATGGTACCATCCGAATAACGTTTCCAATCTGACAAAAAATCTTCCACTGTTCGATACATTTCATCACTCCCTATCATTATCTATCTAATCGTATCGTAACTGTTTTGCTTAACAATTTCAATAATCCGCCTTTGGTCTACAAACGTTATTGCCTCTTTAGATGAATAATGTTTCACTTCAAAATACTCCATTAGAGGGTTTTTCCTGCCTTCATGATGCCATTGATGTAGTCACGGAAAAGCTGAGCGGTTTAATTTTCTATCTTTTTTGAAACTTTATCATACTGCAATCCGTAACATTATTATCAAGGCAAATTATAAGGAGGAATATGTGTGGAGTCCATTACAAAAAAGCGTACAAAAGCATACTTGATCGACCTTGCAATTTCTACCGCTCTGACTGCCGGTTTCGAGTATTTCCTAAGGAAAAAGGTTAAAAACGAAGCAGTTCATGCACTCGTAACACCGACCGTCATAATGTGGTCTCTGGAATATGCCCAGCTTCTGAAATGCGGCCAGACTGCGGGCTATAAAAAAATGGGACTTACCCTGGAAAATGCACAGGGCTTAAAGCCAAGTCCCGGACAAATCGTGAAACGAATGGCTTACCGGGATACCCTCAGCTCCCTGGACTATCTAAAAAACCGCAAAAAATTTGAGGAACAAGGTGGAGCCGTTCTTCCCCATGATCGCTTTGCAGGCACTGTAGTCAAAGAGATATAACCGGCATGGAGCAATTATTTTAAAAAGGCGGCTGCACCTTGCTGCAGCTATGCCTTAAATTCAACTAGAAAGGGCTGTGATTCCCGGTTTAGGCAATATTCAATCCGTTGCCTGAAATTCTTCAACGTCACCATCTCCAACGCCTCTTCAATTGGAAAATACCCTACTTCCAGACTCTCCGGGCTCGTTCTTTCTTCTCCTCCAACAGGTTTCCCTAAAAATAATGTATTGCAGATCGAACTGGTTACATTCTGAAAAACGCCACAGAAGCGGATGATTTCAATATCTATTCCGGATTCTTCTTTCGTTTCTCTAATTGCCGCCTCCGTCAAAGACTCTCCTTCTTCCACCTGCCCAACAGGCATTTCCCAACCTCTCCTCGGTCCCTTTATAAGCAATATTTCATTTTCATCGTTTATAACAATTGCTGCTGCAGAAACAATATGTTTTGGTACGGTCATTTTTTCCTCCTGTCAGGCATCTTCATCGAAATTTATCCTGCCTTTTTGCTTTCCAGGTAATACTCTGCTTCCCAATCTTTTTTTGCTTCTTCCGGATTGGTCGTTATAGGAACGTAAGTAATATACCGAAAACCGAAAAAAGAGCCTGCTTAATATTATTACTACTATTCTGTATATTAAGTTTACATGAACTTCAGAGCTGTGTACATAATACATTTAGAATCACTATTTTAAAAATACTTTTAAAAAATTGCCGAAGAGGGTATTACAAAGTAAGACTATAAATCAAAATGGAGGGATACTGTGAATAAATCAACTACAAATCTGATTCTTGGATCAATCATTTCTGTAGGCGGGGCAGCTCTTGCTGTATCAGCCTATCGGGAAAAACAAAATGAAGTTAAAACTTATGAAGATACAGATATGATGAACAGCGACAAAATCGACAAAATGGAAAGCGTGGACGCCGATAAAGACGATGGCGAAAAAGGATTGACACAACTGGATCATGCGCATAGAGCGGAATGGGTCGCTAATGGCTTCCCGCAAACCCATCAGCAAATGAAGGAATTGGAAGAAGAAGATACAGATACGCATTAGAGCGCGTATGTGGCCGGCAGAATAACGCTTTGAGCTTCAAGCTTTAAGTTTCAGGCTTCAGGATGAATATTTCCGCATCATGAAAAGGCCGAGTCGGTATTCCATACCGCGCTCGACCTTTTTTTAGATCTATAATACTGCCCTTTCCGCCAGTCGTAAAGCACCGCATATCAATAACTTCAGGTTGGATTCTTTCTTTTTTTCTTTGCCATCGATTCTTCGGTTTAAACTTTTACAATAGACCGATCATTTTCAGACCATGATAGATACCGTCTTGCTCTACCGATTTGGTGACATGTTTTGCCACCGATTTTATCTCGTCACTGGCATTCCCCATCGCTACACTATGATAAATAGTCGTAAGCATTTCACGATCGTTAAGCCCATCGCCAAACGCATATTGCCTTTCTTTGGGGAAACCTAGTTTCTTGACGATTTTCTCAATTCCTATTGCCTTTGAGCCGCCAGCCGGCAGAACATCAACAGAGACAGGATGCCATCTTACAAAATCAAAGTCCTTGAATTCACGCTCATATTGCTTTTCTTCCCCTTCCGGACAGAATAGCAGTGTCTGATACATAGCCCGGTCCTTATAATAATCCGGATTATGGGTCGGAAAATGACCAACCTTCAATGAATTGATACTTTCTGTAATATAGCTATGTTCCGGGACATTCGCTTTCATATCCTCGTGATCCATATAAACAACAGGATGATCATTTTCAAGTGCTGCTTCTGTCAATCTTCCTAGAGAAGAAAGATTTAATGCGTTCGTATAGATAACCTCACCGTTCAGTACTACATACTGACCGTTATAGCTTACATATGTATGTATATCCAATTCTTTACGAAGATCTGCAAACATAAATGGGGCACGACCCGTCGCAATTGCCACTTCATGACCAGCTTTTTTTAAATTAAAAATAGCTTCTTTTGTCGAGGATGGCAATTCTTTATCCTCTGTAAGTAATGTTCCATCTATATCAAAAAATATAACGCTTCTATCTGTCATTGCTACACCAGCTTTCCAGGGGAATGAATTGATTTCACGTCCATTTTAACCCAAAAAACAGATAATTAATAATAATACGCCCTAGTAGAATTCCATATGATGTGGGTGCGGTTTCCTCTCAGAAATCGCACCCATACTGATCCTAATCCGTATTTTTACTTCCTTCGTTCTACTAGGTTGACTCCAACACCCATACCGATGACCCCGATTAAGAGCATGATGGCAAGTGACAGCAGAATACCATTCCAGCCTGCATCGTAGAGAGCTACATTCATCATAGCGGTAACTGCATGACTGAGCGGAAATAGGTCTCCTATAAATGTGAGGACCGGATTCGTGATCGTCCCAGGTGGCATATAGATACCGCTTATGACCGGAATTATCGGAACAATCGAAGGATAAATCATATAGAATTGCTCTGGTGTCTTGGTAAACCCGGTTACCAGCATCGCAAGGCTCACCGTACCTAGTGTATAAACGGCTGCTATTGTCAGGATTATTTGCAGGTTACCTAGATCATAATCCATGATATATTGAAAAATAAGGAAAACTACAACCATTTGGAAAAAACCGATACAGAAACTATAAAAGAGGTGGCCGGCATACATGCCGGTCTTGCTTACAGGTGAGAGAATTAAACGGTTCCAGATGCCGCTCACCTTATCCGCAGTGATTCCGTTAACTTTAAACCCAATCGTAAACATTGCGATAAACAAGGTAAAGCCAAATAGAAGCTGCATCCCCATATTATAGGTTGGAATCTCGTCACCATTTACAGATAGTGTCTGTACTTTAAGGGGTGGATTTTCCAGGTATTCCCCTACTTCACTTCTTAATCTTGTCGTATTCCCGTTACCTGCTATGGCTGCAAGTTGCGCTTCTTCTGTAAATACCTGATGCACTTGCTGCTCAATAAGCTGGATGTTTGGCATATCAGAAGATGTAATCAGACTATAATCGTTTTCCATCAATTGAATTGCTATATCCCTTTTTCCTTCTCTAACCGCTTCGCGAGCTTCCATTTCTTCTGTGATGACAAAATCAGTTGTCTTACTTTCATTTAATAGAACTGACCATTTATCCTCGATATCATCTGCGTTCGGCCCTGTGCCAAATATGGCGACGGAAGTCTTTGGTTCCTGTCCTGCGTCACCAAATATCACGGTAGCTAAAATACTGAGGAAGATAAATAAAATGATTATCCACGGCTTTCTCTTATCTTTCGTCCATTGTGCCTTAAATACCGGGAACATTAGATTCTCCCCCTTCTAGGAAAACTGGATATTCCAATCACCAGACAGATGATAAAAAATAGAAGCATTAACATGAGCGGTTCTATCAGATCCCGAAAGCTGCTAAACTGAATCCATTCAATCAATGCCGTCTGGGTTAGCCCATTGGGGGTCCACTCTCCGATCCTTTGCATAAATACTGGAAGACCCTCCATTGGAAAAAAGTTTCCGCCAAGCGCTCCCAATAGCATAATAATCATTGTTAAAACACCACTTGCAGCATTTGTATCCTGTATGCTTAACGAAATGGAGGTAAACAATGCACCTAAGCCGCTGACTGTTAAAGCAAACGCACTGATTATGATAATTAATCCAATCCAAAACTCTAATGATCTATCCGGAAACACGTCAAGAGCCAATTGTATGAATGTAAAGGTAATCATCATTTGTGACCAGGTTAGACAAAATGTTGCAAGTGTTTTTCCCATTAAGTAATCCATGGGCCTGCTACCGGTTAGGATAATCCGATTGAACACCCGCTCCCGCTTCTCTGTGGCTGTCTTGATAGCTACTGTTTGTGATATAAACAAGGCAAACAAGGTACTGATTGCAATTGTGAAATATTGCGAAATGGTATAAGTCTCGACACCTTCTACAACTTCCCTGCCCCCTTGTGGCCATTTTGGTTCTGTGACTCCCGATCCCTGACCAGTATTACCGCTGAGAGCAAACTGCATATTAAGGGATTGGATGAAATTATGCACGATATCCTGCAGTGCACCAACTTCTCTCGAATGCTCTTCTGCCTGTATCGTTATAGTCTTTTCTGTTTCCGTTCCAAGCATTACACGTGAAAGGACATCATAGGTAAACCCTTTCGGAATCTTAACATAGGAATCTATTTCGCCATTTTTTACTTTTTCCTTTGCTTCCTTTTCACTTAATTCCTGCGTAGTTATCCATTCCTTAACGTCCGGAGCATTGAATAAATTTTGAATCATGCTGACCGGCGCTAGAGATTCGGCTTCTTCCAGTATGACCGCTTGTTCAGCTGGTGGCCTATCCGTTTGTCCGACCGTATTTTCAAATTGCTCCATCCCAGCAGATGGATCATCTTCCTGAACAATTGCTATATCTATTTTCACGGGCTCTCCATCATCATCGAAAATACCAGAGAAGGCAAGATTTAATATAAAGATAATAACGATCGGAAGTAACAATGACATCAGTATTTCTTTTCGATCCCGCCAAAATACAAGAATGTCCTTTTTGAAAAATGAACCCAATACCATTACCTCCTTCTAATCCCGCAGTGTTTTGCCGGTCAGATGCAGGAATACATCTTCCAGACTTGGTATTTCCATTTGGAAATGTGTAATCTGAATGCCTTCTTTTTCTGCAGCATGTACTAAGTCACTCAATAGATTGCTTCCCTTTTTGGAAATGATCCGGATGCCGTCACTTGTCTCTTCCACCTGACGGACATGCCCCATTGATCTGATTGTTTGAAGCAGTTCTTCACTCGAATTGCTAAGCTGCACCTGTATCGTGTCCTCACTGGATAAGATACTTAATAATTCCGATTTCGTGCCGGAAGCGACGACTTTGCCATGATCCATGATATAAACACGGTTACATAACTGTTCTACCTCTTCCATATAGTGACTCGTGTAGAGAATTGTCGTTCCGTGTACCTCATTTAATTTACCGACCGTTTCCAGTATATGATTTCTGGATTGCGGGTCGATCCCGACAGTCGGCTCATCCAGAATAAGTATTTTCGGTTGATGCAATAAGGCTGCGGCGATGTTGACTCTTCTTTTCATACCACCTGAGAATGTTTTAACTAACTCTTTTTGCCGATCCTTCAGTCCCACCAACTCTAGGACTTCCTGGATTCTGCTTTCCAGAAGGTCCTTTCCGACTTTATAGATTTCCCCAAAGAATTTCAGATTTTCATATGCAGATAATTCCTCGTAAAGAGCTATTTCCTGCGGCACCATTCCTAACACATCTCTGATACGAGCTGGATTTTTGATTGTGCTTTCGCCATTTAGTCGTACATCTCCGGAAGTAGGTTTCAATAAAGAAGATATCATAGAAATGGTTGTAGATTTACCTGCCCCATTTGGCCCGAGCAAACCGACAGATTCACCTTCGTCGAGGTAAATATCGATTTCATCAACGGCAGTTTGCTCCTTATACGTTTTGCTCAGTTTTATCGTTTCAAGCATTTATTCGCACTCCTTTATAATTGATGAACTTTTAATAGTTACTATATAAAAAAAGAAACACCGTCAACACTGTCTCCAGTCATGATGTTTCGAGAAATCCATTACTTTTATCATTTTTTCTTCAGAGTATTTTCGTAAACATGAAAAGATCTTCTAGAAATGGCCGTTCTTTAAGTTACACTAAATCATGCCGGATTGCATAGATGGCAAGCTGCGTCCGATCCCTCAGTTCCAGTTTAGTCAAGATCTGGCTCGTGTTATTTTTGACAGTTCCGATCGATATTGCAAGCCGATCCGCAATTTCACCATTGCTGAGTCCTTCCCCGATGCAGGTTAGAATCGCTCTCTCACGCGGGGTTAATGATGGGTCAGCTTGCTTCGTCTCTCCGCGTTTCATCAGAAGTGGCATGACATTCGCCGCTACATGGTCTTCAATCGCCAATCCGCCAGTAAAGGCACTGCGAATGGAGCGAAGCAATGATTCGGTATCTCCCGTTTTCAGGATATATCCGCTGACACCTATTTTTAACGCTTCCAGCACATATTCATTATCAGCAAACGTTGTTAATATTAATATTTTTGTGTCCGGCCATCGCGCTGAAATGACCTTAGCCGTTTCTATTCCATCCATGACAGGCATCCTTATGTCAAGGATGACAATGTCAAACATCTGCTTTTCGCAGAGTGAGATTGCTTCCTTCCCATTGTCTGACTCACCAGTTACTTTCATTTCCGGGTCCGATTCTATCATCAGTTTCAAGCCTTGACGCACCATTATCTGATCTTCAGCCAATAATATTCGTATCATTCCAATCCTCCGTAACCTATTTTTAAAAAGCCTCTGACAGTGAACTGCTCCGCTGTTTTATACACCTCGAGATTCCCGCCAAATTTCTCTAACCGATTCCGCATCGATGTTAGCCCAAATCCCTCTTGATAGGTTCGATGATCTGAAATAGGATTATTAACCTCAAAACGGAAAATACTTCTGCCAGGGGCGTCAAACTCTATCTCCGCTTCCCTTGCATGACTATGCTTCATGATATTCGTTAGTGCCTCCTGCACGGAACGGTAGATGATAAATGATTGTTCACCCGTTAATGGTGCTGTAAAAGCCCCGTGCTTTACCGAAAAATGGATTCGCATATAACTTTCTGATTCCAATTTACGAATTAAACGCAATATGCCTGGCAATCCACCGGTTTCCTTTGATTTCAGCGATTTCACAGCACTTCTCGTCTCTTCCAGGCTTGCTTCGGCAAGTTCTTTCAATGACTGAACCTGAATCTTGTCCTGCACTGCGGCCTGTATCCGATAAGCCTCCAGCTGCAGCAGCAATGCTGTAAGCTTATGACCGACAGAATCATGGATTTCATGCGCAATTAGCATGCGTTCTTCCTGCCTCGTTATTTCTTCTTCTGAAGCTAGTCTTCTTTTTAAATCACGATATTCACGAAGCAGCGTATCATATCTCACTTCCAGGTCGTCAGTATGCCCCTTGTTTTTCTTATAAAAAATCATTGCAATCAAGAGAATGATGAAGTACAGGATGACAAAAGTTTGTATGTATAAAGCAAGACCGGTGTTCAAGAGTGCCGCCAGCAGCCCAGCAAAAATGATTATCGCTAAAATCAGACCCTCTTTTAAAGATAACCGGTAAAACCCTTCACCTACCAGCATCGTCAATATCAGAATAAGGTATGGATTGAAACCTGAGTTTATATATGGAAAGAAGATAATGATAGAAATCATTGCATTCAGGATTAAAAGGATGCGTACAATCTTGGGGCTGCCAGTGAATATAGGTATTATAAAAAAAATTCCGGCAAATAGTGCAGCACCTGATAGAATCCCTGCCATTGCAAGAATGCTATGCTCAAAAAAGGTTAAAGCAAATAGCCAAACAATGCTATTCAGCAATAGCCATAGCCAATAGGACTTCATGCTGTCACGCCCTTTCATTCTATTCTAACCAAGGTGATTGAATATCTTTTATTATAGAGTGTGTTGCCAATGAAATAAACAAAAACATAAGCTTAATAAGACTTATTTAGAATCATATAAAGATTTTTTTGACAATGGGAAGCTGGATACTCCAGGCAAGGGTTCTATACATTTCGCAATCAACATTTGCATACAATGCCCTTGAGATATGTGTTCCTTGTCTTACTAAAAAAAGTGCCTTTCTATTTCAGAAAAGCACTCATCAGAAATTCATATTAAAAATCCAATCCTTCTATTTCTTTCATTTCTACATCCGGTTTCTGGGAAGCATCCTCTTCAAAAAATTGGATTGCCAATTCTGACAGGGTTCCGTCATCACGCATTTCCTGAAGAACATGATTGATTTCTTCTGTCAGTCGATCCGCATCCTTTGGCAGCGCAATCGACTGCTCAGTTGGTCTGAATTTCAAATCTGGATGTAAATGGATGTCCAGCTCCGGAAATTCAGCAATACCAAATTTTTGCAGATAATAATCATTGATTACAACATCTGTCCTGCCATTATGAACATCGCGCAAATAAGCTTCATTTGGAGCGTTCCCATAAGTAATCACTTCCGCACCGTAATGTTCAGCGATTTGGCTATATATGGTTGTGGCCCCGCCGCCAGCCTTTTTCCCTGCTAAATCTTCCAATGAATGGATTCCAGAATTATCATCCTTACGAACAACCATGGATGTATAGGAATATTTATAGGGATCACTGAAATTGAATTCTTCTTTCCTTTTATCTGTTGCTTCAATTTCATTGGCTGCAATATCTATTCTTCCGCTCTGAATCGCCGGAAGCATGCTGTCAATCCCCATCGTTTCAAACGTGATATCCAGGTCCATGCGCGCTGCAGCTTCTCTCATGAGTTCAACATCATAACCGGTTAGAGTGTCATCCTCATAATACGATGCCGGAAATAACGTTCCCGAAGTCCCTACTACAATTTCTCCTGATTCTTTGATTTCTTCCCATCTTCCGTCTGTTGCACTTTCTTCGTTTCCACTATTTGATTCAGCACCACATGCCTGCAGAACCCATATAGCAGCTAAAATAATAGATATGTAATTTATCTTTTTCATCACGGTACTCCTCCTGTCAGTAAATCATCCATTGTTGTCAATCAATCAAAATTTACGTTATTTATTCTTTTTTGTCAAAAACTTCTATTCACATATAGAATGCCAGAGCATCTTTTACTATGAAACAGGATTAAATATAGATAAAGCTTCTCAAAAAGCAACCTGAAACTGTCCATAATTTGGCATACCCTTGTTGAAATATGCCAACCTAAAAATTTATAAGAATCTTATAACGAGCAATAATGATTTATAATTCCCAACAGCCGCTTCGTATTCTCCGATGATACGGTTTCAGACAATCTTGCACCTGAGATAATAGGAGCCCATTGGAAAATATCATCCTTGGCTATCCCACTTTTCTCGCAATAAACATGGACATACAAATCAGCTAACGCCTTTGAGAACTGAGAATACAGAAGATATGTCCGATATACGTCTGCCCGTATATCTCCAGCACTGGAATCTACCCAATCGATAATGGTCACTTTTTCATTTGACAGAAGTAAATTAAAAAGATGAAAGTCGCCATGACATAGCTTCGTTTCGAAGGTAATAGACTCCATTTTTTGAATTAAGCAGGTTTTATGTCTTGCATCCAGGCAATTCACAGATTCGATTTGCCTTCTGATCTTTTCTCTCATCGGTTCAAGCGAATCAGGAATAATCTGATGAATCTTTTGCTGTACATCAATGGAAAGGTTCATATAATAAGCAGTCTGATCCTTGTTTTGTGACAAAATATCTCCGATTGTTTTCCCTGGGACATATTCCATAATGATTGCCTGTCTGCCAGCTATCAATGTGACATCTAATACTTTTGGTACCTGGAGTCCGTAAGAATAAGCAATTTTTTGTTTATCTGCTTCATATTGAGCTTCTGTAAGGGGGAGATCATCACGAAACACTTTAATGATCATTTCATTATGAAGATAGATTTTTGCTGTATTCCCTATTGCAATTGGGGAGCCTAAATTCATGGTTTTTCTTTCCTTGAATAATGTAATTCTACAAATTGATTGAATCTCCTCGTATTTCTTAAAGTCAGTTCCAACTGCTCAAATCCTTCTTTAAATAACGGAATTCCCTTTCCAATCAAGGTAGGGGCTACAGTTATAATAAATTCATCTATCAAGTTTTCTTTTAGAAATGACTGCAGCAGATCCGATCCCCCGACCAGCCAAATGCTTTTCCCTTTCTTTTTTTTCAGGTTGTCCGTAAATTCAACAATGTCTTCGTGAACAAACTTAACGTCTTCGGTTTCATCAAGAGAAGAACGGGTAAAAACGAAACATTCTTTATCCTTATATGGAAATTCTCCTGCTTGATGGTTCATGATCCAATCATAGGTTCTCTTCCCAAGTATAATGGTGTCCACTGTTTCATAAAAATCAGAATAGCCATTATCCCCTTCTCCATCAACTTCAAATAACCATTCTAATGAATCGTCTTCCGCTGCGATGTACCCATCTAAACTTACGGCAATAAACAATACCATGTTACGGCTTTTCCCTATCACATCCTGCTGATCGTTCATTATTTGAAACACCTCTCAATTCCTTTGTCATAAATACGCTATGTATGTCCTCGATATAGTCAGCAAATGGCGAACAATATCTAAATCCGAAGCTTCTGTATAATCTTCTTGCCGGTTCAAAAGCATCCATTGAACCCGTTTCCAAACTAAGCCTGCTATATCCGCGTCTTTCAGCTTCCTTAATGATATGGTTAAGCAGCTGCTTGGCAACCCCTTTTCTTAGATGCTGTGAAGAAGTCCGCATTGACTTTATTTCCCCATGCTGCCCATTAAGTTCTTTGAGTGCACCGCAACCCGCGAGACTTTCTGCTTCCCATACACTCCAAAAGGTAATCTCCGGGTTTCGTAATGCCTGAAGATCTAAAGCATGCATACTTTCCGGCGGTGAATGCAAGGCCATCCCTTGGAGATGCTCCTCCAGCAAACGAATTATTTCGGCTCCGGTTAAGTTATCAATTCTAATTTCCATCCTTCACCTCTCTAAATGTGATGTTAATGTTTAGCATTTTTTAACTTCTTTCCCGGCAGAACTGTCAGCTTTTCATCAAGGCTGGATTTATTACTGCAGCAGGTGCCTTCAACGTTTCGCCAATCCTTTAAGTTCGGCTGGTTACATGGTTATAGTTCGGTTTCCATAATAAGGTAAAATACTGATATATCGTTAACATTACTGATATATGCTGAAAATCACTGATAAAATCGCAATAATTACTGATATAAATGCATTTTTTGCTGATATCTTATTGGATTGCTTGCAGCGGTCGTTTGAATTTGTGACCTGCGCCAGATCTGAGACTGGATTCTGACACCGTGTGTGCTGCATTTGATTCAGCGCACATCGAAATGAGGATGATGTATCCAGCAGCTGGGCACTCGCCATCCTTTGAGCAATATCCCCGCTCCCGCACCTGCAGCACCTACATCACCCAAAAATCTCTCCGCTAAATGCTCAATCTCATCCAGAAACTTTCCATTTATCTTGAAAGGAAATACAGCCATTCCGCAATAGGCGATTTCCGTTTACAGCAGTTTATTTCCTGCCGATTGCCAGATATCGTACCACTCTTTTCTTGTCAACTCTACATCTGAGGCTTTTGCGATATTCGTAAGCCTTTTTGGTGTCATTGTTCCTACGATTGTTTGGATTTTTGCAGGGTGGCGAAGAATCCAGGCTACAGCTACTGCTGATTTATCGACACCGTATTTGTCGCCAATTTCCTGAAGCTTCTGGTTTAATTCGCTGTAATCTTCATGGTCGATGAATAATCCTTCAAAGAAACCAAATCGAAACGGCGACCATGCCTGAATCGTCATATCATGAAGCCGGCTATAATCCAGAATACTCCCACTGCGGTCTATCGCATTTTCAAATGGCGTATTCACATAGAGACCCTCGTTTATGATTCCTGAATTCGTAACACTCAGTTGCAGCTGATTGACGATTAGATCCTGATTGAGGTACTTGCTCAGTAAATCGATTTGCATCGGATTATGATTGCTGACACCGAAATGACGTACTTTTCCGCTCTCTTTTAAAGTCGTAAAAGCCTCTGCCACCTCTTCCGGTTCCATCAATGCATCGGGCCGGTGAAGCAGAAAGACATCCAGATAATCTGTCTTTAAGCGCTTCAGACTCTCATCAGCAGATTTTAAGATATGATCTTTGGAAAAATCATAATAACCATCACGAATAATCCCCGTTTTGGATTGAATGGTAATTTTCTCACGGATGGATGGTTTCATTTCAATCGCCTCTGCAAATATCGATTCGGATTCTCCGCTTCCATATATATCCGCATGGTCGAAGAAATCAATTCCCTGCTCCAATGCATTATGTATGACAGCCGCTGCATCTTCCATGGAGAGCTTGTTCATGCTCATACACCCCAATGCTATGTGAGGTACCATTAAATCACTTGTCCCTAATTTCATTCGCTTCATACGATCACCTCTTGTATAGAATACGATAAGTTTAGCATTTTTAGATATTTCTGTCATTAATCCAGATTGGCAAGAATCCGCAATATAATCAGACCTAAAAAAAGATTGATTGTATTGGAATCAATCATTGGAGGAATCAAAAAGGTGCCAATGAGGTGCCTGTCACTTCCCGAATTTTGTCGAATGGAGAGAGGCACTTTGGTTGTCATTTTCCTCTTTTTTCCAAATTGGGGATAATAAATTTAGCCGTCTTTCATTCTTCAACGTAAAGAATAAAGGACGGCTTTTTTATTTAAATCCGCTCTGGTCTATGCTACTTTCGTATCCACTTCAATTTCATCCACTTTATTTTTCTTTGCTTTGCCAAAGAATGCGATTGTCAGGAGCACTGTCAATATGAGACCGATCACAAACGAGAAGTTTAAGTCGAGTCGGAGTCCAATCTGCGCATTCAAGATATATACGAATACCATATAGGTCATAAAGATTGCTGGGACTAGAGAAACAATGTAGTTTTTACCCTTCATAAACAGATACATGGTTCCAATCCACAGCGCAATCACTGCAGTTGCCTGGTTTGCCCACGAAAAATACCTCCATAGAATATTGAAATCTATTTTCGTCAATCCATAGGCAATGGCAAAGAGTGGAAATGCAATCATCAAACGATTGATAACATTCCTTTGGCCAATACCCAGGTAGTCGGCAATGATTGATCTTGCTGCACGGAAGGCTGTATCACCGGAAGTGATCGGGAGAATAATCGCACCCAGAACGGCGACGGTTCCAGCAATTGCACCAAGCAGCGTAATCGCTATTTCATTAACTGCTGCTGAAGCTGTACCGGCAGCAATGACTTCGCTTAAGGTTTGTCCATCGAACAGGCTCATGGCGGCAGCTGCCCAGATCATAGCAATGACAGCTTCGGCAATCATCATACCGTAGAAAATATAGCGTCCCTGTGATTCCTTTTGCGTCGTTCTGGAGATAATTGGCGATTGTGTCGCATGGAATCCAGATAGCGCACCGCAAGTAATCGTAAAAAATAACATCGGAAAGATTGGTAAATTATCCGGATGAAGATTCCCTAATGTCAATTCTGGAATCCGATAATCTGAGAACAGTAGCGAAATTCCAATCGAGATGGTTCCAATCAACAGCACTGCACCTAATACCGGATAGATTCGTCCGATAATTTTATCGATTGGAAGGATGGTAGATAAGAAGTAATATAAAAAGATGGCTCCTAAAATAGCACCGAAAGCAACCTTTCCATCAAGCAAAATATCGATTAAGGAGGCAGGTGTGGAAATAAAAACCGTACCTACCAGGACTAGTAACAGCAAAGAGAAAGCGTTAACAATATGGCGTGAAAATTTCCCAAGGAACTTTCCGGCCAATTCCGGAATATGTGCCCCTTTGTTTCGAATGGAAATCATACCGGTCAAATAATCATGCACTGCCCCTGCAAAAATCGAACCAAGTACAATCCATAAGAAGGCAACAGGTCCAAACAATGCCCCCATAATCGGCCCAAATATTGGCCCCGTTCCTGCAATATTCAGCAATTGGATCATCGCATTCTTCTGTGTTGGCATCGGAACATAATCGACACCATCATTTGATGTATATGCCGGTGTCTTCCTGTCATCTGTCGGTTCGAATATTTTCTCGATGAATTTTCCATACGTAAAATAACCGACAATCAATAGCATGATAGATACTAGAAATGTAATCAATTCGTTACCCCCTCCGTTTATTTGAAATCGCTTACAAATTATAGTATCGTTTATAAATTAAAATATCAAGTAGTTTTCGTTAAATAAGTTTAAAAATTCTAATTTTATTCAAAAAACGGTTTTCATTTTACAAATAAGTAGTATAGTAATCTATAAAACGAAAGGAGATCATCACATGGATAAGCATCTATTTCTATTTGGATCAGGACCTCCATTCACACCCCGAATGGCTGAACAGTTTGCCAATATAGCTTCAGCGAAAACCGGGCCCATTGCTGTTCTATTTATAGAGCGTGAAGGCTGGAGAGATTTTATGCCAACCTATACAAAGCCAGTGAAAGATTTCGGTCCGGATGATTATGAATACCTGCCGCTCCCTTCTACACCAATTGAAAAAGTAGTGCAATCTATATCAAGGTGTTCTGGCATTATTGTTGGCGGCGGTGTTACAAATCTGTACGCTGATTTTATCGTTGAAACCGCCATAGCAGATGCTATTAAAGAAAGGTTCCACTCCGGTATACCGTATGCGGGATTCTCAGCAGGTGCATTGATCAGTCCAGCAAATTGTGTTATCTCTCCAAAAGATAATGAGACGAAGTCATTCCAATCTCGAAAAGGCCTTGGATTGGTATCCGATCTGGTAATAGCGGTACATTTTTCTCAATGGGAAGATGAGGGTCATCTCAGAAACGCAGCCAATAAATTACCTGGCTGCACATATTACGGAATCGATGAAAGAAACGGTATATACCTAAAAAACGGAAAACTCCAAGACAAGGAAGGAGAAGGTATCTACCAGCTTGAGGTGCCGATCGGGGTGCCTGTCACTTCCCGATTTTTGTTGAAATTTGTCGAGCGTCCAGTTCAGTAGGAAGCGGTAAGGTTTGCAAATTAATTTTTACATTTATACCGGAGGAGGATTTTGGTGGAATAAAGGAGAAGTATTTAACTAGCAAGGGAATTTATAGATAGAAATGCTGCCTTGGGCCAGTCATGTAAACATACTCATAATTAGGAGGATTTTAAATGATACTTACGCAGCGGCAAACAGAACGGCTCTTCCCTGTATCACTGGAGCGCCAGCATCATGATAGCATTGTTTCCCATCTATATGAAAATCTGGCAATCCTCGAACAAGATAAGAAGGTCTATTATGATGCTGACAAAGATCGGCAGGCCATTGAGCAATATTACGCCAACATCCAATTTGATCATCCAAGTGATACTCTAACCAAGTCAATCCAGCAGCTTCTTCAGACAACACATACCAATCAAGTACGATACGATCCGAGCACATATGTATATCCATGGGTTGATTTAAAACCTGATGGAAAACTGACGAGTATCTATTCAGGTATAAACCGGAATCCCAAAGATATAATCGAGGAGGATTTTTCAACCTCCTTTAAGCGGAAAAGAAGAATGGAAAATCTCCTGGCAACAAGCAATACTGTCAACGAGGACCAGCTTGTGCAAATTGAAAAAGAGTTTCCATATAACTGTGAGCATGCTGTCCCGCAATCCTGGTTCAATGAACAACAGCCGATGCGAGGCGATCTGCATCATTTATTTACATGTGAACCTGTATGCAATTCGTTTCGCAGCAATCATCCCTACCATGATTTCAAAGACTATGATCCAGAGGGAGCAACTATTCATAAAGTAAGGAACAAATGCGGCAAGGGCGAGGACAGTCTATTTGAACCGGAGTACGGAAAAGGTGCCGTCGCCAGAGCAACGCTCTATTTTCTGCTGAGGTATCCGAAAAAGATCGAGAACGTCCATATGGAACAAATAGACATTGAACTCTTGCTGGATTGGCATCAGGCTTTCCCGCCAGACCTTTATGAACAGCATCGAAATCAGGCAATCTACGAGATACAAGGAAACCGCAACCCATTTATCGACCATCCCGAACAGTGCCTGTCACTTCCCGGTTTTTGTTGAATTTTGTCGAATCGATTTGATTACCAGTATAATATGGCAGAGCAGAAAACAATCAGGATCCAAGCAGCCATGGATATGCTTCCAACTCTCAGCAGGTCCCTTTCTGTAAAATATCTGTAGGAAAAGGCTATTAGATGAACAGGCGACTGGGTAATCAGCAAAAATCCCGGAACACCCATTAAGAATACGGACATCGAAATGATTAATGGCGAAATATCAGACAGCGATTGCCCAATCGTAATAGCAAGCGGCAGCACAATGGTTAGATACCCCAATACATTTACAAAAATAAGTCTTATGAATGCAATGGAACAAATTAGTATAAATAACACGAGCACTGAAGATTCCAACTGAATATGGTTCATAAAAAATTGGGCAATCATCTCAATCGTTCCTGTCCTGATCAGCATTTGCGAAACCATTATCGTTGCTGCGAAAAATAGAATCATGTCCCAGTCAACAGATTCGCGGGCCTTCTCCCAGCTCCAAACCCCTATGAAGGGGCTGAAGGTTAACGCCGCTCCCAGAAGACCGATCAATGGGATAGAAAAATGATGTATTGGCTGCGTTGCCCATAGGCTAACCGTCAGACCGATAATGAACAATATTTTCTTCTCGGAATAGCTTATTCTGCCAAGCTCTTTGATCCGATTATTTATGATATGCATGATGTAGTGCTTTTCGATATTTTCAGGCGGGTACAGAATCAAAAAAATGAGCCAAAGCAACAAAGTAAATAATAGAATTGGGACTCCGAAATAATAGATCCAGTTTATGTAATTCAAATTAGGGGTTAGCTCCCGAAGAATCCCGTAGGCATAAATCGTTGAACTTGCACCAGTTGCGACAAAGGCTCCAGAAATTGGGGTCAGGTAGGTAACACCTATGAATAATGCCCTTCCCAGATTTTGTACGTCCTTTATTTTTTTCAGACTGGTGAGCAAGCCATCAAACACAGACACCACCAGGCTTGCTTTCCCAACATTTGATGGGATTAAAATAGCTAAAACAAACATGAGAATATAGGATAAAAGGATCAATGCTTTTCCTGAACCTTTTGATAGTTTCAGCATACTTAATGCGACCCTGCTTGCGAGCCCTGTATCTATGAAAGCCTTCGATATAAAAAAGGTAGAAAACATTAACCAGACAATATCTGAAGCGATATAGGATAACGTTTCTTCATAACTGAAAAAATGAAATGCCAGGATTAACATTAATAGAATGGAACTGTGTGCTAACGGGAAGACCCTGCCTATCCATAATATTTGAATAATCACCAAAGCAATCAGCGCTTTTACCTTGACATCCGCCTGGAAGAAAAAATCAGGCAAAAATGCCAGATATAAAAATAGCACAATAATTATCAGTATTTTTTCCTCATTGTAACTACACCTTCAATTCAAAAGGAATCATATCGAAGAAAAGTCACCCGCAATAGGTGACTTTTTCCTCTAATGGTTTTATGCTCCCGTTGTTTCTGTATTCTTTAATACATATGTTCCTGCAGCTGTTCCCGCAAGCTTGCCAAATACCGCACCAGACATCAGGCCAGAGCCCCCAGGATAATTGCCATAGAAAATTCCGCCTACCATTTCACCTGCAGCGAACAGCCCGTCTATTGGTTTATCCTTATCATCCAGCACTCTACCTTCTGGATCCGTATGCACACCACCAAACGAAAACGTGATGCCGCATGTCACAGGGAATGCATAAAACGGTCCTTTCTCCACCTTCACTGCCCAATTGGTTTTGGGAAGATCAATTCCCTCTGTGTGCTTTCCATCTTTAATAGAAGGATTAAATTCCCCGTCTTGAACGGCTTCATTATATTCCTCGATTGTGGCAAGAAAAGCATCTTTATTCACATCTAAACGGTCTGCCAAGTCAGCCAGTGTATCTGCCTGCACAACTGTAGCTTCCTCAAGATTATATTCTTCTCTTAATAAAGGCCTCGTCTCGGCATCAAAAAGCTGGTATGCGACATGATCCCTTTGCTTGAGTATTTCTTTTCCGTATTTTGCATAGGTGTAGTTTCTAAAATCGGCACCTTCATCAACGAATCGTTTTCCATCTTTATTCAGCATGATACTTAATGGATAGGAATGCTTTTTAAAGATATCGCCAGGTTTATTAAAGTCGCCAAACTTCGGTACATTATAGTCCGTTCCAATCGAGTGGCAGCCAGACCATTCACCATATTTCTGCGCACCTGCAGACAGCGCCATATCCAGTCCATCTCCTGTGTTGTATTCCGTTCCCCTTACAATGGCTGCTTCCCACTCATCCCCAATGTATTTTTTGCGCATTTCCTTATTTGCCTCAAAGCTCCCGCTCGCAAGTACAACACTGGAGCAACTTAGCTGAACCTGCTCTTTTCCCTGTTCAACGACCAATCCTGTAATCTTATTGCCCTCTTTGACCAGTTCAACTGCCCTTGTTCCATAAACAACTTCAATTCCCAGATCATCTAACCTTTTGAACAGATACTCCATTAATCCGATTCCTTTTTTCTTTGTCTTCAGGGGCAATCCACCCCAGAATTCACGCTTGCCATTATTTATGAACGATTGGTTTGCTGCATTAAGCTCAAATTCTACACCCTGTTCTTTCATCCATAGAATCGTACCAAGAGACTTCCCTACTAATTGCTTTGCAAGCTTCGGATCACTTCTCCCCTCTGTCACACGCATCATATCGGCATAAAAATCATCTTTCCCATATTCAGGCATAATGATATCCTCAGCTTCTTCATCAGGTATGTCAGGAATCACTTTTCTAATATGTTCAAAATGCTCATATGCCACTCTAATAGCCCCATCCGTAAAATAAGAATTGCCGCCTCTTTTCTCTTTTGGCGCCCGTTCAACAACGAGTACACGGACACCCTGTAGACGAGCGGCTATTGCAGAACATAATGCAGCATTTCCTGCACCGACAACTACCGTGTCATAATTGGCTCCAATCAGACTATTTTCCACACAAATCCACCTTTCTCCATTTAGTTATATAATCTTTTCTATATTTTCCTCCGCTTTTCTCTCTTTCCTTTTTTGAATTGCACCTATGATCAATGGATACAGTACAGAAATAATAATCAGGGCAACTAGTGTAATCGATACAGGCGAACTGAAGAAAACCCCCATACTGCCATTTGACGATAACACAGCCATCCGGAAATTCTGTTCCATATCGGCCCCCACTATAACTGCCAATACGAGCGGTGCCAGCGGGAAATCCAGCACTTTCATGACTAATCCAAGCAAACCGAAAATGAGCAGCAAATAGAAATCAACTGTACTGTAGCTTAATGTATAGGTTCCTATAAAAGCCATCAGCAGTATGATTGGATACAAGATTTTTGCCGGAGTATCAAGGACCCGAACCAATAACCCTACAAGGGCAATATTAATGATCACCAACGCAATATTTCCGATAAACATACTGTTGACAAATGTCCAAACAAGTCCTGGATCATTTTCAAACAGCATAGGCCCTGGTCTGATTCCCAGCATAATCAAGGCACCGAGCATCACTGCTGTCGTACCTGAACCCGGGATTCCCATCGTCAATAGTGGAATCATCGCACCAACAGATGCTGAATTGTTTGCAGATTCCGGTGCTGCCAGTCCTTCTACTGCACCTTTTCCAAACTCTTTCGATCTTTTGGAAATCTGTTTTTCAGTCGAATAACTGATCATAGAAGCTATCGAACCACCAGCTCCAGGCAGGACACCTACAATAAACCCGATTGGTCCGGCCCGGAGTATTGGCCACATCGACCGTTTCCATTGCTCTTTACTGAACCATATTTTTCCAATCTTTTTCTTTTCCTTCTTCTGTTTATCGATGGACAGGAAATTATACAATACCTCACCGATCGCATATACCCCGATAATAACAATCAGGAAGTCAATACCTTCACTTAAATGAGGGATATCGGCAGTAAATCGGTAGACACCGCTCTGC
Source organism: Oceanobacillus massiliensis str. N'diop (assembly GCF_000285495.1). GTDB lineage: Bacteria > Bacillota > Bacilli > Bacillales > Amphibacillaceae > Oceanobacillus > Oceanobacillus massiliensis. Next base: position 709,244 of record NZ_HE610978.1, read on the forward strand.
GTATCAATTCCGATGGTACTGATCATTAAACCAATCACCATTGCTATAAAGCCTTTGACCATCTTGCCTAATGACAAGGAAACGATGGCCGACAGTGTAAGCAGCATTAATAAAAAGTATTCTGCGGGGCCAAACTTAAGAGCAAAAGTGGCCAATGGCTTCGCAAGCAAAATAAAACCAAAGACTGCTAGAACTCCTCCTATAAATGAAGCTACTGCAGATATGGCCATTGCCTGACCGGCCTGCCCTTTTTGTGCCATCGGGTATCCGTCAAAGGTGGCTGCAATTGCCGACCCATCACCTGGTGTATTCAGCAATATCGAACTGCGGGAGCCGCCATACATTGCTCCGTAATAGATAGCGGCCATCAATATTAGCGCGCTGACCGGGTCCATGCCAAAAGTTACCGGAATCAGGACCGCCACAGCTGTTGCTGGGCCAAGTCCGGGCAGCATTCCAACGATGGTTCCTAAGAAGCCTCCAATAACGATCCATACTATATTCATGGGCTGTAATGCAGTTAGTAATCCTTCTGTAAATGCCTCCATTATTACCACCTCCTACGGTAGACTAACACCCAGCAGCTCACTGAATGAATACCATGATACAATCGAAAAAACGACAGCAACGATCAGATTTGCCTTCCATTTTTGAAATCCATTCACTAAAAATAATAATGCACCCAAAAACAGTGCCGTTGCGATCAAAAAGCCAATTGCATCTAGAATGATTGCATAAATGATTCCGAATAAAACGGTCATACCAATCAATTTTACTGTCCTTCCAGAAAGGAGCTCTTTGATTTTTTCATTCTCTTTATCTATATTTTTCAATTCCTGAAACAGGTAGATAATACTGAATATCAAAAGTAGAACACTTAATCCGATTGGAAAATAGATAGGACCATTCGGATTGCCCAGATTTGCTTTAGGCAAATTCATTGCAGCAAACAGAAAAACAAGTCCCAAGACAATCATAAAAATTGGCATCCCTAATTTAAAGGCCTTCATTGTTATTCAGCTCCTTTCTTTGCAGACTGATTCAGGATTAATTTACTAATCCCGAATCATCCACCAGTCCCTTGTATAATTCCTGCTGTTCGTCAAGAAATGCCTTTGTATCTTCACTATTTTTGTAGAAATCGTCCCAGTCATTATTCTCCAGGACTTCTTTCCATTCCTCCGATTGGACCATTTCCCCTAACTTTTCATCCCAATAAGCGACCTCCTCATCACTCATATCAGCTGGCCCCATTATTCCGCGCCAGTGCGGGAATTCCATATCTACGCCCTGTTCCTGATAGGTAGGGACATCCTGCAGCTCTTCCAATCTCTCACTGGACGATATAGCCAATATATTCAGATCTTCTGCCTGATAAAGCTCCTTCACCTCGGACAATGATGTCGTCACAACATCCACATGATTTCCAAGAAGCGCAGTGACAACGTCTCCCCCACCTTCATATACTAGAAAGTCAATCTGTTTTGGATCAATACCGTTCGCACGGACAGCTTGAACGAATGATAGATGGTCGTCATTACCAAGTCCGGGACCAACCCCTACTTTAATAGACTTGGGGTCTTCCTTTAGCTGGTCCATCAATTCTTCTAAACTCCCATACTCTGAATCAGCTGAGACTGCCAGTGATTGCCACTCTGTTGCCAGCATAGCCAGTGGTGTGAAATCATTATAGGTAAGCTGGCTTGTTCCCAAAAGGTTGTTTGTCAAAAGTAAGCTCGAATTAATTGCTAGGTGATGGGCATCTTTAGGCTCTAAGTATGTCCAGCCAACCTCTCCCCCGCCTCCTGGCTTATTCATGACATTGATATTTGCATCAACCAATTTATTATCAACTAATATTTTCTGAACGGAGCGCGCTGTTAGATCCCATCCTCCTCCTGGCGATGCAGGAGCCACAATCTCGATATTTTTGGATGGAAATTCATCTCCTGATGCAGTATTCGAACATGCTGCCAATAACAAAACGAAACAAATCAACATTACTTTTTTCATTCTCTACACCTCTTCATTTCCTGATTTTTATACTGCTGGCCATTCATCATAATGAAATTATTACTATCTTAACGATTGAATCAATTTATGTAAACGTTTACAAAATATTGTTTTTTAAAAATTTAAAATGTATTTTGTTCATTTTGTTCACGGCTTCCTTATTGCTCTTTCTATATAAGAAAAGAGACCTAAGCTAATATATCGCTTAAGTCCATTACCGTTTCATTATAGATTTCCCGTATGGGTCTCCTTTAGAAAATATCTGCGTTCCGGTCTGCCCACTATCCCATAGACACTCTCTGTCTTTAAATAATCAATTCCTACCAAGTATTCCAAATAACGTCTGGCCGTTGTCCGGGAAGCTCCCATTTTTTCCCCTACTTTTTCTGATGTCATCCCACCGCATTCCGATAGGACGATTTGGATCACTTTATCGAGGGTGATGCCATCAATCCCCGGTGGAAGATTCTGTTGTGAAATAAGCGATGAGTCATTTCCAAATATCGATTCCAGCAGCTTTTCATTCACTTCTTTCGTCTTTCTGAGCAGTTGTCTATTTTTTTTGTATTGGCTCATTGTTTGTTTAAACTTATTCAGTTCTACAGGTTTGATGAGATATTGGAACACACCATAACGTAATGATTTCTCGAGAAAAATCTTCTCTGTAGAAGCGGTAATCATAATAATATCCAAACTGGAATGGACCTTCCTAATCTCCTGCAACAGATCCGTTCCTAACATGTCTGGCATATAGACATCCAGGAGCAGCAGATCAACAGATTGTTCACTCAATAAATCAAGGGTATCAGAAGCGTTCATCGCCCTTCCAACAACACACATGCCCTCTATCTTTTCCATATAAGCTTCATGTATCTTTGCAACGCGAAAATCATCTTCAGCAATGATCACATTAATCACTCGAAATCACCTCTCGCTAATGAAGAATTGAAAAAATTATTGCTTAGGAAGAAAAACCGTAAAGATTGTTCCTTCCGCTGAAGTTTCAAACTCAATGGATCCGTCTAATTCTTCCACCTCATATTTCACATTAGACAATCCATAGCCCCTGTCCGCTCCCTTTCCAGAAGCTCCCTTGGAAAAAAGATCCGGGAGAATTTCTTCATTGATGCCGTTTCCATTATCACTAATCTCAAATATGACTTCTTTACCGATATCGGTAGTAAAGAATGTTACTTTGCCTTCTTCTTTATTTGCAGCCGCTTCAAACGCATTATCAATTAGATTGCTGATAATAATAAGCAAAGGCAATAAGGCAAAACGGGAGGGTAGTTTTTCTAAGGAAGAATTTTGATCAATCGTAAATTCCAGCTTATTTTCCGAGGCCTTGGCCAGCTTTCCCAGTAAAATTGCCTGGACCTTTTCATCATGGATATAATTAAAAATAATATCAGCATTCAATTCTTGTATTTTAGTAATTTCCTGAATGAATTCCATCGCTTCTTCTGTCTTGCCCAGTTGCAGCAACCCTAGCAGAACATATAATTTATTCGTAAATTCGTGGTTCTGTGCTCTCAGATCCTCCGAGTACTGCTTCACCTCGGAAATGGTATTGACCATATTCTGTATCTCTGTCTTATCTCTAAAACTTGCTACCGTCCCAATCCTTTTATTCTCTTCTAAAATGGGCATGGTATTGACAATAATCGTTCGTCCATTGTGTTCTATCTCTGCATCATTTGTCTGGATAGGAGAATTGATCATATCGATAATCTGAGATCTATAGAATATTTTATCCAGCTGTATCCCCTTTACCTTGCCTTTCACATGGAGGATATTCTTGGCTGAATGGTTCATCATGGCTATCTTTTCATTTGAATCGACTGCAATGATGCCCTCCTTAACAGACTGGAGTATCGCATTCCGCTGCTTATACAAGGAAGCTATCTCAATGGGCTCAAGTCCCAACGTATCTTTCCTTATACTCTTGGTAAGGATGACGCCGCCGATGATTCCGATAACCAATACGATAAATGCTGCGACTAATATTTTATTGATATCCTTAAAAATGTTCTGGATAATCAGATTCTCATCAAATCGGACAGTAACGGTTCCCTCTATCTGATAATAGGGTCCATTATCGATGGAAACAGGTGCAATTCCTAATAGGGATTTATGATGGTCGAGCGTGACCTTCTCGACATAGGCACTTGCGAATACCAAAGCGCGGTAGGTAAGATTATCTTCTGCAATTACCTTTCTTATTTTGCTTGGGACTGTAGAGTAGAGTACAGCATTTTCGCTTTCCAGCACTATACCTGCCGCACCTGTTTCTTCTATTAACTGTGTTATGGTCAATCTGCCTTCATGACTTAAGCTTTCCGATTTTATTGCCTCTTGTATATGCGGCATATAGGAAATCATCCTGGCTGTCTGTAGAGCACTATGCTCGGCTCTCCTGATTTCTTCCCTGTATTCCAGTGTTGTCAGTGTTATCGTCATTAAGCCAATAATCAGGATAATTAGCGAAATGATCAATCCTAAAATTTTAACCTTTAATGAAACATTAAGAAAGCGCTTCATTTTTCCTCCAGCCCAATAACTTATTCGTTTATTTTTAATATTCATTATATCACTTTTTTGGTGCCTGTCACTTCCCGGTTTTTGTCGAATAATATTCTGATCTAGGGTACAGGAGCGTGCGGGGCTTGCGTTGCCACACTTTTTACATATAAATTGCTTTGACATTACTCCTCTTATTGATATATAATAACATCTTGTTACAAGATTAACTGGATGTAAATTAAGTTAACCAATTGAAAAATATGAGGTGAAGAAAGTGAAGAAATTATTATCTACGAAGATGGGGTTCTTCGCGATCGCTGTAGTTCTTTTTTGGATAAAAACGTATACGATATATAAGTTGGAGTTTGATTTAGGTGTCAGTGGTGCCATGCAAGAATTCCTATTATTCCTTAATCCTTTAAGTTCAGGTTTGATTTTCCTTGGACTTGCATTATTTTCGGCTGGTAAAAAGGTTGGACGCCGGATTATCATTCTCGACTTTATTTTAGGATTTATCCTTTATGCCAATCTGGTATATTACCGTTTTAACAGCGACTTTATTACGATTGCCACCCTTGGTTCCTCGGAAAACATGGGCAGCTTAGGCGGCAGTATTCTGAGCTTAATGACAGGATATGACGTGCTCTATTTCGTCGACATTGTAATTTTGATCGTCCTTTATAACAAGTTTAAAGGGAATTGGTCCATGGAACGTCCGAGAATTCGTAAACCATTGACAGTGCTTTTGGCAGGTTTAATTGCTTTCACTGTTAATCTAGGTTTGGCAGAAGCGGACCGACCGCAATTATTGGAACGTGCTTTTGACAGAAACTATTTGGTTAAATATCTAGGAACCTATAATTTTATCATTTATGATGCTATTCAGAGCTTTGAAACATCGACACAGCGTGTATTGGCCGATAGCAGTGATATTACCGAAGTGGAAAACTACACGAAATCGAAGTATGCAGAACCAAATGCGGAATACTTCGGAACTGGAAAAGGAAAAAACATTATCAAGATTCATCTGGAGTCATTCCAGTCTTTCTTAATCAATTATGAATTGCACGGGGAAGAGGTTACTCCATTCCTCAATTCACTTGTAAATGATGAGAGTCAGGATTTCACTTATTTTGATAACTTTTTCCATCAGACAGAGCAAGGAAAGACTGCTGATGCTGAGCTGATTATGGATACTTCTCTATACGGTCTTCCGCAGGGGGCAGCATTCATGACAAAAGGCGAAAATACTTTCCAGGCATTGCCAGCCATCTTGGATCAGCAGCAGGATTACACAAGCGCTGTATTCCACGGTGACGGAAAATCCTTCTGGAATCGTGATGAAATCTATAAAGCTCTTGGAATCAATCAATATTTCTACGATATCTTTTATGATATGAGTCCGGAGAATGTCATTAACTATGGTTTGAAAGATAAACCATTCTTTGAACAAGCCGTTCCATTAATGGAAGGAATGGATCAGCCGTTCTATGCTCATATGATGACATTGACACACCATCACCCATTTATCGTTGATGAAGGCGAGGCAACAATTGAGCCTGCTGAAACTGGAGATGCCACCGTTGATGGTTACTTCCAGACAGCCCGTTATCTGGATGAATCACTGGAGCAATTCTTTAATGATCTGAAGGAATCCGGCTTATATGAAGACTCGATAATTATGATCTATGGTGACCATTATGGTATCTCTGATAATCATAATAGAGCAATGGAGCAGATTACTGGGGAAGAAATCACTCCTTTGAAAAATGCTGACATGCAGCGTGTACCGTATTTGATTCGTATTCCTGGCGTTGATGGCCAAGGAACCAATCATGAATATTCCGGACAAATCGATGTCATGCCAACATTGATGCATATCCTAGGCATTGATGCACTGGATCATATCGTATTCGGTACTGATATGTTCTCGGAAGACCATAAAGAATATGTACCTTTCCGTAACGGTGACTTTATGACTCCGGAATACAGCTTTGTCAAAGGTTCCTATTACGATAATGAAACAAAAGAAGTAATCGAAGAACCGACAGAAGAAATGAAAAAGACAGCTGAAACAGTTCTTCATGAACTCGAACTGTCCGATAAAGTATTGAATGGCGACCTCTTACGTTTCTATACTCCTAACGAAGAATGGGAACCAGTTAATATTAATGATTACTCCTATGGCGAAGAAGAAACAGAAGAGCAAGATGAAGTGAAATAACATCAGAAACAAGAAAACCGATCAGGAAATTTCCTGATCGGTTTTTTAGGTGCCTTTTTAGGTGCCTGTCACTTCCCGAATTTTGTCGAATTATAATTTGTTCAGGTGGCTCTTCATTAATCTAAGCCACGAAAAAAGCTGCCTCATTATGGAGAGGCAGCTTTCATTTAATCCACTAGAACATCCAGAAGTTCATCGATCGTTTTCTCTGATGCGATTAAGCCTTTATTTGTCCAATTACTAGGATCGTTGATTACATAAACCTGATCATTGGCTGCTGCAGGTGTGCTTTGCCATACATCGCTATTTTCCAAGGTTTCAAGCCCTTGCTCCCCTTCAGTTGCCAATAAAAATACATGGTCAGCATCCAGCTCAGAAAGCTTTTCAATACTGATTGGGTTCCATTGGGCTTCCCCTTCTCCCAGCGATTCGACCAAGGCCGGCTGTTCGATACCTAACTCCGAATAAATTACTTCAGCACTGTGGCGGTTGTGTTCGAATAAGAAGAATTGATTGCCTACCGTCCAAATGGCTGCAACGGTTTCATCTCCAATTGCTTCTTCAAGCTGTTCGCTTGCATCCGCAACCTTTTCTTCATATTCATTCAATACCTTTTCTGCTTCTTCTTCCTTACCAAGTAACTCGCCAAATGTAGTAACTTGACTGCGCCAATCACTCATGGTTTCTTCTGTCATTACATAGGTGGGTGCAATTTTACTATAATCATCATATGTTCCTTCATAGCTTTCCATATTGTTTTCCAGGATAATCAGGTCTGGTTCATGGTTAAGTACCTGTTCTAGTGGAAGATTCCATTCAAGCTTTGGAATTTCCTCTAAATCCTGCTCCAGATAGCCTTGAACAGACTCTCCTATTGCCCACTTGGCAACTGGCGTTACGCCAAGAGCCAGTAAGGCATCCTCATGAAATGGGGCAAGAATCCTTTCTGCATCCGATGGTATCGTAAGTTCTCCCATTGCAGAATCTACTTTAATCTCTGTACTTTCCTCATTGCCAGTGCTTTCAGATTCAGATTGTGAATCATCGCTGCCGCATGCAGATAAAAGGAAAGCTCCGATGATCGCCATACATAAGACTATAGATTGATATTTATGATTTCTGAACATATGTATTCTCCTTTATAATATGATATAATTTATTTAAATCCAATGATAATGATAACCATTATCATTTGAAAAGTCAACGCTCTATTACGCTCTAATAGCTTGAAGCAGGAGGACCACATGTTAACACGTATTCATCGTTCGAATTTAAGTAAACTAATCGTAAATCTTACTGCACTTATTATCTTAATCTTTCTCTGCGGTCTATCTGTTTCTTACGGTTCAACGAATATCGGGTTCCATACAGTTTGGCAGTCCATATTCCATTTCAATCCGGATTTAACCGGCCATCAGGTGATACAGGAATTAAGGCTTCCCCGCACATTCTCAGCAGCATTAGTTGGATCACTGCTTGCTGTTTCCGGTGCAATCATGCAAGGAATGACAAGAAATCCACTCGCATCCCCCTCTGTTTTGGGGGTGACAGACGGAGCAGCTTTTGCCCTTGCAATTATGCTGGCATTTTTCCCTCATGTAAATGGATTGGGAATGACGTTGGCTTCCTTTATTGGTGCAGGAATGGCTGTCAGTCTGATATTTTTGATCAGCTCAGCTTCCAGACATGGATTGACACCCGTTAAATTGGTATTGGCAGGGGTTGCAATCGGGACAATGCTGCGAGCCTTTTCTTCTATTATTTCCTTGCATTTTCAGTTGGAAAAAGAGATGGGCTTTTGGCTGGCAGGAGGGCTATCCGGTACAAGCTGGACATCTGTTAAGCTATTACTGATATCAGGTACAATTGGATTGCTAATTGCTTTGTATATTTCTAAATCGATAACGGTGCTTAGCCTTGGTGAAGAAGTTGCTGTCGGCCTTGGCCAAAATAATCTTATCATTAAAATTCTTGGTGTATTTTCTATACTGATCCTGACTGGTGCCGCCGTTTCCATTGCAGGGGTTGTCGGTTTTGTCGGACTTATTGTTCCCCATATAACCAGGTTTATTATTGGACCCGATTATCGCTGGATCATTCCAACAGCGGCCATCTTTGGTGCATTGCTGCTCGTAGTGTCCGACCTTGTTTCCAGGTTGATCAATGCACCTTTCGAGACACCAGTTGGCGCGATTACTTCTCTTTTGGGCGTTCCTTTCTTCCTCTATTTAGCTCGTGGAGGTGGGAAATAATGCATACACCAGACGCAATGAAACGAAAAAAATTCTCCTGGATGATGGCAGGAATAACAGCAGGAATAATCATTATGTTTTTTGTCAGCCTAAGTACCGGCATCATACATATATCGCCAAACGAGGTGATAAAAACCCTATTTAATAATGGGACAGGCAGGCAGGAGCTCGTTCTGTTTGAATTTCGTTTGCCTGGAATTATTCTTGCTTTATTGATTGGATCGGGTCTGGCAGTTTCAGGAGTAATTTTACAAGGAATCACCCAAAATGAACTTGCCGATCCGGGAATTCTTGGAATCAATACAGGCGCGGGGCTTGCTGTCGTGTTATTTATCTTCTTTTTCCAAAATACGATGGCGCCTGGAACTGTATTAGCTGCTTTTATTATGCCCGTTGCGGCATTTATTGGTGCTGCCTTTGCAGCCCTGATCATCTATTTATTCGCATGGAAAAAAGGTGTCAATCCAATCAGACTCGTTCTGGTTGGAATTGGCGTCAATGCCGGATTCAGTGCCTTTATCACCATTTTCCAGCTAAAAATGGACCCGCAGGATTTCAGACAGGCAACGGTCTGGCTATCCGGGGATATATGGAATGCAAATTGGACATCGGTCCTGTCGCTGCTGCCTTGGATTCTCCTATTGATTCCAATCGTTTTTTACAAGGCAAAATCATTGAATGTATTAAATATCAGCGATGAGGTAGCCACTGGCCTAGGAGCATATGTGGAAAAAGAAAGACGTATATTGATGTTGCTTGCTGTAGGGCTTGCAGGTGCCTCTGTTGCATTTGGAGGAGCGATTGCTTTTCTCGGTCTAGTCGTTCCCCATATTGCAAGAAAGCTGATTGGCCCCATACATCAATTCATTATCCCGCTCTCTGCTCTGATTGGTGCGCTGCTGCTGCTGTTAGCTGAAATGATTGGCAAGAATGTATTATCGCCAACAGAAATCCCTGTCGGTATCGTTGTTGCTATCTTAAGTGCACCCTATTTTGTTTATTTATTGATGAGGTCACATTAGTCACACAGGAAGCTCAACAAAGCGGAACAGCCTGATATGCTGTTCCGCTTTTGGTATTCCAAAATAATTTGGAGGAATCACGTAGACACCTTGGAATTATATATGAATTCTGCGGCAGTGGATGCCGATCACACGCCTACATAGCAAGTGCCCTCGTAGATCATCGATTATTACTGGGATCTGGACAAAGCAGCCCGCCATAATTACGTCGCTGACTCCGTTCGCGGGAAAGTTTAATAATGTTTACATTATAATCTTTACATTAAGAAACTTATCAAATTAAGGCACAAAAATCTTCCCCGGATTCAATATCCCTTTCGGATCATACATTTGCTTCATCCTCTTCATAACTTCCAAAGCCTGGCCATGCTCTGCCTGCTGGAATTTCATCTTACCGATTCCGACACCATGCTCTCCGGTACATGTGCCTCCAGCTTGAATTGCATGCATTACAATGGCATCGTTTGTTTGCTCGGCTAATTCGAATTCGCCTTTTACTTTTGGATTATACATAATACTTGTATGGAGATTACCATCACCTACATGGCCCCAAATAGCTCCATTCAGTCCACTGCCATCCATATATTGGCGGGCAGTGGAAACCATTTCCGGCATTCTGGAGATTGGAACACAGATATCACCGCCGATTTCTTCCATACCTTTCAGATGGGAAATGGCATAATTCAGTTCCTTTCTTGCCTTCCACACTACTTCTTTTTGAAGTGGGTCGTTTGCAGATATCCAGTTTTCTGCTCCCAGGCCATCCATTAATTCTGAAGCATCACGCATTTCCTTTTCGACCGCATTTTTCGTTCCGGAAAATTCAAGGAATAAGGAATGCCCAACAGGAAAATCTTCTCCACTATGATGATTGATCAATTGGATACTAGCGGCATCGATCAGTTCCATCCGCAGTACCTGGATTCCCGACTGCAGCATTTTCTGTGCTGCAGCAGCACACATATCCAATGAGTCGAAGGTACATCTGGCCAGCATCGAATACTCCGGGATACTATGCAGTTTCAATGTAACCTCTGTTATGATGCCAAGCGTTCCCTCAGAGCCTGCAAATAAACCAGTGAGATGATAGCCGGATGAAGATTTCTTCGCCTTTGTTCCTGTATGAAAAATAGTTCCATCCGCGAGAACGACTTCCAAGTCCAGCAGCTGATCGCGCATTGCACCGTAGCGTACGGCGGTGGTACCACTTGCATTGGTTGCCACCATCCCGCCGATCATGGCATCGGCACCTGGATCAACCGAGAACATCAGGTCATGCTTAGCTGCGAGTCTGTTTAACTGCATACGAGTGACTCCCGATTGGACGGTAATCCGCATATCTTCCGGAGAAAAATCAAGGATCTTATTCATCCTTTCAAAATTTATTACTATTCCTCCGTGAATTGGTATTGCCTGTCCCTCCAAACCGGATCCTGCTCCAAACGGGGTTACCGGTATCAGATGTACAGAAGCCACCTCTAAAATGGTTGCAACATCATCTTTGGTTTCCGGAAAGCAGACAATTTCCGGTTTTACGGCAGCATGGATTGACTCATCCCTGCTGTGCTTCATTAATTCTGTTTCATTTTGACTGACTTTATGCTTGCCGAGTTCATCGATAAGCTGTTGTACATACATGGCTAGCACCACCCGGTATCATGTGTTTTTAATAAACGATATGCGCAATCAATGCGATAATCGGCAATGAGATAATAGTACGCTCGATAAATACGATTAATAGATGTGAAAATTTGACCGGAATTTTTGAAATAAGTAAAAGCGTACCCATTTCTGTTAAATAGATGATTTGAACCAATGACAATGCACCAATGACGAACCTGGTGATTTCTGCTTCAATGCCGGATGCCAGCACAGCCGGAAGGAACATATCAATAAAACCAATGATGGTTGCCGGAGCCGCTTCTGCTGCTTCTGGAATCTGCAGGAGATTAAGAATCGGGATCATCGGTTGAGAAATCCACTGGAATACGGGTGTGAATTCTGCAATAATCAGGGCAATCGTTCCAATAGCCATCACCTGTGGCAGTAACACAAACACGATACCAAGGAAAATTTCAGTCCCCTGTTTAAATTGACTTCTGATTGTTCCTGCATTTTTAGCCCGTTTGACCGCCTGTTGAAGACCCCATCTGAATGCAGATGTATCTGCAGGGATTTCCTCTTGGATGTGGCTTGTTTGATAATACGTATCTGAAACCTTGGATATTGGCGGGATTCTCGGAATAATGACAGCACTGACAATCCCGGCTATACAAATCGTAAGGTAGAAAACCGGAAACATGTGATCGACTTCAAGCATACTTGCAATAACAAGGCAAAAAGGCAATGACACGGTTGAAAAACAGGTTGCGATTGCTGCCGCCTCACGACCTGAATAAAATCCATCCTGATATTGTTCTCTTGTTATGACAACCCCGACATTGACATTACCGACCCAGGATGCCAACAAATCAATTGCAGAGCGGCCTGGCAGCGTAAATAATGGTTTAATAACTCCTCTAAGCAGTGTGCCTACAAATTCCATTGCCCCAAAATTAATCAGATAGGGCATAAGATAGGAGGCAACGAAAAACCATACGATGAGGCTTGTCAATAGGCCAAACATGACTTGCCCGGTTATTTCCGAATGGATAAATGTAAATCCAGTTTCAGAATATGTCATTATTGCAAAAATCGTACCCAGGACTCGGACGGCTGTCCAAAAAATCGATACATTAAAAAGCGATGAAAGAAATTCCGAGTTTACTATAAACCTAGGTTTAAAGATAATGGCATAAAGTGTAAGTATTGCAGAAAGAAACATTGTGTACGTAATAATGGCCGGCAGCCAATTCGCTAATAGGTCAATAATGTATTCCGTGATGATTCCTAAAGGTATGTTAAACGAACCACCGTCAATTATGGGGAAAAGGAATATAATTACCCCAAACAAAGAGGGCAGCAAAAACTTCAGCAAATCCTTTTTTGAAAATTTTTCCTCTGCTGCATAAACAACTTTCTGTTCACTATTTGTACTCAATCAAAGTCCTCCTCATTTCTTCTGTTAAACTTTGCCCATCTCTCAGATTGTTTCCAGTACGTCTTCCAGTACTTTGATTCCTGCATCAATTTGTTCTTTGCTTACCGTTAATGGTGGTATCATACGAATGACCTCACCGGCATTTCCGCATAAATAAAACAGGACGCCTTTTTCCAAACAGCCATCCAGAACACGCATAACAGCTTCTCCATCCGGGTCGCCAGTTTTCGGATTTTGCAGAGCGATACCAATCATGAGGCCCACTCCACGGACATCTTGTATTATTGGAAATTTTCTCTGCAGCCCAGCTAGACGGGCAAGCGTATATTCGCCCATCTCCCGGGAATTCTCAAGCAGTTTTTCCTCTTTGATGACTTCGATGGATGCCCTGGCGGCTGCACAGGCAATGGGATTCCCACCAAATGTGGTCGCATGCGTCCCCATCGGCCATTGCTTCATTAATTCCTGGGAGGCGATTGTCACCCCAAGCGGCATTCCTGCTGCAATCCCTTTTGCAACGGCCATGATATCTGGTGTGACATCAAAGGTTTGGGCTGCAAACCAATTTCCAGTACGTCCAAATCCTGTCTGCACTTCGTCAAAAATCAGAAGAATCCCGTAGCGGTCACAGATTTCACGGATCTTTTTCAGCCAGGATTTTGGTGGGATAATGTAGCCGCCCTCCCCCATGACCGGCTCTACAATCATGCATGCTACTTCTTCTGGGTCAACCTGATGACGAAATAATTCTGCTGCTTCCTGCTCTAATTTTTCCGCGAAGAATTCCTCGGATTCCCTGTCTGCTGGACAATCAGCCGGGTTGGCATATGGAAGCTGATAGGTGAGCCATGATGGCTGAAGATACTTACGGTACTTACTTTTAGATGTGGAAACACTTAAGGACCCGATTGTCCGTCCATGGAATCCTCCGGTAAAAGAAATCACATATGGCCGCTTGGTAACATATTTTGCCAGTTTCAATGCCCCTTCTATCGCTTCTGTGCCACTATTTCCAAAGAAGAAATTATCAAGCTTTGGCGGGAGTATTTCCTGCAGATCTGCAGCAAGCTTTAAGATAGATTCATAGATAATAACTCCGGATGGTCCATGAATGAGGTAGTCACTGCTGTTTTTTATTGCCTGGACCACCTTTGGATGGCGGTGCCCAACATTCTCTACAGCAATTCCTGATGTGAAATCGAGATATTTTTTTCCGTCTGCGCCGTAGTAGTAACAGCCTTCTGCCTTCACAACCGGTAAGTTTGGATGGTCCTTTGCCATACTTGGTGCAAGATAGTTTCCTATAGAGTCGACTAATGTCAGCCACTCCTGATCATTATTGTTCATCATGCTGATGCCCCTTTTCTATATGGAATATTTTTTTAGTTTTCGTACAACAGATGGTTGGCTGATTCCCAAAATCTCTGCCAGTTCTGTAGTTGTTTTACAATGCTTTCTGGCATTGATCAATACTTTTTCTTCCACCTTTTCCAGAATCAGAGGTAATGTCTCCCCATCCATTTCCAAAGGTTTTAGCTGTTCGGAATCGTCCATGCGATAATTCAGTGGAAGATTGTCTTTTGTTATCATTACGGATTCGCTCCCAGCAACAAGTCTCTCCATCAAATTCTTTACTTCCTGAAGATTACCCTTCCAGTCTTTCTGTAACAGTTCCTGGAATAGATCATTGGATAGTCGGCGTTCCATTCCGTACTCGGCAGCAAATTTTTCAACATAGATTTCTATAGCTGCACTTAAATCCTCCGGCCTTTCACGTAACGGCTTAATCGGAAGCGGAATCACATGCAGCTTATAAAATAAATCATCCCTGAACCTTTTTGATTGTACTAATTCTTCCATGTCTTCTTCTGTGGAACTGATAATACGAAAGTTCTGATTGCATTGCCGTAGCGATTTCATCAAAATGCCTTGGCCAGTTTTGGAAAGTTCATCAACACCCTGCAAATAGAGCGATCCATCCTCGGCAAGCTGCAGATATCCGGCTTTTTCCGCTCCATGTTCCGTGCTGCCTTTAAGTTCACGCTCAAGAAGTGCTTCTGGTATAGCGCCACAGTTCACTTCAATAAATGGGCCATTTCTCCACTCACTTTCCTTATGGATCAATTTGGCAAGCAAAGATTTTCCGACCCCATTCTCCCCTTGCAGGTGAACAGGAACTTTAAGCGGAGCAACTTTGCTAATTGTTTTAAGCAGTTGCTGCATCGACTTGCTTTCTGCCACGATGCCATCAATCGTTAGAGTCTTCTCACGCAACGTCTCCAGTTCCTCTTTAACTCTGGTCATCTCGCCTTCCAATTCATTCAAATATTCCTGAAGAACAAATAATTCCGAAACATCATAGGAATAGCTGACAACAAACTCAACATCATGGCTCTCGTTGTATAGCGGAATTCCTGTAATCAATACTTTCCGGCCATCTTGTTTAGTCTGAACGAGGACAACTTTTTTCTTTTGCTCCTGAACCAATGGGGTTATCGCCGGTGAAAATATCCCCCTGGCTTCCAGATCATAGACAGATTTGCCAATTAGATCTGCAGCAGACAAATTGTATTGCTTTCCACTGATATGCGAAGCCTTAATGATTTTCCCATTCCGATTCGTGACAATAATGTCCTCATCATACGAATCGATTACCTCTTCTTCAGCATTTGGAAGAAGATAAAGATTGACCATCAAATCTCCCCTTCAAATTATCGAATTATTCAATAATGAATAATTATACGTTTATTGATAATAATTATACAATATTGAATACGACTATGCAAGGTGCCTGTCACTTCCCGAATTTTGTCGAATCTTATTTATCGGTGGTGTTCCTGTTTTTCACCTAGTAAGTTCTCTTGATTTCCTCTATAATTAAAACAAATAAAATTTTAAGCGGAAGTATATTCTACACGTTATATCACCCTCATTGGATTTAGGCTGGTCTCTCCACCTCAAATACCCCAATCGACATATAATGATAGATTTTCTTCACTTTCTGGAGGTTTTTTACAATGAGTTTGCTTACAATCGATTCCCTGAGCCATAGCTTTGGAGACCGCACGTTATTTAAAGACGTATCTTTTCGTCTTGTAGCTGGTGAGCATGTTGGCTTAGTTGGAGCAAATGGGGTTGGCAAGTCAACCTTGATGAATATTCTCACCAAGCAGCTTGTACATGATAGCGGCAGAGTGGAATGGACACCTGGTACAGATTATGGCTATCTGGATCAGCATACGGTGCTGACAAAAGGGAAGACAATCCGAGATGTTCTCCGAGATGCATTTTTGCCATTGTTTCAGCAGGAAGAAATGCTGAATGAAGTAACAGGAAAAATGGGGACTGCTACACCTGAAGAGCTTGAGGATTTGCTCCATCAAATGGGGATTATCCAAGATAAATTGGAAGCAGGCGGCTTTTATAGTCTGGATATTAAAATAGAAGAGGCTGCACATGGTCTTGGAATCGATGCCATTGGACTGGACAAGGACGTTTCGGCACTAAGTGGAGGACAGCGGACGAAGGTATTGCTTGCAAAGCTTTTATTGGAGCAGCCAGAAGTCCTATTGCTGGATGAGCCGACAAACTACCTGGATGTGGAGCATATTCAATGGCTTAGCAGCTATCTGAAGGAATACCCGCATGCCTTCCTTTTAATATCGCATGATACAGAATTTATGAATGGCGTTGTCGATGTCATTTTCCATTTGGAATTTTCCAAGCTGACACGCTATACAGCAACCTATGAAAAATTTCTGGAGCTTGCTGAGATTAATAAAAACCAGCATATCAATGCTTATGAAAAGCAACAGGAGTATATCAAAAAACAAGAAGAATTTATTGCCAAAAATAAAGCACGCTATTCGACAACTGGACGGGCAAAAAGCCGGCAGAAGCAGCTCGCTCGCATGGAGCGGATCGATCGTCCGGAAACGGCAATGAAACCAACATTCAGTTTCAAGGAATCCCGCGGCAGCAGCAGATTTGTTTTCGAAGCCAAGGATTTGGAAATCGGATACGATCAGCCGCTATTTCCTAAACTAACAACCGAAATCGAACGTGGTGACAGAATAGCAGTTGTAGGAAGCAACGGTGTCGGAAAATCGACCCTTTTGAAAACGATTCTGGGGAAAATTGAGCCTCTTAGCGGTAAACGAGAGCTCGGCGATTTCCTTTTCCCATCCTATTATGAGCAGGAAGTCCAGGCTCCCAGCACAACACCAATTGATGAGGTGTGGAATGCCTTTCCGCATTTGGATCAGGCGAAGGTTCGCGGCATTTTGGCCAAAGTCGGTTTGAAAAACGAGCATATCACCCGACCGATGAAACAACTAAGCGGTGGCGAACAGTCAAAAGTACGCTTATGCAAATTGATGTTGAATGAAAGCAACTGGCTAGTTTTTGATGAGCCAACCAATCACCTGGATGTTGTTGCAAAAGAGGAATTAAAACGTGCATTGAAAGAATATAAAGGCACCATCCTCCTCGTGTGTCATGAACCCGAGTTCTATGAAGACTGGGTAACCAAAATATGGAATGTCGAAGAATGGGCAACAAACTAGGTTCCCTAAGGTGCCTGTCACTTCCCGGTTTTTGTCGAATTATATTTTGCTGGCTGCTATCAATGAATGCGTCTATTCATGAACAGCTTGCCCAAAGTTGCCGTATTTTGAATTGAGATAGAACGTTACTGCTCCAGGAATACGAATGTTTAATTGTGATGCAAAAAGAAATAAGCCGTTGTCCCCCAATAGGAATACGGCTTCTGCACCAATAAGAGCTATGCCTATGTACCATTTATGCATGCAGTCCAAGGTGGAATACTTGGCTGCATGCTTTTTTCATCAAAACAAAGGTAAGTTATCTAAGTTATTTTCCTTGATACCATCCGGTTCACTTCTGATAATATCCCTTCCGTATTTGTGGAATACATCCAGATGCGCTAGCTCCCCTGACTTTGCTTCATTTAAAGCAGTTACATAATCTAGCTCACGCCCCGTATCCGTTTTAAATGCAATAATATCACCTGTATCATTTTTTCGTACGGCCACGATGCTTTCCTTGCCTTCTGCATTCATTTCACTTATTTTGTCCTGCTGTTCATTACTCTGATTCCTGTACTCATTATAGATTTTTTGGTAGTCATTTTCCTGCATAATTGGCTTGCCCCCATCCAAAATTCTAACTATTATCAGGCTGATTTTTCGCCCTGACTTCTTGGGAATCGGTATCGCTGAATATCGATGTGCCATGTCCACCCGTTGTTTTCGCAAGATATTCCTTTGCTTCATTATAAGACATACCAGAGTTTTCATTTAGCTTTTTTACCTGGTCGATATCGGTTCCTGCAGCGGTAAAGTTACCTGTACCCTTTTCGTCCACTATTGTCCCTCCTAATCAATTGCCCTGCTTAAACTTGGGATAATATTTCGTTTTAAACACCATTTTAGTTATTCCTGATAACGGTTGGATTATGTACTTGTAAATTTCGTCAAGATTCATAATGGAAAAAGGACCTTTACTGATGTCTTTCAGAAAAGCTCCTTTTGTTTTTACTTTTATTTTTATCGGTCTCGCTTATTCTTTTTATTGTCTAGATTAAGGAACTCGCTCTCCCGTGAGACTTCTACATCGCGTTTCGGTGTTGTATCGTACTTTAATATGTTCTTCTGCTTACCTTTATCCTTATTTTTATTTTTATTTTCTTCAGACATGGTTATGGCCCTCCTAAATAATTCATCGCTAAAATTCACAATTATTATGTCCTTTATCTGATTATTAATCCTTCTTTTACTGCTGCAACAGCTATCGCAATCCGAATTTTTTAAAAAGAATTGGTCACAATACCTCTAAAAAGGAGGCTATACTCATGAGTAAAGGAAAAAAGAAGAAAAACAAAAATAAAGAAGAATTAAATGATATGAAGGATGACAAAAAATATCGCCAAAACCGCCCACCAGGAAATTAGGTATCGAAATTAGGTGCCTGTCACTTCCCGATTTTTGTTGAACTTTGTCGAACTCTTGAAGCCATAGTTTTGGTACTATGGCTTTTTGTTATGCACCAATGCAATTCGTGTTTCGCCCCTTCTTTGTTGCATTCAGATTGAAATTTTCAGATATGAATGAAATAATAGATATATCACTTTTATCCTAGCTAGATTCGAGTACATATCTGAGACAAATAAAATAGCCAAGGGAGGCTTTAGCATGAATTTAGCAGATTTAAATTCACTGGAAGAAAGAATTGATTTACTAACTAAAACAGTTGAGCCTTTTACAGATCGAGCAAGCAAATATGATAAGGATGCTACCTTTCCATTCGAAAATTTCCAGGATCTAAAGAGCATTGGCTATCCAGGTTTGACCATTCCTAAAAAATATGGCGGAAGCGGAATATCACTGTACGAAATGCTGCGTTATCAAGAGATTATCGGAAAGGCCGATGGATCTACCGCACTCTCCATAGGCTGGCATATGGGCATCATGAAGCACCTTGGTGAACATGATATTTGGGATTCTGAAACATACAAAACCATTGCAAGCGATGTAACTAAAAATGGCGCTTTATTGAATAATGCCGCGTCTGAACCTGCGACTGGCAGCCCTACCCGCGGCGGCAAGCCAGAAACCATCGCAAAGCAAGTTACGGAAGGCTGGGTAATCAATGGCAGAAAAATTTTCACGACATTATCGCCAATTCTCGATTATTTCGTAGTCAGCGCAACCATTGATGGTACCGATCAGGCAGGCAATTTCCTTATCAGAAGCGGGGCAGATGGCGTCAAGGTGGAAGAAACGTGGGATTCTATAGCAATGCGGGGAACGGGCAGTCATGATCTTATTTTAGAAAATGTACATGTAGGAAAAGCTGATTTGGTTGAACACATCTCGCCTGGGAAAAAGAATGCCGCTGGATGGCTTTTGCATATTCCAGCATGCTATCTTGGAATTGCCCGCGCTGCCCAGGAATACGCGGTAAAATTTGCTGCAAGCTATTCCCCAAACAGCATTCAAGGGACCATCTCTGACCTGCCGAATGTAAAACAAAAGCTCGGGGAAATGGAACTCAAAATGCTGGAGTCCAGGTATTTTCTCTACGGCGCTGCCAAAAAATGGGATGAGGCTGATGAGGATTATAGACAGACAATGGGACCAGAGCTTGGTGCGGCTAAACTTTCTGTCGTAAATAAATCGATTGAAGTAGTTGATCTAGCTATGCGAATTGTTGGTGCCCGAAGCCTATCTGAAAAAAATCCTCTGCAGCGTTATTACCGCGATGTCCGTGCTGGTCTGCATAATCCGCCCATGGATGACATGACAATTATGCAGCTAGCAGGGATATCTGTTACTAAGTATAACTAAATGTAAGATAACTGGAAAAACATGCGAAAACAGATGAAATCGATTCTAACGATTTTCATCTGTTTTTTCACGATTACCGCCTAGAAGGAATCGATGCCATATCCCGATCCGCGTTCGGTTTTTATCGATATTCTGTTAGCAGATTATGCAGAAGAATTTAAATTAATGGGCTAGGCAGCATTGAAGTTCCCCTTATTAAGTTTTATAAAAGGACTCACCTTCCCACTGAATCTTCGTCTATTCGATTGGAACAGCCTCTACAGCAGAATCATTTTAGTTCACCAAATGCTTGAGTTCCATACCTTCACCAAATCTTTTTAAATTCTCGAACGCGACATCACCAATCCTTGTTATTGCTTCATATGTAGCTCCGCCAATATGTGGCGTTGCAATGACATTTGGCAAACCAGCAAGTTCACTTTTCGTTGGTTCTTCCGCAAATACATCCAGACCCGCAGCACCGATTCTATTATTTTTCAATGCCTCTGTCAGCGCTTCTTCATCAATTAAACCACCACGGGATATGTTGATAAGAATCGCTGTTGGTTTCATCAGTTTCAATGTATCAGGGTTGACCATCTTCCTATTTGTTTCATTCAAGTTAGTACAGATAATGATAAGGTCTGACGTCTGGAATAGTTCATCCAGTTCCATAAAATTGACGTTTAAACGGGTTGCTGCATCATAATCCTTATGATTGCCGTATGCATTAATTTCCATATTGAACCCGGCAGCACGTCTTGCAATCGCCTTTCCGATATTGCCAAATCCAATGATTCCCAGACGCTTATTGAAAATCTCATGGCCCATAGAGAGCTCCCAGTGGCTGGATTTTATTTCCCGATCTTTTCGTGTGATATGCCTTGCAGCTGTGATCATCAGACCAAAGGCATAATCAGCTACAGCTTCCGTATTCTGGCCAGGCACATTTGTAACGGGGATTCCTTTTTCACGCGCATAGATATGATCAATGTTGTCAAATCCCGATCCAAATTTCATGATGTATTTTAGATTTGGGGCAGCATCGATAATTTCCGAATCTATTTTAACTACCGCAACAACAATGACATCCACATCTGCCACTTCTCTTTTCAGCTGTTCTTTAGCAATTCCCTGGTCTGTGAAAAGCACTTTGGCTTCCCCTAGTGTACCTGCATTCTCTAAAAGCTTCGGATTTGCCTCAATAAAGGCATCCCTTAGCATAAATAGCATTTTCATATGTCTCAGCTCCCTGTTTTACGATGTATTTAGCAACTATTATTTGAATTTTAAATTAAGTATAATTATTAGTTTACACTAAAAGTTGAAAACCGAACAGCATTAGATGCTGTTCGGTTTTCGACAATTATTGACAAATTTCGGGTAGTGACAGGCACCTTACGATTTTTTCTATGGCCCAGTCCAGTTCTTCTTGGGTGATGACTAGAGGCGGGGCAAATCGTATCGTGTTCTCATGGGTTTCTTTGCACAATACCCCTTCTTCCTTCAATTTCTCACAGTAGGAACGAACAGGTTTGTTAAATTCCACGCCAATGAATAATCCACGTGCACGGATGGCTATTAAATCCGGATTATCGATTTCACGTAATGCATTAGCAAAATATTCCCCTAATACTAATGACTTGCCTGCTAAGTCTTCTTCTTCGATGACATCAAGGGCGGCAAGAGATACGGCACAGGCTAGAGGATTTCCGCCAAATGTTGATCCATGCGAACCTGGTGTGAAGACATCCATAATCTCCTTGTCAGCTGCGATGGCGGATACTGGCAGAATACCGCCGCCTAACGCTTTTCCCATTACAAAGATATCTGGTATGACATTTTCCCATTCACAGGCAAACATCTTACCTGTCCGGGCAAAACCTGTTTGCACCTCATCCGCTATAAATAATACATTGTTCTCTGTACAAATATCACGTACTTCCTTTAGATAGCCGTCTGGGGGAATGACGATACCAGCCTCGCCTTGGATTGGTTCAAGAATAACCGCAGCGGTATTTTCTGTAATCGCTGCTCGAACTGCTGCAGCATCCCCGTATTGAATTTTTTTAATGCCCGGTACGAACGGCCCGTAATGTTCAGTTGCTCCCGGATCATTTGATAGAGAGATCGCATTTAATGTACGCCCATGGAAGTTTCCTTTTGCAGCAATGATTTCTGCCCTGCTGTCTGCTACACCCTTTACTTCATATGCCCAGCGCCGGGCAGCCTTGATGGCAGTTTCTACTGCTTCAACCCCTGTATTCATCGGCAGAACTTTATCCTTACCGGTTAATTCAGCAACTCGCTTTGTCCATGGTCCTAGTAGTTCATTATGGAATGCACGTGATGTTAATGTTACTTTATCAGCTTGTTCTTTCAGTGCTGCTATAATTTTTGGGTGGCGGTGCCCCTGGTTTACAGCGGAGTACGCACTGAGCATATCCATAAACTTATTGCCTTCAGGATCTTTTACCCAAACACCTTCAGCCTCAGCAACGACGATTGGCAGTGGATGGTAGTTATGTGCCCCGTAACGGTCTGTCTGTTCCATAATTTCGCTTGATTTGTTTTTTATCATCATTTATCCCCCTTTAGAATTTGAGTGTACGGGATGGAAGGATGAACAGAACACCCCGTCAAAAAAACACTATTCAAATGTTTCTGACATATACACTTCTCATTCTAATGGATACCAGGATAAAGAGCAAAGGGGATATTATAGGTGCCTCATAGGTGCCTGTCACTTCCCGCTTTTTGGCGGTTTTTGTCGAATTAGTGGTATTGATATAGAAAAAGCCTTCTCAGCAAAGTGAAAAGGCAAGCTACTGCTCCATTAAATTTTTCAGTGCCGCTTCATACACTTCATAATCCTCCTGTTCAAACAGTGTGATGACAACATCCCCAAATTCATTTTCCCCAAGGAAGTTAACGATGGTTTCAAGAGCGATTTCTGATGCCTGATCGATTGGATAACGATAAACGCCAGTTGATATGGAAGGAAAAGAGATGCTCTTTATATTCCTTACCTTCGCGAGCAGCAGTGCGTTCCGGTAACAATTGGCAAGCAGATCCTCTTCCATATCCGGATTCTCATTCCAGACAGGGCCAACCGTGTGAATGACAAAATTGGCAGGAAGATTATATCCTGCTGTAATGATAACTTCTCCTGTTGGCAATTCCTCCCCCTTTAACTCTGCTTGACGAATCTTCTGGCATTCCTCAAGCAAGTCCTTACCAGCGGCACGATGAATCGCTCCGTCTACTCCGCCCCCGCCTTGAAGCAAGCCATTCGCGGCATTCACAATCGCCTCTGTTTCCTGTTCGGTTATATCGCCTACCATTAATGCTAGTGTGTTATCATTTATTTTCACTTTCATTTTAGTTTATCCTCCTATCGAATGGAGAATGGCTAATGGAATCCTATCCAATAAGAAACACGATTAAATAATCCATTCCCTATCTTTACTTATTCCTCTTACCACCTAAAATAAACCAAATACCGAACAGTGCCTGGCACTGTTCGGTATTCGACAAAATTCGAGCTAATTCGGGAAGTGACAGGCACCTAAGAGTTGGGACTTTCCTTCATTTCTTCGTATATGCGCTTTTTCCATTGTAAGAATTCTTCAGAAAGCAGTATGTCCTCATTGCGGGGACGCGCAAATGGTATGACAAATTCTTTGCTTACCGTTGCCGGTTTTCCTGATAAGATAATAATTCTATCCGATAGAAAAATAGCTTCTTCGATATGATGTGTAATAAATAAAATAGAGCGTTTGTATTCATCCCAGATGGATAAAAGCCATTTTTGCATATCGATTCTCGTAAACTCATCCAATGCAGAGAATGGTTCATCCAGTAGAATCAGCTCCTGTGGACTTAACAAGCTGCGTATAAATGAAACCCGCTGTTTCATGCCTCCCGACAACTCATGCGGATATGCATTTTCATATCCTTTCAGTCCTGCCCGAACTATCATTTGCAGTGCCTTATCCTTATCCCTGTTGCCAGCTATTTCCTGACCAAGGAGGACATTATCCAATATGGTCCGCCATGGCATTAATGAAGGTGATTGCGGTGTATAGCTGATGGAACCACGATTGCCGTTTATCTCTGCACCATTCAAATAAATCGAACCAGAGGAAGGCAGACTGATTCCGCCTATATTCTGAAATAGCGTACTCTTCCCGCTCCCTGATGGTCCGAGCAAGGAGACGAACTCGCCATCATCCACTGAAAAATTAACATCAGTCAGGACCTCTTTCCCTTCAAAGGATTTTGACAACTGCCTAATCTCAAGATGACTCAAGATGATTCCCCTTTTCTATCGGCTTCCACTTTATCAGCCTTTTTTCAACTATCAGAATCAGTGCAAAGAAAATCAGGCTTAGCGCAATAATTAGCAGGATTGCCACAAATACTCGATCCGTACGGTAGGAGGAAGAAGCGAGGGTCATATAAACCCCAATCCCTTTGCTTGCCCCGAGCCATTCCGATATCACTGCCCCCATCACACTATATGTCGCCGAAATTTTCAGTCCGGAAAATAAAGATGGGAATGCATGTGGCCATTCCAGTTTCCAGAAAATCTGCTGATTTGTGGCACCGGCCATTTGAACATAGTGTTTTAAATCGGCATCTGTCTGCTTGAACCCTTCCAGTAATGCAATGGTAATCGGAAAAAAACAAATTAGTGTAATCACAATCAATTTCGGCAAAACTCCAAACCCAAACCAAATTACTAATAATGGAGCCAGCACGATGATTGGTATATTTTGCGATACGATAATTAGCGGATAAAATGCCTGTCTCATCAGTGGGAGCAGGTGCAAGATTATAGCAACGAGAATACCTACACTGCTTCCTATTAAAAACCCAGTAATAACTAATTGAACCGTTGAAGTAATATGTACCGAGTAGACAGATCGGCCAGTGACCGCTTCTTTAAAGACCTCTATTGGGCTTGGAAGCAACCATCCCGGTATTTCAAAGATTCGCGTGCACGCTTCCCAGATGATAAACAAAAGGAAGAGAACCAGAATTGGTCTCCATCCTTTTTTCCATAAACCTTTCATTAGCGATATTTCTCCGTCAATTGTTCCATAGACGCTCCATCCGGCTTGTATAGGATTTTAATTTGCGATATGACACTGGGGCATCCTTTTTCAATCATTCTCTCATTCACCTTTTCTACAATTCCAAATAACTCGCTAAGTTCCCCTTCCATGGTTGTTTCCAATGGATTCACCTGATACTTCACGCCAGATTCCTGAATAACCGCAATTGCTTCATCCACCAATGGAATCGAATCTTCTCCGTTATTTGTCTTTGGGATAACTTGAATGCTTAATAGCGCATTTGCCATATTTATTCCTCCCCAATTTTTGGTAAAAATTTATTTGTAAATGCTCTCTCACTATCCAGCTGGTCTTCCAGCAGATTGTTCTCATACATCCACTCGGCATAGTTCTCCCATACCACCAGTTTTTGCACTCCCCATTGTTCTGCATCATCCTGGTACCTAGGTGACAGCCACTCCTGGCTTGCTTTTACCAGCTCGGGATCCAGATCAGGCACAGCATCAATCAGTATTTCCGCTGCTGATTCAGGGTTATCAATTGCGAATTCATACCCTTTTGATACGGCATTCATAAATTGTTTAACGGTCTCTGGTTCATCTTCTATCATCGCCTCATTGGTGGCGAGTACCGGTGTATAATAATCCAGCTTTTCGCTGTAATCAGTCAGATAAATCATATTAATCGGCTGGTTGCGAAGTTCCGCTTCCACACCTGTCCAGGCATAATAGATCCATGCAAAATCAATCCCCTGCTCCATCGAAGTAAAAAAGTCCGCATCTCCAATATTGACTATATCAACCTGCTCCACATCGGCATTATCCTGATTCATAATGGACTCCATGATAGCCTGTTCAACCGGCGCTCCGAAACCTCCATAGGATTTCCCTTCAAAGTCCTTTGCCGCAGTGATATTGCTCTCTTCCAATGATGCAAAACCGGATGTATTATGCTGAATAATGGCTGCTAAGGAGACAATCGGTACATCCTGAATGCGTGCCTCTGTAATGCCTTCCTGATAGCTAATGCCGAATTCCGCTTTCCCTGAGGCGACAAGCTGCTCGGCACTTGCCTCTCCCGGCATAATAATCTCCACGTCCAGCCCAGCATCTTCAAAATATCCTTTATCTCTTGCTACATACAACCCGGTATGATTCGTGTTTGGCGTCCAGTCCAATACAACGGTCAGCTCTTTTAATTCTTCTGTGTTTGCCGTACCTTGCTCCTGTGGATTATTACAGGCTGCAAGCAGGACTAGCATGATGCTTAAAAATAGTAACTTTCTCATTCTAAAAACTCCCCATCTCTTTAAACTAAAATTATAAGTTTAATAGGAGCAGCATGTGCAATACGATATTCCAAAAAATCAAAAAGCGCCCAGGATATGGAAACCTGGGCGCATACAATTAACCTAAAATATACGTATCAAGCATGTTCCCTACGCTGGTCTTAGCCAGATCAGGTTCTAAGAGTCAGTATCTAACGGATACAATCTCAACCAGCAACACCGGTCCCCCTACAACTTATCTTTAGTTATGTAGTTATATTTCAATTATACTATTACATAAATCTTCTATAATTTCAAGTAAATACCGAACAGTGCCTGGCACTGTTCGGTATTCGACAAAATTCGAGCTAATTCGGGGAGTGACAGGCACCTAGTAGTTCCTGGATGTCTTCTTCGGTCAGGGTGGGTTGCGATTTTTCGTCGGATTCAATAATCTCTTCAATTAGGTTCCGCTTCTTTTCCTGCAGGTCATTCATCTTTTCCTCTATCGTTCCACGGGCAAGCAGCTTGATGACTTGTACTGTGTGCTGCTGCCCCATCCGGTGTGCCCGGTCTGCCGCCTGTTCCTCAACTGCAGGGTTCCACCATAAATCATATAATATTACCGTATCGGCTCCTGTCAGATTAAGACCGGTCCCTCCTGCCTTCAAGGAGATAAGAAAGACATCCCTTTCCCCGTCATTAAATCGATTACACGTCTCCACCCGCTCTTCTGATGGGGTCTTTCCATCCAGATAAAAGAACGGTCTCCCTTGATTGGCCAATTCCCTGCCAATGATTTCGAGCATTTTAGTAAATTGGGAGAAGATCAGCACACGACGTCCGGATTTTCTCGCTTCTTCCATAATCTGCAGCAGCTGCACTAATTTAGCGGAACTCCCCTTATAACCGTCTACAAACAGGGCCGGATGACAGCATATTTGCCGCAATCTCGTTAAACCTGCCAGAATTCTAATCTTGTTTTTGCGAATCGTTTCTTTATTGAGATGCTTCAATGTATCATGACGGAGTTTCGCTAAATAGGCGGCATACAGCTTTTTCTGTTCGGGCAGCAGTTCCACGGATTCAGTAGTCTCCAGTTTATCCGGAAGCTCCTTCAATACATCTTCTTTTACCCGGCGCAGCATAAACGGGCGGATTCTTCGGGAAATCTTCCCCCGAGACAGATTGCTGTAATCCTTCAATCCGCCAAACAGCTCCGGAAACACAACATGGAAAATGGACCATAGTTCTTCCAGCTGATTTTCTACAGGTGTGCCTGTCAATGCAAAACGATTGCGTGCCTGCACTTTTTTCACTGCACGTGCTGTCTGGGTTGTCGGATTCTTAAACGCCTGCGCTTCATCGAAAAATACAGTATGAAATTGTTGCCTGCCAAACCAGTCGATATCACTGCGAAGCATCGGATAGGAAGTAATCATGGCATCTATACCAGCCAGATCACGCTGTAATTTTCTTCTGGCTGCCACATCCCCATCAACAACGGTAGCCCGAATTTCTGGAACGAACTTCTTTAATTCATGGAGCCAATTATATGTGACGGATGACGGACAGACGATAAGCACCGGCAGTTTGCTCGTTCGGATTTCAGTCAGCTCTGAGTCAATAAAAGCAATACTTTGCAATGTCTTGCCAAGCCCCATATCATCAGCCAAGATACCGCCAAACCCGTAGCTTGCCAAAGTCTTCATCCAGCGGAAGCCCTGCTTCTGATAATCCCTTAAAATCAAATCAAGTCCTTTCGGCACTGCAAATGTCATGTTGCCGGGATTGCTGATTTTTTCGATAAATGTCCTGAAAGAGTCCTCGATTGAAAATGTATCCGTATCCGCGACAGCATCGATTAATTGGAGTCCCTTCACGAGCGGTACCTCCATTCCTTGCTCCAAATCTTCATCCTGTACTGGTGCAGCCAATAGAAATTGCCGAATCTCTTCCATTTCCCTTGCCTCAAGTGACATCAATGTGCCATCACGCAGCCGGTAATATTTACGCTTCTCCTCAATCGCCCACAATAGATCACGAATTTCCTGTTCTGGAATTCCAGCCATTTCAAATTTGAATTCCAGCCAATCGGTGCGTTCCCTTTTATGCTTTATCCTGATTTTCGGCCTTGCAGGGTTCTTTATGATCCTTGTCCTGACGGCAGTGGTTGCATACACCTGAACAAGCTGTTGCAGCTCGGGCAGTAAATGGTACAGAAAGTGATACTCCAATTCTTCATTCTGGAGAAAATAACCACCATCAGTTTTCACAAAAGAACTCTCATCCATAAGTTCCAAAATCTGTTTCTCTTTTTCCGTATCCCGAACGATCATCAATCCGCCATGCTTCTCTTGTGATTCAAATGGATCAATGATCATGTTTTCGTAATGAAATTCAATTCCAGCAAGGAGCCGGTCCTTTAAACGATCTAAATATAGCTTGGCAGATAGCGGGGTTGTTTCAAATCGATTAATGACAGAATCAGATAAATGAACATTGCCCATCTTCCGGAGCC
The DNA here is from genome assembly GCF_000285495.1 of Oceanobacillus massiliensis str. N'diop. Lineage (GTDB taxonomy): Bacteria > Bacillota > Bacilli > Bacillales > Amphibacillaceae > Oceanobacillus > Oceanobacillus massiliensis. The sequence continues at coordinate 738,533 of NZ_HE610978.1, forward strand.
CCGGCACAACTTTTTCCATAAAATACTTCATCTGTTCAGCAGGAATCGGAATCTGATTGGTGCCGGAAGCAGCAAGCATTTGTTTCAGTTCGTGGAGACGCTGGTTCTCTTCATCCTTTAAGACAAGCAGTTTCCCGTCCATGATGGCCGTACGATAAGCAAATAGCAATACCATGGAATGTAGACCTTTGACCTCCAATTGGTACCCGGATTGACCTGCCTCTTTGAAGTAAAAGTTTAATGGAGGTGTTTCATCCACCAAGATAAGACCATCATAGGACTTCCCATCATACCTGAGATTTACTGTAGATGCCTTCGTTAACAAAGGCTCCAGCTTTTCCCATGAAGAAGGAGGAATCAGCAGCATTCCGGGATTATTTTCAGCATGATACACTTGGGGCATTGCATCAAGATAGGCTTTTTCATCACGATTTACTTGAATGAGCTGCTGGATTATTTGATCTGCATCGTTCGAAAGACAATGGAGAGCAGGATCATAAGTGAATGTGAGAGAAAGGAGATTTCGTATGCCCTTCTGTACTGCCTGCAAAAAGTCACGGATTCGCTGTACACCTGTCCCATTGATCTCCAGTTCGATACCGAACATATACTGATCTTGATCAACTTGAACCGGACTGCAGATAAATTCGGCATCAAGCACGGTTCGTTTTTCAAAATGCAGCTGCTGCCCGCTGGAATGTACCTGCTTGTCTTCAAACAGGTTTAATAATCCTTTTGTCAGCATGTCAGATTGGAGTTCCTTCGTAGAATCTCCCTGTTCATATTCATATAATGCAAGTAAAGCTGCCGCAACATGCTGGCATTCCTTCTGAAAAGAAGCAAGCTTTGGACAGCTGCAGTCCGTATGAATACTGCCCTTGTCCTTTTTCTCAATGGTGACATGGAAATCCTCTGCAGCACGAACGATAGCATGAATGTAATTGGAGCTGATCTCTTTAAAGAAGACCTTACCATTGCGGTAAAAGGCTTCCCCCCTTTTAAAGGAAACATCCCCGCATCGGTCCCTGATGATTTGCTGATTAAGTTTGAACATTATGATGATCCTTTCTCCTGCAAAAAGTTCAAAAATCCGTGTCAGTGTGTACATCTAAAGTCTATTTTACAATGTCCACTGGCAATTCTTATGTCGGCATCATTTTAGAGAATGCCGCTTCTCGAAGTATTTCTCATTTTGAGCATTTATTTATAGGATTTATTTAAAATTAATCGAAAAAAGAATTCGACTATAGTATAGTATTATTTGGTGCAGTTATATTATATCAAAGGAACTAAAGGAGCGTTATTCCAATGTAACATGAAAATCCCATATTAATTTAACAATAGAATTAGATATTTCAATATAGAAGGGATTTTTTTATGAATATACAAGAAGAAGTAAAGAGACGAAAAACATTTGCAATTATTTCCCACCCTGATGCAGGGAAAACGACCATGACAGAGAAACTGTTATTATACGGAAACCTGATCCGGTCTGCCGGAACCGTTAAAGGGAAAAAATCCGGAAAGTTTGCAACGTCAGATTGGATGGAAATTGAAAAGCAGCGTGGAATTTCCGTTACGTCCAGTGTGATGAATTTTCCCTATGATGGTTATCAGGTTAATATTCTGGATACACCGGGCCATGAGGATTTCAGTGAAGACACCTACCGAACGTTGACTGCTGTCGACAGTGTCGTTATGATTATCGATTCTACGAAAGGAATCGAAGCTCAAACACTGAAGCTCTTTAAAGTATGCCGCATGCGCGGAATTCCCATCTTTACTTTTATCAATAAATTGGACCGGGAAGGAAAAGAACCACTCGAGCTGCTGGAAGAAATCGAGCAGGTTCTGGATATCGAGACATATCCTATGAACTGGCCTGCCGGAATGGGTAAAGGCTTTCTCGGAATTTTTGACCGTTATGGCAAACAATTTGTGAAACATAATGTAAATGAAGAGGAAACCTATATACCATCCGCCGAACTAGATAATCCAGAGCATTCAGACCTTGTTGCCAATCCGACTTATGTGGCAGCACGAGAAGAACTTGAACTGGTGGATGAGGCCGGTGATCAATTTTCTTTGGAAGCCGTCTTGGATGGAGAGCAAACTCCTGTATTCTTCGGCAGTGCGCTTGCTCCATTCGGCGTTCAGCTGTTTTTTGATACGTTTATTAATATGGCGCCAACACCAACACCGCGGAAATCAGAAATGGGGATCATTCAGCCTGATAATCCGGACTTTTCCGGATTTATTTTCAAAATCCAGGCGAACATGAATCCTGCCCATCGTGATCGTGTAGCTTTCCTTCGTGTATGCTCTGGAAAATTTGAGAGAGGCATGAGTGTACGGTTGTCGCGAACCGGAAAAGTATTTAAGCTTTCCCAATCCCAGCAAATGGTGGCCTCGGCCAGGGAAACAATCGACGAGGCTTTTGCTGGAGATATCATTGGAATATATGATCCGAATGCCTACCAGATTGGTGATACCCTGATTGAAGGAAAGACCGATTTCGAATACGATGAACTGCCGCAATTTCCGCCAGAAGTATTTAAAAAGGTTACAGCTAAAAATGTGCTGAAATCAAAGCAGTTCCGAAAAGGGATTGAGCAGCTTGTACAGGAAGGTGCCATCCAATTATTCCGGGACAAACTAACAGACTCCTTTATCCTCGGGGCGGTAGGAGAACTACAATATGAAGTATTCAAATACCGGATGCAGAATGAGTATAATGCCGAGGTAATGTTCGAACCAATCGGTGAACGTATACCAAGATGGTTAAAAGAAGATCAGGTTGATGAATCATTATTCGATGGCGGGAACCTGCTTTGCAAAGACCGTGACGGAAACCACCTGGTTCTGTTCCGAAACGAATTTGCATTAAATTGGTTCAAAGATAAAAATCCCAAAATAGAACTCATCGACCTATTCGAAGTAAACGAATACCGCTAAGGTGCCACTGAGGTGCCTGTCACTTCCCGAAATTTGTCAAATGATGTCGATTCTGTGATTCATTTGCCTATCCTGTTATTGCCATTCATGATTATCCTGAGATTCATCCATACTAAGGGAACACTGGGATGAGGAGTGATGATATGGGTGAAGGAACGCAATTTCGTGTTGGCCAAAAGGCTCCAAATAATGGCGTGTATATCGAAGTGGGAGAGACTGGCAGTAATGTGAATGATCCACAGCAGATAAAACTAAGTGCTGGTGAGTCTTTTCCGGAAAACACCAATCATAACCGTATCTGGGTGAACAAACGCACCCTGTCCAAACAGGGCGTCCAAGGATAAGTTAACAATTCAAGTGAAAGCAGTGGAGCTATAGACTCCACTGCTTTTTTTATTTGGTTTTATTATAGTTTTCGGCAACTATTTTTGAAAATCGCGCTTCCGGCGGTAATTCCGCGGGTTTGGCGGTAATTCCGCGCTTCTGGCGGTAATTCCGCGCTTCTCACGATATTTCCGCGTTTCTGGCGATTATTCCGCGCTTCTAGCGGTAATTCCGTGCTTCTGGCGATAATTCCGCGCTTCTGGCGGTAATTCCGCGCTTCTGGCGGTGATTCCGCACTTTTGGCGATTATTCCGCGCTTCTCCCGATATTTCCGCGCTTCTCCCAGTATTTCCGCGCTTCTTCCAATATTCTTCCCGCGATAATTCCGCGGTTCCGGCGGTAATTCCGCGCTCCTCCCGATAATTCCGCGCTTCCCGCGATATTTCCGCGCTTCTCTCGATATTTCCGCGCTTCTCCCAGTATTTCCGCGCTTCTCTCAATATTTCCGCGCTTCTCCCGATAATTCCGCGCTTCTCCCAATATTTCCGCGCTTCCATTCCATCAAAGAGAAAGCCCTGCAAATCACTTTGCAGGGCTTACATTTCCTATTCAGTTTCCTATTCATTTGATAGCTTCAGTACATCCAGTAATTTAAAGAACAGGCTGACTAAAATAGCGACAATCGTTGCAAGTCCCATTCCGCTTAATGCTACTGTTCCAATCTGAATCGATGCCCCGCTGATACCAATTGCCAAAACAACACATGTCAGAATTAGGTTCTGTGAATTATTATAATCGATTTGCTGTTCAACTAGCATACGCAGACCGCTTACTGCAATAATTCCGAATAACAGTAAGGAAATCCCGCCCATAACAGGTGTTGGAATAGAAGAAATCAGCGCAGCCAATTTACCGCAGAAGGATAAAACCACAGCGATTATTGCTGCCCCTCCGATAATCCAGGTGGAATACACCCTTGTGATGGCAAGAACTCCGATATTCTCTCCATATGTTGTATTTGGTGTCGAACCGAAGAAACTGGAAATCATAGTCGATATACCATTTCCGAATAACGAGCGATCAAGTCCAGGCTCCTTTACAAGGTCTTTCTTAACAATGTTTCCGGTAACCACCAAGTGACCGATATGTTCCGGAACGAGAACAAGTGCAGCCGGCAGGATTATCAGAATATCTGACCAATTAAATTCAATTCGATAGTATGTTGGCATTTGGATCCAGGCTGCTTCCCGGACTGCCGAATAGTCAACAATACCGAAGAAAGTTGCAATAATATAGCCGGTTACGATTCCCAGTAAAATCGGGATAATTTTCATAAATCCGCGCATGGTTACCCAGAAAACAATCGTTGCTCCGAGCGTCAGCAAGGAAACCAAGATTGCTGTAGTATCTCTTGATGTATCAGGCTGTGCTATCAACCCGGCCATGTCTGCTGCTGTCGGTACGAGCTCAAGCCCGATTACCGCGACAATTGCTCCCATTGCTGCCGGCGGGAAAATAACATCAATCCAAGATGTTCCAGCAAATTTTACGATAATCCCAATGATAACAAGCACCAGCCCTACAACGAAGAACCCGCCAAGCGCCGCTCCATATCCCCCGCCTGTTGTCAATACAGCCGTCACTGGTGAGATAAATGCAAAGCTGGACCCAAGATATGCAGGAATCTGTCCTTTTGTTATGAATATATAGAGTAATGTTCCAATACCGTTCATTAGTAAGATTGTTGCCGGATCAACTCCGAATAATATTGGTACAAGTACTGTCGATCCAAACATTGCAAATAAGTGCTGGACGCTTAATGGCAGGCTCTGTAATATTGGTAAACGTTCATCTACCTGAATTTCCCGTTGATTCATCGTATCCTCTCCCCTATTTTATAATAAAAAACACCTTGCCTGGCGATCTGGCAAAGTGTCTGGAGCAGAACAGAATGGAGGCAAAAGCCTTCATTTTCATGCATAGGTAAAAAACCATACAAGTTATCTGCAGCAACCTTACCAGCCTCACTGGACTGTTTTAAAGGTGTATTCATTTAAGTTATTGATGTTATTATGACAAATTCCCCTATAAAATGTCAAGCTTTTTCTATATATTATGCAAATTATCCAGCGGGTAGAGCCAATAAGGAGGCTCTGTTCTGCATAATCGTATATAGAAGCTCAAAAATGCTTTAACCCAGCTTTTTTAAAAGCTGGCGCGGCTCCGGTAAATCACCTGGCCCTTTGCTGCGAACTTCTCTTCATATTCAGTCATCACATTCAGCGGATCTTCAATTGCATGCAAGTCAAGATTTACTTCTTCAAGCAGCATTCCGAATTCCGAGAAGCTCACTAACGAATATTCAAATAGTCCGCGATTATCAGTTTTGAAAATAACTTTGCCCTCAGGATCCAAAACTTCCTTATATTGCTCCAGGAATGTGCGGTATGTGAGTCTTCTTTTCTCATGGCGGTTTTTTGGCCATGGGTCAGAGAAATTAAGATAAATGGTGGCAATTTCATTTTCTGCAAACATTTCCCTAAGATCTGCTGCATTTTCATTTAGGAGCAGCAGGTTATCGACCTCAGCATCCACTACTTTCTGTGCTGCCGATACAATGATACTCTTTGCCACTTCAATTCCAATAAAATTAATATCCGGATGCTGTTTGGCCATTCCTACCAGATATTGGCCTTTTCCGGTTCCGACTTCTATATGAATAGGCTGATTCTTTTTGAAAACAGATTGCCATTTCCCTTTGTTCTCCTTGGCATTCGGAATAACGATATGATTATTTTCCAGCAAAAAATCATCTGCCCATGGTTTATGTCTTTGACGCATTGTGTTCCCTCTCTTTACTGCTTATTGAATAGAATATACGAAACAGACTAAACTAACTTCTGAGGTGATTAGGATGACACTTAATGTAAACAATCAACTAACATTGCTGCTCGACTTGTTGGATGAACAGCAGCTTGACTGCTGCGGAAGTGTAAGTGAGTTCCAGCAGATAGAACGTTTAGTCAAATCCATGCTGGCAAACAATAGTATAACCGACAATCAGCTGCTTAGTCTGCTGCCAGACATTTATAATTACGGCAGGCAGGGCGAATCTGCTCCAAGCCAGCCGGATCATATAACTTCAAATAAGGATAATCTTCATAATTGGATAAGTGCGATACAACAGACTACTTTAGAATAGTCGTGGTTATTTGTTCATTTATTTCCTTTAAATCATTCAAACGTTCCATTGCTTTGGCTGGCTCCTTACGTTTCGTGTGCCAGCTTAAAAACTGAATAGCATCATGCAGCAGGTACCAGTACATCCGCTCGAATAGTCCACTGCTTGGTGTCACACCATATCGAGTGAGCCAGCTATCCCAATTTTCTTTTGGAATATACCATTTCAGCAGCATACCAAAATCGGTAACTGGGTCTGCAATCATTGCATTATCCCAGTCAACCAGAAAGATATTGCCGTCTTCGGTAAGAATGAGGTTGTTATGATTAATATCACAATGGCAGACAACAAGTTCCTGATTCCGTGTTGTTGGCAGCAGCTTTATCAAGTGGCCAACCGCCTTTTGTACTTCCTCATGCTTACCAACAGTTCCCATAGAACTTATTAGATGATAAAGATTTTCCAGGCTCTCATCAGATGTGACAGGCTTTTTCCCCATGCGGAGGAGCATATGCAATAATTCAGTTGAATGGTGAATTTTATGCAGAATATCAGCAACCCGCTGATGCTGCATTTCATGTGATTTTAATGCTCGGCCTTCGAGCCATTCCTGAGCAGTAATGACATCTCCATTTTCCATCCGCTTTGTCCAAATCAGCTTGGGAACAATTCCTTCAGCAGATAGCACAGCGAGAAACGGGGATGAATTACGCTTTAGAAAAAGCCTTCTATTGTCTTTCTCCGCCACAAAGGCATCACCAGTGAGCCCGCCTGCCGGTGTTATTTTCCAACCAATACCTAATACTTGTCCAAGCCATTCAATCATAACTGTTTCACATCTTTCAAAATTAGCATTCAATAATACATTTTATAGTGAATTCCCTTAAAATACAAATTTGATTTGACATTTGCCCGGTGTATTCACTGTTAATTTACAAATTTCTCTGCCCCTTCATACTTGAAAATGCCCCATATGCCAGGAATTAGTTTCCAATCTGCCGGTTGGCTCAGAGCTCATCTTCCATATTCTCACATCTTTATGCTAATCATGTCTTCTATATGGGACGGTTTTCAAAAGAAACACCTACCGCATACAATGCCAGTTCATGAATATACCTGCCTATTCCTCAAGATCAGACACCGTAGAAGGGGCATCATCCTTTTCCCAGTCCGGTCGTTTAATTGAAGTTGTCTGGCAATTTTTCAGCAATGCCTCTGCTGCCTTCAATTGAATGTTTTTTAATGGCGATGTTAAACGGCGCTTTTCTTTAAACCAATCCGCATAATCCTTTTTACCCGCTATTCTCGTATTATATGGTTCCGTGTTAAAAATAATAGAATTGGTTCGGGACAAAATGGTCTTCTTTATAGGAAAGTCTATCGATTGGCTGGCCAGGATACTGCTTACCAGCCTTTCTGTGCGCTTGAGTCCAATAATTGGATTAAGAATCTTCTTCTGCTCATTCCCTGTTTCGATGGACCATGTTCGTTCATCACCGGCCATAATGACCGAATTTGGACTTTCTTCAAGGAAGCGAACAATTTCAATTGCTATCGGACTAATCAGCAAGATTTCCGATTCAATCGGCGCCTTTTTAATCGCAAATATTGGAAAATACATGATTAAATACGTATCGGGAAATCCCTGCAGCAAGTATTTAAGCAATGGGTCACTATAATAATTTCTGTCTACAAACGAAGTACTCGAAACGGTTGACGTTGCCCACTTCATCTGATGCCCTATTAGCTTATTTAAAAAGTATTGTTTTAGCGCTTCCTCCGTCTCCGGAAGGTCTGCATATTCATTAGCTTCTGGCTCGGAGTCAGAATCAGTTTCTGGATAGGATTCAGCTTCCTTCTGTTTTCGCTTTAACTTCGCTTTTAACTTGGAAAACTTCCCCATCTGCTGCTCTGATTCCAATTCAGCTTCCGATGGTTCGGCCAATTCCTGCAAGCTGGGATTCATCCAAACACTGTACAGCTTGTTCCAATTCTCATTTTTAAGACGAATATATTGGGTTGGATAACGGTAGGTATTCCATTCATAGCGTGAAATGTAATCCTGAAGTTTGATAAGCTGGGCGATTGGTAACACCTCCTCCAATTTAATGGGCGTGCTTTATCGCCACATGCAGTCGACTGCTATCTGACGAATCAAGCACGCTTGGCTATAATTAGCATTCTGCATCTATTTACACTGTAAGTCATCTGCAACGGGGATTAATTGCAACGCGGATTTAGGGAAACTCCGGGAAAAATAATGATACCTTTCCCCTTTTCATTTCATTGGTTATATAATTCTATTGTTGGTAAGCGCCAATTTTCCAGGAGACCTTTTTTAAGACTCTGGTTTTAGCGGATACCGTTCTACCACTTCATATTTTGGTGTTTTAGACGGATGGATTCGAAAAAGAACCATTTCCTTTACATGCAGCATTGCTCGTTCATTCAATTGTTCCTGAAGCCTGGACCAGGTATCATCATTCAGACTGCTCGCTCCATTCCATTTCTTTGCCAATGTAATATGTGGCCGGTATTCCCGATTCTCTCTTTCATAATTGATTCGCAAACAGCATTCTTCTACAGTTTGCTGGAGACTTGACAATACAGGATTTCCTTTAACCCCTGACCATATGACACGGGGTTTCTTTGGATTACCGAACATGCCAATGCCTCCGACCCCCAAATCAAATGCCGGGATATTGTTTACTTCCTGTAATTCATGTCTTAACTGTTTCAATCTATTATCGTCCACTTCACCAAGAAACTTTAGGGTAACGTGCAGGTCCTCCATATGGGGCCACTGTTTATAGGATAGGTGTTCTTTTACTATTTGCTGCCATTTTGAGAGCAACTGCTGCAGCTCTTCCGGCAGATGGATGGCAATAAAGTAATGTGACATCTGGGATCCCTCATTTATTTTTTAGTGACATACAGTATGCTAATTCACTTTCTGACAATTCACGGTAGGTTCCAAGCCTCAGATTTTCATCTAATACCAGGTCCCCCATACTCAAACGCTTCAGGTAAATGACTTTCTTATCCACTGCTTCAAACATCCGCTTCACTTGATGGAATTTCCCTTCAGTGATGGTTACTTTGATTTCTGAAACGGCATCACTGTTTATAATGACAAGTTCAGCTGGTTTGGATACATACCCGTCTTCCAGCATGACCCCCTCACCAAAGGCAGCTATATCGTCTTCGGTAACAAAACCGGAAATCTTAGCATAGTAGGTCTTTCCGACGTTCTTCTTAGGTGAAACAAGCTGGTGTGCAAGGTCTCCGTCATTCGTCAGCAGCAACAGTCCTTCCGTATCCTTATCAAGCCTGCCGACCGGAAATGGCTGAAAATGACGCACATCTTCCCCGAGCAGATCAATCACTGTCTTTTCGCGCGTGTCGCTTGTTGCAGATATATAGCCAGGCGCCTTGTTCATCATTAGATAAATGTATTGCCTGTAGTGGATAGCTTCTCCATCCAGGCTGATTTCATCACGTATGGGGTCAACCTTCATACCATTGTCCTTAACGACTTTCCCATTAACCAAAACCTGTTTCTTCTTTAGTAAAGTTTTGACATCTTTTCTGCTTCCAATTCCCATATTGGACAGTAACTTATCAAGGCGCATATTCAGTTCTCCTTTTTACCTTCCCAGAAAGCGTCCGACTAGAGGTATTCGTCCACCGAATATCCGTTCAAGCAATGTGGATGAATAGGCAAGCAACAGATAAACGGATCCACCGCCGCCTGCACCGATTACGAGCATTAGGACCGCTGCCCAGCGTTCTTCCCCATAAGGGAGGAAGATTCCCATAATGGCCTTTAATATCCAGACGACGATAGCCATAATCAGGGCAAAGATACCAATCAGCATCGTCCGTTTTATCGTTTGTTTAAATTTAAAAGCGAGTGCTGTTTTAATCCGCCAGAAGTTTAGAATAACCGCAATTCCCGAAGCAAGGGCTGTACCGAAGATCGCCCCCTTTGCGCCAAACATTTGGATAAGCTGGCTGTTTAATAGAATTTTTGCCAAAATACCCGCGACTAAGCTGAGCACAGCATAGTTCTGCTGGTCGATACCCTGCAGAATTCCTGATGTCACGGTAAACAGGGCAAAGAGCAGCGCGATTGGTGCATACCAGGCAAGTAATGATCCTGTCAATGAAAGATTGTCCATATCAAACAATGCTCCATACGCCTCATCGGCCAAAATGGCAATCCCCAGCGAAGCAGGAATAACGAGCACTAAAATGATCTGGAGTGACTGATTGATCTGTTTCGTGTACATCTGCTCATTTTTCTGTGTAAAAGACTGTGTCAAGCTTGGCAACATTGCCAATGAGAGCCCTGTAGCTATCGTCATTGGGATGATAACTATTTTGTGGCCATACATATTAATGACAGAATAGGCAACTACCCAGATATCCTCTCGTCCGCTGGCACGCATTGCCGGCTGAAATGTGAATTGGTCAATAAATTGATAGAGCGGTATGGCAAGTCCGACCAATACAAATGGACCTGCATAACGAAATAATTCTTTCAATAGATCACTCATTTGCAGATTATACGTGTAACGCTGCCTGGACACCTGCAAATCCAGATATGGTTTTCTCTTTTTCCAGTAAATGGCCAATACCACACATGATGCCAAAGCTCCAATGAAAGCAGCAAATGTAGAAAAACCTACTGCCGTAACGACCGAGCCCCCCATAACATGAAGAATGACGAAGGCACCCACTAAAATAAAGGCAATCCTGACAATCTGCTCCACAATCTGCGAAACGGCTGTCGGTCCCATCGATTCATGTCCCTGAAAGAATCCCCGTACAATACTAATGGAAGGAATGACTATCAGCGCAATGCTGACCATCCGGATGACAAATGCCACATCACTGGCCGTAACATCTGTATCTTCCCCCTGTATTTGAAATTGGGCGATCCAATCCGCACTGAGAAACATGATTAAAAAGGCGACAAACCCTGTACCTAGCATCAGTGTACTTCCAGCCTTGAACATTCGCATGCTTGATTCATAATCACCCAGTGAATTATACTTGGAAACAAATTTGGATACCGCTAACGGTATTCCAACAGTAGAAAGACTTATAAATATACTATAGGGTGCGTATGCAAAGGAAAACAATGTTCCTCCCGTTTCACCCACTAGATCATAAAAAGGAATGACATAAATCATTCCCAGAAATTTAGATAAAAACGAAGCACCAGTCAAAAGCAATGTGCCTCTTAAAATTTTCGACATTATTTCACCCGCATCTTTGTTCATTCATATTTTAAGCTTTGATTCTATCGATAGCATTTTTTCTTTATCCATACTAAAACTCATTTTATCATAATTCCATGACTGTTTCTCTCTATAACATTCGTTCTGCACGTCATTTTTTTCGGGCATCTTTTTCATATCCTCCAAGCAGTATTCGGCTTCACTTCAAATAACCCATAATGCAACTGTGATCGCGACAAGTCGCTTCCACTTTTGGATTATGGTAATATACTTACGAAAGGAATGAATTGAATTGACATATGACGTGATTGTAATTGGCGGGGGTCCCTCCGGATTGATGGCAGCCATCTCTGCAGCAGAGCACGGAGCAAAAACGATGCTGCTCGAAAAAGGCAGCAAGCTTGGGAAAAAACTCGCCATATCAGGCGGCGGTAGATGCAACGTAACCAATCGCCTCCCACAAGAAGAAGTTATCAAGCATATCCCCGGAAATGGAAAATTTCTTTATAGCGCATTTTCCATCTTTAATAACTATGATATCATCGATTTTTTTGAAAATATGGGTGTTGCACTTAAAGAGGAAGATCACGGGCGTATGTTCCCTGTATCGAATTCTGCAAAAAGTGTGGTTGATGCACTGATCCATAAATTAAGCGAATTGCATGTAACGGTAAAAATGAATACAAAGGTTGAAGCCGTTCATTATGACGACTCCATGCACACCGTCATCTTATCAGACGGTAAAAAGATTGATACAAAAGCAATTGTGATTGCTGCAGGCGGTAAGGCGGTCCCGCATACCGGCTCTACAGGTGATGGCTATGCTTGGGCAAAAAAAGCCGGACATACGATTACAGAACTTTATCCAACTGAAGTTGCCTTGACCTCCAAGGAAAGCTTTATTCAAAATAAAAGCTTGCAGGGTCTATCGCTGCGTGAAGTTGACTTATCTGTATTGAACAAGAGAGGAAAATCAATCATTACCCATAGAATGGACATGATCTTTACACATTTTGGGGTGTCAGGACCGGCAGTATTGCGCTGCTCCCAATTTGTTGTCAAAGAATTGATGAAAGGTCAGCGAAAGGTACCCATGATTCTTGATGCATTGCCGGAAATGAAAGAGACACAGCTCCTGCAGGATATCCTGAACATGATGGATGAAAGCCCCAAAAAGGCCTTCAAGAATGTTGTCAAAGGTATCGTTCCAGAGCGGCTGCTAACCTATATTCTCACACAAAATGAGGTCAATGAAGAACAGAAATGTGCGAATGTATCCAAAGAGACTGTACGATCCATTGTTCAGATGATTAAAAACTTCACCTTCGATGTTCATGGATCACTTCCCCTTGAAAAGGCATTTGTAACAGGTGGTGGCATCTCAATCAAGGAAATCGTACCGAATACCATGCAATCCAAGCTCATGCATGGACTTTATTTTTGCGGGGAAATATTGGATATTCATGGCTATACTGGCGGCTATAATATTACCTCCGCGCTTGTTACGGGAAGACTCGCCGGCATGAATGCAGCAACTGGTATATGATTCCTGGCATGTTTTCCGATTGTTAACCCATCCTAATCCTGTCTGTAACTTCATTCAGAAAGGGTGATATGGAATGCAAAAAAATGGTGCTTGGCTGCCAATAGTTGCTTCTGTGGGGGTTGGTGCAGCAACATATTACACGATGACAAGAAATAATCAGAGTCTCGGCCAAACGGTACAGAAAATGATGCCTTTCCTTTCTGGAGGCGGCTCCGGTAAAACAGGCAGTCCTTTTGGAATGAGTTAAACAGATAGTAATGAACGAAATGGAAGTGCATTCTTCGGAAGCACTTCCATTTCAAATTATTCAAAATTATTCCTTTTTTGAACTCTGCCTGCATGAGCATGTATAATTGAAAAAATAACACAGCAAAGGGGAGAGCATAATGAAACGATTTGGTTTACTTTCAAGAATTATTACAGCAATTATCTTCGGTATTGTCATTGGCTCCATAGCAAATAATTGGTTCATCCGTCTATTTGCGACTTTCAATGGACTCTTCGGTAACTTTTTGAGCTTTATAATTCCACTTATTATTATCGGTTTCATCACACCAGGGATCGGGTTTATGGGACGCGGCGCCGGTAAACTGTTAGGTCTGACTGCACTTCTGGCATACGCATCAACCGTCATTGCCGGAATCATTGCATATTTCTCTGCAAGGGCATTATACCCTTCCATACTTAGCGGTCAGTCGCTGAAGAACTTCTCAGATCCTACCCAGGGACTGAGCGAAGCTTTTTTCACCGTCGAAATGGCACCTCCTATTGAAGTTGTTACAGCACTTCTAATTTCATTTGTAATCGGTATTGGAATAGCAGCAACTAAGAGTGATGCACTTCTAACATTATCAAATGACTTTCGCGACATTATACAGCTTGTCATTGCCAAAGTGATAATCCCATTGCTTCCGTTTCATATTTTTGGGATATTCGCCAATATGACGTATGCGGGACAAGTTGCAACCATCTTAAGTGTCTTTGCAAAAGTGTTTATCATGATCATCATTTTACATATCCTGTACTTGATTTTTCAATATTCCATTGCAGGTTCCCTAAGCAGACAGAATCCCTTTGCCATGCTAAAAAAAATGTCACCCGCCTATTTTACGGCTTTGGGCACACAATCATCTGCAGCAACAATCCCTGTAACGCTACAGCATACTAAAAAGCTTAAGGTTCGGGAAAACACGGCTGACTTCACAGTCCCACTTTTGGCAAACATTCACTTGTCCGGAAGCACCATTACTTTAATGAGCTGTGCGATGGCAGTTATGTTTCTGCAGGGTGAATCCACGGCATTTGGGATTGTCCTCCCGTTTCTGCTAATGCTTGGAATAACGTTGGTAGCCGCTCCTGGAGTCCCAGGAGGAGCTGTAATGGCTGCCATTGGCCTATTAGAAACCATGCTTGGCTTCGGACCAACCATGGTCTCACTCATGATAGCCCTATACCTAGCTCAAGACAGCTTCGGAACGGCATGTAATGTAACCGGCGACGGTGCAATTACATCCATAACAGACACACTAAGCAAAAAAAGATGAAACCAGTTAATGGT
>NZ_HE610979.1:0-10839 GCF_000285495.1 Oceanobacillus massiliensis str. N'diop
TCATTGAGTTATTTCAAAAAGAAACAAGTTTCTTTTTGGTTGACATACTGGTTGTTTTGTTCAGTTTTCAAAGAGCAAATTAGTTGGTCGCTTTATTAGCGGCGACTTCTCTAATATAACATAACTCCTGACGTAATGTCAACAATTATTTTTAAGTTGTTTTGTTGCCGATTCGCAATCGAATTTGACAACGGATATAACTTTACCACGGTTATACATTAAAGTCAACGCTTTTTTACAATTGAATTTCAATCTCTTTACAACTCAATAATCCTCTTCTAACAGGGTAATGCCAGCAGGACATCACCCCATATCCAATTCATCATATTCCTGAGGTTTTCCAGTTGTTACATTTAATCTTTCAGAATGTATTTCCTTTGAAAGACACCTATACCCTTAGTTTCTTCCTGCACCGTATCAATAATATTCTTTTCGACGAGATAGGATAAAATCGAACTCAAATCAAATGTATACGGCTGGACGGATGGCATTCGCTTAATGTCTGCATAAGACCATGCGGTTTCTCCCTCTTTCAATAAATCCAATAGATGGGCTGCTGCTTCAACAGCTCTGTTATTAATTATAAAATCCATTGCAATTATCATCAGTTCTATTCTTTTATCCACTTCTTCATTGCTTTCAATAAATTCTTCATACAGTTTATATACTTCAAAATCGATGTTTTTCACCTGGCTCCAGACTGTCACCTCTGGATAGTACCCCTTTTCAATGACCGAAAGTCTTGCTAAATAATGCAGGGAATTAAGGATCTTACTGTGAGAATCCTTGTATTCTCTTGTCTCGTAAAGCGACTTAGCTTCACTATAGCTTTTAATAAGCTTTCCAAAATCGATTACTTTCCTTAAGTTTCTTTTCTCTATTGGAAAATCACGAAGCTGTTCTTTTAAATGAGCGATGTATTCATTGCGATCAAATACAGTCTTTCCATAGATGATCCATTCTACTGCTCTGCGGTAACCGCTCGTATCAATCCATTCCATCAATACATTTTCTTCTACTATATGAAGTGCTGCTGTCTTTCCGTCAAACTCATAATGCTTTACATACCATGACTTCTCATATTCATTCACCACAATTAGCAGAATCATATCAAAATCATCTGTAATTGGGCTGTCGTGTTGTGTCTTCTCTATTGTTAGTATCCCCATTGTATTCGGATTGCTGGCATGTTCTTGATAGATAGGTCTTAGGAAATTATCCATTATTCGATTTCCTCCATTCTCTAATATTATATATTTCGTTACATTTAAGTCAAAATCCTTTCTCAAAATAAAACTTTTTACAAAATTATGCTATACTACAATTGTAAATTAAGGAGGAACAACATGGCACAACAATTAGTTTATTCGAGTAAAATCAATAAAATAAGATCCTTTGCCCTGATATTGGTTTTTGGCGGAATCCTTCTGATGTACGCTGGAATTTTAACTAAAAGTATTGAATGGCTAATGGTATTATTCTTTCTATTAGGTGTCCTGATGGTCGTTTTAAGCTGTGCGGTTTACGTTTGGATAGGTACCCTATCACTTAAAGCTGTACCGGTTATTTGTCCCAGCTGTGATAAACCAACTAAAATGCTCGGTCGTGTGGATGCTTGCATGCACTGCAAACAACCGTTAACGATGGACAAGGGTTTAGAAGGTAAAGAGTTTGATGAAAAGTACAATACACGCAAATATGCTAAAACTGCTAAAAACAATAGCAAATAAAAATCCGTCGTCCTACGGCGGATTTTTTTAGAGTAGTTAAGTTATCAATGACAGCAATCAATAGAAACCCTTCGTATCTTAAAAGCCCCTGCAATGAATTACTCTATATACGAGAAAGGACGGAGTAAGATGTTACCGTTACTGCATTTTAACTTCAAAAAGGAAAATGGGAAGGATAATCCTTTTCTATTTGAAAGTCCGATCAAGGTGTTTTCGGCTTCCACCATAGATGAAGTCATTCCCCTGCTAGAAGAGATTGAAACCATGACAAATAAAGGATACTATGCTGCTGGATATCTTTCCTATGAGGCAGCACCTGCATTTGATAAAGCATTCAAAGTGAATTCTGATTCAAAAATGCCTATCCTATGGTTCGGTATATTCAAAGAACCTCAACAAATATCCTTACAGAGCTTTAAGGAATTTCATACTAATGACTGGAAGGTCCAAACAGAAGCAAATGAATATAACAAAAACATTGACCAAATAAAGGACTATATTGAACAAGGTGTTACCTATCAAGTAAACTATACGGTTCGGATGCGTTCCAATTTTACTGGAGATTCCATAGCCTATTACAATAAACTTTCACAGGCCCAAGCAGCAAATTATAGTGCTTATCTAAATACTGGAGATTATACAGCAATTTCAGCTTCCCCAGAATTATTCTTCCATTTAAAAGACGGGAAGGTTACAACCAAGCCGATGAAAGGCACCATCGATAGAGGCAAGAACCGTGAGGAAGATCAATCCAAATCAGCGTGGCTGTACCATTCTGAAAAGAATCGTGCTGAAAACGTAATGATAGTCGACCTATTGCGTAATGACCTTGGAATGATTGCAAGGCAAGGAAGCGTTGCTGTTCCAAGCTTATACGCAATTGAAGAATATCCCACTGTCTACCAGATGACCTCAACAGTGACAGCAGAAATTTCCAGCGATAAGACAATAATGGATATCTTCAAAGCATTATTCCCTTGTGGATCAATAACAGGGGCGCCAAAGATAAGTACAATGGAGATTATTAATCAATTGGAGAATAGCCCTCGAAATGTCTATTGCGGGGCGATCGGCTATATTACTCCAGAAAAAGAGGCAATTTTTAATGTGCCAATTCGTACGGTCCTGATAGAGAACGATACTGGGAATGCTGAATATGGAGTCGGTGGAGGGATTACCTGGGACTCCATAAACCAGGAAGAATTCAGCGAAGTCTTCATGAAAGCAAAAGTATTGGACGTAAAACCTGATGAATTTAACTTACTGGAATCATTCGGTCTTGAAGATGGAGATTATATAGTTCTCGAAAACCACCTGAATCGGATGAATCGGACAGCCGAATTCTTTGACTTCAGAATGGATAGCATATCTGCCAGAAGAAAATTAGAGGAGTTTGCAGCAGATCATCCTTCCGGGAAATGGAAAGTCCGATTACTTTCTAACAGAAGCGGGGACCTCTTTATAGAAGGAAATCAAATTACGGCTATCCATAAACCTGTAGTGGTCAGCTTGGCGAATTCTCCTGTTTCTAAAGATAATGTGTTTTTACGTTATAAGACAACAAATAGGGCGATTTATGATGATATACGTATTCAATCTCCTGATGTCTATGATGTTCTGCTTTGGAATGAAGATAGGGAAATTACGGAATTCACTACTGGAAATATAGTAGTGGAACTGGATGAACAAATGTATACACCTCCATTAGATTCCGGACTGCTGGCGGGTACATTCAGGGAGGATTTACTCGAGAACGGGATGATTTCAGAGAAGAAGATTACAATGGAAGAACTTAAAGGAGCTTCACGGATATGGCTGATTAACAGTGTACGAAAGTGGGTTCCCGTCCATATGAAAAAAGCATACTAAAAAACCCAAATGCATTCACGCTGCCTTTGGGTTTTAACTATTAATGCTTTTGAGTCAGCACTGCTTGACAGTTTTCACATTTGCCATACACTTCAAGACGATGGTGGCTTACATCAAAGCCGGTAATTTGTTCGGCAAGGGATTCCACTTCATCCAGTGAAGGATAATGAAAGTCGACTATCTTCCCACAGCTATCACAAATGATATGATAATGATCAGAGGTATTGCAATCAAATCGGCTGGATGAGTCACCGTAGGTCAGCTCCCGAACGAGACCGATTTCTTTCAGCACACGGAGATTATTATATACTGTAGCAACACTCATATTGGGGAATTTACCTTCCAATGCTTTATAAATCTCATCTGCTGTTGGATGTACCATTGCATTCAGCAGATATTCAAGAACTGCGTGACGTTGTGGTGTGATACGGACGCCTGATTCCTTCAGTGTATCAATCGCTTCCCGTAATTTTGCTTCAGACACCGTCAACCACCTCTCTTTCAGTAATATATATTTCAATTAATAACATTATTAAATTATAATCTTTATAATTAGTGTACCCGCTTCTATAGCATTCTGTCAATATAAGTATATTATACAGCCTTTTTTTAAATATCCACTTTCAATGTATATTCTTCTCCACCAAGTATCTTATTTATATACCGTGCCGCAACAAATAAAAAGTCTGATAAGCGGTTTAAATAAGAAAAGACCAGTTCATTCTCCAGTTCATCTCCCAAACCGACTACTATTCGCTCCGCCCGCCTTACTACCGTCCTTGCTGTATGCAGGGCACTGGAAGCACTATGTCCAGAAGGGAGAATAAAGTTCTTCAATGGTTCCAGCTGCTCATCCCATTCATCAATCTGCGCTTCCATTTCATCGATATGTTTCTGTTTCAATCTCCACGTGACTTCTTTTTCCTTTGGAGTAGACAGCTCAGATCCCACATGAAAAAGAATAGTCTGTATTCGGTTCATCTGCTCCAGAAATGCCTGTTTTCCGTCCCATTCTTCCTTGTCGAGGAAGCTTAGAGCCAGACCAATGAACGAATTAGCCTCATCACATGTCCCGTAAGCTTCCACACGCAAGTGATTTTTTGGTACACGCTGGCCATAGACCAGTGAGGTCAGCCCCTTGTCACCTGATCTGGTATAGATTCGCATGTTTAATACCCCCTCGATAAATCAATTCGATTCATGAAGCCATTATCGTCTCCATCTATATATTTCTGGAGATTATTGCTGAAAATCTCCATTGCCCTGCTTACATAATGTGGTGATAATCCAGAAATATGCGGTGTAATTGTAATAGTTGATTCGCTCCAAAATGGATGATTCTCCGGCAATGGCTCTTCTTCCACTACATCCAGAACCATATGGGCAATCTCCTTATTTTGCATTGCTTTTAGAATCACATCACCACTGACTGCATCACCTCGCCCTATATTCATAAAGACACCGTGTTCAGGCATTAATTTAAAATGATCATATGTAAAGAATCCCTTCGTTTCTTTTGTACTCGGCAGAACAGAAACAAGAAAGTCGGCATCCGGCAGAAGGTCCGTCAGTTTATCATTTGGGTAGTTTTCATCAAAGTAATCCACATCTTTTCCGCTTCTTGATATACCTATCGTTTTCATGCGGAATGCCTTTGCAAGCCGTGCCACCTCTTGCCCAATTGCACCAGTACCTGCGATAACTATCGTTTTCCCTGTAATTTCCTGGATTTTGACGGATTTATTCCAACTGTGATTCTGCTCACTTTGCATCAGTGTCTTTTCCTGACGATAAACTTGCAGAAGCATTGATATAACATATTCAGCCATCTGTATTTTATGAATGCCTCTTGCATTCGTTACAATTATACCTTTCTCTTCAAGGATTCCAGACGGCAGACCATCCACACCCGCAGCAAGAATCATGATCCACTTTAGATTAGCCGCACCCTCTATTAGCTCCTCATTTATATCTGAACCATAGGTAACCATTACTTCAGCTTCACTCAGATACTGTTTTACTTCATCCTTGCTATTCGAAAACACAAATGACTGATCCGAAAATGACTCCTTTAATTTAGTCTGATGTTTCTCGGAAACATTTGCAGTAACCAATATCATAGCAACTCTCCTCTCCCTATTCTTATATTTATAGTAACCGTTTCCCTCCTGTCTGAAAAGTAAAAACAGTCCGATTATGGACTGTTTTAAATGTCATTGCAGATTTTCTTTAATAAATTGCAAGGCTTCCTCAACATGGCCCTTTACTTTTACTTTCCGGAATTCCCGTTGAAGCTTCCCTTCCTTATCCACGATAAAAGTAGAGCGCTCGATACCATAATATTCTTTTCCAAAATTCTTTTTGAGTTTCCAGACGCCAAAGTCATCAGCTACTTTATGGTCCTCATCAGCCAGCAGCAGAAAAGGCAGGTCATGTTTGTCGATAAATTTCTGATGGCTCTTAACCGGGTCTGGACTGATACCGATAATGACCGTATCCAGTTCCCCAAAGCTTTCATGCTGATCCCGGAAATCACAAGCCTCTGTTGTACAACCAGGAGTCATATCTTTTGGATAAAAATACAGGACAACATGCTTACCTCTAAAGTCGGATAAGCTCACCTGTTCTCCCGAATGGCTCTGCAACGTAAAATTCTCTATCTGTTTTCCCACTTCCACTGTCATGAATAAATCCCTCCATCGATACGAATCTAAATCCACTATATCATATAGAAGAAACAGAATCATTTATCCCTGCTCCTCGAACCGGCCTGTACTATTTTCAGTACGAAAGCAGCAGGAAGAATGTAACCAATCAATGCCTCCGAAAGTGCAATGAATCTGCCAAGCCCAATCGGCGTTATATCGCCATAGCCAATTGTCAGTAGAGTGACCCCACTGAAATAAATGGAATGGATAATGGAGCCGATTATGCTCACCTGCCGCAATTCACCATTCTCAACAAGTATGATGCCCTGAAACGATAGGATAAAATAAACCAGTCCATATCCAATCATCACAATGACATAGATAAGCAGCAGTGCAGCGAATATTTCCATTGAAAAATAGCTTTCTCTTCCTATCGCTATATTGATCGCATTAGCACGAATGAAGTCATAGATACTCTTAAATACCACAAAACAGATTGCGAGGAATAAAACCCATGGAATAAGCATTCAACTGGACCCCACTTCTGATAAACTTTATATTCTATATGTATGCAAAATAATGGCAGGCTTGCTTATCGGAAAAGAAAAAGTTAATTCCTGCACAACCTTAAAGAATGTATTCCATACCATTTTTTGTTATATTAGTTATTGTTAAAGGAACTGCTTTGACAATCAAGGGAGGAAGCAATAGATGAATTTCACGAAGTCAGAGGAACTGCATAACGAAGCATTAGAGCTTATTGTCGGTGGTGTCAATTCGCCTTCTCGAGCATATAAAGCTGTCGGTGGTGGTTCACCAGTATACATGGAACGTGGGCAAGGTCCTTATTTTTGGGATGTAGATGGCAATAAATATATTGACTATCTTGCTGCATATGGCCCGATCATTACGGGACATGCACATCCACATATAGCAAAAGCTATTGCAGAAGCAGCAACAACCGGTGTTTTGTATGGAACACCAACTAAATTAGAGAATCAATTTGCCAAAATGTTAAAAGATGCTATCCCATCACTTGAACGGGTTCGCTTTAATAATTCAGGTACAGAAGCAGTTATGACTACTATACGAGTTGCCCGTGCATATACCGGCCGCTCAAAAATCATAAAATTTGCTGGATGCTATCACGGTCATTTTGATGCTGTGTTAGTCCAAGCAGGTTCTGGTCCATCAACATTAGGTACACCAGATTCTGCCGGAGTTCCAAAGTCCACTGCAGCAGATGTCATTACTGTTCCGTTTAATGATCTGGGAGCATATAAAGCGGCATTGGATAAATGGGGTGACCAGGTTGCCGCAGTATTGGTCGAACCGATTGTCGGAAACTTTGGGATTGTTGAGCCGCATGATGGATTTTTACAGGCAGTCAATGACTTGACCCACGAGGCAGGCGCACTCGTTATATATGATGAAGTAATTACTGCATTCCGGTTTACATATGGCAGTGCACAGCAAGTATACGGTGTAGAACCAGATATGACCGCGATGGGTAAGATTATTGGCGGCGGTTTGCCTATCGGGGCTTATGGCGGACGAAAAGATATCATGGAACAAGTAGCGCCACTTGGACCTGCGTATCAAGCAGGTACCATGTCCGGAAACCCGGCATCTATGGCTGCAGGGATTGCCTGCCTGGAAGTATTGAAGCAGGATGGTGTGTATGACAAACTGGAACAGCTTGGAAAACAGCTGGAACAGGGTATTCTTGCAAAGGCAGAGGAGTTCGGTATCCAGATTACTGTCAATCGCCTGCGCGGTGCACTTACTGTATACTTTGGTGATGAAGAAATAACCAACTATGCACAAGCTGAAAAAACAGACGGTAAGGCATTTGGCCAATTCTTCAAATTGATGCTGGAGCAGGGAATTAACCTTGCGCCATCAAAATATGAGGCTTGGTTCCTCACAACTGAGCATAAAGAATCCGATGTGGATCGGACAATCGATGCTGTAGGACATGCCTTTAGAACAATGGCAAGCAATTAAAAAGAAGCACACTCTTTTACGAGAGTGTGCTTCTTTTATGTCTTTATATGCATTACACCTGTTTTTCATCCAGGTTTTGAATCTGATACAGATCATAGTAGCTTCCTTGTTTTTGCATCAATTCGTGATGGGAACCTATTTCGACAATTTCACCATTTTCGACAACCACAATCCGATCTGCATGTGTAATCGTTGCTAGTCGATGTGCGACGATAAATGTCGTTCTGTCGGAAGCTAATTTTTCCATCGTTTCCTGTATCAAATGTTCACTTTCCAGATCCAGTGCAGATGTAGCCTCATCAAATATTAAGACTGGCGGATTTTTCAGGAATACACGTGCTATTGCTACACGCTGCTTTTGCCCGCCAGACAATTTAACACCGCGTTCACCAACTAACGTATCGTACCCATTGGTCAATGATGTAATGAACTCATGTGCATTGGCAGCTTTAGCAGCCGCTATCACTTCCTCATCAGTCGCATCTGGATTACCCATTCGGATATTCATTGCAATCGATTCACTGAAAAGAACATTATCCTGCAGTACCATGCCAATATTATTCCGCAATGATCTTGCCTTCATATCGCGAATATCTATGCCATCTATTTGTATGGCTCCACCTGTAACATCGTAGAATCTTGGTATCAGGCTAATTAGCGTCGACTTTCCTCCGCCACTCATACCTACAAATGCAATGGTCTCCCCTTGCCTGACATTAAGATTAATATCCTTCAGTACCGGATTGGTTTCGTCTTCATATCTAAAGGAGACATTTCTGAAGTCTACTGAACCTTTCACTCTACCAGGATCAATCGCATTTTCCTTGTCCACGATATCGTATTTTTCATTCATAAATTCAAAGACACGATCAATGGATGCAATCGCCTGAACAAGCGTTGTTGAAGAATTTATCAGCCTTCTCAATGGACTGTAGACCCTTTCCAAGTATCCTACAAAAGCAACCATCGTACCAATCGTAACATTTCCCATGATAACCTGATACCCTGCGAAAGCAATGACCAAGAGCGGTGCCAGGTCTGTGATTGTATTTGTCACAGCGAAGGTTTTGGCATTCCAATCTGTATGGTGCAGCGCCTTATCAAGGAAATTCCTATTCCTCGTTTCAAACTGCTCCTGTTCATATTCTTCCAACGCAAAACTTCTCGTTACCGGAACACCTTGAATACGTTCATGTAAATGTCCTTGTACCTCTGCAAGCGCTTGTGATCTTTCTCTCGTCAAACGGCGTAGTTTGCTGAAAAAATATTTAATCGAAAATCCAAATAGCGGAAATAGGATAATAGAAACAATCGTCAATCCTACATCCATTGTTAGCATAAGTCCGATAGCAATCAGTATCGTAATTAAATCAAGCCAAATATTCATCAATCCAGTAATCACGAAATTCTTCGTTTGTTCGACATCATTTATTACCCGGGAAATAATTTCGCCGGTTTTTGTCTGAGAATAGAATTTTAGGCTTAATTTTTGTATATGATCAAATAATTTGTCTCTTATATCAAATAAAATCTTATTGCCTACCCATTGTGCAAGATATTGTCGAATATATTCAATAGGTGGACGTAATACAAGGAACACAACAAATGCAATACCCATAATCCAGAATAGATTGTTTATTTTATCTGCATTGCTTATTCCCTCAGCCACTATGATTTCATCAATTACATATTTCAAAATCAGTGGCATCAATAATGGTATTCCAAATTTAATTATCCCCACCATTATGGTCCAGAAAATCTTCCATTTATATGGTTTTACAAATTTCATGTACTGCTTAACACTGCTCATATATTTATCTTCCTCTTTGTGTTTTGATTCACTCTTTATGTTTTTGATTCAAATAGAAAATCCCTGTTACCTTATTATTACAGTAACAAGGACACCATCTCACTGCCTGTCCATATTTTCCTTAGCGATATGTTAAATACCGTTCATACCAGCTATCCACGAAATCAGGTGCAAACGGACCTTTGCGCTGGCGCACCCAGCGCAAAAGATATTCCATATTATTATGAAGAATTTTATCTAAGACAGCTGGGTAATTCATTAGTTTACTATGTTCATCATACTCATCTTCGTCCAATAGATCATATGTCATATCCGGATATACTTTAACGTCCAAATCATAATCAATATATTTCAACGCTTCTTCATCATATACGAAGGGAGAACTTATATTGCAATAATAATGGATCCCATCATCCCGCAGCATTCCTATGATATTAAACCAATACTTTGCATGGAAATAGCATATTGCCGGTTCCCTTGTAATCCAAGTCCGAAAGTCACTTTCTGTTACGAGGGTGCGATCATTGGCTCCAATAACAACCGTTTCCGTACCCTTTAAGACTAAGCTGTTCTCCCACGTCCGATGCAGCTTTCCGTTGTGTTTGTAACTCTGTATTTGCATTTTAGAACCCGCCCTCGGAGTAGCCATCCTATCTTCCTTTCCCCTAACATCTGATACCGATCTAATTATCCATTAATTATAAAGGTAACCTCAGCAAATATAAAGCATAATGCCCGGCTCTATTTCAGGCTGGAAGAAATCAAAAACAGAAAA
>NZ_HE610979.1:12294-91527 GCF_000285495.1 Oceanobacillus massiliensis str. N'diop
CTAAATTTAATGATTATCGATTTGTTACTTCTTGTTTGATTGTGACTTTTGATTTTGCTTTCTTACTTCTTGAGCATTTGTTTCAGAAGAAAATTCAGTTCCAAACTGCCCTTGTCCTTGAGCTGCTTTTTGGTTTTGCTGTTTTACTTTTTGTACGTTAGTACCTGCAGTTGTTTGACCTGGTTTTTTAGCCATCAATATCACCTCCGCAATAATTAATTTGTCCAGTTGCAAAAAACTTATCCCATGAATTTTACAAAAGCAATCAATGCCCGGGACGTAAAATCTGGCAGTAATAAAAATGCCATTTGCTGCACAAATTATAGTTGCGATTTACTTCATTTTTTACTTCGTTATTGGAGGGATATGGACATGACTTTACCAAGAGATTTTGCCGAACTGTCCATGATCAGTAAAACAAGATGGCAGGATGGTGAATTGCAATACTTTCAACATGCACTTTCGCAGATCTTACCTTATATAAATGCACAGGGATTAACTGTATTGCATGAGATCAATAAAGAGATGTATTACCGGTCCGAAAACAATCAAGACCCCTAATCAATAGGTGAGTCTTGATTGTTTTTAGCCATTCAATTGTTTTGCGTCTTCGAGGTACTTCAGCATTTTCTGATGGGAAACGGGGAAAGGATATTTGACTATATCCGTTTGGTTGGCAAAAATAATTCTGCTGTCATCCGTTTTGGTATGAACGGTTGTTGCTTCGTAAATTTCAAGTCGCCAAATCAAATGAGAAAAAACATGCTTTAATTTTCCCTTCTGTTCGCCAAGTTGAATCTGCAGCCCATATTCGCTGTAAATCCAATTTTCCAGGTGATCCATACCGATTTCTTCAACAGGTACCATCGGAAATTGCCAAAGATTGGCCAGCAAGCCATTTTCCGACCTTTTCTCGATAACATATTCGCCTTTTTCATTCCTTATTAATAAGACAACATAAGGGATTGTCTTTTGCCGTTTTGCCTTTTTCTTTATTGGCAATTCTTCCTGTATGCCTTCTGAATATGCCCTGCAATGCTGCTGAACCGGGCAAAACATACAAGCAGGGGATTTTGGAGTGCATATAGTGGCACCAAGATCCATAATTGCTTGATTAAAGGAAGAAGGGTCATCTTCAGAAATTAATGTACGAACATACCCTTCGAATTGTTTTTTGGTGCGGGGCTGGGCAATATCGTCTTCAATTTTTAAAAGTCTGGAAAAAACGCGCATTACATTTCCGTCCACAGCGGGTTCTGGTTTATTGAAGGCAATCGATAAAATTGCACCCGTTGTATAGGGACCAACCCCTTTTAATGAACCAAGTTCGTCGGGCGTTGAGGGAACCTCTCCTCCATAAACTGTAACAACCTCTCTTACAGCGTTTTGAAGATTTCTTGCACGGGAATAGTAACCTAATCCCTCCCACGCTTTTAGAACATCCTGCTGATCTGCAGCAGCAAGCTCATATACAGTAGGATATTTCTCCATAAAATGATTAAAATAAGGAATAACAGTGTCGACCTTGGTCTGCTGCAGCATAATTTCAGAAACCCATATCTTGTATGGATCCCTTTCTCTGCGCCAAGGCAGATCACGTTTGCTTTCAGCATACCATTGGAGCAGATCAACCTGAAATTGGGTAATGTCAAAATTCTTTATGATGTTATCAGTCATAATTGCACTTCCTTTATGTTACAATACATTTATAAAACTTTATTAATAATTGAATAAAGTTATCTTCAAGGAGGACCTTCATATATGGATACTGGCACGCATATCGTAATGGGTATTGCGCTGGGTGGACTGGCCACTTTAGACCCTGCAGTGCATAGCGATCCAACATTATTCAATGCTGTATTAGTCGGCACAGTAATTGGTTCACATGCCCCTGACTTTGATACAGTCTTTAAACTCAAAAATAATGCTACTTATATACGTCACCACCGTGGTGCGTCACATTCATTACCGGCAATCGTTTTATGGGGATTGCTGGTGTCCAGTGTTATCTATTTGTTTGTGCCGGAAGTAAGTTATTTGCATCTATGGCTATGGACATTTCTGGCAGTATGTATACATGTCTTTGTTGACTTGTTTAATGCATATGGAACCCAGGCATTTAGACCTTTTACAAATAAATGGATAGCAAAAGGATTCATTAATACATTCGATCCCTATATCTTTTTCCTGAATATTGCCGGCATTGCCGCCTGGGCGCTCGGAGCCAATCCCGGATACACATGGCTGATCATTTATACAGTCATTGTATTATATTACATGAAACGTTATATGGACAAAAGGGAAATCGTCAAAAAAATAATGGAATATTATCCCGATACAGTGGAGATTGCAACGTCCCCTACCATGAAACAAAATTACTGGAGAGTAGCAATAACAACCGAGGATAAGTTTTATGTCGGTACAGTTGAAAACCGT
Organism: Oceanobacillus massiliensis str. N'diop; assembly: GCF_000285495.1. GTDB lineage: Bacteria > Bacillota > Bacilli > Bacillales > Amphibacillaceae > Oceanobacillus > Oceanobacillus massiliensis. Next base: position 14,731 of record NZ_HE610979.1, read on the forward strand.
CATATTGAGATAGTTGACGAATTCTGGAAAGTTCCTTTACCGGATAATCCAATTATCAATATCGCGAAAACAGATAAAAATATACAGGCTTTCTTAAACTTTTCACCTGTTTACCGCTGGGAAATCAACTATTTCGATGCATTCACTGAGATACGCTTTATTGATTTGCGATATCGTTCCAAGAGCTACTACCCGTTTGTTGCCGTAGTACAGATCGATGAAAACGAAGAAATCATCAGTTCCTACACAGGCTGGATTTTCTCAGAGCATAAGCTTCAGAGAAAATTATATGTGGGTGACACAACCGTATAAAAGATTCTGACATTAAAGAGTGACCCGGAACATTTCACCCATAGGCCTTGTCAGCGATAAGAATTTGATGGGCAAATCAAATTTGGCCAATTTAAAATCCGAACTGATTTAAATTCTTACAGAAGAATTTTGAATCAGTTCGGATTTTTCCATTATGCTCTTTTCCAAAGGATTGATGTTTCTAAATTGCCGACGTAACAGCATCATGCGATTCCCAAGCTACTTTTGGCAGAAAAACCGCTCCCTTATCTATTCCGCTACTTTTTTGCCAAGCAGCGATATTGGTAATGCTTCTTCTTTCTCATACATTTCTTCCAGAAGATTTATCCGGTGGCCCCAGGCAAAAACACCATTGACATAATTGATTTTAAATTTAAATCCCGGTTCCATTTTCAACTGATAAACTCCATCTGAAGCGAATTCGTCTGGATTTAACGTATATGCCAAAGCAACCTGCATCTTCCGTTCATTTATTTGAACTTCAGAAATATTGCCCAGCTGTTCAGCTTTCTGTGCTTTTTCTTTCAATTCCCCTATTTCTCTATGTAATTGTTCGATTGAATAATCACTATATCGATAATTCATGTTCTTACCTCCAGTCATGTTTCTATTTTATCAATTATGTAATCAGTTCTCCACGTTGATTTCTTATTCTTTCAGCTGCTCATCCAAAAATCGGTTGATCAATTCAAACGAAAAGCCTTTGCGGTACAATCCCTCTGTCACCTTTCTTTTTAAAACGAACCCTTCCTGTTTCGTCTGGTGCTTTCTGAGCAGTTTTTCCCCTTGATAAACAAGCGCATCCCACTCACTCTCTTCGTCTTTTTCTTCTTGTATACCAATAAAGGCTTCTTTAATGACTTCCTGGGAAAAACCTTTCTGCATCAGATTGGTTTGCAATTGCTGTGTTTGCTTACGAAATGAATCATTGCTCCTGCCTGAGAGTATCTTTTTGTTGATCAGCTTTTTTATTTTTTCGTATTGTTTTTCCAGAGGATAGTGTTTAAGTGCAGCATCTGCAAGAAGAGCAGAAACTCCCTTGTCAATCAGTTCCTTTTTGATTAGATTTGGCCCTTTTGTCGAAGTGTTCACCCTGGAACGGACAAACATATTTGCAAATTGCTGGTCATCAATCAATTTCTCATTTGTCAGCTTCTTGATGATTTGTTCTATATGTTCTTCTTCTACTTCCTTTTTTGATAAATAATCGATAATTTCCTTTTTTGTTCGCATCCGATAGCTTAGAAAATTGATGGCTTGGGTATATGACTTATGTAGTGTATCTTTTTGAACAAGCGTTGTAATCATGGCATCATCCAGTTCAAGACCTTTCCTTAGACGATATTCGATTAATATCGCCTCATCAACACTGAATCCATATTCTTCACCCTTGGCAGTGCTCAGAAAGATATTGAACCGATTCTTATGTTTCACTTGTGTGGTGATTCGGGTAATTTTTCTCATAGTGCCCACCCCTTCCCCTTCATCATAACAGAACAATAGGCACAGCGCCCAGTGAACCGTATTGAAGATTATTTATAGAAAAAGATCCTCCATATTACGGGAAGAATCGGATGGATGTGTATAATAAAATAAAGAGTATGGATAAATGGTGATATGTTGGCGTTTAATCTGATATATTGTAAAAAATACTGATATATGGCGGTTTGAGGCAGGTTGTTAGCTTACGATTTCTATAATTATTGCCGGAAATCAACCAACAGCAAGCATTAAGGGAGGAATTAGTTTGAATTTCATCATTAGTGGAGGAACTGGTTTTATCGGTAAATATCTCTCAGAATCACTACATCGGCAAGGTCATCATACTTATATATTGACAAGGTCACTCTCCGATAAGAGGAACACTACAGATACAACATACATAAATTATGATTATGCAGCAGATAAACTGCCAAGCATTGAAGGCGTAATCAACTTGGCTGGTGAATCACTTTTCGGATATTGGTCACAGAAGAAAAAAGAGGAAATTATCAAAAGCAGGTTAGAAGCAACAAATGCAATCGTGACTCTGATTAAGAATCTAAAAAGCAAGCCAAGCGTCTTCATTAGTGGATCAGCTGTCGGATATTATGGATATTCGGAAGATCTAATTTTTACAGAGGCAACCACACACCCCGGGAAAGACTTTTTGGCTGAAGTGGCAGTACAGTGGGAAGAGGCCGCCCAGCACGTCGAGAAAATGAATATACGAACCATTTATGCGCGTTTTGGAATCGTACTCGGTCAGGAAGGGTCATTTCCTTTAATGAGTCTTCCAGTTAAACTATTCTTGGGCGGAAAGATCGGAAATGGCGAACAGTGGATGTCCTGGATCCATATCAAGGATGCTGTCGGTCTGATTGAATACTGTTTGTTGAATCCTCAACTGTCAGGACCTGTCAATATAACAGCTCCCAATCCGAAAAGGAACAAGGACTTCATGAAAATTATGTCCCAAATGCTAAACCGTCCTTATTGGTTCCCAGCTCCGGCCGCTATCGTCCATGCAGCTATCGGTGAAATGGGACAGCTGGTTACGAAAGGGCAGTTTGTTTTGCCTCAGGCAGCTCTGGACCAAGGTTTTGAATTTACATCTCCAAAACTGAAAGATGCCTTGAAGGACCTGACAAAAGATACTTCTGCTCCAAAACTAATTCAAAGAAAAAATTAACAAAAAAAATAGTTCCCTTTTTGATAAAAAGATTGTAAAATAAAATTACTAAAATACGAAAGAGATGAATGAATCGTATTACAACACAGAATTAAATAGGGAAGGCAAATGGTGCGCCACCAGTTTTATCTGGTTCTAGTGGGTTCGATTCCCACCCCGAATTTTTGTTGAACGCTAAAATAAAAATTCGAGGGTGGGTCACTCACTGGATTTCCTTATGGAGAATCAGTGTTTTTACCCGCCTGGAATGAGGAGGGTATTTTTTATGCTTAAAATGCGCGATTTACATGAGGTTCCTGTGCTTTTTGAACTGATGGCTCACCCAGAGGTATTTCCTTATGTTAGACATAAAGCAGAAACAAGTGATGAATTTTATTTCATTACAAGACAAACAATCGAAGCGGAAGAAAACGGAGAGCTAATCTCCAGGACGATTATAGATGAATACCATCAACCAATTGGTACAATCAATCTTTTTGACCTTGATCAGAACCATGGATTTCTTGCAACCTGGATTGGCCAGCCTTATTTTGGCAAAGGATACAATCAACGTGCCAAGGAGGAATTCTTTGATATGGTATTCTCCTCCTATGGGATAGAGGGCATATTTATGAAAGTAAGGAAAACAAACAAGCGTTCCTTAAAGGCTGTCCTAAAGTTACCATATGCAGCTTTAGGCAATGATGTGTACCCGGAAGTCTATGCAAAAGTAAATCCCGATGAAGATATCTATGATCTTTTCGTCATAACAAAAGAGCATTACATGTCCTATCAGCAGTTCAGATCTAATGGAGCTGAAGCAACTGATGAAGAGGTTTCGTGATAATTAGCTCTCTGCCTGCATAACGGATCACCTTAATGGGCATTATAGTCATTAAAGTGAGGGATTATGATGGCTAAACTGAAACCTGGTCAATCTGATAAGTTTCTTTCTAAAACCCAGGAAGTTCTTTATCAGAAAGAGTTTAAAAATGCAGACCGTATTTACAATCAGATTACACAAAGAGGTGGCCGAAGCTAAATGCTTTGGCTTTCTTTTTTTTTGGCCAATTTTATTTGGATTGTCAAGAACACTGCCATAAATCGAGTTTACCTCAACAGTAATTAACATAATGTTGATAACTTATATTTAAATTGTGGATAATGTGGATTGGAACGCGATACCCTGATTCTATTCATGTTTATACTGTGGGTAACTCTGTTGATAACGAATAAATATGAAATGGAATCATCAATTTTTTTATTTTCGATTGGCTTCATTTGTGTTATCTGTTATACTATATATATAACAGATAACACAAAATCATGAAAGGAGTGCTGATACATGTGTTCATTCAGCTCGAATTAGAATCAGCAGAACCCATTTATATCCAGTTGCAACATCAAATCATTGAAGGTATAGCAAAAAAGAAACTACATCCTGGAGATGCATTGCCTTCAGTCAGGTCGCTTGCAGCAGATATCGGAATCAATCTTCACACCGTGAATAAAGCATACCAGCAATTAAAACAGGATGGGTTTATTTTAATTCATCGGCAAAAAGGAGTCGTTATTAATCCGGACGGGGTACCCAAAGCGGATAAAGCGTTTAGAAAACAATTGAAAAGCAGCTTGCATCCGCTCATCTCCAATTCCATTTGCAGAGGCTTAACCGAAGAAGAATTCAAAGAAATGTGCAGTGATATCTTTACAGAATTTAAAGAAGAAGGTGAAATCCATGAATGATATGCTCATTATATTTGTATTTCTGCTCATCCCTGGTTTCATTTCCATGATCTTCATACCTTATTGGACAAGGAAAACAGAGAGCTTTGGTGTGAGTATTCCCGAAGATGTCTATAATAGGCAGGATCTGAAAACAATGCGGAAACAATATTCCATGCTGACAGGAATATTGGGTCTGCTTATTACCGTAATCTTTTTAATGATAAGTTCCATCCTTACTAACAGCGAGTCTGTCATAAGCATTCTTTTCAGCGTAACTATATTCGTTTTTCTAGTTGGCAGTTTCCTTATTTACTTGAAATTTCATTCTGATATGAAGAAGCTGAAAGAAAAAGAGAATTGGGCAAAGGAGAAATCCCAGCAGATTTTTATAGACACTAAATTCCGGAATCAAAAGCTGACGCACTCAAACTTGTGGTTTCTACTTTCCTTTCTTATTTCGATTGCTACGATTGTCATTACGCTTCAAGCGTATCAGGACATTCCTCAGCGAATTCCGATGCAGTATAACTTTGAAGGTGAAGTTACCAATTGGGAGGAAAAATCTTATCGCACATTATTAATCAATCCGATAATGCAAATGTATTTAACATTACTCTTTCTTTTTATCAACAAAATGATTGGCTACGCTAAACAACAGATTGACCCGGAGAATCCACAAGATTCCATACGCAGAAATGTAATCTTCCGCAAAAGGTGGTCAGCCTACATTATATTATCAGGGTTAGCATTAACCCTCATGTTCTCATTGATCCAGCTTTCATTTATTTTTCCAATCAATCAGCAATTCCTTACGCTCATTCCGCTGCTCATAACAATCGGCTTAATCGGTGGTGCTATTGGGCTATCCATGACAACAGGGCAAGGTGGAAGCCGGGTTAAGAGCACCGGTGGCATATCAGGAAATGTCATCAATCAGGATGATGATAAACACTGGAAGCTCGGCCAATTTTATGTGAATAAAGATGATCCATCATTGTTTTTGGAGAAGCGTTTTGGTGTCGGCTGGACGATTAATTTCGCCAGGCCATTAGCATGGATTATCTTGCTCACCATTATCGGATTGGCAGTTGGCATTCCCCTTCTGCTCGGCTTATAATAACTGCGAAGAGAGGGACTGATGTATGAAGCATCAGTCCCTCTCTGTTGTTCATTTTACGTTCACAGTCGTCACTTTCCTTAGTAATAGAAATGAAATCCCATAGACAACCAATCCCACACCAAATATTTGGGCAATAAAGGCCATATCCAAGCCCTTAAATAGATTTATAATGAAATCTATTAACCAGCCTTGTGCAATTCCAAGAAGCAATCCTACAGTTAATAACCCGATGACAATCCCTGCTCCGAGCATTCCGCTCTTGTAAAACAGAAGTCCGATTATAAACATGAATGAAAGCAGAAAGAACATAATTGCCGTATCTATCAGTACTCTGTTTAGCCAATTATCTGTTATAAATTGCGCTAGGTGGATGAATTGGAATGTATGAATGCCTGCAATATCTGCAAAAATCAGCGTAATGGTCTGCAGCGTACTAGCAATCACAGCTTTCACAATTGCTATCCCAAGGAATAGGATGCCAATACTGATAAACAGATTTTTCCTAACAGCACCCATCTTTAGTGAAAAAGGGATACTCTCCTTAACTGTTATAAAACCCAAAATTGCACAATAGACATAGACTGGAAAGGATAACCCAAAAAAGAATCCTCCCTCATCAAAACGTAATAAAAAGTATCCAATTGCCAATGATAGAATGAGAATACCCAATAAAATACTCCAAAAAATCTTTAAGGAACGCTGTATATCGGTAATATAGAAATAAAGTAATCCTTTAATTTGTCTGCCCATTCTGTTTTAGGCCCCCTTCTTTCTTTCGGTCAAATAAATCATCAATTCCTGAATCGGCACCCCTTCAGCTGCTAATCCATACATCCTCGCTTCCTCTGCAGTCCCATATACATATGCAGACATATTACCGGCAAATTGCTTCTTTTCGATTACTTCTTTGCCAGTAAGGAATGCTTCCACTTCTTCTTTAGTGCCAGACACCGCTATCGTATTTGCCCTTAATATTTCTGCTTCTTCCTGTAAAACCAGTCTCCCTTCCCGCAATATCAGTATCTCTTCGAACAAAAGACTAACTTCATCAATCAAATGTGTAGAAAAGATTATGGTGCGTTGTTCTTTCTGATACTCTTCCAGCATAATTTCATAAAATCTCTTTCTCGATGGTGCATCAAGTCCAATATATGGTTCATCAAAAATCGTAATGGGTGCCTTGCTTGCCAATCCTACAGTGATTCCAAGTGCAGATTCCATTCCTTTTGAAAGGGTTTTAATTTTCGAATCCATTTGCAGGTTATATTCTTTTATTAGCTCTTCTGCTAGAGATTGATCCCAATTAGGATAAAAAAATGAATAGATTTTTAGCACATGTCTCACTTTTAAATCTCTCTTGAAATTATGCCCCTCTTTAATCAGGCAAATGGATTCCGTTAAGCGCTGGTTATCAAAAGGATTTTCGCTATCGATTAGTATTTCTCCTCCGCTGGCCAGAATCTGCCCTGACAGAATATCCATAAACGTCGTCTTTCCTGCACCGTTTCTGCCAAGCAATCCGTAAATCTTCGGACCATCCAATGTAAAACTGATGTCATTCAGGGCATGATGTTCCTTGTAGTTTTTAGACAGGTTTTTCACTTCAATCTTCATTCTTCGTTCCCCCTCTTTATCATTTCCAATAATTCATCGGCACTGATTTCTAGTTTTTTTGCTTCACTTATCAGTGGGAGCATATAATTTTCATAAAATGTCTTCTTTCTCTTTTCAACCAGAATTTCCTTTGCTTTTTCAGTTACAAACATACCAACACCTCTTTTTTTTAAAAGGATTTCTTCAGCAACCAGTTCATTGATTCCTTTAGCAGCTGTGGCTGGATTTATATTGTAAAACGCAGCAAATTCATTAGTGGACGGAACTCTTTCTCCTGGCTTTATGCTTCCATCGATGATTGAATCTTCTAGTTGTTCTTTTATCTGAAGGAATATTGGCCGGTTATCATCTAATAAATTCTTCATGTTTATCCCTTCCTTGATTGGTTAATTACTTATGTAACTACCAATATAACCATTCGTTTGATTTGTCAATCATTTCTTTAATTTACTTCTTCACCCGCTGAACCCAAAAAACGAAAATGGCATACATCAAGATGTATGCCATACGCATTAATACGAAAAGTCTTTACTGCTTAAACAAAAGTCAATCTTCGCCTAGTATGCAACTTCATCACGTATATGTTATCCAGCTGATTCGATCAGCTTATTAACAGGATTCTTTTCCGGTATGATGATATAATCCGTACCATCCGTATTTATCACTACATTTCCCACTGCGGCGGTAGAGTAGATCATGGAATGGACCCTATATAAATTTTCAATGACACGGTTCACGGGATGTCCATAATCATTCTCTTTACTGTATGTCAGAATGGCTACTTCAGGCTGAACTCCCTGCAGGAACTCAAGGGATGAACTCGTTTTCGAACCATGATGTGCCACTTTAATAATCTCAGCCTTGACATTATAGTCATGAAGGAACTCTTTTTCCTGCTCCTGCTCCACATCGCTCATTAATAATAGATCCACTTCCCCATAAGTGATTTTAAGGACAATAGAGGATTCATTGTTATTCTTTAACCTTTCAAAGGCATTCCAAACTTCCATCTTCATCATCGGATCTATTTCAATTAATGTATCTTTTTCGGCAATTCTTACTGGAATGCTTTGTTTCCTGACTTCATTTATATACGCGGCAAAGGTTTTGGTCGGATGCAGTTTGCCAGTATCGAGAATCTCTTTGACCTCGATATGCTTCATTACTTCAGGAAGACCTCCAATATGGTCCATATCCGGGTGTGTGGCGACAACCAGGTCAAGCTTTTTGATATTTTGCTTTTTCAAATAGGAGACAATTTCGTCTCCTGCACCCGGTGGGCCACCATCAACAAGAATTGTCCTGTTCATTGGAGTACGAATGAACATACTGTCTCCCTGCCCTACATCAATAAAGTGAATCTCCATTTCCGGAGCAGCTTCTCCGTTAGTTTCAGATGGATATGCTAATTGACATAAATTTAGAATGATGATAAATGCAATCCATTTTTTCATTAGAAACATCCTCTTCTTCATTTGCCTTTAGTTTCTCACGGAGAACCAATTGTTATTAGAGGAACTTCGATATTATTTCTTGCTAACCACTTAAAACACAATAAAAATAGAAAAAAGTCCGCTGAATCGGATTCAGCGGACTTTTTTCTAATATATTTAATTGGACTCTTTCACAATCTTTTTACCGAACAGCCTTAACTAAAATCTCGTCATCAATAACATCCACTTGTACTTGCTGAACTTCTTCCTCTTCAAGTATCAAATCGGTCAATGGATCCTCGATCTTCTCCTGGATGACTCGGCGCAGTGGTCTTGCACCGAATCGTACATCATAGCCAAGTTTGACGAGTTGACGTTTTGCCGTATCCGTAATGGTTATGGCTATGTCATTTTCTTTAATGGCAGCTTCCAATTCACCAAGCATCAGGTCAATGATTTGCATGAGGTGATCTTCTGAAAGCTCATTGAAGTTGACAATCGCATCAAATCGGTTTAAAAATTCCGGCTTAAAGTAATCACTTAGATTCTCAAGGGTGGATACCGCCTCATGAGCATTGCTGTTAAAACCGACATTTACTGATTTCACACCAGTTCCGGCATTGCTTGTCATGATAATCACTGTTTCTTTAAAGCTTACTTTTCGGCCATGCGAGTCAGTCAAATGCCCATCTTCCATAATTTGCAGGAACATATTCTGAACATCGGGATGTGCCTTTTCAATCTCGTCCAGCAGCAGGATGGAGTATGGATTTCTGCGGACGCGTTCCGTTAATTGTCCAGCTTCTTCATGTCCTACATATCCTGGAGGGGAACCAATAATTTTAGACACGGCATGTTTCTCCATATACTCACTCATATCAAGTCGAATCATATTTTCCCTTGTACCGAACAGTTCTTCCGCCAATACTTTTGTCAATTCGGTTTTACCTACACCAGTCGGTCCAACGAATAGGAAGGAACCAATCGGACGATGCTTTGATTTCAATCCTGCACGACTGCGGCGGATTGCTTTAGCTACCTTGTTAACAGCTTCATCCTGTCCAATAACTTGTTTACGCAAATTATCACTAAGATTTTTCATCTTTTCCTGTTCATCAGACTGCATTTTGGTTACAGGAATTCCTGTTTTCTCCTCGACAACAAGTTGAATGTCAGAGATATCGACATCTAACGTTTTTTCTCCGTCAACCACTTTTTCCAATTGCTTTTGCAATTGTATTTCTTGATAGCGGAGGTTTGCAGCCTGTTCATAATCTTCCCGGTCTGCCGCTTCCTGCTTCTCTTTCACTACATCATCCAAGCGTTGTTTAAGAGTCTTGGAATCCTTTTGTGCGTTGGCAAGGTTAAGTCTCGATCCAACCTCATCCATTAGGTCGATTGCTTTATCGGGCAGGAATCGATCTTGGATATAACGGCTTGATAATGTGACAAAAGCACGGATTGCCTCATCGGAATAGCGAACCTCATGGAATCTTTCATAGCGGTCTTTAATACCATCCAGAATCTGTACTGCATCCTCCACAGACGGTTCATTGACAATGATTGGCTGTAAACGCCGTTCCAGTGCAGCATCCTTTTCAATTTGACGATATTCCTTAAGCGTTGTCGCCCCGATCAATTGTAATTCTCCTCTTGCAAGTGCAGGCTTCAAAATATTCCCTGCATCCATCTGTGAGCTTTCAGCAGTTCCGGCACCGACCATAAGGTGAATCTCATCAATAAACAGGATCACATTCTCACGGGATTGCAATTCCTCAATCAGTTTTTTCATTCGGTCCTCAAATTGACCACGAATACCCGTATTGGCAACTAGTGATGGAACATCAAGCAAATATATCTCTTTATTAAGTAATTTTACAGGTACATTGCCTTCCACAATTTTAACTGCCAGTCCTTCTGCAATTGCTGTTTTACCTACACCTGGTTCTCCAATCAGAACCGGGTTATTCTTATTTCTTCTATTTAATGTTTCAATTACGCGTTTTATTTCTTTGGCACGGCCAATTACTGGATCAATATCCCCCGATCTTGCTGCATCGGTAACATTTTTCGCCAATTGATCAATCAGGCCATTCCGTTTATTTGTTTTCTGTTTTGTTTTTGTTCCCATATTGCTTCCTCCATTACCTTGGAAAAAGCTATTTGCAAATGCATCATTAAAGTTTCCATATGGAGTATTAGAGAAAAAGTCATTTGAATTCATCATTTTATCCTGAAGTTCCTGGAAACAATCATTGCAAATATGCATTTCCATTTTCTGATTGTTGATTTGCATTTGTGCATTTATGCTAGCTTGGTTAACACCACACTGTTGACATTGCATTTCCCATTCCTCCTTGGTTTTTATCAATCTATATTAATCAAATTTGACTTTGACTATCTTTGACCTTGATTTCATTATACTCTGACCTTTTTTGACTTTCAAGTATTTTGTTTTTCTTTTTTATTTACCAATAGCAAAAGGACTGCCGTCAGTGATGAAGACAATCCCTTGTTTGTTATATACCTTCCTTATAGACCAATTAAACCATCAGGAAGTAAATCTTTAATAATCAGGTCATCTAAGCTTTTAAACGTGTATCCCTGTTTTTTCAGTTCCTGGATAATTTGCTCTAAGGCTTCTGCATTATCGGAAGAGACAGCATGCAGAAGCACAATTGCTCCCGGATGCACCTGTGCCATGATTTGATCAATGGCATATTGCGGACCCTTTTGCTCACTCACATTCCAGTCTTGAAAAGCAAGTGACCAGAATACATGAATAAGCCCAAGTTCATTCGTCCATTTTAATGTATTATCATTAAATACCCCTCGTGGCGGTCGCAGAAGCTTTATATCCTTCTGGTCACTTACTTCTGCAACTGCCTCTTCCAATGTTTCCAATTCCTTTTTGATGGCATCTTTATTGATAACAGTGAAATCCGGATGATGATAGGAATGATTTCCAATAATATGACCCTCATCAACCATCCTTTTAATCAATTCTGGAGCACTCTCCACATAATGCCCTGTCACAAAAAAAGCTGCAGGAACAGATTCCTTTTTTAGCACATCCAGAATTTCTGCTGTATATCCTTGCTCATAGCCATTATCAAAGGTAAGATAAATATTTTTTTCACCAGAATCATCTACATAGTAAGCACCGTATTTATCCAGTATTTCCTTATATTTCCCAATATCGGGAATCTGATGTTCTGTATTCTTTTTATATCCCCAACCAAATGCACTTGTATTTGCAGGTCCCGAGAGACAAACAAAAAGGGTAAGAAAAATGATAGATGCTGCCATAAATTTTCGCATAACAACCCACCTGTTTTTTTCTTACCTTGTCCCTTTTTATATTAAATTATGCTATAGAACCATTGCAGCGATCCATCCGAAGATAAACAATGGAATATTGAAGTGAATGAACGTTGGAACAACTGTATCCCATATATGATTATGTTTTCCATCCGCATTCAGACCGGACGTTGGACCAAGTGTACTGTCGGATGCTGGGGAACCAGCATCCCCAAGTGCCCCAGCAGTACCGATTAACGCTGCGGTAGCCATCGGCGAAAAACCAGCAGCTATACAAATAGGTACGAATAATGTAGCAATAATTGGCACTGTCCCAAAGGATGATCCAATGCCAAGTGTAACTAATAAACCAACTAATAATAGCACGAATGCAATAACTGCCTGATTATCCCCCAAATACGAAGAGGATAATTCAACCAGGGCATCCACTGCACCCGTTTCCTGCAGCACCGTTCCGTAACCGGATGCAACAAGCATGACAAAGGCAATTGAGCCCATCATGCCAACACCTTCCGAAATGACCCTTTCCCCATTTTTAAATGGTACGACAAGGAATAGAAACATAAACAGCAAACCAGTTAAGGCGCCGAGAATAAGATTTTCGGTAAGAATCTGGACAAGCAGTGCTGCTAAAATAGAAATAATCGTAAGCAAATGCGTTTTATTGAATCTAACATTGTCTGTTGATGGCGTCTGGATGATTGTTCCAGCACCACCAGCTCCAGGTACGGAGTCTCTATCACGGCGATACGTTATAAATATTGCTATCAATAACCCTACAACCATACCCAGTCCCGGAATCAGCATAGCCATTGCCGTTTCTTCGACAGTAACCGGCACGCCGCTTCCTTCCATGCCTTCAACGATAATACCGTGGAATATCAGACCAAATCCAGCCGGAATCATTAAATATGGAGCTTTCAAGCCAAATGTCAATGAGACAGCAACCGCTCGACGGTCCATGCGCATTTGATCAAAGAGCTTCAATAATGGCGGTATTAGAATTGGTATAAAGGCAATATGCACCGGCACTACATTTTGAGATAATGATGCAACACCTGCAATTGCCAGCAGCATCATTGTTTTCTTTCCTGTCAGCATCCGTATAAGATAGTTGACTAAAATGGTTGTGATGCCTGTATAGCTGATAGCTACGGCAAATGCCCCCAGAAGTATATAGCTTAGTGCAGTGCTGGCACCTCCCCCCATTCCGCTGACAAGCAGGTCAATTGATTCCACGAAAGATAAACCAGATATTAAACCTGCAGTCAGTCCTGCAGCAATAATTGCTATAATTACATTTACGCGAAGTAAACTTAATATCATCATTACGAATACGGATATAATAACAATCCATTCCATGCTAATGCTTCCCCCTATGTCTGTCTGTGATGAATAATCCTTTAACACTTTACCATAATAAAGTAACGAGATAAAAAAATCAACTCATTTATAAAAAAACCCTGTAAAAATTTATTTTACAGGGCCATTTCTATTTTATCTGGAAGGAGTAAGAAACATGATCCTGAATCGGTATCCAGGCTCCAATCCCTTGTTTCGTTACATTTTTGATTTCAATTGATTTCTTTGACCCTTTTAATTGAACATAGACTTCACCAAAGGTAACCTGCCCTTTCTCATTAACTGCCGAAGCGTACGCCTGTAATGTTCCATACTTTTTCGCCGGAATCGCATAGGAATTATCTTTCTTTGTATTTTTACCGATAATCGTATTATAAGATAATGGAAGCTTGGTCTTTTCCTTCGATTTAAGCAGCATCATTTTCTTTACATCATCAGGATCAGCAATCTTATTTGTCAGCGCTCCTTTTATTTCCTTTTGTTCTTGTTGAATGTAATTCATGTTTTGAGTATTATCCCCACCGATATTATTCAGCTCATTTATATTTATCTGCTGATATTCCCAGTTTATATTGGACTCCTCTGAGTTGTAATTCAAGGCCCATCTTCCAAGATAGATCATTCCACGGTAACCAATCGAAATTGGAGATGGTTTAATCGTTGTCTCATTCAGCATCTTAATCAAATCAGGGTTTTCAATTGGCATGGATACACCGTCCAATAACTCTTGGGTCAGTTCACTAGGTTCAATCACTTCCTGGTCTTCAGTTGAATTTGGATATGTGTTTTCTTTAGAAATATTTAAAACATGATTAGGGATTTCAATATCATTTTCCGGCTTTTTTTCGGCCGGTATAGCAGTTGGAAAAAATAGGGACAATAAGAAAGCGGACAGTACAACAGTAGCTATTCTATTTATCTTCATGTTATCCATTCCTTTCTTTTCCCCTATTTTTTTCCGATAATGCTAAATTATACACTTTCAAAGAAAGATACTTACATTTACTCAAAGAAAAGAAAAAGGATACTCAAAAGAGTATCCTAAACTAGATAAACTTACTATATCGCTTTTCCAATCTTTCCTGTAAATATCCAATACAGATACAAATCGGCCAATAAATAAGCGCAACTAATACATACATCGTCATCGCATCGAATTCCCTGCCGGCAACAATCTGTGTTTTCTGGAAAAGCTCTGGAACTGTTATAACAGCAGCAAGTGATGTTGCCTTCACCACGTCCATAAACACATTCGTTAAAGGCGGAAGGGCTATCCTGATCGCCTGTGGCAGAATAATGATTCGCAGTGTCTTCCAATATGGCATATTCAATGCTCTTGCCGATTCCCATTGCCCATCGTCTACACTATTGAGGGACGACCTGTCGATTTCAGCTATATAGGCCGCACTGTTCAATCCAAATCCAAGGATGGCGGCAGTAATGGCGTTAAATTCGATACCTACAACCGGCAGACCAAAATAAAGAATAAAAAGAAATACGAGCATCGGGGTTCCCCGCATAAAGGATATATACACTCGTGTCGGCCAGCGCAACAGAATATTGCTAGAGCCTCTGGCCAGCGCAAGCAACAATCCCAGAATAAGGCCAATTCCCATTCCAGCAACCGAAATAAGCAGTGTCATCGGAACTCCTTCTAAAATGAAAGGAAGACTCTCGATTGCCAGTTCTACATCAAATAATCCTCCAAAATCAAATCCATTTACGTTCATCTATTATTCC
The DNA here is from genome assembly GCF_000285495.1 of Oceanobacillus massiliensis str. N'diop. GTDB lineage: Bacteria > Bacillota > Bacilli > Bacillales > Amphibacillaceae > Oceanobacillus > Oceanobacillus massiliensis. Next base: position 30,011 of record NZ_HE610979.1, read on the forward strand.
CCTTACAAATCCAGACCATCTATTTCTTCTATTTCACCTTCAGGAGGTACGGATGCATCTTCTTCATAAAACTTTACTGCCAGCTCCGACAATGTACCATCTTCACGCATTTCATTTAATGTACGATTGATTTCTTCCGTCAGCTGATCCGCATCCTTAGGAATAACAACAGCTTGTTCTGTTGGATGGAATTTCAGTGTTGGATGCAAGTGCAAATCGAAATCAGGAAATGCTGCCACACCGAATTTAGTTAAATAATAGTCATTGATTACAACGTCTGTTCTCGCGTTGCTGATATCACTTAAATACGCCTCATTTGGTGCATTGCCATAGGTGATTACTTCAGCACCGAAATGTTCTGCAATTTGACTATAGATGGTTGTAGCGCCCCCACCAGCTTTTTTGCCTTCTAAATCTTCCAATGTTTCAATTCCTGAGTTATCTGACTCCCGCACTGCCATTGTACTATAGGAATACTTATATGGTTCACTAAAGTTAAATTCTTCTTTTCTTTTATCGGTTGCTTCAATATCATTTGCTGCAACATCAATTCTGCCGCTTTGCACAGCTGGCAGCATACTGTCAATTCCCATTATTTCAAAACGAACATCAAGATCAAGACGCGCTGCAATTTCGCGCAATACCTCCACATCGTAACCGGTCAATTCATCATCTTCATCATAAAACGAAGCGCCAATTAATGTACCGGAAGTACCTACAACAAGCTCTCCCGCATCCTGTATTTGCTCCCATCTTTCATCTGCAGCCTCCTCGGCTGCATTTCCCCCACGCTTTTCTGTTTCTTCTGATTCCTCAGTAGTACCGCATGCACTAAGTACCGCAATAATTGCGATTAAAATCAGATACCAATTAAATTTCCTCATCTGCTCCACCCCTTTGTGTTATATATAAAACTCACAGATAATTGTAACAGATTCATCTCTTTAAATAAACGATTATTGTTCTGTATCACTAAAATATACACATTGTCTATAACACTATATGGGCTAAAAATAAGGTAGGGTGAGCAATTTCTGATTGACTCCCCTTCTATCGATGATATAATTACATTAGATATTAAATTATAATTATTATAATTTAATATCTAATGTACGTTTGAAACATCATATATTTTTCATTGATGTACCATTTATTAAACGTTAATCAACGGATTGATCAGTGTTTTTAAGTTATATCAGTAATTACCTATTTATAAATGGTAATGATTATTATTATCAATTAAGGAGGTAAAATGATAATGGATATTACTCATGGGTCATTAAATTCTGCAATACATCCTAAAAAGGACGCTGTTTCGACTACATTATTTCACAGGATTGGAGAACATATTGAACTGATAGCTGCACTATTGAGTGGTGCGCTGATACTCTTTACTTGGTTATTCGGAGATAATCTGTCCCAATCATGGTGGGTAATCCTTCATCTCCTTGCTTTTGCGGTTGGCGGATATGCTAAAGCATCAGAAGGTATTACCGAAACCATCAGGACGAAGAAATTGAACGTAGAAATATTAATGATTCTTGCAGCAATCGGTTCGGTTACAATTGGATACTGGACAGAAGGAGCCATACTTATCTTTATATTTGCTTTATCCGGGGCACTTGAAACCTACTCCATCAATAAAAGCAACAAAGCGATTTCCTCATTAATGGACCTGCAGCCGGAAGAAGCATTGCTGATCAAAGACGGTGTGGAGAAAACCGTTCCCGTCTCTGAACTCCAGTTGGATGACCTCGTCCTTGTTCGCGCTGGTGAACGGATTGCTGCGGATGGGCTTATCGTTAAAGGGGCATCATCGATTGATGAGAGTACGATTTCCGGTGAATCAATACCAGTTAATAAATCAGTTAGCAATAAGGTATTTTCCGGGACAGTTGCTCTTGACGGGACCATCATGCTAAAGATTACAACAAGGCCAAGTGAGACTCTATTCCAAAAAATCATTGATCTGGTGCAAACTGCACAAGAGGAAAAGTCGCCATCTCAGTTATTCATTGAGAAGTTCGAAAATGCCTATGTTTATGCTGTCCTAGCAATAGTGGCCATCATGATGTTTGTGCCGCATCTTACGCTTGGGTGGTCACTATCCGAAAGTATATACCGTGCAATGGTCCTGCTTGTAGTAGCATCACCCTGTGCACTTGTCGCATCCATTTCTCCCGCCTCCCTATCGGCCATCTCAAACGCTGCCAGGAAAGGCATTCTCTTTAAGGGTGGGGTGCATATTGAGAATCTGAACAGTATTCAAGCAATAGCTCTCGATAAAACGGGTACCTTAACAAATGGGAAACCGGTTGTCACAGATGCCATTTTTGCGCCAGATGAAGATCAAATGCAAATCATGGCTGCTGCTCGGGCAATTGAAAAACAATCAACACATCCCCTAGCCCAGGCTATTGCCAGCTTTTGTCAGACAAATACCGGCAGCAGCAATCAACCAGAAGTACTCCATTGGAAAAATTTCAGCGGAAATGGCGTATCGGCTGTCCTGACAAATAAATGGGCAATCGGAAAAGCAGACTTTGTAGGAAAAGAAGCAGCAATGGAATTTCAGCATAACGCACTTGCACGGCTGGCTTCAGAAGGGAAAACAGTCGCGTTTGTCAAAAAGGAAGATAAGATTGTAGCCATGTTTGCCTTAAAGGACACCGTGAGACAAACTACCAAACAAGCGATTGCAAAATTGAAAAGCAATGGCATCATACCATTCATGCTAACAGGGGATAACGAATTGACCGCCAAAGCTATCGCCGTGGAAACAGGCATTGATCGCTACTTCGCAAACTGTCTGCCACAGGATAAAGTGAAGTTTGTCAAAGAACTGCGTCAACAGTACAGAAATGTGGCTATGGTGGGTGACGGAATCAATGATGCACCAGCTTTAGCAAGCGCCAATACCGGTATTGCTATGGGGCAAGGAACAGATATAGCGCTAGATACAGCAGATGTCGTGTTGATGAATAATGATTTATCTAAAATTACCGGATCCATTCAATTATCCAGCCGAATGAACCGGATTGTTAAACAGAACATTCTATTTTCGCTAAGTGTGATCGTTTTGCTTATTTTAAGTAATTACTTCCAGCTGATCGACCTTCCTCTTGGTGTACTTGGCCATGAAGGAAGTACCATCCTTGTAATCTTAAACGGTTTACGTTTGCTTAGGTAGTTCAAATCCGCTTAGACATAGGTTTGCTTAGGTAGTTCAAATCCGCTTAGACATAGGTTTGCTTAGGTTTTGTTTCGGTTTGTTCAATTACGACTGGAACTTAATCACGCAACACTAAAACACATTAAGAGCTTATAGAAAGAAACCCCGGGCAATTCTGTATTGAACTTGTCCGGGGTTTAATAGCTTAATCTGCATTATCTTGAGCGATGTTCTCGTATAAAGGCATTGATTACACCTCCGGTAATGACAATAATGCCAAACAGGTAAAACCAGATCATCAATATGATGACAGTTCCGAGACTGCCATATGTTGCCGAGTAATCACCGATATTGTTTACATAAAAGGAAAAACCCCATGAAACCGTCTGCCAGGACACAGTAGCGAATACCGTACCCCAGATGATATTTTTGAAATAAATCCTTTTATGCGGGGCAATTTTATAAAGGAAGAATAATACAATGAAGAATATTGCCGAGGAAACGACCCAACGCAAGGTTTCCCATACATTAAGAAACCCTGCGGATAAGCCAAAGATAGAGAATGCATATTGTCCAATCATTCTGCCAAACACAGGCAGCAAAAGAGCTATTATAATGACCACTACCATAGCAATCGTCATGACGATTGCTATTAACCGGTCCACAAAAAAGAAACGGTCACTTTCAATCCTATATGCTCGGTTAAAGGCTCTGGTTATGGCATTGACACCATTTGAGGCAGCCCAAAGTGTACCAATGATTCCGATTGATAAAAGCCCACCGTTCTGTTCCTTCAGCATTTGCTGGACATTTAATTGAATTAGATCCATTACCTGTGAAGGTGCAAACGTTGCAATCGTATCAAGGATTACCTGGATATCAATCGATAGATAGCCAATGAAATTCAGTAAGAACAGCAAGAATGGGAACAGTGATAATAAGAAGAAATATGCCAATTGGGCGGCAAGACCGAATACATCAACTTCTTCCATGCGCTGATAGAATTGTTTAACGAGGTTCAGTATATCTTTCAAAATCGCACGCTCCCGTAAAAAGCTAGTTGTTCTACTGTATTTCTTTAACCTCTTTTTTATTCGCTACTTTATCCAAAGTTGTCTCAACTTGTTCCAAGGCATTGATCGCGTTAGCAGCACCATCAGCAAAGGTTTGATTAAATTGGTCAAATGCATCTCTTAAGTTATGAATGGCTTCTGAAGGGTGGCTCATAAAATAAGATGAATTCGATTTGGCTGCAGTCAGTTTATCCTTTGCATATTCCCTTGCCTCTCTGTCAAATAATGCAGTGGCTCCCCCTACAACCGCTCCAAGTGTAATACCCATTAGTAATTTGCGTTTTCCCATCTTGAATCTCTCCTTTAATCAAAAATGATGTTTTTCTTTCATATAATTAAGTAATTGAATACAACCTGCCGATACCAGCTGAAACGTATAATCAAAGTTCCCAGTGTAGTACGGATCTGGCACATCCACTTCGGGAGAATTATCGACAAAATCCATTAATTTCATAACGATAACGGAATCGTCCGCTTTATGTATCTTACCCAAGTCTTCTATATTTTGCTCATCCATGGCAATAATATAATCAAAAGCATCCCAGTCATTCTCCTCAACTTGCCGTGCAAGTATTCCTTCGTAGGATATCTTTTCACGGTCCAGCAGGATTCTTGTGCCTTTATGCGGTACATTGCCGGAATGCCAATTTCCTGTCCCACCTGAATCCACTTCAATTTTATCAGAAAGGTTTTCCTTTTTCACTAAATCCCTGAATATAGCTTCAGCCATCGGCGACCGGCAAATATTACCTAAACATACAAATAATACACGTACCATTATCATAACACCACTTTCCTGTTTTTAATAATCGGATCTTTTTCTAAGGCTCTTTTCGTAAGTATTGTTGTTATTTCTAACTTTGTATTTGATAGAAACTGCGACGTAACTAGAAATCATTGGTGCTTTATCTGCACTCCGGAAATACACTGCGCTTTCCGCGGGCTCGCGCTAAGCCTCCTCGCTCGCAAAGTTCGCTCTCTGTGGGGTCTTAGCGTCTTCGCTTTGCCGCAGGAGTCTCCATGTATTTCCTCCACTATGATTTGGCTTTCTGAATCGAATTAAAAATTACTGATTCGATTATGAAACTAATGGATTGGAGCGTAGGGCAGTCGACTCCAGCGGGAAAAGCAACGGCTGAAGATCCCGCAGGAAGTGGGTTTCTTCCGAGGAAGCTGAAGCGTTGCCCGCGGAAAGCGACTGCCCGGAGCAGAAATCGGCTGTTGATGGTACGTCGCAATTTATATATTTTATGAAAAACAACAATCTTTGAGAAAACAGCCTTTTCTAAAGATTTACGGATTGGAAATTTATGGTTAAATACCGATATAACGATAGTATTACTGATATAGCGGTTATTTTTGCTAATATATCCCTATGAACCCTGAAATCATGCTCGAAATTACCGAATAAAGCAACAGGAATAGCCACCAACTACTAAGATTGAAATAGTCCAATACTATTATAAGCGACTACTCCTCTGGTAATCAAAACAAGTAGGCTAAAAAAACTTCAATTATATCGTAAACGCCCTATGTAAACCCTTACTTATAACAAATTACCTAATTTCGCTTGACATAACGTTAAATATTCGGAATATTTAATAGTATACAAATTAAAGGGGGATGGATAATGCTAGATATTCTTGGTGACATTAGCAGTTTTGTCTGGGGACCGCCAACACTGATTCTGATTGTTGGCACTGGACTGTATTTAACATTCCGTTTGGGCTTCCTGCAGATTAGGGCCTTGCCGTATGCTTTGAAGCTTGCCTTCAGCCCAAAGAGACAGGATAAGAAATCAAAGGGTGATATTAGTCACTATCAGGCACTGACGACCGCCATGGCTGCTACAATAGGAACCGGTAATATTGTAGGTGTGGCTACTGCCGTAGTAGTAGGTGGACCCGGTGCGGTATTCTGGATGTGGATTACTGCTTTGTTTGGAATGGCGACAAAATACGCGGAGGCATTGCTGGCTGTCAAATATCGCACAACCGATAGCAAAGGGCAAATGTCAGGTGGACCGATGTATTACCTTGAAAGAGGAATGAATGCCAAGTGGCTTGGTGTCCTTTTTGCTATCTTCGGGGCCATCGCTGCATTTGGAATTGGAAACATGGTTCAATCCAATTCTGTATCGGATGCATTGCAATCATCATTCAATATCCCGACCTGGGTAACCGGTATTGTCCTTACTCTCTTAACTGGTTTGGTAATTCTCGGGGGTATTAAAAGCATTGGTAAAGTTACTGCATTCTTTGTGCCAATTATGGCAGCAATTTATGTTATTGGCGGACTAATCATTATGGTAATGAATCTTGACCTTATCCCCGCTGCCATTAGCCTGATTTTTACGGACGCATTTACTGGCAGTGCTGTAGGTGGAGGTATATTGGGAACCGTAATCAGGTACGGGGTTGCACGTGGGGTATTCTCCAATGAAGCCGGCCTCGGTTCGGCTCCAATTGCTGCTGCCGCTGCGAAGACAGATTACCCTGGTCGTCAGGCACTTGTTTCGATGACACAGGTATTTATTGATACCATCCTTGTCTGTTCCATTACTGGTATTACGATTGTCATGGCAGATCAATTTTCCGGAGGTCTTGACGGAGCTCCGTTGACAAGTGCATCGTTTTCAGCGTTCCTTGGTGAAACAGGTGGTTATCTTGTAACGATTTCCATTGTATTCTTTGCCTTCTCAACACTTGTTGGCTGGTCTTACTACGGTGAGAAGTGTTTCGGATATTTATTTAAGAATGATAAAGCCCTATCTATCTATCGAATCGTCTTTGTATTGGTTGTATTCTACGGAGCGATTGAACTGATTGATGTTGTCTGGCTAATGGCCGACATCATGAACGCATTGATGGCAATACCGAACCTGATTGGTCTCTTGGGACTTTCTGGTGTCGTAGCCTATGAAACGAAGAAATTCATGAAAATTGCCAAGGAAGAAAAAGAACAGGAAAAATCGGCAAAAGCAAAGTCTGCTTAATCTTAAGGGGAGGTCCTGAAAGTTTCAGGACTTCCCCTTTATTTATACTATTGGATTGACACAGAGCGGATCGTTATTTTGGGCGGAATTGACGTAATCTGAGATATTATAAGCCGAAAGCGGCACATCAGCAAGGCTATGCAAAAACTCTTTTGCTTCACCCGGCTTAAGCTTATGAGGCTGCAGCCACTCATCCTCTTTACTCTTTGGCAATATCACGGGCATCCGATCATGAATATCCTCCATAAAGCGATTGGCACTCGTTGTCAGTATGGTGCATGTGAATAATGTACGGTCCCCCTGCACCCATTTATCCCACAGCCCCGCAAAGCCAAACAGTTTCCGATCCTTCACCTGTATTCTTTTCGGCTGCTTTTCATTTGATACTCTTTTCCATTCATAAAAACTATCGGCAACAATCAGACATCTCTTACGGGTCAGGAGGTTTTTAAAACTTGGCTTTTGATGTGCCGTTTCGCTTCTTGCATTAATCATTTTATAACCGATTTTTTCATCCTCTGCCCACGACGGTATAAGTCCCCAGCGTAAATATCCCGCTCTTTTTCCATTCCCATCGTTTATGATTGCAAGCACATTCTGACCTGGTGCTACATTATAGCTTGGATGAAAGGATTCAATCTCCTGGTCCAATCCAAATTCTTTCAAAACCTCCAGCTCATCAGCGAGCAGCGTATACCTTCCACACATAGGAATACCTCCTAAAATAAACTCAAATCCCATTGATTCGCTATATGACGCAAAAGCTTTATACCAGCCATACTATTTCCCTGATTATCAAGTGCAGGTCCATAGACACCGATTCCGCAGCCTTCCAGAAAAGGGAACTCTTCTTCCCTGACCCGCGGTGGAACGACAGCCATTATCCCGCCTGACACACCGCTTTTAGCCGGTATCCCAACATAGGCGGCAAATTTCCCTGAGGCATCATACATTCCGCATGTCAGCATTAAGGCCTTCGCAAGCCTCGTTACTTTTCTCGGGATAATCTCTTCCTCTGTATCCGGATCAAGCCCATCGTTGGATAATACCAGTCCAATTCTCGCCAGGTCATCAATTGTCACATCAATTGAGCATTGCTTAAAATAAGTTTCCAAAGTAATCCCCAAATCGGATTCCAAATACCCCTCTTCCAGCAGGTAATAGCCAATCGCTCTGTTCCTCATGGACGTGTCCCGCTCCGACTCATATGCTTCCACATTTATTTCTGGACGATAACCGATTATCTTTTCCAGCAAAATAAAAAGTGTTTCCAATTTCTGATCAGAAGTATTCCCTTCAAGCATGGAGGAAATGGTAAGTGCTCCCGAGTTAACAAGCGGGTTGAATGGTTTTTTGGGCTGTGTCATCTCGAGATGCATAATCGAATTAAACGCTTCTCCGGTCGGTTCCACGTCAACACGGTTCAAGACATAGGATAACCCTCTTTCCATACATGCTACAATAAAGGTAAGGATTTTTGAAATGCTTTGGATGGTAAATTTTGACTCTATTGTGCCGGATTTGATAGTCCCTCCATTTTTTCCAATAATGGAGATACCCAATGCTTCCCTATCAGCAGCTGCCAAAACGGGGATATAAGAGGCAACCTCTCCCTCCACGGTCTGTTTCTTAAAAAAACTTACCCAGTTATCTACATAATCCTGGAGCCACTTTTCCGTTAATTCCATATTTAAGTTAGCTGATCCTTGTACCATTTATTACACCTCATTAGCAATATGTAGTTAAATCAGTATGTAAATCGCTATACCCTTTCACTATCTATTCTACCCATCTGCAGAATTATAATTGTACTTCGTGTCAAAACAATTCAATCCCGTGTCATAAAAGTAGTGAAAAAAAAGACCAGCCCGTTTGAGCTGGTCTTTCCAATCAGTATTTTTATTCAGTTACCTTCAGCTTAAAACGCCTTTATCGTTTCGATTGGATTGACGGACGCTTTATTGCTGGTTTTGCTTTATACTTATTTTCCAATAAATTGTTGTGTCCAGTGGTTACCTTGTTCAACATATCCTACTCCGATATGCGTGTAGTCGCCATTTAAGATGTTTGCACGGTGACCTTCACTGTTCATCCAGGCATTTACTACTTCTTCAGGAGTACGTTGTCCTTGTGCAATGTTTTCACCAGCAGTGCTGTATGAGATTCCAAAGCTCTTCATCATATCAAATGGCGAGCCATATGTTGGGCTATTATGGTCAAAATAGTTATTTGTTGCCATATCATTTGATTTTTCACGTGCCACTTTGCTTAATTCTGTATCAATCTCCAGAGGTGCCAAACCTTGCTTAGCTCTTTCCTGGTTTGTCAATTCAACTACCTCTTGTTCAAATTGGCTTAATTCTGATTGTTGCTGATTCTGAGCTGGCTGTTCTTCTTGTTGTGCTGGTTGCTTAGCAGGTGCTGCCGGTTGTGCTGGTTGCTCCTCTTTAGCAGGTGCCTCCTGTGCTGGCTTTTCAGCTGCTGGTTTTTCTTGTTCTGCCGGCTTCTCTTTAGCTGGTTGTTCTTTGGCAGGCTGTTCTGCCTCTGCCGGTTTTTCCTTCTGAGGCTGTTTCACTTCTTCTTTAGCTTTGTTTTCTTCTTTATTTTTATCTTCATCTTTAGCATTTTGTTGAGCATTATTCTGCTTTTCTACTTTGAAAGAATTCCAGTCAAATTCGCTCCAATTAATATCGAACCGATTCATGACCTTATCCAGTATACCTTGTACATCTTCCCCTGAAGCTGTACCCCATTGTCCATTAATAGAGTAATAGACTTTATATGAACTGTTTAACTGGTTATCTTGATTAGTTGAAGCTTCCGCATTAGTTGAAAAAGTTCCACCGAATAATAAAGCTGCTGACAATGCAGTAGCTATTCCTACTTTTTTAAACATGTAATGCACTCTCCTTCTGGTTTTTGTTGTTGTCGCTTGGTGCAAAATTATCATAGCATAGGTTTTTTGTAATAATAGAGGAAGGGATTTCCATAATGGTTCATTTGTTGCGGTAATTTATGCCTGTTAATCTCAAACCCTTATATATAATAGAAATAGTAAACACCCTAAAAACGGATAAACAGGAAAATGTTCAATGAGCAGGAATATTTTACTACAAACAAGTGGTTGACACCTTTTATATCAAGGGTTTATATTACATCCTGCAATAATTTGTAATAAAAATGTCACTTGATTTTCCCCCATTGAATGTTTTAATTTTAAGAGTAACGTACTTTATAGTTGGGGAAAATCTATCGCTTTTTTCTGGTCGGAGTCAGGAAGAACTCTACCTCCTGAAACTGTAAATTCTTATTAAAGAGTAATATAAAAAAATAATCTGTCATCATTGGAGGATCATACTATGTTTTCAAATGCTGAAATCGGTATCGACTTGGGTACTGCTAATATTCTTGTCTACTCAAAATCAAAAGGAATTGTCTTAAACGAGCCATCTGTTGTGGCAATTGATATTAATACGAAACAGGTTGTAGCTGTAGGTTCAGAAGCAAAAGAAATGGTCGGTAAAACACCGAAACATATTGTACCTATTCGCCCCTTAAAAGATGGCGTCATCGCGGATTTTGATGTAACGGCTCAAATGTTGAAAGAATTATTGAAAAAAGTAAGCAAAACGCTTGGCATGTCTATGCGCAAGCCAACCGTGGTCGTATGCACCCCTTCAGGGAGCACTACTGTCGAAAGAAGGGCAATTCATAACGCTGTTACAAGTTACGGGGCAAAACAAGTTCATTTAATTGAAGAACCTGTTGCAGCAGCAATTGGAGCAGACCTTCCTGTTGATGAACCAATCGCCAATGTGATTGTGGATATCGGTGGAGGAACGTCAGAAGTAGGCATCATTTCATTCGGCGGGATTGTATCCTGTAATTCTGTCCGTACGGCAGGAGATAAAATGGATGAGGAAATAATTCAGCATATCCGCAAGAAATACAACATTCTTATCGGTGAACGTACTGCTGAGAATATCAAAATGGAAATCGGTTATGCGCATCCGAATCACAAAGAAGTAACAATGGACATTCGCGGCCGCGATATGGTGACCGGTTTGCCAAAAACAATTGAAATCTCTTCCACTGAAATCTACCATGCTATCAAAGAATCTCTGGAACAGATTTTGGAAACCATCCGTTCCACATTGGAAGAATGCCCTCCAGAATTGAGCGGGGATATTGTTGACAATGGAATTGTATTGACTGGCGGTGGATCGCAATTAAATGGCATGCAGGATTGGCTGTCTGATGAGATAAGTGTTCCTGTACACATGGCTCCAAATCCACTTGAATCCGTTGCAATCGGAACAGGGCGCGCACTTAAAATGATCGGTAAACTGCAAAAGGCAGCAAAATAATTCCGGTTCGTATACATCTCAAATGTATGTAATACAGTCTCGTTAGGGATTGGATTGGATAAGATTATCCAGTGTTTTCCATTAAAGAATAAAATCTAAAAGCCAGTTCAAGTTGATTGCCGATATATCAGCAATCGTTTGAACTGGCTTTTTAAAATTGTCTTATTCATTTCTTCCACTAAAAAACAGATTTAAGCAGGGGATGATTTTCCGCTGGTTACAGACTCGACAATATGGACCCCGCGTTTTTTCATCTCTTCTATATACGATTGCCCTGGTACAATCTGTTCAGGTGGATAAATGCCTTTTTTATCTATCGTTCCCTTCCCTACCATTTGAGCTACGACCGAAATGGTATTGGCAGTAGCTCGTGCCATGGCGGTTACTTTTGTTTGCTGATCCTTATATGTGATCATCTCATATTGATAGGAAACAGGCTCCCCATCTTTTTCTCCAGAAACGATTACTCTTAATAACACGGCATCCTCTTTATCACCAAGTTCGACAATCGGATCCAGTGCTTTCAGGAGCACTTCACGCGGGCTTACCATGCTGCCATTCACTTCCACTTCATAATGGAGCTTTGTCAGATTCAGGTCGACCAGCAGTTTAAACTTCTCCGCGTGGCCAGGATAGCGGATCGTTTTATATTCGAGTGTCTCTATATTCGGAAATGAAAGGGAAAGGGTCGATGTTCCACCAGATGTATGAAAGGCCTCCAGTGGACCGAATTTCTCAAAGTGAACCTTTTCAACTTCGCTAAGGGAAGGGATTTCCTGCTTCAGCCCATTTCGGATAATGAGAGATGGGTCTGTATAATGGTCAAATACCCCCTCCATGGAAAAAACGTGATTATATTCAATTGGTGGTTCTGGCCTTACCGGGATACCGCCTACGTACAGCTTAATTGATTTCACCTTATCCAATTTACTTGCACCATACCCAGATAAGATATTGATCATACCCGGTGCCACTCCAAGGTCGGGTATGAGTGTAACGTTAGCCGCTTTCGCATCTTCTGCCATTTTCAGTACTTTATCTGTCATATGGCCAATATGTCCTCCCAGATCAACAGAGCTCACCCCAACCGCAATCGCTGTTTTGGCCACTACTTCATTAAAGGAATAAAAGAGGGCATTGATTATCACATCAAAGCTTTTCATAAATGCTGCAAGTTCTCCTTGTTCAGCAGCATTTACCTGAAATGCCTTTAGTTTAGCTGAGTTCAGCTGATCACAGATTGCCTGTGCGCGGCCGATATCAATGTCTGCCAGCCCTACAGTATCTACATCCGTACTCTTGACCAAATCACGCACTGCCTCTTTCCCCATTAGCCCTGCACCAAGTACTCCTATCTTCATATTGCTCACTCCCTGCAGTTTACTGGAATATATCCAAATGCGGATGCAAAACATCTATTTGTTTCACCGCAATTTGAACAGCATTCTATAAGTAGCTTATGATTCCACATCTATTTGTGCGCGCTGCAGTTTTCCGCTATAGTCCACATAGATTGCCTTCCACTCCGTAAATACATCCAGGGCCTGCACGCCGGAATCGCGGTGTCCATTGCCGGTTCCTTTTGTGCCACCGAACGGCAGATGAATTTCCGCACCCGTCGTTCCTGCATTCACATAGACGATTCCCGTATCCAAATCTCTTTGTGCCCTAAATACTTGGTTCACATCATTGGTGAAAATGGAACTTGAAAGACCATATTCCACACCATTATTCATCTCTACCGCCTCATCAAAGCTTTTCACCGGGATAATGGAAACTACTGGTCCAAAGATCTCTTCCTGGGCAATCCTCATGTTTGCAGTTACATCCGTAAATAAAGTAGGAGCAAAATAAAACCCGTCTTTGTGGTCATCATCTATAACCTGCTGTCCGCCGGTAAGCAATATAGCCCCCTCATCTTTTCCAATCTCAATATATTCCTTAATCTTATCGATTCCAGTCTGGTTGATGATCGGTCCCACCTTAACCGATTCATCCAAACCATTCCCAATGGTCAGCTTATCCATGGCTGCAAGCAGCCGTTCTTCCAGATCCTGCTTCACCTTCTCATGAACGATTACACGGCTGCATGCCGTACAACGTTGCCCACTTGTACCGAATGCACTCCAAAGGATTCCCTCCACCGCAAGTTGGAGATCGGCATCATCCATAACAATTACTGCATTCTTCCCGCCCATTTCCAAGGAAACCTTTTTCAATTGCTTCCCGCATTTCTCTGCAATGCTCCGCCCTGTATCATTTGATCCAGTAAATGATATAACCCGTATTTCCTTATGCTGTACCATCGCTTCACCAACTGCCGAACCGGACCCAAAAACAACATTCAGAACACCACTGGGAAGACCTGCTTCTTCGAAAATTTTGGCCAGTTCATATGCCATGATCGGTGTCTCGGTTGCCGGTTTCCATACGACTGCATTGCCCGCCAGAATCGCCGGGAAGGATTTCCAGGTCGCAATTGCTATCGGGAAATTCCATGGTGTAATGAGCCCGACCACACCAACAGGGACGCGATTACTCATGGCGAATTTATCTTTTAGTTCAGCAGGCGTAGTCTGGCCGAATAAACGGCGCCCTTCACCTGCCATATAATAGGCCATATCAATTCCTTCCTGGACCTCGCCGCGGGCCTCCTCAATTACCTTACCGTTTTCCATTGTCAGCAGCTGGGAAAGCCTCTCCTTCCTCTCTTTCATCAGAAAGCCGACTCTATATAATACCTCTGCCCGCTGTGGGGCTGGAACTAGCCTCCAATCCTGCTGTGCTTTTTTAGCAGCCTTTACTGCCTCTTCTACACTATCCGTACCTGATAAGGGCACCTGCACGATTGTCTCACCTGTTGCTGGGTTAATTACCCCTCGCGATTCTTTTACGGCCTGCCATATGCCACCTATATAGTTCATTATTTGTGGGACATCTAACGATACTGCTGCCATACCTTTCCTCCCCTTTCTTACTTCAATTCTTTAACAGCCAATAAACAGGTACCTATACAGAAGGATATGTAAGGTTTACACCAAGTATAAATGTGTACAACTTAGTTATTCAACTATTTTTAATATAATGAATTTATTGTTAATTATACGTACTGATCAATCAACGGCATTGCTTCCAAATAAATAACGAAAATCAAAATGGGTATTTCACAAAGACATACATTTGTTTAGAATATACGATGTTTGCGGACTGTGAACCTCTATAGATGACCAGCCATACACCGATTCCATATCGGCATTCAATGCAGCATGCGATTGTGTTATACTAGGAAGATAATTTTTTCACATACGAAAGGAATTTTGACTCATGGACAACAAGAAAGATCAATGGTCGACCAAGCTCGGCTTTATATTATCATCTGCAGGAGCAGCCATCGGGCTCGGTGCCATTTGGAAGTTTCCCTATATGACTGGAACAAACGGCGGCGGGGCTTTCTTCCTGTTATTTATTGCATTCACAGTACTGATCGGCCTCCCGCTTCTAATTGCGGAATTCATTATCGGCAGGGGCGCCCAGAAGGAAGCAGTAAGTGCCTACCAGAAGCTGGCACCCAGAGCTCCCTGGTCATTGATTGGTCACTGGGGAGTTGCAGGAGCCTTTATTCTTATGTCATTTTACAGTGTTGTCGGCGGATGGGTACTTATTTACAGCCTTCTGTCGATTCCAGGGAAAATCATTCAGGAAAATGCTGACTACCCTGAATTATTTGCAGCGATTACAGGCAGCCCGCTTCTGACAATTGCTGGTCTTGCACTGTTTGTGCTTCTGAATATTATCGTTGTTTCATTTGGAATTAAAGATGGAATCGAAAAGGCAAGTAAGTTGCTAATGCCATTATTATTTGTTTTTTTCATTGTGATTGTGATTCGCTCAGTTACCTTTGACGGAGCGATGGAGGGAATTCGCTTTTTCCTGCAGCCCGATTTTTCGGAGCTAAACGCAGAGAACGTTCTATATGCTTTAGGACAGGCATTCTTTTCCCTCGCAGTCGGTATTTCGGTAATGGTGACATATAGTTCCTATCTAAAAAAAGATGTCAGCATACCTGCTTCAGCGGGTTCTGTCGCTGTGATGAATATTTTTGTATCTCTATTGGCAGGACTTGCCATTTTCCCTGTCGTCTTTGCCTTTGGACTCGAACCTGCAGAAGGACCGGGACTGCTATTCATTGTCCTCCCGGAAGCCTTTGCCCAAATGCCATTTGGCGAACTATTCTTATGCTTGTTCCTTTTGCTGTTTTTGTTTGCCGTTATGACTTCCTCATTCAGTATGCTTGAGATTATCACATCAGCATTTACGGAGAAAAAAGAAAGGTCCCGCAAGAAGGTATCGTTTTTAGCTGGGATACTCGTGATTATTGCCGGAATACCTGCAGCATTGTCATCCAACCTGCTTGCAGAGTTCAAGATTTTTGGCAAGACTGTTTTCGATGCAAGCGATTTTCTGGTAAGTAATATCATGCTGCCGGCAGGATGTCTGTTTATCGCCTTATTCATCGGCTTTATCATGGATAGAACATTGATCAAGCAGGAGTTTTCCAACGGTAATAAACTTCAGGGCGGTACCTATCTTATATGGTTCCAACTAATGCGCTGGATTGTTCCAATCACAATATTAATCGTTTTTCTTAGCACATTAGGGGTAATATAAGAAGAAACGCGAATTCATCAGAAGGAGAGTTAACTGATGCCACAGAAGAGAATTATTATTGTTGGCGGAGTCGGTGGTGGCGCAACCGTTGCTGCCCAAATACGCAGAACTGACCAAGATTCCGAAATCATGATGTTTGAAAAGTGTGGATATATTTCCTTTGCCAATTGCGGCATGCCCTATCATATCGGCGGGACAGTCGAAAAGCGGGATACGTTATTATATCCAGTTGAAAAGTTCGCAGGTAAATACAATGTCCAGGTCAATATCCGTTCGGAAGTTACCTCCATTAACCGTTTCAAGAAGACGATTACGTATAAGAAAAAGGAAACAATACAGGAAGTACATTATGATAAACTCATCCTTTCTCCGGGTGCTTCCCCTGTTGTTCCCCAAGTAGAAGGGATAGATAACAGCAGGACATTTGCATTGCGCACGATTGAGGATATGGACAGGATCATTGAATTTATAAACTCTTCCAAGCCAGTTTCAGTCACCGTTGCAGGGGCAGGATTTATTGGTATGGAAATGCTTGGAAACCTGCAGGCATTAGGACTGGATTGTACAATCGTCGACAGGTCTTCACAGCTTGTTGGGAATTTGGATAAAGAAGTATCAGAGATTATTGAGGGGCATTTGAAAGAAAAAGGTGTCAACATCATCCTGAACGACGGCTTGCAGGCATTTGGAGATGACGGCAGGACTCTCCTCTTAAATAGCGGAGAAAAAATAAAGGCCGATATGACGATTCTCGCGATTGGAATTAAGCCGAATACCGAATTGGCAACCGGTGCCTCGCTTGAGTTAGGAAGTACTGGAGCAATAGCTGTCAATGACTATATGCAGACAAGTGATCCGGATATCTATGCACTTGGTGATGCCGTTGAAACCAAAGATTTCCTGACTGGTTCTCCCAGATACATCGCACTCGCCTGGCCAGCCCACAGACAGGCTTATATTATAGCCAGTCATTTGAATGGCGGGCAAACCCCTTATCACGCAAACCAGGGATCCGCTATCCTGAAAGTGTTTGATTTGACGGTTGCCTTGACTGGCCATAGCAGCAAGACACTTGCAGAAGAAGGGATAGATTTTAAAGAAACATTTTTACCCAGCTATTCCCACGCAGCATATTACCCAGGATCTGAAAAGCTATGGATAAAAATATTCTATAGCAAAGAAAGCGGATTGCTCTATGGCGCAAATGTAGTAGGATTTGATGGTGTCGATAAGCGGATGGCAGTACTTGCAACTGCCATTAAGGGAAAATTGACTATAGCGGACCTTCCCGAACTCGAGCTCGGGTATTCTCCCGCCTATTCGAGCTCCAAGGACCCTATCAACAGCATTGGATACAAGGCATTAAGCGAATGGAATAAAGAATAGAAGAGCAGATCGCCGGTCAGCAGCGTACGGTCTGAACCGCAGGAGATAAAGGCAACCAGTTGAACGAACTGAGCCGATGTAAACTTATTCCACCGGGGTAAGGGAAGTATCGCTAGCCGCTGGCGCCTGCAGCTGAGCCTGGTTTTAATTGTTATTCACATTCAACCGATTTTATAATTTCCCAGACAGTAAAAAAATCCCGGCGACATTGCCGGGATTTTGCTTTCTTTACAGACAAGATCAGTCCACTTCAAACTGATAGACGAGTTCGTAATTCTTTTCATTCAGTAATTCTGCGACATGTATGCGTACGCCATGGCCAAATACAATTTCATCTTCAGTCATCGCTACTACCATCGCTTTTGTATTATTTTGTACATCCAGATAAATATCACCTACTGCAGGCTTCAATGTCTCATCATTCTCTGCAAGATAACTGATGGACTCATCCTGTATCTGCTGCTCTTCCGGAACGAGATTTTTATCGTAATAGGCGATCTCCTGACTAGCATCCTGCCTTCCCGGAACAAGGACGACATATTCATTATGCTTTACACCATTGTCACGTGTCGTAATCACATTTCCATCCTCAACACTTTCCACTTTTTCGATTTCATTTAATGAGTAGTGATCAAGAAAATCTGGAGCAGGCTTTACAATTAGAATATAATCTCCCGGCTGCGGCTTTGCATATTGGTCGATTGTATATCGCTTCCCGTAGAAAATAAACGTGTCATTATGTTTCGGTCTGTATAATTCAATTTCAGGGGCCTGGGTGAGGATCTGCTTCATATCCTTCAAGCGATACATATGGATAGATTTTTTAAACATTGGCTTTACCGAATATACTTTATGCAGTTCATTCTGATAAAACACAAATTGACCTTTTCTTACTTGATATAGCTTCATATGATTCCTCCTAATATAAATCCTTGTGTTCATTATAACTATTTTTATAAATAAATACAGTCCACGGTTATTTTCCCTTAATTCTTAGTTTTTTAAACATCATTTTTATCGTACATTTTTTTCCATATGGGCAAAAGGCAACTCGGTATCTACTTCACCATATATCCTAGGATATTCGATGTTCTCACCAAGAATCCACTTTGAAAAATTGATTTCGTTTGGCCTGCTGTCCCCTCCAAGTGCAAACCATGCCTTTAAATTCTTTGGAAAATAGGCAGAAGTGTGAATCGTTCCACCCCAGTTCTTATATTGCTTCGAAAAAATCCCTTTATCGGTATCATTAAGCATCTGAAAGGCCTTCTGAGCGTCCGTAGCAGCTGATTGTTGCGCTTGAATCGCATGCATGCGTTTATAGGAATCATCCAGATAATTACGGTTTTCCTGCTCTAATTCTTCAAAATGGTTGGTACAGATGTTTCCCTTTCTTACATGGGTGCCTCTCGCCGAACCTTCCACAATAAAAGTTTCTTCTCTTTCATCCAATACTGCATAACTAAATGCATAGCGATGCGGAATACTTTGAAGCAATTGAATCGCTTCTTGCACATTCGCACAGGTTTCCAGCACAATTCTGCTGATCATATTGCTGATGAATCCTTCCCCAGGTCTCTTTCGATTGGTAAAATTGTACCCCAGCACAAGCCCCTTCTCGTTCATACCGTCCAATCTTCCGGTGATTTGCTGTGTTGGACCCATGACTGCATAGCCTTCGTCACTTGGCTGATAAAGTGAAAAACGTCCTTCATATGTTTTAGGATGATAATCGTAATTGCGTATCATATAGTCTGAACCAGAATATATGGAACATCCGCTTCTTTTGTAATTAGTCCGGTAGCCGCCAAATTCCTGAAGTGTGTCATCCATGCTCCACTCCAAGGCATCCCTCAATCCAAGCAACTCATCCCATATGCCAGGTGCAAAATCCAACATTGCTTGTTTCACTTCTTCAACCTCGATTGTAAAGCGGGGTCTTCTTAATTTCCATTGTTTCTTCCTGTTTTCAATCGTGAAAGAATCTTTAAGCAACTTCCCTTGCATGAAGCCAAAATCATAATGACTTCCCCGAAATTGAATAATATCACTATATATCTGCTGCATAACCTCACCCTTAATCACTCTGTCTGCCTTCAGTCTAAATGAAAAAGATTAAAAGTTAAACAAAAGTGTATAGTTTTTTGAAACCCTTTCCTTATCTGGACCGTATAACTAATTAGAAACTACTATAGGAGCTGTGAAAACCATGACCGGTATTTTAACAACAACCATTCTTTCTTTACTTCTTTACTTTATGATTGCAGTATATTTTATAATTAGAAATAAGAAGCATCGCAACACTACGATTAAAGCTGTTGGAATAATCACCTTAATTCTTTTTCTCGTTACCCTCATTATCGTCTATCTGATGATGCCGGCGATTACGATACCTAATATGACAACTGCCAATCTAATAATCGGATTTATCGGGGTGCTTGCACTGTATGGAATAACGATGAGCAAGCCGTTTACCAAAACAAGCAGGCAATTCGATATTGTCTCTGTCGGGATTGTTGCAGTGGCTGTGATTGCCATACCAGCGTTTTTTATTATGGGGATATTCGCTTTAAATGACACGTACGATTCGATTGCAAAACAGGAAATGGAAGAAGCAAAACCGCTCGATAAGGACTCAACACCGATTGTTGTCTCCCCGGAATCAGCAAGAAATAAGGTACAAAAGGCAATGAGTGTTGTCCCGAATACACAGTTTTATAACCTTGGAAAGCTACAGGTACAACAGGTTAATGATGATATTGTGTTTATTGCCCCTGTAGAATTCACTGATTTCTGGCGCTATTTCCGCGGAAAAGAAACAGAAGGCTACTTTATGATTTCTGCAACCGATATTAATGCACAGCCTGAATTCATCAGCAGCAAGATGAAATATACAAATTCAAGCTATTTTAACCATAACATTCAACGGACGATTTATAACGCATACCCAAATTATATTCAAAGCGGCGAAGCCCAAATTGAGGTTGATGAAGATGGAAAACCGTGGTACGTACAGACACTTTATAAGCCAATCGGTCTAACGAATAAGCCTAATATGTCTAAATTGAATGTCGCTGTAGTTGATCCGCTAACTAGCAAAGTGACCCTTTATGATACAAAGGATGCCCCTGAATTCATTGATGGTTCAATCAGTTCAGAGATAGCCTCTGACGAAAACGAGTATTTCGGTAAATACATTCACGGCTGGCTGAACTCTATTTTCGGCAAAAAAGATGTAAAAATCCCGAATGAGTCCGGCACAGAAAGCAATGTAACCCCAATCTTTGATGAAAATGGAGAAATGCATTATTTCACTGATATGTCTTCTCCAAAAGAAAACATTGACTCCGCTCTGGGATATACATTAGTAAATGCCCGTACCGGTGAACTTGTTTATTATAATGGTTCAAAAAATAATGGAATCATGGATAGTAAAGGTGCAAGAGAAATCGTCAACAAAGAGTTCCCTGAGAAAAACTGGACCGGATCCATGCCTCTATTGTATAACATTGATGGGAATCCAACCTGGGTAGTCAACGTCTTGGATCCAAACGGACTATTTAAGCATTATGCATATATCAAAGCAGCAGATTCAGACTTCGTCGTCTTTGGCGATACAGCAAGACAGACGCTCGATTCCTACCGTCTCGCACTGGCACAGAATCCAAGCAATGTCGAGTCCACTGGAGAAGGCGCTGATCTCGAAACCAGAACCGGCTCCATTGAAAGAGTCGTCGTAACAAATCAAAATGAAGGACAATTAATCCAATTTCTACTAGCAGATGATCAAACAATCTACACCCTAACTTCTGCCAAAGCACCTGTTGCAGTCTTCCTGCAGCAAGGTGATCAAGTCCAATTGGAAGCAAACCTACTGGATAATGGAACCGCCATCGTCGAAAGTATTGAAATTGAAGGCTTAAATTAAACTAAAGAGTGGAGGATACCACTAAAAGGCATCCTCCACTCTATTTTTGTGCACTGTTGTATATGACAAGACACTGCCTTTAGCCAAGAGAGGCGGGAGCGCTACCGGCCTTGTGGGGCTGGGGCGGGGCGTGGAGGGGGCGGGAGC
Source organism: Oceanobacillus massiliensis str. N'diop (assembly GCF_000285495.1). GTDB lineage: Bacteria > Bacillota > Bacilli > Bacillales > Amphibacillaceae > Oceanobacillus > Oceanobacillus massiliensis. Next base: position 51,747 of record NZ_HE610979.1, read on the forward strand.
GCTACGGCCTTGTGGGGCGTGGGCGGGGCGTGGAGAGGGAGGGAGCGCTACGGCCTTGTGGGGCGTGCGGCGTGGGGCGTGTTGCGCTGCCAAGTGTTGCGCAGTGCGGATCGCGGATCGTGGAGGAGCAGGGAGCGCAACCGGCCTTGTGGGGCGTGGGGCGCTGTGGGCTAGCGGGGATAGGCGGATTAGCAGTGGGCTGTAATTGTGAACTTCAGCATTTTTCTTGTGAACTTCAGCCTTTCTCTTGTGAACATCGGCATTTTCGTTGTGAACATCAACTTTTTTGCTCCAAACATCAGCATTTTCACTCACAAGGCCTCCACACCGGCTTTTCTCTCCTGCTAAAAGCCCCGCTAGTGCGAGGCTGGTGGTCGGGCTCATGCATTCCGGCTGGGCCCTAGCTCTAATTCTATTTGGTGCCGCTCGTTTGACGGGGGCTCTTGCGCTGGATGGTGCTGCCGGCATGGCCGGTACTCTGTAATTGTGAACTTCAGCATTTTTCTTGTGAACATCAGCCTTTTCGTTGTGAACATCAGCATTTCTCTTGTGAACATCAGCTTTTTTGCTCCAAACATCAGCATTTTCACTCACGAGGCCTCCAAATCGCCTTTTTTCCCCTGCTGAAAAGCCCCGCTAGCGCGAGGCTGGTGGTCGGGCTCATGCATTCCGGCTGGGCCCTAGCTCTAATTCTATTTGGTACCGCTTGCTCGGCTGGGGCTCTTGCGCTGGATGGTGCTGCCGGCACGACAGGAACTTTGTAATTGTGAACTTCAGCATTTTTCTTGTGAACATCAGCTTTTTTGCTCCAAACATCAGCATTTTCACTCACAAGGCCTCCAAACCGGCTTTTCTTTCCTGCTGAAAAGCCCCGCTAGTGCGAGGCTGGTGGTCGGGCTCATGCATTCCGACTGGGCCCTAGCTCTAATTCTATTTGGTGCCGCTCGTTTGACGGGGGCTCTTGCGCTGGGCGGTGCTGCCGGCACGGCCGGTACTCTGTAATTGTGAACTTCAGCATTTTTCTTGTGAACTTCAGCACTTCTGCGTCAAACTCAGCATTTTCGCGCCAAACTTCAGCATTTCTCTCGTGAACTTCAGCATTTCTGCGCCAAACTTCAGCATTTTCACTCCAAGCATCAGCATCCACCCTCACAGATCCACACATTCCGGCCCCGGCCAATCCGTTCCCAGACAAGCCACAATTGAAACAATTCACCTATCTATTTTCCATTTCCTCTACAAGGAGAGAAAGTTCTTCCCATCTTTCCATCTTTGCTTCCAGTTCTGCTTCAGCTTCCTGTTGTTTGGCAAAAAGTTTTTGCACTTGTTCGGAGTCGCTGCCGGCGTCTATGATCCCTTGCTGCAGCTCCTCTACTTTTCCTTCAAGTTCCATGATCTTGTCTTCAATTGTTTCCCATTCCCGCTGATCATTATAGGAAAGCTTTTTCTTTGGTTGTTTAGGTCTTTCGCTAACTTTTTCGAGTTTAGGCTGTGGTCGTTCGTTCTGTTTTCGCTCCTCGAGATAGTCGCTGTAATTTCCATAGAAAAGCTCCGTTCTCCCTTCACCTTTGAAAACCAGCAGACGCTCGGTTACCCGGTCTAAAAAGTATCTGTCGTGGGATACGGTTATAACAACTCCCGGAAAATGATCCAGATAATCTTCTAAGACACTTAATGTCTGAGTATCCAAGTCATTTGTCGGTTCATCGAGGAAGAGCACGTTCGGTTCTGTCATTAGAACTTTAAGTAAATACAGTCTGCGCTTTTCCCCACCGGAAAGCTTGCCAATATAGGTCCACTGCTGGGAACGGGAAAAGAGAAAGCGCTCAAGCATTTGTTCAGCAGTTATTACTTGTCCGTCTTTTGTGTGAATAACCTCTGCTATCTCCTTGATATAGTCAATAATGCGCACGCTTGCATCCAATTCCTCGTCACCCTGTGTGTAATAGCCGATTTTGACAGTTTCCCCTATTTCGATTTCTCCTGCGTCAGGCTGAATGCGGGTAGCCATTATATTTAATAATGTTGTTTTTCCGGAACCATTTGCACCAATGATACCCAGACGCTCCCCAGGCACGATTAAATGGCTGAAATCACGGAGAAGCACTTTGCCGTCATAGGATTTCTCAATTTCTTTAAGTTCAATAACCTTCTTACCTAATCTGGTCGAACCAACTTGGAATTCCAGGTCATCCTTCTTTGTATCAAAGGTTTCCTTTTTCAAGTCTTCTACACGTTCAATTCTTGCCTTTTGCTTAGTTGATCTTGCTTTTGCACCGCGGCGAAGCCAGGCCAATTCACGTTTTAATGTATTCCTGTGTTTTTGCTCACTGCTGATTTCAAGTGCTTCGCGTTCTGCCTTTTTCTCCAGAAAGATCTCATAATTTCCTTCATAACTGTAGAGATTGCCTTTATCAAGCTCATAGATTCTGTTTGTTACCCGATTTAAAAAGTATCTATCGTGTGTTACGAGCAACAAGGAACCTTTGTAGGTCTGCAAATATTTTTCCAGCCATTCGACCGTTTCATTGTCAAGATGATTTGTCGGCTCATCGAGAATCAGTAAATCAGCAGGCTGGATGAGTGCTTTTGCAATTGCCACACGCTTTTGCTGTCCGCCTGACAGTTCGGTAATCTTTTTCCCGAAATCGGTAATTCCAAGCTTCGTCAATACGGTTTTAGCTGCAGTATTTGCTTCCCAAGCCTCTTCTTCGTCCATTTTCTGTTGTAATTGGATAAGCCGTTCCTGATTTCCCCGGTTGTCGGCATTCTCCTGCAGTTTCAATAGTGCTGCTTCATAAGAACGCATTAACTTCATGATGGAAGCCTCGCCAAAATAAATCTGCTCCATAACGGTCAAATCGGGATCTAAAACAGGCTCCTGTGCCAAATATTCTATTTGATAGTCTTTTGGATGCTTAATGCTTCCCTTTTCAGGCGGTTCCAAGCCTGCTATAACTTTTAAGAAACTTGATTTACCAGTACCATTAACACCTATCAATCCAATTCTTTCCTGATTTGCAATTGTACAAGTAATATCGTTAAAAAGTATCTTTTCGCCATAGGATTTATGTAAATTTTCAATTGTAAGCATAGTTAAACCTTCCTCGCGTTGCATAAGTAGCGATCAATTATTCTTCCCGGTCCGATTCCTAATAAATGTTTTAATCATAATTACAATTAAAAATAGCAGCCAGGATGTCACAAGATAAAAAATGATTTTACTTGTGTTATTCATTTCTTCAAAAAACGTGGCCATTCCCGCCCAGACTATTGCCACGATGCCAAGTTGTGCTATGAGTAATTTGATGGTAATCTCCTCCGGTTCGTTTAAAATCCCCTAACTAGTAGTTTAGCTTAACAGGAAGGATATTTCTAGATTAAAAGTCGGGAGCGGTAAAGTACCTCTCCCGACTTTATTCATGCTGGATCAATCCAGCATTGTTATCACATTCGCCATTTCTATCGCTGTAACTGCTGCTTCTGCGCCTTTATTGCCTGCCTTCGTACCTGCACGTTCGATGGCCTGTTCAATGGTTTCCGTTGTCAGAATACCGAAAATGACCGGTTTGCCCGTTTGGATAGCAGCATTGGAAACCCCTTTTGCAGCTTCATTGCAAACATAGTCAAAATGTGGTGTTGAGCCACGAATGACGGTTCCCAACGTAATCACCGCATCATATTTATCACTCTTTGCCATCTTGTGGGCAATTAACGGCAGTTCAAATGCACCGGGTACCCAGACAGTGTCAATCATCTCTTCTGCAACACCATGCCTTTTCAACGTGTCAGATGCCCCATCGAGTAATTTACTTGTGATAAATTCGTTGAACCTCGCTACAACTATCCCAATCCTTAAATCTGTACCAACTAGATTTCCTGTATATATATTTCCCATATATTCCATCCCCTTTTTCTATTGAAGTATTAGTTTCTCCTGTTTTTTCCGATAAGTAATTAAATCTGCGATGGTTATTATTTTCAAGTCAAACTTCTCTGCTATGTTTTCCAAATCCCGCTTGCGGGCCATCGTTCCATCTTCGTTAATAATTTCGCAAATCACCCCGGCAGGAAACCCATTGCTCAGGACTGCCAAATCTACAGCGGCCTCAGTATGTCCGGGACGCTCCAGGACACCACCAGCTTTTGCTATCAGCGGGAATACATGCCCCGGCCTTTTAAAATCGTCAATTGCCACTTTCGGATTAGTCAATTCAAGTATTGTCTTTGATCTTTCTGCAGCACTGATCCCTGTTGTTGTGTCTCGATGATCAATCGATACAGTAAAAGCTGTTCCCAAAGGGTCTGTACTTTTTTCAGTCATCAGTGGAAGACCAATCTTTTTGGCAAGATCTGCCTTTATTGGCGTACAGACTAACCCTTTTCCATGTGTAATCATAAAGTTGATCACTTCAGGTGTTGCCCTTTCCGAAAGTGCAATAAAGTCTCCTTCATTTTCTCTATTTTCGTCATCCATAACGATAATGGGTTTTCCAGTTTTTAAATCTTCTATAGCCTGTTCAATAGTATGAACCATCTAATCACTCCTTTTCGATTTACATGAAACCTGCTGTCCTCAGTAAGTCCTCATTGACGCCTTCCTGATCTGCTTCATTTGGAATCTGAAGCATATGCTTCACATGCTTAGCAAGCAGATCACATTCAATATTGACGATATCGCCCTTTCCTTTTTCACCTAATACCGTTTCATAAACGGTGTGGGGAATCAATGAAATCGTAAAAACATTGCCGCTGACACCAAACACAGTCAGACTTATGCCATCAACTGTAATGGATCCCTTATACATTAAAAATCCTGCTAATGCTTCTTTAATCTCAATATCATAATAAATCGCGTTTTCCTTCTTCCGCTTATCGATAATACTTCCTGTTCCATCAACATGTCCGGAAACAAAATGGCCTCCAAATCTGCCATTCGCCATCATCGCTCGCTCCAGATTCACTTTTGCGCCTGGTTTCAGTGCTTGCAATGACGTAGATCTGATTGTTTCGGGCATTGCATCGACTTCAAAACTTTTCAAAGACATCTGTTTTACGGTCAAACAAATCCCATTGACCGCGACACTATCACCGATGTTGACGTCTTTTATTACTTCTTTGGATCCAATCGTTAATGATACTGCCTGTTCAGATACTTTTTTTATTTTTTCCACTGTCCCCATCTCTTCAATAATTCCTGTAAACATCAGCCTTCCTCCTCCACACCAATTTGCCTCCGACATAGAAAAAAGCCTCTGAATGATCTTCAGAGGCTTAAAGTTAGAATTTTAATTACACGCACCGTGAATAAATAGCATTCCAGTATTTGCACATAAATGCACAAAATGGAACAGCTATTAAAGATGCATGTCCAAAATTCCTTCTCTCATCCAGACTTTAACTGTCGGCTCTGGAGTCACACCAGATCCACCGTTTGGTTGTTGAAACCGCACGGGTCACGGACTTAGAAGCTAATGCTTCATCACCGCCGATTGGGAATTCCACCCTACCCCGAAGGAATAAAACGTATGAAATTTTTTATAGTATAACACTTAATGAGGATGAAATCCAATTAAGGATATTATACCGCCCATCCAATATACAAGATATATCTGCCGCTTCCCCCAATCGTGCGTCCGCACTGTCCCAGCTTTCTCGATGCCTCTTTGTTTTCATTGATATATCATTAATATTCGGGATATTTCATTAACATTTGGGATATATCCGTAATTTTAATGATGGCTGTTTTCTCAAAGATTGTTGTTTTCCATAAAATATATAAACTGCAAGGTAACAGCAATGCCCGATTTCCGCTCCGGGCAGTCGCTTTCCGCGGGCAACGCTTCAGCTTCCTCGGAAGCAAGCCCGGCTTCCTGCGGGATCTTCAGCCGTTGCTTTTCCCGCTGGAGTCGACTGCCCTGCGCTGCAATCCATCAGCTTCATAATTGAATATTAGTAAATCGATTCAGAAAACCCAATCATAGCGGAGGAAATATACGAAGACTCCTGCGGGAAAGCGAAGACGATGAGACCCCACAGGGAGCGAACTTTGCGAGCGAGGAGGCTCATCGCGAGCCCGCGGAAAGCGCAGTGTATTTCCGGAGCGGAGGTTACCACACCATAATTTCTACAAACAATTGACAGAGCAGCATAGAAATGAGGAAATTCACTTTAGCTTTTTTGTCTTCAGAAAAACTGAAAACGCTAAGCCCCCGCTAGATGCACCTGCGTCTTCCAGTAACGCTTCGAAGCAGGCTTCCTCGGTGCAAGGGAACAAGGAAGCAATCGCAAGCAGTGCTCTGGCTTACACGAGCCCGCGAAAAGCGTAGTTTGTTTCCGGAATGGGGATAAATCACCAATCATATATTGTTACGTCACAGTTTCCATCAAATACAAAGTTAGAAATAACAACAATACTTACGAAAAGAGCCTTAATGATTTACCAGTAATTTTATGTGATATACCATTAATTTCCCATTATACCCCGCCCCTCCTTATTCTACTTCGAAACTGTACTTTCTGCAGTAACATTATACTAAGGGACAGCCAACTTCCAACTGGGCCTCTACCCGCTTAATTGGTCCACCAAAAGTAACTTTTGTGCGCTACAGGCTCCAAGCGGTTCACTCCATAAAAAAGCCCCCTCTAACAAATCAGGGGGCAGGGCCAAATCCGTACATTTACTTCATCTTCTCATATTCGGCAATCATGCGTTCATAGTTGAGTGCACCGTACGCTTTATATCGGATAATCCCTTGCGAGTCGATCATATAGGTTGTGGGAATTGGACTTATTCTATACATGGTGGAGACTTTACCATCCACATCCATCAGAATGGGAAAGGTCAACTCATATTCTTGAACAAATTGTACAACCTGTTGTTTGTTCATTTCCGTATCGGTTAAATTCACTGCAAGGATTACTGGATCGTTATCCAGATAAAACCGCTGCATATCCGGCATTTCTTCTCTGCACGGCGGACACCAGGTCGTCCAGAAATTGAGCATCACCCGTTTGCCCTTATAGTCAGAAAGCTGGATCGTTTCCCCATTCATCGTCTGCAGTTCAAAATCGGGTGCTGCATCACCTATCTCTGTTCCATTCGATTCAGCTATAATTGTGTCGGCAGTCCAGAAAAATAAACCCATTAACAGTGCCATCATCACGATTCGTTTCATGTTCTATCCTCCATGGCAAATAATATCATTAGTTTCCCATAGTAGCTCAAATACATTCAAAAATTACTTATTTATTTAGATTTTGCTATAATCAAAATGTATACATAAAAACGAATAAACCGACTATATAGGAAGAACAGAAAGGTCTTAGTCTTAATCTACAACATTCCTCATCAAAGGAGATTGTCATGAAATTACAAAAAGGGAAATTTAATTGTATTACAGATGTCAGTGATGTAAAGGTTGGACATGTGACGTTATATGAAAAAGTGGATGATGAAAATACGATATGTACGGGAGTAACTGCCATTCTTCCTCATTCCGGGAATTTATTTATGGAAAAAATACCTGCTGCAAGCTCGGTTATTAATGGATTCGGCAAAACAGTCGGACTTGTGCAGATCAATGAGCTTGGACTAATCGAATCTCCCATTATGCTAACGAATACGTTCAGTGTTGGCGCGGTAACCGATGGAACTCTTAAATATATGATAAATGAAAGCAAAGAAATCGGCGATACAACAAGTACAATCAATATTGTCGTTGGAGAATGCAATGATGGCTATCTGAATTCAATACGAATGCAGGCAGTAAAGCCCGAACACGCTATAGAAGCGATTAACAATGCAACCTCATCTCCCACTCCACAAGGCTCTGTTGGTGCAGGTAAAGGGATGGTCTGTTTTGGGTACAAGGGCGGAATCGGCACAGCTTCCAGAGAAATCACCACGGAAATAGGAGCATATACTGTCGGCTGCCTCGTACTAAGCAACTTCGGAAAACGGGATCAAGCGCGATTTGCCGATTGGAAAAATCTTGAGATTGACACTCCTGACGGCTCCATCATGATAGTGATTGCAACAGACGCCCCACTCTATGACCGGCAATTGAAACGGCTTGCCAAGCGATCTGCAGCAGGACTTGGAAGAGTCGGGAGCAATATAGACAATGGAAGCGGCGATATCGCAATCGCATTTTCAACTGCAAATAAACACCCTCACTTTACCGAAAATGCAACCGAATCCATTACTCATTTACGTGATGACCATCCCGTGATGAATCAGCTGTTTCAGGCGGTAATTGAAGTTACCGAGGAATCCGTAGTCAACTCACTGAAACACGCAGAAACAACTACCGGCAGAAAAGGAAGAGTCGTGAAAAAGGCGCCATTTTAAAAGGGCTGAGTCACTTGTTGGCCTCAGCCCTTTTGCTTTCTTCCATATTGGTTTTCAAGAATTGATTGATTTTCACAGAATTCAAATAGAACCCTGCCATAATGAGACCACTAAAGACCCAGCCGGTTATCGTCATGTAAATAATCATTTGGCCATAGCCATCCGCACCATAACGCGTTAAAAGCCACATTTTTAATAGATTCTGAAATACATTGCGTAAAGCAAATAGTAATGTAATGTATTGAAATCCCATAAAAATTTCTTTCACTTTAAATAATGATATTGAGTCATTACGAGGGTAGCCTTGCAAATAGGCAAAATCCACTGCAAAGTAAAGTGCCAGCGGCTTCTTTATTAGCATAGAAAATAAATAAACAGAGGCAAATCCAAACCCTAAAAAAACCTGATTCCAAAGCATCCTCTCAGCTGAAGATGACAATAGATTAACCGTTGTACTAATAAGCAGGGATGAAATAATAAATAAACCTAAAACGTTGAATTGTCTCTCCTTCACAAACCGATAAACCGTATAAATGAATGCGGGAGCAGTTGAAAGCAGTATGGCCCAATAATCACCCAAAGGCTCCCTTCCGAATTTCCAGATTAAGAAAGGGATTGCTCCATAACAAAGTAAATCCAAAAAGGCCAATTTCCTATTCATCGTTCAGATACCATCATCTTTTTTGATAAAGCCATTTCTTTCGTCATTGCAAAAATATACATAAAATAATAAACCTCCAGATTAACAATGTATGTTAATTATACATTGTTTCCACCCTGAATGTTCTTACTTATTTGATTTTTGCAAAAAAATATTTAGACTTGGCAAAATTATTTTGATTTAGATAGAAACGATTGTGGTACATCTGCCTTAAACAACAACAGCTGATCTGTTGTTGGATGATTAAATGACAGCACCTTTGCATGAAGACCTAATCTTCCAATTGCATTCCGTTGCTTGGAACCGTATTTTTTATCTCCTACAACCGGATGCCCCAGATCCTGCATATGGACACGAATCTGATTCTTCCTTCCTGTTTCAAGCTGAACTTCCAGTAATGAGAACTCTTCATTCGCCTGTATTACCTGATAGTGTGTGATTGCATGCATTCCGTCATTCTTTGTAGGGCTGGAGTACATCAAATGTGTTTTACTTTCTTTTAACCACGAAGAAATATATCCCTTCTCTTTTACAACCTTTCCTTCTACAAGAGCGACATATGTGCGTTCTTTTACAATATCCTTCCAGTTATCCTGCATCTTCCGTTTAACCTGTTCGCTTTTGGCAAACATCATAACTCCCGAAGTATCTTTATCCAATCGGTGGACAACAAACACTCTATTCTCAGGGTCTTCTCTTCTAACATACTCCATTAATTGGTGGAGCGCAGTCTGTTTCTTCTCTTTTTCGGTTGCAATCGATAATAGTCCCGCTTCCTTATTGATGACAATTACATCCTCATCTTCATAAAGAATGGACATCCCGATTAGTACATTTTCTTTTATTGCCGCTTTGTTCTTTAAAATTGTGACAGTCTGGCCCGGACGAAGATTATAATTATATTTAGTTTCAATATGATCATCGATCGTCACTTGACCTCTGGCCAAAATTGACTTCACAGAATTACGGCTTCTATTGGACATAACCTTTAATAAAAACGTCAATAATTCCTCAGGTTCTTTTACTTCATATTTCAATGACTTTGCTTCTTTTCTGTAATTCGAATATTTTTTATTAGCCATAATAGTTAGCTCCTTAAACAAAAATGTTAAGCATAAACCGGAATGCTCTCCAGCTTAGTCTTAACATTAGATGGAATGTATTTGAAATGCAAATATATAAACAAAAAGATAACTAGGAAGATAATAATTTGATTTATTGTAAGCGAATTTCCCTTACCTAATCTTCATCCTTTACATCGATATCTTCTGGTATCGGTTCACTAAGGTATTCCTCTATCATCAATCGATACTTCTCTACTTGTTCAAAATGTGTCGTGAATTGTTCTTTATTGATAAGGTACTGTTCACCATCATGAATCGCACGAATACGTCCTTGCAATACGAGTGCAGATACTTTCGTTTCATCCATAGACAAATATTCTGCAGTATCCTGAACAGTCAGGTACATCACCCTCAGCACCTTTCTATAATTAATATTAGATAATCTATGTTTATTATTTACTTAAAACGTCATGATATGCTTCATTTTCTTCCATTTTATTTTTAGCATATGGACATAAAGGCAATATTTTCTTGCCAGCCTCTCTAGCATAAAGCACTACATTTTCTACTAATTGTCCTGCAATACCTTGGCCACGAAGGTCACTCGATACGTAGGTGTGGTCTATGACTAGTCTTTCCTCTCCAGATTCCACAAAAGTAATCTCTGCCAATGGATTCCTGACATTGTCTCCCACATAGAACTTATTTGCACCTTTGTTGATAGTAGCCATTTTATTCCTCCTATATTTGAGCGTCATCGATATATTATACTCCTATTTTTTGCTCAATGGAATGGAAGTGGACAAAATTAGCAATTCCAATTCTAACCTTTACTAATTTAATAATGTCAAAACTTAACATTGGCTTAATATTTGACTGCTATAATTTATTGGTAGCAGTACAAAAGGACTACTTATCATAAAGGGGAAAAGTATCATGTATCGGTTATTCAATAGATTTCTTTCAAAAGCAACGCTGCGAAGCAGATTATTGATCCTATTTATAACTTTAATCGTTATTTCCATCGTAAGTGTCGGAACGGCTTCGTATATACAGGCAAAAAATATCACCATGAATACCATAGAGGACCGATTAGCAAGAGAAACACAATTAATGGGATACATAGCAGAAAATCTGCACTTTTTATATGTCAGTGATCCCCATTATTTTATGCAGCAATTAAATGCGAGTATTCGTACCCAGCAGGAAGAGCTGGAAACAGACGGAATAAAGTCCCAGTTCTTCTATATTTCAGATAATGTAGCGAATCCTTTCACAGTTAGTGCAGATACACTGCCACCGATTTCCGATTCGCTGATTACGGCTATAACAGAAGAAGGAAATGGACAGATTAAGAGAGAGATTGAGGGCGAACGCTATACGATTTCCTTCCAGCAAATGGAGGAAATCGGAGGAATCTATACATTGCTTGTTCCGGATAGCTCCTTTATGGAACCTGTTATAGAAATGGGCTATTCCATCCTTTCTATCATTGCTGCAAGTGTATTGATTTCTACTATTCTACTGACACTTTTCGTCCAGACCTTAACAAAGCCGCTAACCTTCTTGCGCAATACAATGCGAGGAGTAAGGGAGGGCAATCTGCAGCAGACGCCAGCACCGAACACAACGCTGCCGGAATTCGTGTCCCTGCATAAGAGCTATGACGCCATGATCGGACAGATGCGTACAATGCTCGATGAGTTAAAGCGTACAACTTCGGAACTCCATCATACAGGAGAGGATTTGCAGCACTCATCGAATAGCGCCCTCCAATCCAGTCATGACCTGATTGAATCAATTAATGTCGTAAAAGCAGGCGCAGAACAAACGGCAAGCAGCTCGGAAGACAGTGTATCGAGCTCAATTGCTATGAAAAATAAAACTGAAATCATGGCGGGAAATATGGATCACGTATTTGCAAACGCTGAGAGGATGCAGCTTTCTGCTTTAAATGGGGAAAAAAATATAAAAAAACTAATCACTTCCTTCCAAAGCTTTGAAACCGACTTCTATCAACTGGACAAAATCGTCCAGAAGGTCAATGACGATGCAATATCGATTTCAAAGCTCGTCGGATTAATTCAAGGTATTGCTAAACAAACCAAATTATTATCATTAAACGCATCGATTGAAGCAGCAAGGGCAGGCGCTTCCGGAAAAGGCTTTTCAGTGGTGGCAAATGAGGTCGGAAAGCTTGCAGAACAGTCATCAGCGGCAGCGGACCAAATAACGAGTTCCATCTCGAATATGGAAGAAATCACAGACCACGCAACAACTGAATTCAGACAAATGCTTCTTAAGACAAGCAGTAATTTGGAGATTGCCAATGAATCAAAGGCTTCCTTTGACCACTTGATGAAGGAAATCGCCGAAACAACCAATAATCTCAAGGGAACAGAAAAAGAATTAAGGGAGTTAAAAAAGGAGCTTCCAAAACTGGAATTGTCCGCTGAAGACTTTGCTTCTATTTCACAGGAAACATTGGCCAGCACCGAAGAAATGCTCACCAGCAGCGAGCATCAATATCAGCAGACAGAAGACACGCATGATATTGGACTAAAGCTTATGACCTTATCGAACTCTCTATCAACCATTACAAAGCAATTTAAGATAAAGTGATCCCATTTGGATATATCTAAACCGAATCTGTTTATCCCACCCGAAAATCCAGAGCTGATATCTGCATTTTCGGGTCTTTTTTATGTTTTCCCTCCCTTTATTCAAAACAGTAAATTCCCGATTTCGAACCATTTTCCCTTTATTTTCAGAGATTTTTTCCTTGTCATAGTATTGTAAGATAATCTTACAAATTATTATAATTTTGTGTTAATTTAAAATATTGTGTTGACTATGTGTTTTTTTAGTTATAAAATATGACATATCAAGTTAGGTAACATTACATCTGATTCATTCTTCCTAGATATACATAAATCCCGTGGGTATTTATCCATCTGATAAAAAGAAATTCCTAAAACAGATGGAATAATTATACAAAATTATAATAGGGGGTAGAAAATGAAGAAATCATTTTTATTCGGTTTTCTTATGATTTTTGTACTATTTTTGGCTGCTTGCACAGAGGATGAGGGCGCAGAAGCCGAATCAGAAGACGAAAGCTCGGCATTGGATACTGTTGTTGATCGAGGAACAGTGATTGCCGGTATCAATGATACATTGCCTGGATTTGGATATGTTGGCTCAGATGGTGAGAATACTGGTTTTGATATTGATTTCGCCAAAGCAATTGCTGCTGGGGTATTGGGTGATGCCGAGGCAGTGGAATTTCGCCCATTATCAGCCCAGGAACGCTTCACTGCCTTGCAGACCGGCGAAGTCGATGTTCTGATTCGTAACACCACTTGGACAACAAACCGTGATACAGAAGTCGGGCTGAACTTTGCACCTATTACGTTTTATGACGGACAAGGTATCATGGTTCCCGCAGATAGCGGCATTGAGAGCCTGGAAGATTTGGAAGGCACCCGTATTGGAGTTGAAACTGGAACAACCACAGAGTTGAACTTAGCAGACCAAATGCGCGCTCGAGGAATTAATTTTGAAGCAGTAGTTTTTGATAATGCAGATGCTGTAGTTGCTGCATACGAATCCGGCAGTGTGGATGCATGGACAACCGATAAATCCGGTCTAGTATCACGCCAATCGATTATGGAAGATCCTGAAGCACATCAGATTCTATCTGAAAGTTTATCCAAAGAACCGCTCGGCCCTTCTGTAAGAGAAGGAGACGACACATGGTATGACATTGTCACGTGGATTACATTAGCCACAATTCAGGCTGAAGAATTCGGAATCACTTCAGAAAACGTTGATGAATTCCTTGAAAATGAGAATCCTGAGATTATGCGTCTCTTAGGTACAGAGGGTAATCTCGGAGAACAATTGGGAATTCCTAACGACTTTGCATATCAAGTAATCAAGCAGGTTGGAAACTACGGGGAAATCTATAACCGCCATCTTGGACCAGATACAATCTTCAAACTGGATCGCGGTCTCAACGATATCTATACAAATGGTGGTATTTTGTACTCCCCTCCATTCCGCTAAAAGTATAAAAACATTTTAAAATAGTGGTCTGCATCATGAGATATCCTCTGATAGCAGACCTCTATTTCTAAAAAAGAGGTGAAAGAATGAAAAAAGAGAATTCTTCTGTCGCAACACCTTTTTGGCGCGATAAACGAATTGTCCCTATACTGCTGCAGCTATTATTTGTAATAGCATTGATTTTTTCCATCTACTTTCTCCTATCCAACACATTATCAGGACTAAATCAGCTGGGAATGCAAATCGGTTTCGACTTTCTAAGCAATACATCAGGGTTTACTATTTCTGAATCTATCTTGAATTTCCAATCAACTGATACATATGGGAAAGCTATATTGGTAGGAATCCTAAATACTCTAAAAGTGGCATTTTTCGGCATTATCCTAGCTACCATTATCGGAATTATTATCGGCATAGCCAGATTGTCCAAAAACTGGTTAGTCAGTAAGCTGGCATTTGGATACGTCGAAATTTTCCGGAATACTCCCTTGCTTGTACAAATGTTCATTTGGTATTTCGCTGTTTTTCTTCCAATGCCACAAATTGAGGATGCACTAAAGGTAGGGCCTTTCTACCTTACCAATCGCGGTACTGCCATCCCTTGGTTTGAAGCAAATTCAAATTCATTACTCTGGGGAATCATTGCTGCTGCAGGAATTATCCTGGCGATCATCAGTTATAAATTGCTTATGAAGAAAGAAGTGGAGTCAGGGAAGCGCAGATACCCGATCATTTCAGCATTCGGAATATTGATCATCGCTTTAGGAGCAGCTTTCATTACTACGCAGAGCGGCCCTTTTCAAGTAATAGCGCCTTCCATAGAAGGTAAAAGTTTCATTGGAGGAAATACACTCTCCCCTGGTTTTTCTGCCGTTTTATTGGGGCTCGTAATCTATACATCAACATTTATCGCGGAAATTATCAGAGCGGGAATTATGGGAGTCAGCAACGGGCAGAAAGAAGCCACGAAAGCATTAGGCCTTAAAAGCTCTACTTCTTTACGACTGGTCGTTTTCCCACAAGCAATTCGAATCATTATTCCTCCGCTCACAAGTCAATATTTAAATCTGACGAAAAATTCCAGTTTGGCCGTCGCTATCGGCTACCAGGATATTGTAAGTGTAGGGAACACAATCATGAATCAGACCGGTCGGGCTATTGAGGCAATTATCATTATGATTGCCGTTTACTTGACCATCAGCTTATTGACCTCCTTATTTATGAATATCTTTAATAAAAGAATGCAGTTGGTCGAAAGGTAGGTGAAATTTGTTGGAAAACTTAAATATAGAGTTGAATAGTGGGCCGGACACAGGAAAACTGCCTAGAAAACCTCCAAGATCTTCATTGACAGTTTTAGGATGGATAAAACAGAATCTCTTTAGCAGCTGGCTGCAAACTTTATTGACAGTTGTTTCCGCTGCCGTAGTTGGCTATGTAGCGATAAACACACTTCAATTTATCATTTCGGCTGACTGGTCGGTAATAACCGCAAACTTTAAACTTCTGATGGTAGGACAATTCCCTGCAGAAGAGGTATGGCGGATTTGGTCTGTATTAGGGCTTACTTCTGCTTTGCTTGGTGCTTCCTGGGGAATTTGGAAAGGATCTATCGGCCATGTTGCAGTTACGATTGGTGCGTTAATGCTGATTATGCTTGTAATGCCATTCGTCGAACCTAGTACAAGATTTATTCTCGGGGGCAATATAGCGCTGCTCCTCATCATGTTCTATCTCGGTCAGAAGTTTGCGAAAATGAAATTACCCGTATTAATTTTATGGATATTATTGGTACCAATCACCATTTCCTTGTTAAATGGCTTCGGAATTATCGCTCCCGTCAATTCAAACATTTGGGGAGGATTTTTATTAACTATGCTTATTGCCGCGGTATCGATAATCTGCTCTTTTCCGTTAGGTTTATTGCTTGCACTTGGAAGAAGAAGCAAACTGCCAGCAATTAAGTGGTTTTCCATCATTTATATTGAATTGATTCGAGGCATTCCATTAATTACTGTTTTATTTGTATTTCAATTAATGCTTCCACTATTTCTCGGGAATAGCATTGAGATTAGCAACGTCCTCCGGGCGATGATTGGATTTACCTTATTCGGTGCTGCCTACCTTGCTGAAAATATCCGAGGTGGATTACAATCCCTGCCCCGTGGCCAATTTGAGGCTGCACAGGCATTAGGACTGAATTACCCGCGCATGATGGGACTGGTCATATTGCCACAGGCTCTTAGGGCAGTTATCCCAGCAATGGTAGGACAATTCATATCCATATTTAAAGATACCTCGCTCGTTGCGATTGTAGGTCTTACAGATTTACTCGGTATGGGGCAGAAAATCATTGCCAATCCAGAATTTCTGGGGAAAGCAATGGAGGTATTCCTATTTATTGCCTTAATCTATTTTATCTTTTGTTCATTAATGTCACATGTAAGCAGAAGGCTTGAGCAGTCATTAGGAGTCGGAGAACGTTAAAGAAGGGAATGAAACGATGGAAAGCGTATTTGGAGTTGAAAAGCTAAATACCCCAGTGGAGAAACGAAAAGATATTATATCTGTCAGCGGGCTCAATAAATGGTTCGGTGATCTGCATGTACTTAAAGATGTAGATTTGACAGTAAAGCAAGGCGAAGTGATTGTTATACTGGGCCCATCAGGTTCAGGAAAGTCCACATTTATCCGCACGCTGAATGCACTTGAGGAATTCCAGGAGGGCGATATCAACATTGATGGGATAAATTTGACAAACGACTTGAAAAATATAGAAGAGATTCGTAAAGAGACGGGAATGGTATTCCAATCTTTCAATCTATTCCCCCACATGACCATCTTAAAAAATATTACCCTGGCCCCAATCTGGGTCAGAAGATGGAAGAAGAAAAAGGCCGAACAAATCGCTAAGGACCTCTTAGAGCGAGTAGGCATACCGGAACAGGCAGATAAATTTCCCGGCCAGCTCTCCGGCGGGCAGCAGCAGCGCGTCGCAATTGCAAGGGCTTTAGCAATGCAGCCAAAAATCATGCTGTTTGATGAGCCTACCTCAGCACTTGATCCCGAAATGGTAAAAGAAGTCTTGGATGTTATGAAAACATTGGCTGACTCTGGTATGACAATGTTAGTGGTAACCCATGAAATGGGCTTTGCCAGACAGGTTGCCGATCGAATTATTCTGTTCGATTACGGAGAGATTGTGGAGCAAGGTACACCAGAGCAGCTCTTTGATCATCCCCAGCACGACAGAACGAAATTATTCCTGTCGCAAATTTTATAACAGAACTGCAGATGAACCCTTTCGAACCAGGAAAGGGTTCATTTTTCTTCAGACATAAACAAGACAACACCCCCTCCCCTAACGATACATTAGAACCCTGCGAATTGGGTATATACTAAATATATCTCTAACTGTACAGGGGGACTGGCAATGAAATGGCGCGGCAGAAAACAAAGCAGCAATGTTGAGGATCGTAGGGGCAGAAGTTCCGGCAGCGGATTGGGAATTCCTGCACTGGCAGGTGGCGGAACAGGAGGAATAATCATCCTGCTGCTTGTCATGTTTCTCGGCGGGAACCCTCTTGACTTCCTATCAGGCACAACAACTACAGATCAGCAAAGTACAACCCAGTATGTCGAAACAGAGCGCGAAGCTGAACTCGCCGATTTCATATCGGTAGTGCTCGCAGATACAGAAACCATTTGGTCAGATATTTTCAAGGAAAATGGCATGCAATATACAGAACCACCCCTGGTATTATTTAATGATTATGTTCAGTCAGCTTGCGGTGGGCAGAGTTCTGCAGTAGGTCCGTTCTACTGTCCCGGTGATCAGAAACTCTATATCGATTTAAGCTTCTATGATGAACTGGAAAGAAACTTTCAGGCACCTGGTGACTTCGCCATGGCTTACGTTATCGCACATGAAGTCGGTCACCATGTTCAGACCCTCCTTGCTTTAAACAAAGACCTAAATGAAGCCCGCGGCAAAGTCAGTGAGGAAGAATTGAATGAGCTATCCGTCCGCTCTGAACTTCAGGCAGATTATTTGGCCGGTGTATGGGCACATCATGCAGAGAGCATGAAATTACTTGAAGCGGGAGATCTGGAGGAGGCCCTCGACGCTGCCAGCGCAATCGGGGACGACACTCTCCAGAAACGTGCCCAAGGTTATGCGGTACCAGAGACTTTTACACACGGGACCTCTGAACAAAGGAAAAGATGGTTCTACCGGGGGTTCGAATCCGGAAATCTAGAGGATGGGGATACATTTGAAGCTAATGAATTGTAATGCCGCTTCTTTCCATGTTACATCCTCTCTAATTCTTCCACTAATAAAGCAATTATAGAACCGATGATAAATATCATCCCACTATTAGTGGTCCCTCTTTCTTAAACCTTAATTGCAGGATTTTTATTTTTGCATCCAAGTAAGTTACAATGGTTACGAAAGGGGTTATATGATGAACAACGACTACCATTTACCTGAAAATATAATGCAACTATTAAATACAAAGCGGAACGATAACAACCAGGAATCATTCCAGGAGTTAATCAGGCCAGGCGGATATGTTCCACCTGAAATCGATTTATTGACAGATGCTATCACTGCCTTAAGCATGGGAAAGAATGTATTATTGAAAGGCCCAACTGGTGCTGGAAAAACCAAATTCGCCGAATCCCTTTCCTATCTTTTTAACCAGCCGATGTTCAGTGTCAACTGTTCTGTTGATCTCGATGCAGAAAGTCTGCTCGGCTTTAAAACCCTAGACTATCAGGGAGAAAAACAAATCATTGACTTTATCCCTGGACCCGTAACAAATGCGATGAATTATGGAGACTTTCTTTATATCGATGAAATCAATATGGCCAAACCGGAAACCCTCCCATTAATAAACGGCGTATTGGATTATCGCAGGACTATTACAAACCCATTTACTAACGAAATCATTAAGGCAAAAGAAGGCTTTGGTGTAATTGCGGCTATTAACGAAGGATACATCGGTACTGTCCCACTTAATGAAGCATTGAAAAATCGGTTTATCGTTATTGAAGTTCCCTATATTGAAGGGGATCAGCTGAAAAGCCTCATCCAAACCAACACAAATCTTTCCGATAAAAACTTAATCGATCTTTTTGTAAAGCTTTCCAGCGATCTAATAACAGCCGTTCACCAAGGTAAGTTATCAGAAGATGCCGCTTCAATCCGCGCATTACTGGACGCCTGCGATCTAAGTGTCATCATCCCGCCAAAACGCGCGATTCTCAGATCGATTATTGATAAATTAGAAGAAGAAAGAGAACGGGAATTTGTAAACAACCTATCAGATACTCTATTTTAGTTAGGAGAATGCTGGATGTATCGTTTCCATGATTCAAAGGTCGATACTGATCTGTTTATGCAGTTGCAGGACTTAGCAACCGTCTTATCCGGCAATCCTGATTTGGACTTCGAGCATAATTATGGTTCATTTATCGATCTTGTTGATATTAAAGTAACTGCCAGCCGTTTCTGGGATAAAACAAAGCAGGAAACAAAAGTGGCAGGACTGAAAACCGATATCCTTTTACGTACAATCGGTACACTGCATCATTCCAATATCCCTGCTATTAAGAATTTTCTAACGAATATCAGGGAGATTGGAAGACCTAAATTATCCACTCAATTATTCACATTGATTGAGGATATCCGGCTGGAAGAAATCATAAAAAAAGAACGTCCGGGAACAAAGAAATGGTTTAACAGCCGCAAAAATTATTTAAAGCATTATCTTGAAAACCAATTGGCAGCAAATGTCACAAGAGGATTTGCAACTGATGAATTGTTCTGTCTGATTTACTTGCTGATCCAATCCGACAGTCCAGACCCTGCTTTTCCAAGGGCAAATGAAAAGCAGCTTCAGCAACTCACCAGTCTTAAGCCAATTATCTACACCATCTTTGATACAAGAGATACTAGAGATAGTGCAAGAATAGCTGAACAGATCCTTTACAAGGTGAAGCCCAACTATCCAGATTCCATCAATGAATACTTCATCTTTCCGATTGCCCATATCGAAAGCTATACGAAAAATACGTTGTTTGATGAGCTTACTCGTACCGATGAATTAGTCAATGATGATCAGGAAGAGGTTGATGAGGAAAATAGTGAGTACTTTGATGAGAAGTTCTCCACCTGGCATCGGGAAAATAAAAATGAAAACCGAAAGCAAAATTTCCTCCAGTTCGAATTAGAACAAGGCACTCGGACAAATATCATGGGCGGCGGAGCAAGAGAGACCGAAGATGGTGATCAGGCAATGGCTTCCATCCAAGGTGCATCAGGCGAAAGCAAGGAAAAAGATTATTCCAAAATGGAAGCTTTGGATAAGCAAGAGGACAAAGATCAGAAACAAGGATCTGGAAGCAGCTATGGCGAAGCGAACAAAGACGCGGTGGAGCTATTAAAGGAAGCTTTAGCCCCTACCGCTGATGATGAAAGGTTATATGCAGAATTCGTTAACGACATTGAGTCCTACAAGAGGCAGCTTGCAAACACGATTAAAAAGACAATAGAACATAAAAAAAATACACCTCGCAAGAATCTTATGGCTGGCAGACTATCAAAGCGTCTATTACCAATAATTATTGAAGATAACCCGAGGATCTTTTATAAAAAGGACCAGGAATCAAAAGAATTCGATGCTGTTTTTACGCTGCTTGTGGATTGCTCTGCCTCAATGGCAGGAAAGATGGCAGAAACGAAAAAAGGGATTGTCTTATTCCATGAAGTATTAAAGCAATTGGGTATCCCCCACTCCATCATTGGATTTTGGGAGGATGCAAATGAAGTCAGGGAAAACTACCAACCAAATTACTTTCATATCATTCATTCCCATGCCGATTCTCTTTATAAAGAAAATGGTGCCCGCATCATGCAGCTGGAGGCTCAGGAAGACAACCGTGATGGCTTTAGTATCCGCGTAATCACTAGGGAGCTTGAGGCGAGACGTGAGAAAAACAAGTTTTTGCTGGTATTTTCCGATGGCGAACCGGCAGCCGATGGCTATGATCAAAATGGCATTGTCGATACACTTTTAGCGGTTTCAGAAGCCAGAAAAAAAGGAATTGATGTCATCGGCATGTTTTTAGCTGATGGTGAAATTGGCGAACGGGAAGACAATACAATGAAGAACATATACGGCAAAGAGCGTGTCATGATTCCAAGTGTATCTGAGCTTCCAGAGCATTTCACACCACTCCTAAAAAAACTGTTGCTAAAAGCAATATAAAATATATTTAGCAGTTTCTATCAACTGCAAAAAATAACGCTCGCCAAAAGTTCTTTCATATAAAAATGATTGAACAGATATAGACATAGCGGGAAATTTATAAGATGCTCAGTGCAAATGGGAACGATTGATAATGGAAGAGGGGTGATTCTCGATGATAGATAGTACAAGAAATCCTAAGGTAGATGAATACTTAAATAATATTGAAAAGTGGAAGGAAGAATCTGAAAAACTCAGAACTATCATCCTTAACTGCAAGGAACTGACCGAAGACTTTAAATGGAAGCATCCTTGTTATACGCTTGAGGGTAAAAACATCGTTCTCATACATGGTTTTAAAGAATATTGTGCACTGCTGTTTCACAAAGGGGCTTTGTTGAAGGACCGCCACGGAATACTAATCCAACAAACGGAAAATGTTCAAGCAGCGCGTCAGATTCGTTTTACAAATGTACAGGAGATAATGGAGCTGGAACCCCTGTTGAAAGCGTATATTCATGAAGCCATTGAAGTTGAGAAAGCCGGTTTGCAAGTGACTTTAAATACAGAAATCACTATACCTAAAGAACTTCAAGATAAATTCACTGAAATTCCCGAATTGAAAACAGCCTTTGAATCACTGACACAAGGCCGGCAAAGAGCATACAGCTTTTATTTTTCTCAGCCCAAGCAATCCAAGACAAGAGTGTCCAGAGTTGAAAAATGCTTACAGCAGATTCTCGATGGAAAGGGATTAAAGGATTAGTATTTTCCGTAAGCTTATATCTCAAGAAAATATCAATCTATCTTCATATGAAAATGTACCAGGGTTTAAAACTCCCAAATATTGCAACAAACGAAATGACCTATGCCGATTCATAGGTCATTTCGTCTTTAGCTAAATAAATATGCAGTTATTGCTGTTGTCTATAAAAACTTTATTGTATCTCCATTCGAAGATCGCCTGTCTTAGCCCATCCTCTTAATCTCAATGCGTGGTAGACCACTAGAGAAATAACCGCCGGCACAATCACCCCTATTACTAGATACATCAGCATAACTCCCGGTCCCTGGTTAGCAAGTATATTCAATGGTGCTATAAAAGAGTTCAGACCGAGACCAGCCAGCGCGTAAGGAACCTGAAAGTCAAATAATTGAATGGCAATAGGCGCACAAATCACCGAAGATAAAAACGGCCCTATCACAAGACGAGGGTTTTTCACAAGATTCGGAACTTGTACTTTAGGCGTTAAGAATGATTGGGCAATGTTTGCTCCAAGATCATTTTGCTTAAACGACATGGCTGTCCATCCAGCAAATTGGGCAGTACAACCAATTAATGCTGCCGCACTTGAAACTGGATCAAGCTGCAAAGCTATTGCAATCGCGGCAGAAGATGCAGGTGACATCAGAAAGATGCTCCATACAAGCGCAATTACAATCGAACCAATCAATGGAGAAACTTCAACAGAACGGGCGATGAACCCACTCAAACTTTCTAGCATCGGAGTTGTAATAGCTGCCAGAAAGACACCCGCTACTCCCCCGACCATTATTGCTGCAAACGGAATCGACATCATATCCAGTTTCGTCTTACCGGCAACACGCTTACCGACCCAGGTTGCAACAGCCGCTGCCAGTACAGCACTAATCGGTTGCCCCGTTGTGAGCACCCATGCTCCGTCTGCATTTATCGAAAGCGCATTTGCTCCAATTGTAGCTGAAGCCATTGCGCTAAACACGACCAAAGTATTCCCGCCCAGCTGATAAGCGATCCCTGCTCCGATAGCAGGTGCAAGCATTAACTGTGCAGCCTTACCAATCGTAAGAAATCCTTCCCAGCCGGTAAATGTCCCAAATGTTTCAATTAAGAGGCCGATCCCCAACGTTACGAGTACTGCATTTGCTAGTCCTTGCGAGCCTTTATACATTCGATCAATAAGATAATCCTTCGTTGACTGTTTCATATTGTGTAGCCTCCTAATTTTTCACCAATTGATTTCATAGAAAATAAAAAAACCCTTCCGAAAATGGATGGGCGCTTAAACTTATTATTGCCTGAGCGCCTTATTTATTAAAAAATAAAGTGGACTCAAACAATTCCATTTCCATGGCGTTCCAGTCCTATCAGCATAATAAGTTAATAATAATTATAATAGATGATTGCTCTCTCACTCGCATGTCAGGTTCCCCTCTCTGTTATAGTAAATTGATATTATAGTAAACTAATTTCTCATTAGAGTCAATAGTTATTTTTTCTGAAATATTAAAAGCAGTTTCATACTATCCGTAATAGAATAGACTTCAGGAAAGACCTTATAATGCAGCAGATTTATATAGTGTGGATTATTCCAATCATTAAAATTTAGCGACAACGCTGATAGCATTCTGATGCATTCAGTAAATAGCAGCATCAGGGATTTTGGCGATATATCAGCAATCACCCATAAATTCCCAATTTATTACATCTCTATCGAATGCCCTGAACCACCCATCATTCTCTAAAAAATCATATAAAAAATAATTGCTTTTTTCCCAAAGATTGTTGTTTTTGATAAAATATATACACTGCAAAGTAACTTGGCGATGAGCTTATCTCCGCTCCGGAAATACACTGCACTTTCCGCGGGCTCGCGCTAAGCCTCCTCGCTCGCAAAGTTCGCTCCCTGTGGGGTCTTAGCGTCTTCGCTTTCCCGCTGGAGTCTCCGTGTATTCCCTGCGCTAAGATTTGGCTTTCTGAATCAAATTACTGATATTCGATTATTAAGCTGATTGATTGGAGCTCAGGGCAGTCGACTCCAGAGGGAAAAGCAACAGCTGAAGATCCCGCAAGAAGCCGGGCTTGCTTCTGAGGAAGCTGAAGCGGTGCCCGCGAAAAGCGACTGTCCAGAGCGGAAATCGAGTGTTGCTTTTATGTCGCAGTTTCTATCAAATACAAAGTTAGAAATAACAGCAATACTTACGAAAAGAGCCAAAATAATACAAGAAATCGCTTTCTTTTATGATTGTTTTTGAACGTTTTTGGTGTTATTATACTGGTAGGAGGAATAATATGATAACAGAAGAACGACATTCATTTATTTTAAGTCAGTTAAATGAAAACGGTTTAGTAAAATCTGCTGATCTCATGGATGAGCTCAATTGTTCAGAATCTACCATAAGAAGAGACCTTGCCAATTTGGAGAAATCCGGAGCGCTTATGCGGATTCATGGCGGGGCCAAAAGAATCTATCAATTGGATAAGGAATTATCCTACAATGAGAAAACAGTCAAAAACGTTCACAATAAAAATTTGATTGGAAAATTTGCTGCATCTCTGATTGAGGACAATGATGTCATCTATATGGATGCAGGGACAACAACTTTAGCAATGATACATTATATAAACGCAGAGAATATAACAGTCGTGACAAACGGACTCCTCCATGCTTCATTACTGGCAGATAGAAACATTTACATTATTCAGCTTGGAGGAAGCGTAAAAAATTCAACAAAGGCTATTATTGGAGCAAACAGCTTAAGTGAGCTGCAGAATTATCGCTTTACAAAAGCTTTTTTGGGAACTAACGGTATCGACATCACGTTTGGCTGTACAACGCCTGATCCAGAAGAAGCCTCCATAAAGGCTCTTGCCCACCATCAATCCTCAGTAACCTACGTGCTGGCAGATGAGAGCAAGTGGAATAAGGTAAATTTTGCCAAGGTATGCAGCCTTGAAGAAGTTTCGATTATAACGGACAAAGTGCCAAGACAACAGCAATACCACGAAAAAACCATTATTTTGGAGGCAAGTCAATGATATATACCATTACATTAAACCCATCCATCGATTACATCGTTCCAGTCAATAACTTTAAAACCGATGCATTGAATTATATGGAGAATGATTTCAAGCTCCCTGGAGGCAAAGGGATAAATGTTTCCCGCATATTGCATGAATTAGAAATGGAGACAACCGCACTCGGTTTTATAGGAGGATTTACAGGTGATTTTATAGCAAACTGGCTGGAAAACGATCATGTTATGACTGATTTCATCCAGATAAACGGGGATACACGGATAAATATCAAGCTGAAGTCTGGAACTGAGACCGAGATTAATGGACGCGGACCTTCCATAACGAAGGAAGAAGCAGATCAGCTTCTCCATCAAATGGACCGTACAGGAAGTAAAGACACGGTTATTCTCTCTGGCAGTAAGCCACCATCTTTGCCGGATAACTATTATCAATCGATAATTGAGAGCATTTCCCAGAGCCGCGCAGAATTCGTTATCGATACAACAGGTGAAGCATTAATGGCTGCATTGCCATACAAGCCGCTTCTCGTCAAGCCGAATTCACATGAGCTCGCACAATTATTTGAAGTGAATTTAAATACTCAGCAAGATATCCTTCACTATGGCTCCAAATTGCTGGATGCAGGCGCCAAGCACGTAATCATTTCACTTGCCGCTGATGGGGCACTGCTTATTACGAATGATGGAGCCTATATCGGTAAAAGTCCCAAAGGAACTGTTAAGAATTCTGTTGGTGCCGGTGATTCCATGATTGCCGGGTTTATCGCGGACTACTTACAGAAGCAAGATCCGATAAGTGCTTTTAAAATGGGGATTGCTTCTGGCAGTGCTACGGCATTTTCAGATGATTTGGCGAAAAAGGATGACATACTATCCTTGCTTTCTGAAGTACATGTAACTCGTATTTAATGATCTGACAAACAAAAAAGGAGTGAAAAAAGATGAAAATAAAAGATTTATTGTTAAAAGACATTATGGTTATGGACATGCAGGCTACGGAAAAAGAAGCTGCAATCGATGAGATGATTAATAGCCTCGACCGAAATCGTGTAATAAATGATGCAAGTATATTTAAGGAAGCCATTTTGAACAGGGAATCTCAATCCTCTACCGGTCTTGGTGATGGGATTGCCATGCCCCACGCAAAGACAAAGGCTGTCAATCGGCCTGCCGTGCTTTTTGCCAAAAGCAGAAAAGGTGTCGAATACGAATCGCTTGATGGTCAGCCAGCATTTCTGTTCTTTATGATTGCGGTTCCAGAAGGTGCTAATGATACACATCTGCAAACCCTTGCAGCTTTATCCAGAATGTTGATTGATCCTGAATTTGTCAACAAATTAAAGCAAGCTGCAACACCTGAAGAAGTACACGCACTATTTGATCAATCTGAACAAGATGCAGAAGCAACAGCCAATGCACCTGAAGAGAAATCAGAGGATAAACCTTTTATTGTGGCAGTCACAGCCTGCCCTACCGGAATTGCCCATACCTATATGGCAGAAGATTCCCTTAAGAAAAAGGCAGCTGAAATGAACGTCGATATTCGCGTGGAAACAAATGGATCAGACGGAGCGAAAAACCGCCTCACTCCGGAGGAAATCAAACGTGCAGATGCGGTTATCATCGCTGCCAGCAAAAAGGTTGAGATGGCACGTTTTGACGGAAAGCGCGTTTTGGAAAGACCGGTAAGCGATGGCATTAAAAAAACAGAGGAATTAATAACAAAGGCAATCCATCAAGATGCCCCTGTCTATTATGCCGAGCAAGATCAACAAAGTTCGGACAACGAAGAGAAACCTAAATCCATTTGGAGCGGTGTTTATAAGGATTTAATGAATGGGATTTCGCATATGCTGCCATTTGTAATTGGCGGAGGAATTCTAATGGCTCTTTCATTCCTGTTTGAGAGTGTGCTTGGAAGTGAAAGCGAGATCTTTATATTCCTCAATGAAATCGGCGGCAATGCATTCAATTTCCTCATTCCGATATTCGCAGGTTTTATCGCAATGAGCATAGCTGACCGTCCTGGTTTAATGCCTGGTATGGTCGGCGGATTACTTGCAGTCAATAGTGATGCAGGATTTATTGGCGGGTTAGTTGCAGGTTTTCTTGCAGGTTATGTTGTCATTCTATTAAAAAGGCTGCTTTATCGGTTACCGAAATCATTGGAAGGATTAAAG
Source organism: Oceanobacillus massiliensis str. N'diop (assembly GCF_000285495.1). Taxonomy (GTDB): domain Bacteria; phylum Bacillota; class Bacilli; order Bacillales; family Amphibacillaceae; genus Oceanobacillus; species Oceanobacillus massiliensis. The sequence goes on from NZ_HE610979.1 coordinate 79,124, forward strand.
CCCATCCTCCTATACCCTGTCTTAGGACTATTGATTACAGGAATCCTTATGTACTTTATTTTTGGACCCGTCTTTGCTGGAATAAACACTGCAATGGTTAATTTCCTTCAGGGCTTAGGTACAGGAAACGCTGTAATCGTTGGCGTCCTGCTTGGTGGCATGATGGCAATTGATATGGGGGGACCTTTTAATAAAGCCGCATATGCCTTCTCCATCGGGATTTTCACCGATACTGGTGACGGCAGTTTGATGGCAGCTGTCATGGCAGGTGGTATGGTTCCACCACTGGCGATTGCGCTAGCATCCACAATCTTCAAAAATAAATTCACGGAAGAAGAACGCAAATCCGGAGTGACCAACTATGTTATGGGACTATCCTTTATTACAGAAGGTGCCATTCCATTTGCTGCTGCCGATCCACTGAGAGTTATTGGATCTTCTTTACTGGGGGCCGCTATTGCCGGCGGTCTGACACAGTTTTGGAACAGTGCCATCCCGGCTCCGCACGGTGGAATATTTGTTATTCCATTAGCAGAGAATGCCCTATTCTTCCTCCTTTCACTCGCTATCGGAACTATAGTGGCTGCTTTAATATTAGGAGTATGGAGAAAAACTATTAACAGCACGAAGTAATAAAAAAACATTTCTACTTTTCACAAGGTAGAAATGTTTTTTATGGCATCATTTATAGTAAAGGGATTATACTGACTTTTCCCGTTTATAGTTTTTGTGGTTAACAACCGTTTTTATTGGCTCACCGGTAACGGGATGCGTGCCGATTTTAACAATTACAGAGTTCTCTCTAACAGTCAAAACCTTTCCCTTCTTACCTTTTTGTTCACCTTTGATGACATGGATACTATCACCAACGTCCGCATTTTTCGCTGGCTTCTTTTCCATTTCTTTTTCTTCTGCCATTTTATTTCCTCCTTGCACCTGATGTCTATTCACGATGATTTTTATTACAGTCTATCCTTCCACAACGAACAAGTACTGATTCATCATCTATTAATTTTAACATAATTTTAAGTAATTCTCTTAAAATATGCTATATAATTTTAGAATAGTTATTGTTATGAAGAAGTGATTGAATATGTCCTTAATATATCCTGATGTGACGCCATAAATTGGCCAAAAATATTGTTATTTTCCATTGAATGATGGAACTTCTCAAGTTACGTACCTAGTTCCCATAATCCTTTTGATAAACTTTTCCTTCTATTCATGTTATAAAGGGATAAGGTCATGTAATAAAGGGCTCTTGGAAATTTTTGGACACATAAGAAAATATTTTAAAATAGAGGTGTTCCGCAACATGCAAAAACTCCAATATGAAGCGTCATGGGATAAAGCATTGCCCAATCAAGACCGCCGCCGGATTGAAGCTGTTTTTCAACAGACAAATAGTCCTGATCAGCAAACAATCGTGTTCACTCCCTTATGGCAGGCACGAAATTATCGAGGAGAGTTATTGGTGACCGTTATCGTGCAGAATTTTGGCGATAGCATTCTCTCATTTCACAACCAAAAAATACGCTATATCGAAAAAGGCGAAATTCTGGCAGAGCATGCCTTTACGATTCCCCCTCTAATCATTCAACCGCAAACAAGCATGCCATGGGCGTTTATTTTCCCTGTCAAAAGCCTGAAACAATCCAGCTTTAAAGATGGCCGATTGGAATTAGCCGATTAATTAATGATATTTTTTATAACCTTTAAAAGGCATTTCTTATTTCCAGGAATGCCTTTTCTCTTATATAAAATCACTTATTTTATAAAGAAAACCAGACCAGGTCCATGCAATTTTACCTATAGTGTTCTATAATATTCATTAGAGATGTTTTAGAAGGGTTGATATAAATGACAAATACAAATGAAATAAAACTTACTTCATTCTCATCCAAAGCTGGTTGTGGATGTAAAATAGGTCCTGCTGACTTAGCACAGGTATTGCGTGATTTACCGCCAGCTGTCCCAAATCCCGATTTACTGGTTGGTTTGGATACAAGTGATGATGCTGGTGTCTATCGATTAAATGATGAAATGGCGCTCGTCCAGACGGTGGATTTCTTCACTCCAATTGTTGATGACCCTTACTCCTTTGGACAGGTTGCTGCAGCTAATGCCATCAGCGATATTTATGCAATGGGAGGAAAGCCTTTAACCGCACTGAACATTGTAGCATTTCCAATCTCTACTTTAGATAAACAAATCTTAACGGATATCCTGCGCGGAGCCGGAGACAAATTGAAAGAGGCTGGTATTACGCTTGTTGGCGGTCACTCTATCGATGATAAAGAACCGAAATTTGGCCTGGCAGTAACAGGACTGGTTCATCCGGATAAGGTTCGGACAAATGCCGGGGCGAAATCTGGGGACAAGCTTATTCTGACGAAACCAATTGGAGTTGGTATTACGACAACATCCATCAAGCGTGGTTTGGCGACAGAAGAAGAAATTGAACGTGTTACGAATGTTATGTCCACTTTAAATAAAGCTGCCTCTGAAACAATGGAAGCCTTTGATGTCCATGCATGTACGGATGTTACCGGCTTTGGTCTGCTTGGCCATGCATCGGAAATGGCAAAGGGCAGCGGCACCGGCATTCGTATTTATAAAGAACAGGTTCCAACTCTTTCAAGGGTCAGAGAACTGGCGGAAGCAGGTGCAGTGCCTGGCGGAACGAAAAATAATTTCGATCATCTTCAAGGAGATGTTACATTTCCGGAAGCAATGGACCAAATTGATCAATGGATATTATGTGATGCCGTTACATCTGGTGGGCTTCTGATTTCCGTTTCTGATAATGAAGCTGATGATCTGCTGTTAAAATTACAGGAGGCAGGCGTAGATGCAGCAATAATCGGTGATGTTTCTGCAGAAAATGCTGGCCATATCAATGTCTTATAGTTTTTAAAAAGTATGATGCAGTATAAGAAATCGACGACCCCGCCGGTTTTTGCTGTTTTATGGAATCTGAAAGGTGGGGACCACGTGTTCCAGGATATATCTATAGACGAATTAATTACATTAAAAAATACGGAAGAGCTTACGGTTATCGATGTCCGTTCTCCTTCCGAATATAAAGATGCCACCATTCCCGGCAGCATCAATATTCCTTTTTTAATGATGAAGAAAGAGCAGAGGTCGGGACAATTTATAAGCAGGTTGGACAACAGGCAGCCAAAGACCGAGGACTTGAAATTATGTCTGCTAAATTACCGGGTTTTGTTAAGAAGTTCAGAGAAATAGAAGGCAAAAAGGCAGTTTTTTGCTGGCGTGGCGGAATGCGAAGCAGAACCTCAGCCACTGTTCTTTCGCTAATGGGGGTAAAGGCATTGCGTCTGGACGGCGGCTATCGAAGCTTCCGGAATTGGACGGTTGATAAGCTTAATACGGTCGAATGGAAACCCGATGCCCTTGTCCTGAATGGCTATACCGGATCAGGAAAGACTATCATCCTGCATCGGCTCCAAACAGAGGGATATCCTGTTATAGATTTTGAAGGATTGGCAAATCATAGAGGATCTATTTTTGGTCAAATCGGTATGGAACCAAGCAATCAAAAAAAGTTTGATGGACTGCTTATTGAAAGTATCCTCAGGCTGCAGGATTCCCCTTATGTCATATTTGAAGGTGAAAGCAGACGGATCGGGAAAGTTTCGCTGCCAGATTTTGTTTTGGAAAAGAAACAGAAAGGCCTGCAGCTGTTCATTGATATTCCAATCGAAGAAAGAATCAATCATATTCTCGACGATTATCAGCCGTGGAATCACGAACAGGAGTGTCTGGAAGCATACGCAAGAATTAAGAGAAGGATTCATACACCGATTGCCAATAAGATTGAATCGGACTTGGAGTCAGGGAGCTACTCTTCCGCAATAGGACTCCTGCTCGAATATTACTATGATCCTTTATATGATCATACAGCAAAGCAAATTCCTGCAGATCAAAAGATTACGATCAAAGCCGATAATATCGATGAAGCGGTAGACCTATTAAAGAACCATTTAAACGTCAATCAAATATAATTGAAACTAACCGGGATTATTCTGAACAAGGAATAATCCCGGTTCTTCTATTGAAGCACTATTACTCAAAATGCTGCTATGCTGCTCTGTCAATTGTTTATAGAATTTATGGTTGGTAATCTCCACTCCGGAAATACACTACGCTTTCCGCGAGCTCGCGCTAAGCCAGGGTACACTTGCGATTGCTTCCTTCTTCCTTTGCACGAGGAAGCCTGCTTCGAAGCGTTACTGGAAGACGCAGGTGCATCTAGCGGGGTCTTAGCGTTTTCAGTTTTTCTAAAGACAAAAAGCTAAAGTGAATTTGCTCATTTCTATATTGCTCTGTCAATTTTTTGTAGATATTATGGTGTGGTAACCTCCGCTCCGGAAATACACTGCGCTATGATTCGGCTTCTGAATCCTGAATCGATTTACTGATATTCAATTGTTAAGCTGATTGATTGGAGCGCAGGGAAGTCGACTCCAGCGGGAAAAGCAACAGGTGAAGATCCCGCAGGAAGTGGGTTTCTTCCGAGGAAGCTGAGAGCGCCCGCCGCGGAAAGCGACTGGCCGGAGCAGTAATTGGGTTTAGTCACTGACTTCTTTATGGAATAAATCCATAAATAATTTGAGATGGTTGGTAGTAGTCAGGAGGTACAGCGGGAAAAGCAACTGCTGAAGATCCCATAGAAGCCGGGCTTGCTTCCGAGGAAGCTGAGAGCGTCCGCCGCGGAAAGCGACTGTCCGGAGCGGAAATAGGCGTTGCTGTTACGTCGCTGTTTCTATCAACTGCGAGGTTAGAAACAACAATTCTCAGTAAAAAAGACTTCGGGATATACGCTACCTTCATTTACTTACACATGAAACTACTTCCTCCGTTGCTGTGTCAGAAACAAATCCAGAAGAAGCCAGCTTTTATCTTAGACCATAAAAAAACTGGAAACGAGTGCCTTATGCACTGTTTCCAGTTTTTTACTCTACTTATTAAAAAATCATCGATCCTACCAAACCACTTATCACACCAAAAATGACTACCGATCCAGCAACAAAGAATAATGCTTTTTTCGGGAATGACTTGGATACAATCAAGAGTGATGGCAAACTGATTGCAGGCAGTGTAATCAATAATGCTGCCGCAGGTCCTCCCCCAAAGCCAAGAGCCATAAACGTTTGTATTATTGGAATTTCGGCTGCTGTTGGAATAACAAACAGCATTCCAGCGATTGCAAAAATAAGGATGGCAATCATACTATTTGCACTTGATTCACTCAGCTGCGGGAAGAGCCATACGCGCCCGGCACCTAAAAGCAATACCGACAAAACATATGCAGGAACAATATAGAGAATCATACTACCCATGCTCCTGCCCCATCTTGAGAGAAAGCTTCCCTTTGGCTTGGCATCTGTAATCATCTGATCTACATCAATTGGTTCTGCATCCTTCACGAAACGATTTGCCAAATAGCTAACCCCAAACGTTAACATAAGACCAACAATCAGACGCATCACTGTAAATTCCCAAGACAGCACAAATGTCATGAAAATAAGTGTTGCAGGATTGATCATTGGATTACCTATCCAAAAGGCCATTGCTGCACCTACAGAAACATTCTTTTTACGAAGCCCTACTGCCATGGGGGCTGCGCAGCATGTGCACATCATACCAGGGATAGAGGCCATCCCAGCAATAGCCGTACTTCCAAAGGATGATTTACCCAGTACTTTGAGAAGCCATTGCGCCGGCAAGAGGACTTGTATCAAGGAGCCAAGCAAGATGCCCAGTATGGCTGCCTTCCATACGGATTCGAAATAAACAATGGCATAATCCAGTGCCGCTTCCCATGATGGGGTCATCGTTGAAAGATCCCCTAATATAGATGAACCAATCGAATGGGTATCCGCCGCGAGCAAGGATTTATGATAATACGGCCACCATTTCACGTAGAGTAAACCAGCTGCTGCAATAAGTATAAATATAATGACAAACCAAATCATTCTTTTATGATTGGTTTGTTGCGGTTGTAAAGTTGTACCTGCCTGTGACATAATTTCCTCCTGAATGAATGAATTCATAATGAATTATATCATAGTTTCATAGTTCCGTTGTTGCCAGCAGATTCTGCCTTCCGTCTTAGCTATTATAATCCAAAGATATTCCTTCCCTCCATCATAAAATGTATAGATTTCACCGGACATGTTTATTACTGATAGGGACATGTTTTTCATTAGATGGAGGGTACGTATATGTATATGGACAAACAGCTCAAATCGGGAATTTTCTATACCCAGCGAATGCCAGCTGATATGCAACAGACTGCAGCAATTGAATCCAGTATTATAGCTTATCTTCGTACACAAAAAATCCATATTATAAAGCAGTTTTCTGATCTCGGATACGAAAATCTCATGCGGCCAGGATTAAATGGCCTTGTCAAATACCTTGTCCACCATAGTGAAGCTAATAAGGAAAGAAGTAGTAAAGCAAGTATCGATGTCGTTGTATTTTATTCTTTTGACCAGTCGGGAAAAGATAAGATCAGGCTCCATTTCATCACGCCGAAAATTAAACGATATGTTACAGAAGTACGATTTCTGGAACATTCATTAAAGTTACAAAATGAAGTATTGCAGCCTCCGAAACGGAATGTATTTTGAAAAATTACCCGCCACCTAGCTCAAATGTCGAATCCAAAGCCCTTTAATATTCCAATTGGAGGGCTTTTAATACGGGCATTTGCAGTTCATCAAGCTGATTTATTATATTTCGAATAAGTATGTGCTTTTATTAATAAGATAGTATGGTTATAAGCCTTTTTATGCGACTTTTATTGCGCTTTAGTAAACTGTCTGCCCAAGGGCTGAACAATTTCTGAAAAGTCATAGCTGAACGAAGCAAAGCGCAGCTAGACTAAAAGAGAGATAGATAGAAAGATACTAAAAAAGGAATGAGAGATGAGCGATGGTTATAATCATGCAAGTGCTAGTCTTTGGGATTATTAGCTACTTAACACTGAAAGCATTCAACTTAATCATGCCCGTGCGGAAAAAACTTTCCTGTGAAGTTGGAATGATGGCTTCGATGATGTTGGGGGCCATGGCCGGTTTTCTGGCTGGTACTGTGCTTGCCCTTAACTTGGATTATACATTAAATACTTTTCTCGCAGCAGTAATCGGTATTGGCGCTGGAGTTATTATTGGAATGCCTTTTAATCAATTGGCCATACTGGAAGGAATAATGGGGGGCCTTATGGGCGGAACGATGGGAGCAATGATCGGAGAAATGCTTCTGGACAATTCCATCCTAATCATGAGTTGTTTCCTTGTTATCCTCGCATTTATTTCTCTGAATCTGCTTGGCAAAGCGATTAAACAGGGCGCGGGGATTTTAAAAAAGACGGAAGCTAGCGGCAGTCAATTAAAAAAAATATCACTCCTTATCGCCTGCATCATTGCAGCTATGATTGTGATAGTAATCGTCGGACACGAATTTAACAATCAACAATTGAATAAAGATCCGATACATATCCATCACCACGAATCGGATTAATCTATCTATCTCGCATTTCAAATGATAGTTATTTAGGGAATCCCGGCAGTCGATTGCTTCCCTATCCTACGCATCTATGATGATGTCAATTTCAAGCCCATTACCGCGATTACAATCATTGCTATGAACAGAATTCGCCGCCAGTCTTTCGAATCTCCATAATAGAGCATCCCGACGATGGTGCCTCCTACTGTTCCAATCCCTGTCCACACTGCATAAGACAAGCCCAAGGGAAGGGTTCTCATCGCCAGACTTAGGAATCCAAAGCTGAAGATAAATCCAGTAAATAAAATCATATATGCTTGTACATTTTTGTTTTTAATCACTTTATTCATCCCTGTTACACCAACCACTTCAAAGCAGCCAGCTAAAATGAGGTATATCCAGCCCATTTAGGATACACCCTCTTTCTCCCCTGATTCGGTCGTTATCAGGTGTAATCCTACGACACCAGCTAATAGCAGGCAGATAAAACATATTTTAATCCAGCTAAACTCCTCGCCAAATAGCATGATCTCTGTCAAGACTGTTCCAACCGTACCGATTCCTGTAAAGGCGGCATATGCCGTAGCTACTGGCACCTTTTTAGTAGCTTCAATCAGCACGACAAACGATAAATAAATGAAGGAAATTGTTACTATCCAGGAAATCCAGTTCGTTGAATACTTTAGCCCAACCGCCCAAAAAACTTCAATAAGTCCCGCAATTATAATAAGTATCCAATTTCGATTCATACAGTTCCCTCCAGAAGCAGCTAATCTTTTGATAATCCTCGCCAGTAGAAATGCCACGAGGCAGCTAATCTTTTCACTAATCGTTCGGGTCCACCATACAACATTTCAACAACAATTCCATCTAACACACCTAAGAACGCTGCCGTGGCAAGCCCGGCATCAATATCAGAGCTAATCTCCTTTTTCTCAATCGCTTTTTCCATAATCGGAACGAGCAGACCCTCCAGTTTATCCAGATATGCATACGAATATTCCAATACCTCTTGCTCCAAATGCATTGGAGGAAAAAATGATATGCGCAGCCAGAATTTCGTGTTTACATTCCCCTCATATCTCGACCTATAATCCAGTAAGAAATCATAGAGGAATTCCTCGATTGACCGCGTTTGATTATTTTCTATAAAATCCAGTACGAAATTCAATTCTGAAGCAAATACATCCTTATATACCCGCAGAAAGAGTTCATCTTTTCCTTTAAAATGCGTATAAATCGATTGTTTTTTAATACCCACATCATTCGCAATCTGTGCCATTGATGTGCCTTCGTAGCCATTTTCCGTAAAGTGTATTAACGCTATCTCTTTTATTTGATCTGCAGTCATCCCTACACCCTTCCGAACGTTCGTCAGTTTACTATATCAGTGAACGATTTATTTGTCAATCCGTGAACTATTTAATTAGCTACCATCTATTCTCTACAAACTTTTATACTTCATTCCATATTATGTAAATTTTTCCTATGCTGAAAAAGTATCTCCATAAGAAATTGCTTTTCTCTAAAAAGTTCTTAATTTGGACATAATTTTACATTTAAAATATCAAAAAGATTACCGATAAATAACTGTTGGGGATAGATTCTCACAGAATAGAAAGGATGTTTGAAATTTGAGCCAGATTAGAAATATGCAAGAAAAAGGTGGATACATCATTGACGTGAAGCCAGTTAACAAATCAGTTACGATGAATGTTGTCGGAGATTTCACTGCTGAACAAGCGGAACAATTTCACCTGGACTATGAAAAACAAGTAAATTCCATTGCGGCTGATGAATTTGTTTTAAATGTAGATTGTACGGATATGAAAGTAATCAATAAGGAAATGACACCAGCACTTACTCATTCCTTTAATCTTTATAAAAGTTCGGGCTTTAAAAAGATTGCATTTCATATAACTGCAAACGCAATTGTGAAAATGCAATTAAACCGGATCGCAAAAAGTGTTGGCCTGCCAAACTATGAAATTATCCAAGATTAGCTCATGAAAGCCCTTAACAAGGGCTTTTTAAATTTTTTAAAGCTCTTTTCTTAAAGATTATTGATTTTTAAATAAAACATATAAACTGCGAGGTAATTTGATGATGAGCTTATCTCCGCTCCGGAAATACACTCCTATGATTGGGTTTTCTAAATCAATTTACTGATATTCAATTATCATGCTGATGGATTGGAGCGCAAGGCAGTCGACTCCAGCGGGAAAAGCAACAGCTGAAGATCCCGCAAGAAGCTGGGCTTGCTTCTGAGGAAGCTGAAGCGGTGCCCGCGGAAAGCGACTGCCTGGAGCGGAAATCGGATATTGCTGTTACGTCGCTGTTTCTATCAAATGCGACGAATTGAAACAACTGCGCTTACGAAAATAGCTTTTTTTAACGATAACAAAAGGAGAACTTAATACAACAATGACGCATATAAGAATCAAAGAAATCGAAATATACCACCCGAACCATGTAATAGAAAAACAGACGACACTTGACCATTTCCAGAAACAAGACAGAGATATTTCCCGCTTTATAGAGGCCATGGGAAAAAAAGATAGATATACGATTGATAATGAAGCTGAAAACGGTTTGACGATGGCCATAAATGCATCTAAACAAGTGCTCGAGAAAGCCCATATGAAAGGCAAGGATATTGATTATATCGTTTATTCAACCCAGGTTCCCGAACGAACTTTCCCTACCAATTCCATGTATATTCATGAAGCTATTAGCGCACATTCGGATGCATTGGCAATCGATACAAATGCAAACTGTGCTGGAATGACTGTCGCAATCGAACAGGCCTCCCGCTATATGCTGTCCAATCCAGATATCGATACTGCTTTAATAATCGGATCGGACCATTTATCCCTTGTCTCCAATCCTGAACAAGAGATCACATATGCAACATACGGGGATGCTGCATGTGCTGTAGTTCTGGAGAAAACAGAAGAAGAAACTGGATTTATCGATGCAAAGTACCATACTGTAACGACACATATTGATAAAATCAGCTATCCTGCTGAAGGGCTCGCAAAATCACTTAATGGCACAGCTGATGGGAGATATATTAACTTTGAGCAATTTGATGCAAGTTTTGGAACACCGATCACAGTTGGCTTAATTGAAGATATTTTAACAAGGAATAAATTAACGGCAAGCGATGTAAGTGCCTTCTGCATCTCTCAATTCGCTTATAGTGATAAAACCAAAATACAAGATCATTTTGGAATGGATCAGGAAAAAGTAATCTACATTGGGGATCGATATGGATATACCGGTACGAGTAGTCCTTTGATTGCTTTTTATGAAGGAATAAAAGATGGCCGCATTAAGCGCGGCGACCATGTATTATTCTGGACTGTTGGCGCAGGACACCAGTTCATTGCCATGCTATTTAAATATTAGGCTGTGATTACTTCAAGCGTATTGCAGGCTAAAGAAAAGTACCATTCCTTCCTCAACGAAAGAATGGTACTTTTTCTATGCATTTCGATTCATTTTTTTTATTTATCCCAGCTACCGAAACTGATTCCTACAATGTCATCCGCCTCTGACGGGCATGCTTTTAGATTATTTGTTGCGAATCGACAAAGCATATTTCGCATTCGTTAACAGCAGGACAGCACTCATAACAATAATAGAGAATAGCTGTGAGCTATCCGAAGAGATCGAATAGAAAGCTGCAAGAATAATCGCGATAATTAAAGCAAGATTAACGAAACTATACGTTTTGTATAAGCCATTTAGCATCACATGCTTTTCGCCATCATCAGAAATCTCCAGAAGCTTCTCTGCATAGTTTGGATCAGACAGGCTCGGCAAGTTACGTTCCGGATATACCTTCCTCAGTAAAGTCGTCGAGAGACTCGTTAACAAATAGCTTAGAATCAATCCAGCAATTGCAATGGTAATCAGTATTATTCTCTCTGAAGTAATTAATGCTGTACATAAGGCTAGTATAGAAAACGTTGTACTTGACTGCACAAATAAGGAATAGTCCGTAAATTTCTTATACATTAATTCATCGACTTCATCCTCCGCATCCCCGCTTAAATCAGTATTATTCAACTTTCTTATTTGTCTATACAGAATCACACTTAGTATAAGCAATACGGCAATAATGACAAGAATACCTATAATGATTTCATCGGCATACTTTGCAAAATCAATGAAATCAAAATTATTCAGTATAAGCGTGGCCACAATGAACCCAATAGCGCCACCGATTAAAATTTGCATTAACATTTTCATTTATAATTCCTCCTCAATCATAAATACATTTTCTACAGGTTCATTAAAAATACGTGCAATTCGAACGGCAATCAGCAAGGATGGAATAAATTCCTCTCTTTCCATCAAACTAATCGTTTGCCTTGAAACCTTTGCAAGTTTGGCAAGCTCGGTTTGATTTAACCCTTCTCTAGCTCGGAGCTCCTTTAGTCGACTTTTCATTTACTATCACCTCAGTTTCAATTGTAAAGTAAACCTTTCAATTTGACAAGTATATTTGTCAAATTTAACAATAAACTAGTCATTTTTAAGGCTGTTTTCTCAAAGACTGTTCTTTTTATAATATATAAACTGTGACGTAAATTCATTTGATGTATTCCCACTCCGGAAATACACTTTGCTTTCCGCGGGCTCGCACTAAGCCAGGGTACTACTTGCGATTGCTTCTTTGTTCCCTTGCACAGAGGAAGCATACTGCGAAGCGTTACTTGTAGACGCTGATGCATCTAGCGGGGTCTTAGCGTCTTCAGTTTTTCTAAAGACAAAAGAGCCAAAGTGAATTTCCTCATTTCTATGCTGTTCTGTCAATTGTTTATAGAAATTATATTGTGGTAATCTCCGCTCCG
>NZ_HE610979.1:91701-116660 GCF_000285495.1 Oceanobacillus massiliensis str. N'diop
CGTCTTCAGTTTTTCTAAAGACAAAAGAGCCAAAGTGAATTTCCTCATTTCTATGCTGTTCTGTCAATTGTTTATAGAAATTATATTGTGGTAATCTCCGCTCCGGAAATACATTACGCTTTCCGCGGGCTCGCGCTAAGCCAGGGTACCACTTGCGATTGCTTCCTTGCTCCCTTGCACCGAGGAAGCCAGCTTCGGAGCGTTACTGGCAGACGCAGGTGCATCTAGTGGGGTCTTATCGCCTTCGCTTTCCCGCAGGAGTCTCCATGTATTTCCTCCGCTATGATTTGTTTGTCTGAATCAAATTACTGATATTCGATTATTAAGCTGATTGATTGGAGCGCAGGGCAGTCGACTCCAGCGGGAATAGCAACAGCTGAAGATCCCGAAGGAAGCCGGGTTTGCTTCTGAGGAAGCTGAAGCGGTGCCCGCGGAAAGCGACTGCCCGGAGTGGAAAGCGGCCGGAGCAGTTATCGTATTTACTGACTGCCTTCTTTATAGAATAAAGTCATAAATAATTTAAGATGGTTGTTAGAAGTCAAGGAGGTCTAGCGGGAAAAGTAACGGCTGAATATCCCGCAAGAAGCCGGGCTTGCTTCTGAGGAAGCTGAAGAGTTGCCCGCGGAAAGCGACTACCCGTAGCGGAAATCGGCCGTTACTGTAATGTCACAATATCTATCAAATACAAAGTTAGAAATAACAACAATACTTATGAAAAGAGACTTGAAATAAGACAACTTGTATGGCTTAAGGAATTATCATTGAATGTATAAAAAACACCCTAAAAGTTAGATACTTACTCCAACTTTTAGGGTGGGATAAACCGTTATGCTCATAACGATGGATGCCGCATTATGATTCAGATTCGCTCTGATCAAAATCCGGAGCTGTCGCCTTCCGGATGAATAAGGCGATTATGAAAGCTGCAATACATAGCGCCAATGCAAACCAATATGCGTGATGGACACCTTGCGTCATTGCTTCATTCATTACGGTCTCGGTAATTTCTCCGGATTGTTCTTTAATATAGCTATTTTGACCTTGACTCATAATGCTTACAAAGATAGATACGCCAAGTGCACCTCCAACTGGCTGCAGCGTATTTGCAATTGCTGTACCGTGTGGATATAACTTTTTCGGCAATTCATTCAGCGCATTCGCGTTAGCAGGCATCATGATTGCTGAAATGGATAGCATCAACAAGATATAGACGACGATGAATGACCAAATATGCATGGAGGGGTTGATATTACTGAAGAATATCATGACCATTACTAATACAATTGTACCTGGAATCATCAGCTTTCCCGGGCCAAATCTATCAAATAAGGAACCCATCACTGGTGCCATCAATCCGTTCAGTAACGCTCCTGGCAAAAGCAATAATCCAGCCAGCTTGGCGGAATATCCAAGTGGTCCCTGCAAATACATAGGCATGACGATTTCAGAAGCGAACATCGCCATTATAACAATGACAAAGAGAGCGACACCTAGTGCATAGTTCTTATATTTAAAAACACGCACATCCAATAATGGCTCTTCCAGCTTCAATTGTCGCAGGACAAATAGCAGCAGACTGAGGAAGCCGATAAGGATAATCGAAAGGATTTTTATGGATGAAAACCCTTCCGGATCTTCTCCGGCACTGCTGAATCCATAAACAATTCCACCTATTCCGATGGAAGACAGTATGATTGATGCTATATCGACTTTCGGACGCGTCACTTCTCCAACATTTTCCAAAAACTTCATGGCGAACAAAATGGAAAACAAAGCGAACGGAATGACGGATATAAATAACCAGCGCCACCCTAATAAGTCAACAATTACACCCGACAAGGTCGGCCCGATTGCAGGCGCAAACATAATCACCAAACCAAATGTCCCCATCACTTTCCCGCGAACTTCAGGACGGTATAAAAATAGCAATGCATTCATAATGACAGGAATCAATAGTCCTGTTCCAACAGCTTGAATCATACGTCCGGTTAACAGCATAGGGAAATTCACAGCACATGCCGCTATTGTTGTACCAACCAAAAATATGGTCATGACACCAATGAACATCTGCCTGGTAGTAAACCACTGAATCAATAAAGCCGAAATAGGCATCAGGATACCCATCATAAGCATGAATCCTGTTGCCATCCATTGAACTGTTGATGCTTCCACCTGAAAAACTTCCATCAATTCAGTCAATGCGATATTCAGCAATGTTTCGTTCAAGACAGCAAAGAATGCTCCGATCATGAACGTAATCATGATAATTTTCTTATTTAACTTCGTTTCCATATCATTCCTCCATATTCCAATTGTTGAGAGAGAAAAAATTATTTCCAACTATACATTCTACAAATCATACCAGTAAAATCACTTAATTTCTATCTATTTTCCATCTGTTGTTATATATTTCGCTTTTTTGCTGGATGCTTTTATATAAGATCGATACTTTTTGTCCTGCTGGTTACCATTCACATTTCATGGCTAATTGATTATCCATTAATTCCGCAGTAAGTCTGCCGTTCATTTTTTCCATTAAGCTTTTTGCAATTGGCAATCCAAGACCCGTTCCACTGCCTGTTCTTGTTTGATCTGCTTTATAGAAACGGTTGAATATATGCTCCAAGTCCTGTTCGCTTAACTGGGCTGCCGAATTGCTAATTATCAATTGGACGGATGAGTTGCCTTTTTTTAGCTGAATGGTCACTTTTCCACTCGAATGCCTAATTGCATTTAAAACTAAATTTTCGATGACTCGTCTAACGGCAGAGGGATCAGCCGTAATGGTAATATCATTATCCGGGATGATAATGCTGGGTTCGAGATTCCTCTGATTAAATTCCTCGTAAAACCCTAGTAACACTTCTAATATCAACTCGTTTAATTTTATACTTTCCATCTTAAGCGGATAATCCACTTGCTCGATAATCGAAAGCTCAAAAAAGTCCTCTAGCAATATCTTTAATCGCTGCGCACTCTTTTTAACAATACTCGTATATTCCCGCCTCATCTCAGGGCTGGTTTCATCGGACTCCAGAAATTGTATATACCCCAGTATGGAAGTCATCGGTGTACGAATGTCATGGGATATGTAGGATATTGCCTGCTTCAGTTCATTTTCCGTCAAGCGCTTATCTGCCTTAGCCTTTTTCGTTAAATCAATCTGGTTATTGATTTCCTTTGCAAGCATCTCAAAATCTCTATCCATATAACGGATATCCAATTTCTTGGCAGTAATATTTTGGTTTAGATTAAACAGTTGCCTTGTTGCACGTTTCATTTCCTTTTTTAAAAAATAAAGACGGGTGAGAACAAATATGAACGCGATTATAGCTATTATCATGATATAAAGCATTTGGCTCACCCTCCCTATTCTCTACTTTATTTCTTTCTTCAGAAAAATAATACTTCCGATAAACCCAAAGATTATAAATGTCAAAATCGGAACCACGATAAATGTTAACACATCACCGTTGCTCCATTGGCCGATCTGATCAATAGCCAATATGGAACTTTGTGATAAAAAAATAGAATTTGTAATAATAGGTTCCAGAAACGAGATCTTGGCACTCACATACTCTAACAAGGATCCGCTCAAAGCGAGGAACAGGAGAAGAAATCCTATCGTTTTTCCACTCTCTCCAAAAATAGTAGCAAAGAGTGCCATGAATGAAGCGAAGGCGGCAGCATAAAGTATGGTTAATCCAATTGTCTGGAATATAAATGACCATTGCGGCATCGTATCAAAATCCATATATATTAAACTTGATCCCATCATAAAAATGGGCAATATCAATAAGATAATGATAGATCCAATCGAAAACACCGACAACTTGGCAAAATAAATTCGGATTCTGCCATTGCCAGAAGAAACAATACTTTTCATCGTTCCAATCGAGTACTCACTTGCAATAAAGAATCCTGCTAAGATAGCTGGTAATAGTCGTACTATTTCATTGTTGATAGAAAGAATATAACCACGATAAAAGTCATTCCCGCTTGCTCCGGAACCACTTTGCAGGGTAAGAGGATAGGAAACAGCGACACCAAGTAAGAATAATGTCAGTACCCAAAATGAACGTTCTTTACTTAATTTATACCACTCCGTTTTCAGAAGATTACCCATGCTGCACACCCCCGATCCGTTTTGTGAAATAGGATTCCAGATCCTCACCCATTGGCATAAATTGTTCGATAACCAGTCCTTCATTTGTTAAGGATGCTGATACTTTCCCTGGTTCATCTATACCGGCAAATAACCTAATAGAACCGTCCGGCATTACTTCAAATTCCCGTGTTGCAAACTTCCTTTCGATAACCGTTGCCGCTTTGTCTGGATTATCTACTTTAATGTGCAAGTATTGCTGGCTTTTATCATTTAATTCTTTAGCCGATAACTGTTCCAATAGTTGTCCATCATGGATGATGCCATAGTGGGTTGCAAGCAAATGAAGTTCACTTAAAATATGGCTTGAGATTAGGATGGTAATTCCATACTCTCGGTTAAGCTTCTTTAATAATTCCCGTATTTCAACTACTCCCATAGGATCTAGCCCATTGATGGGTTCATCCAGTATCAAAAACTCAGGATCCCCCAAGAGTGCGATTGCGAGTCCAAGCCGCTGCTTCATTCCTAATGAAAAATTCTTGGCTTTCTTTTTCCCTGTATCTTCTAAACCTACTAAGGTAAGTGTTCTTTCAATACATTCCTTGCCCGGTATCCCCTTTAAAAGGCGATGTGCTTCCAAGTTTTCGACTGCAGTCATATGCGGATATAATGCTGGCCCCTCTATGATTGTTCCGATTCGTTTTCTCGCTTCAATCAATTCCCGTTCATTGCTCTTTTCAAATAACTCGATAGTTCCAGCAGTCGGCTTAGCTAGACCGCATACAATGCGTATCAGCGTAGATTTCCCTGCACCGTTTTGTCCAATAAAACCATAAATGGATCCCATTTTGATGGATAGATTCACTTTTTTCAGAGCCATTTTATCCTGGTATTTCTTAGATACATGGTTGATTTTCAAAACATTATCATTCATAGATATTTCCCTCCTTAACTCCTACATATCTGCTCAGAAGGATGGCGCACAAATCGTCGTTGTTGTTGCAATGTAAATTACATTCAATACTTTCAAAAACTGTCTTAATGAATACTCCATCCTCGAACTATGCTTTTACTATAAAGAGGAAAATGTAAGAAAGCCTTAAGATAAATCTTAAGAAAACCTTAAGTTTTAAGCCGGTAGCCCATACCCCAAATTGTTTCTATATATTCTTCACTCGGATTCGCTCTGGAGAGCTTGCTTCTTAAATTACTTAAATGAACATTGACCGTATTATCATCGCCGTAGAACTCTTCACGCCAAACACGCTCAAACAAATTGGCCTTTGTGAACACTTTCTTCGGGGAGGACATCAACAGATAGAGTATTTCATATTCAATTGCTGTCAATTTTATATCCGTTCCATTCACAGACACCTTTTTTGCATCTAGATCCATTATAAGATCTTCATGACGAATCTGATTGTTTTTTTGGAGGTCTGCCGTACCTCTGTATCTTCTTAAGCAAGAATCGATTCTAGCAGAAACCTCCTCAATATCAAAAGGTTTGGTTATATAATCATCTGCTCCTGCCCGTAAGGCATCGATCTTAGTTTGGGTTTCATGCTTTGCGGAGATTATAATCACTGGGATATTGCTCTTTTTGGTTACCTCCCTTAGAATTTCTTCACCTGACAGACCAGGAAGCATTAAATCAAGCAGAACCATATCCCAGTTTTCGTTTTCCAAATATATGGCAGCCTCTGTCCCTGAATAAGCAGTCTTTGGATTGTATCCATTCTTGCTGATAATGCTGCAAAGTAATCGACTTATATCTTCGTCATCTTCAACTACTAAGATACCTACCGAATCATCCATTTTATTCATCCTCACATTCATGTTCATTGATTCTATCATGGGAATGAAAACACACACCGATTATTGTCTTTAAAATCGGTATGCTTTTCCTATTCCCAAACCCTCCTGTCGAGCTAAAAGAAACCAATGGATTCCAATTATTGTTCTGACGTTCAATCCATTATACTAAAAAAGAATAGTACACTAGCAATGAATAAGCAATCGAGAATCACAGCCTGTTCCCATGCATCGAAAATGGATCCACGCTCACATTAATGTTTTATAATCAATATCAGATGAATGAAGAACTGAACGAATCTTACTTTCATTGTAGTCACTCTGTACGTTCATATAGGAAGGTACAGTTCGACTTTCATGAAATTGATTTGCCATTTGCTGATAATATCCAATAACGGCTTTTGGTGAGATCGTAATTCCTTTTCCCTGCTGTAAGATATGCCGAAGCAGCGTTGTCTTTCCAGTGGCATTCTTCCGCTCAAAACCCAAAAAGAAACAGGCATACATTCATATGCCCGTTTCCATAGATTGGGATTTCATTAAAAATCAAAATTATCCGGGTCTGGACCCACTCGCAGGTTTTGGTTCAAACCATCGATTATTTCCATTTCCTCTTGTAATAGTTCGAAATCATAAAGGTCCGCGTTTTGAATAATACGGTGTTCTTTAGTGGATTTCGGAATGATTACCACCTGATTCTGTAAATTCCAGCGTAGAATTACTTGTGCGGTTGACTTATTATGTTTTTCCGCAATGGATAGCAGAACTTCATTGTCTAATATTTGTCCTTGCATCAATGGTGACCACGCCTCCAGCTGAATCCCTTTTTCCTGGCAATATTGAAGCAGCTCTTTATTCGTTAATCTTGGATGGCGTTCTACTTGATTAATCACTGGCATAATGGAGGCATCTTTCATCAGCTCTTCCAGGTGATGAATTTGGAAGTTACTAACGCCAATCGCCTTGATTTTTCCTTCTTTGTAGAGTTGTTCAAGTGCACGCCAAGCTTCTTTAAATTTACCTTCAACCGGCCAGTGAATCAGATACAGATCCAAATAGTTCAATCCTAACTTCTCTAAGCTTGTTTCAAACGCTTTAATGGTCGCATCAAAGCCCAAATCATCGTTCCAGACTTTAGATGTAATAAATAATTCTTCTCTCTTAATTCCTGCTTCGCTAATTCCCGCTTGGATACCTTCTCCTACCCCTTGTTCATTGCCATAAATAGCTGCCGTATCAATGCTGCGGTACCCATGAACGATTGCTGCCCTAACAGCATTCACTAGTTCTGCGCCTTCTTCCACTTTGAATACGCCAAGTCCCAGCCATGGCATCTTTACACCGTTGTTTAAAATGGTTGTATCTTGAATATGATTTGTCATTATATAATCCTCCAGTACTACATTTTATATTTTTTCTTCAGCAAGCCTGCTCAATATGGTCTTTCTTTTCTAAGTCTACACTCCAAATGGTTAGTATAACAGCAAGTGAAACCATTGCACCTCCTACCCATCCTGTATGGATGATACCAATCGAATCTGTAATCATACCACCTGCATATGAACCAATGGCGATTCCTGCATTAAATGCTGCAATATTCATTGCAGAAGCAACATCTACAGCACTTGGAACAAATCGTTCCGCCAGCATCACCACATAGACTTGTAAGCCCGGTACATTCATAAAGGCAAATAAGCCCATAACCGTAATTGTCACTAAGCCAGCAATTTTAAATGGCGCTGTAAGTGGAAGAATGAAAAGGATCACTGCTTGGATAACAAACATAAATAGCAATGATTTAATTGGATTTCGATTCGATAGTTTTCCACCAATTAAATTTCCTATGGCAATAGCGACACCATAAACAAGTAAAATAATTGCGATTTCATTTGATCCAAACCCCATTATATCTTGCAATAACGGAGATAAATAGGTAAATACTACAAACGTACCTCCATACCCTAAAGCTGTAATCGCAAATACGAGCAGTAAGCGTCCGTTTGTCAGTAGTTTCACTTGATCGGAAAAAGTTGTGCGTACACCTTTTTTTAATCCAGATGGAACTAAAATAGTATTCGCTATTAAAGCAATGATACCGATTGCTACTATGGTTATAAATGCTATTCTCCACCCGAACTGCTGCCCAAGAAATGTTCCTAATGGCACTCCGGTAACAGTAGCTACTGTTAACCCGGTAAACATAATCGAAATGGCTCCTGCTCTTCTGTTTTCCGCAACCAGGCTGGCAGCTATGGTCGATCCAATCGACATAAATACCCCGTGTGACAGTGCAGATAGTATACGAGCAAACAATAAGACGCCTACACTCGACGAAATTGCAGCGATACTATTTCCTATAATAAAAACAATCATTATCCAAATCAACAGACCCTTTCGAGGCATTGTTGAGGTCAAGGAAGTTAGAATTGGTGCACCAAAGGTAACTCCGAGGGCATACATGGAAACGGTAAGCCCTGCCGTTTTTACGGATATATTTAAATCCTCTGAGATCAGTGGTAATAGTCCGACACTGATAAACTCCGTGGTCCCTATCGCAAACGCACTAATAGCCAAAGCGAGCAGCCCAAAGAGGCTTCGCTTTTTTTCTTTCGACATTTATCTTCCTCCTAAACATGTGGTAATTTTCACCGGCAAATGATAGTATGACATATACAGTCTAAAATAAAAGTACGCACTTTAAAGTAATATAGGTACCATTAGGTAATGTAGGCACCTAAAAGTACCTATAATTCGGAGGGGATAAATCATGAATAAAAAGAAATATAATATATCTGTCGAAGCTACCTTAGAAGTGATTGGCGGGAAATGGAAATGTGTCATTCTTTGCCATCTAACTCATGGAAAGAAACGGACGAGTGAATTAAAACGGCTCATGCCTAACATCACACAAAAAATGTTAACTCAGCAACTTCGTGAGCTTGAAGAGGACGGCGTCATTCACCGTATCGTTTACAATCAAGTACCACCAAAGGTTGAATATGAATTAAGCGAATATGGTAAGAGCCTTGAACTAATTTTAGATTCGTTATGTGCTTGGGGAGAGACCCATATCGTTAAAGTATATGGTGACAAGTCAGCGGTTTTAGAGGAAAGCATCTTAAACAATTAAGCAAAGTTCCATTAGATATTGAAAACGAGCAATCAAGAAGAAGTTCAAGGATTTTTCCTTATCGAAGGAGCAGGTAAACGGAACTGTGCAAGTAAGAACTCAGAGTCTTACTTGCACAGTTCCTTTTTTACGGATGGAATTCGTCGGAGAACCCTTTGAAAATCAGCTTCATTAATGCATTCCCCTGCATTGTTCTGCCGGGCGGAGGCATATCAATCAAAAAGAAAAAGACTGAACCAAGCTGGTCCAGTACTTAATGTATATTAGTGGCCAGCTTCTCTTCCAGCGAGGTCCTTTCCCTTAACCTGTTTTAGTGTAGCAACAATAAGAAAGCTGACGATCACTAATAGGAGCCATGAACTTACCTTTCCCAGATGAACAAGACTCCATGCATCCGTTTGATTCGGATATTCCCAGGCCCCAAAAAACGTGGCGATATTTTCGGCTATCCATATAAAAAATCCAATAAGCATAAAGGAAAGTACAAGCGGCATACGGTAACGAATCCCGCCAACGACATATGTAACCCATGATGGCCAAAAAACGATTAATACAAGAGCAGATAAGACCCAGCGAACGTCAACCCAATAATGGTGGGTGAAGAAATTCAAATAAATCGCAGATGCAAGCGGTACAACCACGAGAAACGGTGGCCACTTAACCAGGTTGACATTCAGCCTTCTCCATGCCTGACAGAGATAACTGGCTACACTTGCATACATGAATCCGCTATACAAAGGTACTCCAAGAATTTTAAAATACCCTTCTTCAGGATAAGACCAGGAACCCATATGGACCTTAAAAATTTCAAGAGCAAGCCCAATGATGTGGAATAAGGTGATAACCTTTAGTTCATCGCGAGTCTCAAGCCCAGAATGCATCATCCACCACTGCATCAGAAGGCAGATGATGAGCAGCCAGTCATAACGGGGCAGTATGGGGAGCGGGATGATTTGTGTAATGGCTAAAGATGCAAAAATAACGACTGGAAATAGACATGATAATGCCTGACTGCAACCGAAACGAACAAGCTGTTGTATTGCACTCACGATTTGTTCCTTGAAAGATTTTTTCCGAGCATCATTATGAATGGATAAATTCATGAGTCACCCCTCTTTTCAGGATTTGATTTGTTTATGTGGATCGGGAACAACTTTCTTTCCCTTTCACTGCTAACTACTCCAACATATTAATCCTCTGTGTTTTCATCGCCTTGATATTCTAAGATATCTCCTGGCTGACAGTCTAAAGCCTTACAGATAGCCTCTAGTGTGGATAATCGAATTGCCTTTGCCTTTCCGTTCTTCAATACCGAAAGGTTAGCCATAGTTATACCGACTCTCTCTGAAAGTTCTGTAACGCTCATTTTCCTTTTGGCCAGCATTACGTCAATGTTGATTATAATTGCCATATTAGTCACCTCAGACCGTTAAATCATTTTCTGATTTTATATGAATAGCTTCTTGTAAAAGTCTTTGAAGAACAGCAGCAAAGATTGCGATGACCAAGGAAGCAAATGGAGGAATCAAGCTGATTAGAATAAGACCTGGCGCATCGTCCATTTCTGCTACAAGAAAAACAAACGGCATCATCAGTACATACAAACCTGTAATTGACACTGCACAGAATTTGATATTTTTCAAAGCTTTAACAGATAAATTGGAGAAAGCTTGATTCTTGTCAATATAGCTTAAAAGTTTAAAAGCCTGATACAACGCTGTAAAAAACGGTATGATGGTTACATAGATACCTATTAAAATCGGATATAGTATTGGAGCATAATCTGGATTTGCTGGATGGTTAACGAACCAATACAATCCAAATATCCCTAAAGCAAGAACTGGTACACCAATGAGAATGACAGCTATCTTCAAAAAGAGTGTTGATCCTCGTTCCATAAAAAACACCTCACTAAAATATTATAATTTGACTATAGCAGGATGTTTATCGAATTACAATAAAAATATATTGTTTTAACTAAATATAAATATATCAACTACAGCACAACAATCATTTCCAATTCAGGCAGCCGCTCTAGCTTTTCCCGCAAAATAAAAAGCATCCGATTTGCATAATCTTTTTTTAAGCTGTTTTCTCAAATATTGTTGTTTTTCATAAAATATATCTAGTTGGGTCTTATCGTGTTCCCTTTTTTCTGAAGACAAAAAAGCCATAGTGAATTTCCTCATTTCTATGCTGCTCTGTCCATTATCTATAGAAATTATAGTGTGGTAATCTCCACTCCGGAAATACACTGCGCTTTCCGCGGGCTCGCGCTAAGCCTCCTCGCTCCCAAAGTTCGCTCCCTGTGGGGTCTTAGCGTCTTCGCTTTCCCGCAGGACAAGGAAGGCTACGGCAGCTTAACATCGCACGCAGAAATTGCGAATGCAATTTCAAGGAGTCTCCGTGTATTTCCCCCGCTAAGATTTGGCTTTCTGAATCAAATTAGTGATATTCGATTATGAAGCTGATTGATTGGAGCATAGGGCAGTCGACTCCAGCGGGAAAAGCAACAGCTGAAGATCCCGCAAGAAGCCGGGCTTGCTTCTGAGGAAGCTGAAGCGGCGCCCGCGGAAAGCGACTGCCCAGAGCGGAAATCGGCCGGAGCAGTTATCGTATTTACTGACTGCCTTCTTTATAGAATAAAGTCATAAATAATTTGAGAGGGTTGGTAGCAGCCAAGGATGCCTAGCGGGAAAAGCAACGGCTGAAGATCCCGCATGAAGCCGGGTTTGCTACTGAGGAAGCTGAAGCGGTGCCGCGGAAATCGGGTGTTGCTTTCACGTCGCTGTTTCCATCAAATATAAAGTTAGAAATAACAACAATACTTACGAAAAGAGCTTTTTTTCAAAACGGATTATTATTTAGTTTTTATATGAAATCAACACCAATTACTTTCATTATCATACATTATAATGAATGAACCTATATTTTATGGAAGAGGTGTCTTAATGGCTGTTTTACCTACCGCAGATCTTGGAATAATGGCCGATCACTTATCAGCCCATGAAGGTGTCCTTCAGAAGTTAAGGGCTTACCAAAAAGCAGTAACGAATCAACAGCTAAGAAATATTATGAGATTGCAAGAAAATATCATGCAATCACATGTATGGGTCATGCTGGCCTTGATAAATCCAGAGAATAATAACTACGTCGAAGTCCCGCCCTTACAAGATCTTGCTACTAACTATCCTTCGAATCCAGAAAACAACGAAAAAAATAGCGATAATAAGTGGATTGCTTTGGAAGTACGCAATACGGCCAACAACATGTCGAGTACAAATTTTAATTCAGCTTTAATGATGCAAAACCCAAATGTTATACATGCACATATTGAAATGGCACTGCAACAACATCAAATAATGAAAATGTATGATGAATTTATAGAAAGCATGGGATGGAAATTTATCCCTCATGCAACTGCACAGGAACAGTTAAATACCTATTTCCATTTCCAGCATCAGTTTCAACATCTGTATAGTTGAACCTGTTAAACATAAACATGAATTTTAATCCATACAAAACCTTCCAATCAAATTCGATATGGAAGGTTATTTGGCATGTTCATCTATTGTAAGCACGGATCCGAATAATTGATGAAGGTTTTTCACTTGAAAAAAGGAGGCTTTTTATAGAGAATGAATGCATCCTGATTTTTTCACCAGAACAAATGCATACGTATTTTACGATCTGGAAAGATACAAAATAGAACTGAATCTCGTAGTGTGTAATACATAATCTCTAATTGCAGGAGGCGAAGCAGTATGATGGGCAACATGATGGACAGCAATGGAGTTGGGATGATGGGTTTTGGCATACTTGGCTGGGTAATCAATATAATCGTAATTGGCTTCACAGTATATTTTGCCACCAAATTAGCATTAAAGCATTATTATGATAAAAAGTAATCTGGAAGCTTATTCATAAAATAGTGCATCAGACAGGAGGATTTAAATGACAATTAAAAAGTTACTGATAGGATTTATTTCTTTTGCGACCATTTTTACATTAGCCGGATGTTCGGGCGATGATGAAGAAACGAATCCAAGTGAAAGTACAGATACCGAAATGGAGACTGGCCAAGATATGGCTTCTGATTCACATGCGAATATGGACCATTCCAGTTCAGGTGAAGTTCCCAGTGGCTTGCAGCCAGAAGAAAATCCAGCATATCCAGTCGGAACGCAAGCAATTATAAATGCGGACCACATGAAGGGTATGGATGGAGCTGAAGCAACCATTGCCGGTGCCTATGACACGACTGTCTATACCATCTCTTATAGCCCAACAACTGGTGGAGAAAAAGTGGAAAATCATAAATGGGTTATCCATGAAGAAATAGCAGAATCAGGTGATGAACCATTAGAGCCTGGGGCTGAGGTTACTGTGGAAGCCTCGCATATGGAGGGTATGGAGGATGCAACCGCAGTAATTGATTCCGCAAAAGACACAACTGTCTATATGGTTGATTATATTCCAACCACTGGCGGTAAAAAAGTGACTAATCATAAATGGGTAACAGAAAGTGAATTATCCGCCGTTAAGTAAGTACCAGTCTATTCTTTATAGGCCATTTCCTTTTGGCATGCTTCCTTTCGATAATTAAGAAGTAATGATTTTCTCCGGAGGGAGTATGCCAGACCTGGGCGCAGTCATTATTGTGATTTATATAGTGCAGGGATTATCTAATTAATGACCATTCATTAGAAAGATGAACACCATGTTCTATCCCCCTACTCTTTTTATTTCTCGAATGATTAATCGCAACTCTGTCAAATCATCAATAATGAAATCTGCTTCTGCATCATCCCATTGCTTATCTCTCTTCCAGACTCCACACATGCCGATATTCCGAGCAGCATCTACATCGTTTTCAGGATGATCGCCTACATACATACTCTCATTCCGCGAAACATTCATTTGGCTAAGAGCCTTTTTAAAAATCTCAGGATTAGGTTTTTTCATTCCTTCCCATTCAGAAATAAGTATTGTATCAAAATAGTTTTCAATCCCTAAAGCTCTTATATTGTCCATTTGAAATTGCCCTTTTCCATTCGTAATCATTCCCAACCGAATTGAACTATTTCTTAGACCCTCCAGCGTACCGATTAGATTAGAGAAAGGAATACAATGTTGATGAAATTCCGTTATGTAATCTTGCAGCAGCCATTTCCAAGATACTCTGTTAATATTGAATTCATCAATCAATTGCTGATACACTTTATCCTTCCAAACATAACCACGACAATCCAGCTCTAGAAATCTGGATATATAATTTTCTTTCGGAATATGACCCAACCATTCAATCAATCTTTCATATTGATTCTCTATAAATTTATGGACTGAAGCATCCCTATTTAACAATGTGCCATCTAAGTCGAATATAACCGCTCTAATCAATATACATGCACCTCCCCCTGATTTTCTGGCCTCATATCTGATTCTTATTTATGTCGACACTATAACTATTTCCCCTTCTTGTGAAGGCACTTCAAACCCATCTAAGTAAGATGCTAGTGTTTTTTCGGTAATCGGAAAGGCTGCATTCGCATCAAATCGTTTACTTCGTTTATCCAATCGTTTTTGAATAATGTCAGGACTAACTTTCAAATAAATGAGTTTCCATTCACCTCCCGTTTCTTCAATCAGCTTTTTATATTCCTCCCGTTTGGATTTTTGCCAAAAGCTAAAATCAATAACGACCCTCTGCTTATCCTGAATTAGACGCATTAAATAATTACGAAGCCTTTTTTCAGCTTCAACCTGATAATCTTCATAATCCGCTGAAGGATAGTCTATGCCATATCGGCCATAAACCTTCCAGATCTCTTCGTCAATAGAAAGACGTATAAATCCAGCCTTTATTTCTAGCTGTTGCGCAAGTGTAGTCTTTCCTGAACCCGCTACACCACACAACATGATAATTAACGGATTTTCAGTATTTTGTTTTATAATCGCCTTTAATTTATCTTCCATCTTGCCTCCTGAGTTTTAAACCGTTATAAAAAACCTTTTATATTGTATAAAGTATGTAAACCATAGTAATAGCAAAAAATATAAAAGCAATGACAACTCCCATAAATGCACCCAAAAGGTTGGACTTCCATGTGTATCCGCTAAAATCCAATTCTGAGATAGAACGATCGATATTCCTAAAACGTAAAATTAAGCAAATATTTATCAATCCTATAGTGACAAGAGCGATTATGAGCATAAAAATAAAATCTATTTTGAATACGTCATCTGCCGAATCACGAGTTATATAAGATTGCCAAAACATAAATCCACTTAATACTAAACTCCATATAGCAACCATTTTCCGCTGTTTATCCCATTCTCTTCCCATCTTTTGTCTTTCATAATTTGCCACTTTCTCAAAAGCAGGGATGACTGATTTTGTAGAAGCACCTTTCAAAAAACGAAAAACCGCTTGAAGCAGAATAAATGCCCCAACAATGAAGTAAAACACTGGGAACGGAATATCAACTATAGTTAGCAGAATGAAAAATAAAGCGGATAAAACTATTATCAAAAAATTTGTTATCCCAATTTGTTTCCTTCTCATTTCCTTTATATCCGTTAATTCCATATTGTCCTCCGATGGCTTTTGGTTTTAGCCAAACCCTTAATTATCAAACGAACTCTTTAGTAAAAGATCTCTTTCGTATCTCTCGATTGCTAATTCAATTAATTCTTCAATGAGCTTGTTGTATGGAATACCACTTATTTCCCATAGCTTGGAATACATACTAATTTTCGTAAAACCTGGTAACGTGTTGATTTCATTTATGATAATTTCTTCTTTTTCGGTCAAAAATACATCTACTCTTGCCATCCCTTCGCAATTCAGTGTGCTAAATGCCTTTAGAGCAGTATGTTGGATTTCCTCTGTGACTTGTTTACTTATTTTAGCGGGAATATCCAATATTGCTCCTGTTTCATCGATATATTTTGCCTCATACGAATAGAAATCACCTGTTGGCAGAATCTCTCCTGGTATGGAAGCTCTTGGATTGTCGTTCCCCAGGATAGAACATTCAATTTCTCTGCCCTTAATCGCCTCTTCTATCAAAATTTTATGGTCATATCGAAATGCATCTTCAATTCCATTAAAGAATTCTTCTTTTGTGTTAACTTTACTAACCCCAACAGAGGACCCTTGATTAGCTGGCTTTATAAATAAAGGCAAACCCAATTCTCTTTCTACTTCATCAAACTTTATTTTGCCTTTAGTTACTCTTGTATAAGTTAAAGACTTTGCCACGTTTAAACTGGCTGCATTCAGCAATTTTTTCGCAATATCTTTATCCATACTTATAGCAGAACCCAAAACATTTGATCCAACATACGGAATGTTTGCCATACGCAGCATTCCTTGGACACTACCATCTTCACCAAGTGTTCCGTGCAGTATAGGGAAAATAACATCTAGCTCACCTAAGGTTTTTGAACTATTTATATTGAATAACTGATTTTCAGTTTCACCCGGTATAATAGCTATTCCGTTATTTGTTTTATTTAAAGCGATTAATTTGGGATTTTCTTCGTTAAGAAGAAAATGTGAAGCGTCATTCAAATGCCATTTACCACTCTTATCTATTCCAATTAATAAGACATCATATTTAGATTTGTCGATTGCTTCCATGATATTTTTGGCCGATTGTAAAGATACCTCATGTTCTGTAGACATTCCTCCAAACAGTAAGCCAATTGTTTTTTTCTTCAACATGATTTCCCCTTCCAATGCTCACAACTATTTTTATCCTTTTAGCAACTAACTTACTATACATCCCCAATAATCACAATATGACCAGATCGCTGTCTATATAAATATTCTAATAACTCATTTAGGATGTTTTATTTTAGTCAAGTCTTCCATCCCAGCAACTATGACCTTCAGAAAGAAAATTAACACCATAAAGGAGAACAATGGAGCTAACACTATCCATGGATGGTGCAAAAAATCCTGGTAGGACGAACCGATCAATCCGCCCCATTCGTTGCTAATAGGTAAGACCTTACTATCTTCCTCCGTAATATTTATGATTCTCGTACCGCCGATGAAAATCCCCAAAATACCTAAGTGAATCAATAAAGAAAGCAATTGAATGTTGTTTTGGATAAAGAAAATGCCCATTCTTGCCTTTATGTTCCTCCAAATATGTTTCTTGAAGATGTACCAGTTATTTACACCTTGCAGTTTAGCAATTTTAATGAAGTCTTTATTGAGTTCACTTTTTATTTCATCACCAATCAATAGTGCTAAAGGTGGTACACCTATAACAATTAATA
Organism: Oceanobacillus massiliensis str. N'diop; assembly: GCF_000285495.1. Taxonomy (GTDB): domain Bacteria; phylum Bacillota; class Bacilli; order Bacillales; family Amphibacillaceae; genus Oceanobacillus; species Oceanobacillus massiliensis. The sequence goes on from NZ_HE610979.1 coordinate 109,044, forward strand.
CGGCCATCAATAAAATCATAAAATGGAAGCTTTCTTCCTGAAAAAGACCGAGCATTGGTGCAAGCATAAAAAAGACAACAATGACTGGAGGTATGATATAGGCAATTTCAATTGTTCGTTTCCATAAATCCTTCAATTTATGAACGTGAAATGCATAATACATAGCCACTGCAAATGCCATAACAAAGCGTAATAGGCATACAACACTCACAAAGACAATCGTATATTTTGCACCGACCAATATGTTAAACAAAAGGGATTCACCGGCCTCATTTGTCCCCATCGGTAGGTACTCAGCAGGGGAGTATGGCGTTCTGGCAATAAATTCTCCCTCTTCATCAAAAAGGATAGGAGGGGCGGTTTCCCTTGAAACAATCAGATCGGGAAAGAAACTAAAAAACAAAAGAAGTAATATCAATATTACACCAAAACTTATCTTGAGATTTACGTTACCCCGCAATCTGATCACCAGCCTCTTCGCGTGTCCACTTGCTTACGATAAATTCACCCGTTCTAATGAAGATATATAGAGGGATATATAGCATAATTAGGATCCACATCATTATTCTAAAATCACCAATACCATACACTCTTACAAAACTCATAATACCGTTTAAGCGAAGCAGGATTTCAAAGATTAATAAGCTTGAAATCATATACAAGAAAATAGTTTTGTAGTATTGAATCAGGGTTAAAAGTGTATTTCGAAATAGATGAATGAAGAAAATGTAACTCTCCCCAAATCCTCTTGATTGAGAGAATAAATAGTATTTTTTGTTCTTTTCCTCATCAATGCTCGCAGTCATATATTTAAATAAATACATTGCTGGAATGGAACTTAAAGCTAAGATCGGCAAGAGGTAAATCGTTTCCCCGCCGAATTCATAAATCCCCAGTGATATTCCTGTTGTTTTAAATATCCAAATAAAAAATTGAATGTTTAAAATTACAATTAAAACATCCGGCATGGATTCGACGATAAAGAAAACTCCAGAAAAAGCCTTTTTAAATGGTGGACTAAGAATATGAAACAAATAAGTAAGCAGGATGGAAACAATAATCGCTACAGCAAGGGCTCCAAAAATAATAACAATGGAATTAAGGTACCCATTATATACAACCGCAAAAAAAGGAACTTCATCTCCATTACTTAATGGAATGAGTACTTTATGCGGTTGGAAGAGGTAATAGATGCCAATCCCTATACTTCGGAAAAAATAGGCAAAGCTCTGGGTTTGGATTAACACTGGTATACAGCTGATCAGCAAGATAACACAAATAATCACGGATATTTCCTTACATGCTTCTACAGTACGGTTCCTCCGTCTATTCAAGACCAAATTGCTCCTTTTTATAAAGTCTTCCATCTCTGAACCACAAAAGTATAACTGAATCAGGTGCTACACCGCTCCAACTATAACTTGTGTATTCATCCTCAAACTCCACCTTATCGGCTGTATTTTCTTTAAAGTCAATAAAATCCGGTTGTCCTAGCGTCTCCAGAACTTCGTTAAATTCTGTATTATTCTCCAGTTGGTTATATTGTTGGATTGAAACGAGTCCACTCGGATTTCCTATCGCTTCCGGCTCACATCCTATAAGAACAAAAGCGATGAAAGGAATCAGCAATGATCTCCATTTATTCATAGAATTCCCCTTATTAGATTCAATAGAATACAATGATTGCTCGGCACCAAATCTTTCATATGTATCGATTAATTTCATTCCCAATCTTTCTAAGAGTTTTCGCGAAGATACATTGACAGCCTGCGTTTCAGCAACGACTCTTGGCAAGTCCAATCTTCCAAAAGCAAAATTAATGATTTCACTTACTGCCTCTGTTGCAAAACCATTCCCCCACCATTTAGGAAGAAATTGATAAGAGACTTCCATGTTGTTACCTATATGATGTGGGTCTAATGATACTAGCCCTATAAATTCTCTTGTATGCACTTCTCTTATAATCCAATACCATATGTTTTTATCAGAGCCTAGCATTTCATCCATTATCCCTTGTATTGCCCCTTCTTCTCTTGTGCCTCCAAGAAACCTTCTTACCTCGTTGTCTAGATAAAGCTCCTTAACATCTTCATAATCCGATTGTGTAATTTCAGTAAGCACACATCTGCTTGTTCGAAGCATTTGATTCCCCAATTCTATTCAATTTTGCTATGTACGGGGTTTTCTTCTCTTTCAAAAAAAATTCGTTAAAGCAATATATCTCTTCTTTGATTATAACATAATATTCCGAATTTTTCTTAAAAAAATAGAAACCCAAATTATGTTAATGGTTTAATATTCATCTACAAAGGGCGTTTTTCCCAAGGTTTAACAGTTCCAATTGTATTGATAAATTTTTCAATTTGAATGGAGTCTATAACACCTTGTGAAATTTCCTCGTTTGTGAGCCACCTTGAATGATCATTTTCGATAATGAAACCTAGTTGTATTTGGTGGTAGCGAATGGAATTAGACAGACTAATTCCCTCTTTGATTTCACTTAGATTCTTACTACTTCCAAGTACATGAAATAGTTTCCATGTTCCATTGTTCTCATTCGAAATCTCTCTTGCTATTATCTCTAAGGCACTGTCAGCATATGAATGAATCCATGCAACAACTAATTCAATTGGTCCATTCCGCTCTATGGTTCTTCTCAATTTCTCTTTTAAGAGGGCTACATCGCTGTAATCAACTAAAACCGGGGTTATAAGTGATGTATCCACTGATTTCCTAATTAAATGCTCCATGCGATCTGCTTTACGTCCAATTACCGAAACATGGTAACCTTTACTTACCAGCCAATGCGACGTGTTGGATAACATTCCCGTACCTCCAATAACCAATGCATGTATCATTTTTGCGCCTCACTTTTATTATTTTTATGGCTCCCTTTAGTTTCTTGATCGAAAATGGAATCCGTTACAAAGCTTTCTTGCAAGTAAGATTACAAATGATGCATAAGTCAATCAACACCTTCATCCGGTTCAATCTAAACTAAAAGAGAAACCATCCGAACCTTCTAGTGAGCCGTATATTAAGCTGCCGCGAGTTCGTGATGGTTTCTTCTTTTTTATTATTCAACATATTTGACATTTTTCTTCTGGAACGGATAATAAACTTTCTAAAAATACCTGATTAATTGACCAAGACTTGCTCTAGCTTTTCAAGGAAAAAACAATTTACGCACCACTTCGCATTTAGCTAGAATTGGGAACCTCTACTGTTCTCCTGTTAAATATCGCTCTGCTGGACAAATTCATCAAGCAATGCTCGCACCTCATCCGTAGTCTCTGTACTCATTAATTGGTTTCTTAGCTCCCCAGCACCTCGAATCCCACGGACATATATCTTGAAGAAGCGACGCAGAGGCTTGAACGGCCGTGATTCCATTGCTGAATATTTATCAAAGAGATCCAGGTGCAGCCTTAGGAGATCAAGCAGTTCCTGACTAGTATGCTCTTTCGGCTCTTTTTCAAAGGCAAATGGATTCTTGAAGATTCCGCGGCCAATCATGACCCCGTCAACACCGTATTGATGAGCGAGCTTCAAGCCAGTTTCACGGTCAGGGATATCCCCGTTTATCGTCAAAAGCGTATCTGGTGCTATCTCGTCACGAAGTTTCTTAATCTCCGGAATTAGTTCCCAATGGGCATCAACTTTGCTCATTTCCTTTTTGGTACGCAGATGGATGGACAGATTGGCAATATCCTGCTTCAGTATATGTGTTAGCCAGTCACGCCATTCGTCTACATTCGTGTAACCAAGTCTTGTCTTCACACTTACGGGTAATCCTCCCGCTTTTGCTGCTTCTATCAGCTCTGCTGCTACTTCAGGACGGCGAATAAGTCCGCATCCTTTCCCTTTCCCCGCCACATTAGGGACAGGACAGCCCATATTGATATCGATACCTCGAAACCCCTGTTCTGCCATACCAATACTCATTTGACGAAAGTATTCAGGATTATCCCCCCATATATGGGCAACCATAGGCTGTTCATCCTCTGTAAAAGTCAAGCGCCCACGCACACTATCTTTCCCCTCTGGATGACAATAACTTACTGAGTTTGTAAACTCTGTAAAAAATACATCTGGTCTGCCAGCCTCGCTCACTACATGGCGAAAAACAACATCTGTCACGTCCTCCATTGGTGCCAGCACAAAAAATGGCCGTGGTAAATCACGCCAAAAATTATCTATCATATGAAATTCAATTCCTCTCATTACGGGATACCAAGTCAAAGCCTTACCTCAAAAATAAAAAGCAGATAACGTCCCTGCTTCTTTTACATTTATACCATGCATAGGCACTTTTTATCAATCTCATCGGAAATATTTATTTTAGTTAGACATTTTTGTACCAATCCAATCTGAAATAGGATAATTTATAGATACATTTGAATTAAAGGAACATGTAAGATTACCGAATGATAATGTTGTGTTAAAATCTTTAACAACATTCCTTGGATTAAAAATTAATTTATGGTCCTTGAAAACCGACCGTTGCCATAAGAAAAATAAAAATATAGAAACCTAGTGTCAAAACATTTAATCCAATTAAACTTATTCTTAGGTCACCTTTAATACCAAACCATCCTAAAATTATTCCTAGCACCCCAAACCCAAAAGGTACGTAAAAACTCAATTTAAGAATAAAGGAAAAGAATTCGCTCAAAAAAGTAAGAATTGTCAATCCCCCAAAGTTTAGAGATAACAGAGAAAAAATTTTTTCAACAGGCTGTGAGTTACTTTTTATTATAAAATAATAACTCACAATAAGAAATGCTAATGGAACAATCCAAATCATTTTATATTAGCCCCTTTCAAATGGACAATTCTGTAAATTATTTCACCAGTTACTTCAAGTTATTTTTATTATTTCTTATTTCTTTCTTCCAAACGCTCAACTCTTTTGCACTTGTTTCTATATAGCTTTCCAATTAACAATAATATAATATTCGGATAAATAATACAGTTTTTACATAAGAAAAGACGATCGATTAATGATCGTCTTTTCTTATGCTTTCATCTGTTCATTTCAGAAAAATTATTTACATTTTGTATTCCATCTTTAAAAACTCAAATACGCTACCATTTGTATCTTGCATAAAAGTTTCTACATCTTTAAATCCAACTTCTCTATATACTCTTATTGCTCTTTGATTAAATGCTGCGACTGATAATGTGATTTTTTCAGGTTTAAATTCTGATTGGATAAAGTTCAACGCTTCCCTTAAGAATTTCTTTCCTTTGCCTTTTCCAGTTAAGGATGGTTTCATTCCTAAACCAAGATCGAATGTTCTGTCGGCAACGTGAATAGTACTGAAGAAAGCAATCAATTCATTTTTTTGTGTTACAGCAAACGTGGAATCGCCTCGCTTTTCCTGATCTAAAAATTCCTCTAAATCTTCTTTATCAGCCTCCATATCATAAAAAGAGTATTCGCCATCATAATGCCAGTTAAAAGCAATATCTTCTGCTTGTTCTTGTGTCATAACACTAAAATGATACCTCATAAAATCATCCCACTTTCTAGACCTCTCTTTTCTTCTTCACAGCGAACCAAATTTCACTATAGACATTATTACTGTCGGACAAATCTCCTGTAAATGAAATATTGGGTGCTTCCACTAATTCGTAATCTGAAGAAGGAAGCCACTCTGAAGCTATTTTCGCCCAGGTCTCTTGCATCACCTTTGGAAATTCACCCTTAGAAGAAAAAATTGCCCAAGTGAGGGCTGGGGCTTCTACTACTTCAAAACCATCAAAATCTTTCTCTTTCGTGGTTAAAAAGCCAATCATATGATCAAGACTGCCTTTTTCCTCCTTCCATCCATCATCTAAATTATAGGAGGCATTCACAACTTGATTTGGTTCCATATTTGCATAGCTATGCAGTCTTTTTCTTTGTTCCGGGGTAATGCTTTTTGCTAGTTTTATTATTTCTTGATTCTCTCCTTCAAATTGAATAGGAACTCTCTTTTTCAAACCGACAATCTTAAAGGCTTGCTTTTTCTCAATTCTATAATCCATATTTATTCCTCCTTGAATCGTTAATTGGAAGGAGAGCTTAGGAAATGCTTTAAGCATATTTTTCTTTTTGACCTCAGAAGGATTAATTCCCGACCATTCCCGAAAGGCACGTGAAAATCCATCAACAGATTCGTAACTATATTTGAATGCTGTTTCTGTAACACTCATTCCTTCATGCAGTAAGTCAAAAGTAGCGTTAGATAACTTCCTGTTACGGACATACTCACCCAGCGTCATGCCAGAAAGAAATGAGAACATTCTTCGAAAATGATAAACAGAAGTTCCTGTAATTCTCTCCAATTCGCTATAATCAATCTCCCCATCCAGGTGTGATTCAATATAATCTAACGCCTCGTTCATACTCTTTAGCACCACTCACTCCCTCCTTCATATGTTCATTATAATAACAATCATAAAACAAAACCCGATAAGAAAGAAACGGTTATTATCGGATTGGATTCCTACTTATCTACGTAATATTGAATATTTTGGCATCACTTTATTGTGACAGTAATCAAAAAACGTCTCTACGAATAGTAGAAACGTCGCACCCACAAAATGGGGATCGATTTTACTAATTTACTTTTCAGGCACATGTTGTTAAGAATGGCCCAGGCATAATGAGAATGAAGGACAACACTTAGGATTACTTATCATCATCGAAAACAATTTCTAATATGGCAAGTGACAATGCAAGAATAATCTCTGTTTTCATTGAGAGTGTAATAGTCTTGATCAACTCATCCACAGTATACAACACTAGCAAATTCGAAGTGAATTCTATACTCAATCGGATACTATACACCCTTATCTTTGCTGTTATATTTCGGACGGCAAGTTTGAAAATCACTTTGGTAATCACTTCGACAATAACACCTAAAATACAGAAAGCGAAAACAAAAACAGCCAATGACCAGATAGATTGATAATGGACGCCTAACAGTTTAAATACACCTGCAAATCCAAAGAAATAAAGCCCAAATACATAGCTGACAACAAAGATAATAAGAAGTGCAATGCCAGCAACTATCATCATCTTTTTTCTAATATTCATATTATGAAATGAATCATTTTTATGCTCTGACACTGCTCTGCTTCTCCTTCAGTTGAAATTATAACAAATCCTTATAGTTAACATGAGCTAACTGTGGTCAAAGAAAAACGCTGATTATAAACCTTTGGTGGTTACAAGCATTTTTGATAATTAATGAATACACCTTGGGACTGCACGATCATTTACTAGTCACGACCAATCGTATCGTTTAACTTTGCGCGGTATTTGTCCTGCCAAGTCTTCGTGTCCTTCACTAGCTCATCGCAAAAAGCAGCAACATCCTCACCCGTAAGCTCAGTGACCTTCTTACCTTCCGCTGCCCCTTCTTCAAAGAGGTCGAGAATGCCGTCAAAAACTCGGCTAGTGTCCTCCCAGTCCGTAATGCCGCCTGAAGTCCACATATATTTCTGGATAGCTTTGTAAGCGTTACGGTACTCACCAGGAAGTGACTTCGCACGAGTCTCCATCGCTTTCCATTCCCTCTTTTCATCCAGGCTTCCAATAATTTTTTCAAAAAAACTCATGTTATC
>NZ_HE610979.1:117816-140699 GCF_000285495.1 Oceanobacillus massiliensis str. N'diop
TCATTCAAATATTAAATCTGAAGAATTTCAATACGTGAAATACAATTCAGTTTCCCTTCAAGAAGTTAGAAATCGTGTGGACATATTTATGAATCACTATAACATGGAACGTATTCAAGAAAAATTAGGCTACCAATCTCCTCTAGAATTTCGAGGAATGGCAGCCTAAGAAGGTGTTTTAATATTGTCTCAAATCGCTATGTCAGTCTACTTCTCCTCCTAATTTCTTTAGTTTTGAGCTCGTTCATTTTGCCCGAAATAAATCCCCATTTTTCCCAGAATAGTTCAAGTTGCTTTTGACCTGCTGCATTCAATGTGTAAAATTTTCTTGGCGGTCCCACAGTGGATCTTTTTTTTTCGATTTCCACCAAGTTGTTCTTCTCAAGTCTCATGGTAATGGTATAAACTGTGCCTTCAACCACATCAGTGAAGCCAAGTTCTCGCAGATGTTGTGTGATTTCATAGCCGTACGTTTCACCTCGACTGATGATCTCAAGTACACAACCTTCGAGCACCCCTTTCAGCATTTCTGTAATATTTTCCAAATTCATCACCCATTTATATTTCATCGTATTTTTCAGTACTCTGTATTACATGTATTCAGTATTACTTATTACCAGTATAAAGTAACACTTATTAGACTGGAATGTCAAGCACAAATTTCTATTTGTAAAAAACATCATATTCCGGGATATATATGGGCAATTAATGAATTGAATAGCAAGAAGCCTGATGGGATACCGGTCTTAAAGCATTAGGAATCTAAGAAGGAGAAGTCGTATGGATTCTGTCGTTGGTCTGGACCTAGTTATATGGAGAAGCAACCTCAATTATTTTTAGATAAAGGAGTGCCTTATCGTAGAAGCTTTAGTGTTTTATATAAATTAATGAATTGGAAGGTTTTTTCTGGATAAAACGTCTATTGAGCGTTTATTGGTGTATTGAGAAGAGCGATACTCTATTCACTTAATTGATTAAAGGGAATAAAGCATTCGATTAATGGCTACCAAATGAGGGCGAGGAAGCGTTGGGCATACATACAGAGCGAGGGATGTCAGGTACAAGGAATATTTACGTACTACATCCAATCAATAGCCTGGTGAATGGGAGTGGAAGTTCCTTAGGGCCCCCACTCTCACCTACGGCATATATCAGGTTTTTTTCATTTCGGGATTTCTATGTTGTACTAAAGCTCCTGTTTATAGAGCAAGTATTCAATACGTACTAGGAATTTATCTCTTTTAAACGGTCATATCAGATGATAAAAACTTAGACCGTTGTTGTTGATGCTTATCAAGCATAATCTGTTCTGGCTTGATCCCCTGCTCATGCAGTACTTCAATGTTCTGCATAAGGAATTCGTCGCTGCCGACAACATAGAAGAGTCCATCCTTGTCTGCAGCAAGATTCTTAACTTCTTCATAGTAGTCTTTACGGTTATCGACGAACTGTGATGTGAACTTCTTGTCTGTTGCGGACTCAAAAATATTAGTGAATAAGAAATCATTTGATGAATCGACATTCAGAGAATGAATTTGATTGACGTTGTCAGCACGTTCGAAATAATCAAGTACAAGCGGCCTGAAAGTTGCTAGCCCGACACCTGATGACAACAGATAAATGTTTTTGTCTTCTCTTTTAAGCGGTACATTCGAATGGGTTTTAAAAATGGCAACTTCATTTCCGACTTCCATATCTCTTAAAATCGTTTTAAACTCAGAGCACTGCTCTCGGATACGTGTTGTAATACCAATTGAATTTTCGTGAGGTAGGGTGGAGATTGACATATGGCGAATCAGGCTACGGTTTGGTTTATCTCCAGCATTAAAACCTTCCAGTGCAAGGTGAATATGGGAACCTTCTTCCCATGTGTAGTCTTCCGGACAGTCGAGCAGATACGTTTTTACCTCAGGTGTTTCTTCAATAATCTTATTTATTTTAGTCCAGTATATTTTCATTACGTATCCTCCTTACCCAATTATAAGTATCGTCATTATCTAATATACAATAAATGATAACAATTCTCAATTAAACGGATTGGTTACTTCAGATAATTTATGCAATTTATCTTATGAATTAAAATATATGGATAAAGAGGAAGAATTAATGGAATCTGGGACTTCCCACAGCAATTATCCTTGCGTCGAGAGAGGGATGGCCCTTATCTGCGAGTGAATATAATTCCTGCGTTAATGCTATTGTAAATCTATCCCCCCCTCTTTAAACAACTAATTCAATTCTATTTCCGGACGGATCATAAGTAACTAGTCTCCCATTTTTTTCTTTTACGGATGCTCCAATCTTCTTCAAATTATTAATTGTTTCTTTGATTGCATCTGTATTTGGCAAAACCAGTTTAAAAGATTCCATACCAACACTATTCTCCGGTGGCGTTGGCGCCCCCACCCCATTCCACGTGTTTACTCCTATATGATGATGGTATTTTCCTGTTGCAAGGAATAAAGCCTGTGCTCCAAAGCGATTCACCACATCAAACCCAAGGCCTTTGACATAGAATTCTTCTGTCTTATCCAATTCGGAAACATGCAAATGGATGTGCCCCATACATGTATCTTCTGGCACTTTCCATGATTCATCCGGTACATGATGTTTAAGTAATCCATCAAAATCCAAAGGGTCGACTGCCATGGTTACTTCTTCCCCATTCCAGTTCCATTCAGAGGGATCACGATCAATATAAATTTCAAGCTCGTTTCCATCCGGGTCATGTAAATATAGAGCTTCACTTACAAGATGATCTGCTGATCCAAAATGGACCCCTCTTTTTGATAGATGGACAACAAAATTAGCCAGATCTTTTTTCTCAGGCAAAAGCAGGGCAAAATGATATAAACCAGTCGTTCTTCCCTGTTTCGGAATGACATTGTCAGGTTGTTCAAGAGATAAAATATTCGTCTTTCCATCTGTGGTTAGTTTTGCTGTCCGAGATGTCTGTTCTAATATATGTAATCCAATTATTTCTTGATAGTATTGTAAAGATCGTTCTAGATTCTCTACCTTTATGTTAACATGACTAACAAATGTGTTTGGTTTGTTGTGAAAACCCATACTATTCCTCCTTAGGTTTAAAACTACTTTGAGAAAAATCAAGCAGGTATATGAATATCTATGTCTTGTGCTTCCCAATTCTTTCTTGTAACAACCTCTAAACCTACCGACCCCATTAACATTGGGATAATTTCAATATCATTTAGTTTTTTTGCTATTTTAATAAACTCATTAAACTTGTGATTATCCATTTGCCCCTCCAGTCTTTTTTCCTAATTTCACCGTACTAACCTAATTCGTTAACATACAAACCGAAAAATTAAATTAAAATTTTAATCATAAAAGAGGCAAGCAAATTCAATCATTCTATATCACTATTTCATCTTTAGCTCAATAAGCATTTTTTCTGTTTATCCAATTTTCTCTTGTTAATTTCATATTAATAGAATCTATCCATTCCCCTTCATATTCTAGGTCGTTTTTATCAATTCCATATATTACAAATCCAACCTTTTCATAAACATATTTGGCTCTTGGATTGAAGTCAAACACGCTTAAGGTCAGCTGGTTAAGTGTCGTATTTTTAAATACATAATCAATTATTAGTTTAGTTGCTTCCGTTCCTAATCCTCGATCTCTTCCCCTTGGTCCAATAAGTATTCTGAAATTCATGCTATGATTTTTTTCATCGTATAAATTGATTACGACTTCTCCCACTAAGAATCCCTGAGATTTATCAACAATAGCAAGATCCAAGCGATCAGTTTGTTTATTTCTAGTTGCATACCAGTTGAGAATTAATTCCCTATCAAAATCCGGACTGCTTCCTGTCAGTTTTATAATTTCAGTATCCTTTAAGCATTCCTCTATAAAAGGAAAGTCTTCATCCTTAAAAGGTCTTAGAACAACTTTCTCCCCTTTTATTTTTGGCTTATTACTTAAATCCACGACTGCACTCACACTCCTTTAACTCAATGAAATCTTAGTTGAAGAATATATGCTCCAAATAAACCATCCCCATAAATGATAACCAAACAGCACAAGGTATCGCTAAACTCTTTAATGAATGTAACCAATTAAATTCATGGTTATTTTTGATATTTATCAATTAGATCAGCCTTTAATTGAACGCTTAATAACTTCCGCCACACTACTAACATAATATTCCAAAAATAAACTAAGTTTTTTAGTCATAAATAAAGGTAATCCCAATTGGTTTACCTTCTTTAAGTATTGCACCTGTTAGCACAATAAGAAAACTATGCCATTAGATAATCAAAAATAATACCAAAAAGGATTATTCCAACACCAATCGTAAAATGAACCTTTTTTTCATTCACTTTTGTATTCTCTAAGATAGTAAAAATGATACCTATTAAACCAATAAAAATAGCACTCCTAAAGAAATAAGAAGTATTCACAAGAAACAGATTCGGAAACTTTTGAACAAGTCCCGATATAATTCCGATTACACCCAATAACAGAGGAATTTTTAATTTCCAATACATTTACTCACCCACTTTTATCATATTCTTAATTTTACCACTTTCTTTTTATAATCCTTCTTGTGCTTATTCCTCATTTCAATTACCATTTTTGCCATTTTGGCTAAAATTTATCTGTCATCTGGAGGTACAGGAGGTCTGTTTAATCCTGAGTATTCATTGACTGGAATAGGTTATATAGTTATCTCTTCACTATTTACTGGTTTTATTGGAACACTTCTTTTATATAAGGCATTTGAGCATTTACGTTTCTCCATAGCTAATGTAACCAGGGCATTCAGTCCATTATTGCTTGCTGTTATATCTTTCCCGTTTTTTCCAATAGAGATAACCATTCAGAATACGTTAGGTGCAATAATCTTAATAATTTCAATTCTTTTGTTATCTTTTGGAAATGGAAATGAAGATAAATCTCACAATACAAACAATGAGGTTTCAAATCCTTAAATGCTTTTCTCCAAACAGGAAAGAACCGGGATTTATAAGGTTTAAAATTGAACTCTTTCACTTCTTTCTTATTCCCTTACTGATTCAAAGACAACACCGTCTGTTGTTTGAACTTTTAAGGGATCTTTTATTTCATCCAAACCTATCCTAATATAAGGAAATTTATCCTCGTTACCACCATCAACAATTTTTACTGTGATTTCAGTTGGTCCCCATTTACTTACCTTTTCAACCTCAATGTCTTTACCAAAGTATTTTTCGCCTAATATTAGAGATACTTGCTTTTTCCCTTCAGAAATAGTGGAAATTTCATAATAGTTTCCTTCCCCTTCTACATAGTTGGTTTCAATTATCCAATAGCCTTGTTCAAAGTAAATGCTTAACCCTATCGTTGCAAAAAACAATATTGGCAAAGTAAACAGAATCAATTTATCTTTTTTTCCGAACTGCCTTGCCCCCTTCGATCGAGTTAACAAAGGCAAAAGGAGGGTTCCAACGATACTGGCAATCAGAAAACCAACTCCTAAAAGCCCATACCCCATCCCTTCAAACCCACGAATTACAATAACACCATACGCTGTAACTGCGATAAAGAAAAAGAAGGTAATGATTGGTGCCATATAATACTTACCATTCTTTTTGGATGCAGTAAAAGTAAACAGAAACACAATTGACCCCAAGAACAAACCACCCAATATAATATTGATCATGTCGGCACCTCCAGTGTATTTATAAAAGAAATTGCAAAATATTGCCAAACAATAGAACGATGACTACATCTGCTGCTAACGAAATCCATAACCATCTTTTGCTGAAGAAAGTAAAAGTGAATACGAGCAAAAAGACTGCTGCGGGTAAGTAGAATAGGAAAACCCCTGCCTGAAATGAAGCAATGATCATTTCACGAGATGATTCCAAAGCAATGTAGTGAAAACTAGAGTAAAAGATATAAAACAGGATAATTACCCTTACTGCAATTAGTAACAGTTTTAAACCGGTATTAAACTGCGCTAATTTCTTTAGGGGTTTTATCTCAACGCCCTTCGAGTATTCAGGCTCAGGAAAATTGTTGTCAAAATCAAACACATTAGAATATAAACTTTTACACGCATCGCAGTCTTCAATATGGTCTAATACAATTTGTTTAGGTTTTATATCCAATTCATCTATAATTGGTATTAACTCCTGAGATAGCAGGTGTATTTTCTTATATTCATCCATTTGATCATCCCTTTTTAATCATTTGTTTTCGCATTCTAAAAACCCTTGATTTCAATGTTGGAATCGGTAGATTTAGTAGTTCACCAATTTCCTGATAATTATATCCGTAGTATTCTTTAGCAAGAATAATAGCCTTATCAGTAGTGGACAACGTACCTAGAATGGTCTCTAAATGATTTTTAATCACTATATTTGCTTCAGGTGTATGGCTATCGATCAATAGCGTCTCTATGAGATTGCCATCTTTGAGCAACTCAGGTTTCTTTTTTTTGTAATGATCGAGAAGTGTATTTTTTGCACCTTTGACCAACCAGCTTTTCATATAGTTAACTTTAAGCACACTTGTTGGGTTAACCAGTATTTTTGAAAATAGTTCCTGAATAACATCATCAGCAATTTCATCACTTTTTGTTAACCCCATTAAAAAGTTTCTTAAATAGGCATAATGCTCATTATATATTTCCTCTATTATTTCTAATGGATTGATTTTTGACATAATAAAGACTCCCCATATCATCTCCCGCATAAGAGAGACGACTAACTTCCAATAAAGTTGCATTTATTTTTATCTACATGAACATTCAGACCATAAATACAGTATCTTTTAATACTTTGAAGGCATTGAGAAGCTCAAAAAATCCTATTGCACTCACAAAACTTATTGTGGGATTTTTACAAAGCAATTCTTTCATTCGTCTAGTTTGGCTCGTCCTTAGAAGACTAACTTCATCTCAATAGTAGCATAATGTTCGAAAAGTAATATCCAAAGAAAAAAGACGATCGTTTGATGATCGCCTTTTGTGGAGAAAGTGCCAATATCTTTTCAATTTCTACCTCATTGGGTTTTCTTATGTTCATTTATCAACTCAGCCCTTCCCGCATGCATTCATGTAGCCTTAATTATCAATTCTCTTTCCATTATATCCGTTTTTTGTTCTTATAAATGGATTGAAATCCTGCTAATACAGAGCATCGCGAGTAAATCGAAACGATCAGAGGAAGTTTAATTATGTCTCTTCACCAGCATTTACGCATACTATATTTAGTTCTGAATAACTAAATCCGCTTGTTCGATTGGTGAAACTGTTTCCATATAATAATCTTCTGCCTTCCAGTATCTCTTTTCAAACTTCTCAATTTTATTTTGTGTCTCAACACTTTCGCGATTGAATCTCTCTTTTCGTACACAATCCAGAAAAATCATATAATCGAAGTAATTTCTCCACTCTTTTCTTTGTAAAAACACTCCTTCAACTATGATTAAACACGTATCAGGTATTTTGACCGTATGTAATTTTTGCAAATCTAAACTATTGTCATAAGTTAATAATTGTAGTTCATTAGATTCTTTAAGCTTTTTGAATAAATTATCTTTAAGCCATTCTACATCCCATTGCAATTTGTAATACTCATACCATTCTTCATTTCCAGTTTTATAACGTCTATATCTCTCTACGATGTAGTCATCTATATGAAAGACACAAGACAAAATATTCTTTTCTTGAATATGCCGTTCTATTTCTCTTACTATTGTTGTTTTACCAGAACGACTTAACCCATCTACTCCGATAACAACCCTTTGTCCAGGTTCAACTTTTGGAATAATTTTCAATAAATTTTTTATTTTAACTCCCAAGCCCTTTCCCGCCTTTATTATATCTATCCAACTTAGTGTAGCCTATCCAAATGTACCAACCTTTTTGCCATAGGTACCGACTTTTTACAGAGGGAAAAGGAATTTAACAGGGAGATATCTTATTTAATTAAGGGTGCTTTAGGACAATAATGAATTCTGTGTTTCTATGACTTAATCAAAAAGAAAATTGCGACTGCAATAAGCATTGGTGTTAACATACTTTTAACTTTATTTTTCCTCCACATATCCACCGTAATTGTAATCCCTGATATAATCATTAAGAAAATCCCAAGTAACTTAATGATATTTAGTGTCAGTAGATTACCAAAAGAAGCGAAAAAATAACCTATTAAAAGTAAGCCGAAAGTGAAAATAAAATGTGGCGATCTAAAATCTTTCTTTGCAGAGTTTCTATCATCTGTATCCATTTTTAAATAAGTTCTAACAACCATAAAAGTTGGTATTCCCCACATAATAAGGAAAGTAACCAATGAATCAGTATCTATATTCAAATACAGCCCCCCTACCTAACTCATTCTTCAACTTCATGCCATCCGTTTAAGATTCACTCTTATTTTCTTTATCTTCAAATACCATTTCAAATGAAGTCAGTAATATCGTAACTATCAACCCTGTTTTCAAGGTGAGTGTAATACCACCCATAAATATATCCACTATAAAAAGACATAACCAATTTGATAGACTTTGAATACTAAACTGGATTAGCAAAGTTTCAAAATTTCCCTGTAATCTTTCCTGTAATCAGTTCAGAAATTGGTTTAGAAAACAGTTCGACAATAGAAGCGAGAACAAAAAAAACTGACAACAAAAATAATCAATGACCAAACAGAAGTGTATTGAATACCAAGCAATTCAAAAATACCCGCCATCCCTAACAGGTAAATCCCTATAATAAAACCTAATACCACGGCTATAAAAAGTGTTACTCCCACAACTGTTCCTATTTTTTGTTTCAAATTCTTTTCACGAAATGAATCACCATTATGTTCAGACATATAAATACAAATCCTTATTAGATACTGAGACGATAATAATCACTACCTATTATTTTGTCACTACACCTTACATACGAAATGGAAGAAGGAAAGTTTCACTATTGAATTAACCTGCTTCGTTAGTACAATAACATAGTTTAATTATAACAATAAATTCCATTCAATTCATCCGAATTATTTTAATAATTATTTTATTCATTTACCTGGAAATGATATTTATAATAATTTTCGGGAGTGAGCAGTTATGTTATTATCAGAAGCGGCAAAGAGTTATGAGGCAGATAAGAGAATTGAAGGTTTTTCAGCACAAACTTTAAATGCTTATAGGCTGCAAGCAAAGCTACTTATTGATTACTTTGGAAATATCGATATTAGTAAGATAACAACTCTACTACTGAAGGAATATTTAGCTGAATCAAGTAATAGTTTAAAGCCTTCAAGTTTGTCACATCGTATTAGATTTTTACGTTCCCTATTTCGGTGGTTACACGAGGAAGGTATCATGGAATTAAATCCTGCTAGTAAAATAAAAGAACCGCGAGTTGGTAAGCGGATTCCGAAATTCCTTACTGAAAGGGAAATCGAATATTTAAGTGATGCTTGCTTTTCTCCAATGGAAAAAGCCTTATTTGAATTTATGTTTTCTACTGGTTGTCGTATAGAAGAAATTGTTACTCTGGATCGAAATAGTATAAATAGGGGAAGTCAATCTGCCATCTTTCGTTGTAAGGGAGATAAGGAACGAGAAGTGTACTTTAATATCCGATGTGATATTTGGCTAAAAAAATATCTAGATACTAGACACGATAACGATCCAGCGATATTTGTCACAGAACGCTCTCCACATAGAATGAGCATTGCTCAGATGAGGTATATCATTAAACGCATTTCTAAACGAGCAGGAATAAAAAAACGATTCACCCTCACCAATTATGGCACAGTTACGCAACGCACTTGTTAAATAATGGTACCCCTTTAGAAGTTATTCAAAGCCTATTAGGCCACGAAAAAAGTGAAACTACAAGGATTTAATCATATTATAATGTGTTTTTCAATATCTTCTTATTCAACTTAACTACCCCGTTAACTAAATAACCTCTGCCATAATACTAACATAATATTCCTAAAATAATATTAGAGAATTAACCATAAGAAAAAGGCGATCAATCTAATGATCACCTCTTTCACTATAGCACCCTTTACTTTAAGTATATAACTTCACAATATTTACATTGATTAAACTTTTGCATAAATGCAAGTATCAGTTAGTTTACTACCATCTGCTGATACATCCTCATTTTTTAAAATCCCTTCTAACTTAAACCCTAACCTTTCAGGTATAGACCGACTCTTCAAGTTTGTTGATTCACATCTAATTTCTATTCTCTTAAAATTTATATGATTAAACCCAAACTCATATAATGCTTTTACAGCCTCTAACATATATCCCTTGCCACTACACTTTGAGTTAATCCAATAACCAATATGACATTTTTGAATATCCCAGTTTATATCTTCAAAACTTGTTACTCCAATAAAATCTTTAGTGTCTTTGTGGAAAATAAGGAAACGAAAACTATGTCTTTTCAAGAAGTTAGTATATGCTTCTCTTAAATTTACTTCTGTTTCTTCAACGGTGGGAATTGTTTGTGCAAATGGCAACCAATTCTTTAGTTCATTAAAAGAATCTTTTATTGCTTCATTAACAATGATACCGTCTCCTGATTGCATGGATGCTCGTAATAATAGTCTTTCTGTCTCTAATTGTAATGGAATATCTAATAATATTGGATTCACCACAATTCCCCTTTTTTACAAAGTATTTCCTCTCTTAATGGCTCAAAAAAATAAGTTGCATTTCCACTTATTTTGGCAATCTCTATGTATCAGGGAGTTTTATGCCTTGTTCCAGATAAGCCACCCGATAGTTGAAGAAGACATTATTTACTCAAAGGAATATCCAAATATTTTACATATTTTAGAGGTTCAACCTCTTGATAAATTCTTATAAAATTCACTTCAATAGTTGGATACGGACTAAGTTCTTCTTCTGCTAACTTTGCCATTTCTTGTAGTTCTTGTTTTGATAATCCAAAGGAGGTTTTCCCCAAAGTCATATGTGGTGTAAAGTCATCAAGTTCAAAATACTTTTTAATTAAGTCGTCAGAGGGGGATATTTTTTCAACTGCATTCAAGTGGAGTTTATACAATTCTTTTGATGTTGCACTTAGATAAAGAATATCCTCACCAAAAAAGATTGGCTTATTAACTGTAATAGTAAATGGCGAGAAATTATTGCAGATTTCTTTCACCTTAATAATCCACTCTTTATCTGGAATTAAGCCCCCTTGTGCCTTTAGCGTAATGTGTGGTTCAACAACATCTGTAATCCAGTGGTTTTTCCATTTTTGCTGAAATCCGATTATTTTCTTTTTGTACTCATCTGAAGGGACAACTCCAATAAAATATTGCAAGATAAATCCCCCTTAATTGAAATCTTTAATGTTAACTTACTACTTTTTTTGATTATTTTCCTTCTTAAACTATCCTGCTGCGTTAGTTTAACAATATATGCTTTTTATTATTGGTATGAACAGGATATTAAGTTCTTCATATTATTTAGGTAGATTTAGTTGCCAAGAAACTCCAAAACGGTCATTTAGCCAGCCAAATTTCTTACTGAATCCATAATCTCCTAGTGGCATAAGAGCTTGTCCACCTTCGTTCAGTTTCTGATAAATATTGTCAAGTTCTTCTTCGGTATTACAAGTAACAAATATTGAGAACGAAGGTGTGAAGGAAAACTGATGTATTACATTACTGTCAATGCACATAAATTCTTGACCTTTTAAGGTGAAAGTAGCCTGCATGACAGTTCCTTCATCCCCACTTTCATTTGCACCATATCGAACAATATTTGTAATTGCTGAATCCTCAATCAGAGATGTGTAAAAAGTCATTGCTTCTTCTGCTTTGCCATCTTGAAACATTAAAAATGGTGTGACCATTTCCATTATAAATCTACTCCTTTTATTATCTATTTTCTAAATTATAATTCAACTTGTATTATAAATCTATTCTCTTACTAACCTGCCAAGTTAGTGTAAGTACAATATTTCACAATGTACTTCTTATCTTTCTCAATATTACTATATATTCCCAACATTCTAAACCAAAATTGAAAACAGTTTCTCGTTTTCGTCCGGTATATAGCCCCTCGATATCCCTTCCCTTGGAAAGAGACTCTCCCATATGTTGAAGACACTCCTCCACCCCTATTTAATGTAATCTCTCTTTTAAGTTGTTCTTGCTTTGAAAACAACACCTTCGTTCGACAGATTTAAGTGAAAGCATCTTTTAAGATCGACAAAAATTTTATGCTAGCATACTATAGTAACAATAAAATGAGCTTGTCCAATTAACAACAAGACATCCCATATTATTTTTGGTTCGGCTCGCCTTATTTCGTATCCAATAATCCAAGCACTCAAGAGTACCCATATTCCATCACCAAATACCATATAAATTAAAGGAAAAATGATTAACATAGTAGTGACTAAATTTGTTCCACAATGCTATTGTAAATATAAACCCTGCCGTTTAATTCATTTGTATTGTAAACTTTTTCAACTAATTTCACCATTTGCCTCATAGTAGGGGTCAATGTCTACTTTATGTTTTTCAATGACTCCTTCTTTCAAAATCCCAAGTTCTGAAGGCTTAGCTCTTCCTGGATTTAATAACAAGAAGCTCCCAATCGACCTTTTTCTACGGAACCCCCATTTTTGATGTTTTTCCCTTCAAAAATACGCACTTTCTTCCCTCTATTACGCCTGTTTTTTCACCTTTTTTTCGGAGTTATAAAAAACATTTGTGATATTGGAATGAAGAAAAAGTCGATAAAATAATGACAGGACAAGGGTTTGGGCATGAAAAGACCTCGAATTCGCAAAAGTATTTTTTAACGAAATCAGGGTAGGACTAGCAAATGTTTATTTTGACTAGCAGATTTATTTTTTAGTTAGACATAGTAGATAGAAGGGTTTTAGAATTTATAACAAGGATATTTCTGAAACTTATTATAACCTCCCTTTTTTCAATCTAAATAGTCCTCCTTAAATAAAGAAGCTGTCACTATATTTAATCCCTGTATCACGACGAAAAGAATCTAACTCCACATGAAGCCATAAGAAATTTATTCACTATTAACTAATACACCCTATAAAATCACGATACCTCTGTGTTTTTGTGTTTGAATACTAAAGCTACATAACCCATTATAGAAGCTCCTGTAAATAGAGCATGATACCCCGTTAAATCTGCGATTACCCCGGAGATAATGGACCCTATTGCTTGACCAAGTGCTAGTATTAAGAAAGGTATACCTAGGCCAAATGATGGGTTTGATTTAAACACGGAAATCCCCCATACGATTAAAACACCTGTCATAAAAATATACGAACTACCAAAAAGGGCTGGTGATAGCCACCCTATTATACTATAATCTGCAAATGTCCCTAATAGGAGAGACGAGGTTGAAAGCGCTAATACAGAAATCCTGTATGCAGGCATTAAACCATATTTATTTACAAATACACCGGCAGTTCCCCCTAATAACCCTGCTATTCCAATAATCACCCAGAGCCACTCTCCGAGGTATAAAGGAACATTCTCTATCTGAAACATAAAGTCTCTTGAAAATGTCCAATAGGCTGAGCATGATATTCCTAACAATAAAGAAGCCAGAATTAACGGTGTAGCTCTTCTCACCTCTTCTTTCGAGAAACCAACTATTACGTTTTCTTTTAAAGGTTGATTCTTTGGCAGTACTTTGTAATTACCAATTAATACAAATATAGCAATAACCATAAAAATAAAATACGTTTCTCTCCAACTACCTGTCATTAAGATGGCAACTGCACCAGTAACTGCTGTGCCAATACTCGTACCAGAGTTAATCCAAGAATTAGTTTGATTCTGTAATCTTGTTTCTACATTTAAGTCAACAATATTAGCGTATGGTGGGGATGAGAAACCTGTACTTAATCCTGCTAAAAATATACCTAGACCAAGTACGATCGGACTAAACGAGATTGAAATAATCCCCAAACCAATTATCGATGATAATCCAGCTATGACAAGTATAGACTTTGAGGAAATCTTATTAGAAAATACCATTGCTAATACGATTGCAATACAGTAAGCGATGTATGACAGAGACGAAATGACACCGCTAGTGGACTGTGTCATATTCATCGTTTCATTAATATATGGAAGCATTAAACCATAACTAAATCGAGATAAACCATACGTCACAGCAATCATTGGTAAACCAACAACAATCAATTTCTTTTCATACATTTAGACCACCCTTTCCATATATAACGTTCATTATAATAGATGAGTAAAAAAATAGGGAACAATGTTCGACATTTGTTTCCCTCTCACTATTTCATTTTCCAGCATCATATATACCTTTTATTAAATCATTTGCAGCTTCCTTTACTTCATCTATTGTCTGGATTTGGGCTATTGATGTTAATCCCTCTAGAATAATAAGTAATTGGACACCAAGTGATCTAGGAATTTGAAATAGATCTATATCATTTTCAATCCTGCTTAGCAGTGTTTTTTTATGCTCCCTACTTAGCGAAGCAATTTCCTCATTTACACCTTCGTACTCCTGCTTTGCTCTTAAGAATAAGCATCCATTAAAACTATCCGATTCTATCCAATCTAAGTGTGTCTTTATTAGAGAATTTATATATGAATTAATTCCGTCTTCCCTTTTAACGTTATCTTCTATCAATTGCAGATATTGATGTTCTCTTCGCACTAATATTTCTTTGATTAGATCTTCTTTTGAGTTGAAATGGTAGTACATAGTCATTGGTGCCACTCCGGCTTGTTCCAATATAGATTTCACACCAATTGCATGAAAACCGTGCTGATAAAATAGTTTTTCTGCCGTATTCAAAATGGATTCTCTTTTTTGTGACTTTTTCATATGACAACCCCTTTATATTGAACGTTCATTATAAAAATTAACATAAAATGTCTCTTATTGCAAGAAACTATAGTAATTAAAACAGCACATATAAATTCGATTCCACTTCCAGTACTTAAAACGGGACTTTCCTTTAAAAGCATGGTATTTTGAACAATAATAAGCTCCAATTATCTGATGATGTGTCCTCCAGTAGCTATCGCCTAATTTTTCTACATCTTCCTTATAACTTAATGGGCAATACTTTAAGTAACTAGGTTTTCGTACCTTACTTCCACCAAATCCTATTATTTTTTCGACGCTATTTTTTAAACCATACGACCCTTATTCCATCGTTTTATAAATTAGATTTGCTTTCTCATTTGATAGAAATGATGTATAAAAAGGGATTAAAGTATAGTTCTCAATAATTACACTAGTTGTTACTTTTGAAGTTTGCGGTAAGGATTTAGTAAATGAATCAATATATTGTGGAAAATAAGAGGAAGATACTAAAACGTATCTTCCAAACATATCTTCTATTAGTGCCCTTTTACTTACTATTCCACACTTTCTTTGATACTGTGCAATCACAGAATAAAAGAGTTTATTTTAATATAGCTGCGGAAGAAAATTAATCATGTCCTCTCCACCTCTATCCATTTTAAAACATCCTCAATATATCCGTTTTCTAAAAGTAGTTGATATGGAGTCCTTTCTTCCATTAATCCCTTCTGAAACATCCTCTTCTATTATATTATCTAAACATTCTCATTTAAACCAAGAAAATTGGAACTCCAGCTCCATAGCTTTTTAGCACGACCAATGTCATAAGATTCCTTTGAAGATGGAATTTCTTTTGGTCCATCAAAGTATTGTCCACTACTTGAAAAACGCTGATTCAATAGTAAATTTGCAAGATCAGTTCCAGATTGTTGCGTGCTCCGTATACTGGAACGAAAGAAACGCATTAGTGGTAGTACATTATTCCACATGAATTTAAGTACAGGATTGTAATCTCTAGATAAACTAGAGCCCCTTCCAGGCATCATTCCTGGATTAAATGCTTTTACAGTAATTAATCGATTGGCTTTTTCAATACGTCGAGCTAGTTTGTAGCTAAAATAGAGATTACATAGCTTCGAGGTTGTATAACGTGTTTGCCCCCTACTAAGAGATGAAAGATTTGCTAATGATTCATCCGATTTTTGTGGATTAGCCATAATACTGGGGTCGAGATAAATTGGTGCAGGCATACCTGTTTTCATAAGTGGATCATGGGTATCACTGCTTACAACAACAATAGAGCCATGATCTTGAATCTGGTTAAGTAATAATCGTACAAGTAAAAAATGACCAAGATGATTAACTCCAAATGTCGCTTCTATTCCATCAACAGTAGCTTGAGTTCCTTGTACAAATTGAACACCTGCATTACAAATAATGGAATGCAAAGGTGGAAGACCAGCTTCATTGAATTGATGAACAAAATGATGTATGGATGAGAACGAGGCTAAATCCACTACCATTCCTGAGATATGTTGATTCCCTGTTGTTTGAATCAATTCTTGGGCAGCTTTATTTATCCTTTCTTTATTACGTGAAGCCAAAACTATGTGCCAATCGTTATTAGCTTTTGCAATCACTTTAGCACATTCATACCCTAATCCAGTATTCCCTCCAGTTATAATCACAGTCTTTTTTTCTTTACTCATAATTTTTTCCTCCTTATTAATCCTTATATAAAATACGATACAGTATCGTATCGTATTATGTCAATAAAATAACCTCGCATTACATGCAAGGTTAAAATTATTTTTCTTTTATCCCGTTCAAAATCATATCAATCCCAGCCCTTAAATGAGGTTCTAAATCTGTTGTAGAGGGCTTGAGTAAAAGTTGGTAAATAATAAAACCAATTAAAAATTCGGAAACTAGATCTAGTTTTACTTCTTTACGAATATTCTCTTCCTCAAGATATTTTTGAAGCAAATTTGAAATTTCCTTTGTTTTAGGCAGTGAATGGTTTTCCCAATACGATTCGGAAATCTGTGTATTACTTGATAATGTTGACATTAGTAGGGAGAGCATTTGTTTACCAAGCGGGTTATTCATTTGCTCCGTGAAGTTTCGTGAAAGTTCCAATAAGACATCATCTAACTTCCCATTTATCGAGATATCAAATTCTGGTTTCAACTGTTCCAGTGCAGCAAGAATTAACTCATCTTTATTTTTCCATCTCCGATAAATAGAACTCTTACCTACACCAGCTTTCATAGCAATAGTTTCCATACTAATTTTTTCAACACCAACTTCAGCAAGAAGAGTTAGTGTTGCATCAAGAATACGTTTATCAACATCAATACTTCTTGGTCTTCCCCGTTGGAATGTTTTTTCAGAATTTCCACTATTAGAATTCAATGGTACTTACCTTCTTTCGTAATGTATAATGACACATTATATCATAAGTTACTTATAGATACTTTCTTAGCATTATGAAAAATACGGAGATATTAAATGAGGTTTTTTATTCTATCTACTGAGTCTAACTAAAACATAATATTTATTAATACAACCAAGCTCTCCCATTTTTAACACTATTTATTTCTTAAAAATTTTAATGTATAAGATAAAAGAGCAGTAGGTTCATCTTTTTGAACTAGGTGTCCAGCATTGGGTATGGAAACCAATTGCGAGTTATTAATCTTCTCATGTAATTTATGCCACATCTTTATTGGTATCCAATTATCTTGTTCTCTCCAATAATTAAAACTGATTCATTTATATCCCCGTATAGAGGTTCTATTTCATCTGTAAAGATTTGGTTGGATTGAGCTGTTTGACGGTAAAAGGCAATTTGACCTTTGGACCCCACCCATAGAGTGAGAGTTCCTTTCAAAGTTTCTTGGCCCATCTCATGGTTTGTTGCTCCCTGAACATAAGCTGCAACAATAGCTTTACGAATCAGTATTGAACAAGCAAATATTTAGTTAAAATAATTGCCTTCTAAAATCCACCCCGCATTCCACCGTTGCCGTTAAAATAAAGTTTTGCTACGGAACCCCCATTTTGATGGATTTCCGGTTCAAAAATGACCGTTTTTTCGCTTGTTTTCCACTCGTTTTTTCACCTTTTTTTCGGAGTTATAAAAAACATTTGTGAAATAAGAAAAAACCGAGAAAAGAGAGAATTCAGGAATGACAAGGGTTCGGGCATGAAAAGACCCCGAAATCGAAAATGTTTATTTTTACGAAATCAGGGTCGTACTAGCAAATGTATTTTTTGACTAGCAAGATTATTTATTAATTAGACAATTTTCTTCTCTAGCCATGTAACCGCCTCGACGTGCGTGATAAATTATTTCTTATACTATATAGCAAAAGAAATTTGATTATTTAATCTTTTGGCGAAATCTATCCCCATGGGGTAGAATAAGTAACCCTTGCTAACAAGAGGTCAATCGCTCAAATTAACAAAATCACAAATCCAACGCTAGACCTTCCAGTTTCCTATTGACTTCTGCAATAATTGGTAATGCGTCTCTCTTATTATTAGCAATATACATTTGTATTGCTTTTACCCTGGATTTAAAGCTATTCTTTATCGTTATATGATTATTTGCATCTTTATCATAATCCGTTAAATAGTCAGAGACATATATCCAAAATTCTTGCGATGTCAGATACTCAAGTAATTTATTTCGCTCTTCAATCACTTCAGCATATTTATATGCTGGTTCATAATATGGATTGAATATCCAATATAGTTCTTGATATGGATCATTATAACCCACAAACTCTTTTCCTGATTCAATTACATTACCATTGAGTGAATTCAACAATCTTTCAAATACACGTTTTCCTTTTTCTTCCGTTTTAAATGTATGTTCTAACCAACGTAAAGTCTTTTGTACATACTTTATTGCATCACTTGTATCCGATTTATTTGAGATCAAATATATTACGTATTGCAAGTCAAATAAAAGTTCATAAGATGCAGTTTCTAATTCTTCTTGTTGAAAGCTAATTCTACCGTGAGCAATTTTATTTCTAATAATGTTATTGAAGTAAAATTTAAAATACATTGTTGCCTCTTCTAGATTGGCCATATTTTCATTCTTAGAAAATTTGCTTTTTAAATCATCTTTCTCAAACATATCAAATTGTCCATTTAGTCGCTTTTGTATATTAGCATCCAAAAACAAATCATAAAATATACCCTCGATTTGAATAACTACCAAATTAATAAAAAATATATATTCTTTATGCTCGAATGATTCTATGACTGCCTGCAAAACCTCTTTTCTTTTTTGAATGCTGTATAACTGTTTTACATTCTCTTTCAAATACTCTAGGACATTATATTCAGCTA
Organism: Oceanobacillus massiliensis str. N'diop; assembly: GCF_000285495.1. Taxonomy (GTDB): domain Bacteria; phylum Bacillota; class Bacilli; order Bacillales; family Amphibacillaceae; genus Oceanobacillus; species Oceanobacillus massiliensis. Next base: position 137,008 of record NZ_HE610979.1, read on the forward strand.
CATATCTTTTCAGCTCGTCCAAATATTTCATAGGATCACTACTCTTTAGCACTATCCAGCCATCACTATCTAAAATCAACTCTGATTTTTCCTTACAAAGCGCTAAAAGTTCATCTGTTTTATTGAAGTATGTACTACTTCTATGATTTTCATAATAAAATGTCTCAATATCATCATTAAATTTTCTCATTTTAATCATGAAAAACGGCTTATAAATTGATTGCGTAACATTGTCCCACGAGTCCAAAAATCTATCATAGTCTAAAAATATATTTTCTAGAGCTTTCATCGACCCTTCTTCTCTTGCTAATTTCAACCCAAATACTCTCAAATTATGGTCGAGTATTTCATCTGTTTGCTGCAATACTGTATCGTTAAAATATGATTCTATGTTACTCTTTGCATATTTAAGCATTTCTTTATATACATATGTTTCTTGGATTTCATCATAAAGTACTATATAATCATCTTCTATTTTTTTTAAATCTTTAAGAATGCTCTTGTTGGTTGCATTTCTAGAACACAATTTTTCTTGCTGCTTAATAAGTTCACCACTATTTTGAGGATTTTTTTTATCCGCTCGAATTAAATTGTCTATTGCACTAATATCTCTATCAATCCTTGACCTAAGCTCTAGATATTTTCTTTTAGTTCTTTCATAATTTTTTTTTGAAAATACATATTCATCTGCTGGAAATGACTTAAATCCCATTATTTTTTCACAGACAATAAGACATAGCTGATTATGAGTTGTCTCCTGTATTTCTTCCTTGCTATAGTGGATATACTTACAGATGATTTGCTTTAATATATCGTATTCGATACTCCCAAATCTATTCAACACCTCGGCAATTATAATATCACCAATTTTCTGATAATCTTTTGTTTCAAAAACTTCTAAATTATCTGCCGCGAATTCACCATTCTGTATGTATCTTAATACTTCAACAAATAATTCTTTACTCACCATTTTATACTTCATCCTTTTTTAAAAGTACTTTCGATTACTCACTCGGTATTCATGGTATTTTTCAATCAGCGAGTCCTTCTAATATTTCAATCACAAAGAATAATAGGTTTAAACAAGTAGCATTTTCACCACCAGCGATGTTCATTCTTCTTTAACGACTTCTGCTCTTCACTTTTCTCATACTCCCTACGCCCTAATAACTCATCCTTTCGTGCTACAATCGGATCAAACCAGTCAGCCTTCTTCTTAGCCCAATCAATCCACGCTGTGATATCAACATTAACAGCATTCTCGCAAGAAGCGTTTTCAACTGCATTGATATATGCTCTAATTCTACAAGCTTTCTCATAATCGAGTGCTTCATTTTCTAACGCAATTGTTCGTTTAACTTCTTCATTATATAAATTGCGTCGTTCTTCCTTTAACCTAGCCTCTTCCTCACGCATACGAGCTGCCTCTTCACGTGCTTCGCGCTCAATTCGTACCACTTCAGATTCTTCATATAACTCTATTAACATATATCCAATCCTGGATTCGTTCTTTGAATTATCTGTATCTCTGAAATATTTACCCTTACGAATACTTACTCTGAGTCTGCCATTGAAAACATAGTCATACTTACGAATCTTCGGTTCTGATGCCCAAGAATGACGACGTTTAGCATCTTCATAAACAATTAAAGCTTGTGCTTCTTGCTTTGTAATTTCATGTTTTATTTCATCTTGAGCCTCAAAAATATCAATGCTGACATGTTCATTTCTGATTTGAAGTGATAGGTCGTCATTGATAGAACCACCTAGACTTTCTACTTGACGAAATAGTGCATCAAGAATACTGAACACGCGTGGAAGAGATTCACTTGAAATAACTCCAGCTAGAAAAGGTGGGCGATTGGAAAAATTCTTGTAGCTCCTTTGCGACCCAGGGGTTTTTGTGTCTTTTTTTTTCCAGTCCTCGATCACAGCTTTGTATGCATTTATTTTTTTATGTAATTTTGAATTTTCACCTGGCACCTTCAATCCTACCGCTGCCAGTAATACTTTTCCTCTCTCTTCTTCTGATAAAAATGAAAGTGATTCTGATGACATAACACTTTGCTTAACCCCATCGAAAGTACTTGCCTCAATTATCTCAGTTGCTTCTATTGTCTCTGTCTCAGGTACTGGTAGACTAGTAGAAGCCTCTACCATAGACTGGCTTTCTAATATTTCATCTTTGTTCAGCACTTTTTGATCAATAGTATCTGTATAAGTTACACTACGTTGAATGCGCTTTATAGTTGAACTTAACGGCAGGACAACTTCCTCTAATAAAGAATCCGGTAATGGAGTTTTAATAACAGGTTTCCCAGATCTCAATTTTGTCCAGTATCCTGATGGTGGGATTGGAATGTCAGACTCTTTGCATAGCTTTATCAACTTGGCATATGGTACATTATATTTTTTTGCTACACCGGCCACGGAAATTTCCCATATCTCATTATATAGCTGTTGTCTTAGTAGAATTGTATTTTGTTCTTCAATCATAGCAATTCCTCCTCTCCTTCCTCTTTCGATTCATTTACCACTTCCTTGCTCGCCCGTATAGATTCCTCACCCCAAGAAAGCGAATACGCGAATTCAAACAATTTTATACTTCCTATTCCTCGTCTTCGCTTAATATAAAAAGCAGGTCTTTTTTCATTTCTTCAAATTGCGAAATAATGGTATCAAGATTCTTTTCAATGTTTTGCACTTGAACATTAGTTATCTTTCCATGCTTATAAGCTATAAGCCGCTCATCAATAATCTGATAACTCCAGCTCTCAGAAAACTTATCTTCATTTTTTATGGCAAATCCAATAGGTAGAAGATCATTCCTCATTCCAATACTAACAGCCATCGGTGATATTCCTAAATAATCTGCTGCTATTTTGCATGTTATTTTTGGGAACTGTCTTATTTCATCATCTGTATATTTACCCAAGTTTCTCACCTCCATGATCATAATAATGGTTAGAAAATTCACAATAGAAACTCATTTAGACGCAGCTTTTTATTCATTTTATTATCCATTAAAACCCAAGCTTCATTGTGCCAACTAACCATTTTCGATTTTTGCAAAGCGAAAATTAGTATCTCCTGTATATTCTTTTAACCATCTTCCAACTTAGTATGTTAAAGCATTCTTTTAAAAACTTACACTTTAAAAAAGTCTAATATGCACACCCAAATATACCACTCCTTATTCACTATCTATTATAAGGAGAAAAATGGTAGGGTAATAGCAAACAAAATAATAAATTACAATTATTAGGAGAAATCATCCTGCTGTAAATATAACAAAATAATTAAATTCATTGTAAGAAAGATAGTTATAAAAATGAAATTGTGTTAGTTAATAAGCTTAAGTCGAGATTATGGAGGTCAGTTTAATATGTTATAATAAGGCAATTATTTACAATAGATCTATTATGGAGGTTCTTGTATGAGTAGCATTAGAATAAATGGAATATCAATTAAAAATTATCGTTCATTTGGAGAAAAAAAAGATATTGTATTCCCTAAAGAAGACTATAAGAAACCTATTGCAATTGTAGGATACAACAATGCAGGTAAAACCAATTTACTTAATGCTATCCTATATGGAATTACGGAAAGATATGTTAACAAGAATACCTTTACTCGAGATGACTTCCATAATAGAGATTTTAATAATGTACCAAGTATTATTACAGGTATAG
>NZ_HE610979.1:141149-213277 GCF_000285495.1 Oceanobacillus massiliensis str. N'diop
ATATCATTTTCTTAAAATTGATTTAGATGGAACAGAGATAGAAAGTGCAAAAATCGAATCTTACAAAGATTGGGAGCAACAGGATAAAAATTGGAATGCATTTGGGGCTTCAAAATACTATAAGATATTCTATATAAATTTCCATGAGATAAAAAAGGAGATTTCTACTAAAAAAACCAGTTGGGGAAATCTAACATCATTTCTTGCGAAACATATTAAAAATACTGTAGATTCAGATAAAGATATGCTAAAGAAAAAAATACTTTTAAAGCTGAAATAAAAGATTCTACTAAAAATATTCTTACAGATTCCAAACTAGATGCTTTTATTAAACAGATTCAAATTAATTATTCAAAGAATCTTAGAAATAACAATTGTAATATTGAATTTGGTTTGCCAGACTATGAAGAAATTTTTTTGGAAATGATGTTCAAAATCGGATTGAATGGCGATTCTGAAAATTTGATACCAATTGAACATTTTGGTGACGGTTATATTTCAATGTTTGTAATGGCTGTAATACAAGCCATAGCAGAAACTAATTCTGATGATAAATGCCTATTTTTATTTGAAGAACCCGAAAGTTTTTTACATGAAAATCACCAAGAGTATTTTTATAAAGTTGTATTATGTGGATTAGCAGAAAATAATCATCAAGTCATTTATACTACACATTCACATAAAATGATTGATATTTTCGATACAAAAGGTTTGATAAGGTTAGAATTCGATGAAAATAGTAAGCAAACTGAAATAAAATATAATAAGGCTAAGTCGGATTTTTCATCTGAAGTTACAGTTTCACAGATTGAGGACGATGAATTAGTAGAACAAGTTAGAGACTATAACAATTACATTAAGATTATCGAGCCTAATTTAAATAAAATAATATTTAGCAGAAAAGTACTTCTTGTTGAAGGTCCAAATGATATGCTGGTATATAAAGAAGTTATAAGAAAAAAAATATTGGAAATAACAAATGATGCAAAGTTTGCAGATGCTTATCTAAATTTTAATAATATAGCCATAATTCCGCATCACGGTAAAATAACAGCACTGGTACTCATCAGGCTTTGCAAGCACTTAGGTCTAGACTTTTTTGTGATTAACGATTTTGATTTTAAGGACGATTTCATCTATAAACTAGATTTTAATACTGAAAATGAATATAAGAGTAGTAATTTTTATAAAAATGAAATCCAAAAAATCCAAGCATATAACCTTAAAGGTGAAGAGTTGAGTGTTACAACAAAAAGAGCAATGATAACAACTAATTGGAGATTAATAAAGGAATCTAAACCTGACCAAATACATTTTAATATACCGAAATTAGAGAATGTAATTGGTTACAATAAAAATGATAAAGATAGTTTTGGGATTTGGGATGCAATAAATAAAAATGAAACTTTTGGTGAAGAGTTAATTCCACAAAAACTAATTGAATTTTTAGAGATAGATAAAATAAAACCCATTAAATAATATGGTAGAAAAGATATCGTATATTTTTACAACTCCATTACTCTTTTCGATTCATAATCAACAAATTGGACGTGAAATTGTTGAACTTCATAATGCATTTTTAAAAATCTGCCACACGAAAATAAAAACAAGCAATAAATTTTGCAGCAAGCACCGGCAAAACAAATGTGTTACAATAAAAAAATTGGCTGACTTGAAAAACACTTCAAATCAGCCATAATTTTATATAGTACTATTCCCCATTGCATTCTATTTCCGTCCCATCCATAAAAGTGACCACCAGTTTTCCACTTTCAAAAATAGTGATGTGATCCAGCGTCTTTAACATAAAATCTATTCCAAATTCCGTAATGTGTTTTGCGTTTTCTGTAATATCCGCGAATTGAACTGCTCGATATTGCTCCAGTGGGTTACCAAATTCAGCATGTGTCTCCCATCGTGCCTTTATCTCATCTCTATTATCAATCAAGGCATTCCAAGCCATCATAAACGCTTGCTCAAGAATGGTCTCATCAACATGCCGATTAGTACAGCCCTGGACTCCTTTCGCTCGGTAGCGTTCTTGGCATTGCCATACTTTTCGGTAACAATCACCTGTTTTCCAACCTCTTCTTGTGAAGGCTTGATTACATGTTCCGCAAATTATTTTTCCTGCAAAAGGATTTGATTCTGGAGTGCGTGAATATGCATTCAAACCGTGTTCTTCGCAATAATTACTTCTACGTTGATGTTCATGCTGCACCGCTTCCCAAATTAGAGGGTCAATAATGGCTTCATGGTTATCCTCAATATGGTACTGTTGAATTTGCCCTTCATTCTTGACTCGTTTCTTTGTTAGGAAGTCCACCGTGTAGCTTTTTTGCAAAATGGCATCGCCTTTGTATTTTTCGTTGAGAAGCATGCTTTGGAGGGTTGTTGCTTGCCATTTTGCTTTTCCGTTCCAACTTTTAATTCCATCTGCTTCAAAAATTCGTTTGATGTGATCGACCGTTTTTCCCGAAAGATACTCTTCGTAGAGTCTCACCACAATCTTTGCTTGTTCAGCGTTCACAATCAGATTGCCATTTCCATCCTTGTCGTATCCTATAAATCTCTTTGTACTCATTCCGAATTTACCGTTTTCATACCTTCTTCGAATCCCCCATGTTGAGTTTTCCGAAATTGATCTGCTCTCATCTTGTGCAAGGGAAGAAAGAATGGTAAGTAGCACCTCTCCCTTAGCATCCAATGTATCGATATTCTCTTTTTCAAAAGTGACCCCTATGCCAAGTTCCTTTAATTCACGAACATAATTTAAACAATCCAAGGTGTTTCTTGCAAAACGGCTAATGGATTTTGTTATGATACGGTCAATCTTATGTGCTCTGCAATCAGCAATCATTCGGTTGAACTCGTCACGTTTTTTTGTGTTAGTACCTGAAATCCCTTCGTCTGCATAGATTCCTGCGAATTCATAGATGGGGTTTTGTTGAATATAATTCTTGTAATAATTCACTTGGTTTTCATAGCTTGATAGCTGTTCTTCTTGGTCTGTTGACACGCGGCAATAGGCTGCCATTCTTATTTTCTGGGGTGTTTGGTTGGTTTCTGATGCCCTTGTCGTAGTCTGTCTTGCGGGTATAACCGTAATACTTCTTGCCATCTATTTTTACCTCCTCAATAACAGTTGGCTCTGTGATATTTTGTTTTGCTGCTTCTTCGTCTGATATTTTTACACCTTTGCAGGTGGATTTTCCCTCTTGCATATAAGTGGAGCACCACCACTCGATTTTCTTATTATGGACCTGCCTTCGCCTTAAGTTTTTACCGCAGTGTGGGCAAATGAGCATACCCGAAAGAGGATATCTATTTTTGTACTTATCAGGTCCATCCGCCCCAATACGTCTTTGTTCCTTACGCTTTTGCAGGATTTGCTGTACCCTATCCCAATCTTCCTTACTTACGATGGCAGGATGGTTTTCTTCTATATAATAGCTCTGCAACTCACCGTTGTTTCTGACAGTAGAATTCCTTCGATTTTCAGGGGTGAATGTCTTTTGTAAAATACAGTCACCTTTATATTTTTCATTTACAAGCATCCCTCTTACTGTACTTTCATGCCATTTTCCTCCTGTTAGCGAAGGGATATTCTCTTTGTTCAGTTGAGCAGCTATTTTAAATACACCAAAGCCTCCAAGGTACATATCAAAAATTCTGCGTACTATTTTCGCCTGTTCTTGGTCAATGATTAAATCGCCATATTCATCTTTGCCATATCCCATGAATCGTGTTGTGTTGATAAGCACCTCGCCACGTTCAAATTTCTTTTTAATAGTCCATTTGTTGTTCTCACTCATGCTCCTCGATTCTTCTTGAGCAAAAGAAGAGAGGACGGCAAGCATCATCTCACCGTCCCCAGATAAAGTATTGATATTTTGTTCTTCAAAGAAAATCCCAATTCCTAGTCCTTTTAATTCTCTTGCAACCTTTAGAACTGTTACAGTATTACGGGCGAATCTTGAAACAGATTTTGTAATTATTAAATCAATTTCCCCTTGTTTTGCTCGTTCAATCATAGATTGGAACGCTGGCCTTTTTTCACTGTATCCAGAGATACCTTGATCCGCAAACACACCAACAAACTCATAATCTGGGTTAGTCTTAATCAGTTTTTCATAGGTTTCAGATTGATTTACTAGCGAATCTTCCTGTTTCAAACTGTCTGTAGAAACACGTGCATAGGCACAAACTTTTAACCTCTTGGGTTTCAAGAGTTCTTCCTTCGGTTTGATAATCTTCACTCGCATTTTGCATCCTCCTTTCGTTTTGGTAGTACTATACATCACTCTAAAACCTTTATTTATCAAGCATTACAACCGTTTCTACCTAAATAAAAATCCGTCTGACTAAACAGATATAATGAAAAAAATAAGGTCGGACAAATATACAATCTGCCCGACCTACTTTTAAATTTTCTTTGCAAAGTCTAAGGAAATCCAACCATTTCTTTTATCTGAGTAAGATTTTAATAGTCCCCATTTCTTAGCACCTTTTCCTTCAGCTTCTTCGACAATGGTAAATACACCTTTACCTGTGTATTTTCCCATTGTGCTGTGGTTGGTACCAGGACCTTTTCGAATATTTAAATCGCTAATGGAAACACGTACAAGATATGGTTTGAATGCTGTTGCTGTTTTATTTTCATCTGTTACTGTTGACTTCAATTTTTTAATGCCATAATGCTCGGCAATACACGCTGCTTCTTCCTCTGCTAGTTTCTTAAGATTATCATCTTTCAATAGCCAATTTGTAACTACAGAATTGGTGTGGAAAGAATGCTCCAGTATTAACGCAGGAGTTCCAACAGCATTAGCACCGCGCAACACTCCGTAATACTCACCATTATTCCCACGGCGCGTGGCAGTTCTGCCGGACTGCTTGGTTCCAATAACCTCCTCCACGACTTTTGCAAGTTTCAGACCGACATCATCTGAACGACCATTTAATAGTACATAGGCAACGGGATAATCCACCTTCTCATTCATGTCATTCCCCGTAGCATTTGAATGCAGAGAAATAAAGAGACTGCATCCTTTTGATGCAGCCCCTCGTTCATAAAGACCTCTATCCGTTTCTTGATTATCTCTAGTAGTTACGACTGAAATTCCATAGCTTTCAAGTTGTTCTTTTAAATATAAATGAAGCTTCCACACCATATCAGATTCGTAATAATTCCGGTTACCTGGGGAACGATTGTACTTCCCATAGTGCCCCGCATCAAGACAAACTTTAATCGCCATACTATTTTTCCTCCTCATCTTTATCTTTTAGTTGCGCTAATATATCCTTTAATTTCTTTGGTACTGGTAGTCCAATTAATGCTGCATTTTCGATAATACTGATTCCTTCATTTGAGATATAGAAGAAAATAACTGCCGTACGGATCACACTTCCACTTTGGATAAGGTGCATGTCGATCATATGACCGATGCCTACAAGACAGAAAATAAGAACCTTCTTGAAAATACCCCTAAAGCCGATTTCTGATGACAACTTCTTCTCAATCACAGCAACCATAAATCCAGTAATGTAATCAATCACCACGAAGGTCACTAAAGCATAAAGAAACCCATCAAATCCGCCCAGGAAATAACCCAGAAATCCACCAATCGCTGCAAATCCGATTTGAATCCACTCCGTGACTTGTTTCACTCACATCACCTTCCATTCCTTTTTGTATGAAAAAAGCAGCCATCCCCAAAAGGACAACTGCTCAGTCAAATTATTGTATTTCGTGTAACAAATAAGTGATTTTCATTGTTTTATCTGCCGTTTTAGTAACTGCAGTTGATAAATTATTGATAGTAGCAAGATACGGTGTAATTAGCCATAACCCTTTATAAAGCTTATAGCCACCATAATCTTTCCTTCCAAAAGTAATTCCATAAGGACCGTATTGGAATACTGGTGTGCAGCAGTATTCCAACGGATTCCCATTAGCCGTTTTCTGAACACGATCATCGGCATAAATGATAAAATCAGAACCACAAATGATATCCGATAGCCTAAAAATATAGGTGTAACTATAATTTGGTGCGTACATACTAGATGTAAATCCAAAGGAAATCTCCGTAATATCAGCACTGTTATTGGCATTAATTTTATACATACCTGTTTTGTCATACTTCATTACATACAAATAACCATTTCTCATTGCACTTTGCACATAACGGTATGGATTTGACGCATAACTTACATGATATCCGATTTGATAAATCTGAGCGTTAGTCAATGTCCAACTTCCCTCTGTAAAGGAATAATCAGATTTTTTTATCTTAATCCATTTGATTTTTGCACTTCCACTTGAATTTGATGTTCCTAAAAAGCCATACCAGAATCCATCTTCTCCATCAAAGAAATCAAAATATCCATAATTACTAGAAGCATTCGGATTGATAAATTCAGAAGGTGTTATGCTTATTGTCTCAAGTATCTCATCTCCATCTTGAAGCAAAGTAAAGTTCAGTCCTATCTGTCTAAAACACTTTCTGATTTTCTTTATCAAAATCTGATTTGTGTTGTCCATTGAAATACTATAAAAATAATTTCCTTCAAAGTTCACCTCGACTACATCAATATATCGACTGGCAATCTCTCCGGTTTTTTCATATTCCGCATTTTTCATCTCTAGGAGTTTAGAACTTGTTCTAAAGGCATCACCCCAGTAACCGATTCCAGCATTGCGATGGGTCAAGGAAATCGCTGAAATTGTGCCGTTTGCCTGACTTGTCGCAAAATCCCATACATATTTATAACCATTTTCAATTTTTCCTGATTCCGCTATATTCAAACTTCCACGCATAGTGTTTGCATTCGGATTGACCTCCATATTTGCATAACCGATACAAGGGTTATCAGTCGGTGCATAGATATTATTTACATTCTCCACTAAAGGGTCATTAAAAAGAAGGATCCCTCCCATCGCATATCCAGCTATCGGCAGAATATTTTCAGTCCATGTGGTACCACCTTCATTACCAATGTTAAAAAACATTCCTTCAATATTACTATCAAATACTTGGGTTACTGCGTTGGTTACCATATTTTCATCTTTAATACTTTCAATCTCCCCAGTATTTATATCCGTAAGGACAATTTCTGTCATTCCAACAATCTTCACTTTATCGCCTCCTTAATTTAGATAGTGAATGGTTATATTATTTACGTAACTACCTTCAGCCAAATTGAATCGAAACTTCATCTGACCTGTAGTTGCAAAGAGGGCCCACGCATCTGTCCCAATGCCTTCTACGGTTAATCTCGTCATACCACTTTGAGTTTCGGACAATTGCGACCATATACTGTCAACATAGGCATACCAACTAATTCCTCCATCCACAGAAACCGCAAAAAGAGTTAAATCATCTGAATCAATCGTTACATTTTCAATTCCTTTTATAGTACTATCTGCCATTGATACATTTTCTGTATATACCGTCTGGTTTGGAGGTAAAGCAGTCACACCCATTTGAATAGTAGGTAGTTCATTTTCTGAGTCTTGCCAAAACAAAATACCTGGACTTATGAGATTCATAAGCAATGATTCCACTGGCAAATCATCTATTCCATAGGTTTGAAATAATTCTGCTGTGAGGTCGGTAACATTCTCAATTTCAACTAGGGTTTGCTCTTCATTATTAATATCAATGGTATAGATTCTTCCATCTATATCTGAAACTAGAAACTTCCTATTATAAGGCGGTTCTATTGGAATTAGTCCATACGTCATTTCATAGTCGCTACCCGCTTCATTTAAACTAGTGAAAGTTACTTGTACCGTTGCACCAGCAGTAATAGCAAAGGATTTTGTACCACCTGAACACACTAACTGGCTTGTACCAAGATAGCTAGTATTGGTAGGTGCTTGAATCACATTAAGAAAAATATCTCCTGTATCAAAAAGAAACACCTCATAACAGAGAGCTACATCTGATGAGGTGCTATTGTACCGTGAAAAACCATCCCATTTCATTCGAAGAAAACGAAAGTGGTTAAAGAGCGTTCCTTCTTCTCGCCAAAAGTTATACATCTTTGCATCTCGTCTGCAAACCTTCAGTTGCTCACTGGAACCACCAAAGCCGAACCAACTGTTACCATTGATATAGATTTTTGTGGCAACCACATTATTAAATTTAAACCAATCAACTCCATCAATTGTTAACGTAGAATCATCATAAGCCGTGTTTTTAACCAACTGCACTAGGTTGACTGTAGATGCAAGAAGCTGTTCCAAACTATTATAATTAGCCATTTACAACCACCTCCAAACCATCTACTCTGCTAAACTGCTCTGTATTGGCAGTCACTTTACATAACCTACCTCTATCAATCAACAACTCCGAACTGATAAAACTGTAATTTGTTTGTAATTCAAATCGATCCACAGTATTCACATATTCAGATGAATACTCCATCTTATTTTTATCTGACACAGTGATCGTTTCCTTAATAATGACCGGATTCACTTGTAGTCCCTCTTCGAAAGTAGCTACTGGCATACCACCAAGAGAAAGTAGCTGATATCCTTCAGTAATGTTCGACAATGTTGGAGTGAGGAATTTGTAATTAACTTGATCTTCAAACGATATTGGATTTATTCCACCTCCAGCACGAACTGTTGGTAATTCATCAGATAACTCCAAGCGACCATCCCAAGTTTTACTAGCCGCCAACCCTTGTCCACTTATGGCAGCAATTGCTTGGGACCTCTCAATTTTGGCTGTGCCACCAGTTATCTTAAGCCTTACCCGAAAAGTGTTATAAGTACCTGCTTTCAATCCAGTAAGCGGATAATACAAATTCAAAATATGGTCCCCAGATCCAAGAGTTTCCTTTGGGTGATAAGTTGTAATTGTAAAATCATTGATACTATAAGTAACTTCAATTACTGCCTTACCATCCTCACTCCAAGAAAGCGTGAAATTCTCATCTTGTTTAATTTCTGCACCACCCTCAGTAAGAGGTGGAATCGTTATCGTTCCTACTGCTTGTCCTATTTTTTCAACTACGTCTGCTTTCACATTTAACAAAATAGAAGCATTGAATTGTGCATCCGTATCTTCATTCGATGCAAACTCAATGCTGATAATATCTGTGTTTATTGTAGAAATCGTGAAGGGTGATGCATTTAAATAAGAATGCACAACAATTTTTCCCGCTTCTATTTGATTGAGAAGACCTGTAATATTCTTATCGTTTTTACTTTTTGCTCTTGAAAGCCGTGGATTTTTTCCAACACATTTCAAAGTGTGCTTTCCGTTTATTCGATACGTTATTTTTGTGATCGTTGTAATTTGTGTTTCATCGGCCTGTCCGCCTGAAAAAGTGATGATATCTCCTAAATCCAATGCAGGATTTCCAATCGTTGTGCTATCAAAGGGCAAATAATTAATCAACGAAAGATCGTTTAAAATATTTTCAAGAATGGTCGTCCTTGTTTCTATCAGACCAAACTGCAAAAGAGGATTCACACCAAGGTTCATGGTTAATGCATCATCAGTTTGCAACGCATAATATTCACTTTGCTTAGTTCGAATGTTGGTTGAATTAATCGCTGTATATCTCGTAACGAAATCCGAGAAACTGCTGGAAAATCTCTGCGTATTAGGAACATCCATTACTGAAACATTTCCATACTTTCTGAATTCTAGTTTTCCTACTCGATTGATGGTTGCAAAACATCCTAATACTTGTGCAATGTAATAGATTAAATCGCGCCATGTTTCGATATCATTTTCAGTGTAAATACCAAAAACAAATGCACCATTTGGCATACTGTCTATTTCTTCTTTTGTTTGAGCCATTTCGACTCCACATTTTTCACAGGCCAACGCTATAAAATCATGGGGAGTACCATTTGAAACCTCAAATGAAAAAGATTTGTCAAATCGTAACATATAATCATACGCTTTAATCTCTAGACATTTGACGGTCCTGTTCGCTTCCGTAATTTCATAAACCCCCATCGGTACCGTTTCATAAACATCTAAAGCTATTTCTAAATGGAAGAACAATTCTATGGTTCCATTTTCCAAACTATATCGGTCGATATTTGAAAATAGTGTAATACCTAGTTCAGCGGCATAAACAGAACCAATTTCAATTTCTGTACTGCCGCTGCATTGATTACTAATGTAGCCGCTCCCTTTAACAATCTCTTCATTAGTAAAAGAAAATTCTCTTCCATCTTTTGTCGTAATCTTCCCGTCCCAATAATAGCTTCGAGTGTTATCCTGTATGGCATTTTTGAATTGTTCGCTAACCGCATACATGGATATCACCCCCTAGAATTCATTGATCGTAAAGTTCACTTTCCAAAGACCTAAATTGGAAGTATCCTTTACAAGACTTACCTTGTATCCATCTATAAACATTTCTGTTTCTTTCACATCCAACGTATTCGGATCGAAGAATTTAACAGTAATGCTATTTAATTGTTTAAATTCGGTTAATCTTTTCAGCCATTTTGAGCTAACAGAAAAAGAAACAGAGATGATATACATCCCTGTTCTGACAATGTCCCTTTGAGTTGTTCCTGCTTCGGTTTCCCCACTGGCATCAGACTCCACATCTTTCATATCCACTTCATAAGAATCAGGGAGAGGTAGATCTGTTCCGTTAAAATTCAGATATTGAACAAATGCCATATTATCTTCCTCCTGACCTTAAATTCTGTCTTGTCTGTGCGTTTACTACGACCTCATCGATCAATGTTCCTCCAAGATAAACAGGTATAACAATGTCTCCGTTTGCTCCTGTATTTTGGATTGTGCCAATACTCTCTCTGATATTCCCCATGATGCTATTCAAGTTTTCAAGAGATGCCGTTTGCGAAGTTTGAGCTTTTGTGGTCGGCAAGTTGGGGCTAATGACCATCTCTTGTGCTACACCCTTCACTGCGGATGCCACCAGACCACGGCTTCTTTCAATTCCCTTAGCCAGTCCGCTCATAAAGTCTGGCATCCAAGATTCATAATCTGTAAGTGGTCCTTCTTCTGGAACAGAAAAGTGAAGAAATGACCAAATTTTATCTGCCACACTTTTTACTGCATCTCCGACTTTTCCAATACTGTTTCTAATTCCTTTCACCAATCCATCGATGATATCCGTCCCCCATGAATATGCTGAGGAAGCCAACCCTTTAATAAAACCAACCGCCTTATCAAAGCCGCTCTTGATAGAGTTATAGATATTGCTCATGCTGTTTTTGATTCCAGTCCAAATGGAACTAAATATATTAGAAACAGTTGATTTGATTGAATTCACAACTATGGTCACTGTATTTTTAATAGTGTTCCATACCGTAGAAATAGTATTTTTTATACCGTTTACGACAGTAGAAACCGCAGAACTAATTCCATTCCAAACTGTCGTAACCACTGTTTTTACGGCATTCAGTACGGTGGTAATGGCCATCTTGATTGCATTCCAAGCTGTAGTAAGAAAAGTCTTCATCGTATTTACAACTGTTGTCACTACTGTTGAAATGGCATTCCATACCGTTTCAAAAACTGTCTTAATCACATTTAGTACTGTTTCTATAATGGTTTTATAAATATTGAAGTAAGTCGTCACAATGGTTTTAATGACTTCCACCACTGTTGTAAATACCACCTTGATTGCTTCCCATATTGTAGTAAAGACTACTTTAATCACATTTAATACTGTTTCTATAATAGTTTTATAGATATTAAAATAAGTCTCAACAATCGTTTTAATGACTTCTACAACTGTTTGGAATACTGCCTTTATTCCATCCCATACTGCTACAAAAAAATCTTTGATTGCATTCCATATCGTTTCACATGCTACTTTAATTTCATCCCAATGAGTAATTAGAAGCTTTCCTATAGCAATAACTGCAACAATTGCCGCAACGATGGCAAGGATTGGCCAACCAACACTTGCAATAATGGGAATAAGTCCTGAAAGAGCGGGACCAACTACTGTTACTAAACTCATGATGGCACTTATGCCTGTAGCTACTTGTCCAATAATGATTAACACAGGCCCAATTGCGGCTACAATACCAGCAATCAGTAAAATCATTGTTTTTGTTCCCTCACTCAATCCTGAGAACCAGGTTGAAAAACTACTGATTTTTTCTGCCAAAGACTGAATAATTGGAGCAAGTACACTCATGATTGTATTACCTAATTCAATAGCTGTATTTTTCAACTGATTCATTGCGATGTTGATTGTATTAGAATTGGTCTGTAACTTTTCAAATGCTGCATCAGTAGAACCTGTAGCGTCCCTCATTTCTGAGAGGGTACTATTAAATTCTTCAGCACTATCTCCAAGAAGAATAAGTCCGGCGTTACTAGCTTCAGAGCTACCCCAAAGGTCAGTAAACGCAAGCCCCTGTTCCTTAGCAGCACCATTTATTATCTCTAGCACATCTCCAAGGCTTTTTCCCTCTGCCATCAGTTCAGAAAAGGATTTACCTGTTTTTTCTTTGAGTGTGTCCGATACCTTTGTTCCTGATTTTCCTAGTTCGTTTAACATTGAGTTCATATAAGTTGTCGACTCTGCCGTTGCAACACCGTTCGATGTCATAATGGCATAACCTGTTGCTACTTGATCTAAAGCCACACTGTTTGCTTTTGCAGTCGGGATAATTTTACCCATAGATGCGGATAATTCCCCTACCGTTGTTTTACCTAAGTCTTGTGTTTTTATTAACGTATCACTGACATTGGTTACCTCACTTGCCTCTAGTCCATAGGAGTTCATAATTGTGGTAAGAACGTCAAGGGCACTTCCTGCGTCTGCAAATCCTGCCTTTGCAAGTTTAGTAGAATTGGTTACAAAGTTGACCGCATCACCTGTCTGTTGCCCTGATGAAATGGCATCATAAACATTTGCTGCAATTTCTGTGGCACTAATTCCCGTCTGATTGGATAATTCTAAAATGGATTTTTCCAAATCATCCAGTGGAACCTGGGCAGTATCAGCAATGGTAGATACTTGTGCCATGGCATCTTCAAAATCCATGGCTAACTTGGCAGATGCCCCTCCTACCGCTGTAATAGCAGCCGTTAATGGGAGCATTTTGGTCCCAGCATTGGTAGCTGCTTCTCCAAAAGCACCAATCTTATTTGAAGCTTCACTTATATTTGCCATTACTACATTGGTATTTCTCGCCTGTGATTCTAAGGCACTTAAACTCTGCTCAGTTTCGATAATCTCTCGTTGAAGGGCATCGTACTGTTCTCTAGAAATATCTCCCCTTGCAAGTTGTTCATTTGCTTGACTAGCTGCAGTTCTTAAGGTTTCCAACTTAGTCCTAGTTCCACTAATTGCATCTGAAAGAAGTCGTTGCTTTTGGGCCAACAGTTCCGTATTCGTAGGATCTAATTTCAGTAACTTTTCAACATCCCTCAGCTGGGACTGCGTACCCTTTATTTCAGAATTGACTCCTTTTAAGGCCGTAGAAAGTTTGGTAGTATCTCCGCCTATTTCAACCGTTATCCCTTTAATGCGACCTGCCATCAGTTCTCACCTCCTATGTAAAAAAACACCCTGCTTCAAACAGCAGAGTGCTAATATTAGAATTTATCCATATCTTCTTGGGTAGCTATTGTTGCATATTTAAAATCATCATTGCTGCTTTCCACATACATATCATTGATTAGACCGATGGAAAGCAACTCCAAATCTCGCATGGAGAGGCCAAGTTGTATACATCTTAGTAAAAACAATGGAGTGGTCATTTCACGATCTGTTGGGCGAACTTTTTTTTAGCTTCAACATCAGTCTGTACGTTAAGTCCCCAAAGTTCTATGAGTTGAGGTAGCACCTGGTAAATAGAAAAAGTGTTAAACCTGTCAAGCCATTCCTCAGGTGTATCGGGGATGGACGAGTCTGCATGTTTCGCCATGATGTAGGCAATATTCTCAAACATCTCTAGGCTAAACATATCCAATCCAGACTCTTCTTCATTATTGTCTTTTACATTATTTTCCAATGAACGTAAATCTTTATAGATATCACGTTGAAACTTTAGACGATAAATACGTGGGATAGCTGCCGAAGCCTTGAAAGCAACTTCCTTCTCGTCAATATTAATATGACGAATTATACTCATATCCTTTCATCCTCCTTATGCTCCGCCTTGATCCGGCACCGTTTCCTCTGTTATTGACGGCATATACACAGACTTGTACCAATCCGAATAGACCGTTTCAGTTGTGCTATCTCCTGTTTTGGCTTTTACATATCCGCTCGAAAGTGGTCTCGCTTTGACGGTAAGTGTTTCTGTTTGAACTTCACGGGATTCTTCATTAGTTTTTGACTCAATCTTTGGTCTGCTAGCCGAACAGTTGTAAAGTACATGACGGATTTTCTTAACATCACCGTCAAACTCAAAGAGCAATGCAAAACTTCCTGTTTCTACATTGGCATTTTCCACAAGAACTTTATTGTCATCCGCTTCTTCTTTAAGGATGTCTGTACGGAAATTTTCAGGAATCATCGCTAGTTCCAAATCACCGTCATAGCCCATGTTGTTGGAAATAATATAATACTCAACCCCGTCCGCATAAAACGATTCTGGTTCACCATTTGGATCTAATGAGAGAGAAACTGCTCCAGGCATTACTACTGGTGTTGAAAATGTCAACTCACCATTTGTGCCGATGGTTATGGGAGCATAGTGAACATTGCAGATATTGAATTTTACTTTGTTGCCCATAATTTAAACCTCCATTTCATATAGCACTTCATACAGATTTTCGGATTCAATCCATACTTCGCTTTTGGCATAAAAAATACTGTGCCTTTCTAGCACAGATTCAATGTTTATCTCAAGTTCTGGACTTTTAATATCGGAATAGAATTCAATATTTAATCGATTAATTTTGTGATACGCTGTTCCATCCGCAGCAAAATTGGCGGAACGCGGATAGAGAAATACCAAAAACGGAGGATTAGGTGATTCCCCTTCAGCAAAATGATCATATGCAAAAGGCAGACCCATTTCTTCTATTAAAGTCCTTACTTCATCATGGGTCATTCCCTAAGTCTCCTTTCAATATTTTGAACAAGTTCCCTTTCACCTAACTCCTCAGCAGGAGCGATATGGACTTTTCCTGCAACCCTTCCTCCACCACGTTTTGCATGACCGTGTTCCAAAAGGTGTGCAAGCTGATACCGAGTTTTGGAATGAACCACAAGTTCTAATGAAGATGAACTTTCCTTCTGTTTGGTTACAGTCCAACTATCTCGATATTTTCCTGTGTCAACTGGTGCATTTTTTTTAATTTCCTTTCTTACTGTTGTTCCAGCTGCTCTTACACACTTTTTCATTTCATCGGATGCAAGGTTAGCATATTCTAAAAGACCATCCATGATTTCTTGTGCCATTTCATCAATGGTTACTCGCTCAGCCATATACATCACCTCTTTATTAGAACAGCCTTAAACTTCAAGCTATTTTTTTTAAAACCCATTGGGTCAACATATTCAATGTCATAAATTTTGTTATTGAAAAGGATACGATAACGAGTTGATCCAACCTCAGCCAGTTCACTACACCAACGGACAGTAAAGTGGAGCGTTTCTGTTTCATTGATAGTTCCCGCGTTTTCTTTTTCGCCACCTGTACCATTACTTACCGTAGCATAACAGGAAAAATAATCCTCCCAATCCAATGTATGATTGCCTATACTATCAGTCTTGGGTGTATTCTTCTGTAGAGTAATTCTGACATTAAGAGCTGCAATATCCATTTCAAAATACCTCCTGCCTTACACCAAAAAGCAAGACACGGAGCATAGTCAATAGTTCTTTATAGTCCGCTTCCTCTCTGTGTTCATATAGAAATGCCATCGCATATAAAACTGCGATACGGGTAGTAGCGGCTTCTTCCACTAAAACCTCACTGTTTACCCTTGCAACATCCATACATAATTTCTCAGAGGTTTCAATTAAACTGTTAATCAATTCATCTTCATCGGAAGAATCGACACGCAAATATAATTTGGCTTCTTCAAGTGTGATTAACACACGAATCACCTCCTAGAGAAATAAGCGGACTGTCACGAACAATCAGACAGACCGCCTTTTCACTATTAAACTTTTAATGTTAGGGTCTTCACTGCTTCTGGTAAAATCAACTTTCCATCCACTCTTTGACTGGCTAGAAAACCTACTTGTCCAGTTGCAGCATACAATTCATTCAATCGTTTGAAAGAACGACCTTGTCGATCAGCAATCCAGTAGTAGCTAAAATCACCAAAAGCCATCACTTTGTTTCCAGCAGTAAGGTCTGGAATATAACTAGATGTGTGGTAAGGGCGATTTAAAATCATATCTGGAACCCCAACTTGAACAGAAGGCTGCCAAATATAATTACCGTTCCCATCCTTCAGCTTTCTTAGAGCTTTAACAGTAGAATCGTTCAAAACCCATACCGCTTTCTTTCGATAAGGAGATTTTAATGAATAAAATAGGTCCATTACATCGTCAAAGGCAATATTGGCTCCTGCTGAAGTTACACCTTCTTCGGCACCTCCAGTAACCGCAAAAATACCTGTAGGTTTTCCAATTCCGTCACCAATGAAAAAGGCTTCCTCTTCCTTCGCACCGATTCTGCGGCCAAACTCTCCAGCAATATATGCCTGAAGGTCAAACACACTATCGTTTAGAAGTTCATCGGAAACCTTAATCATCGTCCCTAATTTGTATGCTGCAATAGAAGTCTGACCGAATGCATCATCACTTTCTAAAAATGCACCTTCCTCATCCATCCAGGATGCAGTACCTTTGGAGGTAACAATAGGAATCTTTCGATCACCATTGGATGTTCTAATAACAGTAGCTAACTTACGGAAGATGTTCTCATCCTCAAGTTCTTGAACCAAGGTTCTTTCATATTCATCTGGCACAAGATATCCACCTTCAGAATCTGTACCAATCTGAAGGGCATTCTTTACATCATAGAAGTTTCTTTGTCTGATGTTATCCCAGAATACTTGGTTATACACATCAGAGGCCCTACCTGTCTTTGACTCACTTCCTGGTTTTTCGCCAGGCTGATTTGTAATAGGAGAAGCTGTTGGGCGAGAAAGTTCTGCATCAATAGCTGTTTGTCGTTCTAAACGGTCAATTTCTTTCCCCAAATTTACTACATCCGCTTCCATCTTGTCATAAGTGGCGGTATCTTCAGCAGATAAAAGACCATCCGAACCTCGTTTACTGTCTAAGAATGCCTTTGCCGCTTCCCAAGATTTTGCACGTTTTTCTCTCAGTTCAAGAATTGTATTCATATTGTTTTCCTCCTTTAGTTAGTGAGCCAACAGACTCAATCGTTTTTCTAACTGCTCAATTGGTGTTTTGTTCTCTGGTTTTGATGGGATAAGTTTGGAAAGTAGTGAATTTGTTACCGCTGTTCTTGAGAACATGACAGCCTCCAATTCCTCCTCTTCTTTTTCATCCGCTTCAAAGAGAATTCTATCGGCAAATCCAAGTTCTACAGCTTTTTTTGCATTAAACCATGACTCTGCATCCATGAGATGTGAGATTTTTGACCTTGCAAGTCCGGTTTTGATTTCATAAGCATTGATAATACTTTCCTTGACTTCTGAAAGCATCTCACTTGCCTTTTGCATTTCTTTAGAATCACCAATGGCAACTGTCATAGGATTGTGAATCATCATCATGGCAACAGGGGACATTAGAACCTCTGTACCAGCCATTGCAATAACGGAAGCAGCGGAAGCCGCAAGACCATCAATCTTGACCTTTACATTTCCTTGGTAATCCATCAGCATATTGTAGATTTGTGCCGCAGCGAATACATCACCACCAGGAGAGTTAATCCAAATCGTAATATCTCCCTGAATTGATTCCAATTCTGACTTAAAAAGTTTAGGAGTTACTTCATCCCCGTACCAAGTTTCATCTGAAATTTCTCCATTTAAAAAGAGGGTTCTTTCACCCTCATTTTTCACCCAGTTCCAAAACTTTCGTTTCATCCCTGATTCCTCCTATTTTCTTTTTGTGTGTTCTTTTCATTGTTATCACTGTTGTCTTCCTTACTTGGCTCAGTTGCAGCAAAGATTCCTGCATCTTTCAACTTTGTCATGTTGCCATTTATCAAATACAGATTGCCACCTTCCTCTTCTGGTATAAGATTCATATCTTCTAGTTCACGAATATCATTTGCAGAAAGCCATCCATTTTGTCTGCCCACCGAGTACCCATTCATACGACTTTGGTAGTCCCCACGGAGCAGACCATCCACATTTAATTTAATGAAATACTCTTTCTTTTCATTTGGAAGAAGTAAAGATCGTTGCATAGCTTGCTCCCATCGAATAACCCAAGGATCGAGTGTGTATTTCACAAATTCAAGGGACTGTTGCTCGATATTAGAAAAGCTAGATTTCTCGAGATCCCCTACCATATGCGGAGGAACACGATATAATCTAGCTATCTCATTAATTTGAAATTTTCGTGTTTCAAGAAATTGTGCCTCCTCTGGTGGTATTCCAATCTGTTGATACTTCATTCCTTCTTCCAAAACAGCAACTTTATGGGCATTCGCTGTGCCACGATACACATCATTCCATGAATCACGTACTTTCTTTGGATCCTTTAACACACCAGGATGCTCTAGTACCCCACCTGGATTCGCACCATTCGCAAAGAAACTTGCACCATATTCTTCAGTTGCAATTGTCATACCCACTGCATTTTTTGTCATCGCAATCGGTGAATATCCCATTAAACCATCAAAGCCTAAGCCGGGTATATGAAGGACATCTTGCCTTCGAAGAATCACCGTTCCATGATCCTTAAAGTTTGGATTCTCATCAGTAAATCGCGTATAAATATAATACAGTTCTCCGTTTTTATCTCTTTCTACCGCCATTTTATTTGGCAATAAAGGATACAGCGCCACTACACGACCTGCCCCATCACGGATAACTTGGGCATAAGCATTTCCCCAAAGTAGTAAATGACTCATCAAAGTTTCACGAAAGACAAAGGATGTCATTTCGGTGTTCGGTTCATCGTGAAGCAAATGATATAAAGGATGTTTATAAACCTTTTCCTTTCCATTACCTTTATAGCGGTAAACATGAAGTGGAAGAGAAGCGACTGCCTCTGATAAAATCCTCACACAAGCGTACACAGCTGTCGTTTGCATAGCAGTAAATTCATTGACATGTTTACCACTTGTAGTTGGCCCAAATAAAAACGAGTAGTCAGACCCTTTGTAGTAGTTTGTTGGTTTATCTCTTGCTTTCATAAATCTCGAGAAAAAAGGGATATTCATGAGCATTCCTCCTTTAAAAAGGCATGAAAAAAACACCTACCAAAGTAGATGTTCTAAAAATTAAATTTGATATTTTATTTTTTCTAAAACCCATTGTAGAAAAGGTGTTCTGTTGTCAGGCATGGATTTATTCGGTCCGTACCAATGATTCGACACCACAAAAGCTCGTCCGTCAGCAAATATTTTATCTTTATAAAATCTTTGTCTACCGAGTTCATCATAACAATCGGCATCTACTAGTCCACTATCAAGTGGGACTTCTGATAATATCGGATATTTACTACAGTTAAATAGCCTTTTACATGTATCTTCACTCGTTAAAATGCGAATTTCAGCTTCATTCAAACAACTTTTTTCTCTGAGAAGAGCGAGACAACTGTATGCGAATTTCTTATTATTAAAACTTTCAAAATCTATCATACTTGCACCTCCAAATGCTATATACCAAAAGCATAGCATAAATAAATGCAGTCGGGACTTGATTTTCAAGGGCTAAACACAGTGAACAACCCACTTCAGTCAATCGATGTTGCAATCTAAAAACTTAATATTCCACGTTCATCATACACGCTGTGATCATCGCCTTTATTTCTAATGCAACGATCTAGGGCCATGATGGTAGCAACTATTCCATCAATTTTCTCCACTGATTTCTCTTTGTCTGGTTTGATGTTTCCAGCTGGGTCTTGCCGCATCACAACATTTTGTGCCATCCACTTCAGAACTGGTTGACCACCATGATTAATCTTTCCTTCCATTAGTAGCTTGTACAATTCCTTGGAAGGTGGAGACATATCCTTGTAGCCTTGTCCAAATGGAACTACCTTGAATCCCATATCCTCAAGATTCTGAACCATTTGTGTCGCATTCCAACGGTCAAATGCAATTTCTTTGATGTGGTATTTTTCACCGAGTTCTTCAATAAATTTCTCAATAAATCCATAATGAATGACATTACCTTCTGTTGTTTGGATATATCCTTGAAGTTCCCAAACATCATAGAGTACATGATCTCTTCGACATCTTAAATCAAGCGTATCCTTTGGCAACCAAAAGAATGGGAGTACGATGTATTTTTCATCTTCAGTTCTTGGGGGAAACACCAAAACCAAAGCAGTAATATCAGATGTACTTGAAAGGTCTAGACCCCCATAGCATTCCCTACCATTCAGCGATTCCAAATCAATCGAAAGGCTCCCTCTATCATAAATATGATCAGGTATCCAACACACAGTTGCTGACGTCCACATATTCAGTCGTAGCTGTTTAAACACATTCTCTTCCGCAGGATTCTCCAATGCATTCTTATATGCTTCACGAACTCGATCAATCGAAATCGTTTGTCCGAGAGATGGATTTGCTTTGTACCAGTTCGCCTCATCATTCCAATCATCTTGTTCAGTGAGTCCATAAACGACTGGATAGAAGGAGACATCCTTTTTTCGACCAGCTTGAATATCCAAGGCTTTTGTATGCAGTTCATAACAGATACTATTTTTATCATTTCCAGCTGTAGTAATAATGAAAAATAGTGGCTGCTCCCTTGCATCACCAGATCCTTTTGTTAGCACATCATACAATTTTCGATTTGGTTGTGCGTGAATTTCATCGAATACCAACCCTGAAACGTTCAATCCGTGTTTCGTTCCTGTTTCAGCTGAAAGAACCTGATAAAAACCTGCATTTGAATAATTGACTATCCGCTTCGAAGCCGCTGTTATTTTTGATCGTTTCATTAATGCTGGTGACATCTGAACCATTTGTTTCGCGACATCATACACAATAGAGGCTTGCGATCTGTCACAGGCAGCCCCGTAGACCTCAGCACTTGGCTCGTTATCGGCATATAGCAAGTAAAGTGCAATAGCTGCTGCAAGTTCTGACTTTCCTTGTTTTTTAGGAATCTCCACATAAGCGGTCAGAAACTGTCGCTTCCCATCCTCTTTAACAACCCCAAAAAGGTCTCTTACGATTTGCTCCTGCCAGGGAAGAAGTAGAAATTTCTTTCCCGCCCATTTCCCCTTTGTGTGACAGAGGTTCTGAATGAATGCCACTGCTCGGTCTGCTTTCGACTTATCGTAATGGGATGTATCAAGCATAAACGGAGTAGGTGTGTATTTGTATGTCATCACGCGCCACCTCCAAGTAATTGTTCCATTTCATCTGCTTGGTCAACAGGTCCTTCCCCCGCAACAATGCGGCTTCTTGCTGATGGTGTTAAACCGAACTGTTCACAAAACTTCAACATAATTTTCAGATTGGTTTGGGCAATGGATACTTGTGGCACCTGTTGTAAATAGCCATTCGGTGTTCGAATGATAGTGCCATGCTGTGTAATAAATTCCTCCGCTTCTTTCCAACGTGCGTACGCTTGACAATATCCTGCAAAAGCAGCCATATCCATTTCAGTGAGCAGTCCCATTTGCTCTAATACTTTGCCCATACGCTTCCACTCTTTTTTCGCTTCATCCTCAAGCCACGAAGGACAACGAGGAGCTTTCTTTGTCGGTCGTGGTTCTTTTTGATTAAGTGGTCTACCACCTGGATTACCTTCCAATTCTTTTAAAGAAGTTGGTTTTGGCTTTCTTCCTCGCTGTGCCATAAGTTCCACCTCCTCTCACCGATTTATGGCATGAAAAAAAGACCTCCGAAGAAGTCCTTTTCATAATCAATCAATTTTCCGACATTCATCTTCACCGAAAACTACACTAAGGCTTCCACCATTGTCCCATTGAACGAGGATGCTCCCTATGTCGTCCACACCGCGCACAGTTCCCCTAGTTCCAATCGGTGGGGCCTGTTGGTCATCCATTTTGACTAATGCCACCCTCGAGCCAACAGGGAACTCTAACCGCAATTTTTCTAAGGTTGCCATATCAATCCTAATCATTGGTTTTTCCCCTTTCAATGCTGACATCCAGTGCTGTTTCAAGAAATGTAAGGTCAAATCCGAACTTTTGATAAGCTTCCTCTATAACTTTGTAATATCGATATGTTGGTCGACCGAAAGTTCGCTTTTCATCCATAATGTAAACCATCGCTACGTTTGTTTCACCTTCAATTGAAACGGAGATATCTTCCTTGTAATAAAAAGTTGGGAACCCTTCATAACGATCCAAACTTTTTTCATCACGCTCCGTAATCTCCCAAACCACAACAGGAACCTTTCCATCTTCTTTCGTTTCAATGGTTGCATAGGAACCTGTCTTTGAACCTTTGAATAACAATTCATAACCGTTTATTTCTGAAATCCCAATGAATCTTGCAGAAGGACATCGTAAAGCCATTTGTTCTATGTCCATATTACTGCCATAGGCGATGTACAACTTCCTTTTCATCTCTCTCTACTTCCTTTCAACTTATAGTGAGGGTTGCCTCCTACCACCTAAAGGGCGGCTGAACCGCCCGTGGTGTATTTCTTCTCTTTTTAAACAACCTGTCTCCATGCTGAGTTTCCTTCCAAGTGTTTGAGAAAGTGATGTCTGCAGGTCTTAAACTCGTCACCTATAAGTCCTAATCGAAGCATCCAACATCTGAAGGCATATTTTTCATTGTTGGTCACCGTTTTTCTCGCTGAAGCCTTTTTCTGGTTCAAGGCTTGGTGGCAAACCGCAAGGCAAAATTGTATGTAGGATTTTATTTCACCAGCGTGTGTTGTCGAGTTGAAAAGCCTAAACTCTACAGTGCCTTTTGTAAAGGTTGCGTGGAGGTTCAAACCGTGATAGCGTGTGCTATTGTAATGGTGCCCTCTGCTATTCGGATCTTCTACGTACCATAAGTCGGCTAGTTCCGACATGGTCTTTGGCTTATTTCGGTTAATGGTTTCTAGCAGCTTCTCGTTTGTCTTTTTACAATAACGTAGTCTTTTTTGGTCAATTCGAAGTGCTTTGTAAAGGATGTCCTCCTTGCTTGCGATGATGTTCACAATGTTGCGAAGTGTCTGTGGTGCAAAGCGTTCCGCTCCGACATGAATGTGAATCCCGCAGGAGGAGTTTGTAAAGGCTCCGCTGTGTCTAAGCTGTCTGACAAGTTCTTGTAAATCCTTCATATCATCGTAGGTAAGAATGGGGCTGACCACTTCCGTCTTGTATTCTTTTCCCGCTGAAGTTCTTGTGCGATTTTCCTTTTTCTCTGCCAAAATGCTGGAGTCGTACATAACCTTCCACGTTCTTCCTTTGGCATCCTTTGCTTCGAAAAGGCTGTAGGAGCCGCCAATGTATTTAGGTTGCCCTGTTCCAAAGTAATCTGCAATCACCTTGGCCGCTGTGTCCCTCTTAATGCCAGTTAGTTCGATTTCGATACCGAATGTTTGTGTTTTCATTTTGTTTTCATCCTCTCAAAATAGTGTGTTCTTTCCTTTTGCTAGTACCATATATCACTCTAAAAGCACATATTATCCAGCACTTTTTTTAGGAAAAACCACTATTTCGAGGAAGATTACTAATTCAAATTTTATTCTTCAGATGAATGTTGAGAATCCTTTTTTGCTTTCAGTCGTGCCTTGTGCTTCTCTTCGTCAGCTGGCGTTCTGAAAGCCGTGTGCCCCTTTAATCCGGCAAGAAGGGACTTCCTTGAAACCTTTCCCCCTTCTCCACCAAGACCCAACCGTACAAGCCACGTGCGAAGGTAATACTTCTCATTTTCTGGTGTTTGTTCTGTCGGACTAATTCTTTTTGCAACTTTAGCTTGTTTTACCATCAAGGCGGCAACTTCAGCGTATGCTTTGTTCTTGTCACTATTTTCCGAAAGAGAGAAGGTGAATGTCACCTTTTCATCGTCAACCGTCAGTCCTTCAATACCACCTTCCGCTTCGCAAATGCTCAACAAATCCTCTTTTGTTTCGGTTGGATTCGTTTCCAAGGACTCGATTAGGCTTTCGCTGACAGTGAAATTTGTTGCTCCGACAACTCGATTCAAAAGATACTGTTTGCTATGCAGCATAAACACCAAGTTTCGCAGGGATGATCCATCCATTCCTTCTATTGGGATACTAATTTCTAATCTATTAATCTCTGGTTCTACATATCCTAATCCTATTAAATGTTCTTTCAATTGTTGCCCTTCTTTTTCTGTTTCGCAAATGATGTTGCTATCACGGTCGATGGTGAAATCTCCAACCCTGTATGCGAAAGTCGGTGGACCTAAATACTTTTGCTCCACTCCTGTAAATTCGCAAATTGCCTTAACTAATAATTTTCGATTGTCTGCATTTGTCTTAATAATCATGTGATGTGCCTCCTTTATTTTTGGTACTACATACATCACTCTGAAAGGCACATAAGTCAAGATTATCTATCGATTATGAATCTAGATTTGCAACTATTTTTCTACCAATCGCATATACGACATTTACGGTCACACCGTTTCCTGCCTGTTTATAAAGTTGGGTATCAGAATTCACCTCAGCAGCTTTATCAAACAAATCATCTGGAAATCCTTGAAGTCTGAAGCATTCTCTTGGTGTAAGTCTTCTTATCCGTACTAACTTGTTGTTCCAAACAACTACTCCAACAGCACCCGAACATGAAAGTGCATGGGCAAAGCCTTGTCCAACTCTTGCTCTTCTAGTAGTTGAAGCTGGATATGCAAGATCCACCGAATCACCAGGATAGGCAATTTGATAGCCTAGCTTTGTTCCATTTCGCAACTTTATTCCGGTGGAAGTGACTATTTCATCAGTATCTTGGTCAGAATTCATTCGCTCTTCTTCCCCGAATTCAATCATGACACCGTGTCTATCCTGACTTGTGAGAGTAAACATTGGCTCTTCAGAATTCTTAATTCTTCGTCCATTCTGTCGCTTTTCCAAACGTTCGGGTGTCAACACAGGATATACCTTGTTGACTTGTGCATTGCATTCCTCAGCGATTTCCAAAACAGCACTATTCATAGCGGTCCGCTTTGTTGCTCCTGCAGTATATCTTGCCGTAATACATCTTGCTTCCTCTGTAATCTTTGGAGCAGATGTTGATTGGTCAATCAGATATAAACCTGTTTTTGCACCTAGTCCTCCCGATCCACTCGTCAATGAAACGGAAACCCCTGTTGGATCATAGACTCGATTTCCTTGCGAACCTGCTATAACTTGCTTAAGATTTCCGTGGCTTTCTGAGCCGATAGGTAGTATTTCTCGTCCACCTCGGCTTCTAAGATGCCCGATAGTATACACTCGTTCTCGATTTTGCGGGACTCCATAATCTTTGGAATTGAAAATCTGCCATTCCACATCGTACCCTGCTTTGGCCAGCTGATTAATATATTCAAGGAAGTCCCATCCACCATTGCTTGATAAAAGACCTTTAACATTTTCAAGGATAACCCATTCGGGTTTATCCTCTTCTTTTTTGCCTTTGAGGAGGTCAACGAAGTCAAAAAAGAGTCCGCTTCTGTCACCGTGAAGTCCGCTTCTTCTCCCTGCAATAGAGAGGTTTTGACAAGGACTTCCCGCAGTCCATATATCTGCTCGAGGAATTTCATTTGTTCGAAGCTTTGTGATGTCTTCTCCATACCATTCACCTTCCGTATCGTACATAGCACGGTAAGACCGCACTGCAAATTTATCCTTTTCACAAAATCCGATACACTTCATACCTGCCATTTCTAATCCGAGGCGGAAACCACCAATGCCTGAAAAGAAATCAATGAAAGTATATTGTTTTATATCTGACATCAGTTCCGCTCCCTTCAAAAATAAAAGACATGGATTTCTCCATGCTTCAAATAACTTGTTGTTCAGATTTATTGGTAACTTCTTTTTTCACATCATCATATGGAACACGTACTCCATCTCGAAGTAAAAACACATTCGAGGAAGTGCCAGTTGATTCTACAAAACGGTTCACAATTACATCTACAAATTTCTCGTCCAACTCAATGCCATAGCAAATTCGTCCAGTCTGCTCACAAGCCAATAGCGTGGAACCACTACCAAGAAACGGATCAAGTACAATGCAATTGCTCATACATGAATTTTGGATTGGGTAGGCCATTAATGCAACAGGCTTCATTGTCGGATGTTCCTTTGAAGATTTCGGTCGATCATATTCCCAAATGGTTGTCTGTTTTCGGTCCGAGTACCATTGATGCTTACCACTTTTCTTCCAACCAAACAAACAAGGTTCATGCTGCCACTGATAGGGTGAGCGGCCAAGAACTAATGAATTTTTCTTCCAAATACAGCACCCTGAAAGATAGAACCCTGCATCAGTGAATGCCTTACGGAAGTTAAACCCTTGTGTATCTGCATGAAACACATAAATGGAAGCATCACTCTCCATGTTCTGCTCCATATTTACGAATGCCGCAAACAAAAATTTATAAAAATCAGCATCAGGCATATTGTCGTTCTTAATCTTGCCAGCTGTTTCCTCCACATCCACGTTATATGGTGGATCAGTCACCACTAGATTCGCTTTTCTGCCATCCATCAAAGCCGTATAAGTTTCTGGAAGAGTCGAATCCCCACAAATAAGTCTGTGTTTACCAAGCAACCAAATGTCTCCTTGTTTTGACATGGTTGGTTTTTTCAAGGCTTCCTCCACATCAAAATCGTCTTCATCGATGTCTTTGTTATGAACTTTGGAAAACAGCTGTTCAATTTCTGGAGCTTCAAAACCTGTAAAATCAGTATTAAAATTGGCCGTCTGCAAATCTACTAAAAGGTCGGCAAGTAACTGTTCGTTCCATGCACCAGTTATTTTATTTAGCGCGATGTTCAGTGCTTTAACCTTGTTTTCATCTTTGATTTCAACTACGACACAATGTACTTCTGTATAGCCGAGATCCTTTAAAACCGTTAATCGTTGGTGACCGCCAATAACTGTCATATCGTAATTCACAATGATAGGTTCTACATAGCCGAACTCTAAAATTGAGTTTTTAATTTTTTCATATTCTTTGTCACCCACTTTCAATTTCTTACGGGGGTTATAAGCTGCTGGCTTTAGAACATCTACAGATAGAGACTGCCATTTCATCTCGCTCATCATCTTCCTCCTCACTATTGGCAGGACTTACATAAGGTTCTCTGCCCTCTTCTTCCCGCCAAAATCTGTCGTGAACATAACATTCATGCGAACAATATTTTCGATTCTTATTTCCATAGACCGTGAACGGTTTATTGCAGTAGATACAAGTCTTTTTATAAAAAGCTGTTTCCTTTTTATTTGTGACCTCTGGGTGTTCTGACCACCATCCACGTCTACATTTATCTGAGCAAAACTTCCGTTTTCTTCCTGTTTTCGGTTGCTTGATTTCTTTACCACAACACAGACAAACCTTGCCTTGTTGCATTTGTTCTCTCATGTTTACAGACAAAGCACTGGCATATCCATCTAGACCGTGACTTTTACAGTAATTACGAACAATATCTCGTGAAAGACCTACAACGGAAGCTATCGCACGGTAACCAACACCGCGCATTCGCAATTCTCGTATTTGTTTCGCTTGTGAATCTTTCATTGCTTCACATCCTTTCGCCAAAATGGAAAAGAAAAAAGACTGCAAACCCCTGCATTTGAGCGAGAGTTTTACAATCTTTTCTGCAATTATTCGGCAAAAGTACCGTTAGAAGTGAAAGGTAAACTTCCCATTCAAACAGCACTTTCTTTACTTTTTCATTCTAATTTTGAGTTTTTTGGGTATCCCCCCTTATTAATTCTGCGGTTTTTCGCACGAAAGGGGGCGCCGGTCTTTAGGATTTTGGTCTGTAGAGATACAGACCGCCCCTACTCAGCCGTCAGTATTTGAACTCTTGGTATCTGTCCACGGTCATTGTCTTTCTATCATGGCACGGCTTGCACAATGGCTGCCAATTGGTTTCATTCCAAAATAATTCTTGGTCACCTCGATGTGGAATGATATGGTCAACAACTTTTGCCTTCTCAAGCTTTCCCTTGTCAAAGCACTTCTCACATAGAGGGTGTGATTTCAAGAACCTTTTACGTGCTTTTCTCCATCGGCTGTCGTATCCTTTTTCCTTTGTACTTTTCACATCGTGAATGTGTAGTGGTGCGTGTTCTTCACAGTACGATGCGCCATAAGGAACAAGCTTTGCACATCTTGGATGCTTGCATGGAGTATCTGGTCTTTTAGGCACAATACTCTCTCCTTTCTATGTACGGATGCGTGAAAGGATGAAAGCCGCATCCGACCAAAGAAAAAAAAGCCTGAGGGGAAACTCAGACTCTATATACTATCTTGGCAATTTTAAGTATAGGCTTGTGAAAATGAAAAAGCAGTACACCTTTAGTACACCTTTGGTAAACCATTTGTCGAAATATTCCATGAAAAGGAAAAGAACAGCCGACCAATTTAGCCGACTGTTCTTCTCAATTAAATTCTTCATAAACACCAATCTGTATTTGTAAAGCCATGGTGATTTTGGCCATGATAACTTTGCTTGTTACCCTTCCTTTCTTTTTTATTAGTCGTTCCTTATCAATCGCTTCCACTTGTTCTGCAAGAGCAATACTTCTACTATTTAGACCGCTTCCTTTTGAAACGGGAATATATACATGAGTTGGTAAGTACCGTTTCTTATTTATTTTTGTCGTTAGCGGAACCACCGTTATGACGGATGAGTGGGAATTCGCTTTATTGTTGCTGACCACAATAACTGGGCGGATTCCATTTTGTTTGCAAGTATCTATGTTCTGACCGAAATCCACAAGATAAATATCTCCTCTTCTACACATCGACTTCACCTCAATTCAAAATGTATTCTTCCATTTCTTTGTCGTGAATGGTGTATAAGATTTCCAATTCACGTATCGCTTTTTTTCTGTACTTCGCAACCATTGTTCGACTGACATGATACTTAGCTGCTAGTTCATCCCAAGTCAGTCCTTCTATCACCATGTCCGAAATAAATTCCGGTAATATACCACTTAACGAAAGAATAGCAGACTCTAAAAATATCAATTCATCTGCTAGAATGGCATGTTTCTTTACCAAATGATCCTGCCACTCGTTGTTAATCCGTTTCATTCTGTCTTTATAGCCAAGAGCAATTCGACCGGTCTTGTCCGAAACACCACTTGTTTGCACACGTTCATTATCCGATTGCGCAAAATACATCGACTCAATCACTTCCGTTTCCGAAATTCCTTGAAAGTGTATGATTTGATTCTCAAGGCAGTTACGTTCCATGACCATCTGTGAGTAATTCTGCATTATTTTTTCAATCCTTTCGCTCATGCTTTACAACTCCAATCTGGCTTTCACTGCGTCTATCAAGGCTGATTGTCGATAATCTTTAGTTTCTAAGGCTTTCATTACATCTTCATCGTGTGTTCCTTTGGTAATGATATGCTGAATTACGACCGTATTCTTTTGTCCTTGGCGCCAAAGTCTTGCATTCAATTGCAGATACAATTCTAAAGACCAAGTCAATCCAAACCATACTATGGTGGAACCGCCTGCCTGCAAATTTAAGCCGTGTCCCGCTGAAGCTGGATGGATTAAGGCAACTGGGATTTTTCCAGCATTCCAATCATCGATGTCTTTTGCCGTATCAATCGTTCTGATATCAAAACGTTCACGAATACGGGCAAGATCATGTTTATACCAATAGGCTACTAGAAGGGGTTTGCCATTAGCCGCTTCAATTAAATCCTCTAGTGCATCCAACTTTCTATCATGGATAGGAAGTGCTTTTTTCTCTTCTCCATACACAGCTCCGTTTGCCATTTGCAAAAGTTTATTGGAAAGGCCAGCTGCATTGATGGCATCTAGTTCTTCGTCTCCGAGTTTTAAACACATATCTCTTTGAAAACTTTCATAAAGCTTTCTTTCCTTCTGATCCATGGATACCTCGATACGATTGTTTATTTTCTCTGGCATCTTGAGAAAATCCGCGGCTTTCATAGAAATACAAATGTCTGAAATTAATTCATAGATTTTCTCTTCCGCTCCATCACGAGGTTTATAGGAATAGATAATTTCTCGATTACGTTTATCTGGCTTGAAAAATCGGTCACGGTAACCGCCAATAAATCGACCGAGCCTCTCCCCCACATCCAACAGATACATTTGCGGCCATAAATCTAGCAGAGAATTCGGTGTCGGAGTTCCAGTAAGTCCTATGACTCTCTGAATTTTAGGTCGCACTTTCTTTAAAGCCTTAAACCGCTGTGCCTTATTGGACTTAAAGCTGGATAGTTCATCAATCACAACCGTATCAAAATCCCAAGAGTGGTTCTCAACTAACCATGCTACATTTTCTCTATTAATGATGTAGATAAAGGCTTTTTTAATGAGCGCATCCTCTCGCTGTTTCTGATTACCTAGAACCAATGAATAGGAAAGTCCTGTAAGATGCTCCCACTTGGATAATTCTTTTGGCCAAGTATCTTCGGCTACTCGTTTTGGTGCAATCACAAGGACTTTTCCAATATCAAAGTAGTCCAGTGCCAACAACCATAATGCCGTTAAGGTAATGATCGTTTTGCCAAGTCCCATATCTAGCATCAGGCAACAGACAGGATGTGCTAGTATGAAATCTTTCGCATATTCTTGATAATTATGTGGATTGTATTTCATCAAGCACACCTCCAATCATTTCTTTGTTATCAATGCAGTAAACACGAAAGCCTAATGCGGTAAGTTGATTGGCTCTTCTTAACTGTAAAGGTCGCATGGTTTTGCCGGGAGCCTTTAGTTCCACAAAAGCTAGTCTTCCACCTTGAAAAAGTACTAGGCGGTCCGGCACCCCATCAAGACCGGGGGACACGAATTTAACAGCCATCCCTCCACGCTTTTTTACCTCGGTTACAAATTTTCTTTCTATTAAATTTTCTCGCAAAAGACCAGCCCCTTTTTCTAACTGTGCCTTGTGTCGTGCCTATGGGTAAAAATCCTATACGCGCGTACACATACATACTTGTGCCTATTTCTACTATTATCTATCTATTTCATCTATCATTATGGTTTTTATAGGCACAGTAGGCACACAAGTTGCAAACCTCCTTATTTCACTACCGTTAACGGCTGTGCCTTCATCTGTGCCTTTGCTTTTATAGGAAACTTAGGCACGGATATTTTTCTGTGCCTATCTTTTATCACTGTGCCTTACTCATCACGAATGAATGTTTTCTGTGGACCATAAAGGGGGTATCGGGCCTTCCCTGTCTTGTTCGTGGACAATTTCTTCCACCCTCCAATTTTGCTTAAAATCCCCTCAATTTCATAAGAGTCGGTACGTTTCAGATTTTGGCGCTCCTTGCCGAAACATTCACACCAAATTTCCATCACACACACCTTTTCCTTAAGAACCGTACCTGTTTGAATCCCACCATCAAACTCGCTACCGCCAAGGAAACTTCTTCTTTGATACAAATCCATCTCATCCCAATTTGTCGGTAAAAGACGTTCAAGATAATCAATAATAATTCCTTCACGATCATCGGATTCCATCGCTTGTTGCTGCTGAACATAAGCTTGAGCCGCCACTTCGCCTTTAAGAAATAGATCTTCTCCATCACGGAATTTAACAATTGCTTCTGCCCACACTTGGTCTACATCCTTTAGATTCCAAGCATGATACTTCCCATTTCCTGTTACACGAACTGGCCAAAAGCGGCGATTTCCTGTAATGTCACGCAGAAAGCCATTTTCTGAGTTGGTTGAACCCACAATGATATTCGTTCTTGGATGGCTCTCGACATTTACTCCATAGGATTGTCTGAACTTATCATCTGTGCGACTAATAAAAGATTTGACCGTTTCCACATCTACC
Source organism: Oceanobacillus massiliensis str. N'diop (assembly GCF_000285495.1). Lineage (GTDB taxonomy): Bacteria > Bacillota > Bacilli > Bacillales > Amphibacillaceae > Oceanobacillus > Oceanobacillus massiliensis. Next base: position 173,189 of record NZ_HE610979.1, read on the forward strand.
TTTTTCATACCTGCCAGCTCGCCTAGTTCCAATATCCAGTAACCTTGCAATTTCTCTGCTGCGGTTTTATCCTTCATATCTGATATTGATAGACTATCTGAATACCACTCTTGTCCAAGCAGGGCAAAAAAAGTAGACTTACCAACACCTTGTGGACCATTCAAAACCAATATTGAGTCAAACTTAATGCCAGGTTCATAGACACGAGCAACCGCAGCACATAAGGTTTTCCGAGTGACAGCCCTGACAAAATCGGTATCATCAGCACCAAGATAATCAATAATCAGTGAGTCAATTCTCTCTGTGCCATCCCAGTTCAAGGTATCGAAATACTCTTTAATCGGATGGTATGTTCGTTCCGCAGAAACGACAGCCAGTAATGCATCCTTGAATTTCGTTGGGGACCAGATGCCATACACTCTTTCAAAGTACACTTTTGCACAGGCTAGGTCTGCATCTCCCCATCCTGCACGCACTTGTTTCCACGGCAATGGGCCAATCACATCCAACGTACTCTTAAATTCGTTGTAAACGATTGGCTTAAGATTTGGGTCGAAGCGGATGATGTTTGCGATGTTTGTCAGTGTATCTTTTACCTTTCCTTGTTTATCTAGTTCTAAAATAGTCTGCCAGTTCTTATCATCAACGCCATCAAATTCCTCCAAAGCGTGGCTTTCACGATCTTTGGCAAGACGGATTTTGACCTGTTCATCAGAAATTGCAAACTCCTGCATCGCCTTGAAAGATGGTAATTTAGTAGAATCCGTATCTTCCTTTGCCTTATCGTCAAGTGAACCAAATTTATGGATTCGAACGATATCAAATGCGTTCATTAGCTTTCCACAAGCGGGGTCTGTGGCATGATGGCTGTATGAGAATGTATCCTCATAAATAACAACACCCGCCTGAGAATCAGCAGGAATATAATCATAGCGACCTTGCATTGCACTTTTGCGGTACACATCGTTTAGAAATGCATCAATAGCATCCGTCACGGAATAAGTACGGCAAAAGGCTCCCACTGTTCCTGGCTTTGTGAGTGGGTCTGCTTGTTTCTTCACAACCCGTTGCACAATGGTTTGCTTTCTTTTGGAAACAGGCCATTCAGCTGTATTACGCCAGTCCTTATATTTAGCAAGTACTGCATCTGGGTCAAGTAGGTCTCCTTCAATTTCTCTAAAAAGGAATTCTCCATCTGATGAAGTGGATGGCCAATACATTAACCTACTAGGTTCATAAGTTGTATCATCAAAAAGTTCGATCCCAATTTCTTCCGCTATCTTTCTTGCGACAGCGGAATATTCATCTGATGACACTTCACGGGTGAGTGGGATAATCAGTCGAAGACGAGGTTTTTCTGCTGTGTGCTTATGAGTAGAGTAAAAATAACACTTATAGGAATAGAACATTTCAATCTGATCAATGGTGTCGGGAAAGGCATAGTCCATATCCAAGGAAAGAGCTGAACGAGAAAGCACACAATCCTTTTTCCTTCTGCCATCTTTTAAAGTTCCTAAGACGAATCCACCAACATCCTTGATTTCATCCTGTTTTGCTTTAGACATTTTTCTATACTGTTCCACGGTTTCAGAGGTTCTGTGTGTTACGGCAATACGATCTCTAAACTCGTCCAGTTCCAATTCCTGTAGATTCCATCGCTTATCCATACGTGAGTTGCCGGTAGATATCTTTATCTTCATTTGTTTACCCTCCCTGCATTGAAGAGTTCAATATTTCTTGCAGTTCTTTGACGAAGTCGCCTTACTTCTTTAAACCTTGAATTGGACTTTCGATATTCAGCGGATTTCTCAGGATAAGAGATTGCTTTTGCAGCAGCTTCCATCATTTCTATCGCATATTCATTTTCTAATGCTTGAAGGAAATGAATGAGTCTTCGCTTATCTTCTTTCGATGAATATTTGTGTATTAGTGAGAATATCTTTCTCGCTTTATCTAAGGTGCAAGGGAAAAAATTTGTGAGATTCAATTCCATATACCCTGTTGGATATAAAATCTTAAATTTTCTTGCATCAGCATCTGCCTTTCGAATCCCTTCATATGCGGTAGGGTCATAATAACCCTCCGCATTGTATTTACTGATCTCCAACGAAAAGCACCTCCTTATGCACTTTGTTTTCGTTCAATAACAGGAAGAAGATTCTTTTCGTTTTTGAGTAAGTCATAGAGGAACAATCGGCCTTTTTGAGTCCAGTAAGTATGCATGGCACTTCTATCTGCATCAATAGCATACGTTTTTGATTGGGTATAACCCTGATTTGCATACTGCTGATATAAAAGCCATGTATTTCCTTGTTTGAATTGGATTCCTAATTCATGAAGCATCTTATTTAAAGCCTTGCCGGACATACCATAATCTTTTGCGATTTTGGAAATTGGCAATAGACTCTTATTTTGAAGAATTAAATCATAGTAGCTCGCTTTTGGTTGCAACTCGCTGATGATTTGTTTTTTCTGTGCATTCTCCAATTCTAGTAACTTGGTTCTTTCTTTTTCGGCTTTTAATTCCTGCAATGCTGAAATGAACAAGTCTGGATTATTTAGGAGTTCTTCTTTTGCATACAGTCCATGTTTTCTTATGGAAGGAAGGACTTCATCAAAAACCCACTGTTCAAATTTTTCTGCAGAAGGCAATTTACTGTTCACGATTAATCGATACAGATCCCCTTCAGGAATAAATAGCATTTCAATCGTTTTTGATTGTGACTGTGGATGAGGTATACCTTGTTTTAGGGCATACCTACAATGTGCAACAATCGCATTTTGTGGCTTTGCATAACCGAGCGCTTTTGCCACATCACTTCCACAAAAGAATGGTTTATCATTTATTTCAAGCGTTCGGATTTCTCCAAATTCGATATTATTGAAAATAGTAAGATTGCTCATCATCAAATCCTCCTAATCTTTTTTATAGTAATTACATTCATAGCCATCTGCACGAAGGGGAAGACTGTCTGCCCATTCCGGTGCAATCGCCATGATCTCACAAATTTCTTCAACGGACGATTGATCGTTTGGAACTTCTAGCACCACTTCGTCATGTACATGCATCACAATGTCAAAACCATTGTTGCGAAGTCTTAGCATAGCTAGTGCCAAAAGGTCCCGGCTCGTTGCTTGGACAATGTTTTCTACCAATTTTGGACCGTATGTTTCTATACGCATCCATTTCTTGCTGTCACCGACTCCTTCAAAAGTCAGCCCCTCTCTCCCAAACTTGTTCATTTCTAACCTTGGTTTGATATACGAAAGCTTTCTACCAGATGGAAGGGTCGCAAAGAGAATTCCAGATTTATAGGAAAAGCGCACTCTCCCCACTACCATCTCTCGTTTCTCACGTACAGCAGTGATAGCCGCTGCATCTATATCCCACCAAAATTTTGTGATATGAGGATTAGCATTTCTCCACTGGCTGACTAATGGTTGAAGTTCTTCTTCCGTAAGTCCCATATCTAGAGCACCCATTGAAGCTAATGCACCGACAGAACCGCCATAACCAAGAGCAAGTTCTGCAATTTTCCCTTTCTGCCTAAGAGGACTTCCTTTATCTATTTCTTCAATTGGTACTCCAAACATCGCAGAAGCGGATGCCTCGTAAATCTTGCCGTGGCTTGCAAAAACATCAAGCCTCCATTTTTCATCCGATAACCACGCAAGTACCCTCGCCTCAATAGCAGAGAAATCCGCTACGATAAAACGTGTTTCCGTTTTTGGTACAAAAGCTGTACGAATCAGTTCTGATAAGACACCAGGAGTTGAGTCAAAAAGAAGATCCACATCTTCAAATCGCCCTTGTTTGACAAGTTCACGGGCCAAAGTCAAATCCGGCAAATGGTTCTGGGGGAGGTTCTGCACTTGAACGAGCCTACCCGCCCAGCGACCGGTTCGATTAGCACCGTAAAATTGAAGAAGTCCATGAACCCTGCCATTAGAACAGACAGAACGTTCAATTGCTTCATATTTTTTTACAGAGGTTTTTGCCATTAGAAGCCTAAGTTTTAGTACTTCTAAAACTTCACCATCCGTTTCTTCTAGTAGCCCTTTTACTATCTTTTTATCAAGGCTGTCCACTTCCACTCCACGTTCAGAAAGCCACCCTTTGACTTGTGCAACAGAATTGGGATTGATAAGGCCCGTTAATTCATAGGCTCTAGTCGTTGCTTTGTCTTTGTATATGAGGTCGCATTCCACCGCGCGGGATACGAGTTCTCGGTCAACTAAAATACCGCAATCATTAATTTCTTGATCTAATTGATAAAGCACCATTTCATTTTCTGGAATTGGGAACTTTCTCAGTTTCCATCTAATTTCCCGTTCTGCATCCACGTCTCGTATGCAATAAGTTTTAAACTGCTCCCACTTCTCCGGTGCGTGTTCTGGAAGATTTTTTGTTCTGCCACCGTTCGTTTTCGTAGGCTTACAAGGGAGCGAAAAATATCGAACTAGGTCCGTACCTTCTTTTAATTTCTTACGCTGTATATTTAAAACTTCACCTACACCATCAAGAGACAAAGGTAAGGCAAGCATTGCTGATTGCACTGCTGTACATTGCCATGATATTGGTGGAAGGTAGACCCCAAGATACTTTGAAAGACAGGTTCTTTCAAATGCCGCATTAAATGCTGCCTTTATTATATTTTCATCCGTAAGAGCATGAATGACTTCTTGTGGTAAGCTTTCACCACAGGCCAAGTCCACGATTTTCGTTTCTTCATCATCAAAGGCATAGGCGAATAGTAAAATTTCAAAGTTTGGACTATCTGTATAGGCATAGACTCCAGATTTTGTTAAATCAACATCGGAATAAGTTTCAATATCGATTGATAAATACATCATATCTGCTCCTTATATATACCAGGGCGGCAGCTACCCACCGCCCTAGTCCTATCATTAAGCTAGAAAGTCATCATCTTCCACCGTTTCAAAATCATCAGATGCTTTAGAACGACCACCCAACGGTTCTCCATCCTTTAATTTTTGGATGTTGCCAAGTCCTGCTGCAATTCCACGATTACCGTTGCTGTTGTAACCATAGAAGGTAACACTAATGCGCCCGTAGCAACCGGAGTACACTTCATTTTGGTCAAGAATAGGTTGTACTTTTCCGTCCACAACTTGTGGGGCTTGACGACTGTTTGCATTAAAGAAGTAGCTATTTTTGTAAGCTTCATCTTCTGGTCGCTCGATATCACCATCACGAAGCGGAGTTTTTAAATTTGCAGGAATCTTCCCACCCCATTTGGAAATGGACTCCTTCTTCGCTCCTTCAACTGCTGCTTTGATTGCTTCCACTGTTTTGGTATCGCTTTTTGGAATAATAGCGGAAACACTATATTTTGGGTCACCACCGTTAATGGAGTTAGGCTCCCAGCAATGTAGATAAGACAAACGGCATGGTACGATAACTTTTGTTTCAACTGTATTTTTACTCATAATGAATCCTCCTGAAATTCCGCCTCCGCGGTAGTTTTAGTAATGGCTTCTCTCTTATCGTTATTTGGTACTAAGGTGATTTTGCCTTGTGGCTTGTACACTAGATGTCCAAGTACTTTAGCAAATTCCTTTTTGCCCATAAGTCGTTCCAACTCTGTTATGGTGACAAGAGAGCGTTTATAAATGTCAGTAAATCCTGCTGCAATGGCTGCTTGTGCCAATTCTTTTTCACTGGTGTACTTACGATTACTACGCCCTTCCACCAGTTTGAATCCATTCCACTGTTTTCCGTGAACAATGGCTTGATCCTGCGCAAAGGTATAAACATCGGATGACCATTTTGCCAGTTCATCTGAAACCTTTAAAACTTCAGCAATTTCTTCATCTGAAAGTAAAGCAGGTTCACGAAATTCCATTTTAGCTAGCTGTAAAAATTCATCAGATCGAGCGCGACATTTATTTCGTGCTTTACAAAATCTGCACCAACTACCAGCCTTGAAATCCCCATTTCCAGCTAGAGCCTTTTCCCCTGCTTGTTTTAGTACGGTTTCGCCCCACACCTTTAACTCTTCAATTGAAATGTCCCATGTGTTTAAACTATTTAACCGTGGTTGAACAATGGTTAGACGAACTGTTTCAATGTCATAGAGCAGTTCAGCTATACTCAAAATTCCGAGTCCATAAATCATCAATTGCGGATTTTTCTCTACAGACACTGGTACACCTTTACCAAGTTTGAGGTCAATGATGTGTGCGACTTTTTCGGTGATAATAACCATATCTGCCGTACCGAAGCATTCATCTACATATTCGGATGCATCGACTCGCTGTTCCACGAAAAATATGGGATTGTTGCAGATTCTTTTGGCCTCTTCAATCTCTCCTATCACATAGGACACGTACTCATCAACGGCTTCAAGTAGTTCGTCCGAGTAATAATTAGAAACAGGTCTTCTACTTCTTTGTTTTAGGTGCTTTTTGATGAGGTGCTCTGCCAACGCATGGCCAGCAGAACCCTCTGCCGCATAATGGGACTCTTCATCTTCAAACTGCTCTTCAAGCACCAAAGAAGGTGGACAGTTTAAGCGTCGATGTGCCGATGATGGAGAGAACCTTGCATGCCCACTCATTAAAGCACCTCAGCTTCCTTAAGAAGGGAAGCATAATCTTCTGGTTTTATACTTGAAAGCTTTCCTGCATCGTATTTCATAAGTAGTGCCTTGACCTCACGGGTTTTCCCTTCTTGGCTTTTCGCTGCAAGAACTGCTCGAACTTCTTCAATCGTAATTTGTGGTTCTTGTTTTTCTTCGGTTGCAACCTTCAGTTCTGGGACTTGTCCAACACTAGCAGATTCTGTTGCCAATGCTCTGTAGCCAGCTGCGAGTTTTTCAAACCCATCCGCAAGAGTTAAATAGATGTCACTCATACCAACTCATCCTTTCATTCAAATTTCAAACCTTTGACCACACTGCGGAAATGATCATCCACACGTTCGTCAAGGATTAACGTTTTGGGATTTATCTGTTTAAACTTGTCATCATACATCCTTACTGGAATTTGGATTTCCTTTGCTACTTCAAGTTCATACTCCATCCCAAGAGTGATACTTGGACCAAGAAGCCATAACAAGTTACATTCTTTCATCAGTTCAATCCCAAGTTCGATTCCACGGATTCTCTCATATTGATCGTTATCATCTAAGAAGTTTGGAAAGTAGAGATGTGGGACTACTGGCATATGACCACATTCAGATAAAATTTTGGCAGCAAAAGCGGCCTTCTCAGTGTTTTTCTTGGTGTCTCCACGATAGGGAGAACATACAAATACCTTTTTCATTGCACTTACCATCCTTTCTCCATTCGGGTTACCCCGTGTTTTGATGCAGAGCAAAGTCCTTAAAAATGCTGTTCATTATGGCACGGTCACTTCCAGAAAGGCTTGTCCTAAGTCGTTCCAGTAAATCTTTCTGTTCAGGGTTTAGATACTTGCGGTTCATGTAGAATCCATCCATGACCCTAACTCCACCGCCATATCGACCACGCACTGTTTCAAGAGGGTAAGAAAGCGATAGGTGATCAATGTCATTTCTTATCGTTCTGACACTGACGCCAAATTCAAATGCTAGATTTTCCATTGTTTCATGTCTTCTATGACAAAGAGTTTCCATGATTTCCATTCGTCTTTCATTTGGCCCCATCGCTTTCTTCACCTCCTTCCCTTGCTCTGTGGTTATAGAATAAAAGTTAAATAGGCAGGTTTATTTCCTATTAAGAAAAACTTTTTCGCAAAACTTGAAAATAGGAAATCTCATAAGTTATCTAACTCATGCCTTAATACTAAGGGGTTTAAAGGTGTTTGCCTCGGACATGGAACGTCCGTTTTTAACGCAAAAAGAGCACCCCCAATGTGATATTTGATGACCACATTGGAAGGTGCTCTTGATTTTCAACAAAAAAATAACCGGACATTGAGAGTCCGGTAGAATTATATAAAAATTAATTTTCTTTTGATAACACTTTAAACTTGCTTGCTTTCATAAGTTCATTACATTCCTCAATTGGATTCAAATACATTCCCGTCAATATCATTTGATAAAGAATATGCTTTTGACTACCTGGCATAAAAACATTTCCTGATTTTTGCACTAAATCTAAGCTTAAAGGTAGCGGCAATTGCAATCCAACACATATAGAAACAACTGTACCGAATTTTGGTTTATAATCTAAATCATTTCTTATGCGCTGGATAGTTTTTGAACTTATGTCCGCTCTTTCGGCTAATTCTTCTACGCTAACCCCGATTCTATCCATGTGGACTACAACACTATCTCCAAATGTCTGCGGTAATTGTCGTTGGATTGCCGCAATTTCACTAGCTTTACTACTTAATGCTAAGCGCTTTTTAGCTACCTCTTCAGCGGAGAGGTTGTGTTGGGACTCTGAAAATGAAACCTCTATGAATCTATCAGTTGCAACACTTCGAAAAAGTACAGCTTCCTTATAGTACTCAATCCCATACCGAGAGTTTGCTTTAGCTTTCACGTCAAAAATTAAACAACATTCATCAATATGATTTCTCGCATAATCCGTAAGGGTTGCATAACCAGCATCATTTTTCTGTATATACTTCGGATCATTAATGCAAACATGTGCATTAACATAAAGGAATTCACCGGAATCTAATAACTGCTTTAATGCTGGTTTCGTAGCATATTCATAAAGAATATCTTGAGCACTTATCGAAAATGTTTGATTGTTTGTAAGAGCGATTTCATCGAATGAATGACTCGGCACATATTGTTCATCAATATAGTTATAAACACCAATTGCCTGTTTATATCCAAGATCAATCATTCGAATTTTTGCAGCCACCTTAGAAACCTCGAAAAAATTAGATAATTCATCGACGACTGCCTCAAAAATGGTGTATGTATAGCCTTTCTCATTACACTTTTGGTATTTAGCAATCAACTCTTCAATTTTCACTCTTGTTTGTTTTTCTGGCATCAGTATTCTAGGTGCTAGGGCATTTGCTTGCCATTCCATCCAATCCAAAGGCGTTCTGTTTCTTTCATCTTCGGCACCTTCACGTACTTGACAACTTATTGCACGAGCCTCTGGGTTATAGAGCTTTTCAAGTTCAAAAAAATTTTTATGTAAATCCCAATGAACACATTCGTGAATAATGGTATTATTCATAGATCCTATGTTACGCATAAAGAATACATCTGGATCAATTAGAATGGTTCCCCTTTTTACCCTTGCCTTCTTGTAAGTTCCGGTAGTAATATCATAGTATTTTATGCGTGAGTCAGAAAAATATATTTGGCCAAAAATAGTTCCTAGTTGGGTTATATGAACTTTGTGAACTTTTAACCCCATCCTTTTTGCTATTTTACGAGCTGGAACTTTCATTGGTTTTTCAAGAGCCACCGGATAATACTTTTTAAGAAAAGTTTCTGCAACTTTGTCCAATCCTTCTTTACTAATGACAGGAACGAGGTATTCTGAAAGACGATTTTCCTTTTTTTCTTTTTGTTTCATATAGACGGACACATCTATAACACCAAAATCTTGAAGTCCATCTTCCAAAATTGCCCCACAAGAAATCCTAAACCACTGTTGTAATCCATCTGTTTCACGATTTCTTTTTATCGTTTCAGCAATTTCAATTTCTGCAGATAAAATTACATCAAATTGAATTTCATTTCCTCCAGAACTTGTAATACTTACCCATTTGATTTCAAAATCGGACAGTTCTGCTTCATCAGGACTTTCTACATAGTTAGATTTACTTTCTAACTTATCAGGATTACTTTGAACAAATATTGATAATTCATTGAAGATTTCATTATAAAACCTATCTTCAATCACGTCTCTGAAAGAATTTAGTTTCAACGTAAACAGCCTCCTGTGAATAAATCAATTAAAGAGGACTGCCTCCCTCCCATGTACAAAATTTCTTGAGATTTATCCCTAGGAGACGGTTAAATTGCATTAATTACTTCCGCTATCCAAATCAGTTGAATGTCTAAGTTGTAAAATCTGTGGTCTTCTTTCTTCAACAAATAGTGTCCCTTCACGAAGATGGAGCAGTTCTTCAATATCCTTGTAATGCAAGGTAATGCCATTCTTTTTAAAAACTTGTAATATTTTCGTTGGAGAAAGTATATTTTCTTCTACTAAAAGGTCGATTGCACCTTGGAAAATGTTTTCATTCAAACTATATGGGGTATCACCAGGTTCTTTTTTTCGCCATCCTTTTTTCGATACCTGACGCATCAAGTACTGGAATTGATTATCGGTTATAATTCCAAGCTGATTACTGCGGTAAATCATTGCTTGAATTGAGACGTGCCATTTTTTCTTCAAGTATTGGTAATAATTCAAATCAGTTGGATAGGCCTGTACATCATTACTGAAGCTTTCTTTAGGTAATAGCAACGCACTCGCAAACATATTTGCCTGTTTTTCACGAGCCTTAAATTCTTCTTTAGTAATAAGATCCAAGCTTTCACTCCAAGGGTGGAGCAGAATATGACCCAGTTCATGTGCCATGTCAAACCGAATTCTACCTTCAGGTCTTTTTCCTAAAGCAACCGCTATAAAAAATCTATCCTCATTGTCAATGCTAGTTCGTTGGCTAAATGCATCGATTTTATCTTCGAATGTATTAAAACCCGTTATAATAATTCCGTTTTTCTCAAGTAGTAACTGTAAGTTATTAATTGGAGCATCACCTACACCCCAATATTCTCGTACTTGTTTTGCGATGGACTCTATTTTTTCTTGAGCATCTTCTAAACTCTTTTCATCAAATTCATCATCACTACAATCAAAAGATACTTCAGGTAAATTTAGGGGTGGGTAATCAATGAACTCTAGTAAAACTTCGTATACTTTTGCCACATACTCTAATTTAACACTTTGTGAAATACGATCCATTTTTGTCGCACTTGCAAGCGAACGAAAATAGGTAACCTCTGTGACAGTTTCACGAGCATCCTTCTGAAAGAAAAATTCATAAGGAAAATTTAGGGATGACGCTAAAGTAAACACTCGTTCATGCTCTGGTATATTTTTTTCATTCTCGTATAGCGAAAGAGATTGTTTGCTAATATCAGTGCGATTAGCTAATTCAGTTAGAGTAAGCCCTCTAAAGAGTCTTGCATTTTTTAGGCGCTTACCGTTAAATATTCGTTTATCCATAATTCCTCATCTCCTGACTTAATTTTGTCAGGCCTGCTTTGAAATATCTTTTAATTTAGGTCGTAGTCCAGATTTAACTTTCAACAGACCTTTTGCATTTTCAACAACTTCATCATTAAGGTCCTCATCAACAGGCTCGACATCTGTAAGCCGTGAAAAATCCGGCTTTATGTATTCATTCAGTGATGCCGCTTCGATAATATCAAAATCCTTATCTAAGAACTCTAATTGAATATCAATGAGTTCACTACCTACTGCATCGTATACGATGACATAATGACGATAACCTTCATTCGGATCAATAAGTCCTTCAACAATAGAAGAAAAGTCGTTCTGCAAAACATCTTCTTCAAAAGGATAAATATCCATCAGTGTCAACTGCTTTACAGGTGCTTCATAACCGCCATTTTCCATATATAAAATAGATTGGAGAAAATGTGGTTTATTGCGATGCTTTTTTGGTACAGCTTTTAGTGTTTGCTGAGTAGTAATCGTATATGAAATTTTTTCAATTCGATCAACAAGGATTCTGCCATGCCATGAATATCTTTTAAAAGGAACCAACTCTATATTCTCTCCTACTACCATGTTCCGAAGATTATCATTAATATAATCGCCACGAAGTTGTATAATAGCATTATTAGTTTCTTTATGATGTTCTCGAAGATACTGTGGTACGTCTTCAGCAATTGCTTTTTCTACTGACCGAACTATTCTTCGCATAAGACTTTTATTCATCTTGATTTTGTCCAAAATATTCCCTCCAATCTATTATATGTAATTCATTTTTACAAAATACATATAAATTGTCAAGCGAAGGGCCGTAATTTGATATTTTTGTTCAATTCTTTTTCTTAGTTCATTTTTTATATTCCATTGAAATTTTTCTAAGATTGCGCTAAGAATAAAAATAAGTTACGTTTTAAAAAGGAGAAAAAGTATGTTTATATGCGTTTGTGGAGGAGTTTTGCTTGTAGTTGCTATTGAAGAACCACCTGAACACTTGTCAGAAAAAGAGAAATTAGTTTATAACCGAATTTGTGATGTTAAATGTCAAAAATGCGGCAGGGTTTTCTATTCTCAGCCGTATGATGATGGTTCAAATATAAATGAAGTAAAAAACACGAAACCTATTTAAGCCTCTAACAAATATCCATCTAGTGTTTTGAATATGTATTTTTGAACTTCTAAATTTTCATAAAGTTTCTTTTAAAATCCCTTTAAAAATAATTTGCAGATTATTTCTAAGAAAATAGACTTCATCAATTGTCACGCTTCCGTAATTACTTTGTTCTTCCTCGTCCTCATGACGCACAAACAACAGTTTCCCCGCAAGATGAAAAACAGTCCCATCTTCGGCAATAACCTCAAAAACAGGATTATGGTGCTTCTCATAGCCTCTGTCATCAACAAGGATGACCATTTCATCGTTGTATTCCACTTCATCTAACCCTTCTGCACGAGCGAGTTGGCAAAGTTTTACATACTGTTCATCCAATGTATTAAATAGAACCTCAACATAATCCGCCTCAATTTTAAAGGAGTTAGTGTTAAAATCAATGGTGTAGACATTCATTTATTAATTTCCCCCCTTCCACTTATTTTTTCTTAAAAATTTTAGACCCCAGAACTTCATTTTGTTATTCCAAATTCAGACTTTCCTTTAGTAAGCGTCAATCCGTTGTTGCCATAATTATTTTCATTCCTCTAGGCTTATGAAAAAGAAAAACTCCTAACATTTGATGTTAAGCTGATTATTGCAAAACATCGGAAAAGTTAGAAGGTTTGAGGTGATATGACGCTTACTTAAAATGATAGTAACAAGAGAGAACGACATAGGTTTTGGTTGCTTATTTTTGCTGGTATACTCAGTTACATTGGCCCCCATATCTCCTTTATAAATGAAGTAGCCCTATATCCATTTTTTCACTAGCTAGATAGTGTGAGTACATTATGTCTGCGGGCAATTGTCTTAATAGTATGCTCTGTAACCCGAGAACATCTAACATTTCCATATTGACATACCCTTTGACAATAATGCTTTGTTGTTCGGTTGGCATCAAAAAGCAATTCTTCACATCTTGAATTCCATGGTCATTAACAAACTTTTTATATGCTAACTGATAGAGATACTGCTTTGTAATATCACCAATTCCCGGTTGTCCTCGTAGTTCTTTTCCTTGCTCAAGTTGAACGTTGTAATACTTGGCATCAAAAATAATGAATTGATGTGAGTTATTCATCTTATGGATTGACACAAGGTCTGGAACAAGGGTTTCCTTGACGATCTTTTGAAATACAGAACCGTCTTGCCCATAACCATTCCACTTTGGTTTTTCTATTAGTGAAATGAGCAAGTCATGAGGATTGTATCCATCAGCTAAAGAAATAGGGAGTGAGCCGAGTGGAGTCTGCAATTGATTGTCCAGAACTTCCGCACACACCTTTTCCCATACCAGATTAAAACTATTTGTACCAAACATAGTGAAACAATCAATATCTGCAAGACCGCTACTATGTGAAATATAAGCATATATCGTTTTCAGTAACAACTGCTTTCTTGTATTAAACTGCAAATTCAATTCATTCTGTATACGGTAAAGTATATAGTCTGTTTCTCCAAAATCATCTAGTTCTTCATCAGACACTTCAACCGGCAGTATATCAAACAAATCCAACAAATCAGCATCTTGTAGTTCTCTTGAGCAAATACTTACAATAGATTCATGGAGCCTTTTAAAGTAATCAAAATCATCATTAATACGTTTTTGCGTAAACAATTCTGTGTAATATGGACGATTATTACTGAGATAGGTAAAGGTCTCATTAATCGTCTTATCCCACAGTATTTCGCCAGAACCATTAGTTTCAATTATTTCTTGTGTATTCGTATATGCACCATTTTCGTAGTAGTCATGCAACAAGAAAATCATAACAGCAAGCAGATTAAAAGCGCTGCTTTCACTGTTATCGTTATACATACGAATGATTTGCTCTTTGCCATTATACTTTTCAAGGACTTTTAATATTGTTTTTAATTCTTCCAAAGGTTCATTGTTCTTAAAAATATATTTGGGATAGATTTTCAAAACACAACCCAAAACAGTTATTACTCCAACGAAAGTAAACACATAGAGGTATTCGTTTTCACCAATCTCTACATCTGCAACTTCGATATCTTCGTCCAAAAGGTCTGACATATTTTTTTGAGAATCCGTAGCCTTAACAGCCTTTAAAACACCATACTCTTTCAAACGCTTAATAATACCGACCGTTTTTTCTTCCGAGCATTGAAAGATGCCCTGTAATTCAGTTTGAGTGTATCTTTTCTGTTCTCGGACAAACTTCGATATCATTCTGCACCATCCTCTGCATGGTTAGTTGTAGGAGCAGCAGCGAATTTATCACTTATATTTTTACCAAAGATAAATACCCCCTTGTCCTCAAACTCTTTGCAAATAGAGGAGTATTTCGTCTTATCATTGCAACCATCAAAAAGAGATTGGCGTTTTTGTTTTGCTGCGTCATCAAATAGATACATGATAACTTTGCTCTTAAATGTAGCGATAAACTTTGTTGGGTCAATAGGGTCATTTTCAGGAATGATTTTCTTTGACAGAAAATAAGGACCAAGCAACTTATCCTCATTCACCTTATATGAAAGAAGTTCATCATTTATAGTTTTACGCAATTCATTCCACTCAACTACTCTCTTATTTACACCTTTGCCCAGTTCAACAGTTTTACCTACAATTTTTTCTTCGCTATCGTCAATACCCAGATAGGTGAAGTCCCATCTACGTTTGAACGCAGTATCCATAGGGAATACGCCTTGGTCAGCACTATTCATAGTTGCCCATATAAACATATTATCTGGTATTTTGATTTCAGTATAATCTCGTGGCTTACCACCTAATTCTTTAGCAAGATATTTTTTAATATCCTCAGATGTTTGAATAGCATATTCACTAACATTATCATCATCACGGTCTAATAACTGGAATACATCACCAAATACGGCTGCAACATTCGCTCTGTTGATTTCTTCAACAATTAACAAATATGGCTTAGGATTATCTGTCTGAGCATTTTTAAGCGCTTTAACATACGTCCTCATAAATGGGCCAGGGACATATTCATATGCAATTTCACTAGCAGACTTTTTATTTGAAATTAGATTTACATATGGCCTAATCGCACGACCATGATTTCGTTCAACGCTATTATCACCATTAGCATCAGATCCATCTTTTTTCTTAGTTTTAAACTTATCATCATTATATAATCCAAGTAAAAGTGGCAGACGTGTTAAATCGCCATCTTTAAACTTGTCATATAGCAAATCATATTTTTCTTGAGCCGTCTTATCACCCAATAGAACAGATAAAACCGCCTTCTCATCTTCGCTTGCGATCAGATCATTTACAGGATCCAACATGGTAGGCTTGTAAGTTCCTACAAAGTTAGCATACGAATAGTCGGGATGGAAAGTCACACGCTCATACTCGCCACCATTTTTAAGCAAGGTATCCTTATCTTGATTTAGAGTATAACTTTTTCCAGTTCCTGGTGCCCCAAATAAAATTCTATTTCTCTCAAATTTTGAAACTAATTCTGTCAAGTATTTAAGATTACCCGCCTGTTCTTCAGTAAAACTATTGCTCTCAGGTACAGAATGATCAGCCAATTCTGAAACGTGTCCTGTATGTAACCACTCAGAATTTTTTAAATAAAAATATAAAAATTCTTTCCTAAAAGCACATGCATATTCCCCATGACCTTTATCTTGCTGTACAAAGCCCTCAGTAATCGCTTTAGAAATACTTTGAATCTTTATTTGTTTAGAAATAGGTGTATCTGGAGATGCAGCATTTGACCGCTGCACTCTCCATGCACAAAAAATCGCCTCACCGTCTCTTTTATATATTCCTAATAAAATAGCTTTTTCACCATTCTGTAATTTGTCATATACATAATTGATATACTTTGCCTTTTGCTGAATCCTTTGCTCGTCCATCAAATTATTTCTACCACCTGGTGTTGTCCCTTTAGCACAAACATACACATTATGTGATGAGTCACCATTTGGAATAGATACCTGATACACTTCATTCATATCTTCGCTAACCGCCTGAACACTTACAGTATTTCCAAAAACATTAAAAGCATTTTCAAGTTCAATTTTTACTTGGTCAGATTTTAATGTGTAGCTTCTACTATAATCTGCCACTATGATATTTCCGTTTTTCTCAGCAAATTGATATTCCGGCATTCATCGTCACCTCTTATGAAAAGTATTGTTCTTTTATGCTTGTAGCAAGTTGAGAAACTAATAATGGAGGAACAGCGTTTCCAACCTGTCTCCACTGCTCTTTAAAATCTCCGCATAATTCATATTCATCATCGAATGTTTGAATTCTCTTTATCTCAGAAATTCTCAAAAACCTATTTTTCCAATGGAAAGGTCCCATATTATTAGAAAAACTAGCTTGAATTGTCCATGATGGCCTTTCTGGTGAAAGTTTTAATAAGAAAGACCAATATCTAGAACGCCACTTGAATTTGGGTTCTGGATATCCCCGTTCTGCTGTAAAATATAAATAATTATCTCCCGGTGGAATTTCCTTTAATAAATCCTTGTGCTTAGATCCAGCTTGCATTTGTTCATCTTCAGGTAAATCAAAATCAATATCTGATAAAACGTCACCACAAGTAACCCACTTTTTCTTCCCAATACTTAACAAATCTTGACTTTTCTCTGGATTAAAATGTGTTTCCTCTGGAAATTTAAAAGGTAATCCTTCTCCTCTCTTAATTCCAATGCAAATAAACCTCTCTCTGGTTTGTGGTACTCCATAATTTGCTGTATTTATAACCTTATAGCTAATATCATATCCCAGATCATCTGCCTTTTCTTTTAACAAATCAAATGCAGCTTTGTGTGGCTTATACACAAATCCAAATACATTCTCAAAAAAGAAAACTTTAGGTCTAATCTCCTCTAAGGCTCTAAAATACTCGTATAATGTAAATGAGTTTTCATCCTCCAAGGCTCTCTTTTTATCTGTCCGATAGAATCTAGATTTTGAATAAGCTGGGCAAGGCGGCCCACCAACCAACACATCTATATCTGACAGTTTCATGCCAATCTTTTCTAAAGATACGGCATAATTTATATTCCTTATATCATCGCATACTACCATCTTTCCTACCTTGTTGTGTTCCAGAGTATCACAGGCAGGTTTCCAAAAATCTGTTGAAAAACAGATCTCATACCCCGCCTTCTTAAACCCAATATCTATACCTCCACCACCTGAAAAAACACTTAATACATTTGGCATTTACATTAAACTCTCCTTTACGAACTCTATCATTGCCTTACCCATCAATGGTGGGACAGCATTTCCAATTTGCTTTTGGATAGACCTTCTAGAACCACAGAATTTATAGCCTCTTGGAAACGATTGAATTGCTGCGGCTTCTGGTGCTCTTAGTCTCCGATTATCCCAATGGAATGGTCCTACCCAAGGACCAGGTTGTGCTGTAATTGTCCATGATGGCAAATCTGGAGATAATTTAAGTAAAAAACTCCAAAATCTTTTATCTGCAACGAATTTAGGATTGGGATATCCAGCCCATGCAGTTAAAGCCTTATAATTCTTCCCTGGTGGAACTTCACACAAATCCTCGTAATATGTCCCACCTTTAGCAACTTCATACTCTTCGAAATATTCATCAGTATCAAATCCCTGAATCACCTCACCAACATTAACATATGGCTTTAAGCCTTTAGTCTCACATACATCAAGGGCACCATGAGTCTTAAGAGGCTCTTCAGTCTTAAAATTACCCTTTGTTCCTATAATAAATATTCTTTTTCTCTTTTGTGGGACACCATAATCAAGAGCATTCGCTTTGATTATCTTACATGTATATCCACTCTCTTCTACTATCTCTAAAAATTTCTCAACAATTATCTTATTTGTTGGGTGTAACAAACTTTCAACGTTTTCAAATACAAAACCATCTGGCTGAATATCTATTACTACTCGTAGATATTCATCTACCAAAGTTGCTCTTGGATCATTGATACCTCTTCTTGTCTGGTTACCAACCCAATACCCTGCCTTCGAAAATGGTTGGCAAGGGGCACCACCAATCACTATGAACTTTTTAGGATTGTGCTCTCTCACACACTCTTTAAAAACATCACTGTTAATTTGATGTAAATCACCTTCAAAAACCTTTGTATTTCCAAACATTTCATTTGCTTTAAGTGTTTTAATACAATCGGCATCGAAATCTGTACTCGAAATAACTGGTACATCAGCCATAAAACTAGCTATGTCTAAGCCTCCGGCTCCTGAAAACAAACTAACTGCTACAATATCTTTATTCATTATTAGTACCGCCTAACCCAAAATTCTATTTTAGTATAATGTATATTTTTTCCATAAATCCTCTATATTGCACTTTTTCCGCTCTTTACCCACGCGTCAACTTCTGAGATTTTAAACTTCCATTTTCGCCCCACTTTATGTGCTGGAATATCCGTCTTCTTTATCCAATTCCGAATAGTATCCTTATTTACACCTAAATATGACGCAACCTCTTCCAAACTTGACCACGCTTCATTTACAGAATTATCTACCAATTATTTCTCCTCCATTTTTGTAGGATAGTTTCTAGTATAAATAATGCGAAGCTAACAATCAAGAAATCTATGTTTTTGCATAATTTAATATGAATAACTATGATTTAGTATGTATTTTAATATTTTACTATAAAAAAACGAATATATATAAAAATATACCTAATTGGTATAATGTACATATAACCAAGGAGGTATTATCCATATGTCATATAATCAAATTTCATCAACTGGTGCAATTATAAGTGCTACTAACCCTCCGAATATTAGTAGTAAAGAAATTAGAGAATATATATACCAAGCGCTAAACTTACACGATTACACATTTACTTGGATTCAAAAACATTCGCAGCCATATCAAGGAATCCTAAATGATGGTGAAAAAGATATCAACTTATATATATATGCTTGGAACATGTCACCTGCATATAGAACAAACCCTTCAGAAAAAAGGATTCAAATTCAGGCTGCAGTAAATAATGTTGGAATTGATAGACCCATCTCAGATACAGAAAAAACCATTATCCTTGGTTTGTACAACTCTCCTACTGGTGCTCCCTTATTTGTGGCTTGGGACACAACCGTAAACCGTGGTCACGGTCAAAAGTCTTGTTATGTCCAAATTGAAGATGTAGCCAGAGCATTAACAGACGGCATATACAAAACAACTGACAGAAACAATGCACCAATATACACAATGACTCAAGAATTATTAGGTGATTACGTTTCTTTACTCAAATCATCAAACACACTACGTATTGCTACGCCTGCTACACCTACTACTTTACTTTCGAGAGTTAAGAATGCTAGTAGACCAAGTAGAAAGAAACGTGCAATCAGAACAATTGCTCAAATTCAATCCTCCATAAACTCCCTTACTACTACTGAAAAGGAAGTTGTATGCAAGCAACGTATCGGACAGGGATTGTTTAAAGATTTACTAATAGAGAAATACTCCTGCAAATGTGCCTTATGTGATATAGATACTAAACGTATGCTAATTGGTAGTCACATCAAAACATGGGCTGACAGCAATGACACTGAAAAACTTGATGAAAATAATGGATTACTATTATGTGCTCATCATGATGCGTTATTCGACAAATATTTAATATCCTTTGATGATGATGGAACATTATTAGTTTCTCCGACACTTAATGCAGCTGAGCAGAACAAACTTCATTTATCTGATATACCTGTATTAACAGTAACTCCTGAAATGAAACCATACCTAGCTCATCACCGTTCCAAATTACGTAATTAAGTTTTGCAAATACGCAACATAGAACATATGTTGCGTATTTATTATACATCAAGAGAGTCTATAAATGTCTATATGTGCTTTTTATCCTAATTTTTGAATTGAAACTCAATGATATATAGTAAAAAAATATATTATAGAATAGTTAAAAATGTATTCTTGCGTCAAATCGTTCTCCCTTTTGCCAAACGATTAAACCCTATTCGCAAAACTGCACCTCCTTTATCTACTTCTCCATTACTCACAAAGTCAAAAATCTCTATAAACACACCTAAAATTTCTCCCACATCTCTAGTCCCAACATAAAAATAACCATCGAAAATGCCCTAAATAAGCCATTTCCAAGGGTTTCAATTATTATTTTAACTCCAGCAGTGCGACCGTTTCAACGTGTGGTGTCTGCGGAAACATATCGACTGGCTGAACTTCTTTTGTCTCATATCCTCCGTCTTCAAGAATACGCAGATCGCGGGCAAGTGTGGATGGGTTGCAGGAAACATATACGATGCGCTTTGGCTGCATATCAAGCATTGCTTGAAGGAAATCCACATCGCAGCCTTTACGAGGCGGGTCTACAACGATAACGTCTGGATTGATTCCTTTTTCCTTCCAGTCTGGCATTACTTTCTCTGCCTCACCCACAGAGAATTCAGCATTCGTGATGCCATTTAGCTTCGCATTGTTCTTGGCATCATTAATTGCTTCTGGGACAACTTCTATGCCGTAAACTTTTTTGGCCTTTTGGGCCAGGAATAGTGAAATGGTTCCGATTCCGCAATAGGCATCGATAACCGTATCGTCTTTTCCGATTTTAGCGTACTCCAAAGCCTTGTCGTACAGTGCTTTTGTTTGTACTGGGTTTACTTGAAAGAAAGATTTTGCTGAGATAGCAAACGTGATGTCACCAATTTTGTCATATATATATTCCTCGCCCCAAAGTACTTTCGTCTTTTCACCTAAGATAACGCTCGTGCGCTGCGTATTGATGTTTTGCACAATCGATTTTATTTGAGGGAATCGTTCGGTCAACTCCTGGATGATCAGTTCCTTGCCGGGAAGCTTATTCGAGCGTGTTACCAGTACAACCATTGCCTCATTAGTGGCAAAGCCGGTCCGGACCATAATATGCCGTAATTCGCCGCTATGGTTTTCCTCATTATAGGCCTTGATGCCAATCCGGTTTGCGATTTCCCTTGTTGCCTTCACCATTTCATTTATGGTTTCATCCTGGATGCTGCAAGTTTCCGTGTTTTCAAGGATTCGATGACTCCGTTTTTGATAGAAACCAGCAATCAGCTCACCATTCTTTTCTCCGACTGGGATTTGAACTTTGTTCCGATAATGAAATGGATTATCCATGCCAATAATCGGATGTACCGGAACATGATCTAAATGCGCAATCTTTTTCATCACATTTTTCACTTGATTCTGTTTCATTTCCAGTTGAAGCTTGTAGCTCATGTGTTGAAGCTGGCAGCCGCCGCAATGGATGTGGCAGGACGCTTCCACTCGTTCAGGGCTCTTAGTCTTGAGTTCGAGCATTTTACCGAATCCAAAATTCTTGTTGGCTTTCACCACCTTGACTATAGCTTCCTCACCAGGTAATGCATTAGGGACAAACAATGGATAGCCATTGATTTTTCCGACACCATTTCCTTCATGTGTCAGATCCTCAAATGTCAGCGTAATCGTATCGTTTTTCTTCACTGGAGCTGTATGTTTCGCCATTTATATCTTCCTTTTATATACAAATATTATGGTTCCTATCTTACCATATTTATGGGATGGTATATATCCATACCCCTATTTGATGTGGTTAGTATTTTATGCAGTTGAATTGTAATTTAGCCAATTCGACAAATTTCGGGGAGTGACAGGCACCTAAAAAGGAAGACTTAGTCCAAGTCTTCCTGTCTTTGGATGAATTCTTCTGGTACGCAAAACTCGATATGCTGCTGCAGGTTAGTGAATTCCCCTGGAAGCAGTCCACCATATTCTCCATCAATATTCAATTGCATCTTATCGTCGGTATGGACTTTTATATGCCTTGCCTGCGTGTACATGATGTTCTTGCTTTTCAGATGTTCTCCCCTTACTGCCAAGGTTGCAATCTGAATGAATTCTGCAAGATTCGTCTTCTTCAGAATAAGCAAGTCAAAAAATCCATCATCCATTTTAGCTTCTGGTGCAAGTTTTTCAAAGCCGCCAACTGAATTCGTATTGGATACAAGGAAAAGCATGATATCTTCTTCCAGTACTTGTCCATCGTATTCGATTTTGACCCGCGATGGCTTCAAGGATGGAAGCATCTCAATCCCCTTCATATAATAAGCCAATTGCCCAAGTACCGTTTTTAGCTTACTTGGTACATCATAGGATAGTTCTGTCAATTTCCCGCCACCAGAGATATTCATGAAATAATGATCATTTACTTTACCGATATCCAGCATCATGGATTTTCCTGATAAGATGACATCCACAGCTTTATGGATATCCCTTGGAATATGCAATGCTCTGGCGAAGTCATTGGTTGTTCCTGCCGGGATTATACCAAGCTTAGGGCGTCGCTCATATCCTGCAAGACCGTTGATCACTTCATTAATCGTGCCGTCGCCGCCAGCAGCTACCACAAGATCATGCCCGCGCTCCACAGCCTGTTTTGCGGCTTCAGTTGCATCACCCTCACAGGTGGTTGCATGTGCGGATGCTTCATAACCTGCCACTTCAAATTTCTCTAAAATAGCTGGCAGTGCTTTCTTTATTGCTTCACGCCCAGAAGTTGGATTATATATTATTCGGGCCTTTTCCATTTCAGTTCCTCCCCCAATACGTCACTATAAAGGGTTTCTCAATTTTTAAGTTTTATTAACACCTAATCAATATCATAGACCTTTTTGCCGTTTTTGAAAAGGTTTATATATACATATATGGAGGCTGCCATTTCTGAAAATGACAGCCTGCAAGGTGGATTTTATCTATTATTCAGTTCTTCTGCAAGAATCTTATTAACGAGCGGCGGGTTAGCCTGTCCCTTGGTTTCCTTCATGATTTGTCCAACAAGGAAACCTTTGGCCTTCCCTTTTCCATTTTTAAAATCAATAATCGATTGCTCATTATTATCTAGAATCTTATTGACGATTTCTTTCAGTTGTTCAGGGTCAGATATCTGGACGAGTCCCTGATCCTTAACAATTTTATCTGGGTCCCCGCCTTTTTCAACTAGTTCAGCGAATACCTTCTTCGCAATCTTGGAAGAGATGGTTCCATCTTCTATGAGCTTAATCATTTTCGCCAATGCTTCAGGCGTAAGAGCTAATTCCTGAAGCTCTTTGTAATGCTTGTTCATGTAGGCAGATACTTCACCCATCAGCCAATTGGATACCTGTTTGATATCTGCTCCCTGATTCACTGCCGCTTCAAAGAAATCGGACATTTGCTTGGATGCTGTCAGCACATCTGCATCGTACTCAGATAATCCAAGATCTGAGATATAGCGTAATCTGCGTGCATCCGGAAGCTCTGGAATTTCGCTGCGGACGCGTTCTTTCCATTCTTCATCAATATATAATGGAACGAGGTCTGGTTCAGGGAAGTAACGATAGTCATCTGAACCTTCCTTGACACGCATTAGAATGGTTTCTTTTGTCTTTTCATCATAGCGGCGTGTTTCCTGAAGGATTTCTCCGCCTGTAAGCAATACCTTTTCCTGACGTTTCTCCTCAAACTCAAGTCCCTTTTGTACATAGGAGAAGGAATTGAGGTTCTTCAGCTCTGCTTTTGTACCAAACTTCTCCTGGCCGATTGGTCTTAGAGAGATGTTGGCATCACATCGCAGGGAACCTTCCTGCATTTTCACATCGGATACACCTGTATATTGAATGATATTTTTCAGTTTTTCCAAATATGCATATGCCTCTTCCGGGGAGCGCATATCGGGTTCTGACACGATTTCGATTAATGGTGTACCTTGTCGGTTAAAGTCAACATACGAATAGCCATCTTCACCATGTGTCAGTTTACCGGCATCCTCTTCCAGATGAAGCCGCGTTATGCCGATGCGCTTTTTCTTGCCATTGACTTCAATCTCGATCCAGCCATGTTCTCCAATCGGCTGATCAAATTGCGAAATCTGATAGGCTTTTGGGTTATCCGGATAGAAATAGTTTTTACGGTCAAATTTTGTGTCGGTTGCAATCTCACAATTAAGTGCCATTGCCGCCTTCATTGCAAAGTTTACCGCTTCTTCGTTTAAGACCGGCAATGTGCCCGGGTATCCAAGGTCAATTGGGTTTACATTCGTATTCGGATGGGATCCGAATTCATTTACACTCGGGCTGAATATTTTTGAGTCAGTTTTTAATTCTACGTGTACCTCTAGTCCAATTATTGTTTCAAAATTCATTAGTTGGCACCTCCAAGCTGAGGTCGTTGTTTATGATGTTCTGTTGCCTGTTCAAATGCATGTGCTGTACGGAATACGGTACTTTCATCAAAGTATTTTCCGATAATCTGCAATCCGATTGGAAGACCTTCTGCAGAAAAACCGCACGGAATGGAGATTCCCGGAACACCTGCAAGGTTAACTGGGATTGTCAGGATGTCATTGGCATACATCGTTAATGGATCGTCCGTTTTTTCTCCAACTTTAAAGGCTGGTGTCGGAGTGGTTGGTCCAATAATGACATCATATTCTTCAAAGATTTTATCAAAATCATTTTTAATCAATGTACGTACTTTTTGCGCCTTCTTATAATAAGCATCATAATAGCCGGAGCTTAACGCAAACGTTCCAAGCATGATTCGGCGTTTTACTTCTTGTCCAAATCCTTCACTGCGGGATTTCTTGAACATATCAATCATATTATCGGCATTTTCACTGCGCACACCGTAACGGACACCGTCAAAACGGGCCAGGTTAGCAGAGGCCTCAGATGAGGAAAGCAGATAATAGGTTGCTACAGCATATTTGGAATGCGGAAGCGATACCTCTTCCCATGTTGCACCCATTGATTCATATACCTTCAATGCTTCCAGGACAGATTCCCGTACTTCCGGGGCTACCCCTTCAGCAAGATATTCTTTTGGAACGGCAATCTTTAGACCTTTCACATCACCTGTTAAAGCTTCTGTATATGCTGGAACATCGACATTGGCACTAGTTGAATCCATTTCGTCATGTCCTGCAATTACTTCCAGCACGCGGGCATTATCTTCAACTGTACGGGTAATCGGTCCAATCTGGTCAAGGGATGAGGCGAATGCCACAAGGCCGAAACGGGAAACACGACCATAGGTAGGCTTCATTCCGACAACACCACAGAATGCTGCAGGCTGGCGAATCGAACCACCTGTATCAGAGCCTAAGGAAAATAATACTTCCCCTGCCGCTACTGCCGCCGCAGAGCCACCACTGGATCCTCCTGGGACATAATCTGTATTCCAAGGATTTCTTGTTGGATTGTAACTGGAATTTTCATTAGAAGAACCCATTGCGAATTCATCCATGTTGAGCTTTCCGATAGTAACGATTTGTTGCTGATTCAATTTCTGTACAACCGTTGCATCATATAAGGGATCAAGAAAATTATCCAGGAATTGGCTCGCACAAGTCGTGCGCAGGCCCTTTGTCATGATATTGTCTTTAATACCGCTTGGAATCCCAAAAAGGTCAGCTCCGGCACCAGATGCGTCCAGTTCCTTTGCCTTGGCACGTGCAGCTTCCTCATTCAGCGTAAGAAATGCATGAACTTGATCGTCTACCTCATTAATTCGCTTATAGGATTCATCTACCAAATCCAGAACGGTGATTTCTTTATTATGTAGCTTTTCTTCTAACTCTTTTATCGTGTGGTCAAATAATGACATCTAAGGTTACCCTCCTATTCCAATATTGATGGTACGCGGAACTGTCCTTCCTGCTGGTCAGGAGCATTTTTCAGTGTTTCCTCGTGTGTAATCCACTCTCTAGGCTCGTCCTTGCGCATAACATTTTTTAAATCAAGGACATGTGTCGTCGGCTTGACGCCTTCTGTATCCAATTCATTCAATTGTTCAGCATAGTCGATGATTGCACTTAATTCGCTGGCCATCTTGCCAACTTCCTCATCTGTTACGGCAAGTCTCGCCAAATGGGCTACATGCTTTACTTGCTCTTTTGAAATTTCTGCCATTGGTTATACCTCCAAACCGAAGTTTTATATATGTGGTACTTCATTTTCTCATTTCATTATTATAACACTATTGATAATAGCAAAGATAGCCACTTGTAGGCAAATCTTGTCCTATCCTGACCAAATTCCTGCCGTAATATAATAAAAATCCACTTCTAGATTATAGAAGTGGATTCGATATTAATTCTCTTTACTGATTTTAGCTGCCTGGTCAAACTCTGCTTCTATTTCTGAATCAGGCCTGCCCAGTAAGCTAACGACTACGATAGCAATAAGACTGAATAAGAATCCTGGCAGTAATTCATATAGATCAAATATACCGCCTGAAAGGACATCTCCCCAGACAATAACGGTTACAGCACCAACTAGGATTCCTACAAGTGCACCGTTTCTGGTTATGCCTTTCCAGAATAGCGACAAGAGGATCAATGGCCCAAATGCTGCCCCGAATCCAGCCCATGCATAACTAACAAGGTCCAGTACAGAACTATCCGGATTCATTGCAATGATTACTGCTATAAGAGCAATGACTACTGTTGCAATTCTTCCTATCCAAACAAGTTCTACTTCGGAAGCTTTTTTACGGAAAATCGCTTTGTAAAAATCTTCCGCAACTGCTGAAGAAGATACAAGTAATTGGGAATCAATTGTACTCATAATTGCTGAAAGTATCGCAGCTAACAAAATACCGGCAATTACCGGATGGAATAATAGCTGAGAAAAGGCAATAAATATTTTCTCAGGATCGGCTAATACTTGTAAACCGTTCTCTTCCACCACTTGTATCCCAAATCCGCTCAGTACGGAAACATCCTGCGTACTGATGAAAGCCAAACCAACAAAGCCTGTAAATATAGCACCATATAAACCTAGCACCATCCATACGGTACCGATAAGACGTGCTTTAGGTACGTCTTTTGCAGAACGCAATGCCATAAATCTAACCAGTATATGCGGCTGGCCAAAGTAGCCAAGTCCCCATGCCAATGAAGATAAAATGGCAATGATTCCAATACCTTGAACCATATTCAGATGTGTAGGATCGATTTCCCCTACAGCCTGTACTGCAGATTCCCATCCACCCATTTGAGTGAGGGCAACAATCGGGACAACGATTAATGCCAAGAACATAAGCAAGCCTTGGATAAAATCTGTCCATGCTACTGCAAGGAATCCACCGAGCAATGTGTAGCCAACTACTACAATAGCTCCAATCCACAATGCTGTCTGATAAGAAAGTCCAAATGAAGCTTCAAAGAGTTTCGCTCCTGCTACCATCCCTGAAGAAGTATAGA
Source organism: Oceanobacillus massiliensis str. N'diop (assembly GCF_000285495.1). Classification (GTDB taxonomy): domain Bacteria; phylum Bacillota; class Bacilli; order Bacillales; family Amphibacillaceae; genus Oceanobacillus; species Oceanobacillus massiliensis. Next base: position 200,725 of record NZ_HE610979.1, read on the forward strand.
ATGTAAAGAATAGTAGAATAACCAAAGCAGATAAAACGCGGAGGATATGTGACTTATCTCTGAATCGATTTTCCAGGAAATCCGGAATTGTAATCGAGTTGTTCGAAACCTCTGTATAAACACGCAAACGCTTTGCCACAAATTGCCAGTTCAAGTACGCACCGATTGCCAGACCGACTGCCATCCAGGCCTCTGACATACCTGTAGCATAAATCGCACCCGGCAGACCAAGCAAGAGCCATCCGCTCATATCCGAAGCTCCAGCACTCAGCGCAGCAACTCCCGGTCCGAGACTTCTTCCTCCCAAAACATAATCAGATAAATTATTAGTTCGGTAGTACATAATGACACCAATTGCAAGCATCGCTATCAAATAAACTATAAATGTTATTAATGTTGTAAGACCCACTCTTTACTTTCTCCTCTCTGTGAATACGGTAATGATTGATAATAAAAGAACAATTGGCATTGGTATAAACAACCAAAACCATGTTGCCCCCCTGATTGCATACTCCATTTCCTCTTCCTCCTTTTTATTCTGTCTCGTTTTCTTTTTGAGTGAAACTTTACTCATGCGCCTAAATTATGATTTCATACATTACACTTATTTTCAAGTCGAGAAAGCTATTACACCGCCATTTTCAGCGGATTTCCAATTTGATTTATGACTATATTCAGCCATATATTTATATTATTATTCGTATACCTCCATGAGCATCATCTAGTTCTCTTAGATCAAAAAATGCTATAGTATTATCTTTATTCCTTCCTATCCCTTCAATTTTTCCTAACCAAAAAAATTATTTAAAAAAATTATTTTGATAATTCAATTTTCCCTTTAAATGGTAAAAAAATACCCGGAACAGGTTCCAATCCGTTCCGGGCCAATCCATCATATAGTAATAGGGTAAAAAACAAATAATCGTAAATTAGATTTCGTCAATAATAACTGTTTTGAAAATGCTTGGTTCTTTATCCATAGTAAGATCTATTGGATTTGATGTGAAGACAATTCCACCAACTAAAAGAGCACCCAATGAAAGCCCTGCTAATAACTTCTTCATATTACTCCCCTCCTTCAAGGAAAAATTAAATATTAGAAATTTGCTCATAGGCAAAGTTAGCCTCTTTGTAATATTTCGTTGCATCTTTATATTTGTTCAATTTCTCATAATGCTTTGCTATAAGTTCAGCAAAGATAACAATACTTGCGTAATCTTTATGACTTTTTAAATATGGAAGGAATTCTTTAACTACTAGCCTTTCAAATTTACTATATTGTTCACTTAATAAGTAATTATAGGTATGGATAATATAATAGAATAACTTATACTGTTCTAAATCGTCTAACTTAGATATTAACTTTAGTCCATAATCAATACTTTCTTTGGCCTCTTCAAATTCTTTAATATTATAATATTCTCTTACTAAGGAGGCTAAAGTTTCTACCTTTTCTCCAATATAAAGTTCATCATCATCAATTATTTCTTTATAGTGCTTTATTGCCTCAATAGACTCACCTTTTGAAGAATAGAGATAACCTAGGTTCTGGTTAGTAAGTTGAATCAACTGTTTATTTTTCTCTAATTTACCCAAATGAAGTGCCAAATTAAAATTTTTAATTGCTTTATCATATAATTTAATTCTTCTATAAGAAATACCTAAAATATTGTGACATTGAGTACAACGAATAAAATTATATTGTCTCATGTAAACTTCTAATGATTTATTAGCATATTCAATTGCCTCTAAAGTATTTCTAAGTTTGCTGTGTGTGATTGCTATTATATACTTAAGATCTGCAATTTCTTTTTCTTCTATGTCGATTTGAAATATTTTTTCCTCTGACAACTTATACATATAAAGAGCTTGGTTAAAATCACCATTTACAGAAATATAATTACCTCTAAATTTATACCAGTAAAACTGCTGTTGATTATCGAATTGACCTGATATTTCATTCAACTCATTAATCTTTTTTAACGCCTCATCATATTCACCCAGAATCAGGAAGTATCTTACCTTATGGATTTCAAACATCATCATGCTTTCCGATATGTTCTTATCCATTAGTTCCTGTATTTCCTGATAGGTGGCGATGATTTCTTCTTTGTTGTTTACCTCGAACAGCATGCTGTACCATTGCTTGCATTTTTCCTTAATGACTTCTTCCTGGCTGTTGTCGACTTCAATTCCTAGGCGGTTGCATAAGAGCTGAATAATCTCGGGACTTGCCTGGGTCTTTTGATTTTCAATTTTTGATAAATAGGATACAGAAACGATCCCTTCAGAAAGTTCCCCCAAAGTCATCTCCTGTTTTGTACGCTGTAATTTAATGAATGATCCTATCTCTATCAAAATACCCACCCTATCATCAAATTCAGAAATGTTAATCTTAAGGTTATTATATCATAGTTTCGTATAATTCATATTGGGAAAATCATAGGGGTAAATAGCGTTTTATCGCATAAAAAACTTTCCAATTTTCCTCAAATAAGAAAATCTACCACTTTCCTTCAGTAAATTTGATGGAAAGTGGTAAATTTGTATTGTGAGATATATCTTATGCAAGGTTGCAATAAAGAAATCGATTGGATTGTGCTATAAAGATCCATTACTTAATCATAAACATGTACGGTCGGTGATTCGTCCCCAGCATTACGATAAATCAAGCTTTCCATCTGCTGGCTTGTCTTGATATTTACTTCGAGATCATAATAATTCGGGAACATATCCTGCACCAAGCCATATGCGTATTGGGTAAACCCGAGGACCTCGGCCTTACCGTAAAACTCTATCGGAATTTCGATGGTCAGTTTCTGAAGCTCCTCATCAATATAAAATCCTTCACCCATCAGGCCGACATAATTAGGGAAGAACTTAGCAATCTCGTTTCCGAAACTTGAAACAATTTCATGATCATCATAATACTTTTCTCTTCCTTCATCGGAAGGGAACAGAATATTTTCTTCATTTACCGATTCCCAATCATCAATTGAGGTACTGCCGCCCGGAACATTCGCTTTTGCAACAAAATTTCCGGGAACGGGTGAAGCTTGCTCCTCTTCCTGATATATACCTATCATAATAGGAACATCACCCAGTCCCTCCATTTGGCGGATTTCCTGCAGTATGGAATGTGCTATCTCATTCGCTTGCGATAGCATTTCATCTTTCGGGATATCTTTATAAAAATACGGTCCGCCTACTTGAGTTTGGAACCGATAAACCGATTTCATGGCAATTCCTAGTGAGATTCCGGCAAGACCTACACTTTGATCTTCATTATGCCGCATGTAATTCTGTTCAAGAATATGGGACAAATACCGTGGGTTTTCCTGGTAAGTTTCCTCGTCAGCCCCTTCTTTCACTTTTGGATTAAGCTCATCTATCCAAGTGTAAATCATATCTGATGTTAAATATTGTCCCTCCTGAAAATACAATTCTTCAGGGTCAAATACTTCTTTAGAGAGCCGTCTAAGCCCTTCTTCCATTTCATCAATGTCTACACGATTTGCAATTTGGTTGCCTATTACCCCTCTTGCTGCGCTTGTTTTATAAGGAAGAATCATTCGATAATTTTCATCGGACAATTGATAACTTGGCACAATAGAGGTTTCTTCCTTTGTATCATCATTTTGCAATACTTCTTCGTCATTTGAATCTTGCACACAGCCTGTTATAAAAAGAAGTGTACATAGCAACAACATGCTTACCTTTTTCAACGCGCAACACTCCTTACCCTTCCACAGCTTCTTTCAGCTGCTGTTCATTCCATATTTCAATACCAAGCTTTTGTGCTTTATCATATTTCGATCCTGCGTCTTCACCTGCAATGAGTATGTCGGTTTTCTTACTGACACTTCCAGTAACTGTTCCTCCCCTGGACTCAATCAGTTCTTTAGCCTCGTTTCGCGAGAACTCCTCCATTTTACCCGTAAGTACAACTGTCTTTCCAGTGAAAACAGTATCCTGGGCAAGCTCGGATTTTCTTGGGCCCTTATATTCCATATTGAGATTTAGATGACGTAATTCATTCAGTAATTCTGTTACTTTATCCTCTGAGAAATATTGTACGATGGAATCTGCCATTTTATCTCCGATTTCATCTACTGCAATTAAATCCTCAAAGGATGCCTGTTGCAGGTTATCCATTGTCTCAAATTCCTCTGCAAGAGTTTTGGCTGCTTTTGCACCAATAAAACGTATTCCAAGGCCAAATAAGAGCCGTTCCAGAGAGTTTTCCTTAGAAGCTTCGATTGCCTCCAGCAAATTTGTGACAGACTTCTCTCCCATTCGATCAAGTCCAAGCAATTCTTCCTTGTCCAGACGATACAAGTCTGCCATCGTGTGTATGAGCTTTTCCTGGAATAGCTGAATGATTACTTTCTCGCCCAAGCCATCAATATTCATGGCATTTCTCGAGACGAAATGAATCAGTCCTTCCATCAATTGGGCAGGACAGCTTGGATTAATGCAGCGCAAGGCCACTTCTCCCTCGAGCCTGACTAATTCACTGCCACATGCCGGACATTCTGTTGGCATATGGAATTCCTGTTCTTCACCAGTCCGCTGTTCCGTTACCGCCCGAACAACTTTTGGTATGATATCCCCAGCCTTCTTAATGACCACGGTATCTCCTATTCGGATATCCTGTTCACGAATCAGGTCTTCATTATGCAAGGATGCACGCTGCACGGTCGTTCCAGCTACTTTTACCGGATCGAGAATGGCTGTAGGTGTAATTACACCTGTTCTGCCGATGCTCAATTCGATTTCCCTGAGCTTGGTGACTACCTCTTCTGCCGGAAACTTATAGGCAATTGCCCAGCGCGGACTCTTCGCTGTGTATCCCAGTTCCTCTTGCTGGTCGAGATCATCCACTTTCACTACTATGCCATCGATCTCATAGGATAGGTTCGGGCGTTCCTCTGTCCAATAGGAGACAAATTCCAGCACCTCTTCTATGGAGGAACATTTTCTCCACTCTGGGTTTGTTTTAAAGCCGAGCTCCTTTAATTTCTCCAGTCGTCCGCTATGGGATGTGATGGTGTTTCCTTCCCACTCACCGACCCCATATAAAAAGATATCCAGATTCCGTTTTGCAGCGATTTTCGGATCTAATTGCCGTAACGATCCTGCTGCCGCATTCCTTGGATTGGCAAATGGCTCTTCGTCATTCTTCTCTCTTGCTTCATTCAGCGCGAGAAAGGATTTATGCGGCATATAAGCTTCTCCACGCACTTCCAGTGTTTGCTTTTCTTTGATGGTCATCGGTATGCTTCTTATCGTTCTTAGATTATTCGTAATATCTTCTCCTGTTGTGCCATCTCCACGAGTAGCTCCACGCACGAATTTTCCATTTTCATAGGTTAACGAGATGGCAAGACCATCGATCTTTAATTCACAGACAAAGACTACCGGCTTATCGGTCCCATTGCTTGCCCGCCTTGCAAAATCCCGTAGGTCATCTTCATTAAATGCATTGCCAAGGCTGAGCATGGGAACATTATGCTGTACTTTTTTAAAAGCATCAAGCGGTGCTCCGCCGACCCGCTGAGTAGGGGATTCCACTGTGACTAATTCAGGGAATTCCTGTTCCAGCTTTTGAAGTTCCCTTAGCTTCTCATCGTATTCAGAGTCCAATACACTTGGCTGGTCGAGAACATAATATTCATAACCATATTGATTCAATAATTCGACTAATGCTTTAATTTGATTTTCTGCTGTTTGTTTATCCATCGCCAAGGCAACTCCCTATTCTTTCGTAATTGGTGCAAATTTTGCAAGAAGCCGTTTGATACCGACAGGGGCAGGGAAGGCAACATCCAGTTCCATTTTATCTCCCTCGCCTTGAACCTTAACAACTGTTCCAGTACCCCATTTTTTATGGTTCGCTTTATCACCCGCAGCCCATTCCTGACTCTCTGCACCAGTTGTTTTTTGCATTCGCTCTGCTTTTCTTTTTATCGGAGCCGGATTGTCTTTGAGTCTGCTTTGGGATCTGTCATTAAGTCTGTCTTGGGACCTGTCATTAAGTCTGTCTTGGGATCTGTCATTAAGTCTGTCTTGGGACCTATCTTTTGATCTGTCAAATGGCCGGCCAAACATCGACTGACGCGCTTGTTCAATCCCGTCTATCAATTCTTCAGGAATTTCATTGATAAACCGGCTTATCGGGTTCATATTTGTTCTGCCATAAAGTGTCCGCATCTTGGCATGTGTGAGATAGAGTTCGTTTTCTGCCCTCGTAATCCCTACATAGGCGAGACGGCGTTCTTCCTGCATTTCTTCTTCATCCATCATGGAACGGCTATGCGGAAAGACGTTTTCTTCCATACCAATCAGGAAGACGACAGGGAATTCCAATCCTTTTGCCGCATGCAGTGTCATAAGTGTAATTTTTTCCACATTGTCCGGATCTTCTTCATCCACACGGTCAATATCTGCAATCAAGGCCAAATCTGTCAAAAAGGTGAGCAGTGTCTTATCTTCGCTCGTTTCTTCAAAATCCTTTGTAACCGTCATAAACTCTTCCAGGTTTTCCAGACGGCTTTGGGCTTCGATTGATTTCTCGTTTTTGAGCATCTGTTCATATCCTGTCCGTTCTAGAACAGCTTCAACCATATCCGTTGCAGTCAGGAATTCCTGCTGCTGTGTCAATGTCTTAATTAAGTTACCGAATTCAGCCAGTGCATTTGCTGCTTTCGCTGACACACCCGTAAAATCCACTTCTTTTACTGCATCATACATGGAGATATCATGTTGTGCGGCATAGGCTCGAAGGCGTTCGACAGAGGTTTTTCCAATTCCGCGTTTTGGTTCATTCACGACACGCTCGAAGCTGAGGTCATCATCCGGGTTTGTAATCAAACGTAAATAAGCAATCATATCCTTGATTTCTTTACGCTCATAGAACTTCTGGCCCCCAACCATCTGGTAGGACATGCCTGACTTAAGAAGTGTATCCTCAATTGCACGGGACTGGGCATTTGTACGATACAGAATGGCTACATCGTTCGGAGAATATCCATTACCCCTGGTGAGCTCCTGTATTTTATCCGTTACATAAATCGCTTCTTCCTGTTCCGTTGCCCCTTGGAAATAACTGATTTTCTTTCCTTCTGCATTTTGAGTCCAAAGATTTTTGGGCTTGCGTCCAGAATTGTTCCCTATCACTTTATTTGCGGCAGCAAGTATGGATTTCGTCGAGCGGTAATTCTGTTCCAAAAATACGGTGCGCGCTGTTGGATAGTCCTTTTCAAAAGAAAGGATATTCTTGATATCCGCTCCGCGCCAGCGGTAAATGGACTGATCGGAGTCACCAACAACACAAAGATTCTTATACTTTGCTGCCAGCTGTTTCACAAGAAAATACTGGGCATGGTTTGTATCCTGATACTCATCCACATGGATATATTGGAATCTGCGCTGATAATATTCCAGCACTTCCGGCACCTTTTCAAACAGGTGAATCGTCTGCATGATCAGGTCATCAAAATCAAGAGATTGATTCTTCCGCAGCATCTTTTGGTATCCTTCATAGACCTGTGCTACCTGCCTATCGTAAAAATTACCTGCATTTTTACTGAATTCTTCGGCTGTAATCAATTCATTTTTTGCAGCACTAATCTGTCCAAGCATGGCGCGCGGGTCAAACTTCTTCGGGTCTATATTCAAATTCTTTAATAGCTGTTTAATAACGGACAACTGATCACCGCTGTCAAGGATGGTAAAATTGCTGCTGTATCCGATTCGATCGATATCCCTGCGCAAAATTCGCACGCACATGGAGTGGAATGTGGAAACCCACATATTTTCACCATGCGGACCGACCAGCTTCCGTACACGGTCCTTCATCTCTCTGGCTGCCTTATTTGTGAAAGTGATTGCCAGAATATTTCTCGGTGAAACATCCTTCTCACCCATCAGATATGCTATGCGATGTGTCAGTACTCTCGTTTTCCCGCTCCCGGCACCTGCCATTATCAGAAGCGGTCCCTCTGTATGGCGTACAGCTTCCTGCTGTTCCTTATTTAATCCTTTTATCATATCGTCTATCGTCTGACTCATTATTACACCGTCCCCTGAATCATTTATCTTATTTCGTTGTGTCTTTTACTGCCTTTACCGTTTTAAGGGCATTTTTTAAATCTGTATAAATACTGTTTCCAACAATAATGACATCGGCATGCTCTTTCATTTCCTTGGCCTGCATCTCGGTTTCAATTCCTCCACCGTAGAAAAGCATTGTATTCTCAAGTTCTTCTTTCACTTCTTCCACAAGCTTTGGATCGCCATATTTCCCGCTGTACTCCATATAGAAAATCGGCAGGTTAAACACCTTCTCCGCCATAAACGCATATGCCTTCACATCATCTGCATCCGGCAAGTAGCTATTCGTATGCTTAAAGGCCTTCGCGTCTTCATTTAAGATACAGTATCCTTCAAAGAAAATCTCACTATATTCCATCATATCGATATATTCCTTGATTGCCTTATGCTGCATATCCATCATGTATTTTTTTCCTTTGAATTTAAAACCATCGGAACAAAATAATAGTCAAAGCCAGGAGAGAGCGCCTCTTCATCCGATACTTCCAGAATACAAGGAACCGTATGACTCCGGCGAATCCGCGATAATAAGTCCAGCACACCATCAAGGGTCACATTATCCGTTCCTCCAACAATGACCGCATCCGTTCCAGATTCACAGATCTTGTCCAAATGTTCATCCGATATTTCCTTGGCCGGATCAAGTTTAAATATATGTTTCCATTCATTTATTGTCTTCAACAGTTTAATCCTCCATCAACAGAATTCATTACTTTATTATACCAAAAATATGTGTTGGAATTTAGGGATATGGTGAATCTTTTTGGAAAACGAGGATGTCTTGATGCATTCCATGCGTTTTATCTGAGACTGGAGGGTGTTTCATTCTTTAATGCTGTACAGCCAAATATTTTGCAAAGAAAAAAACAGAAACCGCCAACCCGGATAGGGCCACGGCTTCTATTCTTCTACGTTTAATCTTTCCAATACCATACTGTATCCGTCACTTCCATAATTAATGCAGCGGCGCACACGGGATATCGTTGCTGTCGATGCTTTTGTTTCCTTCTCAATCGCACTGTACGTATTGCCCTGTGTCAGCATTTTCGCAACCTGCAAGCGCTGAGAGATCGAATGAATCTCTGACATGGTAGCAATATCATCGAAAAACCGGTAGCATTCTTCCCGATTTTCCAATGATAGGATAGCATCGAACAATTGGTCCAACTGTTCTCCGCGTAATTTATCGATTTGCACAGAAAACCCTCCTGATATGATAGTTTTACTCGTTTGAAATAGTAACAGATTGCTGCATTCCAGGGTTTGCAGGCACAACATTAATCCATGTCTTACCAGGCACAAAGCCAACAGGCTGACCATCTTTAACTGGAACAATTCGTCCATCCCTGTTTTCCCATTGAACCTCCTGAACCTGACCTCTTTGGATTAAGTAACCATTCCCGCCTGATTCCAGATCAACCGCTCTTCGCCCTTCATCATCAATTACCTCATGGAAAGTTTCGACTATAAACACATTGGTTGCCTGAATAGGGTCTTCTGAATTCAATTTGACTGTCTGTTCCCCATCACTCGATCTGAAGTAGTTCCCACTTGTTTCATCATAGTTAAACTCGACAATCTCCATTGGATTGTTACTATATACTATTTTAACATGTTTTGCTGCATTACCTGAGAGACTTTCTGCCTCAGTATCTGACAGAAATTCTAAAGGCTCATACGAAGCCTTTGTTTCATAGCCCTTTCCTTCCGCTACATCATAGACAGCCTGAAGCTGAAGATAGGAATTATGAGGGGCTTTGCGGAAAGATTCTCTTTTAAATAGATTACCATCATTATCGTATATTGAGCCATTCAAATAGTCTATTCCCTGATCGACAATCATCTCATTTACAAAGGTTGCTGCACCGTGATAGACATACAATGCATTATATCCGCGCGCCAGTTTGAAATAATATTCTCTTGCACTTCGAACCGGTCCGACAACTTCCGGCATTTCACTCTGATAGAAGGCAAGGAATCTGGTAATCATTCCTTCTGCCAGAATCTCGAACACGATATCCGCTTCCGATAATCCTGTTTGCGGTCTGGCAGATGAATGATTATTGACCATAACACTGATGATACGATTATCAACCTTTTCATCTGTTCCGATACCTGTAAGAGGATAAATAAATTCCTCCTCAGTCTGTGCCGGTGTATCCGGCTTTTCCTCATCTAGTCCGCTCTCTTTAGTCCCATTATCTGTTGCGCTGCGTTCATCCTTCGAACAGGCAGCAAGGAACAGCATTAAAACTGCAAGCACCACAAAAAGTAACTTTTTCATATTACCCAACACACTTTCTCTGATTTAATAGTTCTATTATATGCTACCTCATTGTTGCTGGGAAGAGAAGTTCTCTGTTCTTTACATCTACAAGCCCCTGCTGGGTAACGCGTATATATGGCAAATGTATCGCTGAAAGAAATAACAGATTATAGATTGGATCATTAAAGGTGTACCCATTAGCGGTTAGGCACTCCTTCAATTTCTTTTCCCTTACGACAATGTCATCAAGTGGTGCATCAGACATGAGTCCAGCAAGATTCAGTGGAATCTCCGCCTGGATTTCACCGTCGTTGACAAGTACAATTCCCCCGCCAATTTCTTTCAGCCGCTTCCAGGATAATAAGATATCCTTTTTATTCTTCCCAATGAAAATCAGGTCACCAGAAGCGGAGAAGGAGCTTGCCAATGCCCCCACTCCTTTGGCAAATCCCCGAATAGCTGTATTCACACGCCATTTCCCTTTCCTATCAATCAGCAAAAGAAATTGATCGCCATTTGTTCTTGCCAAGTCTTCAACGGAAATATCGGATTCTATCGTATATGGCTTCACAATCACATTATTGACCATTTCCATACCGACTGGTGCGGAGAACTGCAAATCCCCCTCATCCAGATCCCAATCAAAGGTCATCGGTTTGATTTCATATTTTTTCCAATCTATCATCTTTGTATATTCCTTAACGATTGTATCCTTCACAACCCACTGTCCCTTTGCAAGCACACTTTCAGGATTTGGATTTGTTTTCTCATTTAAAATATTGATATGGGCAATCCTTCCAGGCGCAATACTGCCAATCTGTTCATCCAGGTGAAAATGCCTTGCTGCATTATAGCTTGCCATCCGGTAAGCATCCTCCAATGGAACTCCCTTTTCAATGGCAATCTCGAGACAAACGTTCAGCATTCCATTAGCCATAAATTCAGGTGGCGGTCCATCCATGGTCATCGTTAGATTATCAAACGTCTCCAGACCAGCCTCGATAATCTCTTCGATAAGCTTCGGCAAATCCGGCCGAATCGAAGAATAGCGCAATCCAACACTATAGCCCAATTGCAGCCGATTGATAACTTCCTCCCCTGTCATCGATTCATGATCTGCACTAACACCAAGCAATTTCATCTTGGTCAACGTCTTCATAGATGCCCCTGGAAGATGTCCTTCCACAGGTTTCCCAAGTCGCTTCGCTTCCTGAATCCAATAAAGCAGCCGATCATTACCACCGAGCAGGCTCGGCCATCCAGTCAGTTCTCCTCCCTGCACGACACTCGGATGGGAAAGCCATGACAGAACATCCTCCGTATTAAAAATCTCCTCTTCATCATGCAACGCCGTCTGTGAATCAAACCTTGCCCACCAATACAAGGAACTCGGAAGCTTGCTAAACTCCTCTATCATAGAAAACGCTTTCTTTTTATCCAACAGAAAATTCAATGTTAAACTATCATTAATCATGGTAGTCGTACCAGTCTTCGCAACATGTAAAGCGATATCTTCAGGGTTCGATAACTGAAATGGATGTGAATGTGGTTCAATATAGCCCGGCACCAAATACTTCCCAGCACAATCCACTACCTCCACATTTTCCAATTGCTCAGGCTGAGGCATCTTAGGTCCAACATAAACAATACGATCATGAAAAACCCATACATTTGCTTCCAGCCATTGTTTCGTATATACATTCAAATAAGTGGCATTTGCCAGCACAAGAGTAGGCGGCTCGATACCATCCACCACTTTAACATGCTGTCTGAGTTCACGATTTCTCCAATTCAATCCATTCTCCATCATATGTCAACTCTCCAATAAGCATTTTCTTTATTTTACCATAAATTGTGCTTTCATTAAGTAAAGTTTTTTGTCTAATTATGTAAAAGGGCGGTGGTGGGCGGGATGGCGGGCGGGTCATGGTTGCAGGGCACGCTGGCCGGGGGCGGAGTGAGGTGCGGGGCGCTGGCCGGGGGGCGGACGGGTCATGGTTGCAGGGCGCGCTGGCCGAGGGCGGGCGGAGTGAGATGATGGGCGGAGCGAGCGGGGCGGCCGGTGGCGGGCGGAGTGAGGTGATGTGCGGAGCGGGCGGGGTGCCATTATTCCGCGGTTTTGGGCTTTATTCCGCGGTTCTGAGCTTTATTCCGCGGTCCCGAGCTTTTTTC
>NZ_HE610979.1:214555-273030 GCF_000285495.1 Oceanobacillus massiliensis str. N'diop
TTTTTTCCGCGCTCCCGCCTGTTTTTCCGCGGTTCCAAGCTTTTTTCCGCGATTCTCAGCTTTTTTCCGCGCTCCCGCCTGTTTTTCCGCGATTCCAAGCTTTTTTCCGCGGTTCCCAGCTTTTTTCCGCGGTTCTCAGCTTTTTTCCGCGCTCCCGCCTGTTTTTCCGCGGTTCTCGGCTTTTTTCCGCGGTTCCACCCATTATTCCGCGGTTCCGGGATTTATTCCGCGATTCCCAAGCCTTTTTCCGCGCTCCCGCCTGTTATTCCGCGGTTCTCAGCTTTTTTCCGCGGTTCCCTGCCATAATTCCGCGGTTCCACCCATAATTCCGCGGTTCCATCCATAATTCCTCGGTTCCCTGCCATTATCCCGTCACTCACTGCCTCTCCCACTAGCCGAGTACGCAATCCTATTTATCTGCCAATATCATTCCGATAGAAAAATCCGGATTGGTCTTTGGTATTTTTCAATAGTTGATAGATTGTATCTGTTGCTTGTTTCAATGTGTTTCCTTTGGCGCCTGTGAGCAGGACACGGCCTCCGTCTGACAGGAGGGATGTGCCATCCAGTTTTGTGCCGGCGTGTACAATGAATGTACTCTCTGTTTTATTGAATGCTGGTATTGGTATGCCCTTGTTATAGGAACCGGGGTATCCTTCTGCAGCAAGTACTACTCCTGCACATGACTGGTCTTCCCATTCCAGCTGAGGATTTTTCCCATTGAGTACGTCGGTAAATACCTGAACGAGATCATTTTTTAATAATGGCAGGATAACCTGTGTTTCAGGGTCTCCGAATCGTGTATTGAATTCGATAACTTTTGGACCTTCAGCAGTCATGATTAAACCCGCATAGAGTATGCCGGTGAAAGGTCGTCCTTCTTTCAGCATACCATCAGCAGTGGGCTTGAGAATATGCTCCATCGAGAATTGGAGATCTTCTTCTGTTACATCCGGTACCGGGGCAAATGCGCCCATGCCACCTGTGTTGGGGCCTTTGTCATGATCGAAAGCACGTTTATGGTCTCTTGCTGTTACCATTGGGAAGACTTGATTTTCATTGACAAATGCCATCAGTGAAAATTCTTTTCCTTCGAGAAATTCTTCGATGACAATGGTAGATCCTGCACCTGAAAATGCTTTAGATACGAGCATATCGTCCACTGCCTGAAGTGCTTCGGCTTTCGTTAATGCTACGATTACACCTTTGCCTGCAGCGAGTCCATCTGCTTTAATGACAATCGGTGCGCCTTTTTCCTCTATGTATGCCTTTGCCTGCTGAGCGTCTGAGAAAACTGCATAGGATGCGGTCGGTATGTCATATTGCTGCATAAATTCTTTTGCAAAGCTTTTACTTCCTTCGAGAATTGCCGCTTCCTTTGTTGGGGCAAATACAGGAAGCCCTTCTTCCTTAAACCGATTGGCGATCCCTGCATTCAGGGGATTTTCCGGTCCGATAACGGTTAGGTCAATCGATTTTTCCTTGGCGAAAACGACTAGTCCTTCGATATCCATTTCATCAATATCGATGCAGGCTGCCTGCTGCTGCATACCGCCATTTCCGGGTGCGGCATACAGATTGGTTACCTGTTTGCTCTCTGAAAGCTTCATTACTAAACTATGTTCTCTTCCTCCACGGCCAACTACTAAAACATTCACACAAAAAACTCCTTTTTAGAACACCAGGAAGCCGCCAAATGGTTACCACCAGCGGCGGCAGTAGCTAAAATTTGGCTGACTTCCCAGGATACTGTTTTTTAATGTTTGAAATGACGCATATTCGTATAGACCATCGTGATTCCATGCTGATCGCAGACGTCGATGGAATCCTGATCGCGCTTGGATCCACCTGGCTGGATGATTGCTGTAATTCCGGCCTCAGCTGCTGCCTCAACGGTATCAGGCATTGGGAAGAATGCATCGGAGGCCATGACGGCACCTTTTGCCTTTTCTCCTGCCTGTTTGATTGCAATATTGGCAGATCCGATGCGATTCATTTGGCCTGCCCCGACACCGATTGTCTGATTATCTTTTGCAAGTAAAATCGCATTTGATTTCACATGCTTTACAGCCTTCCAGGCAAAAAGAAGATTTTCCAGCTCTTCTTGTGTCGGTTGTCGTTTGGTTGCCACTTTCAAATCATCGGCAGAAACACTGCCGTGATCACTATCCTGTATCAGGACTCCTCCATTAACGGTAGTAAGCTTCTTCGTGACGGTTGCTCCTGCATGCAATTCCAGTTCAAGCAATCGAATGTTTTTCTTTCTTGTCAGGATTTCCAATGCTTCTTCATTGAAAGCAGGCGCTATGACGATTTCAAGAAATATTTCACTCAACTGGTTGGCGGTTGCAGCATCGATTTCCCTGTTGCAGGCCACGATTCCTCCAAAGATGGATATTGGGTCTGCGTCATATGCCCGTTCAAAGGCCCCTGCCAGTGTTTTGGATACACCAATGCCACAAGGATTCATATGTTTCACGGCAACTGCTGCCGGCGCTTTATATTCTGCCAAAATTTCCAATGCTGCATTTGCATCCTGAATATTGTTATAGGAAAGTTCTTTGCCGTGCAATTGTTTGGCGGTAGCCAGACTGTTGCCTTTAATGACTGGATTTTTATAAAATGCTGCCTGCTGGTGAGGATTTTCACCATAGCGCAGGTCCTGCACCTTTTCATATGTAACGGTATAGGTTTCCGGAAATGCTTCCCCTGTTTCTCCAAGAAAATAGCTTGCTATCATGGCATCATAATTGGCGGTATGGCGAAAGACCTTTGCCGCGAGGCTTTGGAGAAGCTCTATATCGAGACGGTCTTCCTGTACAGCATTTAATACTTTCTCATAATCGGATGGATCTACAATCACCGCAACATCTTCAAAGTTTTTAGCAGCGGAGCGCAGCATGGTGGGACCACCAATATCAATGTTTTCAATAATCTCCTCTTTGGATACGCCATCCTTTTCCAATGTTTGCTTAAATGGATATAGATTAACCGCAACAATATCAATTGGCGTAATATTGTTTTCTTCCATTTGTCTCATATGATCAGGATTGGAGCGTTTCCCCAGCAATCCTCCATGTATGAGAGGATGCAATGTTTTGACACGGCCGTCCATAATTTCCGGAAAACCAGTAATTTCATCGACAGCAGTAGCTTCGATGCCTGCATTGATTAATGCACGCAGTGTGCCTCCTGTTGAGATCACCTCATAGCCTGCTTCAACAAGACCTTTGGCAAATTCTTCAACATTACTTTTATCTGAAACACTGATCAGTGCTCTTTTGCTCATATATATCCCTCACTTTGATAGTATAAGTTGATTGATGACCCGTGGGTATAGTTCATGTTCCACTTGCTGAATACGTTCTTTCAGTGTTGCTTCTGTGTCCGTTTCCAGAACTTCAACCGTTTCCTGTGCAATAATTGGTCCAGTGTCTATTCCCTCATCTATGTAATGGACAGTAACTCCTGTAACAGCTGCCCCCGCTTTGAATGCCTGTCCAATTGCATCCTTTCCGGGGAATGCAGGAAGTAAGGATGGATGGATATTTATGATCTTCCCTTCAAATGCACGCAAAAAGGTGGGACCTGCAATCCGCATATAGCCCGCTAGAAAAATCCAGCTAACATTAGCATTGCGGAGCCGTTGTACAAGCTCTTGTTCATATGCTTCCTTGGATGAATACAATTTTGGGTCAAATACAAATGTTGGGACATTTTGCCTTTTTGCTTTTTCCAGAACACTTGCCCCTGGCTTATCACATACGAGAAGCACAATCTCACAGGATAGCTGATCCGCATCCATTATCGCCTGAAAATTGCTCCCTGTCCCAGAGGCAAAGACCGCTGCTTTCACCGTACTCATGATGTGAAATGCACTCCTTCTTTTTCCGTAACCATACCAATAACCGAGGGACTCTCCCCGTTTTCCTGCAGAATGGACAATGTGCTTTCAACATCTTCTTTAGAGACGACCAGTGCCATGCCGATACCCATATTGAAAACACCATACATATCTTGTTCCGGGATACTCCCCTTTTCCATGAGAAAATGGAATATTTCTGGAACATTCCAGCTGTTCTTATCCAGCTCTGCCCCTAATCCCTCTGGAAGCATACGTGGCAGATTTTCATAGAATCCGCCGCCGGTAACATGGGAAATGCCTTTTACATCTATTTCCTTCAACACTGCCGCTATCGGCTTGGCATAAATCTTAGTTGGAGTCATGAGGGTCTTTCCAAGTGTGTCTGAAAGGCCCTCATAGGTTTTCGACAAGTCCAGCCCTGAAATCACCTTTCGAACTAGCGAATAGCCGTTAGAGTGGATTCCGCTTGAGCTTAGGCCAATAATTGTATCCCCTGCTTCAATCGTCGCACCTGTTACAAGTTTGGATTTCTCTGCAATTCCAACGACAAACCCGGCAAGGTCGTACTCGTCCTCTTGGTACATGCCAGGCATCTCAGCAGTTTCACCACCAATGAGTGCCGCTCCTGCTGTTGCACAGCCATCCGCTATTCCAGAAATGATTTGCTCAATCATAGCAGGGTTATTTTTTCCGCAGGCGATATAATCCATAAAAAATAATGGTTGTGCTCCTTGGGCAACAATGTCATTTGCACACATGGCCACAAGATCGATTCCTACAGAGTCATGCTGATCCATTTCAAAGGCGAGCTTTAATTTGGTTCCTACTCCATCTGTGCCGGAAACCATAACCGGCTCTTTAAAGCTAAATCCAGAAAGATCAAATAGACCTGCGAAGGAACCAATTCCGCCAAGCACCTCTGGACGTGTGGTTTTCGCTATATGCTTTTTCATTCGTTCAACTGCTTCATAGCCTTTTTCTACATCTACTCCAGCATCTTTATATACATCTGACATGCTTGACACTTCCTCTTAGCGAATTATTTAAGAATTCGACAAGGAACTCCCTTGCCGCAAAACCTTTCTTTCCATTAGCAGCTTGTATAGTGGATTTCCGTTTCTCCATCTTCCATGACAGGATACCTTCCTGTCATGCATGCCATACAAACACCCTGATTGATGGTTTTATCCTTTACAATCGCTTCTTCCAGTCCCTTTTCAGATAAATAGGCAACACTATCTGCACCAATAACTTCACAAATTTCTTCAATAGTATTATTTGCAGCAATCAGTTCTTTTCTTGTAGACATGTCGATGCCATAGTAGCACGGATTCTTGATAGAAGGTGAAGCAATACGGACATGGACTTCTTTTGCACCGGCGTCTTTAAGCATTTGCACGATTCTTCTGCTCGTTGTACCACGGACAATGGAGTCATCGATCATGACGATGCGTTTTCCTTCGACAATCCCGCGGACAGGCGAGAGTTTCATCTTAACTCCCAGTTCCCGAAGCTCCTGGGAAGGCTGAATAAACGTTCTGCCAACATAGCGGTTTTTTATAATGCCCATTTCATATGGCAGTCCGCTCTCTTCGGCATATCCGATGGCTGCCGAAATACTGGAATCGGGTACACCGATTACAATATCTGCATCAACCGGGGATTCCTTTGCCAGTTCAATTCCCATACGTTTTCTTGACGCATGAATATTGACATAATTCACATCGCTGTCCGGCCTGGAAAGATAAACATATTCCATCGCACACATCTTGCGCCCATTGCGCGGGGCAAAACGGGTTGACTTGATTCCTTCATCGCCAATGGTGACAAGTTCTCCTGGTAAAACTTCCCGTTCAAATGTTGCGCCAATTTGATCGAATGCACATGTTTCGGATGCAACAACATAGGCATCCCCAATCTTGCCGATGGATAGAGGGCGAATACCAGCCGGATCAAGTGCGGCATACATTTTATCTTCTTTTAAAATCAGGTATGCATATGCACCGACAACCTGGTTAAGTGCTGCTGAGATGGTGTCCTCATCTGTTTCATTTCCGCTTCTTTTGATTAAATGTGCCAAAACCTCTGTATCGGATGATGTTTGTAAAATACTTCCCTCTGCTTCCAGTTCGCCGCGTAATTTATGTGCATTCATCAGATTACCGTTATGGGCTAGTGCCATGCCGCCTTTCTGGGATTGGAACAGTAAAGGCTGGACATTTTCAATTCCCCGTCCACCCTGTGTAGCATAGCGGACATGGCCGACAGCCACACGACCTGAAAGATCATCAAATTTGGCATGCTTGAATACGTCATTCACTAATCCCAAACCCTTGTGGCCCTTTAATTCATTTCCATCGCTTACAACAATTCCCGCACCTTCTTGACCGCGGTGCTGCATGGAATGCAACCCGTAATAGGTCAATTCAGCTGCCTTTTCATGCCCCCATATTCCAAACACACCACATTCTTCGTTTATGCCTTTGATTTCAGCAAGCATGGGATAGCTCCCCTCCATAATTTCTCCAGTTGTTTAGCATCATCCTGTATAACCTTCTTGCCGTTAACAGTTACTTGAAGCTTTCCATCATTTGTTACAGCACCAATTTGTTTGGCATCCTGGATTGTATTTTCAAATCGATCTTTATTCTCAGCTTTAACCGTAACAAGGAATCTTGATTGTGTTTCACTAAATAGCTCTACCGTAGCATTACCGTCCAGCTTCACATCGAGGCCAAGACCTTTGCTCGCAAATAGACTCTCCGCTAAAGCCACTCCGAGTCCGCCCTCTGCAAGATCATGTGCAGATTGGACCAATCCTGACTGAATGGCTTCCAGCAACTGTCTTTGCCGCTCGGCTTCTACTGACAAATCTATCATTGGTGCTTTGCCTTGATATCCGCCCTCGATAACATTCTGGAGTTCACTTCCGCCAAATTCTGCCTCCGTCTTTCCAATCAGATAGATTGCATCCCCGGCATTCTGGAATTGGCTTGGTGTTATATGATCCAATGATTCATGAAGTCCTACCATACCGACTACAGGTGTTGGATAGATCGATTTTCCTTTTGACTGATTATACAGAGAAACATTCCCGCTGATAACCGGTGTCCCTAGCGCCTCACATGCCTGGCTCATCCCTTCTACACTCTTCTCCATTTGCCAAAACACTTCGGGATTCGTCGGATTGCCGAAGTTCAGTCCATCTGTTAGCCCAAGCGGTCTCGCGCCAGAGCAGACTATATTGCGGGCGGCTTCTGCTACAGCAATTTTACCTCCTGTTTCCGGATCTAAATATATATAGCGGGAATTACAATCCGTCGTAATGGCAAGTGCCTTATCGTGTCCTTTAATCCTTACTACCGCAGAGTCAGATCCAGGTGCAACGACGGTATTCGTTTGGACCATCGAATCGTATTGATCGTAAACCCACTCTTTGCTTGCGATAGTAGGCTGTTGCAGCAATGTTTGCAGCATTTCGCTATGATTATTCACTTCCAGAAGCGGATATTCCATTTGCTGAAATTCTTTAAAATATGCCGCCTCCTGTGATGGCATGTGGAATACCGGTGCATCGTCAGCAAGGGAGTCAACTGGAATATCCGCTACTACTTCTCCATGATGTTTGATGCGGAACGCTTTCTCTTCAATTACCTTACCGACAGGCACTGCTTTCAGTCCATATTTTTCAAATATACCGATAATTTCCTGTTCACGGCCTTGTTTTACACATAACAGCATACGCTCCTGTGATTCCGATAGCATCATTTCGTATGCCGTCATATTCTGTTCACGCTGCGGGACTAGATCAAGATTCATTTCCATCCCTGTCCCGGCTTTACTTGCCATTTCACTTGCGGATGACGTCAGGCCGGCAGCACCCATATCCTGCATTCCAACCAATGCGTCAGAGTGAATGACCTCAAGGCAAGCTTCGATAAGGAGTTTTTCCATAAATGGATCCCCTACCTGGACAGCCGGACGGTCCTTGGCAGCATCTTCCCCTAAATCGTCAGAGGCAAATGTGGCACCGTGAATCCCATCGCGGCCTGTTGGCGGACCTGCATATAAAATGGTATTGCCAATCCCTGCTGCAATCCCTTTTTGGATTTCATCATGATTGATTAAACCAACACACATGGCATTAACTAGCGGATTATCTTCATAGCTGTCATCGAATTGCACCTCGCCACCGACAGTCGGAACACCGACACAGTTCCCATAACCTGCGATGCCGCCAACAACTTCTGAGAACAGATATTTCGTGCGCTCTGTTGTTAAGTTGCCGAAACGAAGTGAATTCATGGACGCGATTGGTCTTGCCCCCATTGAGAAAACATCACGGATGATTCCGCCAACACCTGTTGCAGCACCTTGATAAGGCTCCACTGCAGATGGGTGGTTATGACTTTCCACCTTAAATACAACCGCCTGATTATCTCCTATATCAATGATTCCAGCGCCCTCTCCAGGTCCCTGAAGCACATGGGGCGCATCAGTTGGAAACTTTTTCAATAGCGGCTTCGATGTTTTGTAGCTGCAATGCTCTGACCACATAACCGAAAAAATACCCGTTTCGGTAAAATTAGGGCGCCTTTTCATAATGTCCTTGATCATGCCATATTCCTGATCACTCAGGCCCATATCGCGATATAATTTATCTCTTTCTATCTGTTCTGGACTGATATCATGCGTTTGTAGCATAGGTGTCCCTCCAATTCTGGACGATCGACTGGAATAATCTCAGTCCGTCATCACTGCCGAGAAGTTTTTCGACCGCACGTTCAGGATGCGGCATCATACCAAGTACATTTCCTTGTTTATTGATAATGCCCGCAATATTTTCAACCGATCCATTTGGATTGTTCTGATAGGTAAATACAATTTGGTTATTTGCCTTTAAGTCTTTCAATGTTTCCTCATCACAGAAGTAATTTCCCTCTCCATGCGCAATCGGAAAACGGACGACCTCGCCTCTATTGAAACTCGCTGTAAATGGAGTGTGCTCATTTTCTACGATCAGTTCCTCCTGATGGCACATAAAAGATAATTTCTCATTACGCATTAGCGCACCTGGCAGCAGTCCTGCCTCCGTTAGTATCTGGAATCCATTACAAACGCCCAGCACCGGCTTTCCTTTAGCTGCATGTTCTTTTATCTGCTTCATGACATTGGAGGTTGCCGCTACAGCACCTGAACGTAAATAATCCCCGTAGGAAAAGCCACCTGGAATCAGGATGCCATCATATTGTTCCAGATTGCTGCCTTCATACCAGACAAGCTCGGCTTCAGCCTGTAATACATCTTTTACCGCATGGTACATGTCACGGTCACAATTCGATCCTGGAAAAACTACTACAGCGAATTTCACAAGCTTCCAGCCTCCTCCATATCAAACCGGTAATCTTCTATAACTGGATTTGCCAGCAGCTTATCGCACATTTCGGTAACACGTGCCTCCAGGTTGGGACCGTCTTCTACCTTCAGCTCAATATATTTTCCTACTCTTGTATCTTCAATTTCGTTATATCCAAGTGCGTTCAATGATTCCTGGATTGCCTTACCCTGCGGATCAAGAACACCTTGCTTCAATGTAATATAGACGGTTACCTTCCTCATGCTTTAGCCTCCAGCCGTTTTAAAATTTCCTCATAGACTTCAATCAAATCTCCCGTACCTTGACGGAAAACATCCTTATCTAACTTCTCTCCTGTTGCGGCATCCCATAATCGGCATGTGTCCGGAGAAATCTCATCCGATAAGATAATGCTCCCATCTGCCTTACGTCCAAATTCAAGCTTAAAATCTACCAATGTGATGGTAATAGATTGAAAGAGTTTCTTCAGCACCTCATTGATATCCAGTGCCTTTTCTTTAATGAACGTTATTTCCCCTGGAGTAGCATTGGTTAAATATAGAGCGTGCTCATCATTAATCAGCGGATCGCCGAGCTCATCATTTTTATAAAAGAATTCGATAATCGGGTTTTCAAACTGGGTTTTCTCTTCAATGCCAAGCCGCTTCGTAATACTGCCGGAAGCGACATTTCGAACAACTACTTCCAATGGAATGATTTCTGTCTGATAAACAAGCTGCTCTGTCTCATTCAAGCTCTCAATGAAGTGACTTTCAATACCCTGGCCGCTTAAAGCTGAGAAAATAAGTGCCGATATCTTATTGTTGAGTCTGCCTTTTCCCTCGAAAGAGTCTTTCTTGCCTCCATTAAACGCTGTCGCATCATTCTTATACGAGAGGACCAATTGTCCGTTCTTTCCCTCTGCCTGATAAACTTTCTTCGCCTTTCCTTCATATAAAAGCTCGGATTTCATCGTTATTCCCCTTCCGCTAATCCGATTCGATTGAAAATAACATCCACATTTTTCAAATGGTATGTGTAATCAAAGCAGTCCTCAATTTCTTCCCGTGTCAGCTTTTCAGAAATCACTTCATCAGCTTCAACCAGCTTCCTGAAATGTGTTTCCGTTTCCCATGCCTGCATTGCTTTTGGCTGGACGATGTCATAGGCCGCTTCACGCGCCATTCCTTTATCAATTAATTTAAGCAGTACACGCTGAGAGAAAATAACTCCATGTGTTTTATCGATATTGCGTTTCATATTTTCAGGAAATACAGTCAGGTTTTTTACAATGTTGCCAAAGCGGTTAAGCATATAATTCAATGCTATTGTTGCATCAGGCAGTATCACACGTTCTGCTGATGAATGGGAGATATCCCGCTCATGCCAAAGCGATACATTCTCATAGGCAGTAAGCATATAGCCTCGTATTACACGCGCCATT
Source organism: Oceanobacillus massiliensis str. N'diop (assembly GCF_000285495.1). GTDB lineage: Bacteria > Bacillota > Bacilli > Bacillales > Amphibacillaceae > Oceanobacillus > Oceanobacillus massiliensis. Next base: position 225,221 of record NZ_HE610979.1, read on the forward strand.
CCAGTCATGTTCTCTGAACCGATTGGATTACGTTTATGCGGCATTGCTGAAGAACCTTTTTGGCCTTTGGCAAACCGTTCCTCTACTTCACGTGTCTCTGTTTTTTGCAGGCCGCGAATCTCCGTTGCAAATTTTTCGACCGACGTTGCGATTAATGCCAATGCAGACATATATGCCGCATGACGATCCCGCTGCAATGTCTGTGTCGAAACCGGTGCTGGTGATGAACCGAGTTTTTCACATACATATTGCTCAATAAATGGGTCGATATTTGCGTATGTACCCACCGCACCCGACATTTTTCCGAATTCGATATTTTTGGCAGCTGCCTCAAACCGTTCCAGATTACGTTTCATTTCTTCATACCAGAGCGCCATCTTCAAACCAAAGGTCGTTGGCTCTGCATGAACGCCATGGGTACGGCCCATCATGACTGTATGCTTATGTTCAATTGCTTTATCCTTCAAAATTTCGATGAAGTTATGCAAATCCTTGCGAATGATTTCATTTGCCTGTTTGATCAGGTAGGATAAGGCGGTATCGACTACATCCGTCGAAGTCAATCCATAATGGATCCATTTCCGTTCTTCGCCCAGTGTTTCGGAGACGGCTCTTGTAAAGGCAACAACATCATGGCGTGTTTCCTCTTCGATTTCGTAAATACGCTGTATATCAAAAGATGCCTTTTCTCTAATCTTCTTAACATCTTCTGCAGGAATTACGCCCAATTCACTCCATGCTTCACATGCAAGGATTTCCACCTCAAGCCATGCTTTGAATTTATTTTCTTCCGTCCAGATGTTTCCCATTTCTTCTCTTGTGTAACGTGCTAACATTGTGTTGCCTCCTTGAAGTTCTTTATCTGTTTTTGTAATGCTGCTTCGTTTTCTGCTATGAATGTGATATGTCCCATTTTCCGTTTTTCTTTCGGTTCTGCCTTTCCATATAAATGCACAAAGCCAACTTCTGTTTCGGCCATTGCCTGTAAGGTGCTTTCCAGATCCTCTCCCAAAACATTAATCATAACGGCTGGCATCAGCAAATGAATATCGGTTAAAGGCAGACCGCAGATGGCACGGATGTGCTGGGTAAACTGGGAGACATTGCATGCCTCGATCGTGTAATGACCGGAATTATGCGGTCTTGGAGCCATTTCATTCAAATAAATGTCCTCATCCCTTACAAACATTTCAATGGCAAAGGTTCCGACGATATCCATTTTATCGGCAAGGGTCCGGGCTGCTTCATATGCTTTATGTTGAATCCCATTACTAATCATAGCTGGTGCGGTGGTCCGGTACAATATATGATTCCGATGTTCGTTTTCAGCAATCGGAAAGAAGGTGATTTCCCCTGTACGCGACCTTGTGAATACAACTGAGATTTCTTTATCAAATGGTATCCATTGTTCGATTATGCAGTAGTTATGTTTTGCTGCAAAGTCTATCGCCTGTTCCATATCAGAGCTTGAATTTAATTTGATTTGCCCTTTTCCATCATACCCGCCGCGGCAGGTTTTAATAACAGCCGGGAATGTAAACCCCTGTAATGCTACCCTGCATTCTTCTGCACTTTTCACAATCGCAAATCGCGGAACAGGAAGCTTGGCATCCTTCATCAATTGTTTTTCTTTCTCGCGGTTTTGTGTAATCTCAAGTGCATATGCACCTTGGGGCAGTTTTCCTTTTGCCGCTATATAGGCAGCAGCGTTAAGATCAACATTTTCAAATTCATAGGTGATTACATCACTGATTGCCGTCAATTCTTTGATTGCATCCATATCATCATAGGCCGCCGTCAATTGAATGTCCGCAACCTGTCCAGCAGGGCAATTAGGTGTCGGGTCGAGTACAGCTATCTTATAGCCCATATATCTGGCGGAGATTGCCATCATTCTGCCAAGCTGTCCGCCTCCAATGATTCCAATTGTTTGCGGTGGAAGAATGTTATTATTTTTCTGCAAGATCTTCCCTCATTTCCGTTACATTGGCTTTCAACATTTTACGATGATCCTCAAGCGCTAAAGCGATTTCTGGATCAAATGCCCCAATCATCTGTGCAGCGAGAATACCAGCATTCTTGGCACCGGCCTTCCCAATAGCAACGGTTGCTGTCGGAACACCTCCAGGCATCTGGACAATGGATAATAAGGAATCCAGACCATTTAATGCCTTACTTTGAACCGGCACTCCAATTACGGGCAATGTTGTCTGCGAGGCGACCATGCCAGGCAGATGTGCCGCTCCCCCCGCTCCAGCAATGATGACTTTCAACCCGCGATCTCGCGCTGTTTTCGCATAGGTAAACATATCATCGGGTGTACGATGTGCGGATATAACATCTTTTTCATAAGAAATATTCAATTCCTCAAGCACTTGACACGTATGTTCCATGGTACTCCAATCGGAAATGCTCCCCATTATAACCCCAACCTGTGCCATTAAATCCCTCTTTCTCTGTCGATTTATGAATGAATTCCCATTAAAAAAGCCTATTCGTCTCCCCCATGTTGAGAGAAGATGAATAGACTTCATTTATCAATATAAATTAAAGTCGGAGTTCAACTAGTTAAATGACCTCGCAGCTAAAGCTAAAGAGCACGAACTTTTCCGAAGCGGATCTGTTTCGAAAGATGCGCACAAGCTGCGCTTCCTATATCTTGCCGCAAGCCGGAATGTTGTACATTTCCAGCAATGAAAAAGCAGGCGAATCCGAAGTGTCATTTAAACGGACTTTTTCGAACATCCTTTTTATAGTAATCATTGCTCTTACGCAATGATTCATCCTCCCTCATAGTCCAGGCATTTACGGTGCCGGGTAGAAACTTCTGAGCCATATTCTCAGGAAATATATGAGGTGTCGTATTTATTTGTCGAAATAAGCATAACAAATCAATAGCAAAAAATCAATAAACAACGAACGATTTGTTGCTTTCTTTAATTATTGTTCGGGTTTTCAGCGATATAAAGATTTACAGGGGTCCTTAACCTCCGAAAAAATTCTAAATAATATCTGTCTCTGTGGAAATGAGGTGAGATTGCCAGTTTATGCCTGGGTGTATTGCAGATTTATTTTAGATTTTCAGAGCCTGGATAATTCACGCTGCCAAGATTATTAAAAATGAGCATATCCCAAATGGATATGCTCACCGCTTACTTCTATTAAATTCATCTGTTGTCCGGCTTTGATTCCGGTGCAACTGCAGAATCTGGAGTTGCTTTTTTATCGGCTGCATGCTTTTTCTTAGGATGCATCAGTCTTCCTTTACGTACATGCTTCACCCAAAATCCGCCATGAATCTGTTTCGGTTCATAGGAAATGATAAATGCCTTCGGATCGATTTCCTTTATCATCTCATACAGCCGCAATTCATATTTCCTTGGCGTCAAAATCTGCATGGACAGACGATCTCCATCCATTCCATAGGAAGACCAGCTCGTAACTCCGTATCCCTTTTCCCGTATCTTTTTCGTGAAATTCAAATCCGGATTCGCGGATACAACATTCACAGTGATATAACCTAGGGCAAGCTTTTCTTCTATCAGGGTTCCTACGATTACTCCTGTACCAAAACCTATAGCGTAGGCCACAAGGTTCTGAATTTCGTTTAAGTTATCCAATACAAGTCCAAGCCCCACCACATATATAACGACTTCAAACATGCTTACAAATGCAGCTATATACCTTCGTCCCTTTAGCGTAAGTATCATACGTACTGTCGATAAGGATACATATACTACATTGATCACAAAGATGATTGTCACCATAATGATTGCATTTTCCAGCAAAAATACCCCTCCTAAATTGTCTATCCTATAAGCATACAACAATTGAATCCGGGTTGGAAATAATCCATAAAGCCCAAACGGCAATTCCCAGATTTAATAATTATTCCCTCTTTTCATTATTACAATCGAAATAAAGATAAAGGCCGCTCTTTTATAGGAAAGTTTAATAGCCCCGCAGTCTTTTTCTTAACGTACGTTTCCAAATTCCCCCGAGATGCTGACAGGAATATAAATCTTCAGCAGCCTTTAAGTCATCCTTCTGTAAAAACATTATTTCTATACAAGCCGCTACCGACCATTGGGGATTAGGACGCTCCAGCAGAACAAGATCCTTCTCTTGCTGTATCTCCCCTTCCCTTAATACCCGAAAGTACCAGCCAGTATGCAGTCCATTCTGCAATTGCTTTGTACTAACAGGCCCAGGCTGTGAAACCTGAATAATCGCTTCTCCCATCTGAAACGTATCACCGATGAATACTGTAAATTCATCCATTTCCAGGACAGCGAAATTTTCTCCCCTCTTCCCAATGCTATCCGTCGATAATCCGGTTTCCCCGTCCTGATTCGCATAATGTTTGATTGGATATGCAAAAATCGCCTTGTCGAGCAGATCGGCATTTTGTTCACTATACGCTGTCTCCCCCAGAAAACCGTGCTTTTTTAGCGGAAAGGGATTGTGTCTTTCTGTATCGTTGGTATATATTTTATGTACATACGGTTCTTGCATCATGTCACCTGCTTTATATTATGGTATATTATCTTTATTCTACTAGAAATTCATATTTTTTATAATAATTAGGAACTGGAGGAAATAACAATGACTATTCAGAAGGCAACGTTTGCCGGGGGCTGTTTCTGGTGTATGGTGAAACCATTCGATCAATGGGATGGCGTCCATAGCGTTATTTCCGGTTATACTGGCGGACATATTGAAAACCCATCCTATGAGCTCGTGAAACAAGGGGATTCAGGACATTATGAGGCAGTGGAAATTACGTATGATCCAGAAAAAATTTCATATGACACCATTATTGATCTCTACTGGAAACAGATTGACCCGACAGATGATGGTGGTCAGTTCCAAGATCGGGGCGACCAATACCGTACAGCCATTTTTTATCATAACGAGGACCAGAGGATTCTGGCAGAAGCATCGAAACAGGAGCTCGCTGACAGCGGGAAATTTTCCAAACCGATTGTTACGGAAATTCTTCCGGCCGATGTGTTCTATCCTGCAGAGGACTATCATCAGGATTTTTTATAAGAAAAGCAAGAACGAATACGAAGAGGATCGTGCGGCATCCGGCAGGGATGAGTTTATCGATTCCGTCTGGAAATAACCTTTATAACGATTTTCTGTAACAAAGGAGCCACTAAAAATTAATGAATGCTGATTAAAAAGACTATCTTTATGGATAGTCTTTTTTAAATGTTATTAATAAAATTGCCGAATAGTAAAATTGAAATAGATATTGCTGAAATTAAAAGGGTAATAACTATTACGGATAAGTTTATGAATGCAGACTGTCCGTTTTTTGTTTTTAAAACCCCTAATATTGCGATCACAAATGAAACTAATGAAATAGCAACAGTTAAAATGAGAGGGTGTATTTCTAGTTTATAAACAGTAAAATCGTGAAAGCTCTGCGAAAGAGCAGAAAATAAAAAAAGTAATATACATACAGTTAATCCTGTCGTGCTAAAAGATGTTATATTTAATTTTACTTTTTTCACTTTGATTCATTCCCCTTCGTGAGATTTCGGAGTTGTTTCATTGTTACTGTTTTCAATACACCTCAAGGTACAGATTATAAGTCAGCAAAGCCACTCTATAATTATCATTAACTGTAATGGTAAAATAAGAACAATGTGCAAAACAACCTATTGCTGGCATGCCTTGATAAAGCCCTGATAGATTTGAAGGGATGGATCATCTTCCTCATGAATCAATGCTTCCGGATGCCATTGCAGTCCAAGCACAAATGGATGTATTTCGCTTTCAATCGCCTCAATAATTCCGTCACTTGCTGTCCCGCTTATCCGGAACCCCTCATGGACCGACCTGTTCGCCTGATGATGAAAGCTATTCACCCTTAATTTATGCTTACCTGTCAAACGATGCAGCAAAGATCCCTCTGCCACATCAACAAAATGCGAGCGATAATCAAATGGGGCTTTCTGAGAGTGCTGCAGCAGCTCGGTATTGATTTGGGTATTGATATCCTGGTACATATCCCCTCCAGCAGCCACATTCAAAATCTGACTGCCTCTGCATACTCCTAAGATTGGCTTTTCCTTTTCAAGCATTTCTTTAATTACTGCCAGCTCTGACTGGTCCCTTTCCGGAATAATATTCCCAAGACCCGGATGGGGCTCTTCCCCAAAGAGAATCGGGTCGATATCATACCCGCCTGTGGCATATAGCCCATCGATACGATTGGTAATTTCTTTAATTTCCTCTGTTCTTAAGAAATATGGCAAAATAATCGGGATGCCTCCCGCTGCCTGGATTGCCTTTACATTCCTGTTGGCCACTAAATAATTCGATTTGTCAGTCTCCATTGATGCGGTAATGCCAATTAACGGTTTCATCATACTTCCCTCTTTTCCATTCTATGATAATAGTGTAATTTATTATTTGACAGATAACCAGTTACATTTGAGCTTAATACAGAATTATTTCAAACTATTCTATTTAACTGAAAAAAATAATGCTATAGTTAGGTCAAGCACAGAGTGACATACATATTTATTTTTTGATAAAGGAGATAGAAATGAACCTACCTAAACAGGAATCACTAATACCTTTAAAGACATTGTTTATTAGTTTTCATGCATCAAATACGATTCTGATTAGCTTTCTGCCACTATATTTGCAGTTTCGCGGTCTAAACGGCACCCAAATCGGCTGGGTCCTTGCCATTGAGTCGCTTGCTTCCATCCTTGCCCAGCCATTTTGGGGCTATTTAAGCGATAAATATAAGACAGTTAAGAGGATATTGCTTATATGCATTATTGGATTACTTATTGGAAGTACGGTCTTTTTCCAAATGGACACATTACCAGCCATTCTAATTACCGGCGCGCTTTTCTATTTCTTTGCGACACCAGTTGGAGCCCTTACCGACAGTCTTGCACAGCGGCGCTCCGTCGACTTAAATGTTTCCTTTGGTTCTATCCGTATGTGGGGTTCTGTTGGTTTCGCCATATCCTCCCTGATTGTAGGAGAGGTCCTCGCCAGATTCGGAATCCAGTATATGTCTTGGGTTTATTTGGTCTTCGGTATCATGGCATTGATTACACTCTTCCCCCTAAAGGATGTTGCAGTGGATGCCCAGCCCGTTAGAATAAAGGATATAAGCAGACTTATTAAGAATAAGCCCTTTCTCATCTTTTTATCGGTTATCGTTTTTATTACAATCACCCATCGGATGAACGACTATTATATGGCCTTATATATTACAGAGCTGGGCGGCAGCGAAGGATTAGTTGGTATGGCCTGGTTTGCTGGAGTTATTGCAGAAGCAGCTGTTTTCGCATTGGCAGGATTTTGGTTTAGAAAATACCATTCCCTGATATTCATCATTGCTGCTGCACTATTATATACGATACGCTGGTTCCTTTATGCAGCTGTTGATGATCCGCTGTTTGTTATCGCACTTCAATTCATGCATGGATTAACGTTTGGAGTATTTTATACAGCGGCTTTCGATTATGTGACCCGACTGATTCCTAAGTTTTTGCAATCGACAGGACATCTCTTGTTTTTCTCGGTATATTTTGGTTTATCAGGAATAATTGGCTCTCTGGCAGGAGGAGCACTCATAGAATCCTTCGGCGGTGCAACAATGTATATTGGGATGGGAACCCTATCCGCAGTCGGAACCCTATTTCTCATAATCTATCACATCCTACCATACGGCAAAGAACTTGAATAAGTACCGAATAGGTGCCTGTCACTTCCCGGTTTTTGTTGGATTTTGTCGAATAACGTTTCATAGGGGGCAATTATTTTAATATTTTTAAATTTTATCGTATGATTAAATTAATCATTGCCGCACCCATTAAAAGAGAGAAGGTGTTCCGTATGAAATTAAGCGTTATTCAACATGTCCCCTTCGAAGGACCCGCAGCAATCAAGGAATGGACCGCCCTTCATCACATTGAAATGAATATTTATGAACTCTTCAATGAAGATAAGCTTCCGAGATCCAAAGAAATCGATTTTCTCGTCATTTTAGGCGGCCCGATGAGCGCCAACAGCAGCGAGTTCAAATGGATGGAAAAGGAGCGGCAGCTTATCCTGGAGCTCATTAATCAAAACAAACCCATTCTCGGCATTTGTCTTGGAGCCCAGCAGATTGCCAAAGCATTGGGTAGTAGCATTTTTCAAGGAGAATTCAAAGAAATTGGCTGGCATGTCATCCAAACGACGACAGGCAGATTTAACTTTTTGCCAAAGGAATTGACTGCATTCCATTGGCATGGCGAGCAATTTGACTTGCCCGGCCGTGCCGAGCGGCTATTCTCGAGTGAAGCATGTGAGAATCAAGGATTCCTTTACAACAAAAATGTGATCGGATTACAATTTCATTTGGAATCCACCAAGGAAAGTGTCCATTCTTTAATCGAAAAAGACCGGGAATATATGGACGGCTCTAAATATGTACAATCGGAACAGGAAATCCAAGACTATAACATTCCTCCAATCAATAAGGAGGTCCTCTTTTTACTCATGGATTTTATGTATAAAGGCAAAGGCTGATGAACCGATTTTCCTTATGGCAAGATTATGGCACAATCAAAACGATCAATAGACTAATTGATCGTAACGGCTTCAGCCTCTCCCGCATTTCCAAAAGGTAAAAACACCAACCCGGAATACAAACTTCCTGCCGTTGTTTTCCTTTCGCTAATCCTCCACTTTTGCATCGTATACACATCTATTTTTACTATTTATTAATTCCACCAAAGAATTTACACAACAGTGGAAAGCTGCTCCCCAGAACCGAATCCGATTGTTACCCGCAAACAGCAATCTCAAATCTGTATCGCTTCGCACTTCAGATAGCTTCTCAAAAAAGAACTGATCAAGAAGCAAAAAAAGAGCTGAACCACAATGGTCCAGCCCTCTTATCCATCCCGATCTATTTCAGGAAGATGAAATACAGAATAAAGACTACAAACAATCCATACATTATTGGATGTATTTCCTTCGCACGGCCCTTAACGATCATCGTAATTGGGTAGAAAATAAATCCAATGGCAATACCTGTTGCAATACTATAGGTTAATGGCATCATCAACACTGTTAAGAAAGCTGGTACTGCGATTTCGAATTCATCCCATTCAATACTTTTCAAAGCAGTTGCCATCATAACACCTACAATAATTAAAGCCGGTGCAGTCACTTCATTCGTGATGATGCTCAATAGTGGCGAGAAGAACAGTGAAAGCAGGAAGAATCCGGCTGCAACTACTGCTGTAAATCCAGTACGGCCACCTACACCCACACCTGCAGTGGACTCCACATAAGATGTTGTTGTTGATGTACCAACTGCCGCTCCGACAACAGTTGCTGCCGAATCAGCAAATAATGCCTTCCCAGCGCGGGGAAGCTTATTATCCTTCATCAACCCTGCCTGTGAAGCTACTGCAACTAGTGTCCCTGCAGTATCGAAAAAGTCGACGAATAGGAATGTCAAAATAACGACGAGCATTTCCAATGTAAAGATGTCACCAAAGTGTAAAAATGCCTGACCAAATGTTGGAGCAAGGCTAGGAACCCCACTGACAATTCCGTCAACCCCGGTTGGAACACCAATCAATCCGAAAACCATCCCTGTTACAGCCGTTATGATCATCCCGTAAAAGATACCTGCTTTAATGCCAAGCGTGAGCAGGATAACGGAAACAACTACTCCAAACACTGCCAGCAATACAGTAGGAGATGTGATGTCACCAAGCGCAAGCATTGTTGACGGGTCAGAAATAACAATCCCTGAATTTTGTAAACCAATAAAAGCAATAAATAATCCAATACCCGCTCCAACAGCCAGCTTCAAGCTAGAAGGAATTGCGTTAATTACCTTTTCGCGCAGACCTGTCAGCGTTAGGACAATAAAGATAATTCCGGATGCCAAAACACCAGCCAGTGCTGTCTCCCAAGGAATTCCAAAGGTAAGTACAACCGTGTAAGCAAAAAATGCATTCAATCCCATACCTGGCGCCAATACAACCGGATATTTAGCGATAAAGCCCATAAATAGCGAACCGACTGCAGCAGCAATAGCCGTTGCAGCAAATACCGCCCCCTGATCCATCCCGGTTTCCCCCAGGACGGATGGATTCACAAAAAGAATATACGCCATCGCAAGGAATGTGGTTAAACCTGCCATAAACTCTGTTTTGTAGTTTGTACCCAGTTCTTCAAACTGAAAATACTTTTTCATTTACGATTCCCCCTAAAATTATAACTATCTATAAAGACATAAAAAACGCCCCTGGAACTTTCCAAGAGCGCTACCTTCACTATACAGAGATTGTAATGAGGCTTTCCATAAATGGATAGCTTACGATCTTCCGCGTAGTCAGACTAGTTTACGGCAGTCTGGTAGAAACTCTGGGCCATATCCCCGAAATTATACGCATTTCAATCAAATTATATTACTATATTACTAGTCTTACTTAGCAATGTCAACAGAATACGAACAATGTGTCATATTTTCTTACGATCGTTCGCTTTATTTTCTGATTCAGCTCAGTAAAGCATCACTTGACGGCAGATGCTGATATATCGCCAAAAATGCTGATATAGTACTGTTTTTTGCTGATATTCCACCGAAAAAGGCTGATGTATCACTAAAACATGCTGATATCCCCGGTGCCCACCTTTGCCTTTCCTCATCAGTAAAGGGAAACACCTTCAACCAATGGTTGGAGGTGTCCTTCCTTTTTTTATCTACTCCCACTCAATAAAATGCAAGAGACTTAGAACCAATTTCTTTAATTTAGTGTTTTTTTGGTTTGATAAAAAGAGTTAATTAGGTAAAGATATGATTTTATTGATGACATGGCAGATGACATGTTAACCTCATACACCTAAAAAAATCCCACAGGACAAATATAATTGAAATCTGAGTGGTTTTGGTGTATATTCATGTTTAAAACAATCCGATAATTTCCCTTGAAAAATATAAAAGATAATCATGGAAATTAAACAGCAGACTTTTGAAAATTATTAAAATGCGGCAGAACACTTAAGATATGACTTTAACACAGAAACCCATTCTAGATAATAATGATATTGCAAATGGAGATTTTAATTTTAAGATGTATGGATAGAAACCATTCAATCATCGATCAAATACTCTACTAGACGAGCTGAATGGTACTTACTACAGAAAAAATTGGAAAAAGACCCTTCGAACTAGTAAACATTACACTGAATCCTGAACTTTTGTTAGAAAGAATTTATAAAATGAAACAATGGAACACTACATTCTGGATGGGAAATTATTTTTATAGAGTGAAAAATAAAAATGATTTAAAGAACATCAAAAGAGAATAGATAATTTCTCAAATTATTTAGCTTTTACTTACTCGCTTGCTGGAAGATAGAAACTTAAAATGAGAGATGATATTAATGAAATTACAAGTTAGGATTGCTTATGAAACGGCTGAAATGCTTGAGTTGCTTAAGGAACATTATCAAGAACAAAACGAAATTAATTTTTCTAAAGGAGAAGTATTATCAAAAGCAATTTTAGATACATACGATATGTGGAAAGAAACCGATTGGAATAGGATACTTGGTTTGCCTATAACCATTGATAAAAATTACGAAATTTCTTCTGGAGCACTAAGACCTAAATTTCAAATTTCTGTAAATATAGAGCCTAAGATTACGGAACTGAAAAAGATTATCCAACAAAATGTGGGTGCTAAATATGTAACTATTGGCGCCGCGATTAAATTTGTCCTAAGGTTAGTAATTTATGAACTTCAAAACAAAAATAATGTTTCCACTGAGTCAGTAATTTTTGACACGTTGGATAAATTTACACAAAACAATATGTCTACTGAAACAAAAGAAACACTCAAAAATTTTGTTAATGAAGTTATGACTAAACTTGAAGTAAACGACTTGTTATAGTAGTGGTATTATTAGAACTCATTAGTGAGTTCTTTTTTTCTTCCACCAACGTCAACACAAAGGAGAAATAATAGTTGACAAACAAATAAAATATGCGGTATTATTCATATATAGAGAGGGGAATTAGAGAGGAATAAAATAAGGCAAGAAAAATGTTCTTTGAAAACTGCTATATTTACCCGCTATCACTACCTAAATTGGAGGTTTGAATTATGTCGTTAACGTGTTCACACTCAACGCAATAAAACAGACTGCTTATGCAATAAAACTTTATGAAACTTTGGGGAGTTACATTTTCAATTATATTTTGAGCGATAATCAAGAGGTTGAAGATAAGATCGAAGGGAAAAAGACTTGACCTATTGCAAAAATGCAAGAAATATGCCTGAACTTTTTAGCATTTATGATAACTTTGAATTAGAACAAGACGTCATGATTATTTACCATATGATTTCGAATTATTTGATAGAAGAAAACAACAGATTCAACAGCTTGAAATTACAGTTTGGAGAAAAGGCAATTAAGTTTTTTAACAATATACAGGGAGGAATAAAGTGAATATTACAGAACGAGCTGAAAATTGGGTTAGAAACTGGCTGAAATATTGTGATAACAAAAATATAGCACCTTGGGAATTTGATTTTAAACAATGCTATTTGGAAGACGATATTGAAGATAAATCAAATTTATGGTTAGAACTAGCATATAAATATACGAATTTACTTTCAGAAAAAAACACTAATTTCAATGTTACAAAGAACACTGGGGCTAACGCCGATTGCGACAAAGAGGCATTTTATATATATCATGTTTTAGGATGGCAAAAAGAAATTAACGACAGTGTTCGTGGAGATTCTATGAACTCTTTTGCAACAACATTTACACCACTTCTTTTAGTTAATAAAACCCCCTTCTCAATAGAGAATAACAAAACCTGGAACGATGATTTTAGTGGTGTACCTAACATCTATACAGAATTAAAGTATTGGGTTAAAAATGATACAGTTAGAAATATAGAAAAATTTCATTTTAATACAGAAAATCTACGGAGAATAAAAAATGGCATTACAAGTACTCATTTGTTAAATGAGATAGAGCAATTTGCTCAATCAACTCATTCTATAGGTAATTTCACAGTGATGTTATCTTGGATGAATCAAGGAAGAGGAAGTGGAAATGTAAAAGACTATTGGGATTTAACGTTGAAGAATCTCCAGGATTTCTTAATGCAGTTTGAACATGGTGAAAGAATTTGGATGGAATTTATTGGTAAATATTATCTATTTCCTTTTGTAGATAACAATTATACAGTTAGTGAATTGTGGGATAATCATTTTGAAAAATCCGTTACTCCAAGCAGTATAGCAGATTTTGAACAATTTTATCGTAATGTCAATTTGCTTATTGAAGAACGAGGAAAGTGGATTACTAAAATACTCTGTGAAAAACTGAATCTAATAGACTTACATTTCTATAAGAATACTTTAGCAGATGTGAAAAAAATACGTTACTTTAATGAAATTATTAATTAAACAACAACTATTGAGTCTTAAAAAATCGGTCTTAATTTCTTGTACTTCAAGGAGAGGTTTCTATTGGATAAAGTAACTATTATGAGTCGTAAGAAGTTTTTAGAATGGGTACCGCCAGTTTCAAAAGAACAAGTTATAGCTATTAGAATCGGGGATAGAGAACCAGTCAAAGACACTGCCTCAAATCACTATACTGATACGATGTCCTTAGCTTTTTATGATGAGTGGACTTTTGCTGAAGAAATTGATCGTAGCACACCTGCGGGCAGTAACAGATTGACCGAAAAAAACAAGGTGATTATAGATGATTTTATTGATAAGCATGCCGATAAATATTTTGTGCTACATTGCGAGCAAGGAATCAGTCGTAGCTCAGCTATTGGCTATTATATCTTAAAACGACTTGGGTATAAAAAAGAACTAAATGAGAAGAAAGACAGCGCGTTGTATTCGCCAAATATCGAAGTATATGGTCTTTTGATCGGTAAACCTTATACAAAGAAAACAGCAATTGAATTGCGGGATGAAATAAATTATCCAGAATAGATGAATATTGGTGAATAAAAAAATCCTAGAAACCCTATAAATCAAGGTTTATAGGCTTTCTCCTTCTATTCCCATTCAATGGAGAGGGCAGGGATTATAAAGCCTGTTGTTATCATATTTCTAAGGTGTCTCCATTACCTTGGAGAAATTTTTTGTAGGGCAAGGGATGACTATGGTAGATACATGGCAATACTCCGAAATAAAAATTGAAGCAGATAGCTATACGATTGGGGAAATCAATGGTACGAAAGCTAAGTAATCAGTGTTTGATTGATTACTATAAGTAACTCGTGACAAGATTACTTTAAAGCAAAAGAAAGGATGGATTGATAACTCCTAAAGGTTTAAGGCATTTACATGCTTCTTTCCTTATAAATGAATTGAATGTAAACCCCTTAGTTGTTCAAAAACGTTTAGGTTATTCAGATATTCAAATCACATTGGGAGTGTATGCCCACTTATACCCCACTATTGATAGTGAGATCGCTAATCAAATGAATGGAAAGATTAAAATTCAGACTTCTGGTAATAGCTTATTAAATAATTGGAATGGCAATCAATATATTAACCGTTCAAATGAATCAAACTTAGAGGATGAGAAATAAGTAAAAGAAGGTGCTTTTTGTGAAATTTTTCATATCCGATACACATTTCTATCACGAAAACATTTTAGGGTTAAGCAATCGCCCTTTTGATAATGTAGCAGAAATGAATCAAACAATGATTAATAATTGGAATGATGTGATCGATGAAACTGATGAAGTTTATATTTTAGGTGATCTAGTTGTTAGAGGAAGTGGGAGACAAGCAAATGAGATTCTAAAGCAATTAAACGGAGTGAAATACCTAATTAAAGGTAATCATGAACATTATCTAGATGATCCAGAATTTGATAGTTCTCATTTTGAATGGATAAAGGATTATTATTCATTTAAGTACAATAAACAAACAATAGTATTGTTCCATTATCCAATATTGGAATGGGATAAATTTTACAACAACTCAATTCATTTGTTTGGACACGTTCATCACAAAGGGATAGAGTTCTTTAGAAATACTCTGGGAAGTAGAGCTATTAACGTAGGTGTAGATGTAAATGAATTTTATCCAATTAGTATAAAACAAGTTTTAAGTATAGTGAAATCAAGAGAAAACAAGTTACTCTAGTCATGGTTAACGAAACGGATACCAAAATAGAATAAAAAGCCTAGAAACGCTGTTAAATCAACGTCTAGGCTGTTTTTTATACTACTCCCACTCAATCGTTGCAGGTGGCTTGCTCGTAATGTCATACACTACGCGGTTGATATGTGCTACATCATTGACCATTCTTGTGGAAACACGTTCAAGCACATCCCATGGAATACGCGCCCAATCAGATGTCATGCCGTCGATTGAAGTTACTGCCCGAATGCCGATCGTATGGTCATAGGTTCTTGCATCCCCCATGACACCTACACTTTTAATATTCGGCAGGACCGTAAAGTATTGCCAGATATCACGGTCAAGACCAGCATTTGCAATTTCTTCGCGAAGGATTGCATCGGACTCGCGCACGATTTCAAGCTTGTCTTCTGTTACTTCACCCAATATGCGAATGGCGAGGCCAGGTCCCGGGAACGGCTGGCGCCATACAATATGATCCGGAATTCCAAGCTGTGAACCAAGTTCGCGAACTTCATCCTTGAATAATGTATTCAGCGGCTCAATCAGCTCAAATTGCATATCTTCCGGAAGTCCGCCGACATTATGATGCGATTTAATGGTTTGGGCAGTCTCTGTTCCGCTTTCGATGACATCTGTGTAAAGCGTGCCCTGTGCAAGAAAGTCAATATCTTTTAATTTAGCGGCTTCATCATCAAAAACATAAATAAATTCATTACCGATGATTTTACGCTTCTTCTCCGGATCATCGACACCGACCAATTTGGAGAGGAAACGGTCTTTTGCATCCACTTTGATGATATTCATCTTGAAATCCTCAGCAAATACCTTCATGACATCATCTGCCTCATTTTTGCGAAGCAGTCCATGGTCGACAAAGATACAAGTAAGCTGATCCCCAATTGCTTTATGAATCAAGGCGGCTACAACGGAAGAATCCACTCCTCCACTTAATGCACAAAGGACTTTGCGGTCGCCAACTTTATTTTGGATGTCTTCCACTTCCATATCAATAAAGTTTTCAATGCTCCAATCACCTGAACAATCACATACATCGAACACAAAACGATTCAGTACATCATTACCATACTCCGAATGACGCACCTCGGGATGGAATTGCACACCGTACAGTTTTCTTTCAGTGTCACTGATGGCTGCAATTGGTGTGGATGGGCTTGTTGCATCAATTTTGAATGATGGCGGAGCTGCAGTTACTTTATCTCCATGGCTCATCCATACGGTTTGCTTTGTTGGTGTGTTCTTAAAAAGGACTGGATCCAGATTCAATTCAATCAGTGCTTTTCCATATTCACGATTTGCTGCTTTTTCAACTGTACCATTGTAATGCAATGCCATTAGTTGCATTCCGTAGCAGATGCCAAGGATTGGAATATCCAGATCAAAGATTCCCTCATCGCAGCGGAAGCTATTTTGATCATAAACACTATGCGGACCACCGGAGAGGATAATTCCTTTAGGATTCATCTCTTTAATTTCCTCTGCGGTCAATTTATGTGAGTGCAATTCGCTATACACACCAAATTCTCTTATGCGGCGTGTAATCAGCTGGTTATACTGGCTGCCAAAATCCAATACGAGTATCATTTCATTATTCTCCATGGGTTATGCTCCTTCTGCTTTATCGTATCTGAAAGTGATAGTAGTGCTTGTAATGAGATAATGTTTCCGCTCTTATAAGTTTCTACTGTTTGAGGGGCTGTTATTCTACTAAAAAACCTGGATCCCCCCTTTTGTATATAAAACAAAAAGACAGAAATCCAGGTTCAGATTCAAACTAGACTCTGCCTTCATAGTCAGGGCATTTACGGTGCCCCGGTAGAAACTTTCGACCCATATTGTCGAGGATATACGAACGGCATTATTATTCATTTCATCATCAGGAGACAATGAATCTCCTTTTTGAACAGTTGCTTCTTTTTTTACATGTATTTATTCTACTAACCAACCACGGGCAGGTCAACCCATTATTCGTTTGATTAAATTTTTCCATAATTGGGTCAGTTCATTTAATGATAGTTGACTTATGTCGTTCCTATAAATCATTTGTTCATAGGAATTCGTCAGCCGCCTCATCTCGTTAGAGGCATAATGGGTATCAATTTGCTCTGCAAATTCACGCAATGTCTGATCCGGAGCTTTCCCGTAGCCGTGATGATTCAGTAGTTTCATCAGATGATGATAGGCATCCTGGAAGGTTTTGGCATCCTGCTGATTATGAAGCCGCGCAGTAATGGCCTTCGTCTGCCAGCGGAATCTTGTTTTATAGACAGTGATCCCGATTGCTATGGCAACTGCCAACACAATGGCGATTTGCCACCATTTAATGGAAAAGCTCGCAGTATTTGCTTGTGTCTCTGCTGACGCCGAATCTTCCTCAGGCAATTCCGGCTCAGGTTGTTCTGGTCTCTCCAGTTCCGGCACTTCCGGCTCCTCTTCTTCTGCAGCTGCTTCTGCATCCGGATCGAACTCCACATAAAAATCCGATAAATTGGAAAATCCCTTTGTCGGTTCAAATGGTACCCAGCCAGATTCAGGAAAGTACACCTCGACCCACGAATGTGCATTTGAATTCTTCACTTGATAAATATCTGTTTCACCTTCATTGTCGATAATTTCCCCACTTGTAAATCCCTTTACCCATCTGGCCGGAATATCAAGTGTACGGAGCATTACAACCATCGATGTGGAAAAGTTATCACAATAACCAGCCTGTGTCTCAAATAAGAATTGATCGACATAATCCTCATCTTCGGAAGGATCTGGAATATCTGTTGTTCGATATTCAAAATCATTGCTTGAGAAATAACGTTCAACTGCTTTTACCTTATCATACCTTGATTCGTAGCCTGCAGTTATTTCCTCCGCCAGACTACCGACACGTTCCGGAAATGCATCCGGTGTCTGTGTATAGCGTTCAGTAATGTCAGCCGGATCATCCTCTGTATTCTCACGCAGTGCGTTTATCTCAAAGGACGGATTATCATAGGTCAATTGATAGCTCGTTAAATTAGTAGCTGTTCCATTGACTCGCCCTTCAATCGCATCTGATTGTGTATCCAGATAAAATTCCACTCCAGCGATGCCCTCGGCTTCAGAAATTCCATATGGATAAACAAGCTTATTGATTGCTTCGTCCCCATGAAACTCAATAGCCGCTTGAACACTTTCCGTTTCAATACCTTCTGCAAAGGTATCCAGATTTATCGCACCTTCCGTCTGCAGCTCATATGAGGGATCGGCTGAAGTTACCCAACCCTGGCCAGTATACATATCCTTTGTTTCGATTCTCCAGTAATGATCCTCTGTTGTAAAGGCATTGAAAACAGGAGTATCATCCTGAATGAAGGAGCCTCCAAGGTTGGAGTCATCTTCTCCATAACCAACCTTCTGAATTCCCGCCTCACCACTCCCAGCATTCTTTGATGCACTATATATGAATGGAACGGGATCCGGCCACTGCGGCTCTGCCTTTGGAGCGGCAAAACCAACAACTGCCGATAAAAGCACGATCAGAATAAGAGGCGCCATCCATGCCATCGAATTTTTAGCCCATACAAATCGAATGGATTCCTTATCAACTTCTTTTACTAAATTCGCAATTCCCAATGCAATAAATGACATGATAAACGTTCGTATAATGGGCATGGAGGCATCATATTCTGTAAATGTATCCAGAATCGTCAAATAAATAAAGCTTAGAATGATAAAGAGAAAAACTCGCTTCATTTGCACAAACCAATAGTGCAGAAGATAGCTCATAAGCCAGATTAAGATCAAGAATAGAAAACTGCGGAAAATCGGGGACAAGTAATACCATTGCTGATCAAACAATGCCTGCAGATTATAAGAGAGTTCCGAGTTTAACTGCTCCATCCATAGGACACTTAAAAAGGTACCTTCAAAATATAATCCATTCAAGATAAACAGCAAGGCTAATCCCTTCAGCAAAAAGCCCAGCCACCATTTCAATTGGAATACCGAAATAAAGAAGCAGAAAAAGGTATAAATAATAAACACCATAATATTGGATGTATCCGAAATGGTCTCCAATGGATACAGCCATTCAAGAAAGAGAAAAAAACCGCAAAGATACAAGATAGCAGTATATAGGAATGTGATATTCTTATTCTGT
Source organism: Oceanobacillus massiliensis str. N'diop (assembly GCF_000285495.1). GTDB lineage: Bacteria > Bacillota > Bacilli > Bacillales > Amphibacillaceae > Oceanobacillus > Oceanobacillus massiliensis. The sequence goes on from NZ_HE610979.1 coordinate 244,559, forward strand.
TGGTTCATCCTATAGTCACCTCTATTGTATCCTTCACCAGCTGCTGTTCAGTCAAAATCTGAATACCAATGCTGGCCGTTTTAATCTGCTGGATCAAACGCTGTTCTTCTTTTGTAATCTTTGCTTGTGAGCAAATAAAGAAGACTGCAGCCCGTTTGGAGCGCTGATGGACCTGGAGAATGGTTCGCTTTAGAAAATCGTCTAAATGTGAAACAATAAAGATAACGATATCTCCAGCTTCCACCTTATTCTTTTCTTCTTTTAGTTTAATAGAGAATGGTCGGTCTCCTCCTGGCTGCACTCTCGTTAAGAACTGATTCACTTTCCATCTATTCTCTTTATTTTCCTCTATAGGGAAATAAACTGTTTCATCACCAATAGATAATAGGCCCGCCTGATTGTCCTGCTTTCTGAATACCTCCAGCAGCGATAGACTAACCTCCACTGCAGCTTCAAACGCAAGCGGATTTAACTTATCATGCTGACAGCTATCCAGAATCAATAAAATATCCGTACTCTTTTCCTGCTCGAATTCCTTTGTCATTACTGTATTCTTCCGAGCTGTTTGTTTCCAATCAATCCAGGAAAAACGATCACCTGGTACATACTCCCTTACACCAGCTGCAACATTTGTATTTGCGAGATTTAGTGCATTAGAGGTGACCGATCCCTGTTCGAAGCTGCTGATGCGCTCTGTCAGATGGAGGGACCTGTTGGCAGGATGTGCAATAATCTCGTCTTGGATTTCAAATACATGCTCCTTCTTTACGAAACCGAATATATCCCCTGTTTTCACCCGGATTTGCTGTAACTGGTGTTCTCCGCGCGGGATTTGCTGAATAGAATAGGATAACTGAAAGTCCCTTCTAAATAATGGAAAAGAGAGTTTCTTTATTTGCCGTGCCACATTAAGCTTATATGGCTGATCCATATAATGATATTTATCGATGCGACTGTCCAGCTTCATCAATGAATGCGGAAAGACCTCTTCAATAATGCAGTAATATAAAGGAAACGGGAGATGCCTTTCAATCCTGATGGCTGCCGTGATCCCGTCACCTGCCTGGACAATATGACGGGATAGATCCCTTGTTACTTTCCATTTTTTAATCGGGTAGAATAGAAATCCTAGCAGATAGATAAAAATTGGCAGAAAACTAAAAAACAGAAACCAGCTGACAAAGCCTCCCTGAAACATCGCATAGGAAAATAAGACAGCAAACAGAATAATAACCACTGATGCATTAGCTATTGTCCGGAATGATCCTTTCATCAGCTAAATTCCTTCCGAATGGGAACATGGGTTGATTTCACAATAGAGGCTATTGTCTGTTCATTGGATATTCCTTCGTATCTTGCCTCTGAAGTCAATATGATTCTATGGGAAAGCACAAATGGGGCAAGGAACTTTACGTCATCCGGCAATACATAATCTCTTCCATATATATAGGCATATGCCTTTGCGGCCTTCATCAATGCAATCGATCCCCGTGGACTGACACCAAGATAAATCGCACTATTTTCCCTTGTTCTCGTTACGAGATTCATAATGTACTGCTGCACATTTCTGTCGATATATACTTGTTTGACATCTTCCTGAATTGCTATTAATGCATCCTTTGTGATAACAGAATCTATCGTTTCAAAAGGATGCCTTTCCGAGGTTCTGTCCAACATCTCCAATTCATCTGCATAGGATGGGTAACCCATTTTCAGCTTTAGGATGAAACGGTCAAGCTGTGCTTCCGGAAGTGGATACGTTCCTTCATATTCAATCGGATTCTGGGTTGCCATGACGAAAAAAGGCTTTTGAAGGGGTTTGGTCTTTCCATCAACGGTAACATTGCTCTCTTCCATTGCTTCAAGAAGTGATGATTGTGTCTTAGGAGAAGTTCGGTTGATTTCATCCGCAAGTATGACATTTCCAAATATCGGTCCCTCACGAAATTCAAATTCCATTTCTTTCGGATTGTAGATAGAGACACCAGTTACATCTGATGGAAGTAAATCGGGGGTGAACTGGATCCGTTTAAAGTCACAGTCAAGCGATTTGGCAAGTGTTCGCACGAGCATCGTCTTCCCAACACCCGGAACATCTTCGAGCAGCACATGTCCTTCTGCCAATAAAGCTACTAAACTCAAGATTGCCACATCTTCTTTTCCCATCATAACCTTATTTATATTGGTCACTATTTTTTCTATTTTTTCATTATAGACTGCTATATTTTGCATGCCCAGGCGGCCCCTCTCGCGTATCTTTTGCATAGGATTATTTCTGTGTATATATTCCTATATCTACCTTTTACTATACTAGAAAAGACATTCAAGTAAAAGGAAATAGTTAGATATTTAAAACTATTATAAACATATCCTCCCCGCGCTATACATTTGATAATGAGAGAAAGGCAGTTTGCAGCAGAAAAAAAGAAAGGGAAATTAATCCCTTTCTTCTGTGCTATCTATATTCAAATCGATATTCGTTACATTTTAAGAGTTATTGTTGTTGCGTGCGTTTCCGCCTTTTTGGCCGATGTCCTGATAGAATTCTTTGTCATGGTTTTTGGATGTGGCTTTACCGCCTTTTTGTCCAATATCCTGATAGAACTCTTCATCATATTTCTGTGAGGTGGTTTCTCCGCCTTTTTGACCTATCTCTTCATAGAAATCACTGTCATGGTTTTGCGAAGTCGCTTCTCCACCTTTTTCTCCGATATCCTGATAGAACTCTTTGTCGTGATTATTCGATGTGGCTTTACCGCCCTTTTGTCCTATCTCTTCATAAAATTCCTGATCATGGTTCTGTGCTGTTTGGTTGCCGCCTTTTTGACCTGCTTGTTCACGAGACATTTTGTTGCCGTTATTATTTCTAGCCATACCTTAACATCTCCTTTAAAATTAGTTAGTCATTAGGATCGAGCACTTACATTCTGACTGTTCCACGATTCGGACCTTTTTAAACTGCTTAAAGGGAATCTTCATCCGTTGTTTCTACGAATTATTTTTTCCCTGTCCGCCATTACTCCGTTTACCGCCTTTACGGCCAATTTCTTCATAGAAATCCTGGTCATGGTTTTTGGATGTTGCCCTTCCGCCCTTCTGACCGATTTCCTCAAAGAATTCCTGGTCGTGATTATCAGCGGTTTTGTTACCACCTTTTTGACCTGCCTGCTCACGAGACAACTTACGATTATTGTTATTAGCCATTGAATCAGCTCCTTTCAATATTTGCAAGCTTTCTACGCTTACAGTTACTTGTTTTCCACTTCTCCTATATCCTAAACATCTCATATGGCTTTTAATCGAACTGTAACATATCTATTAATATAAACTTCACCTTAAAGGTTGCTGTGTCAGGAATCGTCTAAAACTATTTACCGTATTTCTTATCTATCTTTTCAAAAACCTTCTTTGCAGCCTGGTCCTTTTCTGCCTTTTTCTCTTCTTCCAATTCAAACTCCATCTGATCCTCTTTTGGCAAATTAAAAAATTCCTTTTTCGGCTTATCCTCTTTCAATGTCATCTCCTCACGCTCCCTTCAGACTTTTAAAACCTGGCATTAATGACCGGATCAACGTAATTTTTACGCTTTATCCAGACAAAACCGTCGCCCTTTGTAATGACAGCGACATCTATTGGCGGTCCCACTGATTCTGTTGCCCTGGTAACCCTTCGTTTAAAGGAAGTCAGATTGATAAGCGCCTCGGCCATCTCTGCTAAATCCTCCTTTGGCAAGGATCTGACAATACCTAACAGAGGCTCAATGTAGTTCTTTTGCTGATATTCCTCTACAGCATCTTCTATCGACGTATATATATCATTACCCATGTTCTTCATTGCTTTAACCTGGTCATCGGTGAATTCTATACCCAGATGCTTTTGAATCTGTTCATCGTATCCTGTCAGCACCTTGTCGATAATCCCAAATATCGCATCTTCCATATTGGGCTCTATGCCACTAATGAATGAATCTACCATTTCCCGTTGCGCAAAGGCCGTCACCTCTGCTGTACCATCGTCTTTATCATTGGTATAGCTAATCTTTTTTTCCTTTATTTTTTTGAACTTTAACTGGCCTGAAACAAAGCCTTCCAATCGGTAATTCAGCAGATGCGGGAATATCTCCCTTTCACCGAATCCGGTAAATACTATTCCAGTACTGCCGATGCTGAAATAATCCTTTCTTGTTGCCTCAAAAGCGAGCTCAAACAGATTTTCCTCGAGGTATTGCGGGAGCTCAAAAGAGATAAGATCATTTTTGATTTCCTGGATGACATCGGTAAACCTTTCTTTGAATTCCTCATATTCCAGATGGAGATACATATCCTCTTTTTCCCGATAGGTGGATATATGCCGGGATACACATTCGGTTAGCCAGCTTGTTACCGTTTCATCTGTAACGTCGGATCCATTGTCCTTTTCTGTTTTTATATCATCTTCCACTTCCCTGACAATCCGTTTCAAGATATCGGAAAAAGTTCGATAAACGATAATCTCTTCCACTTCCTTATTCTTAAATCGTTCATCCTGCCGCAGAAAATCAAGGAAATCGTCCACGTAATAGTTCAATTCGTCAAACTTCCGATCCTTTAGATAATCTCTGTAGGATTTGATAATGACATCCCACGGTACTTCCATAAATGATGCTGCTCCGTAAACCATAATTCCCACCGGGTGATTACTGGAAAGGGAGAAGAGCTTATTTGCCGAATTATAAACCTTCTGTACCCCGTCCCTGCCGCTCGTTATCGCACTGTCTGCCGCTAATGACATACCAAGTTTGTTCATTATTACAACTTCCGCAGTCAAACAATACCACCACCTTTTCCATAAATTCCACTCACTCCTTATGTATCACCATTCCCCCTCCCTCAAACCGGTGCCTGTCACTTCCCGATTTTTGTCGAAAAATAACAGCATTATTCTTTACATGGAATGATGCAGTGATAGGAATAGGTTCCTATTATTCACGAATAGGAACACCGGGGGATATTTATCACAGCTATTTCAAGACATAATATTCATTGTAGGTTATCACTTACAATAAAAAATCCAGGAGGAATAAATCTTTGAATAATTTCATCAAGAAAGTTTCAATCGCTACATTATCGTTTGGATTAGTTGCTGGCTCTTTCGCAACAACCACTTTTGCTGCTGAGTCATCCGAAGTAGAAACATCCACAACGTTAGAGGGTGGTTCATTATCAATCAATGAGATTTCGATTGAACAGTTTGGAGCCACTACGTTAAGCGGTGCAACTCAAGATATCACAACTACTATCAATCCTTTTACTGTGGTTGATGCAACAGGAACAGGCTCAGGCTGGAACCTAAGCATTTCTGCAACTCAATTAACAACTGCAGATGGCCTGCAAACATTACCTGAAAATAGCTTAAGCATCTCTGCTCCAACTATCGAGGCAGAATCAGGCTCATCTGAAGCTGGTGCCTTGGAAAATAAAACTGGGGTTATCGACTCAGAAACAGGAGTGAAATTTCTAACAGCTGAAACAGAAGAGGGTATGGGGACGTTTAATTTATCGGAATCCGATCTGAATCTTAAATTGCTTCCAAAAGAAACAAAAGCCGGAACTTATACTTCTACTATTACTTTTAATCTAGTAACTGGACCATAAGGTTATTTGCTTATACTTTCTTACAAGGCTGATTCTAAAAACAGAATCAGCCTTTATTTGTTTTGCGCCCATTCGAAATGGGTAGTCAGTTGTATAGACATTTTAATAGAACTTATTCATTGCAATCAAAGCAACAGGAAATAAGGGAGGAGATTCAGAATTGAAAATACGCTTATTTTTTATTTTGGCAATCATTTTATGCTGCCTTCCACTCCACACTCTTGCTGAAGATGAAGATGCACCGCTTGAAATTGAACCAGTATACCCTGACAATCAGCTAGCTGACACAAAAGGTTATTTTAATTTATTGGTTGAACCCGGGGAAACACAGACCCTTGAATTAAGAGTAGCCAATAACCTGGATACGGAGTTAACACTAGCTGGAAGCTCCGCCAATGCCTATACACACCCAACAGGCGGAATGTTATACGGCACAGGTATTAATTCAGAGAACAGCATCCTTCTTGACGATGCCATACACCTAGCCGACCTTATTAAAATCGACGAGTCTATCACAATCCCGCCACAATCTACTGTAAATGTCCCTATTGAAGTCACATCTCCAGATGAAGATGGTCAGACCTTCTTAGGAGCAGTCATCCTAACAACCGAACCAGAGAGTATGGAAGTGGAAGAAACAGCAGAAAATGATTCAGCAAATGTTATATTAAATACAGAGACATCTTACACAGTCGCTTTACAATTGAATTTACCAGCTGAAACAACTCCTGATTTTTCACTTGGCGGGGCCGGATTTTTGAATGGAACTGGCGAAGTGTTTATCGAAATGACCAACAATGCTCATTTGATACAAGAGGAAATCATAGGTGAATACGCTGTGTCAGATCAAGAAGGAAACGAACTATTTAGTGGCGAAATACCTTCCTTCAAGATGGCTCCAAAATCGCAAATTCGCTACTCGATTCCATGGCAAAATGAAACTCTTGCTGATGGAACCTATACCCTCAATCTAAACGGCACCGCTGGAGGTGAAGAGTTTTCAGCTTCCGAAACCTTCACCATAGAGAATGAGGATATACAAGAATTCGAGGAGAAAAACCTGCCCAATACCACTGCATCCGGTAATACAGGAATTCCTATTTGGATTTGGATTGCAGGAGCGGTTGTTTTTGGGATGTTGATGTTTATCATTGGGAAAAAAATCAAATAAATCGAAAGAGGACATTGCTGCAGATGGCAATGTCCTTTTATTTGAGCATATATAAATACTAACTATAATTATGATAATCAGGAGCTCTCCTTGCTGTTACTGCTCAAAATATGGATTCCCTTTCATTCCGACCCATTGGCTTGATTGCTCCAGCTGGTAGGCCAGCTGCAATAGCCGATGTTCTTCACCTTTTTGTGCCATTACCTGTACACCTAGCGGCAAGTTAGCCTTGCTCCTATACAGTGGCACGGACATGGCTGGCTGCCCGGTTAGATTGGCCAGTTGAGTAAATGGTGTATAAGTTAAGCTCGGTAAAAACATATCATACACTAACTCCTGACGTTTTTCCTTTCCACTTCCCATCAGCTTGGATAGCAATTCCTCCTGCTCTTCCCTTGTGTGAGTCAACTCTCCCACAGCTGGCGCCACAGAGGCAGTTGCTGGAGTAATATAGAAATCGTATGTCTGATGGAACTGCGCCATTTGTTCCGCCGCTTTATCCCACGATGACAGGCTCTCTGAGTATTCCGCTGCTGAAACCAATTTCCCCGCTTCATGCAGAACCCAGGATTCAATCTCCACGTCATCAGATATGATCGTACGGCCCAGAGCTTTTTCAAGACTCCTGATTGTTGCATTCATCTCTCCGCTGTTCATCACGTAATAATCTCTCATCAACTGGATTCCGTCTACACTATTTCCCTTCTCCTCCACATAATGACCCTGACGCTCCAGCCAGTCCACTGCTTGCTTAACAGCTGCTTTAGCATCTTCAGAGACTGGAGTTGAAACAGGTGATTCTGTCGAAAAAGCAATGCGTAAAGGCTTCTTGAAATCTTCCTGCATTGCTTGAAGGTAGCTTCCAGGAAATAAGGGTGTCTGAAAGGCAGCTTCTGGCTGTACAACCTGCAGAATATCAAGCAATGCGGCACTATCCCGTACACTGCGGCTTAAAACAAAATTAATCGAAGCACCCTGCCACTGCCTCCCTACACCAGGACCGACTGGGGTACGGCCTCTCGTTGGTTTCAGCCCAAACAGACTTGTAAAAGAAGCCGGAATCCGTATCGATCCCCCACCATCACTTGCACCTGCCATCGGGACAATGCCCGAGGCGATTGCTGCAGCAGATCCACCGCTTGAACCACCTGGTGAGTGATTATGGTTCCATGGATTCCTTGTAGGCCCATATTTCACAGGTTCCGTAATATTTTTCAGGCCGAATTCCGGTGCATTTGTATGGCCCATAAAATGAAAACCAGCATCCCGGAACTTTTTTACAAAATAGGAATCATGTTTGGCATAATTCCCTTGAAGAAGGCGGGAACCCGAAGTCATTCGTTCCCCTTCTATGCTCTGCGAAATATTCTTCATGAGAACAGGAACTCCATTAAACGGAGCACCTTCAATTGATATTCGGTCAGCCTCCTCCAATGCCTTTTCCATCCTGGAGTGTGTCACAACATTTAATTCAGGCTGTACCTTGTGCAATTGCTGAAAAGCAATTTCCATTAGTTCCTTAGCAGTTACTTCCTTCTTTTGGATGGAAGCAGCAAGCCCTACTGCATCCATTTTCAAATATTCTTCTATGTTCATATGTATACACTCCATCCGACTGAATCTTATAGTTCCAGTCTAACACGGAGAAATAATACATACAGCTTTATGCATTCCCAGCATCATTTTGTCCCTCTTTCGCTGCTTGTTTCTGCTGACTTTCCCATGGTTTAAAGGAAAATGGGACTCCAGCCATTTTGGATGTCAGTTCATCATAGGAAATAAGATCTGTCTTGGATAATTCCTTTAGGCTCCGCTTTCCCAACGCCCTTATTCCGACCTTCATTTCTTCCATACTTGCCGAGAAAAATTTTGTTGCCGATTCGATCCCTTTTTCCCTTTCAAATTGATTATTGAATTTCCCCTCGTTCCATACGACCTGTGTAGGGGGTTCAAAAGGAAGTGGTTTTAATGACTGACTATGGGCCACCGAGAAAAGGATGGCCGAACCTATATAGACTGCATCGGCTCCCAGGGCCAGGACTTTCAGAAACTCTCCAGGTGTAAAGAGCCCTCCGGATACGATTAAGCTGATCTTTCCTTTCATTTTCCGCTTTTTCAAGTGATTGCTTGCCCGGATGACAGCATGTAATGTCGGTATGCCGAAATCATCGGCCAAAATGGGCGGAGCACCGTGTGTTGCAGCCTGCCCGCCATCAACAGCGATAACATCCACCCCCATATCAATCAACTGATCGATGTCTTCTTCCAGTTTCCCGCCTGCCCCAAGCTTTGCCCCGATTGGAACGCCGCCGGTTAAACGGCGAAGCTCTTTAACCATTTCCTTTAAATCATTTGTTGTTTGATTCGTGAAGAAATGCTCATAAATAACAGCCTCTTCGTTTTCCTTTAGCCCCATCACACTTCGGGCACGTCCGGTCAAATTCTCAGGAGAAATCTTTCCTCCCATTCCTGCCAGTGCCCCTTGACCGAATTTGATCTCAATCATATCAGCCTGCTTCAACAAGGCTTCCTCCTTCGACCAATCTGTTTTGGAAAACTGGAGGATATACTTTCCTGCTGCCTTGATTTCCTCCGGCATGACACCACCCTCCCCGGAATTAATGGCCGTTCCGGATTTTTCAGCCGCTTCTGCCAGTGCCAGTCTCACTTGTTCGCCTAGTGCTATTCCATAGGCCATCCCGCTTACTATCAAAGGTATATCAAGCTCGAGGGGTTTCTTGGCATTTGGACCGATTATTACTTTCACATCGACTTCTTCCTCCCCATCAATAGGAAAGGTCGCAACCTGGGCAGGAATAAATGTCAGCGTATCTAAATGCGGCCACTTTTTGGAGGATCCCAGCGGTCGATGAAGAACATCACCGGATTCTGCACGGAGATTATTTTCAAGGGAATTTTGCAAGCCCATATGCTTAAATCCCGGTATCATTTCAATAATGTTTTCTTGATAACTGTCAGTGAATATAATCTTGCCGACTTGCTTTACCATACGTTTTATCAACCATCGCCAGCCGACTAGCAACAATATAGACAGGAGGAACAGGAGGGAGACTATTATTAGGATCATTACCATCATGAAAGACATAACCACTCACTACCTTATCTAAGGATATTACGCTTATATTTGCCTAAAATAGACAAAACATGTTTATTCTCTATTTCTTCGTAACATACTATACGGATATTGACTTTCTAAACAGTACCGATAACTGAAAGAGTGGGAGTTATTTATGGATATCTTGAAAGAGACAATACATCGGCCATTTCCTGTGCCTTCCAAAAGGTGGATCTTGAGACAGCGTTGGAGAAACGTCTCCTTTATGCATTGGGCTGTTCAACCAAAACATTTGCGCCCTTTTATTCCTGATCGATTAACGATTGACACCTATCATAGCCAAGCTTGGATAGGCATCCTTGTATTTGACATGGAATCGATTCATTTCAGAGGGTTGCCAAAGCTTTCCCTAACACCTCGATTCTCAGAGGTTAACGTAAGAACATATGTCACCTATAACGGGGTTCCTGGAATTTATTTCCTATCAATTGATGTGGATAATTGGGCATCCAGCAAAATAGCCAAACGCTGGTACCGATTACCATATCACGATGCAGCAATAGCAAATGAACCAGCATTGCATACCTATCACTATGAAAGCATTCGCAGAAAGCAGACATATTTAAAAGCTGAAGGATCGGTGACACCTATCTCAGAAATCTATCACTCGGAAAAGAAATCACTTGATTACTGGCTTACCGAAAGATATCGTCTCTATACTGCTCAAAAATCTGCCCTTTATGAAGCAGACATCCATCATAAACCATGGCCTTTGCAAAAAGCAGAAGCTAACATCTCTCGTAATTCACATCTTTCCCGCTTAAAGATTGATGTAAATCCTTTTTCCCCAACAGTGGTCCATTTTTCACAAGGTGTGGATACACTTTTTTGGAATATCAAAAAAATATAACCGAACAATGGCAGTGAACACTAACTTGAGGGCTGATTTTGCCTTTTATCGTTGTTCCTCTCCTCTTTCTTCCACGGTGGATCCGCATCTTTATGAAGGTTTTGGTTTACCTTATAGGTTACATACGGAACAAAGTAAGCCAGGAAGAGACAAAGAAAACCAAGCTTTGTCGGTAATCTGTCCATCATCATATCCCACATCTATTTATATTCTCCTTTCTCCTCGACTCTTTTGGTATTGCCCGGTTCTCTTAGGCTCACATTTACATTGATCTCAATATCGCTCATTGAAAAATAGTTTTTCCCATAATCCCAATCGTTTCTGATTTCCTCCCATAAATCATAGTTTTTGATCCTCAGGTGATTCCCCAAATTAAGTACATCTACTTGAAGCTCGTCTTTTACCTTCTTTACAGTAGCTTCTGCAATATCTTTAATCTGGTTCTCCAGCTTTTTTTCAAATTCAGACTGATACTTATAAATATCTTTTGCACCGCCATATTCAGCTATTCGGGACTCCACTTCGATATCCACTTGAAATTGCATGTTTTCTTTATTCTCATTTTTGATTGTTATTTTGCTGTCACCATTTAAAATAGCAAATGCCATTTGGTCATCCCCCACCTCCATACTGAGGCTTCCTTCCTGATCCTGCCCCAATATGAAATTCCGTCCTTCCGCTTCTTTTCCTTCCAGGGTACCAACCATTTGGCCCGATTCCCCATTGAAGACGGCTATCCCCTTATAGTTAACTGTTTCCTTATTCAACACTTCAATGAGGGGGATGACAAAGCAACTATTCTGTAAGAGGTTTTCCTGCACATCTCCTATTCGAACCTGTTCTGTTGTCAGTAAATTGTCTCTATTCTCCAAAAGCTGACCAACGTATTCTGCAGGAAGTTTTACGTGCTCAGGTTCAACATAAAGAATATCGCTTGCCTTATCAGCAGAAATTGCAAGAAGGATCCCTCTGCGCATATTGGGATGACGCGTAAATACATCAAGAATATCTGCAAATAACTTTTCCTGTTCCGCAACCTCCTGAGATAGGACAATCAATTCCAAATGGCCTGCATCCAATTTACGGCTTGCCTGTCTCGAAATAGCGGAATTGGTCTCAAATATACTTTCACCGGTTTGGCTTAAGTTACGAAACCCTTTCCCTTCACCTCCCTGTGTTGTCGAGTTCAGACCAGCAGGGACAACTAATTGATTCGTCATTTCAAAGATTGCTTTTCCATCCTGTTCTTCTTCCATGTCAACAGCAATCCCAACAATAAATCCTCTTTCTTCAAGTTCAACCTCATCCCAGCACGCGCTCAGTATAACGAGGAGCAAAGCTAGTGTGAAAAACATACATAATAATCTTTTCATTTTCACTTATTCTTCACTCCTTTAAATTTATAGATTACCCAAAAGAGGGTGACCACAGATATGTTCAATCCCCAGCTAAGATAACTGACCAAGTTTCCGAAAGCCCCAAGTTCTGTAAAGGTTTGTGGCGTGATAGCCATCAGGTATATCACTGGTGATAATATAAAAACAATGCTTTTTTTATTTATCTTCGGAAATAGGGAATTTAATGCAAACACTGCAACATCATAGGCCATAGCAGTTGTCGTAAAGATGGCTATAATCCAAATGACAAAGAATATCGATTCCAGACGCTCAAAGAAACCACCAGGTATTTCTACCGTTTTAGCCAGCTCAATCAAAGGGAAACGTATGTTGGCAGTTGCGTCATTTCCAAAAACCGCTATACAGGTTAAATAGATGATGACATACAAGATAACGACACCACCCATTCCGAGGGCTGCCCTTCCAGGAGCCTTTTTCGGGTGTTGAACCAACGATATATAAAACAATAAAACACTGATTCCTGTATATGACAGACTGCTTTGTATGGTGCCTTGCATATATCCATGCATGTCGGTTTTAAAAAGAGGCAGGATATTTTCCACTTCTACATAACCAATCGAGAAGAATACCAGTATAGCCGTTGCTACCAGAATGATCGGCAAAAACATGGAATTTAAACGAAAAATCCCAACCCTAGAACCAGCAACAGCTTGGACTACAACCAGTAAAAAAATTAGCGCAACAATTTCAAATGGTGTTCTTTCAAATAAGTATTGATGGGATATATCGGTAATGGCACTTACCTCAAACGATGTCAGCAAAACTCCCTGCAGCGCGAATAAAAAAGTGAGAATAGCAGCAGCTGGTCTTGTAACCAATGACGATGCATAGGTGAAAAAAGACTGATGCGGAAAGTTGGAAGCCAGTTTTGCAGTGATCCAGGTAAGCATGATTGCGAGTAATCCGGAAATAACAATCGCTAACCATCCGTCCGCGGTGACCGTTTTTTCTGCAAGAATCCTCGGGAAGGGTAGAATTCCTACCGCAATCACAATCGACGGAACAGCAATCAGAATATCCCTGGTATTGATCTTTTCATCACCGTATTTGAACGTACTCATGATTGTTCCTTCCTTTGTCCTTGCTTCGTATCTATCGCCTTTTTGTCCTCAGGTTTAAGGTATTCCGGGCGCTCCGTTAACTTGGTTATTGGTGCACGAATCACGAGATCTCTCCATTCCGCAAGAAACAAAGGAGCAAATGGCGTTGAATATGGTATACCAACGCTTTTTAAATTGACAATATGAATGCTGATCATAATATAAGCAAGGATGATACCATACAATCCAAAAATGGATGCGGCCAGCATGATGCCAAATCGCAAAGCCCGAAAGGTAAGGGCAAAGCTATAGGATGGAATACTGAAACCTGCAATGGCTGTCAAGGCTGTGACAATGACCATAATTGGGCTTACTATACCAGCATTAACTGCCGCCTCCCCGATAACCAGACCTCCAACAATACCAATTGTTTGTCCAATGACCCTAGGCAGTCGGATTCCCGCTTCCTGTAAAATCTCAAAAGTGACGGCCATCAAAATCGCTTCAATCGCGCCAGGAAAAGGCACCCCTTCTCTTGAGGCAGCGATTGAAAATGCAAGCGTGCTTGGTATCATGGCCGGGTGATACGATACGAGTGCAATATAGAGCGCTGGCAAAAAGATAGCAATAAAGGCAGAAAAAAAACGCAGCAATCTTAGTAGCGATGCCGTAAACCAGCGCTGGTTATAATCTTCCATGGAATGCATTGCATCGCCAATGGAAATAGGAGCGATGAGGGTAAATGGTGTCCCATCAACCAAAATTGCGACCTTGCCCTGTACTAAGTCAAAGGATACTTTATCAGGACGTTCTGTGGTCAGCAATTGCGGGAAAGGGGATAAAAAGCTATCCTCTATCCATTGCTCAATCGAAGCCGAATCGGTGAGATAATCGATATCTACCGTTTTAAGTCTACGATTTAATTCCTCAACAATCTCTGGATTAGCTATTCCCTCTATATAACTCACAACCAATTTCTGTTTGGAACGTTTTCCTGCTTCATATGTTTTAAACCGCAAGTTAGGATCTCTTATATCACGTCGCAGCAAGGCCATATTTGTCACGATATTTTCTACAAATCCATCCCTCGGTCCACGAATTAATGTTTCAGAATCCGGCTGTTCAATCGAACGGGTCTCCCCGCCGGTTGTCCCCAACAGTAAAACAGTGTCCGTTCCATCCAGATAAAATGCCGTATTTCCATTTAAAACAGCAAAGGAGACATCATCCATCGTCTTTGCTTTCTTAACATCTGTTACGGCCAATACTTCCTTATATATTTTATCGAGTACATTCGTATCAAATTGCTTTAGATTGAGCTGAATTGCTTTTAAAATATTATTGTTAATCAAATTCTCATCCGATATTCCTTTTATATAAATAATCGCTGCTCTTGTTTCAATGCCACCAATCAGTATTTCACGCTCGATCAAGTCACCCGGTCCACCAAGCATTTGCTTCATATTTTTTAAGTTTTTATCGATATTTTTGGAGATTTCCGTGGTGAATTCCGTTTCTTCCGGGGATTGATTGCTCTGTTTCTTCCGCTTCATTCGATTGAAAAGAGATCTTGCCATAAGTCATATCCCCCTTAAATACGATAGATTCTTTCTTTACTTTCCCAAGTCAGGGAATTTTTATACAGACGAATCTGGATGTGATGCGCCATGCATATTTTTGTGAAATTAAGGGTAGTGACATTATATAGAAGCGTTTAAAGGGAGTGTTCTTATGAAAAATCTAAAAGCCGTAATACTGAATTGTTCGTTAAAGAAATCCAGTGAACCATCAAATACGGATGCACTGCTGAAAGAATTTATTCAAGTGTTTGACAGCAAGCACATGAAATCAGAAGTGATTCGAGTAGCCGATTATCAGGTTGCTTATGGAATCAGTGCGGATATGGGGGATGGTGATGAATGGCCGAAGATCCTGGATAAGATTAAGCATTCAGATATAGTAATCCTCGCATCACCAGTATGGCTCGGTGAAAAAAGCAGTATTTCCAAAAAAGTATTGGAACGCTTAAACGGTTCCAGCAGCGAAACCAATGAAAAGGGCCAGCCTATTTTTTATAATAAAGCAGCCGGAGCAGTAGTCACCGGAAATGAAGACGGTGCGAAAAATGCAGCAGGTGATTTGATATTCGGGCTTGCGCAGCTCGGATTTGCCATTCCGCCAAATCCGATTGCATATTGGGTCGGTGATGCCGGACCAGGACCTTCCTATATCGAAGCAAAAGGATATAAAAATGAATTCACCCTATCGAATGCGCAGATGGCAAGTCATAATTTGATTCACTTTGCTGAAATGCTGCAGAAACACCCCATTCCAACAGAAGGCAATGCATCAGAAGAATAGCAATTCAAACAAAGTCCCGCACTGGATGTAAACCGTGCGGGACTTTGTTTTTTCCATATTCGTGCCTGTTACGCAGGCGTCAAGACAAAAGCTTTCTCTTCCGGCTCCACATATAAGCATAGCTCCGTATCCATGTTTATATTCAGTATTTTTCGAAACTCTGCTGGTATTGCTACCGTACCATGCGGCGAAATATAACGCTGATTCTCTGTGTCATTTTGTAGGTGACTTATCCAGATTTCCCTTTTCTGCAAACGGATTTCGACCAATTCTCCACAATCAAAGCCAAGTTCTGATCTCCACTTTTTCGGCAGATTAATTAAACCATATTTATTGATGGGTCTACATTTTTCCAGGGAATGCATCTTACTCACCTCTATTACTCTATATACCATCTAATATACCATCTCATGAAGAAAGAAAACCTATTATTCTTTAATCCAGTTCCAGGCCTCCTCCACTTGATCCACCTCAAAGTATTCTACCGTAATACCCGGTAAATAATCACCAAGTTTTGCAGAAACTTTCATCAGATTCTTATCGCTGACAACGGCGAATTTCCTGAATTGCCCCCATCGCTTCGCATCAAATTTACTTCCCTCTGTTATTCCTTGGAAGGTAGTACCGCCAACATCCAAAAAGATGGCAAGAATATTGAACGGGGTATCGTCACCAAATTCCTTTTTTACATATTGTTCAAGGTTCTCGGCATCTTCTTTCGTTACTTTCCCTCTAACCTGCACTGCAATCGTTGAAGGTTCCCTGCTAGGTAAAAACTGGAACATAACCGCTTCCTCCTCTTCTAGAATGTCTTGTTAAAATATTCCCCTTGCCAAAGGAAATAAAACTATCGGTTATCCTCAGTGATTCGAAGATGCGGATTACGGGTAACTAGAAGAACATAGAGAAGGAGGAAAATAAATGGAGACTTCCATAACGATCAAAATAGTTCTGGGACTGTTGGCATTGCTTGTCGTTGTCCGCTTACTTGGAAAGAAGGAATTATCACAGATAACCCCAATTGACTTTATCTACCTATTGGTTCTCGGAGGGCTGCTTGAGGAATCGGTTTATGATGACCTCGTAACTGTCTGGGAAGTTCTTTATGCCATCGCATTATGGGCAGTCTTAGTCCTGGTCCTGGAAATGCTTGTACGGAAATTCGAAAAACTGAGACCCGTATTGAAAGGAGAGCCATCCATTATTATAAAGAATGGAACATTCGATATAAAAGAGATCAAGAAAAACAAACTGGAAGCTGAACAGCTACGAACACTTCTTCGGCAACAGGGGGTATTTTCGGTGAACGAAGTAAAATACGCAATTCTTGAACCGGGCGGACAATTAAGTATTATGAAAACAGAATCTTCTTCGGCTGCGACTGCCGGCATGCTGAATATCGAACCCGCTCCTTCATCCTTCTCACACTTATTGATTGATGAAGGCAAAATTGAAAACCATGTACTCAAAAATATTGGAAAAGATAAGACCTGGTTAATCCAGGAGCTTGCTAAATTAGGCTACCACGACATAGAACACATCTTTTACGCCGAGTGGTCCGAAGAACATGGGTTTATTGTCCAATTGGATGAATAAATTCTCCGATAAATATCATAAAAGGGATTGCCCGATATATTTGGGCAATCCCTTTTATGGTTGTCATACTTAAGCTCTTCTTTTGTAATTCCATAAGGCAAGAGGCAAACAATTGATTCCTCTTATTTAGGATCCAATGGAGGTGTGCTGTGCATATGCGGAGGTGCGGGATTCAATACCGGTTTTTCCGCGTATGCAGATGGCTTGCTAACATATCAAACGTTCCAATTCCATCTGGTGCCTCTTGTCCAATCCAAGACATCTTCTCACTGTCATTGCCTTCTGAGAAGTTGATCAATTGATGAGAGAATTCAGTTGCTTCCCATTCTTTCGGAACCGAGGATGGAGCAATAACACCTTCAACTTCTTCCAATTCTTTAATTGCTGCCAGCCACTGGTTTTGATGCATCGTATCGCGAGCCAACAGGAATGAGAGCATTTCCTTCACACCTGGATCATCGGTCATCTCGTAAAGTCTGGCAACCTGCAGCCTTCCTTGTGATTCAGCATTCAGATTAGCGCGGAAGTCTGCCAGCAGGTTCCCACTAGCCACAACGTAGCCGGCACTCCATGGTACACCGACACTATTTTCCGGCATGGCGCCAAGTCCTGAAACGATAGCATGATGTGGATTCATATCACCCATAATCGCTTCAACTGCTGGATCTTTGGCTGCTGCCTCCTGTTCCTGTACAGGGGCTTTATCAAGCAGCCTTGCAATCATTGTGGCGATCATCTCCACATGGCCGATCTCTTCTGCACCCGTATCCAGGATTAAATCTTTATATTTTTCATTTCCTCTTGTATTCCAGCCCTGAAACATATATTGCATCGCAACGGACATTTCACCATACTGTCCGCCGAGGATTTCCTGTAATTTTTTCGCAAAGACGGGATCCGGCTTTTCTGGTTTAGCATGAAACTGAAGTTCTTTTTTGTGAATGAACATTGTATCACCTTCCATTAAACAAGATTTTAGTACCCTTTGCTTAAGTTACAATTTCCTGCCTTTGATTCATTCTGCTCTTATCTTGTCTCCTTCCAGTTACTATCGTTAACTTCCGCGGAACTAATATGTATATACCCATGGCAAATGGTTTAAAACATATGGAATTAAATGTTTGTTATCGGCTAAAAACGGATATTTACCTATATAAAACAATTATAATTTTAAATTGGGGGTGTTGTGGATGTCTGATGATAAGAATAAGAAGAAAGACGAGCATAATCAAGATTCACCCGAACAGAATCAGAAGAAGAAAGATCCCGATTTGGATATTAGCCCTCAGAGGGAAAATGTTTCCAAATCAAAGCAGAAATAACAGCAACCATTTAAGAAAATCTCATAAGCAACATAAAGGTCCAGGTATGATAACCTGGACCTTCGTTATAATAAGAGTAGAAATAAAGCTAAGGAGGGAGAGACATGTATAAAGATATTCTTAACCGTATCGAGCATCGTGACCATCCATTACCAGCCGGTCCTTGGCTGATGACCCAAAGATGGGATCACTTATTGTTCATGCATCTCCCTGTTTCCAAAAATATCATGAAATCTCTAATTCCTGAAGGTCTTGAGCTGGATACCTATAATGATAAAGCCTGGATAACCATCATCCCGTTTAAAGTAAATAATATGCGGCTTCGAAAAGTGCCGCCAGTTCCGTTCATGAATTCCTATCTGGAGCTGAACGTCCGAACGTATGTAATAAAAAACGGGCTTCCCGGCATTTACTTTTTCAGTCTGGATGCCAATATGCTTTCTGCTGTTCTAGGAGCACGAGTCGGGACGATTCCCTATTTTTATGCAAAGATGAGCATGAAAAGAATGGGAAGTACTTATCATTATAATTCTAGAAGACGAGGAAGTTCAAAAGCCGTGTTTAAAGGTTCCTATCGCCCCCTCTCTGCTCCTGCTCAACCGAAAAAACACAGTTTAAGTTACTGGCTGCTGGAAAGATATTTCATGTGGTCCCATCGCGGCAAGCAATTATACCGTGTTGGCATCCATCATCTGCAATGGGAGGTTATGGATGTTGAGGTAACGATTGAGAAGCAGGAAATGATGCCATTTCTACCTGCAGAAGCGGTGATTGGAAATCCTATTTTTCATTACGCACATTCTAAACGTGTTCTCTTTTGGCCAATCAAAAAGGAGGATTAAAGCAGGGCAGATGCAGGCTTAACTTCTAGAGAATAGTATAGAAGATTGCACTCTCATTTTGATGATTGTTCGAGTTCGAGCAAACTGCTTTTCATCGATATACCTCCCCGGTAACCTGCCATTTTGCCGTTTTTGCTGATGACCCGGTGACAAGGAATAACGATCATCACCGCATTAGAACCGATAGCTGTCGCAACAGCCCGAACAGAAGATGGTCTGTCAATCTTCTCAGCTATTTCTGAGTAGGTTGCCGTGTGCCCATAAGGAATCTCTTTTAATTCATTCCATACTTCCCTTTGGAATGGTGTACCCGCTATATCGATAGGCAAATCAAATCGCTCGCGTTCTCCTTTTAAATATTGCTCCAGCTGCAGCTTATATATCGAAAGTTTGTCCGTATCTTCTATCAATTCAGCTACATGCCTGTGTTTACGCATCCACTGCTCGACTTCTTCCAATCCCTGATTCGCCGAGCCAACGAAACAAAGCCCATCATCTGTTGCAGCAATGTAGATATTCCAATTATTCGTAGATATACAATCAAAGTAAATGTATCTGGTATTTTTATTCATATGAATACCCCGCTTTTCACCATATATTAAAATAACGATACTATAATAGTAAACTATGATTGATTGAATTGGTAATGAAAAATTAATACGGGAAAATGGAGGGACAGCTTTGAGTCCCCTAAATTGACATATTCTTTCCATACCACACTCTTCATTACCGATTGTGTTGAATTCCTTCTAAAATAGGTCAGTGCCCCATACATAGGTTGATATCCATACATAACATGAATTAATGGAGGACTTAAACACAGCATCCAGTATGCGCCAAAGATAAAAGTGAAAAGCTGGGTTGGAAACAATGGCTGTTGTGTATTAGCCGCCTTCATAAATTATGCTTTAACTGGAGGTATTACGGAATGGAACCTAATTATATATATATGCAAAATGATCAATTCGTTTATCCTGATGACATGCGCAGACCGCACGGGGGTTATGGATTTGCTTGGCCGTTACTTGGGGGGATTGCTGGCGGTCTATTGGCTGGTGCTTTAATCACTCCGCATGGATATGGCTATGGGTATGGACCACCAGGCTATGGTTATCCTTCTTATGGTTACGGGGGTTATGGGGCTTACGGTAATCCTTATAGCTACGGATATGGCTTTCCGTTCGGTTACTGACAAAACATTTGATAGAACAAATGTCAAAATAATAAAAAGGACGCAATTATTTTGACCCATAATTGCGTCCTTAAAAACATGGTTATCTTTTATGTTTCCTGATACCCTGCTGCAAATTGGTAATAAATTTCTGTTCTTGATTATGATTATATTGCCAGAATGATTATTTCCTGGACGACCTAATCAGAGGAGACAGGCAATGAAATTATTCTCCCTGCACCCAATAGACTATCTTGAAAGCAGTATATAACCTGTTATTTCGTTGCTTTATCAAGAACCTCCAGATTGTAATCCATTAGAGAAAGATAGTCTTCATGATTATCGATATCCTCATCTGTTAGCACAGATAAATTATGAATGGTCAGGGCTTCAGCACCAATTTGCTCCTGAATGATGTCGGATACGCGATTTGTAGTATTTTGTTCATACAGAATATAATCCAGGTTATACTCCTCCGCTAGATCAATGACTTCGACCAGTTCTTTTTGCGAAGGTTCACTGCTTGAAGATAATCCGCTAATCGCTATCTGTTTTATGCCATAACGTTCTTCCCAGTAACCAAACGCTGCGTGTGCAACAAGAATATGCTTGTTTTCTTTTGCTTCCAATACTTCTGAGAAACGTTCATCTAATGCGGTTAACTCTGCTTCCAATGATTTGAAGTTTTCATTGTACGTAGCTTCTTCATCAGGATTCAGCTCGATAAGCTCCTCTTTAACAATTTCCGCAACTTCAATCATACGGATTGGATCTAGCCAAATATGTGGATCTTGATCACCATGATTATGTCCATCATGGGAATGTTCTCCATGGTCATCCGCCTCGTGCTCCGCATGTTCTTCTTCACCATGGTCCTCAACTATTATTTCTACCGCTTCCGACTCAGCAATTATATTATGGTCATCGTCAAAAAGGGTGGCTTTTATCTGCTGACCTGATGTATCGGCTTGGCCTTCATAGTGATTGGTACCTTGATCTGGAACTGTCTCCCATTCTGTTTCATTCGGTTCCAATGTATACCAGTGCCAGTGTTCATGAGTAGTTTCCTCACTTAGGACTGCTGTTAGTTGAACAGCATCATCACTATGATAATGATCGGATAGTCCTTCTATTTTAATAGATTCATGGTTTTCTGCTTCTTCGCCTTCATGTTCATAGGCCTCTTCACCTTCATGGTCATGCGCTTCTTTATAGTCGTGGAAAAGTTCCTCGCGCTTTCCAATTTCTAACAATTTTACATCCTGGGATGCAAGTGCATCAGCAGCACTTTCAGCAAAAGCTTCCATTCCTGCTCCCAAATAAATAAATGCGTCACTTTCTGCGATTGCAGTCATATCTTTTGAAGTAGGTTCGTATGTATGTGCATCCCCGCCTGGCGGATATACGGTTTCCACATTGACTGTTTCTCCGCCAATTCTTTCAGCAGCAAACTGTAACGGATAAATGGTTGTATATAAAGATAGTTTTTCATCCGTACTTCCTTCCGCTGCTTGACTGGAACCTTTGGTCGATGGTGAACATCCTGCAATAATAAACCCCATTACAAATAAAACGATGAATGCTTTGGTAATTCTCATTTTCTCTCCTCCTATACAATATTATTTATTTAACATTCATCATCATATCGAAATGATTACGATTTGTAAACAGTAATCATTACGATTTATTAGATATTTGTTTATGGATCACTTCTCTATCCGCTGTTCTCGGGCTAGCGCAAGCCCCCATAAATACAGGAAAATCTTTGAAATTGCATGCTAAAAAGGATGCTTTTAAAAGTCAATAAATACTTTTAAAAGCATCCTCAAGCTAAAATAGCATATAGGCTCCTAATAAATTCTTTGTGATATTGTCGGTGCTATCAAATAGGCGAAAACCGGATAACGAAATTTGCCTATTTCATACGAATAACTATTTTGCCATGAGCATGATGGGTTTCACTTAAGGCATGTGCTTCCTGAAGAGAGCTTTCACTAAAAGGGAAGACTTTCCCAATAACGGGCTTTAATTTCCCTTGATTATATATGTCTGCCAATTCCTGCAATTGCTCTCCCTTTGGCTCCAGCCATAAGAATCCAGCTTTTACCTTATATCTTTCCAGGTTTTCTTCAGAAGGTGGCTGTGCAATGGAAACAAGTCTTCCATTTTCCTTTAGTACTTGGAAGCTTTTTGCTTGAACTTCCCCACCAATTGAATCCAGGACAATATCAAAGTCCCGAACTACAGTTTCAAAAGCTTCCGTTTTATAATGGATAACCTGGTCAGCACCAAGGGATTTTAGTGTCTCTTCATTTTCTTCACTGGCAGTCGTGGCAACATATGCACCAAAATACTTTGCGATCTGGATAGCGAAGGTTCCCACTCCGCCTGCTCCAGCGTGAATCAGTACTTTATCACCTTTTTTGATTTTGCAAAAATCAACCAGGCACTGCCATGCGGTTAATCCTGCCAAAGGAATCGATGCAGCTTCTTCAAATCCCATATTTTCAGGCATTTTCGCAAGCAGGTTTTGATCAACCGGGACAAATTCTGCGTAAGTACCTTGCCTTGTTGTCGCCGGACGTGCAAATACCCTGTCACCAACCTTGAATTCAGAGACATTCTTACCTGTTTCCGTGATTATGCCTGCTGCATCCCAACCCAGAATAATTGGAAATTCAAATGGAAGCATCTCTTGCAAATGCCCCTCCCGCAGTTTCCAATCAATTGGATTTATCGAAGTAGCATGAATTTCAACCAATACTTGATCATCTGTGATAGACGGCCGCTCTATTTCTCTTTCTTTTAATTGTTTTCTTCCTCCATATTGATCAATAATGACTGCTTTCATCCTTTAACCTCCTCTAGTTGTATCATTTATTATAAAGCATCGTGGGAAATTTATCCTTTTATAAAACTGCGGTGCTTCTCCTCACCTTTAATTGCTCAATTGTGAAACTTTAATTCCCTTAATTCGTACATAAGGTATAACAAAATCATGTTTAGTATCGTTCAGAAAAGTATCAAATAAGGAGGTATGAAATATGTCTACAGATGTTATTACGATAGTAGCTATAGCTTCTATGGTTATATGGATTATGGTGTCTCGGGAGATTGTAAAACCTTCAAAAGAAAAGAATAGGAAAAAAATGATAACTTTAATGTCTGCGGGTTCCTTATCAACACTAATACTAACCATTTCGCTTTTCCAAAATATCCAGTTCTAAAATTCATTTAAAACAGGCTTAGGCAGAAATAGAAGGTTTGTGTATGCAGGATTAAATGATAAATAATAGGGAGTCGTCAAGGCATAACCTTCTTTACTCCTCCCTATTAGCTATAAATCAGATATTGTTCAATACTGTATAGTCTTTCCTAATTCATTTTTGAGGCATTAAACAATTGAATATAATTTCTGGAAGTCATTAATTATGTAATCAGAATTATTATTTGGCTCATTCTTTTCGGCAAAATAGCAAGCACTTATTCCCGCACTTTTGCCTGATAATAAATCTAAATCTCTATCGCCAATCATGATAGCCTCTGATGGCTTGATAGTATGTTTTTGAATAATGTATTTAATGGCGGCAGGACTTGGTTTCCTTTCAAATCTTTGCTTCGAAGTTATAAAATCGGAGAAATAACGATACAAATCATATTTTTTTAGCAGTTCGATGGACGACTCCCCTCGATGGGTAAATAAATAATTATATCTACCTGTGGAATGAATGAATTCACAAATATCTAAAATCCCTTTATATGGTTTGGCAGATTCTAATTCTATCTCTCTTTTCTTTTTCTTGAAACCTGCTATAAAATCTGCGTTAATATCATACTTCTCCTCATAGTATTGAAGAGCATAGCCTGAAGAAACCCTCATCCGCTTCTCGATATTCTCTAACGGTTCTTCTATTCCATTAACTTGCAGACACTCTTTGAATACGTTCGCCATCACGGGATAAGTATCAAATAGAGTGCCATCAAAATCCCAAATTATATGTTTATACATACTAATTATTCCCTCCTCATTCGCAGTATCGTAATATTCAGTTTACCCTACTCAAAAATAAAAGAGGGAAAGCTTGGACCTAGCAATCGGATAGGATACTCTTAATTGATTCAATTACCTCTTTATCATATCCTTCTTCAAATGACTGGTGCTTTCTGACTCCACTTCCGAAATGGTATTCATCCACTTGCAATGCCTGATGCAGCTCTTTTATATTTTCTAGTTTCACACCACTCCCCGGCAGGATGTGCGGACCATTTAGCTCACGTTGTAATTGAACTAAGTTGCGAAGGGATTCGATGCCCGCCATACAAGTATCTGCCCCGCCAGAAGTTAATACTCTCTTAATATTATTGCGATAAGCCATGAGTGTTCGATATCCCTCCAGTTGATCTTCCACTTCATCAAACGCACGATGAAACGTCACATCCAGATTAGGAAACTCCCTGAATATATCATCAAGAAAATCTGTATCTATTTTTTTATTCTGTTCAAGCGCACCTATCACAATTCGGTAATGTCCCATATCATATAATGAGGCGATATCTTCCTTCATAGCTTCCTTTTCTTGTGTGTTATATATAAAACCGTAGCTGTGAGGTCTAATCATGATTTGTACTGGAATCTGTACCGCTTCTATCGTTTTTTTGATTGTTCCATACGAGGGAGTCAAACCACCTAATTGAATTGCCGATACTAGCTCTATCCTCGATGCTCCGATCTCTTCAGCAGCTATTACATCTTTTTCATTTTCTGCTATACATTCAATCATTCTTAATCTCCTCTCTGGTTATACCATTATGTATCGGGCCCCGATGCTCTCCATCAGAATAAGGAAAAAATCTTAAAGTATTTTCATTCCAATGTGAATCCATTTTGTCATGGAAAACGCTCTTTACCTTCTCCATTTTCAACAATTGGTTTACAGCATCCAATGTAAATAGTAACATACGAGCTTCCAGAAGGTTTTTTTAATATATATAATCTCCTACAGAAATACTTTTGTTTCCCCGACTGCTTCTCCTGCATCACTACATATTATTGAGGATCGCAATTGGTAAAGACTTTCAATTGTTTTTTGGTTTCGATAGTTGATTTTTTCTAGAATTTCGGCGACAATCAATGGCCAAAGCAATTCTGTACCACTAAACACCTTCAACGCGATACTGATTTTCTCTTCTTTTAAAGCCAAGCAGTATACCCCTTGTGCGCCGCCTTTTGCAATAATGTTATTATCTTTTAATAATACAGTGCAGATAAAGTCATGAGACGCCACTATTTCCGGATTTGCCTGCATGGTATTGGATATACGGTTTAAGATGTCTCTTTTGTTCATATCTGGGACCAGCTCCGGATTTACAAACTTCAGATAGGATAGAGCCATGTTCCTTAGCGGGACCCCGTAAACAGGCACTCCACAGCCATCCTTGCCTACAGCCATCTTTTCTTTTGGGTATTCACTTAATCGCTCAACCTCTTCTCTGATACGCTCTTGAAGAGGATGACCCACTTCCCCGTAATCATCTGTTTTTAGACCTTTCTCTCTTGCATAAGCCAAAAAGCCAAGGTGCTTGCCGGAACAGTTATGCATTAATTTTCGTTTCTTTTTGCCTGCACAGATATAGTCAATTTTAGGTTGTTCGTTCAATGGATAGCTTTTCCCGCAAATGAGGGATTCCTCTTGCAGTCCTAATTTCTGTATCAATGAACTTAAGCTTTTCTGATGATAGCTTTCTCCACGCTGTGATGCACAGAATAAAGCCATTTCATCACTGGTAAGGTTATACTTTCTTTCAATATCGGTATCAAATACGGGGATTGCTTGGATTGGCTTCATGGCTGATCGGTAGAAAACAGGAGTATTCTCTGTCTCTCCCTTTGAATAAATGACCTGTTTATTCCCATCCAATATACAAATAGCACCTTCATGCCTGTTTTCCAAATATCCCCCTCGGTATTCTTCTGCAATAATTGTATGCATTAGTTTCCCCCTTCTAACAATGGCTGACTTAATTTTAGCATAATTCTACTTGGGCTGTTTCTTATGGATTGCTAATCCTAAACCCGTACTCTGCTTTTAGAATAACCCAGACTTCCCTATCGATTCTTTGATTATGAAAGTATTATTCATTCGGAATATGCCCCACTTTTTTAAATCCGGTCCTTTTAATAAGCTCTAAATTTCCCAATCTAATTTTTTAAGATAATAAAAAGGATAATCTGGATTAAAATAAATCAGCTCATTCAAAACCCAATTCCATTTTAAGAGAGATTTGTGAGTTTTGCGCGATACCCTACTAACATCCCTGTTTTTTCAGGCGTTTCTATCATTCCCATTATGACCCTCTTTCACTTAGAATTTATTCACCAAAACGATTTGGCTGCTCTGTTTGTACAATCTCAGCTTCGTTATGTACATGCCCTTCATCGATCGCCTTATGGTAATAAACAAGAGCAGGTTTTTTCTCATCAGACTCCAACATTGATTCAAGTTGTCCTTCTGGTTCGAAACCAGACTTCCGGAAGATATCTTGATAGATATCATCATCTCCGAAGCAATGTGCAGTTAGCTTGACAACATGATTTCTCATTGTGAAGCTGTCGATGATTTCACCTAGAATTGATACATTTAATTCCTTATCAATAGTGTTGGACAGTCGGTAATACAGTTTATAATGTCCAGCAGCGTCCATAATGACTTCAAATTCCACTAAGCCAATAACCTGCTTATTGTACTGGATAAGAACCATATCGTCTTCATTTATTAATTTCTCAACTTCTTCCTCCTTTAAGTAGTTAGGCAGTTCCGTCTGATAACTGAAATCCGCTTCTTCAAAAAGTGATAGTACTTGCTTTAGCACTGTGAGCAAGCTAAACAAATGATTACAAAATACATTCATTTTTACAATACCGAACGATTACAGGAAAAACAAAACGGCCTTTCCCCGATAGAATATCAGGAAAAAGCCGCAGCATAAGTTACTCTTTTTTTAGTTGTCTACTTGACAGGGTTCAGTGCACAACGCCACTTTTTTTATCAATCCAGTTCAATTTTTTCAATGTACTCAATGATTTTTTCATTGGTAAATGCTTCAATTTCCACTTTCTCTGTCTCTTTGGCAATACGTTCCGTGGATTCTTTTATCTCATCTTTATTATCTTCACCATCCAGCCTCTCATTCCAACGTACAGGTACTTTATAAACATTGATGGTACCATCCCCATTCCCGCTGTAAGTAACAGCTCCATCTACTATGCGGGTACCCTTCAGCATAATTACATCTTCAGGATAGACAGCACTTACGTCTTCGTGCTTAGGATTAAGCGGCGTACCAGCAGACTTCTCTATAACATACAATTTATCTATGTCCGGATTTGGACCTAGTTGGTGCCAGATTCTTGCATATTCAATTTCTTCGGAGGAGTATTTCGATAAATCAACATCTTTATCTGTAGATTCATCCTCACTTTCTAAGGAGTCCTTATTGGATTCATCGTTTTCTGGTTCGTTTGACGAATCACTACTAGACATCTCATCCTCTGCGTTCTCTGTGTCCGTTGTAGACGCCGATGTATCTTCTTCCAAGTCTCCATTTTCATTTTCATCTTCATCCACAACTGATGGATTCTCAGCCGTTTCATCGCTCTCCGATTTTTGACACCCTATTAAAACAAAAACCATCAAAAGCAGAGCTGAACTATACAACAGGAATTTGAATTTTTTATTCAACCTATCCACCCCTTCGTTCTTTTTAAAACAATATGTATTAGACTAAATCAACCCGCCACGTATACTAACATTAATACTAATGTCTATAATCCAAAAAAACAAGATAACCGAAAGTGTTTCTCTCGCAAACAGTTCCGTGTGCTGTATCTTTTGAATGCGGTAGTCATGCACCTTTTGGGTAAGGTATGACACA
>NZ_HE610979.1:273527-297231 GCF_000285495.1 Oceanobacillus massiliensis str. N'diop
ATTCGACTTTTTAATGCGAAAGGCTTCTAAACCGGTAAAGACATGTTAAAATTCACTTACACGCAACTCCTTTTGTTTTTGTTTTGTGGTTAAAACAAGTCTAACAAAATTTGGAGTTTGCGTGTTTTTATTTGGCTGAATTTTCTCTGTGCCCCAACATATATTTTAGAGCCAGTTCGGTATTCTTTTTATATATTATTTAAGAAGAAGAAATTAAAGAAAAAACACTATGATATTATTGTTTCGACTATGAAAGACAATCAGGAGAATCTTATTAACAGTAAATATCTAAATCCGGATTTTACTAAAGGACCATCTTCTTCAAAAAATAAAAATGTAAAGAAGCTTGTATCTGCATTTAGTAATAACCGGCACAATAAAGATGAAAAGGAATTTTATATCCAAGTAGCCAGGGATTGGGTGAAGGAATATGAAAAAGTAGTTCATAAGGTTTCACTAATATTCATTCTATTATTTCTCATATGGTGGGCAATTGGTATTTTCTTAAGTGAATACCTGGATGGTATTAATGGTTGGTTAGCTTTGCTATTTCTGTTGGGACTCTTCTCTTTTTCCGATTTTAGGATTCTTTTTCGCATTGGTGGGAAAAGGATGGAAAAAGTGGATACTTATTATGATCAACATCATTTTCGCAATGGCATATATTGGGGTAATTTCCTAGCATTAGTCATCATGGTGTAATATAAGCTGAAAATTGCTATTAACTAAACAGCATCTCCCTTCAACAGACAGACTACTGACATGGGAGATGCTGTTTAGCTCTTTGTTATTCGATTTACTAATAAGAAGCTTCTTAATTAAAGTTTAATTTCTATTTCTAGGTTATCTCCTAGTGGTTCTCCCTTGTCGTTTATTGGTGCGTCTATATTCAATTGGACTTCTTTTAGATTTTCGATATCTGTTTCCTCAATCTTGAAAGCGACTTGACGGACGTTATTATTATTATTTATAATGGGTACATTTATTGCACTGCTAATCAATTCATGAGGTTTTTCAACTTTTTCTCCGGTGTTAGTAACTAAATGCATATTTTCTTCAGTAAAAAAAACATTTTTCTCCTTTTCATCCAATTTAAATCTTACTTGAAAATTTACAGTTTTAATTTCATCGTTTGAAGTAATCCCATATGTATTGTAATCGTCACTAAAATTTCCACTTGTGACCTCGGCTGATTCAATGGTGATTGTTAGGGGACCAGATTGATATGTTCCAACATCCTCAATTTTATTATGTCTAAAAAATCTACCGAGATCATCAAAACTAAAATTATGGTCTTCAATCAAAATTGGTTCTTCGGTAGATTTTGTAGCATTATTCATTGGATTACAGCCATTCAAAAAAAAGCGCAGGTCAGAAATGATATCATCAAAAATGATTTCAATTTAAAAGCTCCTTTTAAGAATTTGATAGAAATACTAGCACAATACTATCGATAATTCAAGGTTAGTTATATAAAAGGAAGGACCATTCTATGTTTCAGAATGGTCCTTCCTTTTATATTATATTGCTGCTGGTCTACGGAGAAATGATAAAATTTCTGACACTATCCATCCGAGGGCTAACAGATAAGAAACAATTAAAACTAACACATAAACAAAAGCCAAATTTAACTCTACTTTGTAATCATCCCAATCAATATCTGTTAACTCGATTTTTTCTTTGACATATACATTTGATGATACTTTTCTCAATACTTCTATTGATAGCACTATTAGCGTCTAAGTCCCAAACAGCTTTATTTGAATCCCCAAAAATAATTGAACCTGTTAAACTCCCCTTGAGAGGGCCAATTTTCACATCATATGCAGTAGAATAAGTGAAGGTTTTTCCCTTTTCAACATCATCAAGACTATACTGCTCATTAATATTAGTAAATGGTGAACTTACTTTTTCATCATTTGAAACTGGTAGCGTTGAATCCATAACCTGGTTTCTAAACTATCAAACTGGTTTAGTAGATTAGCTGGACATAACTTTCCACTCCAATGATTATGTGTTACAACATTGTAAATGAGAATTTGGTGTTCTTGCATCAGTTTGCGAACTAATACAGCTGCATTTCTCCTGGTTTTACTAAAGTCACCAGAACTATTTACACATAATTCAATGCCAATGCTATTCCTATTTCCATCTCCTGAACCATCCCCTGTATGAAATCCAGTTTCGTATGTTGGAAGATGTTGATAACTCATCTTACCATCGTCTACAGTAAAATGACAAGAAGTGGGAATACTTGCATTTCTTACATAGTTCGAATGCATGAAAGCCGTTGTCCCTGGTGCTGTATTAGCAGTTTCGTGAATTGAAAACACATTCTTATAGAGAGGTTGAAGAGAAAACAGGAATTTCAAAAAGTACATTAATTAGGGAAAAAAGGTTAAAGTAAAAAAATAAGAGTGTTTTACATAATACATGCTAATCAGATGGCATTAGAAAATACAACTGCGACGGAATGTTGCGTGAGTGCGTAAAGAATCATTATACATGGGCATCAGCAGGTATCCTATTTTATTTCAGTGGATGTTAATGGAAAGACTAATAAAACCTAGACCTATTCCTTCCCATCCCCCGATAATAAAACTGATTACCACTAATATTATACTTAAAATGCTTGTTATTATGGGTACAATAATTTTTTTCTCTCTAAAAATTAATGCAATTAATCCAATTATAATAGTGAAAATTACTGTCATTATTATAAGATTATTAAAGCCATCCATTTGTTAATCCTCCTATTTTAATTTGTTTGCTTTTTATTCTTTTGAAGTAACACAATAAGATAAGGAATCAACATTAGTATAGTAGGGATTAGATAAAATCTCCATAATCCATACAATCCTAGAATACTCCCAATCAAAACTAGTGCCCCAGCCAGGTTCTTTCTTTTCTTTAAATTAAAGGAACCAACAATACCCATAATTCCACCAAGGACACCTAATAAGCCAAAGTTCCCTAGAGTATATGAATCATCTACAACAGCAAAGAGCATGGCTGTTAATGATATCAAAATTCCAAATAAGCCGCCAATCATAATCGTAATTCTCATTATTAAACCTCCTTAATAATTGACAAATAATTTTATTATATTATCTAAAAACATCAATACGATTAAATCAAAGATGAGCAAGACCCAAAACAATTTGTGTCTATAAAAAATAAATACAACACTATTTACTATTCCCACGAATGGAAAATAATAAAAGATTAGGTTTGCTACTAACATAGTAAAACTGTGGTCATTAGAAGTAGCCCATGCATTTACTAATATTCCTATAATTGTTAGTCGCGCAAGGATTAATATAAAGAATATTGATGTCTTGAAGTGCTGCAAAGCTCTGAATGGCTGAACTTTATCTTCAACGATTATATCTGAGTTACTTCCTTTCATTGCGCCAAAATTGTTTTGGTATTGTTAGCTCTTTTTGTTTTATATACATAATTTGATTACTTAAATATGTAAAGTTATGTTTACATATTTAAATTTATATGTTATAAAATAGGTAAAGAGTTCTTTACATTTAGGCGGTGATCAAAGTGCCTGTTATAAATAACATTAAGAAAATCAGGAAAGAACGAGGAATCAGACAATTACAAATGGCTGAAGATCTACAAGTCACAAGACAAACAATGACAGCAATAGAAAACAACAAATATAACCCGAGTCTTGAATTAGCTTTGAAAATTGTAAGGTATTTTGAGCTGCCAATTGAAGAGATATTTATATTGGAAGAGGAGGAGGAGAAATGAAGAAAAAAATTAATAGGTGGATATTAACGTATGTAGGTATTTGCGGTTTGTTTGGTATGACTCTTGGTCAACTTATAAAAGGTACACTAAATCTCGGAGGTTTTTCAGGTTCTCTTTCAGCTGTATTATTATTTTTTATCATCGACCTAATAAGGAATCGAATGAAAAAAGATAGAACCCCTGACTTTGATGAGCGAACACGCCATAATATGTTGAAATATTATGTCTATATTTCCCATATCTTTATAGGTGGAGCTTTTCTATTATTAGCTGTGGTCACTTCAATTGGAGTTGAACAGATTTCAATCTATTATTTGTGGATATTGATTTTTGCTTACTTTATGATTAGTGGGATTGGTGCATTAATTGTAAGTCGAAAATGAAGAATATTAATGGCACTAACTGGTGCTTTACTTTAATAAGAAAATTGACTTGAACCTCTTAATAGAGGTTCTTTTTGTACAAATTCAAACAAGAGACTTTCTCTAAAATGACAGAGCAATTGACTCACTTTATTCTAAATACAAATATCTTATGCAAAATAGTCAAATTGTAGCTAAGCCAGTGGGTATTTGCACAACATTACACCAGATTTTCATAGATAGTGATCCTTTTAGTTGCAAATGCCTGGTTTCCGACTTAATAATTCATTACTTTAGAAACCTAAGGATGTAATTATCTAATCCTAACAATATATAATCGCATCTATAAAAGGGGATAGGTTCCTTACTACCTGTTATTTCTGTCAGATGACGAGACATAGAAACCTTGAAAATAGTTATGTCTTCTTTTGCCTTTCTAACAGCTTCACCACAAGATATAATGCTCGTATCTGTCCCTTCTTTGTCATCATCTATTATGATTTTACGAATTTCTGTAATAAACTCGGCACTACTAATTTGTCCTTCAACTAGTTCAGAAACGAAAGCTGTTTGAAGAAGTAAATGATAATGTCCTGCATGTCCACCTAATTCACACACTGCTGCTTTTAATAAAAGTTCATATCCTTCACTAAATTCATCTGTGGTATGTATTGATGCAATATCGCCCCCAGTACAGTCGCTGAGGTCGTCCATTAAGTCAAAATCTAGTTTTAAACATTTTTTATATATTTCAGTAAGCCATGAAACGTTTTTTGAGTATAGAATCTGAGTTGTGAATTGCTTTTTCATTAATTGAAACTCCTTTTTAACAAAGTTTAAATATATGTTGAAATTTTAATCATACTATATAAACGATCCCGAATGTACACATTAACACATTATTTTGGATTTAAAAATACTAACAAAACTAGCAATATATATTATTCAAGTGTCCCACACCATGCTCAAATGAAATATAGGTTTTTACCCTAACGGATGCGATTACAATCCACGTTGCTTTACGACCGATAAGTAATATAAAGGTGTTATAATAAACCCAGGAGAGTAATCATTATGCAAAAGAAAGTAAAAGAAATTCAAGAACGCTTAAGACATAGTGACATTCAAACAACTATGGACATTTACGCTCACATGACAAAGAACATTAAAAAAGAGGCTTCCACTAAGTTTAGTAACTTAATGGAAAACCTCTCAACAAATCTTATTGATTAAAACATGAACATGATACATTTATAACGCTTGTAAACATTGTTAATTCAATGTTTATATGCGTTTATTACATCATGCCGCCGTAAGGTGAGAGTGTGTAATATCTTGAACGATGTGTGCAAATAGTGTGTTATATCGAGGTTTTACCAATTTAGGTTTGTAACATCTTTAACGTGAATTTACTATTTTTCATAGGATTGCGTTAGCAAAAAGTTAGCAATTTGTATACGTAAACAAATGTGTAGTGTAATTTATATTTACCACTGAATAAATGGAGTTTCATTATCCATTTATTGGTGGTTCAACTTTTTTGTCAAACTACAATACCACTTTAGGAACCAAGAGAATATTTCAACGAAATTAATTTCAGTATACATATAAAAGCCAACCAACAACCACTATGCTTGTTATTAATTTTTGGATTAATTTTATTCCAAACATAAGGAATGATAAAATTCATTAATTAACCTGATACCTTCTTAAAGTAAATCTTGCGTTAAAGACTTGGACGTGCTGCTATTTCGTATTATCTTGTAGTATCCTTCTTTATTTTGATCCTCATGAAAGTCAGCGATCCAGTTACTTTCTTTAAATGCGGCTAACAGCTTACCATTAAGTGTATTAATTTCATATTTTGGTCTGCTACGGTGTTCAAAGACCTTCTTAAATTCCCCTAAGTCTAATAAATCTAGGTACTCTTTACATTTCTCCTCATCAAAAATAGGTAGCGATGAAATAAATATATCAACTTTTTTGCTGTAATCAAGATCCATCGATGCAATTAATGTATTCAACAAACTATTGGAAACATCCTTTGGCTCATTAATAATTAATTCTGTCTTATCTTTTGCCAAGTCATGTATTATTTTCTTAATTTCTTCATCCCATTCTTTATACGTTGCGAAAAGGTGGGAAAGATTATCCGGATCAAGGTTATTTTTTAAAATATGTGCATTGACTGCAGAGGAATATCCTTTATTAATAACAGATACTGGATCACTTGTAAATTCAAGCAACTTAGTTTTAATGTCTTCGCCAATATCCCAGGTTAGTACCTCAACTACCTCATCAAGTACAAAAGCTTCACTATTAATTGTATTAACATATTCATTAATGTTTTTTTCAATAAAGTATAAAACCTGGTTTGAATAGTTTTCTCGCATGAAAAGTAAAGTATCAAGATTCATAGGAACAATACTCTCATCGATAACAATTTGTAACTTTTCGTCAGAAATACCTTCAATATTGAAAATATTATACGAGAAATTAAGTGACGTTAGTATTTCTCTATATTTGTGATTTAGTAGTTTATTAGTACTTATACAGGCATCAAAGAATTTTTCTGCATTTTCAGAGCCATAATTGTTTTTTACTTCGATAAAGTTCAACGTGGTTTCGTCACTATTTATGAAAGTTATTAATGTAGAATCTAATGATTCATTAACTCTAAAATATTCAAAGATGTTCTCTTCTGAATACTTAGCTAAATGATTGTTTAGTAGTGAGCTCCACAAATCTTTATCTATAACTTCAACAATTGTTGTAATTGAAGTTTTTAATAATTCAATATAGGAGTTTTTCTGATCACCTGATAAAATTTCATTGTTCAATATTAGTAAGGCTACTTTTTCATCATCATTTATTACACCATTACTGTCTGACAAAACGACATCAATGTAGTTACTAAAGTTGTCATTTACATATTGTGCTAAAGGCGAATTAGGTTGACTAAATACTAATGTATAATTCCTATGGTGTATGTCTTTCTCTTCATTCACCTGATAAAATTCCTTAAGCATAAATCGCAAATTATCAAAGTTAATTTCGTATAATGAGTTAGTATAAACCGCCTCTAAAAGGTCAGCATTTGCCATATCAATACTTACAAAAGAGACATTCAGTAAAATAAAACCATGGATAAGCCTTTCAATATCGGGATCATCTATATCTAAGTAATTAGCACTATTAGACATATAACTAGAAAGATAATTCTCTCGATTAACGGCTTGAAGATTGTCATCATCCGAGTAATAAAGCGTGTATATCGAATATAGGCGTATCTGTTTGTCGGATAAAGCACTTTCTTCTATTGCAAAGGAGAACATTTCTGGCCATTGTTGATTAAGACATTTTACATAAGCTGAGAGTTCCCTTCCAGTATCAAAGAATTCCCCAATGAATTTAAAGTTTCTGTTATTAGTTAGTTGTTGTAAAAATCTATTAAGAAAGTCTCGATTATTATTAGTCTTCAAAAGGTGTTGAAGCAAATCGAAGTTAAGGATTTCTTCTTGGTCAAAATCCACAGGTCGTAGCCTATCAGTTATCAGCGCTGGATTCTTTAGCTTATATGTAAATTCTTTGGCTTTCTTGTCTGTAATACTTCGTAAAAAAGTTTTATCTACTCGGCTAAGACTGGTCTCATAAAAATAAGTCATGTAGTCAGCATAGGTTTCATCGATAAATCCATTGCGTATAAGATATTTCAGCAATGCAAAATATTCGCTACCCTTGATCTCATGAAAGTTAGTTTCAACGCCTATCTCGTTTGTTGTTGTTACTTTGAAAATAAAATCTATATTTTCTCTTGTAATAATCTCATTAAGTTGTTTGGATTGAGTTAAAATTATATCCTGTTCAAAACGCGATAATTCGTCTTCTAAGTAAGGAAGGCGATTATTTAACCTGTTCTCGATAGCCTGTTTACGGATAGGATATTCCTCATTATACTTTTTCTCTAGTTCCTGCCTATGATTCCAGTTTCCAGGTAATCGTGACCGATTTGCTCTATATACATCATCTAATTCTTGGATGGAGGTTAAATACTCTCCTCTAGCCAACTCAATCTCGTTTTTCTTATTAGTCGCTAACTCTTTTAGTCTTTCAGTTTCTATCTTAATAAAATAATCCTTTTTTGCAAAAAGTGTATATACCATACCTTGATTAACTTGCAAATCGCTAAAATCTCGTGGGAACAAATTTTTATACGTTATCATAGCAAGCATTTTATTACTATTAAGTTCGGTTGTATTTAGCCTGTTATAATAAATTACAAATTCATTGTATATGTTTTTAAGAATTCTCATGTCATCAATATATAATGAAAGACCTTGTAGAAAGCTTTTATCAAACAGCCCATAAATACCTCCTTCCTTAAAATGCATTATGAACTGATCATATGAATTTGAGCTATCAACCACAGGGACAACAGGTACTATATAATCAAAAAACTTTGTGCGATCCCTTGATACAAAAATATCATCCCTCAAAAGATAGAAAAATCGAAGTGGATGTTTTTTCTCCTTTTCCAGTTGGATGTTTGCTAAGGTGTTTATCTCGCGTAGACGTTCAAAAATTCTATTTGCATCGAAGCGATCCATATCTTCAAACACTATGACATCTGCTTCAACGTTTTCAAACAGATACAAAACCTCATTTAGATATTTATCGAAATATGATTCTTCGCTTTCCTCAAAAATTTCAATTTCGTTGCCCTGCAAACTAACTTTCCTAAATACATTTTTGGTCTTTTGTGCTTTAACCAATGAGTAAAGAAATATGTAGAATGTGATAGTAACCAAAAGTCCACTTACGATTAGCATATATTTATTTACGGAAATTTCCAAAATATCTTTTATCCAAGATGTCGATAATGAAACTACATACCCATTCCACAATTCAAACATGGAAATATGCAGTAAAGATATTACAAATAGCATAATATAAACAGTACTGCGTACAATATTTTTAGTTTCTATTTTTTTCTTTACTTTAAAATTTGTTTGAGGAATATTATCCGATGGAATCTGGTGAATAAGTTGATTTATTATTTTCCCTTCTAAAACAGTTTCATTAATTTCGATTTCGTCCTCTTTATCCGATTGTTTGAAATGCGCCAATGAAATATGCACAAATCGCAAGTTACTATGCTTTTTCCTATACGATGCTATTAAACTACTTTTACCAGCACCATATGCTCCAGATATGGCAACATTTCGAACATCAGGATTATCAAAAACGTAATCAATAGCATCCTCATAAAGTTTTAGGTCTACGTCACTAAATGGGGTTAGTTTTTGAAAATTATATTTATTTTTTCCTTCTCCCACTTCTATCCCTCTATTCTTTATTCAATTTTAAAACCCTGTTATTACTAAAGTCCTTTTCTTTAGAAACTAACTTTTCAAAGGCCAAGATAAAACTTAATTGTCTATTCGTTTAACTGAAAGGTTTATTGCAAACCTACCTCCCACACCAATTGTATAATTCTACCACATATAATTCTACATAATTCCCTATTTTTTTGATTCTTTAACCAATAAAAAAACAAGAACAAGTAAAAGTCCAGATGGGCGAAACTTATTACTATATAGACTATATCTTCGCTAAAATGGAACGACAATATGATTAAAACCGTTCAAAATCGAATGGCAAGACCACTTAAAATCGCTGGACTAAATGCTGAGTTAACTCCGCATTCGTTAAGGCATACACACACGTCACTTCTTGCTGAGGCTGGTGTCTCACTCGAACAAATCATGGACAGGCTTGGCCATCCTGATGAGCAGATTACGAAAAACGTATACCTTCACGTAACCGAAGAAATGAAAAAAGAAGCTTCTCAAAAGTTTAAACTAATGAGAAGCCTCTTTTATATATCTTATGTTATCATTTCGTTAGCAAATCACTTCAAAACCCTTATATATAAAGGGTTTTAGCGGTCACCACATCATGCCGCCCCTATGGTGAGAGTGTGTAGTATCTTTAACCTGGTGTGCCTCCTGCATCATCCTGTTTATTGAATCACTTATTTTCAAAATCTTATTTATTCCACTTTTCCTTTTTTTATTTTTTGATTGTGGGATTTCTCATCAACTATATTCGGATCAAGTAGCCATCTCCTATAATATAAATGAAACCCATCAATTTTTAATAAAATTGCTGGGCATAGAGTTTTCGTTTTAACATAATAAATAACTAATTATATAGTAAAAGCATACTCCTTAGCCTTTAACGCTAAATGCAGTGGCAATGGAAAGTTTGTCATATCTTTATCGTATTGAATGCTAGTATTCTTGCGTAAATCATGTGTTATCTTTGCAAGCTCAATAGGTGAAAAATCTTTATGATACACAGGAACCGCTACTTCGATAGCTACTGGTTTATGAAACAAACTGTTTGGTGATTCTAGTTTGGTTCTGTTGGGATTCATTTGACTTTGTGTTGTTGATTTTCCTGCAATACTAAAAAAAACTCTATAATTCAGCTGATACACACCGGTTGGCAGTGATTCAGGGATAGATCCCGCTGAATAACCCTCACTCTCATGGCGATATGCACACCACTCTGGTGTTTCATTATCTTTTTGATCGCGAATGCGAACAATAGACAAGTTATTACGCATTGGTTCAAAGTTATCTGCTTGCAAATTTGTATTGTTTAAGGAAGGAAGCACTCTTCGACTATTTTGGCTATGTGTAAATAGAATAATATGCTCACCTTCCAGCTCTGCTAACAACGAATATATAAACTTATTAATATCCTGTTTTGAATAATTCCGTGAATATTTCTCGGCGTGTTTTGTCAACAGCAACAAACCCTCAGAATATGAAACCCATCCTTCATTTGGTATAGCCATCATTACACCAGAAGCACAAACCCTAACCATTACAGGGAACCCAATTTTATCCTTGCTAGTTTTCTTGTTTTTCTCTATATATAGGAAACCAATATACTGTGTTGTTTCCGATATCAGCCCCATTGCACGGTAAGAGAGAATGCCCATCTGTCTAAATAAATCTAATGTACCCTTCTCAAACTTCTTATCCGAATCATTTGGATTATCAGGTGTGATAAATTGGGTCAATATATCATTCTTAGCAAATAAGTATCTAATATAATCTTTCGGGTCTATCCAACTTTTAAATTGTTCCTTATCATGAAGCTCAAATAAGCATCCCGATACAGATATAGTTGGTGCAACCATTTTTTCAATTCGATTTAAAAGCTCCATTTTATTGCTCTCATCGACAAATAAATTTTCTGAAATGCGTATTGGCTTAATTTGAAAAAGAGCATCATTTAATTGATAGGTGCTATTTTCATTCTTCTCAACTTTTAAATTCTGAAGAATCGCTTCTTCTGCTTTTTCCAACCATTCTTTGCTTGAATAATACATATATATAGTAAAGTTTTTAGGTAAGCTTAGTTCAAGTCCTTTGGAATAAACCTTAGAAGCACCAGCAACTCTTGGATAATTCAAGAAATTTCCTGTCAGTCCAATTTCATTTGCTGCAGCTTTTGCTATCTCATAGCGCTCCTTAAAACCAGCTCCATCACTAATTGGGTGATATCCAAACAACTGGGTACTATAAGGAATAGAAACCGAAAAACGATTGCTATCATTTATCCCCTCGAAAATACTCTCAGCATCCTTCTCTAATTCGGTTAAGGATGAAATTCTCGCCGGTATATTCATGCCTTCAATAACTTGATCTATTTTTTGATCCCAAAAATAAGTGTATTTCCCTTCCGTTTTTACTCGTTTTATTTTAGCTGGTACGAATGGTAATTTATCCTCATTTCCTACAATCCACGGGAATTTACCTCTTATATATACGGTTAACCTACGATTGCGCGTCACAACATTTCCATCTGTTTTCCAACGAACAAGTCCAATATGTAAATACATTTGAGGGGTTTCACTAAATGGAACAGTTTGCAAACTAAATGTAATTTTATATGAAAAATAATACTTCTTTTCATTTCGTTCATAGCGCTCTGGAGGCCAACTTACCAGTTCACCTTTATGGTCAGATTGAATTGGTATAAAATTTAATGATTTTCCGAGCGACTCTACAAATAAGGGATTCTTTATTTTATCCGCATAATGTTTCGGTAAATATTGAAAAGTAAAAAAGTCCTTCATGATTGGATTTCCAGCTTCATTAATAGTAATATCTACGATTCTTTTTTCTTTTTGAATACTCAAATCATTTAGGATAGATGCTGGTAGTTCTTCATTAAAGTGAACTTTATACCAGGATTGAATCATTTCTTTTAGCCACTCAATGTCAAATGGTGCTCGAAAAAATAACCAAGGCTGATTTAAAAATTTTTCTGCATTGGAATTAAAGAATAGAAAATCTGAAAACATTATCTTAATTGTCTCATGAAGAGAGCGTACAGGAGACATATAAAAATGTTTTGGCTTTTTAACCTGAAGTAACTCACGCAATGCTTTTGGAAAATAAACTGCATAACCTTCTATACTTTCTTCTTTAATAGGAATTGCAAACACTTCAATGCTGTCGGTATTATAATTTCTTTTTTTCATATGTTGTTACTCCCTCCACATTTTGTATGCCATTAATGATAGGGCTATAAAGTTTTGAAGCAATAGTTGACGTTTTAGGTGTATCTAAAACCTCTGATAATACTTTCTTCCAAGACAGAATCATACTAGTTTCATAAGAGTCGGAATTCCCTTTTATTGTTTCAGGAGCAAAGCTGCCATCACATAACAAGACATTGGCAGATACCCCTCCGCGGATTAGTCGCCCTATTAATTGCCAAACACTAATAAACATATCCATAACAAGATGATACCTTTCTTTTTCATCAAGGTGTCGGAACCACACTTGATTAGCTAGTAATTCTTTCTGAATTACATATGCTCTGTTTCGAAGCGATAGCACTCCTTCCTTCACATCATAATTACCATTATATTGTTTTGAAAGCATATTAATTGAAAACTCATTAAGTCGGTTCACAACTCGATCTACGTCAAATGGTTTTGGATATGGTCTAACTAAAAATATTGCGGTTTCAAAAGCAGCTACCACTTGTTCATCTATTGTAGTGATTATGTTATGACCTCGCTCTAATGCTAGAAGTGGTACTACGAGGATTGATCCCCGTACCTTTGGAAAAGAAGATATTTTCTGTCTTGTCCATTCCCCTTTTGTTCCAAACTTTGTTTCATCATTTACTAAATGGTAAACTTCATTTGGGTCTGGCCAAATATCCATTAAATACTCCCCTACAATTTTCGCTTCTTTATAGGAGCCTACAACAATTAGTACCCGCTCCCTCCCACTACTAGATCTTTTAAGTGAATTTTGCAAAATATTTTGTTGAAAAAGTATTCTTGTAGCTTCTCTTAAAGCAATATTCCTTTCCGCTCCGTGTTTTCCAGAAATAATGATAAACTCATCTCTTTTCATCAACGGTCTAAAAGACATATTAATATTTGGCAAATCTTCATCTTCTTTTTCTAGTAAATATGAAACAGGTAGCTGCACGTTGTACTTTGAAGAATAAGGAGCACTACTAGTACCTGACAATAGTGCCACTGGTGCTCCTTTGTAATGGCCGATACCTTCAAAAAGGTGATCTAAATTCGTTAATATATATCTACCTACACCTACATAACGCATAAAATTCAACTTTCCATTTTGAGCATTGGATTGTTGGTCACTCTCATACCGGAATCCCATCCAAATACCAGTAGGCGATATAGGAATTAATCCATCATAATCTTCAGGTGTTCCAGTAAAAATTGACATAACCTCATCTTCTACTAATCCTTTTAATTCATCTCTTACTGATGGCAGGAGTTGAATTAAGGTAAATAGATTCTTTTCTATAAACAGAATCGATAGAGAAAATTTTAATTGTTTTTGTAGTAATGACCGTTTATGGTCTGGAAACTTCGCTATAGGTTGAGTTATGGATATTATTTCATCTAAAAGAAACCGTATATCATCATTGTCTTGAGTGATAGAATCAATTACCCCACTTAATTTTTGTTTAAGTTCTTCATTTGAAGCATTATTTTGTTCATGAGCATACTCATCTTTTCTATAGCTATGTATGAATGACTCTAACTGTTCTGATAGCTTTTGAAACTCTTTACTCTTTAAACTCTTTTCTTCATTTTCTGGGGTTACACCAAAAGCATTAAGCAGAAACATTTTTATTAACTTATATCCAGTAAAGTACTGTTTCCCTATCATCTTTAATATATCTTGATCCTGTAGCTGTCCAAATGCAATGTAAGATGCTGTAACTGTATTCTGAAGTGCAATAAACCATCTTTCGACACGTCTTTTGCTTAAAGGTACTTTTGAGCGAACAAAAGATTGAAACGCTTTGTTTTGTAATTTTTCTAACCAACTATCCTCTGTGCCAGCCATCTCAACACTAGGAGCAAATATACTGTCCAACTGTGATTGGACCCTATCTGATTCGTCTACTAAAATTAAATCCGAACTTTTGCTAACATACTCAAGCATTCTCATCCGAATACCTAATAGGATAGGAGGTAGCTCACTTAATACTAGCCCCTGAATAGTAGCAACAATAATTTGGGCATTTGGTAAGTCGTGATAAGCATTATGATAGGAACATTGCTTAAAATATGGACATACTTTTGTTTTTCCTTTTTCCTTTAAACTAAAGCATGGTGGAGCTGTGTCTGTAAGCTTCTCTTGCGAGGTCTTAATTATGCATGTGTCAGATAAATAACGGAACGAACGCTTTTTTAAAGTTGATAGGCTTTTAACATTTTCATTTATAGATTGAAAATGTTGTTTAATATGGTCTTTTCGTTGTCGGTGGCTTAATATCGGTACAGTTTTAACTCCTAAAGAATGAAACAAATCAACTTTTTGTAAAGCGGTTGCAACGTCTCCTACAACTAACACCGTCACTTTTTTTTGTTGTGACTGATGGAATGCAATAACATCCATGATTGTTGATTTACCAGCGGAAAGCGTCCCAACCCAGTGTTGAGTACCACTTATGTTTAATCTTTCAGACTTTATTAGAGTTTCCCCAACAACTTCATGAAAATTTAATTCTTTTATTCGCTCATACCAATCTTGATTGATTATCATATCCATACGTTCAGCTGATTGTAATAAATCACTTTTACTAATTGTCATATCTTTTCCTTTTTTCGAAGGAGTTAGAAAAACCCCCTCATTAAAAGTTGGAAAAGGCTTCATGTGTTCTGGAATTGTATAATATTCACTTTTGAATAGTTCCTTATCAAAATAGGAAACCTCTGACTTTGGTGAAGCAAAGCCTTTCTTATTCTCTAAATAAGGAATTGGCATTGATAATAAATCCTTATAAAGATTCGTTCTTTCAGGATATTGAATAAGAGCCTTCCATTCTATTGTGTTTTCTTCGAATGATAGATGGCATAAGTTCGAAGGGACGGGTATCTCAATATAATCCTCAATCTTACTAGAAGCAATGGTTCTTGCTTTCCAAGCTGGCAATAACACCCTAACTTTCATCCACAACTCCATTTGAGTGGGTGTAAACTGTTGGAATTGTGGTAAGTGTGTACCTGAATATAGGTATTCTAATTGTGAGCGCTGCTTGTTATCGGAAGGTAGCAATTGAGTTGAAACATAAAAAGCAACTTCAACCTCAACTATTAATTTTGCGTAAACCTCACTTTCATCATCATTAAAATTATGATTTATTAAGATATCTTTCACATCATCAATTGCCGATTTAAAGTGCTGGTCAAATTTGACTCTCAAACTGTGCCCCCTCCTTCTTCACAAGCTTTACAAACTGTTTATCATCTAAAACTTCATAGCCTTTTTTACAAATACTCCTTAATGTTTTTACATATGTACTTCCTCGAAACGATGGTACAACTATAAAGGCCTTTTCTCGAATTACATTTGTTGAAAATGACTTTAGGTTGTGATTTAACATATACGGATTAACCCAATCCTTTACATCTACTACCCATGAAGTACCACTTTCAAATATGAGTTCCAAATCATATTCATCATTGTTGGGATAAAGAATGACATCTTTAAGTCTCGGAAGCTTTTCAATTCTTTTAAATAGATTCAATTCAAGCAGACCGGGATCTACAATGTAGCGACGAATCCCTCTACGAACTCGCAATAATTTATGGCTGTTTAGCTTATTGCTCTTAAAATACCATCCACTGCTTAATTTTTTACATTTATTCGTATCACAATTTGCATCACCATCATCGGTGATTGATAGCGTCCATCCACACCTTGGACATACATAGACCTGTCCTTCATTGTAATAATGCTTTGG
This sequence comes from Oceanobacillus massiliensis str. N'diop, assembly GCF_000285495.1. Lineage (GTDB taxonomy): Bacteria > Bacillota > Bacilli > Bacillales > Amphibacillaceae > Oceanobacillus > Oceanobacillus massiliensis. Next base: position 289,985 of record NZ_HE610979.1, read on the forward strand.
AACAGCCTCATATAAATAATTCACTAGCTTTTCTTGTATATTAGGTGGCATATGAGCAATTTTCCTTATGTATGTAGGGCTATCTAAATTCAATATTGGATTCTCAATAAGGAACTTCCTAATGTTTGAGTAATCATGAGAATCGTTATTTAGTAAGTTACGAATAGAGATAAATTCTTTTGTATCTTGTTCGTGGATTGGATCATGACCACCTTGTGCAATTGAAATACAAAATTCTGTTACATCATAGTCATATAGTACCGCTTGCTCTAACTCGTCCTCTTCAACAAAAAACCACTCATCAAAAGAAGGATACGGCCACAAATGTAGAGGTTTTTCCCACCATACAATTTGTTCATCTAATGTCAATGGGTATATATCTTTGAAATCGAGTCCTAGCTCGAGTCCTATTGAATGTAAATCCCCCGTGGCTTTAATCATTAACTTAGGAAATCCTTCAAGATTCTCATCTTTAAAAGCTTTGTCCATATCAATAATACTTCTTGCTAAAATTGATAATGAATCAAAGCACCTTTTTTCATAATTATCAATTAGGATTTTCACCTGTCACTAAATCCCCCTTCTTTTTTTGTCTCAAAACGCATTGGTTAAAAAATCTCTTTTCCTTCTAGACTTATAAAATCAACAAATCCATAATTTACCTTTTATAATACTATAAAATAATATGTATTTGTGAGTTTCAAGCTCTTTTCTATGAATTGTTATAATTTATACCTCCCTTTTACTTTAGCAAAAGAAAAAGGCTTCTCAAAAGTTTAAACTAATGAGAAGCCTCTTTTATATATCTTATGTTAGCATTTCGTTAGCAATTCACTTCAAAACCCTTATATATCAAGGGGGTTAGCGGCTTATTACATCATGCCGCCCATGCCACCCATGCCACCCATGTCTGGCATGCCGCCGCCTGCATTTTCTTCAGGGATGTCAGCAACAACCGCTTCAGTTGTTAAGAACATTGCTGCTACAGATGCAGCGTTTTGAAGGGCAGAACGTGTAACTTTTGTTGGATCAACGATTCCAGTTTCGACCATGTTTACCCACTCGCCAGTTGCAGCGTTATATCCTACGCCAACTGCTTCGCCTTTAAGGCGTTCAACAATGATAGATCCTTCAAGACCTGCATTGTGTGCAATTTGGCGAACAGGTTCTTCGATAGCACGAAGGACAATACTTACACCAGTTGCTTCATCACCTTCAAGGTTCAGTTCAGCTACTTTATTATATACATTAACCAATGCAGTACCACCACCAGCAACAATACCTTCTTCTACTGCTGCACGAGTTGAGTTCAATGCATCTTCAATGCGTAGTTTACGTTCTTTCAATTCTGTTTCAGTTGCAGCACCAACTTTGATTACTGCTACACCACCAGCTAATTTAGCAAGGCGTTCTTGTAATTTTTCTTTATCGAATTCAGAAGTAGTTTCTTCTGCTTGTGCACGAATTTGAGCAACACGGCTCGAGATTGCTTCAGGGCTGCCTTCCCCTTCAACAACAGTAGTGTTTTCTTTAGTTACGACTACTTTGGACGCGCGTCCCAATTGTTCGATTGTTGCAGATTTAAGCTCAAGTCCTAAATCTTCTGTAATCACTTGACCGCCAGTCAGGATTGCGATGTCCTCAAGCATTGCTTTACGGCGATCACCAAATCCTGGAGCTTTAACTGCCACTGCATTAAATGAACCGCGAAGTTTATTTAATACCAATGTTGCAAGAGCTTCCCCTTCAACATCTTCTGCAATTAATAGAAGTGGTTTGCCTTGTTGGACAACTTGCTCAAGTACTGGCAATACTTCTTGGATGTTACCGATTTTCTTATCTGTAATTAAGATATATGGGTCTTCAAGTACAGCTTCCATTTTATCTTGGTCAGTAACCATGTATGGAGAAGAATATCCACGGTCAAACTGCATACCTTCCACAACTTCTAATTCTGTGTTGAAGCCTTTGGATTCTTCAATGGTAATGACCCCGTCATTACCAACGCGTTCCATCGCTTCAGCAATCAGGTTACCTACTTCATTATCAGATGCAGAGATTGCTGCAACCTGTGCAATGGATTCTTTGTTTTCTACCGGCTGTGAGATTGATTTTAATTCTGTAACTGCAGTAGCTACAGCTTTTTCAATTCCGCGACGGATTCCAACAGGATTAGCTCCGGAAGTTACGTTCTTCAGTCCTTCACGAATCAAGGCTTGAGCAAGAACCGTTGCAGTCGTAGTACCGTCACCGGCAACATCATTTGTCTTGGAAGCAACTTCAGATACAAGCTGAGCTCCCATGTTTTCAAATGCATCTTCCAATTCGATTTCTTTGGCGATTGTCACCCCATCATTGGTGATTAATGGAGAACCAAATTTTTTATCTAAAACAACGTTACGTCCTTTTGGTCCTAAAGTTACTTTTACTGCATCTGCCAAAACATCTACACCGCGCAGCATCGCACGACGAGCGTCTTCACTAAATTTAATCTCTTTAGCCATTTAAAAACTCCTCCTTCAATTTAGATCATCCGTAATTTTCTTTATTAAAATTAAGTAGTTAATTTTTGTTTGAATTAGCTGACTACAGCTAAAATGTCATTTTCACGAAGAATTAAGTATTCTGTACCTTGGTATTTCACTTCAGTACCAGCAAATTTAGAGAAGATAATAACGTCACCTTCAGAAACCTCAAGTGCCACTCTTTCTCCGCTTTCTGTTACTCGACCAGTTCCCACTGCAACAATGCGACCCTCTTGTGGTTTTTCTTTTGCAGAGTCTGGAAGTACGATTCCGCTTGCAGTTGTTTCTTCTTGCTCAACAAGTTCGATAACAACACGATCTCCTAATGGTTTAATCATGTAGAATGCCTCCTTAATTCCAAATCATTTTTTTATTAGCACTCTAATGCAACGAGTGCTAACATCTATTAATATAATAATTAATCCCCAAAAAAATTGCAAGCAATGTATGTTTTATTTTTCCATGTTTTTTAATTCAATAAGGTAGAGTTTCGTTAGCCATTGAATTATATTTCCTCATTGTATTTATGTTAGAATGACTAGGATAAGTAAAAATATAATGAAGAGAAGGTTTATTTGAACATAAAGGAGACGTTAAATTTGGCGAGTCGTTACTGGTATGTGATTCTAACTTATGTAGTCGTTCAATTCTCAGTTATTATAGGTGCTCCTTTAATAATGAGTCTATTCTCACTATCTGAGTTTAATGCGTTTGTCTATTGGACAGTTTTCAGCTTTATCACAGGTCTGATTGTGACATTGTTTATTTTGAAACCCGATATGCAAATGGGCAGCAGACGGGATGCAGCACAGTCCGGGGAAGTCATTCTCTGGTCAGTACTTGGCATCTTTATGGCTTATTTTGCTCAAGCAATCGCAGTATCGATTGAAATCTATGTCCTTGGGATTGATGCAGGATCAGAAAACACACAGCAAATAATGGATATAACGCGGGCTTCACCCATATTCATGCTGATCCCAGCCATCATTGCCCCGATATTAGAAGAATTGATTTTCCGGAAAATCATATTTGGTTCCCTTTATAAGAGAATGAACTTCTTCTTGGCTGGTGTACTTTCTGCGCTCATCTTCGGGTTTATCCATGGTGAACCACAGCACATCTTAATATATGCTTCGATGGGGTTTGTATTCGCATTTTTATATATTAAGACAAAGCGGATTATTGTGCCTATCATTGTTCATGCATCCATGAATACACTGGTTGTGATCGCTCAATATTCACTAAGCCCCGAGGAAATGCAGCAGCTGGAGCAATTAAAAATGATTCTCGTTGGAGGTTAATAAATGGGCAGATCAATACTAACTAGAGCAATTGTATACTTTCTGATGGCACTTGCGTTTATCTATTTTGCCATTCAAAGCAATAATGAAACAGTGTGGAATCCTGTGACCCTGATTCTTGCGGCAGTCGCAGCGATGGATATATGGGTAGTATGCAAACTGCTGAAGCAATATTCTATATTCAAAAAGAAAAAAAGTAGAATAGACTAGAACGCCTTGATATAGGAAACCAGGCGTTCTAGTTTTATTTTGTCTTAAGAAACCTAGGTAAAAGGCGGTGCTTTATCCGCACTCCGGAAATACACTGCGCTTTCCGCGGGCTCGCGCTAAGCCTCCTCGCTCGCAAAGTTCGCTCTCTGTGGGGTCTTAGCGTCTTCGCTTTCCCACTGGAGTCTCCGTGTATTTCCTCCGTTGTGATTTGGCTTTCTGAATCAATTTACTGATATTCAATTATTAAGCTGATGGATTGGAGCGCAGGGCAGTCGACTCCAGCGGGAAAAGCAACGGCTGAAGATCCCGCAGGAAGTGGGTTCCTTCCGAGGAAGCTGAAGCGTTGCCCGCGGAAAGCGACTGCCCGGAGTGGAAATCGGCTGTTGCTGGTACGTCGCATTTTATATATTTTATGTAAAACAACAAAATCTGAGAAAACAGCCTAAAAAAAAGACCAAATCCTATGTGATTTAGTCTTTTGTCTGGCAGGTTTAACTATCCAGAGAATAGTGTTTAAGGAAATACACCAGTGCCTGCAGTTCGACAGCAAGGTCTATATGATGCACCCGGATATTTTCAGGTACGGTAATCCTTGCAGGGGTGAAGTTCAAGATTCCGGATATACCTTTTTCGACAAGTTTATTCGTTATCGTATCTGCTTCTGTTGCTGGTACTGTCAGGATTGCTACCTTAATGTCTTTCAGTTTTTCATCGAGTTCATCAATATGATAAATCGGAATGCCTCCAATATCTTTGCCGACCTTTTCCTGGTCTGCATCGAAAGCCATTGTTATTCGGATATTATTGTTCTTTAAAAAATTATAATTGAGGAAGGCAGTACCGAGGTTACCGACTCCAATTAATGCAACCTCTGTAACTTCGTGCTGATCCAACGTACTCCGGAAAAAGCCTAGTAAATATTCAACATTATAGCCGTAGCCTTTTTTGCCCAGCGCCCCAAAATAAGAGAAATCTCTTCGTATTGTAGCCGAATCAACTTTGACAGCTTCACTTAATTGTTTCGATGATACCCGTTTCTTCCCTTGCTGATTTAAATTATTCAAAAAACGATAATATAATGGCAAGCGTTTTGCAGTCGCTTGTGGAATTTTATTCTGATCCATGATTCTTCCTCTTTTCAGTCCGATAATAATTTAGTAATGCAGTTATTACTTCATTTTAACAGAAATGAACGGAGAAGTCGTGATATTTTTCACAATTGAGTTGCCACCTTAAATAATGATAAGATACACTAAGAATGATGGGGTGAATAAAGATGATACTAATGCAAATGAACGGACTATCTAAATCCTTCGGTGCTGAAGAGATTTTATCCAATATAAAAATAGAAATAAAAGATAATGACCGTGTTGCCATCGTAGGAAGAAACGGTGCAGGGAAATCGACACTGCTTAAAATAATGGCTGGAGAGCTCTCGTATGATGAAGGGGATTTCTTTAAGCCAAAGGACCTGACCTTTGGCTATTTATCACAGCACATGACACTTGAATCAGGCAAAACCATCTGGGATGAAATGCTGGAAGTGTTCTCCCACTTAAAAACACAGGAACAGCAGTTGCGTTCAATAGAAACAGAAATGGCCAATGCCTCCAAGTTGGCGAATGAGCAGTACGAGAAGCTGCTCAAGGACTATGATCAGCTCCAAATTGCCTATCAGACTGGCGGGGGATATACCTATGAGTCGGATATGAAAGCTGTACTGACAGGGTTGAATTTTGCTGACTATGACTACAATACTCCGATCATGGAGCTCAGCGGCGGCCAGAAGACCCGTCTTGCTCTTGGTAAACTATTGCTGCAAAAGCCAAAGCTGCTAATCTTGGATGAGCCGACCAACCACTTGGATATCGACACCCTTTCCTGGCTTGAGAATTATTTAGTGAGCTATCCAGGTGCCATTGTCATTGTATCGCATGACCGCTACTTCCTGGATAAAACAGTGTCGATTGTTTATGAGATTTCGCGTCACAAAACAACGAAATACCATGGTACCTACAGTAAGTACTTAGATCAAAAAGCCTTAAATTACGAACAGGAATTAAAGGAATTTGAAAAACAGCAGACAGAAATTAAAAAATTGGAAGACTTTGTACAGCGTAATCTTGTACGTGCCTCCACTACAAAACGAGCACAGAGCAGAAGAAAGCAGCTCGAGAAGATGGAGCGCCTTGACCGCCCCCTTGGAGACGAATCTTCTGCATCCTTCAGTTTCCAAATTGACCGGAGAAGTGGAAATGATGTCTTAAAGATGGACGACTTGAGCTTACGTTATGAGGATGATCAGGAACCCATCTTTTCCAATATTCGCTTGGATGTAAACCGTGGTGAGCGTATTGCCCTCGTCGGACCAAATGGTGTTGGAAAGACGACCTTGCTTAAGGCCATATTAGGAAAACTCAAAATCAATAGCGGAACCATACAGCTTGGTACCAATGTCGAGGTTGGCTATTATGACCAGGAACAGGCTGAGCTGAACTCCACAAAGACTATCCTGCAGGAATTATGGGACGATTATCCAACAATAAATGAAAAAGATATTCGTACCATTCTCGGCAATTTCCTATTTTCCGGTGATGATGTCCTTAAACCTGTACACACCTTAAGCGGCGGGGAAAAAGCAAGACTTGCCCTGGCGAAGCTGAAAATGCAAAAAGCAAATCTGCTGATATTGGACGAACCGACCAACCATTTGGATATCGACAGCAAAGAGGTTCTCGAAGCGGCATTAAATGACTTTCCCGGAACGATCCTATTTGTATCCCATGATCGCTATTTCATCAATAAAATTACCGATCAAGTAGCAGAGATGCAGCGGGATGGCATCACCATGTATCTTGGTGATTACGACTATTACCTGGAAAAGAAGGAAGAAGAAGCCGAACTACAGAGACTTCAGCAGGAAAAAGAAACCATTATTCCAGACGAAAAGAAAAAACTCAGCTTCAAAGAGGGCAAGCAGCTGCAAAGTGAAAAGCGCAAAATCCAGCGCCGGATTACCGAGCTTGAGGAAAACATAGAGGTTCTTGAACTGGAGGTTTCCAGTCTGGAAGAGGAAATGACGAAACCCGAGATTTATCAGGACCATGAAAAGTCACTGGAACTGACACAGAAAGTAAGCGATAGGAAATTAGAAATAGAACAGTTGATGGATCAATGGACCACTCTTCAGGATGAAGCATAAAAAAACAGC
>NZ_HE610979.1:297415-303120 GCF_000285495.1 Oceanobacillus massiliensis str. N'diop
ATGCTTTCTGCTGTGATTAATTCTTCCATGTTAATATAACTATCTTTTATTTGAATAAATAATCGTTTTGGATGGTATATTCGACTGCCACCCGATAAATGATGCCCATACCGAGCATTGTGGATAACACAGAGCTCCCCCCGTAACTGAGCAGTAAGAGCGGAATCCCTGTAATCGGCATGATCCCTAATGTCATGCCAATATTTTGAAAGACATGGATCAGCAAAAGACTTAAAAATCCAAAACAGAAATACGCACCAAATGAGGAATGCTTAAATATACTCAAACCAAGTGTGACAAGCTTATAGAGCAGCATAAAATATAAGAATATCACCAATGCACTCCCGATAAAGCCAAAGCTCTCTCCAATTACAGCAAAGATAAAATCAGTATGTGCTTCTGGATAGTTTACTTGGAGATTACTCATGCCTTTCCCAAATAACTGACCCGAACCTAGAGCCATATATGCTCGGTCAAAGTGATACGTAGCGTCACTTGATTGCTGCGCTGGATCAAACCATGTAAGGATTCGATTGACCTGATATTCCTTAATTCCAAGCAACTGTTGTGCCATTACCGGAAATTTTATGATAAACCCGATAACCGCAGCTGATACGGTAGAAATAATCGCGATTAAACTCGCAATGATCTTCCAATTGATTCCAGATAGAATAATCATCATTCCAGCAATGAACAGATATACCATCGAGGTACCAAAGTCAGGCTGCTGCATTATCAAGAATACGGGTGCAGCTGTAACCAATAGCAATTTAATCAGCAAAAAGGAATCACTCTTTAAACTGCTTACCTCATACTTTGACTTATGCTTACTGATTACCGCAGACATAAAGAGAATCGTCGTTATTTTAGTGAACTCCGCCGGCTGCAGGGATAGCCCCGGCAAAGTAAACCAGCTCTTGGCTCCATTAATGGTACGTGCAATTGATTCCGGACTTATCAACAAGATAAACAGGATAAAAATACTCGCGCCATAGATATAGACACTTGCCTTATGCAGCTGCTCCAAATCCAAGAATTGGATTGCTGCAACGATGCAGACTCCGATTGTGAACCAAATAATCTGCTTCAGCACAAAATTTTCACCTTCATATTGCTCCAGCTGCTGGGCATTATAGATGGTCAATAAGCTAACACAGACAAATAAGATGAATAAGAATATCAAATCCGTTTGCATATAATAAGATTGTTGTTTTTTAGTCATAACAGCATCACCTAAATTTCTTTCCGTTTCATTCCAATGATTTAACAAGTGGATTAATATACTTATCCACATCGAAATTTCTCTATAAAAAGCTAAATTCCTGTTGTCAACAAAGTTATACACATTATCCACAGCCAGAAATAAGTTTATCAACAGATTTCATCCACAATGGAAATGCAGTAACTCTCGCTAACTTTCTCGTTTATACACACCCCTGTGCATAAACTGTGCTTATTTTAAAAGTAAGGAAGCATTCGCATTTAAATCGAGCCCAGAACGCCTTCCCTGTTCAAATGCTATCGTACCAGCGGCTGCTATCATTGCAGCATTATCCGTACAGAGTTTAATATCCGGAATGAGCAATGGAATCTCGGTTTCCCGAAATGCTGCTTCCAGTTCTTTCCTCAAACCTTTATTCGCTGCAACTCCGCCGGCGACGATGACCTGGCTAACATTATATTCCTTCGCAGCTCTTAGCGTCTTCGCAGTCAAGACCTCGACCACACTGGCCTGAAAGCTTGCAGCAATATCCTCATTTTTCAATTCTTCTCCGCGTTGCTTGGCATTGTGTATTTTATTGATGACGGCTGATTTTAACCCGCTGAAGCTGAAATCATAGCTGTTTTCCTCAAGCCACGCCCTTGGGAAATCAATTGATTCTAACCCCGCAGCAGCCAGTCGGTCAATATGCGGACCGCCGGGATAAGGAAGGTTGAGCATTCTTGCTACCTTATCATATGCTTCTCCAGCAGCGTCATCACGTGTTTCCCCAATTAGCTCATAACTCCCATGCTCTTTCATTAATACAAGCTCTGTATGGCCACCTGAAACGATTAGCGCTAGCAACGGGAAATTAAATTCCCTTTCCAGGCGATTGGCATAAATATGACCCGCAATATGGTGCACTCCGACAAGCGGCTTTTGTTTGGCGAAAGCAAGTGCTTTGGCAGCATTGACGCCGACAAGCAATGCGCCAACAAGTCCAGGACCTTCTGTAACTGAGATAGCATCTATTTCATCCCATGTCAGCTCAGATTCCTCAAATGCTTCTTGCAGGACTTGCGTAATTTGCTCGACATGGTGTCTGGAAGCAATCTCTGGAACCACTCCACCAAATCGTTTATGACTCTCAATTTGGGATGCAACGACATTTGTAATAATTTCCGTGCCATCCTTTACGATTGCTACGGCAGTTTCATCACAACTCGTCTCGATCCCTAATATTAATGTATTTTTTTTCATATTAAATTCACCCACATAACGATAGCATCTTCCTGATTATCTGTATAGTAATTTTTGCGGACCCCTCCAGGGACCAGTCCGAACTTCCGATATAGTTTCTGTGCCGGAATATTGGATGTCCGGACTTCCAGCGAGAGCCGCTTCACGCCTTTTTTCAAGGCGTACTGAACAGTATAGCCAAACAGTTTTTCACCCAATTTATATCCGCGATATTCGGGTTTTACTGCTATATTCGTAATTTGTGCGTCATCCATGACAATCCAGATTCCCATATATCCCACAACAATTCCGTCCAATTGCAGGACAAAATAGTGTGCATGCTTATTATCAATCAGTTCTTGATAAAAGATATCTGTTGTCCAAGGTGTCGCAAATGAAGATCGTTCTACCTCAAGTACCTCATCAACGTCTGATAGCTCCATGTTTCTAATAATTGCCTCAGCCATGATTTTCTTTTTCCTTCTGTGTTTTCAGCCAGTTTGCTTCCGCTTCAGCAAGCCGCAGGTAATTCGGTACTAGTGCATGCGTATCTTCTGCTTTCTTATTCAGACCCGCCAGTCCCAAATGACCAGCCTGTGGTACATGATAGGGCCCTTCCGGAATTACAGCAAGATTACCAAGTGATTCCTGGATTGCCTCTCTATATAAGCCGATGTCCGGACTTACAAACAGGACTTGTTTGCGAACTTCTGCAAGCTCGTTTAGGACATCTTCCATTAACAGATTCTTTTCAGCCATCACGTTTACGAGCTGATTATCTTTCCACTGATACAGCCCGGTAAATACCAGTCCTCTTCTGGCATCAAAAAAGGGACAAATGTAGCCATTAAAAAATCGCCCTTGATAGGCAAGGACTTCCAGGCTCGATACACCAATGACCGGGATATTAAGCGCCCATGCCATCGTTTTCGCTGTAGAAATGCCAATTCGGACACCCGTGTACGATCCAGGCCCCTTAGCGACCACAATCCGGTCCAGCTGTTCAGGCTTAAGGGTAACCTCAGCCATTAGTCTGTCTATTGCGGGCATCAGTCTTACGGAATGATTCTTTGTAAGATTGGTCATGACCTCTCCGATAATCTGGTCATCCTTTAGTAAAGATACTCCAAGGACCTGATTTGAAGTGTCTATTGCAAGTATATTCATTCAAATTACTCCTAACTCATCAATTCATTAACAACCCATTTGAAATGCGGTCCGGTCGGCGTAAGTTCCAGTTCTCTTCTATCTTCATTAAGATAACTGATACTAATCTCCAAACGTTCTTCAGGAAGAAATTCTTCAATAAAATGCGCCCATTCCACAACAGTGATTCCATTGCCATGAAAATACTCATCGAATCCGATATCCTCTTCTGAATTTTCCAATCGGTATACATCCATATGATAAAAAGGCATCTCACCTTCATATTCTTTAATGATGGTAAATGTAGGGCTGCTTATATTTCGTTTTACACCGAGTCCTTTAGCCAGGCCTTTTGTAAAAGTAGTTTTACCAGAACCTAATTCACCTTCCAATGTAACGACATCGCCAGGCTTAAGCAGCAATGCTAATTTCTCTGCAATCGAAATCGTTTCAAGCTCTGTATCTGATTGTATTTTCGCCATGTGCTCACCTACTTTAAGTGTGTATACCCCTTTTTCTCGAGACGTACAGTTTTATGATTGTCTATTAATAATACACTACCGGCCCTGCCTTCTTTCTCTACATGGCCAATCTTGGTGATACTTGTATTCGCAAGCTTTGCAGCCCTTTTCACCTTATCCCAATCTTTTATTGGTACGGTACCCAATAGCTCAAAATCTTCACCACCGTATAATTTCCATTTCTGCTGAAGTTCTATTGGGAATTGCTTGAAAGAACTACTTGTTGGAATCAGCTTTTCATCCAATATCATTGTAACATAGGATGATTCCGCAATTTCATTTGCTTCACTTGCTATTCCATCACTAATATCATTTAAAGCCACTCTGGACAAATCATTTAAAAGACTTGCAAATTCTACACGCGGAGTTGGCATGCGGTGTCTATTAACAAAATAGTCCCGTTCCAGATAATGGTCGGAACCAGTCAGAATATGCAACCCTGCTTGGGAGTCACCCAATGTGCCTGTGACAAAAACTGCATCACCCGGTCTTGCTGAACTTCTATAACGTGCCTTATCCTTTAAAGTGTATCCAATAACCGTAATGGAAAGTGATAATTCCTTTCCGGAAACGGTGTCGCCACCAATTAAATCCATTTTATATTGTTTCGCCAAGCTTTTCATACCAAAAAAAATCTGACCAAGGTCATCTTGTCCCCAGTCTTTCGGAATAACGATGGAGACAAGGTAAAAGGCCGGAGTCGCCCCCATTGCTGCAAGATCACTGATATTGGCTGCAAGTGCTCGATAACCAACATGAAAAGCATCCATTGTGGTCTTTGAAAAATGAACATCTTCCACAAAAGTATCTACAGCTGTAACCACATCCATTGCCGGTCTAATAACTGCTGCATCATCACCAATTCCCTTAATTAAGGATGATTGTCTATATGAATGCTGCTTAATTGAATCTATAAATGAGAATTCATCCATAATTTTTATCACCATACTTTTTATCGACTACAACTATGATAGCAAAAAGATAAAGAAAAAGGAAAAATTAAATCAGTGGGGCTGACTTAGAAGCGTGCTTATAGTCTGCATTATGTAATAAGAGGATTATCTATCAAAACGAAGCTGTTTCTCAATAAATGCCTAAAAATTAAAAAACACACATTTGATTTTCAAAATCATGTGTGTGTATTGACGATTATAATATTTAAGTGGCGGTCCGGACGGGACTCGAACCCGCGACCTCCTGCGTGACAGGCAGGCATTCTAACCAGCTGAACTACCGGACCAATTATATTAATAAGGAAAACTCATTCTAATTGTACATCCAGCACTTCTACTTTAACTGAGATAGAATCTTCATCATGTGCTTTTCAAGTACAGCATTTGGTTTTAAAATAATTTGGTTGCGGGGGCAGGATTTGAACCTGCGACCTTTGGGTTATGAGCCCAACGAGCTACCGGACTGCTCCACCCCGCGATATGAGGGAAATAATATAAATGCCTGGCGGCGTCCTACTCTTGCAGGGGCAAAGCCCCAACTACCATCGGCGCTGAAGAACTTAACTACTGTGTTCGACATGGGAACAGGTGTGACCTCTTCGCTATTGCTACCAGACAATCCTAAAAACAAGGACAAGTTAT
>NZ_HE610980.1:0-28738 GCF_000285495.1 Oceanobacillus massiliensis str. N'diop
TTCCACAAGCGTCACCTCAGATGAGGTTCAACTTGCTTCCCGCGCTCGACTTGCATGTATTAGGCACGCCGCCAGCGTTCGTCCTGAGCCAAGATCAAACTCTCCATAAAAGTGTTTGAATAGAATCGACACCGGTCAATTCCATTTGTGTTCTTAGCTTCTTGCTTTCTCAATAAGTGAAACTTAATGAGTTATTTCAAAAAGAAACAAGTTTCTTTTTGGTTGACATACTGGTTGTTTTGTTCAGTTTTCAAAGAGCAAATTTGTTAGTCGCTTGCGATAAGCAACTTTTATACTATAGCATTTCTTATGATTAAAGTCAATACCTTTTTTAAAAGAAATGCAATGGGCCTGAGTGGACTCGAACCACCGACCTCACGCTTATCAGGCGTGCGCTCTAACCAGCTGAGCTACAGGCCCATATAAAATGGAGCGGGTGAAGGGAATCGAACCCTCATCATCAGCTTGGAAGGCTGAGGTTTTACCACTAAACTACACCCGCATATATATGAATAAAAACTAAGTATCACTTACAAATTTCATAATGGTCGGGAAGACAGGATTCGAACCTGCGACCCCTTGGTCCCAAACCAAGTGCTCTACCAAGCTGAGCTACTTCCCGATATAATGGTGCGCCCGAGAGGAGTCGAACCTCTAACCGCTTGATTCGTAGTCAAGTACTCTATCCAATTGAGCTACGGGCGCTTAAAAACAACTTATATAATATAACATTTTTCATTGAGTTAAGCAAGTGTTTTTTCAAAAAAATAAAGATGCGGCCGAGAGGATTTGAACCTCCACGGGTTATTCACCCACTAGGCCCTCAACCTAGCGCGTCTGCCATTCCGCCACGACCGCATAGATTACAGTTCTAACATCAATAATGATAAATGGTGCGGATGAAGGGAGTCGAACCCCCACGTCCTTAACGGACACTAGAGCCTGATTCTAGCGCGTCTGCCAATTCCGCCACATCCGCAAAATAATGGTGAGCCATGAAGGATTCGAACCTTCGACCCTTTGATTAAAAGTCAAATGCTCTACCGACTGAGCTAATGGCTCACAATAATTCCAATAAGAATTGAATTCTATTTAAGGAATAAAAAAATACTATTCATCAAATAGTATTTACTTACTTCTTTTATAAATAAGTAATGGCTGGGCCACCAGGATTCGAACCTGGGGTACACGGGATCAAAACCCGATGCCTTACCGCTTGGCTATGGCCCAAAAGTGGCGGTCCGGACGGGACTCGAACCCGCGACCTCCTGCGTGACAGGCAGGCATTCTAACCAGCTGAACTACCGGACCCGATTATTTATTTTCTAAAAGAAAGATGACCCGTACGGGATTCGAACCCGTGTTACCGCCGTGAAAGGGCGGTGTCTTAACCGCTTGACCAACGGGCCATAAATGAAATGGCGGAGAAGGAGGGATTTGAACCCTCGCGCCGCTTACACGACCTACACCCTTAGCAGGGGCGCCTCTTCAGCCACTTGAGTACTTCTCCATATGGCTCCACAGGTAGGATTCGAACCTACGACCGATCGGTTAACAGCCGATTGCTCTACCACTGAGCTACTGTGGAATAATCTGAATATCACTATCATAGCAATATAATAAAAAAACTAATTGTATTTGCTGTTTCACGCTATTGCTCAACGAGTTAGTGCTGCTTCTTACTTCTATCGAAGAAACAATGATATGTAAGTGCGAACTGCCGATGATTAATTTGCAATCAAGTAATTTCAGCAACGAAAAATATATTACAGTATTTCATTTGCGTTGTCAATTATTTTTTTGCGAAATATTTTTTCGTGAAACGGTTATTTATTTAGCTTATTTAATTTACCATGGATGACATAATTCGTCAATGGATTATTTAAAGATTATTGTTTATCGTCATTTTACATTATTAACCTATAAGAGCCAGTTCCCCACGACACTTACCGCATCTATACTTTTTAGTATTTACTCGTCGCGTTCGCTTATACTCTTGACGGCATTTTTTGCATACATATGTGTGCTTAAATTCTGTTTCATAAGATGAGAGTGGCTTGCAAAATCTCGGGGATCCCGTTTCCACTAACAGTTCTCTGAACTCCTTGTCTCTGTGTTTATAACCTTTTCCTTCTATATGAAGATGATAATGGCATAATTCATGTTTAATGATTCCGATGAATTCACGCTCGTCCTCTTCCAGAGCATATTTCGGATTTAATTCAATAACCTTTTTAGCCGGAATATATCTTCCGCCGGTTGTACGAAGGCGATGATTAAAGTAAACAGCATGCTTAAAAGGTTTATGAAAGAATTCCAGCGATAGTTCATTGACCAGTTTATATAGTGATTTCTCATTTAACAAATCCATTTGCGAAAAACTTCCTTATCATTCATTTAATATCATTCTATCATATTCGACTAATTTTTTCTTACTCTAATACATGTGTCAATTATTTGTAACTATTATTAGCGCATCATTGATTTAACACTTTTCTAAGATTGTTATTTAAAATTATTGTAATTAAATATTGATTTTTAATAGGTTTGTATTATAATTATTATAGTAACAAATTTGAATAAAAGAGAGGGGAATTTTAATGTCCGAAAGAAAAACACTAACAACTGGAGCTGGTATTCCAGTCGGCGATAACCAAAACTCCATTACTGCCGGTTCAAAAGGACCTGTATTAATTCAAGACTTTCACTTATTGGAGAAACTTGCCCATTTTAATAGAGAGCGTATCCCTGAGCGTGTCGTTCACGCAAAAGGTACAGGTGCACATGGCTATTTTGAAGTAACCAACGATGAAATCTCTAAATATACCAAAGCAGATTTCCTTAGTGAAAAAGGAAAACGTACAGATATGATGGTTCGTTTTTCAACTGTTGCTGGTGAACTTGGTTCCTCAGATACCGTTCGTGACCCGCGCGGATTTGCTTTGAAATTCTATACAGAAGAAGGCAACTATGATTTAGTAGGCAATAACACACCTGTATTCTTTATCCGTGATGCAATCAAGTTCCCTGACTTCATCCATACACAAAAACGTCATCCGCAGACTGGATTGAAAGATCCTAACATGGTTTGGGATTTCTGGTCATTATCACCAGAATCGTTACATCAAATTACATACCTTCATGGAGACCGTGGTATTCCAGCAACATTGCGCCACATGAATGGATATGGCAGCCATACCTATAAATGGGTTAATGACAAGGGCGAAGCATTCTGGGTGAAATATCACTTCATTAGCGATCAGGGCGTAAAAGCTTTAGACACTGACATAGCTGATAAGCTTGCTGGTGAAAATCCTGATTATCATAGAGAAGACCTTTTCAATTCCATCGAGGAAGGCGACTTCCCAAGCTGGACAGTGTATGCTCAAATTATTCCTTTCGAAGACTATAAGACTTACAAATGGGATCTTTTCGATGTAACAAAAACAGTTTCCAAAAAAGATTACCCACGTATCGAAATTGGAAAAATGGTATTGAACCGTAATCCAGAGAACTTCTTTGCCGAAATAGAGCAGGCCGCCTTCACACCAGGTAACCTTATTCCGGGAATTGAAGCTTCTCCAGATAAAATGCTGCAAGGTCGTATCTTCAGCTATGGCGATGCACACCGTTACCGTCTGGGAGCTAACCATCAACAAATTCCGGTTAACCGTCCAGCTAATGAAGTAAACAATAACCAGCGCGATGGCATGATGGCTGTAAATGGCAATGGTGGAAGCACACCAGTTTATGAACCAAACACCATCAATGGACCGGCAGAAGATCCACAATACCGGATCAATCCATTTGAAGTATCTGGAAATGCTGATAGTGTAGCATATGATAGTGAAGACCACTATACGCAGCCAGGAGATCTATACCGTTTGATGAGCGAAGATGAAAAAGCACGTCTCGTGAAGAACTTTGCTGATCACATGAGACCAGTTAAAGATGAAAAAATCAAACTGCGTCAAATCGAACATTTCTACAAAGCTGATCCGGATTGGGGAAACAGAGTAGCTAAAGAACTTGGTTTAGCTGTACCGGAAGGCGTATAATCTTTCATTGCTTCATCAATAAAGGGATAGTGCAGATTGCACTATCCCTTTTTGTATGGCTTTAATTAATCACTTTTAATCATGGATAAAGCAATTCTTCCCTTATTGGCATCAATCTGTTCGACCCAAACTGTTACAACGTCTCCAACAGAGGCAATGTCCATTGGATGTTTCACAAACTTATTTGCCATTTTTGAAATATGCACAAGGCCATCCTGTTTCACTCCAATGTCAACAAACACTCCAAAGTCCACTACGTTCCGAACGGTTCCCTGCAATTCCATACCTGGCTTCAAATCTTCCAGTGTCATCACATTCTGCTTAAGCAATGGCTGTGGGAAGTCATCGCGAGGATCACGCTCAGGTCTGCTTAATGCATCCATAATATCTATCAATGTAGGCTCGCCGATTTCCAGTTGTTCGGCCAATTCCTTCTTATTCAGCCCGTTTAACTTCTCCCTCAAAGGTTCAGAACCGATATTATCTATTCCAGCATCAAGCATCTTCAAAAGCTGCTTCGTGCTCTTATAGCTTTCCGGGTGAATTGGTGTTCTATCCAGTGGATTATCACCATCGATAATTCTCAAGAAGCCAATTCCTTGTTCATATGTCTTCGCACCGAGTCTAGGTATTTTCTTTAGTTGCTTTCGATCAGTGAATTTTCCCTCTTCATTGCGCTTATTGACAATATTGTTCGCTACCGTCTTACTTAGACCCGCCACATACTGCAGCAGGGAAGATGAGGCCGTATTGACATTAACCCCAACTTGGTTAACGGCTGTTTCTACTACAAAGGTCAATGATTCATTTAAAGATTTTTGGCTGACATCATGCTGGTATTGACCGACTCCGATCGATTTGGGATCAATCTTCACTAGCTCTGCTAATGGGTCCTGTACCCTGCGAGCAATGGAGGCTGCACTTCTTTCTTCAACTTGCAAATCAGGAAATTCTTCACGTGCAAGGGCTGACGCTGAATAGACACTCGCACCCGCCTCATTAACGATAATATACGGAATATCCAAGCTATTGCTTGTGAGGACATCCGAAATGAAATGTTCTGTTTCACGTGATGCAGTACCATTACCAATGGCGATTAATTCGATTTGATAGTGATTGATCAGCTTCATGACAATCTTTTCTGAACCAACTGTATCGTTCTTCGGGGCAGTAGGATACATGACTGCTACCTCGTGTACTTTCCCTGTCTCATCAACTACTGCCAGTTTACATCCTGTACGGAAGGCTGGATCCACTCCTAAAACCATTTTGCCTTTTAAAGGAGGCTGGAGCAATAGATTTTTCAGATTGACTGAGAAGACATCGATCGCCTGTTCTTCAGCCTTTACTGTTAAGCTATTACGAATTTCCCGTTCTATGGAGGGCTGAATCAATCGCTTGTAGCTATCTTCAATTGCCTCCAGCAAAAGATTGGCAATCGCTTCATCGGTATTCCTTCGAATCACCTTTCTTTTCAGGAAATCAATAATCCGTTCTGTTGGTGGCTCAATTGCTACTTTCAGAACTCCTTCTTTCTCTCCCCGGTTTAAGGCAAGTATACGATGAGAAACAAGTGAGCGCACGGATTCACTATAGGCATAATACATTTCGTATACACCTTTTTCATCATGCTCTTTATCCTTGACCTCTGATTGGATGATGCCGCGTTTGAATGTTTCCTCACGAATATAGTCACGGAATGCCGCGTCATCAGAAACCCACTCAGCCAATATGTCATTCACACCAGCAATAACTTCTTCCACAGTATGTAAATCATGCTCTTCCGAAAAATATTGTTCTGCTTCCTGTTTGATATCAAAGGATGTTTGCTGCTTCCATAGAAGTTCAGCCAAGGGCTCTAGGCCTTTTTCCTTTGCAATCGTCGCCTTTGTTCTTCTTTTCTGCTTATATGGGCGATATAGATCCTCAACACGCTGCAGCTGGGTTGCCTGCTTTATATTCTTTTCCAGCTCTTCGGTCAATTTCCCCTGTTCTTCAATCATTCTAAGGACTTCCTGTTTCCTGTCAGATAGATTAACAGCGTAATGCCATTTATCCTGTACAGACTTGATCTGCACCTCATCAAGGCCGCCCGTAACTTCCTTACGATATCTAGCTATAAAAGGGACCGTATTTCCCTCTTCCAATAATCCAATTACTTTTGTTACCGTATTTGCTTTTACTTCTGTTTCCTTGGAAACCCACTGTATAAGATTTTGATCTAACTGTTCTGTCACGGTTGTTCCTCCTTCATGTACAATCTATTTTACCAAAAATAATGATGCATTCCCAACCGGCATCCGGAAATTCGCCGTTAACAAAAAAAAGACCGACATCCTTGTCAGCCATCAACGTGATCACGCTTCATATCTTATAGCAATCAGTGTTGTATCATCCACTCTTGTTGCATTGCTTGTTTGTTCATATGTTTTGGTAATGCTATCCACATCCTCGTTGCTAAAAAAGCACTGGGATAACTCTTTATCCATCACCCCATCCGAAAACATAATGAAATTCATATCCGGTTTCAGTTCCTGCTTCATTACCTTAAAGCTGCGGTGATATCCAGCCAAATACCCTGCGTTCGGGATATTGCGTTTTTTCTGTCTTTCATTGGTGATCGACATAATTCCAATATTGCCAATGGATGAAAAAGAAGAGATAAGATTTGCAAAATCCAGTTTGAGAATCCCAATCACTACTCCGCGTTTTCCCTGCAGCTGCGAGTTGCACACTTTCACAAGCTGTTCGACAGTTGCATGGATGTTGCTTTTAATAATATCAATCACTATTTGCGAAGATTCCTTTGCAAACTCACCACTTCCAAGTCCATCGGCTATTACACATAAGAATTCATTTTCAGTTTCCGTATAAAAATAACTGTCTCCACACTCATAGTTTCCTTTTTTCGGTTTCTGGAAAACCGAAACCTTCACCCTTTTTCCTGAATTCAATCGAAAACCTCCGAACTTTCAGACTGAATTGCCTCACGAAGCTTTCGTAGTGAACGTCTTTGCAATCTTGAAACATGCATTTGCGATATTCCCAACAATTCGCCTGTTTCTTTTTGGCTCATATTTTTAAAATAGGTACATTCCAGAATTTGTTGTTCCCGCTCAGATAAGATCGGGAGTATTTTTTCAAGCATCATTTTCTGTTCTATATTGTCATAGCCGTTTTCTGCATTACCGACAAGGTCAAGAATAGCTACTGTACTGCCATCTGAATCTGCCTCGATTTTTCGGTCAACTGATAGAGCTTTATAGCTCTTGCCCATCTCCATCGTTTCCAGAATTTCTTCTTCCGTTGCTTCCAAATAATCAGCAATCTCACTTACTGTGGGAGATTTTTGATTCATTGTTGTTAATTCGTCTACTGCTTTTTTAATTTTTGGACCCAACTCTTTTATACGACGCGGCACATGGACACTCCATGTCTTATCACGGATAAAGCGTTTTATTTCTCCAATGATTGTTGGGATTGCAAAGGATTCAAATGATTTACCAAAGGTTGGATCATATCTTTTGACTGCTGCCAACAATCCTATCATTCCTACTTGTACTAAATCTTCATGAATAGCACTGTTCTTAGAATACTTCCGAGCTATTGAGCCCACAAGATCCTTATAAGTAAGTACAATTTTTTCTTGGATTTCCTCATCTTTAGGCTCTTTTTGGAGATATTCAATCCATTGGTAAACCTCATCTCCCCCTCTATTGTGTGGTTGAGACTTGGTCGTCATCGGTGTCCACCTCGTTTTCTGCTACATACTTTGTCATTAAAACAATGACTCCGAAATTGTTATTGATCTTCACGTCATCCATTAATGCCTCTATGAGGAATAATCCAAAACCGCCTTCTCTTAGATTCTCGACGGGTTCATTCGTTTTGTATGGGCCTGTGCCACTCTTAATCTCTTCCAGATTAAAGCTGCCTCCATGATCGGCAATCATAATTTCGATACGATTGTCATAAACGCCGAAACCGATCGTAATCTCACCTTGATCTGCTTCGCTATAAGCATGTGTAACAGCATTTGTTATTGCTTCCGAAACAGCAACCTTTAAGTCCTCAATATCCTCATAGGAAAAACCCATCCTGTTTGCGATACCGGACATGGTCAAACGCACAACTCCCACATACTCAGCCTTGGCAGGAACCTTAATCTCTATAAAATCAAATCTTTCCATTAGTCATTTCCACCTCGAATCGCCGATCTGATATCCATTATTTCATCTAGCCCTGTAATTTCAAAAATCCGCAAAACTCTATCCTGTAAATTGGATAATGTTAACGTACTGTTATTTTCTTTTGTTGATTTTAATGCGCTAATAAACACGCCAAGACCGGTACTATCCATATAATTAACGTTTTCCAAATTCACTTCTACCGTATTTCCCTCTACTTCAGTCAATGGAAGTAATAATTCTTTTAACTTCGGTGCAGTGTAAGCATCAATTTCACCTGAAGCATTTAGAATGGATCTTTCATTTTCTTCGACAACATTAAGAGTTAAATTCATGTTTTACCTCCTATTACGACTGTTTCTTATGTAATATCACCTGTACAATTACAGTCGATACCCTCGCTAGATTTAGTTTTATAGTTAATTGTTCATGACTATCTATTTACCCCGTTTTAGTAAGGGTTAAACATCTTTTCGAAGAATTAGTAACGTAAAGTCATCTCTTAATTGAAAATCCTGCAGTCTTTCAAAGTGCTTGAAAACACTATCGACCATTTCCTGCGCTGGCAGATGTGCATATTTCCTAATGATGCCGAGTACTTCATTACTATCGATAAAACGGTCTCCATCTCGGCACTCCGTTACACCATCAGTCAGAAGTATAACCATATCGTCTTTATTGATCGATTGTTCATATTGTTTATATTCCGTATCTGGTGAAACTCCTAACACAAGTCCCTTTGCTTCGATTTCATGGAAGCTGTCTGTTTGCGCATTATAATAATATCCTGGTTCATGCCCGGCTGATGAATAGCGCAGTTTACTTTCTGAAGGTATGTAATGTGCATAACACATTGTAATAAACATGCTTGGGTCAACGTTTCTTTCCACGACCCTATTCAGATTCCTCAAAATCGATTGAGGGCTCATTGACTCTTCCGGATAACTGTCCATCGCATATTTGATCATGGACATGCATAATGCTGCGGGTATTCCCTTACCGACTACATCCGCAATCGCAATCCCCAGGGATCCATCCTTACCTTTAATAAAGTGATGGTAGTCTCCATTCATTTGATGTGCCGGCACACTGATAACCCCAATGTCCAGTCCTTCAATCGATGGCTTAGTTGTCCCCAGCAAAGTTTCCTGCATACTGGCAGCCACGGAAATTTCTGATTGAAGAACATGTTTCTCCTCTTTTAACAGCGGAATTTCCTGCATGGCCAGTCCATAAAAAATCATCGCTTCCAATAAAAAATTCATCGAATGTTTATATTCATCACTAAGATCTTTATGCACTTCACTCATTGATTGGATATGGAGGTTCACTATTTCTTCGGGCAGAATATTGTTTTGAATGAACGCTTTACTGACTTTCTCTACACCATAAAGCGCCTGTTCATCCTGAGATTCCATATAGCTTCTTAATAATTCTTTATAATTTGCTGCGTTTTTACCGATGACATCTTCCATTCATATCCCCCTAAAAAATTTATAACAGGATACCATTTGCTGAAAAGAGCGTTTGTCGGCATAACAGACAAACTTCATCTTTCCTGAATATTAGCGAACCCATTTTACTGCCTTGATTCTTGTTCCATTGCCTACTTCGGAAAAGATGTCAAATTCATCCATTAACCTTCTGACACCCGGAAGTCCTGCGCCGAGTCCGCCTGACGTCGTATATCCATCTTGCATAACCTGGCTGATGTCAGAAATACCCGGCCCTGAGTCTACTGCTGTCATACATAACCCCCGATGTTCCAGGTTATCAATGATTTCAAAGCAGATTTGGCCATTTTCGGCATATAGATAGATATTACGAGCTAATTCAGATACAGCAGTAGCAATTCTTGCTTGATCAACGGTACCAAACCCAAGATTCTTTGCCATTTCACGGCCAAGCTGTCTGGCACCAACAATATCCCACTCTTTATTTATAGTAACACAGGACTGTGGTTCCATGATTATACCCCCAATTCCTGGTGCAGCTTAATTAGCCCTTGTTCAAGGTCTAATGCAGTGGGTACATTTTGAAGATGTATACCAAGGTCAATTAGAGTCATTGCTACAGCCGGCTGTATTCCGGTTAATACTACTTTTGCCCCCATTAAATCTGACATTGAAACGACGTCTCCTAAAACCTTCGCTATAAAAGAATCTATAATATCAACGGAAGTTAAGTCGATCACCACACCTGATGCACCGCTTTTATGGATTTTATCCAGCAGATCTTCCTGAAACTGAATAGCGGTTTGATCATCTATTTCTGTCTGAATGGAAATCAGCAGATAATTGCTTAGCTTTAAAATTGGTATGCGCATCAGTCTCTCTCTCCTTGTATCGAGTTCAATATTTCTCCAAGATTTGATTCTTTATTGCTCATGCCTACAACCTCTCGGCCTGTAATTTCAAGCGCCTTTGTAAATCCCTTTTTCAACGAGCTCTTCGTAGGGAAATTACTTAAATCTATGCCCAAATTAACAATCGTTTGTGCAATTTCAGGACGTATTCCCACAAGAATGCATGTTGATCCAATCAATCTGACAGCTTCAGCTGCCTGTATAATATGATGTGCCACCATTGTATCGACAACCGGAACACCGGTTATATCAATCAATACAACCTCCGAGTTATGCTTAATAGCGCCATCAAGCAAATTCTCCATAATCAATTTTGCCCGTTCTGTATCAATTGTGCCGATAAGCGGCATAATGGTAATCCCATCCATTACAGGGATAAGCGGTGCAGATAATTCCTGCAATGCCACCCGCTGAAGGGATAAAATATGTTCCCAGCTCCCGGAATATTCATTGACAAGTTCGCGGATAAGCGGCTCCACCCATTCATCAACGCTTGTCAGGACATTCGAGAAGTATGTAGAATCCACATGTTCTGTATGTGTAAGCAGATATTCTGTAGAAACCCTCCTGAATACTTGTAAACCATCCGTGATATAGCTTAGCGGCCATCCGAGGTTGATAATCTTCTCAGAAAAATCCTCTACCGCTTTAGTCGAACCTTGATTTCTTATGCTGGTAAATATAACGTTGACAAATTCACGGTTCGTACTTTCATATAATTCATCAGAAATTGTCGCCGTATAGTTTCCTTCTTTTAACGAGTCGATCTCCACCATCCACTTTTGAACAATCGAGTCGCTGTTATCAATTACCAACTGCTTAAACCTTGAGTCCATCTTATTACCCCCGCCAAAAATTTTTTATAATGTTGAAAGTATTGCTGCATGCAATCATATACTCTGCAAATGAAATCGTGCTCTTTTATGTTAGATTCTATCAAATATTGTAACACACAACCCTTACCTCAAAAAGTTTTTGAATTAGAGTCTCACAAGATAAAATAGGGCGTGCAAATTGCCATGAGTAATTCATCCTAAGAAAATCGGTATGTAACCTCGACTTACATTGATTCCCGATTTCGTACTTTTGTAAACACAAAAATACCCTTTCTCTCGGGAGAAGGGTATTTTCAATTGCCACTATATACATCTTTAAGTCCAAGACTGATCTCTAAAGCCTGATTAATCTTATCCATCATTTCTTTATCCAATTTAGTAATTTTATCAGTTAAGCGCTGCTTATCCAATGTTCTGATCTGTTCGAGCAGAATGACTGAATTACGGTCAAATCCATATCGCTTAGCATCAATTTCTACATGTGTAGGGAGCTTAGCCTTTTGTATTTGCGCGGTAATCGCGGCAACTATCACCGTAGGACTGAATCGATTGCCGATATCATTTTGGAGGATTAGTACCGGGCGAACGCCTCCCTGTTCTGACCCAACTACAGGAGATAAGTCAGCGAAATATACCTCGCCTCTTTGAACGATCAAATTATTACACCCCGATCACAGAGCGTTCTAGGGTGTTTTCAGCCTCCTCTTCAGCTTGAAAGGCTTCTGAAGCAATCGTCAAATTAATGCGGCCCATTTCTTCATATCCACGTTGCATTGTTTCGTGAAATCGTTGAATATGCTCCTCTTTCTTATGGTTTAGGTAGTTTTGTGTTGCTTTACATATAAAATCGCTTAAATCGCTATTTTCATATTTCATTAACCCATCCACCTCATTCAGTAGGTTTTTTGGTAACTTTACCAGGATTTCCTGTAAACTCTCTGACAAAACCATGCACCTCCAACAACAGTTAAACGAACAATATAAAATTCTCTTTAATAATAGCATTGAATTAGGCTGATTGCAAAGGGTTCTGGCGATTTCATTAAAAAAAACCATGTTTTTGTCGTTTATTATTTCGAAATGGTGGTATATATTAATGTTCAAGGCATATTTTACCTCTTCTGCCTTCCATTTCCCAACGTACTTTGGGCCTCCTGTAAACTATATGCAGTGCCCCCTGATATTCATGCATACGAATCCTAAAGTAAAACGATTGTTAATTTTGGCACACCTTATAAACTGCGGCGTTACGGTTCACGAAGAGTGCTTTCAGTATATTTTTGCATTGTTGATAAAGCAACAAACATTATCCCTGCTGGTTACATAACAGCAATATTAACACCAATTGCCAAAAGCAAAAGACAGACCCTTGCAAATGGGCCTGCCGTATATGCTATGCTTATTTTGCTTCCTGCCCCTGGACAGATTGAGCTACCTGGATCATTTCTTCCCGTGTCAGTTCATTACTTGCCAACGTAAAATCCACACCATTGTACGTCCATTCCATCGTATTCTCAGACATTGCTGCAACGGTATAGCCCAGATTGACGATATCACCTATTACTTCCTGAGGTGTAGACATAGCTGGGGCGGTATGGTTTCTCTCTTCTATTAAAGTGAAATTCTTCTCTCCTTCAAACGTCATCATTACCCTTGTACCATTCTCCATTTCCATTTCCTTCTTTTCCTGTATTTCTGCACCTGCTGTAAAGACAGGATATAATACGGTCAAATCTTCTGATTCAGTTGACTGTACTTGAGCTGAAGCTGTTTCATCATCGGTTTTGCTCCCCTGCATGTTCTTCTCCATCGTGAAGTCGTCATCTTCAAATGCCGGGTCCATTTCAAAGCTTTTAAAATTCACTTCTACAAGCCCATTTTGATCCTTATCCAAAACCTTCACCAATGATGGGGTGTACGTGCTTTTATCAAAATGAATCTCCTGAAACGGCAAGTTATTGTTACTCTGATAGTTCGTCTTGGTTTTAAAGACATAGTCATTCTCACTCGAATTAAATGCTGCCTCCGTATCCTTTAATACATCCTTTACGAGGGACTGGTACAGATAAGGCTGGCTGCTGTTTTCCGGCCATTCCGTTTGAAATTTGAAGCTTTTATCAAGGGCTGGTGTTAAGACAAAAACACCATCTTCATTCTTAAGAATGATCTGGCTTTCTTGCTCTTCAAGATTATTTTCAAGGGTTACACGATAAAAATCCCCCTGCTTGTACCATATTTCAATATTGAATTTCTGTTCTTCCTGCCCTGTATTCATTGACATTTCTGCCTTTGCTTTATAGCCAGTCATCTCTTCCGTGTTTTTTTCCAATTTAGCAATAACATCTTCCTGTGACTTTTCGCCACAAGCAGCCATTAAGATTACCATTAAGGCTAAAATAAATGCCACGCGATAAGCATACAACTTTTTCATGGACATATCTCCCTTGTCTCAATTAACAAAGGGAACATCATCACACACAATCTCAGGAAAATGTACGATACACGTTTGGGATGCCATCAATAACATCTGTTGCTAATAAATCAAAGTGTGAGTGCTTTTCCTTCACCTGCAGATCCGCAGATTTCCCATGGATAAAACAGGCGTTGCAAACAGCCTCAAAGATGCTTTGCTCCTGCATGATCATTGCAAGGGTAATGCCTGTTAGGACATCTCCGCTGCCACCCTTTGCCAGACCGGGGTTCCCGCTTGATTCGATGGCTTGTTTTCCATCTGGCGCGGTAATAATTGTATTCTTTCCTTTTAAAACAATATAGACCCCAAATTCTTTTGCAAATTCGACTGAATACTGGAATGGTGCTGTCAACAAGTCCGAAATGGAAATATCCAGCAGCATGGCCATTTCACCTGGGTGTGGGGTTAATATGACGGGAAAGCTTCTATTTTTTAAAAGATGCAAATCTGATTTCAAGTGATATAATCCATCTGCGTCAATAATAACTGGGCACTGCGCCTGCTGAACAATACTCTGAACCAGTTCAGTCGTGCCCTTCCACCTTCCCAGGCCAATTCCCAAGGCAATTGCATTATAGGACTGCACAGAAAGCTCAGGTGTACTGCTTATCTTTCCGTCCTGTTCATTAAGCACCATATACATGGCTTCCGGGCAAGTAGGGGCGATCATGGCAATAGCACTCTCTGTCGAACCAGCTGTAATTAATCCAGCACCGGCTTTAAGAGCTGACCTTGTCGCCATTGCGATGGAGCCAGGCATTTCTGCACTCCCTCCTATCAGCAGCCCTCTGCCATGATTACCTTTATGTGCATACGTATTTCGTGGAGGCAATGTCCTGCTGAAATCGGCTTCAGTCCAAAAGCGCCGCTTGGTAAATCTCTGGATTACCCACCGAGGGAAGCCAATCGATAGCAACTCCCATTTCCCATAATAGGCAGCCGTTTTTTCCAATGCAGTACTTTGCTTTATGAAACCGATGATAAAGGTATAGTCTGCCATTATGGATAAGAAATCTGAAACACCTTCATCTACCGGAAGGCCTGTCGGTATATCCACTGACATAACACAGACATCCGCCTCATTGAGTATCGATATGATTCCAGCGAGCGGCTCTTTTAATTTTCCCTTTACCCCAATTCCCAGCATTGCATCAATTACAATATCCGATTGCCTGACAATTTCACGGACATCGCTAATTTCAGTTATCCGATTTACAATTCCGCTGCATTTCATCAATAAATTCTTGTGATAGAGGGCATCACCTGTGATTTTTTCATCAGAAACAATTTGAATTGCTCTTACTGAAAACCCTTTATCCTGTAATGTTCTAGCAATGACAAATCCATCGCCTCCATTGTTGCCCGGGCCAATCAATACACTTATTCGGTCCTGTGCATCTGCGATCTGCGCTATTCTTTCGCTTACTGCCCTTCCCGCATTTTCCATTAGCAGCCTGCCATCCATCCCAATTTCATGCATTATATAATGATCGATATCGTACATTTCCTTTGCGGTGACAATATACATTACGTTCCCTCCTACCCGCACTAAAATATATGAGACAACCTTGCTGATTATGCACTTTATCCAAAGTTCACTAAGCTTCCAGCACCACTTGGGCAGCGGCATAATCTCTGCTGTGGGTGATTGAAACAAATATATTATATTGGGTGAAGCCTCTAGCAGTCAGAAACGGTGCCCCTTTAGAATCATTCAATATCTCTATATCCTGGAAGCTGAGGCGGCCAATTCCTGTTCCGAGTGCCTTTGCAAAGGCTTCCTTTGCTGCAAATCTACCTGCAATGTACTCCATTTGACGGTGGTCGTTCAGCTGATTGCATGCCCTTTTCTCGTTCTCTGTTAAAATCCGATCGGCAAACCTTTTATTTCTGTCCATGCTTGCTTGAATCCGATCGATCTCTATTAGATCCATTCCAATTCCTTTTATCATGTCTTTCCCTTCATTTCTCTCGTGTTATATCGAACTTTACATTGGTCATATCGCGATAGATTACGTATTATAATAATAGTAACTCACTTTTACGTGATGTTCAAAGTGACATTCTCTCCACTATAACCTGATTGAGAATGAATATAACACTATTTATGCAGGGGGCTCCCTTAATTGTTTATTCGAAACGAAAGAAGCATCAAAGAATTTATTCAAAATTATCCCGTTGTCTCTGTCCTGGTTATCATTAACCTTATACTTTGGTTTGTGGTGAATTTTCTTGGACTTCCAATCGGAAGGGAGATTTATTACTGGGGCGTGGGAAGCAATTTTATGGTTGCTGCTGGAGAATACTGGCGTCTCGTTACACCTATATTTCTTCATGGGGATCTGATGCATGCTTTGTTCAATAGTTTTTCGCTCGTATTGTTTGGTCCCGCGCTTGAACAAATGCTGGGAAAATCCAAATTTCTGATAGCATTTTTCGGTGCCGGCATTATTGCAAATGCTGCCACCTATCTATTTGCACCATTGAACTATACACATTTAGGTGCTTCCGGTGCCATATTCGGTCTATTCGGCATATATACCTTCATGGTTCTATTCCGCAAACATCTCATCGACTACAGTAGTTCACAAATGATCACGACCATTCTGATCATCTCACTTGTAATGACCTTTCTAAGAAATAACATTAATATTTACGCACACATTTTTGGATTCATCGGGGGTTTTGCAATCGCACCTCTCGTTTTAACCAAGGTCCGCCCTTATTCACCATGGCGGAATAGGCGTCGCTATCAGGATGATGACTCCCTCCAATTCGATCCAAATCGCTGGAATAAAAAACGGCGGATTCCACCTGTTATAAAGAAGAATGCGTTCTGGATATTATTGGGCATTCTAGTAATATTCGGGTTGCTCAGCAAATTGTAGTGAAACCATATTAAAAGGCTCCTGAAATAAATTTCAGGAGCCTTTTGCCTATTCATTATTGATCGCGATTTCTGCGCTGGTAGCTGCCTTTACGGTTTCTTCCACCTTGACTGCGACCACCGTTTTGATTACGGCCGCCGCCTTGACTGCGTCCGCCATAGAAACGTTTATTATTTGAACGGCGATTATCTTTAGAATTATGAGCTTTTTTCACACTTATCGGTGCGACGGAAGAGATTCTAACAGGAGTATCTCTCCGCTCTTTTGTTAACATACTTAAAGCCGCTGCTATTACTGTAACGGAATCATTGTCTTCCAACAGTTCTGTTGCTGCTTCTTGATATGGTTTAAGATCTTTATTCTGGATTGTCTTTATAATTTTCTCGATCGTAACCTGCTGCTGACCTCTTTGTGCATCCTGATTGGTCGGAGGCATTAATCGTTTCATTTTACTTTTCGTTGTTTTCTCAATGAGATGCAGATGCGCTATTTCACGAGGTGTAACAAAGGAAATGGCTTCCCCGGTACGACCGGCTCTTCCTGTACGTCCAATACGGTGAACATAGCTTTCCGGATCCTGTGGAATATCAAAGTTATAAACGTGTGTTACACCGGAAATATCCAGTCCGCGTGCTGCAACGTCTGTTGCAACAAGTACATCCACACGGCCGCTTTTAAATTTGTTTAAAACAGACATACGCTTACCTTGTGTCAGATCGCCATGAATTCCTTCTGCACGATATCCTCTTGCCTGTAATCCTTCTGTTATTTCATCCACACGTTTTTTGGTGCGGCTGAATACAATTGCCAAATCAGGTGAATTGATATCCATATGATTATTCAGCGTATCAAACTTATACTTTTCAGGAATCTCAACAAAAAACTGATCAATGTTTTCTACAGTCATTTCTTTTGCTTTTACTTTGACCTCTTTTGGAGATTTCATCAAAGTAGTTGCAATATCACGGATTTCCTTTGGCATTGTTGCTGAGAATAGCAATGTTTGGCGTTCCGCTGGAATACCTTTTAGGATGTCACGGATATCATCAATGAATCCCATATTCAGCATTTCATCTGCTTCATCCAAAACAGCTGTCTGTACAGCATCAATACGGATTGTTTTTCTCCGCATATGATCCAATAATCTTCCTGGCGTAGCCACAACAATTTGCGGACCATCCTTCAATGCGCGAATTTGACGATCCATTGGGGATCCGCCGTAAATGGATAGGGCACGCATCCCTGTAAATTTCGCCAATCGGTTTAATTCTTCAGCAACCTGGATTGCAAGCTCTCTTGTTGGTGCTACAACCAAGCCTTGAATTTTCCTTAATTTAGGATCTATCTTATTAATCATTGGAATACCAAATGCTGCTGTTTTACCTGTTCCTGTCTGTGCTTGCCCGATTACATCGTTACCTTCCATCGCTAATGGAATTGTCTCTGATTGGATCGGTGTAGCTTCTTCAAACCCCATCTTTTCCAATGCTTTCATAATAGGGGCTGATACACTCAGTTCGTTAAATTTTGTCACCTAATAGTCGACTCCTTTTTTTGTGAAAATTTATTCGCAAAAGAGGCCCTGAATTTTTCTCATACTTTATTCTTTAAATAATTTCCCGCCTGAACATGCAGATAAAACCTTCTTAATTAACCATTTCTGACATATTTCGCACAATGGATACAGTCTATGCAGAAATGAATTGCGCTGATATGCCTGATCATAAGCAGCATTTGCTTATTCCAGTTACAGCAGCTATTTAAAAGGGAATATAAGACTTGATCTCGTATCATTATATTTTATTCATTTTAAAGTACAAAAAAGGCTTCACCTGTACGTGGTAAGAGGCCTCGATACTAATGCTTCCACTATCATACCACATATATTGCATTTATATCTAGTACACCGCTTAATGATTTTTTTCTTTGACCATGATAGAATTAGTGATATTATCGGTTTCTTAGAACGAAAACCTGGTTATTCTATATATAAAATCCTTATACTTCGATAAAATGACTATCTATGGAAAGAAACATAAAATTGCAAAGGATGTTAATGATGCGCCTCCCTCCATTTAACCCATACGCGGCAGTTACCATTGGTGTCACAGCTGTATCTACTTCAGCAATTTTAGTCAAGCTTGCAGACAGTGCTCCTGCTGCAATTATCGCCAACTACAGATTATTATTTGCGGTTTTAATTATGTTACCCGTTATTCTTTTAAAATACAGACAGGAGTTCCGGTTAATTACTAAGAAAAACTGGCTGCTGTCCATTTTGGCCGGTATTTTTTTAGCAATGCATTTTATTCTTTGGTTTGAATCCTTAAATTATACCTCCGTAGCAAGCTCTGTCGTTCTTGTAACGATGCAGCCGATATTCGCGTTTCTTGGCACCTATATACTTTTTAGGGAACGATTTTCCTACGGGGCCATCATTAGTATGATCATTGCGTTATTTGGAAGCATTATCATCGGGATGGGTGACTTCCGATTAAGTGGGATGGCCTTATTTGGTGACATTCTGGCATTGCTTGGTGCAATAGCCGTTACAGTCTATTTCCTTTCTGGGCAAAGTGCAAGAAAGCATCTATCTCTCATGACGTATACCTTCATTGTCTACAGTGTCAGCTCGATTGCTTTAACGCTGTATAATATGGTACTGCAAAATCCGTTCTTCGGATATCCGGCTGACCATTGGTGGGTATTTCTGGCGCTGGCGATTTTCCCGACATTTTTCGGGCATACATTATTTAATTGGGCATTGAAGTGGGTAAGCGCATCAACCATTTCAATGGCTGTTGTATTCGAACCGATTGGGGCAAGCATCCTTGCTTACTTTATACTTGGCGAGTCCCTAACATGGTCTCAATTACTCGGTGGAACCATTGTCTTATTCGGACTTTTCCTTTTTATTAAGAGTACCTCAAGGAAAAATATGGTAACCATCTCCAGAAAGGCCCAGAAATAGCCTTTATCTTCATAATCATATTAAGATTGAGGAAATGCTGATATAATAGATTTATTAAGAATTCAACGTTAAAGCAGGTGAAGATATGACAATACAACTTATGACAGATGGCGGAGCAGATATCCCGGGACGTTTACATGAAAAAATGGATATAAAAGTAGTGCCTCTCTATTTACATTTCAGTGATGGGCAATATCAGAGCGGAACAGAACTGGATTTGGCCGGCTATCATCAAAAGGTAAGCGAGTTAAAGGAATTACCGCGTTCCGCTGCACCAAGCCCAAACGATTTTTACGATGCATATAAGGCAGTAGATCCGACAAAGCCAATCATTATGCTAAGTCTTTCCAAGGAATTAAGCAGTACGTATGAAAATGCAGTGACTGGCAGAAATATGCTTCTGGAAGAGGAGCCTGAACGCAAAATTGAAGTTATTAACACGAAAACCGCTTCTTGTGGAATTTCTCTTTTATTGCACGAAGCAAGTCTGAAACTTGATGAGGGCTATTCCTTTAACATGCTTGCACAGCATCTGCATGAGCGGGTTGAACAGACCACTACGCTCTTTGTTTTAAAAACACTTGAAAACCTCGTGCTTGGTGGGCGTCTTGATAAGGTAAAAGGCAAAATAGCCAAGACATTAAATATAAAGTTATTAATGCGCGCCAGTGAAGAAGGTGCCATCGAAGTTTCCGAAAAAGTACGTGGCGATAAAAAATCAATCAGAAGATTTATCGAGCAAATTGGAGAATACACCAAAAATGTTGAAGATAAAATCATTTCCATGACACATTGCAATGATGCCGATAGAGCTAAAAAAGTCCTTTCCGAGATACGAAGCAAATATTCTTTCAAGGATGCCTATCTCACAGATACCGGACCGCTCATATCCACATATGGCGGTGAAGGCGCACTTGTAATCGCCTTTTTCAGGGATAAATAATGTAAAGCCCGCTCCCTCTGTGGGAAACGGGCTTTATTCTGTCTTTTCAACAAGAAAATCATAGACCATACCGTTTAAAGTATCCTTGTCATCCCCGAGGCAAATTAGATGCCTGGACCTCTCAAAAAAAATGACCTCTTTTTGTTCTGAATGGATTTCCTTATCTAAATAGTAGGCTGTCTTGGACGGGACCATGCCATCAAGCTGGCCCTGTGCGATTAATACCGGAGATTCAATCTTATCCAGATACCGACGTGTAAATCTGACTAATTTCATAAATTCCAAATTAGCCTTAAACGGAACCATTCCGAGCTTTTGCTTATAATGGTGATAGAGTTCATTTTCCCCTAGTGTGCCTCTCAATCCATCACCAAGGACCCCTGCAATATCCAGTCCTATTTGTTTAAAGTTTAAATATTTTCCAGAGGTTGCCAATAATACAAGCTTATCGATTTGATACTTTGCTGCCAGGTAGGCTGCAATCATGCCCCCCATCGAAAAACCGATTACATAAATCTTTTCGTACTTTTTCTGAAGCAGCTTTAACTCGCTCTCTGCAGCCTTGATCCACTTTTTGTAGGATACATTTTTTAAATGAAGCTCTCTGCCATGTCCGGGTAAGGTTGGAACTTCAATATGCCAGTCCGTATTTTCCTTCAGGAACTCAGCCAGAGGGTTCACTTCGTAAGGACCACCAGTATATCCATGAATCACTAAACAACCAATCATTCGATATTCTCCTCTTTTTGTTTCCTTCCCCATTTTTAGCTTCTTCGATTATCGGATTTCCTATTATCAAATGTATTATATTTGATTTCCTATTCTTACAAAAAAAGGGAGTTCACTTAATTTTGCCGAAAGCGCAGGATATTTCCAAAGCAGGATATCTCGTTTCAATTGGGAAGATAACGGATCCATGCTTATAAAGCACCGATCCAAGCTGTTATTTACATGCAGTTTATATACTCTACAAAAGCATCCATCTTTTAAAGACATTCTTAACTCTCGCTATTATCTACCTGAACGTTTTAATCATTGAACTAAATTGCTTAACAATTGGCGAAACCTGATGATAAGTACTTGCTAATTGTCCGACCGTTGATATCACTTTATCAAAATCAAGTTGTCCGTTCCCATTTTGAAAATACGCTGCAGGACCTGGACCAGCTGCATTGGTATTGGATTCTGGCGTCGTTTGTGCAGGATTATTCATTGTTTCATTGGCCCACTGTATTGGTAATTCCGGCTTTGCAAAGAGTTCATATGGTGTCTGCTGAAGCTCCGGTACATTCCAGTTTTGAATAGAATTTGGTGTGTGATATGAATTTGAATTGTGGCTATAATTAACTGGAGGGTGGCTGGGTGGTTGGTTATATTGTCGATATTGCATTTTTTCACACCTCTTTTTCAAAATACTATTTATAATAAATTATGCATTTATATGGAAAGTGTGTGCATCCTAATTGATACTCTATTTGCCAAATCCATCGAATAGCGAGCTGTAGTGCGATATATTATCATCTATACCTAAAGCGTATTTAATTTTGTTTTTCTGGTAGCCTAAGATGGGTTGCTGATCGTTAATAAAGGTTGCAGGTGTGCCATATATTTCCTTTGATTGAAGCTCTTTCATGTAATCACTGTTTTGGGAAACATTCCTGATTGTATACTGCATATTATTTTCTTCGATAAGCTTTACTACTTTTTCAGATTGCGGACTGTTATCACTCACATATATTATAACTTGCGCATTACTCATACTGACTCCTCCTGATGTGTAACAATACTCTTATTACTTTATGTTTATTATTTACCCTGTTGTACCAGTGTCTAAACCGAAAAACCCAGATAATATTACATTCATATTACAATTGTAACAATTTCTTCATAAAGTAAAAAAACGAAAGTTTATGGAAGTTTGTACCCTTACTATTGCTACTATAGTCTTCGCCGCAAATCGAAAATTTATTGTGGTGAAAAGGTGGATTTCCACGTACCCTCTTCTCTTAGTATAATTTCCTAGTTAAAGATATAAACAAAATATTCAAGGCAGTATCGTGTCTACTCATCGAAAACAGTTTCCGATAAGAGGAAAGATTGGCATTCTTTACGATAACTATATCGATCAGGCCATCCCGGAAGCTGATTATCTGGATTGGTATTTCTGCCTTCAAAATATATTTCCCAATCAATATGGCGATTAGTAAAGCTTCCTCTCAATAACGGTTCTCCTCGCCTATTGATTACATATAGCCATTATTGCCAGAAAGAAAACATTTACGTTTATCATGGCAAGTAATCTGACATCATTTTGCAAAAAGAATGTAAATAGCTTGTAAATTTACAGAATTTTACTGGATTTATTCCGAAAAGTATTATTTAATAGAATAGTAGAGATTATTTTATAGAAAAAATAGGAGGGTCAAGATGAAAAAACTTTATAGTCTATTATTAGTGCTGGCATTAGTACTTGTATTAGCAGCATGTGGTGGGTCAGATGAAACAGATTCAAGCAATGGTACAGAAGAAGGAGATACTTCCTCAGAAGAGGAGACTGCAGCAGGTGAAGAGGAAATTCCCGATAAATTAGTTATTGGATTTGTTCCATCCCAGGATTCCGATACGATTGCCGACACAATTGAACCATTGTCAGATCGTTTAGGCGAGGAATTGGGCATTGAGGTTGAAGGTCAGGTTATGACAAACTACAATGCTTTAGTTGAGGCTATGGGAGCCAATCAGGTACACATTGGATTCATTCCGGCATTTGGCTATGTATTAGCTAATGAACAATATGATGTTGAAGTAATCTTGAAATCCATCCGCTACGGATCAGGTACATATAAAGCACAATACGTCGTACGTTCTGATTCTGGCATCGAGAGTTTAGAAGATTTAGAGGGCACGACTTGGGCATATGGTGACCAGGGTTCTACTTCCGGATACCTCTTCCCTGCCAACGAATTAATGGAACAGTTCGGTTATGATACTGCTGCTGAACTGGAAAGTGATTTCTTCGGCGGAACGATGCAGACTGGCGGCCATGATAACTCAGCAATTGCTGTCCTTGAAGGGGATGCTGATGTAGCAACTACCTTTGATGATGTACGTACAGAATTAGAAGAAGAATATCCTACAGTAATGGAAGATCTTAAAATTCTTGGTTACACACAGGAAATACCAAATGATACGATTTCCGTAACTCAACAGTTGCCAGATGATTTCGTACAAGAGATTAAAGACGTATTCCTATCTTTTAATGATGATGAAGAAATGATTCAAATCATGAATGAAGTTTATAACTGGGATTCAATTGACGAAGCAACCGATGAAGAGTATCAGGTTGTAAAAGATACGTACAACAAATTTAAAGATAATATCGAGCTTTAAGCACCTTGCTCCAACAAAAACGATTCATTTTGTAAATAAGCAGATGACAATTAAAAGGGGAGTATTCACTCCCCTTTTTTCCTAATGTTCAGGACACATCAATGTAATGGAGGAAATTCATATAATGATTGAATTTAAGAATGTTGGTCTCGTCTATCCGAACGGTACAGAAGGCCTAAAGGATATAAATGTTAAAATAAATGATGGAGAATTTGTTGTTATTGTCGGACTATCCGGCGCCGGAAAATCTACATTCATTCGCAGCATAAACCGCTTAGTAACCCCTACCTCCGGATCTCTTCTTGTAGATGATGAAGACATATTAAAGTATCGCGGATCTGACATGCGAAAGCTCCGCACAAAGACAGGAATGATTTTTCAGAACTATAACCTTGTCAAAAGATCCAATGTTTTAAAGAACGTTCTCGCTGGGCGCCTCGGGCATACCGGAACATTGCGCTCTATTTTCAATGCCTATAAAAAGGAAGATGTGGGATTGGCTTATGAGAGCCTGCAGCGTGTAAATATTGCAGAAAAAATCTATAACCGCGCTGATGAGCTAAGCGGTGGCCAGCAGCAGCGTGTCAGTATTGCTCGTGTCCTGACACAACAGCCTAAATATATTCTGGCTGATGAGCCTGTGGCATCCCTTGATCCACCGACATCTCATCAAGTAATGACCTATTTGAAGAAAATCAATAAAGAGGATAATATAACAACCATCGTTAACCTTCACTTTATCGATATGGCTATGGAATATGCGGATCGAATCATCGGAATGCGTGCCGGCGAAGTCGTTTTTGATGGCCCAGTCTCCGAAGTGACCGATAGTACTTTTGAAGAAATTTATGGCCGCTCAATACGTGAGGATGACTTACGTGGGGGGGCAGATGAATCGTGACAACGGACAATAACTCCCTGAATTCCAAGCAAGTACCACCAATCTATCCCATTAAGACAAAAGTACAGGTAAGCCTTATATTCTTTGTTGTACTCGGCATCTATTTATTCAGTATGATTTGGACACAGCAGCAAATGGCCGGCGGGTTTGGCGGGGCTATTGGCAATATGTTCACGGTTATTGAAAAATTCTTCCCGCCTAATACAGCAGTCATATCCGCTATTTGGGGTCCAATGGTGGAAACCATTCAGATGGCTATCATCGCAACAACCGTTGCTGCAATCTTAACCGTTCCACTAGCACTGTTAGCTGCTGAAAATGTGACGACATTTAAACCGCTGTATTTGATAACCCGTACATTCCTGAACATCTTGCGTACGATACCTGACCTCGTATTAGCGGTTATTTTTGTTGGACTATTTGGAATCGGGCTATTCCCAGGTATCCTTGCGCTTATTATTTTTTCATTAGGGATATTGGCTAAGCTAATCAGTGAAACGATCGAATCGGTTGATATGGACCCGATGGAGGCTATGCGTGCTTCAGGCGGGAATGTACTGCAGGTTATCTGGTATGCACTGATTCCACAGGTATTGCCGCAATTCACATCGCTGGTGCTTTATGTATTTGAAATCAATATCAGAGCATCCGTTGTGCTCGGTCTTGTCGGTGCAGGTGGTATTGGGCTTATACTGAATCAGCAATTGGGCTTTTATAATTACCCAAATGCCATGATGATCATTATTATGATTTTTGTCGTCGTTATAATTATTGAATACATCAGTACGAAAATAAGGGAGGAATTGTTATAATGGAAAAATATAACTTACCTCCAAAACCAAAAATACAACTTACAAAAATATTAAAAATAGTATCATTGCCATATTGGTTATTGCAATGTATATATGGACCTTCTTAAGCATTGATATTGAATGGGGCCGTGCCATAAATCGTGCAGCAAATAATTTTCAGCGGGTCATTCCGAAGCTATTCAGCCCGGATTGGTCAGCTGTGGGCGATGTTTCCATGAGTATGCTCGAGACGGTGTTCATTGCATTTGCCGGTTCCTTAATGGCCGCAGTGATTGCAGTTCCCCTCTCCTTCCTGGCAGCAAGGAATATGATGGGCGGCGTCGTTCTGTCA
Source organism: Oceanobacillus massiliensis str. N'diop (assembly GCF_000285495.1). Lineage (GTDB taxonomy): Bacteria > Bacillota > Bacilli > Bacillales > Amphibacillaceae > Oceanobacillus > Oceanobacillus massiliensis. The sequence continues at coordinate 26,156 of NZ_HE610980.1, forward strand.
ACGGTCGGCAAATGGATATTGTCGGCTATCCGCGCATTTCCTGATATTATTCTGGCTATTCTTTTCGTTGTTGCAGTCGGTCCGAATGCATTTGCCGGAGTGCTTGCCATTGCGATTGGTTCAACTGGAATGTTAGGAAAAATGTTCTCGGAAATTATCGAATCGATTGATATGAATATCATTGAGGCAATGGAAGCAAGTGGAGCAAATAAAATTCAGATTTTATTTTACGGTGTAATCCCTCAGATTACTCCCGAATTCCTTTCTTATGCAATCTACCGTTTCGAAGTAGATATACGTGCTTCTTCCATACTCGGTATCGTTGGTGCAGGCGGTATTGGTACCATGATTATTTTTGCTTCCAACAACAGGAACTGGAGTGAAATGGGAACCATTTTGCTGGCGATCATTATCGTTGTAACCATTATCGATTTTGCTTCCTCAAGAATAAGAAGGAAAATCATCTAGCTAGAGTACAAGCTAAAACGAGTACAATGTCCCCCGAGGAGGAGTAAGCCCGCCTCAGGGGCATTTTGCTTCATAATTAGAAAGGATGTCCGTAAAATTGCAGAAACAATCAGCAGAATTAACGATTCTATACACTAGTGATGTTCATGGTCATGCCATGCCAATACTATATGGTACAAACGAGACCGCAGATATTGGCCTAGCCAACTATTCCTCCGTCGTCAGGCAAGCCAGACAGCAAAGCGAAAATTTACTTGTTCTGGATAATGGTGATTTGATTCAAGGAACACCACTCATGACCCACTATGTAAAAGAATTCAATAATAGGGAAAATCCGATGATTGGAATAATGAATCGAATTGGGATTGATGCCGGCGTCATCGGCAACCATGAATTTAACTTCGGGAAGAAGATTCTGTCTGATGCCATAAACCAGTCAGACTATCCTTGGCTTTCAGCAAACATACTTGACGAGTCAACGAATAAACCGAAATTCGGCCCTCCTTACATAATCAAACATCTGCCAAGCGGAATAAAAGCAGCGATCATCGGTGTAACCACCCACTATATACCGAATTGGGAGTCTGCAGAGCATATCCAGGGATTAGTTTTTGCAGATGCCTTCCTGACATTGGATAGATGGGTTAAATATATCCAGGAGGCGGAGAAACCCGATGTGTTAATCGCCTCGTATCATGGCGGTTTTGAAAGGGACTTAAAGACCGGTGAACAAACAGAGCCACTGACAGGCGAAAATCAAGGATATCAAATGTGCCAGGAAATAGAAGGAATTGATATATTGCTGACAGGGCACCAGCACCGTCAGCTGAACGAAACCATTAATAATACTTTAATCCTGCAGCCCGGAAATAATGGACAGGCATATGGAAAAGTGGAGATTGCTTTGGAGAAATTGAAGGATAGCTGGCAGATAACGAGCAAGACAGCAAGCCTCCACACAATGAGTAACACGGAACCTGATCCACTGATACTCGACTATATGAAGGAAATCGAGGAATCGACACAGCAATGGCTCGATCAGCCGATAGGTTACATCAAAGGCGATATGATCATCCATGACCCGCTCATGACCCGAATGAAGAAGCATCCATTTATACAATTTATCCAAGAAGTCCAGATGGATGCCAGCGGTGTTGATATTTCCGTTACTTCGCTGTTGAATAACACTTCTACCGGTTTTACGTCAGTAGTGACCATGAGAGATATAGTCTCTAATTACATGTATCCCAATACACTTATGGTATTGGAATTATCGGGTAAAGATATTAAAGAAGCACTGGAAAAAACAGCTGAATATTTTACTGTCATTGATCAGCGCATCGCCGTGAATCCGGCCTATATTGAACCAAAGCCGCAGCACTATAATTATGACATGTGGGAAGGCATCGAATATACGATTCACGCATCTGCAGAACCGGGCTCAAGAGTTACCGATATTTTTTATCACGGAAAACCGATTGATTATAGCCAAAAATATCATGTTGTTCTTAATAATTATCGCGCTTCAGGCGGTGGGAATTATAAAATGTTTAAGAACAAGCCTGTAGTGAAGGAAATACAAAAAGATGCGGTTGAACTGATCAGCGCTTATTTCGAGAAGAAACAAGAGATACCTGCCACTGTAAAAAATAACTTTTCAGTTATCTTGTAGGCTGCAAAATCCCAGGGAAATAACGGTATTCATCCATAACCAGCTGTCCATGATAGCTGGCTTTTTCTATTAACCGGGATTATCGGAAACCTGAAATTAAAAGGTCTGTTTTCTCAAAGAGCGTTTTGCTTTTACGTAAAACATATAAACTGTGAGGTAATTTGATGATGAGCTTTATCTCCGCTCCTGAAATACAATTCGCTTTCCGCGGGCTCGCGCTAAGCCAGCGTACAACTTGCGATTGCTTCCTTGTTTCCTTGCACCCGAAGCATGCTACGGAGCGTTACTGGTTGACGCAGATGCATCTAATGGGGTCTTAGTGTCTTAGCGTCTTCGCTTTTTTTGAAGACAAAAAAGCCAAAGAGGATTTCCTCATTTCTATGCTGCTCTGTCAATTATTTATAGAAATTATAGTGTGTTAATTGCCACTCCGGAAATACACT
>NZ_HE610980.1:29070-267718 GCF_000285495.1 Oceanobacillus massiliensis str. N'diop
ACGCTTTCCGCGGGCTCGCGCTAAGCCTCCTCGCTCGCAAAGTTCGCTCCCTGTGGGGTCTTAGCGTCTTCGCTTTCCCGCAGGAGTCTTCGTGTATTTCCTCCGCTATGATTTGGCTTCTGAATCCTGAATCGATTTACTGTTATTCAATTATTAAGCTGATGGATTGGAGCATAGGACAGTCGACTCCTGCGGGAAAAGCAGCGGCTGAAGATCCCGCAGGAAGCCGGGCTTGCTTCTGAGGAAGCTGAAGCGGTGCCCGCGGAAAGCGACTGCCCGGAGCGGAAATCGGCCGGAGTAGTTATCGGGTTTATTGAGTTTTATTCTTATTCGATTGTATTATAATAAATCCATAAATAATTTGAGATAGCTGATAGAAACCAAGGAAGTATAGCGGGAAAAGCGGCATTAAAAAACACGATCATCCATTTTCAGGATGATCGTGTTCGCTTAGCCTAGCTGCTGATGCAGAAAATCTGTTACAGATTCTGGTGATTTTGTATAGGCACTGTGCTGATGGGCAAGCTTTTCTCCATTTTGGAAGATTAATACACTCGGAATTCCCATTACTTCATACTTTTCGGCAAGACCTGCTACTTCATCACTATTTACTTCATACCATTTATAGTTCTTAAATTCTTCTAAAACGTCACCGATGAACATGTCCATCCGTTTACAGTCCGGGCACCAATCCGCATAGAATTTCACAATGACCGGCTCTTCACTTTGAATAATTTCATTAAACTTCTCAACGCTTTGAATGGATTCCATTTTCAGCACTCCTTTTTCATTCATTGTAACTATTTTATCGTTATATGTCCTTTTGTTTGCTTATTTGTATTCTACTCTTCCAAGAATATAGGCGACTAAAAGTCCGGCAGCAAAGGCTACGGCAGAAAGCAATACCATCGTGGTACTCGCAGGGAACCCTGGGTAGACAACAAAGATCGAACCAATTACCATGCCGATGATTACGGCAAATGTTCCACTATAGTAATTCTTTAGGAAGAAATCAATCACTTTACTCATCACGATAAATCCAATCGCAATACCAAGCCCGGTAACAGCAATGATATCCAACTGGAGATTGCTGATTGCCGAAATGATTGTTGCGTATACACCCATAAGCAATAGCATGAATGATCCGCTGATGCCCGGGATAATCATTGCACTGCTTCCAACAAAACCAGAGAAGAACAGGAGCAGATAGGTGGTTGCAGTAATGTTTTCCATAATGTCCCCTTCATTTGGATTGAAGAAGGCCATAGAAGCTACAACGGCCACGCCTAGGATCAGCAGAAGATAATGTTTCCCCTTGAAATTAGTCTTCGCTTCCGCCTTATAAAATAAATATGGCAGTACACCTAGAATTAAGCCAAGAAAGAAGAACTGCGTTGGCCCTGGGTAATGTTCAAATAACCATTCAATTGCATTTGCCAACAAAAAGATAGCTGTTACGACTCCAAGCCCTAATGGGATTAAAAACCCCAAATGCCTTTTCCATTCTTTACTGAATAAACCATTAATCGATGCAATCAGTCTGTCATATATTCCCAGCAGTACAGCGATCGTTCCTCCACTTACTCCTGGTATCACATCACTGGCACCCATCAATAGGCCACGATAAAAGTTCTTCCATTCCATTTGCAATTACTCCTCTATGTATCAGCATAATGAACTACAATGCTAATAATATCAAAAATAGCTTGAAATTTATAGAATAAGTTATATACTTTAGATAAGCTACTTTGCATGGCAAGGTAGCTTATCTTTGACACACTATATTGCTATACAAGGTAGGTAAGGAAATGTCTCAAAGAAGTCAAATATTAAAGGGTATTCTCGAGGGCTGTATTTTATCGATTATTAAACAGGACCCTGCATATGGATATGAGCTCTCCGTTAAGCTTCAGCGGTTTGGTCTATCCGATGTCAGTGAAGGGTCCATCTATCCTATTCTGTTGCGCTTGCAAAGAGAGGAATTGATCGAAGGCAGGATGATCAATTCGGATAGTGGCCCAAAACGGAAATATTACCAGCTGACAGAGAAGGGCTATCAGGCATTGGAAGAGTTTATTCACCACTGGAAAACATTGAAAGAACCAGTAGACAATATTATCGGTAAGGGGGAGAAATGATATGCATGCACAGGATCTCATTCGTTTAAATAACGAAAAAAGGGACCAGCTCAACCAAGAAAATCTCAAATACTATCTAGAGATGCTGTCCTATATTCGGCTTAACGCGAAAAAATCAGAACAGCAAACAGAAGAAGTACTTTTGGAACTGCTTGATCACCTTATACTGTCTCAACAGGAAGGAAAACATGCGAAGGACATATTTGGTGAGGATTTAAAATCGTATTGCGACGAAGTGATTGATGAAATACCGGCTGAAAAAAAGAAAGAGAGTGTCTTATTTATCACTTTTGTTACGCTAAACTTGCTGGGGACACTCGCCATGGTCATTGGAATTATCGGTTTTATTCTTTCTTCCTTTTTCCATATCGGTCCAGATTCGCTTACATTTCCTCTAGGATCTGCCCTGGCAATTATTCTAATTGACCTCTTTTTACTATACATTCTGATTCAAATTGTATTTAAATGGCTAAAGGGTTCTTCCTTTAAGACGAAAAAAGCGAATAAGTGGCTGGACTTCTTTCAAATATGGTTGCTTTATATGATTTTCATTGGCACTACAATGGCTGTTTTTCTAATCATGCCTGAATTTGGCGCAGCAATAAAGATTCCCTATTGGCTAGTTGCTGGTATCGGTTTTATCCTCTTTCTTGCGGCAAAGGCACTTAAAAGATTCCAAAGAATGGCATCTATTGCATAAATGGCTACATATCTGTCCAATCAGACAAAAAAGATGATAACGATAAGCAAAACCCACGGAATCAGTATTGGATTCCGTGGGTTTTGCTATTATGATCAGGCATTACAGATCTATTGCTCTATAAACTCCAGCTCTGGCATCCACCGCGACATATGTGCCTTCATATCACTATACCGCTTTTTGGCGTCGGCCAATTCGTTGTCCGTCAGTTGATACATTGGTATCACCTTATAGTCTGAACGATCGGCATTGAAGTTCACATATGTCGGCATAAATTGTGGTGAATGCACCTCAATTTCCTTATCATTACCTGCAACGGTCTTCTTAATGGAAAAGGTCAGAACTCCGCCGATACGCTGGTATAAATCCTGCTGATTCGAAAGAAAATTGCCTAAAGAGTATGCGACCAATGTTTTATTCCCATTCTCTCCTGTCACCCATTCCACAGGCTGCAGCACATGCGGATGATGTCCGATCACAACATGCACCCCTTGGTCCGCTGCAAATTGAACAAGTTCCTTCTGCGTTTCATTCGGCAAACGTTCGTATTCGTTCCCGAAATGAAGGCTTAAAGCAATCACATCCGCTTTATCCTTCGCCTCTGCAATCTGGCTTGCAATAAGGTCTTTGTCAATTATGTTGACCAGATATCCCTTTCCCTCTGGAACAGGGATTCCATTCGTTCCATAGGTATAGGATAAGAAGGCTATTGAAACTCCCTCTTCCGTTTCATAGACTCGCAGATTATCTTGATCCTGCTCATTCTTATATGCACCAGTATACATCATATCAATCATTTCCCAGTGGTTGATGGCATTTTGTATTGCTTCTTCTCCCCTGTCCAATGTATGATTGTTCGCCAGTGTCACCACATCTACACCAGCGGCTTTTAGCGCATCTCCAACTTCATATGGACTGTTAAAAGATGGATAGCTGGACAATCCTAATTGCTCTCCGCCAATCATGGTTTCCTGATTGGCTACAGTAAGGGTGGGGCTGCTTAAGAAAGGTTTCACCTCTTCCAGCATTGGTGAAAAATCATATCCACCGTCAATCATTGCGTCTTTATATACAGGACTATGAATCAGGATATCGCCGATCGCAGAGAATGTTATTTCCTGTTCGGTACTTTTATGGTCTTTCATTTCAAGGCTGACTTGTTTCAGGGGAAGACTTTCCATACTTCCATTTACTCCCCGGTCTGCAACTCCACAGGCTTGAAGGAGTGAAATAATGGCAATCAATAAAAATAAACTACATCTGTTTGCCGATTTCATAGGCAATTCTCCTTAGCTCTTTTTTATTACATCATAGCATGAAAAAAGGAATAATCCTTATAAATCGATAGAAAGATTCATTTATTTCGACATTAATTTCCTTTTTATCACAATTTCCTGAGCCAACATTAAAAATGTCATTTTGAATAGAGTTTGTTATACTAAATGTGCAAAAAAGCATATACTATTTCACATAAACACTTGTATCATAAAATCTTTTACCTATCATAACGGAGGAGTTATACGTGAAACGTTATTTAACAGCCATTCTTATTGCGTTAAGCGGAATTATCATATTTGCAGGCATTAGCCTGGATGTCTATTGGAGCGGAATTGTTTCATGGGGACTGGCACTGATTCTTCTTTTGCTCGCAGCCTATTTCACGAAATATATTCCGAATGAAAATAAGACGAAGAGCAAACATTAGCCAAGAGAAACTGTACACGACAGTTTCTCTTCGTTATTTTTTAGGATGGAATGGGCATTTTCCTTCGATGGGCTTAATATCATCTCCAATAAAAAATTGCTTCCATTCACGGTGATTCTCATCGCCATAATGGCTAATATTCGGATGCTTCGGCAGCCCATCCCATTGCTCTACCCTTTCCCTCACTTTTTCACGTGACATTACCCCGCTTTTCTCAGTACCTTTTAGTCCTTCAAATATTTTTCGCGGCTGAAAACCAATAATCAGACTGTTTCCCAAATCTCTTGTTTTCCTTTGTTTATATGCAGGAGCATTTCCAAATGCGAAATAAGGCTCCTTGGCAAAACAGAAGTTCCACAGGTAGTGATCCGGATCTTTTGGATATTCAGAGGGCCACTCATACTGATCATTATTATGAAGGTACTGAAGTACATTCCAGAAATATTCCCGATAATATTCGAGTGACTTTTCCTCCCTTTCCGGCTCAACAAATAGGAAGAAGCCATGACGTATCATCCTTTCCTGATTATCAAATAACCGATTGAAGTCTTCAAGCATGGACGGCAGCTTCGTCCAATCATCATGTGAAATCCAGCCATATCGCAATTCCCCTCGCTTTTGCGCTGACATGCCAAAATAGCATGGAAAATTTTTATTCGTGACTATATTTTCAAAGGTTTTATATTCTTTTCTGAACCAATCTGGTAAAGAATCAGGATTATTTTCTATATCCGCTTTTTCAAGTAAATACGTTGCCGTTCGATCCATAACAATGCCTCCCATTTTTAACTTAACTAATTTTTAAATTTCCCTTAGTGGATTTTTTCAAACTATTACGCAATAATGTTTATAAAGCTTTGATTAGGGAATATGTATCTAGATACTGTATTGGAGGATAAATATATGAACAATTCAACACCCATGGCATTGACTCCAGAAGTAAATTGCCATAATGAATATGATCCGCTTAAACAAGTCATCACTGTTTCCCCACATCATATGAAAATTAAAGAAGTAATCAATAAGACTCAACGTCATTACTTGAAAGAAAATATCAATATAGAAAAGGCTGTTGAACAGCATGACCACTTCCTACATACCCTTCGCGGCGAAGGAGCAACGATTATACAATTAGAAGCGGAAAAGCAATTGAATGAACAGGTATTTACCCGTGATATTGGCTTTGCCATCGGAGATAAGTTCTTTGTTGCATCCATGGAAAAAGACATACGGAAACATGAAGAAAGGGTTCTGATTGATTGGTTAGAAAAATACGGTTTGCCTTTTTATCGATTCGATACGCAATCAATCGAAGGCGGAGACGTAGTCGTAGACAATAAGAAAGTTTGGGTTGGCCAAAGCGGCCGTACGTCCCCCGCAGCTGTTGAAACGCTTGAAGAACAGCTTCCCGATCATACCGTTACACCTATTCTATTAAGGAAAGACATTCTGCATCTGGATTGTGTCTTCAATGTCATCCGGGAAGATACTGCTTTGATATACGCACCAGCAATGGATAGTTCCTCGTACGAGCTCTTGAAGGATGCCTATCATCTAATCGAAGTGACGGAAGAGGAGCAATTCCAAATGGGTCCCAATGTGCTGGCAATTGGCAATAACAAAGTAATCAGTCTACCCGAGAACAAACGATTGAATCAGGAAATTGTGCATGCTGGTTTTGATGTAATTGAAGTTCCGTTCTCTGAAATCATTAAGTCAGGCGGTTCCTTCCGATGCTGCACATTACCATTGGTTAGAAAGTAGAGAATAAGCATGGGATGATCGGTAATAATCATCCCATGCTTATTATTATTCCTTATTTTAAGCCAAAAGGTCCTACCGTAAATGTCTAGCCATGACGCCTCCCAAAAAACTTTTCCCTATATAGGATAAATACATTGCTTCTATCGAAAGGCAGTGTCTAGTTCTTCACTCTTCTGGCAAAATCTACAAAGCGGAATTTATCCGGTCTGTGTCTCGATTCTGTATATTGAAATAAACTTGCATCATCTAAATATACTTGACTTCTGATAACTACCACATTTGAGAATCCTTCAATATCCAGCAATTCCCTGTCCTCATCGGTAGGACTTTCCACAAGAATTTCTTTCTGAGCAAAGCCAATAACCAGCCCCAGTTGATTCTCGATATAATCATAGATGGAATTTCGGCAGATTTCCTTGGATAAAAGCGGAACATATCTTTCATTGAAATAATCCTTATCCAGGATAATCCTCTCACCGGATATTTCTCTGATTCGAACCACATTCCACACACGATCTGAAACAGATTGATGCAGCATTTCTGAGATTTCATGATTGGCTTCCAAAAACCCAAGCTGATGGATAATCGTCCTGCTTTCCAGCTGCAGTTTCTTTGTAAGCTCGGTGTAGCTTTCAATACCAGAAACCGGAAATGAAAACGTATGGAAGTCAATTACGACCGAACCCTTGCCGCGTATTTTTTGAATATATCCTTTTTGCGATAACAGATTCAGGGCTTTCCTGATTGTTTCCCGCGACGTCTCATAATGCAGGGAAAGCTCATTTTCCGATGGCAGCATTGTTCCTGCCGGCCATTCTCCTGCCTGGATTCCCTTTACTAGTTCATCATAAATAATCAAGTATTTCTTTTGCATCTTTATACCTCATCAGGTTGCATAATACACAATCGATTCATAAGGTCTTAAATTCAACTGTTCTAGTGTCTCAGGTGCATCAGGATAGTTGGATAGCAATACCATTGGGCTTGCGATATTTTTCTCCAATTGGAGATCCACCGTCACCTCTTTACCATAAAAATTACTGATGACAATTAATTTTTCCTTATTCCAATTCCTTGTATATGCAAATATTTGAGGATCATCCTCGAAAAGTATCTGATAATCCCCGTAGGTTATAATATCATATTTTTTTCGCAGTTCAATCAGCTGCTGGTAGTGATAGAAAATGGAATCAGGGTCCCGCATTGCTTCTTCGGCATTAATTTCCGGATAATTATGTGCAGCTGATATCCATGGTGTCCCGGACGTAAAGCCCGCATGCTGTTCATCTGACCATTGCATCGGTGTTCTGGAATTATCACGCGATTTCTGCTGTAAGATTTCGATGATTTCCTGATTCGTCTTCCCTTCTTTTTGCAATGCTTCATATGCATTGATCGATTCAACATCCCGATATTGCTCTATAGAAGTAAAGTTCGGATTGGTCATTCCAATTTCTTCACCCTGGAATATATATGGTGTACCTTTCATCATATGAAGGGTTGTAGCAAGCATTTTTGCTGATTCTTTATGGTACTCCTTTTCATCGCCGAATCGTGAAACGACGCGGGGCTGATCATGATTACACCAGAATAGCGCATTCCAACCGTTCCCTTCGTGCATCCCAACTTGCCATTCAGACAGGATGTTTTTCAACTCGATAAAGTTGAATGGGGCTTTCGTCCATTTCTCACCATTTGGATAATCAACCTTCAAGTGATGGAATTGAAAGGTCATCGTGAGCTCCTGACGAACAGGCTGCGTATACAAAATACAGTTTTCTAATGTAGTAGAAGACATTTCACCGACAGTAAGCATATCGTACTGGGAAAACACTTCATGATTCATTTCGTGCAAATATTCATGTATGCGCGGCCCGTCGGTATAGAATTTACGGCCATCTCCACTTTCATCGCTTGGAAATTCCTGATTTTTGGAGATGAGATTAATGACATCCAGACGAAAACCGTCGATACCCGTCTTTGCCCAAAAGCGCATCATTTCAAATAGTTTTTCACGCAGCCTCTCATTTTCCCAATTTAAATCTGCCTGTGTCCGGTCAAATAGATGCAAGTAGTATTGTCCTGTCTTTTCGTCGAACTGCCAGGCATTGCCACCGAATTTTGATTGCCAGTTGTTAGGTTCTTCTCCGTCTATGCCATCTTTCCAAATATAGAAGTCACGGAACTCGTTATCTTTTGAGGATGCCGCCTGCTTAAACCATTCATGTTCTGTAGATGTATGATTAATGACAAGGTCCATAATCAGCTTCATACCCCGATTATGCGTTTCATCCAGCAGTTCCTGAAAATCCTCCATCGTTCCATAATTAGGATCGATCGAATAGTAATCACTGATATCATAACCATTATCTTTTTGCGGCGATTTGTAAACTGGTGTCAGCCATAATACGTCGACTCCCAGCTTTTTTAAATAATCAAGCCTTGAAATGATCCCTTGAATATCCCCTGTTCCATTCCCTGTCGTATCTTGAAAACTCTTTGGATATATTTGATATACTACCGATTTTTTCCACCATGCTTCACTCATGTCTTCACTCCTCTAGCTGTTAGTTTTTGAGTTTACGTTTTGCAATGATAAGTGTAATGATAAATGGTACAACAATAACAATCAACATACCGATAAAGAAGGATACAATGCTGCTTTCTATTGATAGAAATGCCGGGATACCGCCTACACCGACTGATGATGCCTGCACATCAGCAACGGTAATAAAAGCACCTGCAATAGCAGTCCCCGCAATTGCCGCAAAGAATGGATATTTATATTGAAGGTTTACCCCAAACATTGCCGGCTCGGTAACGCCAAGCCACGCAGAAATCCCGGAAGTTCCTGCCAGTCCCTTTAATTTTTCATTTTTGGCTGCAAGAAACATCGCGAACACTGCAGAACCCTGTGCAATATTCGATAAGGCAACGATCGGCCATAGGAATGTTGTGCCGGTACTGCCAATCAGCTGCAGATCGACGGCAAGAAATGTATGGTGCATCCCCGTTATAACCAATGGAGCATAAAGCGCACCGTAGATTAATCCACCGAGAAGCGGCAGCGTTTCAAAGATGCCTATAAATCCATCGGTAATCCAAGTGCCAACCGTAAATGTTACTGGCCCAATGATAATGAAAGCCAAGAATCCTGTTACCAATAAGGCTATAGGAGCAACTACCAATAATTGAAGGGAATCAATCACACGCTTCTTGAGTGCTATCTCTATCTTGGATAATACCCAAGCCGCTACCAGCACAGGCAATACCTGTCCTTGATACCCCATCATGTTTACACTTAAACCAAATAAGTTCCAAGTAGGCGCTTCCCCTTCTACAGCTGCAATCGCATAATCACTAGCAGGCATTAAGGCCGGATGAACAAGAATGAGTCCTAGCACGATACCCAATAACGGGTTTCCGCCAAACCGCTTAGCTGCCGACCAGCCAATTAGAACCGGCAGGAATGTGAATGCCGTATTGGCTATCAGATTAATGATGTCTGCTACGCCAGCCCATGAAGGGAACATTTCAATGATGGCCTGATCCGAGAATATAGGATTCACCAGGATATTATTAAGTCCAAGCAGTAAACCGGCTGTTACAATTGCCGGGAGGATCGGGATAAAGATATCTGCCAATGTTTTAATTGCCTGCTGCAGTGGGTTTTGCCTCTTGCCCCCAGCAGCTTTGACATCATCTTTACTCGCTTCCTCAATACCAGTTTCATAGACCATCGCCTTATATACCTTATCAACGGTCCCCTGTCCAATAACAACCTGATATTGTCCGTTAGCAGAGAACGTTCCTTTGACAACATCCAGTTTTTCTAATGCCTCTTTATCAACGATTGCTTCATCCGTCAATGCAAAGCGCAGCCTTGTTACACAATGTGTTGCCGCCTCAATATTATCTAGTCCGCCTACTGCTGCGACAATTTGTTCTGCCTCTTCACTATAATCCATACCGCCTTTTCTCGATTCTTTTCCCTCTATTGCGGGGCTTACAGGTTCTTTTCCTGTATCTATCATAGTGAGCTCCAGCAGCGTTGATTCTCCTGCAATGACAGTACCATCATTCGTTTTAGTAATAGCGTTTACTATATCTCCATTTGTGATGATGATTGGTGTAATATGACTCGAAGCCCTCTCCTTGATTAACTGCAAATCAAACGTTACTAATGGGTCCCCGACTTTCACTTGTTCCCCCTGTTTCACATGTACCTCAAAGCCTTCTCCGTCCATGTTAACGGTTTCCAAACCGATGTGGATCAGTACTTCTATGCCAGATTTCGCTTTTAATCCAATTGCATGCTTTGTTGGAAACGTTAATGTTACCTCACCGTCTACAGGTGAAATCACTTCCCCATCTGTTGGTTCAATAGCCAAACCATCACCCATCATCTTCCCTGAAAACGTTGGGTCCGCTACATTTTCCAGTGGAGTTACTTTACCGCTGATTGGTGCAAGAATGATCTCTTTGTTCATTCCGGTCTCTTTACTCGCCATTTCAATCCCTCCATGAGTTTTATGCAAATTCTGATTTTTTAATCTATAATGAATGCGACTTGTATATACATGTTACATTAGACAGTATAACCTGTATATACAAGTTATGCAAGTGCTTACATTCTGATTTTTATGGTATTATATTCAAGTTTCAACCGTCTTATCCTTTTGTTTCCCTAAATCCTCATTGATAACCCTCCGAGTATCACTGTCAGCGGAATCTAAAAAAAGCCTTTCCATCATCAAGATAGAAAAGGCTTTTGAATGTTAGTGCAGTTAATTTTCAGGGATAGGGATAAACAAAAGCTGATCATCTTCTTTCCCAGGGTTGCCGCGACCGTCCGTATTGTTCGTAATGATATAAACGCCGCCATCAGCTGCAAGGACATCTCGAACCCTGCCAACATCCGATACAATCAGATCCACTGTTTTATCTGCAGCATCAAACTTTCGGACATACAATTCACCATTCTGATCCCATGCAAGTCCTTGGGGATTACGGTGGCCATATGTGTACACATAGGATTCTTCAAAAGGGTTGTCAGCGGGGATAGAACCGTCCGGATTCATCCGCAATATTTTCCCGGACAAGCTGTCCAATTCCTGCGCTTGCTCGGGCTCTGATGCATCCCCAATCGTTATATACAGTTTGCTATCTGGACCAATCTCTATTCTACCTCCGTGATGATAGGTACCACCTGGTATTTTATCAAGCAGAATGGACGTCTCTTTCCAGCTATCCTCTGTTTCTTCGATTGTGACAATCCGCTGATAATTTGCTCCTCCCTGCTGATAGGAATAATAGGCATATGCAGTTCCTGCTTCGGATGAAAAAGCTATCCCAAGGAGACCTGCCTCTGGCTGTTCTGCAAGGGTTTCATCAAATTGGACTGGTTTTCTGACCTGCTCCTCCCCTTGAATGGCAACAATAGAACCAGTCCGCTCACTGATATAGAGAGCATCCTCCTTCTTTGCTATTTCCCATGGTGCGGATAAATTTTTAGCAATTACTTTCCTGTCTGTTTCAGGCTCCATCTGTGAATCTTCTTCTGAACTGGTATTTCCTTCATTTTCTTCACTATCCCTATTCTGGTCAAAATCGGAAGAATCGGACTGGTCTTCTACTGTACAGCCCGAAATAAATAGGAATAAGAACGGCAATAGAATGAATCCGTAACGAATAAGAAGCACCTCCAACTGAGAGTTTTGTGTATCCGTCAAAAGCGGCAATCTTTAGACTATAGCAGCTAAGAAAAAAACAGCAAAGGCACTTTTCAGGCATTTGCTGTTTTAATCATCACGTTATATTTTCTTTTTTGCTGCTCTTTCACGCTCGTTTTTGTTTAAAATCTTCTTACGCAGGCGAATCGATTCAGGAGTTACTTCACAGTACTCATCATCGCTCAAATACTCAAGCGCTTCTTCCAGTGACAAATCACGAGTTTTACGGATGGTTGAAGTCTGGTCTTTGTTGGCAGAGCGAACATTTGTTAAATGTTTTTCTTTCGTAATATTTACGGTTAAATCATTATCACGATTATGCTCACCGACAATCATACCGGCATAAACTTCGGTACCTGGATTAACAAAGATGGTACCACGATCCTCCAGTCCCATAATTCCGTACGTTGATGCTTTTCCATTTTCCAATGAAACAAGCACTCCCGCACGTCTTCCTCCGACTTGTCCTTTAATTAACGGCTCGTAAGTATCGAAAGTATGGTTCAAGATACCATATCCGCGCGTTTGAGACATGAATTCAGTTGTATAGCCAAGTAGTCCGCGTGACGGAACCTTGAATTCAATGCGAACTTGCCCATTACCATGGTTAACCATATCGAGCATTTCACCTTTACGTTCACCAAGTGATTCCATAACTGCTCCAGTATATTCTTCCGGAACATCAACCTGTACACGCTCAACCGGCTCACATTTGACACCATCAATTTCTTTAATGATTACTTGTGGTTTGGAGAGCTGCAATTCATAACCTTCACGACGCAGGTTTTCAATCAAGATGGACAGATGAAGCTCACCGCGTCCGGAAACAGTCCAAGCGTCCGGTGAATCAGTTGGTTCCACACGCAAACTAACATCTGTTTCCAGCTGCTTCAATAAACGCTCTTCTATCTTACGTGAAGTGATATATTTTCCTTCACGACCAACAAATGGACTGTTATTAACAAGGAATGTCATTTGCAGTGTTGGCTCATCTATTCTTAACCACGGCAATGCTTCAGGATGATCCACTGGACAGATAGTATCTCCCACGTTTAGATCTTCCATACCGGAAATTGCTACGATATCTCCGGATTGCGCTTTTTCAATTTCAATACGTTTCAGTCCGATAAAACCAAATAGCTTAGTAACGCGGAATGTCTTCTGTGTTCCGTCTTCTTTCATAACAACTACTTGTTGACCCACTTGAATGGATCCCCGAACAACCCGTCCTACACCAATACGCCCAACATAGTCATTGTAGTCCAGCAATGTTACCTGGAATTGCAACGGCTCTGCACTTGTATCTGCAGGTGCTGGAATATGCTCCATGATAGTTGTGAATACAGGATCCATTGTTTCCTGCTGATCTTCCGGCTCAAGTCCTGAAGTCCCGTTCAATGCAGAAGCATATACAACTGGGAATTCCAATTGTTCATCATCGGCACCAAGTTCGATAAACAGATCAAGTACCTCATCAATAACTTCTGTCGGTCTCGCATTTGGTCGGTCAATCTTATTCAGAACAACAATTGGTGTCAATTTTTGTTCCAATGCCTTTTTCAGTACGAAACGTGTTTGCGGCATTGTTCCTTCATATGCATCAACAACCAATGCTACACCGTCAACCATTTTCATAATACGTTCCACTTCACCGCCAAAGTCGGCATGTCCTGGAGTATCCAGGATGTTGATTGTTGTATCATGATATTTAACGGCAGTGTTCTTCGCTAAAATTGTAATTCCACGTTCACGTTCGATATCTCCGGAGTCCATCGCCCGTTCGTCAACATGTTCATTTTCACGGAAAGTTCCGGAATATTTTAAAAGTTGATCCACAAGAGTTGTTTTACCATGGTCAACGTGAGCTATTATTGCGATATTGCGAATGTCTTCTCTTAATTGCATAAAAAGTACGCCCCTCTATTATTTACAGGATGATTAACTTGCCTATTATATCATAATTATTACCGTTTTAAAGATATTTTACTTAATATTTTCAAAAAAGTTTTAAAAACCGAATTAGCCTGTCGGATTTTTGGACTTCTCCTTGGACTTTGGTATGTCAAAGAGAATTTCGAATCTCGCTCCGCCCAACTCAGATCTGCCAACAGAAATCTTTCCGTTCGATTGCTCAATAATGGCCCGTGCAATAGCTAGTCCTAAACCCGTTTCCCCATTCTTTCCTTTTACAAACCTGTGGAATATATGTGCAGCTTCTTCTTCCTTGACACCTTCACCATCATCTTCTATGACGATGGAAATCATCTGTTTATTTCTGGCCGCCTTAATGTGTATTTCCGAATTCGTATGCCGAATCCCGTTGAATACCACGTTGAGGACTGCCCGCAATAATTTTTCCTCGTCAGCCACAATGGTAATATTCTCTTCAACATGGTGCCGTAATTTAATACCCCTTTCATTGATTAAAGGAATGGCACGATCAACTACCTTGTCAATAAATTCTTTTGCATCAATAGGTGCTGATTCATATACGGCAGGCTCACTGTCAAGCTTCGCCAATAAAATCATTTCATTGATAATATCTTTTAGACGCTTCACTTCCGTAACCATTATTTCAAGCCCTTTTTCTCTTTCTGCCTCATCAAATATGCCGTCCTTGATTCCTTCTGAATATCCTTGAATCGTCATAAGTGGTGTCTTCAATTCATGGCTGGCATTCTGAAAAAAGGTTTGCTGAGAATTCATGTATCTTTCCAGCTCCTGTGCCATGTCATAAACACTTTGTTCAACCTCTTTGATTTCACCTGTTGCTTTGACGCGTTCCATCTCATCAAATTGGCGATTTTCCACTTTTTTCAATTGTCGCTTCAATTGCGAGAGCGGTGTAACCAGTTTGTTCGTCATGATGTAACTGAGCAGGACTGCTGCAGCCGCACCGATAAGAAAGACTAGAAACAAGCGAATGAAAAAGCTTTGCTGGACCACCTGCAGATCATCCATTGGAGTTAGCAGAATCAATTCAAGTCCTGAATTCTCAGGGAAAAACAAAATTCTGGATGTGACGAAACGGTCATTCCCGTTTTGCCACAGTGCTTCATCCGTTGCCGAAAAGTCATTTTGATTAAAAAATTCATTGACTACAGATAAAGACATGGTCGAGAACAGTACTGCATCCTGATTTCGGTCATACATGAACAGCTGCAGGTTCTGCTCTTTAAGAAAGTCATTAAATTGTCTCGTTTCACTGGTTGTACCATATTGTTCATTTAAAAAGCTGACAAGCAGTTCTCCCGTTTCTTCCAATTGGCGCTGTTCGTCCTTAATCAGCAGGTCCATAATCAGAGAATATATCACGAAACCGGCAGCAGTTAGAATAACAATTAACAGTGTTGTAAATGCTGCATTCAATTGAGATTGTAGTTTCATGGTTATTCCTCATCTTTGCGGAGACGGTATCCATATCCCCAAACCGTCTCCAGAGGGATATTGTCAAGCTTTTTACGAATTCTTTTAATCAAATCGTCCACTGCCCGGTCACTGCCAAAATAATCATTCCCCCAGATTTTCATTAGCAACTCTTCTCTTGAAAAGGCACGATTTGGGTTTTCCGCCAAAAGCTGCAGCATGTCATATTCCTTTGTGGTTGCTTCGTATTCGATTCCTTCAAAAAAGATACGCCGTTCGTTCTTGTAGATCAGAAGATGATCTACCTTTAGTCTGTCATGATCTGCTTCACTAATATTATCCTTTGGCAGCGTGCGTTTAAACAGCCGTTTAACCCTTGCAATTAATTCCCTTGGACTGAATGGTTTTGTCAGATAGTCGTCACCGCCTAATTCCAGTCCAAGAATCTTATCGATTTCATCATCCTTAGCAGAGATGATAATAATCGGCACATCGCTTTCATTGCGGATTTTTTTACAAAACTCATAGCCATCCATCCCAGGAAGCATGATATCAAGAATCCACATATCGGGCCGATCATTCTCCCAAAGCTCCCATCCCTTCTCTGCCGAATCCATGATGGTTACGTTATATCCTTCTTTTCGTAAATATGCCGAAACAATATTTTGGATGTTGCTATCATCTTCCACCAAGCCAATGTGATAATTCATTGTACCTTCACCTTTTTCATATTTAATTGAATATTTTTGTTCTCATACCTTTATAAGTAAAGACGTTACCGTACTTGTTCAACTTCCTATAGCCATTTTCACATATATTATCCAAACTTTACACCAAAAAGATTAATTACACATTTTTTCCACATATATCCCAAATCTATACCCCCATGTCTGCTTATAATAAAACCATAAACACATTACAGAGGTGAGAATCAATGGATAATAATGAACGGGAAGACAGACTAACCGAAGCTATGGAAAACGATAAAGATACAGAAAGGCAGCAACTGGCATATGCTCCAGATGAGAACGAACCGGCAAGATACAGTCAACAGGAGAGCCCAGTTCCAAAGCATAAAAAGGAACGGAAAGGGTGGTCAATCGGAATATTCGGTGGTTTAATCGGAGGGATTATTTCAGCTATCCTGGTTACATGCCTTTTCACCTATAACCTATTACCGGAAAACGAGACAGGTAACAGCCAAATCGAATCTGCCGAAAGTGATTCTTCGCCAATCGTGGAAACACTGGCATCAGAAGGAGCGGAAACCTCCACGAATATTCAAGAGGTTGCACAGGCTGTTGTCGGTGTTTCCAACCTCCAGCAGCAAAGTGTCTGGACAGAAAGCCAGGAGGCAGGAACCGGATCAGGCATCATCTATAAAAAGGAAGATGGAAGTGCATATGTAGTGACCAATCAGCACGTTGTTGAAGGGGCACAAGAAGTGGAAATCATACTTAATGATGAAGAACGTGTTCCCGCAACCGTTTTAGGCGGAGATTCACTAACAGACTTAGCCGTTTTACAGGTTGATGGAGACAAAATCGATACTGTCGCAAACCTTGGCACATCTGAAAACTTGCAGGTCGGTGAAACAGTCCTTGCAATCGGGAACCCATTAGGCATGGAATTTGCAAATTCCGTTACAAAAGGAATCATTAGTGGGTTGAACCGTTCCGTCAGCGTCGATACCGATGCAAACGGCCAAGCCGATTGGATAACAGATGTCCTGCAGACAGATGCAGCTATTAACCCAGGAAACAGCGGTGGTGCCCTCGTCAATTCAGAAGGTGAGGTCATCGGCATTAATTCCATGAAAATTGCCCAAAGTTCGGTTGAGGGAATAGGATTTGCCATTCCTGTCGATACAGCACTGCCAATCATAGAACAATTGGAAAAGGAAGGCGAAGTTACCCGTCCATTAATAGGTATCAGTACCGCTTCCCTGAATCAGGTACCAGCTCAATACCGTAATGAAATCAACCTTCCAGAAGATGTGGAAGGCGGTATGGTCATCGCGAATGTCCAGCAAGGATCCCCTGCAGCAGATGCAGGACTGCAGCAATTCGATGTCATCACAAAAATAGATGGGGAACCAATAACGACCATCCTGGAATTGAGAAAATATCTCTATTCAGAAACCAAAATAGGCGACAATGTAGAAATAGAATATATCCGCAACGGCGAACGACAAACGGCCAGCGTACAGCTAAAAGAAATGGAACAGCAGGAGCAGCAGACACAGCAGGCGGGACAATAAATACGCATAATCGAAGAAGGGATTGGTTTCCCTTCTTTTTTTATGTTGTGTGGGGCGCGAGGCGGTTATTCCGCGGTTCTGGCTTTTATTCCGCGGTCCTCACGTTTTTTCCGCGATTCTCACTTTTATTCCGCGATTCTGGCGGTTTTTCCGCGATTCTCTCGCTTTTTCCGCGGTTCTGGCGATTATTCCGCGATTCTCTCGGTTATTCCGCGATTCTCTCGGTTATTCCGCGGTTCTGGCGGTTTTTCCGCGGTTCCCCCATTTTTTCCGCGCTCCTCACGGTTTTTCCGCGATTCTCTCATTTATTCCGCGCTCCTCACGGTTTTTCCGCGATTCTCTCATTTATTCCGCGATTCCCTCGGTTATTCCGCGCTCCTCACATTTATTCCGCGGTTATCACATTTATTCCGCGCTCCTCTCGATTTTTCCGCGGTTCTGGCGGTTATTCCGCGCTCCGTCCACGCTCCATCCACACTCCATCCGTCCGCTCCCACGCGTCAGGCTGATTGTTTATTCGAGATCATCCTGTTCGTTTTCGTATTTATTATGATTTGGGGTCACGCCTGTGTATTTGCCATGAATATCGGCGGCAAGGAAGTTTTCGATATCCTCTACGGCTCCTATTCGCTCATCACTGTTTGGAAACATTTCATCGTAGTTTTCCTTATCTCCGTAAAAGTCAGATTGCGTCTCGGATGTTCCATATCTGCTGACCTCTTGCCACGTGTCCTCGGCATCATAGTTGACCTGTTCTTCATCTCCGGACTTATTCGGATTAATATTTGGACTGAATACTTCCTCTTCGATTGTGCGTGGATGTTCAAAAGTATTATTTCGAGCATGATCCAAACATTTATCCGTAGTCGGAATAGCCTCCAATCGTTCATAAGAAATATCTGCTCCACAGGTTGTGCAGATTCCATATGTCCCCTCTTCTATTGCATGAAGGGCTTTATTGATTTCTTCCAGTTCGTTTTCTGTATGTTCATTCAGCGCAAGGTCCTTTTCCCGTTCGAAAAGCTCTGTTCCCGTGTCTGCTGGATGATTATCATAATTGGACAATTCACTTATCGTTTCTTTGGCAAATTCATATTTCATCCCAAAGTGGTCCTGGACGTATTTGATTAATTCATTTTGCTGTTCCAGTAATGCTGCCTTACACTTGGATCGCTGCTCATCTGTAATCACTGGATGGCCTCCTCTAATAACTTTCGCTTAACCAGTTGCAATAGCCTCTGGTTTTGTATTTATACTATGTGTAAAAGCCCTTTATTGATTCGTGATTAGCGCTCCCAAATCATGTCAATATGTGGAATGTCATCCTCTAGATAAATATCAGAAATTTGCTTGAATCCAAGGGAGGAGTAGAATTCATTTAAATAAACCTGTGCTTGGATATGGATTTTATCCTCCTTCCAGTCCTTATGGATGAACTCAATTCCCCGTTCCAATATTGCCCGGGCATAACCTTTGCCGCGGAACTTCTCCACTACAAGTACCCTTCCAATGGAGACCTCCTTATATTTTGTATTTTTAGGAAGTATCCGTATATTGGCCGCTATTTCATCCCCGACCAGTAAAAATAAATGCAGGGAATTCTGGTCATAGTTATCCAATTCAGGATAGGCACACTTTTGCTCCACGACAAAGACATCGATTCTTGCCTTTAGCAATTGATACAATTGCTCATTCGTTAATTCATTAAATTCCTTCATCATCCACTTCATTTCGTATCCACCCTTTCATTTTGCTTAATTAAATTTTACAATGAAATTAGAGGATTTCGACATTTTTTTATAGAATTACAATATAATAAAGGCTTTTCCAAAAAATGGGGCTGGCGGTTGATAAAAGAGTAACAGAACGGCCTGTTTCCGTCCCGGAGAGTCGCTTCAAGCATCCGATTTGGAGATTGAAAACAAGAATGTTTATGAAAACAGTCTAATAAAAAAGGGGACATGAAGACATGCTATCAAAAGAAACAGTTATCGGATTTGTCGGTACAGGGGTAATGGGCAAAAGCATGGCAGCCAATCTAATGAATGAAGGATATTCGGTAAATGTCTATACGCGAACAAGGGAAAAGGCGCAGGATCTGTTGACGAATGGCGCAAAATGGATGGACACAGTTGCAGAACTCGCTTCAGCTTCAGATGTAATTATTACAATGGTCGGCTATCCTTCCGATGTAGAAGAAGTTTACTACGGGGAACAAGGAATTCTGGAAAACGCAAGGACAGGTACTTTTGCAGTAGATATGACGACATCTAAACCAGCCTTGGCAAAGGATATTCATGAGAAAGCAATGGGTAAAAATCTCCATGCTTTAGATGCTCCCGTTTCAGGTGGAGACATTGGTGCAAAAACGGGAAAACTCGCCATTATGGTTGGCGGTGACGAGGAGGCGTTCACTGAGCTGCTTCCAATCTTTGAAGTTATTGGGGAAAATATAATCTATCAGGGAGATGCCGGTGCCGGACAGCACACAAAAATGGCAAATCAGATTACAATTGCCTCCAATATGATTGGGGTTTGCGAATCCATTATGTACGCGAGAAAAGCTGGTCTGGATCCTGAGCGTGTGCTAAGAAGCATTACGACTGGTGCTGCCGCTAGCTTTTCATTATCAAAACTCGGTCCCCGGATGCTCGAAGGTGACTTTGCACCTGGATTCTATGTGAAGCATTTTATTAAGGATATGACAATAGCATTGGAATCTGCTGAAGACCTCGGCCTGCTGACTCCTGGACTATCGCTTTCACTCCGTTTATATAAGGAACTTGCGGAAAAAGGAGAAGAAGATAGCGGAACCCAGGCTTTAATTAAATTATTTGATGTAGAATAATGTAAAAAGCGGGAACTTATTTTTCCCGCTTTTCTATCTGCTCCTGAACTGCAAATGCGAGATCGTGATTGCCAAAAATCTCAAGAACATTCAATACCGTTTGATCTGGGATTGCCTCTGATTCATTTGCGGGAACCGTTAATTCCATTACCTCTGTTATTATCTGATTTTTTACCTGGTCGGGATATGCCTCACCGTACAGGGCTACTGGATCAATCCCATTATTGATACACCACTGCGCATAGATTAGGATCATCATTTTCTCGTCATTCTGGTAATTTTCGATTATTTGCTTTTCCATTTCTTTTTTATCCATCATACTCTCCTGCTTTCCACGTTGAAATATACACTTGAAGTTAACATGCTTCTGAATTCCGGATACGATTATCCTCCATGCAAGGAGGCAATTTTGATAACCAAAAAAAGACTTATCTCTCAATAAGAGACAAGTCTTTATAATTATTATCTATTACAGACGAGTAACGTTAGCAGCCTGAGGTCCGCGGTTACCTTCTACAATTTCAAATTCAACTTCTTGACCTTCTTCAAGTGTTTTGAATCCGTCAGCTTGGATTGCTGAGAAATGTACGAATACGTCGTCTCCATCTTCGCGTTCGATAAAACCGAAGCCTTTTTCTGCATTAAACCATTTTACTTTTCCAGTCATTTAAATGACCTCCTTATACAATATCGTGCAAAGTAATTGAATCATAAATACTTTTACACCATCTTGGAAAAGAGATCGTAAAGTATTATTCAAACTTCAATTTCCTTTTGCTATTTTAACTTTAACTTTTTTACAAAAAAAATGCAAGCGTTTAGATATTAATTTTTGGTAAACTCTTACATTTCTTAATTAAAGAGGAAGATGGTTTATTCCTCTCTTGGAATAAGTAAAAAAAGCCGGTGATCAGCCGGCTCTTCAGGAGTATTAATCATGGGTTGAATCTCAACAAGTCTTGTTTCGATTACTTTATCTTATGTTTGTACATTGCCGATTGAATCAGCATCTACACTATGTGTTACGCACATTTATCGGTCCTCTTATCAAAATAGGCCGCTTTTGACAGAGCAAATGCCTCTATTCCAGTGTTATAAATAATGGCTGCAACATATATATTAGTATAGATCGCCGTGAACTTTCAGTTAGTGATAGGAGGTTTTGCCATTGAAGGACATCACTGCCATTCTGTTTGATTATCCAAGTCAGGCTGTTTTGCATAAAGCTTTAACTTCATTAATGGGGATTCGCTCCAGGATAAAAAACGTTATGGTTCTTCAGCAAAGCCACTCACCTGAAACAGCAGCTGACATGACTGAGGAATTGGCTCCTGGCCAGCATCTTCCGGCCAATCACTATATTCCAACCCAACATACTTCAATAAAAGCGAACGATCTCGGGAATACACTTAATATGACCGCTGCTGCAGTAGAAAGCACATATATATTGTTTCTGCACGGGTCAGATTATCTTGCTTCCAACGCAAATAGTGCTTCCTTGCATCTTGCAGACAGCCAAACTGTCCTATGTACCCATTACCATTATCAGAAGCTACGCATCCCACACCCATTGCTGGTACGTACATCTTATCTGCAAGAGCATGCTTTCTTATCCACTTTCCAGCTGCCATTCAAGGAGGCAATTCTTCCTGCATGGCTCTTCCAAATCGATGATTCACGGAAAGCATTCAAAGATAATTTGTTAGAACAGGCAAAGCAGAATACCTCCAATTACACGCAGGAGAAGCAAATGTTCATTCGCAAGTATTCATTGGCAAAAGTTCAAACAGATCATCCCGGGGTTTCTGTGTTAATCGCCAATTATAATATGGAACAGTACGTGGAAGCTGCCATCGTCTCCTGTATATTACAAAATGAACAGCCAAACCAGGTCCTCATTATGGATGACGGCTCAACAGATCATTCCTTTGAAAAGCTTAAAAAATGGAATGATGGGAAACAGATAATAGTATTCAGCAAAGCCAATCAAGGAAAGGCACGAGCGCTGAACGACATATTGCCTTATGTAACTTCCGAGTTCATATTGGAAGTCGATGCAGACGACTGGCTTGACCCTGATGCTATAGCTGTCATCAAAGAGCATCTGTCAGAACTGCCGCATGATAGCTCCCTCATCTATGGAAATCTCCGAAAGTGGAAGCAGTTAGCAGCAGATGTGCTATTTAAAAGGGTTGCCAAAGGGAGGCCTGTTACTGGAAGAGCCAGTCTTCTATCCTATCCGTTCCCCCTTGGACCGCGGGTATACCGGACTTCTTCATTAAGAAAGATTGGCGGGTTTCCCGTAATTGAATTTGAGAACGGAAGGTTATATGAGGATGTCAGTGTCTTAGATCATTTACTGAAGCATTCCCCATTCCGATATCGGGATATGACTGTTTATAATGTACGGGAGCATAAGGAAAGCATTACCAAAAACAATCATCCCAACTGGAAAAAATTTTTGGATTCTCTTCAATAAATAAGCAATGGATCGATAATCATCCATTGCTTAGCATAAACGTATTGATGACAGATATAATATGATCCTGCTGCTGATAGGAAAGCATCGGAAAGATGGGGAGTGCCAAAATTTTTCCAGCAATATTCTCCGCAATTGGAAAATCACCCTTCCTGTAATTCAGATATGCAAATGCTTTCTGTAAATGTAATGGCACTGGATAATAGATAGCTGATGCGACTCCATTCTTTTTCAACACTTCGGAAAGGTCATCCCGCTTATCCAATTCAATACAGTATTGATGAAAGGTGTGTTCTCTGCCTGCTGGGATTGACGGCTTCTTCAGCAGATCAGACAAGTTCTCCGTATATTTCTTGGCAACCTCTTTCCTTTTATGGAGGAAAATGTCGAGGTAATATAATTTGACGAGCAGAATTGCTGCCTGAATCTCATCAAGTCTGCTGTTCATGCCAATTGATGAATGATGGTATTTTTCTTCACTTCCATGATTTCGAAGCATCGACAGCTTTTGATAGGTATCCTTTTGGTTCGTTGTTATGAACCCGGCGTCCCCTAAAGCACCTAAGTTTTTTGAGGGGAAGAAAGAAAAACAGCCGATGTCACCAATCGAGCCTACCCGTTCACCATTATATTCTGTACCGATTGCCTGGCATGCATCTTCTATAACCCTCAAATTGTTTAGCTTGGCGATATCCATAATTTCTTCCATTCTGGCAGCTTTCCCGTATAAATGGACCACAATAATGGCCTTTGTCTTCTCTGTGATTGCTTCTTCGATTTTATTGGGATCAAGGTTATAGGTTTCTTCATCTATATCAACAAAAACCGGCTTTGCTCCCACTTGGGCAATCGCCTCTCCAGTAGCAAAAAAAGTGAACGGAGTGGTAATGACTTCATCTCCATCACCAATATTCAATGCCCTTAAAGATAATTGGAGTGCATATTGGAGTGCATCTGTCCCGTTCGCCACCCCGACACCGTAAGAAGCATTTACGTATTGAGCAACTAATTTCTCCAGCTTTTCTCCCTTTTCTCCCATTATATAACTTCCGCTATCGAGGACTTCGGTAATCATTTCGAGAATTGGGGTTCTCAGCAGGTTTAATTCTGCTTGCAAATCAACCATTGGAATGCTGTCATGCTCTTTATCCATCGTTTTTCTCCCCTTTTATCCCTATTCCTTCGTACCTTATCCCTAAGTCCGTTAGCTCCTTGCGATTTAATTTATTCCTTCCATCTAATACAAGCTTGCAGTTTTTGAACTGGCTGAAGTTAAGATTTTCATATGCTTGATGGAAGGCCTGAAGAATAATGATGTCCATTTCAGTAACGAGAGAATCTTCCATCGATAACGGATTAACTCCATAATTCTGGATTTCAATATCGCTGAATAATGGATCATTCATGTAGACATTAGCCTTTTTTTCTTTAAGCAGGTCCATCAGCAAAAGCGAGGAGGATTTTGTAGGTTCTTTCACATTTTCTCGATAGGATAATCCTAGTATAAGCACGTTTCTGTTTTCCAAAGAACCTAACTCTTTTTCAATCTTTGAAATTGCAAACCCCGCCATACTGTCATTAATCGCTCTTGACTTTGTTGTCAGACCCTCAGGTAATCCCTTATTCATAAAAAAGTATGGATAAATCGGAATACAATGTCCTCCGACTCCGATACCTGGCAGATGAATATGTGAATAGGGCTGGCTATTTCCAGCGGTAATCACTTCCATGATATTTACGTCTTTTTCTTCGGCAAACTGGGCGAGTTCATTTGCTAATGCGATGTTTACATCACGATACACACATTCGGCAATCTTTGAAAATTCGGCGGTCTCCAGTGTGCTTACTTCAATTAATTCACAGCCTAATGCCTTTTGGTAAAAATCTTTAGCCAGCTCAAGACTTTTACTGTTCAGTCCACCTATAACTTTTGGGTAGCGCCGTAAATCGTCGATAATGCGATTGGAATAAACCCTTTCTGGGCTGTATGCAAGGTGGAAATCATCTCCCATCCGTAAGCCGGAGATTTCCTCGATTTTTTTGCCGAACCTGTTTCTCGTGTCTCCCGGCGGCAGTGTTGTTTCAAAAATGATCAATGATCCCTTTTTTACACCCTTTGCGATATCTTCCACTGCATTGTCAATCTGTCGATAATCCACGTTATTGCTTTCATCAACCAGTACAGGAACAATTACAATGGTAATAGCTGACTGCCCAACAGCTTCTGACGTTTCGGTTGTTGCAGTCAATGTTGCATTTTGGTGGGCATCCAAAATCAATTGCTCCAGTCCAGGCTCATTTTTAACATGGGACTTTCCTTGATTGATTAATTTCACGACATCTTCCTTCTTATCTGCACCATATACCTTAAACCCGTTTTTTGCATAGACAGCAGCTAATGTAAGGCCTATTTTACCCAGCCCCACAACAGCTACAGTAGGTATTGGAGGACTTTGATCAGTTCCCATATATTCAACCCCATTTCATGTTGATTAACCTGTTTATTTCATAATTTATGTTTTGTACATGAATATGATTGTACGAATGCACGACACCATATGAAATTAGGTTAAGCATTCAATAGGTATTGATAAATGGCAAATAGCCTTGTCTCCATATGCTCCCAGCAATATTTGGACTCCATTACTTGACGGGCATGCCGGCTCATCTTACGGATTTCACCTCTGTTGGAGTGAAGAAACCGGATAGCCTTGACATAATCCTCTGCAGTTGCCTGCAGCTTCCTGACGACATAACCACATTGATAGGTGCGAATAAAATCATCCATATCTTTACATTGATTCGTCAGAACGGGTACGGCATTGTTCAAATAACTGAAGAACTTATTTGGCATCGCAAAGCGGTTGTTCAGAGAGTGCTCCGCATCTAAATCAATCCATCCTATATCGGCATCCTTCATTGCCTCTGATATCGATCCATAATCCACCCAGCCGGTATGGATTACCTTATCCTTTAAATGGTCCGGAATAGAGAGAGCTATCTCCGACTTCTTGCTGCCCCCGATGATTTTCAGCTTAAGTTCAAATTCTTGATTGCACAGCTCCAGCACTTCCAGTAATTTTCGAAAGCTTCCTCGTTTGTGATTCATGACCCCCTCAAAGGCAATGACCAGTTCTTGATTATTCCCTTGTCCAGATCTATATTCTCTTGCCAATGGAGGGGAATTACAGATTATTTGTATTGGAGTCTGTGAATCGATGGCATGGAGCCACTCTTTAATGGACTCTGAAACTGTGATTATATAGTCCGTTTCATGCAGCATCGCTTCAAGCATTTGCTGTTTTACTTTCTTGGTTCGGACTGATGCTTTCTCCAGCGGATCTGCTTCCAATTCATGGCTATCATAGATTAATTTGCTTTGTTTCCCGGCAGCAGCTAAGGCACGCTTGATTCCAATACCAGAATATAGTGAATCGAACTCATGTGCATGGTAGATATCCGCCTTTTGCTGAATACCTAATTGTGTCAGCGGATTGTCAAAACGGGTGTGACTGTCGCTGCGAAGATTATGGAGAAGCTTTTTATGATTTCTTTCTGAACGGCTCTGTTCATATGTAAGGATTCTGATTCCTTCAAAGATGAATGATGCTTCACGGTAGCTGTCCCGAAACAGTGTGCCGTCCACATCAAACAAGCAGCCATTTATTCTCGGAACAATCATCGTCACTTGATAGCCCCTTTTCAATAAGCTTTTGGCCTCTTTCTTAAAAATGCGCGCATCCAAAAAAGGATGCTCCGCAACAAGAAAACATACATTTATAGCCATCTTCTTCCCTCCAGTCATGGGAACATCAGATAAATTCTGTTGTAATAATGGTATGGCGGCAAAGCTGAAATCATGTACAGAACATAGTATTCATTGAATGAATAGTAATGTGAATATAGAAGAAAAATGAATTGCCATTCCAGAAAGGAGCATAAAATGAAAATATTAACGGTTGTAGGTGCAAGGCCACAATTCATAAAGGCCAGTATGTTATCAAAAGCTCTCAAATCCCTTCCAGAAGTCGAAGAAGTCATCGTACACACGGGCCAGCACTATGATGCTAATATGTCTGCAATTTTTTTTAAGCAATTGAATATACCAGAGCCCGACTATAATCTTGGTGTCGGCTCTGCATCCCACGGAGCACAGACAGCCAGGATGTTAACTGAACTGGAAACGATCATGCTATCCGAGAATCCAGATATTGTATTGGTATATGGCGATACAAATTCCACCCTTGCTGCTGCCCTTGGAGCATCAAAGCTCCATATTCCAGTTGCTCATGTCGAGGCAGGGCTTCGCAGCTTCAATAAACAGATGCCTGAAGAAATCAATCGAATCATTACTGACCACCTATCGAATTGGCTGTTCTGCCCTTCCCTCGAAGCAGTTACGAATTTAAAGCAAGAGGGAATTAAAAAAGGGGTGTATCAAACAGGAGATATTATGTATGATTCCATCCTTCACTTTAGACCCTACGCTTTACAAGAATCCTCGATTATCAAGCATTTGAATCTTTCAGACAAAAAATATATTCTTGCAACGGTTCATCGCGCCGAAAACACTGATGATCCTAAACGATTTCATTCAATCCTTAAAGCGCTTCAACAATTGGAAATGAAAGTAGTCCTGCCACTGCATCCAAGGACTAAAAGTAAGATAAACCAATTTAGTTATACAGATATGATCATTGATTCTTCCATTCAGGTTATTGAACCATTGAATTATTTCGACATGCTGACCATTCTTTCTCAGGCAAATGCCGTGCTAACCGACTCTGGCGGAATACAAAAGGAGGCTTACATGCTCCGTGTTCCTTGCATTACCCTTAGAGAAGAATCAGAATGGACTGATACTGTGCATTCCGGATGGAATCACATCGCAGGTTCAGATACAAAACAAATACTTGATACAGTAAATGCAATTAAAGTCCCTAAGGAACATCCGCCACTTTTCGGTGATGGAAAGACTTCGCAAAAAATTGCCGAAATACTGATCGCACATTTTAAAAAAAGTAATACCATATAAAAAATGCAGGAGGTGAATTCAAGTCACCTCCTTGAAACAATAGAACTCCCCATTGTTTGGCATACACATTCTATAATTTGTTGTAAATATCAACATACTGATCAACCACTTTATCAACACCGTGATGCTGCTCGATATACGCCCTTCCTTTCTTACCCAACACGCTCCATTGTTCTGGAACTTTAAGAAGATTACCTAAGACAGAAGCAATCGTATCAGGGGTGGCATTCACAATTGGGGAATCTGGGTATTTGGCCGCAAGATCCTCCCTTATAAAGCAAATAACCGGTTTGCCTAGTGCCATAGCCTCTGAGCTGATGTATCCGGAAGCCCCGATTCTCAGCTGATCAATAATAATATCTGCCTTCGCAAAAATCTTCATTGCTTCCTCATTGGATGATCCCTCGATTAATTTAAATTCAAATGATAACCCCGAATCCTTCAGCTGCCTAACTGCATTTAATATGAATTCTGTTCCTTTGATATTTCTCGAAGATGGGGCATGGACGACTAATGGAGGGGAATTTTTCACCTGTGGATACTCCGGTTTAAACTGGTCGACATTTATGGTGTGGGGAATAACATGGACATGCTTATACGAATTGCGAATATAGCCTTCTAATTCATGGTCCTGAACAATCGCATGATCGATATAGTTAGAAAGAATGGAAAGATTATGGTTTATTTTCGACTCCGTCCACTCCGGTTTTACAATTACATAAGGATTATTTTTCCTTGCGATTGAGAGAAGCCTTATATCGGATCCATGATGGTGCATGACCATTTTCTTGCCGGCAAGCTTCAGAATTTCCAAATCCCTTTTATCAGGGAAGAAAGTTTCTCCAAAATGAAAATGAAAAATATCATACTTATTTCGTGATTCCTGAAAAAACTGCTGTATTTTAGCTTCCCTTTCCTTTTTCGGAAAGGAATTAAGCTTTAGGCATATATCTGGATTGAATTTATATGGATGCTCATCGAAATGACACGATACAGCTTGAATTCCTTTGGACCGCAGCGCCTTACAAAGTTCAATCATTGGTGAACCATAAGAAATATGCAATACTCTCAAGTAGCATCTATCCCTTCTAAAAATTATTTTGAAACATCTCTCTATTAGTTGATTATATTCGTAAATTCCAAGACCGAATAAAACAAACATCATGAGATCATTTACTTATTTTCCTCCTTCCCGTCCCATTTTTTTGCCCGTTTTACCGTTTATGAGATTTTTTATTTGTTTCCATAGTACGAACGCATTAACCAATCTCCAGATCGATTCATACTAATGAAATAAATATGTTTTTCTATCCATGCTGAAAGGCAGAAGGAGTCAAAAATGGATTTACATTTAAAGGATAAGAACGTGTTAGTTACAGGTGGCTCACGAGGAATCGGAAAGGCAATTGCAAAAGCTTTTCTGAAGGAAGGAGCACATGTTGGAATTGTTGCCAGAAATCATACCGAACTCCAGCAAGCCAAAGAGGAACTGGGAGTCCGTATCTATCAAAAAGATCTAACAGAATATGTAAACAGAGAACAATTAATAAAAGAATATATCGATGACTTTAAACGCATTGATGTGCTTGTCAATAATATGGGTGCAAGCCACGGAGGAAGGGTTTTAGAAACTCCGCCAAGCCTATTTAACAGGGCGATGGAACAGAATTTTATCGCCGCTGTCCACCTGGCCCAATTGGCAAGTAAAGAAATGATCCATGACGGGGAGGGCGTCATCTTGAATATCTCCTCCATCTACGGGAAAGAGTCCGGTGGCAATCCTTCCTATAACGCTTCAAAGGCAGCCCTTATCAGTTTTACAAAATCATTTAGTACGGAAGTAATAAAAGATAATGTGCGCGTTGTCGGCATCGCTCCCGGGGCCATTTACCATCCCAATGAAGAATGGGAACGCCGATTAAAAATCGATCCCGATTATTTAGAAAAGTATGCCAGCAGCAGAATACCGGCGGGAAGGCTCGGGAAGGCAGAAGAAATTGGAAGTGTCGCATCATTTCTGGCTTCTGACCATGCCTCATGGATTGTCGGGGCTACTGTGACGGTAGATGGCGGGCAATCCCGAACGAACTTTTAAATACAGAACCGGAAAGGATGTGTTCAGGTTGCAGAGACAAACAATCAAGGACAGCAGCATTCTAGTTGTTGGCGGGGCAGGATTTATCGGAAGCCATCTAGTCGATAAACTAATCAGCATCGGTGCAAGTCAGGTTCTCGTACTGGATAGTCTTTTCATCGGCAAAGAAATAAACTTGAGCCATGCTTTAACGCATGGCGCAACCCTTCTTGTTGATGATGCAGAAAATCCAGAAGCACTTGCCTATATTATGGAAAAACAAAAGATCGATATCGTGTTCAATTGCGCTACCAAGCCACTTAATTATTCGTTCATCAATCCATCGAATGCTTTTATGACGAATGTCCAGGTACTGAAAAACCTTTTGGAATTGCAAAGGAAGGATGCCTTTAAGACGTTGTGTCACTTCTCTTCGTCCGAAGCATATGGCACCGCTCAATACGAACCAATGGATGAAGGCCATCCGCTTTTGCCCACAACTACGTATGCAGCAGGAAAGGCTGCAGCTGATCTAATGCTGCAATCCTATGTGAAAATGTTCGATCTGGATGCTTTTATTGTGCGTCCTTTCAACAATTATGGACCAAGACAGAACTTTGAAGGGGCTTTGGCAGGTGTCATTCCATTAACAATCAAAAAAATCCTGCAAGGAGAGCCACCAGAGATCCATGGTGATGGAAAGCAAACAAGGGATTTCATTTATGTGAAGGATACGGTTAACATTGTCACGAAGCTTTTCCCGATTATTTCTTCTGGTGAATGTGTAAACATAACTACCGATCAGCAAACATCGATTGCGAACGTCGTAAAAACGATTGTAGAGGTTATGGACTATAAAGGTAATGTTCTAAGAAAGCCCGCACGCATAGCAGATGTTCTAAACCATCGGGGATCGGATAAAAGATTACAGGATCTGATTGGTTCTTATCCAAAAACGGCCTTTAAGGATGGAATCGGCCACACGGTAGATTGGGTCAGGGATGCAGCATTCAGTCATGATAGGTAGAGCACTCAAGATAACACGAGAAATGAGGTGGGACAGCCCACCTCATTTTTTATTGTTTGCTGCAGCTCGCTGCTTTTAGATAAGTTGCTGATAAACTTCAAAGAGGCGTTGCTCCATCCTTTCCCAGGAGTAAAGATTCTCCATTGCTTTTCTACCGTTATCACCAAGCAGTCTCAATTTCTTTCTATCTTGATGAAGCGATAGCAGCACATTTGCATAATCCTTGGCTGTTGCCTTCGTTTTGTCGATTACAACCCCGCATTGATGTCTTCGTATGAATTGCTCCATGTCATGGCATTTATTGACTACTACCGGAATGCCATTATTGAGATAGCTAAAAAATTTATTCGGCATTGCGTAGTCGTGGCTCAGTGATTGTTCCACATCTTCTAAATCCACCCAGCCAACGTCAATCTCTTTCATGTGACTGGGAATGGTACGATAATCAACCCAGCCGGTCATTATTATTTTACTTTTAAGAGAATCTGGCACAATAAGCACATCATTATAGCGGCTACCGCCAATTACCTTAAATTGAAAGTCTATCATTTTAGAGCATATGTCCGTTATTTCGATAATCTTTTCTTTCATTCGTTGTTTATTATCTATGTTACCTTCAAATCCCACTATCATTTTTTGCGGTTTAGGATCTTTAGACAAATAATTTTTGGCCAATGGTGGTGAATTATAGATTACTTCAACAGGCAGATTGGGTTTATGTGATTTATACCATGATTTAATTGATTCAGAAACAGTAATAACATAATCGACTTCATCAAGCATAATGAAAAGCTTCTGTTCCAGATTATCCTTGATTTCTTTTGGATAACGAGGGCTTAAAGGATCTGGTGTCAATTCATGGCTATCGTAAATCAACTTTACATCTTTCCCCTTCTGTTTCTTCATTAACCGTTTTATTCCGATCCCTGCAAAGAGGGAAAGGTACTCATGTGTATGATAGATATCTGCATCCTCCTTCATTGCCAGCTGTACGAGGGGATGATTGAATCCCTGGCTTTCCCAAACACTTACATCGCTTAAAACCTTATTCAAGGAAGTACTGCTTTCGGAATTGTAAGTGATGATCTTGATCCCTTCATATGTGAAGATTTTACTCCTGAAATTATGACGGAATGGGGTCCCATCAATATCAAATAAACGCCCATTCCTCCGAGGAACAATCATCGTTACACTGTAGCCTTTTTTTTGCAGCGATTTAGCCTCTTTCTTAAAAATTCTTGCGTCCATAAATGGATGGTCAGCAATAACCATGCAAACTTTCTTCAAGATAATTTTTCATCCTTTCCCAGGGAGACAAACAGAAGAAGCCATGGGAGCATAACGTTCCCATGGCTTCTGGTCCCCCATCTGAATTCTTATAAGACGTCAAACATCTATTTTATCTTCTTTGCAGGAACACCTGCGACGGTTGTGTTGTCTCCTATATCCTTTGTAACAACAGATCCAGCCCCTACAATTGATTCAGAACCAATAGTAACACCAGGAAGCAGGGATGCATTATTTCCAATCTTTGCCCCTTTTTTAATATATGGTCCTCTTAGCGAATAGGATTGGGCACCCATGTACTTATCATTGGACATGGACACGCACGGACCAATAAAGACATTGTCTTCAAGTGTCGTATCCCCTGTCACATATGCTAATGTTTGGATCGTGCAATTTTCCCCAATAACCGTGTTCAATTCAACCACCGCGGATCTCCCTATAACAGAACCATCTCCGACCGAGACCTCATTCCGTATACTTGCATGGTCCCCGATGAACACATCCTTCCCAATCCGGGTTCCAGAATAGATAGAAGCCAGATTTCCGATTCTGGTTCCGGGCTGAATGATTAATGGGCTGGATCCTTTCGAAACTTTTCGCATTCTTTGGCTGACCGATGCTTGGATGCCCAATACACAATTATTCCCGATTACGACATTATCACCGATTTGTGTTCCTTGCAGCAAAACCGTATGATGGCCAATCACGACATTTTCCCCAATGGTGACATCCTTCTCAATGACGACATGATCCCCAAGCTTTGTACTTGCTGGTATTGCAGACAAATCAGCTTCCCCCTTATTGATCAATTAAACCCTCTATTATATTGACTAACTGCTGAGCCCTCTTTTTAAGAGAATGCTCTTGATGGATGAAATCATATCCCTGTTCAGCAATTAGTTGTCTTTCTGATTTATGTGTTAAATAATACTCTGCCTTCTCTTTAAAATTGCTTTCATCTATCGCTATAAAATGGTGCCCAGGTATAAAGCCAAGGTCCTCCAGCTCTTTAAAGGACGGTGCGAGCAGAAGTGTTTTGCAGGCGAGGGCCTCATAATACTTAAGAACAGGATAATTCATTCTGGAAGGGCACGTAAAGAAGATCTTTGACCTGTTCAATTCCCTGGCATATTGAGTTCCTGCAATTAGTTTCTCTCCCTCTCTCTGTTTGGAATTACCATAGCCTGGATGTTTGTGATAGACGAACCTGTTGTCTTCGGAATAGGTCTTCAGGATTTTTTCTCTTAACGGGTAGGTCTTATTGACCGCCCCCATCATTAGGAAATCGACTTCCTTGGTCAGTCCATAATCCTTGTATAACGCTGTATTGACAAAATGAGGCAGCCATATCATTTTATCTTTGAATCCCGGATATGTTTTCAAAAAGTGATCTCTAATGACCGTAAATAGATAAGGGATTTTATTCCTTTCAATAAAGCTTTTTCGCAGACTTCTAAAGCGATGAACATCATTCACAAAGAGTCCTGTTGGAATACCGGTATTTTCAAGACCTTTGATTGCAGGTGCCAGTTTCTGCTCCAGGTCATTCATCAGCAGGATAAAATCGGGCTGGACGGGCAGCCCCTTCAAGATGTAACGGATTGGACCAGGCTTTCTCCATATCATCAGATTTGTTCTGTCTGCCAGCTCCCGCTCCAGATAATAGAAGTTTTGATTCAATGAAAAGGATGAATCCTCTGCAATAAATAATAAATTCAGCAAAATCCAGCCTCCTTGCAGTGTTGCTGTAGACGAATGCCAATTTTATGTTATTCGGTATGTTTGTCTATCTCCTTTAAAATCTGGCGCATAGAATACATTAGTAGTATTTGACAAAGAGTGAGGAGATTTTTTATGAAAGTCGGTGTGATTGGAACAGGAAATATGGGAGAAAACCATGTGCGAACTTATCTATCATTGCAGGACCAATGCCAGCTTGTTGGGATATATGACAATGATTCCAGCAAAGCAGAGAAAATTGCCGAAAAATATCAGGTAAAGCAATTTCCAGCAATTGACGATCTTCTTCAGTCGGTCGATGCCGTAAGTATTGCTGTACCGACGGCCTTTCATTATAAGATAGCCTTATCTTGTATCCGCCATAAAGTCCATATGCTGATTGAAAAACCGATTACGGAAACAATTGATCAGGCCATGCATTTGATTCAAAAAGCCAAAGAGGCAGAGATAAAGCTTCAGGTTGGGCATATTGAATTGTTTAATCCCTTAATAAAGTTTCTAGCAAAAGAATTGGAAAAAGAACAGCCTATTGGCATTTCCATCCATCGAATGAGCCCCTACGATAACCGAATGAAGGAAATTGACGTCGTCAACGATTTAATGATTCATGATCTTTATATTTTAAAGGAAATCCTAAAGGAGAATATGGCAGAATTCTATGCACTTGGAGAACCAATCGATCAAACGACAAAACATGCTGCAGTAATAGCCAAATCATCAAACGGAGTGATTGCACAGCTGACAGCAAGTTTTAAATCCCCAAAAAAGGTACGTACGATTATGGTTTTAACGGAGGACCGTTTTATAGAAGCTGATATCCTCAAACAGGAAATTAAAATTACACGTTCTGCGCCGGAAGCTAAAAATTCAATTCCAGGTTCGGAAATGGAAACCATTCCATTCGATCATTCGGTACAGCCCTTGACGGTGCAGCTGCAGGACTTTATCGACTGTATTAAACATGATACAGAACCAGCTGTTTCTGGTGAAGATGGAGTGGAAGCATTAAAGAGTACTATCGATATCCAGGAAGCTATTTATAATCCTCATAAAAATATATGTACGCTTCACTAAACATCGTATGTGCATGAACCTGCGTTTATTCCAAGAACGTATTCCTCCAATCCTATTACCCGCTAAATGCCTTCATAATAAAATGATTATACAGCTCCTGCCCTATCCTCAGGCAGGATTTTTTCTTTTGGATCGTTTTCTAAAAGATACTATATTGACTGTGTCACATCTCCCATTACTGTAATCTGTAACAATATCCTTTTTCCGAAAAAGCTAAATAAAAATACCCCGGCCATTATAACGAACCAGGGTATTAACCAAAACATTTCGTCGTGAACATTCCCTTAGACCATTGATTGTTATGCTGCAGTCAATAGGAAGCGAACATAGTTAATAGCATCCATTGAAACATATTGCTTTAGATTATCTCCATAACCACTATTGACTTCAATAACTAAAACAAGATCTGTCGTAACGGTTGAAAGAATACCTTCAATCATATTATTGTCGGTTACAACTTCCACACTGGAACCAATGCGGGTAGCCAATTCGGCAGCGAAAGTATTAGCGAACATTTAAATTCCTCCTTTATAATTCATTTACTAATTCAATATTTTCTATTCGGACTAGTACCTGTGCCCCTGTAGATTCCACCAGCACGATATAGTCGTCTCTTACAGCTAACATTGTTCCGCTTACAGGGCCAAAAGGAGTAGTAACTTCCACTTGTTCATTTACCAAACTTTGCAATACTTGACGGATTGTAGCAGGCCCGGCAGGAGTAGGTGTAGGTGTAATTGGATCTAGCGGATTTCCTCCAACACTTATACTTCCTAAGTCCACGCCTATTTCTGGAAATTGAATAGTTAGATTTGAATTTGTCGCAGCTTCTGTAGTGTTTTGGGACAGTTGATTAAACAAGTTTAATAATCTTCTTTGGCGATCAGTTAATTCTGGCAACAGCCTTCATTCCTTTCATTTTTGATAGTTACTCCTAGATTAAAAAAGAATATCCCCATAATTAATACGATCCCAAAGAAAACCCCATACGTTTTGGAGGAGAAGAATTAACTGCTTTTTTCCGCAAGTAAATCTCCCCCCTATCTCTTTAGTTTATTTTATGCCAAAAGCTTCTTACCTCTAAAGGATATCCAGGTTGATTACGATTGCAACCAGGATCTGAATGAGAAGCTGAATATTAATTGCGATATCTGTATCTTCTGTTGTCACTTCAACGTTTTTCGATTTTTCTATGATTGTTTTTTGACGATTGCTTTGTCTTGTGCCCATTACTTGTTTGAAGTCTTGGAATACATCATCTGATCGATCTGAATCTCCGATGGTGATGCTTAAAACAATTGCGATTGCGATCTGGATACCAATCTGTAAAGAAATTGCTGCCTGTGTGTCTGTCGTTGTGACATTTACACCTTCCGAATCCTTGATGATAATCCATTCATCTGAAAACTGCGTGTTGTCTACTACCTGATCAGCTTCCTGCTGTACATCTGCATTGTTTCCATCATTATTATCGTCACAATGATCCAAAGCTCGCCATTCTTTAGCATAAGTCATCTTTTTACACCTCTTTTCAATCGGTTTTATAGAATATCAATCATAATAATGATCGCAACAAGGATCTGAAGCAGAATTTGGATATTGATAGCTAAATCGGTATCTGTTGTTGTAACGGTAGCATCTTTAGTGTTGCAGATATATATTTTCTGTCTGTTTGTTTGATCCAGGTTGAAATGCTGTACAAGTTCTTGTGAAACTTCTTCACCACGATCTGAATCGCCAATTGTTATGCGTATTACTAAGGCAATTGCTAATTGCAGAGCGGCTTGCAAAGAAATTCCTACTTGTGTGTCTGTTGTATTGACACGGATATTACAAGACTCTTTGACCCAAATCATTTCAGCGGATTCTTGTTCCATAAATGAGTATTGGTCTGCATCCTGTACAACTGTCGCATTGCTTGGGTCGTCATTATGATCGTAGTTTGCTTCCTGACTGTGATTGTGGCTGTGGCTGTGGCTGTGGCTGTGGCTGTGATGACAATCACAGCTGCATTCATCTGCACATTCATTGCCGCAGCTGCATCGTTTCATTCCCTTATCTACAGGCTCCAGACAATCCTGTTCATTATCATAGTAGAAGTACTTGTTTCTTTGAGAATTTCCAGATTTGGAACTTCTATAAACTGACATGCTAACACTCCTTTCTAGTGGTTATAAAATAATTTATGGATTTTTCAACTAGAAGATTGTACAATTTCACTAGTATTATAAAAAATAAAGAAAACACCTATTAATAGGTGTTTTAATCAAAATTAACCCTCTTCTTCTGTTTTTTTATTGTTAAATTGATCGACCTGCTTTTTCAGATCCTCGACCATTTCTTTCAGCATTTGTTTCTGTTCCTCGGATAAGTTCTTTTTTAATTCTTCTTTTTTGATTCCATTCTTTCTAAATATACTATCGACCATAACTTCAACTACCTTACCGGGCAATTGATTAGATGAATCGCTCATTATCCTCTCACCCTCTTCCTTTAAATATAATTTATACTATGGTTTGACATCATGGATTGACTATGCGGCTGTCTATAATTCTGAGCATTTATCACATCTTAACAGGATATTGAAATAAATTTCATGGCATGATAGAATTATTTCTTGCAAGATAAAAAATAAGAATAACGACTACCAACCATTTATATCTTGCAAATATGAATGAACAGGTGGTATTAACATGGAAAGCAAGCAAAATTATCAGGTTTTACTGTATTACAATTATGTGCATATCGAGGATCCGGAGAGCTTTGCAATGGAGCATCTCCAATTTTGTAAAGATCTTGAGTTAAAGGGTCGGATTTTAGTAGCACATGAGGGAATCAATGGAACTGTTTCTGGAACGATTGAACAAACGAATAAATATATGGAAGCAATGCATGAAGATCCACTATTTGCGGACATGGTATTTAAGGTAGACGCTCATGATGGCCACGCATTCAAGAAAATGCACGTGCGTCCCCGCAATGAATTGGTAACACTTCGCCTGGAAGATGATATTAATCCGCATGAAACAACAGGAAAATATTTGGAACCAGAAGACTTTTATAAAGCAATGCAGGATGAGAACACGATTGTATTGGATGCCCGTAATGATTATGAATATGATCTGGGACATTTCCGAGGCGCTGTTCGCCCTGATGTTAAGACATTCCGCGATCTGCCTGAATGGGTCCGTGAAAATAAAGATATCCTCGAAGGCAAAAAGGTATTGACCTATTGTACTGGCGGCATTCGCTGTGAGAAATTTTCGGGATGGCTGTTAAAAGAGGGATTTGAAGATGTGGGGCAATTACATGGCGGAATTGTAACCTACGGAAAAGATCCACAGGTCCAAGGTGATTTATGGGATGGTCAATTATATGTATTTGACGAGCGCATCGCTGTGCCGGTCAATCAAAAAGAACACGTTGTAGTCGGCGTTGACTATTTTGATGGACAGCCTTGTGAACGATATGTAAATTGCGCAAACCCAGAATGCAATAAACAAATTCTCTGTTCTGAAGAAAATGAGCATAAATATATGCGCGGATGTACACATAAATGCCGTGTCAGCCCACGTAATCTGTATGTAAAAGAGCATAATCTAACCACTGAAGAAGTTGAAGCAAGATTGCAAGTGCTTGGAGAAAGCGCGAAGCAGGAAGCATAAAGACAGGCATACGGCAAGGCATTAGGCCGATTCCTAGGCGAAATGCATAATAGATGAAAAGCCCTAATCATTTAGGGCTTTTTTTTATGGAGAAATTTCCCCTTCTGTAAGAGAAAAATTAATTTTGCACGTACAGAAGGCGGGATATTTAGAAAATAATGGTTGATTACTGATATATCCTTAAATTTCCTGATATATTTTTTGCAGTTTATATAAACAACAGCTTTCATCTATAATACTTTATTCAAGAAATCCTTTGCCCTTTCCGTCTTCGGTTCTGTGAAGAATTCCTTAGGATTGCCTTCCTCCAGCAAAACACCATCATCTAAGAATAGCACCTTATCGGCAACCTCTTTGGCAAAGTTCATTTCATGCGTAACAATGATCATTGTCATTCCGGTATCGACCAGGTCCTTCATCACATCCAGTACTTCTTTTACCATCTCAGGATCCAGGGCCGATGTAGGCTCATCAAAGAGCATGATATCCGGTTCCATTGCAAGCGCTCTGGCGATGGCAACTCGCTGCTTTTGGCCACCGGACAACCGATTTGGATAAGCATTTTCCTTATCAGTCAATCCAACCTTAGCAAGGAGCCGCTTGCCATTTTCCACTGCTGTCTCTTTTGCTTCCTTTTTTACTTTTTGGGGAGCATATATAACATTTTCCAATACAGTCATATGGGGAAAAAGGTGGAAATGCTGAAAAACCATCCCAATATTCTTCCTGATTTCCAATTTATTCACTTTGCCGTCCGTAATTTTCACATCTTCTATATAGATATCTCCTGTGGTTGGCTGCTCCAGAAGATTCAAGCAGCGCAGGAAAGTGGATTTCCCGGACCCGGATGGCCCAATCACGGTTACAACCTCTCCCTTATTGATGGTTGTGGAGATATTTTTAAGAACCTCATTCTTTCCAAACACCTTGGTTATATTCGATGCCTTAATCACTCTGTCTCATCCTCCTTTCGACAAGTGCACCAATTTTAGTGAGTATGAACACCATCACCCAATAAATCAGTGCTGCAAATAGGAGTGGTTCGAAATTGCTGTATAAATTAGCGCCCGTAATCTGCGCACGGCGCATCAGATCCAGATAACCGATTGTCGATACGATTGCCGATTCCTTTGTCAATGTTATAAACTCATTCATCAATGCAGGAAGTATGTTTTTAAATGCCTGCGGAAGGATGATATTCAGCATCATGGAACGATATGGAACTCCCAGCGCTTCTGCAGCTTCCGTTTGCCCACTGTCCACCGCCATAATACCCGCACGGATAATTTCAGACACATAGGCAGCAGAATTTAATCCAAATGCCAGCACAGCAGACAGGAATGGCGATATATCATATCCAGTCAGCTGTGGTACCGCAAAATAAATGATCATTAATTGCAGGATTAGCGGTGTACCTCTGAAAATCGATGTATATGCGTCGGCTAGCCACTTCAATAGTGGCGCCTTGGTAATTTTGCACAATGCCAATAATGTCCCTAGAATGAAACCTATCACAATCGATACAATTACAAATTTTAATGTTGACCCTATTCCTTCCAATATAAAAGGAATATAAGGCACGATTTGGCTAAAATCCAAATTCATGCCCTTTCACCCCGTTTCTCCTGATGCAATTTTTTTATTCTGACTCGGTTAACCATTTTTCTTTCAGTTCGTCTAATTTACCGTTTGATTCAAGCTCCTCAAGCGCCGCATTCACATCTTCCACCATTTCGCTTCCCTTAGGAAATGCAGCAGCCATTCCCGGCGAT
Source organism: Oceanobacillus massiliensis str. N'diop (assembly GCF_000285495.1). Taxonomy (GTDB): domain Bacteria; phylum Bacillota; class Bacilli; order Bacillales; family Amphibacillaceae; genus Oceanobacillus; species Oceanobacillus massiliensis. Next base: position 69,737 of record NZ_HE610980.1, read on the forward strand.
ACAGTTGTCGGATCATCAAACCCTACAAAACCTTGGGATTCTATATATCCAGCGGCCACTTCTTTATCCATATACATGACATCGATACGGTTGGATTTCATTTCCTGTACCAATATTCCTGCATCATCCACTTTCTTCACTTCGAAACCATATTCTTCACTTAAGGTATCTGCCCCTTCTTCCTGGATTGTTCCAAGCTGGACACCTACAATCTTTCCTTCAAGATCTTCAAGTGCTTCAATCGGTTCTTCTGCCCTTGTTACAAACATTTCTCCCGAGCGATTATATTCTGTGGAGAAATCGACGTTTTTCTTGCGGTCTTCCGTAGCACTCATCCCGGACATTACCATATCAACACGCTCAGCCTGCAGCGCTGCAATCAGCCCATCAAAACTCATATCTTCAATTTGCAGTTCATAACCCAATTCATCAGCAATCAGTTGAGCGAGTTCAATGTCAAACCCTTCAAAATTACCTTCCGTATCACGTGATTCAAACGGTGGAAAATCTGCTGATGTTCCCATAGTTAATACTTCTTTTTCTCCTGATCCTTCTGAATTCGTGTCTGTTTCTGTTCCGCTTTCCCCGCATGCCACCAAAAAAGTGATCAGTAATATTCCTACTGCTAGCTTACCAAATAAATTTTTCATCTTTCTCTCCCCTTTTGTCATTAATCAGAATATTTGTTTTAATTATGGTTTATTTTATCATTATTTGACGGTTTAATATATAATTTTTTTATTTCATTCTATTTATCTCGAATTCTTCTTGAATTGTTCTCAATAAATCAGCGTCTGTTAAAATGTCATAGCCTGTCATGGCTAATGATAATGCTCCGTCCCGAAGTGCCTGGTGGCCATCTCCGGTAATGGTCTGATCGGCAAATTCCTTTGTATGAGGGATTAGACCTGGCTTATTCATTCCGATGTATGGGTGAATGGCAGGAACGACCTGACTAACATTGCCCATATCAATCGAGCCGTATGAATCCTTTGCAGGCAGCACAGGATAAGAGCTCGTTTTCTTTAGATTCTCGGTAAATTTCTTCGATAATGCCTCGTTGGTAATCATATTGTCATAGCTTAATTCATAATTGGAGATTTCCAGTGAAGCACCCGTCATCAATGCCGCTCCTTCAGCAATTTGCTTCACCTTACGAACCACTTCATCCAGATAACTCCGGTTTTTTGCCCTAACGTAAAATTGTGCAATAGCTTTGTCGGGGACTACATTAGCGGCTTGTCCGCCCTCTGGAATAACTCCATGAATTCTAACGTCAGATGTTACATGCTGTCTAAGTGCATTAATGCCATTAAATAGTTGAATAACACTATCCAGTGCATTAATGCCTTTTTCCGGAGACGCAGCAGCATGTGCAGATTTTCCCGAGTAGCTGAACTGAATGGCATCCATCGCGAGGGACTCACCACTTTCATAGGAAACATCTCCTGGATGAACAATCATGGCTGCATCAATGTCAGAGAATGTTCCCTGTTCACTCATTGCCACCTTAGCACCATTGGTCTCTTCTGCAGGAGTCCCGAGTACCACGATACTCCCTCCAGTCTCATTTACTAGTTTACTAAGTGCCACGCCAGCGCCTGTACTCATTGTTCCTATTAAATTATGACCACAGCCATGACCAACTCCTGGCAATGCATCATATTCTGCTAAATAAGCAATTCTCGGACCGGGCTTCCCGCTGTTATACTCAGCTTTAAAAGCTGTCGGAAGATCAACCGTCCCCGTCTCTACCACGAAATCATGCTCTTTAAGAAAATCAGCGAGTAACTGCATGGACTGATATTCCTGATTCCCAAGTTCAGGATTCTCATATAAATGATCACTCATATCCCAGAGACTTTGAATAATCTTTTCTATCTCTTTATCCAATAGATTTTTCATCATTTCCTCCATCATTTATGTATATTTATTAGTTTGTATGTATATTTATAGCACGAATTTACTAATTTAGGCAATACCTAAAAATAAGATAGTATTTTCTGACTAATTATCGGAAAAGGATTACAGTACCTAAATTAAAAAAGGTAAAGAAAAAGAGCACCGCAAAGCGCAAGTGCTCATCATTCTAGATTATCAATAGGCTTTTGCCCAATAAACCATTTCTTTTGCTTCTTTTCCGCAGCATACACATTTATCAGCAACTTTTTCCTGTTCAAATGGAATACAGCGGGAGGTTGCTGTCGTTTCTTCTTTAATCTTTTCTTCGCAAGCAGCGTCTCCACACCACATCGCTTTAATAAATCCGCCTTTTTGATCAAGCGTTTGTTTGAATTCTTCCATATTGGTTGCCACGGTTGTCATTTCATTCCGGTGCTCCAATGCCTTTGCATATAAATTGGATTGAATTTCTTCCAATAAGACGGGCAGGCGATCATTCAATTCGCTTAATGCAACAAATTCTTTATCGCCTGTATCACGGCGAACCAGGACAACCTGTTCCTTTTCAATATCCTTTGGTCCCATTTCAATTCGTACAGGGATCCCTTTCATTTCATACTCATTGAATTTCCAGCCAGGCATCTTATCACTGCCATCAATATCAACCCGCACTATGTCCTTCAACTGATCTCGCAATGCATAGGCTTTATCCAATACGCCCTCTTTATGCTGTGCAATCGGAACAATCATTGCTTGTGTAGGCGCGATGCGCGGTGGAACGACCAAGCCGCGGTTATCCCCGTGTACCATGATTAATGCACCCATAATACGTGTAGATAGTCCCCATGATGTTTGATGGACAAATTGGCTCTCGCTATTTTCATCCAAATACGTAATATCAAATGCTTCTGCAAATCCTGAACCAAAATGATGGGACGTACCAGATTGCAATGCTTTTCCGTCATGCATCAGGCTCTCAATCGTCAGTGTATATTTTGCGCCTGCGAATTTTTCTTTGTCTGTCTTACGGCCTTTCAGCACCGGTACAGCAAGGTAGTTTTCCACTAAGTCTGCATAGACACCGAGCATTCTATCCGTTTCCTGTGATGCATCCTCATCTGTCGCATGCGCTGTATGGCCTTCCTGCCAGTGGAATTCAGATGAACGTAAAAATGGACGAGTCGTCTTTTCCCAGCGGACAACATTTGCCCATTGATTATAAAGCTTAGGCAAATCGCGGTACGAATGAATATTTTTAGAATAGTAATCACAGAAAAGCACTTCAGAGGTTGGGCGGACAGCGATTCGCTCTGTCAGCTCATCATCACCGCCATGGGTTACCCATGCAACTTCTGGCGCAAAGCCTACGACATGGTCCTTCTCCTTTTGCAGAAGGCTTTCAGGAATAAACATTGGAAATGCCACATTGGAATGTCCCGTTTCCTTAATCTTACGGTCCAGCTGATCTTTGATATTTTCCCAAATTGCGTAGCCATAAGGCTTGATAATCATCGTTCCGCGGACCTGTCCATAATCAACCAGCTCTGCCTGCTTTACAACGTCTGTATACCATTGTGCAAAGTCCTCTTCCATAGCCGTTATTTTTTCAACAAATTGTTTGTTTTTCTTACCCAAAATGAACACCTCATTCAATTTATATTAGGAAAGCCTTAAAAGACACAAAAAATCCTCCATCCGAAAAAGGGACCGAGGTCTGGTGGTACCACCCTTGTTTGCAATAAGAAAGGCATTGCACACTTAGCTTGATAACGGTTATTAACCGCGCACACCTTAAAAGCGCATAGCCTTCCAGCGGCGAACTCAGGAGGCAGGTTCCAATCCATGTCTTTGGAAATTTTCAGCAGCCATTTCCTCTCTTAAAAAGACAATTAAATGTACTAATCCTCTTCAACGTTTCGTGTATTTCATATTAAATATATAGGCTCTAATTTATAAAGTCAAGTTCCCCCTATATCTCTTTAGGCACTCGGCTTAGATCTTCATTTGAAAATCGGATAATCGGTGAAGTTGGACCCCCATAGTCATTGTCCTTGGTCCTGCGCTCCTGGATTTTATCATCAAACCACTTTTGCTCCAAGAGAATTCTTAAAGTGCCCTAATGCCCATTCATGGCCAGCCTGATTAAAGCTCGCAACCGCATCTTGGTGAACCACGATTTTAAATCCTTTATTATAGGCATCTACTGCGGTATGAAGGATACAAATATCAGTGCACACTCCAATTAGATGCACTTCCCCTATTCCCCGTTCACGCAGCTTGATTTCCAAATCGGTTCCAGCGAAGGCACTATATCTTGTTTTATCGAAATAATAGACATTTTCACTTTGGCTAATCGTTGCATACAATTCGGCTAATTCCCCGTACAGCTGGCGTCCAGCAGTTCCAACAATATTATGGGGCGGGAACAGCCTTGATTCCGGGTGATGCTTATCCCCTTCGTTATGCGCATCAATTGCAAAGACCACATAATCTCCGCCGGCTGAAAATTCCTTCGTAAGCTCAACAATCCTTTTTTCAATTGCCTGTCCAGGTTTTCCAGTGGTCAGTTTCCCTTCATCTGCTACAAAATCATACGTATAATCCACATTGATCAATGCCCGATTTGTCATATACAGTTCCCCCTTTTTATAGTGATAGTTCAGTTCGCAATTCGCGGAATAAACATTCTTAGCTTACTGCTGCTATACCGAAACAATTGCATATCCCTGTCCACCACAAGAGATATGAATACGGCAAAAGCGTTTTCACTGTCTGGATGAATGTGCCTAAAATAACATCAGTACAAAAAACCAAATAATCATAACGGCCTGAATAGCTATCTTTGCGAATGTGCCCCCAAGAAATCCCAGCAGTGAACCGAATGATGCACGCAGAGCTTCTCCGGCAGTCCTTTTCTGTATCATTTCTATAATAAAGACTACGATAAAAGGAACGTAGATAATTCCAAATGGCGGTGTAATAAACGAGCCGAGGATAACGGCTATTGCAGCTCCCCGTTCGCCCCATTTGCTTCCGCCGTATTTTTTAACAAAATAACTGTTCGCGATAAGGTCTGCCGCAATGAGAAGGATGGTGAATAAAACCATAATGATCCAGAATAATGTATTGAGTTCATTTCCATCCAGCACAAATTGATAGAGCAAAAATCCTACCCACAATACGAGAACGGATGGAACAATCGGGAACAGTATTCCTATGAAACTCAAAATAAACATGGCCACAATCACAATCCAAATAATAACGTCTAACATAATGTCCTCCAATCAATCCATTAAATATATCGGTATTTTTTATTTGCAGAAACCCAATATGGAAATATACGACACTTCCCGTTGACTCTTGAAAGCAGCTGCCACAGAGCCTTGCTGCACATACAGCCTGCATCGCCATCGCTCTTCCTTTATCGTTTCCAAAACGGCAATCGTTGAAACAGCCCAAGTTTAAGCAGATTTATTGAAAAACATGCTGGATAGCTTCGTCTCCTCTTTCTTCCATATTCGTTTATAGTTTTCCAGATGCTTCATGATGCTTAGTAGCGACAGCACAACAACAATTGATGCTGGGCCGACTCCGAAAAACATATAGGTCGTCACCAGAAACGAAAGATACATGCATAAAACACCTACAACGAGATAATCCGTTGCAAGGGAAAATACCAGCAGGATTCCAATTCCTATGACGGCAACCTTCCAGTCAATTGCAAGCAGTACGCCAACAAGTGATGCCGTACCTTTGCCGCCGCTGAACTTCATCGTTACTGGATAGTTATGACCTATAATAACAAATAATGCAGTAATATATACCATTAACTTCTGTTGACTGCTGCTAAAACCGGCTTCACTAATTATGAATAACACCAGTAAAATTGCTAATGTTGCCTTAAAAATATCGATTAACGCGACCAAAATTCCATATTTCCAGCCAAGCAGAATGGTCGCATTGGAAGCACCTGCATTTTTAACGCCGGAATTTTTAATGTCTATGTTCTTTAGTTTCCCCACCAGATGTGATCCGTGCATACAACCGAATAGATACCCGATCAAAATTGAAACAAGGTAATACACGCCTCCCCCTCCTCCCTAATAAAAGTATATTATACAACTGTTAACAATGATTACTGTTCGATTAACCCGCCCGGCAGCTTATCCATTTTCAAAAGCTGCTGTTTATGACATATTGCCAGTACCATTGCATCCCTTCTGCATCCTCAGGTCTTTTCGCACAGTTTGTCAAAATAATATTAATGCGTAACGTAATATAAAATTACTATATGTTTGTTTTTTCTTTGCTGCTTCATCTTAAAATCCCTCTCAAGCCATGCAAGTCACTTTTCATTGTAAATACCTAAAGCACATCCTGCAATCATATCTGTTATTATAATAATATATCTATTTTTAGGAGAAAAGCTTCCATGAAAGGTTTTACTGGCATTTTAACAACTTGGATAGTGATTATATTATTTCTGGCCATTCTATTTTTCGTTTATAACCGGCAGCAGGATGAGCGCTATTTATATTTAGGCGAAGATGCTCCAATACCAACAGAAGTTCATCCATTGGTGGAAGAGAGTAAGCATGCATTAGTGGAAAGAGCTGCCGAAAAGGATATTGCGGTTATTATTACGGCAGAGACCCGGTCCTTCGAAAGGCAGAATCAATTATACAAACAGGGAAGATCCACTGAAGGAAACATTGTAACAAATGCAGAAGCCGGAGAGTCTTATCATAATTATGGACTGGCAATTGACTATGCTATCGAAAAGAGTTCAGGAGAAATCACCTGGGATATCCATTATGATGGGAATGAAAATGGCGAATCGGACTGGTTTGAAGTTGCTGAAATAGGAAAGGAATTAGGTTTTGAATGGGGGGGAGACTGGAACAGTTTCAAAGATTACCCTCATCTGCAGATGACTTTCGGTCTTCACATCGATCAGCTTCAACATGGCTACCGGCCTGCAGATAAAGCTTCCAAGGAATAACCATTTTGGACTTGTATGATAAATAAGTCTATATTTAATAAAAGATATTTCGATCCTATAGGAGGAATGCTCGTGGAGATTAAAGGAATTCACCATGTATCTGCCATTACCGCAGATGCTAAAAAGAATTATCAGTTTTATACAGAAGTTCTCGGTATGCGTCTCGTCAAAAAAACAGTTAATCAGGATGACACTTCCGTCTATCATCTATTCTATGCAGATGAAAAGGGGAATCCCGGAACAGACTTGACTTTCTTCGAGATACCAAATGCGGGGAATACATATCCTGGGACCGGCAGTATTTCCGCTACTTCACTTCGTGTTCCAAATGATGCAGCGCTTGAATATTGGAATTCCCGGCTGACAGAATATGAAGTAGATCATGATGGAATTTCCATCCAGGGAGAACGCAAAGTGATTCATTTTCGTGATCATGAAAAACAGCGATTGCTCCTTATCTCTGATGAGAATAATACCGGTGTACCCGGCGGAAAAGTCTGGGACCAGAGCCCAGTGCCCGCGGATAAAGGTATTATTGGACTTGGTCCCTCTAGATTAACGGTACGGAATCCAGACCCCACTGTAGAAATTTTAACGAAGCTTCTGACACTCAAACAAGTTGGCAGTTATCCTTCCAACATCGATGGCCAGCCGGATATAATTGTATTTTCAACAGGCGCAGGAGGAACTGGTGCAGAGATCCATCTGGAAGCAAGGAAGGATCTCCCTCAGGAAAGACCAGGACGGGGAAGTGTACATCATGTTGCATTTCGGGTTGAAGACAAAGAGGAATTGACGAAGTGGAAAAATAGACTGGAAGATATTCAACTGCCTAATTCAGGTATGGTTGAACGGTATTATTTTAAATCGCTCTATTTCAGAGACCCGAATGGGATTTTATTTGAACTTGCAACTGACGGACCGGGATTTGCCACAGACGAAGATTTTGATCATCTGGGAGAATCACTCGCATTGCCTCCATATATTGAAAGTCAACGAACAAAGATTGAATCTAAACTCAGGCCACTGGATACAAAAAGTTCGCACTAATTTTAATGTGCGATCTTTTTTGTATCCTATTTTCTGAATGATTGTTGCTGGCAAACTGCTTGACTAGCTCAATAGCTGATTCACGCCACAGGAAACGCAAAGCTGGATTTGTGATTGTACGCCGTACACATTATTCTATTGATTCTTCCTGTCCTCTTCCTTATCATCTTCCTTATCATCCTCTGGCAAAGGATCAACCGAATGTTTATAACTATATCCCTTTGATAATGTGGTAAGCGATAGCAGCACAACTAGCCCGACGACTATAATGGATGCAATACCTACAGTTATATATGTTGCCATTCTTTATACTTCACCTCGTTCTGCAGCAAATCTGATAGTTACAGATTAAACTACAACTGCATCCATTTCAATAGTTTAATAATACTGATTCAATCCCAATATTTTTCATTGAAATCTGATTAATATAGCGTATTCAGTATTATTCTAGAGGATGTTTCAGTATCCACAAGCTCCTCCTTCCTAAACGCTTGATTTGCAGGCAAATTACAAATTATCAAAATATACAATGTTTGAATGTGGGGTTATATATCTATACCATTATAAATATGAATGCTGCCCCCATTTCTGCCATTCTCTTTTTTTCGCCAGCACACAGTGATATATACCCAGTAAAAAGTCACTAAACAGAAAAAATAATCACGACTACTTATCTAAAAACAGGGAGGTCTTTTAGACTTGAAGAAATTATTGTACGTACTATTATTGGCTTCATTCTTGATGTTGCTAACAGCTTGTGGTGGATCAGACGATACTGCAAGTGGTGAAGATGAAGGCAGCGGAAGCACATTGGAGCAATTACAGGAAGATGGATCGGTTACAATTGGATTTGCCAATGAAGCACCATACGCTTATGAAGAAGACGGGGAGCTGAAAGGAGCATCCGTAGATATCGCCAAAGCCGTGTTTGCTGAACTTGGAATTGATGAGATGGATTCACAATTATCCGAATGGGGGCAACTGATTCCCGGTGTCCAAGCAGGGCAGTTTGACGTTATAACTGCTGGTATGGCAATAAACCCGGATCGCTGTGAAAATGCAGCCTTCAGTGAACCTACGATGCAGTACGGTGAAGGGCTGATAGTCGAGGCCGGAAATCCACTCGGGATTGAAAGCTATGAAGATATTGCCAATAATCCGGACGTTACTGTTGTCGTAATGGAAGGTGCGACCGAAATTGAATTTTTAAAATCAGAAGGTGTGAGTGAAGATCAGATCCAGACTGCACCCGATATTCCTGCAACATTCTCAGCTGTACAATCCGGACGTGCCAATGTTACAACTGGTACTGAAATGACCGTTAAAATGGCACTGGAGTCAGCTGATACAGATGCATTAGAATTTGTTGAATCATTCGAGCAGCCTGACATAGAAGGCGTACCAAGCTATGGTGGTGCAGCGTTCAGCTTGGAAAATACCGAATTACGCGATGCTTATAATGAAAAATTAGCGGAGTTAAAAGAAGATGGAACAATATCCGAATTACTAGAAGAAAATGGCTTTAACGGTGAAACGAATTTTGTTCCCGTTGATGCAGTAACAACTGAAGCACTTTGCAGCGGGGAAGCTTTATAACCGAAAATTTGCAGCCTCAGGATCATAGGAAGCAATAACTCCATAGGGTCGGTTCCCTCACCCAGGGGACTGACCCTATGTTTTTTCCTGGGAAGACCTTGTTTACATATTATTATAGTTTAATTTAATTGGTTTGCTTATATGCGAACCGCTTTACTGGAAGATTGCTCCCTAAAAAATGGTTACTGCCAGCAAGCATCCTGAGTTTAATCCACAATACTAAAACACTATGTTTCCGTAAACAACGCATGGAAAGCAATAAAACGATAAAGGAGTGGTTACGATGAATGCGATAATGGAGATTTTCCCACAACTTGCCAGAGGGCTTGTAATCACTGTTTCTGTCCTGCTCGCATCAGCAGCCTTTGCTTACCTGATGGCATTCATTGCAGGTTTAAGCCGACTTTCTTCAAATATTTTCTTACGTAAATTCACAGGTCTTTATGTTGAAATTTTTCGCGGGACCTCTCTAATTGTTCAGTTGTTCTGGCTCTATTATGCAATCCCGATGCTTTTCGATATTCGCCTCGGCTCCAATTGGTGGATTGGAGTCATTGCAATTGGCCTGAACTATGGAGCATACCTGTCAGAGGTGGTCCGTGGATCAATCCTTTCTGTTGCGAAAGGTCAAACCGAAGCCGCAACAGCCCTAAATATGTCCCGTTTTCAAAGAATGCGGCTGATCATTTTCCCGCAGGCTATTCGCATGATGCTGCCTGAGTTCGGAAATTATACCATCCAAATGTTAAAAGGGACATCGTTGGTATCGCTGATTGGATTGAACGATATTTTATATTATGGAGATATTATTAGGAGTTCCAGTCTTTCTCAAGCACCTGTCGTATACCTATTAGTACTTGTTTTCTACTTTATTCTTGCCCTTCCATTAATCTGGCTGACAAGAAAAGGTGAAAGCATTTCTAAGAAAGGAGTGGCTAGTTAATGAATACTACTTACTGGAGCTGGGATACGTTTTTTGAAGCACTCCCTATCGTTCTTCAAGGCTTGGGCATTACTGTTGGCCTGACTATAACTTGTTATTTGTTTGCTCTTCTATTTGGCTTTGTCTGGACATTTCTACGGAGAGTGCCTAATAAAGCTTTTAACTGGATCATTACATGGGTTATGGAATTTATCCGATCGACTCCCCCACTCGTCCAATTATTCTTTATCTACTATGCATTTCCAATGATACCTGGCATTGGACTTACTTTAAGCCCATTCACAAGTGCGGTGATTGGACTTGGTGTGCATTTCAGTACATATATTGGAGAAATCTATCGATCAGGCATCGAAAGCGTCGATAAAGGGCAATGGGAGGCCTCGAGGGCATTAAACTTTACGACGGTCGACAAATGGAAGAAGATTATTTTACCGCAGGCTGTGCCCCCAACCATTCCAATGCTGGGAAACTACTTTATTATTATGTTTAAAGAAGTTCCGCTTGCCTCTACCATAAGTGTCGCTGGTATAATGTTTATGGCAAACAGCTATGGCGCTCAAAATTGGTCATATTTGGAGCCATTAACCATTGTCGGAATTATTTTCTTATTATTAAGCTACCCATCCGCAATCCTGATTAAAAAGCTTGAAGTAAAAATGAATACTCGCTTTGACAAAAATGCGATTGTAAAAAGCGATAAAAAAGGAGCAATCATGTAATGTCTGAACCAATTGTAAAATTCCAGAATGTACATAAATCGTTTGGAGATGTGAATGTTTTAAAAGGAATCGATTTAGATATTCATCCGGCCGAAAAAGTAGCAGTCATCGGTCCGAGTGGTTCCGGGAAGACAACGATTATAAGGATGCTGATGACGCTGGAGGAACCGACTTCCGGAGATATTATCGTCGATGGGACAAACTTGTGGAAGATGGATAAGAATGGCCAAATGGTGAAGGCGAATGAGAAGCATTTAAGACAGGTCCGCGGAGATATCGGGATGGTGTTCCAGCACTTCAATCTCTTTCCGCATATGTCTATCCTGGAAAACTGCATGACTGCACCTATCCATGTTAAAAAGGAAAACAAAGCTGATGTCCGCGATCGTTCCATTCAAATGCTTGAGCGAGTCGGGCTTGGTGATAAGTTAGATAATTATCCAAGCCAGCTTTCGGGCGGACAGAAGCAGCGTGTGGCGATGGCCCGTGCCTTGGTCATGCGTCCAAAGATTATGCTGTTTGATGAAGTAACCTCCGCACTGGACCCAGAGCTTGTTGGAGAAGTCCTTGAGGTAATCCGCGATATTGCCAAACACGATGACATGGCAATGGTGCTTGTTACCCATGAAATGGACTTTGCACTGGATATAGCGGATAAAGTTCTATTCCTTGATGAAGGTGTTATCGCAGAACAGGGAACAGCCAGTCAGGTTATCGAGCATTCGACAGATGAACGCCTGCAGGAATTCCTGCACAGATTCAGAAGATAGCTTTATTGCAGGACTCCCACCGAGTGGGAGTCCTGTTTCTCTTCTCAAGCGCTCATTCAAGTTCCCCGACAATTCCACTGTATCCAATAGGGCAATAAAAAAGCTGCGAACACATATGATGTTCACAGCTAATCAGCTATTTCACTAAATCCTCACCAATTATTTTAACTTCCCGTTCCAATTTCACATCGAATTTCTGCTTTACTGTAGACTGTACAAAATGAATCAGGTCAATATATTCCTTCGCTGTCGCGTTATCCTTATTGACGATAAAGCCTGCATGTTTTAGAGAAACCTGGGCTCCACCTATCTGTTTACCCTGCAGGTCGCTGTCCTGAATCAGCTTACCGGCAAAATAGCCTGGTGGTCGCTTGAAGACACTCCCACATGAAGGATATTCCAGTGGCTGTTTTGTTTCCCGGCGATTAGTCAAATCATCCATGATTTCCTTAATGGCCTCATGTTCTCCCTGCCTTAGGGTAAATGTTGCCTCAAGCACAATATAGCCATTATCTGGAATATTGCTGGTTCGATAATCCAAATCCAGCTGTTCAGCAGTAAGTGTCAGTATCTCCCCTTCTCTGTTTGCCACTACTGCACTTGTCAGGACATCTTTAATCTCGCCGCCATAGGCACCTGCATTCATAAATAGCGCTCCACCGACAGACCCCGGGATTCCGCATGCAAACTCCAGTCCAGTCAGACCTTGGCTTAAAGCTTCTCTTGAAACATCAATAATCCGCGCTCCGCTTTGAGCAATAAGCCTATTGCCGTCTGTACTTATGTCTGAGAGCTTTTGCAAATTCAAAACAATGCCGCGGATGCCGCCATCTTTTACGATTAAGTTAGATCCGTTGCCAAGCATCGTAAAGGCAATTGCTTCCTGATTGGCAAGCTTTATGATTTCCTGTACCTGTTCATAAGTTTCTGGCACCACATAGAAATCCGCCTTCCCTCCTAAACGGGTATACGTATGATTCCTTAGGAGTTCATTTACCATCACATTACGCTCAGATGTTAGTTTAATTAATTTTTCGTACATATGATGATTTTCTGTCACGCATATCATTCCTTTAAAATTATCTCTATTCATTGTAAGTTATTGCCCAGTATCTTGCCACAAAAAAGAATGTATCATTTTGTCTACTTCTTTATTTTCGTGGAGACCGCTATGTCCAAGCGAGTCATCCTCAATCATGATCTCATGATAGTTATCATTCGGTATAATGTTTCGTAAAGACTGGACGCTTTCTGGGAGTGCAACAATATCTCCTGTACTTCCGATGCTTAACACTTCAATGTCATCGGGGAACGGACTTTTTCTGAGCAGCTGAAGCGCCAATGAATCGGGTTTTAGGTCCGCTGCAGCTGGATCTTTATGGATCTGAAAGTATTCTTCACTGTAGATCCCATCAAATGGGCTTCCAATCGTTATGAGTTTATTTACTTTTGGATAGCCGTTTTTCTCACTCTCCATAGCATATTTGACCGCCATTATTCCCCCCATGGAATGTCCCACAAGGTTGACGGAATCAATATGGTATTTTTCCTTCATATGAAGAAGTACAGATGAAATCCATTCGGAACTATCTGCAAAGCTTGCACGATTGTCTTCCAGAACAATTTGGATGAACGTAGGAGCGTACTTCCCTTTACTCAAGTTATAATCGCGAATTTGTCCCTCTTTGGAAACAAAGTAAACAAATCCTTTTTTTCCCCATTTATATTCATTTTCAAACCTGTCGAGCATATGGCGAAATGAATTCGCTGTTCCCTTATATCCATGGATAAATACAGTCGGTTCAGCGGTATAGTGTTCTGATTTCGCCTTATTTGGAACAGAGAGTATCGTAATAATTCCTAAAGCCAGCAGCAGAGCAGCAGAAATCTTTATCATCAGCTTATTCGTCAAAAATCTTCCCTCATTTATGTTATATTTCCGCGGTGTTTTCTATAATAGATAAACGATGTGAAAATAATTATTTGATATGTCTCTATTATACCATCGGAAGATTCTTCTTAAAGGTGAATAACAAAAAAATTCATATAAATTTCTTATTATTATTTGGCTCTTTTCGTAAGTATTGTTGTTATTTCTAACTCTGTATTTGATAAAAACAGCGACGTAACAGCAACGGCCGATTTGCGCTCCGGACAGTCGCTTTCCGCGGGCAACGCTTCAGCTTCCTCAGAAGCAAAAACGGCTTCTTGCGGGATCTTCAGCTGTTGCTTTTCCCGCTGGAGTCGACTGCCCTGCGCTCCAATCAATCAGCCTAATAATCGAATATCAGTAATTTGATTCAGAAAGCCAAATCACAACGGAGGAAATACACGGAGACTCCAGCGGGAAAGCGAAGTGTATTTCCGGAGTGGAGATAAGCTCATCATCAAGTTACGTCGCATTTTATATATTTTATGTAAAAACAACAAACTTTGAGAAAACAGCCTATTATTTTCTCTGCCTGTTATTTTCCCTGCAAAAGGCTGTCTATTTTATGGAATGCCGGCTCTCCATTTTCATATGTTGCAATATAACGGAATCCAGCCGACTGTAACAGATCCAGCGAATCTTTGAACCGATAGCCAAGGGTTGTCTCCACATGGGAATCCGAACCAAGGGTAATGATTTCTCCACCGCAATTTTTATAAAGCTCCAGAATGTCTTTGCTGGGCATACCATTATCCAGGCCATATCTGAAGCCCGATGTATTCAGTTCAATACCCTTTCCGGCTGGTATGATTTCCTTAAATATATCCCCAATAATACCATGGAAGCTCTCCTTGCTCTTTTCCTTTGAGTATCGCTTAACAAGATCAATATGCCCCAGGATACTAAATCCTTTGTATTCCTTTATGCATTCATACAGTTCCTGATAATAGGTGCCATACGCTTCTTCTACAGTCCGCCCCTCAAAAAATTCCCCTGAATGCAGGTCCTTTCCGTCTGTTGAATGCATGGAACAAATAACGAAGTCAAAGTCTTCTGTTTTCATCAATGATTCGTATCTTGACAGCAGATGCGGCTGCAGCCCAATTTCCACACCTTTTTTAATCCGGATTTGATTCATATAGGTATGCTGCATTTCTTTTATCTTTTTATCATATTGACTTAAATCAAATTCAAAGATCCAGTTCTTATCCGGATAATCGTAGTCAATATGTTCGGTAAAACAGATTTCCTCTAGCCCCATCGCTATTGCCTTTTCAATTGTCGTCTCCATGGTAGTGTTGCAATCGGCAGAAAAATCACTGTGAATATGATAATCAAACATACTATCCGCTCCCCTATTGGTTGACTTTATTCTATATCATTATTATAATACTATATAACTTTAATTAGTTAAAGTGATAAAGTGATAAAGAGCTTTAAAAGGGAGTTTTTCAATTGAAAAGAAATAGGACTGAATTGAGCAGGAACAAAAATGTAGAAGACTTTCAAATGAGAGATGATTTAATCACCACTTTAAAAAAACGCTTTACCACCTATGGATATAAACAAGTACGCACTTCCACGCTTGAATTTTATGATATGTATTCCGATATTACCGGAACTATAAATAAAGATGAAATGGTTAAGGTAATTGATACATCCGGCAAAGTCCTTGTTTTACGTCCTGATGTAACAATTCCTATTACTAGGATAACAGCTGCCAATCAGAATTCCAACGCCTTAAACCAGCGCCTATTCTATGTGCTTGATGTCTTCCGCCAAACAGGAGGGACTCCTAATCAAAAAGAAAGCACACAGGCGGGGGTCGAGTTCTTCGGGGAAAATACGCCTGAAATCGATTCTGAAGTAATTATGCTGGCAATCCATACATTAAAAGACTTAGGATTTAAAAATTTCAAAATAGAGATTGGCCATGCCGGGTTTTTTAAGGATTTGATTCAGCAAGCCTCCTTGACGGAACAGGAATTGGAGCTCCTGCAAAATCTCATTCAATCAAAAAATATGGCTGAAATTGAGATTTTCCTTGATGGCCTGTCCATTGATAGTGAATGGAAGTCAGCAATCGAAACAATACCAATGTTATATGGAGAGCCTGCAACAGTGATCCAGCAGGCAGAGAAAATAATCCGCAGCAGTAAAATGCAGCACGTTCTCCATAATTTAATTGACGTATATGAGGTATTAAAAGATTACGGCGTAAATGATGATGTCATCTTTAATCTTGGTTTAATAAACAATATGGATTATTACACAGGGGTTATCTTCCAAGGATTCGTTGGCAAAGTCGGCCAGCCTGTACTTATGGGTGGCCGCTATGACCATTTAGGAGAGCAGTTCAATCATGCAATGCCGGCCATCGGCTTTGCCTTTGAAGTGGACTATCTGCTTCAGGCTATACGCCAGCAAGGTCTTTCTGAACCTTCCAGCCAATCCGTAGACATTATCATTTATTATACAAAGGAAAAACAAAGAGAAGCCTTAATTGCGGCATACAAACTTCGAAATAATGATTATCAGGTTCTCACCTTTGCCGAAGCGTCCATTAGTCCGAAACCTATTCCTGCCGCATGTATCGCCAGGTTTGAAAAAGAGCAGAATTTATTTGCCGGCAGGAATAATACAGCACGAATGTTTTCTGATACAAAGGAACTCACATCACTAATTCTGGCCAATAGGGAGGATTTTTAATTGCAAAGCATAACACTCGCACTGGCAAAAGGACGTCCAGCCAAAAGCACAATCGACCTTTTAAAGAAAGCAGGCATCCAGTTTAATGATTTCCATGAAAAAAGCAGGAAGCTCGTTTTCTATAATGATGATCAATCCATTAAACTAATTTTCGTAAAGGCTCTCGATGTCCCAACCTACGTAGAAAAAGGCGCCGCAGACATTGGCATTGTCGGTAAAGACAATATTCTGGAGTCTCAGGCAGATGTATATGAATTACTAGACTTAAAAATTGGGAAATGCAAATTCGCTGTTGCAGGAAAAAAAGACCATATTTCCGATCAAGGACAGCAACTGACGATAGCAACAAAATATCCTAACATCGCCAAAAACCATTTTGCAAAAAAGGGACAATCGATTGAAACGGTAAAACTGAATGGATCCGTCGAACTTGCCCCACTTATCGGACTGGCAGATTATATTGTGGATATCGTAGAAACCGGCAGCACTTTAAAAGAAAACGGCCTGGTCGTTATCGAAGACATTGAAACGATCAGTACCAGATTAATCGTAAATAAGGCAAGCTTTGCCACAAAATCAGCAGAAGTGCAGCAATTTATCAATCTATTAAAATCCACTTTGGAGTGATTCATAATGAAACTATTAACAGCAGAACAATTTGTGAAGGATTTGGAGGCTAGCCAAGATTCCATATCCAGTAATGAACAGGAGCTTGATCAAACGGTACTGGAAATTATTAGACAGGTACGGAACATTGGCGATAAAGCATTATTCAGTTATACTGAAAAATTCGATCAGGCAAAATTGGATTCTCTTATTGTTACAGAAGAAGAATTTGCGGAGGCACAGCAGCTCGTTGAACCAGAATTCCTTACTGCCTTAAGGCAGGCAAAGGAAAACATCGAAGCTTTCCACATGGCACAGAAGGAATATTCATGGTTTATGAATAAGGAGCCGGGGATTATGCTTGGCCAAAAGGTCACCCCGTTGGAGAAGGTTGGCGTTTATATCCCAGGCGGAAAGGCTGCCTATCCTTCAACCGTGCTGATGGACGTGATTCCCGCTAAGCTGGCCGGTGTCGATAGAATCGTTTTGACCACACCCCCACAGCCAAACGGCAAGATCAATCCATATGTACTGGCTGCTGCCCAGGTTGCTGAAATCTCTACCATTTATAAGGTGGGTGGGGCACAGGCAATCGCTGCATTGGCATACGGAACAGAAACAATTGAGAAAGTTGCCAAAATCGTCGGACCTGGAAATGCCTTCGTAGCCCGTGCAAAAAAATGGGTTTATGGCGATGTAGCAATCGATATGATTGCAGGCCCAAGCGAAATCTGCGTCGTTGCAGATGAAACAGCACCAGCAAGTTATGTGGCAGCAGATTTACTTTCTCAGGCAGAGCATGATGAATCTGCAAGTGCGATCTGCATAACGATCAGCAAGAATGCTGCAGAACAGATTAAGAAAGAAATCGAAAAGCAAACAGCACGTCTGGAACGAAAAGAAATTATCGAACGGTCCATCACACAAAATGGCACTATCATCGTTGCTGCAGATTTAACAGAAGCCTTTGCACTCGTTAATGAAATTGCACCAGAGCACTTACAACTGATGATTGAAAATGCCTCTGAGAAGCTGCAGTATATCAAAAATGCCGGTGCCATCTTCCTCGGGAATTATTCACCTGAGCCTTTGGGAGATTACTATGCGGGTCCGAACCATACTTTACCAACAAACGGTACCGCCAAATTTGCTTCACCGCTTGGTGTCTATGATTTCATGAAAAAATCGAGTATTATCAGCTATTCCAAAGAAGCAATTCAACAGGCAGCTGACTCTATTATTACCATCGCAAACGTGGAAGGATTAAGCGCACACGCGAATTCCATTCGCATCAGAAAGGGTGAGCCAAATGCGTAATGCAAGCGTCAAAAGAAAGACGAATGAAACTTCGATAGCTTTGGACTTTAATATAGATGGAACAGGTACTTCTTCTATCCATACAGGTGTAGGCTTCCTCGACCATATGTTAACACTGATGACTAAACACGGCCTCTTTGATTTAACGGTAACATGTGATGGAGATTTGGAGGTCGATCAGCATCATACCGTAGAAGATATAGGAATTGCACTAGGCCAAACTTTTCTTGAAGCTTTAGGCAATAAAGAAGGGATTAGCCGATATTCAACCGTGACAACACCAATGGATGAGGCACTATCGACCGTTTCGCTCGATATAAGCGGCCGGCCATACTTTGTATATAATGTAGAGGGATTAAAGGATAAGGTTGGCAGCTTCGATACAGAACTGGTAGAAGAATTTTTCCAGGCTTTTGCAAGCAATGCCAAGGTGACCCTTCATATCAATCTTGCATATGGAAGTAACACCCACCACATGATTGAATCCATATTTAAAGGATTTGGCCGCGCCTTGGATCAGGCAACACAAAAGAACCCAAGGATAAAAGGCATTCCTTCCACTAAAGGAAGTTTATAAAAAACGGTGGGACATCGAAACGAAATGCTGCTCTATCACAATATCGAATAATAAATACCGGAAACCGGAAAGGGAGATTTTGATGATTGCAATCATTGATTATGGTGCTGGGAATATCAAGAGCCTGCAATTTGCACTGGATAAATTAAATAAAGAATCTGTACTAACTACAGACCCTCAGGTTATCAGGGATGCAGCATCTATCATCCTTCCTGGTGTAGGAGCCTTTAAAGATGCTATGGATGCTATCAATGAAATGGGATTAGCTGAAGTCATCAAGAAGGAAGCTGCATCAGGCAAACCGATTCTTGGCATCTGTCTCGGAATGCAATTATTTTATGAAAGAAGTTATGAAGACGGCGACTGGGAAGGTCTTGGTTTACTAAAAGGAAATGTAAGTAAAATCAGGGATACGGTAAAAGTCCCCCATATGGGATGGAACACTATCGCCAAACACCAGGAAAGCCGGTTATTGAAAGACTTGCCAGAAGACTTTTATGTTTACTTCGTCCATTCCTATGCAGTGGATACGCTTGAGGAAACGTCCTTATTCGGCAGCACACAGTATGGTGGTGTCGTTCCAGCCATCGTTCAGCAAGGGAATGTAACCGGCATGCAATTCCACCCAGAAAAAAGTGGGGATGTTGGCATCAAGCTGTTACAAAATTATGAGGAGATGATTTCATGATTCTTTTTCCAGCAATTGATATCCGTGGCGGAAAATGTGTACGCCTAACCCAGGGCGACTATAATAAAGAAGTTATCTATGGCGACTCACCTGCCGCCATGGCTTCCGAATGGGAGAAAAAAGGTGCAGTATATTTACATACCGTGGACCTTGACGGGGCCAAGACCGGGGACTCGCCCAACCGGGAATCCATTAAAGAAATTGCCAGAAGCACAAGCATTCCTGTTCAAGTTGGCGGCGGAATCCGATCAATCGATTTGATCGACGATTACCTGGCTGCCGGAATTGCCCGTGTCATCCTGGGTACTGCCGCCATCAACAATCAGGAAATCCTCAAACAGGCCGTACACAAGTACGGATCCAAAATCGCAGTTTCCATTGATGCCCGCAATGGCTATGTCGCTACAGATGGATGGACGGAGACAAGTACGGTCAGAGCAACCGACCTTGTTAAGGAGTTAGAAGCTATCGGCGTAGAAACAATCGTCTATACAGACATTCTAAAGGATGGTATGCTGCAGGGACCTAATTTCGAAGAACTGCAGGCAATTAATGAGGAAACCAGCATCAATGTAATTGCTTCCGGCGGAGTTTCAACGGAAGAAGACATCTCAAGATTAAGATCGCTGAACATGTACGGAGCTATTATCGGCAAAGCATTATACGATGGTTCATTGAAATTTGAAAAATTAACAGAGGGTGATCAACATGCTGGCTAAAAGAATCGTCCCCTGCCTCGATGTAGACAAAGGCCGTGTAGTGAAAGGAAAAAGATTTCAAAATATCCGTGATGTGGCTGATCCAGTCGAATTAGCCAAGAGATACAACAAAGCAGGTGCTGATGAACTCGTATTCTATGACATTACCGCCTCAAATGAAGAACGGAATATATTCCTTGATGTAGTTGAGAATGTCGCAAAAGAGATTGCTATCCCTTTCACTGTCGGCGGAGGGATACGAACGGTCGAAGATATTCATAAGGTTTTGCGTTCCGGAGCAGATAAAGTCTCTATCAATAGCGCAGCTGTCGATAATCCGCAATTGATTACGGACGCTGCACTTAAATTCGGCAGTCAGTGTATCGTCTTATCGATTGACGCAAAAGAAGTAGCCCCAAATAGATGGAATGTCTTTACTAAAGGCGGACGCCATGACACCGGCATCGATGCAATCGAGTGGGCCAAACGCGGCGAACAGCTAGGTGCGGGTGAGCTTGTGATCAATGCCATGGATTCAGATGGCGAAAAAGATGGCTATAATCTATCACTCACCAAAAAGATTGCACAAACCGTCAATATCCCAGTAGTTGCAAGTGGCGGAGCAGGTAATAAAGAGCATTTCAGCACCGTATTAAAAGAAGGGGCTGACGCAGCATTGGCAGCTTCTGTCTTTCACTACGAAGAAATAAATATACCCGATTTAAAAAACTTTCTTCAAGAAAGTGACATCATTGTCAGGAGGGACAACTAATGGAGATAAACATCGAACAACTCTCATTTAATGAAAATGGGCTCATCCCTGCCATTGTACAGGATGCAAATACAGGAGGCGTATTGACACTAGCCTATATGAACAGAGACTCCTTGCTGAAAACGATTGAAACAAAGGAAACTTGGTTCTTTTCAAGAAAGCGCCAGGAACTATGGAATAAGGGTGAGACATCCGGAAATAAACAGCAGGTTAAGAAAATAGCCTTTGATTGTGATGCAGACGCTCTATTAGTCCAGGTCACCCCGATTGGACCGGCATGTCACACTGGAGAAGAAACTTGTTTCCATAATGAACTGTTCACCAATGAAATTCCATCCCATGATATCGTTTACCAGGTCATTGAAAAAATCAAAAACCGCCGCGAGAATCCAATCGATGGTGCATATACATCTTACCTGTTTGAGAAAGGGATCGATAAAATCCTTAAAAAGGTTGGAGAAGAGACGACAGAGGTAGTCATTGGCGCTAAAAATAATGATCGAAAAGAAACAACCAGCGAAATTTCTGATCTTACGTATCATACATTGGTTTTAATGGAGCTGATGGGTATATCGATAACAGATGTAAAAGCTGAATTACTGAAGAGACATATCAAAAAGGAAGGTCAAAATCGTGAGTAAATTTTGGAGTGAGGCTGCAAGGCGCTGTAAGCCGTATGTTCCTGGAGAACAGATTAATCGGACTGATATCATTAAACTGAATACGAATGAAAATCCGTATCCCCCATCACCTAAAGTGATACAGGAAATCCAAAGGGAAACGGACAGGAAGCTAAACCTTTATCCCTCCCCTACTGCAGACAAGCTGAGAGAGGATATTGCATCCTTTTATCAATTATCCAAAGAAAATATTTTTGTTGGAAACGGGTCTGATGAAATCCTAGCTTTTTCATTCGTGGCATTTTTTGATACAGACAAGAAAATTCGTTATCCGGCCATTTCCTACAGCTTTTATCCGGTATATGCCGATCTGTTCGGCATTCCGGCAGAAGAGGTTCCGCTGCATGAAGATTTCACGCTTCCCGTAAAAGATTTTTTCCAAGCAGAGGGCGGTGTCATCTTTCCAAATCCCAATGCGCCGACAAGTGTTTACTTGGGTCTTGATTCAGTAAAAGAAATCCTGGAGAGCAATCCAGATCAGATTGTGATTGTCGATGAGGCCTATATTGACTTTGCTGAGGCTTCAGCGACCTCTTTAATCAATACCTATGAGAATTTGCTTGTCATTCAGACGATGTCCAAGTCGCGCTCTCTCGCCGGCTTGCGGGTTGGATTTGCGATGGGACAGCCAGAATTGATTGAGGGGCTGGTTCGGATAAAAGACTCCTTTAACTCCTATACACTCGATAGGCTCGCTATAGCTGGTGCCGAAGCCGCTATTAGAGATGTAGATTATTTTAAAGATACAACAAATAAAATTATCATGACAAGGGAATGGACTGTCTCTGAAATGAAAAAACGCGGGTATTCCGTACTGCCATCCCAAACGAATTTCATCTTTGCCACACATCCTGACCAGCGTGCTGATCGTTTATATGCTAATTTAAAGGAAAATGGCATCCTTGTCAGGCATTTTAAATCTAAACCGATTGAGAATTATATCCGCATCACGATTGGTACAGATGAGCAAATGCAGAAGCTTTTACGTACATTGGATAGTCTTACAGCATCATCATGATTCCAGTAAAAAACATCGCTCCAGATGAAAAGGAGCGATGTTTTTCTATTTAGGCTGTTTTCTCAAAGTTTGTTGTTTTTACATAAAATATATAAAATGCAACGTACCTTGATGATGAGCTTATCTCCACTCCGGAAATACACTGCGCTTTCCGCGGGCTCGCGCTAAGCCTCCTCGCTCGCAAAGTTCGCTCTCTGTGGGGTCTTAGCGTCTTCGCTTTCCCGCAGGACAAGGAAGGCTGCGGCAGCAAGGCATCGCACGCAGAAATTGCGAATGCAATTTCAAGGAGTCTCCGTGTATTTCCTCCGTTGTGATTTGGCTTTCTGAATCGAATTACTGTTATTCAATTATTAAGCTGATTGATTGGAGCGCAGGGCAGTCGACTCCAGCGGGAAAAGCAACAGCTGAAGATCCCGCAGGAAGTGGGTTTCTTCCGAGGAAGCTGAGAGCGCCCGCCGCGGAAAGCGACTGCCCGAAGCGGAAATCGGCCGTTGCTGTTATGTCGCAATTTTTATCAAATACAGAGTTAGAAATAACAACAATACTTACGAAAAGAGTCTTTATTTATAACGTTTTTTCCACTTCTGCATTCTCTTTCAGTTCGTCTACCTTTGCCCGCAGCTGCTGACTCTGTTTTTCATTAACGAGTACTTCTTTTATTTTATCCTCTACTTCTTCCAATTTACCGACTTCCTGGTTCTGTTCCTTCAACTGATCATAGTACTCTTTTACTTCTTTGTCAGTAACTTCTGCCTTAAATTGTTCGTCTACATATTTGATTGTAGTAAGATCATCCATGAGCTGTTTTTCAAATTCTTCTTCTGTCATTTGATATTGCTCAAGCAGTGCTGCAAATTCTTCTTCATTGCTTTCTTCTTTTATCTTGGCCAGTTCCTTCTGTGCATCTTCTTCTGTAACCTTGATGCCTGCTTTTTCAGCGTCCTGCTTAATCAATGCCTGCTCAATAAGAATGTCTACCGTTTGATTCTGGATGGAAGGCAGGTCACTCACATCTTGTCCATATTGATACATCGTTGTTTTTACCTGGGTGTATATCGGATTGTAATCTTCACCCTTTATCTCTTCCCCATTGACAACCGCAACTGATGTATCATCCTCTACCTTTTCTTCTTCAGTAAATTCCAGTTCTTCCTGTTTCTGCTCAGATGTATTTGCTTCTTTATTTTTACTTTCCTCTGCTGACTTATCATTGTTGCAGGCCGAAAGTATGATCGCTATCGTAAGTGCTGTTAACAGTATCAATATTCTTTTCATGTGTTTGTCCCCCTCGTTTCTTTTAACCTTCCTCCATTCAACCATAAATATAGATTCGATATCAAGTATTAAAAACAGGGGAAATTCTGATTGAATGCCGTCATATCAACTGTCTCGGGACTAATTTACAGTTAAACAACAAATTCGAAAAATAATTACTTACTTTTGCCTATTAATACAAAAGCAGCCTGCATAGCAGACTGCTTTTTCAAATTATTCTATACTTGCATCGATCTCGTTAATCATTTCTGAAACGGAAGTCAATCCACCGCCGGAAAGATACCAGAAATCAGGATCCAAATAAACAATATTTTTATTTTGATATGCTTTTGTGTTTTTTACCAATTCATTTTCAACCAGTTGAGGTGCAGAAGACTCGCCACCTACAACCGCCCCTCTATCGACTACGTATAATAGATCCGGATCCTGTTCCATTACATATTCAAATGTAACATTCATGCCATGTGTCGATGCTTCAATTGAGTCATCAACAGGCTGGACACCGAACACATCGTGAATCATTCCAAAGCGTGAATTCGGGCCATATGCACTGATTTTATCATCATTCGCTAGAATAATAAGTGAATTCAGTTCTGAGGCTGTTGCCTTTTCATTTAAGGCAGTAATAGATTCTTCAATTTTTGCAATTTCTGCATCAATCTCGTCTTGTGCATCAAAAATTTCTCCAACCACTGCCATATTTTCTTTAAATGAATCCATATATCTTGTTGTATCCACACCAAGATGGATGGTAGGGGCAATCTCTGTCAGTTGATCGTATACACTCGCCTGACGACCGGAAATAATAATGACATCCGGATCAATCTCTGCAATTTTTTCAAAGTCAGGCTCTTTTAGACTTCCGATATTCTCATATTCATCACCGGCATATTTTTCCAAGTATGCTGGAATTGTACCAGCTTGGGCAACCCCTGCAACTTCAACACCGAGTTTATCCAATGTATCTAAAATACCAAAATCAAATACAACTACCTTTTCTGGATTTTTCGGAACCTCTGTCTCGCCAAGTTCATGGGATACAGTAACCGTTTCATCCGATTTTGTTTCCTCTGTATCTTCGCCTGCATTAGCTGCTTCATCCGTATTATCGTCTGAGCCGCAAGCAGCAATAAATAGAACCAATAAACTCATGATGAGCATTAACCATAATTTTTTCATCTGATTTTACTCCTTTTTTGTTAAAAAATATATTATTAAAAATAACAACCAAAGTATGCATATGTATGAATTTCAATTTCACTATTTCCTCAACAAATAGAAGGCGATATTTTCAGCGAATGAGCCGAATTACTTTATATCCTGTCATGCCGAGCGCTCTAAGCATGCAGAATTTTATATTTTGAAATCAAAGTTATTTACCAAACGTTTCAGATAAGGTAAACTTAAGTTAGGTGTTGCTCCTTTATCATGATTGGTCAGATCCGATTATGATAAGGGGCTTTTTTTTGCCCTCATTTGTTGATTTCATAGCGAGCTATCTTCCAGCCATGTCATACGAAATTGTTATTAGAAATAAACACAAATACGTCTTTCATCAATTTCCTTGATGTCGATATCCATATCATAGATATCTTTCAGTACACATTTATCAATCACATCACATGTACGGCCCTGTTTCACAATTTTTCCATCTTTTAGGGCTACGATATGGTCGGAATAGCAGGAAGCAAAATTAATATCATGGATAACTAGTAAAATCGTTTTACCCATTTCATTTACAAGCTTGCGCAAAGTTTTCATGATTTGTACAGAATGGCGCATATCCAGATTATTCAGTGGCTCATCCAGCAGAATATACTCGGTATCCTGTGCAATAACCATCGCAATATGTGCACGCTGGCGCTGTCCGCCGCTTAGCTCATCCAGATATTTATCCTGAATGTCTCTAAGTTCCATATAATCAATTGCCTCATCAATTTTTTCATGGTCTTCTTTTTTCAATTTTCCTTGGGAATATGGAAACCGGCCGAATGAAACCAGTTCACGAACAGTTAATTTCAAATTAATGGCATTCGATTGCTTTAGAATGGAAATCTTCTTGGCCAATTCATTATTCTTGGTTTGCAGTATGTCCTTGCCATCAATTGTGATGGCACCATTATCTTTTGCAATCAAACGGCTGATCATTGAGATTAACGTACTCTTCCCGGCACCATTGGGGCCAATAAAAGAAGTGATCGTTCCCTTCTCGATTTTAAGGGAAACATCATCGATAACATTCTTCTTATTATACGACTTAAAGACATTTTTCAAATCTACCATTTTTTTATTCTCCTTTAACAAAAGATATATAAAATAGACGCCACCGATAAAGTTAATAATGACACTGATTGTAGTATTGAAAGTAAATACCTTCTCTACAATAAATTGCCCTCCAAGCAGTGCAATCATACTGATAAAAACAGAGCTAAGTATGATGTAGAAATGCCGATACGTTTTCATGAGCTCATAAGCCACGTTTACAACAAGCAGACCCAGAAATGTAATTGGTCCTATTAACGCTGTTGATACAGAAATCAGGATGGCTACTATAACGAGCAGTCGTTTCACAACGTAATCGTATGGAACTCCCAGGTTAATTGCCTCGTCTTTTCCAAGTGCTAAGACATCCAAGTATTTATAGAAGCGAACAAAGTAAATCATGACAATCGCAATAATAATTACCGACAGATATACAAGATCCGTGTTCACATTGTTAATACTTGCAAACATGCGATCCTGCGCTACCATAAATTCATTCGGATCGATTAGTACCTGCATGAAATCGGTAAAGCTCCCAAAGAAGGTTCCAAGGATCATTCCAATCAGCAGCAGGAAGTAAATATTGTTCTTTTCCCCTTTGAAGAGGAAGCGATAAAGCAGTAACGAAAACACGACCATAATGCCAATGGATACAAGATAATTCAGATTGCTATCCATCATTACCAGTGAGTTAGCACCGAAAATAAAGATGATAAATGTTTGAATCAGCATATATAAGGAATCAAGTCCAAGAACACTCGGTGTCAGGATTCTGTTATTTGTAATTGTCATAAAGACGACTGTAGCAAATGCGATAGCCCCACCTGTCAATATGATGGCCAGGACTTTAATGGATCTTCTAGGCAAAATATAACCGATGTTTCCGCTTAAATCGTAAAAGATATAAAGCAATGCTAGCAATAATGCGATAACGGCAAGTATAATAGTCTTTTTCTTATAACCCATATTTTTTTCTCCTCAGCAATAGATAGATGAATATTCCACTACCTATAACCCCAACGGTCAAACTGATTGGAATTTCATAAGGATAAATGATGACTCTGCCGATAACATCGCAAAACATAACGAATACTGCACCTAGCAATGCTGTATGTAATAGTGTCTTTTTCAAATGATCACCTTGATAGATCGTAACAATATTCGGGATGATCAGACCCAGAAATGGAATGACACCGACCGATAGTACAACGGAAGCTGTAACAAGCGCACTGATTACCAATCCGAGATTGACTACTTGACGGTAATTGAGTCCGAGATTCTTCGAGAAGTCCTCTCCCATGCCTGCAATCGTGAACTTATTTGCATAAAAATACGCCAGGAATAGAAGTGGCACGCTTACAAACATCAATTCATAATTCCCGCTCATTATCATCGAGAAGTCACCTTGCATCCAGGAAGACATATTCTGGATCAGATCATTCTGATAAGCGAAGAAGGTGGAAATGGAACTGATGATGTTCCCGAACATCAATCCAATTAACGGGATAAATATCGCATCTTTAAACTTAATCTTTTCAAGTATCTTCATAAAAATGAAGGTACCTAAAAGGGCAAAAATAAAAGATACAAACATTTTTTGCAATGGACTGGCTGCAGTAAAGATCATCATGGAAACCAAGATTCCAAGTCTTGCAGAATCCAGCGTACCCGCTGTTGTAGGAGATACAAATTTATTCCTGCTTAATTGCTGCATGATCAATCCAACAATACTCATACTCATTCCGGCAATGATGATACTAAACAGACGCGGAATTCTGCTGACAAGCAATACTTGCTGCTGAGCTTCGGTCAAATTGAATATGTCTAATGGTGAAAGATCAGAAACACCTATGAAAACCGATGAACCTGAAAGAACTACCAATGCTAAAATTAAATACCTTATCTTCATAGACTGCCCTTCTCTTTAAATAAGTGCCAATTCTCTTTCCTGAAAAATAGGACGAACCAGCATTCCCTCTGTTTTCACAGATGTTGAATACTGTCCAACACCGTGTTATTAATAATAATTATTACATTCAAACAAATCTAAATAAGAATGATATTCATTATCAATTAGGTTATTATTAGTATAACAGAATTACAGATAGCGTCAATATAAAGGCGAATATTTTTAATATTATTTCATGCATAAAAAAGGCATACCATGAATAGGTTCCCCATGGTATGCCTTAAGCTTAATTGACGTCACAGCCTTCATCCGTACAGTAGGATGTTTCTGACTTCTTCGGATTGAGAGACTTTAACACTGGTTTTTCTTTCTCTTCTTCCCAAACTTTCTCCAATACTTCTGAAAATACTTCAACAGGCTGGGCACCTGATACAGCATATTTTTCATTAAATACAAAGAATGGTACTCCTTGAACTCCGATTTGATGGGCAACATCGATATCTTCATTTACTCTGTTTCTGTATTTATCTGAATTGACGACGTTATCGACCTCTGCTGGATTTAAGCCTACTTCCTCAGCAAGCTTTACCAAGGTTTCGCGATCACTGAGCAGTTGTGACTCTGTGAAGTGGGCATGAAGGAATCTTTCCGTTACTTCTTTCCCTTTGCCCTGCTCATCAGCGTATTTCGCAACACGGTGGGCATCAAATGTATTTGCATATTTCATATCATCAAAATTGTATTTCAGTCCAACACCTGCCGCTTGTTGGGCGACTTGGCGATTCATTGCTTTAACCTGATCAAGTGGCATTCCCTTCAATTCAGAAAACGTTTCGTAAAAGTCTTTTCCCGGTATATGTTTCGCTGTTGGATCAAGCTGATAACTTTTAAATTGCACTGTGACCTGGTCACGGTGTGAAAACTGCTCCATAGCCTTTTCTAGCCTTCGCTTTCCAATATAACAGAAAGGACATACAAAATCAGACCATACTTCAATCTTCATCAAAAACACCTCGCTTTTCTTTCAATATTGTAGCACAGTGAAAACCCGACGGAAAATGAATTGCTTATTGCAAACACTGCCATATCAAAGAATGTTGGTTTTGATAAATCCTATCGTAATACAGAGAAATCTCTTCTTTGCTAACGGCAGCTGGCATTTCGGCCCCGAGCTGACGCTGGCCGCACTGGGACAAAAATGGTTTTTGTCAGCCTTGACGAAACTGCTATAGGGAAAACAGGGATGAATCAAAAGAATGAGGCCATAAAAAAAGACTAAACCTCTTTAGGAATAGTCTATTCATCAAATGATTGTTTATCCTGTACAGAACCATCCTTTTTATAGATGGTTAATGAAGTGCCTTTATTTTTGGCAATCTCTTTGGCTCGGCTGATTGCGTCTTGCTTATTATCGAACACCTCGCTGGCCCGGTCAGAACCACTTGATTTTACCGCCCATCCGTCCTCATGTCCGACAACTTCTTCCCCTTCTTCTAATCGTTCCGGATTGCTTTTATACTTTTTTCCTTCTTTTGAACGCTGTGTTGGCTTCCCGTGTTTTCTATAATCCTCAATTTCATCACTGGATGCATTTTCCTTCCATTCCTTCGCCTGGTCAATTGCGATCGGAATGGCGCGTCCTTCTTCATAGCCTTCGTCCAGCATTGCGTTGGCAATATCTATTGCTTTCTTTTTAGTAACTTCATTTAAATTTTTCATTGAGGCCGGATAATCATTCATATCCCATGGCATCTGACAACACTCCTCCCTTATTTACTATACTGTTTACCCTTGCTTAAGATCGTAAAACTTATGGCTGCCACTAAAAAGGATTATAATCTTTGCACATAATCTATAAACTGTGAAGTAACTTGATGATGAGCTTTATCCCCGCTCTGGAAATACACTGCGCTTTCCGCGGGCTCGCGATGAGCCTCCTCACTCGCAAAGAACGCTCTCTGCGGGGTCTCATCGTCTTCGCTTTCCCGCTGGAGTCTCCGTGTATTTCCTCCGCTATGATTTGGCTTTCTGAATCAAATTAATGTTATTCAATTATTAAATTGATTGATTGTAGCGCAGGGCAGTCGACTCCAGCGGGAAAAGCAACAGCTGAAGATCCCGCAAGAAGCCGGTTTTGCTTCTGAGGAAGCTGAAGCGTTGCCCGCGGAAAGCGACTGTCCGGAGCGGAAATCGGCCGAAGCAGTTATCGTATTTTTGAGTTTTATTCTTATTCGATTGTATTATAATAAATCCTTAAACAATTTGAGATGGTTGGTCAAATCCCAAGAGGTACAGCGGGAAAAGCAACAGCCGCAGGAAGTGGGTTTCTTCCGAAGAAGCTGAGAGCCCGCCGCGGAAAGCGACTGTCCGGAGCGGAAATCGGCCGTTGCTGCTATACCGCGGGTTCTATCAATTGCGGTGTTAAGTAATGCAAAAAACAGCTAAAGCCCTCTGTGGCTTTAGCTGTCTAATAATGATTGTCCAAGTATACTAACGCGTTTTGTGTTTTTCAATTCGTCCAGATTTTTAACACCAATGCCAAACATTGTCATTTTAAGTTCCAGTTCAATTTGTTCCATTGTTTGGATAACATCTTCTGCTGATTCAGTAGCTGCCTTTAAAAGCTGACGGGCAAAACCGATGATATCTGCACCGATTGTGATTGCTTTTGCTGCATCTACACCCGTTTTCATTCCGCCACTTGCAACGATTGGTGCTTCCGGGAGCTTGCTGCGAACAGATACAATACAGTCTTTCGTGGGATTCCCCCAATTATTAAATGCCTCAGCAGCTGCCTTTTTAAGAGGATCACGAGACCGCAGTTTTTCCACTTGGCTCCATGATGTTCCACCAGCGCCTGCCACATCGATATAGGAAATTCCTGCATTGTAGAGTCTCTCAGCCGCTTCTCCATCAATCCCAAAACCAACCTCTTTGACACCGACTGGAGCGCCCAGCGTTTTGCAGACCTGTTCTATTTTTGGAAGAAGGTTTTCGAAGTTTAAGTCTCCCCCATCCTGCACCGCTTCCTGTAAGCTGTTCAAATGCAGAACGATTGAATCTGCTCCCGTTTTTTCTATAATCCTTTGGCAATCTTCTGCCCCATAGCCATAATTGAACTGTACTGCACCAATATTTGCAATTAAAGGAGCGGTAGGAGCCTGTTTCCGAATTAGAAAGGATTCTTTATGCTGATCACTTTCCAAAAAGGCACGTGTTGAGCCAATTCCCAGTGCCCAACCCTTTTCTTCTGCTGCCAGTGCCAGATTCTGATTGATTTTTGTTGCAAGTTCCGTACCGCCAGTCATGGAACTGACCAAAAATGGCGCTTTCAGTTTCTTATTCAGGAAGCTAGTTTCCAGCGTTATATCCGCAAAATTTATTTCAGGCAGGGCATTATGTAAGAAATTAATTCCTTCAAGACCGGTTGATTTATTTACACCTTCCACATTTCCAGTTAGACAAAGACGTATATGCTCTGTCTTCCGTTGATTGATTCCTTTTTCCATACGTGGTACCTCCGCTATATATAATATCGTTACCTTACAGTCTACTTGTTTAGAGCCAGAAAAGAAAGAAAGAGCACTTAAGATATGGGAGGAGTTTTTGCGGAAAAACGGTGCAGATGAAGCTATTCGAATTTCTAAAGCAAAGTCATTAGTCCTGGCCTATTTAAGGCTGTGCTCTTATCGATATGATTAGATGCTTCCGGGAATGTAATTAAGCGAATAGAATTTCGCAGGCTACCACATAAGAGGATATGGTATAGTGAAAATTAACTTCGTAATCCCGCAAAGGAGGATATGAAAAATGAAGGAAAAGGCCAGAGAGTTTGCCGAACTCGCTCATAAAGGACAAACAAGAAAAAATTCTGACAGCGCCTATATCACCCATCCAATCCGTGTTGCCGAGAGACTCGAACAGGCTGGTTTCAGCGAAACATTGGTCTGTGCCGGGTATTTACACGATGTGGTTGAAGATACGCCGATTGAGATTGAAGAGATTGAAAGAGAATTCGGTCCGGAAACCGCTCGAATCGTTGCAGCCCACACAGAGGATAAATCAAAATCCTGGCAGGAACGTAAACAACATACGATAGATACTGTTAAATATGCAGATAAAGAAATCAAATGCTTAATTATAGCTGATAAGCTGGACAATCTGCTAGGACTTGAAGAGGATCTTACCCAGCTGGGACAAGCTATATGGAAAAATTTCAATGCAGGAGCCGCCGAACAAGCATGGTATAACAGATCGATCGTTAACCATATGTACGAGGGGTTCGCTGTGGATGAAATCCCAGACTTTTTCAAAACATACGAAGAAGCTGTCAAACGGGTCTTTGGGTAACCAGAGGATAGTGGGAAAATGTAAAGGAGCCCTCTAAAAGGGCCCCTCGATTACGATCTATATTTAAATTTGTTTTTCTGTTGTTTTGAAATCTGCTTCCATTTATTCTTTTCCTCAAGTTGTGCCTTCTGATCTTGCTTACGCTTTTCAAAGGCGAGCTCGCGCTGCAGTTTCAAATAGCTCTGGAAACGGTCCTCGGTTATTTCCCCATTTTCTAAGGCTTCTTTAACTTTGCAGCCTGGTTCTGTCTGATGCCTGCAATCGGTAAAGCGGCAATCCGCAGCCAATGCTTCCACTTCCTGGAAGGCTTCATTCATCGCCGACTCGCCATCCCACAGCTGCAGCTCCCGCATTCCCGGCGTGTCAATCAGCAAAGCTTTATTAGGCAGGATAAACATTTCCCGATGTGTTGTCGTATGTCGACCTTTACTGTCAGATTCACGGACCCCTTTCGTGTCCTGGATCTCTTCACCTAGCAGCGTGTTAACGAGCGTAGACTTTCCCACCCCGGAGGAGCCAAGCAAAGCACCCGTCCTACCTGGAGCCAGATAATCGAATAATCCTTCAATACCCTCTTTCGTCACACTGCTGATTGCCACAATAGGTACGCCAATTGCAACCTCTTCCACTTGTGCGATGACGTCTGTAACTTGCTCTTCTGTACATTCATCTCTTTTAGTCAATACAACAACCGGGGATGCACCACTTTCATATGCAGATAAGATATAACGCTCTATTCGCCGCAGATTCAGATCATGATTAAGTGAATTCACGATAAAAATGCTATCGATATTGGCTGCCACGAGCTGTGCCTCTGTCTTCAGACCCGCTGCCTGCCGGACAAACTGGCTTTTACGAGGCAGGACCCTCTTTATAACCGCCTTCTGCTCATCATTGAGTTTATCGGCTTCAACCCAATCACCGACAGCGGGAAAATCGATTGTTGTTTCTGCTTCATTTAAAAACTTTCCACTTACATGTGCAATAAATTCCA
This sequence comes from Oceanobacillus massiliensis str. N'diop, assembly GCF_000285495.1. Taxonomy (GTDB): domain Bacteria; phylum Bacillota; class Bacilli; order Bacillales; family Amphibacillaceae; genus Oceanobacillus; species Oceanobacillus massiliensis. The sequence goes on from NZ_HE610980.1 coordinate 103,504, forward strand.
TACTGCCATCCGATATGCGATAGCTGTTTTTCTGCACCGCAATCACACGGGCGATCGTTTCTGTGTTTACATCCTCGTCGGAATTCTTCCAACCAAGGTTATTAAGCTTATTCAATAGATAATTTCCTCCTAATTTAATGAAGGAAACGTCACATTCATACCGACTGTTCCTCCATTTTGATGGCTATTTTTTTATTTGCGTCTTTTAAAATCGGATTATATACAGTCATACTGCATCACTCCTTTCAAAATGGTGGAATTACTCTGAATTATTTTACTACACTTTCTATATAAGTTGCTACATTTTTTCCAAATTCTTTTGTATGTATGGTGATTCATAATAAGTTGAATAAGCAGTTGAGTTATTAATATACGAGCTACAGATAAAGGACCGGGATTGTTTTTTATCAAGGTGGTTTCCACTATTAAATCTGTTGTTCGCAGAAGAAATTATTCAATATTACTCGTATATTTTTCTGGTAATAGTTCCATTACATTACACTTTACTAATTGATTATTATAAGCAGCAATGTAAACAGGAAATAATACCCTAAAATATTATTCTCCGAAAAATCCTGGACTATACCAAATGAGGAAGGGGGAAAAATAAAGGAAATAAAAACCAGGAGATATGGTTATCTCCCGGTTCACTCTATCGGACATTCATTTCGCTTGGCACACTGCCATTACGGATATTTCGGTCAAGCTTCGCGATCTTGTCCATGTCTTCTTTACTTAATTCAAAATCAAACAAATTAAAGTTTGACTCAATTCTGGATGGTGTCACCGATTTTGGAATCACAACCATGTCAGACTCTAAGTGCCAGCGCAGGATGACCTGTGCAGGTGTTCTACCCTTTTGCTCAGCGAGTTCTTTAATGACTTCATTTTCCAAAACGTCGGTTCCATTCATTAATGGACTGTATGCCTCCACTAGAATATTATGCTTTTTGCAGAACTCTCTCAACTCTACTTGCTGCAAGTACGGATGGCACTCAACCTGATTGATCGCCGGTACAACATCGCATTCATCAAGGATACGTTCCAGATGTTCAATATCAAAGTTGCAGACACCGATTGCCTTTACCCTTCCGTCATTATACAGATTCTCAAGCGCCTTATATGTCTCTACATATTGGTCAAACTGTGGTGTTGGCCAATGTATTAAGTATAGGTCTACATAATCCAGTCCTAATTTCTCTAAGCTTTCATCGAAGGCTTTTAACGTATTCTCATACCCCTGATCACTATTCCAAACCTTCGTCGTGATAAAGAGGTCTTCGCGAGGGACGTTGCTTTCTGATATTGCGGTCCCTACACCAACTTCATTGCCATAGATCTTTGCAGTATCGATTGAACGATAGCCAACTTCAATAGCCGTTTTTAAAGGACTAATTACTTCCTCATTTGGAACTTTCCATACACCATATCCCAATTGAGGCATGCTAATACCATTATTTAATGTTACATATTGCATGTCAGCACTCCCTTTCCAAATAATGATAATAGTTTAGCACAAGGTATAATAAGAAGAAAAATAAGATGCTCATTGCTAACATTTAATTTCCAATAAACATAAATATTATAAAATTTAAAATAGTACTTTATCCTCAAGCAAATGTGCCGATATAAAAGATAGTGTTTTCTGTTTTTTAACTTTTTGGGGGGAAAATAATGATAAAGAAAAGATTTAGAAAAGAAAAGATTCATATAAAAAAAGACAAGAATAAAGTAAAAAAAGATAGGGTTCTTTTTAAAAAGGATAAGAAAAAAAGCAAAGTTATGAGACTGAATTGGAAGAACGTGAGCATCAGCAATAAATATTTAACGGTCATTTCAGTTATTGCGGCGTTATTTCTTGTTGGAAGCAGTATTATCTTCCTGCAATTATTTCGAACGGACAATGATATAAAGGCTCTGGATGAGCAAAGCGCTTGGACTAATGACATGATGCAATTGACATCGACCATACAACAAAAGGACGTTCAAATAGCCGATTATTTATTGTCACAAAATCCGAAGTATATTGAGTCATTCAATACATATACAGAAAGTCTGAATTCTCTTGCTGCAGAGCTGGCTCCAACTATGGCGACTGAGGAGCAAAAAGAGATATTCAGCAATATCCAGGCAAATGATGAAAGTATCAACGAGGCCTTTGTCAATAAGATGATACCTTCCGTTGAAGAGGGCTTGGTTACCTATGCCGCTTCACAACGAAATTTTTCCTCTGATCTGCGGAATGAAAATATTGACCTGGTAAATCAGCTGATAGAAATTACAAAAGCAAAGCAGGCGGAAATGATTGAATCAGCCACAAACAGCCTAGATACAAGCAGAATCATATTGATTGTATCCAATGTATTGGCCGTCATCATCGGCATCCTGTTGACCGTATTGGTTAGCCGCAGAATTAAAGCGGGACTCACAAGCTTAGTTAATATAACAACTGAAGTTGCAGATGGAAACCTTAATGTCCAGTCAATGGATTATGACGGAAAGGATGAAATCGGACAATTATCTTCTTCCGTCACGCAAATGAAAGATAATATGCAAAGGGTTATTAAAAATGTGGCTAGCGCCAGCAATGCCGTAACAAGCAGGAGCGAACATCTGACACAATCAGCTAATGAAGTTAAGGAAGGAAATACCCAGATTGCTTCTACAATGGAGGAGTTATCCTCTGGTGCCGAAACACAGGCAAATGGTGCTTCTGACTTGGCAGAGAATATGAATGAATTCGTAAAAATTGTTTTGCAGTCTGAGAAAAGCGGCCAGGAAATTGCCGTTACATCAAATGACGTTCTCAAGCTTACAACAGATGGTACGGCTTTGATGGAAAAATCCGTTCACCAGATGAAGCGAATTGACAATATCGTCTCCGACTCTGTTGATAAAGTCAAAAGTCTGGACAAACAATCCCGTGAGATATCAAATCTAGTCTCTGTCATTAAAGATATTGCCGACCAAACGAATCTCTTATCATTAAACGCTGCTATCGAGGCAGCAAGGGCTGGTGAACATGGTAAAGGATTTGCGGTTGTAGCAGATGAAGTTCGAAAGCTTTCTGACCAGGTTGCTTCCTCCGTGGGTGAGATTACATCCATCGTGAACAACATCCAAACAGAAACCGGACATGTTGTTGGATCATTGACCTCCGGCTACAATGAGGTTCAGGAAGGTTCCACCCAAATACAACAAACCGGACAAAGCTTCGAAACCATTAATAATGCTGTCACTGTAATGACGGATAAAATCACAACGATATCAACCAATCTGAAAGAGATTGCAGAAAGCAGTAATTCGATGAACACTCTTATCGAAGAAATCGCATCGGTATCAGAGGAATCTGCTGCAGGAGTCGAACAAGCAGCAGCCTCCGCCCAGCAAACAGCAAGTTCAATGGAAGAAGTCTCAAACAACGCAGACGAACTCGCTGGACTTGCAGAAGACCTAAACGCCCAGCTGAAAATATTCAAACTTTAAAATTCTCACAAGAAAGGGCTCCCTCGTGCAGGGAGCCCTTTCTTTGTGCTTACTGTTATTCGGTGTGCGGAGCGGCTCGGGGACGCGAAGCAGGAGCAGAGCGGGCGGTTTGGTAGAGTGTTACAACACGTTAAGTGCGGGGAGCAAAGCGGGCGGCGTGGTGCGCAAGGCGGTTACCTGGGATTTTTCCGCTGTTCTCGCGATTATTCCGCGCTCCTTGCGATTTTTCCGCGCTCCTTGCGATTATTCCGCGGTTCTTACGATTTTTCCGCGCTTCTTACGATTTTTCCGCGCTTCCCACGTTTTTTCCGCGCTTCTTGCGATTTTTCCGCGCTTCCCACGTTTTTTCCGCGATTCCCACGTTTTTTCCGCGCTTCCAGCGATTATTCCGCGCTTCCCACGTTTTTTCCGCGCTTCTCACGTTTATTCCGCGCTCCTTGCGATTTTTCCGCGCTTCTCACGTTTATTCCGCGCTCCTTGCGATTTTTCCGCGCTTTCCACGTTTTTTCCGCGCTCCCAGCGATATTTCCGCGCTTCTCACGATTTTTCCGCGCTTTCAACGTTTATTCCGCGCTCCCGGCAGTTTTTCCGCGCTTCCCACGTTTATTCCGCGCTCCTTGCGATTATTCAGCGCTTCTCTCGATTTTTCCGCGCTTTCCACGTTTATTCCGCGCTTCCCATTATCCATCCAGCTACCCACGATACACCGCACGACTTGCGCTCGCGTCTAGTTTAATTCTCTTCCAGTTCCACTTCATTTTCATCATAGGAGATCCAGTCACTAAAGCTGCCTGGGTATAATTTTACATTGCTGAATCCAGCTGCTTTAAGTGCTAGTATGTTGGGGCATGCAGAGACGCCGGAACCGCAGGATACAATGATTTCTCCATCCTTAGGCAGCTGAGAGAAATGCTCCTCAAGGGCATCTGCTTTTTTCCATGTTCCATCGCTTGAAAAGACATCTTTCCAGAAATAGTTTTTAGCGCCCGGGATGTGTCCTGCCATGCTGTAGAGTGGTTCAGTTTCTCCTAGGTATCGCTCTCTTGAGCGTGAATCAATTAGTAGAGCTGAATTTGTTTTTATTTTTTCTTTTACTTCTTGCATATCAGCAATATTGCCGGTATGAATGTCGGCGCGGAATTCTTTTGGTTCCAGGGTAGGAAGTTCGTCAGTCACTTGATTGCCTTCTTCCACCCAGCCTTTGTATCCACCTTCGAGTATATAGACTTTATCATGGCCGATTGCTTCAAGGAGCCACCAGAGTCGGGCTGCAAACATGTCATCCCCCTGATCATAAATGACGACCGTTGTATCATTGTCAATTCCTATATTGCCAATTTTCGAGGCGAAAAGATCCATATCCGGCAGAGGATGGCTTCCCCCGTGTTTCTCTGCTCTTCCAGATAAATCTTTATTCAGATCCATGTAAACCGCCCCCGGCAAATGGCTGCTCAAATACATTTTTCTTCCTGCATCGGGATCATCCAGTTTAAATCGAACATCAACCAGCACTGTATTATTCAGGTTATTTTCCAGTCTTCTCTTCAAGCGGCTTACACTGATTAAATTTGTCATGCTAACCCTCCAGTATTTTACTCATATAATATTCATCTACAAATCTACCATCCATATACAGGGAATCTTTTTTAATCCCTTCCAATGAAAATCCTGTCTTTTCATAAAGCTTTACAGCAGAGAGGTTTTCTTTTATTACCGTTAATTCTAATCGATGGAGCTTGTGTTTAAAAGCCCAGCTATCCAATTCCCCAAACAGCGCTGTTCCGATACCTCTCCCCTGATTTTCCTTTCGCAGTCCTATGACTATGTAGGCGCTATGCTCATTTTTCTTTGTATTCCCTCCGATTGCAAAAAGATAACCAGCGAGTTGACCATCCTTTACTGCGAGAAAAATTGCTGAATTATCCGATTCGGAAAGAGCTTGAATTATGTCAGATTGCTTTTGCGCCGAGATTTCTCTTTCCCCTGCCCCGTAAAGCATATACGGGCTCTCCATTTCAACCTGCTTGATCAGCAAAGCAAGTTCCTCCGCATCATCTGTTACTGCCTGTCTAATCATCATTATCACTCCCATCTCGCGCTATCTACTATAAATAAGTTCGACGAAAAAAATCAGAATCCTCTTTGCTGATATTTCGAGTTCCGAATCTAATATGGTAAAATAGTATTAAAATGAAAAGAGGCGATTAGATAATGAAAGAAGAAATTATGGAGCGCTTTACTACATATGTAAAAATTGATACCCAGTCAAATGATGATTCTAATGCTACTCCTTCCACTCCCGGCCAGTGGGATCTTATTAATCTCCTGGCAGACGAATTGACAAAAATTGGTATGGAAGAAGTGGAAACCGATAAAAATGGCTATTTAATGGCCACTCTTCCATCGAATACCACTAAAGAAATCCCAACAATCGGATTCCTGGCGCACGTTGATACTGCAACCGACTTTACCGGGAAAAACGTTCAGCCACAAATAGTGGATAACTTTGATGGCAATGATTTAATTCTAAACGAGAAACTTAATGTTGTCCTTTCTTCTAAAGAGTTTCCTGAACTTTCCGGCTATAAAGGACATACACTAATTACCACAGATGGAACAACGTTACTGGGTGCCGATAACAAAGCAGGCATTGCAGAGATTATGACTGCTATGAATTATTTAATACAGCATCCTGAAATAAAACATGGAAAAATACGGGTAGCCTTTACCCCTGATGAAGAAATTGGCCGCGGACCGCATAAATTTGATGTGGAGAGATTTAACGCTGCATATGCCTATACAATTGATGGCGGACCACTCGGTGAATTGCAATATGAAAGTTTTAATGCCGCTGCAGCAAAGGTGACGTTTAAAGGAAATAGTGTGCATCCCGGTACGGCCAAAAACAAAATGGTCAATTCAGGCACCGTAGCGGCGGAGTTCATTCGTAAATTCCCAGAGAATGAAACACCTGAGCAAACAGAGGGTTATGAAGGATTCTATCATCTAATTTCGATTAATGGTGATGTGGAAAAAACAAAGCTTTACTATATAATCCGCGATCATGATAGACAGAAATTTGAGGACAGGAAAAATACACTGGAACGATTTGTCCAAGAGATGAAAGAAGCCTATGGTGATTCATCTGTTGATCTGGAGATGGCTGATCAATATTATAATATGGGTGAGAAAATCGAACCCGTTAAGGAAATAGTCGATATTGCAAGCCAGGCAATGAGGAATTTGGACATTGAACCAATCATTGAACCTATTCGCGGTGGAACAGATGGGTCGCAACTGTCCTTCATGGGATTGCCGACTCCAAATGTTTTTACTGGTGGCGAGAATTTCCATGGCAAGTTCGAATATATTTCCGTGGATAATATGGAAAAGGCTACAAATGTAATCGTAGAAATTTGTAAATTATCCGCAGCTGAATGATGATCAAAATAAAGCCGGCACCTATAAATTATAGGAACTGGCTTTATTTTTTTATGGTTAAGGACTGGATGTATCACCTTAGGTTCACTTTTTTCAGCTTCCCGCCCTTCTGTATATAAATTGCATTTTGAATCGGTATTTTGAACCGTTTTTTTGAACCTTTCTGAATGAATCGTATATTATTTTTTACTGTCATTGTTCTGTTAAATGTGAGAAAATAAATAAAGCTTTTCACTTCTGCTATTCACTCCAACTAACATCATGAATGTAGCAGATTATAAGGAGAGAAAGAGAATGAACAAAAAGACTTTAACGATTACCTTACTGATTCTGACGATATCAGGCATTCTGGCTGCCTGTTCAGGTATTGATCAAACGTTTGATCAATCTGACCAAAAGCCCGAGGGTACGCCTTCCAGTACGGAACAACCTGGAGAAAAGGAACTCGATCCGGACGAAAAGGACCTAACTGTTCCAGAGGGAGCATTGCAAAAGAAAGATGAAGGAGATCAAGTAAAACTTCTGCAATCAGCATTAAACACAATCGGATATAGCGTCCATGAAAATGGACTATTTGACGAAACGACTACTTGGGCCATCACGGATTTTCAATTACAGCAGGATTCACTGTTAGTTTCCGGCATATATGATGAACCTACAAAAAAGGCACTGAAGAAAACGATAGAGGCAAATGAAACGATTACTGCTGGCGCCGGACTGCCGCAGCAAGCAGAACCCGCTGTTACAGATGCAGGGACTGAAGTTATAGCAAATCCGTATGACCAGATTGCCTTGATCAATAAAGAACATGCCCTTCCAGCAGATTATATCCCGGAAGATTTAGTTATACCAGATGTCCCATTCCCATTTGCTGAAGACCTTCCAAAAAAACAGATGCGTGAGGCGGCAGCTAAGTCGCTGGAACAGCTTTTCAATAAGGCTGATGAGGCAGGATTGGAATTATATGCGCAATCCGGTTATCGCTCCTATGAGAGACAGGATGCCATTTTTGCTTCCAATGTACTTAAGCACGGGGAAGAAGAAGCCAATACTTTCAGTGCACGTCCGGGTGAAAGCGAGCACCAATCTGGTCTGACAATGGATATAACCAGTCCGAATGTCAATTTTGACTTAATCACGGAATTCGGGGAGACAGAAGAAGGTAAATGGATTCAGGAAAATGCTGCAGAATTCGGCTTTATTATCCGATTCCCAGAAGGAAAAGAAGAAATTACAAAGTATCAATACGAACCATGGCATCTTCGCTTTGTTGGCAAAAAGGCTGCAAAAGAAATAATGTCACAAGGAATTACGTTAGAAGAATATTTAAATTAAGACCTTGCTCCAAACCATGGATAAAAGCTGATGTTAAAATAAATTAAATGCTGATAAACGGCCGGGAAATGCTTATATTATCCAAAAAACACTGATATATCACTAAAATAGGCTGATATCTACGTAACACTTTATATTTAGCCATCAAATGGAAAACAGCAATCCTTCAAAAAATAGCCAGTTGATTTAACAATCCTGTTCATGATGAGCAGGATTTTTTTATGAGTAAATTTTTAAAATGGGGGAATTCAACACTATGTGAAAAAAATATTTCAGGGAATGTTCCCCTTTTATTAATAAACATAGACTTCCTGAAAAGGCTGGTGTTAGGCATGTTTGGCGTGACAGACTTTTTAAAATTAGCAATTTCCGTATTTATCATTTTGCCTGTTGTATCGCTTATAAGAGAAATGGGATATTTCATAACAGGAAAGATATTTGGAGCCAAGGAACCCTCTATCACCGTTGGATCGGGGCCATATTTCTTCAAATTTTGGATTTTTGAAGTTAGAAGATTTTATTTCATGTATAGCTGGTGTCATTATGAATCTTTGAAAAGAGATTCCAGATTCGCTCACATCATCATTTATTCATCTCCAATCATTTCCAATCTTATTGTCGCTTTGGTAATCAATTCATTGTTGGCTGATGGGGTATTGGAGAATGAAACATTTTGGAATCAGTATGTTTTTTATGCCTTTTACTTTTTGCTTTTTGATGCCATTCCAATGTATTATCCGGATGGACAGCCAAGTAACGGAAGAGTTGTCTATGACTTGATTCGTTACGGGAAGAAAAGTGATTTCAAACGAAATGGTTATCAAATGGATGCCATAAAAGAAGATGATGAAAAAGTGGACGATGACGAGAATGAAAAATAGGCCGAATAAATGTGTCAAATGAAATCTGCCCATTGAAAAAGGCTGAAAACGGCAGAGGGGGGCGGATTCCCTTACAGTTTGTTCTGGGACTCCGTTTTCTCTGATAATGACAGCTCAATTTGGCGATCCAGTTCGCGGATACGTCCAAGTGCCTCCTGGTCATCAATCGTTTTATAATGATGATTCCCTCCGTATTCTTCATCGGCTTCATCAGCCATAGCCACTACCTGCTGCAACGGGTTTAATTTCAATTCCCCCTTTGGGAGGTATGAATCGGTATGGAGTAAAATGGCGACTGCTATTTCCTTGGCGGCATGACGCTCCTCCCCAATACGGATGAGCAGTTTGTGTGCCCGGCTCGATCCCTTAATCGCATGGATGTCATTTTCCTTGTATAGCTCATAGTCCCATTCTCCATCTCGATACCATGTATAATGTCCAATGTCATGCAGCAGTGCAGCTTTGGTTGCATGGTCAGGGTTTACATTAAATTCCTTGGAAAAGATAAAGGCATATTCCGCCACTGCAACAGCATGGGCAATTCCAGATCTTTTTAAATATTTTTGTGTTATTGGATGAATGAAAACCTGCTCAAGTGTAACCTTTCTCATAAGACTTACTCCTTTCACTAAATTGAATCACAAAGCCAGAATCCTTCTATAATCTACTTTCCTGTTTCCTGAATTGTTGAAACCTGATACTTAGCAGTAAGCAATCGATTTCTTTGTATCAGTATTGCAACACTATATATATTCATACACATTTCTCTGAAATTTGATTGTACTCGATTACTAAAAAAGCACAAGATTCATAAATCTGCACTTATCATCAAAATTCTTCTAAAAATCTTCTATTACACGTTCAGTTATCTGACCATCCTTTTCACAACGGTAATAGCACCCCTTTTTCACATCCACCAGTGCAAGTGCCGCCTGGCCAGCTTGAAACGTTCCGTTGCCAAGATCACATTGGACGAACTGACCTTTTTTATGGACGGTGCTAACCGGATTATGTCCCCGGTATATATATTTACCTTCAGTCCATTTCTGAAGGATATCTTCATTCAATTCCAGCAGTTCCTTTTGATTTATCCAAACAATATCCCTTGGCTGGTTCTCTTTAGATTCCCCAATATTGATACCAGCATGTGTATAAATCCCATACTCATCTTCATAGATAAGCGGTAATGTCTCAAGCCATATGGCATATTCTTCAGCAGTATCCCATCCCCTATCGGAACCAAAAACCTTCTTAAAACTGGAAATCGTTTGATCGCCGCCAAATTCCATCCACATTGGTGATAATTCATTCATAAACCAAATCATCATTTCTTCATGATTTCCAATTAAAACATGAACCATATCCGGAAACGATTCATGATGCTGTTTCGCCCATTGCAGTACCTGTGCACTTTGCGAACCGCGGTTGATCATATCTCCTCCAATAATTAATTTATCCCCAGCAGGGTTATATTCAACATATTGAAGTAATTCCATAAATGATTTAAAATCCCCATGAATATCGCTAGTATAGAACGTTCTCATATAGTCGCTCCTTTTTTCTGCTATTCAAATCGCTTTATTCCAATTTTTCGCTTTAACCAATGATTCATTTTTCTTGAGAGAAAATGTTTTCGTTGTTAAAGGAAAACTCGAAAATTCAGAAACCCGAAAATAACCGATTGCTTTTCAGCCCCCAATTCGATACAATTTAAATGATAATAGTTATCAATTAAATTTATATATAGGGGTATTTTATATGCAAAATTCTGAACTTGCAAGAATTATTCGGGAAAGACGCGCCATCAAAAGCGGCTATAATGATAAAGAAGTCACTGAGGATATGGTGGTTAGACTTTTGGAAGACGCCATCTGGGCCCCGAATCATGGAATGAGACAGCCCTGGAGATTTATTTTTGTTGGAAATGGGCAAAGAAACAGCTTTGCTGCAAAGGTAGCCTCCACCTATCCTGAAGAAAGACAAAAGAACAGGGAAGATTATCTGAATGTACCAAACGCTATTCTTGTTGTTATTATGGAAGAATCGGATATTCCAAAACAATGGGAAGAAAACTATGGGGCAACCGCATCCATGATACAGAACTTCTGGTTACTGGCGTGGGAAGCAGGACTTGGAGTTGTTTGGAAAACCAACCCCCATATTTATGACCCGAAAGTGAAAGAAATACTTAATGTTGGTGAGAATGAGAAGATAATCGGCTTCCTCCACCTTGGATATTTTGATGAGATACCGGTCAGGAAAGATAGAATTTCCATCAAAGACAAATTCACTCGATTTAAAGGTTAATTTTATATAATTGGCTGAAGACGCTAAGCAGCACCTTCAGCCTTTTCACTATTTTCCCTGCCTTTTTTTGGCCTCTTTATAATCCGCTTCTGTTATCTCCCCGCGTTTCAATCTTTCATCAAGTATTGTCAGGGAATCCTTATTCCTGGCATGAGATTTTGTCGCGCGAAACTTGCTTAATATGATAATGAGTACTATCAGCAGAAGAATGGACAGTACAATTCTAACGATTAATTCGACAGGCATTCCTTATCACCTCATTGATTATTTTCCCCTTTTTCCAGAAGACTAATCCACAGAAAGCTGTAATTTTCCGATACCTGAGCAATTTTTGCTTAATTATCGGAATTATTTATTTAAAACCCTTGACATTCATTTCTTAATCTTTTAGTATTGATTTCAATAACTTAATCAATTGAGCTATGATGAAGAGTAGTAATTTATCGGAACACTCTAGAGAGCTGGTGGTTGGTGAGAACCAGCGTGATTCCAATAGATGAATGGACTTCTGAGCTTCCAAACCGAACCAATAAATTTATGCAGTAGGCTTTGGCGAACATGTCTCATCGTTATACGAGACGAATATTAAGCATTGCTTGATATTGCTAAAGTGAGCTGTTTGCAGCTAATAAAGGTGGTACCACGGTCCCTCGTCCTTTTCGGATGAGGGACCTTTTTGTCTGTTTTATGGGCAACTTGAATATCCGCTTGTAAAAAATAAAATAATCAAATCGTCGAGTAAGAGTAGTAGATAGTGACAGCGCGTTATAGAGAGCTGGTTATGGTGGAATTCCAGTACGCGGGTCGTTATTGAATGGACTTACGAGAGGTTTTCACAAAGAATCGGGCACCTACCTGATTTGAGTAGGAAAACACGGATCTCCAACGTTATATGGATAGGATATCGGATATTACAGATAATGCACCGCATCGCCCATAGGCTTGCAGCAAAACCTGTGAGATCCCGTATCTGAAGAAGATGAAAAGGTTTCTTTTCAAGTGAGGTGGCACCGCGGTCACATACGTCCTCAACAAACACAAATGATTTGTGTTTGTTGAGGACTTTTTTTATTTTCCAAAAAAGCTGAACGGAGTGAGAGAAATGCACAAGGCCAAACCATCATTTAACTATTCGAAAGTAAATGCCAATGGCTTAACCCCCATTCAAGTATTCAGGAATTTACCAGGCAGCAAAAAGTTTCTGCTGGAAAGCACCTTTCAGCATGACCAAAAGGGAAAATACTCATTTTTGGGTATGAACCCTTATGAAGAGGTCATCGGATATGATAACAAAACTGAAATAATCGATTCCATAGATGGACGAATTGACATAATAGACAAAAATGCACTTCATTATCTTCAACAGCATCTCCCAAAGATCGATGCGATGCTTCCTCTTCCCTTTTACGGTGGGGCAATCGGATATATCGGCTACGATTCTATCCGGCAATTTGAGGATATAGGGAATCCGTTACCAGACAATCTGGAGATGCCTGATATTCATTTCATGCTCTATAAGGATATTATTGTCTTCGATCATTCCAGTGATGACATTTATCTGATTGCCATAAACACTGATGAACAGTCATTAGAACAACTGGATGCAAGAGTAAAAGCCATGCAGCCTTTTTTGGCCAAGAATGAAGATTCGTTTGATACCGATTTTGAGAGAATCCGTTTTGAACCTGAAACGACTGAGGAGATCTTCAAGGAGAAGGTCGAGATCGCCAGAGAGCATATACGGAAGGGTGATATTTTTCAAGTAGTCCTTTCACAACGCATGTCGGCAGCAATAGAAGGACACCCAGAATTTCCATTCTCATTTTACCGGAAATTGCGCAAAGCAAATCCGTCTCCTTATATGTTTTACATTGACTTCGGGGATTACTTGATACTTGGCGCTTCACCCGAGAGTTTGGTCCAGACAACAGGAAAAGAAATTGTCACCAATCCGATTGCAGGTACCCGCCCGCGCGGTAGAACGGCAGAAGAGGATGAAGCACTTATGCAGGAACTGCTCGATGATGAAAAGGAAGTAGCTGAGCATCGTATGCTGGTTGATCTGAGCCGCAATGACCTTGGTCGAGTCTGTGAGAGCGGCAGCATTACAATTCCCACCTATATGAAAATAGAAAAATACCAGCATGTCATGCACATTGTATCAGAGGTAAAAGGGAAACTAAGGCAGCATTTATCAGGTCTCGATGCTTTAATCTCATGCCTGCCCGCCGGAACTGTTTCGGGTGCTCCAAAGATCAGCGCCATGCAAATAATCAATACGCTGGAAGAAGTGAAACGAGGTGCTTATGGCGGCGGAATTGGCTATATCAATTTCAACCATGATTTGAACATCGCGTTAACCATCCGCTCCCTTATCATCAAAAATCAGCGCGCACATATACAAGCCGGTGCTGGAATTGTGTTTGATTCCATTCCTGAAAATGAATACCAAGAAACATTAAACAAGGCAAGATCACTTATGGAGGTGCAGGAATTTGATTCTATTAATTGATAACTATGATTCATTCACATTTAATCTCTATCAATATTTTTCAGAATTAAATATGGAGGTAAGAGTTGTCCGCAATGATAAGATATCGCTTGCTGAAATGGAGAACCTCAAGCCCGAAGCGATTGTTATCTCACCTGGACCTGGTGTACCGGAATCGGCAGGAATTTGCATTGCGGTCGTTCAGCGATTTTATCAGACCGTCCCAATACTTGGAATTTGTCTTGGACATCAGGTAATCGGGGAAGCATTGGGCGGAAAGGTACGACCAGCCAAGCAAATCAAGCATGGAAAGACGTCCCTTGTCTCCCATAATGGAACTGGTGCTTTTAACGATTTGCCGAATCCTGTGGAGGTCATGCGTTATCACTCTTATGTTGTTAATCAGGACATATTGCCGGATGGGTTAGAAGTTATTGCACAGGCCCTGGATGATCATGAAATAATGGCAGTTAAACATAAGTCCTATCCGCTTTACGGGTTGCAGTTCCATCCTGAATCCATCGGCACATTGGACGGAAAGCAAATGATTCAGAACTTTTTAGAGGATGTAAAACAGATTCGAAGGGAGCGTTCTACAAATGAAACAGTATCTTAAAAAGGTAATCGGCGGCGAAAGCCTCACCGTAGAAGAGATGAAGGAAGCGGCAAATTACTGTTTTAACGATGAAGTAACCGAGGCAGAAATCGCCAGCCTGTTAACTGCTCTCCAGGCGAAGGGCGAAACGGCAGATGAGATTACAGGGCTTGTCGAGGTTATCCGGGAGAAATCAGCTTTCCAAACAGCTCCCATTCCAGATGCCATCGATAACTGTGGGACGGGTGGCGATCAGTCCAACAGCTTCAATGTCAGTACAACATCTGCATTTGTGATGGCTGGTGCAGGTTTAACGGTTGCAAAGCACGGAAATCGCAGCATTTCGAGCAAAACAGGAAGCGCCGACGTTCTGGAGCACCTAGGTGTTTCCCTGTCCTTTACAAAGGATCACATAGAGGAGATGCTGCTCGAAAATAAAATCGCTTTTCTCTTCGCACCACATGTCCATAAGGCACTAAAACCATTTTCCATTGTTCGCAAAAACCTTGGTTTGCCTACGATTTTCAATGCTATCGGTCCACTGACAAATCCAATTCACCTCGATACACAATTAATCGGAGTATACCGCCGTGAACTGCTCCCGATAATAGCAGAGTCATTGAATAACCTAGGCAGGCGCCGTGCTGTTGTCCTAATGGGTGCCGGTGCCATGGATGAGGCATCGCTTGCCGGGGAGAACCAATTAATTATCTTGGAAAAAGGCGGGTTAACGCAGACAACGCTACATCCAGAAGAAGTTGGGCTTCCAGTATATGCAAATGATAAGATACATGGCGGAAATGCAAGGGAAAATGCCGAAATCCTCCTCTCTGTTCTAAAAGGAAAGCAAGGAGCCTATCTCGATACGGTTTTATTGAATGCCGGTATTGGCCTGTTTACAAACGGCAAGGCTACTACCATCAAAGATGGCATCAGCCTAGCAAGGGAAAGCATTGAAACAGGAGCTGCCTTAGATAGATTGCAGCGCCTGGTAGAATTCAGCAAAAAAATTCCAAGCGGGGTGCATTAACATGACATTTTTAGAAAAGATTTTAGCAGAAAAGGCAAAGGAAGTTTCCAGTTTAAAACAAGAACCGGTACATGAACGTCCCAATAAGAATGTCCCTACCTTTAAGGAACGGATTGCAGCATCTTCCACCATGAACATTATTGCAGAAATCAAGCGTTCATCCCCTTCCAAAGGTGCTATTCAAATGGATGTAGACCCCATTGAACAGGCAAGGCAATACCAGCAGGCTGGTGCTGCAGCTATCTCAGTATTGACCGATAGGCCGTTTTTCAATGGTTCTCTAGATGATCTTCGGGCAGTCAGAGATGTAGTGGATATTCCGATTCTCTGTAAAGACTTTATCATTGATCCGATACAAATTGATCATGCCCATGCTTCCGGGGCAAACATCATTCTGCTTATCGTGGCCGCCTTGTCCGATGAGGAATTCAAAAGACTTTATGAATATGCCAAGAAGTTAGATTTGGAAGTACTTTGCGAAGTGCACAATAAGGAAGAAATGACGCGGGCACTTGATGTAAAACCAGAAATCATCGGAATCAACAACCGAAATTTAAAAACATTTGATGTTGACCTCCGAACCACAGAGCAGCTTTCCTCTCTGGTACAGGATTATAATATAACCCTTATTAGCGAGAGCGGTATGAAGACAAAACAAGACGTGCAGCGGGCTGCAGCTGCAGGAGCGGAAGCCGTTCTTGTCGGTGAAACACTGATGAAGGCAGACAATTTGAAAGATGCCTTCTTGCAATTCCAAGTCCCATTACCGGTGAAAGGAGTCCGATAATCGTGCTGGTTAAAATATGCGGAATTACTTCCCTGGAATCCGCCACAACAGCGGCAGATGCAGGAGCCGATTTCATTGGCTTTGTATTCGCGAATAGCAAGCGGAAAATATCACCTGAAAAGGCTGCCTCCATTGCCCATTCCCTCCCTGCTTCCGTTCAGAAGATTGGCGTTTTCGTAAACGAAACAGCTGCCTATATGAACGAAACAGCTAAGACGGTGGGCCTGGACATGATTCAGCTCCATGGCGAGGAACCAGCAGAAACGGCTGAACAGCTGACATATCCGATTATCAAAGCATTTCCTGCAAATATAGATACATTGCAAGAAATCAATCAGTATCCATGCGATTACTTTCTATTGGATACCCCACGTGCATCCAGCCGCGGAGGAAGTGGTGTTCCATTTGATTGGAGTATATTGGAAAACCTTCGTTTGGATCAAAGCAAATTCATTCTCGCAGGAGGACTCACCCCGGAAAATATCGGAATTGCCATTCATACAGTAAAACCTGCAGCAGTTGATGTTTCAAGCGGAGTTGAAACAAATGGTAAAAAAGATCCACTGAAAATCAGGCAATTTATTACCAGAGCTAAACAGACACGAAAGGATGAGTTGCAATGACAGCATATACTATGCCAGATACGACAGGAAAATATGGAGATTTTGGCGGAAGGTTCATTCCAGAATTATTGATGCCCGCAGTTCTTGAACTGGAAGAAGCATATGAAACGGCCATCAAAGATCCGGAATTCATCAATGAACTAAATGATTATCTAAAGCAATATGTCGGCAGGGAAACACCCTTGTATTTCGCCGAACAATTGACCAAAAAATTAGGAGGCGCACAAGTATTCCTCAAAAGAGAGGACCTAAACCATACCGGCGCCCATAAGATCAACAATACAATCGGGCAAGCTCTCTTAACGGTCCGGATGGGAAAGAAAAAGGTGGTTGCCGAGACCGGAGCCGGCCAGCATGGTGTCGCTACTGCTACAGTCTGTGCACTGCTCGGTCTGGAGTGTATTGTCTTTATGGGTGAAGAAGATATCCGCCGGCAGAAACTCAATGTATTTCGCATGGAACTCTTGGGCGCAAAAATCCAGAGTGTTTCCCAGGGTAGCGGCACTCTGAAGGATGCTGTCAATGAGGCATTGCGCTATTGGGTCAATCATGTGGAAGATACCCATTATATTATCGGATCCGTTGTTGGCCCACATCCATTCCCTAAAATTGTCCGTGATTTCCAATCGGTCATTGGCAACGAAACAAAGGAACAAATTGTCGAACAGACCGGCAGTCTCCCGGAAGCAGTCATTGCCTGTGTCGGCGGCGGCAGCAATGCAATGGGAATGTTTTATCCTTTCATCGAAAACAAAGAAGTAAAATTATATGGCGTTGAAGCAGGTGGTGCGGGTATCGACACCAATAAACATGCGGCAACTCTAACCGGCGGCAATATTGGAGTACTGCACGGAACCCTGACATATCTGCTTCAGGATCAGCACGGCCAGATTGAAGAAGCATTCTCTATCTCAGCTGGTCTTGACTATCCTGGGATCGGACCAGAGCACAGCCACTTGCATGAAACAAAACGAGTCACCTATACATCCATCACCGATGAAGAAGCACTGGATGCTTTTCAATACCTTTCCAAAACAGAAGGTATCATTCCAGCTTTGGAAAGTGCACATGCAGTTGCATATGCAATGAAGCTTGCACCAGAAATGTCACCAAATGAGAAGATTGTAATCTGCCTCTCAGGTCGTGGTGATAAGGATGTCGAACAGGTTAAGGACCGGATTGGAGGAAAAGTATAATGGGGAAAGCAAGGTTAGAAAAAATTTAAAAGACAGAATGGAATCAAAGGAAAATATTTTCATACCTTATATCATGGCCGGTGACGGCGGTCTCGGCATACTGGAGGAACGGATTAGCTTTTTAGAGGAGTGCGGCGCATCAGCCATTGAAGTCGGTATCCCCTTTTCTGACCCGGTTGCGGATGGTCCAGTAATTCAGGATGCTGGCATTCGCGCATTAAAAAATGACACGACATTGTCAGGGGTTATAGAAACATTACAATCCTTTAAGGATAGCCGCAGCATTCCGATTATCATGATGACTTATCTTAATCCTGTCTATGCATACGGGCTAGATAGGTTCATAAGTGACTGTGCGGCAGCAGATGTAGATGGCATCATCATCCCGGATATGCCAATGGAGGAAGAAAACATTTTGGCAGAGTCACTGAGTGAGCATGGAATCGCATTTATCCGGCTTGCAGCAATGACAAGTCCCCTTAATCGCTTAACAGCGCTCGCCCAGCGATCGGAAGGCTTTCTTTATGCAGTCGCGGTAAATGGTACAACCGGTGTACGCACATCACATGATGAAAGGGTAAAAGCATATCTAAGCAATTTAAAGGAACATAGTCACGTTCCGGTATTGGCAGGGTTTGGTGTCTCTAATTCCGGGCAGGCACATGCATTGAGCAATCATTGCGATGGGGTAATTGTTGGGAGTAAAATTGTCGAACTCCTGCACGAAGGAAAAGATGAAGAAGTAAAAGCATTTATTCAAGAGTCCATAAAGCTTGAAATTCCGAGCTGATTATAGTTGTGAGCCAAGCCAAGTGCTCCGCCTGCTGCAGTGGCAAGGAGTCCATAAAGCTTGAGATCCCGAGCTGATTATAGTTGTGAGCCCCATTCTCCTTATTGGATCGGGGCTCATTTTACTTACCCGGAAAGAAAATGATAGCTATTTTTGACCCAGCGCTAGCCTGTAAGCGATTCCCATGCCCGTTGAAGGCAAAGCGGCTTTTCCATACCATTAACTCTCTTCTGCGATTCTGCCGATTACCGAGGGGGAGCTCTCTTTCCGCGATTCTGCTGTTTATTCCGCGCTTTCGCTGATTTTTCCGCGCTTCTGCTGTTTATTCCGCGATTCTACTGTTTATTCCGCGCTTCCTACGTTTTTTCCGCGCTTCTGACGATTATTCCGCGCTTCCGCCACTTTTTCCGCGCTTCTGACGATTATTCCGCGCTTCCGCCACTTTTTCCGCGCTTCTGCTGATTATTACGCGGGTTCGCTGTTTTTTCCGCGCTTCCGCGTGGTGGACCACCTTCAACTGCGAAAAAAAAGAAGCCAGTGACTGCTGACCTCTCTAAAATCATGGGTGGGTGGATAAAATCTATTACAAGTTTTGTCTAGATTTACTATATGTATATGACTGCTTGATTCCATAAGGCACGTCATACACACCAATGTATACGTACATTTTCAGTAAAAACCTTTAGACAAGATCTGCTTAAGGATGCTTTATTCCTTTTCATCTCAATCTGGGTCCGCTTTATATTTCCGCTCGCTTTGCGATTCATCTTTCGTTTTCGTTTTTTTCTTTTCATCTTTCATTTCTATTTTCAAGTCTTCCATAGGAATATCATCTGCAAATTTTTGATTATCGAAACTGTCCAGCTTCGTTCTTTCTTCTTCATTCCATTTGGTATTCTCTTTTTTCGGTGATTTTTTATCGTCATTGCGCATTTGTTCTCACCTCAATTTTATCATTTTTATTCTAATATCCTTTCTGATAAGATTGTAAACATATTTCATGGTGGAATAACGGAGCAATGATATACTAAATAATAATTTGGAGGGATTGCAATGAGGGAATTTGAAGAATTAACAACCATAAATCATATAGAAGATTTTATAGGCAGCCACCAGCTATCCTTCTTGTATATTTCTCGTCCAAACTGCAGTGTGTGCCATGGATTGCTTCCACAAGTACGCCAATTGATGGGAGAATATCCGGAAATAGCACTGGGGCATATTAATGCAGAGGCAGTCGAGCAAGTGGCTGGCCGCTTCTCCATTTTCACTGTTCCTGTTCTTCTTCTCTTTGTGAATGGAAAAGAGTACGTACGAGAGGTCCGTATTGTTCATATGGATTTGTTCAAAGAGAAACTGAACAAGATATATAAAAATGTGATTGGATAAAAGTCCAATCACATTTTTAATCTTCCATTCAATTATGAAACTCAATTAATCTCCAGATCATGAAAATATAATCCATAATCCATATTCTCCTGTACTGGATTTTTCATTTCAATCGTACCTTCAAATAAGGATTCTCCTGTTTTCAAGTCCGCAATGGAAATCACTGCGTCAGTTCCCATTGCCGCAAAGGGACTGATTATATAGAGTTTGTCATTCTCTATTTTATACAGGGATTGATAATCAGGAAGGCTATCGGATAACGGAATTGTTTGTTTCGTCTCCAGCTCTTTCGTTTCATGATTATAGGCAGCGACTTCCAAACCCTCGTCTGTTTCGTGTGTGAGATAGAAAGTATCTCCACTATTGTAAACTAGTAAATTCTCCAGTAGCTCTTCCTGTATCTCGAGGGTCTCTTGCTTGCTCGTTACGATGTCATAAACAATTAGTTCACTTTCTATCGTTTCATAAGTAGATTGCCATTCGTCAATAACTTTTTCCTGCAGCGTCTTCTTAACTATTCCAATCTTTGTATTTCGATCTGCATTCTCAGACTGTTCTACGAGGCTTAATTCCATTTGCTGATCTGATGATTCACCATCTGTTTTTGCGATGACCTCATCATTGACTATCTTCTGATCTGCGAGATTTACCTGATAGACATGATATTCCACTTGTTCAGCATAATCTGTTTGATCATCATAGTAGAAGTTGTTTGTTAATATCTTCATATCTCCATCGTCAATATAGACCTTTTCTACCGAAACGCTGTGGTACCTTTCACTCTCTGGCAGCTTTATATTAAAGGAATAATGCTTCTCTGTATCTTTATCCAAGACACTAATATCGAGGGAAAAGTCAGTTGATTCATAGCTGTTTAATGATGTCTTCATGTCCATATTCACATATGCTATCAATGACGTATCCTCAAAAAATAAATTCTCGCTTTCCGTTTTGCCGCGCATAAAATTCCGATAGTCGGTTTTTAGCCGTTCTATTTCTTCATCTGTATACAGGCTATTAAATTGTCCTAAAAAGGAATTTATCTTCTTATATTCTGTTCCTTCCTTGGTAATTTTTAAATCACTGAACCTGGTGCCAATCTGATAATTGCCAAATAATGCTATCGAATCCAGCTCTTCTTCATTTCCATCAACGGTCTTAAACATAAATTCCGGGTCATCACTTGCTGCCATACTCGATTGAATATAAAACGTTCCGATTACCAGAACGATGACGACTGCAATTGTAACGAGTTTCCAATAACGCTTCATACTTGTCCTCCTCATCAAATCCTGATTTTCTTGGTCAGAAGGAAATGGCTGACCACTATCGATAGCGTCAACACAATGATTCCTGTAACCAGCTGCAATACAAACAATTCCATAGGATAGAAAAATTGATAAAGTATTGTCTCTTGTAAAATGACTGGCAAGAAAAATAGGAGCAGTGCTGCAGCACCATACAATATTCCAACTATAATCCCTTTCCAGCGGTAGCTGCGTTCAATTAAAATAGCGGTAAAAACAACACATACAGCCATCAGTCCAATACCGTAGATAATCATGAATTCAGTAAAACTTTGCGGAAACATAAAATAAAAATTCCGAAGTGATGATGTAATGTCTTGGACTGGCATGTCTGTTCTGAAATCAACAGGTACCATCCATTGGTATAGATAGTTTTCTATAGGAATCAACACCAGCTGCAAGGCGATCAATCCTAGCACCAGCATGAAAATCGTCGTTGCTTTCGCTAGGAATACATTGATTCGGGCGGTCGGCAGCATTAAGAGACGATAGATAAACGTGTTCTTGCCGAACCAGTCCCGATACCAAATAAAAAACATATATATAAGCAACGATATGACACAAAGAAAAATCGGCCCTTCAAACCATAAAGATCTTGCGACATCGGCAAAGGACATGAAACCGTACTGATTTAAAAACTCATCGATGGACATGGAGCCGCCCTGCGTTTTCTCACTTGCAATGCTCAAGTATCTCCTCGCACTAATGAAAACTCCAGTTATTTGCGAAACAATGGTTATCCCGATCAATACCATGTAGATTTTTATAAAACGATTCAGCTCAAAATTAACCAGTTTTAGATATCTGCTCATCCTTGATACACCTCTCTCATCACGTCCACTACAGATTTCCCTTCATTTTCACGAATTTCCTCTGTCAGGAATTCTTTTAATACCACACCATTGTCCAGCAGGATGACTTTATCAATCAGATACTCGATATCATTAATTTCATGGGTTGTGATGATAACTCCGCGGTCTTCAACTAAATGACTCGTAAACACATCTGCAATCTGCTCCCGGCTGAATATATCAATTCCGGAAAATGGTTCATCCATTAAAATATAATCTGCATCCATCGCCAATCCGAGAAGGAGGTTTACTTTTGCTGTATTTCCTTTCGACAGTTCCGATATACGCTCTGTTTCCTTCAATTTAAAGAATTCAAGGATCTCTTCGGCGCGTTCCTGGTTCCAGTGTTCATAAAAATCATTCATAAATTGCATTGCATCTGAGATTTTCATTTGCGGAAGCATCGTTATGGCATCAGGAATATAAGTGATATTTTCATAGGTTTCTTTATGGATTTTTTTCCCGTCTATTAAAATTTGTCCCCCATTAATTGGTGTAAGTGCCATTATTGCATTCAGGATAGTGGTTTTTCCTACCCCATTAATACCGATAAGGCATGTTATCTGTCCCTTTTCCGCCGTGAAGGAGACCTCGTTTAATACTTTTTTCCTGCCATACTTTTTGCTTAGGTCTTTAACTTCTATCATATATATCCCCCCTAATTTCCACTCTCTGTATACTTCCGTTTGATTAGACTTACTAATTCTTCGACTGGGACATCAATTGGACGAATGGATGCGATAAAAGAATCGACGGCTTGAATAATAAGTTCTTCCCTAACCGTTCCGATAATTTTTTCATCCTTTGTAATTCTGCTCGGGTTATTTCCTTCGGTATAGATCAAGCCCTCTACCTCCATTTCCTTGTACGCACGCTGTGCCGTATTCGGATTTATCTTTAACTGATTCGCTAGTTCCCGGCGTGATGGAATTTCCTGTCCCGGCTCAAAATTGCCTGTAGCAATCTGTTCTTTAAAATGCCGAACTACCTGCACATAAACCGGCTCCCGCTTATTAAAACTCACATTCATGGCCCACGCTCCTATATTTTTCTGAGATGCATCTTCATCTTTTATGCTGTATCAACAGGTTAATACACCGACCTCAAAAACCGGTGTATTAAACGTTTAATACGGTCTATGTGTATTATAGTGTTAATACACTTGAAAAGTCAATATTTATTTTTAACATATAATTCGACAAGATATTTCCCAGGAAATTAATTTTCAACAAAATCTGAGATAACACACTCCGACAAACTCCATATTTCACCAAAGACCTTGAGTTATTCCTATGATAAAATGGGAAATAGAAAGATAAAGAAGGAGAAATAAACTATCTATGAAACTCGTATCGTGGAATGTTAACGGAATTCGTGCTTGTGTCAAAAAAGGATTTCTGGATTATTTTAATGAGATTGATGCAGATATCTTCTGTATTCAAGAGTCAAAATTGCAGGAAGGACAAATCAACCTGGAACTGGACGGATACCATCAATATTGGAATTATGCTATCAGGAAAGGATATTCCGGAACTGCCGTTTTTACCAAAAAGAAACCGCTCCATGTTCGATATGGACTGGGAAAGGAAGATAATCAGGAGGAAGGTCGGATTATTACCCTTGAATTTAATGAATTCTTTTTGGTAAATGTCTATACACCAAACTCCAAAAGAGATTTAACGCGTCTTGATTACCGCCTGGAATGGGAAGATGAATTATACAGCTACTTAAGAGAATTAGATGAGGAAAAACCGGTCATCTATTGCGGGGATTTAAATGTCGCCCATCAGGAGATTGATTTAAAGAACCATAAAACAAATCATGGAAATTCCGGATTTACCGCCCAAGAACGCGGGAAGATGACACGTCTATTGGATTCCGGATTTGTCGATACTCTCCGGCATTTTCATCCTGATAAGGAAGGTATCTATTCCTGGTGGTCTTACATGAAAACCATTCGTGAAAGAAATATCGGCTGGCGGATTGATTATTTTATCGTGTCCAAGAGATTGGTGCCATACTTAAAGAATTCTGATGTCCATTCCCTTGTCATGGGAAGCGATCATTGTCCGGTTGCCCTTGATATGGATGACCTTGATTAATGGATTATAAAAGGATGGAGGTATATTCGTTGAAAAAAATTTTCCCCTATATTGCAATTGAAAATTGCAAAGAAGCAGTGGAATACTATCGAAAGCTCTTTGGTGGAGAGATCAAAAATGTACAGCTCGCAGATGGAATAGAGATGTTTAAAGGGCATGAAGGAAAATATATTCATGCAGAATTGCATATCAGTGAAAATTCAGTGCTGCATTTCTCTGATGTATTTCGAGGGAACCATATAATAGGGAATAACATTCTATTGCTTCAAGAACTTGAAAGTGAAGCAGAAATAAATAGAATCTATTCGTCCTTATCGGCAGATGGCAAAGTAGAAATGACGTTGCAGGACACATTCTGGGGTGCCAAGCATGCAGTTGTGAAGGATAAAAACGGGATCTTATGGGAACTTAATTACACAAAGAAATAACAAGAGCCAGGATATTCCTGGCTCTTGTTATTCTTTGCTATTAAAATTTCTGTCCGCCTGATAGATTATTCCCTTCAATAAAGTATTTCTGGAAGAAGAAGAACAGTAATATCATCGGCAATAAGACCGTTGTTGACATTGCCATTAAGTAATGCCATTGTGTGGAAACCTGTCCTTTAAATGTTTGCAATCCTATCTGCAATGTATATAGATTTTCATCTGTCAGATACAGCAATGGTCCTAATAGGTCGTTCCAGGATCCATTAAACGAAAAGATTGCTACAGTAATCAAGGCTGGTTTTACAAGCGGGAGAATGATTTTCCACCAAATCTGAAAATGGTTGGCCCCATCCATTTTCGCGGCATCCACCATTGCCCGCGGTATGGTGCGGATAAACTGGCGCAGCAAAAAGATATAGAACGCACTTCCTAAAAATGCAGGGACAATCAGTGGCAAATAGGTGTTTACCCAGCCAATTTTAGAAAAAATAATATACTGGGGCACCAATGTGACAAAGCCCGGAATCAGCATGGTGGCCATCACCAGACTGAATAATAGTTTCTTCCCCTTAAAACGGATAATGGCGAAACCATAGGCAATAAAGGAGTTTGCCAGAACGCTTCCAATCGTCACGACTCCCGCTATAAATAGCGTATTGATAGTCCATCTCGTAAAGGGAGCGGTCTGCCATGCTGCGATATAGTTGCTGAACTGGAATGATTCCGGAAGAAAAGACGGTGGGTATTGGGCAATTTCTTCTGGGCTTTTTAATGAGGTTGAAATCATCCACCAAACTGGCAGCAATATGACGATGCTTACCCCAATCAAAAGCATATAAATAAAGAAATTTTTAATTCGCAATTTCTTTTTATTTCCAACATAGGTTTGCATTACTCATCACCACTTTCGTAATATACCCATCGCTTACTCATTCTGAAATGAATAAATGTAAACACCATAACAATTATAAACAGAGTCCATGCCATTGCTGATGCATAACCCATATCAAAAACCTCAAAGGCATTATTCCACATATGCAGATTATAGAATAATAACGAGCTCGACGGTCCACCATCTCCATTTTCTGTCATGACATATGCCTCTTGGAAAATTTGGAATGCACCTATTGTAGAGGTAACCACATCAAAAAAGATGATTGGCGTGATCATTGGCAGTGTGATATGGATAAATTTCCGGAATCCACCAGCACCATCGAGTTCTGCCGCCTCATACAGTTCTCCCGGTACATTTTGCATGATGGCTAAGTACAGAAGCATTCCTCCACCAAGACCCCAAAGTTTCATCATGATCAAGGCAGGTTTTGTCCATTCCGGGTCAAATAGCCAGGCAGGACCATCCACACCGAACATAGCCAGGGCCGTATTCACCAGTCCAGTGGATGGGCTCAGCAATTGCATCCACAGAAAGTAAATAGCCACCCCTGATAAAATGGCCGGCAAGTAAATAATCGTTCTGAAATATTTGATGCCTCTGATCTTCTGGCTTAATAATAAAGCTACAAGGATGCCGCCAACAGTCGTTAGAGGAACGGAAAATAGAACAAAGTAGGCAGTATTATACAGGGATGTCCAAAAAAGCGGATCTGCTGTAAACATTTTTATGTAGTTATCCAGTCCAATAAAATTCATTTGAGATGTAATGTTATAATCGGTAAAGCTTGTAATCAAAGAAAACAATAACGGACCTAAGGTGAGTCCAAGCAATCCAATAATCCAGGGCGCAATGAAAATATAACCCCAGATATTTTCCCTGACTGCCAATCTGCTTATTTTCCTTTTTTTGACAGGTTCTTGCTGAACTTTCGGTGTCTCGATTTTCCTCAATGGGGCAGGATGATGATTCAGCTTCTCTTCCTTCCGTAAATTTTCCATTTTATCACCCTCCCAACCTCTTAAAATGTAGGATCCCCCATTGCAAACTAACGAATGGGGGCTCAACCCATGATAATCATTATTTTCGTTTTGAAGCTTCTACGTCTTTCTGCGCTTTTTCCAAGGCTTCTTTTGCAGTCATGTTACCTTCCATAACCTCATCTATATATGGATTCAGAAGGCTTTCGTAGTCCGGATAGGATAGAGAAACCGTGCTGAACGATGTCTGCTCCATACTTTCCAAGGTTTTCTGATATACTTCTTTCGCTTTTCCATCTAGATTTTCCAATGCCTTTTCACTTGCTTCGATATTCGCTACATTATCAAAGTTATTCTCTGCCCAATAGGTCTGGGCTTCTACATCTGTCATATATTCTATAAATTCCATCGAAGCTTCCGGATTCTTTGCACCTTTAGGAATCTCCAGGACAAAGCCTCCTCCTGAACTCCAGTTACCAGTTTCCTCTGTATACGAAGGAATCAATGCTGCTCCATAGTCCATATCACCTGCGAATTGATCTAACTGGGTGAAAAAAGTGCCTGGTTCTATCCACATTGCAACCTTGCCATTAATAAACGGATTTTGCTGCTCACTTCCGAATTCAGCTGACATATTCTGTACGGTTTCTTCACCCAATTCCTTTTTGAAATCAGTGATCCACTCTAATGCTTCCTGTTTGGCCGGGGTATTTATTTTTACTTCGCCATCTTCTATAAAATCGACGTTATCATCTGCATTAATCATCCAGGATGGTGGTCCATAATTCCCCCAGCCAGGATAAAATCCTACTTGCTCATAGTTATCTCCATTTTTTACATTAAGCTTCTCTGCATATTCTTTAAGCTCAGCCCATGTTGCTGGCGGCTGTTCAGGATCAAGCCCGGCCTCTCGGAATGCATCCTTGTTATAGAATAGCAGCCTGGTATCTGTATTGAATGGTACGGCATAGGGCTTGTCCTCATGCTCTACCGTATCCCATAGCTTAGGAACGAATTTATCTTCCAGTCCTTTACTCATCAGTCCACTCAAGTCTTCCACCTGATTATTATCTGCACGGAGAGCGACAGAACGAATATCATTAACGATAACATCTGGCGGGTTGCCTGCAGCGACTGCTGCCAGATTCTTCGTCCAAATATCTCCCCATGGTACATATGTATGCTTCACGACGATTTCATCCTGGGAGTTATTAAAATCATCAATCATCTTTTCAACAATCGGTCTTCTTGTTTCAGATCCCCAAAAAGTCCAAAAATCCAATTCAATTTTGCCATTTGCCTCGCTAGCCTGTTTTTCGTTGGAACAGGCACTCATCACTATCAGTAAAAGAGCACACAGATAAAGGGTCCACTTTTTGTACATTTTACACACTCCTTCTTAATTCCTTATTAGAATTTTCCATTATCTAATGAATAAGTACCCCTTCCTTCTTTTTTAAAACGCGAAAGAGGAGAAGATGGTAAAAAAAACCCGATATTTTTCCTTCGGGCAATATAATTATTTTTTATGGTTCATGCTTTTTTCTGTAAGCTTTCCAAACGACTAGCTTTGCAAAATGGCATAGAAAAAGAGATTTGCCAGAAATATACCGGGCAAATCTCTCATATGTTCAAGACTTCTGTTTAAGAAGATAACCAAACTTACTGCTTTAATTTTTTAAAATAGTCAATAATCCCTAGTGAGCCTACTTGCAAATCAAGGTTGATGAGAATATATACTTCATGTTCATCTTCTATTCCCTTCTCGCGGAGGTGCTGTCTGATCCTTTCCAGCAAACGCTGGGAAATTGTGTCATATCCGCGTCCTTCAAGAACAGCCTGTTCCCCAACATCCATATATACATCAAGCCACTTGGACACTTGATTCAAAGCTTCTTCCGTGTTCTCTGTCATCCCAAAATGTCCATAATAGATCCGATCAAGGTCCTTTTCCCGTATTCGTTTGATAGAAGCTTCCATTTCGTTCGGATTGAAGTGATTCGGTGATGTAGAAGGTAAAAAGAAATCGATACCATTCTGCTGCAGCTGCTGATAACGGACACCAACCGTATCTCCTGTAAACAATCCATTACTAATCGGATCAAAGATACTTAAATGATGCTTTGCATGTCCCGGGGTATCCCAGAATTCCAGCGTGCATTCTGGGCCGATTTGCAGTGTATCCCCTTCCCCTTTAACCACAATCCGATCTTCCGGGACCGGAATGATTGGGTCAAACAGCTCAGAGAAGCTTTCACCATAAATGGCTCTCGCACCAGAGGCAAGCTTTTTTGGGTCAGCCAAATGTCTTTTCCCTCTTGAATGAACAACAATTGTCGCATTTGGACAATCCTTCAGTAATAATCCCGCTCCACCACTGTGGTCCAGATGAATATGCGTTACAATAATGTACCTTACTTCATCCAAGGAATGTCCCAGAGCAGCCAGTCCACTTTTAATATATTTCACAGATGGACTCGGTCCCGTCTCTACAAGCGTCAATTGCTCTTCATTAATCACATATGTTCCCGTACGATGAGACACATCAAGATCAAACCCATCAATCAAATGAATACGGTTATCCAATCGAATAGGATCTTTCTCACGCATTGCTTAACCCCCTTATTATCACTTCACTTATTTTCAATTATATCATATTTTAAAATTTCTGATTATGGTTCCACCTACATAACAAGCTTACTTATAATCCATGGCGCTGCATATAAAACCATAAATTGCACGCCATAATTGACTCCCCATCTATGTAAAACACCAGCAACCAAGCCAATCAGCAGCACGCCGCCAATATTAATTAAACCAGCATCCATATAGGCAAGCATTATCACTAGCGCCAGAAATACTCCAAGCAACGCTTCGTGCGGGATATACCTAAATACAAAGGAACAAATCTGCTGAGAGTATTTGACAGTCACAAAAAATGTCAGCGTAATCGCGATGATTGCTCCAATGACAGTTGCAATCACAAAATCACTCATCGAAAGAATATGATGCAGGTTATGATCCTTTGTGAATACTGGCGGGGCATTGAATAACGCCATTGCAGGTCCTAAAGCTGTTGGGGACAATGGTGCACCGATAGCGATTAAAGGAATTAACGTGCCGGCAATATAGGTGGCATTGGTAACACCATCCATACTGGAAATCGCCCTTGTTGCCTTTTTAATAGGATCTTTTATTCTGCTGGATAGAACTTCACCGAGAAATATCGTCATACCGGCAGGACTCATAAAGAAAGTGATTACTCCAAGTCCAGATGCGAATGCAGATGAGCCAACCTCCTTTTTATCCAGAATCTTAAAGGGATTTGGAAATCCTTTCACTGGTTTTTGCCGCTTCAACACAATATCATTGGTTGTTTTTGACGGAAGATTGCTGCGGATTTCACCATTCAGCAATTCGAGCAGTTTCAAAATAATTGGCCCTATCGTAATCCCAAGGAAAAAGGACGTAAACACAGTAATATCTTCCGGAACAGCCCCGATTCCCCAATATAAATGGCGCAATCCCTGAATAAGCAGGGCAAACGGCACAATTGAGATTAATGAAAGCCACTTATTTTTTGTCATCAGGGCCAGGAAAATGGCACCGCCAAAAAATATCTGACTGGAATATTGGGCTATGGTATCTCCAAAAGGGGCAAGTAAGTTAGCAAGAATTAAACTAAATGGCACTGCAACAATCGTCCCTATTACAGACCCTGATGCCATTTTCCGAATACTTACATCAGGCAGGCCCTTATTCTTAAGTACCATGGCATGTTCAACCATCGGCGCAGATAGCACACCACCCGGTATACCAGCTATTGCAACCGGTATCGAATCCGTCAGTTTTTTGGCAACAATGGCCGATATAAAAAATGCCAGTACCGATATGGGCTGCATACCGGATAATACCAAAATCAGTGTGACCGGCATTAATACTGCTGTTTCATCCGTCCCGGGTGCAATACCAATAATGGTATATAATACCGCTCCAAATACAGAAACTGTTATCAATTCCAAAATCAATGAAATATCCATCTTATTTCTCCTCATCCTCAAATCTAAGCGTACGTTTCGGTTTTATAATAATACTGCTGATTATAAAACCGACGATAACCCCAACCAGGCCATATAAAAGCGGTTTTTGCGGTTCATCTGGAGCAATCAAATATCCTCCCATTGTTGTTGCTGTGCAAATGAACAAACTAAGCAGTAAATCCTTAATATTGATAACGTCTTCCCATACTTCAATATTATTAGCTTGTTTCACAAGTCTCTTCTCTGTTTTTTTATCTGTCATGACATGACTCCTCGCTATAATTCATCAAATAAACAACGGTAAAATTATAACGTTTTTTAATATGAAGAGCAAAACGGAAACAAAGTTGTCCTTTTCTAACGAATAACTTATTGGTTTTTGCAAAAAATATCGTTGACCCATTATAAGGAGGCTATCCCATTGCATAACCAACAGCAAAACCATAATCTGCAAGGTTCTTCACAAATACCCGCTTCCGTAAGTCACGGCGGTCATGAGATGTTTGATGCTCACGAAGCGATTTCAGGTCTTGCAGGCTGTCTGGAACAGTCATTACTTTATGAGCAGCATATTCAGGATCCTGAATTAAAAGCAATACTCCAGAAACAGAAGACATATCTGACCCAAACCTATAACACCATTGTTTCGGTGTTACAAACAGGTCAAGAGCCTAACATTAAAACACAAACCTACAATATGCCGGAAAGCAATAACGTACTTTACGGCATGAAGCCAACTCAGCCAAAGGTACCGGTCCAATCTTCTTCTGAACTGAATGATCAATGTATTTCCAAGTTTATGATGGGCAATTTAAAATCATCTGCCTCCATATTTACGATGTCTGCATTGGAAATGACCAACCCAGTTATGAGAAGAGTGTTTGCAGATAGTGTCCCGAACATCATTGAAATGGCCTATGAAGTATTTCTATATCAAAATAAACACCAGTATTATCAGGTTCCACAATTAAAGGAAGAGGATATGCAAATTTATATGAACAGCTTTTCGCATGTTCAAAATACCATGCCCCACTAGTCAATGAAGGGCTCTCATATGAGAGCCCTTTTTTCATATTCGCTTAAGTCACTCAAGCGTCCTTTTTCATGCTGGACTAGCTCAGTATATGAAACCTTATGGAAATATCCAACGTATTAAGATTATGAAACAGGAAGGGATGTTGTTGAATGAATAATCATGAAATTGATTTCAAACTGTATGGGGATGACATGCAATTTGTAGAGGTAGAACTCGATCCCCAGGAAACCGTTATTGCCGAAGCGGGAAGCCTGATGATGATGGACGATCAAATTCGTATGCAAACAATCTTCGGGGACGGCACAGACAATCAAAGCGGATTGATGGGGAAATTAATCGGCGCCGGAAAACGAGTCATAACAGGGGAAAGTCTGTTTATGACTACCTTCACGAATGAGGGATCAGGCAAAAAACATGTTTCTTTTGCCTCTCCCTATCCAGGCAAAATAATTCCGATGGATTTAAGCGAAATTAACGGGAAGCTGATTTGTCAGAAAGATGCTTTCCTTGCTGCTGCAAAAGGAGTAGCTGTCGGAATCGAATTCCAGAAAAAAATCGGAACCGGATTTTTTGGCGGCGAAGGGTTCATCATGCAAAAGCTGGAAGGAGATGGAATGGCCTTTATTCATGCAGGTGGGACCATGCAAAAAAAAGTTTTGGAACCAGGTGAAGTGCTAAAAGTGGATACGGGTTGTTTGGTCGCAATGACAGCTTCTGTCGATTACAATATCGAATATATTGGAGGAGTCAAAACGGCTCTATTTGGCGGAGAAGGGCTTTTCTTCGCAACCTTGCGCGGACCAGGTACAGTATGGATCCAATCTCTCCCATTCAGCAGACTGGCAAGCCGGATATTTGCTGCTGCGCCGGAGCGAGGTGGTTCCAAAGGTGAAGGAAGTGTAGCTGGAGGATTATTCGATTTACTGGGCGGAGACCGGAAATAATAATTTACATGCAATAATGCTTACGATCTGTACATACTAATCCTTGTAACACTTTTAAACGAGGTGAAAAACATGGGCAGAGATGAGCATCATCATAAGAAGAACAATTTTCTGGCACAAACGCCAAAAAACCAAAAGAGCGATGGAATTGATATCGAGTTTTCAGAGGAATTTGCGGATGCTGAAGACAAAGAGGCACAGGCCAGAAGCAGGGCCGCAGATAAGCGGGCACATGAAAAATAACACTATTATTAAAGCGATTCATTCATACGGATGAATCGTTTTTATTGTTTGTTAACTCATTTTATCGGAACGCACCTTTGATGCTACAGGCATATTTTTATTGGTATATTCATTTAGATTGTTGTACATTGAAGATAACCTAAAGCGAGGTGAATCCTAGATGACCAAGAAAAATGTTGATGATTTTCTAACGGAGGGATTATACGGTACACGGCTGCCAAAGGAGAACGAACGTATCCAATTTCTTGGCACACTAAGAGAGAGGATTGTTCTTGCACTTACTGTTGGGCAAGTCATGTCCGATTCCGGCATCAAAAAGCTGGAACAAGCAATTAAAGAAAATCCTGAAGCGAAGCTGCTTATTAACGGACATGTGCCCTATCGTTTTCTTAAAGAGGAAAAATCGTTAGCAGCAAAATATAACATCCCGTATACAGCCATCACCAACAACGAAAAAGATACTGACATTGGTGCTGTCCTCACCTATGACTATGCGATTGATAAAGAAAATATATATATCGATGAAGAACAATTAAACGAGGAAAACGAAACGATAGAGAAAAAAACATTTATAGATAAGGTTAAAAAATGGTTCGGGTCATAACTTTCTTCCTTAAAAAATACAGAAATGGAACATTATTCTAATCAATGGGAGTGTGTATCGTTTGAAAACCTATCAACTGAATGTGGCTGGCATAACACGGGAACTGCCGCTTATCTCCATTGCCGACAACCTTAAAATAGCGAGCTTTGTTGTCTTAGGGGATACAGAATTAGTGACCGCAGCCTCTCCATTAATTGCTGCCAAATTACCTGCAGTAGATATTATTGTAACAGCAGAAGCAAAAGGCATCCCCCTTGCTCATGAAGTTTCCAGGCAATTGGATATGAAAAATTATATTGTAGCAAGAAAGAGCATCAAGCCGTATATGATGGATCCACTCGTTCATGAAGTGCAATCCATTACTACCCAACAGAAACAGACACTTTGCTTAGATAGGAAAGATATAAACTTTATTAAGGATAAGCGGGTTGCATTGATTGATGATGTAATCAGTACAGGAGAGTCCTTAAACGCATTGGAAGAGTTAGTGGAAAAAGCTGGCGGTCAGGTTGTTGCCAAAGCAGCCATCCTTGCTGAAGGCAATGCTGCCAGCCGGGAAGACATTATTTTTTTAGAGAAACTTCCCCTTTTTACATATTAATCATTTCACCCTGTATGGCTCCTGCGCCTGCAGGGTTTTTTTGGCTATAAAAACGTTAATAATCGGCTATATTAATGGAATACTAAGCTTGGAGGTGTTTCTATGAGTCAACCCTATTGTTGTCCCAATTGCAAGACAAACTGTTCCAGATTCAATATCATTGAGCAAGTTGCAAAACCAGTAAAGATGGATTCCCGGACAGGCGAGGTAATCAACGAATACACTAGCGAGAACGTTGAAGTCTTCCATCAAACTTATAAAGGCCCGTCATATAAGATTCAATGTGCTTCCTGTGGTCTTGTAGAAGATGAGAATACCTTTATCAAATTCGCCGAATACAATGGTTAAAAGACTCCACCAAGCAACACAAGACCGGAACTTTTTACCAGGCATTCGTCTTAATCGAATTCCTTGTGTCCCTCTGTTACACTGTAGATAATACAAATGATGGAGGGATCTTCATGAGACTGAATGATAAAAAGGTTATGGCACTTGTAGAAAATGACTTCGAAGATCTGGAGCTATGGTATCCAATCTTACGTCTTCAGGAAGAAGGCGCACAAGTTGATTTAGTTGGCCATGAGGCAAACAAGACTTATATCGGTAAATACGGGGTGCCTGCCGAATCGGCATATGCATTTTCTGAAATTAACTCAAAAGATTATGATGCCATTCTTGTCCCTGGCGGATGGGCACCCGATAAATTAAGAAGATACCCGGAAGTATTGCAATTTGTCCGTGAAATGGATGAAGCTAAGAAACCGATCGGACAAATCTGCCATGCAGGCTGGGTGCTAATATCTGCAGATATCCTGCAAGGGAAAAAGGTGACAAGCACACCTGGAATAAAAGACGATATGGCAAATGCCGGTGCAGAATGGCTGAATGAGGCTGTTGTAACGGATGGCCATATCATCTCCAGCCGTCGCCCACCTGACCTCCCTCCTTATATGAAGGCTTTCACTGACAGGCTAGCCAATCAGGAAAGCAAATAAGGGAGGTTAAGAGGATGAAAATTGTATCGATAGAACCAACGCCAAGTCCCCATTCTATGAAAATCAACGTAAATGAGGTTTTGCCTTCCGGTGAGAATTATAATTACAATGAGAAAGATAATCTCGAGAGTGCACCAGAGTATGTAAAACGGCTGTTTGCAATCGAAGGAGTTAAAAACCTTTACAGGGTCGTCGATTTTATTGCCTTGGCACGCAACCCAAAGATTCCCTGGGAAGAACTCTTGCCTAAGGTACGGGCCGTTTTGGGAACGGAAGAGGAAACGGAAGACCACACGGCTGAACTTAACCAGAAACCGGAAGAACATTTTGGCGAGGTAAACGTACTGATCCAGATGTTTAAAGGAATACCAATGCAGGTCAAATTGGAAGATGGGACCGAAGAAAAGCGTTTCGGCCTCCCGGAAATGTTTACACAAGCAGTAGTGGAAGCTTCCCCCTCCTCTCCTAATGTCATTATGGACAGGAAATGGGTTGAGCAGCACCCCCGCTATGGTTCCATGGAAGAAATCGGTTCTGAAGTGGTGGAGGAACTGACAGCAAGCTATGATTCAGATCGGCTGAGTAAATTAGTAAAGCAAGCCTTTACAGAAAATCAGACAGAGTCTGCTCCAGCTGAAAAGAAAAGCATGTCTCTTTCAACACTGGATCAACCTGATTGGAAGACACGCTACGCAGCGCTCGATCAATTAGATCCATCTTTCGAAGACCTGCCATTACTGGATAAGGCTTTAGATGATGATAAGGCATCCATCAGAAGACTGGCAACAGCTTACCTAGGGATGATTGAAGAACCTGAAGTGCTCCCTCTTCTCTATAAGGCATTAGGTGACAAGGCCGTCAATGTCAGAAGAACTGCAGGAGATTGCATTTCCGATCTTGGCTTTAAAGAGGCGATGCCTGAAATGATTAAATCGCTCACTGATTCCAGCCGGATTGTACGTTGGCGTGCTGCCATGTTTTTATACGAACTTGGAGATGAATCTGCCATTCCTGCATTGGAAGCGGCAGCCGATGATCCTGAATTTGAGGTTCGCATGCAAATTAAACTGGCTCTTGAACGCATTAAAGGCGGCGAAGAAGCCAAAGGCTCCGTTTGGCATCAGATGACCCAGGCAACGAACTAAGCCGGAATGGAATCCGTCCAGCTTTTTATAATACTTTCTTGCTTCAGAACATAAGCTGATTGGAGTAGTCGCTCCCATCAGCTTTCTTGTTTTAATCCTTATTTAAGAAGAAAGTGTCGGCATTTCAGCAGCAAACGAACCCTGTTCTTTTAACGTATTTGCAAAATCCTTTCTTTACACAAAGAAACCGTTTTCATATAATAGTAGCAATAGTTCAAATATGTTTAGGAGGATACTGTCATGCAGGTCAAAGAAGGTACGTTATTATGGCAACCTGATGAGATACAAAAAAAGCAAACCAACATATTCGCTTTTATGGATTGGCTAAGGGATACAAAAGGCCTTCACTTTGAAGACTATCATTCATTATGGCAGTGGTCTGTCGATCACATAGAAGCCTTCTGGGAATCACAGTGGGAATACTTTGGAATCAAATCAGCTAAACCCTATCAAACTATCTTAAGCTCCCATGAAATGCCAGGAGCACAATGGTTTTCAGAGGCAACGGTCAATTACACGGAGCATATATTCAAAAATAGAGATAAGCGGAAATTAGCCATTATTCATGCGTCTGAGATCCGGGGCAAAGCCGAGGTAACATGGGGTCAATTGTATAGAGACACATCCGCCATGCAGCAGACGCTCCTGAAAATGGGGGTAGAAAAAGGAGACAGGGTGGTTGCCTATCTACCAAATATCTACGAAACAACCATTGCTTTTCTGGCAACGGCAAGTCTTGGGGCAATCTGGTCCAGTGCATCTCCGGACTTCGGCACACAAAGTGTGATTGATCGATTCAAGCAGATTCAGCCAAAGGTCATGATTACGATCGATGGCTATCGTTACGGCGGCAGAAACTTTGACCGATTGGAGGTTGTCTCTGATATTCAATCGGCACTGCCTACACTGAAAGCCACGATTGCAATCCCTTATTTAAACCAGCACGCAGATTTTAGCAGGCTGAAAAACGCAATATCCTGGTCAGATGCCTTAACAATGGATGATACGAAACCGTTAACCTATGTACACGTACCTTTTAATGATCCAATTTGGGTACTTTACTCATCAGGCACAACCGGCAAACCGAAACCAATCGTCCAAAGCCAAGGCGGGATTTTACTGGAGCATTTAAAGGCACTGACTTTCCATATGGATCTAGGAGAGAATACCCGATTCTTCTGGTATACAACGACCGGATGGATGATGTGGAATTTCCTCATAGGCGGTTTATTGACAGGAAGCACGATTATTTTATATGACGGAAACCCTGCTTATCCAGACAAAAATTTCCTTTGGCAATTTGCAGAACAGACGAAGATGACTTCCTTTGGAACAAGCGCAAGCTACTTGACTGCATGCATGAAGGATCAAATAGAGCCTGGGAGAGAGTTCAACCTGGAACATTTAACCAACATTAGCTCTACCGGATCGCCACTTCCTCCAGAGGCATTCCAATGGTGCTGTAACCATGTAAAAACAGATATCTGGATTGCATCTGCAAGTGGCGGAACGGATGTCTGTACGGCCTTTATCCTTGGATCGCCAATATTGCCAGTCTATGCAGGTGAATTACAATGCATGGGACTTGGGGCAAAGATAGAGAGCTTTAATAATCAAGGTCTGCCGGAAATAGGAGAGATTGGGGAGCTTGTCCTGACAGAACCCTTCCCAACAATGCCCATCTTTTTTTGGAATGATAAAGATGGCACCCGCCTGCAGGAAAGCTATTTCGATACTTTTCCTGGTATTTGGTGCCACGGGGATTACTTAAAAATAACGGAACGGAATACAGCTGTTATCTATGGACGTTCAGATGCAACAATAAATCGTGGCGGAATCCGCATCGGCACAAGCGAAATCTATCGCGCAGTCGATCGGGTGAATGAAGTGGAAGACAGCTTGATTGTTGATATCCCTGATGAAGGCGGCCAATCCCGCACACCTTTATTTGTTGTCATGAAAGAGGGCGTGACGTTAACAGAAGAAATTGCCGGGTCCATCAAGAAACAAATCCGTACCCAGTGTTCTCCCCGTCACGTACCGACTGCCATTCACGAGGTTAAGGAACTGCCAAAAACACTGAATGGGAAAAAGCTGGAAGTACCGATTAAAAAGATACTGATGGGAATGGACGCAGAAAAAGTCGTAAACATAGGATCTCTCAGCAATAAAAGAGCCTTGGATTACTTTGTAGCATTCTCAAAGGCTAATCAGAATGGATAATTTTCCATATAGTAAAACAAAAACTACCTCTCTTCTCAAGAAAGAAGGAGCTAGTTTTTGTTTCACTTACTATATAGCATAATATCCCCAGAGCCGGATTGGGCATGAATGGTCCCCTCTCCTGCACCAATTGTACCTATCGTTTTATTTTTGACCTGCTGTGTTATCTCGATTGGCAAATTGGCTGCAATTTTCCCTGACCTTGTATTCATCATTACTGCTGCGCTTCCCCATTGTTGATCTACTGCGATTTTCATATCGCCGCTTCCGGTCTTTAGATCGACTGATCCATTCATTGCTTTGGAAATTTTCATGGAGCCAGATCCAGAAATTGCACTAAAATCTCCTGTATACTCATCCAGATCAATATCTCCCGATGAGGTCTTGGCCTCGATCGACAGAGCCTTGATATAATTAAGATCGATATCTCCTGATGAGGCATGAAAGGATAGAGTACCTGCGTTAACATGTTTCATTTCAATATCTCCTGAACCGGTTAAGATCTTCATTGTTTCACCCTTCAAATCCCTTCCTGTTACATCCCCCGACCGCACTCTAATCGCGATACATGCAAACTGAAGACCAGCTGTATCGATATCACCCGACCCAGTGCGTATATCCCAGTTCCTGACAGCCGCTTCAGGAGCCGTCACAACTAATTTTGTACCTGATGAATAGGAGAATATAGAGCGTTCGGATGTTTCCAGTTGCTTTGCCTTCAGCTGAAGGACACCATTTCCAGATTCCGTTTTTAATATAGGGCCACCCTGATAGGTGTATAAAACGACACTTACCATTGGCTTATCATGAATTTGGATTTCAATATCTGTACTGGAGGAAAAGATATCAATGTTTTCCACTTCTTCAATAGGAAAGCTTTCTGTTTGAAGAAGTTTCTGCCTTTTCCGACCAAGCTGGAGATTAAGAATTTTCAATGTAACATGCCCCATTTCTTTGAATTCTTTATATCTTAATTTTACGCGATTGACAAAATTGAGAGAACTGCCTGCAGAATGAATTCCTATCGGCCTTAAGTCGGATAAGGGATAAATAAAAAGGAATCACCTCGAATGAAATGATTCCTTCACATAACTATACCTCTTCAGCAAGGCTATTCTTTTGATTCATTAGACTAAAGAATATATAGGCAATGAATGCCAAGACAATTGCTGTCACAACGGAATGGAATCCGAACGGCTGCGGATAGAATGATTCAAACACGATATAGCTTACCACGCCTGTAATCATGGAAGCAATTGCTCCATACTTGTTTCCCCGTTTCCAATAGAGACCCATAACGATTGGCCAGATAAATGCTGCCTCAAGTCCTCCCATGGAAAATAAGTTCAGCCAGATAATCAAGTCTGGTGGATTTAGGCTCATGACAATGACAATAACACCCAGCACTCCTGTAATTCCCATACTCAACCCCTTTACCTTTGCATCTGCAGCATGGGGCTCTATATAATTCAAATAAATATCCTTTACAATTGTTGAACTCACCAGCAATAGCAGAGAATTCACCGTTGTCATGATAGCGGCCATTGGTGCAGCCAGTATGATCCCCGCAAGCCAGCTTGGCAGCACATGCTGGGCAAGAAGCGGCATCACAGTATCTCCAACTTCTACACCTGGCAGGACCGGACGGCCCAAGACTCCGATTAAATGCATATTCAGCATAATAAAACCGACCACAACCGTACTTACAATGATTCCTCGATGCATCGATTTGGAGTTTTTATAGGACATGGCCCGTACAGCGATTTGCGGCAGTGCAACTGCTCCAACACCAACCAATACCCAAGATGATGATACATACGATATGGACAAATCTCCGGCTGCCCCAAAGGGGGTAATCAGATTGGGATTCTCCGCTGCAAGATCCGTCATAATCGCCGGAATCCCACCGCCGGCAATAATCACTGCAATCAATAATATTAGCGTACCTAATACCATTACGATACCTTGAAGTGTGTCCGTTAAGGCAACAGCCCTGAATCCGCCAATTACGACATATACAAGAACCGAAATAGAAAAAATAAATAAAGAAGCTATATAGGATATCCCTGTCAGTGATTGAACCAAACGGCCTCCACCGATCCATTGTGCCGACATTGCTGAAAAGAGAAAGATTAATATACTGATAGCTGATAAGAGTACAACCCATTTTGATTGATAACGCTCTTTCAAGAAATCGACAATCGTAACCGCTTTATATTTTCGCGTCACGATAGCGAATTTCTTTCCTAATATCATTAATACAAAATAGCCTGTGGCCAATTGGGTCATCGATAACAATACCCAGCCAAGACCTTGATTATACGCAGTACCAGGCCCGCTCAGGAAACTGCTGGCACTCCCATAGGTAGTTACCATTGTCATCGCAAGTACAAACCCGCCAAGACTCCTTCCCCCAAGGAAATATTCCTGTAAAAATGAATCTGTGTTCTTAACGAATTTTCCCGCCCAGATTCCAACTGCAAAAATAATGATTAAAAATAATACTAATGGTAATATCGCCTGCCAATTCATATCTTTTTATATCTCCTCATCTTCTAATGGTAGATCTGTAAAGAATAACTTTAATACAATCCATATCAGGATAACCATTACGATAAATCCAAGGATACAACTATAAAAGAACCATGCCGGAAACCCTAGTATATAGTTATATTCAGAGGGATCCTTACTACCTAATCCATAGGCAAATCCAAACCACCAGATAAAATTAAAAAGAACTAACCCAACCCCTATCAGCGCTTCTTTACCGGCTATTTTAAATCGTTTATCCTCATGATTAATATGGGGCTTATCCATCCTAAATACCTCCTAATTTCACAACTGCATGGATTAAAAGATTACTAGTTCCAATATAATGGAAAGCGGTTATAAATGTAAACAAGTATATAAAAAAGAGGGTTCGACCTTTATATCGGCCGAACCCTCTTTCAATAGAACCTACTTCAGATTAACTTTCAATACCTTACTCTGCACATCCGCCATTTCAAATGTTACTGCATCCTCTCCATTTGTCACGGTTAATGTTACTTCTTTGTCTTTCAAGATATCTACCTGCTTTTTATTAAGCAATAATGCTCTTGGTTTTTTCTTATTGTAAATGTTAATCGAAACATGCGACCCTGCTTCTACTGCCTCCAAGTCTGCTGTATAAACAGTTGCAGTTCCATTATTTTTCTTTGGCTCTATTTCGACTAGTTTCGGTTCTTCTTCCTCATCCTCCCCAGGAACTTCCTCCGTCTCCGAAATCCTTCCCTCTGGGCCATAGACAATTGGATTCGATTCTGTACTGTTCAGGCTTTGGACAAAATCAACTGTTGCATCAATATCTGCCGGTCCCATAACCGGATTTTGACCCAGGTCATTTATTGATCCTTCAGAAGTACCCATATAGTTATTGACTGTCAGCGTATATGTCGCATCCTCATCAATCGGGGTACCATCCGGGAATGTAATATCTACCACTTCATTCAATTCTCGGTTCCATGTATAATGCAATCCACTAATACTATAATCCGGTCCATAAGACGGGTCCAACTGTTCATTAATGATTGGGTAAAGATCTGCTCCTTTAATTTCCACCATCATTAATGTATTGCCAAACGGCTGGATATTATAGAGGTCTCCCCAAGTAACTTCACCGGCCAGCAGATCATCACGGATTCCACCGCCATTCATCATAGCAAAATCACTTTCCATTGCCCAGTTCATTCCATCTGCGATCAAGTTTCCTAGTCCGTGATCTCCGTCATTGGTATAATCACCGACTAAATCCTGTGCATTATATCCGACGACTTCATTGATGATGGGTGCAATTTGCTCAGCGTAAAATTGCAGTGTTTCTGCAACCGTCTCTTCCGGTGTATAGTCCTCTTGTTTGACGAATACAACTTCGGCTTCCTTATTTACGATGTCTCCTGTTGTACGGTCAATTTCCAGGTCAACATCAGCAAATGCCTTTCCATATTCAGATGCCTGCACGATTAATTTATTGTCGACTACAGCGTTATTTACGGCATGATTATGGGCTGCAAAGATAACATCTACTGCATCATCAACCGTATTGGCAAGTTCTGCCGCCTCCCCAGTCGCCTCTTCTCCAGACTGATATGCCGGCATATGAGCCAGGACGATAATCGCCTCCACTCCCTGCTCTTTCAATTCCGCAGCGGCTTCATTTACTGCCTGTGCCTCATCGGTAAAAGCAATATTTTCCAACGAAGCTGGCATGACCATATTTACCGTTTCCTGTGTGTTTACGCCAATAAAGCCGATTTTCTCACCATCTACCTCTTCAATGGTATATGGATCAAGGAATCTTTCACCAGTATCTTCATAGACACAGTTGGCACAAAGCACCGGGAAGTTCATTCCATCGTAGTTTGCTGTTCCAAGCCCCTCCGGATGTTCACCGCCTTCAATCATGCGTAATAATTCAGGCAATCCTTCATCAAATTCATGATTTCCGACTGTACCGACATCAAAACCTAATTCCTCCATGATTTCCACTGTCGGTTCATCCTGCAATAGGCCGGAAACCGGAGAGCTTCCGCCAATCATGTCTCCTGCGTGCACAAGCAATGTATTTTCATTATCCTGCTCCCGCTCTTTAATCGCTGAAGCTGTATAGTCCATGCGGCCATACATATCAGAAGTGCCATCCCCATCCGGATCGAGCATATATTCCTGATCGATCTTACCATGCAAATCATTCATACTTAAAAGCTGTAATTCTAGTATATTATTATCCGGAACATCTTCACCGGATGGGACATATCCGAATGACTCCGCTTCTTCAGCACTCGAGAAGAAGATTCGTTTCTCAACGGGAACGTCCATCCAATCATTTGGCTCTACATATTCCATTGTGTCAGAGTTACCAACATAGCGCAGAAAACCCTTTTGATCATCATTTGCACGGAAGGCAAATGGTAATTCCAATAATGGATTCTCAGGATTCCAAATTACCAGTCCGGCATCCTTTGCATCTTTAACAGCCTCCTGATAAAGCGGATACGACTCTTCATCGATTGGGGCTATAAAATACGATGAAGCATAACCCTGTGCAACCATTTCCAAGTTTACATTCAACTCATCCTCAGCGCGGATAACCTCGGCCAAAATTCTGCCGTAATCATCTGTTGGCTCATCACCAATCTTCAACAGAATTTCATCACCAGGTTGAAGCAGTTCGTTCATATAGGACTTTGCCAATTCACCATAATGCTGCTGATTCTCGTTTATTTCCTGTCTCTCTGGATCATCGTTCTTCGCTGCATACGTTTCTGCAGTGTCCATATTCAAGAAACGTACTCTTGTTTCACCAAATACAGGGGTTTCAATACGGATAGTATCTCCATCTGTGATACTATCAACCGTAGTTTCATAATAACCAGCTGCAGATGGCGGCTCCGGCTGTTCCTCCGCAATCTCCAAATCCGACTGCTCAGTAGGAATCAGCTGATAATCATTATATTGACTTATAATTGCTGTAACATCGTACCATGTACCCGATGCCAATTGAGCGATATCCAGTGCACTCTCCATGATACGCAGTGTTGTACCATTAAAATCTGCATCTGTTAACGATACATTGTAACCACCGCCAGCAGGAGCAGATGGAATGTTGTTAATGAAGCCATTAACTTGAACCAATTCACCTTCTAAAGACTCAGCAATTGCGGGGTCTTGCAGATCTTTAAGCGTTATTTGCTGTGCTTCCGGCAATTCTAAACCAGTCTCCAATACTTCTATTGAAGTTGGTATAATTTCTTTCAACCCGTTATAGGTGTCCAGCGTTCCAACAACTTTTACGCTATCCCCTTTATGAAGGTCCGGCAATTCACCTTGCTCAAAGGAAAAGAGATTAATGCCACCAGTTTCATCTTGTATGTAAGTAGTAAACTGGGCGCCAGTACTGATTGCGGCATTATCTGTTGTTACAGTTCCCTCTACCTCAACTGCTGTTCCATCATTTAACTGACGGGCTTCTTCAATCGAATACTCTCCAGCTTCAGG
The DNA here is from genome assembly GCF_000285495.1 of Oceanobacillus massiliensis str. N'diop. Taxonomy (GTDB): domain Bacteria; phylum Bacillota; class Bacilli; order Bacillales; family Amphibacillaceae; genus Oceanobacillus; species Oceanobacillus massiliensis. Next base: position 148,282 of record NZ_HE610980.1, read on the forward strand.
ATCGGGTTCGCCTGGTTCCTCTGGTGGTTCTGTTGGTTCAACGCCATCCATTGTATGTGAACCCAAGTATGCAAATGTATCTCTTCCATATTCATCATATTGTGTTTCGTCATAAACTTCCGAAGGCGCGGTAACAGCCGATTTTCTTACCATTGTTACGTCCTTTGCAAAGTCAGCATCCACGCCAACATTACCGAATTCATCGATTAATACTCCATCCTTTTTCAATGCCAGTACATCATCACCATTAAAATTAATCACAGCGTTATTTTCGAAATCTGCCTTATCGAGAATTTCCTGTGCGGAACTACCATGAGCAAGGACAAGCACATCTCCTTGTTCAACTGTTCCAGAAAGTTCCAATGTCTGACTAGCGGTGGAAGCACCATTACTGTATAGCTCTACAGTATACCCCTCAAGATCCACCTCACTTCCCGTACCATTGTAAATCTCCAATGCCTTGTTATAAGAACTTCCTTCTACATATTCAGAAATGAATAAATCCTCTGCTGTTGCTTCTTGATTGCTATTGGCAGCAGCCGAGACAGCTAATGCCGGTGTAAAATTCATTAAAATCAGGACTGCAATCAGAAACATGCTAACGGTCTTTTTACTAGCCATCATTTTCATTGGTACCCTCCATTTATCATGATATTTATACTAGTTACGAGTTTTGTTGACAGTATTCGCACTAGTCTCTTTTTAAATATTGCATAAAAACGACTCGGTTTCCACGAGATATTTGTAAATATATTGTAAATTCAGACCATTTATACTATATTTTTAGATAAATGGTTAATTAGTCCTGATCGAAATCTTTCATTTAAAATTTTATAGGATTACAAAAAGAGGGGGGTCTGAAAATTATTCTTGAAAAATAGAAGAAGAATCGATATAATGTAAATTGCAGCTTCGGGGCATTAGCTCAGCTGGGAGAGCGCTTCGCTGGCAGCGAAGAGGTCAGCGGTTCGAGCCCGCTATGCTCCATAACGAAAACCCTTGATAATCAAGGGCTTTTTCTTTTTATTCGGATTGATTGAAGGGCAAGTCACCAGTCACCCTAATAAGAACGGGCTAAATAATAGCCATCCATATTGAAGTTATTTCTATCACGCAGTAATATTTTTAATGACTGCCATTTCCTTCCCGAACCTATCACCATTATCAATAAAACCCAAACTAGCGTAAAGATTATGTGCTCCTAAATTTTCAGGATGATAACCTACAACAACTTTTTTCGCATCCGATAGTTTCTCCATCTCTTCAATCATTAATTTAGTTGCAGCTTTGCCTATACCGTTGCCTTGATATTTCTTATCTACCATTATTCTATATACCCAATAACCACCAAGTTCTTCTTGAACAGAATTGTACATCAAAAAGCCAACTACTTTCTCTTCAGCATAGATAGCATATGGCTTTAATGTTGGCTCAAACTTTGACTGAGCTATAGATATTGCATTAGGCTCAATATATTCTCTTTGTTCTTCTGACACTTCTAATTCACAACATTCATACCAGTTTTCCGCATTTAATTCTACAATTTCCACTTTTTCTTTACCCATAATTTTCCCCTTTCAAAATTCGGGGAAATGCTAAACTAATTTTAATTAGCCATTATCCCCTTGTATCCGTTATTTATAAAAATGATATTTTTTGTCATAATGAACGCCCCCTTTAGCAACTATTGCTTAAAAGTTTTAGACTTCTTAAGTATACTATTTTTTCTGTAAATAAACAGTCCAAATTTCCTCCGCTCCAACATAAAAAGCCTGCATCCAATAAAGTAGATGCAGCTTTCTTTGGTTTGAAATAAAGTTAGCTAACTAGTCATTAAAATTCAATTTGAATGGTCTCCCCTTCTGCAAGTGGTTCTTCTTCCATATTAAAAACGTCACTCGTGGTAATGTTTATATTAGAAAGATTCTCTGGATCTGTTTTATCGATAATAAATGCCAGTTCCCCGGATTTCTCTTCCTGCTGCTTGAGCTGACCATGAAGGCTCTGTAAATAGAAATCATCCTCAAAGTCTTTCATTTCCCCCTCATTCGTCTCCAGAATCGATACAGGGGCAAAATCCACTGTCTGGCTAGCATTATTTTTAACAGTAACTTTTAATTTCACATAATTAAAATTGGTCTCATTGTGGGTAAATCCATGAAAGTAATCGATTAGATGGTTTGCTGGAATATAATTCATTACCTTCACTTCATCGATCGTCAATTCTATTGGGCCAAGCGTATGCGCACTCTTATGATCCGATAGTGCCTTTAGGATTACTTCTCCATCCTCGTCACCGAATGATTGGTCGATTTCCTTTAATGTATCGGTAGCTGGGGCTTGAGGATTATTCGTATATTTATCTCCATTCTGCAGGGAAGCAGCTTGTACCTGATTATTTCCCCCCCGCGATTCCCCCTTTGATTCATTGTTCACATTACAACCGGCAAGTAACGCCGCAGCCATAATGGCTAACATAATCTTTCGCAATGATATCCCTCCAGTCTAAGTGGCTAAAAAAGATAAGAATCCTGCTGCTCTTTTCGCAGCAGGGCTTCTTAATTATCTTCCTTTTCTATGATTCTTTAGAACATCTATAACCATTTCCCCAACTTCATGATTATCATGAAGCCCTGCAAATTTATCAGCTTGTGGTCCATAAGCATAGACATTCACATCGACTCCATCATGCCCGCCGGTTGTCCAGCCTGTTCCAGAACGAACATCAAAGATACGTTCAATCGCATTATCAATTGCCGTTACGTCAGTTGTTTCTGCCGCATCTTTGACCGATTGAATCTCTTCGCTGGTTAATTCAAGATCAATATATTGGTTTAGAACCTCTTCGGTATCAGCACCACTCGCAATTTCCGCTGCCATGAAATCTGGTGTGCGTTCTGCTGCCAATAGTGGAGCGGGATCCCATTTGTACTCTCCATTGATTCCCATTGCAAAACCGCCCGTAGAATGGTCTGCCGTAGTAATAACCAAGGTTTCTCCATCCTCTTCAGCAAATTCCACCGCACGTTTAAAGGCACCCTCAAAATCTTTCATTTCGCTCATCGCAGCTACGATATCATTATCGTGACCTGCCCAGTCCACTTGGCTGCCCTCCACCATCAGGAAGAAACCATCTTTATCTTCACTTAGGCGATCCAATGCTGTATTTGTCATATCCGCTAGTGAAGGCTGTTCTTCCGGGCGGTCCAATGTGTAATTTAATCCTACTGGAGCAAACAAACCAAGAACTTGTTCATTCTTGTCATTTAACAACTCTTCTTTACTGGTGACATAACTGAAACCGGCATCCTTGAATTCTTGCGTAAGATTGCGGTCAGTACGTTCAAAATAAGAGGTTCCCCCTCCTAAAATGACGTCAATCTTTGGCTTTCCATTTATTTTCTCATCGAGATAGTCATCGGCTATATCATTATAATTATTTCTGGATTCATCATGCGCTCCAAATGATGCCGGTGTTGCATGGTTAACTTGTGATGTAGATACTAGGCCAGTTGCTTTTCCATCTGTTTTCGCTGATTCCAATACCGTCTCAACTTCCTTTTTATCTTTATCCACACCGATGGCACCGTTGTATGTTTTAATACCAGCTGACATCGCAGTAGCAGCAGCTGCTGAATCTGTGATGCTTTCTTCTTCATCCCACGGATAGGTTTCCTGCATCCCCACTAAATACTGGTCAAATGCTGACTTTTCCATGTATGGTGTTGTTTTATCATCCTGGTAAGAACGATATGCTGTATTATATGTAGGGCCCATTCCATCACCAATCATGAAGATGACATTCTTGATTTTCCCTTGGCTTTTATTCCCTTTCTTTGCCTCTACCTCCGCATCCTGAGAAAATCCGCCCAGCATACTTCCGAAAGCAATGGTCGCTACTGCAGCAATCGGGATTAGCTTTTTACCTATTTTCTTGTTTGACAATTTAACTTCCTCCTCTATTTCTGGTTACTCTTGACACTAGCAATTCTACTAGTAAACTATTAATTTGCTGTAAACTGGATGTTAGTTATTAATGAAAAAAAGAGGTACTAAGTAAACAGGAATAAAGGATTAGTCCACGTATGAAATCAGGCAGTATACTTTTCCGTCCTGCAGTATATTTTATATAAAAAAGCAAACACGTTCTTCTACTGCTTAAAAATGCAGAATAATTTCCTTGATCAAACGTTTGATCAAATTAACAAATCCTCAAAGAGCATCAGAAGCAGAAAATATTCTATGACAAACCGAATCATCTCTGTTATGATTGATTTAACAATTCAATAAATTTGAAAGAACTACTAGGGGTGCTCAATATTGTGTGGGCTGAGAGGAAAGCACGTAACTTTCCGACTCTTATGGACCTGATCTGGTTAATACCAGCGGAGGGAAGTAGTCGGACGAATTTGCCGTCCTTTCTATTTTCAGCTTAGTAAGCCAGGTCCTTTACGGATCTGGCTTTTTTGGTATTGATTGGTTAAGAAAGGAGGAGAGAATATGAGAACACGAACGCTAACTACGATGGCAGTATTTATTGCAATCGGAACAATCGGCGCACAGCTCCTATGGTTCCCGACAGGAATAGCAAGAGCCTACCCTGTGCAGCATGCTGTCAATGTGATGGCCGGTATTATGCTCGGACCCGGTCCAGCAGTAGTCATTGCATTTATGATCGGGCTGCTCCGCAATCTATTTGGTCCTGGTACGTTGCTGGCATTCCCTGGAGGCATGATTGGAGCTTTCTTTGCTGGTTATCTCTATAAGAAAGTCGGCCGAAAATCCTGGGCCATTGTCGGAGAGGCATTCGGATCCGGTATTCTTGGATCGCTTTTTGCAGTACCATTCGCTTATATATTCATGGGTACGACTGTCGGAGTATTTGCCTTCTTGCCAGGGTTTATCATCAGCAGCATCTCCGGCGCATGTATTGGCTGGTTCGTTGTATCAAAGGTTAAAACAAATTCGATTGCACGCGTTTAAATAAGAGGAGGATAAGATATGACTTTTACCAAAGAGTTGCGAAATGAAAACGACGACATTTTCCAACGGATCTTTCACCATCCGTTTGTACAGGGAATTGGTAAGGGTGAACTCCCTGCCGAGGCAGTTGCCCACTATATTAAGGCAGATTATGAATACTTGAATGCTTTCATGCGTATTTATGGCATGGCCATTTCCAAGACAGCAGCACGGGAGGAAATTGCCTATTTTCATAGCCAGATTCACTTCGTTCTGCATGATGAAATTCATCCGCATCATAATTTCTGTGATTATATCGGTAAGAGCTATGAAGAACTGCAAGGAAAGGAATTGCCTCCTACCGCCGATCATTATGTCAAGCATATGATGTATCACGCACAAGTAGGAACACTCGGTGAGACGCTGGGAGCCCTGCTTCCCTGTCCATGGACATATTTGGAAATCGGCCAATATCTGATTGAAACATTCAGGCCAGCCAAGGATCACCCTTTCTATCAATGGATTACGTTTTATGCCGATGTAGGTGAAACGACGGAGAACTTGCGGAATTGGCTTGATAAACAGGCTGCGGATGCATCCGGGGCAGAGATTCTGCGCATAAAAGATGCTTTTCGCAAAAGCTGCCAGCTGGAGTTAGCATTTTGGGAAATGGCTCTGACATGTGAGGACTGGCCAAGCGGAAAGGCGGTGTCCAGCCGATGAACCATATACCATGCTCACTCACAATTGCTGGCACTGACCCAAGCGGTGGAGCAGGAATCCAGGCGGACTTGAAAACATTTCAGGAGCTCAAGAGCTATGGCATGTCCGTGATCACCTCTGTCGTTGCACAAAATACGACCGGTGTTCAGGCTGTACATCATGTTCCATTACCAATCATTGAACAGCAGCTTGATTCTGTTACTACGGATATGCCAATCCATGCATTTAAAACTGGTATGATCTCCAATATCGACATGATGCATTTGATTGCTGATAAAATCCAGCATATAAACGCTCCATATGTAATGGACCCTGTCATGGTAGCAACTAGCGGGGATGCTTTAGTGGAAACTGAAGCGCGGGATTTCTTGCGTCAGCATCTTTTACCACTGTCCAGTATCGTGACGCCGAATATTCCGGAAGCAGAATATCTGATTGGGGAAAAGATACAAACAACCGATGATATGAAACAGGCTGCTGAACTGATTGTGTCTAAATTCGGTGCCGGAGCTGCGTTAGTAAAAGGTGGTCATATGGCAGGAGAGGCAGTTGACTTTCTTTATGATGGATCGACCATGAATAGATTCTCGGCAACCAGAATTGAAACAACGAACACCCATGGAACAGGTTGTACGTACTCAGCCGCCATTACCGCCTATTTGAGTATGGGGGTCCCTTTATACGATGCCGTTAAAGAAGCGAAGCAATTCGTAACAACAGCGATCCAGCATGCATTTCCGCTAGGGTCCGGAAACGGTCCAACAAACCACTGGGCAGCAAGAAAGGAAAAGATTGTATATGGAACAAATTATTGAAAAGATAAGAAAACAAAATCCATTAATCCATCACTTAACGAATCAGGTCGTCATGAATTTCACCGCTAATGGGCTATTATCTTTTGGAGCTGCACCTATCATGGCAAAGGCTCCAGAAGAAGCTCGTGATATTGCGTCCATTGCTGATGGAGTTCTAATCAATATAGGTACTCTGACATCACAGGAACTGAATTCTATGATCATTGCCGGAAAAACGGCCAATGAAAGAAATATTCCCGTAGTGCTGGATCCTGTAGGTGTCGCAGCAACCCCCTTTCGCACTGCTGCAGTAAAGCGGATATTGGATGAGGTGCATCCTACTGTCATCAAAGGGAACGCAGGTGAATTAGCTCACATCGCTGGAATCCCCTGGAAAACAAAAGGTGTTGAGTCTATCGGGAGTGGCAACACGGAAGAAATTGCCCAAAAAGTATCTGAGGTCTACGATACTACCGCTGTTATTACGGATGAGATCGATATTATTTGTACAGAAAAGGAACTAATTCGAAATCACACTGGCCACCCAATCTTAAAAAAGGTTACAGGTGCCGGCTGCTTGCTTGGATCTATCATCACAGCATGTCTTACAACGGACGACAATCCAGCAGAGCAGGCGTTAGCAGCCGTTAAATTTTATGGTTTAGCTGCTGAATATGCCGTTGCCTGTAAAGGAGTAAATGGATCTGGCACCTTTATCCCTCCTTTTATCGACAGCCTTTCATTTGATTATGAATCTCTTAACGGAGGTGCAGGTCATGGAACGATCCGTTGAACAGATCTTACGCAAATATTTGATCATGGGGAGCCAGAATTGTGTTGGGAATCCCTTAGCCATTTTGGAAGCAGCAGCAAAGGCAGGAATTACAGCATTTCAGTTTCGTGAAAAAGGAGCCGGTTCACTAACAGGCAATGCCAAACTACACTTAGGAAAACAGCTTCGGAATATTTGCCGAGTATATGACATTCCCTTCATTGTTAATGATGATATCGAACTCGTTGATCCGTTGGAAGCGGATGGAATACACGTTGGACAGGAGGATCAGTCCGTTGCGGAGCTTTCCAGACGCTATCCCGAAAAGATTATCGGACTCTCCGTATCGAATTGGAATGAGGTAACGAATAGCCCTATTTCATTGGTCGACTATATTGGGGCCGGGCCGATTTTTGCAACTGATACAAAAACCGATGCAAAATCGGCAGTAGGGCTCGATTGGATCAAGGCATTGCGAGAACACTTTCCGGAACTGCCAATTGTAGGCATTGGCGGCATTAACCCCGGCAATTCTGCTTCTGTTATACAGGCTGGGGCAGACGGCGTATCCTTTATCTCTGCCGTTACAAAAGCGTCCGATATAGATGGGGCTGTCCATGCTTTATAAGATTAAGCTTTTTACGATGCTGAAAAATTGCATGGAAGAAAAGGTTGCTATCTTACTGTAAGGGATTCCCAATTTGAGACACGTCTTCAATAATGAATGCTTACAGTAGGCAAATAAATCCGTCTGATTCCAGACGGATTTATTTGATAAAAACAAGGCTGTTTTACGTTTTTTATAATGTGTCCTCGCCACCTTTTTCTTTGTCTGCTGATTTAAGCGTTAGAACGATAATATTTCCTGCCATTATTATTGATGCATATCTGAATAATAGGCCATTGCATCACGCATAAATACAGCCAATCCCTCACCAAACTTATCAATGTTTTTGGTAAATCTTTCATCATCAACATACATTTGCCCAAGCCCTTTGAAAGCATCCAACGAATAATCTCCTATCTTATTCAGATAGTCATACCATTCTTCGATTCTTTTTTGGGCATCCTCCGAATCGGGCGCTTCATGGCGAATCTCTGCCAATTTGCGGTAGATTTCATTGAATTCTTCCCCCAATTCCTGTTGCTGCTGTTTTGACATCCCTCCTATTTTTGCATTCGAATCATTTACAGTTTTTTCACCCCAAAGATCGCGGGCTTCCTGCTCATAGGGATTTTCGCTAAAATCAAATCCTGCAAATCTTTCCTCATCCGTCATAACTATCTCACCTTTCTTATATTGAATGGTTTTCTCAACTGTACCAATCAGGCTATCGATCCTTCTTCGCTTATCAAGAAGCAATTTGTAATGATTCTCCAATGCTTCCTTCTGGTTGAAAGAAGAATCGTTGATTATTTCCTTAATTTTCTTCAAGGGAAAGCCAAGCTCTTTGAAAAATAAAATCTGTTGTAATTTTTCCAGGTCCGTGTGAGTGTAAACTCGGTAACCCGACTCCTCCCTTTCTTTAGGACTTAGTAAGCCAATCTCATCATAATGATGCAGTGTGCGGACACTAACCCCCGCCAAATCGGCAACTTCTTTTACTTTCATCGTTGATTCCTCCTTTCATTTTCACTATAAGTCATAACGTAACGGAAGAGTCAACCAAATATGGACATTTCTTCTTCCACTTTTGCCCATTCTGAATGAATTTATATCCAACTGGACTAATCCCTCATATAGTAAAGAGAATGATTTTATTAATTATAGAGGAGGAAAATAGCCGTTGAAATATAATCAACAACCTTATAACAATGACGAGAGACAATTTAATCTTCCGGGTAACTTGCTTGATCAGATGTTAGGCTCAGGAAGCCAAGGGGGTTCCCCTGGTGGCGGATTTGGTGGATTCCCGGGTGGTGGGCCTGGCGGGTTCCCAGGTGGCGGTCCGGGTGGCGGACCCGGCGGACCAGGTAGTTTCCCGGGTGGCGGTCCAGGTGGCGGACCTGGTGTCCCGAGCGGCATGCCGACATCTCCGCCCCCCAACTTCACACCAACGCAATCGCAATTTCAACCCTTTGCCATTGATCCAGGAGGAATCCGCGGCTGTCTGTTCAGGAATACCTATATTTGGCTATGGCGTGACGGGTTTTGGTTCTTCCCAATCTTTGTTGGCAGAAATTCAATTGCCGGGTTTAGATGGACTGGGTTTAGATGGGTATTCTTCGGAATAAGCCTTGACCGTATTGTAAGTTTCCAATGCTTTTAGTACCACACATGTATAAATCCACTATAGCTTCCTTTGCTCCTATTATTGGATAGTGAACCACACAATCAGCGTTCATCCTTTTTTCATATGTTGAAGAAAGGAGGGATGAATATGTATCAGTTAGCTTTATTGTTCTTGACGGCTGTTCTTGCTGGATTTGCACTTATTGTTGTCACTTCTCTTGCTGCCTCTTTCCTATCAGCAACGGTGATCAACATCTTAATTGGCTTAGGATCTATCGCAGTAATCGTATTTGCGCTCGCATTACTTTACCTGGCATCAAAAGCCCTGTTTCGTGAATTAAGATAACCTTCCGATGCAATAAAAAAACTGCACCTGCTTCGTCATCCTGTCCGACAAAGAAGGTGCAGTTCACATTTAAAGTAGAATCTGTGCAGTCCATCATAGTTTCTGCACGATTTCGCATGGGAAATTCTATTTTCTATCTTGTTTTTTCATCATTTCGCGCTGCCAGATAAGCCCTTGTTCCAATGCCATCTTTTTCGCAATTCGTGGTGCATGCCATAATGGTGGCAGCAACAGTAAGGAAACCGGAACGGCGGTAATTACAATAGAATTTTGTATCGACGTGATGCTATCTTCTCCGATTGTAAGAATCACCATTGTTGTCGCTCCAAAGATCAATGCCCAGAATACCCGCAGCCAGCGCTTCGGATGGTCATTTCCCGAAAGTGTTGCCGCAACAGTATAGGCCATTGTATCTGTTGTGGTAGCAACAAAAATAATAGAAACTAGCAGGAATCCCATTCCCATTAAAGTCCCCATCGGCAGCTGGTCCGTTATAGCCATCACAGCTGCAGGCATGCCACCTTCATTCAGAGCATTTGATATGGAGCCAGGGTTATTGTTTTCAAAGAAAACACCTGTACCACCGACTATTGAAAACCAAAAGTTATTAACGATTGGAGCAATAATTGATACAGCAATGATCAATTCACGAATGGTACGTCCGCGGGAAATTCGGCTTATAAAAACAATGAGCATTGGTGCATAACCAATAAACCATCCCCAGAAAAAGATTGTCCATAGCGAAAGCCAACCTTCATCCCCACGGAACATGCTCATTGTAAAGAAATTCTGCAGATGAGCACCTGTCCCGCCTACAAATGCATCTATAATAAACGTAGTTGGTCCAATTACAAGTACAATCGCTGCCAATAGAATTGTGAACTTCACATTCCAATTACTAAGATGATAAATTCCGCGGTCAACACCGGTGGCCGCTGAAATGGCAGCAATTAAAACCAGCACCATTACAACGATAATGCTTACTGCCAGTGTGTTTGGAACATCAAATAGGTGATTCAGTCCATAGGATATTTGCAATCCCAGAAATCCAAGAGGTCCCAATGTACCCGCCACCGTTGCAATGATGGAGAAGATGTCAGCTGTTGACCCAATGACACTCTTATGATAAATCTTCTCACCAAACATGGGATACAGCAATCCCCTCGGCTTTAACGGCAAGCCTCTATTATAATGCACATACATCATTACAATAACTGAAAGTGTGCCCAGTATTGCCCATGCCGTAAATCCCCAGTGCATGAATGCTTGCGCAAATGCAGCGCTCATATTGTTGAATTGCCCGCCGCCAAATAATGGTGGAGTATCCATATAATGATACATCGGCTCTGCTGCCGCCCAGAATACACCGCCACTGGCGAGCAAGGTAACCAATATCATGGATACCCATCCGAAATAGCTATATTTAGGCTTGTCCTGCTTACCAAGCCTCACTTTTCCATATTTTGAAATTGCCAATCCTAAACCGATAAAAAAGTTTGCAAGTAACAGCAATTGCCAATAGGCTCCAAATAAATCCGAGCTGTAGGCAAATAATGTATTGACAACCTCTCCTACCTTTTCATTATTAATCAAGGATAGAAAAATAAATGCAAGTAAAAATCCGCCACTTATGATAAATACCGGCCAATCAATTTCCTTCTTCTTTTTTGAATCCACGCTTTACCTCCTAATTTTGTTAGGAGCAAGTGTCCATAATATGATATTCCATTTTGTCATTAAAGACCGTTGGATGAAAAATTAATTGCCAGCCAATCATGCCTGACATCAACTAATTAACGACGATATTCCACCAACTTGCTCATTTTAGTAACACAGTCTTCCATTATAGGTATTTATTATCCATCTTACAAATAATATACCCTGGTTGCGTGCATAAATACGGGCTTAAACCTTTGTATCTACCGTTTTTTTCCGTGCTAACTTAAAACACCATCAATAGTTGAGGCATAGGGAATATCATGTTTTTCATCAATCAATCCAGTGGCCCAAATCTTTGCGATGCTTCCCTGCTAATTAAACTTAAAGCATTTCAGCAACGATGCACTTCGGTGATTGAATAGTTATTCTCAAATATTCAGCTCATGACCCTATCGAACATACAGCAAGAGATAAATGTTTTAACACGAAACAACAGAACTCCCCTTTAAGCAGACAGATTTATTTGATCTGTCTCCCTAAAGGGGAGCTTCTATAACAGTTTTACTCGTTAATTATTTCATCCACTGTAGACTCAACCTCTGCTCGAGTCATCTTTTCTTTCCCGTTCTTCAACGTTTTAAGCGTTCTCTTCGCCAAAGCCAATGGGATTTTACAGAAAAGGATGATGTTCCTTGTATTAATCTGCTGCATATATTGATCCGCTCTGCTGAGATTACCTTCAGCGTATGCAAACATGTCATCTCTGGTCCACCCATCCGGAAAGAATCGTACACCGCGTTCAGCATCTTCATCCTTATTTCTTAGGATATTTACTGCCTGCAAACCCCTTCCATAGCCTATAGCCAGCTCACGGTCCGTTTCTGTACCATCATACCATTTCCAAATATCCGAGAGCATAACACCGACCAGGCCTGCAACATAATATGTATATTCATCGAGATCTTCCTTTGTTTCTACAATCCAGCCTTTCGTCACCCACTTAGCCATACCTTCTGCCATTTCGCTGGTTGAAGCCTTCACTTCATCGACGATTCCCGCGGGGCAGAATCTTAGCCAATCACCAAGACGAACGGTAACCTCAGGCAAGAGAGATTCATATGGCTGAATCAGCTCCCTGTATGCAGCCTCGTCAAAATCGGATTTTAGCAATTTGCTGGTTTCAGTCAGCAAGCGATGCTTCACATCTCCATCCAACTGTTCATGGTCTTCAATTTCATCGATGGCTCTCATACAGAGATAGGCAGAGCCAACAGTCTTTTTCAATGTCGAATTCAATAATTTTATAGGAATATAAAACGTCCTGCTCGTAAGCTTCAGGACCTTCATAGCTTCTTTTTCCAATTCTGCTTTATTGCTCAAAGACCTTTCCTCCTTTACGCATTCATGAGGTATACCAAGTATAACAAATTCCTTCCCCTTTTTCTCGTTGGGTGCCTGTCACTTCCCGAAATTTGTCGAATTATAGGACGTCGATACCGTTCTCGATTTTGCATTTCACTGTAGGTCTCCGACACTAGAAGGGCTGCCAAAGGTATCTCCTGCAATTACCTTTGGCAGCCCTTCTATCATATTATAAATTCATGTCTTCCTGCGTGCAAACGCCATTACGATAAAGCCGATTTCCAGACCGAGCACAAGCATTGCATGATTTTATCTATATTTATCACTCTTGCGCAAAATAAACACACTTATCAAACCAGCTCCAAGACCAGCTGCACCCCAGAACTCGACATGACCTGAGACAAAGCCGATGCTGAAGCCAAGCCCAAGACAAGCTACAAATATTGCACCCGCCACCACTTCATTCATTACGAACCCCTCCCCCTATATTGGGCTATTTATTATAGTTTATTGTATCGAGGCAGTTTTGGTTCTTAATCCCGAGGTAACATAAAACATCTATACAAATTGTTTAAAAATTCTCTATTGCTATACTTCTATTTTCATGTTTAAATGGATTAAATATACAAATTGAGGTCTTCTTGAAGGGCTAAATGAGGTGATTATGTGGAAAACAAGGTTTCTGTAGGACTATTAGGTTTAGGCGTTGTTGGCTCGGGAGTTATTAAACTGATTGAAAACCACCAGGAAAAGCTTGCCCATCAGCTGGGATGCAGTGTACAAGTGAAACGTGTTTTGGTTCGCGATTTGGATAAGAGTCGTGATGTAACGATAGATGAATCCATACTTACAACCAATCCAGATGATGTCCTGAATGACCCTGAGATCGATATCATTGTTGAAGTGATGGGTGGAATAGAAGAAGCAAAGCAGCATATTTCACGTGCATTTGCTGCCAAAAAACATGTAGTTTCGGCAAATAAGGATTTGGTTGCCTTGCATGGGCCAGCGCTTCAAAATGCCGCTAACAGAAATAAATGCGACTTTTATTATGAAGCAAGTGTAGCAGGTGGTATCCCAATTTTACGAGGTATTGCCGATGGTTTGTCATCCGATCATATTCAGCAGGTGATGGGGATTGTCAACGGTACAACAAATTACATATTAACGCAAATGGATAGTGAGGGTGTCAGCTATGAAGATGCCTTAAAAGCAGCACAGGAACTGGGATTTGCAGAATCCGATCCCACTTCGGATGTCGATGGTCTGGATGCTGCAAGAAAAATGGCCATTCTTGCCAGGCTCGCATTTTCAACAGCTGTAGATCTCGAGGACGTTGAAGTAACTGGGATCAGGGGAATTGAATTAGAAGATTTGCAGTATGGATATCAAATGGGTTATACCATGAAGCTGATTGGTTTTGCAAATTTCGATGACCATGAACTGGAAGTAAATGTTCAACCAACACTTCTTGCAAAGAGTCATCCCCTGGCAGCTGTAAAGAATGAATTCAATGCAGTATATGTATATGGAGAAGCTGTAGGCGAAACGATGTTCTACGGTCCCGGTGCAGGTAGTCTACCAACTGCGACAGCAATTGTTTCAGATATTATTTCCGTTATTAAAAATATGCGGCTTGGCGTCACCGGAAATCAGTTTATTGAACCGCATTTCAAGAAAGAATTGAAAACACCCGATAAACGTCATGCCCAATATTATGTAAGGATTTATGCCAAGGATCAGTCAGGTGTCTTTTCAACGATTTCTTCTCTCTTCCATGAGCGTGAAATCAGCTTCAAACGGATTCTGCAGGCTCCTATCATGAAAAAGGAAGTTGCTGAAATTGTTTTCATCACACACCATACTACCTTGGAAAATTTCCAGGAGGCCCTCGAGAACCTAGGAGGCCTTGATACTGTTCTGGAAGTAAAAAGCTACTATAAAGTCGAAGGAGATGCAATTACATGAGCTGGCAAGGGCTTCTGGACCAATACAAAAATTACTTACCTGTGACAGGAGATACTCCCGCACTGACATTGCAAGAAGGCAACACCCCACTGATTCATTTACCGGCATTGTCAGCGGAATTAGGGATTGAACTCTATGGAAAAGTTGAGGGAGCTAACCCGACAGGTTCCTTTAAAGATAGAGGCATGGTTGTCGCTGTGGCAAAAGCAGTTGAAGATGGAAGCAAGTCCGTCATATGCGCTTCAACCGGCAATACATCTGCTGCCGCTGCCGCCTATGCTGCAAGAGCCGGTTTACGTGCAATCATCGTCATACCAAAAGGGAAGGTTGCCCTTGGAAAGCTTGCACAGGCAGTTATGTACGGAGCGGAGATTGTTGAAATTGATGGTAATTTTGATGAAGCACTGAAGATGGTACGCAAGGTCAGCGAACAGACCCCAGTTACGCTGGTCAATTCTGTTAACCCCTATCGTCTGGAAGGGCAAAAGACAGCAGCATTTGAAATCTGTGATCAATTAGGATCTGCACCGGACATTCTCGCCATACCAGTTGGCAATGCAGGGAATATCAGTGCTTATTGGAAAGGCTTTAAAGAATACAATGAACAGAAACAAACCGGCTTGCCAAGAATGTTTGGCTTTGAAGCAGAAGGAGCGGCAGCTATTGTGCAGGATAAGGTAATTGCCAATCCAGAAACGGTTGCTACTGCCATTCGTATCGGAAATCCAGCAAGCTGGAGTTTGGCCGTTCAGGCAAGAGATGAATCTGAGGGCATGATAGGTTCTGTCACAGATGCAGAAATTTTAAATGCATTTAAATTATTGCCAAGTAAAGAGGGCATCTTTGCCGAGCCTGGATCTTGCGCATCCATTGCCGGCGTCATTCAGCAATGTGCAAATGGAACCATTAAGAAAGGCAGCAAGGTTGTCGCTGTCTTAACTGGAAATGGATTAAAAGATCCACAAACAGCCATCGACCAAATGGAAATAAACCCTGTTTCCTTACCAAATGATGAGGCAGCGGTTATGAGCTTTATCGAAGAGATGATAAAACAATGAAACCCTTTAGGATTTCCGTCCCGGCAAGCTCCGGTAACGTCGGACCAGGATTCGATTCCATGGGTTTAGCCGAAAGTCTTTACTTATCATTAGAAGTAAAAGAGTCCGATCAATGGGAATTCAGTTCCCCCTCTTTTCCTGGTACAAGCTATGAAGATCACTTTATCTACCAGATTGCCAAACAGACTGCTGAGCGGCATAACAGGCAGCTTCCATCCTGCAGCATTGCAGAAACGAGTGATATTCCATTAGCACGCGGCCTTGGGAGCAGCGCTTCTGCAATCCTTGCCGGAATTGAATTAGCTAATCAGCTTTGCGGGCTTTCTCTAAGTTCTGCAGCGAAACTCCGTTATGGAGCGGAAATCGAAGGCCATCCTGATAATATTGCTCCAGCTCTATTTGGGGGACTCGTCATTTCTACTGTAACGAAGGAGGAAATTGACTGGATCCGTATCCCGGTACTTGATGTTGATTTGGTCCTGTACATTCCGGAAGTAGAGTTAAAGACGGAAAAGGCAAGACAAGTACTTCCGGAAGATTATCCGAGAAGCCATGCCTCCACCGCAAGCGGAATCAGCAATATCGTTATAGCCGCGCTCCTGACCGGTGATTTTAACCTCGCTGGCAGAATGATGGAAAGGGATCTATTCCATGAACCCTATCGATCACCATTGATTCCAAACTATGAAGAAATACGCAGGGAGGCTAAAAAGCTTGGTGCATACGGAACCGTAATTAGCGGTGCTGGCCCTGCTATGCTTTCCTTTGTTCCCAAAGGGGCTGGCCAAGCAGTCGCTGTTCAGATGCAGAACCTGCTGGGTGATTATCAGGTGAAGTCATTGGATATTGACGTCGATGGTTTAACAGTGGAAGCCCTATACTAAATCAGCAATGAGAAAAAGGCTCCTCCTATCGTAAAACAGATTCCGTTTTTAATCTGTCTACCACAGGGGGAGTCTTCTACTTTTTCCACTATAATCATTACATATATTCCATCATACTATTCTTCAAAAGCAATATCCATTTCCCTTCCAAAAAAGGCTATCCCCTAATCTGTATGGGATAACCTCAATTGTAATTCTATCGCTAATCTTCCAATCTTTTCTACCCCATCAATGCAGTCATAAGGGCTTTTTGTGCATGCAGCCGATTTTCTGCCTGCTGGAAGACAACGGATTGTTTTCCGTCAATCACTTCCGCTGTTACTTCCTCTCCGCGATGGGCCGGCAGACAATGCATAAAGATAGCCTCTTCTTTTGCATTTTCGATTAATGCTGCATTAACCTGGTATCCTGCAAAATCCTTTTCTCTCTTGAGTTGTTCTGCCTCCTGTCCCATGCTTGCCCATACATCAGTATAGATAACATCAGCATGTTTAACAGCCTCAAATGGATTCGCTTCGATACTGACTTTAGCATGATGTTCAGAGGCAATCGCTTTGGCTTTATCTGTAACTGAAGTGTCCGGATGATATCCTTCAGGCGCAGCAATGACTAGCTCTATGCCCATCTTGGCAGCACCAATCATTAGGGAATGTGCCATATTGTTTCCATCTCCAATATACACAACCTTTATATCCTGCAGCTTTCCTTTGATTTCTTTTATTGTCTGCAGATCGGCAAGCACCTGGCAAGGATGGTACAAATCTGTCAATCCGTTAATAACTGGAATGCTTGATTTTGCAGCAAGCTCCTCAACTGTTTCCTGGGAGAATGTCCGTATCATAATTCCATCCAGATATCCTGACAGGACTTGTGCTGTGTCCGCTATGGTTTCCCCTCTGCCAATCTGTATATCCTTTGAACTAAGGAAAATCCCAAGACCGCCCAGCTGATAGATGCCCGCTTCAAAAGAAACCCTAGTTCTCGTTGATGATTTTTCAAAAATCATTCCTAACGTTTTTCCTTTAAGTGGTTCGAATGCGATACCTTCCCGTTTCTGTTTCTTTATATAATCAGCGAGGTCAATCAGATAATTAATTTCGTTCTGGGAATAATCTGCAAGTGTCAAAAAGCTGCGGCCCTTTAATTCCTGTTTGTGAAAATTTATTTCCTTCGCTTCCGTTATCATAATAATTCCCCTTTCTAAAAATGATGGTATGAATTATTATGCATCATAAAGAATAAATATACAATAGTTTTCATTAGATTAACAGAATTATATTTTCATTCTATCGGTATGAATGCTAACTTGCTGCTTCGTTAATAAAAAAACCGCTTCTATGTGATGATCGAAGCGGTTTTTTCGTTAATTCACCTTCTGTACAATAACAACTTTCAAATAATTCCCCTGCTTAAAGTTGCGATCAGCCTGAAAATCAGCAGGCAGCGCGAATTCGTCTAGTATATTAAATTTCATATTCATAGTTCGGAATCCCTTTTCAATAAACCCTTTAAATTTCTTCATGCCAAACGATGCATTATTTGTTGATGCGACAATGACACCATTTTTTTCAAGAATGGCTAGAGAGTCTTTAATCAGATCAGGATAATTCTTAGCGGTGCTGAAGGTGTGCTTTTTCGAGCGGGCAAAGCTAGGCGGATCAAGTATAATCAGATCGAATTTCAAGTCTTTCCGTTTCGCGTATTTAAAATAGTCAAAAACATCCATGACAATGATATCCTGCTGTTCAAAATCAATCCCATTTATACTGAACTGTTCGATCGTTTTGCTTTTACTGCGTTTGGCAAGGTCCACACTTGTCGTCTTGGATGCCCCGCCTAATGATGCAGCAATCGAAAAGGCCCCGGTATACGAAAAGGTATTCAACACATGCTTTCCTTTTGCATATTGGTCTCGAATAGCTTGGCGCACGTCCCGCTGGTCCAGGAATATCCCCACCATTGCGCCATCATTTAAATAGACAGCATAATTCATGCCATTCTCCTTGATGATGATTGGAAATTCTCCGCGGACTCCCTTAACAAAATCATCGTCATCAATATATTGGCCCTTCGAATCAAAACGTTTCTTCTCGTAAATAGCTTTATAATCGCCGAGTTCATCGAGCACTGTGATTACTTTTTCCTTAAATGAATAAATTCCTTCACTGTACCAATTAATTAAATAGTAACCATCAAAATAGTCAATGGTAAGTCCGCCTATTCCATCGCCTTCCCCATTGAAGATTCGAAATGCAGTGGTAGACTCATCCTTATAAAAGGATTGTCTTTTATTAATCGCAGTCAGAATTTTATTTTTGAAAAACACGCCATCGATTTTTTCTCCCTCATCAAAGGAGAGTACCCAGCCAAGACCTTTATTCTGTTCACCATAGTACCCCTTCGCAAGGAAAGTGTGGTGATCATCATGCAAATGAACAATCGCACCTTCCCTGGAAAGAGCATCAGGATTCACAATAGATTCCTTATTTATTAATGGATATTTGTTCTTATATTGTCTTACAAAGTCATGTTTAACGATCAATTCAATAATCTGTGTCATAGTTTCATCCAATCACTTTTTTTACATTATCGCATCACACGCAGCTATAGTGCAAGTTAGCATCGTACTGCAGCCTCTAGGCTTCTCTCACCTTGGCAAAGACATATGTATCCCTGAGCTCGGTTCGATCGGTTGAAAAATGGTCCTTTTTGAGAATACCTTCCAGCTCATAGCTTAGTCTTATGGCTACAGCAGCGCTTTTCTCATTTAGGGTATCACAACGAATTTCGATACGATTGGCGTCCAATTCCCGAAAGGCAAAATCTGTAATGCCTTTAACAGCTTCTGTCACATAGCCTTTCCCTGTATACCGGCTGTCTGCCCAATAGCCTATTTCAAATTTTCTTACGTCCCAATCAATCCGATGCAGACCTGATGACATTATAAATTGACCTGTTTTCTTCAAAAACACATGAAGCCTAAGGTCTTCTCTTTCCAAAAATTTGACTACAGCTGTTCTTATATTGATTTCGGTATCCTCCATGCTCTGTTCCTGCTGGGCAAAGGGCAACCAGGGCTTCAATTCATTAATCGACGCTTTGATTGCCTCGTTAACAGCTTTTACATCATCTGCTTTAGGTGCTCGGATAATTAAATTCTCTGTCTCAAACTCTTCTGGAAAATCTATCAATATCGGTTCCATGTTTGCTTCTTCCCCCTTTATTTATCAGAAACAACTTATTTCTCTATAAGCTCCAATTTAAATTCACCGACAGCTTCTGCTTCATATAAATTAGTTATCGAAGTGGAATACTGATGAATAACTGCTGAAAATTCAAGATTCCGTTCAGGGACACGGACGATAAAATCATTTTTGTATAGGTGTACCGTTACATCATGGTAGTCTTTACTGGTCACTTCAAATTCAAAGACTATTTTCAGTAATTCCCTGCCATCACGCGATACTGTTTCTTCCTGATAGTTTTTAGCATCTAGTTCCAACTCATTGATCCAAACTTTTTCATTCATCATTTCACTCCGTCCCTCTATATTAGGTTAATCTTAACAGGTTCGTATGAAATTGTTTAACAAAATACCTATATCAAAGGTTTAATCAAAACTAAAATCAAAGCTTAAATTGTATTATGCTTATAAGCATTCCGCCTTTTGCGGTTCTCTTTTCTTGCCGGTGCTGTTGTATGCAGCAGCTTTTCCTCTTCACTTTCCGGATATACCTGAGGCACTTGGATAGGCTGTCCGTCCTCATTCACAGCTACCATTGTCAGAAACGATTCGGTTGTTAGTTTCTTTTCATTTTTAATTAGATCATGGGCACTGACCTTTACATAGACTTCCATTGAGCTTGTTCCTGTGTAAGTCACACATGCTTCCAATGTCAAGGAATCACCGACTTTTGCGGAAGACAGAAAATCCACAGAATCAATGGAAGCTGTAACCACTGCACTATTAGCATGCTTCATTGCGGTAAGTGCAGCAATTTCATCGATATAGGCGAGTACCTTCCCTCCAAAAATAGTATTCAAATGGTTTGTATCCGGCGGCATAACCAGCCTTGTCTGAACCGTTTTAGAATCGCTTACAGATTTCTTGATCATGATAGATCCCCCTCAGTAAAATTAAAAAAACACCTCCGTGAATGGAAGATGTTAGCGAATAACCGTAATATGTTATAGCCATACATTGTAAAATGAAAGCACTTAGCGTAACATCCTCCTATCTCCAGCAGGAAAAAATGTTCTTCTTTATGGCAGGTCTCCTGACTCAGTATCAACAAATCCTTTCCGCCTTCCCGTTATCATAACAGTGGCCATCAAAAGGACTCTCCTCATTACAGTGGCGGGACCGTGCTGGAATTCCACCAGCTTCCCTTTTCAACTTTGTATATGGCTGTTTTCTCAAAGTTTGTTGTTTTTACATAAAATATATATACTGCGACGTAACAGACTCTGCCGAATGCCACGGCGTGAGCTTTCAGCCGTTGCTTTTCCCGCTATACTTCCCTGGATTCTATGAGCCATCTCAAATTGTTCATGGATTTATTCTAAAAAAAAGCACTCAGTAAACCCGATAACTGCTCCGGCCGATTTCCGCTCCGGGCAGTCGCTTTCCGCGGCGGGCGCTCTCAGCTTCCTCGGAAGAAACCCACTTCCTGCGGGATCTTCAGCTGTTGCTTTTCCCGCTGGAGTCGACTGCCCTGCGCTCCAATCAATCAGCTTAATAGTTGAATATCAGTAATTTCACTCAGAAAGCCAAATCACAACGGAGGAAATACACGGAGACTCCTTGAAATTGCATCCGCAATTTCTGCGTGCGATGTCTTGCTGACGCAGCCTTCCTTGTCCTGCGGGAAAAGCGAAGACGATAAGACCCCACTAGATGCACCTGCGTCTTCCAGTTTCGCTTCGAAGCAGACTTCCTCGGTGCAAGGGAACAAGGAAGCAATCGCAAGCAGTACCCTGGCTTAGCGCGAGCCCGCGGAAAGCACAGTGTATTTCCGGGCGGGGATAAAACACTAGTCATTTCTTGTTATGTCGCAATTTTTATCAAATAAAGAGTTAGAAATAACAACAATACTTACGAAGAGAACCTTGTATATAAAGTCACCATAAAGCGAAATTTATATTATATTTTCTCAAGTATACCATAACATTCTTTGCATCCCCATCTAAAGAGACGCTAGGATGGATGCGATATAGTTTCGGGAACTTACTCGTATCTTACAGGGAAGTATACATATAATCTGAAAATTCCTTAATGGACATATAGTGAGCACCGATGTATAATGAATGCTAAGAAAACATAAAATAACCGGGAATGCTGGACACATCCCCGGTTGCATGATACAGAAGTTCAGGCGGGGTTTCCCCACTGGACAACAACAGTTGTTGAAGCAGAAGAACCCTCACCCTTATTGATTTTTGCGGATCAAAGGGTGGGGGTTCACTTTTTATTCATTAAATCATTAATGAATTGCCGGATGAATTGCAGCAACGAAACCAAAAAGGTACCTGCTGCAAATAAAACAACCAATAACGTCGCTAAACCATCCATAGACATCCCCCCTTCACCATTCGTAATGGTATCCAGAGGGAAATAGTGAGCGTCCCACCCTCACCGCCATATCATGCTTGGACCCATTGTACCCTAATTTACATAGATAGCAAAGAGACGATAGCACTACTGTACTTAACGATGAAAACAGAATGGCTATAATCAGTCAGGGCATTCAGAGCTTTCCCGTTCTTGTTTCTCAACATATTATACTTGTATTTACTTTTTCCTAATCTTAATGATACCGTCTGCAACATCCCAAATCAAACCAACTCCCATTAATATCAGTATCCATTTGGTCGATTGCTCCCAAATGATACTGACTGTCTGATACGCATCACTGCCAGCGGCAAAAAATTGCTTTTGCACCAACTGATCCATAAATTCAGGATTCCAAAATTCGGGACCAGCTATCATTGTAGCGATTATCAGCAAGGAAACAATATTAAAGATTGCCGAATACGTGACCAGCTTAACGGTCCACTTACCATAGATAAGCTTTAAACATTCCTTTATAATACCGAAACCGAAAATAACGGCAATAAATAATAGATAGGTACCATATGTTTCGGTGTTAAGAAATGGCACTACCCCAGGAACATCACTTCCTCTAAAGTACCACACACCAAAATATTCATTATTTAATGCCAATACCATAAAGAGAACCGTATAAATGACAATTCCTGTGATTGGTTCCCCTCGTTTAATCATACCTTTTTGCCTTGGGTCAGGTATTGCTGCCAAATCCGCTGGCTTCCACGATTCCTCCTGCAAGATATCTTCGGTTATTTTTCCGCCAGCATACTCGGCAATGGCAAATCCGATGACTACCCAGCCAATGATTTGCGGAATGATGGTGACACATCCAACAATCAATCCCACGAAATGGTCCAAAATATCCAGTGGATCAATACTAATCTGGACCACAAAAACCATTCCCATACCAATAGCAAAAGAAATTAGTGAAATTTTTAATACGAGGATAAATACATCAAACAGATCAGGTCCAATAATATAATTCTTTGTTCCCCGGTAATTTCGAGCCAGTTTCTTAGGATTTCCCAATTCCAATAAGACTCCTTCAATATCTTTATCCGTAACATCTCTACCGTAAGAACGCTCCTCCAGCATATCTTCAATCAATGTGCGAAGTTCGTCGGCTATATCGCTTCTCTGAGATTGTGGAAGCTTTTGTGTTACTGCATAAATATAGCGCTCAATCATTTCCACTATGATCGCTCCCTTCTTCTCCTATTAATTGATCCAGGCTTTGTGCCATACTCTTCCATTCTGCAATCAATAATCCAAATACATCATGGCCTGTTTTACTTAATAAATAATACTTACGCGGCCTCGATTCATTCGTATCCCATTTGCTCTCAAGCAAGCCCTGTTTCTCCAGTCTCCTGAGAAGTGGATAAAGGGTACCCGGTTCGACCTGAATTCCTTTTTCGCTTAATGTTGTGACAAGCGAATATCCATACTGAGGCTCAGACAGCTGACTGAGTACACCAATCGTTATCGTCCCTCTGCGTAACTCCTGCATCAATTTATCCATATGTTCCTGTGCATTGCTCATGTTATCACTCCTGAATTTATTATAGTGTATGTCGTACACTATTGTAAAGTACACATTAATAAAAAATATAAATGGTATATTCTTTATGAAAGGACTTTATGTTGACAAAACAGGAGCAACCTCTTAGTATCATGACCAATTCGTTTAAATCAGGAGAGATTACAATGAAAATTTATGTAGATGCTGATGCCTGTCCTGTGAAGGATATCATTATTGCAGAAGCAAATATTTTAAAAATACCCGTTATTATGATTACCAGCATATCCCACTATTCCAGAAAGGAGGATCCTTCAGGGGTTAAAACCATTTATGTCGATACAGGAGCTGAAGCCGCTGACTATCGCATCATGAAGCTCGCGGAAAAAGGCGATATGATTGTGACACAGGATTATGGACTTGCTTCCCTCGGATTGGCAAAAGGATGCATCGTACTTCATCATAAAGGCTTCACCTATACCAATGAAAATATCGACCAGCTGCTGCAGACACGCTACTTGAGTGCAATGGCACGCAAAAGCGGAAAACGTACCAAGGGACCTAAACCATTCACAGCAGAGGATAAAGAAAAGTTCAGAAGTCTTTTTACCAGTACTTTAAAACAGCTATTATCTGAATGAGGCTTCATATTAGCTGATAAGTTGAAAATGAATTAGAGCATTAAAAAAATGCTGCATAGTTGGATACGCAGCATTTTTTTATTCAGTCAATCACCAGCAAAATGGAATGGTAAGTTCCACTCGCTCTCTTTTACCCACGGTTTATAGGACACCAAGTGCCTGTTTTGCCATTTGTTTCATATCTTCCAGATCTGATTTCACAGCAAATTCGGCGACGGCAATCGGATAGGCTGCCGATAGCTCTACGATATGCTGGTGCATATTCGTCCAGACATAGCCGCCCGCCCTGCCATATGCCGCTATCAATTGTTGAAGGGCATCTTCGCCAAAGGCCATATAATGAGATACAAAATCATTAGCCGGATCATCTACCTTAGCCTCTGTCCAGTCAATTAAGCCAGTCACTTGCGCCTGTTGATCCACCAGAATATGACCAGGATGCAGATCGCCATGAATGAGCACTGTCTGCTTTGGCCAAATGGAATCATCAGAAACCCACTTTTGCCATCTATCCCATAGATCCTCATTCACACCGAATTCTGCCTTTACTTTTTCCATTCTTATGATCATCGAACGTTTAATTTCCTCAGGTTTCTGTACGTTTAATTCGGCAGCCCTAGCTTCGATATGGCTGATATGATGCAGATCTGCCAAGGCGGCCCCAAGGGTAGCGTGATACCTATCAGGTACATTCTTTTCATCAATTTCCCATATATATGCCTTTTTCTCCGGATCAATCGTTCCCGCAGGAATTCCTTTTAATAGCTTATAGGCAATTAATTCGTCTGAGAAAATAACCCAATTCGGTGCTTGAACAGAAATTTTCGGTTCGACCAAATCAAGAATCCTTTTTTCCTTTCTTGCTGTCAGGATAACATCCTTGCGTCTAGGGAAACGCAATACCCAATTTTCCCCTTCTGCATCTGTGGCGAATACTACTTGAAAGTCCAACCCTGATTCATTGTAACGCAAGGAATCCTGATTGACAGCCAATCCATGATCTCTCGCTTTTCCAATAACCTGCTCATTCGTTAATGACATCCTGTTCACTTCCTATACGTATTAAATTAAATACTTTTCATACTTTTCGGCATCTGCATTCTTGCATTTCACTACAAGCCTGGTACCTTCTTCTTCGTATATTTCGTCTAGTACATTCGCATGCTCATTAAAGTAAGCTACGACCTGACCGTCTGTATATGGAATCAATAGTTCACAAGTTTTATATGATTTAAAAATTACGGCCTTGATCAGCTCGGTTAATTCATTCAGCCCTTCTTTTTTCCTGGCAGATAAATAGACTTCGTTCTCTTTCACATCTGGATAGGCTATATCCGCAAGATCCGATTTATTATACGCATAGATGACCGGAATCCCATCAACACCGATCTCCTCTAAAATCCTGTTGGTCAAGTTTAGATGCTCCTCATGGTGAGGATTCGACACATCCAGGACATGTACCAGAAGATCTGCTTCTAATACCTCCTCCAGTGTAGAGCGAAAAGCTTTTACCAGATGATGCGGCAATTTATTTATAAAGCCAACCGTATCTGTCAAAAGAAAGGTTTGATTTGTTTCGAGCTCCACCTTTCTCACAGAGGTTTCCAATGTGGCAAAAAGCATATCCTTTTCAAACACTTGCTTCTCTATTCCCGAATTGTGGGCATCCAACACCGCATTCATGATTGTTGATTTCCCTGCATTTGTATATCCGACAAGTGAAACAACAGGAATATTATTTTTTTCACGCTGTTTCCGTTGCGTCCTTCGCTGATTTACAAGATTATCAAGTTCGCGATTTAGTTTCGTTATCTGTTCTTCAATTTTTCTTCTGTCTGTTTCCAGTTTCGTTTCCCCTGATCCCCTATTCGTTAACCCGGAGCCTCCCCCCTGACGACCCAGTGATTCACGGCTTCCTATTAATCGAGGAAGCATATACCGCAGTCTGGCAACTTCAACCTGGAGTTTCGATTCTCTTGTTTTGGCGCGTCTTGCGAATATTTCGAGGATAAGCATCGTTCTATCGACCACTTCACATTCAATCGTCTCCTCAATATTTCTGATCTGAGATGGTGTCAGTTCATCATCGAAAATTACGGCATCGACCTCTGCATCCTCGACCATTTTCTTTAAATCCTCCAGCTTACCCTTACCTAAATAATAGCCCTGTACGATACGATCAAGGTTTTGCGTCAGCTTTCCTGCTGATTGGATCCCGCACGCCGCAGCAAGATTTTCCAGTTCTTCCATGGAGTACTCGAAATCTGTTTCCTTTCGGGAAGTATTAACACCAACTAATATTGCCTTTTTATTCATATCATGTTCCTCCTTTTTCTTATAAAAAGGCTGTTTTCTCAAAGATTGTTGTTTTTACATAAAATATATAAACTGCGATGTAACAGACTCTGCCGAATTCCGCGGCGAGCGCTTTCAGCCGTTGCTTTTCCCGCTGGAGTCGACTGCCCTGCGCTCCAATCAATCAGCTTAATAATCGAATTTCAGCAATTTGATTCAGAAAGCTAAATCTTAGCGGAGGAAATACACGGAGACTCCTGCGAGCCCGCGGAAAGCGCAGTGCATTTCCGGAGTGGGGATAGAACACCAATCATTTCTTGTTATGCCGCAGTTTCTATCAAATACAATGTTAGAGATAACAACAACACTTACGAAAAGAGCCTATAAAAAAAACACAGACCTCTGTCTGTGCAACGTAAACGGGCTTCGCGTGAAACCACAGGCTGAAAATGCTGAAGAGAATTTTGGAACGTGTAAATTCAACATATCCAGCATCTTGGTTTCAGGCAACAAAAAAGAAGGTAGACTACTCCGCCTTCTTTTAAACATAACGTATTTAAAAAGGGTTCCTTTTAAAGGGCAGACTGATTCCGTTTACTCTGCAGCAGACAGAGCTTTTGAACGTATGAAATTAACGATTCAAAACCTGAATACGAAATCTGTTAATTGCCACTAGAAACCCCTCCATTTCCGATTAGATTAAAACCAGTCTAGCATAAAGCCCAGCCAATAACAATAAAGGTCCTTCGACAAAATTCGGGAAGTGACAGGCACCCCTGGTTTATTCTTTTCAATAAAGGGTATTTATATAATACAAGGCGAACTAGCATTGGGAGGAATTTGCAAACGACTTGCAGATGTCTTTACAGCAACTTGTTTAAGAATGAATTCCAATGGAGAATTGCACAGCCTTGGCGGGGAATTTGCTTAACTGACGGATATTAAACTCATCAGGAATTGAAAGATTCACGTTCCATTGTATGATGTGTGTCAAATCGGTAAGTAGTTTTTTGTAAAAGTGCAAATGAATAGCTAGGCTGACTGTTTTGAGATCAGATTGCGAAGGCTCTTTGCAGCGTTCTCGAGAATCATGCAGTCAGGATTTACGAGTTGAAATTCGTCAAAGAACAAAACGGAAAGAAAAATTTAAAATGACAGATTTTCCGTGTGCTCCCTTTCAGCGGGGCAAAAAGCAGGATTCCATGTGGATCCTGCTTTTTGAATTGTCTTGCTTAAAAGTATACCAGCCGCATTCGACAAAAACCGGGAAGTGACAGGCACCTTTCTATCAGTTATAATGGGGGTAATATAAGACGGAAGGGTGAACAAAGGGGACATGAAATACTAATTCTATTTTTAGAAAACATTCAAGTTAAGGCATGTAAATTCATGGATTATGTCCATTTATTTGTCATGCAGCAGGCTGGATTTTTTCAGAATAGGATTGGTTAGGTTGTGTGTTCCCTATAAAGGAATTCATGTCTTTTTGCAGTACACCTATGCCTCCTATTCTGAAAATGGATAGGAGGCATTTTTTGTCTCCGAAATATGCTCGGAATGGAGATGAAATAGATGAATGTACTTGAAATGAAGAATCTTAAGTATTATATCAAAGATCAATTGCTTCTCGATATTGAGAATTTAGCTATCCAGCATGATGATCGTATAGGATTGGTTGGACGCAATGGTACTGGTAAAACCACTCTCCTGGAGATACTTGCAGGTTTAAGGGAACCAGACGAGGGGTCGATTGTCACTGAAGCAGCCACCGAGCTGCTGCCCCAGCTCAAGCAAACAGAGACAACAAAAAGCGGCGGAGAAGTCACGCAGGAGTATATCAATAAATCCCTTGCAAAGAAAACCGGAATACTATTTGCAGATGAACCGACAACTAATCTGGATACGGAGCACATCGAAAAGCTGGAAAAACAGCTCTCCCGCTGGAGAGGCGCAATTATAATGGTTTCACATGACAGGGCGTTTTTGGATTCCCTCTGTACTGCCATTTGGGAGCTCGATGGAGGACACATTCATATGTATAAAGGTAACTATTCTGTTTATAACGCCCAAAAGGAACTTGAGATCAGACAGCAGGAAAATGCCTACGAAAACTATCAGCAAAAGAAACGGCAATTGGAAAATGCGCTTGAACAGAAAGAACAAAAGGCACAAAGGGCAACAAAAAAACCAAAGAGTGTCAGTAAATCTGAAGCGAGTATCACAGGCGCCAAACCATACTTTGCCAAGAAGCAAAAAAAGCTGCACAAAACAGCTAAGGCAATTGAAACAAGATTGGAGAAACTGGAAGCTGTAGAAAAAGTAAAAGAACACACCCCTATCAAGATGGGTCTTCCCAATCAAGAAAAAATTGCTGGAAGAATTGTCATTCGAGCCGAGGATGCAAAAGCCGACTTGGCAGACAGGACGCTCTGGAGGCCCGCCAGTTTTCATATCAAGGGTGGTGATAAGATTGCCATTCTTGGAAGAAACGGTGTCGGAAAGACAACACTTATCAAGAAAATAATAGCGGGGGATCAGAACATCAGCATCTCTCCTGCTTTAAAAATTGGATACTTCAGTCAGAACCTGGATGTACTGGAAACGGACCAAACCATTATGCAAAATGTCAGCGTTACCTCTGAGCAGGACGAAACACTGATTCGAACCGTTCTTGCCAGACTGCATTTTTATCAGGATGATGTGTATAAAAAAGTTAATGTCCTAAGTGGAGGCGAGCGGGTTAAGGTTGCTTTTGCCAAATTATTTGTTAGCGATGTAAACCTATTAATTTTGGATGAACCAACCAACTTTCTCGATATAGAAGCTGTGGAGGCCCTGGAAAATCTGCTCAAGGACTATGAGGGGACCATACTCGTTGTCACCCATGATCGAAGGTTTATTCAGAGCATAGCAAACCGGATTTTATCAATCGAAAATGAAGAAATAACACTAGTCGATGGAAGCTACGAAGCATTTACCAATTATAAACCCGAGAAGGAAGTGAATTCACAGGAACAGGATCTGCTCCTGATTGAAACAAAGATAACCGAAATTCTCAGTAAGCTTAGCATGGAGCCAACTGATCGTTTGGAACAGGAATTCCAAGCATTGCTGGCAGAGAAAAGAGCAATTACCAGTAAAGAATGAGGGTTGATTGCATCAATAATGCAGCAGAACCTAACCACCCCTGAATCAACGGAATCTCCCTGCGATTTCTATAAAAGCTAAAAGGATTGCCCCAGCGCAAACTGGCCAATTCTTTACTTACCATTACTATTAGTTATTAAATTTCATTCCAGCATTGGTTTCATGGAAGTTTCCGTTTTGGTACACTCTAAGAGATAATCCGTTTTTATTAAATTTGCTAATAAGGAAGGTCCAAAATGACAACAAGCGATAAGGCCGCATTGGAGCTTAAGCACGTATCCTATTCTGATGACAGTTTAGCGATCATTAATGATATCAGCGGAATCTTCCCTGAAGGTAAAATCACTACATTAGTGGGACCTTCAGGCGCTGGTAAGACAACATTATTCAGATTGTGCAATGGACTGATTTCTCCCAATTCCGGAGAAATTAGAGTGGCTGGAAAAGACATCAGCAGCTATGAGCCAACAGAACTTAGACGTACCGTTGGCCTTGCACTTCAAAGTGCTGCCATGCTTAGGGGCACTGTATTTAAAAACCTGGAGCTTCCATTAACACTGCAAGGGGGAAAGTTACCTGAAGCAGATGCTGCAAAACTGCTTGAAGATGTTGGTCTGGAGGCAGAATTTTTGCAGCGGAATGTGAGGGATCTCTCTGGTGGGCAACGGCAAAAGGTATCCATCGCAAGAACACTTGTAAACAAACCAAAGATTCTGTTGCTGGATGAAATTACTTCTTCGCTTGATCGGGTATCCAAACAAGAAGTCGAAGAACTGATCACAGCAATCAACCAAAGATCACAGGTAACGATTGTCTGGATCACCCACAACTTGGAGCAGGCGTTATCAATCGGGGAGTATACTTGGGTAATGATAGGCGGTAAGCTGATGGAATCCGGAGAAAGTTCTTTACTTCATCATCCCCGGAATGAAAGCGTAAGACGGTTTGTAAAGGGGGAATTTACATGAGTTTCCTTACCTTGTCCCTCTCGCTGATTTTCGTCCTGATTCCGATAGCATTGTCCAAAGCATTAAATCTCGGACTCGAAAAAGATACTATTATCGCAACAGTTCGGTCTATCATCCAGTTGCTTGCGGTTGGATATGTTCTCACATTTGTTTTTACGGCCGATCATTATATGTACATCATTCTCATGATTATGCTGATGATTGGAGCGGCAACACAAAATGCAAGAAAAAAAGGAGCCTCTATCAAGGGAATCACCTGGAAATTAGTTGGTACGTTTTTCTTTGTTGAGATACTCACACAAGCCATCCTTCTCGGCTTCCAGATAACACCTCCCATTGCGCAATATATTATTCCGATCAGTGGGATGGTTGTTGGAAATTCAATGGTACTTTCCATTCTTTTTCTGAATCGATTCACGGCCGAAATTGCATCACGCCAAGACGAAACGGAATTGATTTTGTCTCTGGGCGGAACACCGAAGCAAGCTATTCACACTTCACTAATTACATCTATAAAGGCAAGCATGATTCCAACCATCGAAAGTCAAAAGACAATCGGGCTCGTGCAGCTTCCAGGTATGATGAGCGGACAGATTATTGCAGGTGCAGATCCAGTTCAGGCAGTTCAATTTCAACTGCTGATATTGTTCCTTCTTTTGACAACAGCCGCAGTGACGAGTGTTCTTCTCGGATTTCTGTCCTATCCGACCCTTTTTAATAAGCAGATGCAGTTGCTGAAGCTAAGCGAGAAAAACTGATCCAATATAAATAAGGAATGCTGAATGACAACAGCATTCCTTTATTGATGTGGCATACTACTTAGAGATTTTGAAGATGAAATTAAATCAGCAAGATATAGAAGCAATCAGCACTATTTTCTTCTAAATAAGATGCCTGTCCATTTCCGGACAGGCATTTCCTATTCTCCAGACAGTAAATACTGTTTCATAATTCCTTCTCATTAAGCCCATCCTATTAGTTGACATCATAATGGACATTCGGTATTATTGTACTTAATTAATAATAATTTAATTAAATATAAATGAATTCATTTAAAAGAAAGCTAGGAGGAAATTCAATGCGCGATAATTTTTCATTAAAAGCTTTTGTCGTGTTAATGAAAGCTTCAAGAACATTGGAGGAAATTACGAAAAAGGATATTAGCAGCCACGGAATGCGGACTTCGGACTTTACTATTCTAGAAGCATTATATCATAAAGGCAGACAGACCATTAGACAAATCTCGGAAGCAGTTCTTATCAATACCGGCTCTATCACCTATGTGATCGATAAATTGGAGAATAAAGGATTACTGGAGCGAAGTAATTGCTCGGAAGATCGACGTGCGGTTTACATCCAAATTACGGATAAAGGTACGAAACTAATGGACGAAATCTTTCCAAAGCATCAGAAAGTCATTGAGGAAGTATTCGAAGACGTTTCTGAGGAAGATAAACAGATCCTGATTGATGTGTTAAAACAAGTCGGAAATAAAGGAGAGAACAGAAAGTGAGAAGGACAAAAGGGATCCATCATATAACAGCTATTGTCGGACACCCTCAGGAAAATGTGGATTTCTATGCAAGCGTACTTGGGCTTCGGCTTGTAAAAAAGACGATAAATTTTGATGATCCTGGCACATATCATCTCTACTTCGGGAACGAAGGCGGCAAGCCGGGGTCAATCATTACTTTTTTCCCATGGGCTGGAGCCTACCAGGGTAAGGTCGGTGATGGACAGGTTGGCGTCACTTCTTATGCTGTACCTAAAGGCGCATTATCGTTTTGGGAGGAAAGACTGGGTAAATTCCACATATCCTTCAATAAAACGGAACGATTTGGCGAAACCTATTTGACCTTCGATGATATACACGGGCTTCACCTCGAGCTTGTTGAAAGAGAAGAAGGTACGAAAAATGCCTGGTCCATTGGTGATGTTACCCAAGAGGTTGCAATCAAAGGATTCGCTGGTGCTACATTATTATCTTCCAATCCCGGTCAAACGATGAATCTGCTTGAAAAAGTGATGGGCTATGAAAAGATTGGTGAAGAAGCTGGTCTCGTCAGGTATAAATCCTTTGGCGATATCGGCAATATTATTGAAGTCAAGACAACGACCAGCGGACCAGGATCAATGGGCGTGGGCACTGTCCACCATATTGCATTCCGGGCAGAAGATGACGCAGATCACTTGGAGTGGCAGAGCTATATTAGGGAACATGGCTACGGCGTTACACCTGTCAGAGATCGAAATTATTTTAACGCAATTTACTTTAGGGAATCAGGTCAACTCCTATTCGAGATTGCAACAGATCCACCAGGATTTGCAAATGATGAATCGTTCGAAACAATGGGATTGGAACTGAAACTACCGGAGCAGTATGAGCAATATCGTGAGCAATTAAATCAAACGCTAATTCCAATCAAGATTAAAGATCCTGAACAATTATTATAGAAAAAGTACCCCCTAATAATGAGAGGAGAATACCATATGAAGCATATCTTTAAAAAAGGGAAAGACCAATCAAGACCGACATTACTGCTGCTGCACGGTACAGGAGGGACGGAGCAGGACCTTCTTCAGCTTGCAGAGATTATTGATAAGGAAGCAAATATACTCAGTGTACGGGGAAATGTACTGGAGAATGGTATGCCCCGATTCTTCAAGCGTCTGGCAGAAGGTGTATTTGATGAAGACGATCTGATTTTCCGAACGAAAGAATTAAATGAATTTCTCGATGAAGCGGCCATGAAATACGAATTTGACCGCAGTAATATTACGGCAGTCGGCTACTCTAATGGAGCCAATATTGCCGCCAGCCTGCTATTCCATTATAAAGACGCTTTAAATAAGGCCATTTTGCATCATCCGATGGTACCAAGACGTGGAATCGAGATGACTGATCTGACCGGTAAAGCTGTATTTATCGCAGCCGGTACAAATGATCCAATCTGCCCTGCACAGGAATCAGAGGAACTGACATCCTTACTGAAAAATGCTGGTGCCGATGTAGAGCTTCACTGGGAAAACCGGGGCCATCAGCTAACAATCGATGAAGTCCAGGCAGCAGCTGCCTGGTATAAATAAGTGAAAAACCGATGCTCTGCCGCTCCAGGCAGAACATCGGTTTTTTTCAGTTTCGAATGATGATATAGATCAGGTATACAACGTATGCTAGTGCCAGAATAAGTCCTTCCCGCTTGCCGATTTTGTAATTTGTTCTGGAAAAAACCAGTAACAGCAATGTCAGGATTACCATAATGAATAAATCGATGAAAACTTTCCCATCAAAAGCCAACGGTGTAATGAAGGCAGACCCGCCAAGAACTAGGAGGATATTGAAAATATTGCTACCGACGATGTTTCCTAAAGCAATTTCACTTTGCTTTTTAAGTGCTGCAGATACAGAGGTTACAAGTTCAGGCAATGAAGTTCCTATCGCTACAATCGTCAGGCCCACTAACGTTTCACTCATGCCAAGCGAGTAAGCTATCTCCGTTGCATTCGAGACAACCATTTCCCCGCCAATGATAATAGCCGCTAAACCAATTACTGAAATCAGAATATTTTTCCCCCAGGTGCCTCCCTCGGATTCCGAAGTTTTACCTGTGTCCTCCCTTGAAGCTTCCTTTGAGGCTTCCCTATCCTTTAACGCAATTTCGAATACATATATCATGAAAATGCCAAAGAATAGCAGGAGAATTAATCCATCACCCCGGGTAATTAAGTTATTGCTGCTCCCCTGCAGGAATATATCACTCATCACAATCAATAAGGCAGCAGTCGATACCAAAGTAAAAGGGATTTCTTTTTTGATCGTTTCATTCTGTACCTTTAATGGAAATAAGAATGCTGCCATGCCGACAACAAGCGTTATATTGAATATATTACTTCCCACCACATTACCCAGCGAAACATCCGCACTGCCCTCAAGAGCAGCGATGATACTTACTGTCAGCTCCGGAGAACTTGTCCCAAAAGCAACAATGGTAAGCCCTATGAGCAGCGGAGAGACTCGGAGCAATGCAGCTATGTTGGAAGAGCCATCAACAAACCAATCTGCGCCTTTAATCAATAATGCAAATCCTAGAATCAATAATATGTATGCCATGTCATATTCGCCCTTTAACAGATTATTTTTCTTACATAGTATAACATTACCCTTTTTCAGAAAAAAAATCTCATAAAATGAAGATAATATCTTCCTTATAGATCCCTTCATGATTTTCCCTAAATTAGTAACTTGATTAAAACCAATCTGATTGGCGGATGCAGGATGAGACGCCAAAGCACTGATACAGGAAACCTGCCCAGTTCTATAGGGGGATAACAAGCTGATAAATAAAAATAAAGCTTTTCTTTTAACAGATTTTATATTATACTAATTTGCATTGCTCTACGTGGTTCGTAACCATCCCACGCAAAAAAACTAAGGAGAGAATTGTTTTGAATATTAGAACGTTAGTTATTAATGGCCTGTTAGCGGCCTTGTATATCGCTGTATCTGCACTTATTGTTCCATTCGGTTTTACCAGTGTTCAATTTCGTATTTCAGAGGTTTTCAACCATCTGATTGTCTTTGACAAGAAATATTTCTTTGGAATCGTATTGGGAGTTTTCCTATATAACCTGCTATTCTCACCACTCGGCTGGTATGATTTAGTATTTGGTGTGGCGCATTCGGCAATTTCATTAGCAATCATTATCCTGTTGGCAAGATATATTAAGAATATTTGGATCCTGCTGTATGCGAATACAATTGTCTTCACATTCAATATGTTTATTATTGCGTTCGAACTGAATTTAGCAATTGGACTGCCATTCGCTGTAACATGGTTTACGACAGCAATAGGCGAATTCGCTGTGCTGGCAATAGGGATACCGATTATCTATGCTTTGAATAAAAGATTACAATTTGATAAACTCATCTGATTACTTCATCATTCCCCTTTCAAAGGGCGAATGATGAAGTTTTTATTTTTGGTTCTTTTCTCGAAGACTGTTGCTTTTAGATAAAATATATAAACTGTGACGTAACAGCATCTGTCGATTTTCATGGAAGGCGCTCTCAGCTTCCACGGAAGCAATCCCGGCTTCTTGCGGGATCTTCAGCCGTTGCTTTTCCCGCTGTACCTCCTTGGATTTTACCCATCCTTTTAAATTATTTATGGATTTATTCTATAAAGAAAGCACTCAGTAAACCCGATAACTGCTTCGGCCGATTTCCGCTCCGGGCAGTCGCTTTCCGCGGCGGGCGCTCTCAGCTTCCTCGGAAGAAACCCACTTCCTGCGGGATCTTCAGCCGTTGCTTTTCCCGCTGGAGTCGACTGCCCTATGCTCCAATCCATCAGCTTCATGATTGAATATCAGCAAATCGATTCAGAAAACAAAATCATAGCGAAGGAAAGACACGGAGACTCCAGCGGGAAAAGCGAAGACGCTAAGACCCCACAGAGAGCGAACTTTGCGAGCGAGGAGGCTTAGCGCGAGCCCGCGGAAAGCGCAGTGTATTTCCGGAGTGGAGATTACCACACCATAATTTCTACAAAAAATTGACAGAGTAGCATAGAGCATAGAATGAGGAAATTAACTTTGGATTTTTTGTCTTAAGAAAAACTGAAGACGTTAAGACCCCACTAGATGCACCTGCGTCTACAAGTAACAGCCTTATTTTTTTACCTAGGGGAAGCATATAATAACCAGTACAATGTTTCATGGAAGGGGGAATATAGATGATCGTCCGCGAGCGGGATAACGAATTTGTTTTGATACAACAGGACCATCATGCCCAGATAGCAGGAGATATCTTAAAGCAATGGAAATCGGATTATTTTGAAGGCGCTGCATATCGCCAATCTGTCGAATATGCAGCCTATCAGCATGATCATGGATGGAAGGAGTTTGACAAACAACCGTTTCTGAATGATAAAAACAACAAGCCATATACCTTTTTGGACTTTCCTGAATTGCCAAAAATCATTCTGTATAAGCATGGGATTGATGAGGTGGAAAGAGTCGATTCCTATGCAGCAATGCTGTGCAGTGAGCACTATAAACGGTTTATGCTAAACAGTACATCAATGGAAGCGAAAGCCTTCGTTACCCAGGAAGAAATGCGCCAGCAGGCAATTGCTGATTCAAAGGATAAATTAAACAAACGTTTGTTTAATTTCCATTACGGCCTTATCCAGCTTGCAGACAACCTGTCTTTATATATTTGCATGAATGAACCGGGGGCCGCAAAACAGCAGGAACACCCTTTTTTCAAAGAAGGGATTCAGACAAATTCGGCATTGCACAGTGTCTGCAATAAAAGACTGCAGGTTCAATGGCGGGGTACATCGACCGTTACGATAGATGATTTTCCATTTGAAGGGCCTATTGAAGTCGCATTAAAACAAAAGGTCCTATCCAAAGATATCTTATCATCAAAAGGGTTAATCAAAAGCTATGAACAAGCGCCATTTGAAGACTTATCGATCATATATACAGCTGAATAACGGCTGTCTGCAATCAATAAAGGAAGCCGGCTCCGATAGCCCGCTTCCCTAGGATTCTCCTCTTATATGTGATTTGTCTTTTAAATGGTTGTCCGATTCTGAATCGAGATAAAGCTTTCTGGCCGGCAATGCAACGGCTACATCTTCCTCTCTCAGCAAATCAAGAATCTTTAAATTTATCTCTTCCTTAACGTTTAAATACTCCGACCAGACGGTTGTATTCGTGAAAAAGTAAATAAAAATATCCATTCCATTGTCTTTATATTGGTCAAAGTTGACCATGATAGTATCCTGATGGACCTCTGAATGGTTCTTCAATAGATAATCAATCTGCCTGACAATCTGTTCTACTTTCTCCCTGGATGTCTCATAAGATAATCGTAAGCTGAAGGATACTTGCCTTTTCTCCATCCTGCTCCAGTTGGTGATGGATTCATTTGCCAGTGTTGCATTGGGAACAGATACCAGCGCATCTGCAAATGTTCTGATCTTCGTACTTCTAAAGGTGATTTCTTCAACTGTCCCTTCTACACTTTGAGTCAGAATCCACTCACCTATCCGAAACGGCTTTTCGATGATAATGACAAACCCTCCAAACATATTGGCAAGCATATCTTTTGCAGCAAGAGATATTGCGAGTCCTCCAAGACCAAGACCGGCAACAAATCCACTGATTTCATAACCAAATTCCTGCAATACTACCGTAAAAGTAATAGCCACGATAACAAACCTTAATCCTTTGGAAATAAGGGGAATCAGGATATTATCGACATCAAAGTTGTAGCGCTCATTTAACCTCGCAAATAAGATTGATGATGAGGCAGCAAGATTATAGAGTCCCCAAGCGAATTGAATAATGAACAAAGAGCTCACAATCTTTAAAAATAGGGGATTGTTATAGTTCAAGAATGGGAAATAAACCATAGCAACTACAACACCGAGGGTCATAAACATATTCTGGATCGGTCTTTCAAACGCAAGTAATATCTGTGTCATGAAATCAATCCGAACTTTTCTGGTGATTCTAAGCACAATGGAAAAGATATATTTCGTAAACAGCTTTCTCACAAGGAGAAAGAGCAGAAAAATCCCGATGCTGATTCCAATGTTCTGTATGTTTTCATATGTAAAAATGCTCTCAAAAGACATTCCTATTTACCTCCAGCATGTTTCTAACTACATATTATATACTAATTTTCAAGGACCCGTTAACCTGGGACATGCCGATGTATTCCCAATTTTTGCTAATGTTCTTTTGAAGCTGCAAAACTGATTTATTCAAAGCAGCCTTTTTTTAATGATTGGGTAAATAAAAAGCCGAGCTCCCAACAACATGTGGAAGAGCCCGGCAATTATTGCTTTCTGTAAAATCAATCCCATTCATAAGGGGTCGCTTGATATACATAATAATTGAGCCAATTCGAGAAAAGCAGACTGCAATGGCTCTTCCAGCGATATACAGGAGCCTTACCAGGGTCATTATCGGGAAAATAGTTTTCAGGCAATGCTGTTTTTATGCCACGTGCACAATCGCGGAAATACTCCTCTGCCAATGTCGTTGCATCATATTCCAAATGCCCTGTGGCCATGATGTTTTTCCCGTCCTTGGAAGTCGCAAGAAACACACCGGCTTGGTCTGATTGGGCAAGTATTTGAAGTTCCGGGTGATTACGGATCTGTTCAAGCATGATATCGGTATACCTTGAATGCGGAGCAAGAAAATATTCGTCAAATCCGCGAACCAGATTCTCGTTCGGCAATAGCACTTCATGTTCAAAGACACCAAAGCATTTTTTGGATAATTCGTGTTTCCCAATACCATAATGGTGATAGAATGCCGCCTGGGCTCCCCAGCAAATGTGAAGCGTCGAGGTTACATTTTCCTTCGACCAATTCATAATATCCTGGAGCTCTTCCCAGTAATCAACCTCTTCAAAAGGAAGATGCTCAACAGGAGAACCAGTTATGATCATCCCGTCAAAACGTTTACTCATCACCTCTGAAAAAGGTTTATAAAACGTATCCAGATGATATTTACTCGTATTTTTCGATTGATGGGTTGTCAGTCTTAAAAAGGATATATTTACTTGAATGGGAGTATTGCCAAGAAAACGCAGCAGCTGGGCTTCCGTTTTTTCCTTTTCTGGCATCAGATTTAAAATCAATATATTTAAAGGACGTATATCCTGTGTCGTCGCCCGTTCTTCTTCCATTACAAATATATTTTCCTGTTCAAGTATTTCTTTAGCCGGCAATTGCCCCGGTATTCGAATCGGCATTGTAACTATCCCCTTCCCATTTACTTCTATTTATATCAAAAACGTATATCAAAACGATGGGATTTTCAAGCCTATCAATCAATATAGTCTAATAAAAGTTAAATTTATATTTCTGTCAGATCCGCCTTTCGATGTGAGCATCCTTCCGCCGGGTCGGGGTGGGTATTGGCTGGGAGTTGGAGCGCAAAATATTGGCCATCCACGGCTGATTCGGTCCGCGCTCGCCAGCTTACTGTCCGAGTTCGGCGATTTACTGTCCGATTATAGACATTTACTTGCCGATTCTGCTCACTTACTGTCCGAATCCCACCGAATACTGTCCAAACGGCCAAATCTAATGGTCTCTCATCCCCTCCCAATCAAGATCCTGCGCAATTCAGCAGAGCTGCTGGGCTCGGTCTTAATCGGATAATAATTTATAGAAATCTGGAAGGGTGGGGACTATTTCTCCGTTACGAATCATTCGATAATATGTATGCCTGTCCACCCATTTTGCTGCAATTACTTCGGTATCCTGCAGGTTGAGACTGGCTATATCAGCATTGCTGTATGCCAGCCAGTAGTCTGAGTGATAGGTTGGTTTCAGATGCCGATAGAGCAGGCTTAACGAATCAGGATCTATTTCCAGACCCAATTCCTCTCTCGTTTCCCTTATGACGCCTTCCAGACTGCTTTCTCCAGCGAGCACGGATCCACCAGCACATTCCCATAAACCGCCATAATGTTTATTTGGGTGACGCTTTGACAGCAGGATTTCCCCCTTGCTGTTTTGAATCCAAGCATGCACGACTAAATGGTAGCATCCTTCCGGGACAGGTACGCCGCGTCTATGCGTTTTTCCAAGTTTCTTTCGGTTACTGTCATATAGGTCCCATAATTCCATAAACATTCTCCATCTCTTAAATAAGGATCTTCGCCTTTCTCTTGCTGAAATCAACATCTGGATAATAGGCATTTTTAACAAGTACATTTGGTCCCAGACATTTGACGGCCGGGCAGTGACAGTTTAAGCTTTTCGCTGTTTTCGTC
This sequence comes from Oceanobacillus massiliensis str. N'diop, assembly GCF_000285495.1. GTDB lineage: Bacteria > Bacillota > Bacilli > Bacillales > Amphibacillaceae > Oceanobacillus > Oceanobacillus massiliensis. Next base: position 189,029 of record NZ_HE610980.1, read on the forward strand.
TGCATCCATGCGTCATAGGAATCCAGTAAACTAGTTGTTTGGATATTTCCAAGCGAAGGTTCATCCGCAAAATCCGTCACGATTACGTCTCCAGTAAAAATGTTTACATTAAGTCGTGAACGACCATCCGGGTCATTTCTGATAGTTACATTTTTCTCTTTATATAGCTGCTTTAAAAGTTCCTGGTCTTCTTTTGAAGCACTGCATGGATAAAATGGCAATGTTCCAAACAGCATCCACATATCCTTATTGCGATGATCCAGCAGGCGCTTAATGGCAGTGCGCATCTCATCCAGACTGAGTATTTCCAGATTACTAGCAAAATCAACCGGGTACATAGGGTGAATTTCATGGCGGGCACATCCCATTTCATTCACATGATCGTGGATTTTTTCCAGATATGGGAATGTCCGTTTATTAAGCATCGTCTCTGCAGACACCATGACCCCTTCTCTGGAAAGACGCTGCGAATTCTCGACCATCCGTTCAAAGTATTTCTCGCGATTCTCGGCAGACGGCTTACGTTCCATCAGCGCAAATCCTGTCTCGGAAAATTCCTCGACAGTACCCCAGTTATGGGAAATATGCAGGACATCGAGATATGGAATAATTTCTTCATAACGATTATAAGGTAACGTCAGGTTAGAATTAATCTGCGTCTTTACACCTCTGTTATGGGCGTATTTAAGCAGTGGCAGGACATATTCCCTAACTGACTTTTTATTCATCATTGGTTCTCCGCCTGTTATGCTAAGTGTACGGAGGTGAGGAATTTCATCCAGCCTTTTTTGCAGCAATTCCATCGGCAATGCATTCGGATCCATATTTTGCAGTGTATACCCGACTGCACAATGGGCACAGCGCATATTACACATATAAGTAGTTGTGAATTCAATGTTGGATAAGGTCATTTTCCCATGCTGTTCCACATCCATGTATGCTTCCCATGGATCGTTTGCAGGCGTTATAGCCTGAGTTTTCTCTGTTGTATTCATTTCATCATTCCCCTTTTCTATGACCATACTTCCTTATTTTAACACTTATTTTTACTTATGATGTATCTTTCTGATTTACTACTGTTCTTCCATTTCCCCAATAATCTCTTCCTTCCCAAAAGCTGCCGTAAATAAGAGCAATCCGTTTCCAATAATTCTATTTAAGCAGATTAATTTCTGATATTTAGGGTAATTATAGTTACTGTTGGTTCTTGTTAAATCGGCCAAAATTTTATGAGAAAAGAGGAGAGTAAATGGCAAAAGATCCATCCAAAGAAAATCATTCTCAAACGAACGCAGAAAACGATGACACGCTAACAACGAGACAAGGTCATCCCGTTACGAATAATCAAAACATAAGAACGGTTGGAAACCGCGGTCCGGCCACATTAGAGAACTATGATTTCATTGAAAAAATCAGTCATTTCGATCGGGAAAAAGTGCCAGAGCGGATTGTTCACGCACGTGGAGCTGGTGCTCATGGTTACTTTGAAACATATGGTACAGTTGGCGACGAACCCGTTTCCAAATATACACGTGCGAAAGTTTTTCAGGACAAAGGAAAACAGACGCCTTTATTTGTCCGGTTCTCCACCGTGGTCAATAATGCTGGTTCCCCTGAAACGGTACGTGACCCGCGCGGATTTGCAGTTAAATTTTACACAGAAGATGGGAACTGGGACTTGGTTGGAAATAATTTAAAGATATTCTTCATCCGCGATGCAATGAAGTTCCCTGATATGATACATGCATTCAGGCCCGATCCGGTAACTAACATTCAGGATGCTGAGCGTTTCTTTGACTTTTGCTCCAACTCTCCTGAATCTTTCCATATGGTCACATTTATTTACTCCCCTTGGGGCATACCGGCAAACTACCGCATGATGCAGGGTTCTGGAGTCAACACATACAAGTGGGTCAACAGTGAAGGAGAAGCTGTACTTGTCAAATATCACTGGGAACCAAAACAAGGTATCAAAAACTTAACAGCCAAAGAAGCAGAAGAAATACAAGCAGAGAATTTCAACCATGCAACACAGGATCTCTATGATGCAATTGAACGTGGCGAGTATCCGGAGTGGGAACTGTTTGTGCAAATCTTAAGTGATGATGAGCATCCTGAATTGGACTTCGATCCGCTTGATGATACGAAGCTCTGGCCAAAAGACCAAATTCCTTGGCGTCCTGTAGGGAAAATGGTGCTGAATAAGAACCCGGAAAACTATTTTAATGAAGTAGAACAAGCAGCTTTTGGTACGGGAGTTCTTGTTGACGGACTTGATTTCTCCGATGACAAAATGCTTCAGGGAAGAACATTCTCCTACTCAGATACCCAGCGTTATCGTGTAGGCGCAAACTATCTGCAAATGCCAATCAATGCTGCCAAGAAACGTGTAGCCACTAACCAGGAAGGCGGGCAATTAAGACATCAGAATGATAAAGCGCCCGGCCAAAATCCACATATAAATTACGAGCCATCGACACTTGGCGGATTGAAAGAAGCTGAGCAGGCAGGCAAAGAACATATGCCATATGTTGAAGGTAAATTATCACGTGAATCGATTGACAGAAATGACAATACCAAGCAGGCTGGGCAGACGTTTCGTGAGTTTGAAGACTGGGAAAAAGATGAGCTGATCAACAATCTCGTCAATGACCTTTCTACCTGCGACCAGCGTATCCAGGATAAAATGATTGCACTGGCAGAAGAAGCAGATGATGAATATGGACGCAGATTGCGTGAAGGGCTGCAAGAAGCAAGCAAGATGATGAAAGAAAAATCAAGCATGCATCCGCTTGGTGCCGATGGTGCTGAAGAAGCAACGAAAGATGCTATTAAAAAAGGGCATGATGCAGACCCATATTAAAATGAAACAAAGCCACTGCAGTTGCAGTGGCTTTGTTCATGGCCAAAATCAGTACATTTCAGCCAATTGTTTGATTTTCAACTTGGCAGTATTTGCGAACTCGACTGATGAATCATAATAATCCCGCCCATTTGGCAGCACCGAGAAATCACCGATTGAAAACGACAACTTTACTCCTTCATCCTGTTCTTCAATCGTATATGTGTATGCTATGTCTTCTGGCTTTAGATGAACATCCCAGCCGGAAACAGACAGTGAAATGACCAGCCTTTTCTCCGATTCAGCTTCAATAACCTCTGTTTTCGTAATCCCCCCATCTGGAAGGTCCCAAATCACTTCACTTCCAACCCCCATAATTTCTTCAGGATAATCCTCTGGGAGTTCATCCCATCGCTTAACATAGATTGGGTTAACAAGAACCTCCCATACCTTTGAAGCGGAAGCATTAATAACAATTTCATCATTTACAATTAGTGATCTCATCGATAGCACTCCCTCTCATCGTCACGTCAAAGACTATTGTGAATTACACGCAAAGCATGCTTCAGTTCTGCCACTCCAATCTGGCCAGGAGCGGAAACCTTCTTGACCGCGGCAAAGGTTACGGCAGATCCGAATACCTCTCCCGAGAGCCTGCTGACTACTCCCTTCCCCGCCATAGCCATTGTAATGATCGGCCTGTCTGCATAATGGTCGTTCATTTCATAAGTTGCATGCAATAATTTCAGCACATCTCCAGCATCTTTTGGCATCACAGCAATTTTTGGAATATCTCCTCCCAATGCCTGTGCCTTGCGCAGCCGCAAAACGATCTCTTCTACAGGTGGGGTTTTTTCAAAATCATGATTGGAAACAATCACACCGACATTGTTATCATGGGCTGTATGAATGAGTTCTTTCACATCACTTTCACGTTGAAATAACTCCACATCCACCAAGTCAACCTGCCCTGTTTCAGCTATTCCCTTAATCAATCCCATATAATCCTTCGCAGCTATTTCCCTTTCCCCACCTTCTTTGGCACTTCGGAACGTAAATAGAATAGGAATATCTATCAGAATCTCTCTAAGCTTCTTTAATGTTGTCTTTACCTGCCGGATATCTTCCACATGGTCAAATAAATCGACTCGCCATTCTGCCATATCAACGCGAAGAGCTGCCAACGTCTCCGCTTCTTCCAATAACTCAGCATCCGTAGTCCCGATCATCGGCACACATATTTTTGGAATCCCTTCCCCTATCGTTAATCCCCTAACCTTCACAAGAGATTTCATATACACAGCTCCTTAAAACTATCTATTTTTTACGATAACTTATTTTGAAACTTTGCTCCAGTTTCGTTAGCACTAACTTCAGAAAAAAATTGACTTATTAAACTTTAGCTGTTATGGTTATACACATGAGTATATAACCATATAACCATTATGATAATTACCAGGTGGTGAACCAATTTGAGTAAGCAGTTCGATAGCAGTAAACCCATATTCATTCAAGTGAGGGAAAGGATTGAAGATCAGATTGTGAATGATCAATTGAAGGAAGGGGAACAGGCCCCTTCCACGAACCAGCTTGTGAATTTTTACAAGATTAATCATGCGACTGTATCAAAAGGAATCAATCAATTAGTCGATGAAGAAATCCTTTTTAAGAAAAGAGGGATTGGGATGTTTGTCGCTGAAGGAGCCAAAGAGAAACTGATTCAAAAACGCAAGAATGCGTTTATTGAAGATTACATTCTAAGTTTAGTGCTGGAAGCTGATAAGCTAGGGATTTCCGAGAATGAAATTGCCGAAATGATAAAAAAGTTAAAGGAAGTGTTTAAGATGGAAATAAAAGTTAGCAATCTTTCCTTGAAATATCGCAGTTTCGAAGCTCTGAAAAACATTTCATTTAGGATTGACGGTGCAAAAATCTGTGGATTGCTCGGCAGGAACGGAGCCGGTAAAACAACTCTTCTTTCATTGCTTGCATCTTACCGGGAGCCAACGGGCGGATCCATTGAAATAAACGGGGAAGCACCTTTTGAAAATGCTAGTGTTATGCAAGATCTAGCCTTTATCTATGAAAAGGATTATAGTGACGAATACGAAAAAGTGAGCGGAATGCTTGAATCTATCGAAAGATACCGCCCGAATTATGATGCTGAATATGCCGCATATCTTGTGAAACGCTTTAAGCTGCCGCTGGATAAGCCTGTGAATAAGCTATCCAAAGGAATGCAATCTTCCCTTAACGTCACGATGGGATTAGCCGGCAGGACGCCCATCACGATATTTGATGAAGCATATCTTGGTATGGACGCACCTACAAGAGAAATATTCTACAAAGAATTATTAGAAGAACAATCCAGAAACCCAAGAACCATCATTCTGTCTACACATCTTGTTTCCGAGATGGAGTATTTGTTTGATGAAATTATTATCATTGATAAGGGTGCCGTTGTCATACAAGAGGATTATGAGACACTAACCTCTCGCGGCGCTTCCATCACGGGAACTGCTGAAATCGTTGATGAATTTGCTGCCGGGATGCAGCAATTGAATGTACAGCAGTTAGGTAATACGAAATCGGTTATGGTTTATGGAAATCTGAATGAGCAACAGCGGCAAGCAGCACAATACAACGGTCTGGAAATTGGTCCGGTTTCTCTTCAGGAATTATTTATTCATTTGACGGGTGAGGTGGATGCATAATGCAGCAAAATACATTTTTTCCTAAAGTTGCTATAGATATGTTTCTAGCGCAGCTAAAATGGTCACTATGGTTTATTAGTTTTCTTTTGCTGGCGCATATCGTCATGCTGGCCATTCCTGCAATTGCCAGAGAGAGTATTGATAGCTTTTTATTCTTTTCACATGGCTCCTCCAAAATCTATATGCTGGTGATTGGAATTATCTCAGCTTATGGCTTCTTGAGTTTCTATGTAAGTCAGGGGATAACCAGAAGAGATTATTTCTACGGTTCAGCTTTGGCAGCATGTGGAATTTCACTCGCAATAGCCATCATCGCAGCGTTATTTACCGGGATGGAGCATCTCATCACAGAAATGACGAACCTATCCTTAACCATAGACCATTCTATGACAGGAAACGGTTCCGGAAGTTCGAGCAATACTGTGAGCAATTTCTCACCAAAGGAAATTCTGGACACATCGATTCTGGCCCACAGCGGCAATTGGTTAGTCTCCATCCTGATGTATGCCCTCAGTATCCTTACCATGTATACCATCGGCTGGTTAATCGGCGCAGGTTATTATCGTTTTGGATGGATTGCCGGGTTTGGCTTTATTGCGATGGCAATCGTGTTGATCGTCATCGGCGATCTAATCTGGGGGATTGCTTTAGAAGAGCCCCTGTCCAATTGGCTGCCATTCAGCTCCATTGATCTGCCTTTATATGGGTCATTTTTAGGAGCGATCGTGCTAATTGGCATTATCCTTGCATTGATCCGGATAATCACAAAAAGAGTAGCGATTAAATTATAGAAACCTTTTAGGAATTACATTCGCTAGAAAAAGAAGACCGATAAAATGGAATATCCATCTTATCGGTCTTTTTCATATTGGCTTATGGCTTATGTTAATTGCTGTTCTGCAAACTTCCTGTATAATTCATGGCTTTCAATCAGCTCCTGGTGTGAACCTATACCAGTTATATTACCTTTTTCAATAAAAATAATTTTATCTGCGTCTACAATTGTTGATAACCTGTGTGCAATGACAAAGGTGGTACGGCCTTCCATCAATCGGGTCAGGGCTTCCTGAACGGCATGTTCTGACTGGCTATCCAAACTCGCCGTTGCCTCATCAAGCATTAAAATTTTAGGATCCCTTAAGAATGCACGTGCAATATTAATCCGCTGCCGCTGACCACCCGATAATTTTACCCCGCGTTCCCCTACTTCTGTATCCAGTCCTTTTTCGAAAGCCTTGATAAATTGATCGGCATATGCCATACCCGTAACTTTCCATAACTGTTCATCCGTAATCTTTTCAGAATCCTTTAATCCATAGGTCAGGTTATCACGAATCGTACCCGCCATCATCGCACTTTCCTGAGAAACATAGCCGATTTGACTGCGCCATGAAGCCAATGATAAGGCATGTATTGGCGTCTCCCCAATTCGTATTTCACCTTCTGTCGGTTCGTAATACCTTTCCAGCAAACCAAACAAGGTCGTCTTTCCTCCGCCACTTGGTCCAGCAAAGGCAATCATCTCGCCGGGCAATGCCTCAAACGAAACACGTTCAATAACAGGTTCTTTTTCCGTATAGGCAAACGAAACGGATTCAACATGGACAGGCTCATCTGAGATATCCTTTTCAATCCCTTCCTGCCCTTCTTCTTCCGGCGTTTCCAGTATTTCGATAATCCGCTCTGTTGCACCTTTCGCCTTTTGCAGTTCAGTGAAAAACATTGCGAAAGAAGTGATCGGATAAATGATTTGAAAAAGGTAAAGCAGAAATGCTACAAGGGACCCGGTAGACATAGAACCTTCTGCAACCCGTATGCCGCCATAACCGATAATAGCTACTATCACAAACATCATAATCGTATACATAAAAGGGCCAATCAATGCAAATATGCGTGCTTCTTTTAGACCATATTCATATAATTTCATAATGCCCTTCATCCCATTGACTTCTTCAACTTGTTCTGCGGATGAAGATTTCATTAAACGGACTTCACCTAATGTTTGTTGGATTTTACCTGTAAACGATGCCGTTTCATCTTGCACTCCCTTGGATACTTTCGCCATTTTGGAGCCAAGCGGCATCATAATGGCAAATGTAACCGGAACTGCAATTAACATTAAGAGTGTCATTTTCCAGTCCATGATCAGCAGAATCACCAATGCACCGATAATCGTAATGAAGCCTGTAATGAACTGCGGGAAATGCTGTGAAATCAAATCCTTTACAATTCCTGTATCATTGACAACACGACTTACCGATTCACCACTTGCCGATTTGTCAAAGTAGCTTACCGGTAATCGAATCAATTTAAACCACATCATCTCACGCAGCCTGGATACAATCTTGTGTCCGACAGCTGCAAGTACATACGTGGATATTCCATCAACCACTGCCTGAAGAATGAATACCACAAAAATGACGACAATCAATGTAATGCTTAAGGACTCTACAGAGAACCCGTCAACCAATTCTCTTGTAAGTAATGGAATCGAGAGACCTACAAGCATCGTGATAATACTTCCGATTAAACCAATTGTCAGAAACCATTTCGGTATATTTGTTGATAGTACCAGCGATATAAATGGCTTTAGCCCCGTTCGTTTTTCTTTCATATAAAAACTCCCCCCAAGCGTATTACTCTCTATTATTCATTCTACTTTAATTTTGGAAAAGCACCAGTCTGGTGAGCCTTTATGTTTACAATTTCTAATAGACTGTGTATATCATAACTGTAAATAAAAATAGAGGACTGCCGAACATGCGACAGCCCTCTTGTAATGAACGATGATCTTATGCTAATTTCCAATTGTTATACTCCCATTATTGGTTGTCAATTTCACTTTGTTTTCACCATTTCCTGCCACAGCATCCCAATTGGAATCCCCGAAAACTGTCACTTTCCCGTTGTCAGTCTTTATATCCAAGGTCGTATTGACAGGCTCTTTTTCCGTATGGATCGCAATGCGCCCATTGTCTGTTTCAAAGTTAATGGGGCGATCTATTCTATCTGTTATCAGAGAAATCCCTCCATTATTAGTCCTGCCCGAGACCTCTCCCTCGATGTTTTCCAAACGGATTTCTCCATTATCTGTCTCTGCCCTCATGGCAGAGCTTACGACATTATTAAATTCTATTTTGCCATTGTTCGTTTTGGCACTAATATCATCTGATTGCAGTCCGATAGCAGTGATACGTCCATTATTGCTTTCAACATTTACTGTTTGATACATTTTCTCAGGTATATATACTTTTAATGATGGCGTTGAAAAAGAAAAGTCAAAGCTGAAAAATCTAAACCCTCTTTCTTTAACGTTTATTCGAAGGGTATCCCCTTCTACATTCGTATTAAAATCATATTTCCTATTGTCTTCATCATTGCCTGAAAACTTTACCGTGGCCACATTCGAATCTGCTGGCAAGATTTCTACCCGGGCATTATCGGTAGAGATATCAATCTGCTGAAATTGGTCCTTGATAGTCTCCTCGGTTTCAACTTGAGTACTGCTGACTGAATGAAAGGTAAGCAGGCTTCCGACCAACCCCACTACCAAAAGAATAAGAGCAACTAATGAAACCTTTTTAAGGTTAAACATGTTTCATTCCCCCTTTAACAACACTCATGTTGTATTTCAAATACCGGACAAATCCGCTGATTAGCCAGCGAGTGATGAAGAGCATCCCAATTGCTAAAAACAAGCCTAGACCTGCAAGCCCAAGCGATACGAATAAATCAAAAAACTTGAAGTTTTGCGGATATAGAATCACATTTATCAGTACCAGCAGCGGGGAAGCAACAAACGTAACCGCAACTACCCAGCCAGCAATGATGAGTGCAGATACAGCAATAAACGGCCCTAGCACAATAACCAGATTAAAAAATCCTAATCCAATGACAGCCCATAATGCACGAAAAATATTTCCAGTCGTGGCAGTTGCCTCGACTTTTTCAACGTGATACGCTGCAACCATTTCTTTTGCAATTTGCTGTGGCATACCAAGTGAGGCTGAGATTTGCTCCTCCGTCTTCCCTTCCGATAGCCCAATTGTAAAATGCTCTTCAAAATCCTCTAATATGCCTTTCCTTTCCGCAGTTGGCAGTTTCTTTAAAGCCGCTTCCAAGTTTGCCATAAATTGATCTTTAGTCATCATTAACACCTTCTTTGATTAATTGATCCACACCATTCGTGAAATCTTTCCATTCCTGTAGCAGTTCATGAAGATAATTTCTTCCTTCAGCTGTTAAACGATAATACTTCCGGGGTGGCCCTTCTTTGGATTCTTTTAGATACGTGGTAAAGTATCCTTCTTTCGTTAAACGCCTTAATAACGGATATACTGACCCTTCAGATATATCGATCTGGCAGGAAATCTTTTGGACAAGTTCATAACCGTATCGGTCCTGCTTATCAAGCAGTACGAGAACACATAATTCCAATACGCCTTTTTTAAATTGTATGTTCATACAGAAGTTACTCCTCATTCTTTTTTCAGTACTGTTTATTGTATAATACCTGACTAGAATATATCATATGGTACTGTTTATTACAAGGTACTAAATAATATTTTTTATGAAGAAGTTTGGTAAGTCTGCAGGAGATGAAGTGTTATCTCTTCCGCAGTAAATACGGCGCTTCTTTATCCAGCCATATCATATATAGGAACCAAAAAGGGCTTCAGTTCGAATAACGAACTGAATGCCCATATTTTCTGTATTCCATCAGCCTTGGATATCCCGCTTGTTGTATCCAATGAATCCAAAAACAATTAGACCTGCTGCAATTACACTCAAGATGATAAGAGTCATAGGTGCTGCATCTTCAATAGGTACTTGCGGAATATAGCCAAACGGCGACAGTTTACCTACCCAATCCGGAAATTGCATTAAACTGCCTAAATATAAAACCACGAAGGAATAAAAAAGGTACAACCAAACGATTGAAGTAAGTTTTGGTAAAAATCCAATGAAGAACACTGTAATGCTGATGATAATCAATATTGCTGGATAATACGATAGTGCCGCTCCGTAAATCGTTCCAAATTCAATTCCATCGACCATCACAGCGGTTCCTGCCGCCCACAGACCAATCGCGGTAAGAGATATCATCACAAATCCGTTCACTATTGCAATCATTAAGTATCCTCCCATTAGCCGGGTACGTGACACTGCCCTCCCAAGCAAATGTGTAACACGGTCCTTATTCTCCTCACCCTTCAACTTATTCATGGCCATGACAGGAGGGATGGTCGCCAGAATCGCCATTACCATTAATAGTATAGGAATGAATTGCTCTGTAAGCGATACACCTTCAGCCGGCTGCAATAACTGTTCCATCATTTCATTACCCGCAAAAAATGACTCCATGTCTCCTAAAACCGATCCATAAGAAGCCCCCACCACAAATAATCCAATTGCCCATGAGATCGTCCCTGTTTGCTGCAGTCTTAGCGCCAGACCGATCGGACTTTGCAAAAAGCGGGATGCATACATCCTCCCTGGCCTGGACGGGAAGAAACCTCTTTCTAAATCGCGGATGGAATATAAATAATTTGCTAGGATATACAAAGTACCAGAAACGCCTATCATCAATAGGACTGGCAACCAATTATCAGAACTATACGCCTCGGTCTTTGTCACCCACCCTAAAGGAGAAAGCCAGGAAAGTCCCTCATTACTTATATCTGTAACCGCCCGAAAAAGATAGGCAAGAAGCAAGACTGCGACAGACCACCCAATTGTGCTGCGGGAACTTTCAAATAGCTGTGCAAATATCGCTGTCACTCCTGCAAAAACCAATCCAGTTCCACCTAATGCGGCACCATAAAGCAATGATCCTTCTAAATCCATACTTTCAATTCCAAGTGCATATAATCCAAAACCTGTAATGATTGCTAAAACTGCATTCGTCCCTCCAGAAACAAGTAAGGAAGCATTCAAGTAGGACAGACGTCCTGTCGGCAAGGATCGTATCATTTCAATACGACCATCTTCTTCGTCCGCCCTTGTATGACGACTAACAAGTAAAATACTCATTAAACCGACAACAGCTGCAGTCATCAGCAGCATCTGATGGGCAGTCATAGCCCCAACGGTATAATTCGTCAAATCGCCGGGACCTACCATTGCTATCATTGCAGGATTTGCCATTGTCTCAGCCATCCCATCCCTTTCCTGCTGCGATCCATATAGTTCAGCAAGCGCATTCGGCACAATTAATGTAAAGAATGCCAATCCAAATAGCCATAACATTATCCTTATTCGATCAAGCCGGATAAGAAACCGGGAAAGATAGCTTGTTTTATCCATGAATGCCCGAGCCATTAGTTATCACCTCCCGCTCCTATACCCGCAACTTTTCCATTTCCTTCGTAATGACGCATAAATAAGTCTTCCAATGTTGGTGGCGCACTTTCCAGCTTAACAATACCAAATCGACTAATATGTCTCATCACATTATCCATTTCTTCTGTATCTACCTGGCAGGACAACCCTTGATTGGTCTCTTCTATTTGATGCATTCCTTTCAAATCCTTCAGATTCGTGATCGGCATTTTCGTCTCGACAAGAACCTGGATGCGTGTCAGGTGACGCAGGTCATTCAGTGTCCCTGTTTCGATAATGCGGCCATCCCGAATAATTGCCACTTTATCGCATAGCTTTTCTACTTCAGATAGGATGTGACTGGAAAGAAGTATGCTCTTACCTTGGCTTTTAAGATCCAATACACATTCCTGAAAAACTTGCTCCATCAAAGGATCAAGACCTGATGTTGGTTCGTCCAGTATATAGAGGTCCGCCTCAGAAGAGAAAGCAGCAACTAAAGCCACCTTTTGCCTGTTTCCTTTTGAATATGTCCTGCATTTTTTCGTTGGATCTAAATCGAATTTCCTGATCAGTTCCTCACGCCTGCTTTTATTGATGGGACCATGCAGTTTTGTAAAAAGATCGATCACTTCTCCACCTGTTAAGTTTGGCCATAAGTTAACATCTCCAGGAACATATGCGATCCGTTTGTGGATTTCAACAGCATCACTCCAAGCATCTTTCCCGAAAATCTCCACAACCCCTTCTGTTGCCTTTAAAATGCCTAGAAGTATGCGAATCGTAGTTGATTTACCAGCACCGTTCGGACCAATAAAACCATAGACCTGCCCCTCATCTATTTCAAGATTAATACCATCCAATGCGGTAAACTTTCCAAATCTTTTTGTTAAATTCGCTGCTTTTAAAACCATCATACTGTGACCTCCCTTTTAATTATGAAATATTTTATACTTTTGAGTTCATAATATATAAAAATGACTGCCATTACAAGATATTTATGAACTATTTGCATTGTTTAATTACATTATTTTTATTATTATAATAGTGAGGTGAACAGCATGGACGGTTTTGAACGACGAAGGAAGCAAAAAAGCGATACTATCTTAAATACCGCTTTGAAGATGTTTATGGAAAATGGGATAAAAGAGGTTTCTGTCTCAGAGATAGCTGAAAAAGCAAATGTATCACAAGTGACCATATACAATTATTTTAAAAGTAAGGATAATCTGGCACGTCAAGTGCTCATTTATTATGTGGATCGGATTTGGAGTGAATATGAAGAATTGTTAGGCACCAATATTGCTTTTCCGGAAAAGATAGAACAAATCATTTTTGACAAAAAAGAAGTTGCAAGTCACATTCACGAAGATTTTTATACTTATCTGATGAAGGAGTATACCTCTGAAGGAAATTATATTGAAAGATTATATAACGAAAAAGCCTTGCCAACATTTATTCAATTATTTGAGGAAGGGAAAAGGCAAGGTTTTGTGGACCCGAGTATATCGAATGAGGCCATACTATTCTTCATTCAAATGTTTAAAGAGTATCTGCAGCGTGATGCTCTGTCAAAATCCATACTCCCCTTAACGGAAGAACTAACAAAGCTTTTCTTCTATGGGATAATGGGAAAAAGAGACTAAAATCTTCATGAAGGTAGTCCCGAGCAGAACAGATTTCTAATCATTTTGCGGTCTGCTTTCCAATATCCGCAAACGATAAACATTCATTGCTGTTTCAGCAAGCTGATCCATTAGATTATAATTGGCATAGGCGCCGACAATTGCTCCGAAACCAGGAATTAATTGAAACATTTTTATGAGATCTATATGATCTCTGTACTCCTGCTGGAAAACACGCCAATCCATATCAACGAGTTGTTCCTTCTGGTCTTCCCAATTCTCTATAATAAACAGTGTTTCTCTACGTTTTTCTTCACTGGAAAAGGCAAGCTGGAATACGTGCAGGATAAATAGACGCTCCTCATATTTGCTAGTATCATATCCATAGACGGCGGCAGCTTCAAACAGGAATTTTATCTTAATCGATAACAATAGCGGAAAGTCAGCCGCTCCAAGCAATAAACCGCCAGCTCCTGTTCCCGCTCCTTCTACGACAGCAGTCTTACGGTAAGATTTAAGCTTTTCTTTCAGGTTCTCATCTCGTTCATAAAGTGTTCCTGCAGTGCCAATACTTTTTTTAGTAATCATATTCGAACCAGCCAAGGTAGCTTTCACCATATTTTTGATACTATCGGTAACAATCTGGTGAGCCTTCTCGGGAATCCAGTTATTTATTTTGTTCTGAGCCTTTTTGGACATGCGATTTATTCTGTCAGCACGCTTCATTATTTTCGTCCGCCAAGCCTGCACTTCTCCAAACACCCTTGCTTCATAAGCATTCACTTCATCATCCCCTAAACATAGTCATTTTCTATTATACAGGTTGATTTCTCTATTACCTAGCCTATATTTTTTTAAAACAAACGTTTGATCAATTTACCGGTACCTCCCTTTTATCGGTTATTAACTCCCTGCTTTTTGGCTTCCTATTTTTTAATCAAACGTTTGATCAATTTACCACGCCTCCTTTTTATCGGTAATTTGCTCTCTGCTTTTCGATTATTATTTTCTTAATCAAACGTTTGATCAATTCAAAAATATTTGATCTAACATACTACCCGTAAAAGCTGTGCTTGCTACACGTGCTGATTCCCCACCGGAACCACCTCCAGCCTACACTTTTCCATAAATCGGCGCATACTTATAGTAATCGGTGTGAAGCATTTCCTGGCTCTATACCAGATTTCTGCAGTTTCAAGAAAACAAAATTGATGATATTGCCATTTTTAATTATACTAAGGTGAAAGTGAAGGGAGATTCTAAGATGGAACAAATGAAACTGGAATCAAAGGTGTTTTCTATATTAAAGGATAAAATACAATTAATTCGATCAGATGATCGTGCGATATATTTGGTTGGACCGATTCAACTGCCTGTCAACTTATATGGAGAAACCGTTATATTTCAATGGTATTGCTGGCTAAATTATGATGAAGTCACCGAAGATTATGAGAAGATAATCGAAAAGCTCTCTTCCTCCAATCTGGCAGAATATCAACAATCGAGTGTTCTTGTGTATGGAGATTTCAAAGAGGCGGATGATGCACTGATCCGGATGCATTCTATCTGCCACACAGGTGATATCTTTGGGAGCAAACGCTGTGATTGCGGGTTCCAATTGAAGGAATCCATGAAAAAAATCAAGGAACACGGAACTGGAGCTCTGTTTTATTTGGCCAACCATGAAGGCAGAGGAATTGGTCTATTCAGTAAGGCAATGGCCTATGTCCTTCAGGAAAATGGATACGATACAGTGGAGGCTAATGAAAGCCTCGGCTTCGTAAATGACTCAAGAGATTATAGTGACGCAATCGAAGTTCTGAAAACGTTACGTACAAAGCCGGTTACGTTAATCACTAACAATCCTAAAAAATTGGAGGCGTTGGATAACTCAGGCACGCTTGTTTCCGGTCGTACTCCACTATGGGGAGACGTTTCGGAATATAATCAAAAATACTTACAGACGAAAGTTGTAAAATCAGGACACATGCAAGAAGAAAGGACTTGCGACAATGACTGATGATACATTCTATATGGATCTTGCCTTAAAAAATGCGCAAGCAATGAAAGGACAAACAGACCCTAACCCATTAGTCGGGGCAGTCATCGTCAATGATAATCGAATTGTTGGTGTCGGAGCGCACTTGAAAGCCGGGGAGCCGCATGCAGAAATTCATGCTCTAAGAATGGCTGGTGAGCAAGCAAAAGGCGCAACTATTTATGTGACGCTTGAACCATGCTCCCACCATGGTAGAACCGGACCATGTGCTGTTGCGCTAGTCGAAGCAGGGATAAGCAAGGTTGTCATTGCCACATTGGATCCCAACCCAATTGTAGCCGGAAATGGCGTGAACATCTTAAAGGATGCAGGCATTGAAGTGATTAGCGGCGTCTTAGAACAAGAATCCATACAGATGAATGAGGTTTTCAATAAATTTATCATGAAAAAGAAACCCTTCATTACATTAAAATCCGGGATTACTCTTGATGGAAAGGTGGCCTCGCATACGTTTCACAGTAAATGGATTACATCAGAAGAAGCAAGATATGATGTCCACCAGCTAAGGAGCGAACATATGGCCATTCTGACAGGTATCAATACTGTCATTAAAGACAATCCCGCCTTAACTGCACGCATACCGAATGGAAGAAATCCAATTCGTATCGTTATGGATTCAAGCCTAAGAATTCCTTTCGATGCACAGGTCATTACGGATAATAAGGCTGAGACCATTATCTTTACCAGTCAGAACTATGATAAGACAAAAAGAAAGTCACTGGAAAAGCTGCATATAAATGTTGTGGAGACATCCGGACAGCAGTATACAAATCCAATTGAAGTTGCAGACTATTTAGGTGAAAGAGGCATTTCTTCCTTATTAATCGAGGGCGGAGGGAATATCAATGCTTCTTTTATCGAGAATAAGCTTGTTGATAAAATAGTACTGTATATTGCGCCCCGATTAATCGGTGGGAAGGATGCACCAACCTTCCTTGAAGGCATAGGCATTGATCAAATGAGCGATGCTATAGAACTGGAAACTACAGACATACACCGAATTGGACCTGACTTTAAGTTTGTCGGCTACCCGTACTATCACGATTAATACGATTACATGAGGGATCATATATATGAGATTTGGTTTTGATATTGACGATACATTAATCAACTTAAGGGAGCATGCTTTCCACATCTACAATAGGAAATTGAATAAAAATGTGGGAATAGCTGCTTTCCATCAAATTCAGCGTGTTGAAATTCATGAGGTCTTCGGGATGTCCGAAAGCCAAGGAAAAGCCATGTGGAATAATTCTCTGGAGGAGATCTACTATACTGCCTGTCCTGCATTTCCAGGTGCCATAGAAGCATTGCAAGCCCTCGAAAGCAATGGACATGATATATTCTACATTACAGCACGACCAAAGGAGCACGGTGAAAGAACAAGAGAGTGGCTAAAGGAGCAGGGATTCCCTGTTGATGAGGACCGATTTTTCTTCGGAATGAAGGATGAAGAAAAACTGCTTACCATACAGAGACTGAAGCTTGATTATTACGTAGATGATAAACCTGCAGTTCTTCATACACTGCTTGATGGCTCGACTCAACTATATGTAAAAGATCAATCCTATAACAAACATATTAAGGATGTTCCAAGAATTATAGACTGGGAAGACTTCGTGAAGGATATTCTAAACTAGACTTTACCAATGGAAACTGTTCCGAATTTTACATGGACAGCTTTCCTTTTTTTTGACTTTCATTACCATTATGTTAATCAACCTACTCACGCACACCAAATCAATAATAGTGCATCCGATATATTACATATTTGAATTGCTTATTGTTTCATGTATAATTTAGTATAAGAGTCTAATATGTTCCAGGAGGTGACATGCATTGCCTATACCAACCGATCATTTAAAACCGATCCGCTTATCGGCAAAGGAAAATGCCTTTAATCAAATACAGCAATGGATCATAGATGGAACCTTGCTCCCAGGAGAAAAATTAAACGACACAGAGCTTGCGCAGGCATTAGGAGTCAGCAGGACACCCGTTCGTGAGTCCCTGCAATTGCTGGAGGCCCAAGGATTCGTGGAAATGTTCCCTGGGAAAGCTACTCAAGTAACAGAAATCGAAAAGGATGCCATAAAGGATCTGCTCCCCCCACTCGCTGCTTTACAGTCCCTTTCAGCAGAGCTCGCTATCATGCATTTAACTGATGAGATTTTGCAGCTGCTGACTAAAACCAACGAACGATTTGCAGAAGCAATCCGCTCAGAGAATTACTATGCAGGATTAAAAATTGATGAGCAATTTCATAAGATAATCGTCAACACTGCAAAGAACAGCTATATAGATGGATTGCTCGATTCTTTACAGGCACATGTCCGCAGACAATATTTTCATAACTCCATTGTTCTGACCGAAAAGTCTATTGAGGACCATTGGAAAATCATTGAATTAATGAAGAATGGCCATACAGCAGAGCTTGCAAAAGTAATGAAAGAAAACTGGCTTCGTAATATTCATAAATTTTAAATCTACTTTATGCATCTTCAAATAAACAAAAGACCGACTTTCTCCTTTAAAATGGAAAGTCGGTTTTTCAGCCTCATTATCTATAAAATGACGTAAGAGCAGCGGCCGCTTTCAGATTCCTCAGAAGCAAGCCCGGCTTCCTGCGGGATCTTCAGCTGATGCTCTTACCGCCGGAGTCGAGTGCCCTTCGCTCCAATCAATCAGATTAAAGCGAATGGGTAATCGTTCAACCAAGCAAAGAACCTTATGCCTCCTGGGCTGCATCGCTTTTTTGCCACCTGGCAACCAGACCAGTTAATAGGATGACGAGCAATGCCGGAAGGAGCCAGCCGAGCCCTTCATCATATAATGGCAGAATCTCCTTATAGAAAGATAGAACCGGTTTCATCCAGTTAAAATAGGCAATCTCAAGTGAATCACATAATGCCTTTAGACCATCAAAGAAACTGATTGCAAACGTTACTGCAATCGTTGCAGCATATACCATCCGTGCATGATTGAACAGTGATGATAGAAACGCCAGCAGCATAAGTACGATAGCAAGCGGATATAGCAGCATTAGAACCGGAATCGAGAATGTAATAATGTTTTCCAATCCAAAGTTTGCAACAATAAACGTCAGCACAGAGAAAAATACTACCAATAACTTATAGCTGATTTTCGGAAACAATGTATGGAAATACTCCGCATTGGCTGTTATTAAACCAATTGCTGTCGTCAAACAAGCCAGGATAATAACTACAGCAAGCATGACAGATCCCACTATACCGAAGTAATAGGAAGCCGCCCCGCTAAGAACTGGTCCTCCTGTATCAAATAATCCCAGTGCTGCTATACTTGTCGCTCCAAGGTATGCAGTACCTACATAAATCACGCCAAGCAAAGCAATTGCGATAATCCCTGACTTGGCAGTTGCCGCCAGGATTTCCCCTTTTGAAGTAATTCCCATCGAACGAATTATATTGATAACAATTATGCCGAATACAAGTGATGCCAATGCATCCATTGTATTATATCCTTCCAGAAAACCCGTCATAAATGCCCCGCTCTGATATGCTTCTTGCGGAGATGCAAGAGAGTCCATTGGATTAATCAATGCTGCAAGTAAAAGAACGGCAAGAAGTATAACCAGCCCCGGCGCTAATATCTTTCCCACATTGTCGACCATTTTTGCCGGGTATAATGAAATGAAAAGCGCTGCAGCAAAAAAGAATATAGAAAAGATGAGCAATCCAGATTGCTGGAATCCTTCATTTACAAAGGGAGCAATCCCTACTTCAAATGCTACAGTTCCTGTTCTTGGAGCAGCGAAAAAAGGTCCGATTGTTAAATAGAGCAGTGAAGTAAAAATAATGCCATATATTGGATGCACCCTTCCTGCCAGCTGCTGCAAATTCCTGCTTCCAGAATACCCCATTGCCAATATCCCAAGTAACGGCAAACCCACGCCTGTAATTAAAAATCCAAGTACTGCCGGGCCTAGGTTTGTTCCAGAATATTGACCTAACTGCGCCGGAAATATTAAGTTTCCAGCTCCAAAGAATAAAGCAAATAGCATTAGTCCAATTGCCAGATATGACGAGAATGGTAGCTTGTCCTTCATAATGATGTTCCCCCTATGTTGTATGCTCTCTCATATAATTTATACTTTTCAGATTTTTACTTAACCAATTCACTTTCAATGTTGACAATATTACTACCTCTCGTACCAAAATGCAATATATTACACGAAAAGATTATAAGCATTTTTAATGAATCCTTACGATATTCGCTATAGACAAGCGTAATAAAAGAATATAAGATTTAGTTAATTATTTGAATTAACTAGCAAAAGAGGTTTTTTTACTATGGAATTATCCAACCGTTTACAAAGCTTACCTTCTCAATTCTTTGCAACCTTAGTAAAGAAGGTTGCAACGGCCATTGATGAAGGCAGAGATATTATTAATCTTGGGCAAGGAAATCCCGATCAGCCTACCCCTTCCCATATTGTCAAAGCCATGCAGCAGGCTGTTGAAAATCCGGGCACACATAAATACTCCCCCTTCCGAGGAACAGATGAGTTTAGACAGGCTGCAGCCGACTTCTATAAACGCGAATACAATGTAAATCTGGACCCAGAGACAGAAATTGCGGTACTATTCGGTACAAAGATAGGATTGGTCGAACTGCCACTTGCTTTAATGAATGAGGGAGATCTATTGCTGCTTCCCGATCCTGGTTATCCCGATTATCTATCTGGTGCAGGACTTGCTAACATTACTTATGAAACAATGCCCTTACATAGTGAAAATGCATTTTTGCCTGATTATGATGCATTGACTGCCAATCAGAAAGAACGGGCCAAATTACTCTACCTGAACTATCCAAACAATCCAACTGGTGCAACTGCATCGATTGATTTTTTTGAAGAAACCGTCCGAATTGGGAAGACCAGCAATATAGGTATTGTCCATGACTTTGCATATGGAGCCATAGGCTTTGATGGACAGAAGCCTGTCAGTTTTATGCAGGCTGAGGGGGCCAAAGAAGTCGGCATTGAATTGTATACATTGTCAAAAACCTATAACATGGCCGGGTGGCGTATTGGTTTTGCTGTTGGAAACGCTAAAATGATTGAAGCCATCAATCTCTTGCAGGACCATTTGTTTGTAAGCATATTCCCTGCTCTTCAGCATGCGGGAGCCGTTGCATTGACGGGCAGCCAGGAAAGTGTCGATGAATTAGTCGCCCTTTATGAGAGCAGAAGGAATACGTTAATTGCCGAATGCAACCGGATCGGATGGAACGTTAGCTCTCCAAAAGGATCCTTCTTTGCCTGGCTTCCTGTTCCTGAATCCTATACAAGTGAAGCGTTTGCTGATTATCTGCTGGAGAATGCCGACGTCGCAGTCGCTGCAGGTAATGGATTTGGAGCATATGGTGAAGGATATGTACGGATTGGCCTTCTTGTTGACGAGAAGCGAATTATAGAAGCCATTTCCAGAATCGAAAAGCTGGATATTTTCCATCCATAGCCTTGAATAATTTTATCTAATCGCTTCCCTGTTCTTCTGATTAACTAAATTTTTTCAAAAATAAGTATTGACTAAATGATTAATATACGGTAATTTTATTTAGTAATATCAAACCAAATACTATTATTTCTCTTATCAAGAGTAGCTGAGGGACTGGCCCAATGAAGCTCGGCAACCTTTATGTGTTCAACATAGAAAGGTGCTAAATCCAGCAAAACGTTATGTTTTGGAAGATAAGAGAGGACCGTGAATTTATCCATTTACAAGCCTCTCTTTCTAATAAGAGAGGCTTTTTGAATAACCGATAGTCAATATTGGAAGCGGGAGATCTGGTCCCAGCATCTTTTGAAAGGATTGTACATAATGATCAAATTAGAGAATATCACAAAAGTTTTCCCCTCTAAAAATGGGACTGTTAAGGCACTGAATAACGTGAACCTCCATGTCAAGAAAGGTGAAATTCACGGCGTTATTGGCTACAGTGGCGCGGGGAAAAGCACATTAATCCGGTGCGTCAATTTACTTGAAAAACCAACAAGCGGGAGTGTATTTATTGATAATGTCGAAATGACCTCCCTATCCCCGGAGAAATTAAGGAAGACCCGTCAGAAGATAGGGATGATTTTCCAGCATTTTAACCTATTGAAGACTGCAACCGTATATGATAATGTCGCGATTCCGCTTAGACTGCTTGGCTATGACAAGCAGGAAGTGGAGACAAGGGTGAATAAATATCTCGATATCGTTGACCTATTGGAAAAAAAACATACATATCCTTCTCAGCTATCCGGGGGACAGAAACAGCGGGTTGCCATCGCAAGGGCATTATCGCAGGATCCGCAAGTGCTGCTAAGTGATGAAGCGACAAGTGCTCTCGATCCTGAGACAACTAATTCGATTCTCGATTTGCTGTTGAAGATTAATGAAGAGCTTGAAATCACCATCTTGCTGATTACCCATGAGATGAATGTCATCCAGAAGATCTGTGACTATGTTTATGTCATTGAAAATGGCGATCTTATCGAGCAGGGAACTGCAATAGATCTATTTACCAACCCAGTAGAAAACACAACGAAGAAATTCTTGAATACCATCTCACAACGGAAGCTTTCAGATAACCTTATCGCACAGCTGAAACTAAATGGGACAGTCACACGGTTAACATTCCGGGGTGAAAATACAGGGCAGCCTCTCCTTGCTCAGGTAAGCCAGCGTTTTAAGGTGGAACCGAATATTTTAACAGCCAATATTATGGAGCTTAAAAACGGCATCGTTGGTAATCTGGTTATTCATCTTGTCGGTGAACCACATGTAGTGGCAGAAGCCTTGCAATTTCTAAGGGAACACGATGTCGTTACAGAAGAATTGGAGGGAAAATAAATGAATGAATTTATGGAAGAATGGCTACCAATCTTTGGAGAAGCAGTTGTACAAACCTTTCAAATGGTTATTATTTCTCACTTCTTTGCCGTACTGATAGGAATACCGCTAGCAATATTACTGATTCTTACAAGACCCGGGCAATCGCTTGAAAATAAATGGGTTTATCAAATATTGAACTTAATTATCAACGTTATTCGATCCGTTCCGTTTATCATCCTGCTTTTCTTTATCCTTCCGTTTACAAAATTGCTGGTGGGCGTGACCATTGGTGTAAAAGGAGTCATCGTCCCACTGGTCATTAATGCCGCTCCATATATTGCAAGATTAATAGAATCTGCATTGCTGGAAGTGGATAACGGTGTCATTGAGGCCTATAAAGCAATGGGGATTAAAACACGTCAAATCATATGGAATGTTATGTTAAGGGAAGCAAGACCTGCCATTATTCTGGGATTAACGATTGCTACAGTCAGTTTAATTGGTGCTACTGCAATGGCCGGACTCGTCGGTGCAGGTGGGCTTGGTGATCTGGCTTACCGTTTCGGACACCTCCGCTATGAGGTAGACGTTATGTATGTGACCGTGATTATTCTAATCATTATTGTACAAGGGATTCAATCAATCGGAAACAGACTTGCAGCCCGATTGAAGAAAGATTAATCAAGCACGTTTATCATTTTTGAGAGGTGATCCGCATGCCCATTATAAATACTGAGGATTCTTTTTTACAGCAAATTGGTTCATCCGAATCCTTCCCTTTTAACTTTGCAGAGTTGGAAGCAGCTGCACGCGAACAGATTCCTGCAGCTGGATTCGGCTATATCCGCTCTGGCGCAGGTGGTGAGGGAACGCTGCGAAATAATAGAGCTTCCTTTGAAAAGCTATCCATTGTCCCGAGATTTTTAAACGATCTGTCCGTTGCAAACACAAGTATTGAGTTATTTGGACGGAAGTATCTCCATCCTTTTCTGCTTGCACCTGTAGGAATGCTGAAGCTTGCCCATGAAGAGGGGGAAAAGGCTGCCGCAAGGGCCGCTGCCCTCCATCATGTACCGTTTATCCAAAGCACGGTTTCCAGCTTTTCGATAGAGGAAGTGGCCAGTGCTGCTCCCGACAGTCCAAAATGGTTTCAGTTATATTGGTCCAATAATGAAAATATCTCCTACAGCATGGTGGATAGAGCTGAAAAAGCTGGCTATGAGGCAATTGTCTTAACAGTAGACACATTTATGCTCGGCTGGCGTGAAGAGGATATGCGCAACCAATTTTCTCCTTTAAAAGAAGGATACGGAAAGGCCAATTACGTCACAGATACGGCCTTCCTATCCTCATTGCCAAGTACGGATGATGATACGATAATCAAGGGAATTTTGACCAACATCTTTCATCCGTCCCTAAACTGGAAGCATATAGCAGAACTCCAGAAGCGGACAAAGCTGCCACTTTTATTAAAAGGAATTCTCCATCCTGAAGATGCAAAATTGGCTATAGAGGCAGGAATTGATGGACTTATTGTCTCCAATCACGGGGGGCGGCAGATGGATGGACTAATCTCAAGCATCGATGCCTTACCTGGGATTGCTAAAGCGGTAAATGGTTCCATACCTATCCTGCTTGATAGCGGTATTCGACGAGGATCCGATGTGGTGAAGGCGTTGGCCTTGGGTGCCGATGCTGTTTTACTCGGAAGACCCTATGTATATGGACTTTCAATTGGTGGTCAAAGGGGCGTCGAAAAAGTGCTGTCTAATTTCATTCAGGAGACAAGTGTTTCTCTGGCATTATCTGGCGCTGCAGACACGCGGGCAGCAAGAAATATAACATTAGTCAGAAACTGATTTATACGTAAAACAGTTGATACACCCAACCATATTTCCAAAGGAGCGATAATGTGAAGCAGGTTGTTTTAGAGATTGCAGATAAAATTACGAAAGCATATGATACGATGAAACCGATAGATTTCATCCGCCATAGCTACAGTCTGAATGAGGAAACTGCATATGCGGTTCAGGAGGAATTCATCGCACGGAAATGCAAACTGGAAAATGAGAAAATCGCCGGTTATAAAATCAGCATGACAAGTCCTGAAACACAAGCAATCGCACAGACAAATGAGCCGGCATACGGAACATTGCTATCCGCCAATTTGGTTAACAGCTCAGAGACAATCTCCCTTTCTGAATTATTTGCTCCATTGCTTGAACCTGAATTAATGTTTATTCTTACAGATGATCTATCCTTAGGCGCAAGTGAGGATGAGATTTTAGCCAACAGTAAAATAGCTGCCGGGCTAGAGATACCAGATTCCAGATACATGGATTGGTTCCCTAATTTTTCCTTGGCAGATTTAATTTCCGATAATACAGCAACAGGCAGAGTCATTGTTTCAGATATGGTTGATCCCCCTTCCTTTGAAGAATTGGCAAACATAAAAATGAAATTATTCCATAACGGAGAGAATATCGGCACAGGAATCTCTTCAGAAGTGCTGGGAAATCCCGCAAGTTCCGTTGCCTGGCTGACAAAAAAGCTATCGTCCCGCAATCAAGCTCTCAAAAAAGGGATGGTGATATCTTCCGGGACATTTATCCCCCCACTCTCTGTTGAGCCCGGAAAATATCAGGCTACCTATAGCCATTTCGGTACAGCAGAGATTACGTTTTTACCTTAGGCTGTTTTCTCAAAGATTGTTGTTTTTCATAAAATATATACACTGTGACGTAACTTGGCGATGAGCTTATCTCCGCTCCGGAAATACACTTCGCTTTCCCGCTGGAGTCTCCGTGTATTCCCTGCGCTAAGATTTGGCTTTCTGAATCAAATTACTGATATTCAATTATTAAGCTGATTGATTGGAGCGCAGGGCAGTCGACTCCTGCGGGAAAAGCAACGGCTGAAGATCCCGCAGGAAGCCGGGCTTGCTTCTGAGGAAGCTGAAGCGTTGCCCGCGGAAAGCGACTGCCCGGAGCGGAAATCGAGTGTTGCTGTTATGTCGCAGTTTCTATCAAATACAAAGTTAGAAATAACAACAATACTTACGAAAAGAGCCTTACCTTAAAAACCGAAAGATGAAGGTGTCCCGCCGCAACTGGCGGGTCACCAATTCATCCGTCCATTCAGCTCCTCAAACAAACCATCTTCCCTATTTCCGCTTTAATTTCCAGATTTCGGTTGCATATTCCTGTATCGTCTGATCACTGGAAAACTTACCGGAATAGGCGATGTTGGTGACACTCATATTCAGCCAGGTCATCCTGTCCCGATAAGCACGCTCTGCCAGCTCATGCGTTTCCAAATACGGTTCGAAATCTTTCAAGACAAAGTATGGATCATTGTGATAGAGGATATTGTAATAGATATCTTTGAATTCGATATTATGCACACCAAACTCGCCTTGATTCAGCTGATCCAATATCCTTTTGATCCGATCGTCCGTATTGTACAGATCTCTGGCATGATAACCACCATGCTGATAATACTCGAGAACCTCATCGGCAGACAGGCCAAAAATAAACATGTTCCGGTCCCCAACCAAATCATTTATTTCGATATTGGCACCATCCATTGTCCCAAGTGTCAATGCTCCGTTCATCATCATCTTCATATTCCCTGTACCAGATGCTTCTTTGCTGGCAGTCGATATCTGTTCACTGATATCTGCTGCAGGAATAATCTTCTCAGCAATACTTACATTATAATTTTCCATAAAGATAACTTTCAGCCTATCCTTAACACTCGGGTCATAATTCACAATAGAAGCTACTGTGTTAATCAGCTTAATTACTTCTTTTGCCAAGTGGTAGCTTGGTGCAGCCTTCGCTCCGAATATAAATGTGCGCGGGGTCATGTCCTGATTCGGATTTTCCTTCAATTCATTGTAAAGATAAATAATGTGAAATACATTCAACAGCTGCCGTTTATATTCATGCAGCCGTTTAATCTGGACATCGAATATGGACCTTTCATCAACGGTAATTCCTATATGCTGCTTAATATAGTTAGCCAATTCCCTCTTATTCTCATGTTTCACTTGATTAAATTTCTCCAGCAAAGCGCTGTCACTGGAATGTTTCAGCAGACTGATCAGCTGTTTTGGCCGTTTAATCCATTGAGGTCCGATCACATCTGTTATCAGCTCCGCCAATTTGGGATTGGCCTGCATCAGCCATCTCCTATGGGTAATGCCGTTAGTCTTATTGTTAAACTTATCTGGAAAAAGCGTATAAAAATCCTTCATTTCTTTTTTCTTTAAAATCTCTGTATGGATTTTTGCGACACCATTGACACTGAAGCTGCCGACGATTGCGAGTCTCGCCATATGGACACGTTCATATGCAATAATTGCAAGTTCAGGAATCTTATCCCTCAGTTCTTCATGGTCAAACCAGATCCCTTGGCAAAATCTGTTATTGATCTCATCTATAATCATAAATATCCTCGGCAGAAGAGACTTGATCATATCTGTTGGCCAGGTCTCCAGCGCCTCACTCAATGTCGTGTGATTCGTATAGGCGAAAACCTTTGTCGTGACCTGCCATGCATTTTCCCAGCTGAATCCTTCCTCATCCATTAAAATCCGCATTAATTCAGGAATGGCCAGACTTGGATGAGTATCATTTATTTGAATAACTACTTTTTCTGCCAATTTACTTAATGACATTCTATTATTCGTTTTAAAATGCTTCAGGATATTTTGGATACTAGCCGATACAAGGAAATATTGCTGCTTTAAACGAAGTTCCTTGCCTTCATAGCTGGAATCATCGGGATATAAAAATCCAGATATTTGTTCAATGGAATGTTCATGTGCAAGGTCACGATAAAATTGCTTGTTTCCCTCCAGCCTATCGCTATTATTAGAAAATATCGATTCGGCGCTCCACAGTCTTAACGTATTTACCGTGCCATTTTCATATCCGACAACAGGTATATCGTACGGAACAGCCATTACTTTATCTGTATTCTTGTATTCAAATTCAAGTGTTCCATCATTTCGTTTGTACATATGTACATCACCATGGAATTGAATAACAACCGCTTCTTCCTCTGTTCTCGATTCCCATGGATATGGGTCGGTTAGCCAATAGTCCGGAAGTTCAACTTGATTGCCATGGATAATCCGCTGTTCAAACAGCCCATATCGATACCTGATGCCGAATCCGTGTCCAGGATAGTTGAGCGAAGCTAATGAATCAAGAAAACAAGCCGCAAGCCGGCCAAGTCCGCCATTCCCAAGTCCGGCATCATGCTCCTCCGCGAAAACCTCCTGCGGGTTAAAGCCCATCTGCTCAAGCGCAGTCTTGGCCTCATCAAGCATGCCGTAATTTAATAGATTGCTTTCCAGCAATCTGCCTATCAGAAATTCCATCGATAAATAATATACCTCTTTTAGCTTCTCATCTTTATAATATTTACGCGTCCGAAACCATTGCTGTTTCACTTCTTCATTTACAATCGAAGCAAGAGCATAATAAATATCTTTAGGTGTCGCTTCCTTCACTTCTCTTCCCTTATCGGCAATCAGCTGTCTTAAAATCTTTTCTTTCAGTGCATCGGCCATTAATTGAGTCAAGGAAACACCTCTCCCTATCCATAGATTAATTCTGGCAATAAGCTATCATAAAGTGCTACATACTGACGGGCTGATTCCTTCCAGCTGAATTGATTTTTCGTGATATTTTTATATAATTGCTGCCACTCATCGGGACGGTTGTACAGCTCAAGTGAATAGTACAGAACATGTAAAAGATCATGTGCATTATAGTTCGTAAAACTGAAGCCATTCCCTTCACCTGTCAATACATTGAAAGGAGTAATTGTATCCTTTAATCCCCCTGTTTCCCGAACAATCGGTATTGTCTTATATTGCAGGGCAATCAGCTGCGATAAACCGCAGGGCTCAAATTTAGACGGCATGAGAAAAAAATCGGCACTTGCATATAACTGCCTTGCAATCGCCTCATCAAAGGTTATTAAAGCGGCTGCCTTATCCGGATATCTGCTGGCAATATCTGAAAAATATCCTTCAAATTCCGGTTCTCCTGTTCCGAGTACAATAAATTGGATATCTTCGTTTAAGAATTCTTCCAGTATATGCTGAACCAAATGGAGCCCTTTTTGCTCAACAAGCCGGGTTATAATGACGTATAGCGGACTATCTTCTTTATAAGGGAGTCCAATTTTCTGCTGCAGCTTTATTCTATTTTCTCTTTTCTTCAATCTGGCCGAACGATAATTAACAAACAAGGACGGATCTGTAACAGGATTATATTCTTTCATATCAATTCCATTGATTATTCCAATCAGATCCTTAGAACGTTCCGATAAAATCGGATCAAGCCCCTCACTATAAAAGGGTTCTTTTATTTCTTCTGCATAGCTTGGGCTCACCGTGGTAATCTTATCTGCGTGAAACAGTGCAGCTTTAAGGCAATTGAGCATCCCGTTCCATTCCATACCGCTGATATGTTCTCTGCCCAATTGAAAGAAGTCTTCAAAGATATCAACTGGCATGACACCCTGGTATTTAATGTTATGGATGGTAAACACGGTCTTCATATCTTTTATAGGTTGTTTAATATTTGCAAGCGCTATTGCAATGCCCGTCTGCCAGTCATGTCCATGCAGAATTTGCGGCCGGAAGTCCATATGCTTGAGTGCCTCGATGACAGCATGACTGAAATAAACAAATCGTTCCCCGTCATCGTAGTAACCGTAGATTCCTTTTCTCGTGAAATAAAAGTCATTGGAGATAAAATAATAAGTGATCTGATTATATGTCAACGTAAAGAGATGTGCTTCCTGTATGCGCCATCCTATCTCTACATCAAAGGTGACAAGATATTCCATGCGGCTTTTCCATTCTTCGTCCATTTCATCGTAGAGAGGCAGAATTACGCGTACTTCCTGCTTTTCATTCTGCTTTAGCTCCTGCGGCAGTGAACCAACGACGTCCGCCAGGCCCCCTGTCTTAATAAATGGTGCACACTCAGAGGCGACAAATAATATATTGTTCAATACTCTCTCTCCCTTCCTGAACTAGATTACTTGGCTTTTTGCGACTACATAAGGCTTTTC
This sequence comes from Oceanobacillus massiliensis str. N'diop, assembly GCF_000285495.1. Classification (GTDB taxonomy): domain Bacteria; phylum Bacillota; class Bacilli; order Bacillales; family Amphibacillaceae; genus Oceanobacillus; species Oceanobacillus massiliensis. The sequence goes on from NZ_HE610980.1 coordinate 218,551, forward strand.
ATTTGATCCAATTATTTTCTGGCCTTTTGAAACATAGACATCCTTGTCCAGAATCACATTTTCCAAATAAACACCTTCTTCAATCGTACACCGTTGCATAATGATCGAATTTTTGACTGTTGCGCCCTGTTTCACCGTTACCCCACGGAATAGCAAACTCCCTTCAACTGCTCCATCAATTACGCAGCCATTTGCCAATAGTGAATGTTTCACATCTGCATTTTTGCAATACTTTACAGGGGGATTATTCGATATTTTTGTACGGACCAGATTTTTATTGAAAAATAAATCCCGATAATTTTCTTCCAGCAGAAGGTTCATATTTTGTCTGTAGAAGCTCTCAATCGTATTCACAAATGCACTGTAGCCTTCATGGTCATATTTTTGTATTTTCAGATTGGCGAGCTTATCCTTAATTCCACAAACGAAGAAATTATCTTTGTTATATGCAATGCATTCATCAACCAATTCCATAAGCAAATCTTTATTGATAATATATACTCCGGTGAAAAGCTTGTTATTTTTCTGATCGTTCGTCAGATTATCAACCCAGCCGGTCTCATCAGCATCGATTCGGTAATAGGGGTAATGCTCTGGCTGCAATTCCTTCACATCCGCACTGATTAACGTAACATCTGCATTACGCTCAAGATGAAATTTAAATGCATTCTTATAATCTGTATTGGAGATAAACTGACTGCCGCTAATTAAAACATATTGCGATTTACTGCGGTGAAAATAATCGCGATTATTATGGAAAAAACGTAGATCCCCCTTTGACCGATCTGTTGGATCATTCCAGTCAGGGGGCAGAATAAACAGCCCGCCATTTATCCGATCCAATTCCCAGCTCTTTCCCGTTCCGATATGATCTAGCAGGGAGCGGTATTTATTCCTGACAAATATAGCAACTTCATTTATTTCCGTGTTCACCATATTCGAGAGCGTGAAATCTATCATTCGATAGCGTCCTCCAAAAGGCATCGAGGCATTATTGCGGAAGTAGGTCAATTCATTAAATACATGATGTTCATGATCCAGATTTATGAGCCCCATCAGCGATTCCATTATTTATCACCCCCAGCCGGTGCAAGCATCGCACCTAGAATCTCTTCATTGACGACAAGTGGTTCTTTATCCTCACTTATCTGCATGATGGTTCCTTCCGGTATTTGCGTGTTTTCCATGATAATGACTCTTTCCAATATACAATTGCCTTCAATTGTCACTCCTGGATGTATGATGGATTGTTTTACCATGCTCCCTTCTTCCACCCTTACATTCTTAAATAATATGGAGTGTTCGATGTTGCCATAGATAAAGCATCCCGAATTGATAAGAGAATCCTTCACGGTTGCCTTCTGGCTGATATATTGTGGAGGCAGATTCGAATCATGGGTATAGATTCGCCAATTCTTATCCTCAGAAATCAATCCAGATCCTTCGTAAAGCAGGTCCATATTCGCTTTCCAATAGCTTTCAACAGTGCCCACATCTTTCCAATAGCCATCAAATCGATAGGCATACATTTGGTGGTTTTCCTGAAGCATTGTCGGGATGATATCCTTTCCGAAATCATGGCTGGAATCTTTATTCTGGGCATCATTCAATAGGTAGTTTTTCAGCTTATCCCAGGTGAATATATAAATACCCATGGATGCGAGATTACTTTGAGGTGTATCCGGCTTCTCCTCGAATTCAAAAATCCGGAGACTATCCGATATACTCAGTATCCCAAATCTAGAGGCCTCTCCCCAAGGAACTTCAATGACGGAAACTGTTGCATCCGCCTCTGTCTGTTTATGCTGCTCAAGCATCTTCTGATAATCCATCTGGTATATGTGATCGCCGGAAATAACGAGCACATACTCCGGATCATATTGGTTAATGAAATGGATATTCTGATAAATGGCATCAGCCGTGCCGGAATACCAATCGCCGCCGGTCTTCCCTGTATATGGGGAAAGCACCGTAACCCCGCCGCTCCTTCTATCCATGTCCCAAGGTTCACCATTGCCAATATGCCGATTCAGTTCCAGAGGGGAGTACTGTGTCAAAACCCCCAATGTCTGTATTCCGGAATTCGTACAATTGCTCAAAGTAAAGTCGATAATCCGATACTTCCCTCCAAAGGGTACTGCCGGTTTAGCTCCATGATGTGTTAAAGCCCCTAAACGTTTTCCTTCTCCTCCTGCCAATAACATGCCAACACATTCTTTCATTATGAACCCTCCTCAACAGCTGATTGTTTAAATATCGTGATGGCTAGCGGTGGAACCTTAATCTTTATATGCTGTGGTAATCCATGCCACTTTTTCGGATAACTGAAATGTTCAGAACCATTTACTTGTCCAGAACCCCCAAATTCTTCCCTATCTGAATTAAACACTTCCTCATATATCCCTCCTGAAGGCACCCCGATCATATAGTCATAGTGTGTATCTGGAGTGAAATTACAAATAATAATCATTTCTTGATTCGACTTTTTAGACTTTCGCCGAAAGGCAATCACGCTTTGGCCAATATTATGCGGATCAATCCACTCAAAACCATCCGGATCATGATCTAATTCAAAAAGTTCAGGATGATTTACATAAAGGTGATTCAGCTTTGCTACATACGCAAACATGCCATGATGCAATGGATAATCCAGCAGATGCCAGTCCAATTGTTCTCCGTCCTTCCACTCTGCATATTGCGCCAGCTCCCCACCCATGAATAAAAGCTTTTTGCCTGGATGTGCAAACATATAACCATATAAAAGCCTGAGGTTGGCAAACTGCTGCCACTGATCGCCAGGCATCTTATCCAATAGGGATTTCTTTCCGTGCACCACTTCATCATGCGACAGCGGCAGCAGAAAATTTTCGGAATGCGTATACATAAATGAAAAAGTAAGCAGATTATGATGCCATTTTCGATTGCCGGTATCTTCTTTCATATATTTCAGCATGTCATTCATCCAGCCCATGTTCCATTTGAAATTGAAACCAAGACCGCCGGAATAAGTGGGTGCCGTAACGAGCGGTATATCTGAACTGTCTTCAGCCATCATCAAGAAGTTTGGCTGAAAAGAGAAGACAGCTTCATTCAACTTTCGTATAAATGCATAAGCTTCAAGATTTTCTTCTCCCCCATGCGAATTAAGGATCCGATCTTCCCCATCATATCTATCAAAATTTAAAAATAGCATGCTTGCAACAGCATCGACACGAATCCCGTCAATATGGTATTCTTCAATCCAGAAAATTGCATTGGAAACAAGAAAGCTCTGAACCTCGGGACGGCCAAAGTCAAAGGCTAATGTGCCCCAGGATTTCTTCTCCGCTTTACGCTGATCGCTATATTCATAGAGAGGTTCACCATCAAACATTCGCAAGGCAAAATCATCTTTGCAGAAATGGCCTGGAACCCAGTCCATAATGACACCGATCTCATTTTGGTGGCATTGATCCACAAAGTATTTAAAGTCATTTGGCGAACCGTATCTCGAAGTCACTGCATAATAGCCTGTTATCTGATACCCCCATGAGAGATCAAATGGATGTTCAGCTAACGGCAATAATTCAATATGGGTAAATCCGAGAGATTTCACATATGGAATAAGTTCTTCTGCCAGTTCCCGATACGTATAAAATTTTCCAGTGTCTTTCTTTTTCCATGAACTTAGGTGTATTTCATAAATGGAGATTGGAGATGCATAGGGATTGAAGTTTTTTTTGTTTTCCTTCCAATCCTGATCATTCCATACATAAATGGAATCCTGTGTGGGTATAACGGATGCTGTTCTTGGTCGAAGTTCTGATTGGTGTGCATATGGGTCTGCTTTTAACAGTTTTCGATCATCTGAAGTGATTATTTCGTATTTATAGATGGACCCACCTGCAATATCCGTGAAAAAACCGAGCCATAACCCCTCATTTGTGACCTTTTCCAGTGGATGTGTTTCACCATTCCAATGATTAAAGTCACCCACGATACGTATTTCGCGCGCATGTGGAGCCCATACCGCAAAACGGTAGCCTGAATTCCCTTCCAACTTCATAAAGTGGCAGCCCAATAGTCTATAGCTTTGATAGTTGGTTCCCTGGTGGAATAAATAGATATCCTGTTCCGAGATGTTGTATGTCAACAAATGGTGCCTCCTTCCAAAAACAGTGAACAATTAAAACAAAATCGTCCAGATAGCGACGTAAGGACAGGATCTTGCTATGCAATCAGTTTGATTGACTTGTTGTACAAAGACACAAGAACACGTATCCTTTAGGGATTTACTGCAGTCCAGAAGTTTCCCCTTCAGATTTATAAGTAAATACAGACAACTATTTACTTTCCAGCACTATATTATTACGTCAAACTTTCGCTTAATGATTATAGTTCATTATAGATATAAAGATTATAGATTTCAAGATAGTTTTCTGAAAATTCTTTCGACAACATTCTGGCAATCTTGTCGGTTTTTGACAATGGCTGTGGAATTGATTGAAATATTCTTTCGTTGTGTTTAATTATAGCTAAATTGGTTATGATTGATTTATTAATGATAGAATACCCGAAAAGCCGGGTATAACATATACTGTATCAGTTAAGCGTCAGTGGAAGAGGAGTTGTTTTTATGGAAAAACATACAGCCTGGATTGATGACGTTCATTACGTAACGGTTACCGTCAATAATTTAAATAATTTCATCGATCATAACAAAGAACTATTTTTGTTTTCGGAAAAGGAACAGAAAAAGTATAGCCTATCGGTTCACGATATAATTAATGAATCAACGGTACAGCTTGAACTGGCAGAAGAATTTCCCATAGGAGAAGAGCTTACGCTTAGATGGGGAGAAATGGCAATACCTGTGTACCCTCGTGCTGTTGTACGTACGCCATGGTTTGATGCGCGGTTTTCTGCAATGGAGATGTCCTTTGGGGCAACCTGCACAATGGAATCAACGACTTTTTCCGTATGGGCTCCGACAGCCGCTTCTATGAAATTGTATTTAGACAATGAATCATATAAATTAAATAGGAATGCTAAAGGTGTATGGTGCCTTGAGGTTAAAGGAGACTGGCACGGCTGTCCCTATGAATACGAGGCTACCATTAACGGCACAACCAAACGGGTGAATGACCCCTATGCAAAAGGAATGCTCGCAAACAGTGAAAAAGGCGTTGTCGTCGATTTATCAAGAACCGACCAAATGGAAAAAGAAGAACATCGGCCTTCCTTAAGAAATCTGCAGGATGCGATTATTTATGAGCTGCATGTACGTGACGCCAGTATCCAACAGGAAAGCGGTATCCTCAACCGCGGAAAGTTTTTGGGATTGGCTGAGGGGGAGACTGCAACACAGAACGGATTTTCTACAGGGCTTTCCTACCTAAAGGAATTCGGCTGTACGCATGTCCAGCTGCTGCCGATCAATGATTTTGCACGTGTAGATGAATGCCAGCCTGAGAAACAGTACAATTGGGGTTATGATCCACTATATTTCCAGGTGCCTGAGGGGAGCTATTCGGTGCTTCCGGATAGACCAATTGCTCGAATAAACGAACTTAAAACAATGATACAGGCATTCCATCAGGAAGGGATCTCCGTGATTCTTGATGTCGTGTTCAACCATGTGTTCAATATGGAGGATTCGCCGTTTGAAAAATTGGTACCTGGCTACTATTTCCGTTATCTTCCAAACGGGCAATTAAGCAACGGTACAGGCGTCGGAAATGATCTTGCTTCTGAAAGAAGGATGGTCCGCAAATTTATTCTTGATACTATCGATTTTCTGCTGGATGAATATCATATAGATGGGTTCCGTTTTGATTTGATGGGGGCTCTCGACATTGAAACCATGCAGCAAATCGAAGAACGCTGCCAGAAAGAGGAAATACCTATCATGCTACTTGGAGAAGGTTGGGATTTACCAACAGCAATTCCAGCCGAGATAAAGGCAGCAAGCTATAATGCCAGCCGATTACCGGGCATACGATTCTTTAATGACCAATTTCGTGATTCTATAAAAGGGAACCTGTTTGACCAGCAGGACAGAGGGTTCATAAATGGTGATGGCCGTTTCATTGAGCGAATGCCCCAATTAATGTCTGGATCCGCTTTTGAGGAATATGGAAATCCTTTTGTATCGGATGTTAATCAGACCATTAACTATGTGGAATGTCATGATAATCATACGTTATGGGACCGTTTAATGCTGACCAATCAGCACGCTGATGTATCGCAGCGTAAAAAGATGCACCAATTAGCGACAGGGATTGTGCTTTTAAGCCAAGGGGTACCTTTTATCCATGCTGGACAGGAATGGTTCCGCAGCAAGCATGGAGAAGAAAACAGCTATATCTCTGACGATCGAATCAACCAGCTTGATTGGAATAAAAGAGAACAGGAAGCGGAAAATATTGATTTCATTAAATCCCTTATCACATTGAGAAAAGAATATGACCTATTCAGGATGACCTCCAAGCAGGAAATCCGGAGAAGATTTCATATTATCGAAGCCCCAGCACCCGTGTTTGGATTTACATTATTGGGTGATCAAGAGGACTTTACGATCTATATCAATCCCACCGGCAATAAATTTGACCTTCGCCTCCCTTCTTCAGGAAAGTGGAAAATAGCCGTTACCAATAACCCAAACAAGCACTCCGAACAGACCGAAATTAATGGCGAATATTCCGTTATTGATGCCTATGAACTTGTTGTCTTCCAAAAAATTCGCAAACCCGGGGCAACAGGGGTTGCGGTACAAGGCAGCACTGTATCTGTCCCATAAGGGAAATCGGAGAAGGAATAGCTGCCGAGTGGCGGGTATTCCTTTTCATGTTAAAAATTAAGATTTTTATTAGTTCTCCCTTTTCAGGAAAATACTATAGACTAGCTATCACAACCATTAATCCGAAAAGCTCCATAGAGAAAGGAGAGTCAGAGGATGGTCCGTTTAAACATTCTTGATTATACATTAATTGATGAAGGAACAGATGCGCGTCATGCATTAGCCCAGACAACAGAACTGGCAAGACATGCAGATGAACTCGGCTACCACCGTTTCTGGATACCAGAGCAGCATCAGGTCTTCTCTATTGCCAGCAGTGCACCTGAGGTTTTGATGATGCATCTTGCCGATTCAACCAAAACCATTCGGATTGGTTCTGGTGGGGTAATGCTTCCCCATTACAGTCCATATAAAGTGGCTGAAAGCTTTCGAATGCTGGAGGCACTTCATCCTGGCCGCATCGACCTCGGAATCGGAAACAGCAGTGGCGGAAGACTCGTTAATCGAGTACTGAATGAAGAAAAGGAAGAACGTTTAAGTTACGAACAGCAAGTGACAGACGTTCAAAGATACTTAGCAGGTGAAACATTGGGAGAACATCGCTTTCAAAGCCTGATTGCCGCTCCCGTCATAAAGACCAAGCCCGAAATCTGGATGCTGGGTGCTGGTGGCAAAAGCACAAAGATTGCCGCTGAAAACGGCACTGCTTACACGTATGCGCATTTTATCAAACCTTTTGAAGTCGGTTCTGAAATAGTTGCGACCTACCGCAGTAATTTCAAACCCTCCTCATTTATGGAAAAGCCGAATGTGTCAATTGCCGTTTTTGTTGTTATTGGTGAAACCAAAGAAGAGGCAGAAGAATTCGCCAAGGCATTCGACCTATGGATGGCATCCTTGGAAACGGCCAAGAATCCTCCTTACTTCCCATCCATCGCAACGGCCAAGAAGCGTCAATACAGTGAATTCGAAAAACAAAAAATCAATCAAATAAGAAAAAGAGCCATTATCGGCAATCCGCAATATGTAAAAGAAGAACTATATAAATTGGTCGAATTCTATCACGCTGATGAACTTACCATCATTCCTAATTTCCCAGGTGCCGCTAATCGTATTAAAGGTCTCCAATTACTCGCTAGGGAATTCAGGCTCAATAAGCAGTAACAAACAAGCTGGAAATAGTTCGAAGCGGCGCTTTCCAGCTCGCTTTCCCAGTTTTGTTTCAGGGGAGGGACGTGCTCGCCAGTCCGCGGTGCATCGAATCAATCGTTTGGTAACATTATTTGAGATTCCCTCATCTGTAAAATTCGGTCCCCAATAACCTCATAAGTCCACCCTATCCCTTCTCAATTTTGGAATAGGGATAAGTATTCAAAGCATATAAATTAAACAGAAAAGATAAATCAGCATCGGGTTCCTAAGAAATGACTCTATGTCCCGCTATTCTCTCCTATGTTTTCTAAAAAATGATGCCCTTTAGCGAAATAGATGGACCTCAAATGAAGTATCGGCATTTTTCAGTGATGCATCAGCATTTATCCATGATTCATCAAATCGGAAAAGTCATCCCATTCATCCAATATTCAAATGATTATATGTCCGCGTTTTTCCTTCCTAACCTAACAGTTGATCAAACGTTTGATTAGATGAATTGTTTGATGACGGAACAACTGCTATAATTTTATTATATAGAGTAAGGGAAGTGTAGGAATGGAAGTAAATGCTGGCCTTTTATTGGAAGGCGGTGGCATGCGATGTGCCTATACAGCAGGGGTGCTTGATTTGTTTCTCGATAAAGGAATTGATTTCCCAGTAGTCTCCTGTGCTTCCGCAAGTTCTCTGATTGGGAGTTCCTTCATTGCAAAACAAAGGGACAGAAATCATAAATTGCTAGTTGAAATCGGCGATAAACCAGAAGCCATTTCCTTTAAGAGACTGATACACCATAAGGAACTTTATTCCATGGATTACATTTTCAATAAAATCCCAAATGAAATAGTACCTCTGGATTTTAACGCGTTCTCCCGATCATCATCAAGGTTTATCATAGGGACCACGGATATTGATACGGGCAGTCCCATCTATCATGATACATATGATACGAAAGAAGATCTATTTAAGGTTATTCGCGCGTCCTGTTCTTTGCCTGTATTGGCATCAAGTATTTCTTACCAAGGATTGCAGCTGATGGATGGTGGTGTAGCGGACCCAATTCCAATCAAACCCCTACTTAATCGAGGGATTAATAAACACGTACTTATTCTCACCAGAAATAAAGGTTATATCAAAAAAGGCTCTCGATTAAATTGGCTATACAAACGCCTGTTTAACGATAAGCCAATGCTTTTAACATTATTAAGGAATAGGCATTTGACATATAATCGGACCATGCAGCAATTGCTCGAAATGGAAAAGAGAAATGAAGTTTTCATCATACAGCCGGAGATTCCCCTTGTAACAAACAGAATAGAAAAAAACAAAGCAAAGCTGGAAAGCTTATATATTCAGGGATATAAAGAAGCCGAAAGGAAATTTGAGTCACTGCAGTACTTCTTGCAGGATACCCAAACTCCACCATCGGCCGGCTTACTAAAGAAAATGGCACCATCATAGGAATATATGTAGATTTGATTGCTTGTCCATCTTTTTATGGTTGTTGTCAGCCTTCTGAATCGCTATAAACCTTCAGTATTTCATATTTAAATCCAAAATACTGATAATTTTGTTTCTTGTACATTTCCCTTGGTGTATCTTCTCCATCAGCGACTAAAATAATCGTTTTATCGGAAAATGTATCCATCACAAATTGCTGAAGGCTGCTGCCTATTCCTTTCCTGCGCATTGATTCACGAACACCCAGACTATCTATTTCTGCCGTATTCTCTGTAAGAATAACGTCTACGGCTCCCGCTGGAACTCCTTGATAATATGCGATTATTTGTTTAATCCTGGGGTCTTTAAACTGTCGCTTGTTCAGCTCTATTTTTTGCTTGGCGAATGCTGCACCAAATTCCAAATCCTGTTCATGGCTTAATGTTAAATAATCGTTGAGATTACCTTCAACGACAAGCTGTACATCTATATCGGAATGTTTCGCTTTGCGCGGAAAATGATTTGGCTCTATAGCATATAGTTCAAGATAACCAATCCCATACCCATGTTCATTGAAATGGGTCAAAAGCTGCTCTCCAGGTTTTTCATTTGCCGGAAAGTAAAATTTGACATGGTTTTGATTATGTTTCAAATGATAGGCTCTTAAATAAGATTCAGCTGTCTGGAAGCTTTCTATTGTCGGCATCTGTTTAAATTCCAGAAAATTGCTGTCATATCGAATTAGCATTTCAGGATAGTGGAAGTGGCGGTATCCATCGTTTTCGAAAACAACATCACCTGTTGTATAGATGGTATCAAACGTGATCTTTTCCATATGTATTCCCCCTTTTGTCTTTTAGGATGAAAAGATTGTTCATTGTATTTATCATAAACGAAAATGCGTGGATTTACATTATCTTTCTTTCCAGACGGCAGCATTTATGGAAATTATTCAAATAAGGTTTCCAACGAAACACTTCCGATTTTTTTGAATAATAAATTTTTTTGTTATATACTATAAAACATAGTATTAAAAAGGGGGTTGAAAATGGGAAATATCCAAAAGGTGTCATTAATCGGATTAGGGGCCATTGGGGCTGCATATGGAAGCAAACTGCATTCACTGCTGAATGAATCCTTAACAGTCGTAGCGAACGAGGAGCGTATAAACAGGTATCGATCTTCCGGTCTGGAAGTGGATGGGTCTGTTTACCATTTCAATTATGCAGTGCCGGAAACAACGTCAGAACCTGCCGATCTTGTCATTTTCGCAGTAAAGAATGCTGAACTCAGACAGGCGATATCGGATATGGAGCATCATATCGGACCTGATACAATCATCCTTTCCCTGCTTAATGGTATATCGAGTGAAGAGGAGATCTATGAAGCCACAGGAAATGACCAGATTCTCTACAGCATGTGCCTTGGAATCGATGCCGTTAGAAACAATAATAAAATCCGTTTCTCTAGCATCGGCAAAATTTGTTTTGGCGAAAAGAACCAAACGATCACCGACAGTGTGCTTGCTGTCCAAGAATTATTTGATCAGGCTGGAATTCCCTATGAGGTTCCAGACAATATTTTGCATGCGGTTTGGGCAAAGTTTATGTTTAATGTAGGTATTAATCAGACATCAGCAGTATTAAGGGCTCCCTATAAATATTTCCAGGAGATTCCAGCGCTTCACCAATGGATGGAGCAGGCTATGTTTGAAGTTGTAGCAATATCAGAAAAAGCAGGCGTAAACCTGACTGCAGATGATGTACTGAGCTACAGATCCGTTCTAATGAATTTTGCACCTGACGGACAGACTTCCATGCTGCAGGATGTTGAAGCTAATCGAAAAACGGAAGTGGAATTCTTTTCAGGAAAGGTATGCGAGCTTGGAAAGCGATATGCCATTCCAACACCGATAAACGACCAGCTTTATAACATAATACCTATTATCGAAGAGATGGCGGCATTGAAGATCCATACGACATAAGATTCCCTTGTTTCTTAAATCAGGAAAGTCTTTCATCTTAGATTCAAGCTATCGTCCATGATAACCCTCCATTTATTCATATAGCAGCAAAGTAAATGGAGGATTATGATGGACTGTACAGCAAACTTTGAAGGTTACACATCGATTCTGAAGTATCTGTGATACCCCTAAAATGTCATGGAAATGTACTTCGTTCTCCCCGTATGCGCAGCATTATTTTGAGTATATTTCGTAACGAATCCTCAAATGATAAGCGTTAAGGATTAGCCAAAAAACCATTCCCATTTTTTGCTTTCCATTGTTTAAAACATTTCTCAACTCTATATATGTATGGAAAGTTTTTATTAAATTTATTCAGGAGGATTTTATGAAGAAGGTTTCAAATGTTTTTTATGTAACTACTGCTTTAGTTATTCTATTTGTTTTAATAGGGGCTATTATTCCTGTTCGTTTTGAACAGATTACCACAAATATAAATGCTTTTCTGTCCACAACGTTTGGATGGTATTATATGTGGCTGATGGTGGCACTTGTTGTTCTCTCTCTATTTATCATCATTAGTCCATACGGAAAAATTCGTCTGGGTAAAAATAATGACCGCCCGGATTTTTCTACGCCAACATGGATTGCTATGCTGTTCTCGGCCGGCCTTGGAATTGGACTTGTATTTTACGGAGCTGCAGAGCCGCTTTTTCACGGATTTTTAGATTCTCCTTTATCAGAGGAGGGATCTGATCAGGCTTTTAAAGAAGGACTTTCATTAACCTTTTTCCACTGGGGAATTCATGGCTGGGCAATGTACGGAATTGTCGCACTTTCACTGGCCTTTTTCCAATTCCGCAAAGGTGAGCCTGGACTGATTTCCGCCACATTAAAGCCACTATTTGGCGATAAAATGAAAGGTCCATGGGGAATTACGATTGATGTACTTGCAACATTTGCAACCATCTTCGGTGTAGCTACGTCGTTAGGCCTTGGAGCTATGCAAATTAATGCAGGTTTAAATCATCTTTTTGGAATAGAAGTCAATTTTGCGGTACAGTTTATTATTGTAGCGATTGTTACAGTCTTATTCCTGGCCTCGTCTTGGTCAGGACTAAGCAAAGGAATTAAATATTTATCGAATGCGAACATGGCCCTTGCAGTCCTGCTTTTTATTGCAGTATTGTTCATCGGACCAACCTTGCTTATTCTGAATATGTTTACAGACACATTCGGATTGTATATCCAAAATTTTGTGCATTGGAGTTTCCGTTCGGCACCTCTTGAAGGGGATAATCGAAGCTGGGTTGACGGTTGGACAATCTTCTATTGGGCATGGTGGATTTCCTGGGCCCCGTTTGTCGGAATGTTCATCGCCCGGGTTTCACGCGGAAGGACAATCCGAGAATTTATGATAGGGGTAATTGTAGCTCCAACCTTTATTATCGCTGTCTGGTTTGCAACATTTGGAACAACAGCAGGGAATATCCAAAGAAACGGGTTTGATTTAACCCAATTCTCAACAGAACTGGTAACCTTTAATATGTTCGATCAAATGCCTTTCTCATCCATTCTGTCCGTCCTTGCGATACTGCTGCTGATGACATTTTTCATTACTTCCGCTGATTCAGCAACATTCGTATTAGGTATGCAGACGACGAATGGTTCATTGACACCGCCAAATTCTGTTAAAACAGTAATGGGGCTAGCGCAGTCGGCTGTTGCACTCATCTTGCTATATGTAGGCGGACTGACCGCGCTGCAGAACACCATCATTGCTGCAGCTCTTCCATTCTCGTTCGTTGTCATCTTAATGATGATTGCTTTAGTCAAAGCATTGAAAGAGGAAATGAAAACAATCGGGCAAAGGAAAAAATAATCGATAGCAGACCAATTCAATGTATTTCACCCCCAAAATTAGATTTCGATTCTAATTTTGGGGGTGTTTATTTATGCCACACTCTAATTCATATAGATTAAAAACCGCTCATCTGGATTTTTTTCATATAACCCTGGCAAAATTATTTCCTTTTTCAATTCAAAGGAAGTTTCATTCTCGAGAAAATAAATATACTCTTCATGGGGATAGTAAAGAATCAGTTCCACTTCACGCTGCATTTCTTCAACAGAACGCAATATGCTTTGGATTACCTTTCTGAAAACGTGTATAGAAAATGGATTAAAGAAATAAAAACGATTATCGCTTGGCTCAATCCGATACTCTTCCGCCAGACAGCAAAAGAACTCAATCGTTTCTTTATTGCTTTTTGTATTATCCAAATAACTTCTTTGATTAACGATTGCCTTTTCAAAAAAAGCTTCATCCATTTCTATTCCTTTAACAGATGCACCGCAGAAATAGTGAATATAGAAATTTATCCTGCCTTTTCCACATCCATAATCGACAATCTGATCATTCTCCTTCAATTCATATTCCAGGAATAGTGTCTCTAATGCACTGTATGGGGTTGGTTCATATGGATTGTATTGAACCGAATCCGGGTAGGTTATATTCTTCTCTGCACCTGTCCGCACATGCAAAAGCTTATCGAACTTAAATTCATCCATATCATTTATTTTATTCATAGACATTAGCACCTCATCAATTAAAAACCTGCCTTCTATTTTATCATTATTCTATCTGATTTGACTTCTTTGGCTGAAATTATATAAGATAGATGGAGTTTCAATCTATTCATAAGAGGGTATAAATTACCCGAGTATTACAAAATCCACTCATCTATCAAGGGGGAACTATGAAAAGAGTTTCAAAAGTATTTTATATCGCTGTTTCACTTGTTGCTATTACCGTTTTGCTTGGAGCGTTTTTTCCAGCCAGATTCGAACAGATTACGAATAATGTAAAAAACCTCGTATCAACCACCTTTGGCTGGTACTATATGCTGCTAATGGCGGCACTAGTGATCTTTGCTATCTTTGTAGCTGTAAGCCCATTTGGGAAAATCCGTCTTGGAAAAGATAATGACAAGCCTGACTTTTCAACCGGATCATGGATTGCCATGCTATTTTCAGCCGGTATGGGGATAGGTCTTGTCTTCTACGGCGCTGCCGAACCAATTTCCCATTATATCGCAAATGCGCCTGAATCAGAGGCAGGTACTGCTCAGGCATTTAAAGAAGCACTTTCTTATTCCTTTTTTCACTGGGGAATTCATGTATGGGCCATGTATGGTATTGTTGCACTTTCACTTGCCTATTTTCAATTCCGAAAAGATGAACCTGGGTTAATTTCCTCTACACTGAAACCATTGTTCGGGGATAGAATGAATGGTCCATTAGGCACTGCGGTCGATGTACTTGCTGTATTTACTACAGTATTTGGTGTTGCAACTTCACTCGGATTCGGTGCTGTACAGATAAATGGTGGGTTGTCCCATCTATTTGGCCTGGAAGTTAGCTTTACATCCCAGCTTCTCATTATTTTAATTGTCACTGTGCTCTTCCTGATCTCGGCATGGTCTGGATTAGGGAAAGGAATAAAATATTTATCCAATACGAATATGGTTCTGGCAATTGTATTGTTTTTTGCAGTCCTGATACTTGGACCTACGCTGCTCATCTTAAATATGTTCACAGAGACATTCGGAATGTATCTCGATAACATTGTCCATATGAGTTTCCGTACTGCTCCACTTAATGGGGATAATCGCAGCTGGCTGAATGCTTGGACCATATTCTACTGGGCATGGTGGATTTCCTGGGCTCCATTTGTCGGCATGTTCATCGCCCGTGTTTCGCGTGGACGTACCATTCGCCAATTCCTTATATTTGTGATTTTAATCCCTACATTAATCGTTTCTGCATGGTTTGCAACATTCGGCACTACTGCAGGAGACGTGCAGAATAAAGGGTTTGACCTTACACAATATGCCACCGAATTGGTATTATTCAATATGTTCGATCACGTGACATTCTCTTTCTTCTTATCCATTATCGCGATCATGCTGATAGCATCTTTCTTCATTACATCGGCAGACTCAGCGACATTTGTATTGGGAATGCAGTCGACACGAGGATCGCTGACACCAGCCAATAGCATTAAAGTTGCCTGGGGTCTTGCTCAATCCGCAGTCGCTTTGATTCTGCTTTATGTCGGGGGACTTACCGCATTGCAGAATACGATCATCATCGCTGCGCTGCCTTTCTCGTTCGTCATCATCTTAATGGCGCTCGCTTTGTATAAAACGCTCAGTATCGAAATAAAACAGATGAATAAGAAGGCCCAGATCAAGAAGAGAAAATAAGAAGAACCCTCTGGAAGCATGACTTTCAGAGGGACTTTTACTTTTTTGGAATTCGGTTGATTTTCCGATCCTATTTGCACATACTATCCATACGACACTATTTTGAACCTGCTGCACATGTTTGAATGCAGCGAGGAGGTTGGCCTATGTATATCTTTGTAGAAGATAAGATTAAAGCAGCCATTGAAGATGGTGAATTCGATAATTTGCCTGGCAAAGGAAAGCCGCTTGATTTAAAAGATGAGTTTGCCGGCATGCCAGCTGAATTGAAGCAGGCATACAAGATATTAAAACAGGCTGGATATATTGCCAATGATAAAGAAGGCAGGAAGACCTCTACATCACTTGATCAATTATTAGATCAAGCTACTGATGGCAAGATGAAGGATGAACATACCAAGAGAAAACAATTTGATTCCTTTGTAAAAGAAAGAAAGCTGCATACCAGCTCCAAGTTTGCTTATTACGCCAAAAAGATCTATAAGAAATTGTTTTAAATACACGTTAAGCAAGAATCAGGGCCAACCTGATTCTTGCTTATTTATTTTGACTTTTTATTTTTGGCGATGGAGCATTTTACTTACGAGAAGAGAAGAACTCCAACCACACAAGAAAGCAGCCTTCAATTTTAATAAATCAAAAAAAATTGATTTATTAATTGAACATCAAATATTTTTGATATATACTTATTACATCAAAATAAATTGATATTTGAAAGAAGTGGTAAATATGTCAACTGCAAGCCTTGATTTACAGCAGACCTTCCAACAATATGAGAACACTTTTAAGGCGCTTGCCGATGAGAAAAGGTTACAATTGCTTAATCTATTGGCTATTTCCCCTGAAAACTCCATCTGTGTCTGTGACCTGATGGAAAAGATGGAAATGGCACAGTCAAAGCTCTCCTATCACCTAAAGATCCTGTTACAGGCCAACCTGATTACCAAGGAAAAACACGGCACATGGAATTACTATTCCTTAAATCACAAGGAAATAAATAGTGTACTTTCAGATGAACTCTGCTGTTTATTCCGAAAATCAGAGAATAAAGAAAAAATTCAAGCATGCTCTTGTATCAATTAACTTAAAAAGGAGAGATAATGATGTTATCAAGTTTACCAACTGTTATTATTGGGGCAGGTCCAACTGGCTTAGCGGCAGCAGCACACTTACATGAATATGATGAACGATTCCTTATCCTGGAAAAGGGATCCCATGCCGGAAGCAATATCCAGGAATGGAGCCACGTTCAATTGTTTTCCCCATGGGAATACAACATCGATCGTGCTGCTAAAAGGCTTTTGCAAGAGACAGAATGGGAAGAACCCGTTTCCGATCAATTGCCAACAGGTGGCGAGCTTGTAAAAGAATATTTAGAGCCCTTCGCCGCCCTACCTTCAATCCGTACTAATATAGTCTACCATGCCGAAGTTAAAGCCATCACGAAGAAAAACATCGATAAAGTCAAATCAGATTCACGGGAGGCAGCAGCATTCATTCTATTCGTAAACATCAATGGTTCCATCAAAAAGATCGAAGCAAAAGCCATTATCGATGCTACCGGTACTTGGAATAGTCCCAATCCCCCATTCGCGGATGGCGTTTGGAGAACAGAGGAGCTAATCAATAAGCTTCATGTCAATATCCCAAATATTAAAGAAGAAGCTGACCGCTTTAAAAATAAACATATTGCAGTGATTGGCAGCGGGCACTCTGCATTAAATTCGTTGATCGAGTTAACAGATTTAAAAGCAGCATTCCCAGACACTAAGATTTCCTGGATTATTCGTAAGCAGCACATATCAGAGACCTTTGGCGGAGAAGAAAATGATGAACTAGCTGCCAGGGGTTCCCTCGGCTCAAAGGCCCATCAGCTTGTTGACAATGGACTTTTGCACATTCATTCTGGTTTTTATGTCGATGAAATCAAGGAGCAGGATAATTCGTTCGTCATTCAAAGCAGTGACGGAATCTCCATAAATGGGATTGATGAAGTGATTGTAAATACTGGAGCGAGACCTGACTTTTCTTTTTTAAAGGAACTAAGGCTTGATATAGATCCTACTGTGGAAAGCACAAAAGAACTCGCTCCACTGATCGACCCAAACCTTCATAGTTGCGGAACGGTTCGCCCACACGGAGAAAAAGAATTACGCCATCCCGAAGCTGGTTTTTATATAGCAGGAGTGAAGAGTTATGGTCGTGCGCCTACATTCTTAATGGCTACAGGCTATGAACAGGTGCGTTCCATCACTGCTTATATTGCGGGGAATATGGAAGAGTCTGCAAAGATAAAATTGAAACTGCCTCAAACGGGAGTCTGTAAGGCACGAGAGGTACCAAAGCAACTGCAGATCATTGAAGTTAACGCTGGTGACAGCTGCGGCAAAACGAGCTGCTGCTGTTAATTACGTAACCGTTCTACCAATTTCTTAATATAAAGTACGTTTGAACTTCGCTGAATAAGGATTTTTCAATTCACAAATATTATTGTTTCTACACTTTTCGCATTTGATAGAAACTGCGGCATAACAAGAAATGATTGGTGTTTTATCCCCACTCCGGAAGTAAACTGTGCTTTCCGCGGGCTCGCGCTAAGCCAGGGTACTACTTGCGATTGCTTCCTTGTTCCCTTGCACCGAGGAAACCTGCTTCGAAGCGTTACTGGCAGACGCAGGTGCATCTAGTGGGGTCTTAGCGTCTTGGCTTTTCCCGCAGGAAGTGGGTTTCTTCCGAGGAAGCTGAAGCGTTGCCCGCGGAAAGCGACTGCCCGGAGCGGAAATCGGCCGTTGCAGTTGTGTCGCAGTTTATATATTTTATGTAAATTACAACAATCTTTGAGAAAACAGCTTTGAAATAATAAATCTTCTTGGCTTAGGCAGGTGCTGGTTCAATGGGTAAGACAAATCATCCATCTAAGGTCATAAACGATGTAGCAATTGTCACAGCATTAAGCCTTCTTGGAGATTCGATGCTGTATGTTGCCTTACCGTTATATTGGGAGCAGGCCGGTCTGGATTCCATTTGGCAGGTAGGAATTCTTCTTTCTATTAATCGGTTTATCAGACTGCCTGCCAATCCCTTTGTAGGATGGATTTATAAAAGGATATCTTTAAAAACCGGACTATTGACTGCCATTATCATCGGATCGATCACAACCCTTGGATATGGCTTGTTTAATGGATTTGCAGCATGGATTATTTTAAGAAGTCTATGGGGAATTGCCTGGTCCTTTTTTCGCATTGGCGGACTCACAAGTGTTGCCTATTATGCAGAAGAAAGTCATCGCGGAAAGGCAATGGGAACCTATAATGGGCTTTATCGGTTAGGGAGCTTATTCGGGATGCTCCTCGGTGGTATTTTCATACCTGTGATAGGTCTTGATGCGGTTTCCATTATATTCGGCTTATCAACATTGGCCGGCATACCTATTATTCTGTATACCCTAAAAGGAAACGAGGCTGGAAGCAAAACTGAGCATACGACGGATAAACCTAAAACCTACTCCGCTTCAAGGTTTGTTAAAAATAGGATTCTATTCATCTGTACTACAGGTTTCTTTATTACGATGCTGTTTCAGGGTGTCCTTACCTCGACCCTTAGTTCGGTAATTGAATACCATTATGGGGAGTTTATTTCACTCTTTCATATTGTATTAAGTGTTGCTTTATTATCCGGTATCCTTCAGTCCATCAGATGGGTTTGGGAACCATTCTTAGGGAGAACGGTCGGAATATTGTCAGACGGCCCAAAGGGAAGATTGCCTTTTTTCATCCTTTCCCTTTTCCTTACCGGCCTGGTATTTGGCATGATTTCATTTGATGGCACCATTGGTCTCTGGATAATAACTACATTACTGGTCATGGCTGGAGCCACCGTACTCACCACGTTAACGGACGCGATCGCAATGGATATCTCAAGGTCCGGCAATACGGTTTCATTCCTTACGCTTTATACAATCATCCAGGATATCGGAGCGGCGGCCGGACCTTTTATCGGCTATATGATTATCGAACTGAAATCAGGTTATGCCTATTTATACTGGGGCGGGTCCGGTTTGTTTTTTCTTTTGGCTTTCCTATGGCTGATTATTCACTTGTCGGAAAAGAAACAGCAGCTAGGCCGTGTGAAAAATGAATTTAATTACCACTAATAAGCATTAGAGTAATCATTGCAGTTTTAATAGTTTCTTTGTATCTTTTTTCTTTCTTAGACTGCTTATTAATTAAATCCCAACTTAATCGTGCGCTAAATATAAGTATAACTATTGAATGTTATGTTTCTTGACTCTTGCCTAGAATAGATCCATCTGTCTTGGTGAGAGTCCTTCATATTCAATCCCGAGCAGACTCTGAAATGTTTTAGCATTACTTGCTGCATCCCCACCAGAGTTATTATTAAACAATACAATGATATCTTTCGTATCTCTTTCAAGATCAGCAATCCTCTGCTTCCATTCCAATAGTTCATCTTTATTGTAGTTATACAAATAACGAACTTCGCGCCAGTTGGCATTGCCCGATTTATTCCATCCATGAACGTTTCTCCCATGCATGCGAACCATGGTCATATTCGCATTTGTTGCCACTGGCACAACCGGAATCGAGCCCTCCCCGGACTGTGGTTCATCTGCAATGGAGTGAATCCACCCTTCTCCCTTCATAAAGTCAATTGTCTCGGCACGATAACGATCGCTAAACCAGGATTGATGTCTAAATTCCAGGGCGACAGGTATTTCTCCCATCATCTGCTTACAGTATCTCAAATACGTCACATTCTCTTTTCTGCAATCAAACCACGGTGGGAATTGAAAAAGGGCCAAAGCAAGTTTACCAGCATTCAAGTACGGTTTTAGTGATTCCTTAAACGCCTCAAACATCTCTTTCTTTGAGCTGAATGGAGTATCTCCGCGCTGATGTCCTGTCATTCCCTGGTAGGCCTTGACCACAAAACGAAAAGAATCCGGTGTCTGGTTCACCCATTTTTCTGCGTTGCGCACGGGCTGAACAGCATAAAAAGAAGCGTCCACTTCCACAACCGGGAAATGACTACTATACTCGGCCAATTTATTTGTTGATTTGATATGCTCTGGATAAATGGAATCATGGTCCCCCCATCCAGTCAAACCGATATAAATCATTAAAAATCCTTCCCCTCTTTCATATTCGCATAGGAGGTTTGGGCATACAGCATCCATTGTCTCCGTAACTCTCCAATCTCTTCCGCCTTCTATCCTTCTCCACTACAAATTTCACAAAAGGAATAATAATTACAGATAGAAACAAGATACGGAATAATTGAAACGCCGTTACGACGGTAACATCTGCTTGAACAGAGGCAGCAATAATACCCATTTGATCAAGTCCACCAGGTACAACACTCAAAAACCCTGTTGAAAATCCTAAATCATCTTGGTACTTCAGAATTATGCTGAGACCGAAAGCAAATAAAATTAAGACACTACTTGAGAAAAACGCATAGAAAATATGCTTTCTCGTTAGCTTGATATTTTCTTTTTTCAAAAGCAATCCTATGTAAATACCGATTACCAGCTGTGCAATATGAAGCATTGAAGTTGGCATGATTGGTACCTCTATATTTACTAAATTAAAACACATAATGAAAAAAACCGGACCGAGCATGTATGACGTCGGTACCTTAATCTTTTTAAATATCATTCCCGATCCATAACAAAGAACCAGGAGTCCCAGCAGATAGATAGAATAAACACCTTCCACTGCGTTATCCTGAACAAGTGCAGTTTGTTCATTTGCCACTATGAATGGCACTACCGTTACAATCATCAGAATGCGCAGTACGTGATAAAACGTAACAGTTGATAGATTAATGTTCTTTTGCTCTTCAGCAAAGATAATGATTTGCTGAAGCCCACCTGGAACACAGCAGGTCATTGCCGTTCCCCGGTCCATCTTCGTCCGATATGCCATGATGGAACTGATCAGTAAGAATAAGATAAAAAATGCAATATTGATGAAAAGCATTTCCGGAAAGTATTGTTTCATGTCCCTCAATGCATCCATTGTAAATGCATACCCTATAACATATCCTGCAATCACAAGTCCCAGATTGCGGAAAAAGGAATGCCATTCTAATTTCACCGGGGTAAATAACTGAACGGAAAGTACTGCAAATAACGGGCCTAACATCCAGGGCATCGGCAATCCAACTACATTGAATAATACAGCTCCTGCCAATCCAACTAATAATGCTTTTACCATTGGATGCAAAGTGAGCATACAATCATCTTCTTTCTTTATGTAAAAAATCATAGCAGCTAAAGCTGGCCATCAAGTCAATTTTCTATTCATAGTATACCATTAGTTTCATGAAGGAATAAACATGCCGCTTGAATATGCAAAAAGCAAAAAAGAGATAAGCATTTGTTATGCTTATCCCCTAAAACGTGTGTATCAATTAATCAGCTTTTGAGCTTCATGCAATTGAAAGGTACGGACTGATCGAGGAAGGAATCTGCGTATCTCTTCATCGTTATATCCTACCTGCAAGCGTTTTTCATCATGGATGATTGGTCTCTTTAAAAGCCTTGGATTTTTTTGAAGCAGTTCGTATAGGTCCTTTAAAGGAAGCTGCTCCATATCGATATTCATATCCTGAAATACCTTTGAGCGCGTTGACACAATCTCTTCTGTCCCATTTTCAGTTAAACGCAATATTGCCTTAATCTCATCAAGCGTTAAAGCCTCATTGAAAATATTCCGTTCTGTAAAGGGTATATGATGCTCCTGGAACCAGGCCTTCGCCTTTCTGCAGGATGTACAGCTTGGTGTGACGTAAAGTGTTACCATATAATCACTCTCCAATGTTATAAGAACTCCTATTAATCTATGCAATAATCACTTTCACGCTAACGCGAAACATTATAATTAATTAATTATACTTTAATTAATTATAATTGTACGCCTCTTTCCCTCTATTGTCAAGTTCTTATTCCCTACTCCTTTTTGCTAGGGAACAGCGTATAGGACCACGAATAAATAAAATCGACAATGAAAGCAATGCCCCAAATGACTCCTATCCCATAAATGATATCATTTGGATATGGGGAATCTTCTGCAGTCCCTTCCTCCACCCAGGATAAATCCGTTATATAGTCTTTCACTTCATGTAAACTATCCGTGCCCATTGACCAAAATATGGACTGGCCGATTACAAAAATGACTAAATGGATTAGCGATGATATACGGTATTTCTTTGCCAAATAGTTGGGATTTCTGTTTCGTTCCATTATCCTGTAATCTTTTTCCGTTAAAAGATCAACCCCTCGAAGCTTCCCAATTTTATCCCGCATCCATATATCCAATCTTCTAAAGTCAACTACGCCAAATGTACAAGCGTAAACTAAAAATACCGTAATGATAATGAGAAATGTGGAAATCTCACCTGTTTGACGGTATACGTATAATCCAAGCAATGCCTCTATAAGCAATAAAAGAAGGAAGGAGAAAATAAAAATTAGACTAAATTGGTGTTTGCCAAAAAAGTACCGAAACATACCAAATAATAAAAGACATATAAAAGATAATACCTCAATTGCAATAAATATTTCCCAATGATATATAAGGATAAAATCCATGTAGATTCCCCCTTCCTTTCCTCTGTAACATTTGAAAGACCTGCAGAAGCGAGCAACCATTTCCTATAAAAATTCACACCAAATCAAATTCAGATACATACTATATGCCTATAAGTTTATGTTTTATAAAAAGAGGTGAAAAAATTAATGGTTTCCTATATGGACTATACATCTCCATATATTTTGTTTCTCCAACAGCAAGTGTACCTGATTTCCCTCTTGAATTACACGAATAGTCTAAATTATACTCAGTATATTATATCAGTAAACAAGTTAGAACGTAACTGTTCAGGGGATGTCATCCAGTCAGCTAAGCTGGTCTCCCCATTGCGTTGCAGGAATCAGACTAGTTCATTATTTAGTAGTTATCATAAATTCATTGATTTCCAATCAAGGGTGGGAGGATTATAATAAATCTTAAAGGTATGCTAAGGAGGAGTCACATGGAGAATGTAAACCACGTAGTTTGTGAAAAAAGGTCTTATTCTAAGGAGTTCCAATCGCACCAGCATGAGTTTGGTCAGTTTCTCTTCCCATTACAAGGGACTTTAGATATTCAAACAAGTCGGCAAGAGATCCATTTGAAACCGGATTATTGTTTTTATATTCCTCCGAAATTCATACATAATTACCGTTCCACCGACAGAAATGAATTCCTGATTTTAGATATCCCAACGCAATACTTACCCGAAGATACCGATAGCATGCACATGAAGCTGGATAAACATTGGACGGCCATTCGATATTTGCTATTGGAGGAGGCAGGGAATCAAGAAAACACATCCGCTTTAGGAGACTTGACTAGATACGTGACCAATAAGCTTGAAACCTCTAAACCAACTTCGATTGCATATATTCATGACCATTATAAGGAGAATATCAGATTAGATACATTAGCAAACATAGAGCATTACCACCCAGTCTATTATTCAGCTTGGTTTAAACATAAAACCGGGAAAAGCCCAAAAGATTATATCTCGGAGCTTCGTTTAAAAGAAGCGAAGCATCTCCTAACTTCAACTGAGTGGACGATATCGAACATTAGCGAGGAATTAGGATTTGAGAATTCTTCATCATTCACGAGGTGGTTTGTTCGTTATGAAGGCATATCTCCCAAAAAATATCGAATCCTTCATATTGGATAAAAAAGATATTGAATTTGGTAAAGAAAATTCTCAGGAATTTTTCTATGATATGGTTAACATTCTTTTTTATTTATCATTGAGATAATAAATCAAGGGGACACTATCTCCTCTCTTCGTATTGCTGGCTGTTTTGGGGACCACAGGCACATCTCAGGCACTAATCCAGACAAAGTGCCCGGGATAATCAGTTTCCGATTTTGCGGGTTTAATTGTACTGGAAATCGGAATAGTTATATAGACAACCAAAAGTTCTGGCAGCAAAAAGAAATGGAGATGGAATAATAAGTAATATTAAAGATTATGAAGGGTGGTTAAACCATATGGCAAATATGGAGGATTTTCTTAAACTGGATATTCGTGTAGGCACAGTCATCAACGCAACCTCTTTTCCAAAAGCCAGAAAGCCGGCTATAAAACTAGAAATTGACTTCGGAGAAGAGATTGGGATTAAACATTCTTCTGCTCAAATCACACGCAGATATACTCCTAAACAACTTTATGGACGCCAAGTAATCGGAGTAGTTAATTTCCCACCAATGCATATTGCAGGGTTTAAATCTGAGGTATTGGTAATAGGCGGTGTGCTGGATGAAGGAGACGTTGTTCTTTTAAGACCCGACGAACCGATTAGAAATGGGACACGTATTTCATGACATGCTTATTATATAAACGAATAATTCCCTAGTGAAATTATAGTCATTAGGGAATTAGATACTTTCCCCAAAAAACTATTACCATAACAACAATAATCAATGAAATAATTCCTAATAACCATTTCTTCCTTAGCATGATGTAACAACTTCCTTCTGTATGTATTAATTATTATATCGGTCAATATTCTTTTTTTTAGGATATTGAGCAAGTTCCATAATTTATACCCATGCCGAAGTAAGTATTTAGGAAGGAAGAAAGGGGGGAGTAACAACTAAAGGATGACGTTGAGTCGCTGTCTAACTAATTCAACCAGCTCAACTATCTTTATACCAGTTCAATGCTTTTTCTTCTATTTCTTTGACGAGGCGTTCCTTACCATCTATGTACGATTCTATATCATATGGAAATTGCTGTGCCAATTTCTCTTTTAAGTCACCATAGCTCTTCTTTACATCTGGATGTGTTTGCAAGTAATCACGGAAAGCTAAATGTCGTTTTATCTCTTTACTTCCATTCTGATAAATATGGATATGATGGGAGCGATTGTTTCCCCCTTTTTGAAAGTATCTTCTCCCAGATATTCCGTTCTCACCTTTGGGTTCATATCCATTCATCTGCATCTCCTGATTGTAGGTGTCAACACAGGCAATGTTTCTAACGACAGGCATCATGTCTACTATTGGTTTAGCTTTCAGACCCGGAACGGAAGTACTGCCAATATGATGAATATCTACAATTTCATCTCCGAAAATGAGCTTAAGTTTCTCAGCTTCTTCCGAAAACATTAACGACCACTCTTCATTGTGTGCACACACTTCCACTCTTCTCAATGATGATACTCCCTTCTATAGCTATGGCATCAAGTAATTTAATAGCTAAGTTCTATTTGCTTTAGCTAACATTGCAATGCTATATGACTGATAAGCAGTAAATGCGATTGATAATATAACTATAAGACTCAATAATAAAGGATTTATTCCAATGATAATGTCATTAAACAAGACAATAGTAACTATTATCCAAATCCTATTAATGAAATTATCTTATTTGTAATACCGGATTTAAACATTTTACCCACTCCCTTTATTGAGTAATCCTGTCTCTTTAATTAATCTTCTTTTTGTAATTAATAAGCAGCCGTCTGTTCAAGTCATATTTTATAATTTGTTACTATAGATTGAATAAACCTACTAATAGAATTACAAGCATTATGGAAAGATATATGTAGCTTTTCCTTATATAAAAAACGATTATAAATATAGCAGATAGCAAAACCCAAAAGATATTATCTGCAATTGTTGGTAACGGATCGAAGAAAAACTGTTCCATTGTAATTTTTATCAATAATATTATTATGGATGCCCTTAAGATTGAATCAGTTGCTTTATTTTCTCTTTCCTGACTTTTGTCAAACTCCATCAAAGTCCTCCTTATAAATTTACATACACTTGCTCACTAGATGGTAAAGATTATTTACTTATTTTAACTGCCATTACAACAGCCTTAACTCATGCAGCAATTCGTTTTAAAAAAAATATTCTTAGCTATTCTATAAGGTTTTTTTCTTTGAAACTCGGACTTAATTCACTCCACACATCAAATTTATTGCTATCTAAATCATAGAAAACAAAGTTTCTTCCGGCATGTCCTCTGTTTTCAATTTCTCCGACCCTTATCCCTTTTTCTGTAAAATCTTTATGTATGGCTTCCAGGGCACTTAATCCATTTACTTCAAATGTTAAAGAAAAACGCTCAACACCGTTACTATCATAGAAATTTGAGCTTTGATTTTCATTCGACTTAACAAGAAAAAAACTTTGATCTGCAAAATTAAGAATTGCTTTATCTTTGTCTTTGTAACTTAACTCTGCACTTAATTTGCTGACATACCAGTCAGAAGATTGTTCTACATTGGTCACTGGTATATAAGTTGTTCCTATCCTTAGTAATTTATCATTCATTCTATTGATCCCTTCTAATATTATAGTATGCACTTTCTTCTTATAAGAGGCCTTTATCCTTCTAAACGCCATAGTTCTGGAGCGCTTCTTATCGATCTCATCATTAGATCTTTTACTTATAATCCTCTTCCTCGAAAAAAAAATGCTTTTCTCCTTTGTTTTAAATAATTCCACCATAATCATTGCTAAAGGAAGAGGAGGGTAGTATTTCCCCTTTTCCATCAAATTTATCGTTTGCCTGGAAGCCCCTAATTTTTCAGCTAATCGATCTTGTGAAAAACCATGACTGATCTGGCAACTCTTTACCTTAATTTCACGCTATAATGCCTCATGGTCTTCGGAATTCCTTTTATTTCAAAAATCCCGTTACAAATCAGGCTTCTTATTCTATATTCAAGGAATGTATCGCTTATATTGCTCTCTATATGGCTATAAACCTCAGCAATTATTCTTGCTGCTTTTATGAAATCCTTCTTGCTTTGTTTATCATGTAATATTTGAGCAGAGGCAACAATTAATTCATCGAAGTGACCTTCGCCTACTTCTCTGATTTTGTCATTCTTCCAAATTCGCACCACCCCTTTAGTATCTGATAAGGTTATCCATTCTTTTTCAAATCGTATTCTTTCCTCAGCTGTTAAAGGCTTTTGTAATTTATTTTGATAGATAGTGTTCAGTTTCTCAGGTTCAACCTCACTTGTATGAGAATAAAAATATTGAAACTCTCTTGTATTAAATAGATCTTGGTAAGCGGTTGTTGTATTTATAAAGGAAACTTCATTCGCTTTCTCTTTGAGTAAATACAAAAGATAACGTAATCCCGTTTGTTCATCTGCATTTTCAGCAGTCCATATTATGATTGGGACATGATTTGGTATGGCGTCAATTTTTGTAAGAGTTTTTGAAAATCTTCTCTCATACTCTTCTTTAATAAAATCATCTGGATAATTCAAATGGTCTCTCAACCATTCATATCTGCACTTTCTGCCACCTTCTTGATGAAGCTTCCAAATAGGTCCGACAGCAAAGAAATCAGGAAAGCCTATTATCCTATTCTCACGCCCTAAACCAACACGTAAAGAACCCGCTTGCGATTCCCCACACACGATATGTACCGCTTCAAATTCTCTATCAACAGTGTTAATCAATGACGATCACCCCTATTATTTATTTGGCTCTTTTTCTTCTATTAAAAATGAGAATTAACATAACACCAATGGCTACAACCGCTGCAACCCATAGAATGACCAATAAGTGTTACCTTATCCATCCGATTATCGTCAATATATCCTTTAAGCCAATCAGAAATTTCTTTTAATGAAATTCTCTCCTTGATTCCCTCGCTTCTTCCCATACCTGGAAGGTCTAAAAGGTGACATTCATAACAATCTGATGTGCTCTCGCCAATCTTCAATCCTTCCAGTCCAGTAAACGCCGCTGCCGGAAGACAGATAAGAGGCTTGTCTTTACCTAAGATTTTAGAATGGTATTTCCCAAATTGTTTTCATCTCCCCCGTGAGTATATCTATAAATAAAACCTTATCATAAATGATCGAATAGTTGTTGAACTATTCTGCTTTTTGTGCCATAGAATTACAAATTTTCATTCATCTGTTATTTTCAATTGCATTTTATAAATCAGTTTATATGTAATTAGGAATGTAATTTATAATGAAAAAAGTAGTCCAGTTTGAAGTAAATTTTATTTTATACTCCAAAACTGAACTACTTACTATATACAGACTCTTCTTTTATCTATTGTTCCAAACTATCTAATTCAGAGTTTCCAACCGAATATCGTATCAAAAACGACATTGGTTTTATGAATACTATACGATGTTTATATAGTGTCCTGCCTATACATATTCGTGATATTCATTTGGGTCCTGCCCTTCTACACGGCCGGCTTCTCCTTTATCCAATGAATCAATTGTTTCAATATCCTCAGCTGCTAATTCAAAGTTGGTGCTATTGAAATTATCTTTTTGATGCACTGGATTACTTGATTTTGGTATAGAAAATACGCCCGCTTGATAATTCCAATTTAAAATAATCTGTGCCGGGGTTTTATCATACTTATCCGCAATTTCTTTAATTGTGGTATTTTCCAGCACGTCATTCAGATATCCTCGACCAAAAGGGCTCCAGGCTTCAGTAAGTATGCCCCGTTTTTTATTTTCTTCCACCATACGGTTATTATTAAAATACGGATGGCGCTCCACCTGGTTTGTAGCAGGTGTCACACCTGTTGCTTCGATAATGTCGTCCAGATGTTCTGGTTCAAAGTTTGAAACGCCAATGGTTCTGATTAACCCTTGTTTTTGAGCATCCACTAAAGCCTTCCAAGCTTCTACATACTTGCCTTCCTTAGGATTTGGCCAATGAATTAAATACTTGTCAAAATATTTTAATCCAGTGCGGCGCAGAGATTCTTGAATAAAGATAAATGCCTTGTCATATTCATGGTAAGCACCGGGCAATTTCGTACTAATTAAAATCTCTTCTCTGGGCAGTGCGGACCGACGCACAGCTTCACCGACAATCCCTTCATTATCATAGTTTGTTGAAGTATCGATTAAGCGAAACCCTATATTTAAAGCGTTTAAGATTTCAAATGTGCCCTGATCCCCGTTAATACCGATTGTGCCTAATCCCACAAAAGGAAGTTCTCCACCATCATTTAGAGTAAAACCATTATTATTCAAAGTCAAAATCTCATCTCCTTTAAAAATTTTGCAATGTAAGTTGAGAATGGAATAGATTTTTCCATGGTGTCCATAATTACAATACCCGAATTATAAAAATCCTACACTAACCGGGATTAATTACTATGCCTTTGTTACTCTCTTGGTTTCTCATCCCCCCACGTTCCCCCCTCTTTTACGCCTCAAGTGTTGGTTTAAAATAAAGTTTGATTAAAAACAACTCACAAACCAATACTTTGATCTTATCAAGTATAGACTTGGTGATACTTAAGTTACTGTTGTCGTAACAATACAGTTGAAATTATTGAATATCGTTCCGTTCAAATAATGTCCATATTTGCTCTGCCATCATTTGAGGTGAATTTGGCATGCGATTTAATATCCAGCTCTCCACAGTTCCAACAAATGCTGATGCCATAAATTGTACAATCAATTCCTTATCCATGTTTTGATTGATGCCCTGTATATGAATCTTCTTCTGTATAGCAGACGAAAGGAATTCCAACATCCGTTCCCGAAATACGTAAGTTTTTTTATTGGAAAGCATCGAAGAAAAGAATAGGAAATTCTCCTCAAAATAAATAAACAAGGACTTCAGCGCCTCAATTGCCTCAACCATCTCCACCTTTTCCTCTGTAAACTTGGAAAAGGTACAAGAGTTAATCATTCTGTTCAAATGGTCGTCGATGCATTGATCCAGCAAATCATGTTTATCTATATAATGAAGATAAAAAGTCCCACGATTCACATCAGCTCGTTCAGAAATGTCATTAATAGTAATTCGATCAAATTCTTTCTCCATAAACAATTCCAGAAACGCCCCGTTAATGGCTTTCTTCGTTCTAAGAATTCGTCTATCTGTTTTGTTTTCCATTTGTTAAGGTCTCCCTTCGTTAATCAACACTATTCATCCGTTTGTTGTATATCAAACTAAATAACGTATATTAGCGATTGAATTTATCTTTATTCTCTTTATAATAATAGTCAACAACAGTTAAATAATCAACATTTGTTCAATAAACTGTTGAGAGGCAAATAAAAAATTAAATTAAGGGGAGATAGAAGTGGAAAGCATACAATCTAAGGTAATTATTATTACGGGGGCATCCAGCGGAATTGGAGAAGCCACTGCAAAGTTTTTAGCTCAACATGGAGCAAGACTTGTATTAGCAGCAAGAAGAGAGGATCGACTAAGAACCATTGTGGACAACATTCTTCAGCATGATGGTAACGCAGTTTATATGCAGACAGACGTAACTTCAGTTGAAGACATGCAGAGGCTGGCACAGTTTGCAATGGAAAAGTTTGGGAGAATTGATGTTCTTATCAATAATGCTGGTGTTCAATTGAATTCTCAGTTACATGAACTGAAAATGAACGAATGGGAGCAAACCATTGATGTGAATATCAAGGGAGTTCTTTACGGCATTGCTGCAGTATTGCCGACAATGAGAAAACAGAAATCAGGACATATCATCAACATGTCCTCAGTCGTGGGACATAAGGTTATCCCGACAACTGCTGTATATAGCGCAAGCAAGTCTGCTGTCCGTGCCATTTCAGAAGGGCTGCGTCAGGAAGAATCAACGGAGTCTCGGATTCGGTCTACAATCATCTCACCAGGAATGACAGCGACTGGTGTGTTGGATGAGTATTCAGACTATCCAAGTCTTTCCCCATCCACTGTCTCACAAGCGTTTGCCTATGCAATCAATCATCCTGATGATGCCAACGTAAACGAGATAGTAATCAGACCTACATTGCAATCAATATAAAACTTCCCGACTATACAAGGCCGACTATTCGTTTATGTTTATCTAAGAGAAGGGCTCATATAGCAGTTGTGTTTGTGACCTACTGCTACAAATTTTTTAGATTACACTTGGGTTAATTGTGAAGGTAAATATAGAAAGTTACTTATCGTGTTACTAAGAGCCCTTACTCAAGATGAGTTAAATTATTGGGGGTTATACTTCTGTAACATTTTCACTCCGCATTTTTTCTGAATAATAAAAATAACCTCTTACGGACATCATTTTTGAAGAGGTTATTTTTCTCAAACTTTATTACAAATTATCAATCTTTATTTTAAATATCGAACTTTGTTTTAAATGATCAATCTTTTTTATAAAACTACACTCTGATTGAAATGGTGATTACGATGGGATATTTTCCGATTTCGGAAATAAAAAAACCGAAGATTTGCCGGGATAAATACCGGAAAATCTTCGGAATTGGAATGTAATTTTTATTTAAGAACCCTTGATTTTATCTAAGGTGGGAACTTTATTTAAAGAAACAAATTATCTCCCTGTTACTTAGTTGGAATTTTTCCAAATCCCCCTCAATCCCTTATACACCAAGGCTTCCACCCTCTTTTCTCGACTTTTTCTTCCCTCCATTATGTTATTAAGTTCTTCCCCAAAACCCCCATTTTCGCCCTCTTTTCTCCGCTCTGGCTTGTATCGAATATTCGGACAATGTTAAAAAGATGGTACCAGAATGGAGGAGAAGAATCGGGAGAAAAGAAAGGAAATATAGCAATTGTAGGACATAATAGACAGAAGAAAATGAGGAGGAAAGATGACTAAAATCTTACGGATTTATGTGGTGGGGATAACAACCGAAAAGGGATTTGACACCCAGTGAATATAGTAACGCAAAGGATTATTTGGACTTTCTCCCGATTTTGGGAAAATAAAAAGGGACGAAATCCTACTGGATCCGTCCCGATAAAATATTGATTTTTATTGAAAAAACTGATTAAAAAACGATTGAGTACATAACGGTCTGCCTGCTCTTTTTCTTCTCTCTTCCTTCCGATCCGGATACCAACTATTTAGCAGTGGGTACCGACTTTTTAGCAGAGGGAAATGGAAAGTAACAGGGAGATATAATAGAAAAAACAGTTAAGGAGATAGGAATGGATATTCAGGCTTCTCCAACAGGCTTTTTACTCTCATTCCCTAAAACCCATCAACATGCCTAACCTGAATGCTTTTGCTGGATTTTAATCGAGAAGACGAACCAAAGATACGCTCCTATTCTATTATTAGATTATTACATAAAGCTCGATACACACATGTCTCCACTTTCATTATACTAAGTTATAAATTGATACTAATATTATTTACCTTCTATTAATCTATTTGTTTTTTGTCTTTCTTCATTATCTAAAGGAGGGGTTACGATACACAAAAATCTTTTTGCCCTACTACATGCAACATATAATAGTCTTGTTTCATCCTCTTTTTCATTAATATCTGGCTCTAGTAATTTTTCGATATCTTCAAGGTAAACTAATACTGACTCAAATTCTGCCCCTTTTGATTTATGGATCGTCCTAATTTCACTATCCTTTTCTTCAGGTAATTTAAGGTCATCTATGAGTTCCTTCACTAAAGTGCCTTCACTAAATGTCTTAAAACCTCCTGCACTTACACCTTGCAAATCCAAATTTTGGTTTTTGAAGAATGTTTTAAGATCCTTATAGAATTCCAAAACACTCTTTTTCAAGGCCTCACCTCGATTAGTAATCAGAAACTCCAATAGGGAAACTGAAATACTTCTTTTTTGTAGTGACGTTAGATTACCGTTATTAAAAGGTTTTTTTAATTTATCATTTGCATCAGTTTGAAATGCTTTAACACACTCTTTAATCGCAAAGTCAATCATCCCTTTCTGTCCATATTCCTGGCACTGCATTAGAGACAGCAGAAAACGATACCTGTTTGCTGAATCCTTCTGTTCTAAGTCCTCCCAAGGGGTTATCAATTGCCCATTTTTCAGTTTTGATACGGTTGGGTTATTCCTCGCTAAAATGCAGTAGTCACCATTCATATTTAATTCTTTCCTTTTAGAATTGAATGATTCAATCGTTTGCTTTAAATCACTTCCGTCACACTCAATTAAGGAAACATGGTCAGCTATATTTGTCCATAGACACGTCTGATTTATTTCATCACCTCTCAATTTATTTAATAGACTTACAATATTCTCACCGCTCCGTCTATTCTGATTCATAATATAATTTTTTTGGTTAGGAAGCTGAAAGTTTACAAAGGCTTCTCTTGAAGCTCCTTGAAACCCAAAGATCGATTGAGCAGGATCACCAATTACCCCAATAACAGCCCCGCTTTCAGATAACCATTTAATTATCTTTGTTTGTATCGGACTGGTATCCTGAAATTCATCAAGTACGATGTATGGATATTTAGCGACTAATATCTCCCTTAGCACCGGGTATGATTCTAGTAAGCAATAAGAGAAATAAAGTACGTCTTGATGATGTATTATGCCTTTTGACCAACAATATTTCTTATAATTCAACAAATCTTCTCGCCTAACAGAATACCTCCCAATTCGAGATGAAAACGGCTTTCTGGTCATTAATGTTAATTCCTCATTCTCATCAAAGAACCAATCTAAATCTTCCAAGCAACTTTTAATTTTCTTTGCCGTCTTTTTGCTTTTGTCAAAATATCTGATATTATATTTCGTTTTCCATTGATAGATTAGTCCTGAAGAAGCTATATTTTCATCATGAGTCTTCATCTTAGTAATATCCACCAATGGTTCAGAGTCATCATCTGTTAGTAAATAAACATAGGGACTTACAAGATTCTTATATAAAAAGCTGTGAATGGTTGAGGACTCTATTACCTTTTCTTTTATCTCAAGCCGTTTTAGTATCTCATTTGCCCCTACGTTAGTATAGGTGATGCAAGCAATTTTTGATGTTGGAAGTATTCGATTTGATTTCCTTAAAATATGTTTTATATTTTGAATTAGCCAATACGTTTTTCCTGCACCAGGACCTGCTATCACTTTAAAAGATTTATCTACATCCTCTAATAAGTGTTCAGACGAAATCTTACGGTAAGACACACTCATTGAACTTCATCTTCTCTCTTAAAGCAAACCCATTTGAAAGCATCCACAATATACTGAGGTACACATATTATTGGACTACCAATTGGTTTTAATATATCAGCCAACTCAAAGGCTAATTCACCTTTCTTTCCTTCAGCATATTGCAAAAAACCTGAAGCTACTTTCGCTTTTTCTTGCTCCTCAGCTGTCCAATTACTATTTATCAACTCATCAAACTCTTCAAGCTCTTTAACGTTTTCTTTAAAAAAATCGGTTTCTGAATTTTCCCATGCTAAATCATATTCCAAAGTTTTTCCGTAACCCGAATCATTATAGAATACTTTTACTCTCTCATAATCTCCTATTAAACCTATCAAACTCTTCAGATTATTGGAGATGTTATTATATTTAAAAGTTTCTTGTGATCCTATTTCAAATGGCCAACAAGCATTCCATCCGCTACCTTTTCCTTTTGTTATTAATTCATTTTTCTTTATTGGGTCTGCATCAGTTACACAAGCCACATTCTTATTCAGAGCATAAATTATACATTCTTCTTCTACGTTTGCACCAAATAATTTTATAAAATGTTTAAACGTAGAGGAGTCAACCTTTATTAGTGAGACATGTGAGCGGTCAAGATCAAATCGACATTTCTCCGCTAATACTGGATATAGCATAAGTTCAGCCATTCCTTCTACAAATAATACAGATTGCGAAAATAACATGGCTGATTTAGTTGCGTCTAAGAATCTTTCCACATACCTTTTTGATTTTTGATCATCTTTTGAGTTTGAGAATACTCTGGCAGGGTACTTAGCTTGAACCTTTGCATCATTGTCAGCCTCTAAACATATAATTGGATCTAAACCGACCGCAGAAGTTATCTGCGTAGAATGTGTGGTAATAAAAATTTGTCTACTATGTTCCTGTTTATCAACTTCCTCCTTTAAAAATTTAAGGAAGTTATATTGAAGAGATGGATGTAAATGAGCTTCTGGTTCTTCTATGAGTAGGACAGGGAAGACCTTCGCATTCTCTCCTTGATTTTTAGAGGTAATCATTTTAAATTTAGCTAAAATTAAAGATATATAAATTAGGTTATTGTATCCCATTCCATTATTTGATATAGGCACTTCTATATTGGTATGAGTCCTTATTATCAAATTAAGTATAGATAATAC
Organism: Oceanobacillus massiliensis str. N'diop; assembly: GCF_000285495.1. Taxonomy (GTDB): domain Bacteria; phylum Bacillota; class Bacilli; order Bacillales; family Amphibacillaceae; genus Oceanobacillus; species Oceanobacillus massiliensis. Next base: position 254,288 of record NZ_HE610980.1, read on the forward strand.
ATCTGCCTCTTCCAACCTACCTTTTAAACCTGGTGATCCTCCAATAATTGCTCCCGTCTCTTTTGCTAATTTAAGAATTTCTTCAGTCTGTATTCTATCAACTATATTACTTACTACTTTTTTTGTAGATGAATGAAACTCTTCTTTCGCTTTTTGGTTTTTTTCAAATCTTATCTCATCTGAGTCTTTTTCAATACCATAATCTTTAAAGTGTAATAGGATTTGTTTTAATAATGAATTCCGCCCCGATGCCATGTGGCTATCAACATCTCTAAGTGCATTTAAAGTTTCACAATGTATTTTATCCAGATATTCCACATCTGCTCTTAGATTATTATCAGGATTGCCACCCAGTATCCTCGAGACATACATTGGAAAATATTTTTCGAGAATCTCCCATCTATTTTCTTCATATACTTGTGAGATTTCCTCCCTATATCTTTCGGCGTTTTTTTCAGGCAAGAAAAATTTATAGGTGAGTTTTGCTTCCCAAGGGCTATCTAATTTTGTTAGCCAGCTTGCTACAACCGCCTTGTCATCTTCAGTATTGTTTTCTGATGAACAAAGCGTTGCTGTAATTGTTATCTCTGGAGGTTCACTGAGGTCTGAAATTGATTTGTTAAAATCATCTAATGATAGAGTTGACCTTGTATTATTTCTATTAAATATCAACTCTAATGCCTTAATTACAGTCGTTTTACCAGCATTATTAGAACCTATAATTACATTCATACCTGGATTAAATTCTATTTCTGCAGTTCTAAAACATCTAAAATTCTCAATTTCTATTTTAGAGATATACATACGAATCCTCCTAAACATTATAACTCCAGAAAATATATACCTTACACAATTATAATGTTATCATATAAATGGGAAAATATGGACGATGTGATTTTAATAATGGGGGGGGAATTTATATGAAATATATGATGACTGACATTTCAACACACATTGACTTAGGTTTTGGCATCACAGCATCAAATTTCAGACAAACGGCTTTGTTTCTCGATGAAAGTTATGATGATAGCGTATATACGGGAGAGATGCCGATTTTATATCTATACAGGCATTCAGTTGAACTTTTTCTAAAATCACTAATCACTATATTCCATAGAAAATTGGAATTGCCGTATAAAGAAGGCAAAGTAGCCTTCGATAACAATATACCATTTATTAAATCAGAGAAGAATCAATGGAGAGAAATTACAAAATGTCACGACATATCAACACTTTACCGTTATTACTTGGAACTAATTGAAGATAATAAAGATTTGTTAGTTGATAAAGCACCGAATGGAGATTGGAACATCATTAATCCTGACAACCAAAAATACGTTGATTTAATTAAAGGTTATGATTTTGACAGCACTTATTTTCGATATCCATTTACTAAAAACAAAAATGTTGATAACAAAAAATTTAGTGTTAAAAAGGTTGATCCAGAGGATGTCCTTACTCAATTTAAACCCAATAGAGCACAAAGTACATTACTAATTTTTAATGATAACGAGGAAGTTGTACAGGCACATGTTAATACAAAAGTAGATTTGAAGGATTTAACAAATGCTATAAAAGAATTATCCTATTACTTCGATTGTATTCATGCTATGTCAAGAGCTACCCTTTGCAACTATTGGTAATGTGCTTTAAAGTAAAGTGAGATTGGAAATATCCAATCTCACTTTTGATTACATTCTATCTTCAAATTGACCAATATAACTTGACACTTCGGTGTTATATTCCGCTTTAATATTAGCCTTTCTCAATACTTTCCATGACTTTACTCCTTCATCCGTTTTACGCATGTCTTGGATAACACCTTCTACCCTACGCAGACGAAATTCTTGTTCAGACTCCCATACCTGGTTAATAAATGCTTTGGTTTTCGACATCTTGTCTAAATGTTGCTCTAATAAGGCTCTTTCACCTATCGCATCACCAATGCCCTTAACGGTTATCCTCTTTGGTTTTTCATTCCAATTTTTAAGTTCCCATGTTGCCATCTTAACCCTATCTAATATTTCCTGATCTCTTTTATCCCAATCTACCCGATCATTTTCGCTATTTCCTTTTCGTAATTTAGGTGAATTATTCCCCAACCATTCTTTATCATTTCTATATAAATAGGCATACGTTGATGGTTTTTTGTTTCTCAATTCTGTTTTTGATAAGTTGGGATTATCTTGTTGCAATTGCAACCATATTTTGCGGTGATGTACCGTTGAATCAGCATTCTTTACACTCAAAATTTCCGTAGACTTAGATTCATTTACGTCAGCATTTGTATATTTAATTACCGTATTAGGATCAACATATAACCTACGAGCAATTTCCCGATAACTTAGTTTTTCTTCAAGCAATACACGAAGCTCTTTTTTCCAAATAAATCCAAAGTTCATTATCCTTGTATATCTAAAACGATCTTCTTCATTCTGATCCCGACCTTTTCTCGTATAAGTAAAGCCGCAGTGCTTACAGGAAAATCTACCAATGGGCAATTTAGTTTTCTCACAGCTCCTTATAGAGACTGCTTGAATAACAGCTTTTTTGTAATTTGGACAAACTACATTTAAACAAGGCCAATTAGGAAGACCAAATGGGGTATTTTTAAAAGAAGTTGCCTCGAATGCTACATTTACGTTTAAATCAAGAAAGTTGAGCATCAACAAATGATAGTATGGATGGAACGATTTTCGATGTTTCCTTGAAAAATTGGCTATCCATTGTGTGGCCCTAGGCTCTATGCAAAGAGTATTCAATAACTCTTCAGAATAAAGATTATAAAAGGCGTCATATACCGCTTTTTGCTTTACCCGTCCTTTAAAACTAGCATAACCTTTTTCAATTAAATGATAGCGATAAAACTGTGTAAAATGAGAAAATGATTGGTTTTGATACTTCCTACTCAGCAAATGCTCTGCTTGTAAAACAATATTTTTCAGTTGTATTAGGCTATTCTCAGCAATCTTTCTCTCTCTGTTCAAATCACAGTTGCTAGTGGCTGGTAAGATAAAAGCATGTTTATTAGAATGAGTTATCAATACATCGCTATCCTCTAACCACAACTCATGCTTAGTACAAATGAGATTACCAGGTAGCTGATGAATTCGGTGCCAATACATTTCTCCATACATTTCTATATCTTCTTCCGAACAAGCTGAACAATACTTTAAATACTTGTTTTGAGGAATAGAACTGGCCATAATTCCCGATTGCACATAAATCTTTTTTCCGTCATCACTTACCATAGAATCGTAAATAGATTGTGCCTTTTCTGATGGTAAGAACGCAGTATAGAAAGGATACATTGTATGTTTCTCTATAAGCATCTGCTCATTCAATGTCGTGTTATTAGGTAAATGCTGAATAAGAGAACCAATTCCCGCTGGCAACGATACCGAAGCACTTATGGTCCTCCTTCCAAATAAATCTTCCAATGTATGTTTCCAAAAGATATTTCCAGATCTGATGTGATACCGAGCAACAATACTATATAAAAGTTCATCAGGATACGGGGTTGGGAATTGTATAATCATGATACTTCACATTCAGGGTAATCCTGCTTAATTACATCAGCAGCTAATAATGATTGATACGCAGTTAATTGTTGTTCTTCCCCTTTTTTTATAATGTTTCTTAGGTCGTTACTGATTACTTTGTCCGTCCTTTCTTCTTTATTGTTTAATAGAAGAAACGCATTTTTTACGACTTGCGATAAAGCACCAATTTGGTTGTTCTCTGAAACGACTTTTTGTACTGCCTTAACAGCAACATCATTATTAAAACCAAGCATCCCTAAACGAAAAACAGCATCATTAATGAGTTTAGCCTGCTCATTTTTCCGTTTCACCCCTTCTTGAAGTGAATCCATAACCTGTTTTTGATCAACAATAATCCGCTCTTGTTTAATAAGGTCCTCCATATCTGGTAGCATTAAGTCGTCATATTTTGCTAGCTTGCTGTAGTCTTTGCATTTCAACGTATGTAACATCGGTTGAACCATTTTCAATTCTTCTTGTGCTACTTGTTTAATTAATGTAGTAGTAATTTTCTCCTTACCACTACTAATAGCACGCAGTTGCACCATCATATAGAGCTTTATTGCAATGTCCGAGATTCCTTGAGACTCATAATATAATGCTGAAGAAATCTCCTCTGTAAAATGGGATTCCTCTTTTGTCCACTGGTATTTCCACATTCCCTCAACAAATAAATCCCAAATAGCATCTTTTTCAAAGCGATCCCACAGGATATTCCCCATATTAGTGCTTCTTCTTGCTTGTCTAAACTGTGATTGCAAGACATCCATTGCCTTTGGGGTTCCAACCATAATAAGAGGAATATTTATCGTATTGATTAACGCTGTAAAAAAGTTTAATATCTGTGCTGAACTAGAGTTTTTTATACCCTTTAAATGTTGTAACTCGTCCAAAATTAGCATGCCAAGGTTTATACTTTTAGCAATCTGAGCCATAATGGGCATTAGCTGACTTGTTGACAAATGACTGTTTACGTATCTATTAAAATAGTTGGAGCCCAGAAGTAGGTCTACTTGATACATAAAATCGTAAATAATGGTTTTTACGGAACCATCAAAAGGGGTCTCAATTTTCAAATAGGTTACTTGATAGTGGTTTAATGCTTGCCCTTTATATGACACATGAGAGATGACCTGTGGAATGGTTTGCAAGATTCGCTGTAATGTACGTGTTTTTCCAACACCAGAGACCCCTAAAATACTCAATGTTTGTCCCGTCTGGATAATAGACTTATCAAAAGATTTATTTTGTATATTATTCCAGTTATCAACAAAAGTTTGTGCATAAGTAGAACTTACTGGATTGCGATAGGTATAACCAGTTCTAATCAACCTAGATATTGATGATTCAATTCTTAGATGGATTGGGATAGCTTGAAAATAATGCAGCAACCTAGAAATTAGATGTACTCTCTGATGATCATTCAAATATCTTTCTTCCTTATTATATGGAGGGTACATGCTTAGATGGTCAATGACTTCCTCCTGAGAATAGATTGGAGGCAATGCCTCTATAAGAGGATTGCCTTGATACTCCAATATTTCTTGTTCGTTATAGTCTGCAACTTGTGCTTGGGTGCCATTATGCAATTCAATTATCCCCATCATAAAGCACTTCCTTTTGTTTTTTACGGAAAATATCCATCACTTTTACCGTTTCGCTATCTTGATTTACTTCGTTTAATTTCTTCCTATTAGCATGTTGATTCGCTATGGTTTGCTTTTCCTTTTTCATAATTTCTCTCTCTTTTTCTCGATTTTCCCTAATATTCTTAATATCTTTAGGAACCTTACCGTTTGAAATTTGATTGCCAGACTCTTTTTTCGCTTTTTTAACAATCTCCTCTATCTCTTGAGCTAGCTGAATTGCCCCATTCAAACTGCTCTCCTCATATTCTGCCTCTTTATGCCTTATATCAGTTTTCAAAGTCTCTACTTCTTCCATCTTTGCACCACGATACATTTCATACTGCTCAATTAGTGTACAGACTTCATGTTTCTGTCTATCTATTCGAATGTAGATATTCGATACATCTTGAGGGTCATAATGCACTCCCATACTCCAACTCCCTTGTATTCGAGCCTTAGAAAACCACCGTTCTTTTAATGCTATCGAACAAGTGTAGTATAGATTCCCAAATTTGATTCCTTTCGGGGTGATTTTTGCACTGCCTTTGGGTAAAACGCTGCTTCTTATGGAATTTATAGGAATAGTCCTCAATAAACCTGATCCTTTATGTAACCCCCACTTATAAATTTCAATCGGGATCGGAAGAATATTTTCTTGTATCATACTTTGTGTTAAAGGATAGCCCGTTAAATAATTATGGTTGTTATAATAAATCACCGTTCGGACTAATATTTGAACGTACTCGTTTAGGTTTAATACTGCCTTTTTTCTGTAATCCTTCCCCCCACGCTTCATAAAATCTTTCTGTACCGCTCCAGGGAGGAAGGGAGAGATGTGCTGCTGAAGAAGATCAAAGTATTTTTCACACACGGCCTTTAGCTCAGGTCTGTACGATCCTAGATTTTGGATTTTGATGTTTAAGTCCTCCGTAATCTGAGTTAATTCATTGGAAATTAACTCACTACCTCGATCCGCTAAAATAGTATGCGGTAGATAATGAATGGGCCAATCATCTTTATCAAGATCCATATCAAGAGTTCTTTTACAAAATTCCTTTTTATTTTCAAAAGCATTTGCAAGAGCTAATCTCACCGATTCCTTTGACATACTTTGAATTCCTGCATACACCGAGACGACACATCTGGAAAATATATCTACAGTTAAATAAATGACAGGGCGACCAATAACTTTATTCCGATCACAACTTGATACTAAATAAATATCACCAATGGTAGCATCAATCGCATAAGTACCTACCCCCATTGAGTCTTCTGTAGCGGAACCAGTTATAGCACGATAGTTTTGTAAGTATTCTCTTCTTCCCTCTCTTTTGTGAATGGCATCCTCTGGTTTAAACCACTTGCGATACCAATAGTAAAATTGATCAAAAGAAATTACTGGTCGGTCCATATCCAATACTTTATAGCCAGTTCTCTCATCCTCCTTGGAAAAATGCTCCTTTACCATTTGTTGATAAGCATATTTTAATGAAGGTTTTGAACGAATAAAGTAGTATTTTTCTAGGCTTATTCTAATTATTTTCTTCCACTCATCATTGATTGCTGCTCTCTGAATAGTTGAGGAATAGACAAATGGTCTTCCTGCCTTTTTGGTGTATTGACGTTCCTTCTCCCGTTGTTTTCCGCAATTATTAAAATCAGGTAAGAGTGCATTCTTTACCATTCCTCTTGCCCAATATCGTTTTAAATATTGACGAACCGTCTTTGTACTTAAAGAATAACTTTTACTAGCCGCTTTAATTAACTCTGACCTCCGTTTTGGGATAAAGATATCCGGAATTAGATAGATTTGGTTTATTACTTTCCATACTGTTTCTCTTTTTTCAATTTCTATCTTAGATAAATCCTCATCGTTGACACTGATAGCCCACGGATCAGTTGCAACCTTCGCAATCTCCCCTGTGTTTAAGGATGCTTCTATATTGTGTATTTCCTCACTGTAAGGGAATGACGGTTCATTAACATTAACAAGGAAATAAAGTTGATTCTCCTTATCGACCCAGACTACCCTTTGAATAAATTCTGGATTCTCAGTGCTTTGTAATAAATCATTAATTACCAGCTGCATACCTCACACCACCATTCTCACTACTAAATTCAACATGATAATTATCTATTTCTTTAGTCAAATAGATTTTCTTTCTTAAATCCATGCTTATTTTTTTATGGGCAATCAAATGTTTAAATAAGATCAGAGCCAATCCTTCATCCAAGCTATATTCTCTTTCCAATCGGGTGAAAATGCCTTGAAAGGTGGCTGATTTATCCGACAAATAATGAACCATATCTTTTTTTAAATGCGGCAAATTTAAAGTAAGTGATGGATAATCTTGAATGTCATAGGAGTTCAAGGCCCATCCAATATTTCGGGCCAATTGTTTATTAATCTCTTTTTCCGTAACAATCCCAAAATCAATTCCCTTCTTTTCAAAATACCTTCTTTGTAGTTCCAATCTTTGTAAGGTAGCATTCTTCTCCAGCTCTTGTGATTGCTTAATTATTCTTGCTTGATTATAGTGCTCACCATTTTCCCCCTTCCTTGTTACCAAAAAAGAAACCGTAAAGATATGTGGTACTTGAGTCTTTGTATCAAATAGTTTCTTTGTAAGCTCCTCATCCACTTGAATATTTATGTCGTGGAAATCTAATAAAGGATACTGCTCCCTTATCTCAGTGACATTTTCATCGAACTCCAATAAATTGAAGTAATAAAGCTGCAAATCACTGAATAGATGATGCACCCGTTTCGTCGTATGTCCCAGTGTGCGTGTAGATCTTCCTTTGGATCCTATGTCTTGAACTTGCAGCCACGGCTTATAGTCTTTTCCTGTTCCTTGTCCTCGTTTCTCTTCCAGGAACCTATTGATAGTTCTTTCGTTCCATTCTTTAATCATCTAATATTCTCCTATTCTTTCGGTTTTAAATACAGCAACCCATGAACTAACAAGTCATTTATCTCTTCTCTTAGCACACCCGTTTCTAATACTTCATATTCGTCTTCAATTAATGAATATGGATAAGTTACATCCCGTTGAATTTTGGGACCATTTTTTGTTTTGCTGTAATCAACACTAATCCAACTACGAAGTTCATCAATATTTTCAAAGCGTTGAGATCCGCTCTCCATCTTACGGATAGCCTTTAAAACATTGTGGGATAATTGGGAGTCCTCTCCGTTTAATAAAAGTTGTTCATCGCAAGAAATTCCCCATAAGGTTCTCAACTCTGATACTGAATATTCAAATTCAGCCCCATAATCCAGAAGTAATCTATTAATTAAACCTCGGTTTACCAAAACATACTTATTAGTAATAACTATTAAATCTTTAATAGAATACTCAATGCCCATCATATAAAATGTTTCAAGTTCAAATACAACATTGTTATATTCTGAGGTAGATAATAATTCACCATAGGTCCGTCTGATGAGTAAGTCGATAACTTCTACCTTGTATGTTGAATAAAAATAGCTAGGAATACCTTCTAAATAGTAAGGAGGAAGTGAAAGCAAATACCTCAGTGCATTAGTTGAGTTACCCGCCTTATCTAGTAACTCTTTTAAAACCAAATCATGCTTTCTCCATTCTTCAGAACCATATCTGTCTTGAAGAATTATTTTTCCATTATCCAATACTTCATCTACCTTAATATTGAATTCAAATTCGAATATAGTCCTAAATTCATCATACCCATTGAAAGGGGAATACTTTTTATCAATTGAACCGTTCTTACGACTTATTTCTTCTTTAACTAAAGTTAATTGCCTACGAACTAAATACCGTAGGAACTGCATCCCGATTTCTTTTTCAAATTCAACAGAAAAATCCTCAAAAGAACAGTCTGCTAATTCTTCTATATCTTTTCTGTGAATTTCTGAATTAAAATTATCATCAATGTGATTTATAACAACCTCAATCTTTTCCAACATTTATTTATCCTCCTGAAAAACAATAAAAGGCATCTGTTACGTTGACTTTTGGCAAAACGGATTGTTTTTTTCTCCGTATAACAAAGTCAGCAACAAATGCCTTTAATTTTTTCTATATTTTTATAAATTGACCTGTAAGTACAGTTCATCAAGATCTTCTTGTAATATACCGAGATACCTTTTTGTTTCGGCAACGGATCTATGATTTAGTGCTATACATATGTAATCAAGGGATATTCCTTTCTTAAAAGCCCAATAGCCCCAAGTTTTTCTCATTCCGTGTGTTGAAAATTTCTCTGTTATTCCTACCATATCACAGGCTTCATTCAACATTGATGCAGCATATTGCCTTGTGATAGGCTGATTCATTCCTTTTCTACTGGTAAAAAGAAAGTCGTTCTGATTCTTATCAGGAAACTCTTTCATAAACTCTTTAATGCTTTTCGCTAAATTTGGGGTGATCGGAAATCGCTTATATTTACCAGTCTTCTTTTCGTTCACTTCAATAAACTCTGTTGGCTTCCTACCATCCCATACTTGATTCACTTTCAAAATCAAGATGTCGGAGATTCTGAGGGCCGATGAAACACCAACCATGAAAAGCAAAAAGTCTCTTTTATTTTTCCCTCGAAGGTATCCTTTCACTGCTTCAAGTTGTTTTAAATCCCGAATCGGATGAACAACTTTCACTTTTGATCACCTCCTACATGATCTCACACATTCAGTATATATCTCTATTTGAGTAAGATTCAACAGCCTAGAGGCAAAATCTAAAAATAAAAATCCCAATTTAATAGGATTTCCTTGTTTACTCTCCTCGTTTTTGTAAAGTAAATGAGTCTATAATCATTTATATTATAAATTCATCCTTTTATCCAGATATTCAAATCTATATTTGCATTCATAACAATATTGAAGTGTGTAACTGCTAGTGCTATTCCAACACTTGTTAAAGCGTAACGGTTAAAATACCCATGATTCCATTTGAAGAAGACTGATTCACTCAATGTATCAATAACAAATTGATTTCTTACTGGTGGGTCTAAAACATCTAACGTATTTCCTTCGACTTTTTCGTTTAATTCTTCCGAATAAGATTTCCTTATAAAATATTCAAGATTTTGGGAGGAGTCTGTAGTAATATCATTCGATGCAGCCCCGACGTAAACCAAATGCTCAAAATAATTTCGTTCTTGTATAAATTGTACTAAATCATCAGTTATAATGGTGTCAAGAGATTCTATCAACACTCTGACTTTTGACATTTTGCAATTTTTCACCAAAAATATTGCTGTTAACAAATTTAGTTGGTTTATAGTTAACTTAGGTATTATCTCTATCGCTTCATTTAATACTATCTTTTTTAAAGAGTCTTCTTTTACTCTAAATCTATCTTTTAAAAGATTGGTTAGAATTTCTAAGGTATCGGGGCCACCATTTCGAGCATATATACTTTGAGCTTTTATAAGCGTATATTGAACATCTGGAACTTTAATTTTTTCTATTTGTTCTGGCAATTCCTTCTCTAAATTCCGCAATAATTCATCAATCAATTTTTCTGCTCTTTCTAATGCAACACTTTTTGCTTCCTCACTTAATTCGTAGAAGTTTTGTTTATAAACGTCTAAAGCTATCTGTCTTGCATCGGAATAACTTATCCCAATTTGTTGATTAACCAGAACCTGTCTTCCCTGTATGTTTGTTGAATTGTCCCCACTATTTATTTCATTTTTCTTGTCCATCATTTTTACCACCAAGTGTTATATTAACATCCTTTCCACTTTGAATGTTTGTTGAATTATTACCTGAATTAATCATTTGCTCTTTTCCCTTATGATTTTTTGTAAAGAGACCTATAATGCCCAAAATAGCAGACACACCAATACCGCTAAAAATCCAATTTATATTCTCTTGTATCCATTCCATTTTAGTACCCTCTCTGTAATTATTAATTATTTACTGTGAGTACAACTTTTTCAATCTATATCCCAATAACGATTTGATAAGCTATTAAATGCCATACTCCTATCCCCTTTAGACTTATTACAATGTTCACATGTAAGTTGGAAATTAATAGGATCATTATTACCACGATTTTCTAACGGAATAATATGGTCATAATTTTCAGTATTATCTAAGTTGAGTATCTTTGTTAAATCAGCACCGCAAATCTGACATCTCCCTTTATCTCTCATAAATACTCCTCGCTTTAACCATTGAGGAATATATTTGCATCTTTTTATAACTCCGTCTTTCTTTAAGTATTCTGGAATATCTTCTGCCTTTAAATTTAAAATTAACTCCCTTAACTGAGAATTAAACTCGAATAAGAAAAGTTTATTTGAATACAACACGGTAAATATATCATCTATAATTACTGGGCTCAACTCGTCCATAAAAAAGTCAAATAATTCTCTTGCATAATCCTCAGCTTCTTCAAATTCTTCAGGATTCAGTTCATCATCTGTCTTACCGACATTATCAAACTTACCTAAAATTGTATAATCAATATTATAGAAGTCCAAGAGACCAGTTAATGTATTTATTACCTCCATTGGAAAGTGTTTATCCAACATGTAGTCATAATTAGTAAAATAAATATATTCTATGTACTCATGTAGTATAGTTTTTTTACGTGGTTTGGCACAGATTGATAAAAAATCAACATCTGCATAAAAAATCCAGTTTTCAATTGTTAAGTCATTTAATCCATACAATTCTGCTATTACATGGGAAGCCATATTTATTGCTTCATTCCCATGCCATTTAATTTTTGTGCTTCTCTTATCCAAAAGATTCATATCCTTTCCAACAATTCTGTTGTTTGAAATCCTAGTGAAAATATTATTTCTCCTATTTCCTTTTTATCTATGTAGTAATCCACCATTATCGTTAAGGCTATACCCATAAAACATACAACTAAATATATTAATTCCTTATTTTTCCTTTGCCCATAATTATACCATAAGGTCTAATAAGCCATGGGTACATCCCAGATAAGAAAACTAATATTTTGAAACACATTCTATTAATTATCCTAGAAGCTATGATTCTGGAACAGATTAATTTACAGTAGGGTTAGTATAATTTTAAACTAGAAATCAAAATGTTATAATTAATCATAATAGAAATTAAATTACTAATTGAATTGGGGAGAATTCTATGGCGACAAGTCAAACAAAACCATATCGCATAACGGCTGAGGGTATTCCTCTTAAACACGAACAAAGTGAAAAAATATATAAGACCTTCTTTGCAGTATCTGACTATTATAAAAAGCACCCTAATCCTGGAGCATGCCATCTAATCTCCAGCATTTTTCACATCTTACTTAATGAACAAAAAGTTGAAAATGATTTATGTATCGGAGAGGTAAAAACTGGATTTCAATATTTTGATCATTCTTGGATAGAAATTGATGGTAAGGTTTTCGATATTGCCATCCAACTGACATTAGATGGAACTAGGAATGCCCCAATCTATGCAGGGTATGATTTACAAACCGAAGTAAAGTCTGATAGGACTTACGGATCCCTATCACCAACTGGTTTTGATAGAGATGCAAATCAAGTCTTGAGAACTCCTTTTGTAAAATACATGGATCGGTACCCCCATTTTAAAGAAGGGGCATGGAAGATTGTTAAAGTTGTTGGTAGAGAACTCCGATTGAAATTGGATATAGCTGAACTTCGACAGAGATACAAAAATACAGAACGCACTTTGAAAACGTCTCCCTCTTAAATGCAGTGCTGTCTTTAAGTAAAGTATAGGGCTACCTATTGCAGTCTTTTTCAATTTGGTAGAAGATTTTCATTTAATGGCTTGTATAATTACTTATATAATCAATCAATCTGAGTTCTTGCCTGTTTTGCCAGTCACAAATAAAACCATCTAGCCCAAGGACTCCGTCAAAATCATCACATAAATTAATGAGAGTTTCAAAATGATCTCCATAAAAACTTATAAGACCCCTTAAAGAATTTCTATCTTGAATGATAAAAAGTTTATGTGCTTTTTCAGGATAAGAAATAGGCATATTAATTTTTTGCCCACTCAAGGTAACGAAGTTGTTTTCTCCACCGTTTACAATCCAGTGTCGAATGGGATTAAAACACTCCTTTAAAACAAAATCTTGGCCTTTCACAAAGGCCAAGTAATTGAATATGATTTTCGCACAGACCCTATAAAAAGTCTCATCAAATTCAATTGTTTGAAAAACTTTTACCTGCTCTGTTCCCTTGCGTGCAGTTTGATTTTCTAATGTATTTTCAAGAGAATTCATTATAAAATTTTTAATTTGTGGTTCATGCTG
>NZ_HE610981.1:0-20122 GCF_000285495.1 Oceanobacillus massiliensis str. N'diop
AAGAAGTATTATTCGGTATTAGCTCACGTTTCCGCGAGTTATCCCAATCTTACAGGCAGGTTGCCCACGTGTTACTCACCCGTCCGCCGCTCGTTCCACAAGCGTCACCCCGAAGGGTTCAGCTTGCTTCCCGCGCTCGACTTGCATGTATTAGGCACGCCGCCAGCGTTCGTCCTGAGCCAAGATCAAACTCTCCATAAAAGTGTTTGAATAGAATCGACACCGGTCAATTCCATTTGTGTTCTTAGCTTCTTGCTTTCTCAATAAGTGAAACTTATTGAGTTATTTCAAAAAGAAACAAGTTTCTTTTTGGTTGACATACTGGTTGTTTTGTTCAGTTTTCAAAGATCAATTTCATGTCCCGTCGTTTTTGGGACAAGATATAATGTATCATGCATTCCGTTTATTGTCAACATGTTTTATGAATGTTTTTCTATGTTTTTTCAAGAAGTTGTTTCATAAAGCGACAACAGAAAATAATATATCATAATAAATTATATAGGGCAATAGAAATTCCGAAAAAAAATAATTAAAATTAGTCTATATTTTTAGTGATTGGATAAACAGCTTTATTTCAAGCATTAATTTAGTCGTTACTTCTATAGGTTTCTCTTCGCTTCGGCATATATTTCATGCAATCCTGTTCGCTTGCTACACGGCGCAGCATTTGAAACAGCACACGATACCTTTCTCTCATCGCCCGTTTGACCATATGATCAATCCGATTATCTCCCATATCCAGCAATAGCTCTTCCAGTTCTCTTTTTAAAAGATATTCGATTTCCTTTTGTTCCATTTCATTAATTAACAGTCCTAACATCTCTTTCACCTCTTAGTTCTCAAATCTGTACCATCATATATTTTATGAAGATCTCTTTTCTTCGTTGCATACTACGTTTAATTTTTTTCAAAAAGGTACACCACATTCATTCGTCAGCTTTGACGAATTTTGTCGGTTGTTGGAGTTTTTGTTTCTGTTTTTCTGCGTTAATCTAAATTGTACAAGAACATATCCATCGTTAAGTCTACTATTCCCCTATTCCCTATCCTTTCATCCAGTTTTTTTAGTTTTTCTCCGAATGATATATACATTTCAGTGCTAGGGCTTGTTCATATTTTGCTCCTTTTATCATAAACATAAAGGTAGAACGACTGATAAGCGGGAGGAAAATGCATGGATCATTTTTATGTAATAGGAAGAAAGCGAATTAAAGGCTGGTTAATTATTTCACTCGCACTGATTAGCGCTCTTTTATTTTGGTCACAGAAAGAAATGGTTTTCTCCGTTTTCTCCAATGAAACACCGGTTGCTTTGTCAAAGGGAAATGCAGATGAACCAAATATTGCATTGACATTCAATATTAGCTGGGGCGAAGAGAGGGCACTCGATATCCTCAAGAAACTGGAAGAAGAGGAGGTACAGGCAACATTTTTTGTGAGTGGTGAATGGGCAGAGCGCCATCCGGATATACTCCAGAAAATATCAGATGGGAAACATGAGCTTGGGATGTTGGGTTATCGTTATAAAAGCTACCTTGATCAGGAAATTGACCAAGTGAGAAAGGACTTGCTCTATGCACGTGATGTTTTTGAGAAGCTTGGGTATGAAGATGTAGAGCTGCTCCGGACACCAAGTGGCCATTTCAATAAAGAAATCATTGAGCTTGCAGAGAGCTTAGAGTTCAAAGTGATCCATTGGAACATTAATCCAAATGATTGGAAAAATCCCGGAACATCAGAAATTATTGATACCGTAATGAAGAATACCACAAATGGTGACATCCTGTTACTCCATGCCTCAGACGCAGCAAAACAAACCGCGGATGCCTTATCGACCATTTTACCGGGTTTAGTGAATAAAGGGTTTCAGCTTGTAACCATTTCTGAGCTGATGAATCAGGCCCACGCAGAGACTAAAATCGTTGAATAACCTTGAAAACAGCCAGTCGTTATGATTTCTCTATATAATGGTGCAATCGAAAGCATTGCCACTTACGCAAAAAATTCATTAAAAAACCTCTAATCCCGAATGGATCAGAGGTTTTTGCCTATATATTCCGGGCATTCGCTTGCTTGCCTGATGATTTCTTGTCGGTTCGTTCCTGTTTAACTGCTTTGTTAATCCGGTGCAATGTAAGCAATTGATACGTATTGCATGCGAGCAGCGGCGCAATCATCAGCCAAACATAGTCCGTGCCTTCCACCTGCAATGCCGGTACCCATTCCACCGTTGTAATGACAACCATAAAGAACAGAGCAGGGATAAAGGCGCTCTGGTTTGTTTCTTTTGCTTTCCTTTTTGCAACAACCCAGCCGATTATCAGTAATGCGGCAGACATTAGAATATACCAAAGCATTGATACTTCTCCGTCGGCCGCCCGATACGGAAAATATACTAAATCAAACAGTACAAACGCGATTAATATAATCTGAACCATAGACCAGAACGACCTAAACAGGCTTAATCCCATTCGGTGGATAAACAAATAGGCAAAAAATCCGGTCATACTAACTACACTAAAGGTTAAACCTAAGCCAATAAAAAATAATAATAGTCCAAGGACTTCCATAAAATCAAACGGGTTTAAATATGCAAGATAATCTTCAGGCTTAACAAAGAAGCTTATCAGAAGTCCTGCAGCCCCGCCGATTATAAACGTTTTCAATAAAAAATTTACCAATTTTTGACTGCTCACTATAAATCCTCCTACTTCAGCACACATGATAGTTCATATTTTAGCATGAAGTGCTTTTATTTTCCCATTGGAAGTGCATATTTTATAAATTTGTCACTCATATTAAAGGATATAGGAAGGAGGAACAATTCCTAATGATACGCATAGTGTTCATTACACTCCTCGGGATATCCTTTTCACTGCTAACAGCTTGCAATGGAGAAGCTGCTACAGGCAAGGAAGCCGATTACGAAGCAACGAAGAAAATGGTTGTTGATATATTACAGACAGAAGACGGGAAGAAGGCTTTGTCCGAAGTGATGGCCGATGAGAAAGTGAAACAAGAACTGGTCATTCAATCAGACGTAGTCAAATCCTCCATTAATGAAACCCTTGTTTCCGATAAGGGAAAAGAAATGTGGAGCACCTTATTCGAAGATCCTAAATTTGTCGAAGGTTATGCGAAATCCATGTCTGAAGAGCAAAAGAAATTAATGAAGGATCTGATGAATGATGCAGACTATCAGAAGCAAATGATGGATTTGTTGCAAAATCCGGAAATAACCGATCAAATGCTGACCATTTTGAAAAGCCAGCAGTTCCGATCCCATTTGGAGGATACCATCACACAAACATTGGAAACCCCTCTATTCCAGGCCAAAATCCAGGAAATACTGCTAAAAGCTGCCGAAGAACAGGGTAGTGGTCAAGAAGGCGGCGGAGAGCAATCTGGAGGCGACTCAGAGTCTGGTTCAAATGGCGGTGGTGGTGGAGGATCCGGCGGCGGTGGTGGTGGCGCCGGTGGCGGTGGACAATAATCGCCTTACAATCCCATCCACTCATCTCACGTAAAAAATAAACAGGGCGCCCGCACTCAGGACGCCCTGTTTATTTATTCTTCTAATTTTGCAATGATTTTCGCAGCGATTCGATGGAACTCTTTTCCATTTGGATGATCCTCCTGATAGACAGAAGGTGCAAAGACATCCTCTTCCTCATATGGCTGTTGGATAGGCAATTGCCCAAGTACTTTTGTTTGCAGCACTTCTGCAAGCTTCGTACCTCCGCCTTCACCAAACACAAATTCTTTTTCCCCGGTTTTCTTGCTTTCAAAATAGGCCATGTTTTCAACAACGCCCAGAATCTCATGTTCGGTTTTCAATGCCATTTGGCCCGCTCTTGCTGCAACAAAGGCTGCAGTAGGGTGCGGCGTAGTTACAATAATTTCTTTACATGTTGGCAGGAGCTCATGGATATCCATGGCAATATCTCCAGTGCCCGGCGGCAAATCAAGAAGCAGATAGTCCAAATCTCCCCATTCCACTTCCGAAAAGAAGCTGTTGATCATCTTGCCCAGCATTGGCCCTCTCCAAATGATCGGCGAGTTATCCTCAACAAAGAATCCCATGGATATTACCTTAACCCCAAATCGTTCAACAGGTATAATCTTTTGGCCGCGAACAGCCGGGCGCTGTTCCACACCCATCATATCCGGTACACTGAACCCGTATATATCTGCATCGATAATACCAACCTTTTTGCCTAATCGCATGAGTGATACTGCAAGGTTAACCGTTACCGTTGATTTCCCTACACCACCCTTACCGCTAGCCACCGCAATAAACTTGGTATTCGAATTTCCGCCCATTAATGAAGAGACCTGTGCCTCTTCTGCTGCGGGCTGATATTTTTGGATGACTTCCTCTGGCAGCTGTTCGAAACGCAATCCAACAGTGTTTGCACCGTTGCGCTTTAGAATTCCGACAATTTCCTGCTGTAATTGCATTTGTTCAGCAGTATTCGTCTTTGAAATGCCAATTTTGACACTGACATGCTTTTTATCTTCCTTAATGGATACATTCGTAATTCCGCCAGTCTCTTTAAGTGTTATATGTAAAAAAGGATCCTTAACAGGATTAAGCAGTTGCACAACTTCCTCTTTTGTCAGCATTATAAGTCACCATCCCCTTATGTTAGTACTCCAATTGCTAGTATAACATAATTCGCATAAAATCTAAGTGATATGCACTATGGTGGCGGTTTCACTCTTCCTCTTCTACCGGCTCTGTCAAATACCGCAAGATACCTTCGTAAATGCTGGCCGCCATTTTTCTTTGATAGTCTTCCTGCTTTAATAATTCCCTTTCCTCTTGATTGGATAGAAAACCTATCTCAACCAGGGCTCCAGGAACTTGGGCATGTTTGAGTAAATAGATGCCATTTATAGCTAATGGTGACCGATTCGTATTTTCCATATTTCGAATGATTTCTTCTTGAATCATTTTGGCCAGATGCCTATTCTCTTCAAATTCAGGATAATAAAAGGTTTGCGCCCCTCTCCATTGCGTAGAAGGCAGAGCATTTAAATGCAGGGTCAAGAAGAAATCAGGATTCTTATCATGAATGAACTCCAAACGATTACGAATATCCTCTGACTTTCTTCTGGCAAGTCCCTTCGTATCCTCACCCGCCAAGTCTTTGTCTTCCTCCCTTGTCAAATAGACAAGTGCTCCATTTTGCTGTAAATAACTTTGAACCATTTTAGAAACTTCGAGTGCGATATCCTTTTCTAAGGTTTCATCTGATCCAACCGCCCCACCATCCGGACCGCCGTGTCCCGGATCAATCACAATCGTTTTGCCTGAGAGCGGCAGCGACCATGAATTATTGGTATTGACCTCACGCTGGTTGATCGGATACTGAATCAGGAAAGCCAATAAGAATGCTCCAATTATCCAATACACGACCTTCATCCTTCGCCCCATTTGATCCGCTCCTCCTAATTGATCTCTCCTAAATATTTATGGGACATGTTACAGGATTATGACTATCCATTTGTGGTATGCTAAGCCTTAGAGCACGTTTATCGAAATAGCAGAAGTGGTATTATGAAAAGCAAAGAGATAATTAGGAGGGAACTAGTGACATGATCTGGATAGGCATTGGTCTTATCATTATTGGAATTGGCTTCATTGGATTGGTCGTTTTTCTGATCAAACCACTGAATAATTTAGCAGCGGTATTCCGCAGCCTGCAAAAAACGACGGATGAATTGCCGAAAACCGTTGAAGACATTACTTCACAAACAACAAAGGCACTCGGGACCGGAGTGGAGACCCTTCATCAGGTCAATAGTCAGGTGAAAGAATTAAGTCCAGTATTTCATATTGTCGGTGATGCCGGAAGAACAACAAATCAGTTGTCCTCATCCATGGTAAATGCCGTTGACGATATGAAAGTAAGCACTCAAAACGCAAATGAATTCACTTCCCGAAAAAATCTCAAGGGATTATATGGAGCCTTGACTCTCGGGTACTTCCTCTTCCAAAAAAGCAAAGAAATGAAAAAAGAACAAAACACCGTCAGCATGCATTAGAAAGCAACAAGGCTAGGCAACAGCATTTAAGTCAAAGTAAAAATCCGGACGATGAAAAATGATATGCCCCCCTATGGTAGACAGATTAATAAATAAAAATCTGTTTTATCTTTGGGGGAGCATATCAAAATCAGTTCGGATTTTATTTTTGGATATTTTCGTAACGAACTATCAAGGCTTGGTGTATTTCCTTCGCTAGTTTGGTGCCTTTGCTTCCTAGCATGTAAATATGAATGACTGCTAGGAATATGGTTGATGGAAGTGCAGGGAAGTCGACTCCTGCGGGAATAGCACGTGTCTGAAGACCCCACAGCGGTGCTTTTCCGCGAGGAGGCTGAAGCCGCGCCCGCTGAAAGCGACTTCCCGGAGCTGAAATCTACGACCAGTCCCTTCGGTGATTATGGAATTTATATTAAAAACGCAACCGCGCTAAAAAATTCACGTTCAGAGTTCACTTTCTAAGACATTTGTCTGAGGATTGTAATTTTTAGTAATGGCCTGCTTGTTTTATGTATGTCTATTTTTGACGAAAATATAAAATCCCCGCTTCCACGCAGGGATTCATTATACTCGCTAGATGTCACTTTCCACTTCCTGTTTAATCCCTTCAATAGCTGCGGCTCGCTCTCTGCCGTCTTCATAGAGCCTCTTTTCAAACCCTTTCAAACGCTGAATAATGGTTTGATGTTCTTCCAATTGCTGTTGTTTGGAGAGATATGTTTTTAACGACCAGCCCAACGTTATTCCACCAGCAATACTGAGCATCAAAGCCGTATTTTTCTTTTGGCTACTGGTTTCCATTCGTGAATTCTCCTTTTGCTTTCTTCATTTCCTGGCGTTTCTTCAACCAGTAATATCCTAAAGCAAATGAACCGTAGAGGCCACCGAGCTTGTTGCTGTCAGCAGTGTCTTTTCCGCCTTCTGTTTTTACCTTGATGGATTCTGTAACATCAACCAAGGAGGACGATACCTTCCTTGTAGCATTTCCAACGTCACCGATGATGTAGAACAGCGGGCTTAGCTGGTGAAGTTTATCATTAACATCAGCTAAGGTATGGTTGCTCTCACTGATCATATTACCTGTTTCTTTAAAGATGTTATCCAATTGATCCGGAAGCTGCTGCACCGTCTTATCAACTCCACGAAGCACACCCGCCAGATTATTCAATGCATGTCCAATAAATATCGCTAAAATAATAAATGCTACTCCAATGAGCAGTACACCTATCCCGACTAAAGTCATTCTTATCCCTCTCTTCCTGTTTTTGCAGGTACCATTTCTGTTTGCTGTACCATTAATTCATTTTTACCTGTCCGCTTTGCCGATTTCCACTTTTTAAAGAGCTGAACTGCCGCTTCGCTCCAGGTAATTCCACCGACAAAAGGTTTCATCTTTTGCTCCATTTCAACGTCGGATACATTCTTGCTCTTTTCACTATATACTTCATTCAGTGTGTTAACGGAAGCCCCTATATTTTCAGCTGAATCAAACAAGCTATCCGTCGCCTTGATTTTATCACTAATGTCATCAATAAGTTTATCTGATTCCCTTACCGTTTGCGTTAGTTGCGGTGTAATATATTCCATTTCTCTTTCCAGCTCACCCATTGAACTTCCAAGTGACTTGAGCGTATCTGTAAGGCGCTTCAGCACCATGGATATATAGATAGCTACAATTGCAAATGCAATCGAACACAATAGAATTCCCAAATACAGGATATCCATATGTAAACTTACCTCCTTTTGGCAAAATTATACTTTGACAATATTATACCACCTGCTTCCATAAATAAAACGTTTTCCCCCTTCTTTACCTTAAAAGATTAATCGTTTGCTTTCTTGGGTATAGACCAAATAAAAGTTCTATGAGGGAGGAATATTATGTCTGCATTAAAGAATCGTTCGAAAGAATTTATGACCAGATTCAAAGAAAATAATGTCACAATGCTCGCTGCCTCTCTGGCATATTATTTTTTATTGGCCATCTTTCCTTTATTGGTTGTCGCCTTTGCAATCATTCCCTACTTTAACATCAGCCCTGATGAGGCGATGCGCCTCATTAAAACCGTGATGCCCGGGGAACTTTCTTCTATCTTTGAAGAAAATATCGCCAGCCTTGTGGAGACCCCACAGGGCGGCTTGCTTACTGTCGGTATTATCGGGACACTCTGGTCAGCGTCAAACGGGATCAATGCATTTATTAAGGCTTCCAATGAAGCATATGATGTAGAAGAAACACGTTCCTTTATTGTGGTACGTTTACTTGACTTTATACTGACGGTCGGTATGATTGTGGCAATTATCGTTGCCATCTTGCTTCCTGTATTCGGTGATGTCATTCTCGGGTTTATTGTATCTTTCCTAGGAATCAGTTCAGAAATGACTGTCACCCTGCAAATTCTTCGATATGTTGTAAGCATCGTGGTCATTACCGCCCTATTGATGTGCCTGTATCATTTTGCACCGAATAAGAAGTTCCCGTTTAAGCACGTTATACCTGGCGCCCTTTTGGCAAGCATCCTTTGGCAGGCAATCTCCTTAGGGTTTTCCATTTATATAAGCAACTTTGGAAATTATTCTGCAACTTATGGGAGTCTTGGAGGTATTATTATTCTCATGATCTGGTTCTTCCTCACAGGCCTGATTCTCATGACCGGAGCAATCGTAAATGTGATGTATCACAGAAAGCAGATCCAGCAAGATGCCGAACTCCATAAGGCAGCGAACATCTAAACAGAATCTAACGTGACCGTCCAGAAGCAGCATTTCAGTTCGCAGTCCCGGAGAAAGGTTAGAAATAGCTCGGATAAAACAAAACAACTTGTATCCATACGCAATGTTTGGACACAAGTTGTTTTTCTATCTGGAGAGCAAGCCGGACCAGATATTTTCAGTCCAGGTATTCTCCGTGTTTGCGAAAGAATCCCTCGTTAATTGCTTCCATCGCAGCGGTGTGATGAAATTTGCCTCATGATGAAATAGACTTGGCGGTTCGACCGCGACCCAGTCCCCAACTTCCACACCTTCAACAATTTCAACCATGCTATCTACCATTAGGCCGGTTACGATTCCCTGTTCAACAAGTTTTCCTTCACTGGTCATTTTCCAGACAGAGTCTGTAAACACAGCTTCTTCATAAAGGACAGTTGCTCCAGGCGACTCTTCCATTGTAATGGCAAGATTGGCATGATAGCCGGGAAGCAGCTGCTCTGCTTCTTCTGTGTTCTCTGCATTTGCCACTTCATCTCCACTTTCTGTTTCATCCAGATTCTCTGCTTCATCCGCATTAGCACCTTCATCCGCTTCTGAATCATTCGTTTCAGTAAAAGAAATTGTAAAAGGATACATGCTTTCTCCGTCTACTTTAATCGACGCAGGCTTTTCGCCTACTTCCTGGACTGCCCCTTCCAGCTGCGTGCTCATTTCCTGAACTTCCACCTCAGCTGCAAGACCTTCCTGCATTTGCTTACGTTCTTGTTCGGTTAATTCCCCGATAGCAACCAAGTCCGTCTCCTCTATTGTGATAACCGGATGATCAAGGGTTTCATTTAAATTACTGATTCTACCAGCATAAGGACTTTGGACAGTAATCGTATCTCCAGATGCCTGGAGTTCAGTTAGCTGAGCTTCGACCGCGGCAAGCTGGGCCCTTTTTTGCGATAGTTCCTTTTCCTTTTCCACCAAATACTGCTCTTTCAATAAATCAGCTTCGATGGAGGTCTGCGGAAATTCTACCTCCAGCTGATCTTCCGTTAAGGTAAAAGCACTCGGAGTTTCCGTCATATTCATCGGAACAAAGTACATCTCCATTTGGGAAATGGCTGTTTCGATTGCAGCAATTTCACCACTGATTTGACCGCTTTCGGCTCTAAGATCAGCTTCCGCCTCATAATAGTTATCTACTGTATATGTATAAAGCGAATCACCGGCATTGACCATGCTACCTTCGTCCACTAGAAATTCCTGAAAGGTTCCGAGCTTTTC
Source organism: Oceanobacillus massiliensis str. N'diop (assembly GCF_000285495.1). Lineage (GTDB taxonomy): Bacteria > Bacillota > Bacilli > Bacillales > Amphibacillaceae > Oceanobacillus > Oceanobacillus massiliensis. Next base: position 10,036 of record NZ_HE610981.1, read on the forward strand.
ATCAAAATAGACCTGTTCTTCACCCGCTGCCGTCAGCACACCCTCTTTATACATTTTTTCAGCCATATCTGCTTCAAAACTTTCGGACCACTTGCTAATATAAGCTGTTCTTTCTATTTTCCCTTCATCATCAAGATAGACAAGAAGGAAATTCACTCCAATAAACACCATGATAAGCACTTGAATGATTCTCCGTTTCCTCATCCAAACCACCCACTTAATAAATAAGTATCCGTATATGCGGTCAATGCAGCAAGGCACCAGCCAAGGAAGAATAATAAGATGACATTCAGCCAAAGAATATATCTTTTTGATTCTGAAAAGCTGGAAAGGTATTTAACCTGGAATCGGATAATCCACAGGTGGAATATGGTGATTGCTCCAAAAAAATAAATGATCCAGGATGTTTCCGTTATGTAGGATGCGATGATACCGAACGATAAAGGAGAAACCTGCCAGTTGAGCCCAGCAAACAGCACAAGCGGAATCCATATTAACCGTTCAACCAGCATAACAATAAGCACAACCTGCTGCATGATCAACAGCTTCTTATATGGAATACCAGTCAGAAGATAAAACAAAAGACTTGGAACAAATAAAATGACGAATGCAAACAACAGTCCATAAATAGCTCTTCCTGCAATAAATCCTAGTTTGCCAGTCTCATATAAAGGCTGCGAGAGCGTCATCGCCTTAGCGGAAATGCCTTCTGATCCCATTCCAAGAAAAGCCATCCACACATATACTCCAATTGCAGCCAGAACAAGGAATATATTTATTTTCCATAAATTTTGCAGCTGCTCTGCCTTTTTAATTCGAAAGAGATTGTCCTCCATTGAAAAGAGGAGACCAAATAAACGAACACGATATGTCATGACCCACATCCTTTTCCACTAACTAACCCTAGTACCATCATATTAACGTATAATTTGATGAAATACTATGAATTTTGTTCCATTTTATGACAATATATGCCATAAGTACTATAAAGGGACGTTCACAAAAATACCTGCCTTCCAAAGGGGAGCCTCTTAGTTGTTCCACGTTGCTTCATTCACTTTGGTATAGCCTTATGGCATAAAATAAAAGCCCTGAACAGGATTAATTCAGGGCTTTGTCAAATCTGTCAATTATACAAATAAGCTTAGAAGCAATACAAAAACCAAACCGCTTACAGAGATAAGTGTCTCTAAAATTGTCCAGGTTGCAAATGTTTCCTTCATCGTCAAACCAAATGACTCTTTGATAATCCAGAAACCGGTATCATTGACATGTGAAGCAATGACACTGCCAGCACCAGTTGCCAGTACGACTAGAGCAAGGTTAACATCTGTATCTGCAAGTAGCGGTAATACAAGGCCGGCAGTCGTTAACGCAGATACCGTTGCAGAGCCTTGTGCAACTCGAATGACAGCTGCAATTAACCAGGCAAGAAACAGTGGTGAAATGGTACTCCCTTCGAATATTAGCGCTACATAATCACCAACGCCACCATCCATCAGTACTTCTTTCAGTGCACCACTCGCTCCCAGAATCAATAGCAGCATTCCAATAGCTTTCACAGAACCCTCTGCCGACTTCATCAGCGACTCCATTGGAATCCCGCGGGCAATCCCCATTGTATAGAGCGAAAGCAATAATGATAATAACATTACCATGGAAGGAGCTCCGATAGCAGCTATCATGTCAAAAAAGAAACTATCGCCAATTCCCATTGTATCCTTTACTAACGTAAAGATGGTCGAAAGCCCCATTAGAATAACTGGGAATACAGCTGTAATTGCACTGACACCGAAACCAGGAGTATCTTCTAATTTATATTGTTTGGCATCTCCCAATTTAGCGATGCTTCCTTCTGCCGCCTTTTCAAATGCTGTCGGTACGAATTTCTTCGCATATCTTGTAAACAGTGGTCCCGCAATAATTATGGTCGGAATGGAAATAAGGAGACCATAAAGTAATACCAGGCCAATATTAGCACCATATTGAGCAGATATAACCGTAGGACCCGGATGCGGCGGAAGGAATGCATGGGTTACAGATAAGGCTGTAACCATTGGCAGCCCTAACCATAGAAAGGATATATTAGTCTGTTTGGCAATCTGGTAAACAATTGGAATCAACAATACAAGACCAACTTCGAAAAACAAGGCAATCCCAAGGATGAAAGATGTAAGAATAACCGCCCATTGCACCCACTTCTCATTAAATCTTGCAATCAGAGTCATTGCAATTCGCTGTGCTCCCCCCGCATCAGCTATCAATTTGCCGAGAATGGCACCAAATCCAAATATTAATCCTGTACTGGCCATTGTACCGCCGAGGCCTGCCTCAACGGATTCTATTATCTCGTTTATCGGCATCCCTAGCGCCAGACCCAATACGAATGAAACGACAATCAATGTAATCAACGTATTGATTTTGAATTTCATAATCATGGTCAATAAAAGCAATATACCTAATGCAGTAATGATTAATGGCATGACTTTCTCTCCCCTTTTTTCTTTTTGTAAGCCGGCATTTCCCCTGGATAATATGTAGTCTTCTATTTCTTTTAAAGATTGGCCGGAAAAATGATTAACCTTCCTTAGCCCTTTATTCCCCTCAATCCAATGCTATTTATCAAGGTAGAAAATCACATAATGAATCCCTTTAACCTATAGCCGCCGAAATATAACCGCTTTCATTTTGTTTTTCTGATTCCAATTACCTTATTCAATTTCAAAGATTTAATTTGATTACTATCCAATCTAATTATAGTTGTAAGCGCTTCTTATTTCAAGTATTTATTAAAGACAATAATTATATTTTTCAAAATTAATACGCAATAAAAAGCCCGAAAGGTCGTTAAATACCTCTTAACGAGCCTCCGAGCTTATCTTTTCAATCCACTATTTAAGCTATAGACCTTCTCAGCAGCAAGACAGTCGTGAATGACTTTACTAGGATTTTTAAATGAAGTAGCTATGTAAATCCTCTGCTATCTTTTCATATCTTTCGTAGATTTTTATATAGACTTCATGGTTGGCCATATTTGGTTTGATTACGGTTTCGGCCGGGAGGTTCTCCTTAATTGCATCAAAGGATTCAGCTGCCCCAATTCCGACTAAAGCAGTCCAAGCTGCACCCCAGGCAGCATTATGATGCGTATCGGACAGATAGATGTCGCTTCCGAATACATCTGCCATAATCTGTACCCATAGCGGTGATTTGGAAAGACCGCCGTTTACCGTTATTTTTCGAGGTTCTCCTGCCATTTTTTCCAAAGATTTTCCAATCTGATAAATATTAAAAACAATTCCTTCCAGTACCGCCCTGGCTAAATGATCTCTTTCATGGCCAATACATAGTCCGTAGAAGTTTCCTCTCGCCCTCTGATTCCATAATGGCGCCCTTTCACCATTAATATAAGGCAGAAAGATAATGCCATCCGAGCCCGGTTCCACATTTTCTGCCCCTGCCAGCAGTTCATCATGTGTACCTTTAAACTCAATCATGTCTTTAAACCATTGTAAGGCAATCCCGCCATTATTTGTTGGCCCTCCTATAATGGATGTATCTTTGGTAAAGGCATACGTAAATGTCTCCATCTCATCATTTACAGGTGTACCTGTCACGAACTGCCTGATAGCACCACTCGTTCCGACAGATACATTGACTTCTCCAGGAGAGGTTGCCCCGCTACCCAGATTTGCCAGTTGTCCATCTGCAGCTCCAATGATGAATGGCATGTCAGCTGGGATACCTGTTTCTTCCGCAATTGCTTTATCAAGGCTTGAAAATATTTCTGTTGGCGGAACAATCCTGGAAAGCTGTTCGCGCTTAATCCCCGCTAAATCCAAGGCCTCTTCGTCCCAGTCCAGCGTTTTTATATTCATTAACCCTGTAGAGGAGGCCATCGAATAGTCAATGGCACAATTTCCAAACCATTTATGCAGCAAATATTCTTTAAAAGTCATATAATAGGCGGCCTTTTCATAGGCTTCATACTTATTTTCACGCATCCATATGAGTTTCATCAATGGTGTCATCGGATGGATTGGGGTTCCTGTCCTGGAATATATATCCATTCCTGTTGACTGCCCGATTCTTTCTGCCTGCTCACAGCTCCTTCCGTCTGACCAGATGAGCATATTGGATAGCGGTTTGACATTTTCATCCATACAAATGAGGGAATGCATAGCACATGAGATACCTGCTGCAAGCAGTTCATGCCCTTTTCCGACTTCCTGGATGATTTTGTTCATTACGATCCTGCATGCTTTCTCTACTTCATCCGGATTCTGTTCCACCCATCCTGATTGCGGATAAATGGTGGTGAGCCTTTCTTCCGCTTCGGCAATTAACTTCCCCTTTAAATCAAAAGCGACTGCTTTAGCGCTCGTTGTGCCTATATCAAGCCCGATAGCTAATTTTCTTTTCATCGTCATCGCATCCTTTGCAGACTTCATTATTCCTCAAATAAAGAAAAACTTTGAAGGTGATTTTCCCCCAAAGCCTCCGTTTTGATCATTCTATATCGTCAATATGGTCTATAATATATTGGCGTCGTTCCCGTAACTTGCGCCTATGTATAAGGCAGCAAGGTCTATGTAATCCCTTTCAAAGCAATAGTAGATTGTTTACTAGTAAACTAATTATTGGAAATAGAATATCATGAAGGATTTTTCGAGTCAACTTGCCTGGCCCTGTTCCTGAACTGTCTTTCGTACTATTCCCTTATCCGGCGGAGATTTCGTTGACTAGTATCGATTACGCAAGGCAGTTAGCAGCTGATTTTTATGAAACACTTTATATTAGGTGCCATTCGCTTTAGTATCCTAACTTTCAGTTGGTCGTTTTGAACAGCTGGTAGATAGACGGCGGCATAAATATCAGCCTAATCCGATGCTTTATCAACATAAACCGGCAATCTATCAGCATTTATCCTCCAGGAATTACAGCCTGAGATTCCCTTATTTAAAAACTCCCCGCTCACATTAGACAGGGAGTTTTCATTTAGTTAGCTGTTACCCGGCTTTGGATACACATTCATTGCTGGATACTTTAATGTATATGCTTAGAACCAGTTTGTATGGTATGTTCCTTCTTTATCCTTGCGCTGGTACGTATGTGCACCAAAGTAATCACGCTGTGCCTGTATCAGATTTGCCGGCAGATCCTCAGTGCGATAGCTGTCATAATAAGCAACAGCACTCGAGAAGGTCGGTACTGCAATTCCGTTTTTGATGGCAACAGATACAACTTCACGAAGTGCGGACTGATATCCCTCTACGACTTCCTTGAAGTATGGATCCAGCATTAGATTAGCTAATTCCGGTTCGCGATCATAGGCATCTTTGATTTTTTGCAGGAAGTTTGCACGGATGATACATCCACCGCGCCAGATCATTGCGATTTCGCCGTATTGAAGATCCCAGCCATTTTCTTCTGAGGCAGCACGCAGCTGTGCGAATCCCTGTGCATAAGAAACGATTTTACTCATGTACAATGCTTTACGAACCGCTTCGATTAGTTCTTTGCGATTGCCATCATAAGCCCCTGTTTCTGGTCCGCTTAATACTTTACTTGCCTTCACACGCTCATCCTTCAATGAGGAAATGAAGCGGGCAAATACAGATTCCGTAATGAGTGGTAGTGGAACACCTAAATCCAAGGCATTTTTACTTGTCCATTTACCGGTTCCCTTTTGGCCGGCTTTGTCCATAATGACATCCACCATTGGTTTGCCCGTTTCTTCATCTGTCTTCGTAAAGATGTCGGCAGTAATCTCAATCAGATAGCTGTCAAGTTCCCCTTTGTTCCATTCTGTGAATACTTCATGCAGTTCTTGCGAATCCATGCCAAGTACATTTTTTAAAATATCATAGGCTTCGGCAATTAATTGCATATCGCCATATTCGATACCATTGTGAACCATTTTTACGAAATGTCCGGCACCATTTGGTCCGATATAGGTCACACATGGATCACCATCAACCTTTGCTGAAATAGCTTCAAAAATCGGTGCAACAAGCTCATATGCTTCTTTCTGGCCACCAGGCATCATGGACGGCCCGTTAAGTGCACCCTCTTCTCCGCCCGAGACTCCAGTTCCAATAAAATGGATACCGGTTTCATCAAGCATCTTGTTGCGTCGGATTGTATCCTCAAATAATGTGTTTCCGCCATCTATTAAAATATCGCCTTCTTCAAGGAAGGGCTGCAAAGATTCAATGGTTGCATCAGTTGCCGGTCCGGCTTTAACCATCAACAGAATCTTGCGCGGTTTTTCAAGTGAATTGACAAATTCCTCGATTGTCTTGGATCCGACAAACTTTTTACCTTTTGCCTCATTTGTCAAAAAAGCTTCTGTTTTGTCATATGAACGGTTAAATACAGCAACAGAATATCCTCTGCTTTCGATATTTAACGCTAAATTTTTACCCATAACCGCTAATCCTATTACACCAATTTCTTGTTTCAAGTTAAATCATTTCCTCTCTTGTGACTTTATTTGAAATGAATCATTATCATTATACCGAATTATTGACCGAACTCCAAAACATCTATATTTTAACGTATTTTTTGGCATTTTCATAGTAACTATTCCTGACATACGAATCAACTATTTGATTCGTATGCTATGATATAGATAGGCGCCCTTTTTTCAAGAGCCGCACAACTGCACGCTTAAATCGGGTTAAGAAAGGGAATATAAGAAAAATAGACGCAATCTTTAAAAAATAGATGTTATATGAAAAGGGGGAAGCTGCTGTATGAAAAAAATTCTATTCGTCCTAATGTTCCTATTGGTTATCCAAAACCTTGCAGGCTGCGAAAATGTAAACGGGAAGACTGGGCAAAAGCAATTGAAGCTTGCCCATAACCAGCCACTGGACCACCCTGTCCACAAATCGCTCGCGGAATTCGGCAGATTGGTGGAGGAAAAATCAAATCATGCTATCCAAGTAGAAATATATCCAAATGGCCAGCTCGGAAGTGAGAGGGAGGTTATTGAGCTGACCCAGACAGGTGCTGTTGATATTTCCAAAGTCAGTGCCAGTGCACTGGAAGGTTTTGATCCCAACTACTCGGTATTCAGTCTTCCTTATTTATTTGAAGACTATGCTGCGTTTCAAGAAGTAATGGGAGATCCATCCATATCCGACCATGTTTATCAGCTGACAGAGAATATTGGCTTTATCGGATTAACATATTATAATTCGGGCGTGCGAAATCTATATACGAAAAATAGGGAAGTGCATGAGTTAAGCGATATGAAAGGCCTGAAAGTGCGTGTCCAGCCGAGTCAAACCAGTGTGAGGATGATTGAATCACTTGGTGGTATACCAACTGCCATGTCCTATAGTGAGGTATATACCGCCCTGCAGTCAGGTGTCATCGATGCAGCAGAGAACAACGCAACCACTTTAGTAGGAAACAATCACGGCGAGGTTGCCAAATATTATATGTATACCGAACACCAGATTGTACCGGATATCCTTATAATGAATGCCAAACGATTGAAGCAATTCTCTGACGAGGAAAGACTGATTATTGAAAAATCTGCCCAAGAGTCTACCTTGTACCATGAAGATGTATGGTCGAAAGCCATACAGGAAGAAACAGAAATAGCCAAGAATGAAATGGGCGTCGAATTCATTGAAGTGGATAAGCAACCATTTATAGATGCCGTACAGCCGCTTCACAACGAATATGCAAAGAGCGATCAGACAAAAGAACTCTACCAATTGCTAAAGGGGGGAAGTGCGGATGAATAGACTAAAAAACCTCATGGACAAAACACTGCTGACATTTTCATCCTTCCTATTAATCATGATGGTGTCTCTTTCCATCTGGCAGGTCCTGGCGAGATATGCTTTAAATATCTCTACTTCCGGTACCGAAGAAATAACGAGATATCTGCTGATTTGGTTCGGATTGATGACTGCAGCTTATGTTTTCGGTGCAAAGAAGCATATTGCCATCCTATTCTTTCGGGAAAAATTCAATGAGCGATTGCAGGGAATTTTTGAAACCATAACCAACCTCGTCATTATAATCCTTATGGCAATACTGATGGTATATGGGGGTATGAAAGTAGTACTCCTGACATCCGCTCAGACAGCTGCTGCAACTGGAATTTCAATGGGAATCGTATATGCTTCGTTACCAGTCTGCGGTCTGCTGATCATCCTTTATACCGTACACAGTATGTGGGCTGGCAACAAGTCGCATGGTGAGGAGGCTGGCAGCTAATGGAAACAATTACCGGGATCATCTTGTTTACCAGCTTCTTCTTCCTCTTATGGTTTGGCGCACCGATTGCAATAGCGATTATATTGAGTTCTGTCCTTGCCTTCCTTTTTGTATTGCCATTCGATGTAGCAATCATGACAGCAGCCCAGCGCATGATAACCGGGATTGATAACTTTACAATGCTTGCCATTCCTTTATTCGTTCTCTCTGGTGTGATTATGAATGCAGGTGGTATCGCTCTCCGTCTCGTAAATCTTGCTAAATTACTCGTTGGAAGACTTTCCGGATCGATGGCACATACCAATGTGGTTGGAAATATGCTCTTTGGCGCCATTGCAGGTTCCAGTGTTGCGTCTGCAGCAGCAATCGGTCGAATTATGACTCCAATGCAGGATAAAGAGGGATATAAGCGCACCTATTCCGCTGCTGTAAATATTGCATCCGCACCGACAGGTCTTATCATTCCACCAAGTTCCGTCGTAATTGTCTACTCGCTCGCAAGCGGCGGAACCTCGGTAGCCGCATTGTTTATGGCGGGTTATATACCTGGCATCCTTTGGGGGTTAGGCGTCATGGCTGTTGCCTATTTCATGGCAAAGAAAGAAAGCTATTCAGTCTCATCTCCTCCTAACCTTAAAATGGCCATGAAGATAATAGGCGATGCCATTCCAAGCCTCTTGCTCATTGTCATCGTTATCGGGGGAATTATTGCAGGTATCTTTACAGCGACAGAAGGTGCGGCGGTGGCAGTGCTTTATGCCACCATCCTCTCATTGCTTCATAAGCGTTTAAGGCTTCAGGATATGCCAATGATATTGAAAGAAACGATCGAGATAACTGGGATGATCCTTTTTCTGATTACTGCTTCTGCACTTTTCTCGCTGGTCATGTCCTATTTGGGACTACCACAGGCAATCAGCAATGCGCTGCTATCCATTACCGAAAATCAGACCGGTATTCTGTTGATTATGATTGCTACCCTTCTGCTTGTCGGTACATTTATGGATATCACTCCAGGGGTATTAATCTTTACACCTATTTTTCTGCCTGTTGCAGAAACCTTTCAGATGGATCCTGTCCATTTCGGAATGATTCTCTGTTTTTCCCTATGTATCGGAAATATGACACCTCCAGTAGGAAGTGCTTTATTTGTCGGTGCCACTGTAGCAGAAGTACGAATCGAACAGGTCGTCAGGACGCTGATTCCATTCTTTGCCATCGTTACATTTGTTCTGCTGCTTATCACCTTTATCCCGCAAATCAGTCTGTTCCTTCCAAGACTATTTGGACTTTAAAATATAATGATAATGCCCCCGCTTTGACTCCTATCCGGCCAAGCGGGGGCTTCTTGTTCCTCTGATAGCATTAACCTTTACAATCCATTTGCATGCCTTAAAAGCTACTGCCTTTTTTTCGTCTTCTTAATTATTGAATTTTTCTTCTGCAGTCAATGGCTCATTGGCAAATTCATGATCCGCGTGAATTGCTTTTCTGAAAAAATTACCGATATTCATTTCGATGTAATTTGATGATATGCTTTATCCCCGCTCCGGAAATACACTTCGCTTTCCGCGGGCTCGCGCTAAGCCAGGGTACTACTTGCGATTGCTTCCTTGCTCCCTTGCACCGAGGAAGCACGCTTCGAAGCGTTGCTGGAAGACGCAGGTGCATCAAGCGGGGTCTTAGCGTCTTCAGTTTTTCTTAAGAAAAAAATCCAAAGTTAATTTCCTCATTCTATGCTGCTCTGTCAATTTTTTGTAGAAATTATGGTGTGGTAATCTCCACTCCGGAAATACACTACGCTTTCCGCGGGCTCGCGCTAAGCCTCCTCGCTCGCAAAGTTCGC
>NZ_HE610981.1:20366-32253 GCF_000285495.1 Oceanobacillus massiliensis str. N'diop
TCGTCTTCGCTTTCCCGCAGGAGTCTCCGTGTATTTCCTCCGTTGTGTTAAGCGGTCCAGCATCTTAATATATTTAATTATTAAATCTCTAAATAATTATTTCTTTGAGATGGATTGAAGCGTAGGGCAGTCGACTCCAGCGGGAAAAGCAGCGGCTGAAGATCCCGCAGGAAGTGGGTTTCTTCCGAGGAAGCTGAAGCGGTGCCCGCGGAAAGCGACTGCCCGGAGCGGAAATTGGCCGTTGCTGTTACGTCGTATCAATCACCTTAACTTCTACTGCAGGCAGCGATAATATGTATGTTAATACATTTTGTGATTTGGTCCGAGATGTTTCAGGATGATGGGCAATAACAAATAAGGAGTCCGTTTTCATACCAAGGTGCAACCGGACAAATATTATTTGCTTTTTAACTGGTTTTTCAGATTCTGTAATACATCATAGAATCTTTCGTATTCTTCATTTGTGAGTTCTTGATTGCCATATCTTACCTTTTGGTATAACTCTAAATCATCAGGTTCCAATTTCAGACGAATGAACCATTCCTCAATCGTTTCATATTTTTTTCTGCCATAACCATTTTGGTTCGCTTCTTTTTCAAATTCAAGTACATATTTCCTGATCAGATGCTCAGGCTGCCGGTCATTGGATGCACGCGAATTTCCCTCACCGATAGGCTGATTCAAATCAAGAGCTGTTACCTGTACATCAGAATCATTCCAATGCTCCCAATTGCTACTTGTACGTGCAGATTTCCTTCTTTTCCGATAAAGCAGAACAGACATAACAAACAAACCGACAAACAGACCGAAATATTTCCAACCATTACTAGCGCTCTTATTATCTTGGACTTCAGCTGGTGCCTCATTAAGCCCTCTCAAGTTACTAATATCTTCTTTAATATTGTTGATCATCTGATTATAATTATCTTCATCGGCCATATTCAGTTGAGAAAAGTCTACGCCCATCCAACTTAATAAATTAGCTAAACCAAGAACAGCATTTTTAAAGATAATCCCGATAATGGTAAAAATAATATCTATTGCCCCAGATATTATCGGATATATAGCATACAAAATAATGCCACCACTTAAAAACAAAAGGATAAAAAAGATTGATGTTTTTTGAGACCTATTTGATTCTGGAGCCGAAAGCACTAAACGGACCCAGTATCCAATGATCACAAAAATAACCTGAGCCACACCCATCCAAACAAGGTGGGTATCATAAAAGAAAATTACTTCTATAAAAATGAATAGAGCAGTTAAAATTAATATCGGTAATTGATTATTATCCGACCCTTTCATTTCAAATACCCAATCGCGCCAAAATAAGTAAGCAAATAATAAAACAGCTATTAAAATTGGGTAATCCAGCCAAAAATATGTTACTGCAAAATAGAACAACAAGATGGGCACATAAACGGCATAACTGCTCGTTATGTTTGTTCCTGCCTCAAACAATAGTAACGTAATTATAATAATGAAAAGATAGCTCCATAAAGGATAATTCACGTTATTAAGGGCAAAAAAAGGCACCAAAAAGAAGTAATATAGAATTCCTTCAGGTATTAATTGAAGAAGTTTAAGGATATTAGGTTTCAAGTTTGTCTCTCCCTATAGGCATGTAAGGCAAAAGGGTTGATTGTTCAATATGATATAATTGGTGACCCTTGGCCTTTAGTTTGCTAAGATAATGCAAGTTCTCACAATTCAATTCCCCTATCAAGATAATTCTTTGCGAGTTATGATGCCGCTTATCAACCATATGGAATATATGATTCATCGGATAAATATCATTGTAATTAACGACAGCCAAAGCTTCCAAAATCTTTTTAAAATGGTCTATACCTTTTCCCTCTTTCACATGAAGGGGACCGGAATATGTATTATGATTGACAAACAATTCCACAGGGAACCCTTGTCTGATTAGGTAATTGGCCATATAGGCCGCTTCAGATAAATAGTTTTCCAGCTCCCCGCTGGCGTAGTAATTCCCCAGCGGACTTTTGACTGCAATATTAATCGTAATGACCCAAGAAAAGTTTTGATTATGCTGATACACTTTTGTTTGCAGTTCTTGCCTTTTTGCACTTGCTTTCCAATGAATCCGCTTAAATGAATCCGAATGAAGATAATCCCTTGTACTGATGGGCTGTAATAAATCTTCAAATGCAGAATACATACTAGTATCATTACCGAAATATCTATCTTGGCCATTTTCGACATTATGTACAAGTTTACTAGTTGGATATATGATTGCCCTCGTGCGATATTGTTCCTTAAATGTTAAATCAACATTTTGAAAAGTAAGAGGGTGTGAAAACGTATATCGGATATTACGAATATGCATGAATCCGCGACTAATTGCTTTGAATGGTACCGTCACAGTAATCTTCTGTTTCCCAACCATTGAAATAGCTATTCGATGATTATTCCATTGACCACGCCTAATATGAAAATATCGATTGCAAATGACATTATTACTCGTATCGAAAGAAAGGTATCCTTCCAGATATGGAATCAATGAATCATTATGAAGCTCCATTTGCAGGGATAATTCTTCTTCCATAAATAAACGGCTAAACCGTTTTGGATTAATTAATACTAGTTTTTTACCGATTCTTTTATTGTACAGTCTGATTAACGACAAATAACTAACCAATAAGCCAACAAATAGAAAAAGAAGCTGCTGATCAATAAATAAGCTAACTGTAAAGAGTAAAACAACCAAGGCTATGATTAGATCAATTTGTTGCTGGTTTTGAAGTATTGTTCTACTCCATTGCATAATGGTTTTCACCTTCCCTTCACTTTAGAAACCACCATCTTGACAGTGAAGCTTGTATCTCTTATGTTCTAGACCCTTTCCATATTCCGCTCCCATTCTACTGGTACATCTATCGAGTTCACCAAATCCCGTAATACTTCGACTTTACTATTTCGTAAGGACTCATCCATTGTTAAAACTAAGCGGTGCGCTAAAACAAAAGGTATTAGTTTCTTTATATCCTCTGGCGTAACATAGTTTCTTCCCTTCATAAAAGCTCTGCTTTTGGCAGCCCGTATTAATGAAAGGGCCGCACGTGAACTAGCTCCCACTTCTATTGAATTACTGCTCCGGGTTTTTCTCACGATTTTCAATACGTAATCCAAAACAACTTCTGATACCTTAATTTTCCCGGTCTCCTCCTGTAAAGAAATGATTTGGCTTTTTGATAATATAGGGAGTACCCTTTCCAATGGGTCATGCAATTGGTGATTGGCTAATAGTTGCTTTTCCGTTTCGTACGATGGATAATCGATATTTATCTTTAACATAAACCGGTCTAATTGTGCTTCCGGCAAAGGAAACGTCCCTTGACTGTTTTCAATTGGATTCTGGGTGGCTATGACTAAAAATGGAGAAGGTATGTTTATTGTTTCACCCTCAATAGTCGTTTGACTCTCTTCCATAACTTCCAGCAGGCTTGATTGGGTGCGGGGAGTGGCTCGATTTATCTCATCTGCCAATAAGATATTGGTTTTAACAGGTCCTACCTTCAACTCGAATTCCTGTGTTTTAGGATTAAAAAATTGTATTCCTGTAACATCACTGGGTAAAACGTCAGGCGTGAATTGAACTCTACTGAAATCGCCATTTATCACTTTGGCAAAACACTTTGCAAGTTTCGTTTTCCCCGATCCAGGCGCGCTTTCTAATATCACATGCCCACCGCTCAGCAAAGCAACAAACAACAACTCAACGACTTCCTCTTGCCCGTAAATCACTTTATTTACTTCATCTATTGAATGCGATAACTCCTTAAGCATCGTCATAACCTAACTCCTTTTTTCCATAAACTATTATTTCCCCCACGTTTGGTCTATAGTTAATAGTACCACCAATTAATGAACAAGGGGAAATTTTCAGTGAAATTAGGTGGGTTATTTTAAAGACTCTATTAGAACACTTTCCAGAGTAAAAGGAATTTCATCGGGAATGGAAATATAAAGAATCGTATTAAACAAATGGACTGAATTGTTGCGGTCAAATGAAGTCACCATCCAATTGGTGGCTTTTTAAATAGCTAATAAAGTAAAGTTAACTTGACATATAGTTAAACAAAGTTTACAATATGTTAAACATGGTTGACTGAGGAGGGGAAATAATGAGTAATGTAAAGGTGTTATCAAATCGAATACGGGTTTTTAGGGCGGAGAGAAAGATGACACAAAAGGAATTGGCTGAAAAGGTTGGTGTCAGTAGGCAAACTATTATTTCCACAGAAAAGGGAAATTACACACCATCTTTAATTTTGGCTTTTGACATTGCAAATATATTTAATGTAAGAGTTGATGAAGTTTTCCAATATGAAAAAACAAGGGAGGAATTATAATGTCTGTCTTAATGAATGTTAGTATTGTAGTATATTTCTTGATTTTTATGGCCTCTGTATCTTATAGTGTGAAATTTCACTTTGGAAAGGAAAGCAAAGATGAACGAGGTAACGGGATATTACATGCATCCTACGCTTTTGCTTATCCGATAATTATTTTTGGCTGGTTGATTATTACTTTAACAGATGAATATATAAATTCCTTTTCTTTAGATGGCTATAAAATGGCTATGATGATTCTATTGACTGGTACCAATATTATTCATGCGATTATTTTATTTAGTTTAAAAAAGCTATCTTGATTCTTTACCACTCGGGCGCACTTTTTGAATAAGAAACTGCGCTACCCAGCAAAAGGGCCGGATTATAGCACAAGTGCTTTACTGATTACACATTAAAAAAATTATAAAAAAGAGTTGTATGAGATATGGTTATGACTATTATTGTAATAGTTTCTATATTTATATGGATTGCAGCGATTCATGAAATGATTAAACCTTCAAAGGAGCAGAATAACCGAAAAATCATTACTTTAACTTCTGTCGGTACTTTAACAACATTAATTATTACTATCTCTATTTTTCAGAGTCTTCCACTTTCCCATTAACGTGCACTTATATATAATTACATTGTCGTCCAAAAAAAGTTAGACATTCAATCAATCCTACTTCTGATGAAACTTTACTAAAGATACAAAATGCAAGCTAATTCCCAATAAAATTATCTCTCATTAGAACTAATTTCAGTTATGATAGGCTCATCAAAAGAAAGTATATCTACCTTATGTTCAATACAAGACAAGGAAAAATGCTTTAACTTTTTTTGGGTGTCATATTGTTTCGGTATAGACTCTAAAACTTGAGATTTTGAATAAATACGAAAACATTCTCCTTGGTATATTTCACTATCATCCCATATGGTGAAATCATCATAGATTACGGAATATGTCACATAGTTTAGAAAGTCTAACTGAAGAGATATTGCCTTACTATCCGGATGAGGATGAATCAGTAGATCAGTAGGATTTTTACTTTTATTCACATTAATTCTTAATTTTATCCCTGCATTTCTTGGTTCACATATTTGCTCAAATGCAATGTGATATCCTTTTTCATATACTAAATCACTATATATCATTGATTTTCCTCCCCCTTTCCCTCCGCTAATAGTGGGGCTTTTTGGCTCCATTTTGGCCAATAAAATATTTTATGCTTTCTTCTTAAATGTTTTATATAAGATAGAAAGGGTTACAATATTAATAAGAAGTGATGTTATTGCAATAATTAAGATTGTATCTTGCATGGTATCAACTCCTTGTTTTTTCTGAATAAAAAGGGTATGATAACCATAGAATAGTGGTGAGGAAGGGGTTTCCCCCTAACCTCAGTGGTAATGATCTGAACCTTGCTCTTGGCCGAGAGTAAGGTTCTTTGTTTTTGAACTACTCTCAGCGTTACGCACAAGCACAACAATTGCTACTATTAAATTAACAATTGAAGTGAACAAGCTTACAAGAGCAGTTACTAAAGCCACTATCTCCACTATCTATGCACCCCCTTTCTTGCAAAAGGGGTAGGGATATTACCATACCCTTATCCTAATTATACCATTTACAAGTTTCGCCTAATAGGATTTATACTAAGCTTCATTGACTGATTACGTATTATAATGATTTTTGTGGAAAAGATACAGTACGTTAGCGATAAAGCCAAGGAAAAAAGAGAGGAGATTCTCTTACTTAAGAAATAAACAGAAGATATATCATGAAGATGGAGATAAATATGCTATCTATGATTGCAAGGTATAATCTAATAGAAGATTTTCTCACCTTTGCTAAACTATAATGAAATAAACTATCATATATACCTATCACAAATAGAATAATTGAAATTATAAGGACAAGGAAATTATCTGTTAGTTAGTCATAAGGATGGACCTCTAAACGGTTTAGCAAGAGCATTTATATATTCCTAAAATCATAGCAACTATAAAACTGAAAAGGCGTTATGTATGCTTCTGTCAAATTCTTCTATACGCATTCATTTACTTGTTTTAAAAAAATCAATAAGAATAAGTATGATTGCCATAATTATAGAGATTATGCTTAATATTAATAGCGTCTGTGAGTACGAATAATCTAGACTTCCTCCAATCGAATTGGAAATTATGCCAATTAAACCAGAAGTAATAAAATGAGCTGAATAAAGTATTGATGAAGCTATTAATAAACTTGATCCGATAATACTTAACTTCATAACTGTATCCTCCTATTTTTATGCTCACGTTCATTCTTAACATCATATTAACATAAACCCTTTAAACCTTTGAATAATTATCATTTTATTCAAACATTTTTGCTTAGCAACATCACAAATAGCAACTCAATTAACAGATGAAAAAGAGTGCGAAACGCTATGCGATTTGTACTCCTAAATATTGTGTTATTTAATGTTTTCTCCCTGAGAGCTGAACCCGTTTAGATAAAACTAAAGTTCTACTATTTATTATAGTTTCTGTTTTGCCATTTTAAGATAAATTTGTCCTTAAAAGTCCTTTTTGCTTAGCTACTTGGGGCCATTTAATTAAACAACAAGCTACTAAATAGTACAAACCACTTTTAATGGCTAAAGGGATACACATGCATCATTTTTATTTGCCCAAGATTATAGATATCGCATATGTGTCTAAAAGGTTAGGACATATATAGTCAAACCACACAGAATTATTACCAGAAAAAAGCATCAGCAAGATGCCGATCTGTTAAGGACAAATGAGATGAAAAAAGAGGCCTTCCAAAAGTTCAGAAAACTAATGGAACGCTCCTAATTAAATCTTTATTTAGAGGTATCTCAACCTTTCGTTTCTTATAGTTCGTTAAAGTGGTGTGTCAACACTAGACTGGTTAAAAATTATAGAGGTTGTTGCTTGAACTCTACTGGTGTTAAATAGAATAATATTCCGTTAATTCAAAATTTATTAAACCAATGAACATAATCATCAAGTTCAAGAGAATTGATTTCCGTTAGCGCAATTCTGATTTGAATACCTTAAAGATCGCTTCTGTAACGGCTATATCATAAGGACTTGCATAGTCCCCTCTGGATGTTTTAGGCATAGGTGGATACTTTTTAGGGGGAGTTATAGGAATCCTTATTATAAAGTTAAGTAAAAATCACGATTAAGAAGCATTCAACAATATCCCATTTTCAATTAAGATAAAGATGTAAATGTCTAACCGTTCTATAAGGGGTACTGCCGACAATATGCGGATTTCGCACGCTAAGCCAATAACCATTGCTTACAATATTTTGAAAACAGGAGAACCGGCTTAAATTAACAGTGTAAGTATATATTTTAGTTAAGCCCTTTAAAAAATTCTGAAGTGGAGGGTCTTCTTTAGTTTGGCTTTTTACAGGGGTTGTTTTCATACAAATATTATTAACCAGAACAATCGCTCCGAATGGGTATAAGCTGAGGTCTGCTCCTACAAAATCTTAGCTTGCTTTAGTAACAAATCTTCAATTTGACTAGACTAATCTGTGCTATTGTCACGTAGGCTGATATGATAAAAACCGTTCTCTTTATATGATGCAGTATATCTTAAAATCATAATAAAAAGTTCTGCTGCATATGCTTTCTCAGTGATCTTAACAGCGGGGAGGTTTTACATTATGCCTGAAAAGATAAAGCTAGAAAAATTCGTGGATGAACTGCCTATTCCCCCTATTTTAAAACCTCGATGGAAAAATCAGTTTTATACTTATTATGAAGTGAATATGTCAGAATTTAAGCAATCACTCCATGGTAAGCTACACGCTACAACAGTATGGGGCTATGAAGGTAGTTATCCGGGTCCTACCATTGAAGTAGAAAGCGGAGAAATCGTGTTTGTTAAATGGATTAACAATCTTCCAGATAAGCATCTGTTCCCTGTAGACTATACGGTACACGGTGCTCATAGGGATGTACCTGAAGTACGAACGGTGGTTCACGTCCACGGTGCCTGTGTGGAATCGGAAAGTGACGGATACCCGGAGGCTTGGTTTACAAAGGGATTCAAACAAGTCGGTCCATATTTTAGAAAGCAAATCTATCGATATGATAATTGCACTCATGCCTGTACACTGTGGTATCATGACCATTCGCTCGGTATCACAAGGCTAAATGTGTATGCAGGATTGGCAGGATTCTTTCTTATCAGAGACCACCGGGAACGTTTATTGAATTTACCAAGTGGGAAATATGATATCCCTCTTATGATACAAGACAAGACTTTTAATCAAGATGGTTCTCTTTATTACCCGAAACAACCAGAAAAACCGGTCCCGGAAATAGAAACATCGATCATTCCTGAATTTATTGGGGATACCATCTTAGTGAATGGCAAAGTACATCCCTATTTAAAAGTGGAACCACGTAAATATCGATTTAGGTTGCTAAACGCCTCTAACACCCGCTTCTTTCGGATAAAACTTGATTCGGGTCAACTTCTTTACCAAATTGGGACGGATGGAGGATTCATGCAACACCCGGTAGGAGTTAAAGAAATTATGTTATCACCTGCTGAAAGAGCAGAAGTAATCATTGATTTTACAAATCTTGAGGGCAAGAATATTATGATGACAAACGATGCTCCCGCTCCTTTTCCAACCGGAGATCCGGTAAATGAAAATACGAGTACAGTGATGCAGTTTAGAGTGACTCTTCCCCTATCTAGTGTAGATACAAGCGTTATTCCTGCTTATATGATACCTATACCTCAAATAAATGAACAGTCAGCTTCCAGGGTAAGATACCTATCTTTAAATGATAATATGGATAGATACGGTCGTGAATTCATGCTATTGGATAATAAACAATGGGATGCCCCCATAACAGAAAATCCAAAATTGGGATCGACAGAAATATGGTATCTGATTAACATAACTACAGATACACACCCCATTCATCTTCACTTAATTAATTTTCAAATCATAGACCGGAGGGATTTCGATGTAGAAAAGTATAACAAGGAGAAAATTATCCATTATACGGCTCAGGCGATTCCTCCAGAACCATATGAAAGGGGATGGAAGGATACAGTAAGAGCTAATCCTAACCAAATAACTCGAATTATCATGAAGTTTGGTCCTTATACAGGGATGTATGTATGGCACTGTCATATATTGGAGCACGAGGATTATGAAATGATGAGACCATATATTGTTATACGATAATTGACTGTGCTCTGTTAAAAATAATTGCTTGAACTCATTTAACTAGTTCTGTAAAGAACATTGGGATTTAACACCCAATGTTTTTTCTTTGTTACGCTATCCTGCCCTTTAACATTCCTGTAGGTCTTAGTAGATTCGATTTGCAGAAAAATAGACGCCCCGCTAGGATGAGTATGTACTGGGTTTCAGCCCTCAGAACTCACCTTAGGAGGAGTTATCATGAAGTCTAGACTAATTAAAGCTCAAAATCAACTTGTTGAACGAATTTCCACTTCCACTCTTGTTATAGGAATATTGTCAAAGAGAAACACGCTGCACAAGCCGAAGACGCAGTTAGTTGTGGGTGGCCGCTCCATCCAACCGTTATGTATATTCATCAAATTCTGTGAACTTTAATCACTTCCATAATATATTGGTGGTCAATTTAGAATGTCATAGACCTTTTTGTATTCACCTATCTTTAATCATGGAATGTTCATATTTCAACAATCTGTTCCTATTGTATAACTATAATCCAAACTGCTGATTTCACTAATGACATTTGGTACGAAATAAAGTTAGCAGTTCGATTAATACTTAGTCCTTCCAAGATTTAATGATGAAATTTATTATTTTAACTTAAAATGATTTTGTGCAAGTGATTTTCTATCTATTGCTTCAGGTTGTTTTTCTAGCCACCCATATTTAACCATAATGGAAAATATCTTCCTAGAACCCGTATGAATATTTTCAAATATATTATTGTAAGTCATTATTATATCTGGTCTCATGGATGAAGCCAAACCTGTTCCATAAAAAGAAAGAGCTGCACTTGTCAAAAAAGCCATATGGAACATCATTAGCTTATCAGAAAACGGACTTACTGTAGAATTAGTAATATCATCATTCCACATTTTCGGAGTGGACAAATGTTCCTGTTCTAGAATCTTTACGAAACTGTTTATATCTTTTCCTGCTTTTTCTACGCCAAACAACATGAAATTAAGGACATCCTCATTTTGAGCAACTTGACTAAATGCCAGATATAAAGCCTGATTTAATGCGTTATGTTTTGTGTTAAAGTAAAGGTTGCTAATTTCTGCTGCGTAAAGGGGTCTTCTTTCTCCAAACAAGTCAGTTATTATTCCTGTCTTTTCAACAAAATTAACGCTTTTTGGAGATGGAATCGAAGGAGGAGTTGAATGGATCCCTTTTGATTGAGTATATTGAATCCCTTTATCAATCAATTTATAGGCATTTTCAGTACAGTTAAAATAATACTTCCGAATATCTTTCCGATCGGTTGTAGCAATGGACAGGCTATAAGCTGTTATTCCATGTGCAGTCATAACTGTAGTATAAAACACATAAAAATCATCGGAAAATAATCTTGGAGCATTAAGGTTTACATCTTTTTCAGTAAAACCCATAGGAATTTGAAATTGATCTTGTTTAAAAAATTCTGTGATTTGAGCAATATGATCCTGAGACAATTGCAATGCATATTCTAATATTGCTTTTACTTCTTTATCAACAACGTTGTTAAGAAAATATTTATATACACAAATTGCTAAACTGTCACATAAATACTGGTTCCAAAGTGAAGCAATTTCCGCTGAAGTAAAAGAACAATTTTCCTTTCCATCCTTGTTTACAGAGTTACCCATATTAACCTCTCCTTTACATACTATATTTCTTAATTTGAATCATAACAAAGAATATATTCTAAAAAATTTTTTCAATATTTGAATACAACAAACAGTACCAATTGAAATCTTGATACTAATGATTTAAGAGGAGAGCACGATAACCCGTGCTCTCTTTTCTGAACTGCATTACTGTACCAGTCCTTAATAATAGGCTGGAACTTTAACTAATTCAATAACCCGAAGGAGAACTTGCTGAATGTCGCGAATATAACCCATAAATTTATAAGAAATATCCCGAATATTTGATATCATATATAATAAATTTTGGATAATATTTTTAAGAGATTCCATAGTTTCCCTCCACATTGAAGTTAAAATTGGTGATGAACACCATTATTATAATTGACATATAAATTAATTAAATGTACTAGAGGGGCTGGAAATATTCCCCTAGCCCTTATAGCATGTGGACTGATTAAGAATATAGGTGTTTACCACCATACAGGGTTCACCGACACTTGCCAGTTCTGCCCCTTTTATGAGGATGACGAATTTTCATCTTTTCAAAGTTATATGCATACTTCGACCTCCTAACAAATAGTCCGTCCTTTTTCCGTTAAATGACCCTATACATAAAGAAAAGCGCAACTTCTCTGGAAGTCGAGTA
>NZ_HE610981.1:33340-36859 GCF_000285495.1 Oceanobacillus massiliensis str. N'diop
TAGACTGTCTGCATTTTATATTGAGTATTGGGTTGGAATTACAAATACCTGATGAATGGGATATCGAAAATGTATCCTCAATAATCAATTTAAATAATGGAGTATTAGGTAATTTCAATAATATTTTCCAAAATGTTTTTAACGATATGGATATACATGAATGGTTTGAAGCTATGGAGAACTTCTTGGGAATGGGGCAAACACTTGGATTCACAGAAGAACAAATCGAACAAGCTTATCTCGACAAAAATAAGATCAATCACGAGAGGCAGGCGAACAACTATTGAGCACAGCTGTACAAGTACGAAAAGAAGAACTGATTTATGAACTTAACAATTTGGGAGTCTACAGCACTGAGGATGGTAGACAGCTAACAGAGGTTAGTTTATACACGTTGGAATGGACCAATGTCACAGAACAGAATAAGGCGGCGAGAGCTTATGTCGATCAGCATTGATGGAAAAGAATACCTTCGCAATTTTGAAGTGAAATATGGTGATCCATTTCCGGTGCCAAGAAGAAGCATGGAATTGATTAACCCGGATTATGGCACTTGCTTAGTTTATGTTATCTCCACAGGGGTTCCAAAGTGGACGAATAAAATGACAGTTCATGTTCCGATGAAATACTACATCACACAGATTATTGAGCCAAACAAGAAATATCGAAATCACCAAAAGCGCAACAAATTACAGCTGATCAAGGGGGGATCTGATGATTGAATTCGTAATACCAGGGCGCCCTGTGCCAGCCGTCCGTATGACTCAAAAGAGTATGTATGTTAACAAGTACGCAAAAAGGTATCTGGCATATAAAAAGCAAGTAGGCTGGATAGCAAAGCAGCACTACAAGGGAAAACCAACCGATAAGCCGATTGGAGTTAATATAACGCTCTACATCAACGGCGGTAATCATGGAGATATAGATAATTATGCCAAGTCATTAACCGATAGTTTGAACAAAATAGCTTATGTAGATGACAAGCAAATCGAGATCATGAACTTAAAGAAAATGAAATGTGAAAAAGGCGAAGATCGAGCGGAAATGTCAGTTTATGAATTGGATTCTCTTGGCAATACGGTAAATCATTAAAAATCTATTAAAATTAGGCGTTTAAATAACAGATTAATAGATTTACATACATCAAGATAAAAACGCCTGTATGGCTCTTAAAATGAATTTAGGAGGGGCGGAATGAAAACCTGTATCGAGTGTGGGAATGAATCAAGGAGCAATACAAGTTATCTCTGTCAGGAGTGCTTTAATAAGCAATTAACGAAATAGGGGGTTAGCACATTGAGTTTAGTTGAAGAATTACAGAAAGAGGCAGAAACAGCTTTTTATAAATGGATAGATCAATTTGTAGAGGGTTTATTATCAGAGTTAAAAGAATCCGCAAAAGAAGGATATAAAGGTTATATAGTTAAGATCAACGGGCGTGATGACAGAAGGTTTTTCTCAAATAAATCACTCCTTGATGAATTAGAAAAACGCTTAGAAGGCTGTAAGGTGCACATTAGTAATGAGAGAAAAAAGATGCCGTTAACAAACTATGAATACACGGAAAAGAATCTACACATCAAATGGTGATTACAGGGGGTTGGTACTATGAGGTTAAAGGATATTCCATTTGAAAAAGGTAAATTAAATGTCGATATAGAAAAAGGAGAAAAGCCTTTTGTTGTCGTATATTGTCAAGGTGAGGCTAAATTGACGTATTTACCTGAGCATGGTGAGACGAAAGTGATTACGCATCAAGGGAGGGTGAAACGCATCAAGTTTGATGAGGGGGAAGAGTTTTTGAGAGTTAGTAAATTAAATAATTAGCAAATTTACATTACTAAAACTAGGGTTGCACATAAAAAATGAGTAAGCGTCCATTTAAACTGCTATTATAAATGGATTCTTACTCGTTAAATTTTAGTTCCTTGTAGAAGTTTATTTCTCATACAAAAAATATTTAACTACCGTTGCAGTTTTCAGCAGTAAAATCGATTTCCCATTCGCAGCATTTACATGTTAATAACTGCCAACAATTTTTAAAACAACTAGGACAACAATTACTAAAGCTCACACATTTATTTTTGCAACAATTACAGTTATGTGATGAGTAACATTTTTTAGGCCTACATTGACGATAAGCTGTTTTACAACACTTATTACAACAATAGTTACAGTTATGATGCGTACGTCTCTTTTCTTTGTAGCAATTTACTTTGATCACAAATTCGTTATGCTCCATAGTATCACCCCTTCATGCATTGTATGCATAGAATAAAGAAGGAGTAAGGACAATCACACTAAAGTAATGAATTTCTTTTTCTAACAGCTATCTTCCTCCACGGTAAAGCAAACTATAATACATTCTTCTAGTTCCCTTTCGCCTATATTAAATAAATGAACGTCTTCAATGTAGCCTTTTATTCTAACTTTATTTAAATCGTAATCCCAGTCACATTCATGAACTATAATAAGCTCACAAAAGGGGATCTCAATATGGAATGAATGTACCGATTGCTCTTCCAATAAAGCAGTATATAGCACTCTTTGCTTTATTATCCCTGTTACTACGAATTTAATATCATATGGATTATGCACAGGTTTTATATCATAGATTTTAAGTAAAGAGATAACTTTTAAAACATTTTCGATACTAGGTTTTTTGGAGGGAACGCATTGTTTCTTGATAATTGAGTTCTGTTTATACGTTATTGGTTTACATGGGTAATCTTCAATATCAGCTATTCCAGAATATTGTACCATTTCATCAACTTTTTTTTTCATAAAAATCACTCCAGAGGTTAGGCTAATATCAGTATATTTATTATTAATAAATTTGTTACTAAAAAATGGTTAGATAAACTATACAAGCATAACTTTATTTCATAGGATGCATTGTAAGAAAAAATTAAAAAAGGAGTGTTATTTATTATGTCAAATGGAGTATTAAGAGACTTTGTACAAATAATTGGAATTACAGATCCATCTGAATTTCCGGTTATAACTCCGCTAAACCCTAATAATCAAATTGCAGTGCAAGAGAGGTTAACTATTCCAGATCCAAAACCGGATGTAGAACAGATCAATACTTTGTTGATTGATGCAGAAGTAACAAGTACAAGAAATATTTTTACGCCTACAGGGGTAAAGGTAGTGGTAGAAGGATTACTTCGCCAAAAGGTAATTTATACTGCCCTTGTAGAAGAGCAATCAGTTCATTCGGCACATTTTGAACATCCATTTTGCTCGTTTATCGATATTCCCCTACCAATACCTGCTGGAGTGACAGTTGAGGAGTTTTTAGCAAGTTTAGGTTTGTCTATAAATGATATATTGGATGGTCCAGTAAACGTAATTATTGAGGACGTTGAGGTGAATTTGTTAGACCCGAGAACAGTTAACAAGTGTGTAATTTTGTTCCTCTATACAACTATAAACCCGTTATTAATTCCACCAATCCCAGTTACTGACCAAAACGAGCAAACATCTTAATCTTAATGTTAAAGAAGAGGGTTAATA
>NZ_HE610981.1:38086-124144 GCF_000285495.1 Oceanobacillus massiliensis str. N'diop
GTAGAAGGGAGCCTTTCTACCTTACGGTAAATTGTACTCCATCCCCTCACAGAACCGTGCTTGCACTATTAATGCACACGGCTCCTCCTAGTCATCATTCACAGAATGTAGCTAATCTCTTTTCTTAAATTGTATATATTCACTTTAATCCTTGGTGAAGGTAGTGGATATTTATCAAGAAATAGTCTGAATTTGTCCCATGTAAAGGATTTCCTTTGACTTCTTCTGTTGAGCCATTTAAACAGTAGTTCCTCAATTCTGCACTTGAAGTTGCTGACATTTAGACTATTATCAGTGATGCAATAATAGTTGTAATAACCAATAAGTGAGCGTCGAAATCTGTCCATGATTATATGGATATTCTTATTTCTATTCTTCTTCAGCCATTCTTTAGATTCTTTTAATTTACTTTGGACTTTCTTTCTACTCGATTTCCGTTTCACCCGAAATTTCCCTTGGTTACTTTTCCCACAATAGTGTGTAAAGCCTAGGAAATTAAAGGTTGCTGATTTACTATTCCCCTTTTGTTTTGCATATTTCTCCGCAAACTGCCCAAAGGGAATAATTTTGGTTTTATCCTCAGCAATTTCCAAATTAAATTTCTTTAATCTAAGTTTTAATGATTGGAAGAACTCCTGAGCTTCGCTCTGATATTGAAAACAGCACACAAAATCATCTGCATACCTTACTATATATGCCTGTCCGTTGCACTGTTTCTTGACCTTTTTCTCAAACCATAAGTCGAGGACATAATGGAGATACACATTGGCTAATACCGGAGATATGACACCACCTTGCGGTGTGCCATTGTCTGTTTTGTATTTCTTTCCTTCCTCCATATATCCACCTTTAAGAAACCTGCCAATTATTCTTAGTAAGCTAAGGTCTGCAATACGCAGTTTTAAGAACTCCATCATCCATTTGTGATCAACGTTGTCAAAGCCTTGGATATCGACATCTACTACGTAGTTTACTGATCTCTTTTCAATATAAAAGTTCAGTATTTTCAAAGCATCATGGCAACTACGATTTGGAGCGAACCCAAAGGAACAGTCTAGAAAATCATTTTCATAGATGGTGTTAAGTATCTTCGTAATGCCTTTTTGAACAATCTTGTCTTCGTGTTCCGTTATTCCTAATGGCCTTTTCTTGTTTGAATTGAGCTTCGGAATATACATTCTTCTTACTGGAACAGGACGATAACTTTTGCTTTTAAGCCTACATACTAACTCCTCTATATTTTCTTCTAAATTTTCACCGTACTGCTCTTTAGTTGTACCGTTAATCCCTGTTGCTTTCCTATTAGGTAGTTCATGATGACATTGAGCTAGTGCTTGCTTATTTAATAGATGCGCAAGAGAAGTAAATTTCATTTTAGGATCAGACTTTGCTAATTCTGCTATCCTTAGTAGTTTTGTTTCCATTTAAAGTACCTACCTCTGTGTGTAGTAAATGTGTCTCTAGTAAGGGTGATAACTAGGTAGCAGCCTTTCCTCCATCGGCATTACCCAACTTCATTGGTACTACGCTGCTATCCGACTCCCTACATCGGCATTTGGTTTCCTTGCTTTTTATCGCTTGTACACCATACTCTTCTAAAAAAGAAAAGACCGGTAGGGTCTCCCAAGTTGCCATATCATATCAATGTGTAACGTGCCAAGGTCTATGACTCCAGAGAGGTTTTACCCTTCTTGCCTTTAACGAAAGATAAAATGTAGCCTTCTGCAGCGCAAAAAGCATCGGCCCTCTCGATTTACAATCATTATGGAGCTCAATCCCTTCAACCAGTTGGCTTTCGGCCCGCCACCTCGCTGTCTACGCTTAAAGACTAAAGTTACCTTTAGTCCTCCAAGACTCGCTACGAGCGAATGGCTAGTTCTTACTCGACGGGAATCCCACCCGTTATATGATACGACCTAAGCTTGGCCGCACTTGCGCCCGATTATTGAATAAGAAAAACGTATTTATATATGAATGATCAATCTTTATATTAAATCGAAAAGTATCCACAAAATATTCATTGCCTTACTTTTATTTTAACTCCTCAAAATTCTTGCCTGTAACGAGGAAATATCCAATTAGAAATATTAAGAAATGAATTGGAAATGAATAAAGGTGGTTCCATTTTAATACTTGATAAAATCCTAGCCATTCAAAAAAAGGCTCACCTATAAATGTGCTAAAAAATGAGTAGAAAATGGCTTTTAAAATAGGAGAAATATTTGGTTTTATTTGTACAAGAACAAGAAATGTAATAGGAAGTAGACTTAAATCCCAAGGTACGAAAGATGGTAGGAACGGAACAGGTTCGTATCTGTAATCCCAATAGCCTAATTCAGTTCCAAAAGAATCTAGCAACATCGAAATAAACATGATAAAAAATGCCCCGTATAATAAACGATTCGTGGACTCCTTTTTTCTATATTTCCACCATAAAACCCATGGAATAATGGAAAGTAAGATACAAAGCCACCATTGCCAGGATAAAAACACATATTCAAACCAAATATCATGATCTTTTTGATTAGTCTTAACTAAAGCCTTATAGATATTATCCATTTTATTCGCAGCTTCTTTTGGAATAATCATTATCTCGTTCCTTTTATAAGAAATCCTCAAATAATTACTACCATATCAAAGATTTTTTTTCTAAAATCTTGGTAATTATTCAATAGTCTCCAACCATTGTAAAAAAATATGTATTAATAAGTATTCATAAAATTTTTTACCATGGAAACATTAATCCATATTCCATACAAATCGAGTCAACATAATTCATAACTAACGCTTGTTAAAATTTATTGTTTTCGCGTACTCGAGCGCACGTGTTGATTGCATTAAAAATGGAGTTTTATGTAACCTTTCACTCCATTATATTGCCCAATTCATTAAGGGGTACAGTCAGGAAAATGCGGTTGTCTATACTATGAAAATCAGGAGTATTTAAAGTATTCGAAGTAGAAAAATTGAGTGAAAAACTACTTTGAATACTTAATATGGGGTATGACCGAGATACTAGTAAAAGTAGGTCACATCCTTACATAACTTGGAAAGCAGGCTTCTCCGTTACCAAAAACCTTGCTTTTTGTAATGAAATATCGTATCAGGATATCCCTTGTTACAAGTTTATTGATTCCCAAAAGTATTTGTCAAAATGATTCCCAATACTATTACCAAAAGGGAAAAATAAGCACATGGAAATAAAATACAGCATTTGACCCATTTTTACACGTATCTCGGCTGAACCCCTAATAATCTAGAAATCGTGATTTCGTTAAAAAAGCTAGATTTGTTTCGAATCAGCATCCATTATGAGCCACAAACATGCTCCAAATTTCAATTCGAATACCTAAAGGCGTAAAACCCTTGGGGAAAATAAAAAAAGAAGTGTGAGGAATGGCAGAAAGGTTTTAGAACCCTTCGAGAATCATTCATCAATACTTCTTTTTGATTTTACAGTTCGGTGTTTCCGTTCCAAAATTTGATTTAACTTTCCTTCTTGTTTATTAATTGCATTAACATACGGATAAAAATCATTAGAAAAAAATACTAATAAACGTGTGTATCCATGTCCATGTATGGTATTCAATTAAATCGGTATATCTTTCAAACAGAACCTCAATAACCGTTAAAGCAGAGGTATACAATAAACATTGTAGAACAATGCTCATATACTTCGAATGATAGGTTGTTTGATAAAAGTAAATACAAACAACAGGAAATAAAAGATATTCATATAGAAGACTGGAAGCGAAATAATTACTAAATAACCTTATTGGATATTCAAGCATTTTTTCCTCTACAACAAGAACACCAATAAACATTGAAAAATAAGCATTCAATAAAAAAATTAAAATCGAGTCTTTGATTAAAGGTTTTCTTAAACTGAAAATTAATAGGGTAATTCCGATTAGAAATAATGCCCACAAAATTATTCTTTCCACGGTGAAAACCGCCTTATTTGATTATTTACTCCTATTTATTATTATCAAAGTAATGATATCTACAATTTTCAAAGTTTAGACAAAACACTCTCCGGAACCGCTGCCCGCTCCGGGACTATGCCCTCCACCAAAAAAACAATAATAATCGATTCATTTATTTTTATTGTTTTTCATCTCCCTTTTGATTTCCCTAGACTTTATCCATTTTTCAATTAAGTGGCCTATCAGCCCTCCTGTCATTCCTAAAACTAAACCATTGTAAACAGGACTCGTCAAAAACCTTATTAAATAAAATTCATCCCAAAAATGATGATGCCAATAGATACCGAAGTTCATACCCACAACCAATCCTATACAAAAACCAGTCAAATAAGTTTCTCTGGGAGGTTTCTTGCCTTCCTGTCGATAATTAAAAATTATCGCTTCGTTATATGCCTGCCAAATAGAAAACCCGTAAATAGAGGGATAAAACAATCCCCATTGATAATTAGCTACTCGATGTGCTTCTAGATAATCTCCGTGAAAGGTATGATGAATAGTCAAGTTCAAATTTGATAATACATTTGCAGTAAATTCACCCATCAAAAGAATAAATCCAAAAATGTATTGACCATTATAAAATTGACCAAAACCCGCCATCGTCAGAGACCATAATAACGCTGCTACCGGTGACTTAAACTCATTATGCTGCTCCATTTTCAAAACTAAAACTTCCAATCCACCTTAAAAGGAAATATTTGTATGTTCATCTAGTGTAGAAAAGAACAAAGATTTTTAACCCTGTACTTACCGATTGCAGTGATAAAGGTCTGGCTCCCTAGAAGCCTTGTAAGCCCTCAAAAAAATTGAAAAAAAGGGAGCCCAATTGACTTCCCTTTACCTTTTTACAATTATTCTTCTTTAGAATTGACCGTAGTTGAAAACCATGCGTTGATTTGTAATCTTCCAGGATATCCCTTGTTACAAGTTTATTGATTCCCAAAAGTATTTGTCAAAATGATTCCCAATACTATTACCAAAAGGGAAAAAATAAGCACATGGAAATAAAATACAGCATGTGACCCATTTTTACACGTATCTCGGCTGAACCCCAGTATCTTAACTCAGTAAACAATGTAATGATGTCTTAACACTGGGAAGGCATCGAATACCTTATCTTAAATAACAAAGGCTTGATACGCCTTAAGGCGTTTTAGCTGCCTTCAAGGCAACTAACGATTGTAGAATTTGATGATTTGATGCTACGAGGATCGTTATCTAGACGAATACGCTGTTTACATGTCTTCAATGTAAAAGGCTTATGAAATAAAGGACTTTTTACTCCCAAGTATAGATAACCGCATTTTGTTTGTGAGACCCCGGTAAAGCCCACATCAGAATCGATAGGAGCTCATTAAATAATATTTATTTATTATAACACTTAGATTATTTAACAAACTCCATCTTCCAATTAAAGAATTCATTATCGGCATTTTTTTCATATATCATGTTAGCATTAAACTTATTACCTTTTTTACTTGTTAATCCTTTTACTGTTACTACTCCATTTTTCAAGAGAGTTTTCACCATCGTTTTAGAAGGTTTTTTCTTCATTGTAGCTAGGAATTTATCATTCTTCCAAATAACAAATTTACACCCATTTTTCCAATTACTACAACCAAACCCTTTTTGTCCTTCGATCACTCCATGGCCACAAAGAGGGCATTTACCCAATACTTCGATTTGTTTCTTTTCCCTTGTCACTTCATTGATGATTACTTGTTGCTCATCTTTAATTCTTTCAACAGCATTCGTCGTAAATTCAAAAATTGTATTTAGAAAATCTTGCTTAGTAAATTTTTGTTTTTCAATATCAGAAAGTGTTTTTTCTAATCGACCTGTAAATTCCAAATCAAATAATTCCTTTATCGGGAAGGTTTCGACTATTTTATTACCCAGCTCAGTGCAAAGTAAATTTTTGTTTTGAACTGTTATATAGCCGACGTCTTTTAATTTTTTGATTGTTTCAGCTCTCGTTGCCGGAGTCCCGATACTAAAACCACTTAGAATAGCAGCCATCATTTCTTCACTTTCTGCATCCTCATGACCCTTACCGGCCGTTTCCATCACTCTTAGTAATGTTTTTTCAGAGTGATGTTTAGGTGGCTTCGTAATGTGAGAAGTCAATTTATGATCTATAATGCTAACCATCTCATTTACATTTACAAGGGGTAAAATTGTATCCTTTGATTCAACTTTCTCCACCTTTTTCCATCCTTCAACAAGTTGTACTTTACCCTTAGAAATAAATACTCCTTTTATTTCACTGTTATTAATTTTAGTCATAATCTTTGTCTCTTCATGCTCAGCGACAGGCATGAACTGCATAATAAAACGATTTTTAATAGCCAAATAAACTATCTCTTCGTCTCGGGTTAAGGACTTTGGTATTAAATATGTCGGCATGATGGCACTGTGGCTTTCCACTTTTGAATTATCGAAAACACGCTTCGCTTTGGTAAACTGAATTTCATTCTCATATGGTAATCCTTTTTTTACATGATCGAGTACCTTTGATGTCTTATCTACAAGACTTTCTTCCAACACAACACTAGCTGTACGAGGGTAAGTAATGTATTTTTTCTCGTACAGTGATTGGGCGACCTTTAATACTTTATCTGAAGTCCATCCCTTGTATTTATTTGTGATATAGCCTTGTAAATTTGAAAGATTAAATAAATAGGGAGGATACTCTCTTTTCCGTTCAACTTGTTTATCGGAAATGGTTGCTGTTTGATTGGCTAGGGCTTGTTGAATTAATTCTAGCGTTTCTTTGTTTTTAAATTTATCCTCATTGTCTTCAACATACGTTCCTTCATACTCTTTTTCATCTTTTGTCTTAAATGTGGCTGATAATTTAAAGTAATCTTCTGGAACAAAGTTCTCTATTGCCTTATCTCGGTCATAAATGATTTTTAATGTAGGTAATAATACCCTTCCTATATTTAAGGCCTTCCCTGCACCTTTCTGATACTTTAACGTTGCCACAGATGTTAAATTAATGCCAATTACCCAATCAGCCCACTGACGACTAATACCCGCATCCTGAAGTGGCTTCATTTCTGAATTTAGCTTTATGTTTCGGAGCCCTTTTAGCACTTCATCTGGTGTCCATTCGTTTAGCAATAAACGATATACTTTCTTTTGCGTTCTTAGATTATATATAATTGTATCTCCAATAATCTGGCCTTCCCGATCAAAATCACAAGCTGAAATAATCTGACTAATATCATCCCTTTTTATTAAGTTATAAATTATTTTTAGTTGTTTTTTTGCACCAAAGTCCTCTTTATCTCTATTTCGTGAATCACTTTTTACTTTATATCGAAAATTCGATGGAATAAAGGGGAAATTCTCCAAATTCCATTTTGCCATTTTTTCATCGTAATCTTTTGCATCGTAGAGTTGCAGCAAATGGCCAAACGCCCAAGTGATAATGTACCCATCACCTTCAAAATATCCATCTTTTCTCTTTTTGATATTTAATGCATCAGCGATATTTTTCGCAACTGATGGCTTTTCAGTAATTATTACACTAAGCATGTTGTTACCTCCAATTCTACCCTCTTTTTGTGATAGAAAATCCAAATTTCCTAACCCTCAAATTAAATACACCCATCAAAGTTTGGGTGAAATTCGTACAAGCTATATATATCAATATATTTTTAAAAACACCCAAATATTTCACGGATACAATTGAACCCTGCCAACGCTGAATACGCCTTTCATCCCTTTCTTTTGTAATAGCAATGTATATAGTCTGGAAGCGTTCATTCCTACTAGCCAATCGCTATATTGCCTTGTTTGAGCTTCTTTATATAATGAAAGATAATTAATTCCGTTGTTTAAATGACGGAATCCTTTTTGTATCTCATCCACTTCTAAGGAGTTAATCCACAATCGTTTGGTTGGTTTATGTGATGCACCAGCAAGTGATATGATACTTCTTGCAATGTTTTCGCCTTCTCGGTCACAATCGGTTGCAACAATAATTTCCGCTGAATCATTTAAAAGTCTTTTCACTATATTGAATTGCTTTTTCTTATCTTTACTTACCTGAAAACGAAACTGCTCTGGAAACATGGGCAATTGATCTAATCTCCATATTTTCCATGTTTCGTTATATTGTTCAGGAGAAAGAAGTTCAACCAAATGCCCGTATCCCCAAGTGATATATGCTTTCTCCTTAAAAAAGCGACCATCATTTACCTCTATATAACCATCTTGTTTCTTTGTATGTTGAAGAGCATCTGCATACGCTTTTGCTTGACTCGGCTTTTCAGCTAAAATTAATGTATGTCCCATTAAAACGTTCTTCCCCTTTCTTTTGCTCACATTTCCATTTCAAATGCATGCTGTTTACCGCCTTTTGTCTTTGACTGCTTTTCAATGAGTTTTCTATAATCTTCATTGCTGCTAACATGTCCGGGAATATCTTTTGCAAAGGAATAGACATTCTTTTTTCCGACAATAAAATGATCCAATAACTGTACATCCAATTTTTCGGATATTTCTTTCAAACCTTTGGTCACATTTCTATCTTCAGCACTTGGTTCCGGTATGCCTGAAGGATGGTTATGAAAAACGGCAACCTTTGATACATCTTCACGCGACAATAATTCCTTTGTAAATACCTTCTTATCCACTATACTTGCATTAGGTGACCCTTTGAAAAGTTCTTTAACAGCTAGAACTTTCCCATCAGCATCACAAGCAATTACTCCAAACGATTCTTGCCAATCATACTGATAACCAACTTTCAAGCTTTTCTTCACCTTTGCATTATCTTTCAACATATGAGATCCAACAATCTCTTGATTAGCGAAAAAAGAAGTAAATTCGTCAAATCCTTGGTATGTGTTTATGCCATTTTGCAGATTATAAGCTGTCATGGTATGACCTTCACTTTCGGCAACACTATCTACAGATGGTGCATATTTATCGCGACTATACGGAATCATTTCCTGATTGGATGTGATTGTGTCGCTGAATTCGTTATAGCTAAATCCATCAATCACATCTATCCCAAATGTTTTAAAGTATTTGGTCATTTCTGCTTCCTTACCAGTAGACGTAGAACTGTTTGATAAATTAAACATGGATACACCGCCTGCATGTAAACCTTCTTTCAGAACCCTTTTTAGATCATCTTGATCATGAAGTTTATATCGGCTTAAATGCAGTGGCTCGTTTTTGGTGGAACAAAACACAGATACCATCTCATCCTTGGAGGGCATTTTATTCTTCGTTACAAATTCAATAAAGTTTTGTGGAGAAGATATTCCTACTTCTTTGCTGTTCATTTGTCCTTTTGAGAAGTCTATAAAATCCACTAAACTTCTTACGGAATCATCATCCTTGGTTACTTTTTGATAAAGCTCCTCTTTGGACGTACAGCCAAAATGTTCATACAAATTATTCATCCGTATCACGGCCAATCTCTGCACGATTGAGCAATTCCTTCAATAAAAGAACATCCTTATCTTTCGGATTCGCCTGCATGAACTCCAATAATTCCTTTTGACTGTTCACTCCAAAATAATCTAAAATGCTTTGCTGATTGTTTCTCATGTAAACCATTCCTTTCTACTTTTGTAAAAACTATCGATAAACCCATCAAAAACTGCATACAAAAAGCACAGAATTAATTATTATCAATTAATTTCTGTGCTTTTAAAAGTGCCTTTTTATTCCAACCATATAGATTAATTTTGAACCCCACTATACTGTAAATGTCCAGCTAATACTTATCATAATTATTCAATATATAGTAATAAATCTTTACCAACATCAGTTAGCTGGCAAAAAGTTTGTTGATCTTTTGCATTATAAGCTTCCATTAAGCCTAGCTTTTGTATTTCTATAACAGAATGTTGTATTCTTTTTATCTTATTAACATCTCCAATTCCTTTTAATTGACTGTATGCATTTGTAAATTCCGAGTAAAAATCTGATGTGACCTTGGGTCCAAAAGAAACAGATGCACCTAAGTGAATTGGTGGCCAGTTTCGATAGTCAGCTATAATTGTTATTGCTTGAGGAGTCAATCGTTCTATTTGTCCTAAAGCATATCTGTGTTGCTCAAATAGTTCCTCGAAATTACCTTCCTCAATCATTTTCTTTAAGACCGTTGATAAATGTCCAGTCAATTCAGGATCAGGTGGAGAATCGTCTATTATTCGTAGTATTTTATTAAACAGTGTATTCCCTTGCGGATTTTTTAAAAAGTTGCTAAGCATATCAACAGCTTTAGATTGTTCGTCCACTTTAATAAAATATTGTTCTAATAATATCATTTTCTTGGCTTCTGTTAAATTTTGATTTACATCATCATTCCAATTAAGGACTGTAGAAATAACATCTCCTACAAATCCGAGTAATGATAATCCTTTATCTCTAGTAACTTTTAGACCTTGCTCTCTTATAATTTGATTTTCATCTTGTTCGCTCAAAGTGATTTTTTCAAGCCTATCATCCAATGTTCTTCCTGACACTTGTAAATAATCAGCCCCTGCATTTTTAGCTATAAATTTTAGCTCATCTTTTCTATCCATGTTTCATCCCCCACTCTAAATATTACACTTTATATTTTGAGGTAAAATAGACAAATGGAAAATCAGCATCTTTATCAATGTTAAATAACGACTAATTATTATTATTTGATTTTATCCGGCACCTTTAGCTCAACAACTCTACATGACAAAAGTATATCAAACAGGAGGCGAAAATGTTAGGCTTACATTAAATCACTCCTTATCCATCATCTGATCAAATTCATCTATATCTCTTTCTCGCTTATAATCATGAAATGTTTTTCTCATCGCTTGCTTCAAACGGATAACAGAAACATGCAAACTAGGATTTTCCTTCCCATTGTAGCGTTGGAAGAATGATTGTTGGTTTTCCTTTTCTAATGCATGAAACTGTCTTATAGCTATTTTTTGTTTAAAGTCCGACACCCTTTCTTCCTTATCAACTGCACGCATTTCGGTCAGAATGGCGTTTCCCATACGCTTTTTAAGATCATCTAATTTTGTATCTTTATATTGTTGATAATCACTTTCTTCACCGTACATTTCTTTCATCACATCTACTTCTTCATCCAATTTGGTTTTTAATGCTTGAATCTCTTCTGGATGAAACTGTTCTAAATAAACTTTGGTTATTTCATCTATATATGGCCTGGCCTCATTGATAGATTGATAACCATAACGCCATTGTTTTCGATCATCCGGCAAATGATTCATCGCTTCTTTAAATAATGTTTCTGTTTTCTGGAAAGATGATAACGAAATATTATTTTCCTTTTTGTAGCGTATGGTTCCACGCAACAATTCATCTACCTTATTTCGTTCATGAGTTCGATCTAAAATAACATTGGCTACTTTAGATTTCATCTTGTCCAACGTTTTTGGTTTTCGCTTGGCTCGATATTCCTCTTGCCATGTATTCGATTCTTTATCAAATACATTCATTCGTTCTCTTGTTGGATGAGGTTCTACGGTTGCAACATGTACATGAATGTTATCTGTATTGTAATGTAGGGATGCCGTCCAAATTGCCGATTGCTGCATCCCTTCTGCTTGTAACATAGCTTGCATCGTTTCGCGTACAACACCCCTCATTTTTGTTTCATCGACTGTATGAGTTGTTGAGTTATATAATCCTTGCTTGGCCAACCATTCATTATCAAAAGAGATGACATCTTGCCACATTGGTGATTCATTTTGCTGTGCTAGTTGAAATTGTTCTTTGACTGTTTGCTTTTCTTTGTCATTCAATCTGTCTTTACTGGAGGTAAATAACTCACCTTGTTTTTCGTCATCATCCATATAATCCATGAAGTGATAGAACACATCAAAATCATTTTCTTTATCAGATGAGGTATCCATTTTCACATGTTGTTTCGCATCCTCACGATCCATATAATTAATGTAATCATTAAACGTACTCGACCTAGGTGTAACAAATTTACTTCGCAATACAACTGCTGGACTCATGATCTATTCCTGACTTTCCGGTTGTGCTTGTTGCTTTAATCCCTTTTGTCGTTCATGATCTAATTTCTTTTGCCGCTGTTTATGAATCCTTTTTTGCACTAATTCTTCTGCTTGTTCCATTCCTTTTGTTTTAAATTCTTCCGTTGTAATTAAGTTTTTGAATTTATTCACCAGGTAGTAATGGTTCATGAACTCCAGAATGATTTTCGTGTCCCGATCAATAACGTTACTTGCTACTTGAATGCGATTCATTTTCTCTTTTACGAAATCTAATTTTTCATCCAGTAAGTCAGAAATCGTTTGTTTGAATAGAACATATTCTTCTTCTCTATTTTCAAAATAAGCATCCACCATTAAGGCAATGGCATTCGCTTGAGATGTGTGATTTTCATTTGCTGTCACTTTGATTTTTTCTTTCGTTTCAGTGCTTAACAAAAAATATGAACCCTGTTTTTTCTCTTCTGTCATGCTCATTTTAATTTCCCTCCTTATCATCCATACCAAATGTTTTGTCTAAAATGTGATTGGCTTCTTTTGGATTTAGTCCAAGTGCGTCACATAAAATCAAGTACAGATGGAGCGTCCGTTTTTCTATATGATTTAATCGTTTGAACGTCATTTCCAATCCGTCAGCAACTCGACTCACGGTCACATCTAACTCTTTTTCTGCTAATTTAATTCCATCAAATTTCACTGCATCCTCTACCATTCGTTTCAGCAAAACATTCCTTGATACCTTTTGTTTTTTAGCTTCTTCATCTAATACTTTTACTGCTCGAACATCCACATCCCGAATCTTTATTTCCATTCAAATCGGCTCCTCTCACACAGTATATTAGAAAATAGGAAAATCCCCGTTCACAAGAACAGGGATTGTTGAACAGGATAAGGGGAAAGTGTACCCACATTGCGTGGGTTACTAGGCAGCGCCTAGTTTTCCAGTAAGCCCATTTTTCCAGTCAAATATATACCTTTCATATAGGTGTTTCTTGCTGAATATATAGGTTTTATATAGACCTTTTAATGTTTATTTCCCCTCTTTTTCTGAAGGCTTATCTTTGTTTTTCTTCTTTTGCTGTTGCCTTTTCTGCTCCTTTTTAGATTCATCCTTTTTATTTTTGTCCTGCTTTTTCGCATCCTGCTTTTGGTGTTTTTCATGTTTCTTTTTCGCTTCTTGCTGCTGTTTCTGCTCTTTCGACTCTTGATTTTCTTCTACTGATTGACGTTCAGGATGAAACAATTTATCGAGTTTTTCTTCCCGATTATCGTACTTTTCCTTGAGCTCTTTTACCTTTGATTTGTATGCTTCAATTTCTTCTTCTGCGCTGGAAATGGCATTCTCCTTTTTGTCAATTTCCTTTTCTGTTTCAGTTTGTTCCTCTTTCGTTTCATATTCCATTTCACTTTTTAATGATGCTTTTTCTTTTGCTAAAGTTGAAACTAATTCTTTTTGAAAAGGAATACTTTCATCAATGATAACAGTGATTTCTTGTTTAATTCGTTTCATATCTTCCACGATCGCTTCCTTCTGATATGCTTTATCCGACTTTACAACAAGATTTTTATTGACTTTAATTTCACGATAATCACCCACGACAATGACATCTTCCGGCTTTGGTAAATCAGACTTTTTAATCTTATCTAATTCAGTTGTAGCAACATCACTATCATTCTTCAGTTGTCGTTTATACTCTTGTTTTAATATTTTATCGTCTCGATGTTCCGTTACAAATAAACCGATAACATGGTATTCAGTCGGAACATTTTCAATATGAACAACCATCACGTTGTCGGATTCATACACCTTTTTTGCTGGATATAATTCTTTTGATTCCTTTCCTTTTGCCTCAAACGTAAATGTCGGTTCTGCTGCATCTGTTCCCGTATGAACGGTCTCGATTGTTACTTCCATGAGTTGATTTTTCGGATTATATTCCCAACTCCTTAAAATTAATGTTGTTTGATTTAATCCATTGATGGATTTATTATATGGCGTTTGTGCGATGGCACTGTCATCATACATCCATGATTTAGACGTAAAAAAACACCAAACAAAACGCCTAGTGTGATGATAATACCAATATAAACTTTATTTTCTCTTCCACGATTGAATTTACTTTTCATACTGCTAAATCCTCCTTCCTTTATCAATTATCACCTGTTAAAAATGATTTGACATGCGGCATAGGGTCAACCTTCTCCCCTTCCATTAAAATTTCAAAATGAAGATGAGGTGCGGTTGACGCTCCAGTTGAACCAACATGACCAATCACATCACCTGCCTTCACTTCACTTCCGACAGGTATTCCTTTCTTGCCCATATGAGCATAGCGGGTTTTAATGCCATTGCCATGATCAACTTCTATATACCAGCCATAACCTTTTCCCATATTTTCTAAAGTGGAGTCAAATGTCGTTCCGTTCGATTCACTTATGGTCACTTTCCCATCTGCAAAAGATACAATCGGTGTATTCCTTATCCCGGCACTTGCAATGTCTAACCCTGCATGAAATGTGGTGCAATTCCCACATCCTGAGCGATAACCAAAACCTGAAGTGATGGTTTTGGTATATGGTGAAAACCAAGACTTCCCACCGATTATTTCCATATCAACATGATCTTCTGCTTCACAATTCATGGTTAAGCCGCCCAAATTTGTGGTTAGTTTTTTCATCGTTGGTATCCAATGTTTATTTAAATTGTTTGGATCATTTTTTGCGTCAAGTGGAGCATATACTTTCCCCAGTTGTTCAATCGTTACTAATCCATCTACAATAATACGATTATATAAAGTATCTGCCATGGCTTCTAAACCATCTTTTAATGTTGGAAAACGTTGTAGTGTTTGCCAATCTGTTGCAGGATCCATTAACCCTCCAGGATTATTTTTATCGACTACTCCACTGGAAGTTCCATAACCTGTTTCATGTAAAGCAATGGCACCAAAAAGAATCGGATCAATACCTTTTTCTTCAGATAGTTCGATAATATCATCACCATATCCCGTAAAAACGCCAGAACGATCTTCATGCTTAAAGTAACTATCCCATTCTTTTTGATTCATATCGCCTGTTGGCGAACAAATATAACCACCTCCACCATTATCATCTTGATCATTATGTTGATGATCAACACTACCACTTAATGCACCAATTATCGCCATCAACAATGTACAAAGAACAAGAAAGATTAGGACAGGAATAATGTTCGCAATTAAAAAACTACCCGTTCCTACTAGTAGCTTCTTCCTTATCATATGTTTTGCAAATTGTTTTAAGTGCTTCACTACTTCTCCTTCCCCTCTCCTTCCATGTTTTGATTATTCGGTGTCACCATGTTACTGACAATCCACTTATCACCTTCCTTTTGTAACGTAATATAGTATAACTGCATTGGTTTAGATGTTGATTTTCCTTTCACGGTGACATGCCATGTGGCATATGCACCATACGTTATTTCTCCATCTTTCAAAGGTTGAGAAGCAAATAGATCAATTGCATCCAACTCTCTTTTTGTTTTTTCATCTTTAAAGTTGGTCATTTCCTTTTGCACATTTTCAAGATAATTTGCTGTAACTGCATCCTCCCACTTGTCCCAATCCGTCAGCTGTAATAAATAAAGAGCAATCACCTTTTCTGCCTGCTCTTTCGCCTGTTCTACTTCTTGTTCACTATATTGGATGATATATTTTTGTTCTAAATCGGCCTCTTCCTGATTATTTTTTGTTTGTTCACTTTGCTTATTTTCATCTGCTGCGTCCGGTTTCTTGGATTTCCCTTCATCTTTTAATACAGCATTTATTTTTTCCTCATCCAGATTAACCGGCTCTTGCATGTTTTCTTTTTGGCTGGACGTTCCAAACATTTCTTCCGGATCTTGTTCCTTTGGATCATCGGCAGTCCATTTCCATATACAAACAATCACAATTAAACCTGTCACTACTAATAGAAAGATAAACTTATAAAACATTCGCTTTTCATGATTATCTTCTCGCATCGTTTACAACCCTCCAGTGAACAGCTTTAATTCTTCTTCACTCGCTTCAATGGATAACATAATGTTTCCGACACCTGAAATACTTAATAAACAATCTCCCT
This sequence comes from Oceanobacillus massiliensis str. N'diop, assembly GCF_000285495.1. Taxonomy (GTDB): domain Bacteria; phylum Bacillota; class Bacilli; order Bacillales; family Amphibacillaceae; genus Oceanobacillus; species Oceanobacillus massiliensis. The sequence goes on from NZ_HE610981.1 coordinate 54,168, forward strand.
GCTGGAGTTGAGGGACGTGTTCCAATTCGCTTTCCGTTAGCTGCCCTTCAAAAATTGTTCGTAAAGAGTCCAATGTGTTTGAATCTTGCTGCATCACAAACTTATATTGAGTTAGTTCAAATAACGTACGTATTTTTGTGACGGTTGCAGTGTCTTTATTATCTGGAACAAAGTCTCTGATGGATTGACTTGCTAAAATCATCCCACCAAAATACTTACGGGCTTCTCTTGCAAAATCTGTTAAAAAAGAGACAGCTAACATATTTTCGGCATTCACCAAACGATGTGCTTCGTCAATCATAATTAAAAATCGGACGGCATCATCAGGGTCAAATGTTTCACTTTGATACATCTGTTTCATTTGTCTTGCTCCCACTTGAATCAAGTTATCCCAGATTAAATTTAACGTATTATACATTTGTGCCTGAAACACATTCTTTTCTAATTTCGTCAGGTTACGGATAGAAAAGAAAATCACTTGTTCATCAGTGATATCCTGAATCGTTGTATGACCGTTAAACAATGAAGCATAGCTGTTCACTAAGTTATCAACGACTAATTCAATTTTCTCCAACCGATCTACCCGCGAAATGGATAATTCATTACGTATCGTTCGTTTCTCTGAGTTGTCATATAGCTGCTCTCGAATATATTCTAGCAAGTCGCTAAAGATTGGATATTCTTTGTTTCCCAATGTCGTCACACCTGTTGTTTTAGTTTTTTTCATAAAGCCTAGCGATTCATAAAACATGCGTAAGATCTTTTTAAATTCTTCAATTTCCTCTGTAGAAGGACTGCCAGCAAGAAATTCATAAAAAATAGCAACCTTTGATATATGTTGCATAAAGCACTGCTTTTCATATTGTTCAAAGCTTACCTGTTCTTCATTGTAATTGCTTTTATCATCTGCCCGATAAATTTGGAGTGGATTAATAATCCCATCACTTCCATCCAAGCTAATGGATTGACCTCCTAGTGCACCAACTAAGGTTTTAAATTCCCCTGTCACATCAAACCCTCGAATGAAATTTCCTCTAGCTTCATTATCCATAAGTAATTTTTTTAACGTAGTCGATTTACCAGCACCCATTTTCCCAACAACGACTGCATTGTAAAAGCGTCTTAATTTATCTTTATGGAACAAATCAAATAGAACATTTCCACCAGTAAACGATGTACCTAGAAAACTGCCTGTTCGATCATTTAACTCTGAAAAGTGATACGGTAATCCAGATGCAAGCGTAATGGCTGGCATCCCTTTTCCCTCTCTTTTATTCGGAAATCTAATTTGCTGCTCATAGGGCAGGAATAATGATTGCCATTCGTAGTAGGTTTCGTTCAAAAATATTTGCCCCTTAAATCCAATGGAATTGAGTTTAGATATGGTTTGCTCCACCTTCCTTTCTAATTCCCAAATTGTTGGTGTAGCAACAAATAAGCGAATATGAAGAAGCTTAATAACTTCTCCCATTTCGGAAATTTGCTGATATAAATCTTCCATTTCTTTATAACTTCGTTGAGCGTCCATCCGGTCAGATTCTTGTTTCGCGCTACGAAAACGGACATCATGTTCCACCATACTCTTATTAATCGAACTAATCGTTTCATCCTGATCCATCGTGGTCACATCAGCTACCACAGTAACATCATACATGGCCATCACTTTATCCAACCAAAGCAAATTGACGTTGGAAGGATAATCCCACACATGGACGCACGCTTCATAACCGTCTCCTTTTTGAATGTACTTATCTTTAAAAGTCATGCCACCTTGGGGTTGTATTTTCGTTAAAAATGCTTTATCCAGTTTTGGTTTCTTAGAATTCTTTTCTTCCTCAATAAAAGTATTTGTATGTTGTTTCACACCTACCATCCTTTCTTTAAAGCTGCGTATTTTGATTGTTTAATAGAAATAATATCTGTTCCTTTTTGTTCTTGGATAATCTCTGTAATGGAAATGAATTTTGCATCCCCTGCATACAGTCACTTTTTCGGTCTTCCAGTTCTTCTTTATCATCTGCATAGATAAACATGAAAAACTCCCGATTATAACGTTCTCTTTCTAAATACTCGAATTCGAATAACTTTTGATCAATATACTTTAAACGTGACGGATTCTTCGCCTGTTGCTGTTTTTTCAACCAATATGCCCGCTGTACTTCCGTATTGGTTGGGAAGTTTAAAATGACTTCCTTGAAAGAACGAAAATAACTTCTGAGGAATTGCGCTCGATTTAATAGTAAGTAATTTAAGTCCGCATCATTTAAGGCATGAATATTTTTCGTCTGTACCTGAAAAATGTCCATGACTCCTTCTTTCAACAAAATGTACTCATCATGTAATTGCACAAAAGGAAGAATAGCAGATGTCTGTTTTAATAACTTGGGCTTTTTGCCTTGTTCTTTCATACCTTTTTGAAATTCCTTTTTCACTATCCTCTGATGTTTAAGTTTTTGCAGTAGCTGAGCCATTTTGTTAGGTTTTTTATTTGTATCTGGAAACTTTTCCTTCACTTCTTTGTATTCAGGTATTAGCGCTGCGCAATTGTCCAGAATCGAAAATGGAAAAAGAGGCATTCCAAAAGCCGAGAATATCCAAAAACTTGCGGAAGCATTATCCATTCCTTATGATGAAATAATGAGGGTGGCTGGTTATTACAAACCAAACAACACCAAGCAAGAGGAAGATCTTCCTGAGCTGTCAGATAAGGAAGAGCGTGATATAGCTAAGGATCTAGAAAAGATGATAAATAACTTATCTAATGATGATGCATACTCACAATTCGATGGAAGGGCGATAGATGAAATGGATAAGGAAGATAGAGAACTACTAATTGCTTCATTGGAAAATTCACTTCGCATGGCTAAACGAATGGCAAAACAAAAGTTTACCCCCAACAAATATAAAAAATAAGGTATTCTATGGCGCATTTAATGCCTAGGAATACAGCAATAAAACTTATTGATAAATATGGAACAAATTGCCCTTTTGAAATAGCAGAGCGTAAAGGTATCATGATTATTTTTGAATCTCTGGGGGGATCTTTGGGATACTACACTTGCTACAAAAGGATTCAATCTATCCATATTAATGATAATATAGATGAGACATTGCAAAGATTTGTCTGTGCTCATGAATTAGGCCATTCGTTATTGCATAAAAGTGAAAATGCACCTTTTTTAAAGAAGAATACCTTCTTTACTACAAACAAAAATGAGGTAGAGGCTAATACATTTGCAGTTGAATTGCTTATTCCAGATAAATGTATTTATGAATTTAAAGATACAAGCGTTACCATAAATGAAGTAGCTCAAACGTATGGCGTTCCAGAAGAAATGTGCAATCTGAAAAAAATTGATCATATAAAGTAGGTATGCAAATATTGCATTCTTTTTTTTAACACATATATAGAACATATATTCCCATATGTCTATCCTGCTGATATGAAAGGTGGTAAGGAAATTGAAAAATCCAAATGGATACGGCTCCGTATGCAAATTGTCTGGTAAACGAAGAAAACCATTCGCGGTCATAGTCACTACTGGATGGAATGACGAAGGAAAACAAAGACGGGAGTATCTAGGATATTATAAAAGCAGAAGAGAGGCCATGGTAGCATTAGCTGATTATAATAATAACCCGTATGATTTATCAGCTGGCAAGCTCACATTTAAAGAAGTATATGAACGCTTAATAAAAGAACGTTTCCCTAAAATTTCAAAATCAAATCAACTTGGCTATGAAATGGCTTTTAGAAGATCAGAACCTTTACACGATATGAAATTTAATGAAGTAAGGAAGGCTCATCTACAATCTGTAATTGATAACTGTGATAAATCATGGGGTACAAAGAAAAAATAAAAGTATTATTTAATCAAATGTATAAACATGCTTTAGAAAACGATTTAACACATAAAGATTATGCTAGATTTGTCGAGCTTCCAAAAAATGATACAAAGAATTCCAGAAAACCATTTACTTTGGATGAGATTAATATTCTTTGGGAAAACATCGACCGCTTCGATGACATTGATTCTGTTTTAATTATGATTTACACTGGTTTGCGCCCTGGGGAACTTGTGGAAGTAAAAAATAAAAGTATTCAATTAGATGAAAGGTATTTTCGGGGTGGCTTCAAAACGGAAGCTGGGACGAATAGGGTCATACCAATTCATAAAAAAATCCATAAATTAATTGAAAATCGTATGGATCCTAATAATGAATATCTGATTACAAACTTTGAGGGTAGTAAGTTGAGTTATTATGTTTATTATCATGAGAAATTCAAGAAGATTATGCAACAACTAGAATTGAATCATAGACCACACGATTGCAGACATACCTTCGCAACCCTTATGGATAATGCTGATGCAAATAAACTATCAATCAAACGGATCATGGGTCACGCAGCTAAAGATATCACTGATAAAGTTTATACGCATAAAGATATCAAGCAGCTTCTTATGGCAATTGACAGGCTATAAGAAAGCTGCTTTTTGTAGCTTTAAAACAAAGTTTGAACAGAAAGGCATGACAAGCCCGGATAATACCCTAATCAAGACGAATCCATTTTGAAAAAAGGATTGATCAAAATGGATTCTCTCTTTGTGAAATGATATACAATTTTTATAAAAAGGTTTGACCATTTTCCTCCTTTTGTTGTTAAACAATCGCGCCCGTTAACGGAACAAGCATATATCTAAAATAAAACACTTGTTGCCTATCAGATTATTATTTCAATACAGCCTTGAATGCGTAATTTTCCGGATTCAAATGAATCAAGTTCAGGTTTGAAACAGTTATTTTACAATGAATTCTCCATGTCATTGGAAGGAATTCGGTGATCAAGCGGCGGATCAGAACCCGTTTTAACGGCTTCCCACTCAATGATGAACAACAATCCAGCCGGATATGGCCCAGATCACTTTCAACATAGTGAATGTTTTCAAGTTGCACTTTCGCCGCATTTTCCTTCAACATCCTTAGCATTTTCGGTTCAATATCCACCGCAAAAACTTCCTGTACCTGTTTAGCCATGGGAATCGTGAAAAACCCAGTGTCTGCTACCAAGGTCGCCAACCGTGTCATTTTTATCTAATTCCAAATACCGGATTATTTTCCTCCGGTGGTTTTTTCTGCGATCGACACTCATAAGCTTATCTGCTCTTTCTTTCTAGGTTAAAGCGTTTATCAGTCATTGTTATCTCCTTCCCCTCAACACATCTGCAGGAGAATTACCGACTTTTCACAAGCAGGTTTACTGCTTCCTTAATAAGATCTTCCGAACTTTCACCGGAGTCCTTCGCCTCACGAATGCACGCTTCCAGATTTCTGCTAACAACCAATGCTGCTGTACGGTCAAGCGCATTTCTGGCAGCAGTCATCTGGTTCACTACATCACGACATTCTTTCCCTTCATCCATTGCTTTCAATAATCCCCTGACTTGACCTTCAATACGTTTCATTCGATTTTTCATCTGATCATCATAATCCATTGGACGGCACCCCTTTTCTCTATTGAATCTGGTATTTGTATTGTACATAAACCAGTTTTATACATTCATTTCCTTTACTCTATTATACATGATGGGGTATTAAAATTCACAAAAAAAGATGAAATTTTTTCGTAATTAGATATTATTTTGTCTTATCTATACAAACAATCAGTCGTTCCTCTATATCAGCTGCAAACTTTTGTAATGAAGCATCATGAACCATTTCAATTAATGCTGTTGGCTTTGGCATGCCGATTTTAACCTTGTTTGTTTCAATATCCTGGTACACAACCATTTTGCATGGGAGAAAATAACCTATAAGCTGATTTTGAGATAATACATTATTCGCCTCTTTTGGATTACAAACTTCCAAAACCTGATAGGCTTGTTCAAAATCAAACCCTTTATTGTTTAACGTTTCTTTAACATCAAATTGCCAAAGCACACCGAATTTTTCTTCCTTTAGGTTTTCCTCCAGTGCATGAATCGCTTTCTCCATTGATTTTTCCGTTTCAACTGTATAATGAAACATAACCTTAAACAACTCCCTTTTTATAAAAAGTTACCTGCCATAAACAGATAAAATTATATTTGGTAATTTTTATCCAACGTTTAATATTAACCCATACGACGGAATGTTAAACTTCTTCATTATCAATTATCATACCCAGGCATTCATTCCGCCTTTAACATTAGATATTTTTTCAAAACCTTGTTTCTTAAGCATTTTGGCTGCCTTTGCGCTTCGCATACCGCTTTGACAAATAACGACTACTTCTTTATTTTTATCCAATTCTCCGGTACGTTTTGATAAATGGGCTAATGGCACATTTGCAAATTTCTTCTGATGATTGGCTTTATACTCACCCGGTGTTCTTACATCAACGAACTGTACATCTTTTTCCGCAAACTTATCTTTTGCTTCTTTTGCGGTTATATTCGAAACTCCTTTTGTCGGAAGAAAAAAGTTCACCACAAATGCAATTATAATAATGAAAAAAATCCATTGTAAAATTTCCATCCAACTCCCTCCTAATCCATTAGGTAACTGGTTATCCTAGAAAAAATCCGACCATATTTTAACAGCTGTTGCCAGAATCAGAACGGCAAGAATGCCTTGTAATACTCTCGTATTTACTCGCTTACCGGCATTTGCACCAAGCGGAGATGCAATCAGACTAGCAATAATCATGATCACAGCCGGAATAAGTAACACCTGGCCCGTCATTATTTTACCTGCCGTTGAACCAACGGCTGAAAGAAATGTAATGGCAAGTGAAGATGCAATCGTCACACGTGTCGGTATCTTCAGCACAAGCAGCATAATTGGAACCAATAAAAATGCGCCTGCCGCACCTACAATTCCGGCCCCAATACCGGTTACAAATGCAAAAAATGCAGCCAGCCACTTGTTGAATGTAACCTGGTCAAGCGGGGTATCGTCGATCCCTTTTTTAGGAACAAACATCATAACGGCTGCGATGGTAGCCATTACACCATACACAAAATTGATGCCGCCATCCGTCATGAACTGGGAACCATAACCACCAATAAAGCTTCCAAGCAGGATACTTATCCCCATATAAATAATCAGTGTTTTATTTAGGTATCCACCTTTCCGGTATGCCCATACCCCGCCAATTGTAGCAAACAAAACCTGAACGGCACTAATGCCGGAAACTTCATGCGCTGTAAACGCTGATAGTCCTAATAAAGGCGGAATGTATAGCAGCATCGGATATTTAACAATGGAACCACCGATACCAACCATCCCGGATAGGAATGAACCACCAAATCCAATTAAAAACAGGACTAATATGAACATTAAACTGTATTCCATAGCCATACTCCTTTCATAAAAAGAAAAGACCCCTGAATAAGGGGCCCCTCGTTAGGATTTCTTAATCCAGAACTTCAGTACGTCATTTTCTTCAGTTTGATCCACCAGCTCGTGACCACCTGAATTAGTCCAAGCTGTTAAATCACTTTTTGCACCTTTGTCTGTCGCATGAACTTCCAGAATTTCACCCGATTCAATTTCTTCGATTGCCTTTTTCGTTTTTACTACCGGCATAGGACATGCCATTCCTTTTGCATCTAATACTTTTACTGCTTCCATCATAAGTTCCTCCTTGTAATTTTTTAATCACCGTGCTGTTTCTGGACCCATCCATTCAGTTAAATGTATTAACCGTGTACTGCACAGCGATTCGGGCCAATCTCCATTTCGCGCTGTTTTTCAGCTTCCGGGTTCATTTTACCCATATTGGTCTGACGAATATTATCGTGCTCGTTTGGCTGCGGCGGCAGGTTCTCCGTTACCATTTTCCGGAAATCCTGTGCATCTTCCACCTGCAGACCTGAATTACGCTGATACAAATCACCAAGCCGTGCCTTGACACTTCCGTCATTTCCAAGTTCATCCACAAATGAATAGTGAGCGGGCAATACAATCAGATCGTCAGACAGTTCTTTATAACGGCTGTATAACGTTTCCCGCAAATCTCCGACCCAATCTTCAGCCTTTCCAGCCAAATCAGGGCGGCCAATCGATTTCACAAATAGAATATCTCCGGTCAGCAGGTATTTGTTATCAATCATCAACGATGTGCTTCCAATTGTGTGTCCCGGTGAATAGATTGGCTGTACCTGAATAGTTGTGTTGCCGACAGTAATATCTGTTCCTTCTTCCAATGATGCATAATCAAATGTTACTTCTTCCGCATCTTTATCCGGTAAATGATACGTGCCTCCGGTATTTTCAGCGAGTTGACGTCCACCCGAAATATGGTCAGCGTGAAGATGCGTATCAATCGTATGCTCAATCGATACACCTTTTTCTTCAGCAAAACGTTCATAAATACCTGTCATACGATTAGCATCAACAACCGCTGCTTTTTTGTCGGAAACGACCATATATGACAAGCAGCCTTTTCCAAGACGTACAAACTGGTATAGACTTCCACCGTCATTCAAGTCTGCTATTTTGACAGGCTCCAAATGTTCACTCCAGGCTTTCATGCCACCTTCCAAGTCATAAGCATGTGTAAAACCTTCTTCTTCTAAAAGGTCTCTCACCATTTTTGATGAGCCCCCCTTGGCACAAACCACAATTATTTCCTGATCTTTATTAACGTTATCCGCTATAGCGTCAACGCCATCGAGCAGATTGAAATAAGGTTCATTGATTATTTCAACGCTGTCCCCTTCGATCTTCCAATCATCAAACTCATCCGTATTCCGAACATCCAGGATGAGAGTCTCCTCACGGTTGACAACCCGTTTTGCGAGTTCATCAGTCGTAATACTTTTTGTCATACAATTAGCCTCCTACTGTTTAAAATGTCAGTGAAATATCAGCATCTTTGGCAAATTCAATGAATGAAGCTGCCCCGCCGACTTCAATTCCTTCCACAAAATCGTCTTTTTCCAGATTCATAACATCCATTGTCATTTGACATCCAATCATTTTGACACCCATTTCCTGAGCCATTTCCAACAACTCACTGATGGATGGAACGTTCGTTTTTTCAAAGCCTTCTTTGAAGTGCTCTTTCCCTTCCGGCATCGCCAGGTTTTTGTGAGCCTCCTTATGAATCAGGTTGAGTCCTTCAAATGTGAAGAATATCCCTACCTCTTTATCCGATGCGGCGGCTGCTGTTGCAATGTTAAATACTTTATAGGCATCGAACATACCACCATTTGCTGCTATTATTGCTACGCGTGTGTTATTGTTTTCCATTGTTTATTCCTCCTTCAATTATTTTGTGGATTTCTCCGTTGAGCCATCCCATTCAGCCATGCCCGGCACCACATTTTTTACGATTTTGAAACCTTTTTGTGACAGCTTTTGGGCTGCAAGGTCGCTTCGGCTCCCCGTACGGCAAATAACATGAATCTCTTTGTCAGTATTTATTTCATCCATTCGGTTTTCCAATTCCCCAAGCGGAACATTGATTGCGCCCGGAATATGATTAAATGCATATTCTGCTTGTTCACGAACATCAAGAATCGTTACATCTTCAAGTCCATCGACTTTATTCCGCAACACCTGTAAATCAATCACATCATCATAGTTTGCTTCATTTTTCACTTCATCATCACTTGCTTTGCGCAAATAATGCTTCAGCACGTCATCTTCTTCAACAGTGCCCAAGTACTGGTGACCTGTACTTTCCGCCCAGGCCTTAATATCGGCTGTGGATCCTTTATCGGTTGCCTGTACTTCCATAACCTGCCCAGGAGCCAAATCAGAAATAGCCTTTTTTGTTTTGACAATTGGCATTGGACAAGCAAGTCCCTTTGCATCCACTGTTTCATTTGCTGTAATTCCCATGAATCAATGCCTCCTTTAATTTATTTCTCCACTTTCTCTGTCCAGGCGAGCATACCGCCATCAACATTTGTTACATCAAATCCCTGGTTCATAAGAATTTCACATGCTTTACTACTACGGCCGCCCGAACGGCAAACCATATAATAGTGTTTGTTTTTATCTATTTCATTGATTCGATCCGAAATCTCACCAAGCGGAATGTGTTTCGCACCCGTTATTTTCCCTTGTGCCACCTCATCATCCTCGCGTACATCAATAACATTTACATCACTTTTGTTTTTGATTCTTTCTTCCAGTTTGTTCGTCTTTACTGATTTCAATTGAATTTACCTCCTTGATAGTGTTATTTAACAGATCCTTAAATCAACCCCCTTTTACCAATATGGGTAGGGGTATTAAATTATTCTAAATAAATAGACTGATATTGCCTTCTTCTGCTTCTCCAACATAAGCAGCCACACCGCCGTATTCAATTTCATCCAGAAGTTCTTTTTTTGAAGGCCGAGCAAATCCATTGTCATGGTACACGCAATCAGTTTAACATCCTGTTCCTGAGCCATATCCACCAATTGGGGAAGAGGCATAGCATTGTGCTTTTTCATAACACGTTTAATCATTTTTGGTCCCATTCCCAAATAATTCATTTTGGATATGCCCATTTTATCTGTACCACGCGGCATGAGTTTTCCAAACATTTTTTCGAGAAAATTCTTTTTTACCGGAACCTGACTATCTTTCCGGAGCGCATTTAATCCCCAGAATGTGTGAAATATAGTCACCTCATGGTCATAGGCTGCCGCGCCGTTTGCGATAATATATGCAGCCATTGCTTTATCATAATCACCACTGAACAAAACAATTGTTGTTTTCTTTTTGTCCTGCATTGATTAATTTTCAACTCCTTTTATTTACGAATACCCGTATGGGTATTATATACCGTTTAATAATAGGGTTCGCATTTTTGCTGAACCCCTTTAAAAACATTACATGTTACACTATATACCCTGCCAGGTATTTTGTCAAGCGCATATCCCATTTTTTTGTGATAACCAATGCTACTTGATTTTTTGCACCTTCTTTCCTTTCTTCCGTTGATGTCAGATTAACCGCTAATATTTCCACATCCTTATTTTTATAGAGCTTTTGAAAATCAGGTATTTCTGCTCTGCAAGAGGGACACCATGTAACCCAAAAATTGACGATAACACGTTCACCCCGGTAATTTCACAAGCGCACTATTTTTCCTTCGAGCGTCTTTAATTTAAAGTCCGGAGCAATTTGTCCTACTGAAACCCCCACCTTATCTATCTCTTTGACATCATCCTTTTCACCGGCAGGCGGTGGTGAGGTGATTTCGCCTCCACTTGAACCGGTTTTTTCTTATGATTCATAGTAAAGTATGAATATGAAAACTTGATGAAAATAATAAAACGGTGCTCTAACCTATTTGAAAAAGTTAAGTTTTAGACAAAAGATCAGGCAACGACCAGATCCACCCCCGGTCGAAACCTGACTTTTAATGACATGCAATCAATTTTTTTGATCAGCATTCTCAAGTTTGCACGTCTAATAAAACTGATTTAATTTTCCTCAGCAGCCATTGCCTCTGCCTTTGTACGATGAACAGTGCCAAACGGATGTTCAGGCGGGGCATAGATTGTGTAAAGTTTAAGCGGTGTACGACCCGTATTAATCAGATTGTGCCATACGCCTGCAGGTACCATAATTGCATAATCATCAAAAACTCTATCCTGAAAATATAAACTTTCTTTCCTATCTCCCATTTGAACGACTCCTTGGCCTGCTTCAACACGTAAAAATTGATCCACATCAGGATGTACTTCTAAACCTATATCTTCCCCGACTCCAATACTCATCAATGTAACCTGTAAGTTATCCCCGGTCCATATGGCTGTACGAAAAGTACTGTTTTGCTTGGCAGCCTGATCTATATTCAGAACAAATGGCTCTTTTCCATGATCCTGCAGCATGGGCCCCGTATAGCTGCGGGGGTCTGCGTATGGCCAATGTTGGTTTGCATAAAATTCATTTGCTGCCCCCCAGCTATATGGTACCCTGCCACAATTACAAATTGAAGGGTAGGAATAAGGATATTCATACTGAGACATATTCTTCAATCCTTTCTTGTGATTATATATTACAATATCATAATATGTCCCAAGTTTGTTTTCAGTTACTTTTGTATCTCTCTCGAAAAAACAATAATGTCTCAGTCTCTCGTGTGTTCCTGCAACCATTCAATTACCACGGGGGATAAAAGTTTCCAAAGCATGCACCTGCACGTTTAACAGCTCTGCCTTTTGCTGTATGGACTGCTTATGATAAGGCACTTCCGGCGGGAATGTCAGACTGCCGAGAAGAATACCCCCTATTTGCCTTGCAAGAAGGTTTGTATCAGGTTTATTTTCAAATCCGGCAAAGTGTATATCCAATCCTTTTTTTAATCCATTAAAAATAATAACGGGAAAATTAATTTCGTCAGCTAAATGTCCCATAAAACTTTCAGCAAGCAGTGTCTTTGCAAGCATATGGTTTTTTGACAAAGCTGTAAATCGATCATCCAGAATGCGTTTAAAAAATTCCTTTGTTCCCGGTTCTTCCGCGAACTTCATGACTTTGGCATGAAATTCATTCTCCAGTGCTTTTTTCACCACAGTCTCAAAGAGCTTCTGCTTCGTAGAAAATTTGCGGTAAAGTGTTACTTCGGCCACCTCGGCTTCCTTAGCGATTTCCTGAGTGGTGGACTGTAGGAACCCTTTTGAAATGAATACCTTGATTGCTGCATTCAAAATTTGATCCGTTTTATCTCGCATACCTATTTCACCCCGTTACAAATTCTGTTCCCTTATCACTTTTTGTACGCACAAATCGGTCAAGGATTACCAATATTGTGGGCAGTACAATGATCGTACTCAAAAGGGCAAAGGAAATATTCACTAATATCATCATACCAAAATTGCTTAAAATCACGAAATCAGATATAAGCAAAGCACTGAATCCGCCAATTGTTGTGAAGGCTGAAGCAAATATAGCTTTACCTATTTTTTCATTGGCTGTTAAGATTGCTTCCCGGCTTTTGAAACCTTTTTTGCGTTCCTCGTAAAACCGCTCCATTATAAGGATCGTAAACTCTGTTCCAATACCGATAATCAGTGCGCCAAGTGTTGCTGTTAAAGGAGTGTAATCAATATTAAACAAGTACATAACCCCGCCTGACCAGCCAACTATAAACACAATTGGCAGCAGGGGAATGAAAGCCTTTATCGGGTGCCGGTAAATCAGTAATAAGACAAGAAAAACAAGACCCATGCCCAACAGGGTCATTTTATATCTGCCTGTCGTTAGTGCTGTTACCATTTCCACATCTACAACCGCTTTACCAGTTATTGTCGCACTGATATCATCTAGCTTATTACCTGCAACATATTCTTTTGTTTCCGTGATAAAAGACTGCAGTTGCTCTGCTTCCAGGTGCTTGATACCAACATTTATAACAGATTTGTTTCTTTCTTCGTTTATAAATAGTTTTAACTGTTCTTCCGGCATGTCTTCAATAATGTCAGCTGTTTTTTTCTGATTCGGCATTTCACCTTCATTCATTTTCTTTAAAAGTGCTGACAAGGAATTGGTGTCAACTATAACGGATGGGAATTCCTGTTCAAGGGAATTAGTCATTTCTTCCGACCATTTCAATGTTTTTTCATCAAGCACATTGTCTGTGCCGTACATGATGGAAACTTGATCGGTTGTACCCAGAATATCACGCAGTTTGTGGATATCCTCCAGTTCCTGCGTATCCTGAGGCATAAAAGTTTCCACATCTGTTTCAACACCTGTATACATATCTCCCCAGATCCCGGAAGCTGCTGTAACAATTGCTAAAAAAAGGATTAGCCATCTGAGTTTAATGATTGAATTAGTGATTTTTCTAAAACCGGTGTTCACCTTTGACTCCCCGGTATTTATCTTTACATTCTCTGTCGTCGATTTTGTGAAAAAATAATCACGTGTAAATAGTATTGGAATCAGGATAAACAAACCAACGATAAAACTGATTAGCATACCAATGGTAAGCATTTTTCCAAAGTCTTGTATCATTGGTACCGGTGAAGTATACAAGGATAAAAAACCTACTGCTGTTGCCAAAAGAGCGGTAAGAACAGCAGGCGCCATCTTTGTTACAGTTTTTTTGACGCCTTCAGTGCTTCTGTTTTTCATCATTTAGTGTTTCCCCCCTTTCATTTCTTCTGTATACCTGGCCTGAAATTGAATAGCATAGTCAATGCCGAGGCCAATCAAAATCGGGAAAACCGCCATTGAAACCATTGTGATCGGCACACTGATCCATCCCATTAATCCCACTGTTCCAATTACAGCAATCAAGATTATCACAAGTGGCAGAATGCGCCATTTCACCCGAAACACAAGTCCAAGCACGATAATCATGAATAAAATCGAAAGACCCATCATTTTTTGCATACTATTTTTCATCTCTGTCCGGATGGAATCATCCAAAACCGGCTTTCCCGACACCATTGTGTCTATTCCTTCAATCGGGTTCTCTTCCATATAATCCTTTACAAAAGCAACTGCTTTACTTTTATTGGTGTCTGTAGCATCACCCGTAAACTTGACCATGAAAGTCATATATTGTCCATCAATAAGCATGTCATCAAATATGCTGCGAAGTGATCCGTCATCTTCATAAATCATTTTTTCAAGTGTCTTCAGTTTTTTCGGGATGACAGGGGACATGCTGTCAGAAAAAGCAATCATTTCCCTAAGATTTTCACTCATGGAAACAAGGTTTTCTCCCATTTTTGCCAGTCCGCCCGCAAGTTCTTGCAGATCTTTTTGCTGTTGACCCTGTCGCTCGCTTATTTCGTGCAACTGACTCTGCTGATTCTTCAAACCTTTGTCCAGACCTTGCAGACCATTAATGGTGTTTCCCGATACATTCGGAAGCCCAGCGCTTTTCACGGATGCATCAATCATTTTATCTCCCATCGCATTAAGCTTCACACCAAAATGTTTGAACTTTGCAGCCTGTTTATGTCCGGCAGGGCCCTCAGCATTGTTCTCCATTTGTATTGCGGATTGCTGCAGTTTCATTGCAACATCTTTTAGCTGGCTTCCCATGTTGGAATAGCCATCCAGCAATTCACCTGAACCCCGCTCAAGTTTTTTCTGACCTTCGACCATCCTGCCGATGAGCTTTTCCATTTCGGAAATTTTTGATTCGAAATCCGGCAATGACTGTCCGGTGGCATTTTCTTTGATGTTTACACTGATTTCTTGAAGTTTTTCACCCATGCCGTTCATCCCATCAGCCATTTCTGTCAGGCCTTCTTTATATTTTTCCGCCTTTTTTTTCGATATGTTTTCGACTGCCGTATGAGGACCGACAATTGTATAAATACCATCTTGACTGCTCAGCTGGCTTTCAAGATTTTCCATTTGGTGCAATGTTTCAGGTGTCAATAGGCTGGACTTATTATCAGCTTCATACAGCACAATTATCGATTCACCACCAAACTCTTGTTCCAATGTTTGGTTATTCTGATAAACCTCGGTATCCTCCTCAATAAGTGTGTTGTTGCCCGTTGCCAATTCCACCTGCTGTGCTCCGACGGCGAACAATAAAATAACGACTATCGTAATTGTCAACACTCTGATTGGATACTTCACGATTCCGTTCGCAATAAATTTTAGTATCCTCATTTGTCATCCCCCCTGTAAGTAAAAACACAGATCACAATGTAAGTTATCACTTACTTACATTATCGTTTTATTTATTGTTTGTCAAATAAATTATTTACGCTTAAACAAAAGAAAAGTTTACTCATTAATATTTTCGGGAGAGGTTGTATGGGATGGTTAAGAAAGCTGTTAACTATGAGGAATGCAAAGGACTCCATGTGAAACTAATATGTAAAACAATTCAGACTGGGTTAGCACAACTATTTTTGTATTTTACTATTGCTTTTTCAGTTTCAATTTTGGGCAACAATTAAAAAGCGCCTCAAAATCGGGGCCACTTTCAAATGGGGTTTTATTAACCCTCTATAATATGAGCTTCTCTTTGGTCAACCTGCGCTTCATTAACCAGATAACAAGTATCGCAAATTTCATAAGGATCCAGAACTAATTATTCAATTAACTGGCCCGTTTGTTGCACTATCCCAATCCATCTTATCAATGAATTGTATCAAACTTTATTTCAAAATCACAGCTTCTTTTTCTCTAAATTATTTGTCTGCTACTTGTATGATATGTGTATGCTACGTGTGAATTTTCCCCTGTTTTTAGAACACCGCATATACAGTAAAATCCCCCAACCACACGTGGTTGGGGGATTTTCAAGTGTTGATTTATTAACGTTTTGAGAACTGAGGAGCTCTACGTGCGCCTTTAAGACCGTATTTCTTACGTTCTTTCATACGAGCGTCACGAGTAAGGAATCCAGCAGTTTTCAGGCTTCCACGGTATTCCGGATCAGCTTGAAGAAGTGCACGTGCGATTCCGTGACGGATAGCACCAGCTTGACCAGTGAATCCACCACCACCAACATTAACTAAAACATCATAAGTTCCTTGAGTTTCAGTTGTAACTAAAGGTTGGTTCAAAATCAATAATTGAGTTTCATATGGGAAATAGTCTTTTGCATCACGACCATTAATTGTTACATTACCTGTGCCTGGTACTAAACGTACGCGGGCAGTTGAGCTTTTTCTACGGCCTGTGCCGTAATATTGTACTTGTGCCAATTGATTTACCTCCTTTTAATTATCCGCGAAGTTCGTAAGCTTCTGGTTTTTGTGCTTGATGCGTATGCTCAGCGCCTCTGAACACGTGCAGTTTTTTACCCATTTTACGTCCTAAAGGACCTTTTGGAAGCATGCCTTTGACTGCGATTTCCAGCATTTGCTCAGGGTATTTTGTACGCATTTCGTCAGCATTGCGTTCTTTCAATCCACCTGGGTGGTTTGAGTGACGGTAGTACATTTTGTCATTGATTTTGTTACCAGTTAATTCGATTTTCTCTGCGTTGATAATGATTACATTATCTCCAGTATCAGCATGTGGTGTGTAAGTTGGTTTGTGCTTTCCGCGAAGGATTGCAGCAACTTCACTTGCAAGACGACCAAGACGTTGGCCTTCAGCATCCACAACAAGCCATTTGCGTTCAATATTTGATTCATTCGCCATGAAAGTTGTGCGCATGATAGATTTCCCTCCATATATCGATATTTCATTTTTATTTTCATTCGTTTTTTATATTCTTAACATAATTAGATTCCGGGGCTAATCATGGTTTAGAAATAAAATGCCATATATCATGTTATACCCTGAGCAGCTAAATGTCAAGGGTTCGGGCCATTTATTTAAGAAAATAACCTTATATTTTCTAGTCGGCTTCATATTTTACATTCCATAGGTACAAACCTTGCGGAGAGATGGTTTTTCCTGCCAGCTGACGGTCCTTTTTTGCCAGCAGGTCGATAATATCGGTTGGCTTTCTGCGTCCCTGGCCAACATCCAGCAGCACGCTTACCATAATACGGACCATATTGTATAAAAAGCCGCTCCCACGGAAAATAAATTCGACCTCATTCCCCTGCTTTTTACAGGATGCATGAAAAAGCGTGCGTATTTTTTCACCTTTAATGGTCGATTTTGCCGAGGAAAACGTCGTGAAATCATGCGTACCTTCCAAATACCGGCATGCTTCTAGCATTTTATCGATATCCAATTGGTAGGGAAAATAAAAGGAATAATTTCTTTTGAAGATATCCGGTTCCTCAGCATTCCATACATAGTAGTGATATTCTTTTTCCTTTACACTGTATCTTGCATGGAATTCATCCGATACCTTGGTAACTTCCTGAATATATATGTCATCGGGCAAAAGTGTATTCAATGCCCTTTTCCAGTTCTTTTCGGGAATATCGAAGGGGGAATCGAAGTGAATAACTTGTCCGATAGCATGTACGCCTGTATCCGTGCGTCCCGAAGCTTGCAGACGTATTTCTGCCCCTTTATGCATCTCCTTCAAAACACTCTCCAGAACACCCTGTACGGTCCTATTTTGGGGTTGCACCTGGAAGCCGGAGAATTCAGAGCCGTCATATTTAATCTTACACTTAATCCTAGCCATTGTCTTCAAGCCTTTCTTTAGCCATACGACCTTAAAATGAGCAATCCTGCAATCACGACAGCAAAGAATATAAAAATAAGGATATCACGCATCTCTATCTTTAATTCACGAAGTTTCGTGCGACCTTCACCGCCCTGATAGCCTCTCGCTTCCATTGCCATCGCCAGTTCCTCAGCGCGTTTAAAAGCGCTCACGAATAAGGGCACAAGCAGAGGTACTACCGCTTTGATTCTCTCCTTGATTGGTCCGGTCTTAAAATCAACACCCCTGGAAGCCTGCGCTCTGGATATCTTATCTGTTTCCTGCATCAGTGTCGGAATAAACCGCAAAGAAATTGACATCATTAAGGCCAGTTCGTGCACGGGGAACTTCAATCTTTTCAAACCTCGAAGCATATCTTCTATTGCATCTGTAATCTCAATTGGCGTTGTTGTCAGCGTCAACAGGGAGGTAATCAGAATCAACAGGAAAAAACGGACAGAGATTGCTAGTCCCTGGATAACTCCGCCAGAATAAACTTCAAAAATTCCATATTCAAAGATGACCGTGCCTTCTTTTGTTACAAATAAGTGCAGTATAAACGTAAATACGATTAGAAACCAGACCGGCATCAGCCCTTTTGCGATAAAGCGAATAGGCACCCTGGAGGTTAACACGCTTATGAGGGCAAATACGGTTAATATGCCGTAGCTCGCAACATTATTTGCCAAGAATACTATGAAAACGAAGAAAAAGATAATCGTAATCTTGGTCCTCGGATCCAAACGGTGCACTAATGAATTGCCGGGAACGTATTGGCCTATAATAAGAGAATTGTTCATCTTGATTCAGCTCCTTCAATCATTCGCTGAATCGCCTTTGCAACTTCCTCGACGGATTGCCCTTGGAATGGAATTGCCTGTCCAAACTTCTCATCGAACTCATTTAGAAACTGCACGATTTCCGGAACATCAAGCTGCACTTTCTGGAGCGCTTCCTTCTGGGTAAATACTTCTTCTGGTCTGCCTTCCATGTACTTTGTCCCTTTATTTAAAATTAGGACATGATCTGCATATTTCAGTGCGTCTTCCATGCTATGGGTAACCAGGACCGTTGTTAGATCCTGCTCTTGGTGCAGCTTATAAAACATTTCCATGATTTCCTTCTGTCCTCTTGGATCAAGGCCGGCTGTCGGTTCATCAAGTACAAGTACATCAGGCTTTACAGCCAAGACACCTGCAATAGCAACCCGACGCATCTGACCTCCGCTCAAATCAAATGGTGATCGTTGTAAAATGTCTTCCTGAAGTCCGACCGCAGGGATAATTTCCTTGATTCGCTTTTGGATTTCCGCTTCCATTACACCAAAATTTTGTGGACCAAATGCAATATCCTTTTCAACCGTTTCTTCAAACAGCTGGTGCTCTGGGTATTGAAAAACGACACCGACACGGCTTCGCAGCTTCTTCATATCCTTTGGTTTATCCGCTTTGGACAATCGATAGTCACCAATCGAAACCTCCCCTTCAGTAGGGACGGATAGCCCATTCAAATGCTGGATAAGTGTCGATTTCCCAGATCCTGTATGACCGACAATTGCCACAAAGGATCCTGAGGCAATATCAAAGGAAAGATTATCGATTGCCTTATGTGCAAATGGCGTATTCTGTTGATAAATATAGGTTACGTTCTTGAATGTAATGTCCATAAGCCCTCCAGCAACTCTTCATGATCTAATGGTTCCATCTCGATTGCAACTCCAGCCTGTTTCAATTCATCAGCCAGAATAGCTACGAAAGGAACATCAAGGCCGATTTTACGCAATTCATCCTTTTGAGTAAAAATCCCCCTTGGTGTGGCTTCCTTCCAGATCTCACCCCTGTTCATGACGATAACCCTGTCAGCCTGAACTACTTCCTGCAGATCATGGGTTATCGTGATAAGAGAAACTCCATGGTCGTCCTGGATAGAGGCAACCGTATCCATAATCTCTTTTCGTCCGCTCGGATCCAGCATCGCAGTTGCTTCATCCAAAATCAGAACCTTAGGGGAAATAGCCAGTACACTGGCAATTGCCACGCGCTGCTTCTGACCTCCAGATAAGCGATGGGGTTCTGTTAGCAAGTAATCCTGCATGCGAACAGCCGTTAAGGTCTCTGTTATCCTCTTTTTCATATCTTCTCTTGGCACACCGCGGTTTTCCATTCCAAACGCAACATCATCCTGTACAGTTGCACCTACAAACTGATTATCCGGATTCTGAAAAACCATGCCGACTTCTTTACGGATATTCCAAATAGATTCTTCGTTTACAAGCTGACCATCTATGAGAATCTCACCTTCTTGGGGAAACAGCAGCCCGTTTACCAATTTTGCTATCGTAGACTTTCCGGAACCGTTATGGCCAATAATAGCTACCCACTCATCCTCATATATGTCAAATGAACAATTCTTTAATACCCAGGGGGCCTCTTCTCCGTACCGAAACGATACATTTCTAAACTCGATTATTTTCTTCCTCATACAGAACCCTCCTCTACTCAACTATACCCGGGAATTATATATGTATTTCAAACATCAACTGACTCGACTGGATTAGCAAGTAAGTTCAACTAAAGGCACTTCACCTGATGAAGCAATCAAACCACCTCACGCCCTGTGAAGCACAGCCCAAACGAAGCTAAACGCACATCTTCGCTTTGCTTTGGCTAGCTATGATGTGCAGCGTCTATTGTGGCTTCCTTCTTCCCCGGTTATTCCGCGGTTCTCGCGATTTTTCCGCGGTTCCAGCGGTTATTCCGCGCTTTCACTATTTATTCCGCGGTTCTGGCGATTATTCCGCGCTTTCCCGGATTATTCCGCGATTCTCCGGTTTTTTCCGCGGTTCTGACGATTATTCCGCGATTCCCCTGGTTTTTCCGCGGTTCCAGCGGTTATTCCGCGTTTTCGCTGGTTATTCCGCGATTCTGGCGGTTATTCCGCGATTCCCCTGATTTTTCCGCGGTTCTAGCGGTTATTCCGCGGCTCCGCTGGTTTTCCCGCGAATCCAGCACTTTTTCCGCGGCTCCGCTGTTTATTCCGCGCTCCATCCGCCCCTACCTGCACATCTCCGCTTTTCTTTCTGTCTATTTCCAATGTGCAGCGTCTATTGTGCTTCCTTCTCCTCCGGTCGATAAGTCAACATCGAATCGCTACGCTCTTTGTGTTTCCTTTATCTTACTTCGGCTCAGTCCAGCCCATACGACGCTAAACGCACATCTCCGCTTTTCTTTCTGTCTATTTCCAATGTGCAGCGTCTATTGTGCTTCCTTCTCCTCAGGTCGATAAGTCAACATCGAATCGCTACGCTCTTCGTGTTTCCTTTATCTTACTTCGGCTCAGTCCAGCCCATACGACGCTAAACGCACATTACCACTTTTCTTTTTGTCTAGCTCCAATGTGCAGCGTCTATTGTGCTTCCTTCTCCTCCGGTCGATAAGTCAACATCGAATCGCTACGCTCTTCGTGTTTCCTTTATCTTACTTCGGCTCAGTCCAGCCCATACAACGCTAAACGCACATTACCACTTTTCTTTCTACAAAAAAAGGGCTTGGATTAACCTCGTGAGAGAGATTGAGTCCTGCCCTTGCCGCATGTGGTTGATTAAACCAATTCAATGATTGCCATTTTTGCTCCATCACCTTGGCGTTCACCTAGTTTAAGAACACGTGTATATCCACCTTGTCGTTCTTCGTAGCGCTTAGCAACATCATCAAAAAGTTTTTGAAGAACATTGTTTTCTTCATCTGCTTCTTTGTTGTATAAGAATGATGCAGCTTGACGACGGGCGTGAAGATCACCACGTTTTCCAAGTGTAATCATTTTTTCCACTATAGATTTAAGCTCTTTCGCTTTTGCTTCTGTTGTTTCAATCCGTTCATGAATAATTAAATCAGATGCAAGGTTGCGAAGTAGTGCCATACGATTGTCTGTTGTACGTCCTAACTTTCTAGCCACGGACTATCCCTCCCTTTTCGGAAACTTTAAAGGTGACTGTGTAAATCAGTCATCATCGCGTAAACCTAATCCTAGGTCTACTAATTTCACTTTTACTTCTTCTAAAGATTTACGGCCTAAATTACGTACTTTCATCATATCTTCTTCAGACTTGTTAGCAAGCTCCTGAACAGTATTGATTCCAGCGCGTTTTAAGCAGTTGTATGATCTAACAGATAAATCAAGTTCTTCGATTGTCATTTCCATGACTTTCTCTTTTTGATCTTCTTCTTTTTCGACCATGATTTCAGCATTTTGTGCTTCATCTGTTAAACCTACAAATATATTAAAATGTTCGGTAATAATCTTAGCGCCTAAAGAAACAGCTTCTTCAGGACGAATACTACCATCCGTTGTTACATCCAAAGTTAACTTGTCATAGTTTGCCACTTGACCTACGCGTGTATTTTCCACTTGATAAGTAACCCGTGAAACTGGTGTGAAAATGGAATCAATCGGAATGACACCGATTGGTTGTTCTTCACTTTTGTTCTCTTCAGCCTGACGATAGCCGCGGCCACGCTCAGCTGTCAATTTCATATGCAAGTTGCCTTTACTGTTCAACGTCGCAATGTGCAGATCCGGGTTCATTACTTCTACGTCACTGTCATAAGTCAGATCTGCAGCCGTAACTTTTCCATCACCTTGTACATCTATTTCCAATGTTTTTGGCTCATCGGAATAGATTTTAAGAGCGAGTTTTTTCAAGTTCAAAATTATGGTGGTTACATCTTCAACAACACCATCAATCGTTGAGAATTCATGCAGTGCCCCGTCAATTTGAACTGTTGTAACAGCAGCACCTGGAAGTGAGGATAATAAGATACGACGCAAGGAGTTTCCAAGAGTGGCACCATATCCACGTTCAAGCGGTTCAACCACGAATTTTCCAAATGTAGCATCATCGCTGATTTCAAGCGTTTCAATCTTTGGCTTTTCTATTTCGATCATTCAATAAAACCCTCCTTTAAAACGTCGAAACCCCGGCTAGACACCATGTCTAACCGAAATTCCTCAATTAAGGCAGTTGGCGTTTCTGCGCTACCTGTATTTCTTTCGTACGATTCTGTCTTGGATGCTGTTATACTGTTGCTATATTTTTAGCTATCATAACCCATTATAGACAGGGTGACAAATTCTATACGGTATAATTAAACTCGACGACGTTTTGGTGGGCGACAACCATTGTGAGGAACTGGTGTTACATCAACAATTGCTGTAACTTCCAAACCTGCTGCTTGTAGTGAACGAATAGCTGCTTCACGACCAGCGCCAGGGCCTTTAACTGTTACTTCCAATGTTTTCATGCCGTTTTCGATTGCTGTTTTAGCTGCAGATTCAGCTGCCATCTGTGCAGCAAACGGAGTAGATTTACGAGAACCTTTGAAGCCTAACGCTCCTGCTGAACTCCATCCAACAGAATTACCGCTTGTATCTGTAATTGTAACAATTGTATTGTTAAATGTAGAACGGATATGTGCTATACCTGAGTCAATATTCTTTTTCACACGACGTTTACGTGTATTTTGTTTACGTGCCATTGATTAGCTTACCTCCTTACATTACTTTTTCTTATTAGCCATTGTCTTACGTGGGCCTTTACGAGTACGTGAATTGTTTTTGGTTTTCTGTCCGCGAACCGGCAAACCTCGACGGTGACGAAGACCTCTGTAAGATCCGATTTCAATCAGACGTTTGATGTTAAGTGATACTTCACGGCGAAGGTCACCTTCAGTAGTATACACATCAAGCGCTTGACGGATTTTACCTAATTCTTCTTCCGTTAAATCTCGTACACGAGTGTCTTCAGAAACGCCTGCTTCTTTGAGGACTTTCTGTGCGGTAACTTTTCCAATTCCATAAATATATGTCAATGAAATAACTACACGTTTATCACGTGGAATATCAATACCTGCAATACGTGCCATAGAACGTTAGCACCTCCTGTTTTTTAGCCTTGTTTTTGTTTGTGTTTCGGGTTTTCGCAAATCACCATTACTTTGCCTTTGCGTTTGATGACTTTGCATTTTTCGCAAATTGGTTTAACAGATGCTCTTACTTTCATCATCTTTACCTCCTTTTATATCGGAGCTCGTTTATTTATAACGGTACGTAATTCGCCCTCTGGTTAAATCATACGGAGAAAGTTCAACCGTCACCTTATCACCAGGTAAGATACGGATAAAGTGCATACGGATTTTACCAGATACATGCGCTAAGACCGTATGGCCATTTTCAAGCTCGACTTTAAACATCGCATTTGGCAGTGTATCCGTTACGGTACCTTCTACTTCAATTACATCATCTTTCGCCATCGTGTTGATCTCCCTTCTTCAAATCAGTGTCAACCTCACCCATAAATTTAGTTATGGCAAATCGTAATTTCCCATTTGTGACACGACCAGTTTCTAGAAGGCTGTTTTGGACTTCCGGGGAAACATAATCCATTATCTCAATATGATGCAGATTCTTCTTCTTTGGTCGATCGTATTTGCGCTTTTCCCCGTCGGCCAGCAGGACAAATCGATCATCTACAATCGCAATGACAATTGCATATTGACCTGCTTCTCGTCCTCGCTTAATACGAACAATCTGACCCTTCATTGGAATCGAATCATCTTCGTACAACAGCGCTCACCATCACTTAGGCTATAGTTTATATTATCACAGAAAATAGAGTAACTATTTTTCCCCTGCGTCACTTTATATAAAGTAATACATGTATTTTCCTGTTAACTTACGTCATTTATTATACCATCTAGAGCAGGAATTGCATCTAATCTGATTAAAACAATAAACGACTTATTTTACCAGTATGGATTGAATCTCCTGAAAGACCTCATCGATATCGCGATCTCCGTTTACTTTCACAAGATATCCTTTATCCTGATAAAAATCAAGTAACGGCTGTGTTTGCTCTATATTAACGGATAAACGTTTCTTAACCGTTTCTGGTTGATCGTCATCCCGTTGAATTAACTTGGAACCATCCTTATCACAGATGCCTTCCTCTTTTGGAGGATTATACACCACATGGTAAGTAGTTCCGCAAGTTGGGCAAATTCTCCGTCCTGTTAAACGCTCTACCAATTTTTCTTCTGGTACATCTACATGCAACACATAATCAATAGAACGGTCTAAATCGGTCAGAAGCTGTTGTAATGCTTCCGCCTGTGCAATAGTCCTAGGAAAGCCATCCAATAGGAAACCATTATTGCAATCAGGTTTACTTAAACGTTCTTTTACAATTCCAATGGTTACTTCATCCGGAACAAGATTTCCTTGATCCATATATTCCTTAGCTTTCTTACCAAGGTCAGTACCCTCTTTGATAGCTAAACGGAACATATCCCCAGTTGAAATATGAGGGATATTATATTTGTTATTTATTTTCTCTGCCTGAGTACCTTTTCCAGCACCAGGTAATCCCATTAAAATTAAATTCAATATTTTCCCCTCGCTCTCACTGGCAGCAGGAAATTACTTAATAAATCCTTTGTAGTGACGCTTCACTAACTGACTCTCGAGTTGCTTCATTGTTTGTAATGCTACCCCTACAACGATTAGTAAACTTGTGCCACCGATTTGTACTGCTGTTGGCAGATTAGCAAGACTACCTAAGATCATAGGCAAGACAGCAACTGCAGCTAAAAAGATTGCACCTACAAATGTCAGACGATATAAAACACGAGTCAGATACTGCTCTGTATTATGACCAGGACGAATACCTGGGATATATCCACCTTGTTTTTGTAAGTTTTCAGCCATCTGCTCAGGATTAACTTGAACAAATGTATAGAAATACGTGAATGCAATGATCAAAGCTACATAAATTACCATACCAACTGGTTGTGTATAGTCAAATGCATACGAGATTGTCGACGCAATCTGACTACCTTCAAAGAAACCAGCAATCGTGGTTGGTGCAATCATAAAAGCAATCGCGAAGATTACCGGAATAACTCCTGAAGCATTCACTTTAATAGGTAAATGCGTTGATTGACCACCTACCGGAGAACGATTAACAAGTTTTTTTGCATATTGGATTGGAATTTTCCGTAATGCCTGGTTTACAAATATAACTCCAACGATTACAGCTATAGCAACCAATGCTATCAGTAGAACAATGATAATGTTAATGAATAGCTCATCACCAGGATTGACAAAATACTGGCTGTAAAGCTGACCAACACCATTCGGTACTGCCGCAACGATACCGGCAAAGATCAATATTGAAATCCCGTTTCCGACACCATGTGCAGTAATCTGTTCACCAACCCACATCAAGAAAGCTGTACCAGCTGTTAATACAATGGCAATGATAAGAAATTTCATCACACCAGGATCCGTAATTAACATTCCACCTGCCATCGCATTGAAACCAACTGACATTGCTGTTGCTTGAATAAACGCAAGAACAATCGTTCCATAGCGAGTAACCTGCGCGATTTTTTTACGACCCATCTCACCTTGCTTCTTCCACTCGGTGAATTTCGGTACAACATCCATCTGCAATAACTGCATGATTATGGACGCTGTAATGTATGGCATAATCCCCATAGCAAAAATGGAAAAGTTTTGAAGGGCTCCGCCACCAAAGGTGTTAAGAAACCCAAATACATTCTGCTGGTTCATAAAATCGATTGCTGCTTTGTCAGTAAATGGCACAGGAATAAATGTGCCAAGACGGAACACAATCAGCATTAATAATGTGAAAATGATTTTCCGTCTAATATCAGCCACGCGCATAAAATTGGAGATTGTACGAAACATTAGATCACCTCGGTTTGACCGCCCGCTGCCTCAATAGCTTCTTTAGCAGAGCTTGAGAACTTGTGAGCTTTTACTGTTACTTTTTTCTCGATAGCACCTTTGCCAAGTATTTTAATACCGGCATTAAGTTTGCTTACGACACCTTTTTCAAGTAATAGCTCTGGTGTAATTTCAGTGCCTTCTTCAAAGCGATTCAACGTATCTAAGTTTACGATTGAATATTCTTTGCGATTGATGTTTGTAAATCCGCGTTTAGGTAAACGTTGGAATAAAGGCATTTGTCCACCTTCAAAGCCCGGACGAACACCACCGCCTGAACGTGCTTTTTGTCCCTTATGTCCACGGCCGGAAGTTTTTCCGTTACCTGAAGACGTTCCACGACCAACACGATTTCTCTCTTTACGAGTTCCTTCTGCTGCCTTCAATTCATGAAGTTTCATGCGAGCACCTCCTCTTTACGCTAATTTATATTTAAACTTCTTTAACTGTCAATAAGTGGGACACTCTATTTACCATACCACGAACGGCAGGAGTATCTTCACGTACAACGGATTGACGAATTTTCTTTAACCCTAATGCTTCAACAGTATTTTTTTGTACTGCTGTTCCACCAATGACACTGCGTGTGAGGGTTATTTCTAATTTTTTAGACATAGTGTTTCCCTCCTTATCCTAACAGTTCTTCAACAGACTTTCCACGTAGTTTTGCTACGTCTTCAACTGTTTTCAAGTTTGTTAAGCCATTTAAAGTTGCGCGAATCATATTGATTGGTGTATTTGATCCAAGTGATTTCGTTAAGATATCACCAACACCAGCAAGTTCTAAAATAGCACGAACCGGGCCGCCGGAGATAACTCCAGTACCTTCTGAAGCTGGCTTCATCAATACATTACCTGAACCGAATCGTCCATTGATCTGGTGAGGAATTGTAGTTCCAACGATTGGTACAGTAATCAAGTTTTTCTTCGCATCATCAACTGCTTTTTTAATTGCTTCAGGTACTTCCTGTGCTTTACCAGTACCGAAACCTACATGACCGTTTTTGTCTCCAACAACTACTAATGCTGCAAAACGGAAGCGACGTCCACCTTTAACTACTTTAGCTACACGGTTGACTGTTACAACGCGTTCTTCAAGATCAAGTTTGTTGGCATCGATGTTAGTTTTCATACTAAGGTTCCCTCCTTATCGATTAAAATTCGAGACCTGCCTCGCGGGCTGCCTCTGCTAATGCTTTAATACGTCCATGATAAAGATATCCTCCACGATCGAAAACAACCGATTTGTAACCTTTATCCTGAGCACGTTTAGCGATAGCTTCTCCGACTTTCTTAGCGTTCTCAACGTTAGCACCAGTGCCAATGTTAAGTTCTTTGTCAGCAGTTGAAGCACTTGCTACAGTTACTCCATTAATATCATCAATTAATTGAGCATAAATGTTTTTATTTGAACGATATACATTCAGACGTGGACGCTGCTCTGTACCAGATAGGTTCTTACGCACACGGCCGTGTCTCTTTTTACGAATAATATTTTTGTCAGGTTTTGTGATCATCTAGGTCACTCCTTTCTGCTCCCTAACTAATCTTACTTAGCAGTTTTACCTTCTTTGCGGCGTACATATTCATCAGTGTAGCGAATACCTTTACCTTTATAAGGCTCTGGTGGTCTGATTGCTCTAATGTTAGCAGCAATTGCGCCAACTAATTCTTTATCGATACCTTTTACAGTTAATTGTGTGTTTTTAGGAACATCGATTTCGATGCCATCAATAGGATCGATTTCTACAGGATGTGAATAACCAGCGTTAATCACAAGTTTGTTTCCTTGTTTTTGAGCACGGTAACCAACACCAATAATTTCAAGTGATTTTTCGAAACCTTTGCTTACACCTTCAACCATGTTGCCGATTAAGCTGCGAGTAGTTCCGTGTAATGCACGATGATCTTTATGGTCAGTTGGACGTTCAACTGTAAGAACATTATCTTCTATTTTAACTTTCATATCTGGATGCAGTTCTCTGGATAACTCACCTTTTGGTCCTTTAACAGTAACCGTAGTGCCGTTAAGTTTGATCTCTACACCTTCTGGAATTTCAACAGGTTTTAGTCCTATACGAGACATTCCATGCACCTCCTCTTTAAAAAATGTTAATTACCAAACATACGCAAGAACTTCGCCACCAACAGCTTGTGAACGTGCTTCTTTGTCAGATAACACACCTTTAGATGTTGAAACGATAGCTATACCTAAACCGTTAAGTACGCGCGGTACTTCATCAGCTTTAGCGTATACACGTAATCCTGGTTTACTGATACGTTTGATACCTGTAATAACTCTATCTTCGCTTGCGCTATATTTAAGGAAAATACGCAGAACACCTTGTTTGTTGTCTTCAACTAATTCATAGTCTTTGACGAAACCTTCACGTTTCAGGATATCAGCGATCTCTTTTTTCATTTTAGAAGCTGGAAGCTCTAATTTTTCATGTTTAACCATGTTTGCATTACGAATGCGAGTAAGCATATCTGCGATTGGATCTGTCATAACCATTACTAATTACCTCCTTCCCGAATCGGGGTTTACCAGCTTGCTTTTTTGACACCAGGAATTTGACCTTTATAGGCAAGTTCACGGAAACAAATACGGCAAAGTTTAAATTTACGGATTACAGAATGCGGACGACCACAACGTTCACAACGTGTATATTCTTGCACTTTGTATTTTTGCGGACGTTTTTGCTTAGCAATCATAGATTTTTTAGCCAAAATTTTCCCTCCTTGTATTAGCTCTTGGCTTATTTTTGGAAAGGCATGCCTAGCTGAGCTAAAAGTTCACGAGCTTCTTCGTCTGTATTGGAAGTTGTAACAATAACAATATCCATACCACGAACTTTGCTTACCTTATCATAATTAATTTCTGGGAAAATTAATTGTTCTTTCACACCTAATGTGTAGTTTCCACGACCATCAAATGCTTTCTTGGAAATACCACGGAAGTCACGTACACGCGGTAATGATACTGCAATCAGCTTTTGAAGGAATTCGTACATACGCTCACCGCGAAGTGTAACTTTTGCCCCGATTGGCATTCCTTCACGTAGGCGGAAACCAGCGATTGATTTCTTCGCACGAGTGATCAATGGTTTTTGACCAGAAATTAAAGAAAGTTCTTCAACAGCACTATCTAATGCTTTTGAATTTTGAACAGCATCACCAACACCCATGTTGATAACGATTTTTTCTACTTTCGGTACTTGCATTACAGAATCGTAATTGAATTTATTCATTAATGATGGTGCAATTTCACCTTGGTATTTTTGTTTTAATTCGTTCATAGTGGCGCCCTCCTTTCGTCGCTAAATTATTTATCTAATGCTTCACCGGATTTTTTAGCGATGCGGACTTTCTTTCCGTCTCGTACTTCATATCCAACACGAGTTGGTTCACCGGATTTTGGATCAATTGGCATTACATTAGAAACATGAATTGGAGCTTCTATGTTAAGAATTCCGCCTTGCGGATTATCTTGAGAAGGTTTCGCGTGCTTTTGAATCATGTTGATTCCTTCAACAAGCACACGCTCTTTCTTCGGAAATGCTTCTAATATTGTACCTGTCTTACCGCGGTCTTTACCGGATAATACTTTAACTTTATCACCTTTTTTTACATGCATGCTTAACGCACCTCCTTGACAAGGTAATTCATTCTTATAAAACTTCTGGAGCTAGAGATACGATTTTCATGAACTTAGCATCACGTAATTCACGTGCAACCGGTCCGAAGATACGAGTACCTCTTGGACTTTTATCGTCACGAATAATTACGGCAGCATTTTCATCAAAACGGATATACGATCCATCTTTACGACGTGCACCAGATTTAGTACGTACGATTACTGCTTTAACAACTTCGCCTTTTTTGACAACGCCGCCTGGTGTTGCTTGTTTGACGGTACAAACAATTACGTCACCAATATTAGCAGTCTTACGTCCTGATCCACCTAATACTTTGATGGTCAATACTTCACGAGCACCAGAGTTATCTGCAACTTTTAAACGAGTTTCTGATTGAATCATAACGTTGTGACCTCCCTTCGGATACATTCCGAGCGAACTTTAATTAAATAATTACCGCTTCTTCTGTAACTTCTAGTAAACGAAAACGTTTTGTAGCAGAAAGCGGGCGAGTTTCCATGATGCGAACGATATCTCCTGTTTTTGCAAGATTGTCTTCATCATGTGCCTTGAATTTCTTAGAGTACTTAACACGTTTACCATATAATTTATGGAATTTATAAGTTTCAACTAAAACAGTGATTGTTTTATCCATTTTGTCGGAAACAACACGGCCTGTATATACTTTACGATTATTACGCTCAGTCATTGAGGCTAACCTCCTCTCTGGAATCAGTTATTTACGCTTATTTCACGTTGACGTACGACAGTTTTCATACGCGCAATGTTTTTTCTAACTTCACGAATACGTGCAGTGTTTTCCAACTGACCAGTAGCAAGCTGGAAGCGTAAATTAAATAGTTCTTCTTTTAAAGATTTTACTTTTTGTTCAATTTCGGCAGTGGTTAGATCTCTGATTTCATTAGCCTTCATTGCTTTCACCACCAATTTCTTCACGTTTTACGAATTTAGTTTTGATCGGCAGTTTGTGAGAAGCAAGACGCAGCGCTTCGCGAGCAACTTCTTCTGGAACTCCTGCTATTTCAAACATAATCTTACCTGGTTTAACTACTGCTACCCATCCTTCGGGAGCACCTTTACCGGAACCCATTCGAACTTCTAGAGGTTTTGCAGTGTATGGCTTATCTGGGAAGATTTTGATCCAGACTTTACCACCACGTTTCATATAACGAGTCATTGCAATACGAGCAGCCTCAATTTGTCGGCTGGTAATCCATGAAGCTTCTAAAGCCTGTAAGCCATATTCTCCAAAAGCGATTGTTGTACCGCCTTTTGCTTGGCCTCTCATTTTACCACGATGTTGACGACGATATTTAACACGTTTAGGCATTAACATAGTAATGAGCCCCCTCCCTTATTTGTTGGTTTTAGTTGGAAGGACTTCTCCACGATAGATCCACACTTTTACACCTAATTTACCATAAGTAGTATCAGCTTCAGCTGTACCATAGTCAATATCAGCGCGTAATGTGTGCAGTGGTACTGTTCCTTCACTATAGTGTTCCGCACGGGCGATATCCGCTCCACCTAGACGGCCGGACACTTGTGTTTTAATTCCTTTAGCTCCTCCGCGCATTGCACGTTGAATTGCTTGCTTCTGAGCACGACGGAATGAGATACGGTTTTCTAATTGACGAGCAATGTTATCAGCGACCAATTTTGCGTTAAGATCAACTTTCTTGATTTCAACGATATTGATGTGAACTCGCTTGCCTGTCAAGCTATTTAATGATTTACGTAGAGCTTCTACTTCAGAACCGCCTTTACCAATAACCATTCCTGGTTTACCAGTATGAATTGTAATGTTTACACGGTTTGCTGCACGTTCAATTTCGATAGAAGAAACAGCAGCTGTACTTAAGCGGTTTTCAAGATATTCTCTGATTTTAATATCTTCATGCAGTAAGTCTGCATAGTCTTTACCAGCATACCATTTTGACTCCCAGTCTTTAATGATACCTACGCGAAGACCTGTTGGATTCACTTTTTGACCCACTGACTATCCCTCCTTCTTTTCTGTTACCACTACTGTAATGTGGCTTGTGCGTTTGTTGATTTTACTTGCACGTCCTTGTGCACGTGGACGGAAACGTTTCAATGTTGCACCTTCATTTACGAATGCTTCGGAAATCATTAGATTATCTGTATCCATTTCGTAGTTATGTTCTGCATTTGCGATAGCAGATTTCAAAACTTTCTCTACGACTGGAGAAGCACCGCGTTGTGTGTGGCGTAAAATAGCAATTGCTTCGCCAACATTTTTTCCTCGAATTAGATCAACTACTAAACGAACCTTACGAGGAGCAATACGAACTGATTTCGCAACGGCTTTAGCTTGCATGCCTGGTACCTCCTCTCATTATCGTTTTGTTTTCTTATCGTCACCAGCGTGTCCTCTGTAAGTACGAGTTGGTGCGAATTCACCTAATTTATGTCCGACCATATCTTCTGTTATATAAACTGGCACATGTTTGCGGCCATCATATACAGCTACTGTATGACCAATAAATGTCGGGAAAATTGTTGAGCGACGGGACCAAGTTTTAACAACCTGCTTCTTGTCACCTTCATTTAAGCTATCAATTTTCTTCATTAGATGGTCATCTGCAAAAGGTCCTTTTTTCAAGCTACGACCCATGGATAAACCTCCTTCCGCAATTGAGAGACGGGTCTTAGTTCCCGTCCTTTATTCCGTTTATTTTTTACGTTTACGAACGATATATTTATCAGACGGCTTGTTGCGTTTGCGCGTTTTGTAACCAAGAGTTGGTTTACCCCATGGTGACATTGGTGATTTACGTCCGATTGGAGCGCGTCCTTCACCACCACCGTGCGGGTGATCGTTAGGGTTCATTACAGAACCACGAACAGTTGGGCGGATACCCTTCCAGCGTGAACGACCAGCTTTACCGATGCGTACTAGTTCATGTTCAATGTTACCAACCTGACCGATAGAAGCACGGCAAGTAGTAAGGATTAAACGAACTTCGCCTGAAGCTAAACGTACTAGTGTGTATTTTTCCTCACGACCTAGAATTTGAGCTTCTGCACCAGCTGAACGAGCGATTTGTCCACCGCGTCCTGGTTTTAATTCGATATTGTGAATGATAGTACCTACAGGAATGTTAGCAAGCGGAAGTGCGTTACCAACTTTGATATCAGCATTCTCACCTGATTCGATTACCTGCCCTACTTTTAGTCCCTTTGGAGCTAAAATGTAACGCTTTTCTCCATCAGCATAATGAATTAATGCAATGTTTGCTGTACGGTTTGGATCATATTCGATTGTAGCAACGTGTCCTGGTATACCATCTTTATCACGTTTAAAGTCGATAATACGGTATTGACGCTTATGACCGCCACCTTGATGACGAACCGTTAATTTCCCTTGGTTATTACGTCCACCGCGTTTGTGCAACGGGCTTAATAGGGATTTCTCTGGAGTAGATGCAGTTATCTCTGCAAAGTCTGATACAGACATATTACGTCTACCGTTTGAGGTTGGTTTGAATTTTTTAATCGCCATCTTTTTCCCTCCTTCACGAAATTATTAGATTAAGCTTCAAAGAAATCCAGTTCTTTACTGTCTTCTGAAAGCTGTACGATAGCTTTTTTACGATTCGAGCGATATCCACCGTAACGGCCCATTCGCTTGAATTTACCTTTGACATTCATTGTGTTGACTTTTTCAACTTTAACGCCAAAGATTGTTTCTACTGCATCTTTGATCTCTGTTTTATTAGCTTTTGGAGATACTTCGAACGTATATTTTTTCTCTGCCATTAAATCAGCGGAATTCTCCGTGATGACAGGGCGCTTGATTACATCGCGTACGTCTTGCATTATGCGAGCACCTCCCCTGCTTTGTCAGCTGCATCTTTAGAAATGATCAGCTTGTCATGCGTAAGCAAGTCTAGTACATTCATTTCTTCAACAGTTAATACTTTAACAGATTGAAGGTTGTTTGCTGAACGGATAACAGTTTCATCTTTATCAGCAAGTACGATCAATACTTTTGTATCAACGTTAAGAGCATCCAGCATTTTTATTACTTCTTTTGTTTTTGGAGCATCCATTGCGATGCTGTCTAAAACAAGTAAGCTATCTTCTTTTACTTTTGAAGACAATGCAGATTTAAGCGCTAAACGACGTACTTTCTTCGGTAATTTATAGCTGTAGCTGCGTGGTGTAGGTCCGAAAACAACTCCACCGCCAACCCATTGTGGTGAACGGATTGATCCTTGACGCGCACGGCCTGTTCCTTTTTGACGCCACGGCTTACGACCACCACCGCGTACATCAGAACGATTTTTAACAGCATGTGTACCTTGACGCATAGATGCACGCTGCATTACTACTGCTTCATGCAACACATGTGTATTTGGTTCAATACCGAAAACGGAATCGTTTAACTCGATATCTCCTGCATTACTTCCATCTTGTTTTAAAAGTGCTACTTTAGGCATGACATATCCTCCCTTCGTATGTGTGATTAGTTACCTTTTACTGCACTTGATACTTGAACATAAGATTTTTTGGCGCCTGGTACATTACCTTTTACAAGCAATAGATTCTTTTCAGCATCTACACTTACGATTTCAAGGTTCTGTATAGTCACTTGTTCAGCACCCATATGTCCTGGTAGGTTTTTACCTTTGAAAACACGCATTGGGTCAACTGCACCCATTGAACCTGGAGCTCTATGGTAATGAGAACCGTGGGACATTGGCCCGCGTTGTTGTCCGTGGCGCTTAATTACACCCTGGAAACCTTTACCTTTAGAAGTTCCTGTTACATCAACCTTGTCTCCGGCCTGAAAAACTTCAACGCTGATTTCTTGACCTGCTTCATAGCCGTCAAGCTCTGCGTCACGGATTTCACGAACGTAGCGCTTAGGGGCTGTGTTTGCTTTCTCAGCATGACCTTTTTCCGCTTTGTTTGTACGTGATTCCTTTTTATCTGCAAAACCGATTTGCAATGCTTCATAACCATCATTTTCTAATGTTTTCTTTTGCAATACAACATTGGGCTCAGCCTGTATAACTGTTACAGGGACCAACTCTCCGTTTTCAGAAAAAAGCTGAGTCATGCCGATTTTACGACCTAAGATTCCTTTCGTCATCCGTTACACCTCCTATATTTAAAACGAATTTTATAATTTAATTTCAATGTCCACACCAGATGGTAAGTCAAGACGCATTAACGAATCAACAGTCTTTGGTGTTGGATCAACAATATCGATTAGACGCTTATGTGTGCGCATTTCGAATTGCTCGCGAGAATCTTTATACTTATGCACCGCGCGCAAGATTGTATAAATAGATTTCTCTGTCGGTAATGGAATCGGACCAGATACCTTAGCACCGGAACGTTTCGCAGTATCCACGATTTTTTCAGCAGACTGATCTAAAATACGGTGATCATATGCTTTTAAACGGATTCTGATTTTTTCTTTTGCCATTATTTTCCCTCCTTTTCGCCCATATTCATATAGACATTCTCCGTGAAAATTTCTTAGCACCCCGCCATGGCAAAGGGGCCGGGTGTGCCAACAACCTTCCACATCATCGCCTTCAAACGACCAACATTAATAGTATACTAAAAATGCATGGCCAATGCAACCCCTATTTATTAAACAGGTGTTTACGCATTCCTGTATTATACATAGTTTTAGCAGGGAATGCAAGCATATATGAAATTAATTCTGTATCTATTTAAAAGGCAGTTTCTAATGGTTCATTTTTACAAGGTTCTATATAAATTTTGGTTTAATGGATGATGCATTTGATCCTCGGTGCAGAGGGTGAAATAGATGTCCGGAGCCGTGAATAAAGCACCAGTTACCGCTTTTAGTGACGTCATGGTTTTTCTTAACTGCGAATTTAAAAAGCAATCGGTGTGAAAACATACCGATAGTGATCTTATATTTTCCTTAGATAGCAAAAGTGATAGATTTAAGCCAAGCAAAATTCCAATTTGAGCATTTCAGTTGATATAAAACTAGCATAGCCTATGATAATTACGCTTGATGGTCCGTCAGGTATCAAAAACAACACAAAAAAACAGACAGCGTCGTCACGCTGTCTGCTTTGAATTCAATCCAATTATTTTTGGATGCTTGATACAACACCAGAACCTACTGTACGTCCACCTTCACGGATTGAAAAACGAGTACCGTCTTCAATAGCGATTGGTGAAATAAGTTCAACTGTCATTTCGATGTTATCGCCAGGCATTACCATTTCAACGCCTTCTGGAAGTTGGATAACTCCAGTCACGTCAGTTGTACGGAAGTAGAACTGCGGACGATAGTTTGAGAAGAAAGGAGTATGACGTCCGCCTTCTTCTTTTGATAATACATAAACTTCAGCTTTGAAGTTAGTATGTGGAGTGATTGTACCTGGTTTAGCAAGTACTTGACCGCGATTGATATCTTCACGGGCAACACCACGAAGCAATGCACCAATGTTGTCACCAGCTTCTGCATAGTCAAGAAGCTTACGGAACATTTCAACACCAGTTACAGTTGTTTTGCTTGGCTCTTCGTTAAGACCGATTAATTCTACTTCGTCCCCAACCTTAACTTCACCGCGCTCAACACGTCCAGTTGCTACTGTACCACGACCAGTGATAGAGAATACATCCTCAACTGGCATCATGAATGGTTTGTCAGTATCACGTTCTGGAGTTGGAACATACTCATCAACTGCAGCCATTAATTCAACGATTTTTTCTTCGTAATCTGCATCGCCTTCAAGTGCTTTAAGAGCAGAACCTTTGATTACTGGCACATCATCACCAGGGAAATCGTATTCTGATAACAGATCACGAACTTCCATTTCAACTAATTCTAGTAACTCTTCATCATCAACCATATCTGTCTTGTTAAGGAATACTACGATTGTAGGTACCCCAACGTTTCTAGAAAGAAGGATGTGCTCACGAGTTTGTGGCATTGGGCCATCAGCAGCAGATACTACTAGGATAGCTCCGTCCATTTGTGCAGCACCAGTGATCATGTTTTTAACATAGTCAGCGTGACCTGGGCAGTCAACGTGTGCATAGTGACGAGTTTCAGTTTCGTACTCTACGTGAGAAGTAGCGATTGTGATACCACGTTCTTTTTCTTCAGGTGCACCATCGATTTGGTCATAAGCCATTGCTGTACCGTTACCGTTTCTTTTAGCCATAACAGTTGTAATAGCAGCAGTTAATGTAGTTTTACCATGGTCAACGTGTCCGATTGTACCGATATTCACGTGACTTTTTGAGCGATCAAACTTTTCTTTACCCATTTATAGTTCCTCCTTTAGATAAATAACAATTTTTATTATTTTATTTACCGCCAAGAAATAATGCATGCAGGTTATTTCCTGGCCTTTACTAAATGTTATACGTTAGTTTAAAGAAAAAATCAATTAATCACCAGAATTTTTCTTGATAATTTCTTCTGTGATACTCTTAGGTGTTTCTTCATAATGGTCAAACGTCATTGTGTATGTTCCGCGACCTTGTGTGTTTGAACGTAATGCAGTTGCATAACCAAACATCTCAGCAAGTGGCACAAACCCTTTTACAAGCTGTGCATTACCGCGCGCTTCCATACCTTCAATGCGACCACGACGAGAAGTAATATCACCCATGATATCTCCCATGTATTCTTCAGGAATAACGATTTCAACTCTCATCATTGGTTCAAGAAGTACAGGATTACATTTGTTTTTCGCTGCTTTCAATGCCATTGAGGCAGCTACTTTAAATGCCATTTCGTTCGAGTCGACATCATGATAGCTTCCATCATATAGAGAAGCTTTGATATCGATCAATGGGAATCCGGCTAATACACCATTTTCCATTGATTCACGAACACCTTGCTCAACAGCAGGAATATATTCACGAGGAACAACCCCACCGACGATTTTATTTTCGAATTCAAATCCAGCGCCTTCTTCATTAGGCTCAAATTTGATCCAAACGTGTCCGAACTGTCCGCGTCCACCAGACTGACGTACGAATTTACCTTCCACTTCAGCTGTAGCACGGAAAGTTTCACGATAAGAAACCTGAGGTGCACCAACATTAGCTTCAACTTTAAATTCACGTTTCATACGGTCAACAATGATATCCAGGTGAAGCTCACCCATACCAGAGATGATCGTTTGGCCTGTTTCGACGTTTGTTTCTGTTCTGAAAGTAGGATCTTCTTCAGCCAATTTAGCTAAAGCAGCACCCATTTTATCTTGGTCGGCTTTTGTTTTAGGTTCAATAGCAACCGAGATAACCGGTTCTGGGAATTCCATGGATTCTAAGATAACCTGATCTTTTTCATCGCATAGTGTATCACCAGTAGAAGTATCTTTCAGACCAACAGCTGCAGCGATTTCTCCAGAGAATGCAGTTGAAATCTCTTGACGGGAGTTTGCATGCATTTGCAGGATACGACCTACACGTTCACGCTTATCCTTTACAGAGTTTCTTACATAGGATCCAGATTCTAAAGTTCCAGAATATACGCGGAAGAATGTTAATTTTCCTACGTATGGATCTGTCATTACTTTAAACGCTAGCGCTGAGAACGGCGCTTCATCAGATGATGGACGGTTTACTTTTTCTTCTGTCCCTGGAATGATACCTTCGATTGGAGGTACATCAGTTGGAGCAGGAAGATAATCGATAACCGCATCCAGCATTAATTGAACACCTTTGTTTTTAAATGCTGATCCGCAAAGTACAGGATAGAAATCAACATTTAATGTAGCTTGACGGATTGCTTCTTTAAGTTCCTCGTTAGAGATTTCCTCTCCTTCAAGATACTTCATCATCAAATCTTCGTCAGTTTCTGCAACAGCTTCAATCAAGTTGCCGCGAAGCTCTTCAGCCTGGTCTTGCAGTTCAGCAGGAATCTCACGAGCTTCTGCACGAGTTCCAAGATCATCTTCATAGAAGTAAGCTTCCATAGTGATCAAGTCAATGATTCCGTTGAAATCGTCCTCTGCACCGATAGGCATTTGGATCGGATGCGCGTTTGCACCTAAACGATCTTTCAATGTACCAGTAGAATAAAGGAAGTCTGCACCGGTTTTATCCATTTTATTAATGAACACAATACGCGGCACACCATATGTTGTAGCTTGACGCCATACTGTTTCGGTTTGTGGTTCAACACCTGATTGTGCATCCAAAACTGTTACAGCACCATCAAGTACACGCAATGAACGTTCAACCTCAACAGTGAAGTCTACGTGTCCAGGTGTATCGATAATGTTAATACGATGGTCTTTCCATGCAGCAGTTGTTGCAGCGGAAGTAATTGTAATTCCACGCTCTTGTTCCTGCTCCATCCAGTCCATTTGTGAAGCACCTTCATGTGTTTCACCAATCTTATGAATACGGCCTGTATAGAAAAGTATACGCTCTGTAGTAGTTGTTTTACCCGCATCAATGTGCGCCATAATACCAATATTACGCGTATTTTCCAAGGAGAACTCTCTAGCCATGTATTCCTCTCCTTCCTTTTAAAAGCTTTTGTTAGATTTATATTACCAACGATAGTGAGCGAATGCTTTGTTTGCTTCCGCCATTTTATGCATATCTTCACGTTTCTTAACAGCAGCTCCTGTGTTGTTAGAAGCATCAAGAACTTCATTAGCAAGACGTTCTTCCATCGTTTTTTCTCCGCGAAGGCGAGAGTAATTTACGATGTAACGCAGTCCTAATGCTTGACGGCGTTCAGGGCGAACCTCAACTGGTACTTGGTAGTTTGAACCACCCACACGGCGGGCACGAACTTCAAGTACGGGCATTACGTTTTTCATTGCTTGTTCAAAAACTTCCATAGCGTTCTGGCCGCTTCTTTCAGCAACTAGTTCAAACGCATTATAAAGGATTTTTTGTGCTTTCCCGCGCTTACCATCAATCATTATTTGATTGATTAAGCGAGTTACTAATTTTGAATTATAAAGCGGATCTGGCAATACATCACGTTTTGGCACTGGTCCTTTACGAGGCATATTAGTATCCTCCTTTCCTAACTATCATAGTTTTAGTGGTTTATTTTTTTCTTTTGGCTTTTTGGTTCCGTACTTAGAACGTCCTTGCATACGTCCATCAACTCCCGCAGTATCAAGCGCACCACGAACGATGTGATAACGTACCCCTGGTAAATCTTTTACACGACCACCACGGATCAATACAACACTGTGTTCTTGCAGGTTATGTCCGATACCAGGAATGTATGCAGTTACTTCCATGTTGTTTGACAAACGAACACGTGCATATTTACGAAGTGCTGAGTTCGGTTTTTTTGGAGTTAATGTACCAACACGCGTACAAACACCACGTTTTTGTGGAGAACTTTGGTCAGTAAGTTTCTTTTTGAAACTGTTGTAACCTTTGTTAAGTGCTGGAGAATCAGACTTTTTGATTTTGCTTACGCGTCCTTTGCGTACTAACTGATTAATTGTAGGCATTTTTTATGTCCTCCCTTCGAGAATAATAGGTTTAATTTAAAACAGCAATCAGATCTTCTGAACACCGATTGTAATACCACACATCCAGGTGGTTCATCTTTCGGTAAAAAATAATGCTTCAGCGATAATTTAACGCTAAAACGTTTATTTCTCAAGTGCAACAACAGCTGCACCAACCTCTATACCGCAAGCGGCACCAAGTTTTTTCATGGAGTTCACATGCTGGTAAGGTATACCTAGTTCAATTGCCAAACTGACTACTTTGTGTGTTATTTGCTTGTCAGCATCGTCAGCAATAACCACTTCACTTATCTTACCATTTTTCATGGATTTAAGTGTCTGCTTTGTCCCAATGATTATACGTGATTGATTATTCATCACTATTTCATAAGACATCCGAGTATCCTCCAAAGTAACAAGCATAATCGGAAGCACCTTGAATATAGTATCATTCTAATATTTTTATGTCAATATAAAAATGGCTATTTTTTAGATGCTTCCCATTTTCTTGTTGAACTGTACCGCCATTCCTCTATGCTGGGAAAGGGCGTTTTATATTTGGTGCAGGCTGCTTATTCCGCTTCCTGCACCTTCCATCCATCTTACTGGACGGTTTCTGTTTCTTCTTCTGTTTCCACTTCTTCCGGTCTGTCCATGCCAGCCTTAATGTTTCTGTATTGCGGCATTCCAGTACCAGCTGGAACAAGTTTTCCGATGATAACATTTTCTTTAAGACCAAGCAATTCATCTCGTTTTCCTTTAATTGCTGCATCCGTAAGAACACGAGTCGTCTCCTGGAATGATGCTGCTGAAAGGAATGAATCTGTTTCAAGGGAAGCTTTTGTGATACCGAGCAATACCGGTCGTCCTGTAGCAGGTTCGCCGCCACTGACAAGCACTGGATGGTTTGAATCTTTGAATTGATGTAATTCAAGCAACGATCCCGGTAATACTTCTGTATCGCCCGCAGAAACGACGCGGATTTTACGAAGCATTTGCCGAACCATTACTTCAACGTGTTTATCACCAATTTCCACCCCTTGCATACGGTATACGCGCTGTACTTCTTTCAACAGGTAATCCTGTACACCGTCAACGCCTTTAATACGAAGAAGTTCTTTCGGATCAACGGAACCCTCTGTCAATTCTTGGCCGGAAACCACTTGATCATCGATAGATACTTTCATACGGGCATTATATGGAACGGCATAGCTGCGTTGTTCCACTTCACCTTGTACAACGATTTCCTGTTTATCCTTAACCTCTTTAATTTCCAAAATAGTACCATCGATTTCAGTAATTACAGCCTGACCTTTAGGGTTACGGGCTTCGAACAATTCCTGGATACGCGGTAAACCTTGTGTAATATCGTCTCCTGCAACACCGCCAGTATGGAACGTACGCATTGTCAACTGTGTACCCGGCTCACCGATTGATTGAGCGGCAATGATACCAACAGCTTCACCGACTTCGACATCGGCACCTGTTGCCAGGTTGCGGCCATAACATTTTTGGCAGACCCCATGTTTGGTATTACATGTGAACGCGGTACGAATCGTTACTTCTTCAATTCCCGCTTCGATAATATCTTTGGCCTGATCTTCTGAAATCAGTTCATTTTTGGATACGATTGTCTTGCCTGTTTCAGGATGCTTTACCGTAATGAACGCGGTACGACCAATCAATCGATCGATTAATGGTTCGATTACTTCCGATCCATCAACTAATGCAGACACTGGCAATCCACGGTCTGTTCCACAATCTTCCTCGCGAATGATAACATCCTGTGCCACATCCACCAGACGTCTTGTCAAATAACCTGAATCCGCCGTTTTCAGAGCTGTATCGGCAAGTCCTTTACGTGCTCCGTGAGTAGAAATAAAGTACTCAAGAACCGTTAGGCCTTCACGGAAACTGGATTTAATTGGTATCTCAATGATTTTACCAGCCGGGTCAGCCATCAATCCACGCATACCCGCAAGCTGTGTAAAGTTAGATGCGTTACCCCTCGCTCCTGAGTTACTCATCATATAGATAGGGTTTCTATTGCTCAATGAACCCATCAATTTATTCTGGATGGTGTCTTTTGCCTGTGTCCAAATGGAGATAACTCTCTCATAACGTTCCTCTTCGGTAATTAAACCGCGACGGAACTGTTTAAGTACTTTATCCACCTTCATTTGGGCGTCATCAAGGATGCCTTGTTTCTCTGCCAATACCACGATATCAGATATACCAACAGTCATACCTGCTTTCGTTGAATAGCTGAAACCAAGATCCTTCATGCGGTCAAGCATTTTCGATGTTTCTGTGATTTTAAACCGTTTGAATACTTCAGCGATGATATCACCAAGGAATCCTTTTTTG
Source organism: Oceanobacillus massiliensis str. N'diop (assembly GCF_000285495.1). Lineage (GTDB taxonomy): Bacteria > Bacillota > Bacilli > Bacillales > Amphibacillaceae > Oceanobacillus > Oceanobacillus massiliensis. Next base: position 97,499 of record NZ_HE610981.1, read on the forward strand.
AACGGGTTAACCAATTCACGGTTTTTGATTTCCGCTTTAATATCAGTACCGCGTTTTACAAAATAATGTTCCGGAGTTCTTTCTTCCAGATTCATTTTAGACGGTTCGTTGATATATGGGAACGATTCCGGCAAAATCTCATTGAAGATTAATTTACCTACAGTTGTCAGCAGCAGCTGAGCGTTTTGCTCTTCAGTAAACGTCTTATTGTCAAGACTAGCGGCCTGTACTGCTACTCGCGTATGCAGATGAACATAGCCATTCTGGTAAGCAATTCTAGCTTCGTCCGCATCTTTGAAGATACTGCCTTCGCCTACTGCGTTCTCGCGCTCCAATGTTAAATAATAGTTACCTAAAACCATATCCTGGGATGGTGTTACAACAGGCTTACCATCTTTTGGATTAAGGATATTCTGTGCAGCAAGCATCAGAATACGTGCCTCTGCCTGTGCCTCCGCTCCCAACGGAACGTGAACAGCCATTTGGTCACCGTCGAAATCGGCATTGTAAGCAGTACATACCAATGGGTGCAAACGAATTGCACGGCCATCAACCAATGTCGGCTCAAACGCCTGAATACCCAATCTATGCAATGTAGGGGCACGGTTAAGCAATACCGGATGCTCCTTAATAACATCTTCCAAAACATCCCAGACATCTGGGTGAATGCGCTCGATTTTACGTTTTGCAGATTTGATGTTATGTGCAAGACCTCTAGAAACAAGCTCTTTCATAATGAAAGGTTTAAACAGTTCCAAAGCCATCTCTCTTGGCAGGCCACATTGATACATTTTAAGATGTGGACCAACGACAATAACGGAACGTCCAGAATAATCCACACGTTTACCAAGCAGATTCTGACGGAAACGTCCTTGCTTACCTTTCAGCATATGCGATAGAGATTTCAATGGTCTGTTGCCTGGTCCTGTTACCGGACGGCCGCGACGACCATTATCGATTAACGCATCCACAGCTTCCTGCAGCATACGTTTTTCATTTTGAACAATAATGCTTGGTGCTCCTAGATCCAATAATCGTTTCAGACGATTATTACGGTTAATAACCCGGCGATAAAGATCGTTCAGATCCGAAGTGGCAAAACGTCCACCATCAAGCTGTACCATCGGACGGATTTCCGGAGGTATAACAGGCAGTACATCCAATACCATCCAGCTAGTGTCGTTGCCGGAATGACGGAATGCTTCCATTACTTCCAAACGTTTGATTGCTCGAGTTCTGCGCTGTCCCTGGGCACTTTTCAATTCTTCTCTCAATGCATCAACTTCTTTATCAAGATCGATATCCTGCAGAAGTTTACGGATCGCTTCCGCACCCATTTGAGCTTTGAAAGTATTGCCGTATTTATCATAATATGCACGGAATTCTTTTTCTGATAAAAGCTGTTTTTTCTCCAATGGTGTGTTACCTGGATCTGTTACGATATACGCAGCAAAGTAGATAACTTCCTCCAGCGCACGCGGTGACATGTCAAGAACAAGTCCCATACGGCTAGGAATACCTTTGAAATACCAAATATGTGATACTGGGGCAGCAAGTTCGATGTGACCCATTCGCTCACGGCGGACTTTTGCTTTCGTTACTTCCACTCCACAGCGATCACAGACAACACCTTTATAACGCACACGCTTGTATTTTCCGCAATGACATTCCCAGTCTTTTTGCGGTCCAAAGATTCTTTCACAGAACAAACCATCTTTTTCCGGTTTCAATGTACGATAATTGATAGTTTCTGGCTTTTTGACCTCACCATAGGACCAAGAACGGATCTTTTCTGGTGAAGCAAGCCCGATTTTCATATACTCAAATTTGTTTACATCCAACAAGGGGCAATCCTCCCTTTATAATGTGCGATTTTACCAGTGGATTCACGTAAAATTTATATACACGCAGCAGAATGGCCCTTGGTCTTTAACAGACCGTGGAACCAATTCTGCTTGCTGTGATTAATTTTCTTCTACATCTATATTAAGCTTTGTTGCTGCCTGAACCTCTTCTTCTTCCAGTTCGCGCATATCGATTTCGGATTCTGTGCTATTAAGCATCTTAACATCCATTCCAAGACTTTGAAGTTCTTTGATAAGCACTTTGAATGATTCTGGAACACCTGGTTCTGGAACATTATCACCTTTGACAATCGCCTCGTATGTTTTCACACGTCCGACTGTATCATCAGATTTCACTGTCAGGATTTCCTGCAGTGTATATGCTGCTCCATATGCCTCAAGTGCCCAAACTTCCATCTCACCGAAACGCTGTCCGCCGAATTGTGCTTTACCACCAAGCGGCTGCTGCGTAACAAGTGAATATGGTCCAGTTGAACGCGCATGAAGTTTATCATCAACCATATGCGCTAGCTTGATCATATACATGACACCTACTGATACACGGTTGTCAAACGCTTCTCCGCTACGTCCATCATAGAGAATGGATTTCGCATCTCTAGGCATACCAGCTTCTTCAAGCGTTTCCCAAACATCCTCTTCTCTTGCTCCATCAAATACAGGACTGGCAACGTGGATACCAAGCTGTCTTGCGGCCATACCTAAATGTAATTCAAAAACTTGTCCGATGTTCATACGCGATGGAACCCCTAGTGGGTTAAGCATGATATCGATCGGCGTACCATCTGGCAGGAATGGCATGTCTTCTTCCGGTAAAATTTTGGAAATAACACCCTTGTTACCGTGACGTCCAGCCATTTTATCCCCTTCATGGATTTTACGTTTCTGGACAATATAAGCACGTACCAACTGGTTTACACCTGGTGGCAGTTCATCTCCATCTTCACGATTGAAGATTTTAACGTCCAGAACAATTCCGCCGCCGCCACGTGGAACACGTAATGATGTATCACGCACTTCACGGGCTTTTTCACCGAAGATTGCATGTAATAATCTTTCTTCAGCAGATAGCTCTGTAACCCCTTTAGGAGTAACTTTACCTACTAGGATATCTCCATCGGTAACCTCTGCTCCAACACGGATGATTCCTTGTTCGTCAAGATTTTTCAGTGCATCTTCACCCACATTTGGAATATCGCGGGTTATTTCTTCAGGTCCAAGCTTCGTATCACGGGCTTCGGATTCGAATTCTTCAATATGAATGGATGTATAGACATCATCTTTCACAAGTCTTTCACTCATGATGATGGCATCCTCATAGTTGTAACCTTCCCATGTCATGAAACCGACAAGGACGTTTTGACCTAGAGCCAATTCTCCATCTTGCATGGACGGTCCATCAGCAAGTACTTCACCCTTAGTTACACGGTCGCCTTCACTAACGATAGGACGCTGGTTGTAACAAGTTCCTTGGTTGGAACGCTTGTATTTTTGCAGCTTATAACGATCGACGTCCCCTTCAACTTCTTTACCATCTATGATAGAAGTACGGCGAACAATCACTTCTTTTGCTTCAACACGCTCTACAATTCCTTCGTTACGGCATATAACGGCCGCACCGGAATCCTTCCCGTTCACATATTCCATACCAGTACCGACAATAGGTGCTTCCGGTTTCATCAACGGAACTGCCTGACGCTGCATGTTCGCACCCATCAAGGCACGGTTGGAGTCATCGTTTTCCAGGAATGGGATACATGCTGTCGCAGCAGAAACAACCTGCTTCGGCGATACATCCATATAATCAATCTTGTCACGGGAAACAACGATATTATCTTCGCGGAAACGCGCGATGATTTCTTCGTTTACAAATCTATTCTCTTCATCGAGGACCGAATTTGCCTGCGCAACGATATAATTATCTTGTTCATCTGCAGTCAAGTAATCAATTTGGTTCGTTACCTTACCTGTTTTCCAATCAACTCTGCGGTATGGTGATTCGATGAAACCAAATTTATTTACTTTTGCGTAACTGGATAGTGTGTTGATCAGTCCAATATTTGGACCCTCCGGCGTTTCAATCGGACACATACGGCCATAGTGGGAATAATGCACGTCACGAACTTCAAAACCGGCGCGCTCACGCGTCAAACCACCTGGTCCTAAAGCAGATAGACGGCGTTTATGCGTCAATTCCCCTAGAGGATTGGTCTGATCCATAAATTGCGACAGCTGTGAGCTGCCAAAGAATTCTTTAATCGATGCGATTACCGGGCGTATATTGATTAGCTGCTGCGGCGTTACGCTCGATGTATCCTGAATGGACATTCTCTCACGTACCACACGTTCCATACGGGATAACCCGATACGGAATTGATTTTGCAGCAATTCACCGACAGAACGCAATCGGCGGTTACCGAGGTGATCGATATCATCTGTATCCCCAACCCGGTAAAGCAGGTTAAAGAAATAACTGATTGATGCCAAAATATCGGCAGGACTAATGTTTTTGATTTCTTTCGTTACTCCGCCGTTTCCGATGACAGTCAGTTCACGTTCTCCGTTCGGATCGGTAGGATCTAATATTTTAACAGATTGGATGTAAATCTCATCTTCCAGTACACCATCATGCGGTTCGATTACTTTCTCTCCGAAACGATCTTCTTCTCTTTCCAGATAAGGAAGAATCTTATCCAGCAGTTTGCGTTCAAGTCTTTCGCCTTTTTCAGCTAAAACTTCGCCTGTCTCTGGATCCACTACTGATTCTGCTAGAACCTGATTGAATAGACGATTTTTAATATGAAGCTTTTTGTTCATTTTATAGCGACCTACGTGCGCAAGGTCATAACGTTTCGGATCAAAGAAACGCGAAACCAGTAGACTCTTCGCATTTTCTACTGTTGGAGGCTCGCCAGGTCGTAAACGCTCATAGATTTCCAAAAGCGCCTTTTCAGACGTTTCTGTATTATCTTTTTCAAGCGTATTTCTTAAGTATTCATTCTCCCCAAGCAGGTCGATGATTTCCTGATCTGTACCAAAGCCAAGGGCACGCAATAGCACGGTAATCGGCAATTTACGTGTGCGGTCGATACGTACATACGCTACATCTTTTGCATCTGTCTCAAACTCCAACCATGCTCCACGGTTAGGGATTACAGTAGCTGCAATACCGCGCTTTCCGTTTTTATCGATCTTTTCATTAAAATAGACACTAGGTGAACGCACAAGCTGAGAAACGATAACTCGTTCTGCACCATTAATGATAAACGTCCCTGTATCTGTCATAAGTGGGAAATCTCCCATAAATACTTCCTGTTCCTTCACTTCACCGGTTTCATTGTTAATCAAACGAACCTTCACGCGAAGCGGAGCATTGTACGTGACATCTCTTTCTTTTGATTCATCTACAGGATATTTCGGCTCACCTAGGCTGTAATCCACAAACTCAAGCGAGAGGTTTCCCGTAAAATCTTCAATCGGAGAAATATCCGCGAACATTTCTCTCAAACCCTCTTCTAAGAACCATTCATAAGAAGCGGTTTGGATTTCGATTAGGTTTGGTAATTCCAACACCTCACTGATACGTGCATAGCTCCTGCGTTGGCGGTGCCGTCCATACTGAACTAGTTGACCTGTCAACTGCTTCACCCCTTAAATCATGCATTTTAGTACAAAAATGCTTTTCATATTTAGAAAAAACAGCGCCAGAATGTATATTCCCGGCTTTGTTTTTCGAAACTAACATACTTAACATCCGGCTGTCCAATTGTCATTGAACAATCCTTTTAAAACAAAACACAATTCAGCCAACATATAAAATCTCTGCATTTCACCAAGGTTTTAGTGAAGAATAACAATATCATCAATAGCACGGCAAACTAAATTCAATTGTACAGATGACAATTATTTTGGTAAACTAGAAAAAAGGCTTAATTAAAAACCTCCGTTTTTTCGATTCTACCAGTGTTGCCGAATGCTTTCGAAATATACGTTCTAAATCCGCAGAAATATTCCTTGACAAAGGAATCCCAATATTAGCATCTTCCAATCCTAACATATTAGTTTACGACGGTCAATCATTTAGCGCCCGCAGTATATAATATCCTTTATCCCTTGCAACAACCTCAACATTTCCAAAAAGATTCTCTATTTTTTCCATGGCAGAAGGGGCACCTTGTTTCTTTTGTATGACTACCCACAGCTCTCCATTTGGCAATAAGGCCGCTTTTGAATCCTCAAACATTTTATGAACGACTTGTTTTCCCGCCCTGATTGGTGGATTTGTAAGAATCGCTGCAAACGATCTCTCCACCAAACCGGAAAACCGATCACTTTTAACAACAGCAGTATTGGCCACCTGGTTCAGGGAGGCATTCTTTTCAGCAAGCGACAGCGCTCGCTCATTTATGTCCACCATAATTACTTGACGTTCCGGGTAGCTCCCCGCTATAGAAATTCCAATCGGACCGTATCCACATCCAAGATCCAATATTTCACCAGCTATGTCAGGTTCCTGAAATTGATTAATCAAAAGTCTGGAACCGAAATCCACTTCATTTTTTGAGAACACACCCACGTCACTGGTAAACGTATACTCTTTTTCCCTTAATTGATATGTCCATGTCTTTGGTGAAGTTTTTGATTGAGGTTTATCGGAAAAGTAATGCTCAGACATATGGGCACCTACTTTGACTTTGTATTTGAAATATGAAGATATAAGAAAACCATATGGCTTCCCTATAAATAAAGTATAGTGAAAAACTTACGACAGCGGAGTTTTAGCAATTGCTGTATAAGTAAAAAAATAAAGCCGCCCCGAATAGAAAATATCCTTTTATTCCAAATAAATTCAGGCAAAGTATGTTTTCATTCCGAATATGCGGCCATATTTTTCGTTCTCGCTTCCAAAAAGAAGAGCTTAAAAGTTCCCTTTGTGAAAGCTCGTTATAAAAAGCCCGCCGATATATACGACGAGCTCTTTATTTATAAGATACTTAATTATTTAACTTCTACAGATGCGCCAGCTTCTTCAAGTTTAGCTTGTACTTCTTCAGCTTCTTCTTTAGCTACGCCTTCTTTAATAGCTTTTGGTGCGTTATCAACCATGTCTTTTGCGTCTTTAAGACCAAGACCTGTGATTTCGCGAACCGCTTTAACAACTTTGATTTTAGATGCTCCAGCACTTGTAAGAACAACATCAAATTCAGTCTGTTCAGCTTCAGCAGCTCCGCCTGCAGCTCCTGCAGCAGCAACTGGTGCAGCAGCAGTTACTCCAAATTCTTCTTCAATAGCTTTAACTAAGTCGTTTAATTCCAATACTGACATTTCTTTGATTGCGCCAATCATTTCTTCTTTAGTCATGATATTATTTCCTCCTAATATTTTAAGTTAATTATAGTTTAAATCCAGCAGCAAATTATGCGCCTTGTTCTTCTTTTTGTTCAGCAATAGCTTTTGTAACATAAGCAAAGTTACGGACAGGTGCTTGAAGTACACTAAGCAGCATTGATACCATACCTTCGTAATTCGGAAGATCGGCAAGCTCTTTGATCTGTTCAAGTGTTGCAACTTTACCTTCAATTACGCCACCTTTGATTTCTAAAGCTTCATGCTCTTTCATGAAGTTGTTCAGAATTCTTGCAGGAGCTACTACATCATCTTTACTGAATGCGATAGCGTTTGGTCCTGTCAGCGTATCATTCAGTCCTGTTAGCTCAACAGCTTCTACAGCACGGCGAGTCATGGTGTTTTTGTACACTTTAAACTCAACACCTGCGTCACGAAGCTCTTTACGCAAAGCAGTAACTTCAGCCACATCAAGACCACGATAGTCAACAACTACTGCTGTTTGACTCGCACGGAATTTTTCTGTGATTTCATCTACAACTTGTTTTTTCTTTTCAATTATTCCGGACATTGTTCCACCTCCTATAGATATTTGCAATCATTACACCGTTCTAGACATAAAGTAAAAGCTCCCATGCAGACATGGGAGCTTTATATAACAAATGGAAATCTTACGGATCGTCTCATCTGTCTATAAACACCTCGGCAGGATATTTAAGCGACGTAATCGCTCCTGCTGTCTACGGTATAACATATTTGTTTTTATACAACGGAGTTTATTATAACGAAAGCTTACAAGAAAGTCAATACCTAATTAACGATAGTTAGATACGTCAACTTTGATTCCAGGCCCCATTGTAGAAGCGATTGAAACATTCTTCATATAAACACCTTTAGCGGCTTGTGGTTTTACTTTTACAAGTTGTTCTGTAAGGGCAATGAAGTTTTCAACCAATTTTTCATCGTCAAATGAAATTTTTCCAATTGGAACGTGAATGTTTGCAGACTTATCTACGCGGTATTCAACTTTACCAGCTTTAATATCTTTAACAGCTTTTTCTACATCGAAAGTAACTGTTCCTGTTTTAGGGTTTGGCATTAATCCTTTTGGTCCGAGTACACGTCCAAGTTTACCAACCTCAGCCATCATATCAGGAGTTGCAACGATCACATCGAAATCAAACCAACCTTTGTTGATTTTTTCAATGAATTCTGCCTCTCCTACAAAATCCGCTCCAGCAGCTTCAGCTTCTTTAGCTTTTTCACCTTTTGCGAATACTAATACACGTTGAGTTTTACCAGTTCCGTGAGGCAATACCATTGCTCCGCGGATTTGCTGATCTGCTTTCTTAGGATCTAACCCAAGACGGAATGCAGCTTCAACTGTTTCATCAAAATTAGCTTTAGCAGCTTGCTTAGCAATTGCAACAGCTTCTTTTACTTCATAAGCTTTTGTACGATCAACAAGCTTAGCAGCTTCTTGATACTTCTTACCTGTTTTTGCCATTTTATTTCCTCCTCTATTGTGGTTATAACGGTAATACCTCCCACTTATAAAAGCACCTGGCTTTTATAAAGCATGCAACGAAGCCAGTTCAGCTCCATCACATTCACGAAAAAGGTTGCGGGTGGTTACCCAGCCGCAACCTATACCGTATTTGATTAATCGAAGCCATATCGAGCTTAGGCGAACGGCGGAAAAACAGTGCTTTGGACTAAACAGTTCACCCGTGCACGGACGCCTTTGCTTTATGGTTATTAGTCTTCGATTGTAATTCCCATGCTGCGTGCAGTTCCTTCAACCATGCGCATTGCCGCTTCTACATCAGCAGCATTCAGGTCAGGCATTTTAGTTTCTGCAATTTCTTTAACTTTATCGCGTTTTACAGTAGCGACTTTAGTCTTGTTCGGTTCACCAGAACCTGACTCGATGCCGGCTGCTTTTTTCAAAAGAACAGCTGCTGGCGGAGTCTTAGTAATAAATGTAAATGAACGGTCTTCAAATACCGTAATTTCAACAGGAATAATTAAACCCGCTTGATCTTGTGTACGAGCATTGAATTCTTTACAGAATCCCATGATATTTACACCTGCTTGACCTAGTGCCGGTCCTACTGGCGGTGCTGGATTTGCTTTACCAGCCGGGATTTGCAATTTAACTAATTTGATTACTTTTTTAGCCACGAGACACACCTCCTTAAAGTCCGTGATGTGGTAATAGGGTCCTGTATTTGTATTGGATACCCTCCCACTCCTATTTCTTCTTGCACCTTACTTCAGGGCACGAATAACAAAAGAATTTTACCATGAATAACAAAAGAATGCAAGGTTATCCGATTTAATTTTTTTATGAAAGCTTTTCAACTTGTGAGAAATCCAGTTCAACTGGAGTCTCTCTTCCGAACATATTAACATGAACCTTCACTTTCTGTTTATCAATATCAATATGTTCAATAGAGCCTGTAAAGTCAGTAAATGGACCATCAGCCACCCGGACATTTTCCTTCAGTTCGAAGTCAACCTGCACACTAGGTGCTGCAACACCCATGCGTTTCAGAACAACATCGATCTCTCCCGGCATGAGCGGCGTCGGCTTGGCACCATGCCCGCTCGAACCTACGAAACCAGTGACACCCGGTGTGTTTCTTACTACATACCAGGAATCATCCGTCATAATCATCTCGGTTAGCACATAACCGGGGAATGTCTTTTTCTTTACAACTTTCTTTTTACCTTCTTTTATTTCAGTCTCTTCATCTTCCGGAACAATCACACGGAAGATCTTATCTTCCATCCCCATTGTTTCCACGCGCTTTTCAAGATTCATCTTTACCTTATTCTCGTAACCAGAATACGTATGAACCACATACCAGTTCTTCTCCATTAATGTCAGGACAATGCCTTGTCCTTCCCTCCCTTGCAGAGTTAGATTATTTATCCTTCAGAGCCGCTTCAAGCTGCTCCAGATTCAGCGGTCGCATATCAACCAGGTACTTATACTTTTTTCCACAATATTAAAAAACCCGCATTCCCGGGTTTTTAAAAAAGAAATATCATTTTTTCAGTATAGCTATATTATAGCGTAATTATTCAAAAAATGCATTTAAAATCTGTGTAATCCCAAGATCCACAACGAAAAAGAACAGTGCGACAAAAGCTACAGTCGAAATAACAATGATGGTATAATTTGTTAGTTCTTTGCCTTTTGGCCAGCTTACTTTTTTCATTTCTCTGGAGACATTCTTCAGAAATTTAAACATGCTAGTACCCCCCGAACCTGCCTAACTTTCATTACCAACTAATACCCAGAGAAAAAACCTGAATATCATTTATTTTGTTTCGCGATGCAATGTGTGTTTCCCACATGCTTTGCAATATTTCTTAACTTCTAATCTTGTAGATTTTGTAGCTGCATTTTTATTAGTTGAATAATTTCTGCTTGAACAAATTGCACACGATAAAATTACCTTGTTACTCATCATATCACCCCAGTACAGGGTATTTTCACTCTTATAAATGTAGCATGGTTGCCATATTGTGTCAACGTTCTGTCGGTTTTTGCCAGCTTCTATCCAATCATTGTCTGCCAATCAGGCTAAAATGTTACACCATTCGCTTCCATCAGCTGTTCGAGCTTACGTTTTACACGCTGCAGCGCATTATCGATTGATTTGACATGGCGATTCAGGCTGACGGATATCTCCTGATAGGTCCTGCCGTCCAAATATAAATGCAGTACCCGCTTTTCCAACTCGCTTAATAATTCAGATAATTTAACCTCCATGTTGCCGAAATCTTCCTGATTTACGAGTAATTCCTGTGGGTCAATTTCCTTCGAACCCGCTATCACATCCAATAAGGTACGGTCCGATTCTTCATCATAGATCGGTTTATCCAAAGATACGTAAGAATTAAGCGGGATGTGCTTTTGGCGTGTGGCTGTTTTGATTGCGGTGATTATCTGACGGGTAATGCAAAGCTCTGCAAATGCTTTAAAGGATGAGAGCTTGTCCCCATCATAATCCCGTATCGCTTTGTAGAGGCCAATCATGCCCTCTTGGATGATGTCCTCTTTATCCGCTCCAACCAAAAAATACGTTCTAGCTTTGGCGCGGACAAAATTGATATATTTATGTATCAGTATATCCAAGGCATGACTATCCCCTTGACGAACCAATTGCAGCAAATCGTTATCATCAAGCTTGTCTATACGAATGTTGTCTGATTCCATTTGCTCAGCATTCATCAAGATCGGCCTCCTCAACTGACTGAAATCACTTTAGGGAATATTATACAGTATTGTTTTAAAAGCCGTCAATATACTATGATAAGCGATTACATAGCGGAAAATGTCGAAAAAGCATAAAAGTCAAACTTTTATGCTATATTTCTCCTCTTCTCATCTTCTCGAACTTTTCCAGTATTTCTCTGTTCAATTTGATTTTGGATTGGGGCTGATCGTTCTTATGGACTTCAATGCTCGCCTTGATTTCACGCTCTATATCCGCCATTTCAATCAATAGTTCACGGGCCGATTTCCGCAGTGCCCCTTGTCCGAAAATCGTGCGCTGTTCAGCATAATCTGAGGTAGCGACATAGACTTGAGTTTTAACATTTTTTATTTTTTTATAAGCTTTTCGATACATTCATCTGCCGTTTCTTTTTCCTTGGTGAAAATGACTTCGACCTTGTATTGCTTCAGCTTGCTTGCAATGCCTTTAACATAATAGGCATCAAAAACGATCATAACACGGTGTCCCGAGTAGGCCTGATATTCCGCCATCAGCTCGATTAAACGGTCACGGGCCTGTCCGATGTCCTTTTCCTTCAATTGCTGCAGTTCATCCCATGCACCAATAATGTTATATCCATCTACAACAAGCACGATCATTATGCATCACCTAACGGATACCTTTTGCGATATACCTCGTACAAAAGCAGACTGCAGGCAACAGACGCATTTAAAGAGGAGACCTTTCCCTTCATCGGCAGACTGACTGTCCAATCACATTTTTTGCGGACCAGTCTGCTTATCCCTTTTCCTTCATTCCCAATAACCAACGCGATTGGCAGGCTGCCATCAAGCTTGCGATAATCCTCTGTTGCCTCTGCCTCTGTACCTACCACCCACACATTGCGTTCTTTTAGTTCATCAATTATATTTGCGATATTTGTAACCCGAGCTACCGGGATATGCTCCATCGCTCCTACAGCTGTCTTGGCCACGGTCGCTGTCAGACCAACAGAGCGTCTTTTCGGTATGATTACGCCATGTGCTCCTGTTGCATCAGCCGTTCGTAAAATGGATCCCAAATTATGCGGATCTTCCAGTTCATCCAAAATAATAAAAAATGGATCTTCTTCCCTTTCCTCTGCGCGCTTGAACAAATCCTCAATCGATGCATACTGATAGGATGCAACATAGGCGATAACACCCTGATGGTTACCGGAATCCAATTGATCCAGCTTGGACCTTGGCACCTTCTGTACAATCGTCCCTGCTTCTCTTGCCAGCTGCTGCAGCTGCTTCTGCACATTCGAATTCAGCTGTTCGGATACAAATACCTTGTTGACAGAACGGCCTGACTTCAAAGCCTCCATCACCGGATTCCTTCCAATAATCATTTCTTGATCCATATTATTCACTCCTTTCTTCTACAAATTGAATTGCTGACGTTATTAATTCGTCCAGCCTTTCCTGATTCCCCATTAAATGATGATAGCCGATCAACGCTTCAAACGCTGTGCTATAGCGGTATGTCTGGACACTGATATTCTTAGGTGTTGTTCCCGACTTGGCGTTTCTTCCGCGTGCTGCAACACTTGTTTCTTCCTCGCTCAGAAAATCCTCCTGATTGATCCAATGGAGAATTACTGCTGCCTGGGATTTGCCAGAAACGAATGTGACTGCTTCTCGGTGCAGCTGATTTGGCTTCACCTTTCCTTTTTTAATCAGATGTTCCCGTACGTAAACCTCGTAGATAGCATCTCCCATATAGGCCAAGGCTAAGCTTTTCATCTGTTTCACATTTAATTCCATCATTAGCCTCTTTTCCAGCGAACCCCTTGTGGTGTATCTTCCAAAATAATTGCTCTTTCCTTCAGCAGATCCCTTATTTCATCAGCACGGGCAAAATCGCGATTTTTCCTTGCCTCATTTCTTTCTACAATAAGTGCTTCTATGGTTTCATCCAACAGCTCTTCTGTTTCTGCCAAATTGATTCCAAGAACCTGGAGCAATGTCATTATCGTTTTCTGGAAATGATCGATAACGGCTGCGGACGTTTGCTTGGACTGCAAATATACATTTGCTTCCTTGGAAAGGTCAAACAGCACGGAAATCGCATTTGCAGTGTTAAAATCATCATCCATTTCCGCTTCAAAACGATTTTTCAATCCATCGATAAGCGGTATCCACACATCGGTATCATTAATCAGATCCATACTTGATTGCTTCCGGTGTTCCAAGTTGTGATAGGCCGTCTTAATTCGATCATAACTGTTCTTCGCACTCTCCAGTAATTCCTCTGTAAAATTGATCGGATTTCTATAATGCACACTCAGCATGAAGAAGCGCAATACCTGGGGATCGTGATGGGCAACCAAGTCCCTTGTTAAGACAAAGTTCCCGAGTGATTTTGACATTTTTTCGTTATCGATATTAATGTACCCATTATGCATCCAATAGTTTGCAAAGGTATGACCTGTCATAGCCTCGGATTGAGCAATCTCATTCTCATGGTGCGGAAATGCCAGATCCTGTCCACCGGCATGAATGTCGATCGTATCACCCAGATACTTTTTGACCATTGCCGAACATTCAATATGCCATCCCGGGCGTCCTTTGCCCCACGGTGAATCCCACGAAATTTCTCCTTCCTTTGCCTTCTTCCAAAGTGCAAAATCAAGGGGATCATTCTTTTTCTCTCCGACTTGGATTCTAGCGCCAGAGCGCAGTTCATCAATCGATTGATGGGACAGTTTGCCGTATCCGTTAAAGGCACGCGGCTTGAAGTACACGTCGCCCTCCGCCTCATAAGCGAACCCCTTCTGTACAAGTGCATCAATAAAGGCAATAATATCATCCATTGTTTCCATGACACGTGGATTGTGTGTTGCCTTTTTAACGCCTAAGGCCCCGACATCTTCCAGATAGGCTTGAATAAACTTATCGGCAAGCTCAGGTACGTCCTCCCCCAATTCACGGGCAGTCTTGATGATCTTGTCATCCACATCGGTGAAATTCAATACATAATCCACATTATATCCTTTATACTCAAAGTACCTTCTCACCGTATCAAATACAATCGCCGGGCGGGCATTTCCTATATGGATATAGTTATATACCGTCGGACCACATACATACATACTTACTTTTCCTTCTTCAAGCGGCTTAAAATCCTCTTTTTCCCTTGTCAGGGTATTATAGACTCGAATGGTCATGATTTGAGATTGCTCCTTTCCTTCAACTGCTTTATTTCGGCTTTTAATACATCGATCTGATCCTGTAAATGCTCACATCGATCAGCCACAGGGTCTGGTATCTTATGATGGTCGAGATCTCTTCTTACTCTCTCCCCATTCTGGACAACTACTCTTCCAGGAACACCTACCACGGTAGAGTTGTCAGGTACATCCTTCAATACTACAGACCCTCCGCCCACCTTCGAATTTTCACCGATTGTGATATCCCCAAGCACCTTGGCTCCTGTAGAGATCAGCGCATTATCTTTGACAGTGGGATGTCGTTTTCCCTTTTCCTTGCCGGTTCCTCCAAGCGTTACGCCTTGGAAGATCGTCACATTGTCTCCAATTTCACACGTCTCTCCTACGACAACTCCCATGCCGTGATCAATAAAGAGACGTTTCCCTATTTTTGCTGCTGGATGTATTTCAATCCCAGTAAAAAATCTGCTCATTTGAGAGATGGCTCGCGCGATAAAGTAAAATTTCTTATTATAAAACCAATATGCCACCCGATGCGCCCAAATGGCATGAAGACCAGAATATGTTAACAACACTTCAAAATAAGTACGGGCTGCTGGATCCTGTTCAAATACAACATCCATATCTTCTTTCATCGTTTTAAATATCCCCATTTGTTTGCCCCCTTTTTTCCTTTCTTCTTCAAACAAAAATAAAAACGCCTCTGTGCAATAGATACACAGAGACGCTTATATGCGCGGTTCCACTCTGTTTGGGAATCCTGAAACCTGAAATAGAAATCCCCCAACTTTGGCTCTCATAACGGGAGAGTACCGCTGTTATGTACTGGGAAATTTCCACAACAGGCTCCAAGGGGCACTTCAAAACAGACACTTAAAATCACTTCCAGCAAACGTGATTCTCTCTGTGTAAGCAATCCGCTCTTACTTTCCCTTTTCAACGCTCAAGTATTTATTCTTTTCCGGTCCGGCTCAGTCCAGCCATTCGCGCATCCCGGTCGACTCCGCTTTTGTTTATTATACTATATTATAGATTTGCTTAAATGTGAACTTTTAAGCTCCTAATTGTTTTAGTAGTTTGTCCAGTCGTGCCAGGATTACTTTTCTTCCTAGAAGTTGGATGGCAAATGGAAGTTCTGGTCCGTGCATTTGTCCGGTTGTTGCAATTCGGATTGGCATAAATAGCTTTTTGCCGCGATGACCTGTTTCTTTTTGGGTTGCTTTGAATTGCGCTTTGATTGTGTCTTTATTAAATTCATCCAGATGGATTAATTTATCTGTAAACACTTGAAGGACTTCCGGTACCTGTTCCTCTTTCAGTACTTCCATGGCAGCATCGTCATAAGAAATATCCTCATTAAAGAAAAGCTCTGTCAGTTCAACGATTTCAGCACCATAGCGCAGTTGTTCGCGATAGAGGCTGATTAGGTTCTCTGCCCATTCTCTTTCCTCTGCATCCATATCTTCTGCTAATCTGCCAGCCTTGATCAGATGTGGCATTGCAAGTTCAATAACCGTGTCCAGCTCAGCTGCTTTAATATATTCATTGTTCATCCATTTCAACTTCTGCTGGTCAAAAATAGCTGCTGAAGTGGACAGACGTTCAGGATCGAATATCTCAATCAGTTTTTCCTGAGAAAAGATTTCCTCCTCGCCAACCGGGGACCAGCCTAACAGACTGATAAAGTTAAACATTGCTTCCGGCAAGTAACCAAGATCGCGATATTGCTCAATAAACTGCAGAATATGCTCATCACGCTTACTTAACTTCTTGCGTTCTTCATTAAGAATCAATGTCATGTGACCGTACTGTGGTGCCGTCCAGCCAAATGCATCATAAATCATCATTTGCTTCGGGGTATTAGAAATATGTTCCTCACCACGAAGAACGTGAGAGATCTCCATTAAATGGTCATCGATAGCAACTGCAAAGTTATACGTAGGAATGCCATTCTTCTTCACGATAACCCAGTCACCAAAATCACTTGATTCAAAGGTGATTTCGCCGCGTACGATATCATCGAACGTATAGGTTTTGTTGGCCGGAACACGGAATCTGATACTTGGCATGCGTCCCTCTGCTTCAAACGCATCTATTTGTTCCTGAGTCAGGTCTCGATGGGCACCTGAATATTTTGGAACTTGTCCATTTGCACGCTGCTCCTCACGCTCTGCTTCAAGCTCTTCTTCTGACATATAACATTTATAGGCGAGGTTCTTTTCAAGTAACTCATCCACATACTTATTATAAATATCCAGTCGTTCTGTTTGGCGATATGGACCATATTCCCCGCCAATATCAGCACCTTCATCCCACTCCAGACCAAGCCATTTCAGGAATTTAAGCTGGCTTTCTTCGCCGCCTTCCACATTCCTTTTATCGTCTGTATCCTCTGTACGGATAATAAACTTGCCATCAAAATGTTTTGCATATAAATAATTAAACAAAGCTGTACGTGAGTTCCCAATATGCAGCTGACCAGTTGGACTTGGTGCATAACGTACGCGAATTTCATTACTCATGATGTTGCCCCTCTCATTATTAAATGATTGCTTAATTGATAATTACCGCTATATGAAAAAGTGATAACATGTTATGTTATCACTTACATCATCCTCTATAAGTTATACCCCTTTTATAGCGCTTTTTCAAGTAATTTCGGTTTTGCAAAAATCATTCGGCCAGCAGATGTTTGCAATACACTGGTAATGATTACTTCGATTGTTTTACCGATATAATCGCGGCCTTCTTCTACTACAATCATGGTCCCGTCATCAAGATATGCAACCCCCTGATTATGCTCTTTCCCGTCTTTAATCACTTGCACGACTAGTTCTTCACCAGGGAGAACGACAGGCTTAACTGCATTTGCGAGGTCATTGATGTTCAATACACTCACACCTTGAAGATCACATACTTTGTTCAAATTAAAATCATTTGTTACGACAATCCCATTGATTACTTTAGCAAGCTTAATCAGTTTGCTGTCGACTTCTGCAATTTCTTCAAAATCGCCTTCATAGATTTCGACCTTTACAGGCAGTTCTTTCTGAATACGATTCAGAACATCCAATCCGCGTCTTCCGCGATTTCGCTTCAATGTGTCGGAAGAGTCGGCGATATGCTGTAATTCCCCTAACACAAACTGGGGAATAATAATCGTACCCTCAAGGAAATTAGTTTGACAGATGTCTGCAATTCTACCATCGATAATTACACTCGTATCCAGTATTTTTGCTTTTGGAAGCAGCATTTCCATGTCATCGCCTTCAATCGGACGACGACGCTCCTTCTTATTCGTTTTCATCAGGCCGACAAATTCTTCCCTGCGTCTGAATCCCACTTGGAATCCAAGATAGCCAAGTACAATCATAATAAAGAGCGGAAGTACTTGTGATACCACATCAATATTAATGTCCTGAAGAGGCATGTTAACAAAATAAGCAATAACCAATCCAACAATTAAACCAATACTGCCGAAGAACAAATCCATTGCGGGGAGTTTAATAAGTGCGTCTTCCACCCATCTTAAAAAGTCCACAATATAATCTGTCAGCCAGTAAGAAAGAATAAAAAATATAATTGCACCGATTACCATGCCTAAATATGGTGAGCTAACCCATGCCGATTCTGTAAAATTCAATAGCCTGATTATTACTGGTACGTATAAATATCCGACGGTACCACCTAGGATTATAAAAAACAAATGAACTATTTTTTTGAGCACCATCGTCACCTCCTAGCTTTTATTATTACCTATATTTTGAAATGTAACCTAAAAATGGACGAAAAGGACTGTTATATGAATAAATAATAAGATTGCTTGATTCTATCAGCTCTAATATTGCCTACCTGATAATGCCAACCTCTAATGCTTCCTGTACTGTACTTACACCGATAACCTGAATCCCTTTTGGATATGACCAGCCATCCAGATTGTTTTTCGGGCAAATAACCCGCTTAAACCCGAGCTTCGCCGCTTCCTGCACGCGTTGTTCAATCCGGGAAACTCTTCTGATTTCTCCGGTCAGCCCGACTTCACCTACAAAGATGTCATCCGGATTGGTCGGCTGATCTCGAAAGCTGGAGGCAATGCTGACCGCCAATGCCAGGTCTATGGCGGGCTCATCCAGTTTGACTCCGCCGGCTACTTTAATATAGGCATCCTGGTTTTGGAGCATCAGTCCGACCCGCTTCTCGAGTACCGCCATTAATAATGGTACACGATTATGATCAATCCCTGTTGCAGTTCTTCTTGGATTACCAAAGCTCGTAGGGGATATGAGCGCTTGGATTTCAACCAGTACAGGTCTTGTTCCCTCCATAGAAGCAACAACAGTCGATCCGGCCGTACCCTCTGAACGTTCTTCCAGAAAAATCTCAGAAGGGTTCAGCACTTCCCGCAAACCTTCTTCCTTCATTTCAAAGATGCCCATTTCATTTGTACTTCCAAAGCGATTTTTCACACCACGCAAAATCCGATATGTATGATGCCTTTCCCCTTCGAAGTACAACACGGCATCCACCATATGTTCCAGCAGCCTCGGACCAGCAATGGCCCCTTCTTTTGTTACATGGCCGACAATGAATATCGGGATTCCATTTGATTTGGCAATTTTCATTAATTCAACCGTACATTCGCGTACTTGCGAAACACTTCCAGGCGCACTCGTTACCTCTTCCTTGAAAATCGTTTGAATCGAATCAATCACCACAAAGGAAGGACGAACCTCTTCTATTTGCTTTCCAATATCAAATAAGTTGGTTTCAGACAGAACATATAGCAAATCTTCTTTTATCCCGAGTCTATCAGCACGCAGTTTGGTCTGGCGTGTAGATTCCTCACCGGATACATAAAGCACTGGCACTTCCTTCCCTGCCAGCTGGGAAGATATCTGCAATAGCAATGTCGATTTACCGATACCCGGGTCGCCACCAATCAATACTAGGGATCCAAGAACAATCCCTCCACCCAGAACGCGGTTGAATTCTTTCATGGAAGTCGTAATCCTCGGCTCCTTCTGGGATTCGATCGATGTAATGCTTTCTGGTTTACTGACAGTTTGTGTACCACTGGAAAAAGAACCTCTGCCCCTTACAGCAGATGCCTCAATCTCCTCCACCATCGTATTCCAACTATTGCAGCTGGGGCATTTGCCCATCCATTTCGCTGATTCGTATCCACATTCCTGACAAACATACTTTGTTTTTCGTTTAGCCAAATCGCTATCCCCTTCTTTTTATTGTAGAACATTTTTGAGACGAGCAGGTTACAGATTCCTATCAATTTATGAATATTGCTTCCATATTTATGCCACATGTATGTCACCTGGAAGTCATTTTTTCGTTCTCTATATGGAAGGAAAAGCTAGGAAGATATGGGTCTCCTAGCTTTTTGTCCTTCTTCATATTATATCGCACATTATGCTAAAACGATAAATTCTCCTTTGTTATTCAGTCCAATCTTGACATTTTGTCCTTTCGAAATGCTCTCTTTCAGTAATTCTTCAGACAGTAAATCTTCAATATTCTTCTGAATCGATCTGCGGAGCGGTCTTGCACCATACTCCGGATCAAAGCCTTCATTGGCAATTTTCTCCACTGCTTTGTCGGTCAGGGACAAATGAATATCCTGCCCTTTCAGTCGACGCTGCAATTGTTCCAGCATAAGGGTAACAATATCCTTCATATGTTCTTTCTCTAGCGAATGGAATACGATCGTTTCATCAATCCGGTTTAGAAATTCCGGACGAAATGCTTTCTTTAACTCTTCCATTACTTTTGATTTCATTTCTTTATAGTCTTTGTTTTCCTCACCCAGGTTAAAGCCGACATACTTGTTCCGCTTCAGCTCGCTTGCTCCGACATTGGAAGTCATAATAATGACGGTGTTGCGGAAATCGACAAGACGGCCTTTTGAATCCGTTAAACGCCCGTCCTCAAGAACCTGCAGCAAGATATTGAATACTTCAGGATGTGCTTTCTCAATCTCATCCAGCAGGACAACGGAATACGGCTTGCGGCGTACTTTCTCTGTCAGCTGGCCGCCTTCTTCATATCCAACGTAGCCTGGAGGCGAACCAACTAGACGGGACGTAGCGTGTCTTTCCATGTACTCAGACATGTCGATTCGAATCATGGCCTCTTCATCGGCAAACATTACCTCTGCCAATGCACGGGCAAGTTCTGTTTTACCAACACCTGTTGGACCGAGGAAGATAAAGGAGCCAATTGGACGCTTCGGATCCTTCAGTCCGGCACGCGCTCTGCGAATCGCTTTTGAGACAGCATCCACTGCTTCGGATTGGCCAATGACGCGATTATGCAATACACTTTCCATATTAAGCAGACGCTCACTCTCGTCTTTTGTCAATTTGGAAACAGGTACACCTGTCCAAATAGATACAACACTCGCAATATCTTCTACGGTAACCTCGGAATCGGTTTGACCCTGTTTTTCTTTCCATTCATCCTTAGTCTTTTCCAGTTCCTCGCGAAAGCGCTGTTCAGAGTCACGTAATGATGCCGCCTTTTCGAATTCCTGACTTTGAACGGCTGCATCCTTTTCTTTACGTACTTCCTCGAGCTTTTGCTCAAGCTCCTTCAGATTTGGCGGAACCGTATACGAATGAAGGCGTACTTTGGAACCAGCCTCATCGATTAAATCAATTGCTTTATCCGGCAGGAAACGGTCCGTAATATAACGATCTGAAAGGGTTGCCGCCGCTTCAATAGCCTCATCTGTGATGGTGACACGATGATGTGCTTCATAACGGTCACGCAGTCCATTTAAGATCTGAATGGTTTCTTCCAATGTAGGCTCATCAACTTGGATCGGCTGGAATCTCCGTTCCAACGCTGCATCTTTTTCAATATATTTGCGATATTCGTCCAAAGTGGTTGCACCAATACACTGCAGCTCACCACGGGCTAGAGAAGGTTTTAAGATATTGGAGGCATCGATTGCACCTTCTGCACCACCCGCTCCAATCAAGGTATGGAGCTCATCAATAAACAGGATGATATTCCCTGCCTGACGGATTTCCTCCATCACTTTTTTCAGACGATCTTCAAATTCACCACGGTATTTCGTTCCGGCAACGACTGTACCCATATCAAGTGTCATGACACGTTTATCCCTTAAGGTTTCCGGTACCTCATTGTCAATGATCTGCTGTGCAAGCCCTTCTGCTACAGCCGTTTTACCAACACCCGGCTCACCGATCAGGACAGGATTGTTTTTCGTCCGGCGGCTCAATACTTGGATAACCCGTTCAATTTCTTTCGCACGGCCAATGACCGGATCAATTTTCCCCTCTTTGGCACTAACCGTTAAGTCTCTTGCTAAAGAGTCAAGCGTAGGAGTGCTTGCATTTGACTGTTGTCCAGTCCGGCCTTGACGCCCCGCCTGTGATTCATTGCTTCCCAGTAACTGCAGGACCTGCTGTCTTGCTTTATTCAGGCTGACACCAAGATTATTCAATACCCGTGCAGCAACGCCTTCCCCTTCACGGATCAGACCAAGTAAAATATGTTCGGTACCCACATAGGAATGACCCAGTTTTCTTGCTTCATCCTGGGATAACTCGACCACTTTCTTTGCACGGGGTGTATAATGAATCGATTGCATAGGCTGCTTGCCCACACCGATTAATTTTTCAACTTCTTCCTGGATTTTTGATACTTCCAGACCAAGGGACTGCAATGCTTTTGCAGCAATTCCCTCTCCTTCACGGACAAGACCCAATAATATGTGCTCTGTGCCTATATTATTATGACCAAGTCTCACCGCTTCCTCCTGTGATAATGCTAATACCTTTTGGGCTCTTTCTGTAAATCGTCCAAACATCATGTGGATTCCCTCCTATTTTTCCAATTTTAATCGTTCACGTATGAGCGATGCTCGAAGCACATCGCGTTCATCCGCTTTTAAAGTCCTGTTTGCATATTGTTGAAGAAAACCCGGTTGTGTAAGAACCATTAGCTCATTTAAGATACTTCCTGATGTATTCTTTATAATACCTAAATCTATTCCCAATCGCACGTCTGAAATGCATCTTGCAGCTTCTTTCGACTCGATAATGCGACAGTATTCAAGTACACCATAGGAACGGAAGATGCGATCTTCTATCTTGGTTTCTGCTCGTTCTATTATATGATCACGAGCGATCCGTTCATGATCAATCAGTTGATTTACTACACTTTCCAAATCTTCTACAATATCTACCTCTGACTTTCCAAGCGTTATCTGATTGGAGATTTGAAAAATATTTCCGAGAGCTTCACTGCCTTCTCCGTATATCCCTCTTACAACAAAGCCTAGCTGACTGATTGCCGGAATCATCCGGTTAATCTGATTGGTCATTGCCAATGCCGGAAGATGCATCATCACAGATGCCCGCATTCCAGTCCCTACGTTTGTCGGGCAGCTTGTTAGATAACCCTTCGTTTCATCAAATGCATAGTTTACCTTTTCCTCCAGCCAATCGTCTATAGCAAACGCCTGCTCAAGTGCTTCCTTCAATTGAAGACCAGGAAAATAAAGCTGTATACGGATATGATCTTCCTCGTTAATCATGACGGATACCTGTTCATTCTGCGAAATCAGCGCACCTGCCTGATCGGAATATTTTGCCAGATGCGGGCTGATCAGATGTTTTTCCACAAGCACACTTTTTTCTACGGGTGTAAGTTCCTTCGTTGAAACAAATTCAAGATCTTCATAATTCCCAAAGGATTGATGGGAGTATTCTTCGGCAAAGAATTCCCGAATACGTTCCAAATTTTCCTGTTCTGCAAGAATTGGATAGGGAACATTTGCGAAGTTCCTCGCCAGCCTGATTCTGCTGCTCATTACAATGTCGTTATCCGGACCGGTTTCGCGCATCCACGGACTGATTGCTTCATTAATAAAATGCTGTAAGCTCATGTTTCATCACCAGCTTCCGGATCGGCATTCCCTTTTTCCAGTGTTCTGATTTTATCCCTGACTTTTGCGGCTTCCTCAAAAGCCTCCATTTCAATCAGATTCTGCAGTTCTTCTTTATACCCTTTTAATTGCCTTCTTAAATGCAAGTCACTGCCGGCACGTTTCGGAATCTTGCCAAAGTGTTTCGTATTTCCTGCATGCACCCTTCGGAAAATTGGCTCTAACTTGGAAGCAAATGATTCATAGCAATGGGCACACCCAAACTTGCCGACCTTTTTGAATTCTGAAAATGTCATTCCACAATTTGAGCATGTAAGCTCCTTCTGCTGTTTTATCTGGTTTTCGGATGGATTGGTCATCTTTAAATTATCAAATTTAAATAAACCAGTAAGCAAATCATGTAGAGAATACCCTTCCTCCGGATACGTAAAATACCCTTTTTTATTGGCACATACCTCACACATTCTTACGGATGTTTCTTCCCCATTAATTACATGTTTAAAATGAACTGTAGCTGGTCTCTCATGGCATTCCTGGCATTCCAAGGTCATTTCCCCCTTTTTCCGCAAAAATAAAACGATATTTATTCGCTCATATACTTAAGCGCAGAAAGCATTGCAATCAGTATCCGGGCGCGGACTTCATCCCGTAACGGGAGCTGAAACGCCAATGTAGTACGGTCCAAAGCGCTGAGCATTATCTTCGCTTCACGTCTCGTAATTATTTGCTCTTCCAGCAGCCGTTCAAGAACATCGATGGAAGCTCGCTGTGATATGGAAGCACCAACCATTGCTATAATTTCATCAATGAGATCGGATTTATCCTGATACTTAATGCGCATAATGCGAATATATCCACCGCCACCCCGTTTACTCTCTACTATATACCCTTTTTCCACAGTGAAACGTGTATTAATCACATAATTAATTTGTGAAGGGACACACTGAAACTGATCGGCAATCTCGCTGCGCTTGATCTCAATCGTATTCTGTCCCTGCTTCTGGAGAACATTTTTCAAATATTGTTCAATGATATCTGAAATGTTGCTCATCTGCCCTGCACCTCTTATCTGTATATATTGTCTCGGTTTTTATTGTTATCAATTTGACTTTGACTATCTTTGACTTTACTTTTATTATACGCCAAAATACGCGAGATGCAAATATCTTACTGTATCTATTTTAGACAAAATAAAGAATTTCAAAACAAAGCCCTACACAGAAATATGTGTAAGGTTATAAACAATCGATTAATTGTTCAACTTGGAAATACCTTTAACATGATCAATCCTGGAAATTTCCTCAAACAGTCCGATCTGATCCAGACTCTTCATATGACTCGTTTTGATAAACATCTTCCTTAAGCTTCCCTCTTGCCTTATAATTTCGATACTTTTGATGGTCAAGTGATGATTTTCAATAATTTCCACAACCTGTGACATCTTGAAATTTTCTTCTACAACGATTTCCATAAAATTTTTTGAATTCGATTTCGGGAAGAAATTTTCGATGTGGTTCAGAAAGATTAGACTGACCAGGATAATTAAAGTCGTTACAATCGCTACGCTGTACATACCTGCCCCGACTACCAATCCAACACCAGCAACCGCCCAGATAGAAGCAGCCGTCGTCAAGCCACGCACGGTTCCCCCATACACAATAATTGTACCTGCTCCAAGAAAACCTATTCCGCTGATTACATATGATGGGATTCTTGCAGGATCAAACTGAACATTATCATGGACTTCATTGAAAGTTATAAATCCGAATAAAGACAAAACCATCATTAAACAAGAGCCAACACCAACCAGGATATGGGTACGAAACCCTGCAGAGTGATTGTTCACTTCTCTTTCAAAACCTATCAGCCCAGAAAGTATTAGAGCAACAAAGAGTCTGATTACTATCATGAAAAAGTTTTCGTCAAACAGCTGTTGTTGTAAAAATGCAATCATTTGTTTGCCACCCTTATAAAGATTATCTAATCAATTTACCCTTTATTTAAAAAAACTAACCTATTTATAGAATATGAAATAACTTTTCGAATAGAATCCTCCTTTAGACACCGTCACTGCTGTTACTTTTTATTTAGATGTACCGGGAGGAGAACAGGGAAGATATGGAGGGAGCTATATATGATGGCAGAGGAGCAAAATCTTGCTTTTATCTGTCCTTTTTAGATGATGGCTCTTTTCGTAAGTATTGTTGTTATTTCTAACTCTGTATTTGGTAAAAACTGCGACATAATTAGATCATTGGTGTTTTATCACCACTGCGGAAATACACTTCGCTTTCCGCGGGCTCGCGCTAAGCCTCCTCGCTCGCAAAGTTCGCTCCCTGTGGGGTCTTAGCGTCTTCGCTTTCCCGCAGGAGTCTCCGTGTATTTCCTCCGCTATCATTTGTTTTTCTGAATCAAATTACTGGTATTCAATTACTAAGCTGATTGATTGGAGCGCAGGGCAGTCGACTCCAGCGGGAAAAGCAACAGCTGAAGATCCCGCAAGAAGCCGGGCTTGCTTCTGAGGAAGCTGAGAGCGCCCGCCGCGGAAAGCGCCCGCCCGGAGCGGAAATCGGTAGTTGCTGGTATGTCGCATTTTATATATTTTATGTAAAACACAAACTTTGAGAAAACAGCCTAGATGATACTTTTACATTAACCAATCGTATTTCTACATTTTTCAACAGTATTATGTACGGTTTCTGCAGCAGTTAACTCCAAAATTCCGCAGGTGAAAAAATTCTATTCCACATCAAAAAAACAGCTGATACAAAATGTATCAGCTGTTTTCGTGTTTGCCTGGCGGCGTCCTACTCTTGCAGGGGCAAAGCCCCAACTACCATCGGCGCTGAATAACTTAACTTCTGTGTTCGGCATGGGAACAGGTGTGACCTCTTCGCAATAACTACCAGACAACTACCATAAGGTGTAATAAAACGGCTAGCTCCAGCATCCACCGACTGACGCGACTTCCCTCACCTTCGTACGATAAGTCAATATCTGTTCACTACGTTCACCGTATTTCCTTTATCTCCTACGGTTCAGTCCAGTCCGTACGTCGCTAAA
>NZ_HE610982.1:0-33091 GCF_000285495.1 Oceanobacillus massiliensis str. N'diop
TACATCATCCCAACCGTTTTGAGTCCAATAAAGACACCTTTCATCCACCACAGCTCCATTCTCTAACAAAAGTTTAGTAGCATGATAGAATCCAAAATAACATCCGATTTGTAAAGGGGTTTGCCCAAACCGATTCTTTACATTAATTTCTATTTCTTGTTCAGCAAGCAGCTTTTTAATTGCGTCTAAATTGTTCCTATACACCGCTTTGTGCAAAGAGTCTTCCATTGATCATACCCTCCGATACTGCTAAACCTTTATTCAATCCTTTTATTTTCTATAAAAGACTGCATAAATCCTTCAAATTAAATAAGTCTACATAAGAAATTACCAATGGTTTATGATTCGTTGACCATCCTTAAAATACTTTAGGTTTCTTGCTAATACATTGTTTGATGAGAGCATGAACCTATAAATTAGGACTCAATCAGGGACAAGGATATGGCAAAGTAACATATGCTAACACATGGGCAAGGTCTGTGCCTACTACGCCTTCTTATTAGGCGATACTTTTCTTCTATACCACACCGGTTGTTTAAAAAGCACATCCACCGGTCTTACTGCCAACCGAAATTTCTTTCTACAAATATTTTGTGCACCATTAACTTCACGATGAATTTCTGTTTTTTGAACAGAACAAATAAATCTTCTTCCATTAGAAAAATGCCTTCCTCCACAGAATGGGCAATCCTGTGAGGTATAACTTTCTGAAACAAAGTGATTTTTGATTCCATTCAATTTACATTTATACTCTAGTTTTTCTTTTAATTCACCATAGGACCATATAGAGAGTTGTTGTCTTCTTGTTCTATTTTTTCTCTTTCTTGGATCTCTTTTCGTTCCTTTTTCAATTCCTGTTGGGTCACCAATTACTAGATCAGATACCTTTTCCTTAATTAAAAAGTCAATAGCTTCTTTCGTAGACTTATGAATCAAATAGTCAATTTGATGTCTTGATTTAGTCTTTATTCTTTGACAGGCTTGACTATACACCTCCCATTTTTTTGTACCCTTTTTACATCTACTCATTTTCTTCGACAATTCTGCTAATGCTTTTGCACGATATTGTTTAATAGCACGGATTGCTCTACCTGAAATTATTAACGCCTTATCTTCAGTTCCTATTGCCAAGCTATGAATTTCACCTAAATCACATCCAGCAGGTTTAAAAACCATATTAATCTTCTTTTCTGATACTTCAACAACATAATGAAACCAATAATATCCGTTTTTATAAACAATCTCTCCATATGAAATATTTGAAATATCTTCTTGTGCCAAATTAGGTATTTCAATGTAATCATTCAGTTTTTTTACTTTTTTATTGCATGTTAGTAGTAAGTCTTTTACATCCATCTCGTACCTATAATGCTTTAAAATAATTTTTTGCTTACTTACAACCATACCCGCCCTCTTATACGGTATTGTGTAGAATCTTTTCCCCTTCCACGAATACTTTGCCCTAATATCTCCACTCTTTCTCCTTCTTAAAGTAGCCATTCGGTTTACATTGTATTTTGCCACAATTGCTTGTACGGTGTGACAATGTAGTTCATAAACCTGCTTAGTCATTTTTTCCAAATCGGATTTTGGTATCCAAAGTTTAAAAATACGATAATAATCATTTCCATATTGAACAATATCTGACCAGACTCTACCTACCTCCATCTGTTTAGTCTTCAATTTAGTGTAGATGTCTTTATCATATGGAATTTGAAATCTATGTGTCAATTTCATCAAGTCACCTCCAGTAGCTCAAAATTGAACTTCTTGGAATTTAATATGACTTACTTCACTCCTATATATGCAAGGTTTTATGATAAGGCAATATTTACCAGGGGTTTCTTCTGATATTTTACGTAAAATAAATGGTTAGCTATTAACTATAGGCAATGGTATTTCTATACCGTCAAATCTATTTTCCTCTTTCTTTCTATACCTCTTATTTCTACTATATTGTCCTGTCTTTTAGTCCTTACCCCCATCAAACCCTTGCTGCCCCTGGCTTATTCCCTCCTTCCTCTTCTTTCCGTCCCTCTTCATTCTGTTATATAGTTCTTCCCCAAAACTCCCATTTTCGCCCTCTTTTTCCCGTTCTGTCCTGCATAGAATGTTCTGACAATGTTAAAAAGATGCTCCCGGAATGGAGAGAAGAATTAGGAGAAAGAAAAAGTGTTGAAATACTATTGGAAAACAATTGAAAATGACATAGAAATCTTTCGGATTTATACACTTGAGATATCGACTGGATTGGATATTGAAGAATGAATAAGGGATGGCTGAAACCTTATTGGATAAGGGATTTAGGCGATATTGGACAAAGAAAAAGAACTGGATCCGCTATGGAATCCAGCTCGAACTTTTACTCATTTTTGAGTAAAACAAACCAAATTGAATGATTATTGAAAGACCATCCGAATACATACTGGTTCGCCCGCTGCTTCTCTCGATCCTTTACTATTCGGATACCAACTATTTAGCAGTGGACACCGACATTATAGCAGAGGGAAGAGGATTTTAGCAGGTAGATACCGGATTATGGGGTAAGGCACATTCAATTATATCTGATTCCTTAATCCAGCCTTCTATATGGATTCTAAACCTCAACAGTCTTAAACCATAATTTAGGGAAGTCTGCCAAATATACAGTCTTCCCTTTTTCTCAAAAGTGGACATTTTTATCCAATTTCTCATAAAATGGTTTACGAGTTAAAAATAATTTTTATCCATGCCATGAACCAGTTCTCTTGTCTACGGTTACATATGGATAGTTATCTTTTTCACCTGTATATGGCAAACTGTTTGTATAAATCCATACAGTATCACCTTGGTCAATTATCGTTTCTATTTCTTCATCGTAAGAGCTGTTATTCCAGTTTTCTAAAAATAGTTCTTTCCAATTATCTTTAATGGGTGCATGAACTGAAAGATAGTTAGCTTGTTCAAATAATGTTCCTTCTTCACCGTTATTCATTTCCTTATATTCCTCGATAACATTCCAAATCTCCTCAGCGGTTAAATTATCATAAAAATTCTCAGCCCAATTAACCCCCTTTGCATAAACATAATCAGAACTACCCATGTACTCATCAAATATGAATATCCTCAAGGTATCCTTTAAAAGTTCCATTTCTTCGGAAGAGACACTATCTGGTTGAGTCTTTATGAGTTTTTCATTACTATTGCTAGATTCTTGTTCTTTGGGTACAGGCTCAATGATTTCTTCTAAGTATTCCTTTCCAGAAATCCCTATATCCCTTGAAGTATTTTCTTTTATTGGCTCATCGACACTGTTAGAGACAACTGATTGTGAATCAGACGAACACCCAAATAATAGTCCAATAAAAAGAAATAAGATTCCAATCATATGTAGATAGCTCATTTTACCATCTCCTGATGTTTAGTTAATATTACCTTTACCTTTAATTAACAGTATAACATTAAAGCATTTGCGTCATCACCATCACCACTTCTCTACTTTTATCTTTTACACCTGTGGATGAAGACATGATTTTCTGATAAGATATACGGAAGACTCCGTGCTAGTAACACGAAGTCCCCGGTAGTTTTCTCGAAGCGAGAGGCTACTCAATTACAAGTTTTGTATAAAGAAACCATGTAACTTCATATTGTATAGAATACTTCGACATTGTAACTAAATTCTTTCCGGAACAGAGGGATGAAAAGTGAAGGAAAACTGATAAGGTCCTATTGTTTAAGGGATTGGGAGAATGTTTAACGAAAAGGAAAAGGCTGAATCACTATTGGATTCAGCCTGAGCTTGTATTGGTTATTTATTCCCCTTTTTAAAGCTCTGATAATTCTTATTTCCACCTGAGAGATTAAATACCTCTTTGAAACCCATATTGGTTAATACATTTTGTGCTGCATTACCAGTTACACCTTTATTACAGTATGTGACTGTAGGTAAATTAGGGTTTAATTTTTTACCCTCCGAACGTAATTCGGCTAGTGGAATATTAATTGCTCCATCTACATTTGATACTTCATATTGCTTCGTTGCTCGTGTATCAATGATTTGGAACTTCTCCCCGTTTTCAATTTTATCTGTTAATTCTTGTGGGGTAATCAGTCTATTTTTCTTATCTATTGCGTTTTGTAATGCCATTCCAGTATACATTACTGGATCTTTTGTTGTACTAAATGGTGGTGCATATGCTAAATCTAAATGGAATAAATCTTCCGCCTTTGCTTTAAATGAAATTGCTGTTACGAATACGTCAATACGCTTATCGACACCATCTTCACCAACAATTTGTACACCGAGGATTCGGCTTGTTTTTCTATCTGCAATCGCCTTAATTACTAATTCTTTTCCACCAAGATATTCTGCTCTTGCTGGTTTAATATTGTGGAGAACTTCAGTATCAAAACCTTCGTCCAATGCTTCTTTTTCGCTTAAACCAGTATATCCGACAGCTAAATTAAATACTCGTAAAATTCCAGTTCCTAGGATTCCTCTGTGTTCTAAGTCGCCACCTGTAATGACATCTCCAGCGATACGTCCCATTTTATTTGCAGTAGAACCTAATGGACGATAGATTGGCTTACCTGTAATTATTGAAAAACTTTCCGCCACATCTCCAACGGCATAAATATCAGAAAGATTGGTTTGCATTCTACTGTTTACTTTAATGGCTCCAGATGCCCCAAGTTCAATACCAATCTTTTCAGCTAGTTTGGTATTAGGTTTCACACCCGTTGCTAAAATCACCATATCGGTATCAATAACTTTTCCATTTTTCGTTTCTACTGTTTGTTCGGAAATTTTACTTGCTTCTTCATTCAATAATAAGTCTACACCACTATCTCTTAAATGTTCTTCCACTCTAAATGCCATATCTTTATCTAAGTGGGGCATAATTTGATTACTTCGCTGAACAATCGTCACTTCTAATCCTTTAAGCGTTAATTGCTCTGCCATTTCAAGACCAATAAATCCAGCTCCAATAATAGTTACCTTTTTCGGGTTATTTGTTCCCATGAAATTATTAATTGCTGCCGTATTTTGAATGTTACGCACATGAAAAACATGATCCATATCAACACCTACGATTTTTGGAGTAATTGGTGTTGCCCCTGTTGCAAATACTAACGTGTCATAGTGATCTTCTTTTGTTTCATTGGTATCTAAATTTTTAACAGTTACACTTTTCTTGTCTGGGTCAATCGTAGTAACCTCATGACGTGTATGAATATCAACGTTGTAACGTACCTTAAACCATTCTGCACTTCTAGGTGTTAATGTCTCTAGCTCATCCACTTCTCCACCTAAAAAGTAGGGGATTCCACATATTGAGTAAGAAATATCATAGTCCGCATTATATAAGATGATTTCAGCATTTTCATCATTTCTTCGTGCTTTAGCAGCTACTGAAGTACCGGCTGCAACAGAGCCAATAATGATTATTTTCATATACTTATTTCCTCCAATAATTAACCGAAATTTCTGAGATGTAAACTTAATTAAATATTAGCAGCATTGGTCCATTCCTAGTAAAGCAAATTGTGATCCATTCGGAGCTTCATCATCATCTAATGTTAATCCCTCTACTGTATCTTTTACATCCTTATCAATAGCTACTTTTATTCCATCAATTTCCTCAACAATATCGTTTTCTTCTGGTGCATCTAATGAAATTCCTAATTGTGGTCCACAACATCCGGAACCCATAGAATAAAAACGAATTCCCTCAGCACCTTTTTCCTCAAAAATTACTTGTAATTTAGTTTTAGCCTTTTCTGTTATATTCATGTTAAATCTCTCCTAGTATTTATGATCGAACAAGTTCTTTCAAATTGTCGTAACCGATTTTTACCTTCTTCATCCAAGGAATAAGTGCAGCGTTATCTGCTAGTTCTTCTTTTACTTTTATAATCCATTGTTTTTCACTAACCGCACGTGCTTTTAAAACTGTATCCGTTGTTCCAGAGGCATATAAACTCCGATTTACTATCCACCACGTTGGAGTAATATCTGCACGTTTTAAGTCATCTTGTAAACGAGTCGCTTCAATAACTGGAGTTGCTTCTGGTAAGGTTACAATAACAAGTCCTGTTTCTTCTGGGTTTCGAAGTCGTGGCAATAACTTTCTTACACTTTCTGGTATCTCCCCCGTCGATCTGCTCATTTCTTTATGATAAGCCTCAGTTGAATCTAATAACAGTAATGTATGACCTGTTGGTGCAGTATCAATCACCACAATTTCCTTTTCAGACCTTTCTATCACATCAGCAAATGCACGAAATACAGCTATCTCCTCTGTACATGGTGATTCGAGATCTTCTTGCAAATATGCAAGTTCTTCCTCATTTAGATTTCCAGCAGAAGAAATGACTTCGCTCTTATATTTTTCAACTTCCAATTCTGGATTAATGCTACTAATTGATAAGTCACCGTTTATGACATTGTTTTTGAACATATAATCGAGGTGTGCTGCGGGATCAGTTGTTGTTAAATGAACTTTATGTCCTTTTTCCGTCAGTCCAACAGCGATAGCAGCAGCAACTGAAGTTTTGCCGACTCCTCCTTTTCCCATCGTAAAGATAACACGGGTATTCTTAGAGGAAAAATCATCAATAACATCTTTCAATTTAGGTAACGGAGCTACATTCGCATTATTACTTTTTTCATCTTCCACTTCACCAAATGGATTATCACTTACTAATTGACGTAAGTTCTTAATTCCTGTTAATGAATAAGAGACATATGGTAAAGATAATGTTTTGATTTGCTTTAACTCTTCTGGTATTTGATTTAAAGCATGCTGTTGACCTTCAAAAAAGGCTGTTGATATTTCATCTTCTGGATCATGTGACTGAAGTAGCCCATTAATAACAAGCATTTGATTTTGAATACCAATATCTCGTAATTCCAAAGATGCACGGTTTGCTTCAATTAAAGTAGATTCCTCCGGCCTTCCAACTAATATAAGTGTTGTTTTTTCTGGATTTGAAAGGGATCGAACAGCTTTTTGGTACATATCCTTCTTGTCTCCAAGACCCGATAACGGGCCTAAGCAAGATGCTCCATGTGTACTTTCATCCAAATAACCAGTCCATGCAGTAGGTAATGATAACAAACGAAGAGTATGACCAGTTGGTGCTGTATCAAATAACACATGATCATATTCATTGAAAATCTGGTCATCACTAAGTAGATGAGAGAATTCATCGAATGCCGCAATTTCCACTGTACAAGCACCTGAAAGCTGTTCCTCCATTTGACTTACAACTGATTCCGGCAATTTATCTCGATACGGTCCCACTGTTTTTTCCCGGTAAGCTCTTGCAGCTTCTTCTGGATCAATATTACTTGCATATAAATTTTTGACACTAGGAATTTCAACTGGTTCACGGTTTAATTCTATTCCAAATACATCTTGCAAATTAGAGGCCGGATCAGTACTAACCAGCAGTACTTTCTTTCCCTGATCAGCAAGTGCCACTGCGGTTGCACAAGCTACGGATGTTTTACCAACCCCACCTTTTCCAGTAAAGAATAAATATGGTGTTTCAACTTGATTCTTTGGTTTATATAGTGAATACATGAGAGTTCCTCCTTTGTTAGTCAAGTTTTACTGAAACCCGAACACGAGGCTTTTGCGTTAATTCATCCTCTTTTACTTGAAGCCACTCTGCAAATTCCTCATTTGATGGATATTCACCTATTTTTACGACTTCTCTATCTAAAAGTATAATAGGAAGTGCATCTACCCCTTTTTCTTGGAGTACTTGATTTACAGTTTCATTATCAGCAAAGGCGGCAGGGTCATTTGCCAAGTTAAAGCGTTTAATATCTACACCCTTTTGTTCTAATGAATATACAGTTGATGCAACTCTAGTTAAATCAGGGTCAACACTTGGACCACAAACACCTGTTGAACAACACATTGCTGGATCAAAAATTTCTACCTTTTTCATCAATTACAACTCCTTTATTAACATATAATTATAAACTTATATAAGAATCAAGAAGATAAGGCTTGAAAATCATCCATACCTTATCATTCCTAATTATTTACCTGTTTCTGCAAAATGCTTGATTCGTATTCCTATTTCATCACGAACACGCTGAAAAACTGACCAGACTTCTACTTCTGTACCTTCTGCTTTAGCTGGATCATCAAAGCCCCAATGCTCATGCTTTACGTGTGGTGGTGTTACCGGGCAACGATCCTTTGCATCCCCACATAATGTAACTGCCAATGTTGCGTTATTTAAAAATTCTATATCAATTGTTTCTGACTTTTGGTTAGAAATGTCAATTCCAACTTCGTCCATTCCTTTAACGGCATTAGGATTCAAGCCATGTGCCTCAATTCCAGCACTTCTAACTTCCCATTCATCTCCAAGAAGTTTCTTCGCCCAACCTTCTGCCATTTGGCTTCTGCAAGAGTTACCAGTACATAAAAAGTAAATTGTTTTTTCATCCATACAAATGCTCCTTTTTAGAATATAGTTAACGTTAAATAAAGACCTAATAATGTGATGAACAGGATTGGTATTGTTAAAATAATACCAGTTTTGAAATAGGTACCCCAAGAAATCTTAATACCTTTTTGAGATAACACATGGAGCCATACTAAGGTTGCTAGGGATCCTATTGGTGTGATCTTTGGACCTAAATCTGCCCCGACTATATTTGCATAAACAAGTGCTTCCCTTAACACACCAGAAGTATTTGTTTCAGCAATTGCTAAAGCGTCAATCAATACCGTTGGCATATTATTCATGATAGATGATAGAAAAGCAGCAATGAACCCCATACCAACTGTAGCAACAAACAAGCCTTCATCTGCGACAGCTTGAATCACGCTTGCTAGTGCAGATGTGAGACCAGCATTTCCTAATCCATACACTACAACATACATTCCAATGGAAAAGAACACAATATCCCATGGTGCTCCCTTGATAGCTTTTTTTGTATTTACTGCACTACTTCGTCTACCCATAATGATGAAGAATATGGCAATGGTTCCCGCAATAATAGAAACAGGTATATTAATAAATTCGCTTGTAAAGTATCCAATTACTAATAAACCTAGGACATACCATGATAACCGAAACATTTTATAATCCCTAATTGCATCTTTAGGTTCACCTAATTTAGTAACATCATATGATTTTGGAATACTTTTTCTAAAATAAATCAGTAGCACCGAAATGGTCGCAATTAGTGAAAATATATTTGGAATGAACATTCGTAAAGCATATTCAACAAATCCAATACCAAAGAAGTCTGCCGACACTATATTTACAAGGTTACTTACAATGAATGGTAATGAAGTTGTATCAGCTATAAATCCACTCGCCATGATAAACGGAAAAATCATTTTTTCTTTGAAATTCAAATTACGCACCATTGCAAGTAC
Organism: Oceanobacillus massiliensis str. N'diop; assembly: GCF_000285495.1. GTDB lineage: Bacteria > Bacillota > Bacilli > Bacillales > Amphibacillaceae > Oceanobacillus > Oceanobacillus massiliensis. The sequence goes on from NZ_HE610982.1 coordinate 9,396, forward strand.
GATTGGTGTTAGGATCAATGCTGCACCATCATTCGCAAATAAGGCGGCAACAATTGCACCTAATAAACTGATATAGACAAACATTTTTATTCCATTTCCCTTTGCAAATCGGGCCATATGTAAAGCAGCCCATTCAAATAAACCTATCTCATCTAATATTAAAGAGATAAGAATAATGGCAACAAAGGCAAGGGTTGCATTCCATACAATTTCTGTTACTTCGATTACATCACTAAACCCTACGACCCCCACTAATAAAGCAATAACTGCTCCGCCCATTGCAGACCAGCCAATGTTTAAACCTTTTGGCTGCCAAATTACGAAGACTAGGGTCGCTATAAAAATTAAAATTGCGAGTATAAGCATTGTTGACAAAATAATACCTCCAATTTAACAACAAGAAATTCGTGTACCTTTTTCTTCTAATTCCTTTATTTTATCGTTTTGACTTGGCAATTGATCGAGAATATCTTTAATAAAGGAATAATACTCATTATTCTTATTGACCGAGAAAAAGATCCATTGCCCTTTTCTTTCCTCCTCGACTAATCCTAAATCTTTCAGCTTACGTAAATGTTGACTAATTGCTGGTTGACTCATTTGAAATATTTCCACGAATTCACATACACAACAAGCATGATCATCCATTAATTTCATCATTGTCAATCGTGTCTTGTCACCAAGTAACTTTAAAATTACAGCAGCTTTTTCCATTTCAATTGCTGTTTTTAGCATAACCATTCCTCCTTCTTGTTTATTATGGAATAAGTATATAACTATTCGCTTATATATACAATGAAAAAGAACGTAAATATGTGATGATTTTGTAACAACTGCTAATACCTTTAATTTTTGCTGTTTACACTTGAGCATAAGTCACGTCTCTATATTGTGGAATAATACGCTTTAAAAGTAATTGTTTTCGGAATGTATTATACTAATCTGTAAGAAAGTAAATTGTACTGAACTATCTCTAAGAAGAAAGTGATTGATCTATGGGCTTATTAGATAAACTACAAACTATTATCATACTATTTGCTGTTGGTTTAGGTCTTTTATTAGGACAAGTAAACATAATTGAACAATATGCGGAGACTTTAGTTATTCCGTTTCTATTCTTGATGCTATATGGGTTGTTTTTAACAATTCCATTGCAACAATTAAAAAAGGCTTTTTCAAACATTAAATTCCTTGGAGCTAACACAATCATAAATTTTATATGGACACCAGTAATAGCTTGGGGTTTAGGTTCCATTTTCTTAGCTGATTATCCAGCTTTATGGATCGGTTTTATTATGCTTATGGTGACACCTTGTACAGATTGGTATCTCGCATTTACTGGCATTGCAAAAGGAAATGTATCTCTTTCAACATCAGTTTTACCGATTAACTTAATTTTACAAGTCGTACTTTTGCCAATATATTTGTTACTATTTGCCGGAACTATTGAAACGATACCCATATCAACGCTTATAGAGAGTATATTGATTGTATTGATTACTCCTTTTGTACTTGCTCATCTTACTCGATTCTTACTAGGAAAAAATCTGTTTTAAATAAAAAGATTCTCCCTTTTTTCGCCAATGCTCAGATTTTCTTTTTATCATTGGCTATTATGGCAATGTTTGCTTCCCAAGGTTCTTACTTGCTTGAAAACCTAGAAGTCATTTACATTTTAATTATTCCAGTTTTTTTGTTTTTTGTTATTAACTATGTAGTAGGACGCTTAGTTGGAAGGTTTTTAAAGTTTTCCTATGCAGATTCAGTTAGCTTAAATATGACGATTATTGCAAGAAATTCACCAGTTTCTTTGGCTATAGCTGTGACCGCATTCCCTGATCAGCCTCTCATTGCTCTAGCTTTAGTTATTGGACCTTTGATTGAATTACCAGTGCTCGCCATTGTCTCGCAGATACTACTTTACACAAGAAAAAAGAAGGCTGTCCTTTAAGTTTGGATAGCCTTTACTCTTTGTTTCACAAGATGACTCATTTGTGGTGAAACGGAAACAATTACTCCTTTACTAACCTGCCCCATAAAAACAGTACTTTACCCTGCACAACAAGATAATTTCGAAACATCTTTATCAAATGTAAGAGCAGCTAGCCTTAGCCCTTCAGCCATTGTTAAATATGGTGCAAGGCTATCTTTTAAATCGTCGACGGTTAAACCATGCTTTACTACTAGCGAAGCTGCATAAATTACATCTCCTGCATTTTCGGATACAATATGAACCCCAAGAACTTTCAATGTTTTAACATCAGCAACGATCTTAAATACACCAATCGTTTCATGATTTACTAATGCCCTTGGAACCGCATCTAAAGATAATACCGATGTTTTTATTTCATAGCCTTTTTCATTTGCTTGTTCTTCAGTTAACCCAACTGTTGCAACCGATGGATTTATAAACGTGACAGCAGGAACCACGGATAAATCTAATTTTTTATTTAACCCACCAATCGCATTATCAGCAACAATTCCACCTTCATAGGCTGCTACATAAACAAATTGGGGTCCTAATGTTACATCTCCTGCTGCATAAATCTTCTCATTACTTGTTCTAGCATAATCATTTATCAGGATTTCATTTCGTTTTCCGATTTTAACACCTGCTGCACTTAAATTTAAGGAATCCGTATTTGGCTTTCTTCCTGTTGCAATAAGTAGTTGCTCTGATTCTACGACTTTTTTCTTACCATCTACCGTTATATTAACCTTTTTTATCTCTCCAACTTGTTCTATACGCTCATAAGTTACCTCTTTAATAAGGTTTATACCCTGCTCGATTAAGACTCTTTCTACAGCTTCTGAAATTTCTGGGTCATACTCTTTTAATAGCCGATTACTTCTTTGTATAAGTGTGACTTCTGAACCTAAATTATGAAACAGTTGCCCAAGTTCCAATCCGATATAGCCTGAACCAATAACAGTTAATCGTTTAGGCACCTTTTTTAATTCGAGTAGCGTTGTACTTGTTAGATAGTCCACTTCATTAAGTCCTGAAATCATTGGTATAGATGGCGAAGCACCTGTTGCAATTAAAAAGCGTTTTGCAGAAAGTTTCTCCCCATTTACCTTAACTGTATTTTCATCAACAAACTTAGCTTCACCCTTTATTAAATCAATGCGATATTCATCAATTAAATCTATATATTTTTGATTTCGAAGTTCGCTAACTAATTCATTCTTTTGATTCACCAAAGAGGCTAAATCGACTTCCCAAGCAGATGTTTGTATACCTATGAATGGATTTGTTTTTGCTAAATGATTGATTTCCCCTGCTCTAAGAAGTGTTTTTGATGGAACACAGCCAATATTTACACAAGTCCCTCCAACTGTTTCACGCTCAATCATTCCAACTTTTGCACCGTATTCAATTGATTTAATCGCAGCAGAAAAAGCTGCCCCTCCTGAACCAATGATGAGTAAATCATAACTTTTTTTATTATCTAATTCAATATCTTTTGGCTTCTGCGTCGAAATTTCATCTATTTCTACAGCTTGGTATTTTGCTTGTTTAATTGCTTGTCTTACATTTTCAGCATTAACATCATCTGGTAATTCAAATACCGATTCATCACGTTGAAAACTAGTTACGATATTTTTAGCACCTATACTTGTTAATGCAACATCAATATGTTGTTCACATCCTGTACAGGTCATTCCATTGATTTTAACACGATATTTCTTCATGATTTTTTCCTCCTCTATCTATAAAATCTACAGTATCTTCAATCAAATATTAACCATTCAATAATTGGACATTGGTGTATTGCTTTTTGATCAGGACACCTGTTTTTTAAATCTTGTAACATGGACTCTGTTTTTTTAAAATCTGCAATTTGTTTTTGAATCTCTTTCTCCTTTCTCAATACAAATTCATACATACCTTGGCAGCGTACGTTATCATTATCAACAACACCAAGTAATTTATAGCTTTCACTCAATGAAAATCCAAGGTCTTGCAGTCTTTTGATAAATTTCACACGCTTAACATCATCATCCGTATATATCCTATAACCTGCATCGGTTCGAATAGGCTCTTTTAATAACTCTTTCTTTTCATAATATCTTATTGTTTCTTTATTTACACCGCATTTTTCAGCAAATACGCTAATTCGATAGCTCAAATTATTCACCTCTATAAACATAATAGACCCTGTACCTTAGTACACGGTCAAGTATAATATTAATATTCTCTTATTCAAGTTCTGCCCTTACAGTTGAGTATACCTATACTTCTGGCTTTTTCACTTTCTTCTATGGTCTAGCTAATTGGAAAAATCCCAAGAATTAGAATTTAGATCTAACTCTTGGGGAAAGTGTACTATTCTTTTACTCTCATCAGTCGCAAACTATTTAATGCTACCAAAATAGTAGCTCCCATATCTGAAAGAATAGCAATCCAAAGCGTTAACCAGCCTGGAATAACCAATAGTAAAGCAATTAATTTAATTCCAATAGCAAAAGTGATGTTAGCTTTGATGATATTTAGCGTTTTTCGACTGAGTCTTACTGCGAATGGAAGTTTGCTTAAATCGTCTCCCATTAAGGCAATATCAGCAGTTTCGATTGCAGTATCTGTACCAGCCCCGCCCATTGCTATTCCGACAGTGGATGCAGCAAGTGCAGGAGCATCATTAACACCATCGCCAATCATAGCTACATTACCATGCTCCAATTGCATTTTTTTAATAAAATCTAATTTATCCTGTGGCATCAATTCGGATTGAATATCAGATACGCCTACATGTGCACCAATTGCATTTGCGGTACCTTGATTATCACCAGTCAGCATTATTGTTTGCTTAATTCCTAACTGGTGAAGTTTTTGAATCACATTTTTGCTTGTTTCACGTACTTCATCTGCAACGGCAATTACACCGAGGATTGTTTGTTCCGTTCCAATGATCATGGCTGTTTTTCCTTGATTTTGTAGGATTTTCACATTGTTTTCAAACTCAAGGCTAAAATCGGAAACATTTAATTCCTTAAAAAGTCTTGGACTACCAATATAATAGGTTGTTCCGTTTACAACCCCTTTTATACCTCGCCCAGTAATCGAAGTGAAGTCTTCCACCTGCACATTCGAATAAGGAATATTATCTTGCTCAGCCCTCTGCATAATTGCTGAAGCCAGTGGATGTTGTGAACGATATTCTAAAGCTGTAATGATGGAAAATAGTTCTTTTTCTTCCACTTGATTATTTAATACTTTAAAATCTGTTACCATAGGTACACCTTTTGTCAGTGTTCCTGTTTTATCAAATGCGATTGCCTTGATGGCTCCCAATTCCTCCAAATAGACACCGCCTTTAATCAACACACCTTTTTTAGCCGCATTTCCAATTGCCGAAACAATCGAAATTGGAGTAGAAATTACTAATGCACAAGGACACCCAACTACAAGTACTGCTAATCCTTGATAAACCCATGTATCCCAACCTCCACCAAAGAATAAAGGCGGAACGACTGCAACCAAGGCTGCAATAACCATAATGATCGGAGTGTAATATTTTGCAAACTTATCTACGAATGCTTGGGCTGGAGCACGCTCCCCTTGTGCTTCCTCAATAAGATGAATAATCTTGGCGATAGTTGTATCTTCTACATATTTAGTTATTTTTACTTCTAACAGACCCTCTTCGTTAAGCGTACCTGCAAATACTTCATCATCTACCGTTTTGGCAACAGGGACTGATTCTCCTGTTATAGCTGCCTGATTGACAGCCGACAATCCATTCACAACTAGCCCATCCATGGCAATTTTTTGCCCTGGTTTGACAATCATAATATCGCCTACAACAATATCATCTACATGGATCATTATTTCCTGACCATTTCGTCTAACAAGTGCTTCTTTAGGAGCAATATCCATCAATGAACGAATGGATTGTCTTGCTCTATCCATAGAGAAACGTTCAAGTGCTTCACTGATTGCAAAAAGAATGACAACAATAGATGCCTCTGCCCATTCGCCAATGATAGCTGCTCCAATAACAGCAACGGTCATCAGGGTTTTCATGTCAAAATCAAAGCGTAACAAATTTTGAAAACCAACTTTAAATAGTGAATATCCTCCAATTACAATCGAACCTATAAATAACATTGAAGTTACCAGGTTATCTTCTCCATTTACAAAGTGAGAAAGGTAACCAAAAGCAATGAGTAATGTGGCAAATAGTAATGTACTGTGTTTTTTATAAAATGGTATTTTCTCTTCTTTTTGAACCTTGTTATCCTCTCTGGTCTCTTTTGTCGTTTGATTCGCTAGTTTTTCAGGAAATACTTTAAGACTCTCGAAAGCACCCGCTTTTTCAAGTTCTTCAACCGTTGTGTTTCCGTAAACATCAATTTTAGAAGCTCCAAAGTTTACTTTTGCATCCTGGATTCCCGTTATTTGTTTTACATTCTTTTCGAATTTCGTTGCACAGCTTGCACAGGAGAAACCTTCAATTCGGTAAACATTTTTATCTTCAATTACTACAGGTTCGACCCGTCTTCTAGTTTTCTCTGGTGCCACTTTAAGATTCTCGAAAGCACCAGCCTTTTCTAGTTCTTCAACGGTTGCACTGCCGAAGACATCAATTTTAGAAGCTCCGAAATTGACTTTAGCATCTTGCACTCCTGGTAGTCCTTTTACATTTTTTTCAAACTTCCCAGCACAATTTGCACATGAGAACCCCTCAACACGGTAAACATTTTTATCTTCTGTTAAGGTTTTTGCTGTATTATCCAACTTTCATTACCTCCCTCTGATGAACGAAGGCTTTTTCTACGAGCTGTTTAACATGCTCATCATCTAGTGAATAATAGACTAACTTCCCTTCTTTACGATATGTTGCTATACCTAGATTTTTCAATAATCTTAAATGATGGGATGCCGTAGCCTTTGAAGATTCAATAATATTCGCTACATCACAAACACATAACTCTCCCTCTAAAGACAAAACGTAAGCAATTTTAACCCTTGTATCATCTGACAGAGCCTTAAAAACCTTTGCTACTTCCATAGGATTTTGTTTAGCAAGATCATTTTTAGCCCTGTTTACTTTATCTTCGTGAATACAGGTAACTTCACAAATATCTTTTGTCATAATATTTCCCTCACATTCAAATAGTTATTTGTATATTAATTATACTCATAATATATCTCACTATAAACAAATAGTCAAATGATTGTTTGATTGTTTGTTTTAGACTTCTTAGACAATTTTTTAATGTAACTTTAAAAATCTTAATTAATCCAATTTAGTATCCAACTGAAAGTTCCATTTTCATACATAATCATAATACCTAAAGCTACAAATACAATTGGAACAATAATTCTTTCGTATTTTTCCACTGTTTCAGATACACCTTTTACAGCTGCTATACGCCGGCATAGATATAATAATACTGCAGCTAAAACATAATAAATGATAATCGTAACTACTAATTCAAACGTATTTAAGGTGGTGAAATAAGGAATGTATACACCTAAGTTATCTCCACCAGCAGCTAACATAATGACTGCTACACTAAGTATAAAACTGGTGAATCGGTTTGTATCTATAATTTCTTCTTGATCATCGTCGTCTTCTTTTTCAAACAAAACCTTTAGACCGATGAATATTGGAACCAAACCAAGTAATCCAATCCAGTGTTGTGGTATTAATGTAAGTCCAAAAGCTGCCAATAGACTAATGGCAATTAGTATAGTAAATCCTATATATTGTCCTAAAAAAATATCTCTAACAGCCCTTTTTCTCCTCTCATTTTGAGCAAATAGAACAACTAATATGACAATGTAATCAATACTTGTCGCTATGTATGAGACAATAGCCGATACGATTGTTGTTACCAAAGCGAATCACTCCAATCCTTAAATATTTGAATAAGTTTCATTTTTCTCTTGATCCATTGTGTCAGTTTATATATTCAAACATTCGTTTGACTGTTAATATCAATTGTAATTTTACAGCTATATATTCTAATAGTCAAATGGTTATTAGATTAACATCGCAAAAAATTGTGAGCTTCTATTGCTAGCTAATAGCCCGATTGCTGAATGCCATACCAAATCTGTGAGATGTCTTTAATCTAGCCAGAAGGACTAAGCCTATACCTATTTCCACTTATCTCTTATTATTTTCTTTCTTCTACTATATGTACCTGTAACTTTCTTCTTCCCCAACCAAATCCCCCTCTATCCCTTATCTCCCAAGGATCCAACCCCATTTCTATGCCACAAGACAATGGAACTTAGTTCTTCCCCAAATCACTTGATTTCCCCCTCTTTTTCCACTTCCGGGTTGTATAGAATATTCCGCCATTGTAACTAAGTTCTTCCCTATAGCAGAAGGACGAGACCCAAGAGAATATTGAAAATGTAGCAGTTTTGGGATGGTGTTACAGTTAGGTAACATACTGAATAGAGATTGAAAATCCGTTGGATTTATAGGGTTAGGAAAACAATTGAAAAGGGATTGAACTCCTACGGAATCCAGTAATGGCAACGGTTCGGGGGGGGCTTTCTCCCGATTTTAGGAAAAAGAAAAAGGGACGAAATCCTACTGGACCCGCCCCGAATTGATATTGATTTTTGATTGGAAAAACCGGTTGAATAACGATTGAATACATAACGGTCTGCCCGCTGCTCTTCCCCGATTCCTTTGCCGTTTGGATACCAACTATAAAGCAGGAGGTACCGACTTTTTAGCAGAGGGAAGAGGAAAGTAACAGCTACATACAAATCTACTTACCCTACACCAAATCCTACTCAACCGTTACCGACTTAGCAAGGTTACGCGGCTTATCTACGTCGCATCCGCGCTGCAAGGCAGCATAATATGCAAGCAGTTGCATTGCAACCACACTCGCAAGTGGTGCCAACAATTCGTGAACATGCGGCAATACAAAGGCATCATCATCTTGTTCCAAACCTTTCATACTGACTACCATTGCATTCGCTCCACGGGCCACCACTTCCTGAACGTTACCACGAATGGAGTAGTTTACATTTTCCTGTGTTGCAAGAGCAATGACAGGTGTCCCCTCTTCAATCAGGGCAATTGTTCCGTGTTTCAATTCTCCACCGGCAAATCCTTCTGCCTGGATGTAGGAGATTTCTTTCAATTTCAATGCAGCTTCCTGCGCGACATTGTAATCGCCGCTTCTTCCGATAAAGAAGGCATTCCGTGTAGTGGCAAAATAGTCTTTTGCCAGCTGCTCGAATTCTTCTTTCTGATCGGTCAGCACTTCCATTGCATTGGCAACAATCGCAAGTTCCTGCATTGGATCAAAGTCCAGCTCAAGTCCCTTCGCATTTGCTGTATCAACTGCAAGGATTGCCAATACGGCTATTTGGGCAGTATATGCTTTTGTCGATGCAACTGCAATTTCAGGTCCTGCATATAGATGCAGTGTATAATCTGCTTCACGAGAAAGGGTGGATCCTGGCACATTTGTAATTGTAAGTGCTGGGTATCCCATTTCTTTGATTCTCACCAATACCGATCTGCTGTCAGCTGTTTCACCACTTTGTGAGATGAACACAAACAATGGATGTTCTGACAGTAATGGCATATTATATGAAAACTCACTTGCAACATGGACTTCAACTGGGATGTTTGCTAATTTTTCCAGAAACTCTTTACCAACCAAACCTGCATGATAACTTGTTCCGGCAGCGATGATGTAGATGCGGTCTGCCGCTTTCATTGCCTTACGGATATCAGCATCAAGCTTAAGTTCATTATTCTCATTTTGGTATTCCTTTATAATTTTACGCATAACAATCGGCTGTTCATCGATTTCTTTCAGCATGAAATGCGGGTACGTACCTTTTTCGGTATCACTTGCATCGATTTGCGCTGTAAACGGTTTGCGTTCAACAACAGTGCCCTCAAGTGTCTGTACCTCTACAAAATTACGATTTACAAGTACAATTTCTTTATCAAAGATTTCAAGATATTGATCTGTTTCCTTCAATGTTGCCATTGCGTCACTTGCCACAAGGTTAAATCCTTCACCAAGGCCGACAAGAAGCGGGCTTTTGTTTTTAGAAACGTACAATGTTTCTTTATCTTCAACATCAATCATTCCAATAGCGTAGGAACCTTTCAGAAGCCCCATAGTTTCACGGAATGCAGCAACAGTATCTTCATGTTTTGCATAGAATTTATCAATTAGCTGTACGATGACTTCCGTATCTGTGTCACTTACAAAGTCAACATCGCTTAAATATTCTTTTTTCAGGTCATTGTAATTTTCGATAACTCCATTATGAACAAGTGTAAATCTTCCAGACGCGCTTTGATGGGGATGTGCGTTAATGATGCTTGGTACACCATGTGTCGCCCAGCGGGTATGGCCTATTCCCATTGTTGCATGAACAGAGCTATCCACTTTATCTCGAAGTGCTGCAATTCGGCCTTTTACTTTTGTTAGGTTGACTCCCTCATCATTCAGGGTAGCAATCCCTGCAGAGTCATAACCTCTATATTCCAGTTTTTCTAGTCCATTTAATAAAATATCTTTTGTATCGTTTTGTCCGATATATCCTACTATTCCACACATATCGATGTCCTCCTAATAATAAGGGGCAGACAAACGAACCTTTATTAACTACAGGGGCGCTGAACTGCCCCTTTCTCGTTTTATTTTTATTTTTATTTTAATTTGAACATCATTCTTTATCCTTTTGTCCAACAAGTCACCTTATTGTTTTAAGGAATAAAGCTACGACTGAGATATCCAGCCGGGAGGCATCCGCCGAAATCCTCGATAACCTCCACCTCGTCAACTATTTCCCTTTTCCGTCCGAAATAGTCCTGGCGCTTTTTATTGCTTTTAAAACCTCTATGCCCCTTCCTCTTCTTGAGTAAAAGTCACAGCCCTATTATATTCCTCATTTTTCAACAAAATAAACATTTAATAAGAGCTCACTATATTGTAACCGAGAAAGCAATGAATGGTCAATACAAATTACGGAGCATCTTTTTAAGTTAGCTTATGAACTTTATATTGACTATGTTCATGCACAAAAATAATAACAGCTCTTCCATCGCGGAAGAGCTGTTCCTTTATCCCTGATGTCTTTCCATAAATTCAAGCATTAAGGAATACACCTTGATTTCATTTTCCTTTTTCGAGAATCCGTGTCCTTCATCTTCCAGCACAAGATATTCAACATCCCGTCCCTTTTCTTCCAGCTTTGCAACGATTTGGTCTGATTCCTCTTTTACTACGCGTGGATCCTTTGCGCCTTGAATAACGAGCATCGGTCTTGTCATTGTATCAAGATAGGTGACTGGCGAGTCTTTTATGAATCGCTCCTTATCACGTTCCGGATCTCCAATCCAGCGTTCCATGATCGGCTTCCAGTGAGCGGGTACAGAATTAACAAAGGTAAAGAGATCAGATGGACCGAAGATATCAATAACTGCTTTAAAATATTCCGGATGACGACCATGTAAAAGCAGTGCCATATAGCCTCCATAGCTGCCACCGACCAGGAATAGCTTCTCACGGTCGGTTATGCCGTTATCGAAGAGCCATTCAATTCCTGCAACATTATCCAGACGCGGTCCTTCTCCCCAGTCCTGTTCGACCAATTTCACAAAGGACGATCCATAGCCCGTGCTCCCGCGGAAATTCGGCGCAAAAATACTATAGCCCCGGTTAAGGAAGCATTGGAACATGGAGCGGAAATGTTTCCGTTCCGCTGCTTGCGGTCCCCCGTGCGGCCAGAAAATCGTATAGCCATTATCATGTTCCGGTTTGGCTTTAAATAAAAGTGCCTCGATTTCCATTCCATCAAATGATGGATATGAAACGACTTCCGGGTCCACCATATCTTCCTCACTTAATCCTAGTACACGGTTATCCGTAAGTCCCTTCCAGTCTTTTCCGTCAGCAGACTGGAATATATTTTGAGGAATCGCGGCACTTCCGCCTAATATATAGAGACCTCCGGATTCTGTAATTACAAGTTTTTGGATTAAATCCATTGGCACGGATAACTTCTCCAGTTTTCCATTTTCAAGGAAGTAGCGATAGAATAAATCAGTCACTCCTTTTTCCGTAACCAGATACAGGGAATTGGTCGATTGATCAAACTTCAATGTCGTGATACTTTCCTGATCGATTGTCAAAACAGAAGCAAATTCCTGTGTCTCCATATCAAACTTAGCTACATAGCTATATTCACTTTCATAATCTGTTACAAAATAAATCGTTTGATTATCAGTAAAAATCGGATCGAACGACATATGTACTTTTTCCGGGTCTGGTGTTATTGACCATGTCTCTTCTCCTTTTTTCACAAATCCAGTTACATATGTATTTGCAAACGCACGCAAATAGACAAATGCCTGTTCGTCATCAGATACTGCAGCAAGTTCCGTTGGAGAGATTTCCCCTTCATTCAATAAGGTATCCGTTCCGTCCTCAAGGCTGCGCACTCTTGTATTGAGCATAGATGGGTTTCCTTTTGACGTAATATAATAGATCCGTTTGCCATCATCACTTAAGTGGGCAAAGTAATATTTCTCCTCGGGTTCTCCAGTAATCAATGGCTGAGGAAGCCCTCCATCAAATGGTAATGCATAGATCTGATAGTTCTCATCCCCATCCTTATCATAGCCAGTAAGTACATAACGATTTTCTGGATCAAATTTCACAAAGCTTGCGGCTTCATCGTTATGGGCGAATAAATATGGGAAGCCCGGACCATCCAAGTCTAATGCCCATAAATTCATCTTTCCATTTAGATTAGATGTAAAGACGAGTCTTTTCTCATCCTTGCTGACCGCAAAATCGGTAATGGAATACGTGCGAAAGAATTGTTCTACTGCTGGTTTTGGAAACTGTATCATTCATCATCCTCCTAAAGATTTAAAACGATTCATATGTATGTACATCGATGTCTGACTATCATTTTTTGTTTTCACTTTAATTATAAACTATTCTGACATATTGAGATACCGTTTGGCACTTTATTTTTGCTTTAGATCTTTTCTTAAGTGTGGTTCTGCACTTTGCATGTGATTAGAATTGTGACGTATCCAGAAATGATTGGTGCTTTATATCCGCTTCGGAACTATATCTTGCACTGCAGCTTAAAAGGAATCGGGTCCTAAACGGCCAGGAAAAAAATGAGCTGCTCTCCATCTTAGGAAAGCAGCTCTCTTATTAATCCTGTAATCCAATCAATCTTTCAATAACTTCTGCTACTCGTTCTGCATACCGCTCACATTCTTCTTCTGTTGGAGCTTCAACCATAACCCGTACAAGTGGTTCTGTTCCAGATGGTCTAACAAGGACGCGGCCCTGGTCACCCAGTTCACGTTCCACTGCTTCAATCTCCGTTAAGACCACCGAATTAGTAAGTGCCTCATTCTTATCGGATACTTTTACGTTTTTAAGTATCTGCGGGAAGACTTTCATCTCTCCAGCAAGCTCTGACAATGGTTTGCCTGTTTCTTTCATTACATTGACCAGTTGTAATGCGGATAACATTCCATCCCCTGTCGTAATGTAATCAAGGAAGATGATATGCCCGGATTGTTCACCGCCAAGGTTATATCCGCCTTTACGCATCTCTTCCATGACATAACGATCTCCAACTGCGGTTTTATCACTGCGCATGCCGTTTTCCTCAATTGCTTTATAGAAGCCAAGGTTGCTCATTACAGTTGAAACGACGGTGTTGTGCTTAAGCATACCAATTTCATTTAAATATTTTGCGCAAATATACATGATTTGGTCTCCGTCAACGATGTTTCCTTTTTCATCAACTGCAATCAGGCGATCTCCGTCTCCATCAAAAGCAAGACCGATATCAGCACCTTTTTCTTTTACAAATTCCTGCAATGTTTCCGGATGCGTTGAACCGACGCCTTCGTTAATATTTAATCCGTCTGGTGTAGAACCGATTGAGAAAATGTCGGCCTCGAGATCGGCAAATAAATGTGTTGCAAGACTGGATGTTGCACCGTGCGCACAATCGATTGCAATTTGCAGTCCTACAAAGTCATTATCAATGGTATCTTTTAAGTAGGAAAGATATTTCTGGCCGCCTTCAAAGTAATCGTTGACGACACCGACGCCGGCCCCGGTTGGACGCGGCAGTGTATCCTCATCTGCATCCATTAGCTTTTCAATTTCTTCTTCCTGCTGATCCGTCAATTTAAAGCCATCCGGACCAAAGAATTTAATTCCATTATCTTCGACGGGATTATGGGAAGCAGATATCATGACACCAGCCTGTGCACTGGTTGCTTTTGTCAAATATGCTACACCAGGAGTGGAGATCACTCCAAGACGCATTACTTCTGCACCTATAGATAATAAACCAGCTAAGAGTGCACCTTCTAGCATGTGGCCTGAAATACGTGTGTCACGCCCTATAAGAACACGGGGTTTTTCGATATCCTTTGTCAGCACATAGCCCCCACAACGTCCAAGCTTATAAGCCAGTTCAGGTGTAAGACCTTTATTGGCTATGCCTCTAACGCCATCAGTTCCAAAATATTTTCCCATTATTACCTCTCCTTTAAATTCATCCAATTCAACTGCATCTTTACCAAAACATTGCCTCTTATCGATCAGTTGATTTCAATCCTTACTTCTTCCAGTTCACTCGTAATCGTTATATTTTCATTTTCCGGTCCATTTATAGTTACCGGAACGGTATGTTCTCCAGGTTCAAGGCCACTCAAGTCGATGGAGGCACTAAAATCTTCGGCTGTCCATTCACGAATTTCGGATTCATTGCCTGTAACAGTAATATTCACTTCAGGGCTTTCTGGTTCGACATAGGTGACAGTCTGTCCATCTTCCAGTTCCTCTTCTGTGATAGGAATGGCCTCGAATTCTCGGGTTTGCTCTAAGTCCAATGTTACCTCAATTGTGTCCATTTCAGGAGCGTTTACTCCCTCCGGCAACGCCAATTGTGTTTCGATGGTACCAGATTCCGTTATTTCGGATAAGTCAATTTCCTCTGTCGCTATTTCCGTGATTCCTTCCAATACGTTACTGGTGGCAAAGACTTCGACTTCTTCTACATTCGCAGAAACGGAATTTAACGAGTAGCCCTCCGGAAGTTCACCACTGGTATCTACGGTAACCGGAACTGATTTGCTTGGATTGTCAATATTCGCCGATACTTGTACACTTTCTGGATCAATTCTAACATTCAATTCATTACCTTGTGTATCATAAGCATTTACAGGAACTTCCCGATTATTGATGGAGCCTTCCAGCCCCTCTAGATTAACATACACCTTGATGGCACCGATTTGCTCGATAACCGATCTGGAACTTGTTATCGTGACCGTTGAAGGTTCCAGCTCGTAGTCAACAAGTTCATATCCGGGTGCCAGCTTATCACTGTTAATAAAATCGGCAACAACATCGAATTCTTCGCTTGCTCTCTCCTCAATGGTAACGTCAATTGTCTTTGGCTCGATAAAGGCACTGACATCGTTCGATATTGTATGCTGCAATTCGACGGTATGCTCCCCTTCGCCAAGTCCGCGAAGATCGACAAAAACATCAAAGTTCCGCTGTAATGCCAGCGGTCTAACATTACCCGGCGATCCCTGCAAATTGACCATAACGAATTCAGGCACGCCGCTGACAACATAATTTTCTTCATCTATTCTTATTTCAACCGGCACATCATCCAACAATTGGGCTTGGTCAGAGTTCCCTGATAATCGTGACTCCGACTCATTTGAATTAACGGTAACACTCACAAAAATATATAAGAACACGGCAAATGCCAATGATGCTATTCGTACAAACCATTTGCTCTTAAACCAATTATCCATTCTTACTTTCCCTCCGTTTCCATGATTTTTTTTCAGAGGTTTTTTGTATTAAGGATAAATGTGCACGCAGCATCTCCCGAAGGCTATCCTGATCCAAGTCTCTATGGAGCTCTCCATTTTTGGTACAGGAAACAGCTCCCGTTTCCTCGGATACCACAATTGTCAATGCATCTGTTACTTCGCTGATGCCCATTGCGGCACGGTGTCTTGTCCCAAGTTCCTTCGATATGAATGGACTTTCCGATAATGGAAGGTAGCAGGCGGCTGCCGTTATCTCACCTTCCTTAATGATTACAGCACCATCATGGAGTGGCGTATTCGGTGTAAAGATATTCGTCAATAGCTGATGGGACAGTTCTCCATTGATAGCTATACCTGTCTCAGCATAATCACCAATACCTGTTTCTCTTTCGATGGATATCAGAGCACCAATTCTTCGTTTTGCCATATAATTGCAAGACTGTAGAATAGCTTCAATTTGCTGTTGTATAAGTTCTTCCTCAGATTTAGCACTTCGCGAAAAAAGATTTCCCCGTCCAAGCTGTTCAAGTGCTCTTCGCAGTTCTGGCTGGAATAATATAATAATAACAATCAGTCCCCATGAAATGGCCTGATTGGTCAGCCATTGCATCGTTTGGAGATTCAGTATGATGCTCAGTGCCCAGACCACTAAGACCACAATAATCCCCTTCAGCAGCTGTATCGCTTTCGTCCCCCTGATCAGCATCATCAATTTATACAATACATACCAGACGAGAGTTATATCTACGCCTATTCTTAGCAGATCCAAAAATTCTAATCCCCCATCAAGCATGCTCACCCATCCTTTAGCAGTAAAAATTTATTTTCATAGTTGTTCAAGAAAGAAGTTCGCAATCATTGATAAATATACGTCAGTCTTTTGAACATCCTCTTATAATTTATAGATAGTCAACGATATTTATTATAACATAATTTTCCGGAAACATATGCCAATAGCTACCGTAATATAAAGAAATACCCGGATAAGTTCACCAACTATCCGGGTATTTCTCAGTTATTGCAACACTATGGAATTCAGAAGGAAAATATCCCTTTAAAAAGGCTTTTGACCTTGTACCACATCCACTCAAACATCTGGTCGACCTTTTCAAGTTCACCATTGACCCCTCCGGCCGATGCCATCAAACCCTCACCGTCCAGTGGCGATTCATGGATCAGTTCGCCATTTACCAATGTGACATCGCCATCGATCGTGCCCTCTATAATCAAGTTTCCATTTTTCACAAGGACATCTCCGGGTACGGTTACACCTTCTGGGACAATCACTGTATCGCCTTCAACAATTAATTCTTTCTGTTTGGAAACGACGAGTTCCGTATCCTGGCTCCAGGAAGTGACCATCCCGCTCATCATGAATATGAAAAAGATTGCTGCCGCAGTGATGACAGGATGTAATTTGAACCAGCGTGTATACTTCAACCGCTTCTTTTCTGTCGGAAGTTTCATCATAACCTTTTGGGTAAAATCTTCTGGCGCAGCGAAATTTTCCGCACTCTTGATTAATGTTATCGTTCGCTTTAATTCATGAAAATGCGCTTGACAGTCTTCACAACCCTCTAAATGTGAACCCAGAACGGCTTCCTGCGCTTTCGTGAGGTCACCGTCCAAATATTTATGCATCAATTCGATTGTTTCCTTATTACAGCTCAAGTAGAACACACTCCTTTACACATGACGAAGCCTTTTTCTCAAAGCTTCCCTTCCGCGATGTATTCTGGTTTTGACCGTTCCTAATGGAATATCCAGGATCTCGCTTATTTCCTGAAGGGAAAATTCCTCCAAATAACGTAACATGATTACGCTGCGATATTTTGGTGGCAGTTGTGATATTTCATGATGAATATAGCGCTGCAGCTCCAGACTTTCCACTTCTTCCCCGGGAAGGCGTTCTTCACTTGCCAATTGGGAATACATATTCAATCCTTCCGTCCCTTTTACGACCGCATCCAGATAATAATCAGGTTTTCGTTTTCGAATACGGTCTATCGTTAAATTGGTAGCAATACGATACAACCAGGTAGAAAACTTTCTGCGATCATCGAACGAATGAATATTTACATATGCACGTATAAAAGCCTCTTGTGCTATATCCTCCGCCTCATGTGCATTACCAAGCATCCGATAGCAATGCTGATAAATTTTACTCTGGTAGAAGGAAACCACGTCACCAAATGCCGACTGATCGCCCTTCTTCACCTGTTTTATTTTTTCTTTAATAAATTGATCCATCAGTTTACCTCCGCTTACTATGCGGTACTCTTTATACGACTGTGTAATACAAAAGGTTTCAATTTTTTTCGTATTTTTTCCCAGCAAAAATTATTACTTATTCACCGCGACAATTTATATTTATTTAGAAGTTTATAAATGAAGGAATATGGGTATTTTCTATTATTAAGTATACTAGATAGGAGGAAATTTTTGTGACTTTAATTGAAAAAATAGAAGAATGCCGTGAAGAAATGATTTCCCTTTCCTGCACAAATGACCTTACCTCTGAGGCAGTGATCGCTTCGAGTGTAAAACTTGATGAACTGATTAATGAATACCAAAAGGCAATATGAAAAGAGGACGGTATACAAAAAGACAAAAACAAATAAAGAGACATTAATTTTTCAAGGACCTCCTTAAAAGTTAATGTCTCTTTTATTTTGGTTTATAGCAATGCGGCTATATATTCCAACAGAGCCTTACGTTATAATAAACAATCAATTCGGGATTCAGTACTGCTCCATCGGCGAGGCACCTTGGCGGCTCGGCTGGATAGTCAATGGTTTAATCCCTGCTTCTTCCCATGCTTTCATTAATTCCAGCGCTTTTTCCTTGGAAGGCATAAAGGCAATACCACAATCGCCCCCTCCAGCCCCGGATGGTTTTCCTGCTCCACCAAGCGATTCTGCGAGATCACATAGCTTGGTCAGTAAAGGCGTCTCAATCAATGTGTCTGCATTTCCGCCAACCGTGGCAAGCGCTTCTCGGTTCTGCTTGACACCTTTTAACAAAAGCGCAACATTATCCTCATCCATTCCTTTAAGAAAATCGCTTACTGCCCGGTCGCTGTTTTCAAGAAAGGATTGAAATGCATCTGGATGATCTGTTTTCAATTGCAGGATCTTATCTACAAGCTTCGACGTGGAAGCCGGTTTGCCTGTCCAGCCAACACAAAAATAGACATTTTTTGGCATTTCGATTTTCTGCAAGGAATAATATACCCAATCCATTTCAAGCAATGCTGATATGGATTCACTCTCTACATAGGCATTTCTCAGCCACTCCGCCTGAAAGGAAGCATACTGCAGGAGACCACCAAAGGATGATGCGGCTACGTCCGCTCCAGAACCGTTTCCCTGGGTCTTCACATGCGAGATAGCGGCAAGCTTAAAGATAAGCTCTGAAGAGGGGTTATCAAGAAACCGATGCAGGATGGCCGATACAACCGAAGTTACGACCGCTGCGCTCGACCCCAATCCATATTTGATACCCGATTCATCATCAAGCTCACTGCGGATGGAGAGACTAAATGGTGCCAGTTCAACCTTCTTCTCCCTTAAATATGTACAAGAAATGGACATCGCGTCTCTGACAAATCCTACCCTGTTATCGTCGCTTGCGACTTCTACCTGATCCGTTTCGTATGACCAGCCAAGTTCATAAAGGCTGAAATCGTGCAAGGTGAGTTTATTTGAATCACTACCGTGAATAGTTGCATAAACAAAACGATCTACTGCCATCACTGCTAGATGATGGTTTGGTTCCAGGACAGCGAATTCCCCTGCTATCATTAATTTCCCTGGCACTCTAATGGTAATTGGTCTATTCGACAAAAAGTTCAACCCCTAAAGATAGCTTATTCCCTGACCGGGTTTACTTAAAATCACATCGGTGACACCAGGTATTTCACGCAGTGTCTTTTCTACACTTTTTTCATGTTCCGGCAGGTAGAGAACCTTTACATTTGGTCCTGCATCAATCGTGAAATAAACAGGTATTCCGTTTGCTCTCATCTCCTGGACAGTCTGCATCACCCGCATCGTTAAATCATTCCAATATGTAAAAGGAGGATCTGCTGCCAAGGTTGTAGCATGCATCTTCAAACAGTTCGCTTCTGCTATCTGGCCTGTTTTTTCGAAATCCTTCGTATGGATAGCTGCCTTTATTTCTTTTAAGTCCTTCGAAATGCTGTCAATCCATCCAGGATAGAATGGCGAAGTCTCCACCGTGCGCTTCATTCCAGCACGGCTCGACACTTTTTTGACTCTAGAGGAAAGGACTACTGCCGCCACACGGACATCCCAATGCTCAGCAGATGCAATTGGCACAGCAAATGAATCGGACCCATCTTCCTCACTTCCCATTTGCCATTCAGAAAATCCGCCATAAATGGAACGGCTGGCAGAACCAGATCCCTGCCTCGTAAGCCTGGATAGTTCCTGATCATTCAGCTCTAAGCCAATTGCCTTTGTTCCAGCCGCTGCCAGCGCCGCAAAGCCAGAAGCTGATGAAGCAAGTCCCGCAGCCGTAGGAACAGCATTTATAGAACGCACATTGGCATAGAGATCTTCCCGGCCGGCCAAACGGCGAATCAGATTGAGAAACTGGGTCACACGATGATATGCGTCTCCTTCGACAGGTTGATCATCGAGTAAAAACCGGTCTTGCATCAAACCTTCCTGGAAGTCTACTGTTGTGGTTGTATAAAAGCCGTCCAATGTTAGGGAGAGACTGCTGTTGGTAGGCAGAATCAGCGATTCATCACGCTTCCCCCAGTATTTTATCAAAGCAATATTTGTGTGTGCCTTTGCTGTTGCTTTCATCCCTTATCTCCCTTTTATCCCATTTCAATCTATTTCTTTCTACTTCTGCTTTTTTAAAACAAATGGCCATACTGAAGTTGCACCATACTTTCTCAGTTTTTCTGCCAGCTGCTTCGAATGGACTTCATTTTGGGCAAGCGCGATGATACAGCCGCCATTCCCGCCACCAGTTAGCTTCGCCCCCAATGCCCCTTCTTTTCGAGCGAAATAAATAAGCTTATTCAACCCAGAATCACTTACTCCAAGTGATTCCAATTCCTTTTGCGCTTCATTCAAAAGCTGGCCGAGGAATTGTTTACTTGCCTTCTCCAACGCGTGTTTGGCATGATGCGTCAGCTCGCCGATACGGTCGATTTTACGTTGGATTCTTTTAGGTGCGGTTTTCAACAAATGTGCTACAGATGCTACGGAAGTCCGTGTATCACCGACTCTTCCAGAATCTGCTACGATAAAATGAAAATCTTCACCGAGATCAATATAGTCAATTGGATTTTCCTTTTCGTACCACACTGGTGACTTCGATGTGATTGTCAGTGTATCAATCCCACTGGGAGCTCCGTGCGCATACGTCTCCGCAACGTTTGCAAGCATTAGTAATTCTTCTTCGGAACATTCCCTCTCTGCATAGTCAAATATAGATCTGATCACAGAGATGGCGACAGAAGCACTTGAACCCAATCCTTTACCAGGCGGAATGGAGGAGTTAATCCGAATCAGCAAATCTTTACAGGGAAACTCTAGATATTCGAGCGTTTCTTCTATACAATTCACAATCCCATGCAGAGATTCCGGTGCCAGATGAAGAGGTCCATGGTAAAAAGCACTATCAATTTTAACGAGACCCGGTACCCGTTCAATGATTGTTTCGACACCAATTAAAGGGAATGGAATAGCGATTGCTGGTTGTCCGTGCACAACTGCATGCTCTCCAATTAAAATTAGTTTACTATGAGCTATACCTATAGCTGTTTTCTCTGAAGTAGTTACTTTTTCTGCACTCATTTTGTATACTCTTCCACCAATTCTTTAGCTTTTCCGACACGGATTTCTTTTTCTTCGATTAATTTCTCCGCAATGATATCAATCATCTCCCCTGAAGCCCCTGCTGCAATTGCAACCGAGCGGGAATGCAGTGCCATGTGGCCCTTTTGAATACCATCCGTAGCTAATGCCTTCAAAGCTCCGAGATTTTGTGCCAAGCCAACCGCAACAATGACTTGAGCAAGTTCCTTGGCTGATTCTATCGACATGAGAGAAAGCGAAAGCTCTGCCAACGGGTGGACTCTCGTAGCTCCACCAACAGTTCCTATCGACATCGGCAACTCGATTTCTCCCACGAGATTTCCTGCTTGGTCTTTAGACCATGTTGTCATCGACCCATAACTTCCATGACGTGCGGCATATGCATGTGATCCAGCCTCGACAGCACGCCAGTCATTACCAGTTGCGATAACAACAGGGTCTATTCCATTCATGATACCTTTATTATGTGTTACAGCACGATATGGATCCGAAGCCGCGAATTCATATGCATGAATAACTCCATCACGGACTTCCTCTCCCGAATAATCTCCAGTAGAAAGCAGTTCAGGAGGAATCACACAACGGGCTCTTGCCAGACATTTATCCGCATAATTGGATAAAATTCGCAGATACACTTTTCCATTTGTGATTTCTTCAACAATCGGGGCAACGGATTCGACCATGGTATTGATTATATTTGCACCCATGGCATCACAAGTATTGATATACATATGGACAACAAGCATTTTCCCATATGATGAATCTGAATCCTCATTAAGTATTCGGACATCCAGATCTTCAGCCCCACCGCCTCTGGAGACAATACTCGGGTATGCAGCATTCGCAGCATTGATCAATACTTCTTTTTCATTTAATATAGCCTGCTTTGCTGCATGAAAATCTGAACAACCGACCACCTGAATCTGCCCTATCATGACTCTTTCCGTTGCTTCCGTATGAAATCCACCGGCACTTCTTACGATTTTGGCGATATGGCTTGCAGAAGCAACAACAGATGCTTCTTCTATTACCATTGGTATGACATAATCTTTCCCGTTTATGAGGAAATTCAATCCTAATCCAAAAGGAAGCTGAAAGGTACCAATAACATTCTCAATCATTTTATCTGCGGTTTCAGTGGAAAGAGGTTCTTTTATATATAGGCTGCTCAATTCCTCAGCAGAGAAATCCAGCTCCTTTTTCAGAAGGTCCCGCCTCTGTTCAACAGACAAATTATAAAAACCGGGGATTCTGGAAGACTTCATCCTGGATCATCCTTTAATATCGTAATATATATTAAAATACGTTATTTTTAAATTTATACTAAAATAAATTATAACATGATATCCCTATTTTTTTCATCCGAAGTATCTGCCTCTTTAAATAGACGCTAAAATGAACTGTACCCATTATGTTAAAAAAAGCCCTAAAATGCAAATAAACAAGGTTGTATGTGACCATAGCGACCTTGTTTATTTACTGATACTGTATTCTATTAAAGTGATGAGCCATGAAGGATTCGAACCTTCGACCCTTTGATTAAAAGTCAAATGCTCTACCGACTGAGCTAATGGCTCGAAAAATATTTCTTGCTTAACCCTGCATAGATAAAATGGCTGGGCCACCAGGATTCGAACCTGGGGTACACGGGATCAAAACCCGATGCCTTACCGCTTGGCTATAGCCCAACAATAGTAGTGGTGGAGGGGGGCAGATTCGAACTGCCGAACCCTGAGGGAGCGGATTTACAGTCCGCCGCGTTTAGCCACTTCGCTACCCCTCCGTACATATTGTTAACTATACTTCATTCAGTTATGCAAAAAAATGGTGCCGGCCAGAGGACTTGAACCCCCAACCTACTGATTACAAGTCAGTTGCTCTACCAGTTGAGCTAGGCCGGCAAAATGGTGGAGGATGCAGGGCTCGAACCTGCGACCCCCTGCTTGTAAGGCAGGTGCTCTCCCAGCTGAGCTAATCCTCCATATTGGTGACCCGT
>NZ_HE610982.1:33319-34776 GCF_000285495.1 Oceanobacillus massiliensis str. N'diop
ACCAGTTGAGCTAGGCCGGCAAAATGGTGGAGGATGCAGGGCTCGAACCTGCGACCCCCTGCTTGTAAGGCAGGTGCTCTCCCAGCTGAGCTAATCCTCCATATTGGTGACCCGTACGGGATTCGAACCCGTGATACCGCCGTGAAAGGGCGGTGTCTTAACCGCTTGACCAACGGGCCATTAATAGTTTTGGCATCTATTTGCGTTATTTCTATTAACCTGTCGCAAACTGACGAATTTTATTATATCTAGTATAAGCAACTTTGTAAAGGGAAAAATGAATATTTATTTATATTTTTAACCAACCACATTCAAAACATTGATATCACGGCATTCCTGTGCTTTATTCGTAATATTTTAAACTGATATATTCATTGAAATGTTCTATGATTTAAGGCGCCAGAACCATTTGAAGGTTAGGGTTTCATTACCTGGTCCTAATAGGTTATAATACATGTAAGAATCAAGATGTGGAGGGTTATTATGTCAGGTCTATTGCAAGGTAAGAATGTATTAATCATGGGCGTAGCCAATGAAAGAAGTATTGCATGGGGAATCACAAAGTCATTACATAATGCAGGAGCAAATCTAATCTTTACAAACAGACAGGAAAGATCCTATCAGAAGCTAGTAAAACTCCTGGAAAAGCATGATATAGATGCTAAATTGATTGTTTCCTGTGATGTAGCAAATGATGAAAGTATTCAACAGGCATTTAGTCAGATAAAAGAAAAAGTAGGTATCATCCATGGTCTAGTTCACTCCGTAGCATTTGCAAAACGAGAGGAGCTTCAGGGTGAATATGCCAATACTTCAAGGGACGGCTTCTTATTAGCACAGGAGATTAGTGCATACTCCCTTGTAGCTGTAACAAATGCTGCCAAAGAAGTCATGACAGAAGGCGGAAGTATCGTTACACAGACTTACCTGGGAGCCGAGAAGGTAATCCCTAACTATAACGTAATGGGAGTTGCCAAGGCCTCTCTAGAAGCAAGTGTCAGATACTTGGCTGAAGATGTAGGCAAATACGGCATCCGCGTTAACGCAATCTCCGCGGGTCCTATCCGTACATTGTCCGCTAAAGGAGTCTCCGGATTCAATGATAAGGCAAACGTCATTGTAGAAAAAGCCCCGCTTCGCCGCAATGTCGATCAGGATCAAGTAGGAGACGCCACCTTATTCTTCATAAGCGAGCTCTCACGCGGCGTAACAGGTGAAGTCATGCACGTTGACTCAGGCTATCATATCATCGGAGGATAATCGAAGCTTCTAAGGCTAGCTTAGCCGGTTTCCCACGGATGTGGCGGGGCGCGGCCGGAATTCCGCGCTTTTTTCCATTTTTCCGCGATTCGCGGCCGGTATTCCGCGCCTTTTCCGATTTTTCCGCGATTCTCGGCGGGAATTCCGCGCTTGTTGCATTAGAGATTATATTAATTAAAACACATCAAAAAAACGGC
>NZ_HE610983.1 GCF_000285495.1 Oceanobacillus massiliensis str. N'diop
TTCCACAAGCGTCACCCCGAAAGGATCAGCTTGCTTCCCGCGCTCGACTTGCATGTATTAGGCACGCCGCCAGCGTTCGTCCTGAGCCAAGATCAAACTCTCCATAAAAGTGTTTGAATAGAATCGACACCGGTCGATTCCATTTGTGTTCTTAGCTTCTTGCTTTCTCAATAAGTGAAACTTAATGAGTTATTTCAAAAAGAAACAAGTTTCTTTTTGGTTGACATACTGGTTGTTTTGTTCAGTTTTCAAAGAGCAAATTTGTTAGTCGCTTGTGATAAGCAACTTTTAAAGTATAACATGTATTGATTCATGTTGTCAACAAAAACTTTTATAAGTTTGAAACATTGTTTCCTTGTGACAACTTTTATATCTTATCACTTCTAAAAGTGATTGTCAATATCTTTATTGACTTTATTGAGATATGAATTATTGTGCAAGAAACCTTTTTAAACTTAACAGTTTTTTTGCGACAAAAAATATATTACTACCTTCAAAGATAAAAGTCAATAAGTTTTTTTGATATAACTTAAGAATTACTTAGCTTCTGCTATAGATGTTCTCTAAAGCCTGTTGTTTTAGACAAACCACCTATAGACTACTGAAACAGGAATGGCAGGTTTTCATTTCGAAAATTCAATTCGTTCTCCTCTAGTCTTGGGAGCGCTGCGTCAACGTTGCGGCGCAAACAGAATTGCGATATTCAATTTCAAGGATGCTACATGTATTTCCCTCTCCACCAATTACTTCTTATCCTCATAGCACCCTTATTTGGAGGAATACATCACTTACTATTCCCTTTGTATTATTTGATATCCCCGAGAAGTTAACTCTGGGAACAGCAATCAATGAAGATTCAGCCAAAAATCCAGAATTGCTAATTATGCAGCTGAGTTCGGTACTTGCGAAGTCAGTTGCAAAGGAAACGACTAGATGATTCTCGTAAATATTCGGAAGAACGATAAAAGAAGGAGACTCTTATATTTAGATTAAGGAGATAAAACAGTTGATATTAAAAGGACCACACATATTAGATATGTCTAATATGTGTGGTTATCTTCTTCAACTAACGCACCAAATAGTATTAGTAAAATATTTCACAAATTAATTGTTTGAAAAATCGTACACGCTAAATGAAAAAGGAATGACCTTAAAGTTCGGTTGCAGTGTCGATTTCATTGCTTCCATTATTAATACATGATGATTTTTTCCGCATAAAACATGTTTTCCGTTTTGTAAAAAAAAGAATCGCTAGTTCAGCGTGAAATGAATTGGGGGAAGCAATATAAACGGCGTCCAAATCGCTACTGGCAGCCATTTCATTTAGATTTGTAAATCGTTTTGATACATTATATTGGTTTGCAGATTCTTCAGCCCTTTCCCTTGTGCGCGCCTTACACCATTTTAGCTGCCTCAAGGAATCTACCTGTTATCCAATTAGTACCCATTATGCCGAATTGAACCATTTATCTGACTTCATTTTATAAAACGAATTTTGATAGACAAGAAAGACCGCAAATTCATCAAAAAAATATATGCGGTCTTTATGTCTTTATATTATGGGTTAATTTTATTCAAGATTGGCATGTTTACCATACATTTTATTTGAATCTAAGCCTTTATTCTCCATAAAACGCAGGATTAAGGCATCATAAAATAACAACATCGTTTGCTCAAATAGAGATCCCATTGGTTGAATGGATTTCCCACTCGTGCCCTCTGCTTTTGCTTGGGCTGGAATTTCAATCGTGATAGCTGCTAATTGAGCTATGGCCGAAGTAGGATTGGTGGTCACCAGCGCAATGGTTGCACCTATGCTATTGGCTTTTTCTGTCATGGATAGCAGGCTTTTGGTTTCTCCTGAGCCAGAGCCAATGATTAGCATATCATCGGCTTCCAGATTAGGTGTAATGGTTTCGCCGACGACATATGGATCAAGTCCAACATGCATCATGCGCATGGCAAATGCTTTCGCCATTAAACCGGAGCGGCCACTCCCTGCAACAAAAATTTTATTTGCACGCTGCATTCCATCTACCAGTTTTTCTGCTTCCGTATCATCCATACGTTCGATTGTACGACTAAGCTCGGCAAGTATTCCCTTTGTATAAGTAATTGTTTGCATATTATGCGGTCACGCCTGCTTTAATAAGTTGTTGCATTTGTGCAGCGACTTCTTTTTTGTTTTCTTTGCCTGTGATTCCACCACCAACGATGATGAGATCTGGTTGTGCTTTAATGACCTCAGGTAAGGTTTCAAGCTTAATTCCACCAGCAATTGCTATTTTTGCATTTTTTACAACGCTTTTTATGCTACGTAAATCTTCGAATGAATCTTTACCTTCTGCTTGCAAATCATAGCCTGTATGCACGCAAATGTAGTCAGCGCCTAATTCATCAAGCTCTTTTGCACGCGTTTGGATATCTTTTACAGCGATCATATCTACGAGGATTTGTTTTCCTTGTTTTTTTGCTTCTTCAACAGCACCTTTGATGGAAGCATCTTCGGCTTGACCAAGAATAGTGATAATATCAGCGCCAGCTTGAGACGCATTTGCCACTTCATAACCTGCAGCGTCCATGATTTTAATATCTGCTAAAACCTCTAAGTTAGGGAATGCTGTTTTGATTGCTTGTACTGCTTTATGTCCTTCTATATTAATAATCGGTGTCCCTATTTCGACAATATCAATATGTTCTTCTACTTCTTTTACCAATTCGATGGCTTCTGGAATGTTGACTAGGTCTAAAGCTAACTGTAATTTCATTTTTACTCGCTCCTTATAGAATGTTTTATATTGTGCTAAGTGGCTGCCATTATAGATATACCCTTTTCAAAAGATATTTACTCACTAGCACTTTTTTAGTATACTCAATATGTTACCATATTAAAAGTACGCATTTTTAATATATATAGTGCTAAAAAGTATACTATCAAAAAAAGGATAAGTGATATGAATGCCTAATTTAGGAGAGAAAAGTTTTAACTGTGAAAAAGAATTAACGCTTGGAGTAATTGGCGGTAAGTGGAAAATGTTGATATTGTGGCATCTGGGCAAGGAAGGAACGAAACGATTTGGTGAATTAAAGGCCCTTATTCCGGGTATTACCCAAAGAATGCTTGTCAACCAATTACGCGAACTTGAAGATCATTTAATCGTACACCGAGAAGTTTATCCTGTCGTCCCGCCGAAAGTTGAATATTCATTGACTGAACATGGAAAAAGCCTCATGCCGATTTTAAACGCTATGTATGAATGGGGTAAAGATTATATTGAAAATGTATTGGAAAAAGAAACTCATGATCAATCAGCCATTTAGTAGTAAAAGTTTCTTTTCGTATTGTAAGACAATCATAACTTACCACGGTTAGCTATTATTAACCGTGTTTTTTTTACTGTATATGTAAAAAGTAGAAACAACACCTTGTCTAATATAAAAATATTAAAAAGCCTTGTACAGTGATTTTTACATATTCTCTGTTCAAGGCTTTTTACTTTTATATAGTATCATTTTTTACACTATATTATTCAAATATCACTATATGCAAATAAAGTGCGTACTATCCAAGAATGAAATATACGTAGTATACTGTTTTAGCAAAGCGATGCAAATCTTCGTTAGCAAATTGATAGTACGAAAGGGGAGTTTTTCTAATGGAAAATCTCAAAGAGAAAAATCATTGTGTTTGTGAAAGATGTTTAACATTTACTCACAATAATAAACAATGTCCAACATGTGGATATAGCCATTTAAGTAAAATTAAAATTTGTTCCTATACAGGAAGAAATAAACAAAATACCCATGTAAAAATAGGGTAATAATAATACTTGTATTTATTTGATTAGAACGAGCTTAAGAAAGTGAGGAATTCCAATTGGATTCTATGACGTTTGTATTATTTGGGGCAACAGGGGATTTAGCTAAAAGAAAAATCTATCCTGCCTTGTTTAATTTATATCGGAATCAAAAATTACCAAAGTCTTTTTCAGTTATTGGTGTAGGAATTGCTGAATTTTCCGATGTTGGATTTCAATCCAGCGTAATCGATTCCTTGTATACATTTTCTAGACATTTGATTAATGATAAATCTAAAAAAGAAGAGTTCGTCAAGGCATTTCGTTATTGTCAGTTTGATTTTACCCAAACTGAAGGCTATATGAAGTTATTGGAACTTGTTCAACAAAATGAAAGAGACCAGAATATGGAAGAAAATCGAATGTTCTATTTATCCGTCGCTCCCGAGTTTTTTGACGTGATTGCTATAAATATCATGAATAGTGATTTGGGCACAACAAATGGATGGAAACGATTGATTATCGAGAAACCATTTGGACATGATTTAAAATCGGCCCAAGAATTAAACAAAAAGCTCAGCAAAGCTTTTGAAGAAGATGAAATATATCGAATCGACCATTATCTAGGGAAACCAATGGTGCAGAACATTGAAGCATTGGCTTTTGCTAATCCTGTCTTGCAATCATTATGGAACAATCGATTTATTGCCAATGTCCAAATAACGGCAAGTGAAATTGTTGGTGTTGAAGAAAGAGCCAGTTATTATGACAAAGCAGGAGCCATTCGTGATATGGTTCAAAATCACATGCTACAGCTGTTAATGATGACAGCCATGCATTTGCCTAAACGGATTACCACAAATGGAATTCGCAATGAGAAAAGAAAAGTCTTGGAATCTTTGCGTCCTTTACAAACGGACACTGTAGGTGTACACGTTGTCAGGGGGCAATATGGGTCAGGAGAAATAAACGGCAATTCTGTAGCTGCATATAGAGAAGAGCCTGGTGTGGATGCTTCTTCTCAAAGTGATACATTTATTGCGGCGCGTCTATGGATTGATAATTCCTTCTGGGATGGGGTCCCTTTTTATTTTCGCACTGGAAAAAGAATGACGGAAAAGGAAACAAAGATTGTCATTGAATTTAAAAATCCTTTAAGGGATTCATATACTTCTGAAATGGACCAGATGGAACCAAATCTATTAACGATAACGATCAATCCAAATGAAGGTGTATCATTGCGATTAAATAGTAAAGATCCAGTAAACGGAAAAATGGAACCTATCATAGTAGACTTTTCTGAGAGTAATCAAGATGTACCTGAAGCGTATGAACTATTGTTATTTGATGCTCTCGTAGGAGATACAACATTTTTTGCTCATTGGAACGAGGTAGAATTATCTTGGAAATGGGTAGAACCTATTTTAGAGGCATTTAAAGAAAAAAGAGTTCCTCTTCACGCCTATTCATCAGGATCAATGGGACCAGAGGCTGCTCATCAATTATTAGAAGAAGATGGCTATAAATGGTGGTAAATTCATCACAAATTTCATAAAAAAATTAAAGGAAGTAATAAAGATTTTGGGAGGAACAACATATGAAAGTTGGATTAATTGGATTAGGAAAAATGGGATTAAACTTAGGGAAAAATTTAATGGACCATAATCACGAGGTAGTCGCATTTGACCTAAATATAAGTGCTATTGAAGAAATAAAAAAATACGGAACCAATGGGGTATCTAATCTAAAAGATCTTGTTCAGGCATTAGAAAAACCACGTGTTCTGTGGTTGATGGTCCCTCATTCTGTGGTTGATTCTGTTATTACTGAGCTTACTCCAATGTTAAGTGAGGGAGATATTCTTATTGATGCAGGCAACTCTCACTATAAGGACTCTATTCGCCGGTATAACCAACTAAAAGAAGTAGGGCTACGTTTTATGGATGCTGGAACATCTGGTGGTATGGAAGGCGCTCGTAACGGGGCGTGTTATATGATTGGTGGAGATCCTGAAACATGGGATATCGTGGAGCCCATTTTTAGAGATACAGCTGTAGAAAACGGTTATTTATATGCAGGACAAGCAGGTAGTGGTCATTTCTTAAAGATGGTTCACAATGGAATAGAGTATGGAACGATGGCCGCAATTGGAGAAGGTTTCGAGGTATTAGAAAAAAGTCAATTTGAGTTTGATTACGAAAAAGTAGCACGGGTTTGGAATCATGGTTCCGTTATTCGTTCTTGGCTGATGGAGTTAACAGAGAATGCATTTTCCAAAGACGCTAAATTGGATGGAATTAAAGGAATTATGCACTCATCTGGTGAAGGGAAATGGACGCTTGAAACGGCTTTGGATTTACAAGCTGCCACACCTGTGATTGCTATGTCATTACTAATGCGCTACCGATCCTTAGACAATGATACGTTTACAGGTAAAGTAGTATCTGCTTTGCGACATGAATTTGGCGGGCATGCTGTGGAAAAAAGTTGACTTACCAGAATAGATAAGAGTAACCAAAAATACGATGCAGGAGGAAATATAAAATATGACTATTTCGTTTGATTATACGAACGCTTTGCCATTTATGAAAAAGAGTGAAATAGAAGGATTAAGTGAATTTGTAAAAGTAGCACATGATATGCTTCATGAAAAGCAAGGTCTTGGTTCTGATTTTCTTGGATGGGTTGATTTACCCCATGCCTATAATAAAGAAGAGTTTTCGCGTATTAAACAGGCTGCCAAAAGGATACAAAATCAATCAGATGCTTTAATTGTTATTGGCATTGGTGGTTCTTATTTAGGGGCAAAATCGGCAATTGAAGCTTTGTCCCATACTTTTCATAATCAAATAAACGATAAGACACAAGTTTATTTTGCTGGGAACAATATCAGTTCCACTTATCTCATGCATTTATTGGAGCTATTAGAAGGAAAAGATATTTCGGTTAATGTTATTTCTAAATCAGGAACAACAACAGAGCCTGCCTTAGCCTTCCGTATCTTTCGTGACTATTTAGAAAAAAAGTATGGAAAGGAAGGGGCAAGAACACGTATTTTTGCCACTACTGATCAGGAAAAAGGTGCATTAAAAAAACTGGCTGACGCAGAAGGATATGAAACATTTGTTATTCCAGATGATATAGGTGGAAGGTATTCTGTCTTAACAGCAGTAGGTCTCTTACCTATAGCTGTTGCTGGTCTAGATATTGATCAAATGATGGCAGGTGCTGCATCGGCTGCGCGTAATTACAATAATCCTGAATTAATGACCAATGAATGCTACCAATATGCTGCAGTAAGAAATGCACTCTACAATAAAGGAAAAGTAATTGAACTACTGGTGAATTATGAGCCATCTTTTCACTATATATCTGAATGGTGGAAACAACTATTTGGAGAAAGTGAAGGAAAAGATCAAAAAGGCCTGTTCCCTGCTTCAGTCGACTTTTCAACGGATTTACATTCAATGGGACAATATGTGCAGGAAGGTAGACGAAACCTGCTAGAAACAGTTATACAAATTAAAAAGCCTAAAATTGATATGACTATTCAAGAGGATTCAGACAATCTTGATGGATTAAACTACCTTGCGGGAAAAACAATGGATGAGGTCAACAAAAGTGCATTTCAAGGGACTTTGTTGGCTCATGTTGATGGAGAGGTACCCAATTTAGTGGTTGAGCTTGATGAAATGAATGAGCACACATATGGTGAATTGGTTTACTTTTTCGAGAAGGCCTGTGGGATTAGTGGCCATCTATTAGGCGTTAATCCATTTGATCAGCCGGGAGTAGAAGCATATAAAAAGAATATGTTTGCTTTACTTGGTAAACCAGGTTATGAATCAGAGAAAATGGCCATCATGGAACGTCTTTCTTTATCGAACAAATAATTTTATAGTAAAAGTTTATATAAAAATTAATCTTCAACAATAAAGTGCTAGCCATTACTACACTTTGATGATGGATTGTTACGGAAGCTACCTGAAAGCTTCCGTTTTTTGCCTTTTAAGATTAATTTAGTGTAGGTTTGAAATAAAGTTTGATCAAAAACATCTTTTGAACCCACATTTTGCTGCAAATAGAAATAATCCATTTTGAAAAAAGATTGATCAAAATGGATTATTTTTCAGCAGATTTAAGTTTGGTTTTTATAAAAAAGTCTTCGCTCATTTTAATACCCCCATATTCAACTCTTCCGCCATTTACCCCGATATCACTTCTTTTGCTAATGCACCAGTTTGTTTAAGTAGAAACATTCACAATCTCTTCTAACTACACAATAATTAAAACTGAAAGACCGCCTTTTTTACATATTCTTAATGTCACTTTTAATTTCACCAATTGTTTACTAAAACAATTTTACCAACTGCTTTATTAGCTTCATAATATTCATGGGCTTGGGCTATTTCGTCAAAGGTAAATTGCCTTTGAGCAAGTAATGGTCGAAGTTTTCCTTCCTCAATAACAGGTGTAATATTCTTCAATACATCACCGTTTATATGACGGAATTCTTCATGAAGAATAGGAATCTTTGTGAATACAACATGGAAATTCAATGATTTTAAAAGAAATGGACTTAAGTTATAGTCTTGACTTACAGCAATCGCCACAATCGTTCCATATAAAGAAGCTGCCTCAACCGAATTCTCAAGATTTTTACGGTCGATGGTATCGAAAATATATTTAAACCCTTTACCATCCGTATACCTATTCACATAGTCTTGTACGGACATTTCTTTATAATTGATGACAACATCGGCTCCAAACTCTTCCGCAATTTGAGCTTTTTCTGGTGAAGAGACGGTTGTATATACCTTTGCACCGAGCGATTTTGCCAACTGAATAGCAACATGCCCTACTCCACCTGCGCCACCATGAATTAGAATCTCATCTTCTGCTCCAATGTTGGCGCGTTTAACTAGAGCTTCCCAAGCAGTGATTGCGATAACTGGTAAGGCAGCTGCTTCTGAAAATGATAAATTTTTTGGCTTATGAGCAAGTAATCGAGCATCCGCCAACATATATTCTGCTAAAGCGCCACCAGTACCTTTAACACCACCCGCAAAACCGTATACTTCATCGCCAACTTTAAAATCAGTAACCCCTTCCCCCACTTCTGCTATAATACCAGCTACATCTCCATGTAAAACAGCTGGAAATTCAGGAGCTAGTTTAGCAAAAACTCCACTGCGTATTTTTGTATCAAGGGGATTTAAACTTGTAGCCTTTACTTGAATTAAAATATTCATTGGTTTCACTTCTGGAACAGGAATCTCTTCTAATTGAAAAACAGATGCCTCTCCAAAAGAACGGATAACTTGTGCCTTCAAATAAATCACTCCTCTAATATTAAAAAATAACATATTTATTATTCTTAATATTACATTTGTTTTTACCGAATTGATATTAAATAGTGTTATTGCGCTAAACTGCCCCTATTATAAATTTGATAAAAAAGGTGCTTCTCCTTCTTAGAAGATCGCACCAGATTGCTTAAGATAGTATTGTTATGTATTGGCTTTCCTGTTATTCCAGAAAAACACCCTTTCGTACTAAAGCCACTTCGCAAACACAATAAAAACTCATATTTTTTGTTGAAGTAGTAAATAGTACTAAAGAGGTGAAAATATGGATAAGGACAAAAATAAATTAAAGCTCACATCTTCCGAAATAGGATCACTATGGGGGGAGTATGTAAATGGAACAATGACAGATATAGTAAATAGATACATGTTCTCTATAATTGAAGATGAGTCAATAAAAGCCATTTTTGATGATGCTATCAAGACATTTGAAAAACAAAAGAAACAAATAGCAACTTTTATGGAGAATGACGGATTCCCAGTTCCGATAGGATTTACTGAATCTGATCTGAATAAAGGTTCCGAGAGATTATTCACTGACATATTTTGTTTAAATTATTTACACATCATGACTTTACATGGTTTGTTAGGACATACAGCTTCATTAAGTGTTTCTGTTAGAAAGGACTTACGGGATTTTTACGATTCATGTGATAATGACGCAAAAAGGATGTATCATCAAACAATAGAGTTAATGCTTGAAAAAGGAATTTTTCAGAGAGACCCTTTATTTTATCCTGCTAAAAACCCGGAATTTGTTTCTAGCCAAGATTTTAAGGATGGACTTTTAGGGAAAGGAAGACGTTTAGCTGCTACTGAAATCATATTTATTTCTTTCAACCTTAAAAAAAGTGTTATGGCTAAAGCTCTTTCTATTGGATTTAGTCAGGTCAGTCAATCAAAAGAAGTAAGAAAGTTTTTAGAGGATACGGAGAACACGTCTGATAGTCAAGTACAGTCGCTTTCAAAAATCATGCACAAGGACAATTTACCAGTTCCAAAGTCAATGGAAACGGAGGTAACAGCTTCAACGGATTCTCCGTTTTCCGATAAATTAATGTTATATCATATCGGTTTCTTGTTCCAAACTGCACAGGTTTATCAGGGGACAGGATTAGCATCGGCAATGCGAACTGACCTTGTAACAACTTATGAAGGCATCATTCTAAAAAATTTAATGGTAACAAAAAAATGGTTTAATATTATGGTGAAAAATAAATGGTTAGAACAACCACCACTTGCTCCAAATAGAAAGGAAATTTCAAAAGAAAAATAATAGAAACATTCATTCTGGGGTATGATTAAATGAATAAGAATCCATTTGAAAAACTAATGTGGAGCATAGCATTACCTGGATTTGGTCAATTATTAAACGGGAAATATATCAAAGGGATTGTATTGATTTTTTTAGAGGTTCTGATTAATGTACAGGGAAACTTTAACCAAATCATCTTATTGAGTTTTCATGGACAGATTGAAGAAGCCATTCAACAAACGAATTATCCCTGGCTAATGTTTTACCCCTGCCTGTACTTTTTTGCGATATGGGATGCTTATAAAGATGCTGGTGGTGGTAAATCACCATTTACCTTTTTGCCGTTTGTATTTTCAGCCTATTTTGTTACAATTGGGCTAATTTTTTCGACTTCCTTCAAGATAATGGGAATATTATTCGGCCCCATATGGTTACCCATGTTGTCCGTAGTACCAGGAATAGTAATCGGATTACTATTAACAAAATTGATAAATAATTACTCCCGTAAATCTAATACTTAACGGAATTTTGTGGTTACCTCTCCTGTACATCACATAATGTTTATTAGAGAATAAATATACACAAGAGACCTTATTAAACATGGTCTCTTTGTTTGTCTCTTATAAAATAAATTTGAATTATTATGTAACGATCTTAGACAATAATGTCCCGATTGTTTAATAAGAGCTAAAGTCAATTCCTAAACTAACCTGCCAGTTGAAGAAGGATTATATATTCATAAAGTAATCAGTAAGCTTTTCATTTTCTTTCTTACGTAATCGCTCATTTTCCATTTCGAGTTCTTTATTCTTTTTCTCTAACTTTTCAATCCTTCTTTTGAGGGAAGTAATTATAGCGTTTTGATTGTTCTCATCACGTTTTACTCTATTAGCCACAAAGACTTTTTCTTGTTGATTTCGCAAGAAATTTATACGCTCTTTAAGATCTGGGTGGTTGTAAAGCGTAGCTTTCGAGATGTCAGCTTCTTTCGCAACACTGTTGAAGTTTATAGCCGCAGAACTTTTGTTAAGACGTTTAATAGCTTCCTCAACCTTATCCTTGGTTTTTCGCTTCCTCTCTTCATGTAGCTTCCTTAATTGCTCCTCACGGTTAAATTGAGCCATGTTTTACACCTTTCTTTTTCTTACGTTCTAATTGTCTTTTCATTCGGTCAAAACGTCCAAAAATGACATTTCCGTTTTTGATTGTTTCGTAAATGTTTTGGTATCTTTCTAAATTCTTTTCATTTGCTTTAACCATTTCATCTCGACCATATTCTTTTGCGACTTGAATGTTCTTAGTTACAGACTCAATGAGTAGTTCATACTTCTTTACATCAAAACTATCCATACCAACAGCTAAATCAAAACAAGGCTTTCCATCGTTCGCTGTGAGACAAGGAGGTTCTGCTGCCAATGGACAGTTTCCATTTACTCTGGCACGACAAGTCCCATAAGGGTTGTCTAATGCGTTTAACTTCTCGTCTTTCCACATCATATCTAAAATATCCTCAGGAATATCTTCGGTTTCTTGTACTTGATGGATTTCTCCATTAAAGTCGAAGGTAAAAACACCTTGTTTAATAGCTTTCTCAAATTCTTTTCTTTTTGTGTCATCCAATAAACGGGCGTATCGCATGGTCATTTCTGGTGATGCGTGAGCTAATAATTCCTGTACTGTTAAAATATCAGCTCCACCATTTAACATCTTTACCGCATAGGTGTGACGAAATTGGTGTGTTTTAAAGTGAAAGACATTCCCCATTTCATCCGTAATATTTTTATTGACTGCAAATTCGTTTAGCTCGTTTCGCACCCACGCTTGTGAAAAGGGTTTTCCCATACGGAAACCACTGTAACGGACGAATATCAATTTATCGGGATTGTTATCTTCATTGCTGAGTTCCTTGCTGTTATGTATCAAAATGGCAATCATATCTGCTAGTTGTTCATCAATTGGAATTTTATGCCCTTTTACATACGTTTTTTCAATATCAGTTCGAATAGAGTAATTGCTATTTAATCGAATTAAACAGTCCTGTGTCAATCCTAATACATCACTTATGCGTAATCCAGTTTTGAAAGCCACTAAAGCGACAGGTTGCACATCTGGATGAAGGTCGTTAATGTTTTTAAACAATTGCTCTAATACATAGTCAGGAATGTAATTAATATCATCATCCGATTTCTTATTAATCTTTGGATAATCCTCAGAATAAAGTAGTTTTGATGTTGGTTTCTCAGGTGCAATAATGTAATCAAAACGTTGGGTATCTCTCAAGAACATATAGGTGCATTCCAGGTTGCTACTAATAAATTTCTTCAGATTTGAATTCTTCTGTTTTGAATTATTTTTTTTATAATGATAAAGGTGCTCTAAATATTTCTCAATATACTCTCTTGTTAGCCCGTTCAAATCATTCCATTCAGGCTCTAGCTCACTAATAAAGTTAAAGAACCTTGGAAGAGCTCTCATATAGTATAGGGCAGTTCCCCATGAAAATCTCCCTCCTCCTAATAATCTAGTTTTAATATATTTTTTAAAAAAGCGCCTAAAAACTAAGTTATCAATATGTAAGAAGTTAAGATAATATATGGTGTCCGTAGCATTGTATTTTACACCATAATTGGTGTTTAACACCCTGACATCCCATCTATCTTTTTCCCATTCTTCACGAGTATCTGTTAGATTGAATAATTTCTCATACATAGAACGCAGGAAGTTCGCTACTGTTGCATTGAATTTGTATTCACCGTATTGGAGGTTTATTTTTGTTGTTGTTGTTTTTATACCCCTATTATCTAACCACCATATCCACTCTTTTTCAGCTTTATCTACATCTAGGACAAGGAGAGAGTGGAGGTCAGGGTACTTTTCATTTAGAAATTGAGCTAATCTATTCAAATTAGTTTTACCTGCCACAAATAGGCTAGTAAAACTATCCTCACTAAACAATTTGTGGTAGAAAACAAATTTAATTTCTAAGCCTATGGTATGTTTAACGGTAGAGAAATTTAAATTTTTACCTGTTCCATTGTAATTGTTGAATTTTTCCCCAAATCTGGGGATTTTTCCTATGTCGTTTACATTCCAAACATCATTCATCAAAAAGTAATCATCTTTCACAAATTTTCTTTTTATCGCCCCATCACCGAATATAACCCTATCCTCGTAAGAGGAGAGAGTAGACGTTATTAAATTCCAATATTCAGTTTTCTGGATTAAATTACTTGGCATGATTTTATCCAATGACATTCCTCCTAAATATGCTAATCTCGTTTAAAAATAAACAGCTTCATCAGGATGTCTGACTTTAAGTCTTCCTCTTTGTTTCTTTACTCCGCCCAATCTCAAATGCATGAGAAGCTTTCTCCCAATCCTTACGAATATCATCTTCGGAAGGATGGACGTACAAGTTTATCGTTGTTTGTATTTGAGAATGACCTAAACGCTCTTGTACCATCTTGATGTTTTTCGTTTGAAGATAATAAATGGTTCCATGTGTATGACGGAACATATGCGGGGTAATACGTATGGCAGTTTTTCTTTCTATCTCTTTAAAAGTGGCATAAACATCAGAATAGGTTAGAGGTTGTCCAACATTCTTCCCCCAAACCTTTACAAATACAAAGTTATGGTCTGGATTGTACTCATCTACCACTTCGTATAAATAATCGTCATATAGATCCATGAGATCTTGGGAAATGTCTAGTCTCCGTTCACCAGTCTTCAACTTACCCCCGTTTGGCATTTCACCTCTATATGTCAGTTGAATTTTGTGCTTCCTTTTCTTGGCATCGAACTGAAAGTCTTCAAGAAACAGGGACAATACTTCTCCAATGCGTAACCCACTTTCGAAAAGCAAATGCACCAGAAATTTATCCCTAATGTTTGTAGTAGCTTGATAGATTTTCTCGACTTGTTCCTTTGTAAATACCTTTACTCTGTCTCTAGGTTCATTTAATTTAAGTACATTTTTAGAGAGGGGGTTGCCCTCATTCACATGATGTAAGAAACCCTTATATCCATTTCCACCAGCACCTACAAACATCTTTTTCATGAGTTTTTCTACAATATCAGAGTTAACTAAATCATTTCTATATAGATAGTCGTAAAAGGAT
The DNA here is from genome assembly GCF_000285495.1 of Oceanobacillus massiliensis str. N'diop. Lineage (GTDB taxonomy): Bacteria > Bacillota > Bacilli > Bacillales > Amphibacillaceae > Oceanobacillus > Oceanobacillus massiliensis. Next base: position 14,540 of record NZ_HE610983.1, read on the forward strand.
GTCACCACCGTAAGGTAGTTGTTCACTGTTTTTTCACTGCGTTTAGCCTTTGTTGGTTTATGAGCAACAACATTGTTGCTTTCGTATGGATTTCTAAGCCACGCAACGTAGTTAGATAATTTCTCAAAGGTCACTTGCTTATAATCAATTCCTATTTGTTCCAAGTATGTAAAGTAAAATTTCAAGGCTGTACAATAGGTCTTTAAAGTGTTGCTGCTACTTTCTCTGTTATATAAGTATTTCATATACTTTGCAACAGGTTCTACTGGTAATCCATTTGAACCAATTAGGAGATATGCCTTTTTATTATCTACAGATATTTCTTGTACTCTCATGAAATCCCCTCCCGGAAACTATAAAGGGACCTCTACTTGTAATGTTTGCCGATATTATTGTCTCTTTAAGGTCCTCGAACTACGTTCTGCGGAGTGCTATCCTCGCACCGAGGCTATGCCCACCAACAAAACAATTGCTCTTATTTATATTTCCATATTATACTACCTGAACGATAATACCAACTATTATTTATTTAATGAATTATGCAAATAAAAAGGATAATTAGCCTTCATAATGGACTAACTATCCTATAAATTATTATCTAAATTTAAAGTACCACCTTTTTTGTTGAATTAATAAATAAGGCATCTACTTTTCAATAAGTTCAAGATAAATTTAGTATCCGTAAAGTGATGGACGACTTAAAGATAGGAGTAAAATTCATATGGGAACTGGAGCGAAAACACTTCTTTTAAGAAAATTAACCACTACTTTTATTACCACAACATTATTTTCACTTCTGTTCGTTTTCTACTATTTGAATGGCGGATTTGAATTTGAATACAATATAGGGGACCAATTCATCACTTGGTTCTTTGTTTATGCCATGTACATTGGCGGGGTTATCTTATTCTATGGAAATTTAGTATCTATTCTAATTGAGTCATTGCAAAAAAGATGGTTTCAGCAATATGATTGGCTATATATATTAATTCTAGGATTATTTGGATTAGCTAATGGAGTATTATTTCAAAATGGGACTGCAGCCTTATATGGAATGTACGCTGCAATTGTATATGGAGTTTTTGACAAATGGTTATCTAAAAGGAAAGTAAAGGGAAAGGGCGAAAAACCATTTTTAATCATGCCAATGGCTATACTATTGGTAAGCTGGACCTATTTGCAGTTAACCTCTACGCCTATGCCCCCATTCACTAAAGATGATGCAGTTCAGTTTGCAACTTCCGGTAAAGGATCGCTACTAGCTGATTTCCCTAAGTCTATAGGGAAATGGGAAAGCAAATTTGAAGGCTATCATATCACTAGAGAAACGAGTGCAAAAGAAATTGGAGATGAAGTATATATCGTCACCTTTACGGAACACTGGAAAATCGGGAGTGAAACGGGCACATCCACATTCTCATATAAGGTTGAAAGGCACAGCGTGACAGCCATTAGTAATCAAGGTGATATACAGACACCGTATGACAGCATGCATTAATATGCTCTAATGGTTGTGAGTGGACGTACTTCAACTAACCGGCTTTAGTTGAAGAAGACTATACTACGATACAGAACTTCCAATATAAAATTATAAATTGTAAAGGCCCTCTTCTGTAAAAAGAAATTGTGAAGCTGACCTTAATATAGCAACTCAGCAAAAGAAGTAAGATCACTTTATTAACTTAGTTGTTCATTTTATTTATTTCTGGATATTGTAAAAATAATTTTTCGTTTGCTAATTCAATCTGCGTACAATACTCCGAATAAGAAATACTTAATTTTTTCATTGCGGGAATGAATACATCATCATAACCACTTACATTATTAAACTCTTTAAGAATTGTTTGGATCTTATAGATGGGAGAATTTTTGTATTCTTCGGACTCCTTGTGGGCTAAGTATCGCTCGATAACTTCCTTGTTTTCTGACAAGAATTTATCAGGATTTTCAATGGATTGCTTTGTATTCTCTATCATGTCATGAATATTTTCTGTGTTAATATGCTTTGTGCTTTCCATTAAGAACAATTGTAAGTCTTCAGTTAACTGCAATGAAGGTGCATTATCCAGAAAAGCTAGTATATCTTCATAAGCAGATTGCTGAACTGAAGTTTTAATCGGCTCATCCAAAAATCGTGCAAAATGCAGGCAAATAAATCGACCGTAGTAACCTGGAAAAGCCTCTAATATCTTTTCTGTTACAGTTGAACTCTGTTCAATAGCTTTCAGTTCCTTACTTAGTTCAGAATAATTTTTGTCAATATTCAGTTGGCCAAGAATGGCTTTTTTTCTTGATCCCTCTTCATAGTTAATTCTCTTTGAACCGATATTTTTTGCAATGTGTTGTTTGTCTTATCGGCAAGCACTGACTTGATTTCCTCTGTACTAAGCCCAAGTTTACGAAAGACATAAATTTTTTTAAACACTCTATATCATTATCGCTGAAATCACGGTATCCGTTGTCTAAAATATTGGGAAATACCAATTTTTGTTTTGTGTAATACTCAATAGCTTTTTTAGTCAAATTTGTTAACTTACTTGCTTCATTAATTAACATAAATATCACCTCTCAAATAAAGCATAGGCTAACACCCAAGGTAGTAGTCAATAGGTTTTTATAAATCATTCTTGTTTCGCATAACTTCTAGCATTATATTAATTCATTTTAAAACATTGTCATTTTAAAACATTAATAAGTAAGTCATTGAATATCTAATCACTTGTCCAATTCTTTCCTTGTTTAACTATTCTGCTCCGTTCGTATTATAAGGTTAACCAGAAATTATTGATTGACCTTATTTTAGTTGAACAAGCAGTAATGTTTGTATCGTGAATTTAGATAACCTAAGCGTATCATATGTTTCCATATTTTGTATTAAACTCCCGTTGATCATCAAGTCATTCGTAGTTATAGGATCCCGCTGCTTTTCTGCTGATTGCCTTGTTCAAACGATAGGCATGTTTGCAATTTTGTTTTATGACACTGTAGTTAGTACGGAGTGGCTTAATCTTATAATTTCCGTTGATATGTATGAAGCTGCAACTGAGTAGAAAAAACAGGTTCCTATTATCGAATTATAATACTTTCTACGTCAGCGTAATGGGCGATATAGCATTGTTTGTTCAGAAATTCAAATATTGGATTACTTTGAGGATTATAAAGATATATTTTTTATATGGAAGATATAAGCACTTAGGAAAACATCTATCAATTTTAGATATATTTTTACATTAGCCAATTTCATTATAATATTCTTATGAAATATCTCTAAAAGACAATCAATAATAAACTTTCCACATCAAAAAACAGCTGATACAAAATGTATCAGCTGTTTTCGTGTTTGCCTGGCGGCGTCCTACTCTTGCAGGGGCAAAGCCCCAACTACCATTGGCGCTGAAGAACTTAACTTCTGTGTTCGGCATGGGAACAGGTGTGACCTCTTCGCAATAACTACCAGACAACTACCATTATAAAGGTATTAAATGAACGTTCGCACGTTATATTTATACCCT
>NZ_HE610984.1 GCF_000285495.1 Oceanobacillus massiliensis str. N'diop
ACGTGTCACCACGCTTCCACCTCGAACCTATCAACCTCATCGTCTCTGAGGGATCTTACTCACTCGAAGTGATGGGAAGTCTCATCTTGAGGGGGGCTTCATGCTTAGATGCTTTCAGCACTTATCCTTTCCACACGTAGCTACCCAGCTATGCTCCTGGCGGAACAACTGGTACACCAGCGGTGTGTCCATCCCGGTCCTCTCGTACTAAGGACAGCTCCTCTCAAACTTCCAACGCCCACGACGGATAGGGACCGAACTGTCTCACGACGTTCTGAACCCAGCTCGCGTACCGCTTTAATGGGCGAACAGCCCAACCCTTGGGACCGACTACAGCCCCAGGATGCGATGAGCCGACATCGAGGTGCCAAACCTCCCCGTCGATGTGAACTCTTGGGGGAGATAAGCCTGTTATCCCCGGGGTAGCTTTTATCCGTTGAGCGATGGCCCTTCCATGCGGAACCACCGGATCACTAAGCCCGACTTTCGTCCCTGCTCGACTTGTAGGTCTCGCAGTCAAGCTCCCTTCTGCCTTTACACTCTTCGAATGATTTCCAACCATTCTGAGGGAACCTTTGGGCGCCTCCGTTACCTTTTGGGAGGCGACCGCCCCAGTCAAACTGCCCGCCTGACACTGTCTCCGAACCGGATCACGGTCCTGGGTTAGAATGTTCATACAGCTAGGGTGGTATCCCACGGGTGCCTCCACGTAAGCTGGCGCTCACGCTTCCAAGGCTCCCACCTATCCTGTACAAGCTGCACAAACAGTCAATATCAGGCTACAGTAAAGCTCCACGGGGTCTTTCCGTCCTGTCGCGGGTAATGCGCATCTTCACGCATAGTATAATTTCACCGGGTCTCTCGTTGAGACAGTGCCCAAGTCGTTGCACCTTTCGTGCGGGTCGGAACTTACCCGACAAGGAATTTCGCTACCTTAGGACCGTTATAGTTACGGCCGCCGTTTACTGGGGCTTCGGTTCTAAGCTTCGCTTGCGCTAACTCTTCCCCTTAACCTTCCAGCACCGGGCAGGTGTCAGCCCCTATACTTCGCCTTTCGGCTTCGCAGAGACCTGTGTTTTTGCTAAACAGTCGCTTGGGCCTATTCACTGCGGCTCCTCCTTAAAGGAGCACCCCTTCTCCCGAAGTTACGGGGTCATTTTGCCGAGTTCCTTAACGAGAGTTCTCCCGCTCACCTTAGGATTCTCTCCTCGCCTACCTGTGTCGGTTTGCGGTACGGGCACCTATGATCTAACTAGAGGCTTTTCTTGGCAGTGTGAAATCCGGAACTTCGGTACTCAATTTCCCTCCCCATCACAGCTTGAAATTGCCAGACGGATTTGCCTATCTGACTTTCTCACTGCTTGGGCGCACGATTCCATCTGTGCGCATTCCTTATCCTTCTGCGTCCCCCCATCGCTCAAACAATCATGAGGTGGTACAGGAATATCTACCTGTTGTCCATCGCCTACGCCTTTCGGCCTCGGCTTAGGTCCCGACTAACCCTGAGAGGACGAGCCTTCCTCAGGAAACCTTAGGCATTCGGTGAAAGAGATTCTCACTCTTTTTTCGCTACTCATACCGGCATTCTCACTTCTAAGCGCTCCACCAGTCCTCACGGTCTGACTTCACAGCACTTAGAACGCTCTCCTACCATTGTTCGTAAGAACAATCCGCAGCTTCGGTGATACGTTTAGCCCCGGTACATTTTCGGCGCAGAGTCACTCGACCAGTGAGCTATTACGCACTCTTTAAATGGTGGCTGCTTCTAAGCCAACATCCTGGTTGTCTGGGCAACTCCACATCCTTTTCCACTTAACGTATACTTTGGGACCTTAGCTGGCGGTCTGGGCTGTTTCCCTTTCGACTATGAACCTTATCACCCATAGTCTGACTCCCAAAGCTAAGTAACTGGCATTCGGAGTTTGACTGAATTCGGTAACCCGGTAAGGGCCCCTAGTCCAATCAGTGCTCTACCTCCAGTACTCGTTCTTTGAGGCTAGCCCTAAAGCTATTTCGGAGAGAACCAGCTATCTCCGTGTTCGATTGGCATTTCACCCCTACCCACACCTCATCCCCGCATTTTTCAACATACGTGGGTTCGGGCCTCCAGTCAGTGTTACCTGACCTTCACCCTGGACATGGGTAGATCACACGGTTTCGGGTCTACGACCGCATACTCATTCGCCCTATTCAGACTCGCTTTCGCTGCGGCTCCGTGTCTTCCACTTAACCTTGCATACGATCGTAACTCGCCGGTCCATTCTACAAAAGGTACGCCGTCACCCATTAACGGGCTTCGACTACTTGTAGGCACACGGTTTCAGGATCTATTTCACTCCCCTTCCGGGGTGCTTTTCACCTTTCCCTCACGGTACTGGTTCACTATCGGTCACTAGGTAGTATTTAGCCTTGGGAGATGGTCCTCCCGGATTCCGACGGAATTTCTCGTGTTCCGCCGTACTCAGGATACACTCCGGAGGAAATTCCTTTTGGACTACAGGGCTCTTACCCGCTATGGCTGACCGTTCCAGGTCGATTCGTCTAAAGAATTTCTTTGTAACTCCAATGGAATGTCCTACAACCCCAGAAAGCAAGCTTTCTGGTTTGGGCTCTTTCCGTTTCGCTCGCCGCTACTTGGGAAATCGATTTTTCTTTCTCTTCCTCCGGGTAATGAGATGTTTCAGTTCCCCGGGTCTGCCTCCTGCATCCTATGTATTCAGATACAGATGCTGCTCCATTACGAACAGCGGGTTCCCCCATTCGGAAATCCCCGGATCAAAGCTTACTTACAGCTCCCCGAGGCATATCGGTGTTAGTCCCGTCCTTCATCGGCTCCTAGTGCCAAGGCATCCACCGTGCGCCCTTATTCACTTAACTAAGTTACAGTAAATAAGCGTACTAATTATTAGCCTTGCTTTATTTCTAAAA
>NZ_CAER01000119.1 GCF_000285495.1 Oceanobacillus massiliensis str. N'diop
CAAAAAGGCGGAAGCGACTGTACAGAGGCGCACGCATAAGCAAGGGAATCGTAGAGTGTATGATTTTAACACTCGGAGAGATCATTGCTTATGACGGAAG
>NZ_CAER01000118.1 GCF_000285495.1 Oceanobacillus massiliensis str. N'diop
CTATATGATTGGCGGGGGGATTCTGGGTGGCTGGATAGGCAGCAGAATGGTCAGCAAGCTATCCAATAAGCGGATAGAGACGGTGTTTAACCTAACCATACTGCTGATT
>NZ_CAER01000117.1 GCF_000285495.1 Oceanobacillus massiliensis str. N'diop
TGAAGCGATTATGGCGAATATATCTATCATTTTCATAAGAGATGTTGATGTAGCAAATGGAGAAGGTGACGGGTTTCAGATACATAAAGACATAAAGGTGCCATCAACAG
>NZ_CAER01000116.1 GCF_000285495.1 Oceanobacillus massiliensis str. N'diop
CCGCGGAATTATTGCGAAAACCGCGGAATTAGCTCCCGGGCCGCGGAATTATCGCGAAAATCGCGGAATTAGTTCCCTGACCGCGGAATTATTGCGAAAAGCGCGGAATTAAA
>NZ_CAER01000115.1 GCF_000285495.1 Oceanobacillus massiliensis str. N'diop
TAGCTCATTCAATTCTTCCTCACTGACTTTGCCGCGGGCTTCATTTAGGTCTTTGTTTAAAGCAAGGAGGGTCTGAACATGGTGACCGACTTCATGTGCGATAACGTAAGCCATGG
>NZ_CAER01000114.1 GCF_000285495.1 Oceanobacillus massiliensis str. N'diop
AATTACAGCTTTCTGTGGATTAGTCTTCTGGAAAAAGGGGAAATAATCAATGAGGTGATAAGGAATGCCTGTCGAATTAATCCTGAGACTGCCAAGGCACACAGGGGGGGGGATTAA
>NZ_CAER01000113.1 GCF_000285495.1 Oceanobacillus massiliensis str. N'diop
GCGATGGTATTCGGACAAATGAACGAGCCGCCTGGTGCACGTATGCGTGTAGCATTAACAGGACTTACTGTGGCTGAGTATTTCCGTGATGAGCAAGGGCAGGATGTATTGCTCTTTATCGATAA
>NZ_CAER01000112.1 GCF_000285495.1 Oceanobacillus massiliensis str. N'diop
GTTTTAAAAGTCACTTTTAGTTTTTTCTTTAGTGTTTCTCTTTTTGGTTCTTTTTGGGTTGTTCTTGTGTTTTTCTTATGAAATTTTTTATTGTGGTTTTTTGTGATTTTTCTTTAGTGTTTTGCTTT
>NZ_CAER01000111.1 GCF_000285495.1 Oceanobacillus massiliensis str. N'diop
AACCCATTTAGTTCTAGCTCTTTTAATAACTTCATTCTTAAAATTGTATTTTGCCAATTGAAAAGATAAGTATTTAGATTCTTTAGTCGGCTTTATTACTAACTTTGCTTTTTCACCTTGGTAATTAAAG
>NZ_CAER01000110.1 GCF_000285495.1 Oceanobacillus massiliensis str. N'diop
CCAGGAAGATAATTCCGCGGTTTTCCGCAATAATTCCGCGGTCTGGGAGCTAATTCCGCGGTTTTCGCAATAATTCCGCGGCCCGGGATTTAATTCCGCGGCTTTTCGCAATAATTCCGCGGTCTGGGAGCTAATTC
>NZ_CAER01000109.1 GCF_000285495.1 Oceanobacillus massiliensis str. N'diop
TCCGCTTTTCTTTCTGTCTATTTCCAATGTGCAGCGTCTATTGTGCTTCCTTCTCCTCCGGTCGATAAGTCAACATCGAATCGCTACGCTCTTTGTGTTTCCTTTATCTTACTTCGGCTCAGTCCAGCCCATACGACGCTAAACGCACATC
>NZ_CAER01000108.1 GCF_000285495.1 Oceanobacillus massiliensis str. N'diop
TTTCACAAGTGTCACCCCGAAGGGTTCAACTTGCTTCCCGCGCTCGACTTGCATGTATTAGGCACGCCGCCAGCGTTCGTCCTGAGCCAAGATCAAACTCTCCATAAAAGTGTTTGAATAGAATCGACACCGGTCAATTCCATTTGTGTTCTTAGCTTCTTGCTTTCTCAATAAGTGAAAC
>NZ_CAER01000107.1 GCF_000285495.1 Oceanobacillus massiliensis str. N'diop
CCTGATAGGACGGCTTGCATCGCATCAAATAGAGCTTTATTTTCTTTGGCGTCTTCTTCTGCAGATTCTTTGTCATCGTCCTCAATGCCAAGGTCGCCGCTTGATACCGATTTAAACTCTTTCTCTTGATAATTCATCAGCATTTTGATGGCAAATTCATCAATTTCATCGGTGAAGTAGAGG
>NZ_CAER01000106.1 GCF_000285495.1 Oceanobacillus massiliensis str. N'diop
GATGAAATGGATAGAGGAAAATCCACCCATTATAGATCATTTTGGGGAAATAGCAAATGAAAATAACCTGTCTTTAGCAGAATTCTTTACTAAAGGAAAAAATGAACTAGAAGAATAAAGAAAATGTAACGATTCAATAAAAGAGCATCTAATAAGTTAAAATTAGATGCTCTTGTCTAAATTATT
>NZ_CAER01000105.1 GCF_000285495.1 Oceanobacillus massiliensis str. N'diop
ATGCCCATGCCGTTGACCATGAGGTCCTTTCCGGGGTTGTCGACCGAGTTCTGATTGGCAAAGTGGGCGGCGAGATGGTACACGTATTCCGGGCGCTCCTTGAACACCCTGCGCAGCATCTCGTCGTCGAGAGTACTGCCCTGCACGAACTGGATGTTCTTTCCCAGAGGGATGTTCCAGTGGTATG
>NZ_CAER01000104.1 GCF_000285495.1 Oceanobacillus massiliensis str. N'diop
AAAGTAATTCTTAAATTCCTCTTTTAATATTAATTCTAAGTTCTCTTTAACAAAATGAAGGACCATGGATTCGATTTGTTTAGAAAAAATATTTTCAGTTATACTAGTAGACATAGGTAAGGTACTTCCTTTCTGGTTTTTGTTGTGGCTAACTAGAGGATTTACCTTACCTTTTTGTTTTATACTTCTTTACACAACATATTGTACGTCATC
>NZ_CAER01000103.1 GCF_000285495.1 Oceanobacillus massiliensis str. N'diop
GACAAATCAAAAGCGTGTTCTCGATGCATTTATAAAAAACAGAATTAGTGATAGTCATTTCAATTCCACGAGCGGCTACGGATATGATGATGCCGGAAGAGAAGCATTGGAATCGGTTTATGCCGATGTCTTCGGTGGAGAGGATGCTCTTGTCAGACCGCAGATTGTGTCTGGGACACATGCCATTACAACCGTGCTGTTCGGGCTCTTGCGACCAGGGGATGAAC
>NZ_CAER01000102.1 GCF_000285495.1 Oceanobacillus massiliensis str. N'diop
GGCTCTAAAATATATGTTGGGGTACAGAGAAAATTCACCCAAATAAAAACACGCAAACTCCAAATTTTGTTAGACTTGTTTTAACCACAAAACAAAAACAAAAGGAGTTGCGTGTAAGTGAATTTTAACATGTCTTTACCAGGTTTAGAAGCCTTTCGCATTAAAAAGTCGAATGAAAATGATGGGGTTTTTCAGCTTCATGTAGAGCTGGATGCCAAGCCACATCGTTGTCCAG
>NZ_CAER01000101.1 GCF_000285495.1 Oceanobacillus massiliensis str. N'diop
GGGCATACTTGGTTGTTTGGTTCAGTTTTGAGAGATTGATTCTCTTTTTGTAATGATATTTAAATAGATGGGCCTGTAGCTCAGCTGGTTAGAGCGCACGCCTGATAAGCGTGAGGTCGGTGGTTCGAGTCCACTCAGGCCCACCATCTATTAAATTTTATACACGGGGCCTTAGCTCAGCTGGGAGAGCGCCTGCCTTGCACGCAGGAGGTCAGCGGTTCGATCCCGCTAGGCTCCA
>NZ_CAER01000100.1 GCF_000285495.1 Oceanobacillus massiliensis str. N'diop
GTACACTTTTATAAAGCTTGGCAAAATGAATATGACATTGCCAAATAACAAGGAGGATAAATATGACAGAAGAACATCCCATTGAAGGATTAATGACAACAGCAATGGAAAATCTGCAAAAAATGGTAGAAGTGAACATGATTATCGGTGACCCAGTCAAATCACCAGATGGCAGTCTGATAATTCCTGTATCGAAGGTCGGTTTTGGATTTGCGGCAGGTGGAAGCGAATTTAACATAT
>NZ_CAER01000099.1 GCF_000285495.1 Oceanobacillus massiliensis str. N'diop
GTCGCATCCTTCATGGGTGCGTGGATTGAAATAACATGGTAGCTTTCCAGCTTGCTGATTTTCCACGTCGCATCCTTCATGGGTGCGTGGATTGAAATCTGCAGAAACAGATCATTATTCAATACTGTTTTAGTCGCATCCTTCATGGGTGCGTGGATTGAAATTTTCCGGCTCATAACCATGTAAAATGGCTTGCGTCGCATCCTTCATGGGTGCGTGGATTGAAATCCTCAACCGTTGGATCATCTTCAGACCCGCTTGTCGTCGCAT
>NZ_CAER01000098.1 GCF_000285495.1 Oceanobacillus massiliensis str. N'diop
AAAAAAAACTGCTGAGCCTATAGAGCTCAGCAGTTTTTATTTAATATGGTGATGTATCGTTGTTTATAGTAGTTTCCGAATCACTTGCCGTTGTGTCAGCAGATTTTACTTCCAAATGATCTTGTAGCAATTGTTTTGGTTTACATTTAAAGCAACTTCATCAAGTACCCAGTAATAGGTGCTTCCGGGCTGCGATCGATTTTTTTGCCGAACCTGTTTCTCGTGTCTCCCGGCGGCAGTGTTGTTTCAAAAATGATCAATGATCCCCTTTTTTACACCCTTTGCGATATCTTCCACTGCATTGTCAATCTGTCGAT
>NZ_CAER01000097.1 GCF_000285495.1 Oceanobacillus massiliensis str. N'diop
CAAAATAAATCCCCTCCTATAAAGACAATCGAAAGTCGCATCCTTCATGGGTGCGTGGATTGAAATTTCATTTCCTGCAGCATAAAAGTTGGAACACAAAAGGTCGCATCCTTCATGGGTGCGTGGATTGAAATTTTAATGTCGACTGCTTTCAAGGTTTCACCACCCGTCGCATCCTTCATGGGTGCGTGGATTGAAATAACGCTATACACTTATGCAAAAGGTTTTGGTGATGTCGCATCCTTCATGGGTGCGTGGATTGAAATCCAAAAGCCGCCGTCCATATGTCTTGCCGAATCAGTCGCATCCTTCATGGGTGCGTGGATTGAAATCCATTCCCCAGAGGTTACTAGTTCTATATTTTC
>NZ_CAER01000096.1 GCF_000285495.1 Oceanobacillus massiliensis str. N'diop
CCGGGCCTGTCGCATCCTTCATGGGTGCGTGGATTGAAATCATCAAAAGAACAAGCAGAAAAATATTTGTCTCATGTCGCATCCTTCATGGGTGCGTGGATTGAAATATGGATATACCAGTGAGAGGACAACGTATAGGAGTCGCATCCTTCATGGGTGCGTGGATTGAAATAAGCAGTTAGGATGCATTTTAATGAGGGATAAGCGTCGCATCCTTCATGGGTGCGTGGATTGAAATCTCGTAATCGTGTAGTGAATCCCAATCGCAGAAGTCGCATCCTTCATGGGTGCGTGGATTGAAATATCTTCTATACCTGTTTGACGAGCGCCAAACAAAGTCGCATCCTTCATGGGTGCGTGGATTGAAATGAACAGTGTTCAATCGGACCATCGATAAAAGCAAAGTCGCATCCTTCATGGGTGCGTGGATTGAAATTTTTGAGATATTCCGACAGAATCACCTT
>NZ_CAER01000095.1 GCF_000285495.1 Oceanobacillus massiliensis str. N'diop
AGGGTATAAAAATAAAAAGCGTAAGCATTCGTTGGTGGATGCTGAAGCTAGCCGTTTTATTACACCTTAATAAGTTGTCTGGTAGCAATAGCGAAGAGGTCACACCTGTTCCCATGTCGAACACAGAAGTTAAGCTCTTCAGCGCCGATGGTAGTTGGGACTTTGTCCCTGCAAGAGTAGGACGCCGCCAGGCTGCTTTTTTAATATCGATTTATTATGAAATACATAAAAATGTATATTTAACATTGTCAAGGGCATAGTACTATGGTTATGACATAACATGATTTTAATATTATTCCACAGTAGCTCAGTGGTAGAGCAATCGGCTGTTAACCGATCGGTCGTAGGTTCGAATCCTACCTGTGGAGCCATATTTTGCTTCCATAGCTCAGCAGGTAGAGCACTTCCATGGTAAGGAAGGGGTCAGCAGTTCGAATCTGCTTGGAAGCTCTATAAAAACGGCCTAATCCAATAC
>NZ_CAER01000094.1 GCF_000285495.1 Oceanobacillus massiliensis str. N'diop
GCACAACTTCCTGTTTTATTTCGGGTGTATATTGTGTAAAATGCTGCCCTTTCTTTGCCATAGAAAAATCCCCTCCAAGTAAGACTGTTAGGAACATGATAGCACGTTCTCTTTTTTTATCAGTCTACTTAGAGGGGATAATACCAGGTTTCATCTTTTTTTATGCGGATGCTGAGCAACGATGGCGAGCAGGAATGCGATCGATCGGGCTACTCAGCAACGATGGCGAACTGGAATGCCATGGGGCTACTGAGCTGAGCGGCGATGGCCCGTGAGCGATCTATGGGTTTTCCGGCCGATATATCGGGATTGAAGCAGTTATATTGAATTATGGGCAGATGTCTAAGCACTGGTCCCACTTTTGGTCGATATATTTTTAGTTAGGAAGATATAACCACTTCCAGAAAGATATTGCCCTTTTTATAAGATACTTTTACATTAGGCAATCGTATTTCTACATTTTTCAACAGTATTATGTACAGTTTCTGCAGCATTTAACTCCAAAATTCCGCAGGTGAAAAAATTCTATTCCACATCAAAAAACAGCTGATACAAAATGTATCAGCTGTTTTCGTGTTTGCCTGGCGGCGTCCTACTCTTGCAGGGGCAAAGCCCCAACTACCATCGGCGCTGAAGAACTTAACTTCTGTGTTCGGCATGGGAACAGGTGTGACCTCTTCGCAATAACTACCAGACAACTACCTTAAGGTGTAATAAAACGGCTAGCATCAGCAACAAAAACGGATGCTTACGCTTTTGAATTTTATACCCT
>NZ_CAER01000093.1:43-808 GCF_000285495.1 Oceanobacillus massiliensis str. N'diop
GTACGTACGTACGTACGTACGTACGTACGTACGTACGTACGTACGTACGTACGTACGTACGTACGTACGTACGTACGTACGTACGTACGTACGTACGTACGTACGTACGTACGTACGTACGTACGTACGTACGTACGTACGTACGTACGTACGTACGTACGTACGTACGTACGTACGTACGTACGTACGTACGTACGTACGTACGTACGTACGTACGTACGTACGTACGTACGTACGTACGTACGTACGTACGTACGTACGTACGTACGTACGTACGTACGTACGTACGTACGTACGTACGTACGTACGTACGTACGTACGTACGTACGTACGTACGTACGTACGTACGTACGTACGTACGTACGTACGTACGTACGTACGTACGTACGTACGTACGTACGTACGTACGTACGTACGTACGTACGTACGTACGTACGTACGTACGTACGTACGTACGTACGTACGTACGTACGTACGTACGTACGTACGTACGTACGTACGTACGTACGTACGTACGTACGTACGTACGTACGTACGTACGTACGTACGTACGTACGTACGTACGTACGTACGTACGTACGTACGTACGTACGTACGTACGTACGTACGTACGTACGTACGTACGTACGTACGTACGTACGTACGTACGTACGTACGTACGTACGTACGTACGTACGTACGTACGTACGTACGTACGTACGTACGTACGTACGTACGTACGTACGTACGTACGTACGTACGTACGTACGTACGTACGTACGTACG
>NZ_CAER01000092.1 GCF_000285495.1 Oceanobacillus massiliensis str. N'diop
TATGGTAATTTAATAGTGAGCCACCATGACAGTTGAAAACTGAGCCACTTTTGATAGACAATAACCCTAACGCAAGTTGGGGGGAAAATCGGGAGTGATTACATTGAAAAAGAAACAAACAATTATTCAAAAGTATATAGAAGGTGTGAGCAAGAGAAAGATAGCTAAGAACATAAAAGTATCAAGAAATACCGTAGATAAGTATATTCGAGAGTTTGAAATAAGTAAGGGGAAGGATGTTCGTGATCTACCGATCACAGAGGATATTATAAAGACTCCTACCTATAAGAAAAGAACAGGAAGAAAGCGGGCATTGACTGAAGAAATAAAGGAAATTCTAATTGGATATATAAAAGATAATGCCTGGAAACGAAATCACTATATGCATAAGCAGCAAATGAAAATGATTGATATGCATGAGAAATTAGTAGATGCGGGATATGCCATAGGCTACACGACGGTACGTAACTTTGTAAACGCGGAAGTTGCAAAAACAAAAGAAGTATTTATTCGAAGGTATTGTGAACCAGGTTATGAAGTTGAATTTGATTGGGGACAAGTCAAACTAGAAATTAATGGGGGGTTGAAAAATTATTCGCTTGCGGTATTCACATTGGCTCATAGTAATTATCGGTTCGCCAAAATCTATCAATCTGAATCGCAAGTTTGTGTACTGGATGTTCATTCGAAGTTCATTGAGCATATCGGTTTTGTTCCTTCGGTATTTACCTATGACAATATGAGAACAGTTGTTAAATCCTTTGTAGGAACAGAAAAAACTATAACAGATAGTATGATTAACATATCTAATTATTATCAATTTAAAATTCGATTATGTGAACCTCGTAAAGGGAACGAAAAGGGCCATGTCGAACGCAGTGTAGAGTTTATTAGAAG
>NZ_CAER01000091.1 GCF_000285495.1 Oceanobacillus massiliensis str. N'diop
TGTCATGGGAACTGGGTCGCATCCTTCATGGGTGCGTGGATTGAAATATTTCGAGGAATCGCGGTTCGATTTTGAATATGGTCGCATCCTTCATGGGTGCGTGGATTGAAATTTCGATTGCATCTTTTGCGAATCCATCTGGATCTGTCGCATCCTTCATGGGTGCGTGGATTGAAATAGCCAGTGCTGGCATGTTGTTATTGCTGCTTAAATGGTCGCATCCTTCATGGGTGCGTGGATTGAAATAATTCCTGGTCGGAGGATACGGATCCAGCAAGAGTGTCGCATCCTTCATGGGTGCGTGGATTGAAATACTTCGTCCTCAATCAACTTATCCAGGTTCTTTTGTCGCATCCTTCATGGGTGCGTGGATTGAAATTTTGCAGACGGTGACGAAGATCCACAAGACCCACGTCGCATCCTTCATGGGTGCGTGGATTGAAATAAGCAGTGACAGAGGATGACCCGGAATCAGAATATGTCGCATCCTTCATGGGTGCGTGGATTGAAATAATATCCATGGGAGAACCCTCATAATTGCTCCACGTCGCATCCTTCATGGGTGCGTGGATTGAAATTGATGATGGCGGCAATACTTTTGAAAATGCTATTGTCGCATCCTTCATGGGTGCGTGGATTGAAATTCACCTCCTTAAAATGTTTTGAAAAAGATAACTACGTCGCATCCTTCATGGGTGCGTGGATTGAAATTTCTCCACATGCCGGGCAAACATTATCCATCCCGGTCGCATCCTTCATGGGTGCGTGGATTGAAATGTATATGTTGCCGATGACATCAACTTCCATTTTGGTCGCATCCTTCATGGGTGCGTGGATTGAAATTCGTGAGGTTATATGCTTTAGCGATACCATTCGCGTGTCGCATCCTTCATGGGTGCGTGGATTGAAATAAGTAACTTATGAGATTGAGGGTGAAACACATGT
>NZ_CAER01000090.1 GCF_000285495.1 Oceanobacillus massiliensis str. N'diop
GGTTGAAACTGGAAGAAGGCTGGTCGTACAGGCAGCTCAGAGATAGATTTGGCATTAAAAGCGATGCACAGATTGCGGAATGGGTGAAAAAGACGCAAATGGGCATTTCCTTTGAAGATCAGCGTGGGCATTGGAATCGGAAAACGTTCTCCAGTCTTGAAGAAGAAAACGCGTACCTGAAAGCGCAGGTGGACTATCTAAAAAAGCAAAATCCAAATCTTCACGGGGAGGAGAAGTCGCAAAAGCCCAACGATTCGAAGTGATCCACCAAATTCGCTCGAAACATCCTTTAAAATGGCTATTCAGCATAGCGGAAGTATCGAAGGCAGGTTACTATAAATGGATTCTGAGCCGTCCGGCACGGGTACGGCGCCAAGAAGGAGAAGCGCTTCTTAAAGAACATATTCTGGCAATTCATAAGGAGCACCCGTATTTTGGCTACAAGCGTGTCACGCGAGTTTTGCGTAAGGAAGGGCTGCTTGTGAATCACAAACGTACAAGGAGACTGATGCGGGACTTGGGAATTCGTTCTGTCATTCGTAAGAAACGTCCATTTTACGGCAGAAGAGGATCGGTACTTTTCAAAAACGTGCTGAATCGGAATTTCTACGCAGAAAAAATGTACCAGAAGCTTGTAACCGATATTACGTATATACGCATAAATGACCGGTTTGTCTACCTTTCTGCAGTTTTGGATCTGCATAATAATGAAATCGTGGCCTGGAAACTTTCAGAACGGAACGACCTGGATTTAGTGTTGAATACATTAGAATACTTAGAATCGCAACCGCTTTACAAGGGCACCTTGCTTCACTCTGACCAAGGATTTCAGTATACCTCGAATGGTTATGCGAAACGCTTGAAGAAAATGCGTTTGAATGGGAGCCATTCCAGACGTGGAAACTGTCACGATAATGCTTGTATCGAAAGCTTCTTTTCCCATTTGAAAACGGAGAAACTGTATTTAGAGCAACCAAAAACATATGAGCAAGCTAAACAAATGATTACAGAATACATTCATTTTTACAATACCGAACGATTACAGGAAAAACACAACGGCCTTTCCCCGATAGAATATCGGGAAAAGGCCGCAGCATAAGTTACTCTTTTTTTAGTTGTCTACTTGACAGGGTTCAGTGCA
>NZ_CAER01000089.1 GCF_000285495.1 Oceanobacillus massiliensis str. N'diop
CGTGTCATACCCTTTCCCAAAAGGTGCATGACTACCGCATTCAAAAGATACAGCACACGAAACTATTTGCAAGAGAAACACTTATTTTTTATCGTAAACGTCGCTATCAATGCGGGCATTGTGCAAAGCGTTTCTATGAGAAAAATTCTTTGGTAGAGCGCTATCAGCGTCAGTCTAGAGAATTTAAGCAGGCGATTGCCTTGGAGCTTATCCACGGAAAGAATTTCCAGGATATCGCTTCTCGCTTTAGCACTTCTGCGACTACCGTCATGCGTAGGTTTGACGAAGTCGGGTCAACTTTTCTAAAAGAGACGAAGGAGTTGCCTTCTGTCATCGCGATTGATGAATATAAGGGGGACGCTGATGGAGAAAAGTATCAAACCATCATAGCGGATCCGGTTAACCGAAAACCTCTTGAGATTCTGTCGGATAGAAAAAAGGAGACGGTTAAGTCTTATTTAAGAAAGCATGGGCAGAAAGTAGAAGTGGTAGTAATGGACATGAGCCATTCCTTCAAAGCAGCCGTAGACCAAGCATTAGGGAAACCAATTGTAGTAGCTGATCGCTTTCACTTTTGCCGATATATTTATTGGGCGCTTGAACGAGTAAGAAGAAAAGAACAAAAGCAATTTAGCGATTATGATCGTAAAAAGTGTAAGCGAATGAAGCATGTATTTCATAAGAAGAGTGAAACGTTAACTGAGAAGCAACGCTGGTATCTGGAGCGTTACTTAGAAATGTCGGATACCCTGCGGAAAGCATACCAGTTAAAAGAAGCATATCGGCTTTGGTTTGAAGAAGCGAAGGCCCTAGGGCCTTCTAATCTAAAGGAAGTCAAAGAACGTTTATATGCGTTTTACGACTTAGTAAAAGCATCTGAAATCGAGGAATTTATGAAGGCTGCG
This sequence comes from Oceanobacillus massiliensis str. N'diop, assembly GCF_000285495.1. Lineage (GTDB taxonomy): Bacteria > Bacillota > Bacilli > Bacillales > Amphibacillaceae > Oceanobacillus > Oceanobacillus massiliensis. Next base: position 906 of record NZ_CAER01000089.1, read on the forward strand.
GAAACCTTTCAAAACTGGCAGAAAGAGATTATGAATAGTTTTGCCTTTAACTTACATAATGGCTATATTGAAGGGATTAACAACCAAACGAAAGTAATAAAGAGGAACGCTTTCGGTTACCGTCGATTTGATCGGTTTCGATTAAGGGTACTATTACATCATCAATATAAAACTATAAATGGACGAGTCGCATAAAGAAGGAGTGAGCGTTAGCTCACCCCAACATTTGACTTAGAACC
>NZ_CAER01000088.1 GCF_000285495.1 Oceanobacillus massiliensis str. N'diop
ATAACTTGTCCTTGTTTTTTAGGATTGTCTGGTAGCAATAGCGAAGAGGTCACACCTGTTCCCATGTCGAACACAGAAGTTAAGTTCTTCAGCGCCGATGGTAGTTGGGGCTTTGCCCCTGCAAGAGTAGGACGCCGCCAGGCGCAATATGCATCGGAGGATTAGCTCAGCTGGGAGAGCACCTGCCTTACAAGCAGGGGGTCGCAGGTTCGAGCCCTGCATCCTCCACCATTTGCCGGCCTAGCTCAACTGGTAGAGCAACTGACTTGTAATCAGTAGGTTGGGGGTTCAAGTCCTCTGGCCGGCACCATAAGTTTTTTGTACAAGTTAATAAGTTTGAAATGGTGTCTTTATTCTCATTATTGTGAGCCATTAGCTCAGTCGGTAGAGCATTTGACTTTTAATCAAAGGGTCGAAGGTTCGAATCCTTCATGGCTCACCATTTGCGGGTGTGGCGGAATTGGCAGACGCGCTAGACTTAGGATCTAGTGTCTTCGGACGTGGGGGTTCAAGTCCCTTCACCCGCACCATTTTAATTTGCTAAGCGCGGAAGTAGTTCAGTGGTAGAACATCACCTTGCCAAGGTGGGGGTCGCGGGTTCGAATCCCGTCTTCCGCTCCAAGCCCTTGCCGGGGTGGCGGAACTGGCAGACGCACAGGACTTAAAATCCTGCGGTAGGTGACTACCGTACCGGTTCGATTCCGGTCCTCGGCACCATAAGCGCCCGTAGCTCAATTGGATAGAGTACTTGACTACGAATCAAGCGGTTAGAGGTTCGACTCCTCTCGGGCGCACCATTTCGGGAAGTAGCTCAGCTTGGTAGAGCACTTGGTTTGGGACCAAGGGGTCGCAGGTTCGAATCCTGTCTTCCCGACCATTATCATTATATTAAGGGGCCTTAGCTCAGCTGGGAGAGCGCCTGCCTTGCACGCAGGAGGTCAGCGGTTCGATCCCGCTAGGCTCCACCATTTATTTGAATATAGAATTGACATTCGAAATTCTATATGATATATTAAATAGGTTGCTTTTGAAAAGCGACTAACAAATTTGCTCTTTGAAAACTGAACAAAACAACCAGTATGTCAACCAAAAAGAAACTTGTTTCTTTTTGAAATAACTCATTAAGTTTCACTTATTGAGAAAGCAAGAAGCTAAGAACACAAATGGAATTGACCGGTGTCGATTCTATTCAAACACTTTTATGGAGAGTTTGATCTTGGCTCAGGACGAACGCTGGCGGCGTGCCTAATACATGCAAGTCGAGCGCGGGAAGCAAGTTGACCCC
>NZ_CAER01000087.1 GCF_000285495.1 Oceanobacillus massiliensis str. N'diop
GGTAGTGTCAAGAATTCTGTGTAAACATTATTTTCTCTTTTCCCGTTAGAAATGAAGAGAGGTTTTATATGGAGAAGCGGGCGTGATAGCCTAATGTAGCCCAGCCAACTGTTTTTCCAAATAGCTGGGGCTTGGCGTAAAAATCATGCCCGCAGAGGCTCCATGTCAAACCGAACGTTTTTAATATGTTGTACAAAAAGGAAGTTCCTCTAGGTGTTGTTTTATTCTTTTGTATTGCCATATCTAGTTTCAAACATGGATTTCAACTCTTCTCGTGCCGCGGAAAACTCTGTTATTGCTCTTTTGCTCCACTTTTCGTTATAGTCCTTTGACACAAGGTACACAATCTTTTCTACAGCTTTTTCGTTAGGGAGACTGTTCATCGTTTTCGTACGTTTTTTCACTTCCTTAATTGTGCGCTCAATGGTGTTCGTAGTATAGATCTGGGATTGAATACTCTTTGGGTAATCAAGAAAAGTTAATAAGACGGAAAGGTCCTCTTCCCATGAAGATATAACCTTCGGATAAACCTTATTCCACTCCTCTTTCAATTTACTAAAATAATGTACAGCTTGTTCTTTAGTAACTGCTTTATAAACCTTCTTCAGGTCCGTAGTGAAAGTTTCTTTATCCTTTTGTCGAATGGAAGAAAGGACGTTCCGTACTTTATGGACCACGCAACGTTGGACATCGGCTTTGGGGTAAACCTCCTTGAACGCAGTTTCAAGACCACTAAGCCCATCAAATACGCCCAATAACACTTCTTCCAATCCTCGATTCCGAAGGTTAGTTAAGATTTCTTTCCATCCAAGTGCGCTTTCTTTACCTCCAACATAAAATCCGACAATCTCTTTATAACCTTTATCTGTAATCCCTACGATAACGTAAACCACTTCACTGTCTACGTCTTGTCGACGTAACTTCAGGTAAGTTCCATCTAAATAAAGAACCGTATATCTTTTGTCCAAAGGACGTTGTTGCCATTCTTCAATTTCTTCCACAAGTACATCTGTAATATTGCTAATCGTTGTTGCGGAATAGGTATTTCCTAGAATTCTTTCAATAAATGTGCCAATTTCACGTGTGCTAAAACCTTTGTTATACATCGTGATAATGCTTTCCCCCAGCCATCTTTCTCTACGTTGGTAAGGATCAAAGAGACTTGTTTGAAAATAACCTTCTCGATCTCTTGGTATGGACAGATCTTCAATGCGGCCGTATCGTGTATCTAGGCCACGCTCATAATACCCATTTTTACTATTTTTAAGTTCTGGTTTCTCCACCTC
>NZ_CAER01000086.1 GCF_000285495.1 Oceanobacillus massiliensis str. N'diop
TTAGACTAACACAATAAAATGGGACAATAAAAAACACCTTCGAAATGGTATAATCAAACCAATAACTATTCGGAGGTGTTTTTGCATGGGCAAAAACGTGTATTCTAGTGAAGTGAAATGGGCGGTTATTAAAGATAAAATGAGTGGCGAGCTAACAAACAGAGAAATAATGGAAAAACACGGCATAAAAAACCGAACTCAAATTCGTACATGGATGAGATGGTATAAGGAGAATCAAATCCACCGTTTTGACCAACCGATTGGAAAACAATATTCATATGGGCATGGTCCTGAATGGGAAAATGAAGATGAAAAGAAAAATATGCAAATGGAACATTTGAAGATGGAGAATGAAATTTTAAAAAAGTATTTGGAACTGAGAGAGGAGTTGAAAAAGAAGTAGTACTTCAGCTGGTTGATAGATTTCGAGGAGAGTATACAGTTACTGCTATTCTACAGGCATTAGATGTAGCTCGGTCTACTTATTACCGTTGGACCAAGAAAGCATTCACTCCTCCTTCGGAGGTGGAAATAGCAATTCAGACATTATGTCGAAGCACAAAATACCGCTATGGACACAGAAAAATTACCCAACTTCTTAAAAAGCAGTATAAAATAAAACTACATCGAAATACGGTTCAACGTATCATGCAAAAATTTCACTTACAATGCCGTATTAAACCAAAACGTAGATGGAAATCACATGGAGAATCGGTAATCATAGCACCAAACCTATTAGAAAGGGATTTTACAGCGACTAAACCCAATCAGAAATGGGTAACAGACATTACCTATATGCAGTATGGTCCTAAAACGCTATACCTATCAACGATTATAGATCTGTTTAATAATGAAGTTGTAGCATATAGACTTTATGATCATCAACAAACATCCTTAGTTACCGATACACTAAAAGCTGCATTGAAAGCAACAAAGAATCCAAAAGGAGTCATAATCCATTCCGATCAAGGAAGTGTGTATACATCTTACGCATACCAACAGTTAGTTAAAGAAAAGGACCTTATAAGCAGTATGTCTAGAAGAGGAAACTGTTGGGATAACGCAGTCATTGAATCCTTTCATTCAAATATTAAATCTGAAGAATTTCAATACGTGAAATACAATTCAGTTTCCCTTCAAGAAGTTAGAAATCGTGTGGACATATTTATGAATCACTATAACATGGAACGTATTCAAGAAAAATTAGGCTACCAATCTCCTCTAGAATTTCGAGGAATGGCAGCCTAAGAAGGTGTTTTAATATTGTCTCAAATCGCTATGTCAGTCTA
>NZ_CAER01000085.1 GCF_000285495.1 Oceanobacillus massiliensis str. N'diop
GGGTTTGTCAAATAAAGTGTGTAAGTTAAAAATTTATTCAATGTATTTTAAAGCCCTCTCTTTTAGATTCTCGTGGAGAAGAAGTTGGTTCATAACCATTGCCCAGTTTTGGATATGGCCACCTTCCCATTTGGTTTCGAGTTCTTTTACCCGTAAAAATAATACTTTTAATAGAGCGTTCTCGTTGGGGAATGCTCCTTTTTTGGTTACTTTTCTGAAGCTGGAATGAATACTTTCTACTGCGTTAGTAGTGTACATCACTTTACGAATGGCACTTCCATAATCATAAAGCTGTTCGACATGGTGAAAGTTTCTTGTCCAAACGTCAATCGCTCCTGGATAGGCAGCCCAATGTTGTTGAAAAGATTCAAAAGCACTTAGGCAAGCCTTAAGGCTTGGGGCACCATAGACTTTCTTTAACGCTTTGGTGAAGGCTTTATAATCTTTACTAGGAATATATTTAACGGAATTACGAATCAAATGAACCATGCATCGCTGGACAATGACATCTGGAAAAATGGCACGTGAACCTTCTTCCAAACCACTCACCCCATCCATGGAAATAAAGAAGATGTCTTCGACTCCTCTTGCCTTGATTTCATCGAAAATCTGCATCCATTTATGCTTACTTTCCGTTTCATTTAACCATAAGCCAATAATTTCTTTATTGCCCTCCATGGTATATCCTAAAATCGTGTAGACAGCATATTTCTTCGTTTCATATTGATTACGAATCGTTGTGTACATACAGTCCACAAAAACAAAGGCATAACAGCTACTTAACGGTCTAGTTTGCCATTCTTCTAGTTCAGGAAGCACCTGATCTGTAATATCCGATACCATTTCATGGGACACTGAAAAACCATAGATATCTTCGATTGTTGACGAAATATCTCGCTGCGACATTCCACGTGCATACATGGAAATCACTTTATTCTCAATCGCTGAGACGTCCTTTTTTCGTTTCGGTATCAGTTCTGGATTAAAGGAACCATCCCGATCTCTTGGTATCTTGATGTCCACTTCACCCGAGCTCGTTTTGATGGTTTTCTTTCCATAGCCATTCCGTCTATTTTCTGTGTCTTTTTCCTCTTTATCGTTCGCTTCGTAGCCTAAATGATGATTCATTTCACCCTTCAACATAGATTCAAACATAGGGCCAAATATATCTTTGAGTGCATTCTGCATGTCTTCTACGGTCTCTGGTTGGTAGTTTTCTAGAATCTGGTTCGCTAATTCAGCTGATTTTTGATCTCGCTTCGACTTCGTCAATAGAATAACCTCCCAAACGTTATAGTTTTATTCTACCAATAAAAAAATTAACTGCGAAGTAAGAGCCGTACGATCTCTCACTTACACAGTTAATATTACACTCCCC
>NZ_CAER01000084.1 GCF_000285495.1 Oceanobacillus massiliensis str. N'diop
GGGTTTGTCAAATAAAGTGTGTAAGTTGGGATTACACACTTAGATATATTTGAGAACCCTATCCTTTAATCGGTCATCCATTAATAGTTGATTCATGGCTAGAGACCAGTTATGGACATGACCACCTTCCCATTTGGTTTCTAGTTCTTTAACTCGTAAATATAGGACTTTAAGTAGGGCATTCTCGTTGGGGAATGCTCCCTTTTTCGTTACTTTTCTAAAGCTGGAGTGGATGCTTTCCACTGCATTAGTCGTGTACATAATTCGTCGAACTGCACTACCAAAGTCAAATAATTGTTCTACATGTTCAAAGTTGCGTTCCCAAACATCGATAGCTCCTGGGTAGGCAGACCATTGTTGTTTAAAGGATTCAAATGTACTTTGACATGCCTTTAGACTTTGAGCTCCGTAAACCTTTCTTAATGAAGCTGTAAATGCTTTGTAGTCCTTGCTTGGTACGTATTTAATGGAGTTGCGAATTAAGTGTACAATGCATCGTTGAACGATAACGTTAGGGAATATGGAACGAGCACCTTCCTCCAATCCAGATACGCCATCCATAGAAATAAAGAAGATATCTTCGACCCCTCTAGCCTTGATTTCATCAAAGATTTGCATCCATTTATGCTTACTTTCTGTTTCATTTAACCATAGACCAAGAATTTCTTTTTTTCCCTCCATGGTATAACCTAAAATGGTATACACGGCATACTTCTTTGTCTCATATTGATTACGGATGGTTGTATACATGCAGTCCACAAAAACGAAAGGATAACAGTTATTTAATGGACGACTTTGCCACTCTTCTAAGTCAGGCAGCACAGTATCTGTGATATCGGAAACCATTTCATGAGATACAGAAAAACCATAAATGTCCTCAATGGTAGAAGAAATGTCCCGCTGAGACATCCCTCTGGCATACATAGCGATAACCTTATCCTCAATCTCAGATACATCTTTTTTACGCTTAGGAATAATTTTCGGTTCAAAAGAGCCGTCACGATCTCGAGGCACTTCAATTTCTACTTCTCCAGAACTGGTATTCAAGGTTTTCTTTCCATAACCATTTCTGCGATTATCTGTGACTTTTTCCCCTTTATCGTTTGAGTCATAACCAAGATGATGGTTCATCTCTCCTTTTAACATCGCTTCAAACATAGGGCCAAATATGTCTTTTAAAGCATTCTGCATGTCTTGTACGGACTCTGGTTGGTATTGTTCTATAATTCTATTAGCTAATTCTACTGATTTTGGATCACGTTTAGATTTCGCCATTATAAACAACTCCCCAATTTATATATTCTAGTTTATCAATAAAAAAATAAACTGCGAAGTAAGAGCCGTACGCTCTCTTACTTACACAGTTTATATTACACTCCC
>NZ_CAER01000082.1 GCF_000285495.1 Oceanobacillus massiliensis str. N'diop
ATCATGTTCTTGAGCGTTTTTTATATGTTTTGCATAAGTTACAATACGAAACAATTTTATATAATTTTACACCATTTTTTACACCATTTTTCACTTAGAAAATATTGATTGTTTTCTAATGATTTATCTGATATAACAGGAATTGTCCAACTTTTCTTGTATAGTTTAAATTGGAATTTTATATAGTTTTTTCACATTTATATTATTTCGATGATTGCTATGGAAACTAATGTATCAATTACTAAAGAAAATTCTCTTCTATTGATACAATTATAACAGTATAAAATAATAAATATAATAAGAGCAGGTGACATGGTTGAAAATTTATTTTGAAAGTTGGATTCATAATCAAGATATTTCAGAAGATGCTCAGATCTTATTTGATGAAGCTTTTATGTGTTACAGAGTAGGTGCATATAGAGCCTCCTTATTAATGTCTTATTTGGGTTTTATGAAAGCTTTAAGAGATCGTCTCTTGAACAGTGATACACCAGATTTATATCACGAGGAAGACTGGAAAAAGAAAAGAAATGACTTGAGAGATGATAAAGTCTGGGAGGAAACTGTATTTACTACAATTAATGAAAAACATAAAAAGCTGGGAAAAGTATTTTTAATCAATAATGATTTAATTGAGGAAGTATCATATTGGCGAAAGAAAAGGAATGATTGCGCACATGCAAAGGATTCTATAATTGGAAATAGCCATGTTGAATCATTTTGGCTTTTTCTTGAGTCTAATCTTGCAAAATTTGTAGTAAACGGGGGGAAACAAGCATTACTGCTGAAAATAAAAAAACATTTTGATCCTAAATTTACTAAACCGGGTACAGATTTTTATTATTTAATAAATGACCTACCATTAGTGGTTAGACAAGGTGAGCTTTCAGAATTACTTCAAGAAATTTATTCCGGTTATGTCAGTCTTGATGCTTTCGCTAATGAAGAACAGAAATCTTTTTGGAATGAAATAGCTTATTCACCTAATGATGCTCTAAATAAAGCATTTTTGGAATTTGTTGTTTCCAATGAAGATACATTTGTGTCATTTATTGAAATGTTCCCTGATAGATTAATATTATGTACAGAAGAAAAAGAATTGATACGGTTACTTTGGAAAGACTTCTTAATTTAAGAAAATCGGTAATTACTCTGAAACATTTTGGGATATAGCTATTACTTTATTAAGGAATAAATTAATTCCAGAGGATGAAATTGCAGGTTTTATACGGAGACTTGTTCAGAATATAAATGCAGCCTCATTACCTAATCCTGAGCAAACTACGATTTTAAAGAAATTTGGATTATTTAAAGCTATTAAAGATACGATTTTTTCAAGTGGTATCCTGAATAAAAAGTATGTTGGTTATGATAATGCAAATAAAAATGCTAGTAAAATTATTTATTACCTTAAAAATGAAACACTAGATATAGATGTTGTTAGAGAATTGAATACATTATTTAAATCTTATTCTTTTGGACATTTATATGGAAAGATGATGAAATGGATAGAGGAAAATCCACCCATTATA
>NZ_CAER01000081.1 GCF_000285495.1 Oceanobacillus massiliensis str. N'diop
AAAGGCATTCTCATCTGAATTTTCTTTTTCTAGCCTAGTTGAGGCTGAGGAACAGTTATTGAGCACGTTACAACGTATAAATGGGCGATTGCATCATAAAGAAAAAATTAAACACACTGATTTAATGGAGGAGGAGAAAAAGGTAGCAAAACAAGCAGTAGCTATTGCGCCATTTGATGGGGCTGATTTAGTTGAATGCCACATAGATAAATATAGTTCAGTGGTTATCAAACAAAATCACTATTCAGTGCCAGAAGGACACGTTGGAAAACGGATTAAAGCAAAAGTGGGAGCTGAAAAGGTAAAGTTATTTATTGAAGGAGATCTTGTGGCTGAGCATTCACGTAATTGGGGGTTACACCAGTGGGAAATGAATATTTACCATTATTTAAACACATTTCAAAAGAAAAAGGGTGCCATCGCTCAAAGTGAATGTTTGAAGCAGGCACCTAACCAAATTAAAAAATTATACAATCATTATTATATCGGAAAAGAGAAAGATTTCATAGAGTTACTATTCTATATCAAAGAAAAAAACAAGTTGAATCATGTCATGAAGGCGGTTGAAGAATTAAAAAATATTCGCTTCGATTATGTGAGTACAGAAAGAATTCTTTTCCTCTGTGAGCAAACTACTCCTTCAGGAGTAAATTCGTTAGAAATAGATGATACCTCTAAACAATCTGAAAGCAATATTAAGGCATATGGGCTCCTGTTTAATCAACCGGAAGAGGAAGAAGGATTGGCTCTATGAATAAGAAACAGCAAGTTATTGATTTTTGTAAGGATTTGCGGTTACCAAGCATTCGCAAGATGGTTCAAAATGAAACAGATTTTAAATATCCTGAACAAGCATTTGATGTATTACATCAAGTGCTTATCCAAGAAAAAGGTGATCGTTTAGTACGCGCTAAATACAATCGTATTCGGGCAGCAAACTTCCCCGAGAAAAAGTTATTGGAGGAATTAGAAGAGGAAGCTTTACCAGATGATGCGAAACGGAAATTACCACATTTTAAATCGTTGGATTTTATAAAAGAGGGTCAAAATATTATTTTAACGGGATCGCCAGGTACGGGCAAATCTCATATAGCCGTAGGGCTTGGGGTAGAAGCATGTATGGCTGGTTATAGGGTGTATTTTGCGACCGTATCATCGTTAATCAATCAGCTTAAGGAATGCCGTTCTGAACGCACACTGAGGGCATTTGAATTAAAGTTTGAAAAGTATGATCTGGTTATTATTGATGAGCTTGGCTATATATCATTTGATAAAGACGGTGCTGAACTTTTTTTCTCGCATCTATCGTTACGAGCCGGTAGAAAGTCTACGATTATAACAAGTAACTTATCCTTTTTGAAATGGCAAGAGGTCTTTCATGATCCAGTATTGACAGCTGCGCTAACAGATAGACTTACACATAAATCACATGTTTTAAATATGAATGGGATTTCTTATCGGATGAAAGAAACAGAAAAATGGATGAAAATGAACGAAGGTAAAGTGGCTCAAAATTAAATTGCGAAATGGCTCACTTTTCACTTGCGAAATACAA
>NZ_CAER01000079.1 GCF_000285495.1 Oceanobacillus massiliensis str. N'diop
AAAGAGGCTGGGACAAAACCTAGTAATTGAAAAGAGTGGTACACGCCAATAAGTTGGTGGATACCACTCTTTTTTTAATAAAATTCTAAAATTAAGTACGCAAAAAGGATACCTTCTGATAAAGTTAAAGTAACTACACCAAAACAGAATCGGAGGTATCCTTATGTTTAAACATTATACCATGAATCAAGTTATTTTGCCGTTAGATTTAGAAATCAAACTTCAAGAAAATGATATAGCCTATGCCGTCAACGATGTAGTGGAGAATATTCCAGATGAAGCATTCACCGGGTTTTTGCGTGTGACAGGCTGTCCAGCTTATCATCCACGCATGATGATGAAGGTAATTTTATGCGCTTATACGCAATCTGTTTTCTCTGGTAGAAAGATTGAAGGATTACTGAAAGATAGTGTGCGAATGATGTGGCTAGCTCAAGGATATGAGCCAAGTTACCGTACGATCAATCGGTTCCGTGTCCATCCCGAGGTAAAGGAATTACTACGTCAGTGTTTTGTACAATTCCGTTGCCAGCTCGTTCAAGAAAAGTTAATTGAAGAAGAAGCGATTTTTATTGATGGAACGAAGATCGAAGCCAATGCCAATAAGTTTACGTTTGTTTGGCGCAAAGCGATTGAAAAATACAGTGCCAATTTGGTAGAGAAGTCTAACCAAATGTATGAGGAATTATTGGAAAAAGAAATTATTCCAGAAATAGAACGAGAAAGCCTGGAGGAATTATCTACGAAAGAACTCGAAACAGTAGTGAAAGAGCTCGACGACAAGGTAGAGAAATATGATCAACAAATAGAAGCAAGTGAAGACGTAAGCGAACGTAAACGACTTCGCTCTGAACGCAAAGCACCGAAACAATACCGCAAACAATTCAAGGATTATGTGCAGCGCAAACAGAAATACCAACATGATATGGCCATATTTGGTGAGCGCAACAGTTATTCGAAGACGGATCATGATGCCACATTTATGCGCATGAAAGATGATTATATGAAGAACGGTCAACTTAAAGCTGGTTATAATGTGCAAATTGCGACAGAAGGACAATATGCGCTCGCTTTTGATGTATTTCCAAACCCAACCGATACTCGTACGTTCATCCCTTTTTTAAATAAAATCGAGAAAGGGTTCTTTCCGCTGCCCCCATACATTGTCGCTGATGCAGGTTATGGTAGTGAACAAAACTACGAAGATATCCTAAGCCATCGAAAACGTATCCCGCTGATCACGTATAACATGTATCGTAAAGAGAAGAAAAAGAAATACAAGCAGAACCCTTTTAACATTGCCAACTGGGAATATCATAAAGAAGATGATTCTTTTACTTGTCCAAACAATAAAAAAGTGACCTTCGGTTACCTTTCGAATCGAACAGACAAAACGGGATTTACAAGAACGTTTAAAGTCTATGAATGTGAAGACTGTTCGGGTTGTCCATTACGCCAGCAATGTACGAAAGCAAAGGAAGGAAAGAATCGAAAGATTTATTACAACGAAAAATGGGAAAACCAAAAAGCATATACGAGGGAACAGCTTTCGGAAACGAAAACGGGTGAAATCTATGGCAAGCGTAAAATAGATGTAGAGCCAGTCTTTGGATTTTTGAAGGCTAATTTGCGTTTCACGCGAATGTCCGTGAGAGGCAAAGAAAAAGTAGAAAATGAATTAGGGTTTGCATTCATGGCGGTGAACATGAGAAAGTACACCGCCAATACAGCTAATGGAACCGTAGATAATAAAAATAATCACGAAAAAGGTTCCGATTATCAAAAAACGATAATCGGAACCTTTTTTCAGTTACTATTGGCTAGTTATGTCCCAGCCTC